>CAWCBH010000001.1:0-18403 GCA_963793785.1 uncultured Actinomycetes bacterium
AGGGGGTCGACGACGTTCTCGTCACCGTCGGCGGGACGATCCCGGCCGACGACGTCCCCGAGCTGAAGAAGCTCGGCGTCGCCGAGGTCTTCACTCCGGGCGCCGCGACCGACGAGATCGTCGACTTCATCCGCGACGGCGCCGGTGCACGCCACCAGGGCTGATCATCTCGGCCCCGGGATCGGCCCCGAGGGGCCCGGCATCCGGCTCCGGCGCAGTTGCGGTAGCGCGCGAGTGCCCTGGCGAGCGCCGCCCGCGTCGCCCGGTAGGAGCGATCGCGATGGCGGGAGGCGAGCTCGTGCGGGTCCTGGGCGAGGTCGTAGAGCTCCAGCTCGCCGCTGCGATAGCGCACGTACTTGAAGCGGGTCGTGCGCAGCCCGGCGTAGGGGATGCCGGGCGAGGGGTCGTCGAGCGTGTTCGCCTCGAGGAAGATCGGGCGGTTGCTGCGTCGACGGGTGTCGGTCGCAAACGGCATCAGCGAGCGACCGTCGACCGCCACGCTCGCCGCGCCCCGGCGAGGTCGAGGATCGTCGGCGCCAGATCGACATTGGAGACGAGCTCCTCGCTGCGGCCTCCCGGCGAGAGCCGCGGCCCGCGGATGATCAGCGGCACCCGGATCGAGGGCTCATAGGGCACGTACTTGCCCTTCGGGAGCCTGTGCTCGCCGGTCATGAAGCCGTTGTCAGAGGTGAAGAGGAGGTATGTCTCGTCGAGCAGCCCCTGGTCGGAGAGCTCGGCGACGATGCGCGCGATCCCGGCATCGACCGCCAGCAGCGAGCGCAGCTGGCTGCGGTGCTGGCGGGCGACCTTCCGCACCCTGGCCGCGGATAGGGATCGCCGGCTACGGATGTAGCGAGGCTTGTCGGAGACGTCTCGCTCGTTGAAGGAGGGGGGACGCGGCAGCGGGCTCCCGCGGAAGCGGGCCCGGTCCCGCGTGGCAGCGATCGCCGGCAGGTGGGGAGCCGTGTATCCGACGAACAGGAAGAACGGCTCGGCCGCGGGACCGAGCAGGCCGCGCCGCCGGATCCGCTCGCAGCGCCGTCTCGGTGTAGACGTCGCTCTTGTAGTCGCCGGGAGCGCCGCCGTAGCGGACGATGTCGCCGTCGACGTTCAGGTCGTAGTCGAAGTAGCGGTTCGTCGTCGAGTCGGGCGCCGCGACCCACTCGTCCCAGCCTGGCGGGATGTAGCGGGGATCGCGGACCCCGTAGCCGTTCAGGAACTTGCCGACCTGGATCGTGTGGTAGCCGGCTGTCTGCAGCCAGACTCCGAGGGTGTTCTGCTCGTCGAGGGCGTCGAAGCCGCCGATCGGCGTGCCGTTGCCGAGCACCCCGTGGTTGTGGCTGTGCTGTCCGGTGAGGAAAGTCGTCCGCGACGGGCAGCAGAGCGGGTACGAGGCGAAGGCGCGGGTGAAGCTGACGCCGCGATCGCGCAAGAGGCGCCGCGTGGGCCCATCACCCGGGTCTGGTTGACCGTCTGGTCATCGGTCATGACGACGACGATGTTCGGGCTCTGCGGGCTCTGGCCGACCGCCGGCTGGGTGCGGCCGGCGGCGGCGAGGACCACGGCGGCCAGCGTGACGAGCAGCGCGGGGAGCACGGATCGACCGCGACTTCGGCGCCCGAGAAGGGGTTCTTTGGAGCGCCATATGGTGGATCAGCGTCATGGAGAGTGGCGGAAACGAGCGGGAGGTATCGATGAGGCGTAGGTTCGGAACACTACGGGCGGGGTCGGGGTTGCGGCGCGGGCCTGCTCGCGCTCTGCGCGGCGGGGCGCTGCTCGCGGTCCCGGCCGGCGCCGGTGCCGCGACGATCACCGTCAACACGACGGTCGATGAGCTCGGCGCGGGTCCGCGCTGCTCGCTGCGCGAGGCGGTCTGGTCCTCGAACAACGACTCCAGCGCCCAGGCGCCCGGCTGTCGGGCCGGGAGCGGGAGCCGACACGATCCGCGTCCCGGCCGGCAACTTCAGGCTCAACCGACCGGTCCCGACGCCGCCGGCGATCACCGCCGAGGACGCCGGCATCTACGGCGACCTCGACATCATCGACGCCGGTCACCATCGTTCACGTCGGGCTCAGGCCCCGGTCGTCATCCAGCCACGATCTTCGGCGAGCGTGCCGTTCCACGTCTTCGCCGGCGGCACCGGCGCCCGGCTCCAGGGGCTGACATCGACGGCGGGTCAGTCGGCGCCGGGGACGGCGGCGGGATCCTCAACCAGGGCATGCTCACCGTCGACGCGTCGACGATCCTGCAACGGCAGCGCCAGCTCCGGCGGGGGGCTCGCCAACACCGCCGGCTCGGCGCTGTTGCGCAACTCCACCGTCTACGGCAACTTCGCCGGCCAGGACGGCGGTGGCATCTGGGTCGGCGGCGGGACGGTCAACCTGCGCAGCGTGACGGTCTCCGAGCAACCGCACCAGCTCGCGGTGACGGCGCCGGGGTCTTCGTCTTCTCCTCGGGCCCGCCGAGCCAGCTCCTCCTGGCGGACACGATGATCGCCGGCAACCTCGACAGCGGGACGCGAGGCCCACGACTGCGCCAAGATCGGCGGCGCGATCACCTCGCTCGGCCAGAACCTGATCGCCAACACCAACGGCTGCGGCTATCAGCGGCGAGGCCGGCGACATCATCAATCGCAGCGCCAGGATCATCGAGCTCGGATGACTTCGGCGGGCCGACGCCGACGGTCGACCTGCGCAGGACGAGCCCGGCGATCAACGCCGGCGCGGCGGCTGCCCGCGAACCGACCAGCGCGGCGTCCCGCGACGACTCGGCGGCCGCTGCGACATCGGCGCGCTGGGAGCTCACTCGCTGCCGCGGCGTCGTCATCAACAGCGTCGGGACGAACGGTCCCGAGCTGCTGATCGGCACCAGCCGAGCGGACGGCTTCCTGGCGCTGGGCGGCGCCGACACCGTGCGCGCGCTCGGCGGGAACGACGGCCTCTGCGGCGGCGGCGGGCCGGACCGCCTCGAGGGCGGTGGCGCCAACGACCTTCTCGACGGCGAGGGCGGCCGCGACACCTGCCTGCCCGGGGGCGGCCGCAACAGGCTGTTCAGCTGCGAGCTGCGGGCCAGGATCTGGTAGCGCGCCAGCGCCGCGAAGCGGCTAGGCTTCTCTGCGTGAGTTCCTGCGGGAGGGGACCACGCGGTGCATCGGTCGCTGCCGTCGCTGCGTTGATGGCGGTGCCGGCGTCTGTCGTTGCGCACGAGCTCGACCACCCGGTGCCTTCATTCGGGCCCCGCACCGCCGCCCGCTCACCGCGGCGTCCGGGCGGCCCCGGGACCCAGTGGGAGCTGGTCGACGACGATCGCCACCGGCAACCCGCACACCGACATCGACTTCTTCACCCGCGGCGGCGAGACCTACGCCTCCGTCGGCACGCTCGCGATCGGCCCCAACGGTGGCGGGCAGACGATCGTGCAGCTGACCGGCGGACGGCGACGTCGACCCCGAGCTCGTCGCTCGGCCACCCCTCGGCGAGCTGCATCAGCAACCCGGCGGCGGCGACGGGCCTCCAGCACGACGTCGAGGCGACGCCCGAAGGGCAACGCGATCCTCAACGCGAGCAACCCGTTCGTGGTCACCGCCGACGCCGAGCTGCTGATCGACGCCACCGACGCCGCGGCCGCTGCCACGACCAGGGCACTGCTCGGCTCGCACGGCGCCCCGCAGGGCGGCCTGGAGATCATCGACGTGACCGATCCCACCAAGCCGGTCGAGATCGGGCTGGTCAGCCACATCGGCGAGGCGCACACCGTCAACATCGACCCCAAGCGCCCGCACATCGCCTACGCCGTGACCTCGGACACGGTCGCGGTGGACGCGACGACGGGCCAGCGCCAGAACGAGGTCCCGCGACGCCGAGCGCTTCGACCTCGACGGCTTCGAGGTGGTCGACCTGTCGAGCTGCATGGGCTTCCCCCCGGGCACGCCGGTCGACGCCAAGCGCGCCGCCTGCCGGCCCGCAGGTCTACCGCTATCGCTACCCGACCGCCGAGATGGCCCTCGGGCACACGCTGAAGACCGGCGCAAACGCGATCTTCGGCTGCCACGAGCTCGAGGTCTACCCCGACGACACCCTCACCTGCGCCAGCGGCAACGCGCTGATCGGCTCGACATGAGCGGCGCCTTCGGCGATAGCGGCACGCCCGACCGACTTCTCCGACGACATGCCGCTCGGCACGCCGCTGCCCTGCCAGCGTCCGCGACCAGCTCGACCGCCGCCCGTTCCGGACCGGCGCGATGGTCACCGACTGCGTCGACGGCACCGGCCCGGGCACGCAGGACCTGACGGTCCCCGACTGGCTCGCGGCGGGCGCCCCCTCGCTCGCGGGCGTCGAGCTACCTCGGCAGCATCTACCACCAGGGCCGTGGCGCCGGCGGCGCCGGCGACTCCGGCCTTCGACTCGACCGCAGGACATCGACTTCAACCACGAGGCCGAGCTGAGCAACTCCGGCCGGCTGCTGATCGCCACCGACGAGCGCGGCGGCGGCATCCTCCGCCCGGCGCGACCTGCTCCCCGGTCGGCGACAACCTCGCCGGCAACGGGGGCGTCCACTTCTACCGCGACGCCGACGGCGCTCCCGGCGAGGCGAGACGCCGAGCACGCCCGAGGAGGCCTTCGCCGCCTACGCGCGCACGCCGGAGGGCGAGAAGGCGATCTACCGGGCGGCGATTCGCACCCAGCCGCGGGCCACGCGTCTGCACCGCCCACGTCTTCCAGCAGATCCCCGGCCAGAACCGCATCTTCATGGGCTGGTACTCGCAGGGGACGCAGGTCATCGACTTCGTCGAGAACCCCGACGGGACGGTGCGGTTCGAGGAGGCCGGTTTCTTCATCCCGGAGAACGCGAACGAGTGGGTCTCGCACATCTTCAAGGTCGAGCAGAACGCCGACGGCTCCTTCAGCTACTGGGGCGCCACCGGGACTTCAGCCTCGGCGAGGCGGGCCGCAACGCGATCGACATCTACAAGGTGACGTTCCCGCCGGCGCCGATCTCCGCGCCGGCGCCGCTGCCGCCCGATTCCCCACCCCCGCCGCCGGGGGCCGGCGATGCCACCGGGCGGGTGCGCCGGCACTCCGCCGGGGGCGGAACCCCGCCTCCGGGCACCGGCAGCGCGCCGGACTTCGGCGACCCCGGCCCGTGCGGGATCAGGGTCGAGGGCTCGAACCGCTCCGAGCCGCTCTTCGGGAGCATCGCCGGCGACACGATCCTCGGCCGCGGGGGCGCCGACCGGATCGTGCCCGCGCCGGCAACGACTGCGTGTTCGGTCAGCGCGGTCGCGGACGTCTCCGCGCCGGGAACGGCGCGGATGAGGTGCGAGGCGGGCCGGCAGGCGACCTGATCATCGGCGGCCTCGGCGCCGACCGGATCACCGAGCGGAACAAGGGTCGCGACCGGATCCGCGGCGGTCCCGGCACCGATGTGATCAACGCGCGCGGCGGCGGCGTCGACATCGTCGCCTGCAACAAGGGGCGGGATCGCGCCGTGGTCGACCGCCGCGACCTCGTCTCAGGCTGCGAGGTCATCGTGCGGGGCCGCGCGGGGCGCTGAGGAGCGAACCGGCTCCCTAGTCGCGGCGGTCACCCGAGATAGCGCCCCGGCGGCCGATTGACTGGTCAGTCAACAGCGCCGCCAGCCGCTAATATCCGCGCGCCCAAGCGGGGCGTCCGCCGCCCGGATGCGCGTCCGTGCCGCCCCGGAATCGTCCTTCAAGGAGGCCCGACTTGAAGATCTGCGTCCTGGTCAAAGAGGTGCCGGACGCCGCGGTGCAGAAGCGCATCGACCCGAGCACGATGCGGCTCGACCGCAACGGCGAGAAGAACCTCAACCCCTTCGACACGCACGCGATCGAGGCCGCCATGCAGATCAAGGAGGGCGGTGAGATCCCGGTCGAGGAGGTCGTCGCGGTGACGATGGGCCCCGACTCGGCCGTCCGCGCCCTGCACAAGGCGGTCGCGCTCGGCGCCGACCGCTCCGTCCACCTCTCCGACGACGCCCTCGAGGGCTCCGACGTCTGCGCGACCGGCTACGCGCTCGCCAAGGTGCTCGAGTCCGAGAGCCCGGACCTGGTGCTGCTCGGCCAGCAGTCCGACGACGGCGAGTGCTACACGATCGGCGCCGTCGTCGCCGACCACCTGCAGATGCCCTCGCTGACGCAGGTGATCAAGATCGACGTCGAGGACGGCAAGCTGCGCTGCGAGCGCCAGGCCGAGTACGGCTACGACACCGTCTCGGTCGAGCTGCCGGCCGTGATCAGCGTCGGCGACGCGATCAACGAGCCCCGCTACCCGTAGCTGAAGGCGATCATGGGCGCGAAGAAGAAGCAGCTCGACACGAAGGCGACCGGCGACGTCGGCATCGAGGCCGACCGGGTCGGCGAGGGCGGCTCGAAGACGACGGTCCTCGAGCTCAACCCGCCGCCGCAGAAGGAGGCCGGCGAGATCATCGAGGACGAGGACACCAACGAGACGGTCGAGAAGATCGTCGCCTGGCTCGACGAAAGGAAGCTGCTCTAGATGGCCGGCATCCTGGTCTACGCCCTCCACGACGACGAGGGCAACTTCAACAAGAACTCGCTCGGCGCGATCTCCGAGGCCGCGAAGCTGGCCGGCGAGCTCGGCGGCGAGGCCGCCGCGGTGGTCGTCGGCGACGTCGCCGACGACGCCTGCGCCGCGCTCGGCAACTACGGCGCCGCCAAGGTCTACCGCGCCAAGGACGTCCCGGAGGGGCTGGCCCAGCCGATCGTCGACGTGATGGCGAAGGTGATCGGCGACGAGGGCTACGCCTACGCCCTGTTCGGCGGCGGCCTGCTCGGCTTCGAGATCGGCGCCGGCCTCACCGCCCGCCTCGGCGCCGGGGTGACGATGGAGGTCACCCAGGTCAAGGTCGCCGACGGCAAGCTCGTCGCCGAGCGCCCGATCCTCCAGGACTCCGAGATCGCCGACGTCGGCTACGTCTCCGAGCCCGGAATCATCATCGGCCGCCTCAACGCGTTCGACGCCAACGAGAGCGGCGGCACGCCGAGGTCGTCGACGTCGAGGTCGAGCTCTCGGCCTGGTCGAGCAAGGCGACGATGGTGCAGCGCGGCGAGCAGCGCGGCGCCGACGTCAACATCGAGGACGCCGACATCCTCGTCGGCGGCGGCCGCGGCCTCGGCGCCAAGGAGGGCTTCAAGCTCTGCGAGGAGCTGGCCGAGTCGATGGGCGGCGCGGTCGCGGCGACCCGCGCCGTCGTCGATGCCGGCTGGTACCCCTACGCCGCGCAGATCGGCCAGACCGGCAAGACGGTCGCGCCGAAGCTCTACCTGGCGGCGGGGATCTCCGGCGCGATCCAGCACAAGGTCGGGATGCAGAACTCCGAGAACATCCTCGCGATCAACAAGGACCCGAACGCGCCGATCTTCGAGTTCTCCGACCTCGGCGTGGTCGGCGACCTGCACAAGATCGTCCCCAAGCTGACCGAGGCGATCAAGGCCAAGAAGGGGGGCTGAGCCGGCGTGGCCGTACGCCCCGGTCGAATACCCGCCGCCGTTCGACCCGGCCGAGGTGATCGGCCCGCCGACCGACCCCGAGGAGGAGCGGATCGAGGTCGGCGTCGCGATCGTCGGCGGCGGGCCGGCCGGGCTCGCCTGCGCGAACAAGGTCATGCAGCTGCTCGAGGACGAGCCGGAGCTGACCGAGAAGCTCGGCGAGGTGCCGGTGGCGGTGATCGAGAAGGGCAAGGTCGCCGGCGCGCACCTGCTCTCGGGGGCCAACATGCGGCCCTCGGCGATGCGGGAGCTGTTCCCCGACCTCGACCCCTCCGAGTGGCCGGTCTTCCAGGAGGTCACCAAGGACGCCGTCTACCTGCTGACGCCGAAGCGGGCCCTGCCGCTGAAGCCGATGCCGCCGAACTTCCGCAACCACGGCAACTACGTGACCTCGGTCTCCAAGCTGGGCCGCTTCCTCGCCGAGAAGGCGGAGGAGGCGGGCGTCTACATCCTCTCCGAGACCGCCGCCGACAAGCTGCTGGTCGAGGACCGGATCGTCAAGGGCGTCCGCTCCGGCGACCGCGGCCGCGGCCGCGACGGCGAGGAGCTCGGCAACTTCGAGCCCGGCTCCGACGTCGTCGCCAAGGCGACCGTGCTCGCCGAGGGAACGCTCGGCCACCTCACCTACGCGGCGCTCGACTACTTCGACCTCCGCGGCGCCGACCCGCAGCGCTGGGAGCTCGGCGTGAAGGAGGTCTGGGAGGTCGAGAAGCCGCTCGACCGCGTCATCCACACGATGGGCTGGCCGCTGCGCAAGGCGCCAAGCACAACGAGTTCGGCGGCTCCTTCATCTACCCGATGGGCGAGGACAAGGTCTGCATCGGCCTCGTCGTCGGCCTCGACTACACCGACGCGACCTTCTCCTGCCACGACGCGCTGCAGCTGCTGAAGACGCACCCCTTCGTCAGGACATCCTCGCGGCGGGCAAGCGGGTCGGCTGGGGGGCGAAGACGATTCCCTCCGGCGGCTACTTGTCGATGCCGAAGCGGCTCGCCGTGCCGGGAATGGTGATCGCCGGCGACGGCGCCGGCATGGTCAACGTGCCGACGCTGAAGGGCGTCCACTACGCGATGCACGCCGGCATGTACGCGGCGGAGACGATCGTCGAGGCGCTGAAGAAGGACTCGGTCAACTTCGAGGCCTACGACGAGAAGGTCCACAACTCGCTGATCGAGAAGGAGATCTACAAGTCGCGCAACATGCGCCAGCCGTTCTCGAAGGGGTTCTTCGTCGGCGGCGCGATGGCCTCGGCGATGACGATCACCAAGGGCTACTTCCCGGGCGGCCACTGGAACAACGAGGACGACGCCGAGCACGAGATGGAGATCGGCAAGGCGGGCGAGATCTACCCCAAGCCCGACAACGAGCTGACCTTCAACAAGCTCGACTCGGTCTTCCTCTCAGGCAACGCGACCCGCGACGACGCCCCGAACCACGTCCGGGTGCAGACCAAGGTCCCGCGCGAGATCGCCCAGACCTGGGTCTCGATGTGCCCGGCGCAGGTCTACGAGATCCCCGAGGAGCAGCTCGAGAACGGCGCCGCGGTCGTCGACGTCAACGTCACGGCGTCGAACTGCGTCCAGTGCGGCGCGATCACCGCCAAGGGCGGCCGGCTGACGCTGCCCGAGGGCGGCGACGGGCCGCTCTACCAGGAGACCTGACTCAGCGCTGAGGGGCGTCCAAGCCGGAAGGCTTGGCGACCCACGGTGCCGGATCCAGCCGGCGCCTGGGCGGGGCCACGGTCCACTTTTCGCAGCCGGCGAACGCCGCGTTGAGGCTCTGCGCGAGCGAGCTCTTCGGCTGCTCCTGATCGAAGATCTTGGCCATTCCTCTCCGTCCGTAGGGGTGGTCGGCGGGAAGAATGCCCTTCGTGTCAGACGTAACGCAAGGGTGCGGCCGAAAAGAAGCCGCAGAATGCGGCCTCGACGCGGCGCCGGGGCGACCGGCGCCGCGTCGAAAGCCGTCTTCTAGCCGATCACCGAGACCCAGAGCTTCGGGTTCTGGAAGATCGCCGTGCCCCCGCCCTGCCGCGAATAGCGCAGCGAGAAGGTGCGCGTGCCGGCTCCGGCCGAGAAGATCAGCCAGCCGCCTCGCAGCTCGCCGCCGGCTCCGGCCTGGTTGCCCGGGCCGGGCGCCGTGAAGCGGGTGTCGAAGGCGTTGGAGCCGGTGCCGAGGATCTGCGGTGAGGTCGGCAGCGCCGACGGCTCGAAGAGCCGCACCTGGGCCTCGTTCTGGGCTCCGCCGCCGGTGATGCGCATCGTCGCCTCCGCCAGCACCGCGACCAGCGCGCCCTTCGGCACCTTGACGGTGACGCTGGGGCCGCCGAGGTCCAGCGCGGCGGGACTGGTGGTGGAGACCTCGCCGCCGACCGCCCTCAGCTTGGTCAGGTCGGTCTTGAAGGCGTCGACGCTGTTGGGGGCGATCTTCCCCGCCTTGACCGCGTTGCCGCGGATGTCCTGCGTCTTCACCTGGGCGGGCGCGATGTCGTCGGAGCGCACCGTGTTCTTGCCTCGCAGCGCCGTCGCGGTCCCGCCGAGCGCTGCGAACAGCGCCACCATCGCGATCACCATCGCCGGAGAGGGCCGCCGGCGGCGCAGAGCTCGCATCCTGCTCATCTGTCTTCCTCCTTTGCGGCTGACAACCCCCTTCTACCTCGCCAACACGAATCCCATGCCCCGGTTTCGGCCGCGGTGGACGTTTGTCGGCCTGGGACGTTCAGCGACGCTGGCTAGAATCAATCGAGATGAAGACCGACATCCATCCCGAGTATGTCCTCGCCAACGTCCACTGCTCGTGCGGGAACCAGTTCTTCACCCGCTCGACCAAGTCTGACCTGCATGTGGAGCTGTGCTCGGAGTGCCATCCGTTCTACACCGGCAAGCAGAAGCTGGTCGACACGGGCGGCCGGGTCGAGCGCTTCCAGCGCCGCGCGGCCAAGCGCGCCAAGGCCGGGAAGTAGCCGTTGAGCCCGGACCAGGGCTCGATGTCTGAGGACGTCTCCGTAAACGGAGCCGATCCGCGGCGCATGCCCGACGGCGCGCTGGTGGCCAAGAAGGACGCGCCGATCGGCGGTCAGGCGGTGCTGGAGGGCGTGATGATGCGCGGCGTCTCCGTCTGGGCGGTGGCGGTGCGGACGCCCGAAGGCGAGATCGACGTCACCTCGGAGCCGCTCGTCTCCTGGGCGAAGCGGCACCGGATCCTGCGACTGCCGGTGATCCGCGGCGTCGTCGCCCTGGGCGAGTCGCTGAAGATCGGCTTCAAGGCGCTCGGGATCTCGGCCAATGCGCAACTCGAGGAGGAGGACGAGGAGATCGGCGGCCTGATGTGGGGCTTCACGATCTTCCTCTCGCTGCTGCTGGCGATCGGGCTCTTCTTCGTGATCCCGGTCGGCGCCACCAGCCTGATCAAGGACGAGCTCGGCTCGGCGCTGCTGTTCTGGCTCGTCGAGGGCGTCCTGCGGACAGCGATCTTCATCGGCTACATCGTCCTGATCAGCCGCATGCCCGACCTGCGGCGGGTGTTCGAGTACCACGGCGCCGAGCACAAGACGATCTCGACCTTCGAGGCCGAGGACCGCCTGGTGCCGGAGCGCGCGAAGCTCTACTCGCGCCTGCATCCGCGCTGCGGGACGAGCTTCCTGCTGATCGTGATGGTGCTGGCGATCTTCGTCTTCGCCCCGATCGGCCTGCCGGCCTGGTACTGGCTCGTGGCCTCGCGGATCCTCGGCATCCCGCTGATCGCCGGCCTCTCCTACGAGGTGATCAAGTGGGCCGGCAAGAACCGCAGCAAGCGCTGGGTGCGGGTGCTGATGTGGCCGGGGCTGATGCTCCAGAACCTGACCACCCGCGAGCCCGACGAGGAGCAGCTCGAGGTCGCGATCGCGGCGCTCGAGGCGGTGCTGGCCGTCGAGAGCCCCGACAAGGCGGCGGAAGAGCAGCCGATCGAGATCGTCGCCTAGCGGCCTGGCAGCGGGTCCTGTCACCGTTGCCCACGCCCGCGGCCTGACACCGGAATTGGTGCCACCACACCCTGCGGTGCATTAGCCGCTCGGGCGCGGTCCCCCAATTCCGCACCACCCGCTGCGAAACCGCTTTGGCGACGTAGCTAGTCACAATCTCGTACGTGATTGATCGGTTGGTTGAGCAGATCGAGGCGCGGCATGCCGAGCTGGAGCGCCAGATGTCGGATCCGGAGGTGATCGGGGATCGTCAGCGCTATGCAGAGGTCGGGCGCGAGTACCGGGAGCTGCAGTCCGCGCACGGGCTGGCGCAGGAGTACCGGATCCTCAGCGACGACCTCGAGGGCGCGCAGGAGCTGCTCGCCGAGGACGGCGACGACCCCGAGCTGCGGCGGCTGGTCGAGGACGCCCCGCGGCGGCTCGAGCAGCTGGAGGAAGAGATCCGCCTGGCGATGGTCGAGCGGGACCCCAACGACGACAAGAACGTGCTGGTCGAGATCCGGGCCGGGACGGGGGGAGACGAGGCGGCGCTGTTCGCCGGCGACCTCTACAAGATGCTCAACCGCTACGCCGAGGAGCGCGGCTTCGCCACCGAGGTGCTCTCGCAATCGCCGGCCGAGGTGGGCGGCTTCAAGGAGGTGACGATGGCGGTCAAGGGGGAGGGGGCCTACTCGAACTTCAAGTACGAGGGCGGCACGCACCGCGTCCAGCGCGTCCCCCAGACCGAGTCCCAGGGCCGGATCCACACCTCGACGGCCACCGTGGCGGTGCTGCCGGAGGCCGAGGAGGTCGAGGTCTCGATCGACCCCGGCGACCTGCAGGTCGACGTCTACCGCTCCTCCGGGCCCGGCGGCCAGTCGGTCAACACCACCGACTCCGCGGTCCGGATCACCCACAAGCCGACCGGGATCGTCGTCTCGATGCAAGACGAGAAATCGCAGCTGCAGAACAAGGAGCGGGCGATGCGGGTGCTGCGGGCGCGGCTCTACGAGCAGATGCTGGCCGAGCAGCAGGCCGAGATCGCCTCCGAGCGGCGCTCCCAGGTCGGGACCGGCGAGCGCTCGGAGAAGATCCGCACCTACAACTTTCCCCAGGGGCGAGTCACCGACCACCGGATCAAGCACACCTCGCACAACCTCGAGGGCGTGCTCGGCGGCGACCTCGGCGAGTTCACCGAGGCCCTCTCCGCGGAGGAGAAGCGGGTCCGTCTCGAGGCTCAGGCCGCGGAAACCAAGTCCGGCGAGTCCTGATGGGCGCGGCGACCGCCGCCGGGAGCGTCGGCGAGGCGCTCTCCGCCGCCGTCGACGCGCTGCGCGCCGCCGGAGTGGAGGATCCCTCCCTCGACGCCGGGGTGCTGCTCTCCGAGGCGATGGCTGTGGACCGGGCGTCGCTGGTGGCCGACCCGAGGGGCCCGGTGCCGGCCGGCGCCGGGCGCGACTTCGGCGCCATGATCCGCCGCCGGCTCCGCCGCGAGCCGGTCGCCTACATCCTCGGCCGCCGCGGCTTCCGTCGCCTCGAGCTGGCCGTCGACCGGCGGGTGCTGATCCCGCGTCCCGAGACCGAGCTGCTGGTGGAGATAGCGCTGGAGCTGCGCCCGCGGCGGCTGCTCGACGTCGGCACCGGCTGCGGCGCCGTTGCGCTGGCGGTCGCCGACGAGCTGCCGGATTGCTCGGTCCTGGCGACCGACACCTCGGCCGCGGCGCTGGAGGTCGCTGGCGCCAACGCCCGGCGGCTCGGATTGGCCGACCGGGTCGAGTTCAGGCCCGGCTCGGTGCCGCAGGGAGAGGAGTTCGACCTCGTGCTCGCCAACTTGCCCTACGTCGCCGACGCCGAGTGGCCGCTCCTGGCGCCGGAGATCCGCGACTGGGAGCCGCGCCAGGCGCTGCTGGCGGGCGCCGACGGCCTCGACGCGATCCGCGAGGTCGTGCCACACCTGCGTTGCGAGGCGGTCGCGCTCGAGGTCGGGGAGGGTCAGGCCGCCGCCGTCGCCGAGCTCCTCGCCGAGGCGGGCTTTTCCCCCGCCGAGCCCCGCCGCGACCTGGCGGGAATCGAGCGGGCGGTGCTCGGAACGCGGTGAGCGAGCGGATCTCGATCGGGCGCGACGGCGAGGCCGCGGCCCGCGCTGCGCTCGAGCGCACGATCGCTGGCGGCGGGGTGGCGCTGTTTCCGGCCGACGGCCTCTACGGGCTCGCCTGCGACCCGCTCCGGGCCGCGGCGATCGAGCGCATCCACGCGATCAAGGGACGCGACGAGCGCAAGCCCTCCGCGGTCCTCTACTTCGCGCCGCTGGCGATGCGGGAGCTGGTCTCGGCGCTCGGCCCGGCAACCCGTGACGCCGTCGCCGCGCTGCTGCCCGGGCCGGTGACGCTGGTGGTCGCGAACCCCGAGCACCGATATCCGCTCGCCTGCCGCGAGGACCCGGAGCGCCTCGGCATCCGACTCATCGAGGGGCCGCTGGCAGGCGCGATCTGCCCGGTCTTTCAGACCAGCGCCAATCGCAGCGGCGACCCTGCCGGCGCCCGCTTCGACGACATTCCCGGCGAGATCGTCGATGCGGTGGATCTGGCGATCGACGGCGGCGAGCTGACCGGCCTTCCCTCGACGGTCGTCGACGTCAGCCGATTCGAGACCGACGGAAGCTGGGTCGTGCTCCGCGAGGGAGGGCTGCCGGAGGCTGAGGTCGCGCGGCGGCTGGACCCCTAGCTGCAGCCGCTAATCGCCGAGCGAAGCCCTGGCCTCTTCTGCATCGGCGAACACGAATACCCGGTAGGCGAGGTTGTCTCGGACCTCCCAGACCTGGGCAACGTTCTGCTGAGCTTCGATCCCGGTTGAGCGGCCACGGGCCGTGAGCGTGATCGGCACCAGGACCCGTCCACCGCCGAGGTCCTCGAAGCCCTCGGGGACGAAGCGGACCTCCTCCATCGCCTCATAGAAGGAGTCGAAGTAGCGGCGCACTCCCTCCGGTCCGCGATAGGTGTCGGGCTCGGCCGCCAGCGCCGCCGGGGTGGTGGTCTCGAAGTCGGGGTGAATGAGCGGGATCAGCGCCTCCACGCCGCCCTCGTCGAGGGCTGCGAACCCGCGCCGGACAAGGTCGAGATCGGCTTCCGCCACCGGGTCAAGCGTATCCCGGGCCGCTGGTATCGTCGCTCGCCCGTGCGAGAGCTGCCCGACGACTTCCAGACCGCCTCGCTGGCCGAGGTAGATCCCGACGTCGCCCGCGTGCTCGAGCGGGAGCTGGCGCGCCAGCAGAACACCCTGGAGATGATCGCCTCGGAGAACTTCGTCCCCCAGGCGGTGCTCGAGGCGGCCGGCTCGGTGCTGACCAACAAGTACGCCGAGGGCTACCCGGGCCGCCGCTACTACGGCGGCTGCGAGGAGGTCGACGTCGCCGAGCAGCTGGCGATCGACCGCGCCAAGGAGCTGTTCGGCGCCGAGCACGCCAACGTCCAGCCGCACGCCGGCGCCCAGGCCAACAACTCCGTCTACATGGCGCTGCTCGACCCCGGCGACAAGATCATGGGCATGGCCCTCGACCACGGCGGCCATCTGACCCACGGGATGAAGCTGAACGTCTCGGGCAAGCTCTACGAGGTCGTCGCCTACCACGTACGGCGCGAGGACCTGATCGTCGACATGGAGGAGGTCGAGCGCCTCGCGCACGAGCAGCGCCCGAAGCTGATCATCGCCGGCTGGTCGGCCTACCCGCGGCAGCTCGACTTCGCCGCCTTCCGCGAGATCGCCGACGCCGTCGACGCGAAGCTGATGGTCGACATGGCGCACTTCGCCGGCCTGGTCGCCGCCGGCGAGCACCCGAACCCGGTCGAGCACGCCGACGTCGTCACGACGACGATCCACAAGACCCTCTGCGGCCCGCGCAGCGGCATGATCCTCTGCCGCGAGGAGCTGGCCAAGGAGATCGACCGCGCCGTCTTCCCCGGCCAGCAGGGCGGCCCGCTGATGCACGTGATCGCCGCCAAGGCGGTGGCGCTGGGGATCGCCTCCTCGGAGCCGTTCCGCGCCCGCCAGCGGCAGACGCTGGCCAACGCCCGGGCGCTCGCGGACGGCCTGATCGGCGCCGGCATCGAGGTCCTCACCGGCGGCACCGACGTGCACCTGGTCCTCGTCGACCTGACCCCGACCGGCCTCGACGGCAAGACCGCCGAGGCACGGCTGGAGGAGGTCGGGATCACGGTCAACCGCAACGCGATCCCATTCGACGAGCGGCCGCCGATGAATCCTTCCGGGCTGCGGATCGGCACCCCGGCGCTGACCACTCGCGGGCTCCAGCAGGAGGACATGCGAGAGATCGCCCGGATCATCGCCGCGACGCTCTCGGGTCGCTTCGAGGACCAGCGCAGTGAGCTGGTGGAGCGCTCGCACACACTGATGGACCGCTACCCGCTGTATCCGCAGCTCTCCGCGGCAGCTGTCTGAGGGGTCGACCGGGCGGATCGTCGCCGCGGGTGGTGCCGATTTGGGGGACCGCGCCGAGGAGCCACTGCACCGCAGGCGTGGTGGCACCAAATCGGGACAGGACCCGCGGCGCAACAAGGTGCGTCAGGATCCGCCCGATGAAGGTCTGGGTCGACTGCACGGCGGCGGCGCACCCGCTTGTGATGCGGCCGATCATCGAGCGGCTAGAGCAGCTTGGGCACGAGACGTTCGTGACGGCCCGGGACTACGGGCAGACAGTTGGAGTACTCGAACGACTAGGGCTGCCTTACAAGCTCGTGGGACGCCACGGCGGCGCTTCGACCGTGGCAAAGGGGTTTGCACTGACGGGACGCTCCGCGCGACTCTTGCCACTTATTTGGCGTCAGCGGCCGGAGCTGGCGATCGCGCATGGTTCGGTGGACCTCGCGGTGGTCTGCGGGCTACTACGCATCCCCTCCGCGCAGATGCAGGACTACGAGTTCGCCGGCCTGCAGCGGCGGATCAGCTTCCGGGTCGCGAGGCGGGTGCTGGTGCCGGATTCGATCCCGGCGGCGAGGCTGAAGCGGATCGGCGCCGGCGAATCGAAGCTGTTCCGCTATCCGGGCCTGAAGGAGGACTACTACCTGGCCGACTTCGAGCCCGATCGCGGCGTGATCGCCGAGCTGGGCCTCGATCGCGAACGGATCCTGGTCGTCGTCCGGCCGCCGCCGGAGACCAGCGAATACCACGCCCGCAACGACCTTCACGAAGGCGTCCTGCGCCGCCTGGCCGCCGCGCCGGAGGCGGTCGCCGTGGTGATCCCCCGCACCCCGGCGCAGGCGGCCGCGGTGCGGGACATCGGAAGCCCCAACCTCGTCGTTCCCGAGCGCGCGATCGACGCCCAGAGCCTGATCGCCTTCGCCGACCTCGTCGTCAGCGCCGGCGGGACGATGAACCGCGAGGCCGTCGCTCTGGGGACGCCGGTCTACACCACCTTCACCGGCCGCCTCGGCGGTGTCGACGAGCAGCTGATCGCGAGCGGCCGCCTGCGGGTGCTGGAGGACCCTGCCCAGCTCGAGCTGCGCCGCCGCGACGGCGATCCGGGCGTGCGCGAGCCCCGCGACCCGGCGCTGCTGGTCGAGGGAGCCCTCGGGGCCGTCGGGTAGCCTGACCGCGTCCCACCTCGCCCCGGTGCTCTCGGGCCCGGGTCCAAGACGAAATGGTCGAGACCTCCGACGCTGTCCTCGCCTTCCTCGTCGCCGCCGCTATCGCCGGGCTGCTGGTGCCGCTCTCGGAGCGGCTTGCCCGCCGCATCGGGGCGATCGACCACCCCCGCGATCGCGGCCTGCACGACCGGCCGACCCCGAAGCTGTCCGGGATCGCGATCCTCATCGCGGTCGAGGTCGCAGGCTGGATCTGGCTGCCCCACGACGGGGAGTCGCGATCGATCCTGATCGGCGCCGCGCTGATCGCCGGCGTCGGCCTGATCGACGACCTCTATCGACCTCCCGGCGCTGCCGAAGCTGCTCGGCCAGGTCGGCGCCTCGCTGATCCCCGTCCTCGGCGGAGTCAGGGTCGACGCGCTGACGCTGCCGTTCATCGGCGGCTTCGAGATGGGCTGGGTCGCCTACCCGGCGACGGTGATCGGGATCGTCGCGGTCGTCAACGTGACCAACTTCATCGACGGCGTCGACGGCCTTGCCGCCGGCGTCTGCACGATCGCTGCCCTGGCCCTGGCCGTGATCGCGCTGTCGCTGGACCGCAACGCGGCCGGGGTCCTGGCGGCGCTGACCGCGGGCGCCGCGCTCGGCTTCCTGCGCCACGGCTTCCCGCCCGCCACCAGCTTCATGGGGGACACCGGCTCCAACCTGCTCGGATACCTGCTCGCGACCGCCGCCGTGCAGGGAGCGCTGAAGACCAATGCTGTCGTTGCGCTTGCGTTCCCTCTTGTGCTGCTGGCGGTGCCGATCCTCGACACCGGCTTCGTGGTCGCCAAGCGCCTCAAGTACCGCCAGCCGATCTACCAGGCCGACAGCTGGCATTTTCACCACCGGATGGCCAACATCGGCTTTTCCCAGCGCCGCACGCTCGCCTACCTGTATGGATGGACGCTGATCCTCGCCGCCCTCGCGCTGGCGCTGCGGTTCGTCCCCTACAGCGACGACCGCGGCAACTTCGACGCCGCCTGGACCGCCGTGATGGTCGGCTGCGGGGTGGTCGCGCTGGCGGCGAGCATCTACCTCGTCTACGTGCTCGAGATCCTCAAGCTGCGTCGCCTTCGCCTGCGGCAGCTGATCGGCATCCGCCGCGCGGCGGGTCGTCCGGTGCCGGCGAGGTCCGAGGTCGACGAAGGGGTTGCGCAGGAGCTTGAGACCGGCAGCTTCCCTGCCGTAGACCCGGAAACGGGCGAGTTCGAGGCCCTCGACAAGCAGCAATAGCTGACTTCTGGAGCCGATTTCGCGGCGCGGCTGGAGGCAGCGGTCGGATAGGCTCACAGAC
>CAWCBH010000002.1:0-26046 GCA_963793785.1 uncultured Actinomycetes bacterium
CTTTCACAGGCCGCAACGTTAGCTTTAGGCGATGCCTCGCAGGGTGCTGATCGCAGTCGGGGCGAATAAGGGAGTGGCGCTGCTGGCGCCCTGAGCGTCGGCCGGGAAGCTTCTGACGGGCGTCTCGATCGGCGCGCTTTGACAGCCCCTTGCGCGGAGCATAGGCTGAGCCACTCTCGAGCACGAGGAGGGTTGCAGCCATCGAGCGGCATGGAGGCGGTGAGGTATGAGCGCCGTGCTGCCGGCCGGCGGGCTCATCCTCGTCGCGGTGCTCGCGGCGGCCGGGACCGCCAAGCTTCTCGACCTCGAGGGCTCGCGCCGGGCGATGGAGTCGTTCGGTGTTCCGCAGCGGCTCGCTTCGCCGTTGGGGACGCTCCTGCCACTGGCCGAGCTCGCCACGGCGGCGTTGCTCTTGGTCGGCGTTTCCGGCCGCTCCGGGGCCCTCGTCGGCGGGGCGCTATCGGCACTCGCCCTACTGGTCGTCTTCTGCGCCGGAATCACGCTGAATCTCGCCCGCGGTCGCGCCCCTGACTGCCACTGCTTCGGCCAGCTGCACTCCCGGCCGGCAAGCGGCCGGACGCTGGCCCGAAACGGCGCCCTGCTCACCCTCGCGGCCTTCGTCGCCGGCGGCGGAAACCCGGTCTGGGCGGCGGCCGCTGCGCTCGCCGCGGGGGCAACGCTCGCTCTGGCCAGCCTGCTTTCACGTAGGCGCGCCGCCCAGCTCATCCAGCCGACGACCCTCCAGGGGCTGCCGCTCGGCAGCCGGGCCCCTGGCTTCGAGCTAACAGCGCTCGGCGGGCAGCGACTGTCGCTCGCGGGATTGCTGGAGCGGGGAAGGCCGGTGCTGCTCGTCTTCACCAGCCCGAACTGCGGGCCGTGCATCGCCCTCGCCCCCGAGGTCGCGGCATGGCAACGGAGTCACGCCGGCGATCTGACGATCGCGGTGATCGAGAGGGGCGAGAGCAGACACCACACCGCTGCGGAGAAGGACGGGCGCCAGGATGTGCTGCTGGCGGGGGACGACGACATCGCCGGCGCCTACCGCGCGGAAGGCACTCCGAGTGCGGTTCTGGTTGCAGCCGACGGAAGGATCGCCAGCGCGGTGGCCCCCGGCGGACCGGCCATCGAAGCGCTCCTGGCCCGCACGGTTCCCGGGTTCGACCGCTTCACGACCGAGCCGGCCGCGCCGAGCGCCCCATTCATCCGGCGCGAGTTCCTGGCCCGGGCCGCCGCCGCTTGGGCGACCGTCACCGGTTTGGTCACTTCCTCCGCCTGGGCGGGGGCCGGACAGATAACGCTCGCCTGTCGCTACGAGCGCTGTGGCGATGTGTGCTGCCCGAAGAAGGCGAAGTGCCGCGGCCGGGGGAATCGCCGGATCTGCGTCTGCCCGGACGATCGTCCCGCGTGCGGGAACCGCTGCTGCCCGGAGACCTTCGTCTGCCGTCGCCGCGGCCGGCGGCGCCGGCGCCGCTGTGTCTGTCCAGACGGTTACATCGTCTGCTCGGGGCGCTGTGTGCGGCCCCGCAGCGACCCGGGGCACTGCGGCCGCTGCGGGCGGGACTGTCCGACCGGAACCTCGTGCGTGGACGGTCGGTGCGTGGAGGGTGACGGCACGGGGAGCGGCCCGGACGGCTCGGGCGCCTGCGACTGCCCTCGGGGCGAGACCTGCTGCGAAGGGGAGTGCACCAACCTCAATACGAGCGAGGCGCACTGCGGGAGGTGCAGCCAGCCCTGCCCAGAGGGCAGGACCTGCTGCGAAGGAAACTGCCGCGACCTCACAAACGATCCCCGCAACTGCGGCGGGTGCGGCAGGCGCTGCGCCGACAATGAGGTCTGCGCGGAGGGCGAGTGCCGCCGCCGCTGCCCGCGAGGCATGAGGGCATGCGAGGGCAGCTGCGTGGATACGAGCTCGGATCGGGGCAACTGCGGCGGGTGCGGGAGGAGTTGCTCGGGTCCATTCGATACCGGAGAATGCTGCGCCGGCGACTGCTGTGATTACAACGCAGACACGTGCTGCCCCGGCGGCTGCACGAACGTCGCCTTGAACGAAGACAACTGCGGGGCGTGCGGGAACGTTTGCCGGCCAAACGAGTTCTGCCGGTTCGGGGTCTGCACTTGCCCGCCAGGTCAGACGTGTTGACCAGACCGGAGCGAAGCGGACGACGGGTCTCGAACCCGCGACCTTCGGCTTGGGAAGCCGACGCTCTACCAACTGAGCTACGTCCGCGCCGGGCTGATTCTAGGGCCGGCGGGGCAGCACCGAGGCGGCCCGGAGCAGGGCTCTCTCGACCCTCGAGCCGCGCGCCGGCAGCAGCCCGAGGTCGCGCATGATCGCGGCGCCGTCGTAGTAGCTGACCAGGTGGGTGATGCGATCGTCGGCGTCCAGCGAGGCGACGTCGACGCCCGCGGACTGCGCCCGCCGGCCGGTTGCGGCAAGGCCCGAGAAGTTGCCGCGATGGGTCATCGTCGCCTGCCATTCGCCGCACACGAACCCGTCCCCGGCGGCCGTCCGGGTGATCTCGAATCGCAGGTCGGGGAAAGCCTCCACCACCCTGGCGGCGTGGGCCCGGATCGCGGCGCTGCCAAGTGCAACCTCTCCGGCGCCTCGGTCGTCGTAGACGGCGTCGGCGGTGAAGAAGGCCGCCACCCGGTCGGGGTCGTGCGAGTTCCAGGCTTCGAGGTAGGCGGTCTGCAGGTCCTGCGCGGTCGCCGGCATCGGGCGCAATCTACCCTTGATCGCCTTGAGCGCGCGATCCCTCCTCGCCTTCGGAGCCGTGCTGGCGCTCGTCGGCCTGCTCGGTTTCGGCCTGCTCGCGAAGGGGTCCGGAAACCTGGAGGTGGGCGAGGAGGCGCCGGCAGAACCGCTGCCGCACCTCGATGGCGGCACCGGCTCACTCGCCGACTACCGCGGCCAGTGGGTGCTGGTCAACTTCTGGGCCTCCTGGTGCGGCCCATGCCGGGCCGAGTCTCCGGCGCTGGAGGCGTTTCACCGCGCCCAGCGCCAGGGGGGCGACTTCACGGTGCTGGGAATCGACACCCGAGACCTGAGCGTCGACGCGCGCGAGTTCGTCGACGAGCTCGACCTCAGCTACCCGCACCTGCGCGACCCCGACGGCGACGCGGCCGAGCAATGGGCGACGACGGGGGTGCCGGAGTCGTTCCTCGTCGACCCGCAGGGCAAGGTGCAGCTGCTGCGCCGCGGGCCGGTGGACCGCGAGTACCTGAACCGGTTCGTGGCGCCGCTGATCGCCGCGCCCCCCTCTTCATGAGAGCTGCTGTCGCGGCGACGATCGGGGCGCTGCTGGTCGGATGGTGCTCGGTCGCCTTCGCCGCCCAGCCACAGGCCTCGCTGCCGGACCTCGAGGACGAGGTGATGTGCCCGATCTGCGGCACCCTGCTCGAGCTCTCGGAGGCTCCCCAGGCGCAGCGCCAGCGTGCCTTCATCCGCGGCCTGATCGCCGACGGCCGCGACAAGGAGCAGATCAAGGCGGCGCTGGTGGCCGAGTACGGGCAGGAGGTACTGGCGCTGCCCGACGACAAGGGCTTTCAGCTCAGCGCCTATCTGGTGCCGATCGCCGCCTTCGTCGCCGCCGCGATCGCGCTGGCGATCGGCGTCGGTCGCTGGCGGCGGTCCGGCGAACCGCCGCAACGCTCCCCTGACGCAAGCCCCGCTGACGACGAGCGGCTCGACGCCGACATGCGGCGCTTCGACCTCTAGCCGCAGACGATGCAAGCAGGACCGCGCCCTGGCCTCCGAGTGGTACGCGATGGTGCTCGGCGACCGCTGCGAGTCCATCGACACCGCACTCCGCTCCCGGTTCGGGGACCGGCTGGCGGCGGCGGCGGAGCGCCTGCCGCCGCTGCGGGGCCTGCTCCTGCAGCGGGTCGCGGGCGAGTTCGGGCTGATCGCGACGGTCCGCAGCGAGCCCGGCGCCGGAACCCTGCTCGCGCTCGAGGCGCTGCGGCGAAGTCCGCCGCGGATCGTGCTCCTGGAGCTGATCGGCCCGGGCCGGCCGCAGGGGCCGGCGGGCCGCCTGCGGCTTCGCCTCCGCTCCCTTGTCGAAGGCGCCGTGATCCGGCGGTCGATGGCGGCGGGGCAAGTCCTGACCGACTGGGAGCGCGAGGAGTATTCGCGGCGTCTCGGGCTTGCGCCCGGGCGCCTGCGGGTGATTCGCTGGCCACTGATGCGCAGCGACGAGCCGCTTCCCGAGCCGGCCCCGCCCGCTTCGCGGCGGGTCGTCTCCTCGGGGCGCGCCTACTGCGACTGGGAAACGCTCTTCGCCGCCGCCAGCGGCCGTGACTGGGACCTGCTCGCGATCTGCGGCCGGCGCGACCTGAGGCGGGTTCGCCACCTTGCCGCCGCGGTGGGAGCCGAGGTCAGGTGCGAGATCTCGCGCTCCGAGCACGATCGCGCCCTGGCCGAGTCACGCGTCTACGCCCTCTGCCTGCAACCGAGGGCGGTCAGCGCCGGCCAGGTGCGGCTGGCGGCGGCGGTCGGCGCCGGCGTGCCGGTGGTCGCAAGCCGCGTCGCCGCGATCGAGGGCTACGCGAGCGACGAGACGGCGCTGCTGGTCGCGCCATCGGACCCCGGTGCGCTCGGCGCCGCGGTCGATCGCCTCCTCGCCGATCCCGATGCCGGAGCCACGCTGCGCGACGCCGCCCACCGAACGGCATCGAGCTGGACCTACACGGAGTACTTCGCCGCGGTGGGCGATCTGCTCGACGAAGCCAGCACGATCTCCGCCGCCTCGGTGCCGAGGCGGACGCTGTAGTTGGTGCCGCGGTCCTCGGGATAGATCTGGGTCGTGTTGGCGAGGTAGAGGCCCGGCGGTCCGACCCGGATCGGCGGGATGCGGCGCTCGTAGCCAACGGTCACCACGGGTTGGGCGGCGGGCTCGGTGAAGACCCAGCGGCGGCGGACCCAGTCGCGTGAGTAGTCGCGATTGACCCTCCGCATCCCCGGCTCATACGCGGCCAGCAGCTCGTCGTGGCCGAGCTCGAGCAGCGGATTGCCGGGCTCGACGTAGTTGGCCAGGTAGAGGAACCGCCGGCCTCCGTAGCGGGCCGGCTCGATCAGGTTCGTGTGCTCGATCAGACCCACGAACGGCATTTCGGGATCGGCGACGTTGGTCCAGTAAAAGGGCGAGAAGCGGCGGTCGAGCTCGAGCAGCAGGCAGAGCGCCGTGTGGTACTCGGTCCGGCGCAGGTTCTCCAGGTATGCGTCGCCGACCTCGCCTCGCAGGCGCTCGTCCAGGACCCCGATGAAGATGTCGTTGGGCAGCGTCGCCAGCACCTGGTCGTACTCGGCGACGCCGGCGGCGGCAAAGCGGCTCGGATCGTGGCCGCTGCGCCAGGAGTCGGGCTCCCCCCAGCTCAATTGGAAGCCGCCGTCGCGGCGCGCCAGCCCGGCGGCGGGACGATCGATCAGCACCCTCCCCCCATTGGCCTCGATCCGCTCACGCAGCCGCTCCAGCAGCGGCTGCCAGCTGCCGCGGGGGTATCCGAGCAGCTCCTGGCGCGCCTCGGGCCCGCGGATCTGGCGCCGCACGGTCAGCTTCTTCCACAGCCAGGCCATCGAGATGTCCTCGGCCCGGTCGCCGAACTTCCCGCGCAGCAGCGGGCCCCAGACCTTCTCCCACGCCTGCCGGCCCATCCGGGCCCGGATCCAATCGTGAGCGGTGACGCGCTCGTAGCGCTCCAGGCCGCCCCCGAGCCGCTGCAGGGCGACGACCGCGGCGCCCATCCGCAGCCGGGCGGGGAGGCTCAGGGGCCTGAACCGGAGCAGGTCCAGAGGGGTCGTGAACGGATGGCTGCGGCCGTCGGCGAACATCGCCACGCTGGACGGAAGCCACTCGATCTCGCCCTCCATCCCCAGCTCGTCGTAGAGCCGGGCGATGTGGACGTCGGAGGTGAAGAGATGGTGGTAGTAGCGCTCGAGCAGGTGGCCGTCGCCGACGTCGAGGGTCGCCACCTGCCCGCCGAGGCCGGGCCAGCGCTCGTAGACGTCGGCGGCGACGCCGGCGGCTGCGAGGCGGTAGGCGGCGACGAGGCCGGTGACTCCGGCCCCGAGCACTGCCACGCGGCCGGGAGGAGCGGTCACGGCGAGGCGATCAGGTCTCGGTCATCGGCTCGGTGGCGGCAGCCTGCTCGGCCTCCTGCTCGGCCGGCGTCATGTTGAACCGGTCCTGGACCACGTACAGGGGCCGGCGCTTGACCTCCTCGTAGACGCGGCCGAGGTACTCGCCGATGATTCCGACGGTGATCAGCTGGATGCCGCCGAGCAGCAGCACGACCAGCAAGACGGTGGTGATGCCGGGGACGAACTCGCCGGCGATGCGGAAGCCGATCGCCACCGGGATCGCGAGGAAGGCGACCAGCGAGAAGATGAACCCGAAGATCGTCGCCAGCTGCAGCGGCACGTGCGAGAACGACGAGATCGCGTCGAGCGAGAAGCGGATCATCTTTCGCGGCGTGTACTTCGTCCCGCCCGCGTAGCGGGGGTCGCGCTCGTACTCGACGGCGGCTTGCTCGAACCCGACCCAGACGCTCATCCCGCGCAGGAAGCGGTTTCGCTCCCGCATCGACAGCAGCGCCTCCAGCGCCCGGCGGTCGAGGAGGCGGAAGTCGCCGGCGTTCTGCTGCAGCTGCACCTGCGCCAACCGGGCGAACAACTTGTAGAACCAGCGCGCCGTAACGAGCTTGACGCGGGTCTCGCCGGCGCGGGCCCGGCGAACTGCGAAGACGACGTCGGCGCCACCGCGCCACCTCTCGACCATCTCGCGGATCAACTCCGGCGGGTCCTGGAGGTCGGCGTCGAGCATCACCACGGCGTCGCCGCGAGCGTGGTCGAGGCCGGCCGTGATCGCCGCCTGATGGCCGAAGTTGCGCGACAGGCGGATCACCCGCACGCGGGCGTCGGTGGCGGCCAGGCGCTCGAGGATCTGCGGGGTCGAGTCCGCAGAGCCGTCGTCGACCAGCAGCAGCTCGTAGGGAAAGTCGTCGAGCGCCACCGCGACGCGGCGGTGGAACTCCTCCAGCGTGCCCTCCTCGTCGAGGCACGGCGCGACGACACTCAGCAGCGCCAGCTTGCGCGGGGCGGCCATCACCTGGAGGCGTGGTGGACCACGTGGTGGACCGAGAAGCCGCGCCGGGAGCGCATCCGAAAGCGCCCGACGCGGCGAACCGAGTCGAATCCGGCGGCCTCGATCATCAGCCCCCAGGTGCGGGCGCCGGGCTCCCAGAACACCGGCGACTTGTCGCGGTGGGCCCGGTAGCGGGCGGCCGCGAACGGGAGCAGGCTGACCAGCGGGTCATACGCCTCGGCGGAGATCAGCCGCCCGCCCGGCGCGCAGAGGCCGGCCATGCGCTCGAAAGCCAGGAACTGGTCGCGCAGGTGGATCACCATCGATCCGCAGAAGACGAGGTCGAAGGTGCCGAGATCGGCCGCAAAGGCGTCGTAGACGCTGGTCTCGACCCGTTCGACGGAGGACCCGAGCAGCTCGTGAGCGAGCCGGAAGCCCTCCCCCACCGCGGCGTCGCCGGCGTCGCGTGGCAGCCGGTGCGCCGGCCAATCGATCTGCTCCTCGTCGGCGACGTCCAGCGCCACGACATCGGCCCCGCGCCGCTCCAGCTCGAAGGCCCAGAAGCCGTTGAAAGTGCCGACGTCGATCGCGCGCATCCCGTCGAGCCGATCCGGGATCCGGTAACGATCGACATAAGGGCGCAGGTCGAAGACACCGTCGGTCACGAACCCCGGCGCCAGCTCCATCGTGTGGTACCAGCCGCCGCGCCGCGCTTGCTCGAGCAACGCAGCCCGCGACGCCGAGTTGACCCGCGTACCCCCTGGCATGGCCGTTGCGATGATAGCTGCGTGATCGAGCCCCCCAAGAGCCGCTGCGCCGCCTGCGCAGGCACGGAGCTGGAGCCGCGGATGACCGTCGCCGGTGCGGCCGGCGAGCAGGGCCTGGTCCCGACCACCGACCGCTTCGGCGTCGCACTCGCCGACATCGTCCGCTGCCGTGCCTGCGGCCACATGCAGCTTGCCCGCATGCCGGCGGAGCCCGACCTCGCCGAGGCTTACGGCGAGGCCGCCTCCGAGGACTACATCGAGGAGGAGGACGGCCAGCGCGCCACGGCCCGCTCGGTTCTCTCCACGCTGGAGCGCCATGCTCCGCGCGGCGCGCTGCTCGACGTCGGCTGCTGGGTCGGCTTTCTGCTCGCCGAGGCGCAGCAGCGAGGCTGGCGGGCGAGCGGCGTCGAGCCGAGCGAGTTCGCCTCCCGCCATGCCCGCGAACGGCTCGGCGTCGATGTGCAAACCGCGGGCCTGTTCGACGTCGAGCTTCCCGAAGCGGCCTTTGAGGCGGTCTTCCTGGGCGACGTGATCGAGCACCTTCCCGATCCCGGCGCCGCCCTGGACCGGATCACGGCGGCGCTGTCGGAGGACGGGATCCTGGCGATGACCCTTCCCGACGCCGGCAGCCGGGTCGCACGGGTGCTCGGCCGCCGCTGGTGGTCGGTGATCCCGACCCATCTCCAGTACTTCACCCGCGACAGCGTCGCGGTGCTGCTTGGCCGTCACGGTTATCAGGTCGTCGGCATCGACAGCTCGCCGAAGGCCTTCTCGATCCGGTACTACCTGGGGCGGATCGGCGGCTACAGCCCCGGAACGGGCAGGCGCCTGGTCCGGGTCGCGGAGAAGCTTCGGGTCGCCGACCGGATCTGGTCGCCCGATTTCGGCGACCGGATGCTGGTGGTGGCGCGGCGCGCCAACGGCTACTGCCCCGGCGAGTACTGGACCCGGCGCCTGGAGTCCGAGCGCTCGCTTCGCGGCACCGGGCACATCCTCTACTCGGAGGGCTACAACCGCTGGCTCTACCGCGCCAAGCGGCGGGCGTTGCGGCGGGCCCTCGGCGATGCGGTGGCCCAGACCCGCGCCCTCGATGCCGGCTGCGGCTCGGGTTGGGTCGTCGGGCAGCTGACCGCGATGGGGGCAAGCGTGGACGGGTTCGACATCGCCGCCCCGGCGGTGGAGCGACTGCGGGCGCAGTCCGAGGGCGGCGACTTCTTTCAGCTGGCGCTCGGGGAGGAGCCGATTCCGCGCCCCGACGCCTCCTATGACCTGGTCACGGCGCTCGACGTCGCCTACCACGTCGTCGACGACCAGCGCTGGGAGAACGCGGTGGCGGAGATGGCCCGCGTGCTGCGCCCCGGGGGCCGGCTGATGGTCACCGATTCGCTCGGCCCGGTCGACCGCAGAGCCTCGGCGCACGTCCGCTTCCGCTCCGCACAGCGCTGGCGCGACGCCGCGTCGGACGCCGGCCTGCGCCTCGAATCGACCGGGCCGCTCTACCGCTGGCTCTCGCGCGATCCTGGCCGGGGCGGCTTCTCGCGCCTGCCCGGCCGGGTGCGGGGGGCGCTCGAGTACGGGCTCGAGACGCTGGCGCCGCGGTCGCCGCACATGCGCTGGGCGATCCTGCGCAAGCCGGCCCTCGCGGAGCCGGCTCAGGCGACGGGAACCCGGTAGCGGATCCCGCCGCGCACGGTCGCATAGGTCTCGAGCGCGTCGTAGAGCGCCAGGTAGCCGAGCGCCCACGGTCCCGCCCCGAGCTCGTTGCAGCGGCCGCGCAGGTTGCGGTAGTAGGGCCAGCCGAGAAGCGCGGCGGGAGGGAAGCGCCGGGCGGCGAGCGCCCCCAGCAGCGCCAGCGCCAGCAGCGCATGGGTGTGGCGCCAGAAGAGGCCGAGGTGCAGGTCCCGGCGCAGCTCCGGGTGGCGAGCGAAGACCTGCATCGTCGGGGTCCAGCGCAGCGCAAGGCGCAGCTTGCCCGCGAACCCGAGCTGGTTCACGGCGTGGTGGACGACCGCGTCGGCGGCGAAGCGGATCTCGGTGCCGAGGCCGAGGGCACGCAGCGCCAGGTCGGTGTCCTCGCCACCCGGGGCCGGGAACGAGCGGTCGAAGCCGCCGAGCCGCTCCAACAGCGCCTTCGGGTAAGCCATGTTGCAGGTCGGAAAGTAGCCGCCGCGCTCGGGGACCGAGATCGTCCGCGTGAAGACGCCGATCTGATCCGCCTCCCGCGGGTTGGGCTCGGTGCGGCCCTGGACCACGACCCGATCGCCATCGGCGGCCGCGATCAGCGCTTCGAGCCAACCCGGACTGGGCTCGCAGTCGTCGTCGGTGAAGGCGACGAGCCCGCCCCGCGCCAATCGCCAGCCCTCGTCGCGGGCGGTCGCGGGGCCGGCCGCGTGCTCTCTCGCCAGCCAGCTGAAGCCGCTCTCGCCAGCGCGGGCCGCGAGCATCGCCGCGGTACCGTCGCTGGAGGCGTCGTCGACGACGATCACCTCGAAGCGGCCGCGATCGATCGTCTGGGCATCGAGCGCCGCGAGCAGGCGCTGTAACCGCCGGCGCCGGTTGTGGGTGGCGACGACGACCGAGATCTCGGCAGGCTCAGGCGGTTGCCGTTGCCCGCTCATGCCCGTCCGGCCGCAGGTAGCCCCACAGCTCGCTGATCAGCCGCCGCTCGAACAAGACCGTGGCCAGGATCACGGCAATCGCGAAGATCGCCAGCTCGATGGCGACCCCACCGCCCCCGCCCAGGTCGGTCGCGGCCCGCAGGCCGAAGACGACCGCGACTCCGACCACGCCCGGTAGCGCCGCCCGGGCCGAGTTGGCGAGGATCGCGCCGAGCGGAAAGATCCGGCGCAGGTAGCCGAGCCGGATCGCGATCGCCGCCGCCGTTGCCGCGGCGACGCCGATTGCGAAGCCCTCCAGGCCCTCGCTTTCGAGCAGCGGCAGCCCGACGGCGCAGAACACGACCAGCGTGCCGACCGCGGCGACGGCGATCGGCCGCGTGTCGTCGCGCGCTTGCATGAAGGCGTTCCAGTTGAAGCCGATCTGGTTGACGGCGACGACCACCCCCAGCACCTCGAGCAGCGACTGCGCCGGGCGCCACTTCTCCCCCAGTCCGTAGGTGATCAGGTCGCCCGCGAACAGCGACAGCGCGACCCCGAACGGGACGCCCCAGAGGATTCCCAGCTTGTTCGACTTCAGGAACGTCTCCAGCAGCACCTCGCCCCGGTCCTGGACCGCGCAGATCGCCGGGTAGATCGTCTGGGTGACGATCCCGTCGACCTTGTTGACGTAGAAGGACAGCGACACGGCCAGGTAGATCGCGCCGACTCCGGCCAGCCCCAGCGCCGCCTCCCCGACCAGGAACGAGGACTGGGCGAGGGCGATCGTGCTCAGCGTGGCCACCAGCAGGGGCCACGAGAAGCCGACGTACTCGCGCAGCGTCACGCGGTCCCAGCGCAGCGCCAGCCGGTAGGGGGAGGCGGCGATCGCGGCGACCGCGGCCGCCCAGCTCCCGCAGACGGCGCCGATCACGAGACTCCAGTAGCCGAGGCCGGCGACGGCGAGGGCGATCGTGATCGCGAAGGTGACGACCGGATCGATCGACTGCAACGCCCGCTGGGTCGCAAATCGCATCCGCCGGTAATAGACCCAGACCGGAGCCTGGAGGGCGGCAGCCGGGATCGCCAGCGCCAGCACGAGGCCCGGAGCGAGAAACTCCGATTGGCCGTAGGCGAGCGCGACCAGCGGCATCGCCGCCACCATCGCCAGCGTGAACAGGGAGGCGAACGCGAGCTCGATCGTGAACGCCCGCTGGAACGCCAGCTCCTGGTCGGCCTCGGCCTGCTGGATGTATTTGTCAGCCACCGCGGCCGCCTTCAGCGACAGGAACGCGCCCAGCGTGATCGTCAGGGTCCCCCAGACCCCGAGCTCCGTCGTCGCCAGCAGCGCCGCGGCGACGAAGCCCTTCAGCAATCCAAGCGCGTTGAGGGCGGCGAGGAAGGCGGTGTTGACGAGCGCCCCCCGGGCCGCCCGCCCGCGCAGGCCAGAGCCGTCGACGCCGATCTCCGCCCGCCGCCGCTCCGCGGTCGATGCGGCATCGTCCAGGCGCGGTGCGTGGTCCTCCTCGAGCGGGGTCTGGAGCGCGGGGTCGGGCGCCATCGTCAGCGGCGATGATCGCAGGGCGCCTCCCCGCTCCTCCGCGCTCACGCGCCGAAGACCTCCGGCGCCCTGAGCAGCACGAACCGCTTGCTGACGGCGACGGTCCGGTAACCCGCGGCCGTCGCCCATTCGACGATCGTCGCGCTGTCGGGGTTGGCCCTCGCCCGGCCGACCAGCAGCAGCCGGTATTCGCCCTCACTCAGCGCGCCCGCGAAGTCCGCAGCCCGCCCGTAGGGCCGCAGGAATCCGTCGCGCAGATCGCCGACGTAGCGGACGCGGTTGCGCAGGCGCGGCCCGAACGCCGGCAGCACCGGCGCCAGCCCCCTCACGTCCCACTCGCCGGCCAGGCCGATCCGGATCCCGGCCGGCTCGCCGAGCAGGATCCGGTCGACGGTGGCGTCCTGGCCGGCGTAGCCTGGGTCCAGGTAGCGGTCCTGCAGCCTGTACCCGGCGCCGAGGATCAGGATCGCGGCGAGCGCGAGTGCGGCGGCGGCTGTCACGCGGCGGCGGGCGGCGAACCGCGAAAGCGCGCCCCGGTGCCGAATCGCCAGCCAGATCCCTGCCGCCCCCAGGCCGGCCGCTACCACCCCCAGCGCCAGCGTTCGCGCCGGCAGCTCCGAGGTGCGGCGGATCCCGTCGATGACCGCCAACAGCAGCAGCACCTCGCCGGCGAGCCGGGTCCGCGGGCCCAGCCGCCCGAGCAGCGCCGCGCTGCAGGCGGCGGCGACCAGCAGCGCCGGGACCAGGTAGCGGGTGTTGAAGCCGACGCCGTCGGGGCGGCCGGGCGGCCCGAGAGCCGAGAACGGCGTGATCGCGTAGGCGGCGGCCAGCAGCAGGCCGCAGATGCAGCAGGCGAGGACCATGCGATCGACGCCTTCTGTCCGTCGTCGGAGGGGCAGGCCGACGGTCGCCAGGCAGGCGAGCAACCCGACCCCCAGCACCGCTCCCCCCAGCCCCAGGAAGTCGGCGAAGGCGGGGAGGATGTAATCGCTCCAGGCGGCTGCGTCGCCGATGTAGTCGGCGATCGTCTGGTCGAGGCGGTCGCTGAGCGGGTTGGGCGGCGAGTCGAAGATCGTCACCCCGAGCGGGGCCAGCTCGGCCGGGAAGACCGGGTTGCCCGACTCGGTGAGGTTGCGCAGCAACCAGATTCCGCCCCCGGCCGCGACGATGCCGCCCAGCGCCGCCGCGGGCCTGAGCACCTGCCGGCGCCGCCGGGTCAGCAGCTGGGCGCAGAGCCAGACCGCGAGCACGACCAGCACCGAGGAGACGCCGTACCACTTGGAGCCGAAGGCGATCGAGAGACCGACCCCCGCCAAGGCGAGGTCCCTTGTTGAGCCGGTGCGCGCATGGCGGAGGAGGAAGGCGCCGCCGGCGGCGAATCCGGCCAGCATCGCCGCGTCGGGAAGCGGCTTCTCGACCGCGTAGATGCTCACCGCGGGGAGCGAGCAGGCCGCGGCGGCTGCGGCCATCGCGCTCGAGGACGGTGCCGCCAGCTCTCGCGCCGCGACGTAGATGCCAAGGCCTATGACGGCCACCAGCGGCAGGTCGGTCAGCCGGATCAGGAACGGCGAGTCCCAGGGCAGCACCGCCGCCAGCTCGAGCAGGTTGCCGGTCTGCGGGTAGTAGGCATGGGCCTGGTCGGGGATGAACTGGTCGATGCTCCAGATCGTTCCCTCCTGCAGCCAGGCGGCGACGCCGGGGAGATGAAAGGTCAGCGTGTCGACGTTGGTCGGCGGTCCCCCGGCGAGATGGACCGCCAGCGCCAGGTAGAGGCCGGCGCAGGCCAGGGCCGCGGCGAGGCCGGCCGCCAGGCGGCGATCGAGGGCGCCGGCGGGCGCCGGCGGGCGCCGCGTCGCCGCTCCCGCGGCCCGCGGCAGGGCGGTCGCGGCGGCCAGGACGAGAGTGGCGGCGATCGCAACCGAGGCCCGCGAGAGCAGGCCGAGCACGGCCGGTAGCAGGTGCACCGCGGCCACGGCGGCGAGCGCGAGGATTCCGAATCCCAGCGCCAGGGCCGGGCCGTCCAGATCCGCGAGCAGCCTGCGGGTCGCCAGCCAGGCCGCCGCGACCGGGAAGCCGACGCTGACGCAGGCGTAGAGGGCGCCGGCGAGGTACTCGCCGAGCGTCAGCGTCTCGGCTACCGGCATAGGGCCTCGTAGAGGTCCCGGTGGCGCTGCACGCAGGCCGAGATCGAGAACCGCTCGGCCCGCTCGCGGCAGGCCGCCGGCACACCGGGCTGAGAGTGGAGCTCGATCGCCGCCTCGACCGTTTCGCAGACCGCCGCCGGATCGTCGCCCTCGAACTGCCTGCCGACGCGATCGTCGACGATCTCGTCCGGTCCGCCGCCGGCGCTGGCGACAACCGGGGTGCCGCAGGCAAGCGACTCGACCAGCACCAGGCCGAAGGCCTCCTCGACCGAGGGAAGGACCGAGACCCAGGCGGAGCGGTAGGCGTCGCGAAGCGCGCCGGCGGCATCGGCCACGATCCATTCGACTCCGGGGCCGGCGAGCGCGTCGAGGGCCGCGTCCGGGGTGCCGGGCCGGCGGACCAGCACGAGGCGCGCCTCGGGCAGCCGGCGCCGCAGCAGCGAGTAAGCCTCGACGATCAGCCCGACCCGCTTGCGCGGCTCCTCGATCGAGGCTGCGCAGAGGATGGTCGGCCGCTCGGTCCGGGCGCCGCCGGGGGTGAACGCGTCGCAGTCGACGCCGGGATGAATCACGGTCGGCTCGACCTCGAAGCGGGCGCTGATTGCGGCGGCCGCGGCGCGGCTGAGGGCGACGGTTGCCGCCGGTTCCTCGAGCGCCCGCCGAACCGTGGCCAGCCGATGACCGCCGATCCCGCGGGGAGGGATTCCCATCGCCGAGAAGACCGCCGGACGCCGGCGCCGGCGCGACCAGCGCAGCGCTGCCACCGCGTCGGTCGGATAGAGCGCGTGGGCGACGTCGAAGCGCCCGCGCATCAGCGACCCGTAGGTGAACGGGACGTGGGTCAGATGCGGCTGGCGCCAGCGCCGCGGCACCAGGGCCGCGGGGGGACGCGGGTGCCGGGTGACGCGGATCCCGTCTTCGGTGCCGCGGCGCGGGAGGCCCTTGTGGCTGGTGATCAGCCGGGCGTCGAAGCGCCCCGGGTCGAGCCCGCGCAGGAGATCGTGGGCCAGGCGCTCGGACCCGCGCCTCACCTCGGGCCAGTAGCAGGGGTTGAGCAACGCCAGGCGCAAGGGCGCCGGATCGGCGCTGTCCCGGGGGCCCGTCCGCGGCGGCGACACGCGCCGAAGGCTAGCCCGGCTGCCCGCTAGGCTCGCCGCGATGACGGCCGTCAGCGTGATCGTGCCCGCCCGCGACGCGGCAGCGACGATCGACCGGACTCTGTGGGGAATCGAGCGCCAGACGCGCCGTCCTGAGGAGGTCTTCGTGGTCGACGACGGCTCGCGTGACGACACCGTCGCGGTGGCCGAGCGCTCGTCGCTGCGGCCGACGCTGATCCGGCGGTCCCAGCCGGCCGGCGCCGGCCCGGCCCGCAACGACGGAGCGGCGGAGGCGACCGGCGACGTGCTCGCGTTCACGGACGCCGACTGCGAGCCCGAACCGACCTGGATCGAGCGCGGCATGAGCGCGATCGCGGGCGCCGACCTGGTCCAGGGCGGGGTTCGGCCCCGCCATCCCCCCGGGCCGTTCGACCGCACGATCGGCGTCTACGCCGAGCGCGGGCTGTATGAGACCGCAAACCTCTTCGTCCGCCGGCGGCTGTTCGCGAGCCTCGGGGGCTTCGAGGAGATCGTCGTCACCGACCCGGCCCGCGAGAAGATGCTCGGCGAGGACGTCTGGCTCGGTTGGCGGGCGCGCCGGGCGGGGGCGGTGACCGCCTTCGCCGGGGACTGCGTGGTCCTGCACGAGGTCTTCTCCCAGGGACCGCTCCAATACGTCGGCGAGCGGCTCAACCTGCGTCATTTTCCGCTCCTCGCCAAGCGGATACCCGAGCTTCGCGACGACACCTTCTTCATGCGCCACTTCCTCACCCGCCGCAGCGCTTCCTTCGACGCGGCGCTGGCCGGCGCGATCGCCGCGACGCTGACCCGAAAGTCCTGGCCGCTGCTGGCGGGCCTCCCCTACGTGAGGCTCCTGGAACGACAGTCGCGACGGGCGGGACGGCGCCGGCAGGCGCCGGTCGCCGCCGTGGACCTGCTCGCCGACGCCACCGCCTGCGCCTCGCTGCTGCGTGGCAGCGTCAGCGAAGGCAGCCTGCTGATCTGACCCAGGTCAGGACTCGCCGAAGCGCAGCGCCGGAACCAGCCCCGGGGCGCGGCTCTCGCCCCCCTCACCGCGTGCCCGGGCAACGATCCGGCGACCGAGCACGAAAGCGCCGGCCGCGGCGGCGATCCAGACGCCGATCATGATCGGCACGTAGACCAGGGCCGCGGTGTCGGCGGCCGAGATCGGGGCCGAGTAGGCGATCAGGGCCGGGACCAGGACCACCCCCTGCAGGATCGCGACCGCTCGCACGTAGCCGGCCATCAGGAAGAAGGGCAGGCCCCAGATCAGGTACTGGAAGAAGAAATTGGGGCTGAAGGCGTAGACGACCAGCCAGAGCAGCACGGCAGCCTCCAGCGGGGCGGGCCGGTAGCGCAGCAGAAACAGGGCCAGCGCGATCACGGCGACCAGCGTGATCCGGGCGCCCTGCTCGTAGACGAAGGTGCTGGAGCCCGTGAACACGATCGGATCCTGGGCGAGCCAGGAGGCCGCGAGGCCGGGCTGGACCAGCAGGCCGAACCCGCCCAGGCCCGGCGCGCCGCGATAGTCGAGGATCCCGGCCACCCCGTCCGGGTCGCTGAGCGCAAACGGCGCCATCGCCAAGATCGGCACCGCGACAGCTGCCGCCAGCAGCCGGGCGCCGTCCCGAAGCGTGGTCGACGGAAGCAGCGCCAGCACCATCAGCATCGGCACGGTCTTGATCGCCGCACCGGCGCCGATCAGCGCCCCGCAGACGAGCGGTCGCCGGTCCGGGGGAAGCCGATCCCAGAGCGCCAGTGCGGCAACTGCGGGCAGGATCGCGACCGAGTCCATCTGCCCGTGGTAGCCGGAGATCAACCCGAATGACGGGCCCAGCGCGACCAGCGCCGCCGCGGCCAGCCTCAGTCGCTCGCCGGCCCCGCGGCCGCGCAGGAAGTCCTGCACGATCCAGGCGATCGCGATGTCGGCGGCGATCGGGGGCAGCTGGATCAGCCCGTGGAAGGCGATCCCGGTCCAGTCGTTGGCCTTGGCGGCGATGCCGACGAAGGGGAAGTAACCGGAGGGATAGGGCCAGCGGTCGAACTGCAGGTCGCCGACGACACCGGAGTTGACGATCGAATAGACCTGCAGCGGTGTGTCGGCCAGCGCCGCCCGCACCTCCTCGACCGAGTTGATGTCGAACTGGACGCCGTAGGTGGTGAACGCGAGCACGAGCCGGACCGCAGCCCCGAGCCCGAGCACGATCCACAGGGCGCGGCCGAAGCTGAGCCTCATCGGGACACGGCCCCCCGCAGACGCCGCAGACCGCCGCGAAGTAGCGATCGGCCTCTGGGGACCCGGCCCCGATGAAGGTGAACGAGCTCGCGCAGGTAGCTGTCGTACTCCTCCGAGGTGAGGAGGAATCGCTCGCGGGCGGTGAAGCCGTCGCTCCACCAGAAGGTCTGCACGCGCTCGGCGGCGTCGAGCGTGCTCCACAGCTCGGGCGGGAAGGTGCCGTCGCGGGAGCCATAGGTGCGGTGGCTCTTGCAGACGAACTCGATCCCCCCTTCGCGGACGTCGCAGAGCCAGCGATGGTGGTCGCGGCCGACCCACGGCCCCTGGAGGTCGCGGATCTGCTCCTCGAGGCGGGAGGGGACCTCGACGTAGCCGGCCCGGCCCACCCGGGTCAGCTCCGAGCAGACCCAGACCGGGTCGCGAACGTCTTCCAGCGTGTGCGAGCAGACCACGAAGTCGAAGCGGTCGTCGTCGAACGGCCAGGGCTCGCGGTCGCAGATGTCGCGCACGACCCAGGTGCCGGCCTCGAACCGCTCCTCGGCGCTGTCGCGGTCATAGCCGTAGAGCCCGCGGCTCTCGTAGGGCATCAGGTCGAGCACCCAATCGGCGCGGGCGAACGGGCTGCCCCAGCCACCGACGTCCAGCACCTCGTCGTCGGGCGCCAGCAGATCGAGCAGGCGACTGGCGCTTTCGGCGAGCACGGCGGGCGAGGTTAGCCGAGCCCGTGCCGAGCCGACGCTGCCTCGATCAGGTCGCTGACGATCTTCGTCTGCGAGCCCAGGCTCGCATGCTCGAGCACCCATTTCCGGCCGCTGGCCCCCATCTCGGCCCGGCGCGCGACCGGGAGCGCCAGCAGCTCTTCGATCGCCGCCGCCAGTGCCTCCGGGTCGCCGGGAGCAACCAGTCTTCCCCACTCCTCCCGAACGGCCTCCGGCAGACCGGCCTCGTCGCTGGCGACGACCGGCACCTCCATCGCCAGCGCCTCCTTGACGACCACCGGCATCGAGTCCCGATTCCCGTCCGCCGCGACCACCGACGGCATCGCCAGCAGGTCTGCCTCCTCGAGCAGGCCGCGCACTCCCTCGCCGTCCATCCAGCCTCGCAGCGACACCGTCTGATCGAGCCCGCGCTCGGAGATCAGCCGCTCCAGGTCGGCGCGAAGCGGGCCCTCGCCGGCGATCGAGACCCGGTCCAGTGGCGCCGAGCCGGCCAGCAGCGCCGTCGCCTCGATCAGGTGATCGAACCCCTTCTTCTCCTCCAGCCTGCCGACAGCGACGACGTGGCGCCCTCCGGGCGCCCGGCGGCGGCTCCGGAATCGCTCCCCGTCGACCCCCATGATCACCTTGTGGACGCGCGCCGCCGAGTCTGCGTCCAGCAGCCGCTGCAGGTAGTCGACGTTGTAGTCGCAGCCGCTGGTCGCGAAGGCCGCCTCGCGCAGCTTCTCGGGCAGGTTGCGCGGATCCTTGAAGATGTCGTAGGCGTGCGCGGTGACGCTGAACGGGAGGTCCAGCAGCCGTCCCAGCCGCAGCGCGTTGAGCGCCGCGTTCTCGGCGAAGTGGACATGGATGTGACGCTCGCCGCCGGCGCCGATCCGCCTCGCGACCGGAGCCAGCGAGCGCAGCGGCCAGACCCGCTCCTCTTTGCCCCAGCGCCGGCGCGCCGCAAGGTCGGCGAGGCAGCGCAGCGGATGACGGGCGCAGAGCGCGGTCAGCGCCAGCAGCTTGAACGCGATCCCGTCGTCCTCGAGCTGGGTGCTGGTTATCTCGCCTCGGGCGACCGGGTCGGGGCGCTCCGGTCGCGCCGCCGACTCGACCCGGATCGGGTGGCCCAGCTCGGCGAGCGCCCGCGCCTCGGACGAGACGAATGTCTCCGAGAGCGCCGGGAACACGTCGCAGAGGAAGACCGTCGGGGTCTTGGACCCCACCGAGGATGGTGCTCGGTTCGGACCTGGGGCGACCCGGTTGCCGAGCAGGTAGCCGCCGCTGTCGCAGCAGAACCAGAGAGCGTCGATCCCCCGGAACAGCGCTCGCTCGCCCTGCAGCCGGACGGCTCGGTAGAGGGAGCCGCCGACCGCATGCAGGAACCGGCGTGTCAGCGGTGGCCGCGGGGCGGCGCCTGGGTAGCGCCGGTTCAGCCACGCCCGGCCGGCGGCGTGACGGCGACATTGACGCGCCATCGCCGCCATGGTCTCGACGTGGTGATGCGCGACCCACGCCTGCGGCCGGTGGTCGAGGGTCCAGCCCGCGTCCTGGATCCGCCAGCAGATCTCGACGTCCGCCCCGGAGCGCAGGCCTTCCTGAAAACCGCCCACCGCCTCATAGGCCCCCCGCCGCAACAGCAGGTTGCCGGTGATCCCCGCCGGCCGAAACGGCGAGCGGACCTGCGGCTCCTCGGTCGTGTGGGTGCGCGCCCGCGCGTAGCGGGCGCTGAGCGCGGTCAGGCTCGGCGCCGGCCTGACGCCGCCGGCGACGATTCCGACCCTGGCACCGATCTCGGCCTCGAAGTAGAGGTCGAGCAGGCGTGGCGCCGGCTGGCAGTCGGCGTCGATGAAGAGCAGCCAATCGTTCGCCGCCGCCGCCACGCCCACGTTGCGGGCGTGGTAGGAGGACCGTTCGCGATCGGCCCGGACAACCTCGATCCCGCCGGCGACCGCCTCGATCTCGTTCTTGGCCGAGTTGTCGGCGACGATCACCTCGTCGCCCGGAGCTGTCTCCAGGCGCTCCAGGAAGCACAGCGCCATCCGGGCCGCCGCAGCATCGCCGGCGAACGGCACGACGACCGAGATCGGCGGTCGAGGCGGCGCCGGCCGATCGGTCGTTTCTGATTCGGGACGCGGGACGACGGTGCGGCATCATAGGGGCGGTCGTGCGCCCCAATTCCCTCCCGCGAAGGATGCCGGCCGGGAGGCGGGCGACGCTCGGGACTGCCGCCCTGGGGGTGCTCGCCGCCGCGGCCGCATGGGGAGTGGCGGCTGCCCTGACCGCCGAGCCGAAGCTCGCCCTGGCAGCGCCGCTGTTCGTGGTCGCGGCGACCGTTTGCCTGCGCTGGCCGGCCGAAGGCCTGATCGGCGTCCTCGCCCTGACCGGCTTCTCCGGCAGCGTCTCGGCGTTCACCGACATCAGCGCCGCTCCGGTCGCCGACCTGATCCTGCTCGGGCTTTGGGCCGCGGTGATCTGGGGGCACCTCGCCGGAGGCGGCCGCGGGACCGCATGGCTGTGGCCGGGGGTCGTCGCCTGCGGCCTCTACCTGGGCCTGACCATGATCGAGATCCTCGCCGCGCCCGATCCCGAGCTGGCGCTGAGCTCGTTTCGGATCGGCGCCTGGTACATGCTGGCGATGCTGCTGGTCGCCTACGCGCCCTGGCCGCCGCGCACCTACCTGCGGATCGCGCGCGGGGCGGTGCTGGTGGCGCTGGCGGTGGGGAGCTATGCGGTGCTGCGAAAGCTGATCGGCTCCGCTGCGGCCGAGCAGGCGAACGCGATCGAGATCCTCTCCCCGGGGGCCAAGGAGGAGCTGCGCTTCTTCGGATCGCTCGTCTCCGCTCAGGCGCTGGCCGCCTGGTGCGGCCTGTATGGGGACCTTCTGCTTCGCGCTGACGACGGGCGCGCGCGGAGGCTGGCGCCTCGCTGCCGCGTCGGCGGCGGCCCTCTGCCTGGTCGCGGTGATCCTCTCCGAAGTGCGCGCGGGCCTGGTGGCAATGGGCGCCGGGTGCGTGCTCGTCGTGATCTTGGTCCTGCTGGCGCGGACACGGACGGGGGTCAGGCCTGCGGCGGCGCCGATCGCGGCGGCGGCGCTGGTGGTGACGGCGGTCGGCCTGATCGCCGTCGCCGGCGCTTCGCCCGATGCCGCCGGCCGCTATGAGGCGATCCTCAGCCCCGGCGACGACTACGCCTACAGCGTCCGCCTCGCCCGCTGGGAGAACGTCCTCGCCGAGGCCGAGCGACATCCCCTCGGGTCCGGTCTCGGCACCGCCGGCGGCACGGCGCTGCGGGACGGAACCGACCGCACGATCGGCACAACCGCCTTCGACAGCTCCTACCTGAAGATCGCCCTCGAGCAGGGCCTGGCGGTGATGGCGTTCTTCATCGCCGCGCTGCTACTGCTCGTCGCGGGGCTGGCGTGGCGGGCCGTCACCATGCCCGACCGCGATGCCGGCGCACTGGCGGTCGGGGGCGCCGGGGTCCTTGTCGCGATGCTGGTCCTGTTCTACCTCGGCCTCTATATCGAGGGCTTGACGGCCCTGACCGGCTGGATCCTCGCCGGGGTCGGCCTGGCTCAGTTCTCGGAGATCCCGCGTCTCAGGCGATCGTCGCCCGGTATGCCTGGTCCATCGCCTCCGCCTGCGCCTCGAGGGTGAAGCTTCTCCTGCACCCGGCGCCGCCCCGCCGCGCCCATCTCCGCCCGCTCGGCGGCGCTGCGCTCGGATAGCCAGAGGATCGCCTCCGCCAGCGCATCGGCGTCGCCGGGCGCCACCAGCCGGCCGCACTCCGGGGTGACCTGCTCGACGATCCCGTCGGAGGCGGCGCCGATCACCGGCAGCCCACTGGCCTGCGCCTCCAGCATCGCGATCGGGAACGGATCGGTGCGCGATGGCAGGACGAACCCGTCCCAGGAGCGGAACTCGGTCAGGGTGTCGACGCGCTCGCTGTAGACGACGCCGGCGGCACGGGCGCGATCGATCAGGTCGCGCCCCCAATCGGCCTCGAGAAGGTCGGTGAGGCCGCCGGCGAGCCGGAACTCGATTCTGTCGGTGCGGCTCAGCACCTGCTCGGCGGCGGCGACGAAGACATCGCTTCCCTTGCGGGTCGAGATCACCCCCAGGCAGCCGACCACGAAGGGCCGCGGCGCATCGCGGACCGGAACCGTCTGCTCGGGGACCGGCGATCCTTCGTAGACGATGCGGGGCAGCGGGCCTCCGTTCGCGAGCGCCCCGGCGCTGGCCTGCGAAACGGCCACCAGCTCGTCGGCGCGCCAGGCCAACCGCCTCGCGATCCGACCGCGGACGCTGCGCCGCGACATCTCGTGTACGTGCAGCAGGACAGGTGCACCGGAGCGCTTGGCGACAAGCGCCTCCGGCAGCGCGATGAGGCTGTTCGCGTGCACGAGCGCAGGGCTTCGATCACGCAGGAAGGCGAGCATCCGCCGCATGTATGGCGGGGTGCCGGAGAGCCGCCGAACCGGGCCCGGCGGCAGGCGCAGCACCGGAAGGCTCCAGGCGACCAGCCGCCGATCGCCCTCGACGTCATAGCCGCGACCGGCCAACTCGTCGAAGAGCGGACTCGGCCTGTCGACCCAGAAGCAGAACTCCCAGCCCATCTCTTCGAGCAACGGCAGTATTCGCAGCACCGAGCTCGTCGCCCCGCCGAGAACCGGTTCGTGGAAGATGACGGCGACCTTGGAGGATCCTGGACGCATCCTGACCGCACCGATATCAGAGCCGAGTGCCGGGCCGGGCGGCGGTCGCGCTCCTGAGCACTCGATCGAGGTGCTGTTGGTCGCCGAGGCATTCGGAGGCGGAGTGTTCGAGCTGGTTCGAACCGTGGCCGAGGGCGTAGTCGAGCGAGGGCACCGGGCCGCAATCGCATTCGGGCGCCGCCCCGAGACACCGGAAGCTCCGCGCGACTTGATCGCCCCCGAGGTGGAGCTGATCGAGATGCCCTGGCAGCGCCGCACCCCGGCGGCGCTGGTCGCCGGCGCCCGCCGCCTGCGAGGGCTGATCGAGGCTCGGTCCCCGGACGTCGTTCACCTCTACTCGAGCTTCGCGGGGGTTATCGGCGCCGCTGTCTCTCCGCGCACCGTCCCGACCGTCTTCACGCCGCAGGCCTACGCCTTCACGATCGACGGCAGTCGCCTCGCCGGCGGCGCCTACCGGCGCCTGGAGCGGTTCGCATCGCGACGAGCGACGGCGGTGGGAGCCTGCTCCGAGGACGAGGCGCGCCTGGCTCGCGGGCTCGGCGCTGACACGGTCGTCACGGTGGCGAACGGGATCCCCGAGCTCGACGGCGAGCCGCTGCCCGATCGGAGCCGGCCGCAGCCCGCGCGGGCGATCGGCGTCGGGCGGACCGTTCCGCAGCGGCGTCCTGCGGCCTCCGCGAGGATCCTCGCCGAGGTCGACAGAGGTCGCCTCGGTGGCCTGGGTCGGGGGCGGCGGCGGCGGTCGCGGCGAAGCCGGCGCGACGGCGCTGCGGGAAGCCGGGATCGAGATCAGCGGCTGGACGGGGCGGGACGAGGTGCTGCGCGAGCTCGGCGAGGCGACCGCATACCTGCATTGGACCGCCTGGGACGGGCTGCCGCTGTCGGTGCTGGAGGCGATGGCGATTGATGCGGTCGTGGTCGCCAGCGACATCGGCCCCAACCGGGAGCTGCTCGGGGCGGATCAGGTCTGCTCGAGCGAGGCCGAGGCGGGGCTGCTGCTGCGCCGGGTGCTGACCGAGCCGCAGTTGGCGGCCCGGATGCTCGAGAGCCAGCGGCGACGCCGGGCCCGCATTCGGCAGCGAGCGGATGGTCGACGAGTGGCTGCGACCTCTACGCGGGGCTGCGCCGGCGGTCAGGTCTCCTCGCCGTAGTAGCCGTAGCTAGTCGTCGTCGCCGCGATCGCCGGTGAGCACGACGCCGATCGGCCGCTCGGGTAGATGCGCCAGCGCCGCCCGCGTCGCTCGGGCGTCGTCGCGAGTCGTCTTCGACAGCCGCACGCAGAGGACGACCCCGTCGACAAGCGGCACAAGCTGCAGCGGGTCGACCGCGGAGAGCACCGGTCCGGCGTCGATCACGACCAGCTCGTAGGCGCTGGTCACCTTCTCGAGGAACTCGCGGAAGCGCTCCGAGGCGAGCAGCTCCGCCGAGTCCTCGGTCGGGCCGCCGGCGACGATGCAGACCAGGTCGCCGCGGCGGGCGGCGCTCCTCCCCACCGCCGTTGCGGGTCGGAAAGGCGAGCGACACCACCTGGAGGATCTCCTGCGGGAGCCGCCTCCGCATTCAGGTACTGGCGCAGGCCCGGGGCCTTCTCGATCCCGATCCGCTCCGCCAGCGAGGGGCGGCGCAGGTCGCACTCGACCAGCAGCGTGCGCCGGCCGGCCAGGGCGGAGACGGACGCCAGCGACAGCGCCGTGGTCGACTTGCCCTCCTCGGGGAGGCTGCTGGTGATCAAGATCGACCGCAGGTCGCCCTCAGGCTTGAGGAACTGGAGGTTGTTGCGCAGGACGCGAAAGGCCTCGAATCCCCCCCGGGAGAGGCCGGCGTGCCCGTTCCCGGACCCGCTCGCGTCGCCGACCGCGCTGAGCGGGAGCCTGCCGAGCACCGGCAGATCGAGCTCCCGGTGCACGTCGTGCGATCCGCGCAGCCGGCGGTCGAGCGAGTCGCGCACGAACGCCGCCATCAGGCCGAGTGCCAGCCCGACCAGCAACCCCAGAGCGGTGTTGCGGCGGGTCGCCGGGCCGCTGGGCTCGCTCGGCGCCTCGGCCCGCCGGACGACTCGCGCCGGGCGGATGATCGAGCGGATCGCTTCCAGCCTGACCAGCTGCTGGCGGGTCCGCGAGTCCAGGGCGCCGTCGGCCGAGTCTTCCTCGAGCCTTTGCTCGAGGACGTCGATCGCGCCCTGCACGACCTGGCGCTGCTGACGGCTTACGGCGCCGACGGCCTCGAATGCGAACCCGTTCGCCAGCCGGGCGGCGAACTGCGGCGTCTCCCAATCGGCTTCCAGGAGGACCAGGCTGGTCAGCGTGTCCACCCGGGTGCTGATCGCGTCGCGAAGCTCGTCGGCGGTGATCTCGGTCCCGAGCCGCTGCCGCACCGCTTCCGCGGTCTCCAGGCTGGTGATCGCCTCGGCGCTGGCGGCCGCGCGCTCGCCCGGGGCCAGCTCGGGGACGGCGGCGTCGCCGAGCAGGGCCAGGTCCTGGACGACGTCGCGAAAGGCCAGAGAAGCCTGCGCCGTGTAGGTGTCCTCCCGGGAAGCGGAGTGCACGAAGGCAGCGGCGCCGAAGATCAGCGTGATCGCGGCGATGAGCCATTTCTGGCGCCCGATCAGGCGCCGGTAGTCGCGCATGGTGACGTAGGCCGGCTGGCGTTCGTTGGCGCTTGCGATCGCATCGTCAGGGGCCGGAGCCGGCAGGCGGCGAGGCGGCGATCGTTCGCAACTGCTCCGGCGTGTAGACGAGTATCCCGAACTTCGAGAAGGGGAGTACAGCGGCGACAACGGGCGCAGCCGCCGGCCGGCGCAAAAAGGTCTCCAGCGCCCCGCGCGATCGCCGCCGCGGGCCTGGATCCGAGCCAGGATCAACGGATAGCGCCAATTGGTCGGCTCGCGTTCGATCGCCGCCGCGGATCTCCTCCTCAGCAGCGTCGAGATCGCCCAGGGCCTCGTCGACCATGGCGAGCTGCTCGCGCGGGCTCGCGGCCCAGGGCTGCGCGTCGACGGCCTCGTCAGCGAGCTTCGGGCCTCCTCCAGACGACCGTCGTCGGCCGCCTCGCTGTCGCGAACAAGCTGCGCCGAGACGAGACCGGGCACCTGGACGGCGCAGGCGAGGATCGCAAGGACCACAAGCCCAG
>CAWCBH010000003.1:0-2281948 GCA_963793785.1 uncultured Actinomycetes bacterium
GCCCTCGAAGCCGCCGGGCTGTCGGAGTAGACGATGTCGCAGGAAAACGTCGAGGTAGTCCGCGAGCTTCTCGAGGCATTTGCTCTTCGTGAGCATGAGCGAGCGTTCGACTTCTACGACCCCGACATCGAGTGGGACGCGTCGAAGCAGGGCCTGATCGTCGATGCGATCGGCGTCTATCGAGGTCACGACGGCGTTCGTGATTACTGGCGAGAGTGGCTCTCGGCGTGGAAGGACATCGACTTCGAGATCGAGAAGATCGTTGATGGCGGTGAGGACGTGGTCGCTCTCATTCGCAACCAGCGCCAGTGGGGGCGACACAGCGGAATCGAGACCGAGGTGCCGCCCTACGGCCTCGTCTTTACGTTCCGCAACGGCAAGGTCGTTCGCTGGTGCGCCTATCCGGATCGAGAGTCGGCCCTCGAAGCCGCCGGGCTGTCGGAGTAGGCGATGTCGGAGGAGAACGTGGAGATCGTCGTCGGCTATTACGAGGCAGCCGATCTTGCTGCCGGGATTGATGCACTCGCCGACGACGTGACCTTCGTCTTCCACGGCGAGTCTCGCCATCTTGCTGGCGCCGAAACGATCTCGGGGAAGAGTGCAGCCGTCGCCTGGCTCGCCGACTGGTTTGGCCGATTCGATCCCGACTACCGCATGGAGATCGCGGAGGCTCGAGATTTGGGCGACCGAGTGTTGGTGGTGACTACCCACCGCGCCAAGGGTCGCGCCAGCGGGGTCCCGATCTCGGAGCAAACGGCCCAGGTGATGACGGTTCGCAACGGCAAGATCGTGCGACAGGACTTCTTTGCCAGGCGTGCAGAAGCCCTCCAAGCCGCCGGGCTGCGGGAGTAGGGCCACTCTGGCGCGGCAATGGGCACCAAGGGCAGTCTCGGTGCCCAAACCCGCTGACATCGTCGTGAATCGGCGGCAATGTACGGCTGCCGTCGTCGCGTACGGGTAAGCCGCATCTGGCTCTCCGCTGCGGATTCTCAGCCCACGACCGTACGGCGAAGGCTGGCCTTACAAGCAGGAGGTCGCGTGTTCGAGCCACGCACCGCCCATTCGACGTCTGTGGCAGCAGACGTCGGATTGCGAGCATGCCTGCTCCGCTCCTGCGCCTGAGGCGAGATACTGCGCGGCGATGTCGCAGGAGAACGTTGAGACGGTCCAGGCGATCTACGACGCCTGGACTGCGGGAAAGCTCGGCCGGGCCTACATGGCCGATGACATCGAATACGTGAATCCGCCAGACGCCCTCGAGTCAGGCACGCTCAGCGGTGCGGACTCGTTCAACAACGTCTTTGCCGTATACGACAAGGTCCAGATCGAGATCGAGAAGCTGCTCGACGCCGGAGACAAAGTTGTGATGGTCGGCGAGATGCGAGGCAAGGCCCGGGCGACCGGCATCGAGATGAAGCGGCCCCACTCGCAGGTCTGGACGCTCGCGGAAGGCAAGGCCATTCGCATGGCCTGGTTTCACCGAGAGAACGAAGCCCTTGAAGCCGCCGGGCTGTCGGAGTAGGGGATGTCGCAGGAGAACGCTGAGATCGCAAGGCGGGCCTGCGTAGCGGCCTGGCGCAGGCCGAAACCCGACTTCGACGTGCTCAATGCGCTCGCTCACCCTGACCACGAGATGTTCACGATTCAGTCGCTGGTCGAAGGCGGCCCCGGCTACCGCGGAGCCGAGGGTTTCCGTCAGTGGCTGACCAGCTGGAATGAGATGTTCGGCGAGGATTGGGAAGCCAACGTCGAGCAGACCGAACCGCTTGATGACGAGCGTGTCTTCGTGACCGGCTGGATGAAGGCAATAGGCTCGGGCGGCGGCGTCCCAATCGAACAGCGCTTCTGGCTGCTGATGAGAGTGCGCGACGGCAAGGTGAGCCGCAGCGAGGTCTACACCGACCGAAACCAGGCCCTCGGAGCTGCCGGCCCGCGGGAGTAGAGCGCCCCTAGACCCAGCCGCTCTCGTCGTGCCGCGGCAGCCCGTCGTCGGGGATCGGCTCCCACTCAGCCGCGTAGGCGACGAACTGGCGGTATTGCGGCCGCACGCCCGGGTCGCCGTCGAATGCACCCAGCCGGACGCTCATCTGCTCAGGGTCGTCGGGGTTGCGGCTAAACAGCGCCGAGCCGCAGACCGAGCAGAAGGCCTTCTCGAAGCCGCGGTCGGGACGCCACGCACGCACCAGATCCTCGCCGGCGACGAGCCGAAACGAGCTCCCCGCGACGCGCGCCTGGGCCGAGGACCCGGTCCCCGTGCGCCGCTGGCAGCGGCTGCAATGACAGTAGGAGGCGACGGTCGGTTGCTCGCCGACCTCGAAGCGCACGCCTCCGCAGAGGCAACCACCGGTCAGGGGCGGCTCCACCCCTCCAGGCTAGCGGCGCTCGAGCGGGTCGACCGCCGCCAGCGGAGCCTCGGCTGCCACGTCGCTGGGTGCCTCGCCGCGCCGGTCGTCCAGTCCCCGCGGCGGCTCGGCCTCGGCGATCGGAACCAGGCGCCGCTCCAGCTCGTGGGCGTCGAAGACGTTGTCGAGGTCCTCGCGGGTCATGGTCTCGCGCTCCAGCGCGTTGGCGGCCAGGTCGTCGAGGCATTGCCGGTTCATGCCGACCAGCTGCCTCGCCCGCGTGTAGGCCATCCCCGCCAGCGCCTGCGCGTTGAGGTCGACGTCTCGGCGCGTCTGGTCTGAGAGCGCGTAATCGCTCGTCGGCACGGCCTGCGGCGAGGCCTCCCGCTGCTCCTGGGCGGGCGCCATTCCGAACTCGGTCACCATCTGGATGCAGATCATGTGCACCCGGGAGAGGTCGTCCGCGGCTCCCGAGTACGCCTCGCCGAAGACCTCCTCCTCGGCCGCGCGCCCGCCGAGCAGGGTGACGATCTCGTTGAGGAGGTCCTGGCGCGAGCGCAGGTAGCGGTCCTCGGCTGGGGAATGGCCGACGAAGCCCAGCGCCGGACCGCGCGGAACGATGCTGAGGATCTCCGGCGGGTCGAGGCCGACGAGCCGCCGGCACAGCGCGTGCCCCGCCTCGTGATAGGCGACGATCCGCCGCTCCACCTGAGTCAGCCGCTGCGATTGCTGAGAACCGACCGACTGGCGCAGCAACGCTTCGTCGAGGTCGTCGCGGGCGATCGCCACGTGGCCGGCGCGGCCGGCGATGATCGCCGCCTCGTTGAGCGCGTTGGCGAGCTGGGCGCCGGTCATCCCGGTCGTCTTGCCGGCGACGTCGTTGAGGTCGACGTCGTCGCCCAGCACCTTGTCCCTGGCATGCGATTTGAGGATCGCCTTGCGCCCGGTGCGGTCGGGAGGGGCGACGAGGACGCGGCGGTCGAATCGGCCCGGGCGCAGCAGCGCCGGGTCGAGCTTGTCGACGTTGTTGGAGGCGGCGATCACGATCACGGTCCCTGGATCACGCTCGAAGCCGTCGAGCTCGACCAGCAGCTGGTTGAGAGCCTGCTCTCGCTCGCTGGTGCCGCCGTCACCGCCGCTGGAGCTGCGCCGGCCGCCGACCGCGTCGAGCTCGTCGATGAAGATCACGGCCCGCCCCGAGCGGCGTGCCTCCTTGAACAGGCGCCGGATCCGGGCCGCCCCGCGACCGACGAACATCTCCACGAAGCTGGAGCCCGAGGCAGCGAAGAAGTCGACCTTCGCCTGTCCGGCGACCGCCCGAGCCAGCATCGTCTTGCCGGTCCCCGGCGGGCCGTAGAGGAGGACACCACGCGGCGCCCGCGCTCCCAGAGTCGCGAAGCGATCCGGATCCTTCAGCCACTCGGCGACATCCACCAGCTCCTCCTTGGCGGCGTCGACGCCCTGCACCTCCTCCCAGAGCACCCGACCTGTCTTGCTTGCCTTCACCGTCTCCGGCTTGGTCGAGCGCATCGTCTGCCGCAACAGCAGCATGAAGACGACCAGCAGCATCGCCATGAAGAAGACCCCGAACAGCGGGTACCAGTCGAACAGGAAGGTCTTGAAGTCCGCCGTGAGGACGGTTTGCGCGATCGAGTTGTTCATCCGTGAACCTGCCCCTCTGTTGGGCGACTTGGGGTAAACGAATTGTCACGACTTCTGCCGATTTGACCAGTCGCACATCTGTCTAGGGAAAAAAGGACCAGCCGCCCGGGCAGTCCTTGGCAGCCGCTATTCGGCGTCGCGCTGCACCTGCGAGCCGCCGACGATCGCTTCCTCGCCGCTCTCGGCAAAGACCACCCAGGCCTTGTTGCCGCCGTCGTAGTCGGGCGCCCAGAGCCGCAACGTGGCGTCTTGCTCCCAGACCGTGCAGGGCTCCTCGCCGAGCTCGTCGAGGCCCCGCCAGACCCGCACGAACGGGTTCGACTCAAGCTCGGTGCCGATCGTCGTCGGCTCGCGGTGACCGGGGTGGACCCGCGTCTCGGCTGGAAGTTCCATCAGCCGCATCACCGACGCCTTCAGGTCCTCGAACCCGCTCGCGCCGGGAGCCTTGGTCCCGCCAACGGTGCCCTTGAAGAGCACGTCGGCGGTGAAGACGTCGCTGCCGCCGACCAGGTAGGCGAGGTGGCCGCTGGCATGACCGGGCGTGTAGATCGCCTCGATCTCTAGCCCGTCGACGTTCAGCTTCTCTCCGTCGCCGATCTCCTCGTCGACCTCCATCTCGATCTCCGTCGCCGCCTCGGGATGGGCCACGACCTTCGGGCCCCCGAGCCGCTCCCGGGCCGCCTCGAGGCCGGCGACGTGATCGCCGTGGGGGTGGGTGATGAGGATGTGGCCGATCTCGATCCCGTCCTTCTCGGCCCGCTCGAGGAGCGGCTCGAGCTGATCGTTGCCGTCGATCAGCACCCCCTTGCCGCCCGCCTCGGCGGCGACCAGGTAGGCGTTCGAGAGCCACTGCTCGTTCTCGGTGCGCTCGACGATCACGGGCGGCTAGTCATAGCGGATCACGCTGCGGATCCCGTCCTGGGCCTCCATCAGCTCGAAGCCGCGGTTGACCTCGTCGAGGCTGAGGTGATGCGAGACGAACGGGTCGACGTCGATCTCGCCCGCCATCCAGCGATCGACGAACGCCGGCACCCCCTCACGGCCCTTGACGCCGCCGAAGGAGGAGCCGGCGACGCGCCGGCCGGTGATCAGCAGCCGCGGCACCACGTCGAGGGTCTCGCCCTTGCCCGCCACCCCGGCGACGGTGCAAAGGCCCCAGGCCATTCGCGCCGACTCCAGCGCCTGGCGCATCACCGCCACGTTGCCGGTCGCCTCGAAGGTGTAGTCGGCGCCGAAGCCGTCCGTCTTCTCGAGGATCCGCTCGACGACGTCCTCGCCGCCGTGCATCGTCTCCGTGGCTCCCTGGCCCTCGGCCAGCGCCAGGCGCTCCTCGGCGAGGTCGACGGCGATGATCCGCTCCGCCCCCTGCAGCCGGCAGCCGGCGACGGCGCCGAGGCCGACCATGCCGGCGCCGAAGACGACGCAGGTGGACCCCTCCCTGACCTGGGCGGTGTTGATCGCCGCTCCGAGGCCGGTCGAGAGCCCGCAGGCGAACAGGCAGGCGCGATCCAGCGGCGCCTCGGGGTCGATCTTCGCCAGCGCGATCTCCGGCATAACCGTGTACTCGGCGAAGGTCGAGGTGCCCATGAAGTGGCGGATCGCCTCGCCGTCGCGGCGCAGGCGTGTCGACCCGTCCGGCAGATGGCCGCGGTTTTGCTCTTCGCGGATCGCCAGGCAGAGGTTGGTCCGCTCGTCGAGGCAGTGGACGCACTTCCCGCACTGCGGCGAGAAAAGCGTCACGACGTGGTCGCCTTCCTCCAGCAGCTCGACCTCGGGCCCGACCCGCTCCACGACCCCGGCGCCCTCGTGCCCGAGGACGGTCGGGGCATAGCCGGAGGGGTCGACCCCGGAAGCGGTGTAGAGGTCGGTGTGGCAGACCCCGCAGGCAGCCAGGCGGACCAGCACCTCGCCGGCCTTGGGCTCCTCAAGCTCCAGCTCCTGCACGACGAGCGGCTCGCCGAACTCCTCCAGGACCGCGGCGCGCATCTTCACTACCGGACCTCCTCTTCGGCTGCTGGCTCGGGCTGGGGCGATCGTATGCGGCGCCCGGAGGAGCTGCCATCCAGCAGCACCCCCGCGACCAGCTCCGGGTCGTCCCAGGTCGGCGTGTGGCCGCATCCCTCCAGGACCAGGAAGCGCGAGCCGGGAGGTCGCCGCTCGGGCTTGGGCGGCGCGACGAGCCGGTCGTGCTCGCCCCAGGCGATCGTGACCGGGATCTGAGGGAAGCCTGCCGGGTCGAAGATGTCGGAGCGCATCTCATGGTTCGCTGCCTCGTAGGCGGGCGAGTCGACCCAGGAGAGAATTAGCTCGCGTGCTGCGTCAGCCGGAACCCGGTCGGGCCTCGCGAACGACGTCGCCAGCAGCGCCCGCCGGCCGCGGCGGGTGCGCAACGCCAGCGACAACAGCGGGCGCAGGCGCCTCGCCCAGCGCTGACGGTCGAATCGTCGCGGCCCCAGCGGGCGGCGCCAGAGGCCGGCGGGGGAGAGCGCCGTCACCGAAGCCGCCCAGCCCGCCTTTCCCATCTCCAGCGCCATCCAGGCGCCAAGCGAGTTGCCCGCCACGTGCGGCTGCTCGATTCCCAGCGAGTCGCAGAAGGCCCGTACCCCGGCGGCCATGTTGGCAGCGCTGGGAGGGATGCCGGCCGGCAGCGGGTCGGAGCCGCCGAAGCCGGGCATGTCGATCGCGATCACGTCGCGCTCCTCGGCGAGCCGGTCGATCACCGGCGCCCAGACCTTGCCGGTGGCCCCGAGCCCGTGGGCGAGAACCAGCGGCTCGCCAGAGCCACGTCGCAGGTGCGCCAGCGTCATCCCGGCTCCCTCAGTGGGCCGCGGCAAGCGAGGAGTCCGGTGCGACCTCGACCGCCGCCGCCGGTCCCGCCGGCGTCCCGAGCTCGTCGCCGCGCCAGCCCGGCTTCGCGTAGAGGATCTGAACGTCGGCGATCCGCCGCTCGCGGAAGCCGGCTTCGGAGGAGCTGAGGTAGTAGGTCCAGAGCCGCTCGAAGCGCCGGTCATATCGCGGCCCGAGGCGCTCACGCGCAGCGAGGAAGCGCCGCCGCCAGGCGGCGAGGGTCGGCGGGTAGTGGGCCGTGATGTCCTCCATCCAGACCTGGCGCATGTCGGTCGACTGCTCGACGCAGCGTGCGATCGTGGCGGCCGACGGCAGGCAGCCGCCGGGAAAGATATGCGTGTTGGCGAAGCTGCGGGCCGCCTTCTCGGTCTCATAGAGGCGATCGTCGATCGTGATCGCCTGCAGCAGCATCAGCCCGCTGGGATCGAGCAGGGCGCTGCAACGGGCAAAGAACTCCTCGAAGTACTGCCAGCCGACCGCCTCGATCATCTCCACCGAGGCCAGCCGGTCATAGGTCCCCCGCAGGTCTCGGTAGTCCTCGAGCAACACCGTCACCCGGTCCCCGAGCCCTGCCGCCTCGACCCGCCGCAGGGTCAGCTCGCGCTGGCGCCGGGAGATCGTCGTCGTCGTCACCCGGCAGCCGTGCTCGGCCGCGGCGTGGATCGCCAGCCCACCCCAGCCGCCGCCGATCTCCAGCAGGTGGTTGTCTGGCCCCAGCTGCAGCCGGCGGCAGACGCGCTCCAGCTTCGCCAGCTGTGCCTGCTCGAGGCCGGCGCCGGGGTGGGGGAACCAGGCGCACGAATAGACCATCCGCTCGTCGAGGAAGGCGCCGAACAGCTCGTTGCCGAGGTCGTAGTGGGCGGCGACATGGCTGCGGGACCCGCGCCGGGTGTTCTCCGGGACCAGATGCCGGAGCCGGTGCAGCCAGCCTCGCGGCCTCGCCACCGCGCCCTTGATGCCGTCGAGCTCGCGCAGCGCCCGGGCCGCGATCCGCAGCAGCGAGACCAGATCATCGGTCTCCCAGAGTCCCTCGACGTAGGTCTCGCCGAGCCCGACGCTGCCGCGCAGCGGTCCTGCCCAGGCGGCGTCGATCGCGGATCGTCACCGTCGCCCGCAGCTCGGCGTCTGCCGGGCCGAAGCCGCGGCGGCGGCCGCCCTCGACCAGCTCGATGCGGCCCGCCCTCAGCCGGCGCAGAACCTGGAGGAGGAGGGCGCGCGCGAGCCGATACCTCACGGGGAGAGGAATCCTTTCGGCCGCCGTCGCTGCGGGTGGGGGAAGTAGCGGGCTCCCTTCAGCTTCAGCCGCAGCGTCTGGGCGTAGATCTTCGCCACCACCTGCAGCGACATCGCCGGGTAGCGAGCCAGCATCTTCGTCATCAGGCCGGCGCTGATCTCCCGCCGCCGCAGCGACAGGGTCGCGTCGAAGACGGCGCCGTCCCCTGAAGCCGCAGGGTCCCGATCGCGGTTCGAGGAGGCGATGTGGACGACGAGGTCCGCGCCGGGCTCGGTGGCGGCGAAGCGATAGCTGTGTTCCATCCCCATCAGCGGCGAGACGTGCAGCGCTTTATCGAAGCCGTCGCTGAGGACCCTACCGCCGCGCGCCCCACGCGCCAGCACGTAGGGGTGGCTCTCGCCCCAGGGGATGTTGGTGACGTCGGCGACCACCGCTTCGACCTGTTCGTCGCCGGCGTCAAAGCAGTAATAGAGGCAGACCGGGTTGAAGACGTGCCCGAGATAGCGCAGGTTCGCCAGCAGCCGCACCGGCCCGTCAGGCCGCTGCCCGGTTCGCTCGGCGACCAGGTCGCGTGCGCACTCGGCCAGCGGACGATCGGGATCGCCCATGAAGTCGGCGCGGCGAAAGCGGGCCGGCGCCGACCGGCGGGCCGACCAGAGCGGGATCGCGTCGAGCAGCTGCGGCAGCTCGTCGAGGTCCAGGTAGGGCATGAACAGCCGGTAGCGGAACTCGTGCTCGACCGGCTCGAAGCGGCGGTGGCGGACCCAGCCCTCGTAGACGCCGGAGGCGCTCACGCGGCAACCTTCTCGCGGGCGCGATCGCCGAGCAGCGGCGCGCAGGCCCGGTTCGCGCTGACGACACCGTCCTCGTGAAACCCCCAGCCCCAGTAGGCGCCGCAATAGCGGGTCCGGTTGGGGCCGCTGATCTCGCCATGGCGCGCCTGTGCATGCACGCCGTCGCGGGTGTAGATCGGATGGTCGTAGGTCAGGCGCCTGATCACGTGTGCGGGGTCGATTGCCTCGCCGCGGTTGAGGGTGACGAAGATCTCGCGATCGGCGTCCAGGCCCTGCAGGTTGTTCATCCAGTAGGTGACGGTGGTGCGACCGGCCGGGACGTCGGTGAGGTGGAAGTTCCAGCTCGCCCAGGCGCGGCGCCGGCGCGGCATCAGCGAGGTGTCGGTGTGCAGTACCGCCTCGTTGCGCTGATAGGGGATCGCCGCGAGGATCTCACGCTCGGCCGCGCTGGGGTCGGCGAGCATCGCCAATGCCTGGTCGGAGTGGGCGGCAATCACGACCTCGTCGTACTCCTCGCGCTCGCAGCCGCCGGCTTCGACCGCGACCGCGCCCGGCAGCCGCTCGATCCGCCGCACCGCGGCCCCCAGCCGCACCCGGTTGCGCCAGGGTGCGGCGATCGCCTCCACGTAGCGCTCGGAGCCGCCGCTGACGCTGCGCCATCTGGGCCGCCCGCGCAGCGAGTACATGCCGTGGTTGTCGAAGAACTCGGCCATGAAGCTGGCCGGGAAGCTCCACATCTGTCGGGGGTTTGCCGACCAGACCGCCGAGGCCTGGGGGACGATCAGCCGCTCGACGAAGTGACGCCCGAAGCCGCGCTCGTCGAGCCACTGCCCGAGCGCCGGGGCGGCGCCGTCCATGCCGATCAGCTCCTGCGCCTCGCGGTTGAAGCGCCGGTAGTCGCGCAGCATGCCGAGGAAGGCGGGGTTGAACAGGTGGGCCGGGCGAGCGAACAGTCCCCTCGGCGTGCCCGCGTACTCGAAGCGGCCGTCGCTGTCGGCGACCGAGAAGCTCATTCGCGAGGGCTGGGTGGCGACCCCGAGCTCGGCCAGCAGCCGCTCGAAGCTCGGGTAGTTGCGGTCGTTGAAGACGATGAAGCCGGTGTCGACTGCGACCTCGCCCGCAGGGGTCGCCACCGCGACGGTGTTGGTGTGGCCGCCGAGGCGCGCCTGCGCCTCGTAGACGGTGATCTCGTGCTCGCGATGCAGCAGGTGAGCGGCGGTGAGACCGGAGATGCCGGTGCCTATGATCGCGATCTTCATCTCCGGCTACTACGAAGCCGCGGAGCGAGCGGTTGAGTCGGGGAAGATACTGGAGGCGTGGACGTAGTCGCCGCGATGGGCAAGGTCGGTCTCCCGGCGCCGCTGTCTGAGCTCGCGGCGCGCGAGTGGGACGCGATCGTCGTCGGCGGCGGCCACAACGGCCTCACCGCCGCCGCCTATCTGGCCCGCGCCGGTCGCTCGGTGTGCGTGCTCGAGCGGCGCGAGCGGCTCGGCGGCGCCTGCACCCTCGAGCAGCCGTTTGCCGACCAGCGCTACGTGGTCAGTCCCTGCGCCTACGTCGTCGGCCTGCTCGACCCGCTGGTGATCGGCGAACTGGAGCTGCCCCGGCACGGATACCGGGTCACCGCGGCCGACCCAAACCTCTGGTGCCCGTTTCCCGACGGAACCTCGTTCGCGGAGTTCCTCGACGACGCCGCCACCGCCGCCCACATGCGGGCGAACGGCTTCTCGCAGCGAGACGTCGAGGGGCTGCTCGCCTACGAGGACCTCTTCGACCGCATCCGCCTGGCGTTGCGCCACGGTTCGGCGGGCGACGCCTGGCTCGGCTCTTCGCCGTCACGCGAATCGATCGAAGCGGCGCTGGGCGGCGACCCGGAGATGGTCTCGGTTGTCTTCGAGGAGTCGATCGCGGTGACGATCGACCGCTACGTGACCGATCCGCGCCTCGCCGAGGCGCTCTTCGGGCAGGGGGTGATCGGCGCCTGGGCCGGTCCGCGGGACCCCGGCACGGCGTCGGTGAAGCTGATGCACGGCCAGGGCGACCTGCTCGGCCTGGGCCCGGTCTGGGGCTATGTCGAGGGCGGCATGGGCAGGGTCTCCTTCGCGCTCGCGCAGGCGGCAGTCGAGGCGGGGGCTGTGCTCGCGGCGGGGGTGCCGGTGGCGGAGATCTGCCCCGGCGAGGGGGTGAGGGTCGAAAGCGGCGAGCTGCTGCGCTCCCGCGTCGTCGTCTCCAACGCCGACCCGAAGCGGACCCTCTCCCTGCTCGGGGCGGCCGAGGTTCCGGCCGCGTTTCGGGAGCGGATCGAGGCCTGGCGGGTACGGTCGCCGGTCGTGAAGCTGAACGCGGCGCTGAGCCGCCTGCCGCGCTTCGAAGCCGCCGCCGGCTTCGAGCCCCACCGGGCGATGGTCTCGGTGAGCGCCGGCATCGACGCCGCGCAGCAGGGGTTCGCGGCCTGCGAGCGGGGCGAGCTCGGCATCTCCTACGCCGAGCTCTACTTCCAGACCGCCTACGACGCCTCGGTGGCGCCGCCGGGGCGCCACGTGATGAGCGCCTTCGCCCAGTACGCGCCCTACCAGCTCGCGCAGGGGAGCTGGGACTCGCGCCGCGACGAGATTGGCGGGCTGATCCTCGACCTGATCGAGACGGCGGCTCCCGACGTGCGCGATTGCGTCGAGGAGGCCGAGGTGCTCGGCCCGCCCGACATCGAGACTCGGATCGGGCTCACCGGCGGGCAGATCTTCCAGGGCGAGGTGCTGCCCGACCAGATGTGGGACCGGCGCTTCGATCACCGCACGCCGGTGCCGGGTCTGTACCTCTGCGGTGCCGCGACCCACCCGGCCGGCTCGGTGATCGCCCTCAACGGGCGCAACGCCGCCACCGCGGTGCTCGAGGACTTAGATCCGGCGGCCGCGGTCGGCTAGGGTCGGATCGTGGCCTCGGACGCGCTGATCGAGCAGATCGTCGACACCGTCAACGACGTCTTCGGCAGGCACCCCGGCGCCCGGGCGTTGCACTCGAAGGGGTTCTTCTGCGAGGGGACCTTCCGCGCCAGCTCCGAGGCGGCGGAGCTGTGCCGCGCCGCCCACCTGCAGGGCGAGGAGGTGCCGGTGCTGGTCCGCTTCTCCACCGCCAGCGGCAATCCCGGGGTCCACGACGGGCAGCGGGAGGGGCGCGGGATCGCGATCCGCTTCCGCTCCAGCGGCGGCGAGACCGACCTGCTCTGCGTGACCACCCCGACCTTCCCGGCCCGCAACCTCGACGACTTCCTGGAGCTGATGCAGGCCCGTCTCCCCGACCCCGAGACCGGCCAGCCGGACCTGGAGAAGGTCGGCGCCTATCTGCAGGCGCACCCGGAGGCGATGCCGGCGGTGCAGGCGACGATCGGCCTCGAGCCGCCGGCGAGCTTCGCGCAGCTGACCTACAACTCGCTGCACGCCTTCAAGCTCCTGGGGGCCGACGGAGAGGGAACCTGGGTCCGCTACCAGCTGGCGCCGGTTGCAGGCGAGAAGCGGATCCCCGACGAGGAGGCGATGGCGCGACAGGCCGACTACCTGCAGGCCGAGCTGGCGGAGCGGCTGGCCGCGGGGCCCGCCGCCTTCGAGCTGATCCTCGTCGTCGGCGAGGAGGGCGACCCGACCGAGGATCCGACCGCGGCCTGGCCCGAGGACCGGCGCCGGGTGAACGCCGGCACGCTCGAGGTGACGGCGGTGATCGCCGACCCCGAGCAGGACGGCGAGATCGTCGTCTTCGACCCGACCCGGGTGATCGACGGGATCGAGCTGCCCGACGACCCGATCCTGCACGCCCGGCCCCGCGCCTACTCGATCTCCGCCGAGCGGCGCGCCGGGAGCTAGGGCGCTCACCGCAGCGTCGAGCCGGCGACCGTGTTCAGAGCAAGTGTGAGCCTCCCCCGACGACGAGCAGGCGGCTTGCCGCCGCCGTCCTCGCGATCGCTGCCGTGCTGGCGCTGTCCGCGGCTGCCGCCGGCGCCGGGCCTTCCGGCGGCGCGACCGAGGACCCGGTCGAGGCGCCGCCGCCGAGCGGCTCGCCCTTCGAGCGGCAGGGGATGTGGATCTGGTACGTCTCGCGCTCAGAGGGAGGCAGCCTCGGGCGGATCGTCGCCCGGGCTCGCCGCCACGGCGTCGGCACCGTCTACGTGAAGGCCGGCGACGCGACCGACGTCTGGGGGCAGTTCAGCCGCAATCTGGTCCGCCGTCTGCACCAGGGAGGGCTCGACGTCTGCGCCTGGACCTTCGTCTACGGGCGCTATCCGGCCGCGGAGGCGAGGGTCGCCGCCGCCGCGATCGAGAAGGGCGCCGACTGCTTCGTGATCGACGCCGAAGGCCATTACGAGGGCCGCTACGCCTCCGCCGACCGCTACATGCAGGTGCTGCGGAAGCGGGTCGGCGCCGCCTACCCGCTGGCCCTCTCCAGCTTTCCCTACGTCGACTACCACCCGGCCTTCCCCTACTCGGTCTTCCTCGGTCCCGGCGGCGCCCAGTTCAACCTCCCGCAGATGTACTGGAAGGCGATCGGCACCACGGTGCGCGGCGTCTATGACCACACGATCCTCTTCAACCGCCTCTGGGGCAGGCCGATCCACCCGATCGGGCAGACCTACGCCGACCCCGGGCGCCGGCAGATCAAGCGCTTTCGCCAGTACGCGATCAGCCACGGCGGCCTGGCGCCGAGCTGGTGGTCATGGCAGGAGACGAGCTCGGGCGAGTGGGGCGCGCTGGGGTCGGGCGTCGGCGGCGCGGTGATCGGCTACCGGCCGGTCAACGTCCACCCGATCCTGCGCCGCGGGTCGCGCGGCGACCTCGTCGTCTGGGCCCAGCAGCACCTCGTCGCCGCCGGACACGATCTTCCGGTGACCGGCTTCTTCGGGCCGATGACCCAAGCCGCGACGCGGTCCTTCCAGCGCCAGAAGGGGCTCCGCGCCGACGGCGTGCTCGGCACCCGCACCTGGCGGCTGCTGCTGCGCTACCGCCCGGTTCGAGTTCGCTGGTCGCTGGGGAGGCGGCATGCCCGCGTGGCCGGGGGGTTGTCGGGTGCCCCCCGGTCGGCCTCGCTTCCGGCCCGCGCCTACGAGATCGATCCCGGGCCGCGGCCATGAGGGGGTTGCTGTCGCTGGCGGTCTTCGCGACCGCCGGGCTGGTGGCGGCGGCGCCGGCTCTCGCCGAGCGCGGACCGATGCCCCAGGCGGGGCTGTTCGACGTCGCCGACCCGACCGCGCCGGTCCGCGACAGGGTGTTGCCGGGTCCGACCGGCACGATCGCCCGGGCAAGCGCCGGGGCGCAGCGCTACCCCGTCAACGACGGCAAGGGCAGGACCGTGGCGATAACGGTCTCGGCGTTCTGCAACCCGGCGACCTGCAACTCCGCCGAGCCGCAGCTGATCGCCGATTTCCTCGGCACCTTGATCCACGGTGACGAGATCAGCCTCCTCACCGTGCAGCTGCTCACCGACGGCGAGATCCGCGGCCGCTGCGGACTCGGCGCCGGCGCCTGCTACTTCTCGGGCGCCGACACGATGCTGATCAACGGCAACGACAGGACCGGGCCCGACGGCGCCTCGCGCGACTTCGTGATCGCCCACGAGTACGGCCACCACGTCGCCGAGCACCGCCGCAACCCGCCGTTCCAACCGACGATCTTCTGGGGCACGAAGCGCTGGGCGACCTACGAACGCGTCTGCCAGGGCACCCGGCAGGGCCGCTACTTCCCGGGCGACGAAGGGCCCCGCTACTTCCAGAATCCCGGCGAGGCATTCGCCGAGGCCTTCGCCTTCAACCGCTTCCGCCGGGCGCCGGTGGCCTGGGCCTGGAGCGCGCCCCTGCGACCCACCCGGGAGGCTTTTCGGAGCCTGCGCCAGGACACCCTTGTGCCCTGGCAGAGCCGGACCCGGTTCGTGATGACCGGGACACTGCCTGCCGGGGGTCGCGACCGGGCCGTGAAGCGATTCCGCACCCCGCTCGACGGCGCGCTCAGCGTGCGCCTGAGCGGCCCGCGTGCGGCGAGGCTCGACCTGCTGCTCCGCGATCGCGCCGGCCGGCCGCTGGCGCTGTCGCGCGGGCCAAGCTCTGCCGAGCATGTCGTCTTCACCGTCTGCGGGCAGTCGCGGCTGCGGGCGGTGGTGCAGCGAAACGGCTCCGGCAGGGCGCCGTTTCGGCTCGTCGTTCGCCGCCCGTGAGGGCTAGCGGGCGATTCGCGTCTCCAGGCGCCCAGCGTCGGCGAGCTGACCACCAGCTCGTCGCCGTCGGCGAGCCAGACCCGGGGCTGGCGGGCGCCGCCGACCCCCTCGGGCGTGCCGGTGGCGACGATGTCGCCGGGCTCGAGGGTCATCAGGCGGGAGAGGTGGGCCAGCAGCGCCGGGATCGGGAAGATCAGGTCCGCCGTGGAGGCCGACTGCATCGTCTCCCCGTTCAGGGTCAGCGAGAGCTCGATCGCGTCTGCAGGACCGGCTTCGTCGGGAGTGACCAGCGCCGGACCGCAGGGAGCCGAGCCGTCGAAGACCTTGCCCGGCATCCACTGCGGGGTCGCGAACTGGAGGTCGCGGGCGGAGAGGTCGTTGAGGAGCGTGAAGCCGGCGATGTGGTCGAGCGCCTCGTCGGGGTCGACGTCCTTGGCCCGGCTCCCGATCACGAACGCGACCTCGGCCTCGTAGTCGACCTTCTCGCTCGACCCCGGCAGGGTCACGGTGGCGCCGGGAGCGGCGAGCGCGTTTCGGTACTTGCCGAAGAAGGTCGGGCTGTCGGGCGACCTCCTGGCGTCCCTCCGCCGCGTGGGCGCGGTAGTTGAGCCCGATGCAGATGATCTTCTCCGGATCGAGGATCGGCGGGCAGAGCTCGGGGCGCTCGACCGGCTCGACGTCGGTCGACGCTGAGGCAAGCGCTCCCTGGAGATCGCCCAGCCGCTGGTCGGCGATCAGCTGACGCAGATCGGACTGGTCGGCGTCGCCGAGCAGCCGCCCGGCATCGAGAACGGCGCCGTCATCGAGGCAGCCGGCCCGCGGGCCTCCAGCGGCTCGATAGGTCACCAGCCTCACGGCCGAGCAGCATAGGCCGCGTCCGCTACCGTTCGTCGGCCACGGGGGCGTAGCTCAGTTTGGTTAGAGCGCCGGCCTGTCACGCCGGAGGCCGCGGGTTCGAGTCCCGTCGCTCCCGTTCTTAGATTCGGCTGGGCCCAAATCGACGTGCGGGCCTTTTCGAGTCAGGTCGGGCGCTCACATGCCGCGCTAAAGGTTCTCGGGCTGGGTGTGTCCTTCGCCGTAGTCGGGGATCTGCTGGACGGCCCATCCGTTCCCGTCCGGGTCGCTAAAGAACACGAACTTACCCCATGGAAAGTCCTCGACTTCGGAGACCTCGAGCCCTCGTCCCGCAAGCTCGTCCCGGGCCGCCTCGACGTCGTCCACCACGAGCTGAAGCCCCTGGAGCGAACCCGGCTTCATCTCGGTGATGCCCTCACCGATCGAAACCGAACAGCCTGAGCCCGGCGGGGTCAGCTGGATGAAGCGCAGGCCTTCCCGGACGGTTACGTCGTTGTCCACGGTGAAGCCGGCGCGCTCTGCGTAGAACCCTTTCGCCCGGTCGACGTCGGAAACCGGGATCGGGATCAGCTCGAGCTTGAAGTCCATGCGGGCGGGGCAGTCTATCTCGCCCGACAATGCCCTTGGCCCTGCGGGCAGGGGCGTGCTCAGTTGCGATTCCCAGCAAGCGCCCTGAATTCCTCTGCGAGCGACCCATCGCGGTACCTGACCTGAGTTAGGCTCGTCGCAAGCGCCTTCGAATCGCACGAGTCGCATGGTGCAGACATTCAAAGAACTGGGTTCAAGGCGGAGCGCCCGCCGAGGGAGCTCCAACGCCCGGCGGATTCTTATCGTCGTCGTCGGGATGGGCGTCACGGCGGTCGCAGCGGCACCTTCGTCGGCGACCTTCCCTGGCACGAACGGGCGGATCTCCTTCGTCGCGTTCGTCGAGCGAACCGAGAGCGGCGAGATCTTCAGCGCCAAGCCCGACGGTTCGAACGTGCGGAAGTTGACCAAGTCGGGGCGCGACCGCTTCTCGGTGCTCTCCGACTGGTCGCCCGACGGACAGACGATTGCTTTCGACAGCGACCGCGTCGACCTCGCCGGGCGACGGGGCGTGAACCAGGTCTACCTGATGAACGCCGACGGAAGCGGCCTCGTCCAGCTCACGAGGGGTCCGGGCTTCCACGGCGCTCCGGGCTGGTCTCCGGACGCAACCCAGTTGGCGATCGAGGCCGACTGGGGTAGCGAGCCGGCGCTGGCCGGGATCTGGCTCATTCCCGCGTCCGATCCCGACGGCGTCACCCAGGACGAGGCCACGAGGGTGACCACCGTCCCCCGGGGTGCATTCGACTCCGAGCCTCAATTCTCCCCAGACGGGAGCATGATTGTGTTCACGCGGTTTAGGACTGCCCGACGCTCTGCGATCCATCGCGTCAACGCCGACGGGGCCGGCCTTAAGCGGCTCACTCCCTGGCGTCTGAACGCCTCCGATCCTGATTGGTCGCCGGGTGGACGGAGGATCGCCTTCGACTCAGGCGACGCCGCCGAGCCTGGCAGCCAGGGCAATATCTACGTCATGCGCGCCGATGGCAGCGGACGGAAGCGACTGACCGACCACCCGCCCATCGGCCCGGGTGGTGCCTGGAACTTCGCCAACAATCCGGTCTGGTCGCCAAGCGGCAAGCAGATCATGTACACGCGCTTCTTGCCGAATCGAGGCCTGATCAAGGCAATGAGGCCCGATGGATCGGACAAGCGCGTGGTCCTGCAGCGGCCAGGCTTCCCGACCTGGGTGGACTGGGGTACGCATCCATAGCCATCCAGCCGCACGAAGAGGCACGGGTTTCGGTCCAGTGGCCACCAACCTGTCACGCCGGAGGCTGCGGGTTCGAGTCCCGTCGCTCCCGTTCTAGATTTGGCTTGCTAGAGGCCAAATACGACTGACCTCGATCGAGACGCAAGAGGAAGAACCCGCCGATTTCCGAAGGAGCAACAGCCATGTCACTCGCCCGAGTCCACAACTTCGCCATCTCGCTCGACGGTTTCGGCACCGGTGAGGGTCAGAGCCACGACGCACATTTCGGTCACGCCGGGAAAGGCTGCACGAATGGTTGTTTACCACCCGGTGGTGGCAGCCCGGAGGTAGCGGCGGCGTCGATGACGCCTTCGCGCAGCTGTTCGCTCCCGGGATCGGCGCCGAGATCATGGGTGCCGGGAAGTTCGGCCACCCCGGATGGCACGAGGACCCGGAGTGGAAGGGCGCGTGGGGTCCCAACCCGCCGTTCCACACACCGGTCTTCGTCCTCACCCATCACACGCGCCCGTCGATCGAGATGGAGGGCGGCACGACGTTTCACTTCCTCGACGCGTCGCCTGCCGAGGCGCTCGAGACCGCCCGCGAGGCCGCGGACGGCAAGGACGTACGCATCGGCGGAGGTCCCACCGTGATCCGCGACTTCCTTGCTGCCGGGCTCGTCGACCACATGCACACGGTGGTGGTCCCGATCCTGCTCGGCCGGGGCGTGCGGCTCTGGGACGGACTGGAGGGTCTCGAGAAGGACTACCAGGTCGAGGCCACCTCCTCGCCCAGCGGAGTCACGCATGTGACATTCACCCGTGCGGGCGTCTGAACCGCCTCGACCGAGAAGCCTAGGATTGCGACGGTGCCGTTCACGCTCAGGAACCTCAAGGAGGACCTGGAGGACCTCGGGTCCAAATTCGACGGCGCGCCGGACCTGGAGTTCCGCTTGGCGACCGATGCGCTCGAGCTCGAACAGTCCGGCCTGAGCTTGCAGCGCGTCCCGCCCGGCTATCGCTTTCCCTACGGCCACACGCACGAGAAGCAGGAGGAGGTGTACGTGGTCGTGCGCGGGAGCGGGCGGATGAAGCTCGACGACGAGATCGTCGAGCTCAAGGAGTGGGACGCGGTGCGCGTCCCGCCCGGTACGTGGCGAGGCTACGAGGCCGGGCCGGAGGGCCTCGAGATCATCGTTGTCGGCGCGCCCAGTCTTGGGGAGGCCCCGCGCGACGACGTCGAGGGCCAGCGCGACTGGTGGGCTGACTAGCGCCAGATAGGCGAACCTGAAGGCGGGGAGCGGCGGCCAGAGCTAGCTGCCCGGGTCAATGGAGGGTGGGTCGGTAGGTGAGCTCTTGGATGTGACCGTCGAGCGTCCGGTTCTCGACCAGCTCCAGGTCGAAGTCGGCCGCACCCTGGAAAATCGGGTCCAGCCCGGTCTGACCGGTGATGACAGGAAAGAGCGTCACCTGCACGCGGTCGACTAGGCCGGCAGCCATCAGCGCCCGATTCATCGACAGGCTGCCGTGCGAGCGCAACGGCACCTCGGACTCCTCCTTGAGCCGGGCGACGACGTCGACGGCGTCACCGCTCACGAGGGTCGCGTCGGGCCAGTCGAGGGGGCCTTCCAGCGTCGTTGACACCACCGTTGCCGGCAGGCTCCTCATCCGCGTGACCCATGGGTCACGCACTTCGGACTCCTCGGTGCTCGAGGCCAGCATCCGCGCAAATGCCCGATACGTGTTGGCCCCGAAGACCATCCGCTGCTCGGCGCCGTACAGGGCAAGGCGGTGATCGAGCAACTCGGGGCCTTGCTTTCCCCAGTAGCCGGTCCAGTTGGCGCTGGCGGCGCCGTAGCCGTCGAGGCTGGAAAAGACGTCGAAGGTGTAGGTAGCGGTCATGTCGTTCTCCTCGAGCGCAGTTGATCGGTGCGAGGTGGGGCGCAGATGGAGCAGCGACAGTGGCAGGTCACGAAATGGCGCGACAACAAGGCCATCTGGTGGCGGAGCTGCCCGACCGAGGCCGAGGCGCTCGAGGTCGCGGGAACCCTGGCCTGAGCTCCTAGGGCCTGCCCTCGGTGGCCCCGGCCGGGATCCGCTGTTCGACGTCGAGCCGCGGCAGGCTCCGCTCCATCCAATCGGGAATCCACCAGTTGCGGCTGCCCAGCAGCTGCATCACGGCTGGTACGAGCACCATTCGCACGATCGTGGCGTCGAGGAAGATCGCCGAGGCGAGGCCGATCCCGAACAGCTTCAGGAAGACGTCCGGGGCCGCCAGGAAGGCGAGGAAGACGACGACCATGATCGCCGCCGCCGCTGTGATCACGCGGGCGGTCTTGGCGAGGCCGTCGGCGACCGCCCGGCTGGTGTTGCCGTCCTTCAGGTACTCCTCGCGGATCCGCGAGATCAGGAAGACCTCGTAGTCCATCGAGAGGCCGAAGAGGATCGCGAACATCATCACCGGCATGAACGGGGCTATCGGCACCTCGCCGTCGATCCCGATCAGCTGTCCGAGCGTCCCCCCCTGCGCCACCAGCGTCATCACCCCGTAAGCGGCGCTTACCGAGAGCAGGTTCATGATCGCGGCCTTGAGCGAGATCAGCGGTGAGTGGAACGCGACCAGCAAGAGCAAGAAGGAAAGGAGGACGACGGCGGCGATGAACACCGGCATGCGGCCGGTGATGTACTCGCTCTGGTCCTCGAGCGCCGCGGTCACGCCTCCGACCTCGGCGACGATCCCGGAGTTGCCCAGCTCCGCGGGCACGACGTCTTCGCGCAGCCTGGTGACCAGGTCCGAGGTCGCCTCGTCCTGCGGGGAGCCGCTCGGGATCACGGTGACGACCGCCGCGTCGCTCTCGGCGTTGATCTGCGGCGGCGGGACGAACTCCACCCCGGGCTCGCCGCGGACGGTCTCCGCAAAGGAATCGATCGTCGCCTCGGCAGCCGGACTCGGCAGCTCGGCGGCGATGATGAGCGGACCGTTGGTGCCGGGTCCGAACCCTTCCGTGTTCAGGTCGTAGGCCTGGCGGGTCATCGTCTCCGGCGCGTCGTTGCCCGCGTCGGGGAAGCCGAGGCGCATCCCGAGCGCCGGCGCTGCCAGCGCCAGCAGCAGCGCGGTGGCGGCGATCGCAAACGGCCAGGGCCGCCGCTGCACGATGTGGCTCCAGCGCGCCGCCGGCGACTCGCCGTTGCTCTCCGTCTTCAGCGTCCTGCCGAGGAAGGGGATCCGCAGGCGGTCGACGTTTGGGCCCAGGTAGGAGAGCAGCGCCGGCAGCAGGGTGACTGCGGCCAGCATCACGACCAAGACCGCGAGCGAGGCCGAGATCGCCACCCCGTACATGTAGGGCAGGCCGGTCAGGAAGAGGCCGAGGACGGCGATCACGACCGTGCTGCCGGCGATCAGCACGCTGCGGCCGGCCGTGGTGACGGCCTCGATGACCGCGTCGTGGCGGTCCTTGCCGTCTGCCATCGCAGAGCGGAAGCGGGTCAGGACCAGCAGCGCGTAGTCGATCCCGACCCCGATCCCGATCAGCCCTGAGACAGCCGTGGTCCAATCGGGAACGTCGATCACGTTGGCCAGCAGCACGATCAGGCCTCCGGAGGAGATCCCGAGGCCGATCAACGCGATCGCCAGCGGCAGACCGGCGGCGACTACCGAGCCGAACGCGATCAGCAGCACGATCGCGGCGCCGATGAAGCCGATGAACTCGGGGCTGGCCTGCTCTTGCGCGACGTAGATCGGATCGCCGCCGAGCTTGATCTCGAGACCGGATCCGCTGTTGCCCTCGGCGGCGGCGATCAGGGCCTCGCCGTCCTCCTTGGGTACGTCCCAGCCGGGGGCTGTGAGGGGAAGCGTGGTCGATCCGATCGTGCCCTCCTCCGAGACCCGGATCGGGGTGTGGGCGGCGACGTTGTCGATCTGCTCGGCCTCGGCGAAGAAGGCGTTGACTCCCTCACGAGCGCCGGGGCTGGTGGCCCCGGCGGGGTCCTTCCAGACGACGTAGATCTCCTGCCCGGAGTAGCCGCCGAAGCTCTCCTCGGTGATGTCGCTCGCCGCCTTTGACTCCGATCCCGGCGTGTCGTAGTCGGCGCTGAACTCGCCCGCCAGCGAGGAGCCGACGCCGATGATCAGGATCGCGGAGACGACCCACGCGAGAACCATGCGGCCGCGGCGGCGATAGGCGATGTCGGCGATACGGGCGAGCAGCTGCGTCATGCGGGATTCCTCCTGTTTGCCGGCGCGTTCAAAGCGGCGAAGACACTTGGCCGGCATCGGCGACTGGACTTCCTCCTCAGCCTACGAGGTGCGGCGCTTCGCCGGGCTCCACCGAGTGTGCGATTGGTCACGTCTTGCGTTCTCCTCCGAGGTCGTCCCTGCTCAGCGGTCGTAGTTGGCGATCGCTCGCAGCGAGAGCGCGGTCAGGACGGCGGTCATCGCGACGATCACGGCGATCGCGATCAGCAGCTTGTCGAGGACCCAGCCCTCGATGATCAGCGATCGCAGCCCCTCGATCACGTAGCTGACCGGGTTGGCCCGCGCCAGCGCCTCCATCACCGGGGTGAGGCGATCGAAGGGGACGAAGTTCGGGGTCAGGAAGAGCAGCGGGAAGAAGAGCAGGAAGCTGGTGTTGGTCGCCTGCACGTTGCGCGTGTGCAGCGCGATCAGGACCCCGAATCCCGCATAGCCGACGCCGAACATCGCCGAGAGGAGGATCACCACGACCGCGCCGATGACGCCGCTCTCGACGTGGGCGCCGAAGGCGATCCCGGCCGCCAGCACGATCGCCGACCCGGCGATGCCGCGGACGAGGTCGGCGGTGAGGCGGCCGAAGATGATCGAGGAGCGCCGGATCGGCGCCACCAGGAGCTTGTCGAAGTAGCCGTTCTCGATCTCGGTCACCAGCGCCAGCCCGGAGGTGGCGGTGGCGACCGCGAACATCAGCGAGACCGGCAGCTGGAAGGCGACATAGCCCTGCCCTTCGAGGAACGGGGTCGAGCTCGGGAAGGTCTCGGAGACCTGGCCGATGTTCACCGCCAAGAAGAACAGCGGGATGAATAGGACCGGGATCGTCGCCTCCGGGTAGCGCATGATCTCGCGCGTCGCCCGGCGACCCAGCAGCAGCACCTCCGTCATTGCTCCTCCTCTCCAGCTTCCTCGGAGCCGGCGCCCTCGAGCCGCCTCCCGGTCGCCTCGAGGAAGACGTCGTCGAGCGAGGGCCGGGCGATTGCGATCGCCCCGACGGCGATCTGCTCGCGATCGAGGCGGCGGACGATCTCGCCGATCGAGGCGGCGCCGTCCTCGACGTAGAGCGCCAGCGCGTCTGACTCGTGAACGATTCGCTCCAGCCCGGGCAGCTCGCCGATCGCCGTCTCGATCCTTGCCGCATCGGCACCGTCGAGCGCGACCGAGACGACGTCGCGCCCGATCCGCGCCTTCAGCGCTCCGGGCGCGCCCTCGGCGACGATCTCGCCGGCGTCGATGATCGCCACCCGGTCGCAGAGCTGGTCGGCCTCCTCGAGGTACTGGGTGGTGAGGAAGATCGTCTTGCCGGCGTCGTTGATCCGCCGCAGCTCCTCCCATACCGCCAGCCGCGAGGCGGGGTCGAGCCCCGTCGTCGGCTCGTCGAGGAAGAGGACCTCGGGCTCGTGGACGAGGGCGCTGGCGAGGTCGAGGCGGCGCTTCATGCCTCCGGAGTAGGTCTTCGTCGCGCGATCGGCGGCCTCGACGAGGCCCATCAGCTGCAGCAGCTCGTCGGTCCGCTCCCGCCCTGCGGCGCCGAGGATCCCGTAGAGGCCGCACTGCAGCTCCAGCAGCTCACGGCCGGTCTGGACCGGGTCGAGGCCGATCTCCTGAAGGGCGACGCCGATCCGCGGACGCACCTGCTCGGCCTCGGCGACGACGTCATGGCCGGCGACGATCGCTTCGCCGCCGCTGGGCGGCAGCAGGGTGCAGAGCATGCGCACGGTCGTCGTCTTGCCGGCGCCGTTGGGGCCGAGGAAGCCGAACATCTCACCGCTCGGGATCTCGAGGTCGATCCCGCGCACAGCCTCGATCTCGTCATCGAAGGTCCGACGCAGGCCCCGCGCCGCGACCGCGGCGGCACCCGAACCTTGCCTCGTCGATGCCACCTCGGGCAGGCTAATTGAGGGCTCCAGCATGGATACACCTATGACGGCCGCCGGCCCCGAAACTCATCGAGCCTGCGTTCATCGCCGCTCCTCTTCCGTTGAGTTGCATCGACCCTAAGGATCAATTAGGTCAGGATCTGTCCTAAACAGCAAGGAGCATGGAAGATGCGATGAACGAGACCTCGAGTCGCCTGCTCAACATGCTGTCGCTGCTGCAGAGCCGGCGCGACTGGTCCGGCGCGGAGCTCGCCGGCCGGCTCGCCGTATCGCGCCGGACTGTTCGCCGCGACGTCGAGCGCTTACGCGAGCTCGGCTATCCGATCGAGTCCTTGGCGGGGCCGGCGGGCGGCTATCGGCTCGAGGCCGGGACGGCGATGCCGCCGCTGCTTCTCGACGACGATGAGACGATCGCGATCGCGGTCGGGCTGCGCACCGCCGCCCGAGCCTCGGTGGCGGGAATCGAGGAGGCGTCCCTGCAGGCGCTGGTCAAGCTCGAACAGGTGCTCCCGCCGCGGTTGCGGCCGCGGCTGCGCGCCCTGCAGTCGGCGACGATGACGGTTCCCGTCGGCGGTCCCACGGTCGACCCGCAATGCCTGACCACGGTCGGCGCCGCCTGCCGCGACTCCGAGCGCCTTCGCTTCGCCTACCAGGACCGCGAGGGCGCCGAGAGCCGCCGCGACGTCGAGCCGCACTCCCTGGTCAACCACGGGCACCGCTGGTACCTGGTGGCGTGGGATCGCGATCGAGAGGACTGGCGGTCCTTTCGTGTCGATCGGATCGCCAAGCCCGCCGCGACCGGGGTGCGCACGGCCGGGCGCGAGTTGCCGGCGAAGGATGCCGCCGCCTATCTCACCCAGAGCATCGCCGCGATGCCGAGTCGCTACGAGGCGACGAGTAATCGTGAAGGCGCCGGCTGCGGAGGTGCGCAGGCATCTATCCGCCGGCTGGGGCAGCGTCAAGCCGCTCGACGAGCGAAGCTGCGAGTACCGGACCGGGGACGACCACCTCGACTGGCTGGCGCTCCGCGTCGCGATGCTCGGGGCCGAGTTCGAGGTCCGCGAGCCGCCGGAGCTGGTGGAGGCCCTCGCCGCGCTGGCCGGGAGGGTGGCCCGAGCCGCCGGAACCCATTAGCCGCGGTCGTCGACCAGCTCCTGGAATCGGCCGACGTCGACATTGCCGCCCGAGAGGATCACGCCGACGCGGCCGTCGAGCTCGATCCGGCCGGCGAGCAGCGCCGCCACGGCGACGGCCCCGCTCGGCTCGACGACCAGCTTCATGCGCTCGAACATGAACGCCATCGCCACGACGATCTCCGCGTCGCTGACCAGCGCGACCTCGTCGACCACCCGCTGGTTGATCGAGAACGTCAGCTCGCCCGGGGTGTTGACCGCCAGTCCGTCGGCGATCGTGCGGGGAACCGGGACCTCTACCCGCCGCCCGGCGGCCAGGGAGCGTTTCGTGTCGTCGCCTTTCTCCGGCTCGACCCCGATCACGCGAACGCCTGGAGCCAGCTCCCGGGCGACGGTCCCGCAGCCGGCGATCAAACCGCCGCCGCTGACCGGGACCACGATCGCGTCAAGGCCCTCCGCGTCTTCGAGCAACTCCAGCGCCACCGTGCCCTGCCCGGCAACCACGTCCGGGTGCTCATAGGGAGGGATCAGGGTCAAGCCCCGCTCGGCAGCGAGCCGGTCGCCGATCTCGGCCCGATCCTCGGTGTAGCGGTCGTAGGTGACAACGTCGGCGCCGTAGGCCCGCGTCGCCGCGAGCTTTGACGCCGGCGCATCGGCGGGCATCGCGATCGCGGCGGGCGTCTCGAGCAGCCGCGCGGCCAGGGCAATCGCCTGGGCGTGGTTGCCGGATGAGTAGGCGGCCACTCCCCGCCGTAGTCGCTCACTGTCGAGCTGCGCAATCGCGTTGTAGGCGCCGCGGAACTTGAAGGCGCCGGCGCGCTGCAGGTTCTCGCACTTGAGCAGGACCTCGGCGCCGACCTGCTCGTCGAGCATTCGGGAGCTGAGCACCGGAGTTCGATGGGCAACCCCGGCAAGCCGCGCCGCCGCGGCGCGCACGTCCTCGACCGCGATCACCGTCGTCACCCTAGGGGAATACAGGGGCAGCGATATGCGAACATATGTTCGTGAGCGAGGGAACGACGATCCTGCACGCCGACCTCGATGCGTTCTACGCCTCGGTCGAGCAGCGCGATGACCCCGCCCTCCGCGGCCGACCCGTGATCGTCGGCTCCTGGGTCGTGCTCGCGGCAAGCTACGAGGCCAAGGCCTGCGGGATCCGCACTGCGATGGGGGGAGCCCAGGCCCGCCGGCTCTGCCCGAACGCGGCTGTGGTCGAGCCGCGGATGTCGGCCTATGCGGAGGCGAGCCGGGCTGTCTACGAGGTCTTCGAACAGACGTCGCCGCTGGTCGAGGGGCTGTCGATCGACGAGGCCTTCCTCGACGTCCGCGGCCTGGAGCTGATCTCCGGTGCCCCGGCGGAGATCGCGACGCGCTTGCGGCACGAGGTCCTTCGGTGTGTCGGCCTGCCGATCACCGTCGGCGTCGCGAGGACCAAGTTCCTCGCCAAGGTCGCGAGCGGCGTCGCGAAGCCCGACGGCCTGCTCGTTGTCCCGCCCGACGGCGAGCTGGCGTTCCTGCACCCGCTGCCGGTCGAACGGCTCTGGGGCGTCGGCTCGGTGACCGCCAGAAAGCTCCGCGAGCGGGGGATCACGACCGTCGGCCAGGTCGCCGGGCTCGCCGAGGAGGCGCTCGTCTCGCTGCTCGGGCGAGCATCCGGGCGGCATCTCCATGCCCTCGCCCACAACCGCGATCCGCGGACGGTCCAGGTCGGCCGTCGGCGGCGCTCGATCGGAGCCCAGCGGGCCCTGCGCCGCGGGCCGAGATCGCCGCAGGAGCTGGAGGCATTCCTGATCGGCCTGGTCGACCGGCTCGGACGGCGGCTACGGGCCGCCCGGCGAGTCTGCCGGACGGTGACGCTGCGGTTGCGCTTCGGCGATTTCACGCGAGCGACTCGCTCGCGGACCCTCTGGGAGGCGACGGCCCGGACCGAGATCATCCTGGCCACCGCCAGAGCCCTTCTGACGGCGGCGATGCCGATGATCGAGCGTCGCGGCCTGACCCTCGTGGGAGTCGCCCTCGGCAATCTCGAAGACGATCGCGCGGTCCAGCTGGCGCTGCCGTTCGACGATCAGCGCGCCGGTTCCCTCGACGCGGCGCTGGACGACATCCGCGATCGGTTCGGATCCGGCGCGATCACCCGGGCCGTGCTGATCGGCCGCGGCCAGCGACAATCGGTGCCGCTGCTTCCGGACTGAGGAGCTCTCAGGCGGCCTCGACGCCGTCGGCGGCACGACGCAGTTCGGCGACGTCGAGCTTGCGCATCTTCAGCATCGCCGCCATCGCCCGCTTGGCCCGCTCCGGGTCCGGATCGCCGAATACCTCTTCCATCCCGGCCGGCACGACCTGCCAGGAGAGGCCGAAGCGGTCCTTCAGCCAGCCGCACTGGCTCTCCTCACCGCCGTCGGTGAGCTTCTCCCAGTAGTAGTCGACCTCGTCCTGGTCCTCGCAGGTGATCTGGAAGGAAACTGCCTCGTCGAACTTGAACTCGGGACCGCCGTTGATGCCGACGAAGCGCTGACCGTTCAGCTCGAACTCGACCGTCATCACCGTGCCCGCTTCCCGGGGCCCGGCCTCGGTGTAATGGGCGACGCTGACGATCCGAGAGTTCTCGAAGACCGAGAGATAGAAGTTGGCGGCCTCCTCGGCTTCGGTGTCGAACCAGAGGTTGGGGACGATCTTCTGCTGCATCGCGTTGCTCCTTTCATCTGGCGGGACGGGCGTCCCGCGCCGGCTACTGCACCATTAGACCGTCGCTCCGAGAAGGACTCATCGCTGGCTCGCGAAGACATCATCGATGCGATGAATCTCCGGTCCGCGGTCGGTCCTCTGGATACACGCAAAGGTGAGGAGACCTGATGTCCTCGTTGGAGAAGCAGTTCGACGCGAAGATGCAGAAGAGTCCGAACAGGGGAGGCTGGACCTATGTCGTGATGGCCGATTCGGCCGAGTTCTTCGCCACCCGGGGCCTGGTCAAGGTTCGGGGCACGATCGACGGCGAGCCATTCCGCAGCTCGTTCATGGCGATGGGAGACGGCACCCACAAGTTGCCCGTAAAGGCGGCGGTTCGCAAGGCGATCGGAAAGGGCGCCGGCGACATGGTCAGCGTCCGCCTCGAGGAGCGAATCGACGGCTGACGCGTCTCCCCGCACGATTGCGATCATGAGTCCGTCACGATCGCAAGCCCACTCGAGCCAGGACAGGAGGCACGGATGATCAGCAAGCTGGACTTCGTCGGCATCCCCTCGCAGGACGCCGAGCGTACGCGCACTTTCTACGTCGAGACCCTCGGCCTGCGCGCCGACGAGAACTCACGCTTCGAGGTCTGGGTCGGCGAGACCTGCTTCGGTATCTGGGAGCCGGCAAAGTTCGGGATGGACTTCGCCGCGCAGAAGAACGCCCACCCGGCGCTGCACGTCGACGATGTCGCGGCGAGCCGAAAGGAGCTCGAGGCGAAGGGGGTCGAGTTCGCCGGCGAGATCCTCGACACCGGGGTCTGCCACATGGCCTTCTTCACCGACCCCGACGGCAACGACCTGATGCTGCACCACCGCTACGCCCCCTACGAGTGAGGCTCAGGCTAGCCGGCGACCACTGCCGGGATTCGCAAGCTCAACTGAACTTGAGTTCTGTGCCGTTGGTGTGATTCGCTGAGTGAGGAGTGTCCGAGCAACTGACGATCGGCGAGGTGGCGAAGCGCAGCGGCGTCGCCGCCTCAGCCCTCCGCTTCTATGAAGAGAAGGGTTTGATCGAGTCCGAGCGGTCCGGCTCGGGCCATCGCCGCTTTCCGCGGCCGGTGTTGCGGCGGATCGCCTTCATCGTCTTCGCGCAGCGAATCGGGCTCAGCCTGGCCGAGATCGGCGAGGAGTTGGCGAAGCTTCCACCACACCGGGCTCCCAACCGGCGCGACTGGTCGCGGCTCTCGAGCACCTGGACCTCGCGGATCGACGAGCGAATCGGCGAGCTGGAACGGCTCAAGCTGGGCCTGACCGGCTGCATCGGCTGCGGCTGCCTGTCGCTCGACCGCTGCCGGCTCGCAAACCCCGAGGACCGGGCCGCCTCGCTCGGTCCCGGCCCTCGCTACTGGGTCGGCGACCGGCCGCTGGGCTGACCATGACCCACACCCATACCTACAGATCGCAGCTGTCCTGGAGAGGCTCTACCGGCGAGGGCTATGAGTCCTACGATCGCAACCACCGCGTCGCCGTGCCGCCGGCCGACGGGGAGCTGGTGCTCAGCAGCGACCCCGCCTTTGGGGGCAACCCGGAGCTGCCCAACCCCGAGCAGCTGCTGGTCGCCTCCGCGAGCTCCTGTCAGCTTCTTTCCTTCCTCGCCTTTGCCGCCCGCTCGCGGATCGACGTGCTGGCCTACGACGACGACGCCGAGGCGATCATGCCCGAGGACCGCCAGCCGATGCGGATCACCCGCATCAGCCTGCGGCCGCGGATCCTGATCACCGCCGGCGCCGATCCGGAACGGGTGGCGAGGTTGGTCGAGCGCGCACACGACCATTGCTTCATCGCCAACACGCTCAACACCGAGATCGTCGTCGATCCGGTCATCGAGGTCGCCGATGACCGATCAGCTCACAGCTCCCGCTCGTAGAAGTAGTTGAGCGGCCCGTCGGGTCGGCCCTCGCGGTTGCTGAAGCCGAGCCCCTCGTACAGGGCGCGGGCGGCGACGTCCTCCTCACCGGTGCCGAGGTCCATGTGCGTCGCGCCCTTGCGCCGGGCGTGGTCGATCGCGGCCTCCATCAGCGCTCGCCCCAATCCCTGCCCGCGCCGGTCCGGAACCACGTAGAGCTCCTCCAGGTAGCAGTCGAGTGCCCCGGTCCAGAACGAGGGGCGAAACCGCAGCACCGCAACGCCGTGCGCGGCGCCTCCGAGCAGGACCGTGATATCGCCGTCGACGAGCAGCCGCCGGACGCGATCGGCCAGCACCACGGGCCCCGGCGTCGGATCGCCGAACTCGCCGTTGAAGTCGTGCAGCAGCTGCGCGATCGCCTCGGCGTCATCCGGCCCCGCGAGGCGGACGGAGGCGTCAGGGGCCCTCACGGACCGGCGGTTGCCGTCTCGGCCTCCGGCTTCGCCGCCGGCCTTTCGCGCAGCGCCCCGCCCCGATCCGCGGTCGACGGCCACCAGATCCTGTCGCCCAGCAGCTCGACGGCGGCAGGGACCATGATCGTGCGGACGATGAAGGTGTCGAGAAGAATCCCCAGCGCGACCATGAAACCGAGGTCGAAGGTGTAGGTGATGGGCAGGGTCATCAACACCGAGAAGGTGCCGGCGAGGATGATCCCGGCGCTGGTGATCACCGGGCCGGTGACCGCGAGCGCCCGCAGCATCCCCTCGCGGGTGCCGTGCGTTCTGGCCTCCTCGCGGACCCGTGCCATCAGGAAGATCGTGTAATCGATCCCGAGGGCGACGAGGAAGATGAAGGCGAAGGTCGGCAGTGAGGCGTCGATCCCCGGGTCGCCGACCACGTAGCGGATGAACAGCATCGAGAGGCCGAGCGTGCAGAGGAAGGACAGGATCACACTCGCGATCAGGACCAGCGGCGCGACCAGCGACCAGAGCAGGATCGCGAGGATCACAGCGATCACCAGCAGGGCCAGGGGCACGATCAACTTCAGGTCGCTGTCGATCGCCTCGTCGAAGTCATACTGGATTGCGCTGCCGCCGCCGACCAACCCGTGCACGCCCGGTCCGAGATCGGCGACCGCGACGCGGATATCCGGCACGGCGTCGAAGGTGGTCTGCACGAACGGGTCGCCCTCCAGGATCACGTCGACCGAGGCGTAGCGGCCGTTCTCTGACTCGAGCCCGGTCGGCGTCGCCCGGGCGACGCCGGGGACCGCCTCGATCCGCTGCACGGCGCGGGAGACATCGGCATTGGTCACCGGTCCGTTCGTGTTCTCGACCAGCACCGTGGTCGGCGCCAGCGTCCCCTCCGGGAACGACTCCCCGAGAACCTCGAAGCCTTCGACGCTGTCGACTGACTCCTTGAAGAAGTTTGTCGTCGAGTAGTCGACCTTGTAGGCGGCGAGGCCGAGGGCGCCGGCGGCGAACACGGCCACGCTGACGAGGAGCGCCGGCAGCGGCCGTTGCAGCACCCTGTCTCCGATCCGGCGCCAGGCGCCTTGCCGCGCAGCGGTGACGTGCTCGGGGTCGTACTCGACCGTCGCCCGGCGCGGCCAGAACCCTTTGCGCCCGAAGATCGTCAGCATCGCCGGAAGAAGCGTCAGGCCGGCGACCATCGCGCAGGCAACGCCGATCGCCGCCACCGGCCCGAGCGACTTGGTCAAGCCGGTGTCGGCCAGCGCGAGGACCAGCATCGCCAGCGAGACGGTGAGGCCGCTGGCGAGGATTGTCGGCCCGGTCCGGCTCACCGCCCGCGCCATCGCCGCATGCTTGTCCTCGATCCGCTGCAGCTCCTCCCGGTAGCGGGAGACGAGCAGGAGGCTGTAGTCGGTCCCCACCCCGAACATCAGCACGACCAGGATCGTCGTCCCGTTCGAGGAGACGTCGGCGCCGGAATTCGCGTAGAGGTAGACGAGGGCCTGGGCGACCGTGTAGGAGAAGAAGACGACCAGCAGCGGCGTAACGGCGACGAGAACGGCGCGGTAGATCAGCCCCAGCAGGATCAGGACTAGGAGGACGGTCGCCCCCAGCAGCTTCGCGTCGAGGTCGCTGAACACCTCTTCGGCGTCGGTGGCGAAGCCCATGTCGCCGGTGAGAAGGATCCGCATCCCGCCGGCTTCTTCGCCGGTGATGTCACGGACCTCCTTGCCCCAGTCGGCGGCCTTGTCGAAATCGGTCGGGACGGTGAGGACCGTGTAGGCGACCTCGCCGTTCGGCGAGACGATCTCGCGCGGGGAGCCGGGCGCGAAGGGGACGAGCGGCGCCCGCGTCAGCGGCACCTCGTTGCCGGCGCGCTCGATCTGTTCCGCATGGCGGGCGATGATGCGCTGGTCGGCCGGCGTCAGACCGCCCGGTTGCCGGTAGACGATCAAGCCCTGGGTCGTCTCGCCGGCGGCGAACTGGCTGTCAAGGATTTTCACGACCTCGGTCGACTCCGCGCTCTGGGGGAGGTAGGAGGCGGTGTCGTCACTCGTCTCGTCGGCGAGCTTGCTGCCGACCGGCGCCAGCGCCGCGAACAGCACGATCCAGACCGCGACAACCAGCCACTTCCCGCGACGTCCGCTGACCATCGACGCGACTGCTCTCAACCGGGGCTCCTTAGCGCGTTCAGGGAGTGCTTCCCACGCTAGCGATTAGCGCGTTTACAAACCAGACCGCAGCCAGGCGGCCGATTCATCGCTGGGCGGGAATGTTTCTGTTCGCTCAGGCCGGCGAGGGGGAGGGCTCGCGCACGAAGCCCGCGATCAGCTCGGCGAGCCGTTCGGGCTGGTCCTCGGAGGCGAACGTGCGCGCGTCGTCGATCCATTCCAGCCGCGCGTTGGGCAGGTCCTGCGCCAAAGCCTCGGCATGGGCCGGCTTGAAGAACTTGTCCTCGCGCGACCACGCGATCAGGGCCGGTTTCTCGAAGCTGCCGAGCTTGTCCGCGGCTTCGTTTGTGTAGCGCTTGTCGAGACCCGGAATCACTCGCTTGACATCGTCCTGCACACCCGGCACGGCCGCCCCGGCCAACACATAGGAGTCCTCGGCCTGACGGTCGATCGGCCGCTTGACGAGCCACCCGAAGGCGATGGGAAGCTGGCGCGGCGCCCGGAAGCGCATCGGCGCGGTCAGCAGCTTCAGCGCTCCTGGGATCCGCGCGGCGAGTCCGAGGTAGGCGAACATCGGCGGTGGGAAGTTGTCGCGGTAGTCGCACGAGGTCAGCACCAGGCGGCCGATCCGCTCCGGACGGCGGGTGACGACCATCTGGCTGAGAGCGCCGCCGGTGTCGTTGCCGACCAGGGTCACGTCCTCGAGCCCGAGCGCCTCGATCGCGTCCGCGATCAGGTCGGCCAGCCCGTACGCCGAAAGGTCGGCGCTCTCGGGCATCGGCAGGGTGTGCGAGCCCAGCGGCAGGTCGAGGGTGACACAGCGAAAGTCGGGTGATAGCCGCGGCACGACCTTGCGCCAGAGGTTCGCGTTCACCAACAGCCCGTGTACGAAGACGATCGGAGTGCCGGTTCCGGCCTCGAAGACGCGCAGTCGCCCCTGCTGCAGGTCGAGCTCGCGTCCCTCGCCAAGGGCGGGGTCGCGCCAGAGAGCTTTGTCGTTCGGCATCCTCAGTACCTCCTCGTTCGCTTCATCTCTTCAGTAGCTGCGGAATCAGCTTCAGCAGCAGCCGGGGGCGCCGCAGCAGCGCTCCGATCAGCGGCAAGCGGATCGAAGTGGGCGTGCCGGCGGGCGACCAGCCCGTCGCGAAGCTCGATCACGTCGACGGTGGTCCAGGCGAGCCCTGTCGCCGCGCTGTGCAGCTCCAGCTCGACGATCACGCCCGCGTCGGTGGGGCCCCAGCTGACCAGCTCGCCGCGCAGGTCCGGAATCGCCTCGAAGAGGGGTTCGAACAGCGTTCGCAGGCCTTCCGGACCGCGGCGCTCGGGGGCCAGCGGCTGGATCAGGCGCGCGTCGGTGGTAAAGCGGTCCCCGAACTGCGCGAAGAAGCGCTCCGGATCGGTGGCGCCGATGCTCCAGCCCTCGGCGAAGAAGGCGACGAACTCCGCCTTGGCGTCGATCTCGGCTGCGGTTTCAGTGCTCATACAGACAGAATGTATCTAACATACAGACAGTATGCGTGTCAACCTTTGCCGCTAGGGTGACCGCCGGGATGGAGGGCCGCAGCCGCAAGGCCGAGCAGTCGGACGCTACGCGATCGGCGCTTCTGAAGGCTGCCCGGAAGCTGTTCACCGACCGCGGCTACGCGGCGGTCGGCACCGAGGAGATCGTGCGGCGCGCGAAGGTGACCCGTGGCGCCCTCTACCACCACTTCCGCGACAAGAAGGACCTGTTTCGGGCTGTGCATGAGGAGCTCGAGGCGGAGACGACGCAGCAGATCGCGGCCCAGCTCGCCAAGGGGAGCGCCGGCGATCCGCTCGAGCTGCTGCGGAGCGGCATTCGAACCTTCCTCGACCACACGACCGGTCCGCTGGCTCGCGTCACCCTCGTCGATGCCCCGTCGGTGCTCGGCTGGGCCGAGTGGCGCGAGATCGACGAAAAGCACGCGATGGGACTGGTGATGACGGCGCTGCAGGGAGCGATGGAGGCCGGAGTTCTGCGCGAGCAGCCGGTGAAGCCGCTCGCGCACCTGCTGCTCGCCGCGATCGGCGAAGCGGGGCTGCTGGTCGCCAACGCCGAGGACCCGAAGGCGGTCCGCAACCAGGTGGAGCCGCCACTGCTGGGCTTGCTGGACGGGCTGCGGGCGTAGCGGAGGGGCGCCCGGCTCGACTGCGCTGGGTAGCTTGGGGGTGGATACACGGCCCCGAAGCGAGGGAAAGGACCGACCAATCAACGAGACGACTCAGACACTGACCTGTCCCAAGTGCGGCAGCGAGATGCGCAGCTACGAGCGCAACGGCGTCACGGTCGACCAGTGCACCGGCTGCAAGGGGGTCTTCCTGGACCGCGGAGAGCTGGAGCACTTCATCGACGCCGAGGGCGCCCACTACGAGCGCGAGTACGGCGGGCAGCGCGACCAGGGTGGCGGTGACCGACCTCGCAAAAGCAAGAAGCGCAGCTTCCTCGAGAACCTGCTCGAGGGCGGCGGCGAATAGCCCCTAGGGCTGGGCGACCGGGACGTCCTCCTCGGCGCCGGCTTCCGGCGTGATCAGGATCGCGCCCTCGCCGGTCGCGTAGGCCTCCTCGCCGTGATGGACGAAGTCCATCCCCAGCGCCTCGTCGCGCTCGCTGCCGCGCAGCGGCATCACCGCTCCGATCAGCCGCAGCAGCACATAGGTGGCGCCGAACGCATAGGCGGGCGCCGCCAGCGCCGCCAGCGCCTGGTCGCCGAGCTGGGAGGCGTTGCCGTAGAAGAGGCCGTCCGAGACGCCGTTCCACCCGGCCTGGGCGACGAAGCCGATGAAGAGGATCCCGAAGAAGCCGGCGATCCCGTGCACGGCGAGCACGTCGAGCGTCTCGTCGACCCGCGTCCGCGGCCGCCAGGCGACCACCGCGTAACAGGGCAGGGCGCCCAGCGCGCCGAGCAGCAGCGCGTAGCCGGGGCTGATGAAGCCGCCGGCGGGAGTGATCAGCACGCAGCCGACGATGATCGCCGTCGCCGCGCCGACCGCGGTCACCCGGCGACCGCGAATCGCGTCGAGCCCGAACCAGACCAGCAGCGTCGTCGCCGGCGTGAGCAGCGTGTTGGTGAAGGCGAGCACCGAATTGGCGCCGGTGTTGAAGCCGCTGCCGCCGTTGAAGCCGAACCAGCCGAACCACAGCAGCCCGGCGCCGACGAGGACGTAGACGGTGTTGTGCGGCAGCAACGCCTGCCGCCCGTAGTCCTTGCGGGCGCCGACGACCAGCGCCGCCGCCAGGGCCGAGAACCCGGAGCCCATCTCGACCGGGACGCCGCCGGCGAAGTCGAGGGTGCCGCCCTCGAGCAGCCAGCCGGGACCGAAGGCCCAGTGGGCGAGCACGGCGTAGACGAGCACCGACCACAGCGCCGAGAAGACCAGGAAGGCGCTGAAGCGCATCCGCTCCACGACCGCCCCTGAGATCAGCGCCGTGGTGATGATGCAGAAGGTCGCCTGGAAGGCGAAGAAGAGCAGATGGGGGATCGTCGACCCCTCACGGGGCTCGAGGGTTACGTCGCTGAGGAAGACGTGGTCGAAGCCGCCGATGATGTCGTTGCCCTCGTCGAAGGCAAACGAATAGCCGACGACCGCCCAGGTGACGGTGGCGACCGCGATCGCCGCGATGCACATCATGAAAGTGTTGAGCGGGTTCTTGGAGCGCACCAGGCCGGCGTAGAAGAGGCCCAGCGCCAGGGTCATCATCAGCACCAGCGCCGTCGCGGCCAGCATCCAGGCGGTGTCGCCGGTGTCGATCTGCGCAGTCTGTGCGATCAGGTTCGGCATCTCGATCACCCTCCGACCGGCGTCACGGCGCCGTGGTCGGTCTCACCGGTGCGGATCCGCACCGCCCGCTCCAGCGGCACTACGAAGATCTTGCCGTCGCCGACCTCGCCGGTGCGGGCGCCCGCGCAAAGCGCCTCGATCGTCGGTTCGACGAACGGATCCGAGACGGCGATCTCGAAGCGGACCTTGTCGGCGAGGCCCATCTGCACGGTCGTGCCGCGATAGGTCTCGACCCGGTCCAGCTCACCTCCGTGCCCCTGGACCCGGCTCAGCGAGACCCCGCGCACCTCGGCGCGATAGAGGGCCTCCAACACGTCGTTCGCCTTCTCCGGTCGGACGATGCCGATCACGAGCTTCAAAACCCCTCCTTTGGCCGCCTGAGCGCGTGCGAGCCTAACGCGTCGGGGCGGATCTTCGCCTCGCGGTTACGACGTTCCACTGCCAGCCGCCGCCGGGCACCGGCTCAGTGATTCTCGCCGCGACGCAGCCGCTCGGTGATCGCGTCGATGCGATCCCTCGAGTCGGCAGGCCGGCCACGGACCTCGACTCCTCGCGGCCGCCAGGGTCGGTACTGGCCAGGTCGTCGATTACGATCGCGGCGCGCCCATGACGCTGCGCGTCTCGACCGTGGCCAGGCGGGCGAGCAGCCGCTCGCCGCGCAGGTACTCAAGCTCGTCCGGTGAAGGCGCTCATCAGCGCGGACATCATGAGCCTTCAAGCGCACTTGAAGTCAAGTCGCCGCCTCCCTGTCGAGGGCAGGGCGTTTCGACAATCGGGCGGTCGCCACCGATCGATCTTCGGACCGCTGTACAAAGACGAGTCCGGCAGGGACGACGAACATCTGCTGATGGAGGGCGAACGCAGGCAGATCGTCGCCTTTGGCGGCGGCGGCTTCTCGATGGAGTCGGGCAATCCGCTGCTCGACGACTATGTGCTCTCCCTCACCGGCTCGGCGCGGCCGCGGGTCTGCTTCCTGCCCACGGCGAGCGGTGATGCGGACCATTACGTGGTTCGCTTCTATCGCGCTTTCGGCGCCGATCGCTGCGATCCCAGTCACATCTCCCTGTTTCGCCGCGAGCAGGGTCCCGCCGACATCGCCGAGCACCTCCTCTCCCAGGACCTGATCTACGTCGGCGGCGGTAGCGTGATCAGCCTGCTCGGCGTCTGGCGGGCCCACGGGATCGACGGAACGCTGCGGGCCGCGTGGGAGCGCGGCGTCGTCCTCTGCGGTCTCTCGGCCGGCTCGCTCTGCTGGTTCGCGGACGCTGTGACCGGCTTCCACGGCGCCGCCCGGCGGGTTGCCGGCCTCGGCCTGCTGCCGTTCAGCAACTGCGTCCACTACGAGCGCGAGGGTCGCCGGCGCACCGCGTACCACGGGTTCCTCCGCGAGGGGATGGGCGGCGGCTACGCGGCCGAGGACGGTGCCGCTCTGCATTTCCTCGGCACCGAGCTGCACCGGGTGGTCGCCTCGCGGCCCAGCGCTCGCGGATTCCGCGTCGACGCAATCGGCGAGCGGGTGGTCGAGATGCAGATCGCGACTGCCTACCTCGGCCGCTCTCCCGAGCCCGTTCCACCGCTGCCCGAGGCGCTGTCCACGACCGTCGCTGCTGCAGCCTGATGCGCGGCCAGGCCGGTCCCCGACGCCAGGCATCGCCGAGGCGCCGAATCCTCGCCCTCGGAGGGCACGAGCTGACCTCGCGTCCCCACGACCGCGCTGTCTGCGACGGGATCCTCGGGCTGGCTCGCCGGCGGACTGCCGAGGCGGTCCAAGGCCGGAATCCCGGGCCTCCGAGGCTCTGCCTGCTGCCGACAGCCAGCGGCGACCCGGCCGAGCAGAGCGCCCGCTTCCATAGCTGCTTCGCGGACCGCGATTGCCAGCCCTCCGACGTCACGCTCTTTCGTCTCGGCGCTCGTCCCGTGGTTCTCCGCGACCACCTCCTCTCCCAGGACCTGATCTACGTCGGCGGCGGCAGTCTTGTCAACCTGCTCGCGATCTGGGAGGCGCACGACATCGGCTCGATTCTGCGCCTGGCCTGGCGAGAGGGGATCGTCCTGGCCGGCCACAGCGCCGGCGCGATGTGTTGGTTCGAGGGCGGGATCACCAAGTCGTGGGGCCGGCCCACCTCGGCTGCCGGCCTCGGCTTCCTGCCCGGGACGCTGTGCGTCCATTACCACTCAGAGCCCGAGCGCCGAGCCGCCTTCCTCGCCGCGGTCGGGCGGGGAATGCTGGGCGGCTGGGGAATCGACGATCACGCGGGGCTGCTGTGGGAGGGGGAGAGGATGGGCGGAGCGCTGAGCTTCCGCCAGGGCGCGCGCGCTTACCGGGTCGCGGTCCGCGACGGCGCGGTCACCGAGCGGCCGCTGGTGGCACAACGGATGCGATCCCGTCCCTTGGTAGACGGCGCGGGCGAGATCGCCGAGCTGCGCGCGACGCTCCGCGCCCGCCGCGGGGTCAGACGACTGGCCTGACCAGCGGTTAGACGCCGCCGGCCGCCGGCGGGGCGGCGGGATCTTCGTCCTCGCCGGGACGCTCGCGGGCCAGGTAGTCCTCGGCCAGCAGCAGGTTCTGCTTCGCGCGCTCGACCACGTTGAGGAGGTCCTGCATCAGCGCCACCTCCTCGACCTGCTCCTTGACGAACCACTGCATGAACTGCTCGGCCCGGTAGTCGCGGGTCTCGCGGGCCAGCTCGAAGAGCGCGTAGATCTCCTTGCCGACCCGCTGCTCCTGCTCGAGCGACATCCGCACCGGAGCGATGCCGTCCTCGAAGCTGGTCTTCTGCGAGGTGATGTCGGGGATTCGCACCTCTTCGCCGACGTCGAGCAGGTACCGGATCATCATCATCGCGTGGGTTCGCTCTTCCTCGGCCTGGCGATAGAAGAACGCCGCCAGGCGGGGCAGCGTCTCGGCGTCGTAGTAGACGGCGGCGCCGACGTACTGCTGGGAGGCAGCGAACTCGTTGGCGATCTGCTCGTTCAGCGCGGTCGGGAATGACTTCTCGGCCATTACGCCAACACTAGCTCGCCCAGCGGAAACCGAGCGGCTCCAGCTGCGGCTCCATCGGGCTGGTGGGGAGTCCCGGCGGCGGCTCGGCCTCGTTGTAGCCGCGGGGGGCGGTGTCGTTGGGGGTGTCGGGGTGAAAGAGCGAGGCCAGGTACTGGATCTGGCCTCGGCCGACCCCCAGCTCCCACTGGCCGCCGCCGTAGGCACCGATCCCGTTCGAATCGCAGTGGTCATAGGCGGCGCAGAGCGACTCCAGGCCACCGACGCGGGAGGGCTTGATGTTGACCATCGTCGGCTTGAAGGGCAGCGCCTCGATGTCGGCGACCGAGTGGATCGGCGCGTCCCAGGTGACACGATCGAAGTGCGGCTCCAGCACCGGCCGCGTCTGCTCGTTGAGGTCTGGGTCCTCGAGCCAGGCGTCGGGAAACGCATCGGCAAGCCGGCGGTAGAGGTCGGGGTCGGTATCGACGTCGACCGGAGTGCCCTTGTACTGACCCTTCAAGTCGAGCGAGTCGATCGCTCCGGTGGCGACCAGCTCGGCGATCAGCTCGTCGCCCCAGTCGTTGGCCGGGTCGAGCTTGAAGCGCAGGTTCGGATAGCGCTCCAGCTTGGCCCGCAGCGGGGCGATCGATGAGGGCTCCCCGCCGTCCAAGGAAGCGAGTCGCATCGAGGCGACGAAGTTGACCGGGCGGGGCTCGCGGTCAAGCGCCTCGGGCAGGGCCTTGCCGGCCTGCCGCAGCGCCAGGTCCAGGGCAGCGGACTCGAAGGCCCAGCGCCGGTACAGCCGCGACACCTCCCGCGCCGGGGCCTGCGGGAAGAGGTCCAGGGTTCCGACCAGCTCACATAGCTCCCCGACGGTCGCCGGGCCGGAGAGGTCGTGGACGGGCCCGGCGTCCTGCAGGGCGATGTGGTCGAGCCCCTCGTAGGTGACGTCCTCGCCGAGGCCTTCCTCGCCACCGCCGCGAATCAGGATCGTGGTCGAGAGCCGCTCGAAGGTGCCGATCTTGATCTCGTTGCCCTCCAGCTTGTAGGCGTCGATCCGGATCGGAAACTCGGCGAGACGATCGAAGGTCCCCACTCGCCTCAATCTACACAGCCCTCGCCAGGCGCTTGTCCGGCTAGTGAACGAGCGCCGCGATCACCTCGCGCCACCAGGCGCGCTCGGGCTCGCTGGCGGCGCGCTCGAGTCGCCGCCGCGCCGAGGCCCGGAGCGCGCTGGCGGAGCCGATCGAAAGCACCGATCCGGTGAACGCATAGCGACCGTCCTCGAGCACCACCAGCGCTCCCGGCTGGTCGATGCGGACGATCAGTTGCTGGGCGACTCCGATCCCCGCGACTCGCTTCGGGTAGGCGGGATTGCCGTCGGCCGGGTCCCATGGTCGAGTGGTGGAGATCTGGGCGCTGCTGCGGGCCGGCCGGACGGGGCGAGACTCGTCTCCCAGCGAGGGCTCGCTGGTGGTCACCCCAAGGCGCCGGGCCAGCGGCTCGAAAGTCGCCCCCTGCAGCAGGGTCGAGAAGAGCACCGCAAAGAAGACGACGTTGAAGAGGTTGAGGCTGCCGGAGACGCCCTCGATGACCGGGAAGGTCGCGAGGACGACCGGGACGGCCCCGCGCAGCCCGGCCCAGGCGAGCACGGTCTGCTCGCGGCCGCTGAAGCCGCCGAAAGCCGTGGCGACGAAGGTGGCGATCGGGCGGGCGACGAGAACCAGAACCAAGGCCAGCAGGATCCCGTCGACGGCGACGTCGTCGAGCTGGGAGGGGAAGACGAGCAGGCCGAGGACGAGGAACATCGCCACCTGCGCGACCCAGGCCAGCCCTTGGTGGAAGATCGTCACTGAGCGCTGGGCCGGGATCGTGACGCTGCCCAGCATCAGGCCGGCCAAGTAGACGGCGAGAAAGCCGGAGCCGTGCAGAGTGTCCGCCACGCCGTAGGCGAGCGCGGCGATCCCGATCGTCCCGATCGGGTAGCCCGCCTCGGTCCCGAGCCGCGTCCGGCGCAGCGCCTGGATCGAGAGCCAGCCGACGGCGAGCCCAGCCGCGAGCCCGATCCCGAGCTCGCGCAGGAACAGGACCAGCATGTCGGCGACGCCGTAGTCGGGCAGCTGGATCCAGTCGATGAACCCGACGACCAGCAGGATCGCAACCGGGTCGTTGAAGCCCGCCTCGCCCTCCAGGGTCCGTGCGACCCGCCGCCGCAGCGTCGACTCGCGCAGGAGACCGAAGATCGCGGCCCCGTCGGTCGCGGAGATGATCGAACCGATCAGCAACCCCTCCAGCAGCGAGAGGTCGAACAGCAGCGTCGCGGCGGCGCCGGCGATTGCCGCGGTCAGCAGGGTGCCGAAGAAGGCCAGGCCCAGTGCCGAGCCCAGCACCGGCCTGATCTCGCCGAAGCCGGCGCTGAGCCCGCCCTCGAAGAGGATCAGGGCCAGGGCGATGATCCCGATCGTGCGGGCCAGCTCGTAGTCGGAGAACTCGATCCAGCCGGCCCCGTCGGAGCCGATCGCCATCCCCAGCCCGAGGAACAGCACCAGGCCGGGCACCCTCAGGTGGCCGGCGACAAGGGTTGCAAGCAGGCCCCCCGCCATCAGAGCGCCGGCGACCAGGATCAGGTTGGCGTCGCTCATCCGGCAACCATTTCAGCTACCCGCTGAGGGGCGTCGCTAGGGTGGGCCGGTGCGCGAGTTGACCTTCGTCGAGCCCGGAAGGCTCGAATGGCGCGAGGCGGAAGAGCCGCGTCTGCAGGGCAACGGCGAGGCGATCGTGCGCCCGATCGCCGTCGCCACTTGTGACCTCGACGCGATGGTGATCGCCGGCCGTGTCCCCTATGAAGGCCCATTCGCGTTCGGGCATGAATGCGTGGCCGAAGTGGTCGACGTCGGGGACGGGGTCGGCACGGTCGCGCCCGGTCGGGTCGTCAGCGTTCCATTCCAGATTTCCTGCGGCGGCTGCCACGCCTGCCTCGAGGGCCGCACGGGCAACTGCACGGAGACGCCGCGAATGGCGATGTACGGACTGCCCCTCGGCGGGAGCTGGGGCGGCTTCCTCTCCGACCTGGTCCGGGTGCCGTTCGCCGACGCGATGCTGGTCGGGGTTCCCGAGGGAGTCGACCCCGCGGCTGCGGCGAGCGTCAGCGACAACGTCGTCGACGCCTGGCGAACCGTCGGGCCGCAGCTGGCCCGCCAACCGGCTGCGCCGGTGCTGATCTGCGGCGGCAGCGGCTCGATCGACCTCTACGCTGCCGCGATCGCAGTTGCGCTCGGATCCGAGCGGGTCGACTTCGTGGGTGGGCGAGACGACGCCCCCGAGCTCGCGGCGAGCCTCGGCGCCCGCCCGATCGAGGGGGACTTTCCCGAGCGGCTGGGCCCGTATCCGATCACCGTCGACGCCAGCGCCTCGCACGAGGGCCTGGCCTGCGCACTGCGCTCCACCGCGCCGGACGGCGTCTGCACGAGCGTCGGCATCTACTTCGAGCCCGAGACGCCGGTGCCGCTGCTGGAGATGTACACGAAGGGGATCACGTTCCAGACCGGCCGCGTCCATGCCCGGCCGGCGATTCCCGAGGTCCTGGACCTGATCGCAGCCGGCAAGCTGGATCCCGGCCCGGTCACCCGCCAGACGGTCGCCTGGGACGACGCCCCGGAGGCGCTGGCCGAGCAGCTCGAGAAGCTCGTCATCACCCGCTGAGGACGCGGACCGCCAGCGCTCCGAGCGCCTCGATCCCAATCGCAAGGTCGGCCTCGGAGGTGTTCTCCTCAGCGGCGTGGCTGATGCCCCCGATCGAGGGGCAGAAGACCATCGCCGCCGGCACCACTCCGGCAACCGCGGCCGCGTCGTGGAGGGCACCGCTGGTCATGCTGCGCTCGACCCCGGTCCGCTCGGCGCAGGCGGCGCGCGCGGCGGCCACCAGCCGCTCGTCGAAGCGGGTCGGCTCGATCCGCCAGACCAGCTCCGCCTCGGCCTCGCAGCCGCGGCGCGCCGCCGCGTCGGCGACCGCCTGGCGGGCCTGACCGAGCATCGAGGCGAGCGCGCCTCGATCGGCGTGGCGCAGGTCGGCGACGAGCTCCGCCGATCCCGGCACCGCGGTGGCGATTCCGGGCCGCAGCTCCAGCTGCCCGCTGGTCGCGACGCCGTTGCATCGGACTGCGATCCGCTCGATCTCCAGCACCGCCTCGGCGGCGGCGAGGCCGGCATCGTGACGCGCTTCCATCGGCGTCGTGCCCGCGTGCGCGGCGCGGCCGCGGATCCGGAAGCGCCAGCGCTCGATCCCCACACAGCCCTCCACGGCGGCCGCGGCCAGCCGCTCGCCATCCAGCACCGGCCCCTGCTCGATGTGGAGCTCCAGGTAGTCGCCGACACGATCGAGCCGGGCGCGTGCCGCGACCGCATTGGCCAGGTCGACACCGCTCTCGGCCAGGACCTCGGTCGCGGCCCGCCCGTGGGCGTCGGAGAGAGTCGCGAACTGCGCCGGATCGAGCCTGGCGGTGGCCGCGGAGCTGCCGAACAGGCTGTGGCCGAAGCGAGACCCCTCCTCGTCGGCCCAGTCGACCAGGGCCAGGGTGCGCGGCGGTCGCTGTCCCGCCGCCGCCCAGGAGCGCAGCACGCCGAGCGCCGCCATCACTCCCAGCGCGCCGTCGAGCCAGCCCCCCCCGGGCACCGAGTCGAGGTGGGACCCGAGCGCCAGTGCCGGCTCCGCATCGCCTTCCAGGTAGGCCCAGAGATTGCCGGCTTCGTCTTCCTCGGCGGCGATATCGAGCTCGGCCAGCAGCTCCCGCAGGTAACCGCGGGCCGCTCGCCACTCCTCGCCCCAGCAGAGGCGCCGCGCGCCTCCCGGCCCGCCGGTGCGGCGGTCGAGCTCGCGCAGGTCGGCGATCACCCGCTCGGCGTCGACGCGGGCCTCAGCCGTCAAGCCGCTCCCGCCGCAGCGCCTGCCCGAGGCAGTGAGCGCCGCCCCCTCCGAGCGTGAACGCCTCCAGGTCCGGCGCCAGCACCGACAGGCCGTGGGACTCGAGCGCTTCGTTGAGAGCTTTGGCGCCGGCGGCCGAGAGCACCCGCTCGCCGCCGAGCGAGATCGCGTTTGCCCCGAGACGGAAGGCGTCCTCGGCAGCAATTTCGATCAGCTCGAAGCCACGAGCCCGCAGCCAGCCGACCAGTGAGGAGGAGACGACGTCGACGCAGACCGCCGCCAGGCGTTCCGCGAGGATGCCGACGAGGACGTCGAGATGGACGAAGCGGCTTGGGATCGGCTCGACCCGCGCTTCCCAGCCCTGCGCCTCGAACCAGCCGGCGAGCTGGCGGGCGGCGGGCTCCTGGGTGCGGCTCTCGCCGCAGCCGATCAGGACCGCCCCCGGCTCGGCGATCAACACGTCGCCCCCTTCCAGCGCCGCCGCGGTGACCAGCCCGAACACCGGCACCTCCGCGGCGCGGTAGAAGTCGAGCGCCGCGGCGTACTCACCGCGCCGCCACGGCTGCTGGGGCTGGGTGATCACCGCCCCCCAGGGGGTCATCGCGCTGGAATCGCGAGCGAACACCTGGTAGGGCAGCGCCGGGTCGGGGGCGAGGAAGTGGCAGCGGACCTCCGCGTCCTCGTAGGCGGCGACGAGCTCGGCATGCTGGGCGGCCGCAGCCTGGGGGTCGAAGCGGCGGCCGCTGTCGAGCGTCGCCTGGGAGATCGCGCTGGTCGGCAGCCAGCGGAAGTGGTCCGGCGGGCAGAGAAGCACGTCTTGGAGCCGGCCGTGCTCGGAATCGACACCCCAGGGGAGCGCCTCGGTCATTCCCGCACGACCCGCAGGGTTGCCAGCTCGCGATCCGTGGCTCCACGCACGAAGCCTCCGTGGGCGACGCTCTCGGAGATGTAGGTCAGCGTCTCGCCGGTCAGCCGCTCGCCCGGCAGGACGTTCGGGATGCCGGGCGGATAGGAGGCGAGCGATTCGGCGGCGACCCGTCCCTCGGCGGCGTCGAAGGCGACCACCTCCTGCGGGCCGAGGAAGGCCTCGCGGGGGGTCATCACGAGGTCTCCCCAGGGCGGCGGAGGGGCAAAGTCGGGATGGGTCTCCGGTGCCTCGGCCCCCAGCCGCTGCACGGCGCGGCGCAGCACTGCGACGAGCCGCTCGCCCTGCGGAGCGGCGGGTGCGCCCATACCGAAGACCGCGACCGCGACGTGCTCTCCGAACAGCTCGAAGATCACGTCGCCCTCCTCGCGTGCCACCGCCGACAGCCGGTAGCCGCTGGACCCGGTGCCGCGTACGTCGATCGAGAGGCGCAGCGGGTCCCAGCCGGCGACGCCCGCCCGCCCGACCATGCTCTGGTCGAGGACGTCGAGGCCGGGGATCCCGCGGATCGCCTCGCGGGTGCGGCGCACCGACTCGATCGTCTCCTCCAGCAGCGATTCTCCGCGCACGGCCGCCAGGCGGCGCGCCGCGTCGAGCGAGCCGAACAGGAGGCTGCTGGGGCTGGTCGACTCGACGAGGCTGATGCAGCGGTCGACCACGGCCTCCTCGATCCGGTCGCCGCTGAGATGGATCATCGCCGCCTGGGTGAGGCTGCCGACGATCTTGTGGGTGGAGGAGACGACGAGGTCGGCGCCGCTTGAGATCGCGTCGGGGGGCAGGTCGGGGTGAAAGCGCAGGTGCGCACCCCAGGCCTCGTCGACGACCAGCGGCACCCGATGCCGGTGCGCCACCTCTGCCAGCGCCGCGATGTCGGCGCAGGCGCCGAAGTAGGTGGGCGAGACGACGATCGCGCCGACTGCGTCCGGCGAGCCCTCGAGGGCTCGCTCGAGCGACTGCGGCGTCAGGCAGTGGGCGATGCCGAGCTCGGGGTCAAGCTCGGGGGCGACAAAGGATGGCCGCAGCCCGCTCATCACCAGCCCGTCGACGACCGAGGAGTGGACGTTTCTCTGCACGACCACCCGCCCGCCGGCGTGGGCGAGGACCATGCAGGCGGCCTGGTTTCCCTGCGAGGCGCCGTTGATAAGGAACCAGCTCCGCCGCGCCCCCCAGGCCTCGGCGGCGAGCAGTTGCGCCTGCTGAAACGGAGTCGGCTCGGGGCCGACGTCGATCCCCTCGATCAGGGCCGGGATGTCGTTTCCCAGCGCCGCCTCGCCGACCAGCTCGCGCAGGCCGGGGTCCGCCCCGGGGCCCCCCTTGTGGCCCGGCACATGGAAGCGCCCAGGGTCCCGCGCCGCGTATGCCAGCAGCGCATCCAGGTACGGAGTCGACTCATTCGCGGCCATCGAGCGAGTGTATGCGGGGAAACCTCGATGCCGCCGGCGCTGCACAATGACCCGATCGCCGACGCATCCTCAAGCCTCGTTTCCGCGACGCGGCCGGCCCGGGGGGCCGCCGACGGGGTGCTGGTCCTGCTGCACGGGCGGGGGACCGGCGAGGAGGATCTGGCCGGTCTCTTCGATCTCCTCGACCCCGAGTCGAGGCTGCACTGCGCCGCCCCTCGCGGCCCGCTCCAGATTCACACTCAGCCCGGCAACCACTGGTACGTGGTCGAGCGGGTCGGCTTCCCGGAGCCGGAGACATTCCACCGCAGCTACGAGCTGCTCGGCGAATGGCTGGCGGGGTTGGTCGAGGAGGCCGGGACCGCCGCCGAGCGCGTCGTCGTCGGCGGCTTCTCGCAAGGCACGGTGATGTCCTACGCGCTCGGGCTGGGGCCGGACAGGCCCCGGCCGGCCGGGATCCTGGCCCTCTCGGGCTTCGTCCCCGAGGTCGACGGATGGAAGCCGGACCTCGATTCGCGCCGCGACCTGCCGGTGCTGATCTCCCACGGCGAGCGCGATCCGATCATCGACGTGGGCTTCGCGCGCGCCGCCCGCGCGATGCTCGAGCCCGCGGGCCTCGACGTCGCCTATCGCGAGGCGCCGATCGGCCACTGGATCGACGGGCCGACGATCGACGCCGCCCGCGATTGGCTCGAGGCGGCGCTTCCCAGGCAGCCGATCTGAGTAGAGCGGCGCCGACCCTAGGCGCCGTGGCCACCACCGCTGCCGCCGCCACCCCCATAGGGGTACCACCACTCCTTCGGCGCGATCTCGGTCTCGATATGGACGTGCTTGGTCTCCTGGAAGGCCTCCAGGCCCTCGCGGCCGAGCTCGCGGCCGAGACCCGACTGCTTGAAGCCGCCGAACGGCCCCGCGTCGTTGTCGGTCAGCGGGTCGTTGAACCAGACGGTGCCGGAGCGGATCTCCCGCATGCAGCGGACCATCGTCGCCAGGTCACGGGTGTAGATGTTGGCGCCGAGGCCGAAACGGGTCCCGTTGGCGAGCTCGATCGCCTCGTCGAGCGACTTCACCGGCACGATCGGTGCCACCGGTCCGAAGGTCTCCTCGCGCAGCAGCGCTGTCTGCGCCGGGGCCCCGGTGACCACGGCAGGCTCGAAGAAGTGGCCTCGCTCGCGGCCGGCGTTGCCGCCGCCGGTGAGAAGCTCCGCGCCGGCGCCGACCGCCGCCTCGACCTGATCGGCGACCTTCTGGCGCTGCGGAGCGGAGACCATCGGGCCGATGTCGGTGCCGGCGTCGGTCGGGTCGCCGACGACCAGGCTCTCGGTGTGCTCGAGGAAGGCGGCGACGTAGTCGTCGTAGAGGTCCTCGAGCACGTAGAAGCGCTCCGCCGACGTGCAAACTTGCCCCGCATTCAGGTAGGCGGCCCAGGCGCCGCCGCGGGCCGCGACCTCGATCCCGCCGTCCGTGCCGACGTCGGCGCAGACGATGAACGGGTCCTTGCCGCCCATCTCGAGGTTGATCCGCGCCATCCTGTCGACGCAGGCGGCGGCCACCTTCTTGCCGGTCTCGACCGAGCCCGTGAAGGCGACGCAGTCGACCCCCTCGTGGCCGGCCAGCGCCGCTCCGACCTCGCCGCCCCCGGCGATCAGGTTGACGGCACCGGCGGGCAGGTGCTCGAAGCAGCTTGCGAGGCCGAGCGTCGACAGCGGCGTCAGCTCGGAGGGCTTGCAGACGGTCGTGTTGCCGGCCGCCAGGGCCGGCGCCAGCTTCCAGGCCAGCAGCAGCAGCGGGTAGTTCCAGGGCACGATGCAAGCGACCACGCCGAGCGGCTCCTTGACGACCAGCGCCAGTTGGGTCGCCTCGATCGGCGGGATCACCCGGCCGGCCGAATCGCGGCCGATCTCGGCGTAGTAGTCGAAGGCCGCCGCGGTCCAGCCGACCTCGTCGGAGTTCTCGACCAGCGGCTTGCCGCCCTCTGAGGTCATCAGCGCCGCCAGCTCGTCGGTCTTTGCTCGGAGCCGGTTGGCGACCTCGTGCAGCAGCTCGGCCCGTTCGGCGGCCGGGGTCTGCGACCAGTCCCGCCAGCCACCGCGGGCCGCGGCGATCGCCGCCTCGACCTGCTCGGGGTCGGCGACTGCGACGGTGCCCACTGTCTCTTCCGTGGCGGGGTTCTCGACCGCCAGCGGCTCCCCGGCACCCTCGACCAGCTCGCCGCCGATCAGCTGCCTGGTCTCGGGGTCCGCCATCGCCCCCACCCTAAGGCCGCTCCGCCCAGCGGCTGGTGACGACCTTCTTGCGGGTGTAGAAATCGACCGCGTCGGCGCCGTTGGCGTGCAGGTCGCCGTCGCAGGAGTCCTTCCAGCCCGCGAACGGAAACCAGGCCACCGGCGCCGGAACGCCGACGTTTACCCCGAGCATCCCCGCCTCGGCGCCGAGGCGGTAGCGCCGCGCCGACTCCCCGGAGGCGGTGAAGATCGCCCCGGAGTTGCCGTAGCGGGAGCCGTTGAGGAAGGCCAGCGCCTGTTCGAGGTCGCCGGCCCGGACCAGGGTCAGCAGCGGCCCGAAGAGCTCCTCGCGCGCCAGGGCCGACTCGGGGTCGTCGACCTCGGCGATCGTCGGGCCGATCACGTTGCCGTTGGGACCCCCTCCGCAGCGGCCGTCGAGCAGCACCTCGGCACCGGACTCCTCCGCCGCGGCCAGCGCCGCCTCGACCCGCTCGCGAGCCTGCGGTGAGATCAGCGGGCAGACGTCGGTGGCGGGGTCCGAGCCCGGCCCGGTGTGAAGCTCGCCCGCCGCGGCGATCAGGGCGTCGCGGACCTCGTCCTGGCGGCTGCGCTCGCCCACCAATACGCAGACCGAGCCGGCCAGGCAGCGCTGCCCGGCGGCGCCGAAGGCGGAGCCGAGGATCGCCGGCACCGCCTCGGCGAGGTCGGCGTCGGGCATCGTGACGAGGGTGTTCTTGGCGCCGCCGAGCGCCTGAACCCGCTTGCCGGTGGCGGCGGCTCCCTGGGCGACCAGGCGCGCCGTCGAGGCCTGGCCGACGAACGAGACCGCGTCGACGCCGGGGCTGGCCAGCAGCGCCTCGACCGCGGCGCGGCCGCCGTGCACGAGGTTGACGACGCCGGCCGGGATCTCCTCGATCGAGTCGACGATCTCGACGATCAGCTGCGCCGGGAGCGGGTCGCGCTCGGAGGGCTTGAGGATGAACGAGTTGCCGCAGGCGATCGCGTAGGGGAGAAACCAGAGCGGGATCATGGCCGGGAAGTTGAACGGCGTGATCGCCGCGACGACGCCGACCGGCTGGCGGACCAGCTCGACGTCGACCCCGGCCGCGACCCCCTCCAGGGTCTCGCCCTTGATCAGGTGCGGGATCGCCGCCGCCGACTCGACCGACTCGATGCCCCTGCCGACCTCTCCGTCGGCGTCGGCGAGCGTCTTGCCCATGTCGGCGCTGACCAGGGCGACCAGCTCCTCGCGGCGGCGCAGCAGCCCCTCGCGGAGGCGCAGCACGGCTCGGGCGCGGCGCTGGACCGGCACCTCTCGCCACCCGCGCTGCGCCCGCCGCGCCGCCGCAACTGCCGCTTCGACCTGATCGGCGCCGGACAGGGGCACCAGTGCGGAGACCGCGCCGGTGGCGGGATCCCGATCCTCCAGCGACTCGACTGCCGGCGGCACCCGCCAGTCACCGTCGACGTAGTTGGCGAGCAGCGCCGCCGGGCCCCGGGGGGCAGCGCTGCCGATCTCCGCTGTCGAGGCCACCATCAAGCCCGCCCGATTGCGGGGGCGGACCGCAGCGGCTCGGGCTCCGGCGCGACCTCGGCCATCCGCTCGGCGCGGCGCTGCTGCCAGATCACCAGCAGAATCGCGGCGATGGTGACGGCGAACAGCATCGTCGCCAGCACGTTCACCTGGACCGGGATCCCGCGCTGGGCCGCGCCGAACACGTATAGCGGGAAGGTCACGGTGGTGCCGGAGTTGAAGTTGGAGATGACGAAGTCGTCGATCGAGAGGGCGAAGGCGAGTAGGGCGGCCGCCATCACCCCCGGAGCGATCAGCGGCAGGGTCACGTAGCGGAAGGTCTGGACCGGCGTCGCCCCGAGGTCGCGCGCCGCCTCTTCGAGGCTGCGGTCGAAGCCGATCAGGCGGGAGCGGACGACCACGACCACGAAGCTGATCGAGAACATGACGTGGGCGATCAGCAGGGTCGTGAACCCGAGCGCGATCGTGTAGATGATGAACATCGACAGCAGCGCGGCACCTATCACGATCTCGGGCGTCGCCATCGGCAGCACGATCAGCAGGTTCGTCGCGCGGCGGCCGAAGAACCGGTGGCGGACCAGGGCCAGTGCCATCAGCGTCCCGATCGCGGTCGAGATCACGGTCGAGAGCACCCCCAGCTCGAGCGAGGTGCGTAGCGCGTCGTTCAGCTCCTCGTTGGCGAAGGCGTGTTCCCAGTACTCGAGCGTGAAGCCGTCGTTGATGGCGAAGTTGATCTTGTCCTTCGGCGTCTCCGCGAAGGAGAAGATCGCGATCACCACGATCGGGATCAGCATGTAGAGGAGGGCCAGGCCCGTGTAGATGCGCAACGCGTTTCGCCGCAGCCAGGCCATCAGGTGCGCTCCTCCTCCTCGCCTATGAATGCCTCGGTGCCTGCGAGGCGGATGTAGAGGAGGACCACGACGAGGAGGAGGGCCATCATCAGGAAGGAGAGCGCCGCCGCCTCGGGGTAATCGCGCTGGAACAGGTAGAGCGACTGGATCCGGTTGCCGATCATCGACTGGTTGGTCCCCCCGAGGATCGCCGCGTTGACGTAGTCGCCGAACGCGGGGATGAAGGTGAGCAGACCACCGGCGACGATCCCGGGTGCGGTCAGGGGCAGCGTCACCCGCAGGAACGCCTGCGTCGAGGACGAGTAGAGGTCCTTGGCGGCCTCGATCAGGCGCAGGTCAAGGCGCTCGATACTGGCGTAGATCGGCAGGATCATGAAGGGGAGGAAGTTGTAGGTGAGCCCCGCGATCACGGCGCCCGAGGTGGCGAGCACTCGTCCGTCGTCGGGTACCAGCGCCAGCGTCTTCAGAACGTCGACGATTGGGCTCGAGTCGGCGAGGATCGTCTTCCAGGCGATCGTGCGGATCAGGTAGGTGGTGAAAAAGGGCGCGATCACCGCGAACAGCAGGAGCAGCTTCCACCGCCCCGATTGCAAGGCGATCGCGTAGGCGAGCGGATAGGCGATCAGCAGCGCCAGGACGGTCGCCAGGCCGGCGTACCAGAAGGAGCGAACGATCTGCTCCTCGTTCCCAGAGAGGGAGTCGGGGAAGTTCGAGAACTGCCAGTCGAAGACATAGCCGGTCTCAAACGTCCCCGAGCGCAACGCCAGCTCGCCCATGAAGTACATGGGCACGACGAAGAAGAGAATCAGCCAGATCGCCCCAGGCGCCAGCAGCCAGTAGGGGATGAACCGGCGGCCAATGGTCACGTTTCCGCCCGCCTGCTCTGCTCTCGCTCGCTCGCGCTCATCACCACCGGCAATCTCGCTCGCTCGCTCTCGCGTCCGCGGCGGGCGGGGTTTCGCATTACCCCGTGATCACGTCCTGGAAGGCCTCGGTGACCTCCTGCACAGCCTCCGGGCCTCCCGGCGGATTGGGATCCGCGCTACAGCCCTCGGTTAGTTCCGGGGGCGGGAAGATGAGCGGGTTGTTGCCCAGCTCCGGATCGCGCTTCCTGAGAATCTCCTGGACTCCGTCCACAGGCGTCACGTAGTTCACGTACGCCGCGATGTCGGCCTGCACTTCGGGCCGGTAGGCGAAGTTCATGAAAGCCAGCGCCGCCTCAGTGTTCGGGGCGCCCACCGGAATGACCATCTGGTCAAAGAATGTGTCGCAGCCGTCGGTGGGCTGGCGCCACTCGATGCCCTCGCGGCCGATCAGGGACGCGTCCCCGGACCAGCCGATCGCCGCGACGACGTTGCCGGCGGTCAGGTCCTCGACGTACGCCTGGTCGGTGATGTCTCGGATCTGGCCGGATTCAATGCCCTTCCTAATCAGATCGATCGCATCCAGCCAGTCCTGTTTGGTTGCCTCGTCCATGTCGACGCCTTGGCTCTGCATCAACAGGGGCACGGTGTCGCGCATCTCGTCGAGGAGGATCACCTTGCCCTTGTACTTGGGATCGAAGAGGTCCTTCATCGACCTGATTTCCGGGGCCGCGTTGGTGTCGACCCAGATCCCGGACAGGCCGCCCTGCCAGGGGATCGAGTACTTGCGCTCGGGGTCATTCTCGGACTCCTCGAACTCCGGCAGGATGTTGTCGAACACGGTCTCCAGGTCTTCCTGGCGGAACTCCTGCAGGTAGCCGAGGTCATACATCTGCTTCGCCATCCAATCGGTGACGACGAACATGCTGCGCCCGCCGGAGTCCCCCTGGTCGAGCTGCGGCTGCAGCTTGCCGAAGAACCCGACGTTCGAGGTGACGTCCTCGATGTAGTTGACGTCGACTCCGTACTCCTTCTCGAACTCGGCCACGGTCCCGTTCTTGCCGGGATCGATGTAGCCGATCCAGGTGGAGATCGTGATCTCGCCTGTCGGCTTGCCGGCCTGGGCAACCTCGATCTCTCCTTCTCGCTCGCCGCCGACTTCGTCGCCACCGCCGCAGGCGGCGAGGGCCAGCGCGGCGGCAAGCGCCACCAGCGCGATCACCACAAGCCTCAGCCGGGGGCCTCTGATCCCTTCACTCACTTGTTCCTCCTCGGTTCACAGGTTCGGATTCCTTCACCAGGTGCATGTTCTCGGGGTGCCATTGCAGGGTCACCCGAGCACCGCCGCCGGGCAGGCGCTGCCGTTCGGCCTCGCTCGCGTTGGGTACCAGGACGGTCATCCGCGCATCGCTCGGCAGACTCACCGCGATCTGGGTCGTCGTCCCCAGGTAGAGGCTCGATTCGACGACCCCCAGAACGCTTGGCAGGCCGGCGTGGCTATCGCCTGCCACGTCGCCCTGCGTGATCTGAAGCTTCTCCGGCCGTACGACCGCGTGACAGCGCTCACCGGCGCGGAAGCCGTTGCGCTCCGCGTCCACGGAAGGCCCGTCGTCAAGGTCGACCCCGCTGGCCGTGACCGTCGCCGGCATCAGGTTGGAGACGCCGATGAAGCCGGCGACGAAGGTGGTTGCCGGGCGCTCGTAGACCGTCTCGGGGTCGGCCACCTGCTCGACCCGGCCGCGGTCCATGACCGCGATCCGGTCCGACATCGTCAGCGCCTCCTCCTGATCGTGCGTCACGTAGACGAAGGTGATTCCGACCTCGCGCTGGATCCGCTTCAGCTCCACCTGCAAACCCTTGCGCAGCTTCAGGTCGAGAGCGCCGAGCGGCTCGTCGAGCAGGAGCACCTTCGGCAGGTTGACAAGCGCCCGGGCCAGCGCCACTCGCTGCTGCTGGCCGCCGGAGAGCTGGCTGGGCCTGCGCCCGGCCTCGGCGGCCAGGCCGACGCGCTCGAGCTCCTCGCGCACCCGCCGCTCGATCTCCTCCGCGGGCACCTTCTTGCGCTTCAGGCCGAAGCCGACGTTGTCGGCGACGGAGAGGTGCGGGAACAGCGCGTAGCTTTGGAAGACAGTGTTGGTCGGCCGCTGGTGCGGGGGGATTCCGACCATCGAGGCGCGGTCGATCAGCACCTCGCCGTCGCTCGGCTCCTCGAAGCCGGCCACCATCCGCAGCGTCGTCGTCTTGCCGCAGCCGCTGGGGCCGAGCAGGGTGAAGAACTCGCCCGGGGCGATCTCGAGGCTGAGATCGTCGACCGCGAGCAGCTCGCCGAACCGCTTGCTGACCGAGCGAAGCTCGACGCCTGCGGTCGTACCGCTCACCTACTTGCCGCCGCCCGCGATCGCAGGCTGTGGTGCCACTTCGCCGTCGAGCACACGGGGGTCGGCGACCTCGCGGCGGCGGAGGAAGAACGGCTCGCGCTGGTGCCGGCGCCAGGCGAACAACAGCACGAAGCCGAGGAGGATGAAACCGACGCCGATCACCGCCGGAGGCGCGATCCCGAACCACGAGGAGCCGGTGTAGGAGTTGGCCGGATCGGAATAGTCGACCAGAGCCTTGAAGAACAGGTAGCCGAGCAGGGTCGCCCCGATCACCGGTGCAACGCCGATGAACAGCAGGTTTCTCGCCGACTTGGTCAGCTCGCGGCGGTAATAGATCGCGCAGGCGAACCCGGTCAGCGCGTAGTAGAAGGCGATCATCAGCGCCAGCGCCGAGAGCGAATCGAAGAGGAAGTTCTCCGAGATCAGTTTCGACGGCACGTACCACAAGGTCGCCAGGGCGCCGATCGCGATCGTCGAGGCCACCGGCGTGAAGTAGCGGGAGCTGACCTTCCCGAGGGCGGACGGCATTGCTTCTGCCCGCGCCATCGAAAGCGAGGTGCGCGAAGCCGGCAGAATCGTCGTCTGGGTCGAGGCGAGCGCCGAGACGACGACCGCAAGCAACACCAGGCTGCCGAGCGGATCGCCGAGCGCCTGGTCGGCGTAGGCGCCGAGGATCGCCTCGTTGTCGTCGAAGTTCTGCGCCCCGTCGATCCCGCGCCAGGCGATCAGCGCCGTCGCGACGCCGCAATAGGTGACGAGCAGGATCACCGTCGATAGGAGGGCGGCGAGGCCGGGTGCGGTGACCGAGTTCTCGGTCTCTTCGTTGAGGTTGACCGCGCTCTCCCAGCCCCAATAGATGAAGACTCCGAGCAGAAGAGCCCCGGTCAGCGCACCGCCGCTGGAGATCTCGAACGGGTTGAACCAGGACAGCGAGGGGTCGATCGCGATCGGCGGCCCGTCTCCGCTCCAGACCTTGGCCAGGACGACGCCGACGAACAGCAGCAGGGCGCCGATCTGGATCGTCATCAGGATGATCTGCACCCGCGCCGAGAGCTCGGTGCCGAGGATGCAGATCCAGGTCATCGCGGCGATCAGCGCCACGGCGACGAAGGCGACGACGAACTTGTCGTCGGTCAGCGAGTCGAGTCCGACGAGGTCGAAGAAGGTGTAGGTGGCGACGTCGGCCAGCGACCCGATCACGAGGATCCCGGTGACGCAAATCGCCCAGCCGGTGATCCAGCCGGCCTGCGGGCCCATGGCCCGGGTGACCCATGAGAAGCTTGTGCCGCAGTCCTGGTCGGCGCGGTTCATGTAGTTGAACGCAGCCGCGATGAAGAACATCGGCACGAAGGCGACCAGCAGCGCTGCCGGCGCCTGCAAGCCGACGATGACCACGATCGAACCGATCACCGCTGCCAGCGAGTAGGCGGGAGCAGTCGAGGCGAGCGCGATCACCAATCCCCCGGTGAAGCCGATCGCGTCCTTCTTCAGACCGTGCTCGCCGGTCTCGACTGCCGGGTGCGCCTCCGGTCGGGTCTCCACCGTCCTCTCTCCTTCCCTGGATTGCCCCCGGCGGTGAGGCTAGGACCACGAGGCGACCGGCACAAGGGTCGCGAGTCCCAAAGCGCTCCACAGCCGTTGTCCAAACTGTATAACGGCATACCTTAAGCTGCACCCGTGGAACTCTTGCGTGGGCAGGATCGGAGGCTTACCTTTGTCCTCAGCGTCTAGGACCACGGCAGAGGAGGAGCGGATGGCGATTGCGCCGCAGAGCACCACCGAGACGCAGAGCTCGCTACAGGAGCTTGCTCGGCGCCACCTCTGGCTGCACTTCGCCCGCATGGGCGCCTACGAGCAGCACGAGATGCCGATCATCGCTCGCGGCGAGGGCTGCTACGTCTATGACGACCACGGCAACCGCTATCTCGACGGGCTTTCGGGGTTGTTCTGCGTCAATGTCGGACATGGCCGCGCCGAGCTCGGCGAGGCCGCGGCGCGACAGATCTCCGAGCTTGACTTCTACGTGCTCTGGAGCTACGCGCATCCGCGGGCGATCGAGCTTGCGACCCGGATCGCGGGGCTTGCCCCCGGTCCGCTGAACCGGGTCTTCTTCACCTCCGGCGGCTCGGAAGCGGTCGAGTCGGCGCTGAAGCTTGCCCGCAACTACCACCGGCTCCGCGGCCGCGGCCAGAAGATCAAGGTGATCGCCCGCGAGATCGCCTACCACGGCACCTCGCTGGGGGCGCTGTCGGCGACCGGGATTCCCGCCCTCCGCTCCCAGTTCGAGCCGCTGACGCCGGGGGGCTGCCACGTCCCCAATACCAACACCTACCACTGGCCGGCCGACCGCGACCCGAGCTGGGCCGCTGATGCGATCGAAGAGCGGATCGAGTTCGAGGGGGCGGAGACGGTCGCCGCGGTGATCCTCGAGCCTGTCCAGAACGCCGGCGGCTGCATCCCGCCGCCGGACGGCTACTTCCAGCAGGTTCGGGAGATCTGCGACCGCCACGAAGTGCTGCTGATCTCCGACGAGGTGATCTGCTCCTGGGGCCGGCTCGGCCACTACTTCGGCTCCGACCGCTACGGCTACCAGCCCGACATCATCACCACCGCCAAGGCCCTGACCTCGGCCTATGTGCCGATGGGAGCGATGATCGCCTCCGACGAGGTGTTCGAGCCGTTCGCGGAGGAGAAGGAGACGTTCGCCCACGGCTTCACGTTCGCGGGGCATCCGGTCGCGGCCGCCGTGGCGATGGCCAACCTCGACGTCTTCGAGCGCGAGGACCTCTGCGGGCACGTGCTTCGCAAGGAGGACGAGTTCCGCCAGACGCTGGAGGACCTCCGGGACATCCCGATCGTCGGCGACGTTCGCGGCGCCGGTTTCTTCCAGGCGATCGAGCTGGTCAAGGACCAGGACACGAAGGAGACGTTCGACGAGCAGGAGTCGGAAGAGCTGCTGCGCGGCTTCCTCTCCGGAGAGCTCTACCGGCGCGGCCTGATCTGCCGGGCCGACGATCGCGGCGATCCGGTGATCCAGCTGGCGCCGCCCTTGATCGCCGACAGTGAGCAGTTCGAGGAGATCGGAGAGGTCCTGCGCGCGGTGCTCACCGAGGCCGGGGAGCGGATCGGGGCCTAGGGGAAGCCGGGGGAGACGATGCTGACGGTCCAGAGCCTTCTCGACGAGCTGGGCCTCGATCTGGCCGCGGGATCGGCGGCGGCCGAGAACCCGGTCCGCTGGGTGCACATCTCAGAGCTCGAGGACCCGACTCCCTGGCTCTCGGGCGGCGAGCTGATGCTCACCACCGGGATCCCGCTCAACAGCGCCGCCAACCAGCGGGCCTTCGTCAAGCGGCTCTCCCGCCACAACCTCGCCGGGCTCGGGCTCGGCACCGGCTTCGATCACGCCAAGCTTCCCAAGGCGCTCGTCGACGAGGCATCCAAGCAGGAGTTCCCGCTCTTCGAGGTGCCCTACTCGATGCCGTTCATAGCCGTCACCGAGAAGGCATTCGCGCGGCTGGTCAACGAGCAATACGAGGTCCTGCAGCGGGGAATCGGTGTGCAGCGACGCCTCGAGCGGCTGGTCCTGGAGGGCCGCGGTCTGGAGGAGATCGCGGCGACGATCTCCTCGGCGGTGGGCGGGACCGTCGCGATCCTCGACGGCCGCGGCGAAACGCTGGCCGCGCGGGGCTTCCGGCACGAGCTGTCGGGGGAGGCCCTGGCGGCGATTCGAAGCGAAGCCGTCGCCCACGCCGCCGACGGCCATCCCTTCGTGCCGGCCCATCCCTCGACCGCCGGCCGCGCCCTCGCCCACCCGGTCGTGTCGCCCGGCGGCGGACCGCCGCAGGCCTGGGTGGTCGTCGTCCGCGACTCCGGCAGCCTCGGCGACTTCGAGCGGCTGATCCTCCAGCAGGCGGTGGCGGTGGTCGCCCTCGACTTGATGAGACGGCGGGTGGCGCGGGAGACCGAGCGCCGCCTGGCCGGCGACGTGCTCGCAGGAGCGCTGAGCGGGCGGCTGGAGCCGGCAGAGCTTCGCCGCCGGCTGGAGCCGTTCGGGATCGGCCCCGAGGTCGCGGTCCTGGTCTTCGCAGTCGATGATCCGACTGCCGCCGAGCCGACGCTCGAGCGAGCGCTGGTCGGCGACGGGTGCGCCGCGGTGATCGCCCCGCACGCCAGCCAGGGAAACGAGCTGCTCTGCGCGGTCCTCGAAGTCTCCAGCTGCGATGCGCTCGAGGTCGCCGCCACCGCCCGCCGCGCCTTGGCTGCCGAGCGGGGCGCGGTCCGCGCCGCCGTCAGCAGGCCGACGGCGCCCGAGGCGCTTCCGCGCGCCTTCCACGAGGCGCGCTGCGCGCTGGAGGCCACGGCGCTCGCCAACGGCGAGACGCCCGAGGTGGCTTCCTGGCGCGACCTCGGCGCCTTCACCTTGCTGCTGTCGGTGCAGGACGACGAGGCGCTGCGCCTGTACTGCGAAAGCGTCCTCGGCCCGATCGACGACGGCGACGCCGACTACGGCGGCGAGCTGCTGCGTTCGCTGGAGGCCTTCATCGAGCACAACGGACAATGGGAGCGAGCCGCGCGGGAGGTCTTCTGCCACCGCCACACGCTTCGCTATCGGATGCGCAAGGTGGAGGAGCTGACCGGCCGCGATCTCTCCCGCGCCCACGACCGAATCGAGCTCTGGCTGGCCCTGCGAGCCCGCGAGCTGGTGGCGTGAACGTCGCCGTCCTCGGCGCCGCCGGGACGATCGCGCCGGCGATCGTGCGCGACCTGGCCGAGTCCGCGGAGGCGGAGTCGATCCTGCTGCTCGACCTTCGCGGCGAGATCGCCGAGCAGGTCGCGTCCGAGCATGGCGGTGGCAAGGCGACGGCGAGATCGGCCGACGCCCGCAGCGACCTGTCGGCTCGCCTGGAGGGAATCGATGTGCTGATCAACTCGGCCAGCTACCGGGTCAACCTCGACGCGATGCAGGCCTGCCTGGAGGCGGGGTGCCATTACCTCGACCTCGGCGGCCTCTACAGGGTTACCGGCGAGCAGCTGGCCCTGAACGGAGACTTCCAGCGCGCCGGCCTGCTGGCGATCCTCGGGATCGGCTCCAGCCCCGGCAAGACGAACCTGATGGCGGCCCATGCCGTTGCCGCCCTGGGCGGCCGGGCGGAACGGATCGACGTGATCGCCGCCGGCCGCGACCTCGAGCCACCCGACGGCTTCAGCGTCCCCTATGCGCTGCAGACGCTGATCGACGAGCTGACCCTGGCGCCGGTGGTCTTGCGGGCGGGCGAGCCGGTCGAGGTCGAGCCGCTCGCGGAGGGAGGCGAGTTCGACTTCGGCGAGCCGATCGGCGTCGGGGCGACGATCTACACCCTGCACTCGGAGCTGCGCACGTTCGGGGACAGCTTCGGCTGCTCGGAGGCGAGCTTCCGCCTCTCGCTGGCGCCGGCGCTGCTGGAGCGGCTGCGGGACCTTGCCCGCGCCACCCCCGAGGCAGTGCACGAGGCCGCCGCCGAGGCCAAGCGCCCGTCGGCGCGCACGATCTCGGTCCATGTCGTCGTCGCCGGCGACGGCGCACGGGTCGCGACGATGCGGGCGCTCACCCCCCCGCACACCGAATGGGCCCTCGGCGGGGGCGTCGTCTCTACCGCCGCCCCGGCCGCCGCGGCGGTGCGGCTGCTCGCTCGCGGCGATGTGGAGGAACGCGGCGTCCAGCCGCCGGAGCGCTGCCTCGACCCGGAGCTGATGTTCGCCGAGCTGCGATCGCGCGGCTCAAGCTTTGACCTGCAGATGACCGAGGCGGCAACCGCATGAAGGTCGGGGTCCCGTGCGAGATCAAGGAGGACGAGTACAGGGTGGCGATCACCCCGGCGGGGGTGCGCGAGATGGTCGAGCACGACCACGAGGTGCTGATCGAGGCAGGAGCCGGCGAGGGCAGCGCGATCCCCGATCGCGACTACGAGGCGCAGGGCGCAACGATCGTCTCCGATGCCGCGGCGGTCTTCGACGAGGCGGAGATGATCGTCCACGTCAAGGAGCTGCAGCCGGCGGAGATCGAGATGCTGCGGCCGGGGCAGCTCCTGTTCACCTACCTGCACCTGGCTCCCGACCCCGAGCAGACGCGTGGGCTGTGCGGATCGGGCGCCGTCTGTGTGGCCTATGAGACGGTCGAGGACGCCCACGGCCGACTGCCCCTGCTGGCGCCGATGAGCGAGATCGCCGGCAAGATCGCCACCCAGGCCGGCGCCTTCATGCTCGAGCGGCCGCTCGGCGGGCGGGGGATCCTGCTCGGCGGCGTTCCCGGAGTGGCAGCCGCCAACGTGATGGTGATCGGGGGCGGGGTGGTCGGCATGAACGCGGCCTTCATAGCGATCGGGATGGAGGCCGACGTGTTCGTCTATGACACCTCGATCGACCGCCTCCGCGAGCTCGACGTGATCTTCAGCGGCAGCTGCTCGACCGTGTTCTCGAACGTGCTCTCGGTCGAGGAGATGCTGCCGCGGGTCGACCTGGTGATCGGCGCGGTGCTGGTCCACGGCGCCCTCGCCCCGAAGGTGATCCGCCGCGAGCAGCTGGCGCTGATGAAGCCCGGCGCCGTGCTCGTCGACGTCGCGATCGATCAGGGCGGCTGCTTTGAGACCTCGCGGCCGACCACCCACCGGGAGCCGACCTTCGAAGTCGAGGGGATCATCCACTACTGCGTCGCCAACATGCCCGGGGCGGTCCCGATCACCTCGACCGGGGCGCTGACCAACGCGACGATGCCCTACGCGGTGGCGCTGGCCGACCACGGTGTCGAGGAGGCCGTGCGGCGGGACCCAGGCCTGCGGCCCGGCGTCAACGTCGCGCACGGACAGGTGACGCACCCGGCCGTCGCCGAAGGGGTGGAGATGGAGTACGTGCCGGTGGAGGAAGCCTTGAAGATGTCTGTGACGAGTCCCTAAAGGAGAGAGATGGCAACCGCAACCGCAACGAAGCTGAAGAACTTCATCGACGGCGAGGCGGTCGACCCGGTCGATGGACAGACCGAGGACGTCACCAACCCGGCGACCGGAGAGGTGATCGCCGAGGCCCCGCTGTCGAGCAAGGAGGACGTCGACCGGGCCGTTGCCGCGGCAAGGACTGCGTTCGAAGGCTGGGGGACGACCACGCCCGCCGACCGTGCCGCGGCGCTGCTGCGGATCGCCGACCTGATCGAGGACCGCGCCGAGGAGGTGGCCGACCTCGAGTCCGCCGACGCCGGCAAGCCCCGCAAGGCGTTCTTCGAGGACGAGATCCCGTTCATGGTCGACAACCTGCGCTTCTTCGCCGGGGCGGCGCGTTGCCTCGAGGGCAAGGCCGCCGGGGAGTACCTCGACGGCTATACGTCGATGGTCCGCCGCGAGCCCGTCGGCGTCGTCGGTCAGATCACGCCCTGGAACTACCCGCTGATGATGGCGATCTGGAAGATCGCCCCCGCGCTCGCCGCCGGAAACACGATCGTCCTCAAGCCGGCCGAGACGACTCCGGTGACGACGCTGAAGCTCGCCGAGTGGTGCGGGGACCTGCTGCCGGCCGGCGTCTTCAACGTGATCGGCGGCCACGGCAAGCCGGCCGGAGCGGAGCTGGTCACCCACCCCGAGGTCGACATGGTCTCGCTGACCGGCTCGCCGGAGACCGGCAAGTGGATCGCGCAGGCAGCCTCGGACTCGCTCAAGCGCGTTCACCTGGAATTGGGGGGCAAGGCGCCGGTCGTCGTCTTCGACGACGTCGAGATGGAGACCGCGATGGAGACGATCGCCGGCACCGGCTACTACAACGCCGGCCAGGACTGCACCGCCGCGACCCGGGTGCTGGCGGCCAAGGAGGTCTACGACGACGTCGTCAACGGCCTCGCCGGCCAGGCCAAGGACCTGGTCCTCGGCGACACCGCCGCCGCCGAGACGACGCTGGGGCCGCTCAACTCCGAGCGCCAGCGGGAGCGCGTCGAGGGCTTCCTGGAGCGCAAGCCCGGTAACGCCGAGATCGTCACCGGCGGCACCGAGCCCGACCTCCCCGGCTATTACCTGGAGCCGACGGTCGTCTCGGGGCTCGATCAATCCGACGAGATGGTCCAGAACGAGATCTTCGGCCCGGTGATAACCGTGCAGCCTTTCTCGGACGAGGAGAAGGCGATCGAGTGGGCGAACGGCACCCGCTACGGCCTCGCCTCCTCGGTCTGGACTCGGGACGTGGGCCGGGCGATGCGAGTCGCGAAGTCGCTTCGGTTCGGCTGCGTCTGGGTCAACGACCACATCCCGATCGCCTCCGAGATGCCGCACGGCGGCTACAAGCAGTCGGGCTACGGGAAGGATCTCTCCAGCTACTCGCTGGAGGACTACACCCAGGTCAAGCACGTGATGATCAGCCTCGGCTGATCGCCTCCCTAACATGCCCGCGTGGCCAGGTTCGGGGCGAGGCATGAGTCCGGCACGCTGCGCACCGCGATCGCGATCGCAGCGCTGGCGCTCGTGGTCGTCGCGGTGTCGAGGGACGCCCGCGCCCAGGAGCCGCCGCTGTGTCGCAACAAGGCGGCGACGATCGTCGGCACTCCGGGCCCCGACCGCCTGAGCGGGACCTCGGAGCGCGACGTGATCGCCGCCGGGGCCGGCGGCGACATCGTCGACGGCCTCGCCGGCCGCGACCTGATCTGCGGCGACGCCGGCGACGACGTGCTGTTCGGCGGCACCGGCAGCGATCCGCTGTTCGGCGGCGAGGGCGCCGACCTGCTGCACGGCAATCGGGGCAACGACCGGGTCAACGGCGGCAACGGCGACCGCGACCAGGTCTTCGGCGACTTCGGCGACGATCTCGTCCGCGGCGGCCCCGGCGTCTTCGACGAGGCAGCCGGGGGCCTCGGCATCGACGAGGTCAACGGCGGTCCCGGCGACGGCGACCTGGTCAGCGGCGACTACGGATACGACGTGATGATCGGCGGCGCCGGCGCCGCCGACGTCGCCTCGTTCGCAACCGAGGTCCCGGATCGGTTCGGGACCGGCATCGAGGCCTCGCTGGTCAGTGGAAGGGCGACGGGAGACGGCAACGACGTCCTGCGCCGCTTCGAGGACCTGAGGGGGTCTCCGTTCGACGACCTCCTGGTCGGCGACCCTGATTCCAACCAGATCGACGGTGGCCCGGGGGACGACAGCCTTCGGGGCGGAGGCGGCCGCGACGTCGCGCTCGGGGACCAGGGAGCGGACCGCTGCACCGGCTTTGCGACCGTGGCTGCCTGCGGGCCGGCGCGAGCGATCAACGCGCCGGTGTTCGCGACCGTGGACGTCTCCCCGGCCGGGGGCGGTGACTTCGTGGTTCTGCCGGCGAAGGACGGCGACGATCGGCTCCGGGTGAGCTTCGAAAAGGGGCACCGGGACCTTCCGGCTCATCTCTCGGCGCCCGGTAGCGATTGGCGATGGCTGCACAAGGGCGCCCGCCACGTTGTTGGACGTCTCCTGTCAGGTGAGCGGCCCGGCCCGCAGCTTCGTCGCCAACCTCGGGCCCGGTGACGACCGCCTCTCCGTTGCCGGCAACCTGCTCGGGGTCGGGCAGGTGCGGGTCACCGGCGGGGCCGGTGACGACACTCTGGTCGGGGGACTCGAGGACGATCTCTTTCAGGCCGGGGCGGGGGAGGACGAGCTACAGGGCGGCGGCGGCTCGGACGGCCTGATCGGCGGCATCCCAGGTAGCGACATCTTGACCGGTGGCCCGGGAGGCGACCTGATCTCCGCCGGCGGACCCTGCATCGGGGGCGCCCTGATCGGTGGCGAAGGCCGCGACAACGCCTCCCTGGCGGAGACGCTCGGCCACCCCGGCGTTCTCTACGCGTCGCTGGCCGCCGGGATCGCCAAGGTGGACGCGATCCCCGATTGCCGGCCGGTCCGCCTGCATTCGAGCCTCGAGGACCTCGAGGGCTCCTTCGACTGGGACATCCTGATCGGCGACGCAGGCGCCAACAACCTCTTCGGCCAGCCCGGCCGGGACCGCTTCTTCGGCCGCGGCGGCGCCGACGTCCTCTCCGCCGTCGACGAGCGAGGCCGACTTCGTGATCTCCTGCGGCGGCGGACCCGACGAGCTCTTCGCCGACCCCCAGGATCCGCCCGGCCGCAGCTGCTAGGGCATTGGCGTTGCCTCGGCCTCGGTGGTGCTCCGGCCGCGGACGACGGTGACGCCACCCTCCTCGCGCGTCAGCCGGTGGGCGAGGTAGACCGGGATGATCGAGATCAGGATCACGAGCAGTGCCACGACGTTGACGATCGGCAGGTTGTTCGGCCGCGCGAAGTTGGCAAAGAACCAGATCGGCAGCGTCTGGTCGCCGGCCGCGATCGTGAACGTGGTGACGATGATCTCGTCGAAGGACAGGGCGAAGGCGAGCAGAGCACCCGCGACCAGGGCGCTGCGCATGGTCGGCAGCGTCACCCGCATGAACGTCTGCCAGGGATCGGCGCCGAGGTCCGCCGAGGCCTCCTCGAGCGAGCCCGACATCCGCCGCAAGCGCGCGATCGCGTTGTTGTAGACGACGACGATGCAGAAGGTGGCGTGTCCGACCACGACCGTGAACAGGCTGAGATCGATCCCCAGCACCTGCGAGAACGTGGAGTTGAGCGCGATTCCGGTCACGATCCCCGGCAGGGCGATCGGCAGGATCACGAGGAAGGAGATCGTCTCGCGCCCGAAGAAGCGATGCCGCGCTACTGCAAGCGACGCCAGGGATCCGAGGACCAGCGCCACCGCGGTCGCCAGCAGGCCGACCTTGACCGAGGTCCAGAAGGCGTCGCGGGCGCCCGGGTTGGCGAAGGCCTTGTCGAACCACTCGAGCGTGAAGCCGGGGGGCGGCCATGCCAGCGTCGAGGAGGAGTTGAACGCGTAGATGCCGATGATCACCAGCGGCACGTAGATGAAGGCCAGGGTCACCGCGACGCCGGCGCGCAGCAGGTTCTCGGATCGGCGCGAGAACCTCATAGGTGCTCGAACGCTCCCAGCCGCCGGGCGATCATCAGGTAGACGACCATGATCACGATCGGCACCGCGGCGAACGCAGCCGCCAGCGGCAGGTTGTTGGAGAAGTTGGCGTAGACGACGTTCCCGATCAGCTGCGTCTTCGAGACCAGCAGCGGCGTGATGAAGTCGCCCAGGGTGAGCGAGAAGGTGAAGATCGACCCGGCAACGACAGCGGGAAAGACGAGCGGCATGATCACCCGGCGGAAGGTCCGCGCTGGGGCGGCTCCCAGGTCCTCGGAGGCGCTCAGCAGCGAGTTCGGGATTCGCTCCAGCCCTGCGTAGATCGGCAGGATCATGAACGGCAGCCACATGTAGCTCATCACCAGCCAGATGCGGACGATGTCGCCGGTCGGCGCGCTGAGGCCGAACAGGGGCGAGCATCCAGTCCAGCGCCCCGTCCCCGCTCATGATCGTGCGCCAGGTGTAGACCTTGACCAGGTAGCCCGACCACAGCGGCATCAGCACGGCCACGACCAGGACGCTGCGCATCCGCCGGCTCGCGACCTTTGCCATGTAGAAGGCGATCGGGAAGGCGAGCACCGCGTCGGTCAGGGTCACCACCGCGGCGATGAGGATGGTCCGCAGGGCGATATCGCGGTAGACGGGCTCCTCGACTATCGCCCTGTAGTTGTCGAGCGTTGCCGTGCGCTCGATCTCTCCGCTGAGCTCTCCGAGCTGCCAGAGGGCGGTGACGAGCAGGATCGCCAGCGACCCCAGGTAGCCGACGACCAGCCAGGCGACCGGTCCGCTGAGCAGCGCCCCGGCCTGCAGGCGGGGGCGCCCGTGGAAGAGGTCGGCGAGCCTGCGGCCCACCGACCTCTTCGGAGCTGGCGCCAGTGCGTCAGCCGCTTCCATCGGGCACTGTCAATCGCCTCGGGCGACTACCCCTTGACCTCCGTCCATCCCTGGATCCACTCGTTGTAGTCCTTGCAGACCTCACCACGGTCGTCGCCGCAATCGGAGACCGGCGTCTTCCAGTAGTAGAGCTCGTCCAGGAACGCGTCAGGCCCGGTGGCACCGACGGTGTCACAGAAACCCTTGGTCGCGGTGATGTCGCACGCCTTCTCGTTGGCGGGCGCCTCACCGAACCACTCCGCGACCTCGGCCTGCACCTTCGGCTGCGTGATGTGGTTGAACCACAGGTACATGCAGTTCGGGTTCTTCGCCTCCGAACTCAGCATCCAGGTGTCCGACCACCCGGTCGCGCCCTCCTTCGAGGGGTAGACCACCTCCGCCGGCTTGTTGTCCAGCTGCAGTGTCAGCCACTGATACGGCCAAGCGGTGCCGATGACTAGGTCGCCGCTGGCGAAGGACTGGATCTCCTTCGTGTAGTCGGACCAGTACTCGCCGATGAACTCGTTCTGCTGCTTCAGCAGCTCGATCGCGGCGTCGAACTGCTCCTGGTCGAGCTCGTACGGATCCTCGATCCCGAGGTCCGGCTGATGCTCCTTCAGGTAGACGGCTGCGTCGGCGATGTAGATCGGGCTGTCGTACGCGGTGATCTTGCCCTTGTATTTGGCCGCTTCCTTTGGGTCGAAGACCGGGCTCCAGGAATCACTCGGAGGCGGTTTGACCTGCTCGCTGTTGTACATCAGCAGGTTGGAGCCGCGCCCGTGCGGGATCCCGTACATCTGCCCGTCGACGCTGTTCCACTCCTGCTCCTTGAAGCCGGGGAAGATGTCCTTGTAGTTGGGTACCAGGTCGGTGTTGACCGGGACCACGTCCTCGCCCTCGATCAGGCGCGAGCTGGCGTCGCCCGACGCGGACACGCCGTCGTACTGCCCGGTCCGCATCAGCTGCACCATCTCGTCGGACGTGTTGCCGATCTTGGTGTTGACCTGACACCCGGTCTGCTTCTCGAAGTCGGTCGTCCAATCCACCGCGGGATCGGTCGAGCCGTCCTCGACGTAGCCGGCCCAGGCGATCAGGTTCAGCTGGCCCTCCGGCTTGCCGATCTTCGTCGGCAGGTCGGATGCGGCGTCGCCACCGCCGTCATCATCGTCGTCGTCCCCGCAGCCGGCCAGCAGCAGCATGAATGCAACCAGGCCGGCGGCGACAAGCCATGCCACCCGTGCGGGGTGGCCTTCCGAGTTACTCACGTGACTCCTCCTCACTCGATTGCTGGGACTGAACGGCGACCGCGTGCTCGGGTCGCCATCCCACCTTCATCTCGCGCCCGCGTTCGGACCCCGCGTCCAGCGAGGACGCCTCGAGGTTCTGACGGACGACCTGAAGCACTCCCCCTGCCTCCAACGCGACCCGGTAGCGGGTGATCATCCCCGCGTAGGAGACGTCGACCACGCGCCCGGGCTCGACCTGGAGCCCGTTGGCGGCCCGTCCAGGCTCGAGCAGCTGGATCTTCTCGGGGCGGATCGTGAAGCGGCGCCCGTCGCGCTCGAGCAGGTTGGAGACGCCGACGAACCCGGCGACGAACTCGTTGCGCGGGTGCTCGTAGAGCTCGACCGGCGGGCTCACCTGCTCGACCCGGCCCTCGTTGAAGACCGCGATCCGGTCACTCATCGTCAGCGCCTCGTCCTGGTCGTGGGTGACGTAGACGAAGGTGATCCCGACCTCGTCCTGGATCCCCTTCAGCTCGACCTGCATCTGCTCGCGCAGCTTCAGGTCGAGGGCGCCGAGCGGCTCGTCGAGCAGCAGCACCCGGGGCCGGTTGACGATCGCGCGCGCGAGCGCGACCCGCTGGCGCTGGCCGCCGGAGAGCTCGGAGGGCTTGCGCTCGCTCGTAGCCGCCGAGGCGCACCATCTCCAGCGCCTCGCCGGTCCGGCGCGACCGCTCCCCCTTGTCCACCTTGGCAACCCGCAGCCCGTACTCGACGTTGTCGCCGACGCTCATATGGGGAAAGAGGGCGTAATCCTGGAAGACGGTGTTGACGGCGCGGTCATACGGGGGCAGGCCGCGAACGTCCTCGCCGCCCAGCTCCACGGTGCCCTCGTCGGGCTCCTCGAAGCCGGCGATCATCCGCAGCGTCGTCGTCTTCCCCGAGCCGGAAGGGCCGAGGAGGGTGAAGAACTCGCCCGCCTCGATCTCGAGGTCGATGCCCGCCACGGCGACCACCTCGCCGTAGCGCTTGATCAGGCCTTGCAGGCGAACGTCGGGGGCTTTCGGAGGTGCGCCGGCGCGGTTGGGCCGATCCGCCAGGCGCTGGGGGCCTGCCGGATCGGGTTCCGTGGTTGCTCGCTCGTCCACTCCCTCAGAGGCGTCCGCCTTCGCTTGGCCTCGATGGACAAGCTATCCCAGCCGCGCAGGCGGATGTGCACAATTTGCGACAGGCGGATTGGCCGCGGCGGCGTAAGCGCCGCCCGGCCAAAGGCCCCCCTGGGAGCGGCGGCTTAGAAGCCGGCCGGGTGGCGAGCGACGAAGCCGCTGCGCGAGCGCATCTGGGTGCTCCAGCCGGGGCCGTCGCCGGGCGTCATCGAAGTGTCCCAGCGCAGGCCGGCGATCACCGCGTAGGCGTGTCCGCCGTGGGCGAAGACCGTGATCCAGCGCCCGAGGCCGCCCTTCTCCCAGCTCGCGAAGCTGCCCGAGGGCAACGGGCTGTCGAGGAAGTCGCCGCCGTGCAGCGCGTAGCTGACGGCCCCCGAGCAGTCATAGCCGCTGTCCCACCAGCGACCGTGACCGCCGCCGTAGCGGTAGGGCTTGTTGCGGATCCGGTTCGCCGCCGCGATCACGGCCTTGACCCGTGCCGGGGCGTTCGCCGGCGCGATCGCCTCGCCCCGAACGAGCTTTGCCTTCGCTCCCGCGGGAGGCCTGCATTCGCCGCTGCCGGAGGAGATCCCGCCGGAGCGCGGGCTCGTGCAGCTCGCCTGAGCCGCCGCCGGCGCCAGCGTCAGCGACGTCGCCGCGAGCGCAGCCGCGAGCCCTGCCTTGAGCGTTCGTTGTCTACAGCGCAAACCGATCTCCTTCGTCGGCCTACGGGGTTAGCTGTCGGGCTGGCGCTCAAGGAGCCTGCGCCTCCACCGAGGTGAATTCGCCCCATCTCGACCAGGGCCCCGGAACTGAGAGCTCTGGCTGGTTCCCCCGTTCCCGGCCGCAGGTGCGGTCGGGATTCGGCTTACCGGCTATTCAGATCGCGGCAGCGTACACGATTCGCTGGTCGTTCGCTAACAGAACCCTCATCAAGTTGCTGTTCGCGCTCCGGCCGGGTGTTCCTTCGCCCAGGTGATGATTCGCTTCGAGTCGGTGACCGTCTCGCCCTCGTCGGTGACCAGGACCGGTACCACCGGCTGGCCGGTCAGCTTCTCAACCTCCCGGCGGCCGTCGGTCCACAGCTTGATCGGCCCGACGCCGAGCCCGCGCACCTTGATCACCTCGGGATCGTGGCCGGCCGCGGTCAGCGCCTTGTGGGCGTTCGAGCAGGGGTGGCCGCCCGGGCGCGGAGTGGCCATCGTTCCCCAGCAGACGTAGAGCTTCATCGGCGCGTGCGAGCCTATCGCGCCGTGATCGCGGTCGACAACCTCAGCAAGCGTTATGGCTCGACCCAGGCCGTCGACGACCTCAGCTTCGCGGTGCGGCCGGGCTCGATCCTCGGCTTCCTCGGGCCCAACGGCGCCGGCAAGACGACGACGCTGCGGATGATCCTCGGCCTCGCCCGTCCCAGCGCGGGCGCCGCGACGATCGACGACCGGCGCCTACGCGGCGCTCGAGGACCCTGTCCGCACCGTCGGCGCGTCCTCGACAGCTCCGGCTTTCATCCCGGCCGCAGCGGCCGCAACCACCTGCGGGTGATCGCTCGCGGCGCCGGGCTCCCCCGCGCCCGCGTCGAGGAGGTCCTGCGGCTGGTCGAGCTGCAGGGCGACGCCGGCCGCCGCATCAAGGGCTACTCGACTGGGCATGAAGCAGCGCCTCAACCTCGCCGGAGCGCTGCTCGGCGACCCGCGGGTGCTGGTCCTCGACGAGCCCGCCAACGGCCTCGACCCGCAGGGGATCCGCTGGCTGCGCGACTTCCTGCGTTCGCTCGCGGCGGAGGGCCGGACGGTACTGGTCTCCAGCCACGTGCTGGCCGAGGTCGGCGCAGACAGTCGACGAGGTCGTCGTCATCCACAAGGGCCGGTTGCGGGCCCACTCGACGCTGTCGGAGCTGACCGCCGCCCGCGGCAGCCGGGGTGCGGGTGCGCAGCCCGCAGGCGCAGCAGCTCGCCGAGCTCCTCGGCGAGCAGGGGGCGACGACGGTGACGACGGCCGACGGCGCCGCTGCTCGTCAGTGGCGCGACCGCGCCTCGAGATCGGCGAGCTGGCGAGGCAGCGCTCGCTGGTCCTGCACGAGCTCGCTCCGCGCCGGCGACACATCCCTGGAGGACGTGTTCCTCGAGCTCACCCGCGAGGAGCCGTCGTGACCGACCTGATCGCCGCCGAGTTCCTGAAGCTGCGCACGACCCGCACCTTCTGGTGGCTGACCGGCTCGGGGATTGTGCTGGGGGCGTTGATCACCGTGGCCCAGCTCGCGACCTCGGACGTCAGCGACGCCAGCGAGGCCCGCTCGCTGCTCTCCAACGCGACGACGGTCTTCATCTTCCTCGTCCTGCTCGGTGTGGTCGGCACGGCCGGCGAGTACCGCCACGGGACGATCACGACGACCCTGCTCGGGGCGCCCGACCGCCTCCGTTTCGTGCTCGCGAAGGCGCTCGCCTGCGGCGCTGGCCGGGGCGAGTGGCGGGTGCGATCGCGCTTCTCGTCGTGCTCGCGATCGCGATTCCCTGGCTGGGTGGCGACCCGAGCCTTTCCGAGCTCGGGATCGACAGCGCGAAGATGACCGAGGTCGTGATCGGCTCGATCGTGGTCAGCACCCTCTCGGCCGCCTTCGGCGTCGCGCTCGGCTCGCTGATCCCGAACCAGCTCGGCGCGATCATGGCCTTCGTGGTCCTGATCTTCGTCCTCGAGCCCGCGATCGGGGCCTTCGTCGACGGCTTCCAGCCCTATTCGCTCGGTGCGATCACCTTCGTCGACGGCGGGCATCGAGGAGGGGGACATCGGACTGGACCGGCTCTTCGGCGCGGTCGCCTCCGGCCTCCTTTTCGCCGGTTACACGATCGCCCTGCTGGCGGCCGGGGTCGCCGCGACCAAGAGGCGCGACGTCGGCTGATCGGGCGCCGTGTTTCCGCCGCAGGGCCCGGTGGTAGCTTCCGAAGGGTGGACCTCTCGGGCCGTACCGTGCTTCTTACCGGCGCCACAGGCGGCCTCGGGCGGGCGATCGCCCAGGCTCTTGCCGAGCGCGGAGCGAAGCTGATACTGAGCGCCCGCAACGGGGAGGACCTTGATCACCTCGCGGGGGAGCTTCCCGAAACCGGGCACGTCGGCATCGTGGCGGACCTCGCCCAGGCCGGCGCCGGAACGAAGCTGATTGCTGACGCCGGCGAATTCGACGTCCTCGTCGCCAACGCGGGCGTGCGCGGTGCCGGCGCACTCACCGACTACTCCGACGAGGAGATCGAGCGAGCGATCCGCATCAACCTCGACGCCCCGGTGCGGATGGCCCGGGCGGCGATCGAGCGGATGCGGGAGCGCGGCAGCGGCCACCTCGTCTTCATCGCGTCGCTGGCCGCCAAGGCGGCGCCGCCGCGCGGCTCCCTCTACAACGCGACGAAGGCCGGTCTGCGCGGATTCGCGATCGGGCTGCGCGGCGACCTTGCGCCCGACGGCATCGGCGTTTCGCTCGTCTCGCCCGGCTTCGTGCGCGATGCCGGCATGTTCGCCAACTCCGGCTCCAAGCCCCCGCCGGGCCTGGGTACGACGACCCCCGAGCGCGTAGCCGCAGCCGTGGTGCGGGCGGTCGAGTCCAACAAGCTGGAAATCTCCGTGGCTCCGATTCAGCAGCGGTTTGCCTCGCACCTGGCGCTAGCCACTCCGGGATTCGCTCTGCGGGTGCAGAGCGGCGGCTTTGCGCGTCGTGCCGCGGAAGCCGCGACTGCCGGCGACGACGACAGGCCGTGAGGCGGCGATGAGCGGCGACTCCTTCGGTGCCCGCGACACGCTCGAGGCCGGCGGCGGCAGCTACGGGATCTACCGCCTCGATGCCCTGCAGGAGCAGTTCGACGTCGCCCGGCTGCCCTACTCGATCAAGGTGCTGCTGGAGAACGTGCTGCGGCTCGAGGACGGCGAGTCGGTCAGCCGCGACGACGTCGAGGCGATCGCGAAGTGGGATGCGAAGGACGAGCCAAGCGTCGAGATCCCGTTTCAGCCGGCGCGGGTGCTGATGCAGGACTTCACCGGCGTCCCGGCGGTGGTCGACCTGGCGGCGATGCGCGACGCGATGGAGGAGATCGGCGGCGACCCGGCGGCGATCAATCCGCTCGTCGACGTCGACCTGGTGATCGATCACTCGGTGCAGGTGGACGCGTTCGGGAACGAGCGCGCCTTCGCGATCAATGCCGAGCGCGACTTCGAGCGCAACCGCGAGCGCTACTCGTTCCTCAAGTGGGGCCAGGAGTCCTTCGACAAGTTCCGGGTCGTCCCGCCCGCGACCGGCATCTGCCACCAGGTCAACCTCGAGTACATCGCCCAGGTCGTCTACCGCGGCGGCAGCGAGGAGGAGCCGCTCGCCTACCCCGACACGCTGGTCGGGACCGACTCCCACACGACGATGGTCAACGGCCTCGGCGTGCTCGGCTGGGGAGTCGGCGGGATCGAGGCGGAGGCGGCGATGCTGGGCCAGCCGATCTCGATGCTGCTGCCGCAGGTGCTCGGCTTCAGGCTCTCCGGCGAGCTGCCCGAGGGAGCCACCGCCACCGACCTCGTCCTCACCGTGACCGAGATGCTCCGCGAGAGGGGGGTGGTCTCGATGTTCGTGGAGTTCTTCGGCGCCGGGCTCGCCACCCTCGGGCTCGCCGACCGGGCGACGATCGGAAACATGTCGCCGGAGTTCGGCTCCACCTGCGCGATCTTCCCGATCGACGCGGAGACCCTGCGCTACCTGGAGTTCACCGGCCGCCCGACCGAGGCGATCGAGCTGGTCGACGCCTATGCCCGCGAACAGGGGATGTTCCACGACGAGAGCTCCGAGGAGCCGACTTACTCGGACACCCTGGAGCTCGACCTCGGCGACGTCGAGCCGAGCCTGGCCGGGCCGAAGCGCCCTCAGGACCGGGTGCCGCTGGCAAGTGCCAAGGCCGGCTTCCTGGAGGCGATGAAGGAGCTCGACCCCGACGCCGCCGAGGAGCTCAACCACCGCGACGAGGCGATCGACCAGTCGTTCCCTGCCTCGGACCCGCCAGGCGACGATCACTCCGACGGACGCGGCAGACCGCGCCCGGCGCTGGCCGAGGGCGGCGTCGCGACCGCGAAGCGTGAGACCGAGGACGCGATCGAGGTCACCCTCGAGGACGGGACCTCGTTCGAGCTCGATCACGGGATGGTCGTGATCGCCGCGATCACCAGCTGCACGAACACCTCGAATCCGAGCGTGATGGTCGGCGCCGGCCTGCTGGCCCGCAGGGCGGTCGAGGCGGGCCTGCAGCGCCAGCCGTGGGTGAAGACGTCGCTGGCGCCGGGCTCGACGGTGGTTACCGAGTACCTCGAGCGCTCGGGGCTCGACGAGTACCTCGACAAGCTCCAGTTCAACCTGGTCGGCTACGGCTGCACGACCTGCATCGGCAACTCCGGTCCGCTGCCGCCGGAGATCTCCAAGGCCGTCGAGGAGAAGGACCTGGTCGTCTGCTCGGTGCTCTCGGGCAACCGCAACTTCGAGGGGCGGATCAACCAGGACGTGAAGGCCAATTACCTCGCTTCGCCGCCGCTCTGCGTCGCCTACGCGCTGGCGGGCCGGATGGACATCGACCTGACCGAGGAGCCGCTCGGCGAGGGATCGGACGGGGAGCCGGTCTACCTGCGCGACCTCTGGCCCTCCTCGGAGGAGATCAAGGAGGTGGTCGGCAAGGCGGTGGAGTCGGAGATGTTCACCCGCAACTACGCCGACGTCTTCAAGGGCGACGAGACCTGGAACGAGGTCGAGGTCCCGGAGGGCGACCGCTACACCTGGCCCGACTCGACCTACGTGCGGCGGCCGTCGTTCTTCGAGGAGATGCCCGAGGACCCGCCCGGCGTCGAGCCGATCGAGGGCGCCCGGGTGCTCGCGGTGCTCGGCGACTCGGTCACCACCGACCACATCTCGCCGGCGGGGGCGATCAAGAAGGACAGCCCGGCCGGGCAGTGGCTGATCGAGCAGGGGGTCGAGCCGGGCGACTTCAACTCCTACGGCTCCCGACGCGGCAACCACGAGGTGATGATCCGCGGCACCTTCGCCAACATCCGCCTCCAGAACAAGCTGGTCGACAAGCGCGGCGGCTTCACCCGCCGCTTCCCCGATGGCGAGGAGACAACGATCTACGAGGCGGCGATGGCCTACGCCGATGAGGACACCCCGCTCGTCGTCCTGGCCGGCAAGGAGTACGGGGCGGGATCCTCGCGCGATTGGGCGGCGAAGGGGACGAAGCTGCTCGGGGTCCGGGCCGTGATCGCGGAGAGCTTCGAGCGCATCCACCGCTCGAACCTGATCGGGATGGGCGTGCTGCCGCTGCAGTTCGCCGACGGCGAGTCGGCCGAGTCCCTGGGCCTGACCGGCGAGGAGAAGATCACGGTCGGCGACCTCGAGGACGGCGAGGCGAAGACCGTCGAGGTGAAGGCGTCAGGCGAGGACGGCGAGGAGACCACCTTCGAGGCGACCGTCCGCCTCGACACCCCGAACGAGGTCGGCTACTTCCGCAACGGCGGCATCCTGCAGACGGTGCTGCGGCAGTTGAAGTAGGCGCGGCGCTCGAGAGGCGGGGCGGTCTCGAAAACCGTGGGGGTGTAAGGCGGCTGTGGGTTGAATCACTGCTGTGTTGGATTGATAACTGCTAGGCTGGGGAGCGTTGGCTGCTGCGTGGGCTCCGAGAGCGCTAGCTGTGTCGATCTTGCGGGACTGGGGCAACTGCGGATCGCGCGGCAATCGCACGGGCCCTAGAGACCGATGAGTTCACGCTCGCTCCTCCCAGCGATTGCGAGAGTCCGCACCGGAGATCTCCGCGCCGCCTCGCCGTCTCGCCGCATGCGCGCTGGCCGACTCCGCTAGGAGCCCGACGAGGTCGTCCGCAAGCGGCGTGCGCGTCGCGGCCGGCGCTAGTGCCTCGATCGTGCGGCTGCCGGCGGGACGCTCGGCCAGGGACGCGTCGTGGCGCCGGACGGGACGGTGGTCAGCGTCAGCCCGTGCATCGGCACGAGCGCGATCCCTGCAGCGACGAACGCCTGCGCGGCGGGGAGATCGTCGAGCTCAAACGCCACCTGGGTGCGAAGCCCGCCTCGCGCGCAGAGTTGCTCGACGAGCGAGCGAAAGCGACCCGCCGGTGTGTCGCGCCGAGGGAGGATCAGCGGCTCCGCTCGAAGGTCGGCGATGCTGACGGCGTCGCGCCGCGCCAGCCGGTGGCCATCGGGTAGGACCACGTAGAGATCGTCGACGAGCAGCCGTCGGCGCATCAGGCCGCTCGTCTCCGGGATCGCGACCCCGGGCAGGTGGTGGACGACGGCGAGATCGACCTCTCCCCGGCGGAGCTCCTCGATCGCCTCGGCCGTCTCGAGCTGGACGACCCGGACGGTGAGCTCAGTGTGGGCGCGCCGCAGGTCGCGCACCGCTGCGGGAACGAACGAGGAGAGGGCGCTGGGGAAGGCGGCCAGACGGAGGCGGAGCGTCGCACCCTGGGCCTCCTCGATCGCCGCCTCGGCACCGGCGACCGCCGCGAGCACGCGCTCGACCTGTGGCCGCAGGGTTGCGCCCGCGCGGGTGGCGCGCAGGGGGCGCTGGGAGCGATCGACGAGTGCGACCCCGGCCTCGCGCTCGAGCGCGGCGAGCTGCTGGGAGACCGCCGACTGCGTGTAGCCGAGGACGTCGGCGGCGGCCGAGATCGAGCCGAGGTCGAGCACGAGCGCGAACGCCCGAAGCCGCTGGACGTCGGCGAAGGTCATAAAGCAACGCTACTACTGATAGAAGCAAATTAAGTGGTGCTTAATTACCTGACTTGCGACCATGGCGCCATGACAACCCAAACCCACACCACCGGCAAGGCCGACGGCCACATCATCGCTCCCGGCGAGGGCGAGCGGATCTGGATCGTCGGTGACACGATGACGTTCAAGGCGACGGGCGAGACGACCGGAGGCAAGCTGCTTCTGTTCGAGAACCTCACGACGCCGGGCGGCGGGCCCCGCCCCATATCCACACCCACGAGGACGAGTTCTTCTTCGTCCTCGACGGGAGGTTCGAGGTCCGGATCGGGGAGGAGGTCCACACCCTCGATCCCGGCGGCTACGCCTACGTGCCCCGGGGCACAGTCCACAACTTCCGCAACATCGCGGAGACCGCGAGCCGGATCCTCGTCGGCTTTACCCCCGCCGGGATGGAGGGGTTCTTCCGTGAGTCGGGCCGACCGGCGGCTGACGACGGGCCGGCGCCGCCGGTGGACGAGGAAGAGATCGCCCGGACGATGGCGGCCGCGCCGAAGTACGGCGTCGAGGCCGTCGCCTTCGACGAGTAAGACCAGCAGCGCGCCCGGCGTCCAGGCCCGCGAGGGCACCCGGGCGCGCTGTCTGTCTTGCGCGGCAAGGAGCAGAGTCAGCTCGCTCGGCGCCGGCATGCTGCCCCGCAGCTGCACCGATACGTTCCGTACCAGATGGCGAGCTGCCCGAAAACTGGCGCAATTCGCGGCGCAAGAGAATTCAGAAGCCCTATTTGCAGGCATAAAGCTGATTCCGGGGCGGTCTCGAAGACCAACCGAAGGTCTCGAAAACCGTTGGCTGTCGTAAGGCGGCTCGTGGGTTCGAATCCCACCCCCTCCGTTCTCGTAGAGGCGAAGCCGGGGGGCGAGTTATCGCCCGAGCTCGGCCCGAGCTCGAATCTCCACGGGATTCTCCGGGTAGCAGGGGGCCAGGGCATTCAGACGCCAGGGCCGCGCTGAGCGCAAGCATCGCGGCCGCTCCGCCCGCCGTTCCCGCGATGGCGTTCCCGGCACCGCCGCGCAACGCCTGTGGCAGCAGCTCCACCGCGATCAGCGCCAGCATCGCCCCGGCGGCGAAGCCGAAGGAGAAGGGCAACAACGCCGAAACCTCGCTGACCAGCAGGTAGGCGAGGACGGCCCCCACCGGCTGCGGCGCGCTCGTCCCCACCGCCGCCCAGAACTGGCGGCTGCGGCTGTACCCGGCGGCGGCCATCGGGATCGCCACGCTCGTGCCTCAGGAATGTTCTGGATCGCGATCGCGACGATCACGAAGAGGCTGAGCCGGCTGTATCCGACGCGTAGGCGGTGCCGATCGCGAACCCCTCGGGCAGGCTGTGAACGAATAGGACGACGAAGACGAGAGCCGAGGTCCGGGCGCCTTCGCTGATAACCCGCGTGGCGTGGCGGTCTCGCGACTCGAGAGCGATGCGGGCGAGAACGAGGAAAGCGACCCCGGCCAGAAGACCGGCGACGACGACGCCGGCCGAGCCCTCGTCGAGCCGGGCAATATCAAGCCGGATATCGAGGCGACCCCCATCACCCCGGCGGCGATCCCAAGCAGCAGGGGCCGGAGCGCCGCAGCTCGCTCCCCGAGGTAGAAGACTGGGATCGCCCCCAACCCGGTTGCAAGGGCGGTGCCGACGCCGGCGAGGAGGAGGACGAGCATCCTGCGATAAAAAAAATAGAGCTGCCTTGGAGTCAGAGGCCCAACTGCCCAAGCCTGAGGGATTGCTGGGTGTCGCGGCCGAGTACGCGACCGAGAGCGTCCCTGTGGCTCGGCGCGACCAGCACGTCGGAGAGGTGAGGGGGCAGCTCGCAGGGCGCGAGTTCCGCTGCGCCGAGGATGTCGTCGTCCTCGAGTCGGGGAGGCTCGTCGGCATGGTCTCGATCGAGCGACTTCTGGCCGCCGACTCGCACGCAAGCGTCGAAGACATCATGGACCCAGATCCGCCGAGAGTTGCGCCGGATACCGACCAGGAGCGGGCCGCCCGGCGGATGGTGGACCGCCACGAATGCAGCTTGGCGGTGGTCGGTGCCGACGGGCGGTTCCTTGGACTGATCCCGCCGTACCGGATGCTGCGGGTCCTGCTCGACGAGCACGACGAAGACCTCGCGCGCTTGGGGGGCTTTGTCGCCGGATCGGCTCGCGCGCGCGGCGCGGCAGAGGAACCTGTGGCGCAAAGGCTCTGGCATCGGCTGCCCTGGCTGCTGGTTGGGCTGCTCGGGGCAATGGGCGCGACCGTGATCGTCGGGAGCTTCGAGCATCAGCTCGAAGCCAACGTCCTGCTCGCCTTCTTCATCCCCGCCGTCGTCTACATGGCTGACGCGGTCGGCACCCAAACCGAGACGGTGCTGATCCGGGCGCTCGCAGCGGGAGTCACCGTTCGCTCGGTGCTGCGCCGCGAACTGCTCACCGGCCTCGTCATGGGCATCGTGATCGGCGCGGCCTTCCTAGCATTCGCGCTGGTCGGCTGGGGTGACGTAGAGGTCGCCATCGCGGTCGCGCTGGCGATGTTCGCGAGCTGTTCGATCGCGACCGTCGTGGCGACGGCATTGCCCGCCGCCTTCCAGCGTCTGGGCAAGGACCCGGCTTTCGGCTCCGGGCCGCTGGCGACGGTCGTTCAAGATCTGCTCTCGATTGCCGTCTACCTGGCGATCGTGGTGGCAATGGTGGTGTGAGGGCAATCGCCCTGCGGCGGGCCGCAGCCCCGCGCTAGGGTCGAGGGCAATGGCTTTCGAGGTCGTCATTGCGGGCGGAGGCATCGCCGGTCTCGAGGCGATGCTGGCCCTGCGGGATCTCGCCGGGGAGCGGGTGGGGATCACCGTTGTCTCTCCCGAGCCCGACTTCCTCTACAAGCCACTGCTGGTTGAGGAGCCCTTCTCCGCGCAGCCGGCCGAACGCCACGACCTCACCGCGCTGACGGCCACCCTAGGGGCCGATTTCGTCAACCAGCCCGTCGCCGGGATCGATCCGGGCGATCGTTCGATCGAGCTCGGCGATGGATCGCGCCGCTCATACGACGCCGCTGTCGTCTGTGTCGGCGCGCGCGCCCGCCCGGCCTACGACGGCGTCACGACATTCCAGGGGTCCGGCGAGAGCCTCGGTCTCCCCGAGCTCCTGGCTGGCGCGGGCTCGGAGCCGAAGCGCATCGCCTTCGTCGTCCCCGCGGCGACCTGGCCTCTGCCGATCTACGAGCTGGCGATGATGACGCAGCGACATGCCCGGCAGGTCGGCGCGAAGGTCAGCTGCGCGGTCTACACCCCAGAGGAGGCGCCGCTGATCCTCTTTGGTAGATCTCCGAGCCAAGCAGTCTCGGAGCTCTTGGCGGCACGCGGGATCGAGGTGCACCCGGGTGCGACGGTGACCGCGGAGGAGGACGGCCGGCTGGTGACGATGCCGGGTGCCGTTCCGCTCGAGGCCGATCACGTCGTCGCGCTGCCGCTGCTGGAGGGACCCGGAATCGCGGGGATTCCGACCGACGCGAACGGCTTCATCCCGATCGACGAGCATGCCCGCGTCAAGGGGTGCGACGACCTCTACGCAGCCGGGGACGGCACCAACTTCCCGATCAAGCAGGGCGGCCTGGGAACCCAGCAGGCCGATGCTGCTGCCGAGCACATCGCCGCCCGCGCCGGCGCGCCGGTCGAGCCACGGCCTTTCCATCCGGTCCTGCGCGGGATGCTGCTCGCGGGCGACGAGTCTCTCAGCCTCAGCCACTCGCTGACCGGCGGAGAGGGTGAGGGAAGGGCTTCGCTGGACTACCTCTGGTGGCCCCCCCACAAGGTCAGCGGCCGCTACCTCGCGACCTGGCTGGCCCGCGAGTCGGCGCACATGGAGCCGCTCCCGCCGCACTCTCCCCTCGAAGTGGAGGTGTGGCTACCCAAGGAGTGGCACCTCGAGCCGGTGGCACTCAATCCGCAGGCTCCCCCTCCCTCGGACTAGTTCGAGCCCCGGCATCGGACCGCAGCCTCGCCGTGCTCACGGCGGCGCTGCGTACTCGCGACGTCGGGGTCGTCAGGCTGGGTGCCCGATGGCCCGTTGCCCAAGAAACTAGCGCAATTCGGGGCGCACAAAAGCTGAGAAAATCTCGATTTGAGGCATAAGTGTGGATCCGTGGCGGTCTCGAAAGCCCCTGCGCCCCGAGCGAATCCGAGGTAGGCGCGGCGGGGCCGCGGGAGGCAGGGGGTCCGCGCGACCCATACCGCGCCGGCGCGTCGGTAGCCAGGGAGGGATGCCGACGCGATCGCCCCCGGAGGCGGGACCGCCCGAGGGCGACGCTCTTGCAAAGCATGCTTCGCGGCCCCGCTTACAGGAAGCTTATACGGCCGGGCGCTCGGGTCGTCAAGCCTTGCCGGGCGCCGGGCCGTCCTCGGGCCCGGCGACCCCCATTCCCTTGCGCTCGATCAGCTCGATCGCGATCACGCTGCCGAGCGGGCCGACCGGCGTCAGCGTGGCGGCCAGCAGCGTGTAGGGAGCCTCGCGCGCCAAGACGGCGGCCCAGACCAGCAGGCAGAGGACGATGAAGCCGATCCCATGCGAGAGGCCGAAGATGAAGGTCTCGTGGTCGAAGCCGGGCAGAAGCCAGAAGGCCAGCAGCGCCGCGAAGATCGCCAGCTCCACCCAGGAGAGGCGCTTCACCCATCTGAAGATCGGGCCCGGGACGACCCTGCGCATCACGCTTCGCCGCTGAGCGTGGTGAGCACGATCCGCTCCTGCTCGCGCGCGTGGGCGGCCGAGTACCCCTCACCGGGGCTGGCCCGCTCTGGGCGGCCGATGTAGGCCAGCTCGATCCCCTCGGGAAGCATCCCGAACATCCGCCGCGACATCACCTTCCAGGCGCCCATGTTGCGCGGCTCCTCCTGCACCCAGACGATCTCCTTCAGGTTCGGATAGGAGGCGATCAGCTCGGCGATCTGCTCGCGGGCGAACGGATAGAGCAGCTCGACCCGGGCGACGGCGACGGTCTCGGCGCCCTCGCGCCGATCGCTGGCGTCGATGTCGTAGTAGATCTTCCCGGTGCAGAGGGCGAGCCGCTCGACCTTCTCGCGCCGCTCGGCGGCGCTGGGGTCGTCGAGGATGAACTGGAACTCGCCCGCGGCCAGATCCTCGAGGCTGGAGGCAGCGCGGTCGAGCCGCAGCAGCCCCTTCGGGGTGAAGACGACCAGCGGCCGCGGCTTGCGGATCAGCGCCTGGCGCCGCAGCAGGTGGAAGTACTGGCCGGCAGTGGTCGGGTTGGCGATCCGCAGGTTTCCCTCTGCGGCCAGGGCCAGGAAGCGCTCGATCCGAGCGCTCGAATGCTCGGGACCGGATCCCTCGTAGCCGTGCGGCAGCAGCAACGTCAACCGGTTGGTCTGGCCCCACTTCGCCTCGCCCGAGGCGATGAAGCTGTCGATGATCACCTGGCCGGAGTTGGCGAAATCGCCGAATTGCGCCTCCCAGAGCACCAGCGAGCTGTCGTCGGCCGCCGAGTAGCCGTACTCGAAGCCGAGGCAGGCGGCCTCCGAAAGCGGGCTGTTATAGAGCTCGAATGGGGCCGTGGCACCCTCGAGGTTCTGCATCGGGCAGTACTCGAGGCCGGTCTTCTCGTCGTGCAGGACGAGGTGGCGATGGGAGAAGGTGCCGCGCTCGGTGTCCTGGCCGGTGAGGCGGATGTGGACGCCGTCGGTGAGCAGCGACGCGAAGGCCAGCGACTCGGCGTGCCCGAACTCGATTCCTCCCTGGTCGATCGACTCCAGTCGCTTCGCCAGCGGCTTACGCAGCTTGCGATGGACCGTGAAGCTCTCCGGGACCTGCAGCAACCCCTCATTCAGCGACCGCAGCCCCTGCTCGGGCACGGTCGTGTCGACCGGTGGGCTGGCGCTGCGATCGAGCTCGCCGGTGCCGGTGGTCACGGTCGGGTCCTCGTATTCGCCGGCCTCCATCTTCTCCCGCAGGCCCTTCAGCGCTGCGGACAGCTCCTCGCGGCGCTCGTCGGAGCTGCGCTCGACCTCGTCCGGGGTGACGACGCCTTCGCCGACCAGCGCCTCGGCGTAGATCTCGGAAGCCGGCTTGTGGGCCTTGATCTTGGCCGCCATCTGCGGCTGCGTGTAGGCGGGCTCGTCGGTCTCGTTGTGGCCGAAGCGGCGGTAGCCGATCACGTCGATGACGATGTCGCGGCCCCAGCGCTCGCGGTAGGCCATCGCGAGCCGGATCGACGCCGAGCAGGCTTCGACATCGTCGGCATTGACGTGGATGATCGGGACGTTGAAGCCCTTTGCCATGTCGGCGGCGTAGGGGGTCGAGCGGCCGTCCTCGGGGTCGGTCGTGAAGCCGACCTGGTTGTTCTGGATGATGTGGATCGTGCCGCCGGTCGTGTAGCCGTCGAGCGCCTGCAGGTTGAAGGTCTCGGCGACGACCCCCTGGCCGGGGAAGGCGGCGTCGCCGTGCAGCAACACCGGGACCGAGCGCTTGACGTCGTGGTCGAGCTTCGGGCCGTCGAACTGCGTCTGCCCGTAGCGGGCGGCGCCGGTGACAACCGGATTCACGTACTCGAGATGGCTCGGGTTCGGATAAAGCCGCACGGAGATCTTCTCGCTCTCGTGCGTCTCGAGGATGCCCTGGTGGCCGTAGTGGTACTTGACGTCGCCGGTGCCGCCGTGGGGGATCGCGGCGACCGCCTTTACGGCGTCGATCGCCTTCGAGCCCTCGAACTCGGCGAAGATCGAGTCCACCGGGCGCCCGAGGGTGTGGGCGAGGACGCTGAGCCGGCCCCGGTGGGCCATCCCGAAGACGACCTCCTCGGCGCCGCCGCGATGGGCGAGGGTCGCGAGCTCGTCGAGCATCGGCACGATTGCGTCGAGGCCCTCGATCGAGAACATCTTCTGGCCCAGGTAGGCCTTCTCGATGAAGCGCTCGAACTGGAAGACGTCGATCAACCGGCCGAGCAGGCGGCGTTTCTCGTCCGCCGTCAGCGCCTGCCGGTGGGCGGCGGTCTCGATCATCTCCCGTAGCCACATCCGCTGCTGGTGCGAGGAGAGGTGCTCGATCTGGTAGGCCATCGTGCCGCAATAGGCCTCGCGCATCCGCGGCAGCGCCTCCAGCAATGTCTCCCCGGGCACGCCGATGCGAAGGATCGAGGCCGGCACCTGCGCCATCAGCTCCGGCGTCAGGCCGAGGTTCTCGGGCTGGATCGCCGGATCGCCCTTTGGCTCGGAGCCGAGCGGGTCGAGTCGCGCCGCGAGGTGGCCGTGGGTGCGGTAGGCCTTCAGCAGCGAGGTGGCGGCCTGGACGGCCTGCAACAGCTCCTCGCTCGGGGCCTGGGAGACGGCGGGCGCGGCAGCCGCGCCCAGCGGCGGAGCGGAGGCGGAGGCGGGGTGGGCGCTGGTGACCACCGAGGCCTCGAGACCGAGATCGGCGGCGACGCCTTCATAGAAGCCGTCCTCGCCCTGCAGCAGCTGCTCGATCCGGCGCAGGAAGGAGCCGGACTCGGCTCCCTGGATGATCCGGTGGTCGTAGGTGGAGGTCATCGTCATCACCTTGGAGACGCCCAGCGCCCTGATCCGGTCCGGCGACGCGTGCGCCCACTCGGGCGGGTATGCGATCGACCCGGTGGCGACGATCGTCCCCTGCCCGCTCATCAGCCGCGGTACCGAGGCGACGGTGCCGAGACCGCCCGGATTGGTCAGCGAGACGTTGGTGCCCTGGAAGTCGTCGGCGGTGAGGTTGTTCTCCCGCGTCTTCGTGATCAGGTCCTCATAGGCGGAGTGAAAGCCCGAGAAGTCGAGGGTCTCGGCGCCCTTGATCGCCGGGACCATCAGGCTGCGTGAGCCGTCCTTGCGCTCGACGTCGACGGCGATGCCGAGGTTGACCGGGCCGTCCTCGGTGACGACCGGCTTGCCGTCCTCCTCGGCGTAGGCGTGAGCCATCACCGGCCATTCCTTGGTCGCCTGCACGATCGCCCAGGCGACCAGGTGGGTGAAGGAGACCTTCATCCCCCGCTCCTTGAGGACGCCGTTGAGCGCCTTGCGCTTGGCGTCGAGGGTGTCGACCCCGATCGTCCGGAACGAGGTCGCGGTCGGGATCGCGCGACTCTCGTTCATCGCCTTGGCGAGCATCGCCGCCGGCCCGCGCAGCGGCTTCGTGCCGGCGGGGGCGCTCGGAGCCGCCGCGCCGCCCTTCCCGTCCGCCGCGGCGAGCACGTCCTCCTTGGTCACCTTGCCGCCGGCGCCGGAGCCGTTGACCTTGCTGACGTCGACCCCGCGCTCGGCGGCGATGCGGCGGGCGACGGGGGTAGCCCGTCCGCCGTTCCCCTCGGCGGCTGGGGCCCTCGGCTCTGCCGCCTCGGGCTGTTCAGACTTCGAGGCGGCCTTTGCGGCGCCCTCGCCAGGCTTGATCTCCGCCAAGGGCGCGCCGACCTTGACCTCGTCGTCGACCTCGACCAGAAGCTTGCTGATCGTGCCGCTGGCGGGCGCGGGCACCTCGGCGTCGACCTTGTCGGTCGAGACCTCGACCACCGTGTCGCCCTCGGAGACCGTGTCGCCCTCGGAGACGTGCCATTCGAGCACCGTTCCCTCGGTCACCGACTCGCCCATCTCCGGCATCACGATCTGCAGCGCTCCCTCGGCGGTGGTCTCGCCGGCGCTGACGCTGGCGTCGTCGGTGGTGGCGGGGCCGCCATCCTGGCCGCGTCCGCCGCTTCGCCCGAGGGAGTCGCCGTCCGTTTCTGATTCCTCGGCGGCGACCGAGGGCGGCGATTCGGCCTGAAGGTTCGTCGGCCGCGCCCGGACGCGAAGCGGAGGACGCGGCCGTTGATTCCTCGCTCGAACGTCCGGCCGCACCATCGCCACTTCCCGGTTCCAGCTCGGCCAGTGGCGCGCCGACCTTGACCTCGTCGTCGACCTCGACCAGCAGCTTGCTGATCGTGCCGCTGGCGGGCGCGGGGACCTCGGCGTCGACCTTGTCGGTCGAGACCTCGACCACGGTGTCGCCCTCCTCGACGAAATCCCCCTCGGAGACGTGCCATTCGAGCACCGTCCCCTCGCTGACCGACTCGCCCATCGCCGGCATCTCGATCTGGACCGTGGCCGTCTGCGCCATCCCTACCTGAGTCTATGCCACGTCCGAAGGCCGCAAAACCCGTTGGGAGCGGGGATTCAGCCCGGTAGCCGGGCGACCATGTAGGCCTCGTTGGCGACCGTGTCGAAGACGTCGCGGACGAGGAAGGCGCGGGCGCGGTCGCTGTGGCCGCAGAACCCGCACTGCAGCCGACGGGAGGCGGGGACGCTGTCGGCGATCACGACCGGCGCCGCGCAGCCGGGGCAGACCAGCGCGCCGTGCGCGACGACCTCGATTCCCTGCCTTGCTACCCGCCATTCCTCGGCGATCTCGGAGGCGCGGGCCTTGCGCTCGCCGGGCAGCGGCTGGTGCGCGAAGGGATCGAGGTGAAGGGCCATCGAGCAAAGTGTAGGGTCGGAGCATGAACTACTTCGTCACCGGCGCGACCGGTTTCATCGGCCGCCATCTGGTCGAGCTGCTGCTGCGACGTGAGGGCACCGTCTACGTGCTCGTGCGCGAGGGCTCGCGCGGGCGCCTGGAGGAGCTGCGCAACAGCTGGGGCGTCGGCGAGGACCGCGTCGTCAGCGTCGTCGGGGACCTCTCCCAGCCCCGGCTCGGGGTCCGCGAGGAGGACCTGGCGCGGCTTGGAGGCAACGTCGAGCACTTCTTCCACCTCGCCGCGATCTACGACATGACCGCCGACGCCGAGAGCCAGCAGGTGGCCAACATCGCAGGCACCCGGCACGCGGTCGAGCTGGCCGAGCAGATCGAGGCGGGCCATTTCCACATGGTCAGCTCGATCGCCGCCGCCGGCCTCTACAAGGGGACCTGGCGCGAGGACATGTTCGACGAGGCCGAGGACCTCGACACCCATCCTTACTTCCGCACCAAGCACGACTCCGAGCGGGTCGTGCGGGAGGAGTGCTCGCGCCCGTGGCGGGTCTACCGGCCCGGCATCGTGGTCGGCGACTCCGAGACCGGCGAGATGGACAAGGTCGACGGCCCCTACTACTTCTTCAAGCTGATCCGGCGGATCCGCGGCGCCGTGCCCCAGTGGATGCCGATGCTGGGGGTCGAGGGGCGCGAGATCAACCTCGTCCCGGTCGATTACGTGGCCCGGGCGATGGACCACATCGCTCACAAGGAGGGGCTCGACGGACGGGCCTTCCACCTCACCGATCCCAACCCGCCCAGCGCCGGCGAGGTGATCGACATCTTCGCTCGCGCCGCCAACGCGCCGGAGTCGTCGGTGCGGCTCCCGCCGGGCGCCGTCGACCTGGCCGAGCCGCTGCTGCGCCTCGGCCTCAGGATTGCGCCCCTGGCCGACACGCTGGCCGATCGCGTCCTCGCCGATTTCGGGATCCCGCGCTCGGTGCTGACCTACGTCAACTACCCGACCCACTTCGATTCCCGCCAGGCGCAGGCAGCGCTCGCCGACAGCGACATCCGGGTGCCGCCCCTCAACGCCTACGCGGACAAGCTCTGGGACTACTGGGAGCGCCGGCTCGACCCGGACCTGTTCAGCGACCGGACCCTGGTCGGGGCGGTCCGCGGCCGCCGCGGCCTGGTCAGCGGACCGACTCAGATTCTCGAGCAGCAGGTCCCCGACGAGATGCTGCGGCTGGGGAGGAGGGTGCGGGGGGCGGTTTCGCTGGAGAAGTCGGTGCGCGGCCGCGTGGTCATGGTCACCGGAGCCTCCTCGGGTATCGGGCGATCGGCGGCGCTGAAGATCGCCGACGCCGGCGGCATCGTGTTGCTGGTCGCCCGCACGCCGGAGAAGCTGGAGGCGACCCGGGAGCAAATCGCGGCGGGAGGCGGCGAAGCCCATGTCTACCCCTGCGACCTCTCCGACATGGACGACCTGGACCGGATGGCCGACGCGGTCCTCGCCGAGCACGGCCACGTCGACGTGCTGGTCAACAACGCGGGCCGCTCGATCCGCCGCTCGATAGCGCTCTCCTATGACCGCTTCCACGACTTCGAGCGGACGATGCAGCTCAACTACTTCGGGGCGGTGAAGCTGATCCTGAAGCTGCTGCCGGTGATGCGGGAGCGCAAGACGGGGCAGATCGTCAACGTCAGCTCGATCGGCGTGCAGACGAACACGCCGCGCTTCTCGGCCTACGTCGCCTCGAAGGCGGCCCTGGACGCCTTCTCGCGCTGCATCGCCTCGGAGATCGTCGACGACGGGGTCCACATCACGACGATCCACATGCCGCTGGTGCGGACGCCGATGATCAATCCGACGAAGATGTACGACCGCTTCCCGACCCTCACGCCCGAGCGCGCCGCCGACTTGATCTGCGAGGCGATCATCCACCGGCCGAAGCGGATCGCGACGCCGCTGGGGACGCTGGGCCAGCTGCTCTACGCGATCAACCCACGCTCGATGGACTACATCCTCAACAGCGCCTACAAGCTGTTTCCGGATTCCGGCGCAGCCAAGGGGGAGGCACGCCCGGCCACGGCGAAGCCGCCCGCGGCCGAGCAGGCTTCCAACGAGCAGGTCGCATTCGCCTACCTGATGCGGGGAATCCACTGGTAGAAGCCGGATCCGCGGCCCCCCGCCGCAAGAAGCACTGGGGTTGGGGCTGGGAGGACCAGCAGCCGTCGCGGTCGGATCTCGAGCAGGCAGCGAAGGAGATACGGGAGCGACTCGGCTTCGGCGGCGAGGTGGCGGAGCCGGTGGCTGCCGACGCGGTCGAGCTGCGCCCCTCGCGGCTGCGGGCGCCCAGCTCACTCGAGGGGCTGCTGACCGACGATCGCCACGAACGGCTCTGCCACGCGCTGGGCAAGGCCTACCGCGACGTCGTGCGTGGCTTTCGCGGCGAGTTCGAGAACCCGCCCGACCTGGTCGCCCTGCCCGGCGATCGCTCCGAGGTCGAGGCCGTGCTCGCGTACTGCGAGGAGGAGGGGGCCGCTGCGATCCCGTTCGGGGGCGGCACCAGCGTCGTCGGCGGCGTCGAGCCGCGGCTCGGCGATCGTCCCGCGGTCTCGATCGACCTGCGGCGACTCGACCGGGTCCTGGAGATCGACGACACCTCGCTCGCCGCCCGGGTCGAGGCGGGAGCCAGCGGGCCCGCGGCTCGAGGAGCAGCTTCGCGAGCGCGGGTTGACGCTGCGCCACTTCCCCCAGTCGTTTGAGTACTCGACCCTGGGTGGCTGGATCGCGACCCGGGCCGGCGGTCACTTCGCGACCCTCTACACGCACATCGACGACCTCGTGGAGTCGGTGGAGGCGGTTACGCCGCGCGGGATCTGGACCAGCCGCCGGCTGCCCGGATCCGGCGCCGGGCCCTCGCCCGACCGGGCGCTGATCGGCTCCGAGGGGATCCTCGGGGTGATCACCGAGGCCTGGGTGCGGGTGCGCCCGCGGCCCGAGCACAAGCTCTCCTGCGGGGTCGAGTTCGACGACTTCCTCGCCGGAGCCAGGGCCGTGCGCGAGCTGTCGCAGTCGGGGCTTCATCCCGCCAACTGCCGCCTTCTGGACGCACTGGAGGCGAGTACGACGGGGGCGGGGAGCGGCGATGCGGCGCTGCTCGTGCTCGGTTTCGAGTCGGCGCAGCACCCGGTCGACCACTGGATGGACCTGGCCGTCGAGATCGCCCGGGAGCACGGCGGGCGGCCCGGTGAGGTACGGGGTAAGTCCAGCGACGGAGACGCGGTCTCGTCCTGGCGCTCGGCCTTCCTCGGCGCGCCCTACCTGCGCGACACCTTCGTCGCCTGCGGGGTTCTCAGCGATACCTTCGAAACGGCGATCACCTGGGATCGGTTCGAGGATTTCCATGCCGCGGCGATGGAGGCGGCGCGAGCCAAGGTCGCCGAGGTCTCGGGCGCTCCCGCCGATGGCGAGGGCGCGCCGCGGGTCAGCTGCCGCTTCACCCACGTCTACCCCGATGGCCCGGCGCCGTACTTCACGATTCTTGCCCCCGCCGTGCGCGGTGGCGAGATCGAGCAATGGGACGAGATCAAGGCGGCGGCGTCGGAGGCGGTGATCGAGGGCGGCGGGACGATCACCCACCACCACGCGGTCGGCCGCGACCATCGGCCCTGGTATGACCGCCAGCGCCCGGACCCTTTCGCCGCCGGGCTGCGGGCCGCGAAGGCCGAGCTCGACCCGGCGGCAATCCTCAACCCCGGGGTGCTGATCGACCCATAGCGGCTGCGGCCGCCGCTACCCTTCTCGCCACCGTTTTCGGCTGCGGCAAGCCGTCGTCGCTGCCGCCTCTCCGATGGAGTCCATCACCGAGGAACATCCCACCGTCGCCCATGGCGACGGCGACGCCGAGCGGCTGACCGAGCCGACCGAGGCGCTGCCGCCGCGTCGGTCGCCGCTGCGCGCGGCGATCAAGACCGGCCGTCCCCACGAGTGGATCAAGAACGTCCTCGTCTTCGCCGGGGTCCTCTTCTCGGGCAAGTTCGACCAGTCGGGCGCCCTGGTCGACGCGACTCTCGCCTTCATCGCCTTTTGCGGGATCTCCAGCGCCGGCTACTTCGTCAACGACCTGATCGACGTCGAGCTCGATCGCCAGCACCCGAAGAAGCGCTTCCGTCCGATCGCCGCCGGGGAGCTGTCCGAGCGCAGCGCGGTGATCATCGCCGTGGCGCTGGCGATCGGCGCGATCGGCCTCGCCTTCGCGACCGTCAACTGGGCGGTCGGCCTGATGGTGGTCGGATACGGCGTCGCCCAGGTCGCCTACAGCTTCGGGCTCAAGCAGATCGTGATCGTCGACGTGATGACCCTCGCCGGCCTCTTCATCCTCCGCGTGATCGCCGGCGCCGAAGCGGTCGACGCCCAGGCGTCGGAGTGGCTGATCCTCTGCACCGGCATGCTGGCCTCGTTCCTCGGCTTCACCAAGCGCCGCCAGGAGGCGGTGTCGGAGCTGCATCAGGGGACCAGCAGCCGGCCGGTGCTGGAGCACTACTCGCTGCCGTTCCTCGACCAGATGGTCTCGCTGGTGACCACCGGGACGGTGATCACCTACGCGATCTACACCGTCAACTCGCCGCTGATCGGCTCCGAGATGATGCTGACGATCCCGCCGGTGGTCTACGGCATCTTCCGCTACCTGTACCTGATCTACGACCGCTCCGACGATCGCTCCACCGCAGCGATCGTCGCCGAGGACACGGGGATGATCGCCGCCGGGGCGGTCTTCGCGCTGACGGCGTTCCTGCTGCTGTACGCGTTCAACTGAGGTGCGCCGGGCCACGGCGCACCTCAGAAGATGGCACCGAGCTCGCGGCCTGCCAGGTCTCGGACCGGGTGACCGCAGCCGATCTGTGTCCCGCTGCCCCCGCATAGGGACGGAAACGGGACACAGTTCAGGCGGCGTGGGTCCGCTCGGCGCTCAGTCCGGCTGGATTTCGAGGTCCGACGCCAGCTGAACCTTGCCGTCGCGGAGGTACTGGACGTCGACCGTCTCGTTCTTTCGGTAGGTGCCGAACAGGCCCAGGTACATCGCCAGCCAGCGACCGGCGCCGACCCGCTCCTTGACGATCGAGCGGGTGAAGACGATCTCCCCCGCGCGCAGGTGGTAGTCGCGACCCTCGGACTGCTCGATCCCGTTCACGAAAACCGTGAAAGGGGGGCCGGCGCCGGCCGGCAGTCTGACCCGGCGCCCGACCGCCTCGCTTCCCTTCGGCACCTCCTCGGCGCTCACCGGCGCAGCTCTCGCTCAAGGGCGTCGAAGGCGTCGCCCCCGCGCCGCGGCTTCAGCTCCTGGCGGCGGATCCCGCCCCGGAACGGAACCAGCCGGCCGTCCCCCATCAGGTCGACGCCGGCCGTGGGCGGTCGCAGCAGGCCTCGGCCGGAGATCTCCACCCGCGCGTGCACGCGCTGCTCGGGCTCGAAGTCGCGCAGCATCGAGACCCCCTGCAGCGGTCCCTCGCCGCGAATCTGCTCGGCCCGCTCCCTGGCCGCGGCAATCGCCGCGGCCAGATCGTCGAACGGCGTCCGCTCGACGTCGGAACCGTGGCGGACGGTCAGCTTCCAGTCGCTCAAGAAGGCCGCTTGGCGGGCGGCCCGTCGATCGTCTTTGCGCCGCTGCGCTCGGACACCGGCACGTAGTCGGCATCCCGTTCGCCGGTGTAGATCTGGCGCGGGCGAGCGATCTTCTGCTCAGAGTCGTCCATGTGCTCCAGCCACTGGGCGATCCAGCCGGCGGTGCGCGGGATCGCGAAGATCACCGTGAACATGTCGGTCGGGATCTTCAGTGCCTCGTAGATCAGGCCCGAGTAGAAGTCGACGTTGGGGTAGAGCTTGCGCTCGGTGAAGAAGTCGTCGTCCAGCGCCCGCTTCTCCAGCTCGACGGCGATGTCGAGCAGCGGGTTTTCGCCTGTCGCCTCCAGCACTTCGTCGACGTTCTTCTTGATGATCCGCGCCCGCGGGTCGTAGTTCTTGTAGACGCGGTGCCCGAAGCCCATCAGCTTCTCGTCGCGGTTCTTGACGCCCTCGAGGAAGTCGGGGATGTTGTCGGCCGTCTCGATCCGGCGCAGCATCCGCAGCACGGCCTCGTTGGCGCCGCCGTGAAGCGGGCCGTAGAGGGCGGCGACCCCGGCCGCGACCGCCGAGTAGGGATCGACGTCGGAGGAGCCGACCGCCCGCACCGCGTTGGTGGAGCAATTCTGCTCGTGGTCGGCGTGGAGGATGAAGAGGACGTCGAGCGCCTTCGCGAGGCGTGGGTCGGGTTCGTAAGAGACCTCGGTCATCTTGAACAGCATCGAGAGGAAGTTCTCCGGATAGGTGAGGTCGTTGTCCGGATAGATGTAGGGCAGCCCCATGTTGTGCCGGTAGGCGAAGGCGGCCAGGGTCGGCATCTTCGCGATCAGCCGGATCGTCGCCAGGTAGCGCTCCTCGGGGTCGTCGAGCTTCTTCGCGTCCGGGTAAAAGGTCGAGAGGGCGCCGACGGAGGCCAGCAGCATCCCCATCGGGTGGGCGTCGTAGCGAAACCCCTCGACGAACTTCTTGATGTTCTCGTGGACGTAGGTGTGATGGGTGATGTCGTGGACCCAGGTGTCGAGCTGGGCCTGGGTCGGCAGCTCGCCGAAGACGAGCAGGTAGGCAACCTCGAGATAGGTCGACTTCTCGCACAGCTGCTCGATCGGGATCCCGCGGTGCTGGAGCACCCCGGCCTCGCCGTCGATGAAGGTGATCGCCGAGCGGCAGGAAGCGGTGTTCGTGAACGCCGGGTCATACGTCATCAGGCCGAAGTCGTCTTCGGAGACCTTGATCTGGCGAAAGTCCATCGCCTTCACCGTCCCGTCGGTGATCTCGATCTCGTAGGTCTCCCCGGTCCGGTTGTCGGTCACGCTCAGTGACTCGTTGCCGGCCCCGCCGGCGCCGTCAACCGCCACATCCTGCGTCTGCTGCTCGGTTGCCATCGCCTCTCCTGAGTCCTCGTTGATCGTTCCTTGAGGCGCCAGTATCGCACTCGCGTTCCATCAACCGGGCGGTTTTGGAACGCTTGAGCAGATGCCGACCTCCCCTCGCAAGCGACATGCCCTGGACCTCTTCGCCGAGCTACCGGCGCGCTATGACGAGCTCGGCGCCGTCCTCAGCTTCGGTCAGGACCCACGCTGGCGCCGGGCGATGGTTGCCGCCCTGGACCCAAGATCGGGCGATCGGGTCCTCGATGTGGCGACGGGTACCGGCCTCGTCGCCGAGGAGCTCCTGCGCCGCGGCTGCCGGGTCGTCGGCATCGACCAGAGCGCGGCGATGCTGGGTCGCGCTCGCGCCAAGCTCGAGCGCGACCCGGGGCTCTCGGGCCGCCTCGAGCTTCTCGAGGGCGAGGCCGAGTCGCTGCCGTTCGCAGACGCCGAGTTCGACCACCTGACCTTCACCTACCTGTTGCGCTACGTGGACGACCCGGCGGCGACGCTGGCCGAGCTGGCGCGGGTGGTCGCGCCGGGCGGGCGGGTCGCCTGCGTCGAGTTCGGCCTCCCCAGCCGGCCTTGGCTCTGGCCCTGGCGCCTCTACACGCGGATCGGCCTGCCGGCAGCCGGACGCCTCTTCGGTCGCCATTGGTATGAGGTCGGCCGCTTCCTCGGTCCCAGCATCGAGGGCTTCTACGCCGCCTACCCGCTCCAACTGCAGCGGCAGTTGTGGTCGGCTGCCGGCATCGGCTCGGTAACGGTGCGGCGGTTGAGCCTCGGTGGGGGAGTGGTGATCGCGGGAACGCGCGATGAACGCTGAGCGCCCGTCCTTCTACGCCCTGGCGCCGGGCGGCTGGCGCGACTGGGTCACGATCCTCCACCTCCCTTACACAGGCTGGCACCTCAGCTACGTGGCGCTCGGGGCGGCGGCCGCCTCACAGGTGCACGCCGATCGGCTCGCCGCGGCGCTGGCCGCCTTCTTCTGCGCCGTGGGGATCGCCGCCCATGCGCTCGACGAGCTGCACGGCCGTCCACTGCGGACCGCGATCCCCGATCGCGGTCTGATCGCCGCCGCGGCGCTCGGGCTCGGCGGCGCGCTGGCGATCGGCGTCGCCGGAGTGGTGACCGTTTCCGTCACTCTGCTCCCCCTCGTGGTTGCCGGCGGGTTCTTCGTCTGCGCCTACAACCTGGAGCTCTTCGGCGGCAGGTTCCACACCGATTTCTGGTTCGCCGCCGCCTGGGGCGCCTTCCCGGCGCTGACCGGATGGTGGTCGAACGCGCTCGGAATCGGCTCCTTGGCCGAGCTGGCGGCGGGCATCGGAGCGGTCGCCGGCTGCTTTTGGCTCAGCGTCGCCCAGCGCCGGCTTTCGACTCCGGTTCGGGAGCTGCGCCGCCGGACCGAGGTCGTTCGCGGTGAGCAGCGGCTCAGCGACGGCAGCGTCCGCCCGATCGACGCCCGCTCCCTCGCGGCTCCGCTCGACGGCGCCCTGCGGGCGCTGGCAGTCGCCCTGCCGCTGCTTGCCGCGGGATTGGTGGCGCTAAGGCTCTGACCGCGCCGGCAGACCCTCGAAGCGAGTCATCGCCCGAAGCTCCTCGAAGCGCTGGTCGATCTCGGCGCGGGTCAGCCTGACGACGCGCTCGGTACCGAACTCCTCGACGTTGTAGGAGGCGAGGACGGTTCCAAAGCCCATCGCCCGGCGCAACGCCTCGGCGTCGATCTCCGCGCACTCGCCGTCGAGGTGGCCGAGCAGGCCGCCGGCGAAGCTGTCGCCCGCTCCGGTCGGGTCGCGCACGTCCTCGAGGGGGTAGCCGGGCAGCGCGAAGAAGCCGTCCTCGCTGAACAGCGCCGCCCCGTACTCGCCCTGCTTGGCGATCACCACCCGGGGGCCGAGGTCGATCACCGCCCGCGCCGCCCTGCTGAGGTTGGACTGGCCGGTCAGCTGGCGGATCTCGGCGTCGTTGATGACCACGCAATCGACCTCGGCGATCGCCGCCAGCAGGGACTCCCGGGCCGTCTCGATCCAGAGGTTCATCGAGTCCAGCGCCGCGAACCTCGCCGCTGCGCACTCGGCCCGCACCTGCCGCTGCAGGTCCGGTTGGATGTTGGCGAGGAAGAGGGTCTCCGCCTGCCGTGAATCCGCTGAGAGCTTGGGCGCGAACTCGCCGAATACGTTCAGCTGGGTGTCCTCGGTATGGGCAGTGTTGAGGTCGAAGTCGTAGTGGGCGCGCCAGAAGAAGGTCCGTCCGCCCTCGACGCGCTCGACGTCGGTCGTGTCGACGCCGCGACCCTCCAGCACCGCCATCTCCTCCGCCCCAAAGTCCTCCCCGACCGGTCCGACCACCCGCACCTCGGTGAAAAAGCTCGCCGCAAGCGAGAAGTGCACGGCCGAGCCCCCCAGCATCCGCTCCCGCTCGCCGAACGGGGTGCGCACGGAATCGAAGGCGATCGAGCCGACGACGGTCAGCGACATGGCCGCGCAGCCTATCCCCGGCCGCCCTGAAACACTCCGCGGCAATGCGAGCGGTGCAGATCTCCGAGTTCGGCGGCCCCGAGGTCCTTCAGGCGACCGAGGTTCCAGACCCCGATGCGGCGGAGGGCCAGACCCTGGTCAGCGTCGCCCGGTCAGGGGTCAACTTCGCCGACACCCACGTCACCCGCAACGATTACCTGGCCGACCAGCAGCTGCCGCTGATCCCGGGTGGGGAGATCGCCGGGCAGACGCCCGACGGCCGTCGCGTCGCGGCGCTGCTGATGAACGGCGGCTACGCCGAGCAGGTTGCCGTGCCAGACGCGGCGCTGGTCCCGGTGCCCGACGAGGTCGACGACGACCAGGCAGCGGCCCTGCTGCTGCAGGGCCTGACCGCGTACAGCATCCTCCGCACCTCGGCCCGCCTGCAGGCCGGGGAGAGCGTCGCGATCCACGCCGCTGCCGGCGGCACCGGCAGCCTTGCGATCCAGCTCGCCCGCCGCATGGAGGCGGGACGGATCATCGCCCTCGCCTCCAGCGAGGATAAGCGAAAGCTCGCCCTCGATCTCGGTGCCGACGCCGCGATCGACTCCCGCGACGACGACCTCCAACAGGCGATCGTCGACGCCAACGAGGGGCGACCGGTCGACGTCGTGCTCGAGATGAGCGGCGGCGCGGCGTTCGAGCAGAGCCTGCGGTCGCTGGCGCCTTTCGGGCGGATCGTCACCTTCGGGATCGCCTCGCGCGAGGAGAACGCCGTCAAGACCGGGCACCTGATGCGAAACGGCCGCACCGTCGCCGGCTTCTGGCTCGTCCACCTGTTCGCACGCCCGGACCTGCTTCGCGAGGGGCTCGACGCGGTCCTCGGCGCCGCCGCGGCCGGCGACCTGCGGGCGGTGATCGGCGGCGTCTACCCGCTTTCGGAGGCGGCCCGAGCGCACGAGGAGCTGGCCGCCCGGCGGACCACCGGCAAGCTATTGCTCGACCCGAGCCGCTGATGCCGCCGTTCAAGGACCTTGGCCTCTCGCCCGAGATCCAGCAGGTGCTGGACGAGCTCGGATACGAGGACCCGACTCCGATCCAGGAGCAGGCGATCCCCGAGCTGCTCGCCGGCCACGACGTGATCGGGCAGGCGCAGACCGGGACCGGCAAGACCGCAGCCTTCGGGCTGCCGCTCCTCCAGTACCTCGATCCGGCCAACGAGGAGGTACAGGCGATCGTCCTGACCCCGACGCGGGAGCTCTGCATCCAGGTGACCCAGGCGCTGCGTGCCTACGCCGAGCACCTCGAGGTCGAGATCGTCGCCGTCTTCGGCGGCGCTCCGATCCGCTCCCAGCAGGCGCAGCTGCGTTCGGGGGCCCACGTCGTCGTCGCGACGGTGGGGCGGATGATGGACTTGATGTCGCGGCGCTCGCTCGTTCTCACCGCGGCGCGCTACGTGGTTTTGGACGAGGCCGACGAGATGCTCGACCTCGGCTTCATCGAGGACGTCGAGCGAATCCTGCGGATGTGCCCGAGCGGCCGCCAGACGGCCCTCTTCTCGGCGACGATCCCGCCGCCGATTCAGCGGCTCGCCGAGGGCTACATGTACGACCCGGTGACGATCCGGATCACGCCCAAGAAGCTGACCGTCGACGCCATCGAGCAGGCCTATCTGGAGGTTCCCGGCAAAGAGAAGGCCTTGCGGCTCGTGGACCTGCTCCGGGCCGAGGACCCCGAGCAGGCGATCATCTTCTGTCGCACAAAGATCGGCGCCTCACGGCTCGACAAGACGCTGCGCGACCGCGGGCTCGACGTCAAGGCGCTGCACGGCGACATGAGCCAGGGATCCCGGGATGGGGTGATGATCGCCTTCAAGGACCACCGCGTGCGGCTGCTGGTGGCAACCGACATCGCCGCCCGCGGCCTCGACATCGAGCACGTCACCCACGTGATCAACTACGACGTGCCCGACTCCTCCGAGGTCTACGTGCACCGGATCGGGCGCACCGGGCGGGTCGGGCGCACCGGGCGCGCGATCACCCTGGTCACGCCGACGCAGCGGAAGGAGATCGACCGCATCGAGCGCGACGTGAAGACCTCGATCGGCGAGTGGGAGACGCCCGAGGAGCGCCTAGAGCACGCCCCGCGGCCGCGCCGCCGCGAGCGGCGCCCGGCTGCTCCGAGTCGCCCGGCCGACGGCTCCGTGAAGCTGTTCGTCAACCGCGGCGAGCGCAGCGGCATCACCGAGGAGGACCTGCGCTGGGCGTTGCGCGAAGGCGCGGCCCTGCCCGAGGAGGCGATCCACGACGTCCGCGTCCTGCACCGCTTCTCGTTCGTGGAGGTCGCCGGCGAGCAGGCCGAGCGCGTGGTCGAGTTCCTCGACGGGACGAAGCTGAAGGGCAAGGAGCTCCGTCTCGAAGTGGCCAATAAGTAGCCGCGACTAGCTGGTCAGCTCGGCAACGCGTCCCAGCAGGTCGTCGAAGTCGATCGGCTTGCGCAGGTATCCGCTCACGGTGAGGCCGTTGGAGTCGCCGATGTCCTCCTGCTCCTGGTGGGCGCTGACGATCAGCACCGGCGTGTCGACGCCCGTGCCGCGCAGCTCGCGCAGGACATCGAGGCCCGACTTGCGCGGCATCATCGCGTCGAGCAGGAAGAGGTCCGGCGAGCTCTCGGGGCCGGGCCGGCGGAGGATCTCCAGCACCTCCTCGCCGTCGGCAGCGGCGGTCACCTCGTATCCCTCCATCTCCAGCCGCGTCCTCAGCAGCAGGAGGATGGTCTCCGAATCGTCTGCGATCAAAATGCGAGTCATCCCTGTCTCGCTCCTTGGGACTTCGGTTGCGCGGTTAGCGACTCTCTAGCAGCTTCGTCTCGTCTCCCTCGGCCTCGGCCTCGACGATGGCCGGAATGACTAGCCGAAAGGTCGATCCCCCTCCGGGCTCGGAGGTGACCCCGATCGCCCCTCCGTGCAGCTCCACCAGGGACTTCGAGATCGCCAGTCCGAGCCCGGTCCCGCCGACTCGCTGGGTGAGCCCGGCGTCGCCGCGGGTGAACCGATCGAAGATGTGCTCGAGCTGCTCGGCGGCGATGCCGGGGCCGTCATCGGCGACGGCGACCTCGACCTCGTCCCCGACCCGGCTCGCGGTGACCGAGATCGACGCGCCTTCGGGGCTGTACTCATGAGCGTTGCTGAGCAGGTTGACCAGCACTTGGCGGATCCGGTCGGGCTCGACGCTGACCCGGGGAAGGTCCGGGTCGACGGATTGCGCCAGCGTCTGTCGCCGACCCTCGGTCTGGGCCCGCATCGTCCGCACCGCATCCTCGATCAGCGGCGCCACCTCGGTCGGGGTCGGCTTGATCGTCAGTCGGCCGGCATCGCTGCGGGCGAGGTCGAGGAGGTCGTTGAGCAGCCGCACCAGGTGGCGGGTGTTGTCGAGGATGATCTCGACCGTCTCCGCCTGCTTGGGAGCGAGCTGCTCCCGCTCCAGCATCAGCAGCTCCGCGAAGCCCTGCACCGAGGTGAGTGGGCTGCGCAGCTCATGCGAAGCGGTGAGCACGAACTCGTCCTTCATCCGCTCCAGGCGGGCGCGCTCGGAGATGTCGCGGACCGAGAGCACGGTGCCGCCCTCGGCGGCGCCCAGCTTCGAGCCGGTGATCGCCAGGATCGACTCCCCCTCGCCCACGTGTGACTCCTCGTGCTCGCTTCCCTCCAGCAGCCGATCGAGCTTGCGGCCGGGAATCGAACCGGCGAGCGTTTCGCGGATCGCCGCGCCGACCTCGGCTGCGGGCAGGAGCTGCCGGGCGGCCGGGTTGGCGTCGGTGATCGTTCCCTGGGCGTCGATCGTGATCACGCCGTCGGAGAGGCTCTCGAGCGTGACCGCCAGCCGCTGGCGGCTCTCCTCGATCCGCCGGTAGGCCGACTGCAGCTCGTTCGCCATCTCGTTGAAGGCAGTTCCCAGGGTCGCGGTCTCGGCCGGCCCTCCGACCGCCACCCTCGCCTTGAGGTCGCCGCCGGCAAGGTCCCCGGCCGCGTCGACCAGCTCTTCCAGCGGCCGCCGCATCGATGCGATCAGGCCGCTGAACAGCAGCACCGCGGCAATCAACCCCGAGACCAGGCCGACGCCGACCAGAAGCGCCGTCGCCTGGGTGTCGTCGGTGACCTCGTTGCGGAGCTCGTCACGCTGGGCAGTCTCGCCGGCGATCAGGGCGCTGTCGGCGCTGATCACCGGCCGGGCAAGGCGTGACTGCCGCTCCGGGGGCGGCGACCGGCCTGTCAGCAGCGGCTCGGCGACGCGGGCGCGCCAACGCCGCTCGGCCTGCAACCTGCGTTGCAGCAGCCGTTGGCCCGGCTGCTCGTCGCCGATCAGCCGCCGGGCGTCGGCCGTGGCCCGGAAGGCGGTTGCCTCAGCCTCCCGGAAACGGGCGGCGGCGCCATCGACACCGGCGGCGACGTTTCGGAGCGCCGTCTGCTCGACCAGGAACGCCTGGCGCAGGTGCTCCGCGGCCAGCTCGCGCTGAAACGATGCGGTGGTCGCGTCCTCGAAGTCCTGGCGCAGCTGGAAGAGCCGGCCGACCCCGATCACGGTCACGCCCGCGAGCAGAGCGAAGGTGATCGCGAAGCCGATTCGAAGTCGGTTGGCTAGCGATGGGTTCACCGACGGCTCCCTCCGCTCTACACTAACGACGAGTTGTGATGCAGGAAACGCTCGCTCATGAGTGGCGGCAAAGGATGGCCGCGCGCAGCGCGCTCGTCGCAATGCTGCTTGCAATCCCCGTTTTCGCCGCCTTCCTGATCGGCTTCAGCGGCGGGGCCGGAGGCTTGTCCTTCGGGATCGGCTCGCTGGCCAGCGGCCCGAGCGTCGACGCGGTGCCCCGCAGCGCACCGGCGCCGGCAGCGGATCTCTCCGCGCTCGTCGACGCCTCGGCAAGCGCCGCCGCGACGGCCGGCTCGGCGTCCGCGGGCGCCGGGCCCGGTGCACCGGGTGTCTCCTCGCCGGGGGCGACCACCTCCCCGACCGTGGACTCGGTACCGCCCACCACAGCCCCGGCCCCGGGCGGAACTCGGCAGCCGATCGACGGCGGCGGCGAGCCCGGCGGCGGCGGTCAGGCGCCCGCCCCGACCGGCAGCGTCATCCCCAGCGGTCCCAGTCCCGGCGATGCCCCGGAGCCGCTGGCGCCCGTGGGCGGAGCGGTGGACACGGTCGGAGCCGCGGTCGACGAGATCCTCGGCTCGCCCCGCTAGCGCTTCAGGCGAGCGACACCCCGAACAGCTCCTCCAGGCGCTCCAGCGTCTGGGGCGGGTCGCGATGCAGGACCGCGGTCATCCCGACTGCCTCGGCGCCCTCGCAGTTCTCGCGCAGGTCGTCGACGAAGACGCAGCCTTGCGGCGGCGCCTTCACCCGCTCCGCGGCCAGCCGGTAGATCTCGGGCTGGGGCTTGTGCAGCCCGACCTCGCCGGAGATCACCACGGCGTCGAATAGACCGCGGATCTGCTCGGTGTAGTGGTCCATCACCCAGGAATTGGAGACGAGCCCGGTCGGGATTCCCGCTCGGCGCGCCCGGCGCACCGCCCCGAGCATCTGCTCCTGTGGGCGCAGGCCGGCGAACAGGCCCTCGACCAGGCCCTCCGGATCGGTCCCCAGCAGGCGAGCGAAGCGGCGCTCGAACTCCGCCACCTCGACACCTCCCGTCTCCAGGGCTCGAAGCTCCGCCAGGGCTGCCGGATCGCCGCGGAACAGGGCCTTGGCGGCATCGGGATCGAGGTCACGGGCTGCGCAGAAGTCGCTGAAGCTGGTCCAGATGTCGGAGGTGAGGACGCCGCCGAAGTCGACCAGAAGCGCCTGTGGTGTGGATTCCCCGGCCATATGCTGTGGCGCCGTGAGCGCCGGCGCGCCTGAGGCTATCGAGGGGCCCGAGGTCCCGGAGGGGATCGACCCCGCCGGGGTGGAGGGGTGGTTCCGCGGGCGGGTGCCCGAGCTGGCGCCACCCTTGCGCTTCGAGCGGATCGCCGGCGGCCGTTCCAACCTCACCTACGCGGTCAGCGACGGCGACGGGCGCCGCTGGGCGCTTCGCCGGCCGCCGCTGGGCAAGCGGCTCGGGTCGGCTCACGACATGGGCCGCGAGCACAAGGTGATCTCGGCGCTCTGGGCGACGCCGGTCCCGGTGCCCCCGGTGGTGGGCATCTGCGAAGACGACGCCGTCAACGGGGCGCCGTTCTACGTGATGGACTTCGTCGAGGGTCCGATCCTGCGCAGCATGGCCGAGGCGGAGCTGTTTCCGGAGCCCTCCGAGCGCCAGGCGATCGGCGAGCGGGTCGTCGACACGCTGGTGGCGATCCATGCGGTGGTGCCCGACGAGGTCGGCCTTGGCGAGCTGGGACGAAAGCAGGACTACGTGGCCCGCCAGCTTCATCGCTGGTACGGCCAGTGGGAGAAGTCGAAGACGCGTGAGCTTGCCGCGGTCGACGAGGTGCATCAACGCCTGTCGGCGCGAATCCCCGAGCAGGGCCCGGCCGCGATCGTGCACGGCGATTACCGCCTCGACAACATGATCCTCGCCCCTTCGGGCGAGGTTGCGGCGGTCGTCGACTGGGAGCTCTGCACCCTCGGCGACCCCCTCGCCGACGTCGGCCTGCTGATGGTCTACTGGTCAGAGCCCGGCGACGAGCTGATCCCGCTGTTCGAGCCGGCGACGATGGCGCCGGGGTTTCCCTCCCGCGATCAGCTCAAGCAGCGCTACGGCGAGCGATCGGGGCGCGAACTCGCCGGGCTCGACTTCTACGTCGCGCTCGGCTACTGGAAGCTGGCGATCATCCTCGAGGGGGTCTTCGCGCGCTACGCGGCCGGCCAGTACGGGCGCTCCGACGAGGGCTTCGAGCAGTTCGGGAAGGTGGTCGAGCGACTCGCCGAAGCGGCCGCGGAAGCCGAGCGACGGCTAGGTTGACACCCCTCGCGAGTCTCTGATCCACTTCGAGTACGACGCGCTCGACGGGTCGGTGGTCACGGGCACGCTCGCCGTCGACGAGGCCGGTCTGCCGTCGAGGTGCGCCGCGACCGGGCACGCGATCTCCGGCTAGCCGCTAGCTGGCGCTTTTGCTGAGTGGAGCGGGGGGGCCGGACGCCGGCTCCCCCGCCTCCTGCTCGGCCCGCTTTGCCCAGCGGCCCAGCTCGCGCCGGGCGATGACCATCTTGTGCACCTCGTCGGGGCCGTCGGCGATCCGCAGCATGCGGCTGAAGCGCCACATCGCCGCCAGCGGCGTGTCCTCGGTCATCCCCAGCGAGCCGTGGACCTGGATCGCGCGGTCGAGCACGTCCATGACCACATTGGCGCCGACGACCTTGATCATCGAGATCTCCTGGCGCGCCGCCCGCTTGCCGGCCGTGTCCATCTTCCAGGCCGCGTAGAGGGTCAGCAGTCGCGCCTGGTCGACCTCCATCCGTGACTTGGCGACGAAGTCCTGGATGAACTGCTTGTCGGCCAGCTTGCTGCCGAACGACTCCCGCGCGTTGGCACGACGGCACATCATCTCGATCGCCCGCTCGGCGGTGCCGATCGCCCGCATGCAGTGGTGGATGCGGCCGGGGCCGAGGCGGTCCTGGGCGATCACGAACCCGGCCCCCTCCGGCCCGAGCAGGTTGGCGGCCGGGACCCGGCAGTCCTCGTAGCGGATCTCGCAGTGACCGGGGCCGCGGTCATGGCCCATCACCGGGATCGGCCGGACCAGGTTGAAGCCGGGAGCATCGGTCGGCACCAGGATCATCGAGGCGCGGGCGTAGGGAGCGGCCTCGGGGTCGGTGACGACCATCGCGATCGCCACATCGGCGCCGACCGCGCCGGAGGTGAACCACTTGTGGCCGTTGATCACCCATTCGTCGCCGTCGCGGACGGCGCGAGTCTGCAGCGTCGTCGGGTCCGAGCCGGAGACGTCCGGCTCGGTCATCGAGAAGCAGCTGCGGATCTGCCCGTCGAGAAGCGGCGCCAGCCAGCGCTCCTTTTGCTCGTCGGTGCCGTGCTCGGCGAGGATCTCCATGTTCCCGGTGTCGGGGGCCGAGCAGTTGAAGGCCATCGAGGCGACGACCGGACTGCGTCCCATCTCCTCGCAGAGCAGCCCGTACTCCCAGTTGGTCAGCCCCGGCCCGTACCGCTCATCGGGGATGAAGAGGTTCCAGAGGCCCTCGGCCTTCGCCCGCTCGCGGATCTCGACCAGCACCCGGGGATAGGCGACACCGGGGCCGACCTCCTCGTCTAGGCCCTCCATCGCCGCCCGCTCGTTCGGGTAGACGTGCTCGTCCATGAACGCGAGGACGCGTTCGCGGAGGCTCTCGACCTGCGGGCTCGGGTTGAAGTCCATCGCTCTCGGCGTCCTCTCCTCGGGGGTGGGGAGGAGAACGCTAACGCCTGCCGCGCAGCGGGCGGCAGCTAACGCCGGTAGCGGGCAAACAGCTCGCCCCGCTCCTCGAGCAGCCACTCCAGCTCCAGCCCGGCGACCTCCGGCAGCTTTCCCTCGAGGATCCGCGGCGCCTCGCCGCCGCTCAGCTTCGGGGCGATCGTCAGGAAGACCTCGTCGATCAGCCCCGCCGCCTGCAGCTCGCCGTGCAGGCCCGGTCCTCCCTCACACAGCAGCGCCCGGACTCCGCGTTCGCGGCGCAGGAAGCTCATCATCTCAACCGGGTCGACGAAGTCCTGATGGCGAACGACACCCAGCGGAGTCCGAACCTTGGGCGGTTCCGCTTCGGAGGCCGTGAAGACGAGGATCTCGCCGCCGCCGTCGGTGAAGAGCGCTGCATCCCAGGGCAGATCGAGGCGGCCGCTGACGAGGACCGCAAGAGGGTCGGGGGATAGGCCGCTGCGCTCGCGCAGGGCCCGCAGGCCCGGGTCGGAGACGATGCGGCCGTAGCGCTCGACGCGCATCGTGCCCGCTCCAATCATCACGGCGTCGAAGCGGGTTCGCAGGTGCTGGAGCATCTCGGTATCGGTCGCGGAGCCGATTGGCCCCGAGCGACCCTCGATCGCCGCTCGCCCGTCGACGGTCGCCGCGAAGTTGACTGCCACCAATGGCCGGTCGTCGTGCGGGTGCTCGAAGGGGCGGTAGGTCTCGAGCTGCGCCTCGACCGTGGTCTCGCCCGGCTCGGGCACGAGAACCTGCATTCGGCCTGTCCTAAGCCTCGATGTCGCGGAGGTGACTGACGTTGGCGACGTCGTCGGGGTCCTCGCTCGGCTCTGCGGCGAACCAGGCGTCGAGGATCTCCGCCAGCTCCGCCTCGGAAGTCGAACGCAGGCTCAGCGCCAGAACGTTGGCGTCGTTCCAGCGGCGGGCACCCGTCGCCGTCGCGGCATCGCCGCAGAGCGCCGCCCGGACGCCCTCGACCTTGTTGGCGGCGATCGACGCTCCGGTGCCGGTCCAACAGCAGACGACCGCCTGCTGCGCCCGCCCTCGGATACCTCGCGTGCGGCGGCCTCGGAGGCCCAGGCCCAGTCGTCGACGCTCCTCCTCGGCAAGGGCACCGTGCGGGACCGGCTCGTGCCCGCGCCGCCGCAGCTCGGCGACGATTCCCTCCGCGATCCCGACCCGCTCATCCGCGGCCACCGCGATCCTCATCGTCTAGCGGTAGTCGTTCCAGCGCTCGAACTTGCGACCCGCGAAGTCCTGCAGGGCGGACACGTCGTCACCGAACCGCTCCCGCAGGGTCTCGAAGACCTCGTCGGGCAGCTTCGGCTTCGGCGCCGACGGCTCCTCCGGGTCGTGGACGATCTTCTCGACGACCCAGCGCATCGACTCCGGCAGCCGGTCGAAGTTGCGGTCGAAGGAGCGAAAGCCCGGCAGCTTGATCAGCCGCTCCATGAACTGATACTTGTCGCTCTCCTTGGCGCTCGACTTCTCCCACTCGCGCGAGAACTGCTCCGAGGTGAAGTCCTCGTCGACGCCGGCGAAGCGGAAAGCGCGCCGCATCGTCTCTTCCCGTTCGCCCTGCAGCTCCTCCTGGGTGATCACTTCGATCTGCTCCTCCTCGAAGAGGTCGAGGTAAGGCTGCAGCTGCATCCAGTACATCGAGCGCTGGACATAGGCGCTGTCGGGCGCCGAAAGCGTCGGCTCCAGCTCCCGCGTCTCGTACCCGGCTCCCTTCGCGTGGACCCAGTGCGAGAGGATCCGCTTGACCGGGTCGCGGACCATGTAGAGGAGCCGCACGTCGGTGCCCAGCTTGGCGCGGATCCGCTCGGCAACGCCGCTGAAGCGGGGCAGGTTCGTGTAGTGCGGGGAGGACTCGCCGCGGACTTCGAAGCGGTCGTCGAAGCGGCTCGCGTACCAATCCGGGCCGAGGTCCCAGTTCAGCTCGGCGACGAAGTAATTGAGCTCCTTGGGCTTCGACATCTGCACCTGCGGGTGCAGTCCGAGGTAGTGGTGGATGCTCGTCGTCCCGCACTTGAGGCCGCCGATGATGACCAGGTTGGGCATCGCCGCGTGGCGCTTGCGGCGACGGCGAAAGCCGTGCCGGCGGTCGGCGGCGTAACGCTCGCGGGCGCGAGCGCACATCGCCTCGTCAGAGGGGTCGCGGGGGGCGTCCACCGGGGCTTTAGGGCGGGTCTCGGCCTCGGTCATGGCGGGCTAGTGTAGCCCCGTGCAACCTTCGCTCCCCTGGCGGGGCCCGGGGCCCGACAGGCCCGATCTACCGCTGCCGCCGGGAAGGATGCCGCTGTTCGCAAGCGGGGGGATGCGCAAGCGCTGGCGCTATGTCGGCGTCTACGGATCGCAGCTGATGCTCTGCGTCGCGCAATCCCAGGTGGGGCCCTTTCGGCAGTCCTTCTGGCTGCTCTGGGACCGGCAAGGCCGTCGCCGGTACGCCGGCACGCGGTTGCGCCCGGGAGGGTCTGAGGTGTCGATGGACGGGACCCGCTTCTCAATCCAGAGCGGCGCCGTCATGGCGCGGCTCGAGCTCGGCGAGGCCGCGCCGATCGAGGCGATCTGCGAGAGCGGTCGCGGATGGGGCTGGACCCGCAAGCGGGCCGGGGTCCCGGTCATCGGGACGATCGAGATCGAGGGCCGGCGCCGGGAGGTGGAGGCGCTGGGCGTCGACGACGAGTCGGCGGGCTACCACAGCCGCCGAATCCACTGGCACTGGTCGGCGGGCGTCGGCAGCACGCGGGACGGCGATGCGCTGGCCTGGAATCTGGTCAGCGGCATCAACGACCCGCCCCGCAGCAGCGAGCGAGCGGTCTGGCTGCTGGGCTCGGCGCACGAGCCGGCGCCGGTCTCATTCGGCGACGGCGACACGATCCGCTTCGATGCCGGCGGGGAGCTGCGTTTCTCGTCTGAGGCGGAGCTTTCCCGCGACGACAACGCGCTGTTGCTTCGCTCCCGCTATAGGCATCGCTTCGGCACCTTCTCGGGATCCCTGGACGGAACCGAGATCGAGACCGGCTTCGGCGTGATGGAAGAGCACCAGGCCCTGTGGTGAGGCCCTGATCACTCGCGCGGACCTGGGATCGAGCGTCCGCTCCTTCCTCGATGCGGCGGCGGCGTTCTTCGAGAACCTCGCGGCGATCGATTGGCGCGCCTTCGCGGTCGCCCTGGTCTTCTTGGCCGCGATGCAGCTCGCCCGGGCGCGGGCCTGGCGAAACGTGCTGATGGCGGCCTATCCCGGACGCCCGATCTCCTACCTTCAGCTCTCGGCGGCCTATCTGGCCGGCGCCGGGATCAACGCGATCGTGCCGGCCCGGGCAGGTGACGCGACAAAGGTCTTCCTCGTCAAGCGGCAGATCCCCGGCTCCTCCTATCCCGCCGTCACCTCGTCGTTTCTGGTCCAGAGCGTCTTCGACACCACGGCGGGAGTCCTGGTCTTCATCTACGCGTTGACCCAGGGTCTGCTGCCAAGGCCGCCGGAGCTGCCCCGCCTGCCCGCCTTCGAGATCTCCTTCTGGGCCGACAATCCACAGCTGCTGCTGTTCACGATCACGGTCCTCGGGGTTGCGTTCGTGGTCGGTTTCGCGATTCTCTCCCGCCGCGCCGAGGAGTTCTGGCAGCGGATCAAGCAGGGGCTGGCGATCCTGACGACCCCCCGTCGCTACCTGCGAACGGTGGCCTCCTGGCAGGCGGTCGGATGGTTGTGCCGATTCGGTGCCTTCTGGTTCCTGCTCGAGGCCTTCCAGATCGGCGGCTCGCTCGGCAACGTGGCGCTGGTGATGAGCGTCCAGGCGGTCTCCAACATCGTCCCCTTCACCCCCGGAGGTGCGGGGGCCCAGCAGGCGCTGCTGGTGGCGACGCTCGAGGGCCCGTCGCGAGCGGCCGTCCTCTCCTATTCGGTCGGCACGCAGATCGCGATGGCGGCGTGGTCGGTGGTGCTCGGCTTCGCGGCGATCCTGCTCGTCTTCCGCACCACCGACTGGCGGGGCCTGGTCCGCGATGCGGAGACCGAGGCGCGTGGCGCCGACCACGGCTCGCTGCCCGCGACTCAGCTCGAGAAGCCCGGGTAGATACCCGGCACCTGCCAACGCCACGGCGGCTGCTCGGAGGCCGGGAACTCGTAGTGGTTGCGCCCGGGCAGCGTCTCCAGCGGGACCAGCGCCGGGTCGTCGCGGACCAGCACCTCGACCCCGGACGCCGCCGCAACCTCCGCCGCCGTGGCGCGGCGGACGACTCGTTCCCAGCCCAGACCCGGGCGGTAGAGCCAGTACTCGACCTGCACCCAGCCGGCGGAGCGGCGGCGATCGACGACCGCGGTGAAGGCAGTCGTGCGCCGGCCCGACGCCGTCAGATGACGGCCGGCGGAGCCGGGCAGCGGAATCGCGCAGCTCTGGCGCCGGCAGCGGCGAAAGTCGACCGGCACAAGCGGCAGGCCCGAAGGGCCGATCCGAGCGGCGGGCGAGGGCGCCAGCGCGCGGACGAGGCGGGCCAGGGGCCAGCCGTAGGCAGGGACCAAGGGGTGATGGCGGCAGGAGCCGGGCAGGAGCGGTCCGCAGGTGATCCGCCGCGCGATCGTCGCGCCCAGCTCCCGGCCACCCTCGAGCCGGCCGGCCGAGGCGGCGGCGACCGCCGCCAGTGTCACCAACGCGATCAGGGCGACGAGGCCGGCATGCTCGATCGTCGCCGCCCCACGCTCGGGGCCGCGCATCGGCGGGTCGTGAGACGCTCGCCACACGCCTTCGACGCTAGGCCGGCGACGCTGACCGGGGACGCGCCGTCCGTCACTTTCCGCTGACGGCTTTCTGCTTTCATCTCGCCCATGGAAGGCTCGCCGTTCAACCTCTTCGGTGACCCGGACGAGTTCCGTGCCCGGATGGAGGAGCTGTCGGAGCAGATGCAGTCCTCGCAGCGGGTTGCCTGGGCGGACAACGCGATCAAGCTCGCGGTCGACATGACCGTCGCCTCGATCCAGCGCCTCGAGCTGACCGGCTCCAGCGACGAGCAGGCCGTACAGGTCCGGGATGCGATCCGGGTCGTGTTTCCGGAGGCGGTGACGCTGGTCCGCGAGGCGCGAGAGGGCCTCTCCTAGCCGATGCCGCTGCCGGCGCCGCGGCAGGGCGCAACCGCCCTCGTCACCGGCGCCTCGTCGGGAATCGGAGCCGAGATCGCGCGGCAGCTCGCCGCGCGCGGGTACGGGGTCACGCTGACCGCCCGTCGCGAGGATCGGCTGCTCGAGCTGGCCGCTGAGCTGAACGATCGCCACGGCGCAGCCGCCGGCGTCGTCGCCGCGGACATCGGCGCGGGCGAAGGCCGGGAGCGGCTCGCAGCCGAGCTGCAACGCCTCGAGCTCGAGGTCGATCTACTGGTCAACAACGCCGGCTTCGGGCACACCGGCGACTTCGTCGAAGCCGAGCGCGAGCGCCAGGTGGCGATGGTGGCGCTCAACTGCGACGCCGTAGTCGATCTGACCGCACGCTTTCTGCCCTCGATGGTGGCCAACGGCGCCGGCGCCGTGATCAACATCGCCTCCACCGCGGCCTTCCAGCCGCTGGCCGGAACCGCGACCTACGCCGCCAGCAAGGCATTCGTGCTCAGCTTCAGCGAGGCGATCCACAGCGAGCTGAAGGGGACCGGGGTGACGGTTACCGCGGTCTGCCCGGGGCCGGTGCGGACCGAGTTCGCCGAGCAGGCGGGAATCGCCGGAGCGGAGGAGAAGACGCCGGGGCTGATCTGGATGTCCGCCGAGGACCTCGCCGCCGAGGCGCTGGAAGCGGCCGAGCAGGGCAAGCGCGCGGTCGTGCCCGGGGTTCTCAACCACGCCGGGTCCCTGCTCGGTCGTCACGCCCCGCGTCGGATCTCTCTCCCTCTCTCGAGGCGGCTCTGGAGGCAGGTGGAATAGCGCCGCAACCGACCAGCGCCCCGAGCCGAGGCTCGGTCGACGTCGGGGTCGAGCTCTGCTTCTGGGAGCGGGGGAGCGGGCCCGCGGTTCTGTTGGTGCACGAGACCGCCGCCACCTCCGAGGTCTGGCGCCCGCTCGCGGAGGCGCTCAGCCCCGGGGTGAGGACGATTGCCTACGACCGCCGCGGCTGGGGCGGATCAGGGGCTCCGGAGCCGTACCTGCGGACGACGATCGAGGAGCAGGCCGCCGACGCGGCCGGCCTGCTGGAGAAGCTGGAGGTCGAGACGGCGATCGTCTGCGGCGCCGGCCTCGGCGCCGTCGCCGCGCTTGAGCTGCTGCTTCGCCGGCCGGACCTCGTGAAAGCCGCGGCGCTTGTCGAGCCGCCGTTGTTGGCCTTCCTGCCGGAGGCAACCGAGGGGCTGTCGAGCGATCGCGACGCGATCGAGGCGGCGGTCCGAGAGGGCGGCGCCGAGGCGGCCCTCGACCTCTACCTGCGCGGCGGGACGCCGTTCCTGGGCCCCGGCGCGGGCCGGATCCCGGAGATCGCGACCGCCGCGGCGCGGCAGCGGCCGCTCAGCCTCTTCGCCGAGCTGCCCGCAGTGGCAGGATGGACGATCCGCAGCGCCGACCTGCTCCGGACCGAGGCTCCCTCGCGGATCGTCGTCGGAGCCGCCACGCCGCCGCTGTTGCGGCGGACCTGCGAGGAGCTCTCCGCGCGCCTCGGCGGCTCGGACCTACTGCGGCTCGGCGGCGAGGGGCTGCCGCACGTCGGCGCCGCTCCCGAGCTCGCGGCCCGGCTCAGGGCGCTCTTCTAGCCCGGATCAGGGTCCCGCCGCGGCCGCCAAGCGTCGCCACGGCCTCCAGCAGCGCCGCCGCGACCAGCACGACCGGCATTCCGAGCACGCTGATCGCGGCGTCGAGGCGGCGTTGCCAGCGGCGGGGGGCCGGCGAAGGCTCGGCCTTCTCGATCCATCCCAGCCCCACGTTGTGCCCGAAGGTGAAGCTGTTCATCAACGTCTGCCACATTCGAGAGACATCTGCCCGGGGCCGCTCGATCGGCTCCCCGAGCCGGCGCAGGGCGTCGGGCGTGAGCAGGAACCTGCGCTGCGGCTCGATGCCGGCCCAGCCGGAGGAGCCGATCGAGGCCTGCAGGCTGGCCCGATTCGGCAGTCGCACCGGGCCGGCGCGCAACGCCGCCAGCAGCCGTTCCCGATCGACCGCCTCGCCGGCGACGCCGAGACCGCACCGCTCGCAGCGCCGGATCGGCGCCCCGTCGGGTCGCCGGCTCGCCCACCCGAACAGCGGCTGGCCGCAGGCCGGGCAGGGCGGATTGTCGGGACCCGATCCCGCCTGCAGCGGGACGGCCGGCGGTCGCGACTCCACTAGGTGCGTGCGGGCGCGGCGGCGGGGTCGGGTCGCGGCTCGACGTCGTGCTCGACTCCGTGCTCGGCCAGAGCGCCGAGAAAGTCCCCGGGGTCGAAAGCCTGCGCGGGGGCGAGGGCGCCCAACCCTTCGAAGCCGGGCGCGGCGGCGAGCAGGGCAGCGTGCACGGTCGTGACCGCGGTGAGGCCGTAGACGTCACTGCCGGTGACGACGCCGCGGCGCCGCCTACCGCCGGCACGAGCATCGCAGACAATCGTGAAGCGGTTGGCGCGGCGGCTCTCTTCCTCCGGCCCTTCGGGCAGCCGCGCGACCAGCCGCGGCGCCAGCCCGCGCAGCGGGCTGCGCATCGCAAGCCCGATTGCTGGCGCAGTCACCGGCAACAGCGCCGCCAGGCGCCTCGGGACGACCGTCTCGGCGCTGAGCAGCATCCGCACGTTGCGGGTCTCGACGTGTCGCGGGACCGTGATCGGCTCGCCCGCCGGGTAGCGAATCATCCGCTGGCGCCCGACCGGCGGCGGGAAGTCGAAGCTGCCTCGGTCGACCTTTCGCGAGGCTGCCTGCAGCGCCCCGTCGGTGTACTCGAGATCGCCGCCGCTGAGCATGTCGAGGCCGGAGAGCGTCGTTCCCCGGGTGGCCTGCATTCCGCGAACCGAGTAGGCGAGGGTGAGCTCGTCGAGGGGCCCCATTCCGGCTGCGGTCAGGGCGGCGATCATGTCTCCCGGGACGTAGTCGAAGCCCATCGCGGTCAGCAAAGCGGCGCCGTTGCTCTCGGCAAGCGGCCCATAGCGGTCGAAGACGAGGCGCATGAACGGCTGCTCCCCGGTCGTGTCCACGTAGTGGGTGCCGGTCTCGGCCGCCGCCGCCAGGACGGGCTCGCCGTGCCGCATGAACGGGCCGGCGCAGGCGATCACGGCGGCGCAGGGCTCGAGCATCGCCCGCAGCCCGCCCGGATCCTCGACGCCCACAGCTCGGGTCGGGGCGCCGTCGAGCTGCCGCGAGAGCGATTCGAGCTTGGCCGGATCGCGCCCGGCGAGGACGAAGTCGGCCCCGCGGCGCGCCAGCTCGGCGGCGACGAGCTTGCCGGTGAACCCGGTGGCGCCGTAGACGGCAACCGGGCCGGTCTGCGAGGAAGCCGGCATCGGCTCGATCCTAGTCCGTGGAGATCTTCGACGGCCACCGCAGCACCTGATTGCGGCGCGGCTTCGGCGGGCGATAGCGTAGGCGCGTGCGCCTGAGCGAGATCATGACCCCCGGCGTCGTCACCGCCGTGCCCGAGGCGACGGCGCTCGACGTGGCGCGACTGATGCGCGACCACGGGGTCGGCTCGGTGGTGATCGTCGACCCGCAAGGAACGCCGGTGGCGATGATCACCGACCGCGATCTCGCGGTGCGGATCCTGGCCGGGGAGTCCGAATCCGAGGAGACCGTCTCCGAGCATGCATCGCGGCCGCTGATCACCGGCGACCCTGAGATGGAGCTCGACGAAGCGGCGGCGTTGATGGTGCAGCATCGGGTGCGCCGCCTGCCGGTGGTCACAGAAGACCGTCTGGCCGGGATTGTCACCCTCGACGACATCGCCGTTCGCACCGGCAACCTCGAGGTGGCGCAGCGAATGACGCAGGAGGTCATCGAGGGGGCGTTGCCCGAGTTCTACTTCCACGAGCGCGGCTGATTCGATGACCCCGGGCTCCGATCGGGTGCCGCAGCCGGCGTCGCGGGTGACCCTGACACCTGCCCAGCAGCGGACCAGAAAGCGGGTCGAGACCGTGATCGGCCTCGCCGCACCGGTGCTCGATCTCGTGCTCGCCGTCGGCGACCGCATCTCTCGCCTGGCCGAGCCGAAGGACTACGAGTACTACCCGGTCCGCGCGGGCGAGCTGCGCGAGGAGACCTCGGTCGCCGCGCCCGAGCGTTCGCCGAGCGGCGATTGACCGGCAGGGCCGAGCTGATCGACCGGGAGCGCCGCTGGGCGCTCCCGGTCGCGCTGCTGACGCTGGGCGCCGCGGTGGCGATGATCGCCTCGATCATCGTGCTCGGAACGACCTTCAGCGCCGAGGGAGAGGCGGACCAGCTCCGAGATCTCGACTCCAACTCCGGCTCCTACCTGCTGGCCGGCGTGCTGCGCGGCCTCGGCACCCTCGCCCTGGCGGCCCCGCTCCTGTACCTGTTTCGGGCCGCAGAGGGCCGCAACGACGCCGTCCGCGGACAGCTGATCGGGGTCATCTTCGTGGCCCCTCTGTTCATGGCGTTGGGGGCGATCCTGAACGCCCAGGCCAGCATCAACGCGGCCTCGGATTTCGTCGCGCAGGGCATCACCGGCAGCGGCGAGGGGGCCGACGACCAGGCCACCGACTTCCTCGAGGACGAGTCGCTGCGCAGCCTTGCCACCGGCCTCTCGCTCGCCGGCGCTCTCGGGGTCGCCGTGATCATGGTCTACACCTGCCTGCAGGCGATGCGGGTCGGGTTGCTGTCGCGCTTTTGGGGCTCGCTCGGGATGGCGCTCGGCGCCGTCTCGTTCATCATCCCCGGCTTCCAGCCCTTCCTGACGATCTGGTTCATCTACCTCGGCCTCCTGATCGCCGGCTGGGTGCCGCGGGGGCGGCCGCCGGCCTGGGCCGCCGGGCAGGCGATCCCCTGGCCGACCCCCGGCGAGCAGGCGGCGGCGAGGCTGGAGCCTGAGGAGGAATCCGATCAGGATTCCGCGGAGCCGCCGGAGCCGGATCAGAACCCGCCGCGCGAGCGCGGCGCGCGCCGCAAGCGCAAGCGCCGCAGCTAGGGCGCGATGGAGGCGTCCAAACCGGCCGACCTTCCGGGCTGGGCTCGAGAGCTGTTACGCGACAGCCGGGTCGGTCGCCTCGGGATCCTCGACGACGCCGGTAATCCACGGGTGCTGCCGGTCACCTTCGCCCTATTCGGCGGGCGGATCTGGAGCGCCGTCGATTCGAAGCTCAAGCGCGTTGGCGGTGAAGAGCTGGCCCGGGTCCGCTTCCTGCGCCGCCGGCCCGAGGCCGCCTTCACCGTCGATCGCTACAGCGACGACTGGGAGGAGCTGGCCTGGGTGCAGGCGCTGGGTTCGGTGCAGGTGCTTACGCTGACCGAAGGCGGCGAGGCACTGGCGGCCCTCGCCGCCAAGTACCCGGCCTACCAGAGCAAGCCGCCTGGAGGCCCGATGCTCTCGCTGTCGCCCGAGCGCTGGCTCTGCTGGCGCGCCGCCGAGCACGGGCGCCACGGGCGAGCGAACAGGTCATAGCCCTTGCGGATCGCGCTGAAGCGGAGGTTGCGGGCGCGGGGGCAGAACCGCGCCGGGGCGATCTCGTACTCGGCCTCGAAGACCGCCTTCCCGGCCTCGATGAAGGGCCGGTACTGGCCGCACTCGCGGTATTGGAAGCATTGCTCGACGACCGCGAAGTCGAAGTCGCCGACGAGCTGGCGGACCTGGCGGCCGTCGTTCTTCAGCGCCACCGACATCCCGCGGGCGTGGACTCGATCGGCGACCCAGCGGTTGAAGCGCAGCTGGTCGGCGCGGGTCAGCGGAAAGCCGGTCCGGTTCTCCCAGCCGGCCAGGTTGTCGGGCTCGACGGCGTCGAAGCCCTTGCGCTTGCAGGTGTTGAAGCGGCGCTTGAGGATCGGTGCCAGCTGGCGGATCTTGCGGATGTCGAGCCAGCGCTCGTCGGGGAAGCCGAAGTACTTGCGGCCCAGCAGCGCGCGCGGGTAGCGGCCGGCGTCGGGCCGGTAGTTCTCCCAGGCGCCGATGTCGAGGTAGCAGATCACCTTGCGCCCGCGGGCGTGCAGCCGGCGGATGACGTCGCGGCCGACGTCGAAGCCGTCGACCTCGTACACCGGCGCCGCGAACGAGGTATCGATCTGTCCCTGCAGCTGCCACTGCCAGGGAGCAGTCGTCGGTCCTGGCTGCCAGCGCGCCGCCGCCGGCTCTGCCGGCGCCAGCGCCACGGTCAGCATCGTCGCCGCGGCGGCCAGCAGCGCCAGCCGTAGCCCGGGGGCACCGAAGCCGGCCACTCAGCGCACGCGGAGTCGAAGCAGCAGGCCGCCGATCAGCAGCAGCTCGGCGAGGATCAATGCAGGCAACAGGTCCTGGCCGGTCGAGGGCAGCGACCCGTCCGAGTCGCCGCCGGCTCCGCCCCCGGAGCCGGAGCCGGAGGAGACGCCGCCGCTGTCGCTCTCCCCGTCGCCGCCGTCCGAGCCTTCGCCACCGCCCTGGCGGCCGGCGCTCTCGGACCCCGGGTCGGAGGAATTCTCAGACCCTTGCTTGGGCTCCCCGTCGGCGGGGCCGTCCGGCTGCGAGGGAGTGCCGGCGACGGTCACCGTGCCCTTCATCTTCGGATGGATTCCGCACAGGTAGTCGAAGGCGCCCGACTCCGTGAAGGTGAAGCTGTAGCCGTCGCCGGCCTCCAGCGTCTCGGACTCGAAGCCGTCGCTGGTCACGTCGTGCTTCTTCTCTCCCTGGTTGGTCCAGGAGACCGTGTCTCCGCGGCTGACGGTGACGTCCTTGGGGTCGTAGAGGAAGTCGAGGATCGCGACCGAGACCGTGGCGGAGGCGGTCGCTCGCCGTGCCGGCTGCGCTTCGCGGGTGGAGATGCGGACCTCGGCGCCGCCGCGATCGTCGGCCGTGGAGATCGCCCTTACCGCAGGGCCGGCGGCGGCGGTCGAAGGCATCGCCAGCAGGACCGCCGACATTCCCGCGGCCATGATCAGGCGCCAGTCAGGCTTGCGCATGGGCGAATCGTAAGCCGGTTTTGACCTGCGGTCCAGCCGTCGATCCGTTGCTAGCCTGGATTTCGTGCGGACGGGCGGGACCCTCAAAGCGGCGGCGGCTGCGATCGTCTGGGCGGCGATCGCCCTCGCCGGCGTCGCCGGCAGTGGCGAGGCAGCGCTGCCGCCAGGCTCCGCGGTCGGCACGGCGAAGCTGACGACTCAGAGCCGTGCCGAGGTTCTCGAGCACTGGACGCCGCGCCGGATGCGCCTGGCGCAGACGCCGGATCGCGCCCTCGGCCGGCGCCCGGCCGGCGGCACGGCAGCGCCGACCGCCCGGCGACCGTCGTTCGTGGCCCCGGCGGCCGGCAACTCGGATCCGGCCCGGATCCGCCACGGTGGGCCTGCCGATTCCCTCACCTCAGCCTTCAGCCCCGGCGACGAAAGCCGATTTCCCAACCGCGTCCACGGCAAGGTCTTCTTCAGCATCGACGGGTCCGACTTCGTCTGCTCGGGCACGGCCGTCAATTCACCCGGCCGAAGCCTCGTCGTCAGCGCCGGCCACTGCGTCTACGGCGAGGGCGAGTGGGCGACCAACTGGCTCTTCGTCCCCGGCTACAGGGACGGCGCTGCGCCCTACGGTCGCTGGACGGCGACCGCGTTGCGGGCCCCCGACGCCTGGGTGCCGGAGGAGAACATCTCCTTCGACATCGGCATGGCGACGGTGGCACGCAACAGCCGCGGCCAGGGACTGCAGAACGTCGTCGGCGCCCGCGGCATCGGCTTCGACCAGCCCCGCGACCAGCTCTACATGTCATTCGGCTATCCGGCCGAGCCGCCCTTCGACGGGGAGTCGCTGCAGGCGTGCCGCTCGCGCTACGGCGGCGACGACGACAGCACCGATCCGCCGCGGACGATGTTCATCGACTGCGACATGAACGCCGGCGCCAGCGGCGGCGGCTGGGTCGCGGACGGTGTCCTGCTGTCGCTGAACAGCTACTGCGTCGGCCTCTTGATCGCCTGCACGGCACCGCGCCTCTACGGCCCATACTTCGGCGCCGCCGCCCGCGGTCTCTACGAGCAGTCCCGCGGCCGGCTGGCGAGGTGCCTCGGTCGCGCGGTGACGCAGCTCGGCGCCGCCGGCCGGGACAGCTTCGCCGGGGCGAGCGGGCGCGACGTGATCTCTCTGCGCGGCGGCACCGATACCGGCCTGGGCAGGAGGGCAAACGACACCCTGTGCGGCGGCTCCGGCGATGACACCCTGCGCGGCGGGCCCGGCTTCGACGTCTGCGACGGCGGTGCCGGCGGCGACCAGGCCAGCGGCTGCGAAGTCCGCCGCCGGATCCCCTAGGCGATCAGGCCGCGGCGATCCGTTTGCGCTGGGTGCGGATCTCGCTGAGGATCCGCTCCAGGCGCGGCTCGCGCGAGAGGTCGACGTGGGTCATCGCCTCCGCTACCGTCGGGTGCACCGCGGCGATCCGCTCCTGCATCGCCTGCGCGACCGCCCGATAGGTCGGATGGCCTTCGCGGCCCGAGCGCAGCTCGATCAGATGCATCGCCTCGCGGGCGTTTAGGTCGAGCACGTAACGGATCCGGTAGCCGAGGCAGAGCGCGTAGGGAGCGGCCTCGTGCAGGCCCGCTTCGGCCAGGCGCTCGTATTCGGCCCGGGAGATCTCCAGCGCCCGCTCGTACTCGCTCCCACAGCCCGCCTCCCGCACCTCCTCTGGAACCCCGGCCCCGAGATCCGGGCTCAGCCGCTGCCACTGGCAGGTCAGCATCCGGTGCCTTTGCAAATCCCGAAAGCCCCCGTAGTCGGAGACGATCTCGAAGCGGTAGCGCAGCGCCTCGAAGCCGCGTCCGGGGCGATGACGGCGGTTGCGGCGCTCGCCGATGATCGCCGCCAGCAGCGCCGCCCGCTCGGAGCGGTCGAGGACGTCGAGCCGGGCCCTGATCTCGGTCTCCGGCACCGCTGCGGCCTCGAACAGGGAGGAGGCGAGTAGGTCCTCCTCGCTTCCGTCGACGTGGACCAGCTCAACCAGCGGCCCGTCTCCGGCCTCGCGACGGTCGAGCCCCAGCCGGGAGACCCAGCTCTCGGTCGCCTCGCGACGGCTCTGCAGATAGGAGATCCACTCCCCGCCCCGGTCGGGACGGTCGACGCGGGCGACGAAGCTCGGCATCACCTGCTGCAGCTCGCGGAGGATCATCGAGCCGAACTCGCGTGCCTCGGGCAGCGGCGAAGCCAGCAGCCGCAACAGCAGCTGCTCGTAGGCCTGCCCGGAGGCATAGATGCCGACGTGGCTCAGGGTCGCGGCGGGCAGCAGTCCCCGCAGCAGGTCCAGCGCCTTGGCGCGAATCGAGCGCTGCCAGGCTCCTTCGGGCTCGTCATCGCCACGCTGCCAACGCTGCGCCGCCCAGCGCTCGACCTCGACCAGGGAGGCCGAGTAGATCGTGAACAGCTCGTCCATCGCCTCCCCGAAGCGGGGCCCGAGCTCCGGATCGCGGTAGTAGCGATAACCGCCGGACTCGGCGTCGAGCGGCTGGTCATAGGGGATGTAGCGGGTGGATTGCTCCAGATAGGCGGCGAGGCGACCGCGCTGCAGCAGCTTGGTGAGGATGTTCGACACCCATTCGCAGGCGATGTGGGCGCCGCCGACCTGGGCGATCGAGTCGTCTCCGTAGCCGAGGAAGACCCGCTCGTAGAGCTTCGCGGCCCGCTCCCCCTCATCACCGTCGAAGGGCCTCGCACCGGCGCCGACATCGGCGGCGAACTCCTCCAGGAACAGCCTGCGAACGCTGCCCGCGTAGCGCGAATAGCGGGCGAACAACGCCCCTTTCACCGTCTCCGGGAGGTTGACCAGCGCAAAGACGGGACGGTCGAGGTTGGTGAAGTGGGGGGAGAGGAGGGCCTGCTCCTCGGCGCTGAATTGCTCGACCGGGTAACGCACCGAGCGATCGTAGCTACGCGCTCGGCGGCGGCGGTGCCTCCATCAGCTCGACCCGGTGCCCGCCCGGCCCGATCGCGAACGATCGTCGCTTGCCCCACAGCTCACGATGCTCCTCGACCTCAAACCCGGCCCCGGTGACGCGGCTGACCGTTTGATCGAAGTCCGCGGCGACAACGGCAGCGTGGCCGAGGACGGGAACGGTCGGTTCCTCGGTGTGGATCAGATGGACCTGGGTTCCCTCGCGCTCGAGCCAGGTCACATAGGGGTTGATCGGTCCCGGTGCCTCGACCCGGCTGAAGCCGATCGCTTCCCAGAGCTCGACCATGCGCTTGACATCCGCGGGCGCGACCTCGATCGAGACGTGCTGGAGCATCCTCAGCAGCCGGAGTGGCGCGTTTGTATCGCTATGCGGGAGGAAAGCGCCACTCGACCTAGAGGAAGGGGGCGAGGCCGGCACCGGCCTGCTCGGCGAACTCGACCAGCGGTTGGGGGATCAGGCCGAAGAAGACCGTCGCCGCGGCGGCCAGCACGGCCGGGCCGGCGAGGTAGAGGCGGGAGCCGGCCCGGGGGTCGATCGGATCGGCCTCCGGCGCGCCTCCGGCTATCGCCGGCACCCCGCCGGCGGATTGCGCCGGCCGCTTGGCCGCAGGCTGCATCCACATCGCCGCCACCACGCGCAGGTAGTAGGCAAGCGAGATCATCGTCCCGATGGCGATCATCACCGCGAGCCAGGTGTAGTCGCCCGCGACCAGTGCCTCGATCAGATAGACCTTGCCGATGAACCCCGCCGTGGCTGGTATGCCGGCCAGGCCCAGCATCGAGATCGTCAGCGGCCAGGCCAGCAGCGGCCGCTCGCGGCCCAGGCCGGCGAGGGCGGCGATGTCGTCGCCGTATCCGGTCTCGCGCTCGCGGGCGACGACGACGGCGAACGCGGCCAGGTTCATGAACGTGTAGACGACCAGATAGAAGACGAGGGCGCTGATCCCCGCCTCGCTGGCGACGACCAGCCCGCCGAGCATGTAGCCGGCCTGGGCAACGCCCGAGTAGCCCAGCAGCCGCTTCAGCGAGTCCTGGCCCAGCGCCCCGACGTTGCCGATCACGATCGAGGCCGCCGCCAGCACCGCCAGCGCGTCGGCCCAGTTGCCGGCCTCCGGCGCCAGCGCGACGTCGAAGAAGCGCACGAAGACCGCAAAGGCCGCGGCCTTGGTGGCGACGGCCATGAACGCCGTCACCGGCGTCGGCGCCCCCTCGTAGACGTCCGGGGTCCACTGGTGGAAGGGGGCGATCGAGATCTTGAAGGCGAGGCCGGTGGCGGCGAGCGCGATCCCGACCAGAATCAGCGGGTCGCCGAGCACGCCCTGCTCGCCGATTCCGGCGGCGATCCCGGTGAAGTCGGTCGAGCCCGAAGCGCCGTAGACGAAGGCCAGCCCGTAGAGGAGCGTCGCCGAGCCGAGCGAGCCGATGATCAGGTACTTGAGCCCGGACTCCAGCGACTGCGGCCGCCGCAGGTTGGTCGCACAGAGGACGTAGAGCGGGATCGAGAGGGTCTCGATCGCGATGAAGAACGCGATCAGGTTCTGCGCCGCACCCAGCAGCACCATCCCCAGCACCGAGCCCAGCAGCAGTGCGTGGTACTCGCCCGAGCCGGCCTGCTCGACTGCCGGCTCGCCGATCGAGAGCAGCACCGTGACCGCGGCGGTGAGGATCGCGATCAGCGCCACCGCGATCGCCAGCTCGTCCAGCCGCAGCGCTCCGGCGACGAGATCCTTGCGCTCACCCAATTGCCAGGTGCAGAGACCGCCTGCGGCTGCCAGGGTGGCCAGGGTCAGAACGGGTGCGATGTTCTTGGTCCGCTCGAAGACGGCGCTCATCAAGACGACACAGATCCCGGCCGTCAGCGCGAAGACCGGCGCGAGGCCGGCGTAGTCGATCTCGGGGGCGGTGAATGTCATCGCCGCGCCACCTCCCCTCCCCGCAGGGCCGACACCGCCTCGACCTGGGCCTCGGCGCTCCCGTCGGCCTTGTTCAAGATCACCTGGGGGTAGAGCGCAAGGGCCAGGATGCAGACGACCAGGGCGCCAATCACGGCGCCGTCGCGGAGGCCGATCTCACGCGATTCGATCCGCTTCGCGAGGCGGCCGTGCATGGTCCGCTGGTAGAGGCGCAGCGCGTAGTAGGCGGCAAGCACGACCCCGGCGCTGGCGACGATCGCGAAGACGATCTTGGCCTGAAAGAGCCCGTTGAGGATGAAGAACTCGCCGATGAAGTTGGCCGAGCCGGGCATCGCCAGGGTGGCCAGGGCGACGATCAGGAACATCGCCGCCAGCACCGGCGCGCGTAAGGCGTAGCCGCCGATCCCGCGCAGGTCCTCGCTGCCGGTGCGCTCGGCAAGGACGATGATGACCAAGAACAACGCCGCGACGACGATGCCGTGGTTGACGATCTGCAGGATCGCGCCGTCGGCGCCGTCGGGACGCAGGGCGAAGATCCCAGCGGTGATGAAGCCGAGCTGGGCGATCGAGGAATAGCCGGCAATCAGCCGCACGTCGGTCTGGCTGAAGGCCATCACCGAGCCGTAGAGGATCGACGCGACGGCGATCACCAGCACGACCTCCTGGAACTGCACCGTGGCGTCGGGAAAGAGCGGCAGCACGATCTTCAGGAACCCGTAGGCGCCGACCTTTGAGAGGACCGCCGAGAAGGCCGCCAGCGCCGGCAGCGGCGCGGCGCGGTAGGCATCGGGCATCCAGCCGTGCAGCAGGAAGGCCGGCATCTTGACCAAAAAGGCGGCGGCGAAGAACCAGAAGATCCAGTCCTGACTTCCCTGCCCGAGGACGTCCTCCTGGAGCGCGGCGATCGAGAAGGTCAGCTCGCCGCCGTCGGCGGAGAGGATCGCGGTCGCGATCGCCGCGACCAGCATCAGCAGCGAGCCGACCAGCGTGTAGACGATCATCTTCGTCGTCGCCCGCACCGCGGTGGTCCCGTCGCGATCGCTTCCCCAGGCCCCGAAGAGGAAGTAGAACGGGATCAGCATCAGGTCGAAGAAGAGGACGAAGAGCAGCAGGTCCTGGGCGAGGAACGCACCCAGCGCCGCGGTCTCGCCCAGCAGCAGCATCAGGAAGTAGAGCTGCGGGCGCTCCTGCTCGCGCAAGGCGGCGAAGGCCGTCGCCGCCATCCAGACGACCGCCGTCAGCAGGACCAAAAAGACATTCAGGCCGTCGATCCCGAGGCTGTAGTCGACCCCGAGCCCGGCGATCCAGGTCACGTCGACGGTCTGCTGCAGGCCTCCGGCGCCCGCGTCGTAGTCGATCGCCAGGTAGACGGCAAGCGCGAGTGTCACCGCGCAGCCCAGGGCAGCCCAGGCGCCGCTCGCGCGCCGCGGCAGGAAGAGGCCGATCAGGCCGAAGAGGAGGGGGGTCCAGAGCACGGAGTTGGTCATCGGCGGGTCCTCATGAGGCTGCGATCAGGAAGTAGAGGCCGAGGCCGGCGAACCCCGAGACCAGCAACAGCGCGTAGGAGCGCACGAATCCCGACTGCGCGGTCCTCACCACACCGCCGGCGCCGCGCACGAACCCGGCCGCCCCGGAGACGACGCCGTTGACGACGTATCGCTCGAAGCTCCGGTCGGCGAACCGCCCGGTTGCCAGCGCGGGCCGCACGATGAGGACGTCGATCAGCTCGTCGAAGTACCACTTGTTGACCAGGAAGGTGTGCAGGGGTCGCAGGCGCTCGACCAGCAGCGAGCTGGCGCCGGGGCGGGCGACGTAGAGGAAGTAGGCGATGAAGATTCCGGCGATCGCGATCGCACCGCCGATGCCGAGCCCCACCCACTCGTGGCCGGTCGACGGGTGGATCGCCGCCAGCGAGGACTCCTCGAAGGTCGGCTCGAGGAACCTCTCCAGCGTGTCGAGGACGCCGGGGATCTGCAGCAGGCCGCCGATCAGGGCCAGGGTGCCGAGCATCGCCATCGCTGCCCGCATCGGCGCCGCCCGCTCGGCGATGTGGTGCTCAGGGCCCGGGAAGCCGACGTCGACGTCCTCGCGCTCGCCGGTGGCGGGGTTCTCGGGCTCGGCGTGGGCGAGGTGGCCGCGCTCGAGCTCGCGCGCCTCCGCGCAGGGCTCGCCGCCGAGGACTCGGAAGACGAGCCGGAACGAGTAAATCGCGGTCAGCAGCGCCCCGAGGTAGCCGAGCACCGCCATCACGGTGTAGATGCCGCCGCGCTCGTCAGCAAAGGCGAGGATCTCGTCCTTGGAGAAGAACCCGGAGGTGCCGGGGAAGCCGGCCAGCGCCAGCGAGCCGATGATCAACATCGCCGCCGTGAACGGCATCGCGCGGCCGAATCCGCTCATCCGGTCGATGTCCTGGCGGCTCGCCATCGCGGCGATGATCGATCCGGCGGCCATGAACAGCAGCGCCTTGAAGAAGGCGTGGGTCATGAGGTGGAAGAGCCCGGCCGTGTAGGCGCCGATCGAGACCCCGACGACCATGTAGCCGATCTGGCTCATTGTCGAGTAGGCGATGATCCGCTTCAGGTCGGTGACGACGAGCGCGATCGAGCCGGCGACCAGCAGCGTGGCCAGGCCGGTGAAAGCGGCGATATCGGCGGCGGTCGGGGCGATCTCGAAAAGCGGGTGGGCGCGGGCGATCAGGTAGACCCCGGCGGTGACCATCGTCGCGGCGTGGATCAGGGCCGAGACCGGGGTCGGGCCTTCCATCGCGTCCGGCAGCCAGGTGTGCAGGGGGAGCTGGGCCGACTTGGCGAACGCGCCGACCAGCAGCAGCAGGCAGATCGCGACGATCGTCCACTCGTTGGTCTGGAACGCATCCGGCGCCGCCTCGAAGACCTCCAGGTAGTCGAAGGCGCCGACCTCGCGGAAGATCAGGATCGCGGCGAGGACCAGCCCGACGTCGCCGACCACGTTGATCACGAACGCCTTCATCCCCGCCGCGGTGGCGGTCCCGCGGCGGTACCAGAAGCTGATCAGCGCGTAGGAGGCGAAGCCGACGAACGCCCAGCCGACGATCAGCAGCACGAAGTTGCCGGCCAGGACCAGCAGCAGCATCGAGAAGACGAAGAAGTTGAGGTAGGAAAAGAAGCGCGCGTAGCCGCGGTCGGAGTCCATGTAGGCGACCGAGTAGAGGTGGATCAGGGTCGAGACGCCGGTCACGACCAGGACCATGAAGACCGAGAGCGGGTCGACGAGGATCCCGAGCTGGATGTCGAGCCCCCCGCCTTCGGCGTAGGTCCACAGCGAGGACGTGAGCTGGCGGGCATCGGCTGGCTCGTCGAGCAGCATCACCAAGGCGCCGATCCCGTTCAGGAACGCGAGCCCGATCGCGACGGTGCCGATGATGCCTGCGGTTCGCGCCGGCAGGGCCCGGTAGCCGAGCCCGATCACGATCGACCCCAGCAGCGGCAGCAGCAGCACCAGCCAGGCGTACGCCGCTGCGCTCATCCCCGCAGGCCTCGCAGCTCATCGACGTTCAGCGGCAACCGGCGGCGGTAGATGGCGACGATCAGCCCCAGTCCGATCACCACCTCGCAGGCTGCGATCACCATCACCACCAAGGCGAAGACCTGCCCGTCCTGGTTTCCGAGCATGCGGCTGAAGGCGACCAGCGCCAGGTTGCCGGCGTTCAGCATCAGCTCCAGGCAGAGCAGGATTACCAGCGGGCTGCGGCGGATCAGCACGCCGCCGGCGCCGACGGCGAAGAGGAGGGCCGAGAGGACGAGGTACCACTCGATCGCCATCAGGCGACACCTCGGGTGGGGGCGGGATCGCGGGGGCCATCCTCCCCGGACGCGACACCGCGAGATGAGTCATCACTGTCACCGCTGCCGCTTGGCGCGGCGCGCTGAGTGTCCGGGGAAGAGACCCCCGCACTCCCGCCCTCCCCAGCCCCGGCGCCATGCCTATGACCGGCGAGGACGATGGCGCCGACGGCGGCGAGGAGCAGCAGCATCGAGGAGGCTTCGAAGGCGATCAGGAACTTCTCCAGCATCAGCTCGCCGATTGCGGCCGGGGAGCCGAAGCCGAGCTCGATCGTCGGGCCTTCGTCCTCCAGCGTCTTCAAGGAGGAGCCGAGCACGGCGATCGAGAGCTCGATGAACAGCGCTCCGCCGAGCAGCGGCGCCAGCAGGCGCTGGCCGGGGATCGGCTCCCAGACCGGCTCCTCGACCCCGCCCACGTAGGCGACGACGAAGACGTAGAGGACCATCACTGCGCCGGCGTAGACGACGACCTGCGCCGCGGCGATGAACTCCGAGTGCAGCAGCAGGAACAGGCCGGCGAGGCTGAACAGGTGCACGACCAGCGCCAGGACGCTGTAGAAGGGGTTGCGGAGGGCGATCACCGCGATCGCGCCGCCGAGCGCGCCGATCGCGCCGAAGAAGAAGGCGACTTCCTCCATCAGGCGCCTGCCGAGAGTTGATCAGTCAGACATGCCCGCGGCAGCCAGCGCCTGGCCTCGATCCCAGAAGGTCCGCCATCGCTGGACTTTCCCTTCGCGGAGCTCCAGGAGGTGAAACACCTCGGCGTCGACCTCAACCCCACTGGCCCGCCCCCGCCCGGAGAGCCGAAGACGGACGAAGACCTTGCTTCCGTTCTCGCGGAACTCAAGCGGCTCGAACTGGATCGCTTCCAATTCGTTCCCCCAGAGCTTGGCGAACGCCCGCAGCCCTTCCGGGCCTCGCTGGGGCTCGGTGTCGAGATCCTCGGGGGCCGGTTCGATGACCGCATCGGCACCGAAGCAATCGGCAACCGCGTCCAAGTCGCCGGCGTTGAACAGGTCGTAGAGCTGCCGCGCGGTTGCCGTCGGGTCGGGGGGCACGGCGGCAGTGTGGCAGCGCCCGCCAGCAGAAGCGCCCGCTCAGCCGGATTGCTGCGCTGCCTCGATTCCCTCCTCGAGGGTGGAGAAGCCAGAGGAGTAGCGCACGATCTTGCCGGCTTCGAACCAGGCCACGTCCACCATCGTCTGATCGAGCGATGCCCCGCTGCTGACGCCGGTTCCCCGATAGGCGACCCGGGATACGACCGCAGTACCGGCGACGACATCCTCCTCGATCTCGATCTGCAGGTCGGGCATCGACTCGCGCCAGCTTTCAGCGATTCTTCGGACTTGGTTCGCTCCCTGTGTGACCGATTGCTGGTCGGGGCCGGGATTGCGGTCCTCGTAGACAATGTCTGGGTGCAGGTACCGCGCCCATTCGTCGAAGTCGCCGCGGTTGAAGGCGGCGTTGGAGCGACGATGGACCTCCAACAGCTCTTCGGACACGTGGCCAGTATCGCTATTCCCCTTCGCTTCGGAGTGGGGTTCGTTCGAGGGACTCGGCGAGCAGCATCTCCTTGGTGAAGATCAGGTCGGAGCGGTCGTAGTCGGCCATCTCGTAGTCGTGGCCCATCGTGATCGCGTCGAAGGGGCAGGCGATCTCGCAATAGCCGCAGAAGATGCAGCGACTGAGGTTGATCTCATAGACCGAGGCATAGCGCTCGCCGGCCGAGACGCGGTCCTCGGGGTCGTTTTCCGCGGCGACGACGCGAATGCAGTCGGCGGGGCAGGCGGCGGCGCACAGCGAGCAGCCGACGCACTTCTCCAGCCCCGTGTCCTCGAAGCGGTGCAGCTTGTGGCGGCCGCGGAAGCGCGGGTAGACAGGCGTCTTCTCCTCCGGGTATTGGATCGTCATCGGCCCCTCGCGCAGACGTGCGAACGTCGTCCGCAGTCCCCGCAAGGTCTCGGCGAAGGCCCGGTAGGCGCCGCCGGCGCCGCCCGGGTCGGGAGCCCTTTGGACCTGGATCACGCTCTCGTCCCGCAGATAGGGGAACTTCTCACTCACGTCACTGGCTCGCGCTTCGCTCACAGCACCACCACCAACACGGCGGTAACGAGCACGTTCAAGGTCGCCAGCGGCAGCAGCACCTTCCAGCCCAGCGACATCAGCTGGTCGTAGCGCAGCCGCGGGATCGTCGCCCGGACCCAGATGAAGAAGACGACCAGGGCGAGGATCTTGAGCGCCATCCAGATCGGGTCCAGGAAGCCTGGGCCGGGGCCCATCCAGCCGCCGAGGAACATCGCCGCCGCGATTCCCGAGACGACGACGATCTCCATGTACTCGACCAGCAGGAAGGTCCCGAAGCGCATGCCGCCGTACTCGGTCATGTAGCCCTGCACCAGCTCCGCGTCGGCCTCCGGGAGGTCGAACGGCGTCCGGTTGGTCTCCGCGAAGCCGGCGAGCATGAAGATCAGAAAGCCGACGATCTGCGGGCCGATGAACCAGTACGAACCCTGCTCGTGGACGATGTCGACCAGCGACAGCGAGCCGGCCATCATCACGACGCCGAGTAGCGACAGGCCCATCGCCACCTCATAGGAGATCAGCTGCGCGGCGGAGCGCATCGCGCCGAGGAAGCTGTACTTGGAGCCCGACGCCCAGCCGCCGAGAAGCAGCCCGTAGAAGGCGATCGCGCCGATCGCGAAGAAGTAGAGGATCCCGATCGAGGTGTCGATCCCGTAGAAGCCGACGCCGTCCTTGACGTCGCCGAAGGGGATGATCGCCAGCGCCATCACCCCGGAGAGGACGACCAGCGCCGGGCCGAGGATGAAGAGGCTGGTGACCGCGTTCTCGGGACGGAACGCCTCCTTGCCGACCAGCTTGCCGACGTCTGCGAGCGGCTGCAGGATTCCGAACGGCCCGACCCGGTTGGGGCCGTAGCGATGCTGGAAGCGGCCGATCAGCTTCCGCTCCAGGACCGTCAGCAGCGGCAGCACCGCGAAGACCGCGAGGAAGATCACCAGCGACTTGACGACCAGGACCCAGGTTGCCTCGACGAAGCTGGTGTCGGCCAGCGGGATCACTCGGTTGCCTTCGCGATCTCGACTTCGACCGGCCCCTCACCGACGAGCGCGTTGCCGTTCTCATCCGCCGTGCCCTCGATCAGGAAGCAGACGCCTTCGTCCATCCGCTCCCTGATTGCGACCCGCGCCCGCACCGAGCTGCCGTTCTGACCCACGGTCACCTCGTCACCCTGCTCGACACCCAATCGTTCGGCGTCGGCGGGGCTGACCTCGACGCGCTGCTCTGGCGCCAGGAATCGCAGCGCCGGGTTGTGCTCGGTGACCGGGCCGGCCCAGAGATCTCGGTAGGTGCCCAATAACAGCCGACCGTTGGAGCCGCCGACGGCACCCCCTCGGGCAGAGGTGTCGCGCGGAGAGTCCTCGTCGTCACTGCGATCCGCTGGCCCGCGCTCCGACAAGCCCTCGGGGGTGCCGTCGCCGCCTCCCGCGGGCAGCGCTGATGCCGCCTCCCTTTCCTGCCAGCGGATGCCCCGACCGCCGATTTCCGAGTCGGTGATGCCGGCGTAGAAGGGGACGGCGTCGGCGACGGCCGCCAGCGCTTCGGGGGCGGAGGAGACGCCGGTTTCGTGGCCGAGAGCGGCGGAGAGGTCCGCGAGGACCTGCCAGCCGGGGCGGACGTCGCCGGGGCGGGAGGCGCTGGGACGGAGGCGCTGGAGGCGGCCGTCGGGATGGGTGACCGTGCCGTCCTTCTCGGCATGGCTTTCGAGTGGGAAGAGGACGTCTGCGGACGCGGTGGTGGCGTTCGAGAGCAGCGAGAAGGCGATTACGTGATCGGCGTTGGAGAGGGCGCGTTTCCAGGCCTCGGGATCGGGGAGGTCGCGGAGGGGGTCGACCCCGAACAGCAGTACCGATTTCAGGTCGCCGGACTCCAAGGCGTCGCGGATCTCGGCGGCGCCCATTCCGGAGGTCGTTTCTGTCAAGCCGGGCTCCGCGTCGGGGACGCAGCCCACTTCTCGTAGACCGCGTGCATTGGTGATGTCCGGAACCTCGAGCAGCCCAGATCCGTCCGTGTCGGCGAGCCCGAGGGTCTTCGCGAGCTCGAGCAGGGAATCGATTGCCGCCGTGCCTTCGGGGCCGCGGCCGATCCGCTCTCCCCAGACGATCACGACTCTCTCGGCGCCGCGAAGGACCTCGGCGACATCGCCGGCGACGGCCGACTCCGAACCGTCCAGGGCCCCGTTGAGCTCAGTCAGGAACTGCGCCGCGCCGCCGGGGGGGAAGCGGGTCGCGGCGGTGGCGCCGCCGTCGAGGGCGCTGGGCCGCTCGCCCGCGACCGCCAGCCGGGTGCCGGTGCGCCGCACCGCCTTGCGGATCCTCAGGTCGAGGATCGGCGCCGCGTGCAGTGGATCGGTTCCGAGTACCAAGATGGCGTCGGCTTCGTCGATCGCCGCGGTGCGCACCGAGAGCTCCGGGTGCGCCAGGCGCAGCAGCGCCGCCCGCTCCGGGCCGCCGCCCGATCTGGAGTCCAGGTGCGGCGACTCCAGCGCATCGCGGAGGATCCGCTGCAAGAGGTAGCCCTCCTCGTTGGAGGCGTCGCCGACGAGCGCAGCCGTCGCCGGGCCCGCTGCCCGCAATCCGGCTGCGGCCTTCTCGACCGCCTGCGGCCAGGCGACCGGCTGGCTGTTCCCCGCGGACCTGACCGCCGGCCGGTCGATCCGCGCCTCGCCCGCCAGCATCTCGAACCCGTAGCGACCCTTGTCGCAGAGCCAGCCGTCGTCGACCTCGGGGTTGTCACGGGCGAGGACCCGCTTGACCTGCTCGTCGCGGACCGTGAAGGCGACGTTGCACTGGCTCGGGCAGAGGGTGCAGATCGACCCGGCCTGCTCGATGTCCCAGGGCCGGGCGCGGAAGCGATAGGTGTAGGAGGTCAGCGCCCCGACCGGGCAGAGCTCGGTGATGTTGCCGTGGAAGGGCGCGACGTAGGGGCGGTCGTCGAAGGTCCCGACGTAGGAGCGGTCGCCGCGGTCGAGCAGCTGCAGCTGCTCGTCCTCGGAGACCTCCTGGCTGAAGCGGACGCAGCGGTAGCAGAGGATGCAGCGCTCGCGGTCGATCGCGATCAACGGGCTCAGCGGCAGCGGCTTCTCGAAGTGGCGCTTGGGGTCGGTGAAGCGGCTGCGGCCCGGCCCCCAGCCCATCGCGATGTCCTGCAGCGGGCACTCGCCGCCCTTGTCGCAGACCGGGCAGTCGAGCGGGTGGTTGACGAGCAGGAACTCGACCACCGCGCTCTGGGCTTCCTTGACCTGGTCGGTCTGGGTGTAGACGACCATCCCGTCGCGAACCGGCGTCGAGCAGGCGGTCTGCAGCTTCGGTATCCCCTCGATCTCGACCAGGCACATCCGGCAGGCGCCGACCGGGGGACCGAGCTTCGGCTCGTAGCAGAAGACCGGGATCTCGACGTCCCCATGCTTGGCCGCGTCGACCAGCATCGTCCCCTCGACCGCCTCGACCTCCCGCCCGTCGACGACCAGGGTGATGTCCCTTCGCGTCCGGGTCACGAAGCGACCGCCGCGGTTGAGAGTGACTCCTCGAACTCGTCGCGGAACTTGCGCACCATCGCGCCGACCGGCATCGCCATCGAGTCGCCGAGCACGCAGAGGCAGTTGCCGATGATGTTGTCCTGCACCGAGGCGACGATGTCGAGGTCCATCGGCGTCGCCTCGCCGCGCACCACCCGCTCCAGCATCTTCACCGTCCAGTTGGTGCCTTCGCGGCAGGGAGTGCACTTGCCGCAGGACTCGTGGTGGTAGAAGCGCGCCGTGCGCAGCGCCATCTGCGGGATCGAGACCCGCTCGTCGGCGACGATGATCGAGCCCGAGCCGAGCATCGATCCCGCTTCGGCCATCGCTTCGAAGCTGTAGGGGAGGTCGAGCTCGTCGCCGGTCAGGACCGGTGCCGAGGATCCGCCCGGATAGAAGGCCTTGACCTCGTGACCCTCCTCGGGCCCACCGGCGAGGCCGCAGACGATCTCGCGGGTCGGGATCCCCAACTCGACCTCGTAGTTGCCGGGCCGCTGCACGCAACCGGAGACCGAGACCACCTTGGTGCCCGGCGACTGCTCAGTGCCGAAGCCGCGGAACCACTCGGCGCCGTTGGCGACGATGTGGGGGACGTTGCAGAGCGTTTCCACATTGTTGATCAGCGTCGGCCCGCCGTAGAGACCCTGCACGGCGGGGAAGGGAGGCTTCAGGCGCGGATTTCCGCGCTTGCCCTCCAGCGCGTCCAGGAGCGCCGTCTCCTCGCCGCAGATGTAGGCGCCCGCCCCTCGGTGGACGACCAGCTCGACGTCGCAGTGGCTGCCGAGGATGTCGCGACCCAGGTAGCCGGCCTCGTAGGCCTCGGCCACCGCCGCGTCGAGGATGTCGGCCTGGAGGTCGTACTCGCCGCGGATGAAGATGAAGGCGTGCCCGGCGCCCGCAGCCAGCGCCGCGATCGCGATCCCCTCGATCAGCTGGTGCGGGTTGCGCTGCATCAGCTCCCGGTCCTTGAAGGCCCCCGGCTCGGACTCGTCGGCGTTGCAGCACAGGTACTTGGCCATCTCGCCGCGGGGCAGGAAGGAGGCCTTCTTGCCCATCGAGAAGCCGGCGCCGCCGCGCCCCCGCAACCCCGAGTCCTCCAGCTCCGCGAGTATCTCCTCCGGCTCCAGCTCGCGGAATGCGCGCTCCAGGGTCTTGTAGCCGCCGAGCCGCCTGTAGCCCTCGATCGTGTGCAGGCCGGGCTCGTCGGCGTTGCGGAGCAGCAGCCGCGTCTCGCTCATCGCGGCGCCCCGGGGTCCTGGACCGGCCTGGCGTCGGGCCCGCCGGCGAGAGGACGCCTGGCGAGCGCCTGCTCGGGCAGCACCTCGGCGCCGTTGCGTAGCTGTTCCAGCGCCGCGGCCGCCTGATCGGCTTCCAGGGGCCCGAAGTAGCGCTCGTCGATCGAGGCCATCGGGGCCAGGTCGCAGGCGCCCAGGCATTCGAAGCCGGACACGAACACCTTGCCGTCCTCGGATAACGAGCCGCCGTGCCCGGCCGCCTCCCGATCGCAGTCCGCCGCCACGCAGAACGCGTCCAGCAGCTCGTCGGCGCCCCGCATCCAGCAGGAGATGTTCGTGCAGACGAGGACCCGGTGCTCGCCGGCAGGCTCGGTGTGCAGGAGGTCGTAGAAGCTGGCCACCGACTCCAGGTAGGCGGGCGTCAGCCGCATCACCGCGGCGGCCTGGCGAATCCCGTCCGGGGTGCACCAGCCGTAGCGCCGTTGCACGGCCCACAGCGCCGGGATCGAGGCCGAGCGCCGGTCCGGATAGCGGCCCATCAGAGTCTCGATCCGCTCCCGAAGCTCGGCCGGGCAATCGACCTCGTGCAGCTCCGGGACCCGCTCGGCGTCGGTATCGGGGGTTCGCCCGATAGTCAGACTTGGATCCAAGGGCAACCCCGCCACCCCCGGACGCGAGAGCGACGCCGCGTCCGTCTCTGATTCCTCGCGGCGGAGCGAGAGCGAGGAGGTGGCGGGTTTTTTCTTCACCGGTCGATGCCTCCGAGGATCGGGTCAAGCATCCCGAGGCTGGCGATCATGTCGGCGACGTATCCGCCGACGCACATGTCGCGAAACGCCTGCAGGTTCACGAACGACGAGTCGCGGAAGTGGACCCGGGCCGGCTTCGCCGAGCCGTCGGCGAGGACAAAGCATCCGAGCTCCCCGCGCGGGCCCTCGATCGCGTAGTAGATCTCCCCCGGCGCCACCCGGTAGCCCTCGGTGACGAGCTTGAAGTGGTGGATCAGCGCTTCCATCGAGGTGGAGAGCTCCGATCGCGGCGGCAGGACGTACTTGCGGTCATCGGCGATGTGGGGCCCCTCCGGCAGGCCCTCCAGCGCCTGGCCGATGATCCGCGTCGACTCGACGATCTCGGCCAGCCGGACCCGGAAGCGGTCGTAGTTGTCGCCCACGGTGCCGACGGGGACCTGGAAGTCGAGCTCGGGATAGACGAGGTAGTCGAAGACCTTGCGCAGGTCCCAAGGCTCGCCGCTGGCGCGCAAGAGTGGCCCCGTCACCCCCAGCTCCAGGAGCCGCTCCCGCGACACGACCCCGGTTCCCTTCGTGCGCTGCAGGAAGATCTCGTTGCGGTCCAACAGGTCGAGGTACTGGCCGACCCTGGTCGGCATCTCCTCGACGAAGGCCCGCAGCTTTGGCTCGAAGCCGCGCGGGATGTCCTCGATCACCCCCCCGACCTGGAAGTAGCGGGTGTGCATCCGCTGCCCGGAGGACATCTCGAACAGGTCGAGGATCCGGTCGCGGTCGCGGAAGCAGTACCAGAGCATCGAGACCGCTCCGAGGTCGAGCGCCGTCGTCCCCAGCCAGACCAGGTGGGAGTGGATCCGGTTCAGCTCCATGTGGATCACCCGCAGGTACTTGGCGCGCCGCGGGATCTCCAGCTCGACCAGCCGCTCCACGGCGCCGCAGAACGCCTCCATCTGGAAGAAGTAGGAGACGTAGTCCATCCGCTCCACGAACGGGATCACCTTCCAGTAGGACTTGTCCTCGCAGGACTTCTCGATCCCGGTGTGGACGTAGCCGATCACGGGCTTGAGGTCCTTGACGACCTCGCCTTCGAGCTGCACCACGAGGCGCAGCACTCCGTGGGTCGCCGGGTGGTGCGGCCCGATGTTGATCGTCATCACCTCGGAGTCGATTTGCTCGACCGTGCTCACGTCCGGCTCCCGTTGCTCGGGGCGCCGGGCTCGTTATGAGTGAAGAGGACCGGCTCGCCGCCGACCGGGAAGTCGCGGCGCAACGGCCAGCCCACGTAGTCCTCTGGCATCAGGATCCGAGTCAGGTCGGGGTGGCCGTTGAAGACAATCCCGAAGAAGTCGTAGACCTCGCGCTCCTGGAAGTCGGCGGTCGGGAACAGCTCCACGCACGAGTCGATCTCCGGTAGCGCATCCCCCGCGGGTCCTGTCGCCGCATCGACGAGCGCTTTCACGCGCAGACGCTCGACTCGGTCTCGGTTGAGCAGCTCGTAGTGGACGGCGAAGCGCGGCTCGGCCGGCAGATAGTCGGCGGCGTGCAGGCTGGAAAGGAACCGGTACTCCTGGCCGGGCGTGTCGCGCAGCCAGCCGAGAACGTCGAGGATCCGCGCCGGGTCGACAACCAGCGCCGCGCGGTCGTACTCGAAGCTGGTCTCGAGCACCGCATCGGCGTGGTGTTCGTTGATCTCCGCCCGGATCAGCTCCAGACCCGGGGCATCAGGCATCGATCAGCTCCCGCGCCGATCGATAGGCCTCCGCTTCCTCGGGGCTCGGCGCACTGGCGGGACCGCCACGGGCCCACTCCTCGGTCCCGGCGGCGTTGTAGCGGGCCCGCCAGCCCGGATCCGGGTTGCCGGTGATCTTCCGTTGCAGCTTCGTGAACCCGTAGAGCACGGCCTCCGGGCGCGGAGGACAGCCCGGGACGTGGAGGTCGATCGGCATGAACTTGTCGGCCCCCTGGACGACCGCGTAGTTGGCGAACATGCCGCCGCTCGAGGAGCAGGCGCCCATCGAGATCGCCCACTTCGGCTCCAGCATCTGGTCGTAGAGCCGGCGGACGATCGGCGCCATCTTGATCGAGACGCGGCCGCTGAGGATGATGAAGTCGGCCTGCCTGGGGGAGGCCCGCAGCGCTTCGGCGCCGAAGCGGGCGAGGTCGTTGCGGGGCGAGCCCACCATCGCGATCGGCGCCTCGATCGCGCAGCAGGCGAGCCCGAAGGTGAGCGGGAACATCGAGTTCGCGCGGGCCCAGTTGAGCATCTTCTCCAGCGTCGTCGTCACGACCCGCTCCTCGACGTAGGCATCGAGGTCGCCGTAGTCGGCGACGTCGCCGCGCAGCATCTGCCGGGCCTGCAGTTGCCTGATGCGCAGATCTTCGGGTGTGCGTGGCTGCTCGAGCGGAGCGAGCGCGCGCAGCTTGCGGCGCTCTATCTCCAATCCAGGGCTCCCTTCCGCCAGACATAGACGAGCGCGACCATCAGTAGGAACACGAAGATGACCACCTCGACGAGGACGAAGACGCTGTCGGCCGAGTTGAGGATCACCCCGACCGGATACAGGAAGACGACCTCTATGTCGAAGAGGATGAACAGCATTGCGACCAGGTAGAAGCTGACCCCGAATCGGAAGGTGCGCGTGTAGGAGACCGGGATCCCCGACTCGTAAGGCTCGCCTTGACTCCGCGTCGCCGCCGTCTGCCCCCGCGAGCGCTGCGGGCCGAGAAAGCGATTGGCGACCGCAAAGGCCGCTCCGACCGCGATACCTAGGCCGGCGAAGACCAAGACTGGGAGATAGCTGCGGAGCACGGCCGCTCCTCGTTATACACCTACTTTGTGCGGACTTGCTACATAGTGATTTTCCGCATCAGCAAGCCGAATCCCGACCCTCTGAGGCGGAAATAGTCGATGGTCGAGGTGCATCTGGCAGCCGCCATCGCAGTTCTGGTCCTCAACCTGGTTGCGGGCGGGCTCGGCGGGGTGCAGTGGCTGCGGGCCGAGCCCTCGATCCCGTTCTGGTACCTGCTCCGCGCCGCCCAGACGGCGGTCTTCATCCAGGTCCTGCTCGGGGGGCTGCTCGTCTTCTCCGGGCGCGAGGCGGCTGACGACCTCCACTACGTGTACGGGCTGCTGCCGCTTCCGGTCTCGCTGCTCGCCGAGGCGGCGCGGGCGGGCGCCGCCCAGCAGGAGCTCGGCGACCTGGACTTCGAATCCCTCGACGAGGCGCGTCAGCGCGAGGTGGCGCTGGCGATCGTGCGGCGGGAGATGGGGATCATGGCCGTCAGCTGCCTGGTGATCTTGTTCTTGACGCTGCGCGCGGCGGGCACCAGCACCTTCCTTTGAGCCCCGCGGCTAGCTTGGCTACAGGCCGCGGTACTCGCCGCGGTGAAAGAGCAGCGGCTCGCCCTCGGTTGCCTGCAGCTCCCGCACCTCGCCGGTGACGATTACGTGGTCGCCGCCGGCGATCACGTCGCGCAGCTCGCAGGCGACCCAGACCAGCGCCCCGGCCAGCGCCGGCAGCCCGGCCCGCTCGCTCCACTCGACCCCGTCCCACTTGTCGGCGACGGGAGCCTTGCTGCTGAAGCCGCGCGCGATCGCGACCTGATCGGCGCCGAGGACGTTGACTCCGAACCGATTCGCTGCCTGTACGGCCAGCAGCGTCCGCGAGCCGCGGTCCAGACAGGCCAGCATCAGCATCGGCTCAAGCGACAAAGAGGCGACTGCGTTGGCGGTCGCGCCCGCGGGCCCCTCCTGCCCGGTCGCCGTGACGACCGTGACACCGGTCGGAAGCAGGCCCATCGCGGCCCGGAACTGCTCAGTCTCGACGCCGGTCATCGCTCGGCGGCAGACAATATGATGCCCGCGGCGTGCGCCTGGTTTCGATCACAGTCTTGGCGGTCGCAGCCGCGTTCGGCCTCGGCGCGTGCGGCTTCGGGGAGAAGGGGCTCTCGGTCTCCGAGGACGATCCGAACTACAACGGAGCGGTGCTCTTCTCGACCCATTGCTCCGGCTGTCACACGCTCGACGCCGTCGGCAGCCAGGGAACCGGCAACCGCGCAGCGCGGACGCAGGGCCCGAACCTCGACCAGCGCACCGAGACCTACGCCGACGCCCTCTACGCGATCCAGAACGGCGGTTTCTCCGGCGCGATCATGCCGCAGAACATCGTCGTCGGAGAGGAAGCCCGGCAGGTGGCCCGCTTCGTCGCCGCCTACGCAGGCCAGGACGCGACCGAGCCGCCACGACCCGAGTCCCCCTGATGCCGATGGCCGGCCATCGCCGGCTGACCGGGCGGCCCGAGTGGGTCGGGCGATGCTCGACCTGAAGCTCGTTCGCGAGCAGCCGGAGCGGGTCCGAGAGGCGCTGGCGCGCCGCGGCGCCGCGGACGAGATCGACGAGCTGTTGCGGCTCGATGCACGCCGGCGCGAGCTGCTTCCCGAGATCGAGGGCGGCCGCGCGCGCCAGAACGCGGCCAGCGAGGAGATCGCCGCCGCGAAGCGGGAGGGCGGCGACGCGGAGGCCGCGATAGCCGAGATGCGCGACCTCTCCGCGCGGATCAAGGCGCTCGAGGCCGAGCTGGCCGAGGTCGAAGGCGAGCGCGACCGGCTTGCCGCCGCGCTGCCCAATCTCCCGGACCCCGAGGCGCCCGGGGGGCATGACCGAGGAAGACGCGGTCGTCTTGCGCGAGGTGGGCGAACGACCACAGCTCGGCTTCGAGCCGCGCGACCACCTCGAAATCGGTACCGAGCTCGGCCTGATCGAGATCGAGGCCGCGGCTCAGGCGTCGGGGTCGCGATTCGCCTACCTGAAGGGCGATCTCGTGCTCGCCGAGCTGGCCCTGGTCCGGTTCGCGATCGAGGCGGCTCGGGCCGAGGGCCACGAACCGGTCGTGCCGCCGGTCCTCGTCCGCGAGGACGCCCTCTACGGGACCGGCTTTCTGCCCGGCGACCGCGACCAGATCTACGAGCTGCCCAAGGACGACCTTTTTCTCGTCGGTACCTCCGAGGTCTCCCTGGCCGCCCTGCATGCGGACCAGATCCTCGACCCCGGGATCCTGCCGGTCCGCTACGCGGGCTTTTCGACCTGCTTTCGCCGTGAGGCCGGAGCCGCAGGCAAGGACACGCGCGGGATCTTCCGCGTCCACCAGTTCGACAAGGTGGAGATGTTCTCGTTCGTGGAGCCCGAGGACTCGGCGCCGGAGCACGAGCGCCTGCTGGCGATCGAGGAAGGGCTGCTGCAACGACTCGAGATTCCCTACCGGGTCGTCGACATCGCCGCCGGAGACCTCGGTGCCTCGGCGGCGCGCAAGTACGACTGCGAAGCCTGGATCCCCAGCCAGCAGCGTTACCGGGAGCTGACCTCGTGCTCGAACACCACCGACTTCCAGGCCCGCAGGCTCAGTTGTAGGTATCGGCCCACGAGTGGCGAATCACCCCGGCACGTGCACACGCTCAACGGGACGGCAGTCGCAGTGGGACGCACCCTCATCGCCCTGATCGAGAATCGCCAGGAAAGCGACGGAAGTTTCACGCTACCCAATTCTCTGCAGGAGTTCGGAGCCCCTGCAAGAATCGCGGCGGGATGAGCGTGCGCGAGGCAAAACGCGTGGTGCTTTGCGACGACCACGAAATCGTCCGCGAGGCGGTCAAGTCGCGGATGGTCAACTCCAACATCGTCGAGATCGTCGGCGAGGCCCGTGACGGCCGCGAGGTGGTCGACGTGATCAAGGAGCTCGAGCCCGACGTGGTGATCATCGACGTCGAGATGCCGAAGCGCGACGGCATCGAGGCCACCAAGGAGGTGCTGCGGGCGCGACCGCGCACCAAGGTGATCATCTTCACCGCCCATGCCCAGCCGGACCTGCTGGCGCTGGCGCTGCGGGCGGGCGCCTCCGGCTACGTGCTCAAGTCCGCACCCGCCGAAGACATCGCCAAGGCCGTCAAGGCCGTGACCGGTGGCGGCACCTTCCTCGGCGGCGACTTCGCGGGCGGCAAGCCCTCAGAGGTCGAGAAGCTGCTCGATCTCTCCCCGCGCGAGCGCCAGATCCTCGAGCTGCTGGCGGAGGGGCTGCGGGTGAAGGAGATCGCCGACCGCCTCTCGCTCAGCCCGGCGACGGTTCATACGCACGTGCGAAACGCGATCGCGAAGCTCGAGGTCGACACCCGCACCGAGGCCGTGGCGCTGGCGGTTCGATTCAGCTACCTGGGAGCCGGCGGAACCGTCTAGCGGCTCGGCGCGGGTCCTGTCACGGGACCCGTCCCCCGTCGCTCCGCGCCGGGTCCCGGGATCCCGCACCACCCGCGCACGGACGCGCCGGGCACCACGTCACGCCTCAGAGGATTTTTCGCCTTCGTCGAACTCGAGCGCGCAGCTGTTGATGCAGTAGCGCTGTCCGCCGGGGCCGGGGCCGTCGTTGAAGACGTGCCCGAGGTGGGCGTCGCAGTGCTTGCAGACGACCTCGGTGCGGCGCATGAAAAGGCTGTTGTCGGGCCGCAGCTCGACGTGCTCGAGATTGACCGGCTCGGTGAAGCTCGGCCAGCCGGTGCCGGAGTCGAACTTCGTGTCCGAGGAGAAGAGCTGGGTTCCGCAGCAGACGCAGCGGTACATCCCGTCTTGGTGGTTGTCCCAGTAGCGGCCGCTGAAGGCGCGCTCGGTGCCGGCCTGCCTGGTCACCTCGAACTCCTCCGGGGAGAGCTCGCTTCGCCACTCCTGCTCGGTCTTCTCCACTTTCTTCTTCGTCTCCGGCGCCATCGTGCTCCTTTGCGTTTGCTGTCGCGGCAAGCCTTCTTGCAGGTTACGCAGTGACCATTACAGGCCTCTTAGTACGTGTGTCCAAGCCTGCAGGAGGCTCTACGGTGAGCGGCTTGCGCTGGCGAGAAAACCGGGATGGCTCGCAGGGTCGTCATCTCGCTCACCGCCGCCGCGCTCGCGACGCTGGTCTTCGCTGCCAGCGCGCAGGCGCTCAGGGTCAGCCGTCTGGTTGCGCCGACGTCGGTGTGCAAGAACCAAGGCGACAGCGACGCGCCGGCCAGCGTGCAGGAGCAGGCGATGCGCTGCCTGACCAACTACGCCCGTAGCCGTGCCCATCGCGGCCGGTTCGGCAAGGTTCGAAAGCTCGACCGCTCGGCGGGGATGAAGTCCCGTGACATCGTCCGCTGCGACAGCTTCAGCCATTCCGCCTGCGGGCGCGACTTCACCTATTGGATGCGCCGGGTGGGCTACCTGCGGACCCGATGCTGGAGAGCAGGCGAGAACATCGCCTGGGGCAGCGGCAGCGGCTATGCCAGCCCGCGAGCGATCTTCTTTGCCTGGATGCGCTCGCCGGCGCACCGGGCCAACATTCTCAGCCGCAGCTTCGACCAGATCGGGATCGGCCTGCGGATCGGTCCGATGGGCGGCTACTCGCGGGCCCACGTCTGGACCCAGCACTTCGGCGATCGCTGCTGAGCGCACCCGAGCCTGAATAATCCGGCCGGTGCCGGAGGCCTTCTACGAGCCCGATGGAGGTCGCTACCGCTCGACCGAGCTGACCCGCGGTCCCTGGGATCCGCGCACCCAGCACGCCGGACCGCCGGCGGCGCTGATCGGACGTGAGATCGAACGCCTCGAGGACGCCGCGGACTTCCAGGTCGGCAGGGTCACCTTCGAGATCCTGCGCGCGGTTCCGATCGCCCCCCTCTCGGTGCAGGCATCGATCGTCCGGCCGGGTCGCCGGGTCCAGCTCGTCGAGGCGGAGCTGTCCGACCCAGACGGGGTCGCGATCCGCGCCCGCGCCTGGCGGCTTCGCACCGCCGACGTCGAGCTGCCATCGGGCGAGTCACCCGGTGCTGAGCGGCCGCCTGGGCCCGGAGATGGGGCGCCGGGAAAGTTCTTTCCGACCGGCCAGTCCCTCGGCTAGCACACGGCGATGGAGTACCGGTTCCTGCGCGGCGCGTTCACCGAGCCCGGGCCGGCGACCGTCTGGATGCGAATGCGCCAACCCCTCGTCGCCGGCGAGGAGCCGTCGCCGCTACAGCGGGTGCTGACCGCAGCCGACTCCGGCAACGGGGTCAGCGCCGCGCTCGATTGGCGTCGCTATCTGTTCATCAACGTCGATCTCACCGTTCAGCTCGATCGTCTGCCGGTCGCAGAGTGGGTTTGCCTCGACGCAGTCACGATTCCGCACCCCAACGGCATCGGCGTTTCCGACACCACCCTGGCCGATGAACAGGGCCGGATCGGGCGCGCCCTCCAGACCCTGCTGATAGCCGAGCGGGAGGGCTCACCGCATCCCGCCGCCGGCGAGCACGGTACGGCCGCGGGCTGAGATCGCCAGTCCGATCAGTGTCGCGGCCGCCAGCGAGGACGCCGCGGCGAGCATGAACGCACCCTGGTAGCCGCTCAGGGCGGCGGCCGCCCCGGCGAGAGGCGCCCCGAGCCCGACACCGGCGTCGAAGAAGGCGGTGAAGGTGCCGAGCGCCGCCCCCCGCCGCGCCTCCGCGACCCGTCCGACGACGATCAGCGAAAGCGCGGGGTAAAGCAGCGAGAAGGCCGACCCCATCGCCAACGCCCCGAGCAGCGCGACCGGCAGGCTCTGGGCGAGGCCGATCGTCGCCAGCCCGGCGGTTTCGACGAGCGCGGCCGCCAGCGCACAGCGCGCTGGCCCGAGGCGATCCGGGAGGTCGCCACCGACCAGGCGGGTGATGACGACCATCGCCGCGAAGGCCGCGAATACCGTCGGGCCATGCCCGATCCCCCGCGCGTCCAGGTGCAGGACCACGAACCCCGCCACCGCCGCATAGCCGACGCTGGCCAGCGCCAGAGCGAGCCCTGGGCGCACCGATTCGGCTGCCAGCAGCGGCCCGCGCGCTTCGCCTGCGGCGGGGCGAAATGCGTCCGGCAGCCGCAGTGCGACCAAGGCGCCGAGCAGCGGGGCGGCGGCCGCGAAGGCCCAGACCAGCTCGTAGCTGGAGACCTGCAGCAGCAGGGCGCCGATCGGCGGTCCGAGGCTGAGCCCGCCCCAGACCGCGAGCCCGTAGAGCCCGATCACCCTGCCGCGGCGCGAGGGCGGCGCCAGGTCGACGATCCAGGCCGAGCCGGCGGTGAAGACCATCCCCTCGCCGACCCCGAGCACGAGCCTGGCGACGATCAGCCCGCCGACACCGGCGGGGACCAGGTACAGCAGGCCGGCGGCCGAGGCGATCAGGCAGCCGAGGACGACCGCCGGGCGCCGGCCGCGCTGATCGGCGAGTCGGCCGGCGAAGGGGCGAGCGATCAGACCCGTGATCGCGTAGGCGCCGATCACGACTCCGACCGCGACGTTGCCCGCGTCCAGCGGTCCCTTCACGTAGCGGGGCAGGACCGGCAGCACCGCGCCGACCGACAGCAGCGCCAGCAGGGTGACCACGAAGATGCCCGCGAACGCCGCCCGCCGGCCCACGGGGGTAACCGAGGGACTCAGTGGGCGGCCATCGGCGGTCGACCCTGCAACACGCGGATCAGGCTCCAGAGCGAGACCAGGGCCCAGACCGCCTCAAGCAGCAGGAATCCCCACTGCTCCTCGTGCCAGGCCAGGCCGGCGAGGATCACCGAGCCGACCAGATTGAGCACCAGGTAGAGGCGCGAGGCGGCACCGAGCCTGCCGGCCTGCAAGGCCGCGAAGCCGGCGAGGATCATCAGCGCTCCGATCACCTGAACGACCTGGTCGATGCCGTCGAGGGTAGCCTGCGAAGCCACCCAAACAGGAGGCGGCGATGGCGACGACGGGCGTGCGAGCGACAGAGGCCCCGACCGGTGAGCGGGTGGCGAGGCTGCGGGAGGTCGGCGAGCGCGATCCGCTGGCGGCCCAGGACGCCGCCTGGGCCTGGATCACGCGGCTCGGCGCCTCCGCCGGGGACGACCGCGAGGCTGCCGCCGAACGGCTCGCTCAGGTCTTTGCCTGCGGCCAGCCCTCGGCCGGGATCGACGGTCCCACCGAGGGGATCCTGGTGGCGCCGCTGATCCATCCCGCCCTGGACCGCTTCCTGCGCGGAGTCACCGCTCTGTGGATGCCCTGGCTCGGCAAGCGCTTCGACGCGGCCGGCGATCGCGGCGACAACCGTCTCGCCGAGAGCGCCCGCTGGCCCGCGAAGCTGCTCTGGCCCCGCTACGCCTCCCGCGAGGGTGAGGGAGAGCGACTGGCCTTCGACTTCGAGACCCGGGTCGAACGCGGTGGCATCGAGCCGGCGGTTGACGTCTTGGTAATCGACTACGCCCCGATCGAAGGCAACCCCGACCTGGTGATCCGCAGCGTCCGCGACGAGCTTGTCGAGGTCGTTCCCGGCGCCCATCTCGGGCGCATCCTCTTCCGCCGCCGCGACGGCAGCTACGACAACATCGGCTACTTCGCGCTGCGCACCCCGCTGCGATGACGGCGCAGCAATGGATCGCCGACTTCGCGGAGCGGCTCGGAACCGAGGCGCCCGACAGCGAGGAGTTCAAGGCGATCCTCGACCTCGCCGCCGAGGCGGCCCACGCCTCCGAAAGGGTTGCGGCGCCGGTCGCCTGCTGGCTCAGCGCCCGCGCCGGGATCGACCTCGGTGAGGCGATACGGCTCGCTCGCGAGGTCGGCGAGATCGACGCCTAGGGCTTCAGCTTTCGCCCGCTCGAGAACAGGTACTGCGACCAGCCGACGAGCGCAACCGTCAGCAGGGCGAGGACCGCCAGCGAGAGGCCGAAGCCGACGTCGGCGGTGCCGAGGAAGCCGTAGCGGACCGCAGCGACGACGTAGAAGAGCGGGTTCGCGTGCGAGATCTCCTGCCAGGGACTGCCGAGGCTCTCGACCGAATAGAAGACGCCGCCGAGGAAGGTCAGCGGCAAGATGACGATGTTGTTGATGAAGGTGTGGTGGTCGAAGGTCTGCGCGTAGATCCCGACCACGATCCCCAGCGCTCCGAAAAGCACGATCAGCAAGGACAGCGAGACCGCCAGCGCCAGCGGTTCATCGACCGGTGCGCCGGTCAGCGGGATCGCCAGCGCCATCAGCGCCGCGCCGATCAGCAGCGCCCGGAAGGCACCGCCCACGGCCAGGCCGAGATTCATCTGCCAGGCACGCATCGGCGCCGCCAGCACGTCGTCGATGTAGCGGTCGCTGCGCGCCTGGAAGATCGAGCTCGAGTTGTTCGAATAGGCAGCTTGCGCCATCGCCATCGCGATCAGCCCGGGAACGATGAAGACCTCGTACTCGATGCCGTCGATCTGATCGATCCTGCTGCCGAGGGAAAGCCCGAAGACGACGATGAAGAGGATCGAGGAGACGACCGGCGCCAGCGCCGTCTGGGTCCACAGCTTCAGCACCCGGTGGCATTCCCGCGCCGAGAGCCAGAACAGCCCCCGCCAGGGCTCGACCCGTCGCGTCTGTTGCGGCGCGGAGCTCACCCGGTCGCCTCGGCCGAGCGCCGCCCCGTGGCGACCGTCTTCAGATAGACCTCCTCCAGCGTCGCGGCGCCAAAGCGATCCTTGAGACCGGGGGCGCTGTCGCGGGCGACGATGCGACCGCCTCCTATCAGGGCGATCTCCTCGCAGAGGGCCTCCGCCTCCTCGAGGTAATGGGTCGTGAGGAGAATCGTCGTCCCCTGTGCGTGCAGGCGGCGGATGTAGCGCCAGAGCTCGTGGCGCAGCTCGAGGTCGACACCGGCGGTGGGCTCGTCGAGGATCACCAGCCGCGGCTCGTGCAACAGCGCCCGCGCCAGCAGCAGTCGCCGTCGCATTCCGCCGGACAGCTTCGGGGCGCGGACGTCGCGCTTTGCCCTCAGGTCGAAGACGTCGATCATCTGCTCGGCCCGGGCCGCCGCCTGCTGTCGGCTCATCCCGTAATAGCCGCCGTGGTAGAGCAGCGTCTCCCGCACGGTCAGGAAGCGGTCCAGGTTCGGTTCCTGCTCGGCGATGCCGATCATCCGGCGCGCCCGCAGGTCAGAGCCCGGCAGCCCGAAGACGCTGATCTTGCCTGCGCTGACCCGGATCAGGTTGCAGACGGCGCTGATCAGCGTCGTCTTCCCGGCCCCGTTCGGACCGAGGAGGCCGAAGAAGCTGCCGGCCGGCACCTCGAGATCGAGGGCGTCGAGGGCGAGGGTGCCGTCGTCGTAGCGCTTGCCGAGGCCCTCCAGGCGCAGCGCGGGCTCATGCTCCGGACGAGCCTGCGGCGAACCGTCGGTCGAGTCGGATCGCGGCGACAAGGTCCGCTCAGCGTACGGCGCCGCGGGAGGCCCTCCACTCGGCGATCACCGCACCCAGCGTCGCCGTGCCCATGATCACGAACGCCGCACCGGTGAGCCAGGAGAGGAGCGCGAAGGCGACTCCGATCGTCCCGAACTCGTCCGCGTAGGAGCCGATCGCGGTCGGCAGGTAGAGGACGGAGCCGGCGCTGAACGCCGTCATCGAGGCGCCGGTCACCAACCCCGTCGGCACCAGCTGCCGCCAGTCGATGCGGCGGGCGAGCAGGATGTAGGGAGTTGCGAGCCAGAGCCCGGACCCGAGGACCAGCGAGATCGCAAACCCCCAGCCCGGTACGTCGATCGCCTGGTCCAGCGGCGCCAGGATGACCAGGTAGAGGATGAAGCCGGCTAGCCAGAGCAGCCCCCAGCCGCTGCTGCGAACGCCGCGCGGGGCCAGGTTCCAGGACCGCTCGTAGACGCGCTGCAGCGCCCGCGTGAAGGCCAGCGCCGAGACCGTCAACAACAGGGCGCCGATCAGGCTGGCGTCGCTGGCGGCCTCGTCCGGAGCGCCGAAAAGCCTGCGAATCGTCGCCGCCGAGGAGCCGTCGAGGTCGAAGCGGTCGATCAGCGTGCCGGCGAAATCCGTGTCCTGGCCGGGGCCGACAGCCGCGTAGAGGATCAGGATCGGAAACAGGGCGCCGAAAGCCTGGGCGCCGATCACGATCGCCCGATCGATCCCGTTGATGTCGATCACCCTGTGCACCCAGGCGAGCAGGAACCGCCAGGGCGGATCGACGAGGCGGCGAATGCGGCTCGTCACCGATCACTGCCGGGGCGGGTTATTCCGCCGCTGCCAGCTCGGCGGTGGCCTGGCGCCGGTAGCGGAGGAACTCCCGCACCCCGATCTGGATCGCGGCAGCGACCGGGATCGCGACCAGGGCCCCGATGACGCCGAACAGGGTGCCGCCGAAGAGGGCCGCGATCACGACCACGAACGGGTCCAGGTCCACGGCGCGACTCTGGATTCGCGGTTGGATCACGTAGTTCTCGAACTGCTGGTAGCCGATCGCGAAGGCAGCCCAGATGATCGTCACGGTGGGAAAGTCGGTGAACAGGGTGATGACGCCGACGATAACGGCGCCGATCGTCGCGCCGACCAGCGGGATCAGGTCGAGGACCGCGACGATCACCGCCAGCGCCAGCGGCGCCGGGACCCCGAGCAGCGAGAGTACGACGAAGGAGACCGCGCCGGCGATGAACGCCTGAAGCATCGCGCCGCCGACGTAGCTGGACACTGCGTCGGCCATCGCCATCAGGGCGCTGCGCAGCACGTCCGCCTCGCGCTTGGGGCGGGTTCGCAGCGCCGCATCCCTCCACTGCGGGCCGCGGGCGACCATGAACATGCTGAGGACGAGGATCGTCACCAGGGCGAAGAGCCCGTTGACGATTGCGGCGCCGACATCGGCGAGGGTGCCGGGGGCGCTGCCCAGGGCCCCGCTCTGGGCGTCGTCGGCGAGGGTCTGGAACTTCTCCGTCACGTCGAAGTCCTCGTCCAGGGAGCGCAGGGTTTCGTTCTCCTGGAATGTCTTGTCGAGCTCCTCCGCGTACTCGGGCAGGTCGTTGACGAGGTTCGACACCGCCTCGATTCCGGGCGGGACCAGAATCGCCCCGATCACGATCGGGATCAGAATGATCCCTCCGTAGACCAGCGCGATCGCACTCCCGCGCCGCATCCGGCGGCTGAGGACACTGACTGGTGCCGACGCGCAGACGGCGATGAACAGGGCGATGAACAGGTAGCTGAGCGGCGTGCGCAGCCGGTAAAGGATGTAAAGCGCCAGCGCGCTGGCGACGACGATCGACACCACCCGCAGGATCGCCCGCGGACTCGGGGCGTCGTGCGCGGTGCGGGATTCTGGGCTGGCCATCTGCCGAACGCTCGCTCGCCGATGCGGCGGGCGAACATGCAAGTTCACCAGCGGTGGCGGACGCCAGTCTCAGCTCAGAGCTCGGTCGCCTCACCGGGTGCGAGGACTCTGACCTCGACCTGAGGCGCTGTTGCGGCGGCGTGCCGAGCGAAGTCCTTCGCCGGTTCGTGGAGCAGCTCCGGGCGCAGACGGGACACCCCGAACGGCAGGAAGGTGCCCCAGTGGATCGGTACCGCGACCCGGGGCCGCAGCAGGCTCGCGGCCGTGGCGGCGCTCTCAGGGTCGAGGTGTCCGGCTCCGAGCGAGGTGCCCCAGCCCCAGATCGGCAGCAGCGCCAGGTCGAGGCCCCCCGCCATAGCCTCCATGCCCTCGAAGATGTCGGTGTCGCCGGCGAAGTAGAGGCGGCGGCTGCCCGTGACCTCGAAGCCGATCGTGGCGGCGCTGGGACCGAGCGGACGGCGCTGGCCATGGTGCTCTGCCTCGGTGGCGGCAATTCGCAGCGGCCCGAGCTGCGTTTCGTCCCCCGCAGCCAGCTCGACCACGTCGCCGCGCCCCGCCCTTCGCAGAACCGGCTCAGCTCCAAGCGGGGCGATCACGCTGATCCCCGGATCGAACATGCGCAAGGAGGGGAGGTCGAGGTGGTCGTGGTGCAGATGGGAGATCAGGATGGCATCGACGCCCTCGCGGACCGACGCATCCGGAGCATCGCCGTGGCGGTGCAGGTGACCGATCCGCTTCCGCAGCACCGGGTCGGTGAGCAACCGAATGCCGTCGAGCTCGATCAGGACGGTCGCGTGGCCGACGTAGGTGACCCGCAACCCGGATCGCTCGGGCTTGCTCATCCGGCAGTAGTCACGGCAACGCCGGGCGAGTAGCGGCGCCGATGCAGGATCGCCCCCGCAAGGCCGGCCGGCAGCGGAAGCCAGTAGGAGAGGAGGCGGTAGGCGAGGGTGGCGAGGACCGCATCGCCGGTCGAGACCCCGGCCAGCGCCAGCATCGCGGTCAGGCCGGCCTCGACGAAACCGAGCCCCCCCGGCGTGATCGGGACCTGGGCCAGAACCTGGGCACCGCAGAACGCGAGCAGCACCAGTGCCGGGCGAGGTTGCGCGCCGACCGCCGCCAGCGCGGCGAGGAGGGTCAGGTAGTCGAAGGCCCAACGGCCCACGGTGACCAGCAGGGCGAGCTTCCATCGGGGACCGAGGGTGGCCGTGATCCGGTCGCGCTCGCGCAACAGCCGCCGGGGCAGCTGCCGCGACGGCGGTGAGCGGCGCCGAAGCCGGTTGCGGATTCCCTCCGCCAGCTCTCCGACCCGTCGCAGGGGTCGATCGAACGCGATCAGGGTTGCGGTGGCGGCGAAGACGATCACGAAGATGCCAAGCCCGAGCAACGTCGCCTCGGTCAGCGTCCGGGAAACGCCGCCGCGGATGATCGCCGGGATCGCCAGCACCGGCAACGCCAAGACGACAGCGAAGGTGAGCAGGTTGACCGCCGTCAACCCGGCCACCGTGCGGCCGGGCGTCGAGCCCGCCTGGACAAGCATCCGGTACTGCAGAGCCGCCCCGACGGCCCCGCCGCCGGGCGCAACCTTGGCAAGGGCATTTCCGGCCAGCTGGGAGGTGATCACGGCATGCCAGCGGGGGCCGCCCAGGGCCAGCCTTTGCAGCGCCCACATACACGCCAGCGAGCCGGCCTGGAGCAGGGCCATGGCCGGGAACCACAGTGGCTGTATCTGCTCGAGGTCCTGCCAGGAGCCGAACACGTCGATGACGCTCGGCGCGACGAGGTACAGCGCCACGGCCGCGATCGCGAGCCAGACAGCGGTTCGTCGCAGGCTCGGGCCGGCGGCCAGCTCCGCCTGCCCGCGCTGGACCTCGCGCTCGGCGTCGGTGTGCTCATCGATCGCATGCTCGACGCGATCGCCGATCGATTCGCGCTCAGCCGGGCGCACCGGCCCAGCCTAGCTCGCTGCGGCGGCCTTTCCGGCTGGCTAGGCGGCGAGCCGCCAGGAGGCGAGCGCTTCGTCGCGGGCCAGGCGCTTCAGGGCGCGGGCCTCCAGCGCCCGGGCGCTCTCCTGGGTGACGCCGAGATCGCGAGCGGCATCGCGGATCGACGCCGCCGGCCGGTCGCCGGTCCCGAAGCGCAGCTCGATCACCCGCCGCTCGTCCTCGGGCAGCGTCTGCAGAGCAGTCTCGACGGCCTGCCGCTGGGCGCGCTCGGCGACGTCGTCCTCGAGACGGTCCTCGCTGTCGCCGCGCAGCTCGCCGAGGCTCGTCTCGCCGTCGCCGACCGGCGCGTCGAGGCTGGTTGTGACACGAGTCATGTCGGCCAGCGCATGCACCTCCTCGAGCGGCAGCTTTGCCTTCGCTGCGACCTCCTCATCGGTCGGCTCCCGGTTCAGCTGCGTGCTCAGCTCGGCGGTGATCCGGTTCACGGTCCGCTCGCGCTGGGCGACGTGGGCCGGTATCCGCACCGCACGACCGCTGTTGTCGAGGCCGCGCTGGATCGACTGCTTGATCCACAGCACCGCGTAGGTCGAGAACTTGTATCCCTTGCGCCAGTCGAACTTCTCGGTCGCCCGGATCAGCCCCAGCATCGCCTCCTGGACCAGGTCCTGCAGCGAGAGGCCGTGGCCCTGGTAGCGGCTGGCGAACTTGATCACCAGCCGGAGGTTGGAGTTGATCAGCCGCTCCTTGGCGGCGAGGTCGCCGCGCTCGATGCGCTTTGCCAGCTCGACCTCCTCCTCGCGTGTGAGCAGGGGGTAGCGACCCGCCTGGTTGACGAACAGCCGGAAGCTGTCGGTCGTCGGCTCGGCGAGCGCGTGGTCGGCGCCCCTACGGGCGCTGCTCTTGGTGACGGTGGCGTGTTCGCCGCGCTGGCGGCGAGTCTCGGCGCGCTGACTCTCAGCGCTTCTGCTCCGAGGCATCGGTCTCCTCTCGAAACGGTCCTTTATACTTCAGAAAGTATAGCGAACCTGCGTTCGCCATGCAATGCGGCCTTCGGCGGCCATTCCAGGGCTTCGGATCGGCCGAGCAAGGCCGGCTCAAGCCCGAAAGCGGGCCGGCCAGCGTACCTACCTCAGCCGCAGCCGGTGTTGTTCCCGCAACTGGAGCAGGTGTAACACGAACCGGTCCGCTGCATCATCCCGCCGCACTGGTCGCAGGCCGGGCCGAGGTCGGTGCCGGCGATCCGCGCCGGCACAACCGGCGGGGTGTCGGTCAGCGCCGCTGCTGCGGGAACGGCTGCGCCGGCCTGGGCCTCAGCTCCGCCCGAGTGGCCGTTGCCGCCGCCGTTGGAGTGCCCGTTGCCGCCGTTTGGATGCCCGTTGCCCTCGCCGGCCGCCAGGTCCGCCTCCTTTTGCGCCCGCACCTCGGGGGTGAGGATGCCGAGGTCCTCGAGGTAGTCGGTGTCCTCGATGAAGCGGCTCGCCAGCCAGCGCATGATGTAGTCGGGCATCGACTTCGCGAACGGGATCTCGGGGTTTTGCGTGATCCCCTCGGGGTCGAAGCGCATGTAGGAGAACTTCTTCACGAAGACCTCCAGCGGCACGCCGTATTGGAGGCCGATCGAGATCGCGGTCGCGAAGGCGTTCATCATCCCCCGCAGGGTCGAGCCCTCCTTGCCGATGTCGGTGAGGAAGATCTCGCCGACCTTGCCGTCCTCGTACTTGCCGGCGGTGATGTAGCCCTCGTGGCCGGCGATCGAGAACTTGTGGGTGATCGACTCGCGCTCGCGCGGCATCTTCCGCCGCACCGGCTGCGGATCCTCTTCCGCGGCGGCCTCGGCTTGAGCGTCGGTGCGCAGGGCCTGCGCGGTCTTGGAGCCGTCGCGGTAGATCGCCAGCGCCTTCAGGCCCCCGCGCCAGCCGCGGGTGTAGGCGTCGGCGATGTCCTCGACGCTGGCCGTCTGCGGCAGGTTGACGGTCTTCGAGATCGCGCCGGAGATGAACGGCTGGGTGGCGGCCATCATGTCGATGTGGCCGGTGTGTGAGATCGCCCGTTCGCCGACGGCGACGTCGAAGACGGGCAGGTGATCGTCTTGGAGCCCCGGGGCGCCGAGGATCGTTCCACGCTCGGCGATGTGGGCGTTGATCTGCTCGATCTGGGGCTGGCCGTAGCCGAGCGTGCGCAGCGCCAGCGGCACCGACTGGTTGACGATCGTCATCTGCCCGCCGCCGACAAGCTCCTTGAACTTGACCAGCGAGAAGTCGGGCTCGATGCCGGTCGTATCGCAGTCCATCAGGAAGCTGATCGTCCCCGTCGGCGCCAGGACCGTCGCCTGGGCGTTGCGGTAGCCGTGCTCCTCGCCCAGCTCGACCGCCTCCTCCCACTGCTCGCGCGCCGCCGCCAGCAGCTCCTCGCGGACGCCGCCGGCGTCGACCTCATGGGAGGCGTCGCGGTGCATTCGCATCACCGCGTTGTGGGGCTCGCGGTTGCGGTCGTACTCGTCGTAGGTTCCGATCGCGGCGGCGATCTCCGCCGAGCGCCGGTAGGCGCGGCCGGTCATCAGCGCCGTGATCGCCGCAGCCACGTTGCGGCCCTCGTCGGAGTCGTAGGGCAGCCCGTCCGACATCAGCAGGGCGCCGAGGTTCGCGTAGCCGAGGCCGAGCTGGCGAAAGGAGTTGGCGTTGGCGCCGATCTCCTCGGTCGGATAGCTGGAGAAGCCGACGACGATCTCCTGAGCCAGGAAGACGATGTCGACCGCATGCTTGAAGTCCTCGACGTCGAAGGAGCCGTCCTCGCGGCGGAACCGCATCAGGTTCAGCGAGGCGAGGTTGCAGGCCGAGTCGTCGACGTGCATGTACTCCGAGCACGGGTTGGAGGCGTTGATCCGCCCCGACTCCGGGCAGGTGTGCCAGCGGTTGATCGTGGTGTCGTACTGGACGCCGGGATCGGCGCAGCGCCAGGCGGCGTCGGCGATCTGGTTCATCAGCTCGCGCGCCTCGAGGGTCTTGGTCGGCTTGCCCGACGCGCGGGCCAGCAGCTCCCAGTCGTCGCCGTTGTCGACCGCCTGCATGAAGCGGTCGGTGACCCGGACCGAGTTGTTGGCGTTCTGGTACTGGATCGAGGTGAAGCCCTCGCCGTCGATCGACATGTCGAAGCCGGCGTCGCGCAGGGCCGCGGCCTTCTCCTCCTCGCGCGCCTTGCACCAGATGAAGCTCTCGATGTCGGGGTGGTCGACGTCGAGGACGACCATCTTCGCCGCCCGCCGCGTCTTGCCGCCCGACTTGATCGTCCCGGCCCAGGCGTCGGCGCCGCGCATGAAGCTGACCGGGCCCGAGGCCAGGCCGCCCTTGGACAGCGGCTCCACCGAGCCGCGGATGTTGGAGAGGTTGATCCCCGAGCCGGAGCCGCCGCGGAAGATCATCCCTTCCTTGGTGTTCCAGTCGAGGATCGACTCCATCGTGTCGTCGACGCTCAAGATGAAGCAGGCCGAGCACTGCGGCCGCTCCTCGAAGCCGACGTTGAACCAGACCGGCGAGTTGAAGGCCGCCTTCTGGTTGAGCAGGATCGAGGTCAGCTCGGCCTCGAAGGCCTCGCCGTCGGCCTCGCCTGCGAAGTAGCCCCCCTTCCGCCCCCACTCGGAGATCGTCCCGGCGACGCGACCGATCATCTGCTTGACCGAGCTCTCGCGCTGCTCGGATCCGAGCTGACCGCGGAAGTACTTCTGGGCGACGATGTTGGTCGCGTTCTGCGACCAGGTCTTCGGAAACTCGACCCCGCGCTGCTCGAAGGCCGGATCGGCCGGATCGCCGATCACGGCGTCGCGAATCTCCCATTCGACCTCGTCGAACGGGTGGGTCCCTGCGGCGGTGAAATGCCGCTCGATCGCCAGGCCCTGGCGGGCAGATTCGGTGCGGCTTTCGGCGGTCTTCTGCATCCTCTTCTCTCCTCTGATCAGCTCTGGGGGGTAACTAAGCAGGATCGCTTGTGGAGCGGACAGAACCGGCAGCGCCGGAAGCCGCAAATTCCGCTGCCGGACCGGGCAGAGTGCCGGCGAACTGGAGGTAGGCGCCGGCGTCGAGACTCCGCAGGTCCTGCAGGCAGAGCTCCCCGATCTGCTCCGCGTCGAGCTCCCCGCCCGCTTTCTCAACTGCCTGTTCCACACGGTCGACCAAGGCCTCGACGTCGCCGGCCGATACCGGTCGCTTGTGGGCGGCCCGCAAGAGGGCGGCGCGCAGCTTGACTCGATCGAAGCGCTGGCGGCGGCCGTTGCGCTTGCGCACCTGCAGCGGCCCGCGCTCTAAACGCTCCACGGTCGTGAAGCGCTCTCCGCACGAGGAGCACTCGCGCCGCCGGCGCAGAGTGGCGACCGCCTCGGTTCGGCGCGTCTCCAGGACCCTCGTCGACGATTGGCAGATCGGGCAGAACACAGAAGAGAGTCTACTAGGTGTAGCGATTCTGTCTTCGCAAAAATCCCTAGATGTAGTGTTCGCCACGACTCGCCCGTGCCCGGTACCCTTTTTAAGATGGTCGACGACATGCGCAGGGGCGCGGAGCGTGCGGGGGAGCGGTTCAGCGCCGCTCGCGGATCGATGGGCGAGACGGCGAACGCGGCGAAGGAGGCGATGGGCGAGCGGGCCACTGCTGCCCGCGAGGCGACGGCCGAGAACATCAGCGCCGCCAGGGACGCCGCCAAGGACGCGGTTGCCGCGATCAAGCCGAAGCTGCGCGGCGTCTCCCACGAGTGGGCCTTCTTCACCTCGCTGGGGCTCGGCGCGGCGCTGATCATCGCCGCCGACAGCGGCGAGGCGACCCTGGCCGTCGCGATCTACGCCCTCAGCCTCTCCGCCCTTTTCGGGACCAGCGCTCTCTATCACCGGGTCGACTGGAAGCGGCCGGGGGCCCGCGCCTGGATGCGCCGCCTCGACCACACGATGATCTTCTTCCTGATCGCCGGCACCTACACGCCGTTCGCGCTGCTGGTGCTCGACGGAACCCTGGCCGATGCTGTCCTCGCCGTGGTCTGGATCGGGGCGATCGCCGGTGCGGTAGTGGAGATGCTGTGGATCGACCACCCGAAGTGGGTGGGGGCGCTGATCTACCTGGCACTCGGCTGGGTTGCGGTCGCTGCCTTCCCGCAGATGTGGCAGGAGATGGGGCCGACCGGCTTCACCCTGGTGGCGACGGGCGGCCTGCTCTACACGGTCGGCGCGGTCGTCTACGCGACGCAGCGGCCCAACCCGAACCCGGCGGTCTTCGGTTACCACGAGATCTTCCACTTGCTGGTGATCGGCGCCGCCGGCTTCCATTTCGCCGCGGTGGCGCTCTACGCGCTGCCGGCCGCCTGAGGCTCAGCCGGCGACCGCCGCGGCGCTGCGCTCCTTGGCCGCCTCGATCAGCGCCAGCACCTCCGCCTCGCGGCCGGAGCGAATCAGCGCCACCGGGTCGGGCTCGCCGTTGACGATTCCCTCGAAGAACTCTTTGCGGTCCTGGTAGGTGGGAAGGGTCGCCTTGGCCCAGCCCCGGGCGTCGTTGAGGATCACCGCCAGGCGCGAGTAGTCCTCGCCGAACAGCTCGGAGATCTCGCGCTTCATCCGCTTCGCCAGCGCCGGCGAGGCGCCGGCGGTCGAGATCGCGATCGCCAGCGGGCCGCTGCGCACGATTGCGGGAAGGATGAAGTTGCACAGCGGCGGCACGTCGACCACGTTGACCAGCATCGCCCGCTGATCGGCGTCCTCGAAGACGCCGATGTTGACCTCGGAGTCGTCGCTGGCGGCGATCACCATGAAGGCGCCCTCGAGATCGCCGGCGCCGGCGTAGCGGCGCTGCTCCCAGGCGATCGAGCCCTCGTCGGCGTAGTCGCGCAGGGTCGGATGGGCCTCGGGGGCGATCAGGGTCACGTCGGCGTCGCAGGCGAGCAGGCCCTCGACCTTCTCGAGGCCGATCTCGCCGCCGCCGATCACCAGGCAGCGCCGGCCCTTCAGCTTCAGGCAGGCGATGTAGAAGGGCGTCTCCAGCATGTCGCGGACGCAGGACTGATCGCAGACTCCGCGACGGAACTGGCACACGCAGGGCTTGCCGGCGTAGGCCTGGGCGGGCATGCCGCAAGGGTAGTGCCAGCGGCCCCTAAGCCCCGCCTATGGTCGCCGGCGCAATCGGGGTCGACCGCGATTCGGCGTCGTCAGCGCCAGCGCGCCGCCGAGCAGCAGGGCCAGGCCGGCCAGGGCCGCGAGGGCGATCAGCGGAATCGGCATCGAGGTGTCGGCCTCGGCCGCCCCGATCGGAGCCCGAGCGGGTGCGATCGCCGGGCCCGGCGACCCGTCGGCGGCGACGATCGTTGCGGTAGCCGGCTCGGCCGGTTCCGGCGGGCCCCGGGCACAGCCCGCCGCGTGCTGCTCGAGGCCGACGTTGAGGGCGTCGGCGAAGCCCGGCTCATAGGCCTCGACGTCGGCCGGTATCCCGGCCAGCGCCGCGCGAAGATCCGCCTCCCGGTAGGAGCAGCCGCCGATCACCCCCGATCGCCGGTACTCGTCATAGAGCCGCTGAAAGCCCGCCCGAGGCTGCTGGGCGGTCGCCGCGGCCGGTCCCGCCGCGAGCAAAGCCGCGAGCAGCGTTGCCAGGAGCCGTCGGCGCATCGCCCGAACCCTAGAGGCCCGAACCGCACCGATTGCCGGCCGGCGATCTAGATTGACGCCGCCATGCAAGCAGAGCCCGAACCGCAAGTCGCCGCCGCGGCAAGAGACCGGTGCCGGGGGCTGGTTGCTGCTGTTGCTGATCGCCGCCGGCGCCTTTGCCGCCTTCTCCGCCGGCGCGATTGCGATTCCGGCCGAGACCCGGCTGCAGGTGGTGATCAGCGTCGCCGGGCTTCTCGGCGCGGCCGGCCTCGCGGTCGGCTGGCTTCGATGCCCGAGGGCGCCGGTCGCATGGGCGGGGATTGCGCTGCTGGGCGCATTCGCGGTCTGGAGCGCCCTCTCGGTCAACTGGTCTGCGGCCCCCGACGAGAGCTGGATCGCCGCCAATCGCGCCTTTGCCTATGCGGCGGTGGCGGCGCTGGCGTTGCTCGCCGCCGCCTCGACGCGCCAGGCGCCCGTCCTGGCGGCAATCGGCCTGGCGGCAGCGGTGCTCTTGGTCGCCGTCTACGCCCTCGGCGGCAAGCTCGTGCCCGGCTTTGCGCTCGGGCCGCTCGACCTAAATCCGGGAGATCGGTTCGCTCGACTGCGCGAGCCGATCGAGTACTGGAACGCACTCGGGCTGCTCTGCGTGATGGCGGCCCCGGCGCTGATCGTGCTCAGCAGCTGGCGCGGGCTCGCCCGGGCGCTGCGGATCGGAGCCCTGCTCGGCTTGGCGCTTGTTCTCCTGACGGCTGCCCTGACCTACTCCCGCGGGGCGATCATCGCCTACGCCGTTGCTCTGGTCGTCGTCGTCGGAGCCGGGCCGGCGCGGCTGCCGCGGCTTGCGGTCGGGCTCGGGGTTCCGGTCGCGCTCTCCCCGGCGATGATCGTCGCGTTCGGGCGCGACGACCTCTCCTCCAGCGAGGTGGCGCTGTCGGCGCGCGAGGACGACGGGCTGATCCTCGCCGTCGTGCTGATCGCGACCCTGGTCGCCCTGGCGCTGGCCGGCCGGCGGCTGATCGCGCTCGAATCGAGGCTCGACTGGACCTCGGCGCGCTCGCACCGGGTCTGGCGTGGCCTCGGGCTGGCGGCTGTGGCAGCCCTGCTGCTGGGAGTCACGGTGCTGGCGCTGAGCGAGCCCGGGATCTCCGACCGTCTGGACGAGTTCTCAGAGCCCCAGGGGCGTTCCGGCAACACCCCCGAGCGCCTGATCTCCTCCAACGGCTCCAATCGCTACATCTGGTGGCAGGAGGCGGCCGGCGCCTTCTCGGACGAGCCCCTCGCCGGCTGGGGGGCGGGGTCGTTCCCGATCCTGCACTACCTCTACCGGCGCTACGAAGCCCCGGTCCGCAGCGCCCACAGCCTGCCGCTGCAGCTGCTCGCCGAGACCGGCGTCGTCGGCGCGCTGCTGGGGCTCGGAGGCCTGGGGCTTCTGGGGCTGGCAGGGGTGCGACAGCTCCGTCGCAGCGAGGGAATCGAGAGATCGGTGCGTTTGGCGCTGCTGGCTTCCGCGGGCCTCTGGGCAGTCCATTCGCTCTACGACTGGGACTGGGAGATCCCGGCGGTGACGTTGCCGGCACTGATCTCGCTCGGCGTCGCGGCGGTCCCGGTCCCGTCCGCGGGCCCCCGTGCGACTCCAGCCCTCGGTCGCGGCGTCGCCACAGCGGTCGCAGCAGCAGCGGCCGCAACGGCGGCGCTGGCCCTCGCCGTGTCGGCATTGCTGCCGGCGCTCTCGGAAGGAGAGCGGGTCGACGCCCTCAAGGTCGCGGCCGCCCCGGCTCCCGCGCTGGACGAGGCCCGGGACACCGCCCGGCAGGCCCATGACCTCAACCCGCTCGGCGTCGGACCGCTCTTCGCCCAGGCGAGCATCGCGATCGCCGGCGCTGATCTCCCGGCCGCTGTCCGGTACCTGGAACAGGCATCGCGAACGCAGCCCGAGAACTGGCAGGTCTGGGTTCGCCTTGTCGGGCTTCGGGTCCAGCTCGGCGACCGCCGAGGCGCCCGCGAGGCGCTGCGCCGAGCGAGCGAGACGAACCCGCTGCTGATCGAGCCGGGCGTGCCGTCGGCATTCGGCAGCCTGATCGAGGTCGGGCTCGGGCCGCCGCGCTCACCGACCGCGTTCGGAACGCCGCCGCCGTGAGGGTCAGATCGAGTCGAGGGTGATGCGCAGACCTTCCTCGAGACCGGTCCGCGGGCGCCACCCCAGCTCCGCCGCCGCCTGGGCGGGGTCGATCGAGATCCGCTGCACCTCGCCGGCGCGAGGATCCGCGAACTCGGGTTCGAAGCCGTGGGCCCCGTTCAGGCTCTGCAATCTCTCGATCAGCTCCAGCACGCTCGACTCGCGGCCGGTGCCGATGTTGAGCGGACCCCCGGCCGTGCCGGTCCCGGCGGCCAGCAGTCCTTCGACGACGTCCCCCACATATATGTAGTCGCGGGTCTGGCGCCCGTCGCCGAACACGGTCGGGCGCTCACCGGCGCGCAGCCGGCCGCAGAAGATCGCCACCACTCCGGCCTCGCCGAGCGGGTCCTGGCGAGGGCCGTAGACGTTGCCGAGCCGAAGGCTGACGCCGGAGAGCCCGTAGAGCCGCTCGTACAGGGCCACGTAGCCCTCGGCGGCGAACTTGCTCTGGCCGTAGGGCGCGAGTGGCTCGGCCGGGGCATCCTCGGCGAGCGGCAGCGGCTTGCCGTCGCCCTCACCGTAGATCGCGCCCCCTGTGGAGACGAAGACGAAGCGGCCGCCGGCGGCCAGGCGGGCGCCCTCGAGCAGGTTGGCGGTACCGCCAACATTGATCGCGGCGTCGAAGCCGGGGTCCTCGACCGAGCGCCGCACGTCGATCTGGGCGGCGAGGTGGTAGATCACCTCCGGCGCCTGCTCGCGGCAGAGGCCGATCACGGCCTCGGTCTCGCGGATGTCCTGCTCGATCAGCCGCGCACCCGCCTCCAGGGCGGGCTCGAGGTTCTGCCGGCGACCGGTCGAGAGGTCGTCGAGGACCGTCACCTCGTCGCCTCGGGCGAGCAGGGCATCGACGAGGTTCGAGCCGATGAATCCTGCGCCGCCGGTGACCAGTGCCCTCATGAGCGGGGCCGATCCTACGGCCTCGATCGCCCAGAACAACGGTTCTCCAGGCCCCTTCGGGCCTGTCAGAAACCCTGCCGGAGGCGGGTTGTGCCCCTGCTACCCTCGCCGCCCTCTGCGGAAGGAGCTGCAGATATGCGGCTGATCGTCACCGAGAAGAACAACAGCGCCAAGAAGATCGCCGAGATCCTCGGCGGCTCGCCGAAGGCGGACAAGTCCTACAAGGTCCCCTTCTACACCTGGTCGGACTCCGAGGGCGACCACATGGCGATCGGCCTCAAGGGTCACGTGCTCAACCCCGCCTTCCCGGAGGGCTACGACAACTGGCAGAAGACCGATCTGCACGACCTGATCGACGCCGACCTGGTCAAGGAGCCGACCGACAAGAACGTCGTCCGAGCGGTGAAGAAGGTCGCCAAGGACGCCGACGAGCTGGTGATCGCGACCGACTTCGACCGCGAGGGCGAGCTGATCGGGCTCGAGGCGCTGGAGGAGATCATCGCCGCCAACCCCGGGCTGGGAGATCCAGAGCAGGTCGCGGCCGGCAGCCTGCCGATCAAGCGGGCCCGCTACTCCGCCCTGACCAAGGAGGAGATCGAGCGCGCCTTCGCCAACCTCGACCAGCTCTCCTATCCGCTCGCGCACGCCGGCTGGGCGCGCCAGGACATCGACCTGCTCTGGGGCGCGACCCTGACCCGGGCCGTGTCCCTGGCGACCCGCCGCTTCGGCTCCAACTTCCTCTCCGTGGGCCGGGTCCAGAGCCCGACCCTGGGATTGATCGTCGCGCGCGAGATGGAGCGCCGCGCCCATGTCGCCAAGCCCTTCTGGGAGCTGTTCGCGAAGTTCGAGCATCCCGACGGCAGCTTCGAAGCCCACCACGCGACCGACAAGTTCTGGGACAAGAGCGAGGCCGACGCCGCGCTGGCCAGCACAAAAAGCCCCGGCAAGGTCACCGAGGTGAGCTCGCGCCGCAACACCCGCAAGCCTCCGGCCCCCTACAACACCACCGCGTTTACGACCGACGCCTCCAGCCGCCTCGGCATCACCCCGGCTGCGGCGATGCGCCTCGCCGAGGACCTCTACATGGACGGTTTCATCTCCTACCCGCGCACCGACAACACCGTCTACCCGTCCTCGCTGCCGCTGCAGGAGCTGGTCACCTCACTGGTCAGGATCAAGGATTTCTCCGCCGCCGCGGGCCTGCTCGACTCGCCCCTGCAGCCGACCCGGGGAAAGAAGGAGACCACCGACCACCCGCCGATCTACCCGACCCAGGCGGTCTACCCGAACGCGCTGGACGGGCCGAAGCGGCGCGTCTACGAGCTGGTCGTGCGGCGCTTCCTCGCCACCTTCTCGCCGCCGATGGTCACCGAGTCCACCCGTGCCGACATCGAGGCCGGCAGCGAGAACTACTTCGTGCGCGGCTCGGTCGTGGTCGATCCTGGATACGCCGGCATCTACACCTACGCCCGCTCCTCCGACGAGGAGATCCCCAAGCTCGAGGAAGGCCAGGAGCTCGTCCTCGAAGGCGATCCTTGGATCATCGACAAGGAAACCCAGCCGCCCTCGCGGCTCTCGCAGGGCAAGCTGATCGAGATGATGGAGGAGCGAGGACTCGGGACCAAGGCGACCCGGGCCGACATCATCCAGAAGCTCTACTCGCGCGGCTACGTCTACAACAACCCGCCGATCCCGTCAGAAACCGGGATCTCCATGTACGAAGCGTTCAGCAAGTACGTGCCGGAGATGGCCACCCCGGAGATGACCGCCCAGCTGGAGGCCGAGATGGACCAGATCGCCTCCGGTGAGATGACCAGGGAGAGCGTCGTCGGCGACAGCCGCGAGCTGCTCCACAAGACCACCACCGAGATAGAGGAGAGCCGCGAGGACCTTGCCAAGGTCGTCTGGGCGGGGATGGACGAGGACAAGTTCCTCGGGCCCTGCCAGGTCTGCGAGGAGGCCGGCCGGACCCGCGATGACGGCTCCCCGAACCGGTTGCGGATCATCGAGCTCAAGGGCGGCAAGCGGATGTACGGGTGCGAGGGCTGGAACCGCGACGATCCTGAGGCGCCCGATTCGTGCCAGGTCTCGGGGCCGCTGCCCGGGCGCGGATACGACCTCTGGCGGCTCGAGGAGCGCTGTTCGGTCTGCGAGCAGCGACCCCGGCTCTCGGTGAAGTCGTTCCGCGGCCGGCCCTGGAAGCTGTGCCTCAACGACGAGTGTCCCTCGATGATCGAGATGAAGGAGAAACGCGCCGAGCGCGAGGCCGCCCGGGCGGCGAAGAAGGCGATGGAGGAGGCGGCCGACAACGGCGAAGGCGAGGCGAAGCCGCGCCGAAAGCCGGATTCAGGTACCACCGCCACCCGCCGCCGCCGCCGCCGGACGGCCGCCAAGGGCTAAGCGCACCCCGCGGTGTTCATCTCGCTGGAGGGCATCGACGGGTCCGGCAAGAGCACCCAGGCGGCACTGCTAGCCGAGGCCCTGGGAGCGGAGACGCTGCTGGTACGCGAGCCGGGAGGCACCGAGGCGGCGGAGCGGATCCGCGGCCTGCTCGCCGACCCCGCCCTCGCGCTGGACCCCCTGGCGGAGCTGCTGCTGTTCTGCGCCGCCCGCGCCGACCTGACCGAGCGGGTGATCCGGCCGGGCCTGGAACGAGGTGCACACGTGGTCGCCGATCGATACGCGGACTCCAGCGTCGCCTACCAGGGCGGCGGGCGCGGCCTCGGCGGTGCGCAGGCGATCACCCTGGCGGACGCGGCGACCGAGGGCCTGTGGCCGGATCTGACCCTGCTCTTGCGGGTCGACCCCGAGGTCGGCCTGGCGAGGGCCGGAGGCGGCGATCGCTTCGAGGCCGAGGGGCTGGGCCTGCAGCGGCGGGTCGCCGAGGCCTACGAGGAGATCGTCCTCACCGCGGCCGACCGTGTCGTCGCGATCGACGCCGGGGGCGGCGTCGAGGAGGTGCACGAGCGGGTCATGGCGGTCGTGCGCGACCGGCTTGACGATGAGTGACACCCGGCTCGAGCTGTCGCCGGTGCTGCACGCCGCAACCGAGCACCAACCGCGTGCGCGGCTGGCGCTGTCCGCGGCATTGGCGACCGGACCCGCGCACGCCTACCTGTTCCGCGGCCCGCGAGGGACCGGCAAGGCCGCCGCGGCGCGGGCGTTCGCAGCCGAGATCCTCTGCCTCGGCGCCGATCGGCCCGAGGACGTGCGGCGGCGGGCGCTGCTGTCGCCATCGCCGCACCCGGACCTGGTCTGGCTTTTCCCGGCCGGTGCCCAGCACCTCGTCGAGGAGCTTCGCGAGCAGGTCATCCGCGCCGCCTCCTACCGCCCCTTCGAAGGGACCCGGCGGGTGTTCGTGATCGAGGAGGCCGAGGCAATGCGCGACGAGAGCCAGAATGCGCTGCTGAAGACCCTCGAGGAACCGCCGGGCTTCGTCCACATCCTGCTGGTCAGCTCCGAGCCGGCCGCCCTGCTGGAGACCGTGCGCTCGCGCTGCCAAGTGGTCGATTTCGTGCCGCTGCCCGCCGCCGCAATCGAGACCTCGCTGGGGCCGGGCGAAGACGCGGACGAAGTCGCTGCGGTGGCTCGTCTCGCGGCCGGCAACCTCGAGCGGGCCCGCTTTCTGCTCAGCGACGAGGGACGGCGGGTGCGGTTGCACGCCCAGGAGTGCGTCTCGGCGGCGCTCGCCCGCAAGGCTGAGCCGGCTCCCTGGCGGGGTCTCCTCGACGACGCAGAGGCGCTCGGCGCCGACGTCGAGGAGACGACGCGGGCGGCGCTGGAAGAGGCAGCGGATGCCGGCGTCAAGCAGAGCTCGAAGGAGATCGGCGAGGCCGCCAAGCGGGCGGCCCGGCGGCGCCGGACCGAGGTCCTCGACCTGGGACTGGAGCTCTGGGCAGCCTGGATCCGCGATCTCGCCGTCGTCGCCGCGGAGGCGCCCGACGTCGCCTTCAACCGCGACCGGCTCGCGGAGCTTCAGGCCCAGGCGGCTTCGATCGACACGGCGCGGGGGCGGCGCGGCGTCGAGCTGGTGCAGGACACCCGCCGCCGGCTGGAGTTGAACGTCTCCGAAGAGCTGGCAATGGAGGCGCTCTTCTCTCGCCTCGAGCGGCTCTTGGCAGCGCCCGGCACATGAGCGAGACTGAGGCGATGGCCGACGATCGCCACCTGGACCGCTGCCGGCAGGCATATGAGGCCTTCAGCGACGGCGACCTGGAGCGGATGCTGACGCTGTTCGATCCCGAGATCGACGTCTACGTCGCGCCGCCGAACTTCGAATCCGGCCGCTACCACGGGCCGGAGGAATATCGGCGCCTGCTCGAGCGCTGGGGCAGCGCCTGGACCGAGATGCGGATTGAGATCGACGAGATCGGATCCAGCGGAGAGTGGATCCTCGCTCGCGTCACCTACCGCGGCAAGGTCGCGGGAGCCGAGGCGGTGGTCGAGCAGCCCTCCTGGGAGGCCTCGCGATGGATCGACGGCATGTGCCGAAGCTATGAGGTGTACTGGGACCGCGAGGCGGGCGAGGGCGCATTCGCCAGATTGGCCGCCTCGGACTGATCCGCCGGCCGCTCGCGGGCCTGCTCGATCGCGCTTTCCTGCGCCAGCCTGGTGATCTGCTCCGCCTGGCGCGAGACGATGACGCTGAAATTGAGCGCCAGTCCGAGCAGCAGCAACAGAATCAGCGAGAACAGGGCAACGTTGGTGTCGCGCACGCCCATCACGTCGGCCACGCCCTCCAGCAGTCCCGGAAAGGCGGCACCGGCGAGCATCCCGAGCCCGGCTCCGAACCAGATCACGCTGAAGCGCTCCTGCAGTTGGTGGCGGCGGATCAGCTCCAGGATCATCGCCATGAACAGGATCGCGATCACCGCCGCCAGGATGCGGGTCTGGGGCGTCAGGCTGACGACCGTCTGCTCACCCGCCTGCGCCAGCGGGATCATCCGTCGTACTCCGCGCTGCGGGGCCGAAAGCGCCCGACCAGCAGCACGATCAGGCTCTTGAAGATGAAGAAGCCCGATCGCAGCGGGGTGAGGAAGGAGGTGCCACCGACTCGCGGCAACATCCGCACCGGGACCTCCTCCACCCGCAGGCCCTGGCGCACCGCCCGCTGCAGGGACTCGATCTCGGCGAAGTCGGGCGAGTAGCGCTCGCTGAAAAGTGCCATGACCCGCCGATTCGCGGCGCGCATGCCGCTGGTGGTGTCGGTGAAGCGCTGCCGGGTCGCGAGGGTGAGAAAGACGCGGAACAGGTTGCTGCCGATCCGTCGCGAGAAGGTCGGCCGGTAGTCGTCGCCCGTTGCGGCCGCCGGATCGCGGTAGCGAGAGCCGATCACCAGGTCGGCCCGGTCCGCGCGCACCTCCTCGAGCAGCCGTGCGACCTCAGTCGGCGGATGCTGGCCGTCGGCGTCGAGGTGGGCGCAGAAGTCATAGCCCTCGCGCAGAGCGAGCAGGTAGCCGGTCTGCAGGGCCGCGCCGAGGCCCTGGTTGAAGGGCAGCGACGCGACCCGGGCACCGGCGGCCCGGGCCCGGCCGGCGGTCGCGTCGACCGACCCGTCGTCGACGACCAGGAGGTCGGCGTCGGGGATCGCCGCGCGCACGTTCGCGATCACCTCGCCGATCGATGCCTCTTCGTTCCAGGCCGGGATGAAGACCAGCGTTCGCACGTCCCGATTCTCCCACGAAGGTCGGCCTGCGCCTGACCGAGGCGGCAGGCTCGGGCGGGAGCATCTGTTAAGAAACACTCATGACACGGCCGATCGGGATGCGGCTCTGGCTAGGTGCGGCATTCGCGCTCGTGGGCCTGATCACCGCCGTCTGCGTTTACCTGTTCGTCCGCAACTCGACCGAGCGCGTCCTTGCCGATCGCTCGACGGAGATCGCAGTCGGCCGGACGACCCGACTCGCCGACCGCCTCGGCGACACCGCTGCCGACCCCGGCGACCTGATGTCGGGCGCGCGTGGCGCCGGGTTTGTCGCCTGGTACTTCGACGGCCGGGGCCGGCTGGTGGCTCCGAGCAAGGCCGGGCCGAGGCTGAAGGCGATCGCCACCCGCCAGCGGGCGCTGGCGGAGGCCCTGGAGGGCGGCCGCTTCACCACGGTCCTGCCGGGGCGGGGGGTCGCGATCGTCGCGGTCCCCGTATTCGGCGATCAGCGCAGCTCGGGCGCGGTTCTGAGCCGCTCCTCCAGCGACGAGGTCCTGCAGGGGGCGATCGACCGGTTGCTCGACGACAGCCTGGAGGCGCTGCTGATCGCGGTCGCGATCGGCACCCTGGCCGGATTCGGCGTCGCGACGGTGATCGCCTACCGGGTCAAGCGCCTCGCCCAGAGAGCCGAGGAGATGGCGGCGGGATCCTTCGACGTGCCGCTGCAGGTGGCCGGGCGCGACGAGATCGGCGACCTGGCTCGGGCGCTTGACTCGACCAGGGCGGCGCTGAAGGAGAGCTTCGGCGTCCTCACCGCCGACCGCGACAAGCTGGCGGCGATCTTCGACGGCCTCACCGACGCGGTGATGGTGGTCGACAACGACGACCGGGTCCGCTTCTCCAACAGCGCCGGCGAGAGGTTGCTGGAGCCCGGCGGGAGGGCGCCGGAGCCGATGCGTGTCCACCTGCACCGGGCGGCGATCGTCGGCTTCGCCGCCCATCCGGCACTTCGCATCGGCGACCGCGCCTACGCGATGCAGGCCCGCGACCTGCCCGAGGAGGGAGCGGTCCTGGCGGTCGTCCGCGATCGCACCGACGAGATGCGGCGTGAGTTCGCGGAGCGCGATTTCGTCTCCAACGCGGCGCACGAGCTGCGCAACCCCCTGGCTGGGATCTCCGGCGCGATCGAGGTGCTCCAGGACGGCGCCAAGGACGATCCCGAGGTCCGCGATCACTTCCTGGCGCGGCTGGCCGAGGACGCGGAGCGGATGCGGCGGATGATCGAGTCGCTGCTGACACTGGCGCGGGTCGAGGCCCTGGGGCCCAGCGAGGTCGAGATCGTCGACGTGCCGGCGGCGGTGCGAGACGTCGTCGCCGCAGTCGAGAGGCCGCCGGGGATCGAGATCGAGGTCGAGGTCGAGGAGGACCTTGCCGCGCAGGCGGACCCGACCCTGGTGCGACAGGTGCTGATCGGCCTGGTCGGCAACGCCTACAAGCACACCCCCGCCCCCGGCGCGGTTACGGTTCGCGGCCGTCGGGCAGATGACACCGAGGTGGTCTTGGAAGTGACCGATACAGGCACAGGGATTCCGGCGGCGGAGCTGGAGCGCGTCTTCGAGCGCTTCTACCGCAGCGACGAGGCCCGCAAGCAGGAGGGCTTCGGCCTCGGCCTCGCGATCGCGCGGCGAATGGTCAGCGTGATGGGGGGCCGGATCGGCGCCACCTCGGTGGAAGGGCACGGAAGCACCTTCTGGGTTCGGCTTCCGCTCGCCCAACCCAGCCCGACGCCGGTCGCATGAGGTGCGGCGAGATGAGCAGCGGGCGAATACTGATCGCCGACGACGAGCCTTCGGTCCGGGACTCGGTCGGATACGCCCTCGCCCAGGAGGGCTTCGAGGTCACGCCCGCGATCGACGGTGAGGATGCCGAGCGCAAGCTGGCCAACGGGATCGTCTACGACCTGCTGATCCTCGACATCATGATGCCCGGCCCCAGCGGCCTCGACATCTGCCGCGAGGTCCGCGCTCGTAGCGCCGTCCCGATCATCATCCTCACCGCCAAGGACGCGGAGGTCGACAAGGTCGTCGGCCTCGAGGTGGGCGCCGACGACTACGTCACCAAGCCGTTCTCGGTGCGGGAGCTGCTGGGCCGGGTCCGGGCGCAGCTGCGGCGCCGCGAGCTCGACCGCTCGCCGCTCGCCGAGGCGACGAAGATCGAGGCGGGTCCGGTGACGATCGACCTGGTCCGGCACCTGGTGACCGTGCGCGGGGAGCAGGTCAACCTGACCCGTTCGGAGTTCCAGCTCCTGCGGCTGCTTGCCGCGCGGCCCGGGCAGGTCTTCGGGCGGGCCCAGATCATGGAGGAGCTCTGGCAGACCGAGTTCGACGGCGACGAGCGGGCCTGCGACGTCCACATCTCCAACCTGCGCCAGAAGATCGAGCGCGACGTGCAGCGGCCGGAGCTGGTGCAGACGGTGCGCGGCGTCGGCTACAAGTTCGCCGAGTCCGAGTAGCGGCGCGGCTGGCGTCGCTCCCGGCGTTCCTCCACCGCCTCCTGCCGCTCTTCTTGGAGCTCGATGCGCTGGTCGCGCCGTTCTTGTGCGGCGTCGAGCTCGGCGATGCTGGTCGGACCGAGGCGGGCGGTGACCGCGACGATCACGATCAGGACGATCACGACTGCCGCCAGCAGCGAGCCGAGCATCTGGCGGCGATGCGAGCGGCGTTCGTCCATCAGGCGAGGACGTCGGCGGCGGAGGTCAGCCAGGTGAGCGCGAAGAGCACGAAGACGGAGATGCCGAGGACCGGAAGTAGCCGGCCGAGGCGATGCCAGCGGCGGACGACGACGACCTTCAGCGCCAGCACGGCAAGCAGCCCGACGCCGGCGAGCGCGTGCAGCGTCGCACCGTCCTCCTCGAAACCGGAATAGGCCACGCACATGAAGGCCACCAGCGCGGCGAGGACGACGATCGCGTCACCGACGGCACGATGGGTGGAGGAGGCCGGCCCGGTCCCGAGGAAGGGAAGGCGCAGCTTCCCGTAGCCGACCGCCATCAGGAAGACCTGGTATGCGGCGAGTGCCAAGACCGCCGAAGCCAGCACGACTTTTACCTCGACGACGTTGCCCCGCGTCAGGTCCTCGAGCAGGCTCTCCATCGCTCAGTTCTTGGCCGGGATCGGCTGCGCCGCGGCTCCTTCCAGCGCCGTCAGCGACTGGTCGAGCCAGCGGCCGAAATAGAGCTTGCCCAAGGCGGTGTCGAAGATGCGCCGGCCGAGGCCCTCGGGGTCCATCCCGAACTCCACATCCACGAACGTGCCTCCTTGCGCCTCGGTCAAGAGCCAGCGGGCATAGGTGCCCGTGTTCTCGCAATGCATGTGGATCTCCCGCAGGTCCTCGAGCCGCTCCACTCTCATCGTGGTGGTCTCGCGGCGGCCGGTCGGATCTTTCGTCACCTGGGCGTAATTGCTGCCCTCGTCGAAGCGCTCGCCGCGGACCTCGATCACCCGCGGCCACCACTCCGGGTGGCGGCGCGGATCGCCGACCAGCTCCCAGACCCTTTCGGGCGGGGCGTCGATCAAAGCTTGTTGACGGGAGACCGACATCGGGTTGCGCTTCGCCTGCGGGCGAAGCCGGCGAGCGGACTTGAACCGCTGACCCCTTCATTACGAGTGAAGTGCTCTACCAACTGAGCTACGCCGGCGGGGTCGGGGAATTGTAGGCGTGGCGCTGGCGCGATCAGCCCGGATCGCGCTCGGCGATGATCTGCTCCCGCTCGGCGAGCCGGTTGGCGCGTCGCAGCTCGGCCTCACGCTGGCGACGGCGCTCGTCCTCGGTCTCCGGTGCCAGTGCGGGGACGGGAGCCGGCCGGCCGTCGTCGTCAAGCGCCACCATCGTCAGGTAGGCGGTCGAGGTGTGTCGGGTCTGACCAGTGCGGGCGTTCTCGGCCTCGACGCGGACGCCGACCTCCATCGACGTCCGCCAGGCGGCGTTGACCTTGGCGCGGCAGCTGACCAGCTCGCCGACGTGGATCGGGTGCAGGAAGGTCATCCGGTCCATCGCCGCGGTGACGATTCGCATGCCGCAGTGGCGAAGCGCGGCCACCCCGGCCGCCTCGTCGCAGAGCTTCATCACCATCCCGCCGTGCACGAACCCGGCCGAGTTGGCGTCGGTGAGCCCCATCCACTTGACCAGCAACGACTCCGAGTCGGAAGCAGGCCGGGTCTGCGGAGGGAAGGGCTCGGTCACCCGGCCGACCCTACCCGCGACCGGCGGCGAGCTGCTGCGCACGATCGAAGACAGCGTCGAGCATCGCCTCGGTCAGGGTGCCGGTGAAGGTGTTCTGCTGGCTCGGGTGGTAGCAGCCGATCAGCACCAGCTCGCCGACGGTGCACTCCGCGCCGTGCCCGAAGCGCGGCTTCGGCCGCGGCACCTCCTCGCCGATCGCCCGCAGTGCTCTGAGCATTCCGTCCCAGGCGTAGCTGCCGAGGGCGACCAGCACCCGGCGGCGATCGAGGAGCCGCAGCTCGCGCTCCAGGTAGGGGAGGCAGTTGTCGCGCTCCTCGGGGGTCGGCCTGTTCGCCGGAGGCGGGCAGCGGTTGATGGCGCTGACATAGGCATCGCGCAGGCGCAGGCCGTCCTCGCGGTGCTCGGACCGCGGCTGGTTCGCGAAGCCGGCCCGGTGCAGGGACCCGAACAGCCAGTCCCCGGATCGGTCGCCGGTGAAGAATCGGCCGGTGCGGTTGCCGCCGTGCGCGGCCGGCGCCAGCCCGATCACGACGACGCGGGCGCCGGGATCGCCGAAGCCCTCCAGCGGCCGCGCCCAGTAGCGCTCGCCGCGATGGCGGCGCGGCGGATCGGCCGCCTGCTCTTCCCGCCAGGCGACCAGGCGCGGACAGCGGCGGCATCGATGCACCTCCTCGGCGAGGCGCTGCAGCGCGGGAACGCGACCGGCGCCGCCGGATTCCTCTGATCCGGCCATCATCTGCCGCCGTAAAGGCGAGGGGGGAGCGGGAGCTCGAGACTGAGGGAGCCCATGGACGCAGCTCGCATCATCGGGGATCCGATCTCACGGCGACGATTCTTTCTCGGCGCAGGTATCACCTTGGGGGCGGGGTCGGCGACCTTCGCCGCCGCCTGTGGGGACGACGAGGAAGGCAACGAAGGATCCGCGAGCGACGCCGAGGAAACGGCCGACGTCGGCATCCTCAACAGCGCCCTGGCGCTGGAGCTGACCGCGGTCGACGCCTACCGCGAGGGCCTTGCGCGGCTGAACGGGGCGGTTCTTGCGGTAGGCGAGCGGTTCTTGATCCACGAGCAGGAGCACGCGAACGGCCTCACCGAGGCGATCAAGCAGCGTGGGGCGACGACCGACGCCCGGCCGATGAGGCTCGACTACTCGGGGCTTCGCGACTCCGACGATGTGCTGCGGTTCGCGATCGGCCTCGAGGAGGTCGCGATCGCCGCCTACGTCGACGCGGTGCCGAGGCTCTCCAGCCCCGACCTGCGGGCGACCGTCTCCCAGATCGCCACCAACGAAGCAGAGCACCTCTCCGTGCTACGGCAGGCGCTCGGCCGCGAGCCGGCGCCGCAGGCGTTCGTGACCGGGGACGCCGAGGCGCTGGGGGCACTCACGCGATGACTGGGTCGACGCGCCGGGAGGCCGTCCGCACCGGAGTCGCCGGCGCCGGGGTGATCGCCGGCGCGGCGGCGATCCCGGCGCTGATGCGGGCCGCAAGCGCGTTCGCGCAGACCGGCGGCGACGCCGCGGTACTCGAAGCCGCCATCGCCCTCGAGCAGACGGCGGTGACCGCCTACGACAGCGCCCACGGGAGCGGCCTGCTCGAGCAGGGGCTGCTCCCCCTGATGCGGCGTATCCGCGACCAGGAGCAAGAGCACGCGGACGCGCTCTCCGAGGCCCTGGAGGACATCGGCGGCACGCCTCCGAGGCCGCCCGGCGCGAGCGAGGTCGAAGGGCTCGGCTCGTTGCGGTCGCGCGAAGCCCTGCTTCGCTTCGCGATCGAGCTCGAGGAGATGGCCGTGGGGGCGTACCTGGACGCCCACACCCGGTTGCAGAGCCCGGCCTTGCTCAGGACCGTCACCCAGATCATGGCCAACGAGGGCCAGCACCTCGTCGTCCTGCGTCAGGCGGTCGGGGCCTCGCTCGCCGATTCCGTGCCGTCGGCCTTCGAGGCCGGTAGCGCTACGGGTTAGGGTCGCTCGCGCTGATCAAGCAAGGAAAGGAAGGAAGGAAATGACGAGGACGAGCCTGCTTGCGATTCTGGTGCTGATCGCATTCGCTGCGGCTGCCTGTGGCGATGACGACGACGAGGACACTGCGGGCGGCGGTGACACGATCGCCGAAAGCGCCCCGGCCGAAGAGACCGGCGCCGGTACGGCCACCGGAGGCGGAGCCGGCGCTGCGGCGCCCAGAGCCGCCAAGGTCGAGATCGTCGAGTTCGCCTTCGTGCCGAAGACGACCACGATTCAGGCCGGTGGCAAGGTGACCTGGCTGAACCAGGACGCTGCGGCGCATACGGCAAGCGCCGACGACGGCTTCTTTGACACCGGCACCCTCAACGAGGGCAAGCTGCAGGCGGAGACCTTTGAGCGGCCGGGCACCTACAGCTACATCTGCGAATTCCATCCCTTCATGGAGGGCAGGGTCGAAGTCGTCGAGTAGCGCGAGGTGGTGCTGGGGCCCGGCGGGTGGTGCGCTCCGGGCGGGCGATACCGGCGCCGGCGCGGTTCATAATTGAGGCGGTGTTCCCGCTCAACGTCCCGAACGTCCTGACGCTGTTGCGCATCCTCGCCGTTCCGGTGATCGTCGTGGCGCTGCTGGATGAGACGCCGAATGGGGACATGCTGGCGGCGGCGGTGTTCGCGCTCGCGGCGATGACCGATGGGCTCGACGGCTACATCGCCCGCTCCCGCGGCGCGATCACGACCTTCGGGAAGCTGATGGACCCGCTCGCCGACAAGCTGCTCGTGACCGCGGCGCTGGTCTCGCTCGTATCGCTGGACCGGCTGGCGGCGTGGGTGGCGATGGTGATCATCGCCCGGGAGTTCGCGGTCACGGGACTGCGGGCGATCGCCGCCGAACGGGGATTGGTGATCTCGGCGAGCTGGCTCGGAAAGGTGAAGACCGTGCTGCAGATCGGCGCCGTCTTCGCGCTGATCGCCTTCGATCCCTCGCCGGTCTGGGTCGACGGGCTCGTCTACGCCGCGGTTGCCGTGACGGTCATCAGCGGCGCCGACTATTTCTTCGGCCTGCGGCGTCGGCTCGAGGAGCAGCGGCGTTTGGGCACGGCGGCAAAAGCCGAGCCGGGCTAGGCGCCGGCGACCGCCACCGCCGGCGCCTCCAGCCACTCCCGCATCGTCAGGTGGTGGCGCAGATGCTCGCCGCTTTCGAGCTCGTGGCGCAGCTCTTCGAGCGATCCGTAACGCTCGGCGACGACGTTGTGGCGGTGGATCGTCTCCAGGTTCTCCTGCCGGGCCATCACGAAGGCATCGGGGTCCAGGTCGGTGAACTCGCTGCCGACTCGGCGGACCATTTCCCGCACGCAGTCTTCGACGAAGCGCGGTTGCGCGTGGGCCTTCTCGACCACCGCCAGCTCGTCGGGACGCTTCATCAGCTCGTATATCTCCGAGCTCATCGACTGTTCGACGATCTGCAGCAGCCGGCGGGCGTCGACGTCGAACTCGCAATCCTCGGGACAGCCGACGTAGAGGGTTCCGATGCCGCGCTGGTTATGGGTGGCGATCGGGACCGACTCGATCACCCGCTCGATCTCCTCGGCGTCGAAGCCCTGCTCGGCGAGGCGATCGCGGGCCGCTCCGGCGACCATCTCCTGGGCGCAGGGGCAGGCGGTCATTCCTTGGGTCTGGACGCCGGTCAGGCGCCGGGTACCGCGGTCGGACGCGACGGCAGTACCGAAGAGGGTGTAGATCTCCTGCGTGGGGTGCCCGGAGATCGGCGTGGGGACGGTCTCCGGATAGCGTGCCGCGACCGAGACCTCCGCCCGCACCCCTGCCTGGCTCTCGCGAACGCGCTCCGCGATATGCGCCGCCAGCGTCTCCGCCCGCAGCGGGGCTTCGCTGAGCACGACGGCGTCGATCGCCTCGCCGACGACCTCCTCGAACCGCGACATGTGGACGCCGGCCTGCTCTGGGTTGAGGTCGACGAAGCACTCCAGCTCGGCGAAGTAGAGCTGGGTGGCGCCGTCTGCCTGCACCTGGATCACCTTCTCGACCCCGGTGACGCCGACCCGGGACAGGCTGACTCGCGTTTCCGGCCGCGAGGCCTGGACGTCTACTTCCACGTGAGCGGGGGCGGGCGGTTCAGCCATCGATTGATGAAGGGTAGGCAAACCGACCAGCGAGTCGCACCAGGAGCCCGGAGAACGGTCGGGCCACGCTCAGCAAGAATCGAAGAAATGCGGTGCAAACTTTGGCGGAATTTGGGGGGATCCGCAATACTTCCCGAGCCGACCCCTCAGTGGTCGGGACTGCACCGCGGTCGATAGGGCGACGGGGAGGCAGCGACATAGAGCCAGAGACGGCTCCCCAGGGACTCGAAAGAGGGCCGCAGGAGCAGCCTTTCAATGAGCACGAGGAGCTTCGCGAGCTGATCGCCGAAGGGCGGGAGCGCGGCTACCTCACCTTCGAGCAGATCGCGGTGACCCTGGAGGAGGTCGAGGTCACCAAGGAGCAGGTGTCGACGCTCCACGCCCATCTGATCGAGCACGGGGTCGACGTGATCGCCCAGAACGGGGTCAGCGCCTACAAGGAGCAGCGCGCCGGCGACTCCAACGGGCAGGCGAAGAAATCGGAGCTGGACCTGACCGTCGAGCCCAGCCTCGACTCGCTGCGCCTCTACCTGCGGTCGATCGGGCGGGTCGAGCTGTTGACGGCTCAGCAGGAGATCGAGCTGGCGAAGCGGATCGAGCGCGGCGACATGCTCGCCAAGCGGCAGATGGTGGAGGCGAACCTGCGCCTGGTGGTGTCGATTGCCAAGGGGTACCTGGGGCGGGGCCTCAGCTTCCTGGACCTGATCCAGGAAGGGTCGCTGGGCCTGATCCGGGCGGTGGAGAAGTTCGACTACCGCCGCGGCTACAAATTTTCAACCTACGCGACCTGGTGGATCCGCCAGGCCGTGACCCGTGCGATCGCCGACAAGGCGCGGACGATCCGCATCCCCGTGCACATGGTCGAGAAGCTGAACCGCGTCTCGCACGTCGAGCGGCAGCTGGTCCAGCGCCTCGGGCGCGAGCCCGAGCCCGCCGAGATCGCCACCGAGCTGCGCTGGTCGGTGCGCGACGTGCGCGACATCCTCCGCGTGGCCCAGCTCCCGGTCTCGCTCGAGAAGCCGGTCGGCGACGAAGAGGAGTCCGAGCTGGGTGACTTCGTGGCCGACGACGGTGCCTCGGAGCCCTTCGAGGAGGCCTCCGAGCACCTTCAAAAGGAGGGAGTCCGCAAGGCACTCGACGTGCTGCCCGAGCGCGAGCGCCAGGTGATCGAGCTGCGCTACGGCCTCTCGGGAATGGAGCCGCTGACCCTGGAGGAGGTCGGGCGTGCCTTCGGGGTCACTCGCGAGCGGATCCGCCAGATCGAGAACAACACCTTGAAGAAGATGAAGCGCCTGCCCGAGGCGCAGATGCTGCGCGAAGCGGGCTAGCGGTCCGATTCCAGCTACTGCGTCGTCCTTCTAGAATCGGTCGCAGACCCCCGGGGGAGTGCCCGAGCGGCCAAAGGGATCGCGCTGTAAACGCGACGGCTCAGCCTACGCAGGTTCGAATCCTGCCTCCCCCATCGACCCGTGGCGCGTTCCTCGCGTATACGGCGAAGAAAGCGCCATCCGCGATGCTTCCCCGATGAGCCAGCCCGACCTCTCCGACCGCGTGATCGCGATCGCCGGCGTCGGCGGCGGGCTGGGGCCGGTGGTGGCGGAGCGACTCGCCGATGCCGGAGCGACGCTGGCCGGCACCGACATCTCCCAGGAACGCCTCGATGCGATCCCGGCCGAGCTCGGCCTCGACGAAGAGCGCTGGGACGGGCAGGCCGTCGACCTGCTCGACGGTGACGCCGCGAAGGGTTGGTGCGAGGCGCTGGTCGAGCGGTTCGGCCGCGTCGACGGGCTCCTGCACCTGGTCGGCGGCTGGAAGGGGGGAGACCCGATCGTCGCTGCGCCGCTGACCGACTACGAGTGGCTGCACGATCTGCTGGTGCGAACTGTCCAGCACGCCTCGCGCGCCTTCCACGATGCGCTGACCGCGTCCCCGCATGGTCGCTTCGTCCTCGTCTCCTCCTCGCAGGCGCAGCGCCCGCAGGCGACCAACGCCTCCTACGCGGCTGCCAAGGCGGCGGCCGAGTCCTGGACCCTGGCCCTGGCCGACTCCTTCGCCGGGACCGCTGCGACGGCCAACATCGTCGTCGTCGACGCGATCCTCACCCCGCAGATGCGCGAGCAGACCCCCGGCGAGGACTCTCCCAACCTCACCCCGGCCGAGGACATCGCCGAGGCGATCGCGCTTATCTGCTCGCCAGCGGGGCAGCGGATGAACGGTCAGCGCCTGGCGCTGCACGGCTGATCGAGCCGCTGCCATTGGACCCGTTCGCCGCCTCGAGCAGGTAGCTCTCGACGTCGAAGCGGCGGGTCCGGCGCCGGAAGGTCCAGGTCTGCCGCGGCCAGATGCTGCGGTTTCGCCCCTGGGCGTCGATGTACCAGCTTGCACAGCCGCCCGCGTTCCACACCGTGCCCTCGAGCCGCCGGTGCAGCTCCTCGTTGTAGGCCGACTGCACCGCGGGCCGCACCTCGACGCTGGCGGCGCCGCGGGCCTCCATCGTCCGCAGGCAGTCGAGCACGTAGTTGAGCTGCGACTCGATCATGAAGACCATCGAGTTGTGGCCGAGGCCCGTGTTCGGCCCGACGATCAAGAAGAAGTTCGGAAAGCCGGCGACGGCAGCCCCGTAATAGGCCTCCATGCCGCGCTCCCAGGCCTCGGAGAGAACTTGGTCGCGGCCTCGAATCCGGTGCGCGATCGGCGGGTCGAAGACGTTGAATCCGGTGCCGAGGATGATCGCGTCGACCTCGTGCAGCCTCCCGTCGGCGTCGACGACGCCGTTCTCGCGGACCTCGGAGATGCCGGCGGTGACGACCTCCACGTTGGGCTTGGTCAGCGCCGGATACCAGTCGTTGGATTGCAGGATCCGCTTGCAGCCGATCCGGTAGCTGGGCCGCAGGCGTCGCCGCAGCTCCGGGTCGGCGACCTGGTCGGCGAGGTGCTTGCGCGCCAGCCGCTCCAGCCCAACGAGCAGGCCCGGCCGGTGCACGAGCCCGAGGACCAGCGGCTCGCGGCTGATGTAGACGAATCCCCGGGCCAGCTTCTGGGCCGGCGGGAAGACCCGGTAAAGCAGCCGCTCCAGGCGCGAGATCTTGCGGTCGCGGTGCGGCAGCACCCACGGCGGCGTGCGCTGGAACAGCGTCATCGATTCGACCTGGGGCTGGATCTCCGGCACGAACTGGATCGACGAAGCCCCGGTCCCGACCACGGCGACCCGCTTGCCGGCGAGCTCCTGGTCGTGGTCCCAGTCGGCGGAGTGAAATACAGCTCCCTGGAACGATTCCAGGCCGGCGATCGCCGGCACCGACGGCTCGGTCAGCGGCCCGGACCCGGCGACGAGCACGTCGGCGGTCAGCTCGCCCTGCGAGGTCTGGAGGCGCCAATGGCGCCGCTCCTCGACCCAGGTGGCACCCCGCAACTCGCAGTTCAGCCGCAGGTGTCCGAGGATATTCCCGTCGACGGCGCAGCGACGCAGGTAGTCCCAGATCTCGGGCTGGTTGGAGTAGGTGCGGCTCCAGTCCGGGTTGGGCATGAACGAGAACGAGTAGAGGTGCGAGGGCACGTCGCACTGGCAGCCGGGATAGGTGTTGACGCGCCAGGTGCCGCCGACGTCGTCGCCGCGCTCGAGGATCACGAAGTCCTCGATTCCTTCCTGCTTGCACCGGATCGCCATCCCGAGGCCGGCAAAGCCGCTGCCGACGATCGCCACCCGGTGGTGCTCGACGGCGCCGCCGGTGGCCCCGGCCCCGTTGGCGCCGGGCCCGCTCACGTGCGGGCCTGGCCGACCCCGGTCGAGCCGCTCAGGTCGGGCGCATCCCAGCGCGGCCGGGACGGCGGCCGGCCGTCGCGGCCGAGCCGGCCCAGCCCGGCGGCGAGCATCGCGAACAGGCTGAGGGCGATCGCGAGCACGACCAGCGGCGCCGCCGTCTTGATCCAGCCGGCAACGTCCTGCTTTTGCTCTCGCTGCAGGATCAGCTTGTCGCTGACGAAGGGGCGCGTGAACCGAGGCAGGGCCGGGACCTTCGGCGCCGGGATGGCGCTGTCCTCGGGGAGGTAGATCGGCACGCCGCCGATGCTGCGTCCTTCGTGCAGCCGCAGGATCGCCTTCCACTCGCTGTTGACCGGGATCGGCTCGGTGGTGCGGTAAGTGCCTGGTCGCACCTCCTCGAGCCGATTGACGACAAGGCCGTCGCCCTGCCAGGCGGTGACCTGGAGCCAATGGGCGTCGTCGGCCAGCGTCCGCGGCCGCAGCCTCACCGTCGCCTCGACCTCGCGGCCGGAGTCGCCACCGGCGTTTCGTAACGACACGGCGGCGCTGCCGCTCGGCTCGCTGGTGACGAGGCCGTTGGCGACCAGCGCCATCAGGGCGACCAGCGCCACGGCGGGGACGGCTCGGGCGACCGGCCGTGGCGGCAGCTCCCCCCGCAGGGCCAGCGCGATCATCGCTCCCAGCAATCCGCCCGCGATCGCGGTCGCGATTGCCAGGATCGGCCCCTCGGGGAGGAGCGCCTCGGTCCACGGCAACGGCATCGCGATTTGAGTCCATCCGTACTCGGCTGCGAAGCCGACGCTGCCGATCAGCACTCCGGAGAGGGTCGCGAAGGCAAACGGGCGCCGCACCAGCATCAGCGCCGCAAGCTCCACACAGGCGGCCTCGGCCGCATAGAGGGGCAGGCTGGGGGTGGTCTCCCCGAACACCGGCCCGACGAGAATGCTGACGATGCCGCGCACGGCGACGAAGAAGGCCGCCGCACCCAGCGCGCCGCCGGGACCGGCCCAGAGCCGGGCGCAGACCAGGCCGACGGAGGCGGCGAGAGCGATCAGGACCGGCTGGAAGATCATCTGGAACTGCGGCACGCCGAAGTCGAACTCGGCCTGGAAGGTCGAGAGCCCGATCAGGAACCCGCCCATCAAAGCGATCCGCCGCAGCCGGACGATGAATGCCGGCTCGGAATCGCGCATCGACGCGGGCCGGGCCCGGACCCCCTCGACCAGCAACACGGCTTGGCCGACCAGGGTCAGCGAGGCGCCGCCGATCAGCATCAGGTGGGTCGGCCCCCAGAGGGTGACGTCCTGTCCGAAGAGGCGATGCCAGAGGTCGTCGAGCGGGAAGCCGAGCAGCGCGAAGAAGGCCGAGGCGCTGATCAGGACGCCGCCCACCGGCGCGTACCAGCCGCGGGTGATTCGAACCGCGCTCGCTCCTGGCCTCTCGGTCGGCAGCCCGATGGCGATGAAGCCGGCGGCGAAGATCCCGAACAGGCCGCCGAGGATCAGGTAGTGAGCCGGGTTCGCGAGCGGGCCGGCGTCGCGCCCCACGTCGATGTGCAGGGAGATGTCCCAGTACATGCCGAGCAGGGCGACGACGAGCGAGACCGCTGCCACCGCCGATGGGAGCGATGCCCAGCCGGGCAGGCCGGAGACGCGCTCCGAGAAAGCCGCGGCGCGGCCCAGGTAGGGCACCTTGCCGCTGCGATGGCCGAGCACGAGCCAGGCCAGGATCGCCGTGGCGGCGCCGGCTGCGACGTTGGCGATGATGATCTGGCCCAGCTCGGCGCCCCCGGCGGGGTCGGCGGCGGCCAGAGGAAGCAGCTGAGAAAGCGTCGAAAGAGTCATTGCACGAATCAATGTAACACGAATTCATGGCACATAAACCTGTGTACCCTGAAACCGTGACCGAAGTCACGCAAGAGCAGATGACGATCGACGAGCTGGCCCGGCAAAGCGGCATGACCGTGCGCAACATCCGCGCCCACCAGTCGCGGGGGCTGCTGCCACCGCCGCAGGTGCGGGGGCGCACCGGCTTCTACGGCGACCAGCACATCGCGCGCCTGGAGCTGATCCGCGAGATGCAGGCCGAGGGCCTGAATCTGGAGGCGATCCGCCGGCTGCTGGAAGGGGTCGGAGAGTCCAGCGCCGAGGTGCTGGACTTCACCCGCGCGGTGCGGGCCCCGTTCGAGGACGAGCAACCGGAGATCGTCCCCGCGAGTGAGATCGCGGCTCGCTGGGGCAACGGAGACCGGCCGGACCCGGCACTGTTCGAGCGGGCCCAGAAGCTGGGCCTGCTGCGGCCCCTCGACGACGACACGGTGGAGGTGATCAGCCCGCGCTTGATCGCGGCCGGCGCCGAGCTGGCCGAGCTCGGGGTCAGCGCCGACGTGGCGCTGGACGTCGTCGCGAAGATGCGCCGCAGCTCCGAGGCCGTGGCCCGCGCCTACGTCGACCTCTTCCTGAACACCGTCTGGGAGCCTTTCGACCGCGCCGGCCGCCCCGAGGAGGACTGGCCCAAGGTGCGCGAGGCGCTCGAGCGGCTGCGCCCGCTCGCATCCGACGCGCTGCTCTCCCTGTTTCAGATCGTGATGAGCGAGGCGACCGAGGGAGCGCTCGAACGAGCGCTGCAGGGCAAGCTCCGAGACGGTTCCCGCTCGAAGCGACGCCGCCGCTAGAGTGAGCTGACTCCGCCCGGATAGCTCAGTTGGTAGAGCACTTCCATGGTAAGGAAGGGGTCGCCGGTTCGAGTCCGGCTCCGGGCTCTGGTCATGGCAGCGGGGACTGATCCGGACGGGGGGCGCCTACGGCGCCGTGAGTTCCTGATCGCCTCCGCCGCGGCCGGTCTCGCGGTCTCGGGCCCGGTCAACTACGCGGCCCTGGCCCGCGGGCGGCGGCTGCCGTTCGCCCGCGGCGGCGCCTTCGCGCACGGGGTGGCCGCCGGCATGCCGGCGCCGAAGTCGATCACCCTATGGACGCGGGTCAGCGGCCTCGAGCGCAGCTCGCGACTGCTGCTGGAGGTGGCCACCGACCGCCGCTTCGCCAACGTCGTCCGCCGCAAGCCGGTGGTCGCCCAGCGCAACCGCGACTTCACCGTCCACGCCGCAGTCCGCGGCCTCGCCCCCCACCGCGAGTACTTCTACCGTTTCCAGACCCGCGACACCCACTCCCGCGTCGGCCGTTTCCGGACCGCGCCCCCGGCCGACTCCCGCCAGCCGGTCAGGATCGGCTTCTACTCCTGCCAGAGCTATGAGGCCGGCTTCTACACGGCCCTCGCGGGCCTGGCAAAGGAGCCCGATCTCGACCTTGTCCTCTGCCTCGGCGACTACATCTACGAGTTCAACTTCTACGAGGAGGACGGCCCCGAGCAGCGGCGCGACCGCAGCGGCCGCAACCGCGACGGCGAGGTGCAGCGGCTCTCGGAGTACCGCCAGAAGTACCGCCTTTACCAGCGCGACCCGAACCTGCAGGCGATGCACGCCAGGCATCCGTTCCTGGCGATCTGGGACGACCACGAGGTCGAGGACAACTACGCCGGCGACGGCGCCGACTCCGCCCAGGACGATCCCAGCCGCACCAACCAGGACACGCCCCGCAGCGTTCCCTTCGGCCAGCGCCGGCGCAACGGCTACCGGGCCTTCTTCGAGGCGATGCCGCGGCGGCGGATTCGGGGCGACGGAAACCGCATCTACGGGCCGACCCGACTGGGTGGCCTCTGCGAGCTGTTCCTGCTCGACCAGCGCCAGTACCGCGACCCGCAGAGCTGTGGCGACGAGCTGGCGGTCCCCTGCCCCGAGGACGACCAGCCGGGGCGGACGATGCTCGGCGGGCGCCAGAAGCAGTGGCTGAAGAGCGCCCTGCGCGGGTCCAACGCGCAGTGGAAGCTGCTCGCCAACCAGCTGATGCTGATGAGCCTCGACTCGGCGCCCGGCATCCACATCAACCGCGACCAGTGGGACGGCTACTCGGCCGAGCGGGCAGAGCTGATGGGCTTCGTCCGCGACAACGGGATCGAGGACCTGGTTGCGCTGACCGGCGACATCCACACTTTCTTCGCCGGCACGGTGACGACGACCGGCAACAGCGCCGGCGACCCGGTCGGCACCGAGTTCGTCGGCGGCTCGGTCACCTCGCCGGGGATCCCCGAGACGCTGGGGACGCCCGGCTCGGCGTCGCAGCTGGCGCAGGTGCTGCGGGCCAACAATCCCCACCTCTCCTACCTCGACGTCGACGAGCGCGGCTACGGGGTGATCAGCCTGCGGCCCGGCGAGGCGACGGTCGAGTTCAAGGCCCCGGAGACGACGATGCAGCCGCGCAGCCCGGTCTCACAGCTGGCACGATTCCGGGTCGCCGCCGGGACCCCCGGCGCCGAGCAGGTCTAATCGTGGACTTCGACCTCACCGACGAGCAGCAGGACTTCGTCGCCGCGATCCGTGACTTCTGCCAGCGCGAGTGCGGGACCCCGGAGAAGCGCGAGCGGCTGACCGACGGTTACAGCGACCACCACAACGACGACCTCTACCGCAAGATGGCCGAGCTGGGCTGGCTCGGGGTCACGATCCCGGAGGCCTACGGCGGCTCCGACGGGACGATGCTCGACGCCTGCCTGTTCATGGAGGAGACCTCCCGGGGGCTGGCGCCGATCGGCGGCTACGCGACGACGCTGATCGTCGCCGGGGCGACGCAGCGGTTCGGCAGCGAGGAGCAGAAGTCGAAGATCCTCGGCGGCATCGCCGCCGGCTCGGTGGAGGCGATCGCGATGACCGAGCCCGAGGCCGGCTCCGACGTCGGCTCGCTGCAGACCGCGGCCGAGCGGGTCAACGGCGGCTACGTCATCAACGGCCAGAAGGTGTTCTGCTCCAACGCCCACATCTCCGACCACGTGCTGGTGGTGGCGCGGACCACCAAGGGGGAGTCAAAGCACGACGGCCTGACGATGATCTGGGTGCCGCGAGAGGCCGAGGGGATGGAGATCAAGCCGATCCAGACGATGGGCGGAACCGAGACCAACCACCTCTACTTCAGCGATTGCGAGGCACCCTCCGAGGCGGTCCTCGGCGAGGTCGACCAGGCCTGGATGCAGCTGATGGCGGGTCTCAACGTCGAGCGCCTGATCCTCGCCGCGACGATGCTGGGCATCGCCGAGCGGGCTTTCGACGACGCGCTGGACTACGTCAAGGAGCGCAAGCAGTTCGGGCGCCCGATCGGCTCGTTCCAGGCGCTTCAGCACCGCCTCGCCGACATGGCGACCGAGCTGGAGGCGGCGCGGCTGATGACCTACTGGGTCGCCTCGATGACCGACTCAGACCCCGGGCGGATGCTTCCCAAGGAGGCCTCGATGGTGAAGCTCTACGTGACCGAGGTCGCCAAGCGCGTATCGCTGGAGGGGATGCAGCTGATGGGCGGGTACGGGTACTCCTCCGAGTACGACATGGAGCGCCTGGTCCGCCAGACCCTGGTCTCGACGATCTACGGCGGCACCTCGGAGATCCAGCGCAACATCATCGCCAAGACGCTGGGGCTCTAGTCGCGGGCGGCGCCCCGGTCGGCGAGCGGGCGGGAGAGTCACACGTTCGCGGTCGGCCAGATCCGCGCCAGATGCCACTCGGATTCCTGGCTCCGTGTCAGCTCCGGCAGCAGCCGCCGGCCGATCCCGGAGATGTTGGTCGCGTGGAGGCGGTAGGAGAACAGCGGCAGGGGCAGGTGATGGCCCCTCCATCCGGCGGCGCTGAGCCGGCGCCACTTGTGGTGCTTGGTACCGACCCGGACCGACTCGTCGAACGGCGCCCCGGCGCGAACCGCGGCGGTGAGGGTGACGGGCGCAACCGGGGACATAGCTCGACCGCTCGAGTAGGTCGCGGTTCCACGGCACCGACCTGCCGATGCCCAGCACCCGGTCCTCGCTGTCGATCAGCTCGCAATCGGAGTAGACGAATGCGACCGACGGATCGCGATCCCGCAGGACGCGAGGGCGTCGACCGATTCCTCTAGCCGCGGCCCGGCGCGTTAGATCGAGCTCGGGGCCGGCACCCGGTTCCGCCGCAGCTCCCGGTGCCGCTTCAGAGCCCAGCGAAGCATTTCCTGTGCCCTGCGGGGTATCGACGAGATTGACGTACTCGTGTGGGTCGGAGCGAAGATCGAACACTGCAAGCCGGTGGTAGTCGGGAGCTCGCCTCGGGGGGTTCGGGTCGTCGACGGGGCCGGTGGAGATCAGTTTCCAGCCGTCTGAGCGGACCATGCTGATGCAGCCGCCGACCGGGTTCTCTGCGTATCGGTCGCGATCGGGAAAGGCGCCGGAGCGAAATGCCCGAGCATGGTCTCCCCGTCCAACCCGGAGCTGTCGAGGCCGGCGAGATCGAGGATCGTCGGCGCGATGTCGATCGAGCGCCCGATCCCATGCATCACCCGAGGCCGCTGCCCGGGGATCACCCAGATCTGCATGTTCGCGTAGAGCACCTCGTAGGGGTAGGGGCCGTGCGAGGTGCCGGCGATCATCCCGTCACCGTCGTCGGGGTAAGGAAGCTGATAGCGGAAGTGGTCGAAGACCTCACCGTGGTTGCTGTAGACGAGATAGACGACGTCGTCGAGGTGGCTGGTGGCATCGAAGATCCGCTCCAGCGTCCGGTCGGCCTCGGCGAGGCCCCGGCGCCGCAGCGCCGCGAAGGCGTCGGGCTGCTCGAGCGCGGCCCGCCGCGCACAGGAAGCGTCACGGGGCCAACCCCAATCTCGCTCTGGGGCGGCCTCGCCGACCAGCGCGAAGAGCCCGGCGGGGTCCCCCCACGGCCGATGCGTTTGCCGTAGGAAGAGGTGCGCGTAGACCGCCTGCGAGCGACCCACCTCCTGCAGCCATTCGTCGAGGTGCATCGGCGCGGGGCGAGGCGAACTGCGCCAGCCTGTGTGGCTGGTCGCGCAGCCACGACTCGCGCATGCCGCCGCCAACCGCGTGGGTGCCGAGCAGGCCGCTCTCGTCCTCGGCGATCCGGGAGACGATGTGGAAGCCCGCCTCGCGCAGCCTCTCGATCACGGTCGTGGGAAGCCAGCACTCGGTCGTCCCGCGGAAGCCCTTCTTGGTCAGCCGGGAGCCGCAGTGGCGGGCCGTCCAGACCCCGGTCAGCTCGGCACTCAGCGAATCGGCCTGATGGTGGCCCTGGGCGCGGCCGCTTGGGATGAAGATCGACCTGGCGCGCAACCGGTCAAGGAAAGGGGTCGCCCGGAGGCGACTGTGGAAGTCGCGCATGTCGAGGCAGTGCAGGCAGACCGCGACGAAGCTCATCGGCTCGATTCGAGCCCGTGGGCGCTCACAGGTCGAGGTGGCCGTACCGCAGCGAGCCGAGCAGCTTGCCGGCCTTCTTGCCGGAGTTGAATACGGCGTTGTAGCCGGAATGGGGTTGTCCCGACCGCGGGCCCAGTCCCGAAGACGGGATCCGATCAGCGCGTAGGCTTGTGCGTTCGACGGGGCCGTGACCGTACCGGCGCAGAAAGTGCTCGTGGCGCTTCCGCGCCCGGACGCCGTGGAAGCCATGGGCGAATCCCTGGCGGAATAGCCCCGGCAGGGTGGCCTCGTTGTGGTGGTAGACAACCGCTTCCGCCACGAATGCCAACCGATAGCCGGCCATGGACGGCGCGATAGGAGAGGTCGACGTCCTGGCCGCGCAGGAACCGTTCGTCGAAGCCCCCCAGCTCGCGCAGGACGTCGCGCCGCGATGCCCAGCTCATCGTGATCGCATAGGGAGGGCGAAGATCCTCGATGGCCCGGCGATGATCGTGGATCTGCTCGCCGAATCGCTCTATGTCGCCGGCCGACAGACGGGCGCGGATCGTCCCTCCGGCGATGCCCACGCTTCGGATCGCTGAAGGGGAACGGACGAGGTGCCGCAGCCAGCCCGGGTCGACGGCGCAGTCGGCGTCGGTGAACGCGATGACCTCGCCGCTCGCAGCGGCAAGGCCCGCGTTGCGAGCGGCCGCCGCCCCCCGCTTGCGCTCGTGCATGAGGACGATGCGCCCCTCGCTGCTCCTTGAGCGCCCGGACGGTTCCGTCCCTCGAGGCGTTGTCGACCACCAGCAGCTCGAGCTTCGGTCGCGGATATCGCAGCTCCAGCAGGGAGCGCACGCACTCGTCGATCGTCGCCTCCGCGTTGTAGGCGGCGACGACCACCGAGACGCTTGGCTCGTAGACGATGCTCATCGAGGCTCGCGCCGGGTCATCGGTAGCTCTCGCGCCAGCCGCTGCGGGCTGTCGTGCCCGCGCAGGCGCTTCGTCCATCGGTCGAGGCGTGAGCGGTAGAGGCATTGGCGCAGATACCCCCGCTCCGCTGTGGCCACGGCGGCCGCGATTGTCGCCCGGTCGCGCCCGTGCTTGCGCATGATCCGCGCGATCTCGCGCTTGTGATGGCTCAGCGGCAGGTGGGTGGTGAGCCGAAAGAACTCGCGGTGGTCTCGGTAGACGTAGAGGCAATCGGGGATCGCGGTGAAGGTCGCGCCGTGCTCGGCCATCGACCAGGGGAAGTCGAAGTCATCCACCCCGACCGATTCGAGGGACTCATCCATGCCCCCGGCCGCGAGCCCCTTCGCCCGCTGCCAGCAGAGCAGGTGCTTGACGGGCGAGGAGGCCCCGAAGTCGTCGACCGATACGGTCGGACGACTTCGATGGATCGAGCTGATCGGCTTGCCCTCCTCGTCGATGATCCGGCGTGAGCTATGGAAGAAGTCCGTATCGGGGAAGGAGGCGATGGCCGCTGTCAGGACCTCGACGGCTTCCGGCGCCCAGAGGTCGTCGCCGAAGAGGATCCCCACCCATTCGGTCTCGGCGGCCCTCATGCCGCTGTTGAAAGCACCGGCGAGCTGCCGGCCTTGGTTGACGATCAGGCCGACGCGGGGATCGGTGAGGTGCTCGGCGAGGGCCTGCTCGAGCCGTTCGTGGTCCGGCTCCTCGACGATCACCAGCAGACGCCAGTCCGGGCAGGTCTGGCCGAGCATCGAGCGGACCGCCTCGTGCAGGTAATCGGCGCGATATGCCTTCACCGGCATCAGCGCCGTCACGGCCGGCCGGCAATCCCTGGTTGGCAGATCGACGGTTGTCACGCGCTCGGGTCTTCGGCGCCGCTAGGCTAGCCGACCCGCTTCGTATGAGCGCTTCGTCAGCAGTCTGGGAGGTCACCGTGGAGCGGGCCGAGGAGTACGTCGCCAAGGGCCACGAGCGGCGGCGCTTCTTCCCTCACCGGGTCTATCACCTGCCGAAGTGCGGCCCCGACGGGTTCAGGCTCGCCCAGGACATGTGCCGGCAGCGGAACCCTTCCCGAATGTGGGAAATCGTCCTTTACGCCGACCCGGCGATGCTGGCTGAGTTCCCGCAGGACCTCTTCTTCGACGACGACCTGATCTGGCATCAGCAGCAGTTCGGCTTGCCGGGCCAGGTCGCGACCGCGAGTGTGATCCTGGACGGACGGACGGTGTACTCGATCACGCACGTCTCAGACCTCGTACAGCGGATCTCACATCGCCGCGAGCACAAGACCAGGATCGAGAAGCTGTTCGGTGGCTGGCGCCACATGCTGCTGAACGCGGTGCTCGCCTTCGCGGAGGCGCGGGGAGCGCGGCGCGTCCGCACTCCGACCGCGACCTTGGCCCGGCACCACACCGACCGCTCCCGGCTCCCCGGCGCCGGCCTCTTCGATCGCATCTACGACCGCACCGTGACGGATCTGTTCCCCGCCCGCCGGGACGGCGAGTGGTGGGTGGTCGACGTTGCCGATGCACGGTAGCCGAGTCCTGGTGCCCGAGCGCCGAACCGAGGACCACCGGCCGATCAAGACGGTCTGCATCTGCCACGACATCGAAAGGGGCATGGGGCATGTGGATGCGGATCCCGCTTTCGCGAGGCGGGCCGAGAGAACCTCGCCGCGCGATCTGGCGGCGATGCGGCAGGTCGAAGCGGAGGCCGGGGCGAGGGCGACCTACTTCGTCGTCGGCTCGCTGCTTTCGGAGGTCAGGGATGCCATCGAGGGGGATGGGCACGCATTGGGGTTCCATTCCTTCGACCACCGGTCGGGTCGCGACCAGCTGCAGCGCTGCCGGGAGGTCGACTACCGGATCAAGGGTTACCGGCCGCCGCACTCCCGGATCACGGCGGAGCTCACCGACAGGAACCTGCTCTTTCACAATTTCGAATGGCTGGCGAGCGCGCCGCGTTCCCTTGGCACCGATTCTCCGCAGATGCGGGCCGGCCTAGTCCGGCTGCCGATCGCCCTCGACGACTTCCCGATGTACAGCTCCCGGCTGCCGTACGAGGATTGGGAGCAGCTTGCGCTCCAGCGCATCGCAGAGAGCGACTTCGCGGCGATCAGCCTTCACGACTGCTACGCGCCTTACTGGCTGCCGCGTTACCGCCGTTTCCTCGAGCAGGTGCAGGGAGATCGCCGAGCTACGGACGCTCGACGAGGTCGCGGCCGAGCTCACCCTGCGCAGCGCGTCCTAGGGGCTCTGGGCATAGCGAGGTGATTGGGCGAGGGTGTGCAGCGCCTCTGCGATTGCCCGCGCGCTGCGGCGCGGCACCACGATCCCGCCAGACTCAGGCAGGGCTTCCCGGCGGGTCGCCACGAACGGGATCCCGAGTGCGTGGGCGGTGGCAAGGGGGGTCGGCGAGGTCGTGTCGGTCACGGCAGGATCGACGAATACGTCCGCCCTTCTCAGTTCGTCGACCAAGGGGTCGCCGCCGCGGGCGAGACGATGTCGACCCGCTCCGCGAGGCCGAGCTGGTGGCGGGCGAATGCCACAGCGACCAGATACAAACCCTCACCCAGCAGCCGGTACGTGCATTCAACACCCATGTCGAGCAGCAACCGCACGGCGTGGACGGAGTGCTCGAACCCCTGTTCCCAGATCAGCGGGCCCGAGCTGATCAGGCGTAGAGGCCGGGGCTCTGCGCCGCGTCCCCCGGTCCTCGGCCTCATGCGTCGGCAACCTCCTGGTACATCGCCCAGAACATCTCGTGCTCGTGCTCTTGCGTGAAGGCCGAGAGGACCCTTCTGCGTCCGGCCTGCCCCATCCGCTTCCGCAGGGCTGCGTCCTCCCCACAGCCGCAGCAGGGCCTCGCGCCATCGCCTCAGGATCCCGGGGTCCGACCAAGAAGCCCTCGACTCCGTCGGTCACCGCCTCCGGGATCCCTCCGCAGCCGGCGGCGACGACGGGAAGCTCGCACGCCATCGCTTCCACGATTGCGTTGGGAATCCCTTCGATGACGCCTGCGTGGAGCATCACGTCGCTTGCCTGCAGGCGCCGGCAGACCTCCGCCGACGAGGCCTCGCCGAGGAGGCGAACATGACGGTCGAGCCCGAGGTCGGCCACCGTGTGAAGGATGCGCGACCGCTCGTCCATCCGGTTGCGCCACTCGGGGGGCACGGCGCCGATGATCTCAAGCTGCACGGGAGGTCGTCGATCCAAGGCGATCCGGATCGCCTCCAACGCGTACTCGTGGCCCTTCTCCCATCGCAGCTTTCCGACGCGTGATCACCCGCAGAACGTCCCGATCTGTGCCTCTCGGGGCGCCACTCCGTTCTGGTCGGCCGGGCTTGAACTCGCCTGGGTCGACGGCCGATCGGACCACCCTCGCCTTGGCGGGATCGAGCCCGAAGGCGATCGCCTCCGTCTTCTGTGACTCCGAGACACAGTGGACGGCGCTGGCCCGCCTCAGCACCTCCGGCAGGACGCTGGCGTAGGGCTCCTCGTCGGGCATGTGCGGATAGACGCTGATGTCGCTGCCCCGGCAGCTGGTCGTGACCGGACAATCCCAGACGTCGAACAGAGGCAGGAAGTAGACGGCCGAGACGTTCCACTCGAAATGGACACATCGGGCCGCAGCCGCGCCAGCGGCAGGCAGAGGGCATAGAGAGCCGATCGCTCCGCGTCGTAGCGGATGCGCGCGGGGTGGACATCTGCCATCTGCACGCTCCGTAACAGCCGAACCAGGCGACGGGGAGAGCGGACGAGCAGGACGAGCAGGGCCGGTCACGCGATGCCACCTCGCGCGCCGCCCCAGCCGCGCTTGTCGGCACACCGGGATCGGCACGAGCTCGACCCCGCGCAGGCGCGCATCCGGGTCGAAGATCTGGTTTGAGGCCAGGGTCACTCGCATGCCGCGGGCGGCGAGGCCCTCCAGCTTCCAACCGACGAAGGTCTCTGGCGGCCAGCGCACGCCGACCTCGAGTAGATGGAGGCGCCGCTTCGGATGCCGTCCCATGATCAGAGCACTATCGCCCGGCTGCGAAGGCTTCCCACCAGCCTGCCCCAGCGGAAGGCCGCGGTCTGGATCCAGTTGCCGCGACGGGCGCGCGTGGTCAAGAGGTCCGGAAGATGGATCGCCAGGCGGCACCAGCTTGCGAGCGCGTCGCGATTGTCGGGCTTTGGGATCCCAGATCCCCGGAAGGCCCGGTGAAGCTGGGCTCCGGACCTGCCGTAGGCGTAGAACTGGCGAACCAGGGCCGCCAGGCTGCGGCGGAATCGCAGCTGCACGAGCGCATCGGGAGCGAAGGAGAGCCGATAGCCGGCGAGCTGTGCACGCCAGGCAAAGACCTGGTCCGAGCTGCCGAAGACGAACCGCTCGTCCCAGCCGATCTCGCGTGCCACCGACGTCCAGACCCCGAGGTTGCCGCCCGCTGCATAGGGAAGAAAGCCGTGATCTCGCATCAGGTCGTTCATCGGGGTCGAGGGCCGCCAGGCGATGATCGTAGGCTCGTTGAGGGCTTCCCATTCGTTTCGGCCGCCGACCAGGTCGCTTCCAGGCGCCGCCATCGCCATCGCATCCAGCCACCCCGCGGAGACGACGTCGTCGGCGTCGCAGTAGGTGAGGAAGTCGCCGCGGGCAGCCGTCGCCCCGACGTTGCGTGCATGGCTCAGGCCCCGTGTCGTCGTGGCGTCGGCGATCCTCAGCGCCGGCAGTCTGTGGGCGATGTCCCGCACGATCTCCAGGGTTCGGTCGGTGCAGCCGTTGTCGGCGACGACCAATTCCCAGGGTCCGCCATAGGTCTGCCCGGCGAGTGCCGCGAGCTGATCGGCGACGTGATCCTCCCCATTGAGGACCGGCATCACCACCGTGATCAGCTCCGGCCGCGAAGCTCGAGGGGCGGGATCTGCCACGCGGCGATCACGATATCCGGTGAGAAACGCCTCAGGCCAGAGAAACGGCCAGTGGGCCGTGCACAGGGTCCCTATCGACGTAGGTGCGGAACCAGAGCTCGAGCTGTAGGAGCGTCCAGATCCTGTAGGGCGTGATCGCGGCTGCCGTCCAGGTGCTCGGCGACGATCTCGCGCAGGCGCTCCTCGCGGAACAGGCCCCGGTCGAGCGCCCGCGGGTCCAGCAGCACCTCGCCTGGCAGCGCCCGAAGGTCGCCGCGCAGCCATTCCCCGAACGGGATCCTGAAGCCCATCTTCTTCCGCTCCAGGATGCATTCGGGCAGCCACTCCCGTACGCGCCTGCTTGAAGATCCGCTTCGTCGCCTCCCCGTCGAGCTTCATGCTGAAGCGGAAGCGAAGCGGCGAGCTCCATCATCGCCGGGTCGAGCAGCGGCGAGCGCGCCTCGAGCGAATGCGCCATCGTCGCGATGTCCATCTTCACCAGCAGGTCGTCGGGCAGATAGGTCTGGACGTCGACGTCGAGCAGCCGCTCCACGCACCGGGCCCGCATCCGAGGCCAGGTATGGCTCCTCGCATCACGGAGAGCCAGATGCCGTCGCCCAGGCTACGCAGGAACGTCGGGCTCGATAGAGCTCCGCGCGGGCGGCCTCGTCGAAGTAGGCGCTGGCGCGCCGCCTCGCGTACTCCGCGTACGGGCGGCACCCTCGACGGCCGTCGCCGTTCGGGACGGGCGAAGCGGCAGATAGCGTGGGTAGCCGGCGAAGTTCTCGTCTCCACCGTCGCCGTTGAGCGCCACGGTGACGTGGCGACCGGCCAGCTCGGCGAGGGCAAAGGTGGCGAGGGCCGACGAGTCCGCAAAGGGCTCGCCGTAGTGCCAGACGAGCCGCGGCAGCACTCGCGGCGGCCTCCGAGCCCAATACGGCCTCGTGGTGCTCGGTGCCGTACATGCGCGCGACCTCGCGCGCACTTGCGGTCTCGTCGAAGTCGCCAACGTCGAAGCCGATCGAGAACGTCTTCACCGGGGCGGCGCTCTGCTGCGCCATAGCCGCGACCACGGCGCTCGAGTCGATGCCGCCCGAGAGCATCGCGCCGACCGGGACGTCGCTGCGCAGGCGCAGGCGGGTCGCCTCCAGCAGCGCCTCCCTGATCAGCTCGCATGCCTCCTCCTCGGCGACGTCATGCGTAGCGGTCGCGGTAGGAGAGCCTCCAGTAACGGCGAGTGGACAGCGGCGCCGTCCTGCCAGGTCAGCGTGTGGGCGGGCGGCAGCTTGCGGATCGCCGCGAAGCCGCTGCAGCGGGCCGGGACGTACCATGTAGTGCAGGAAAGCGTCGATCGCCTGGTAGTCGACGTCGCGCGGGACTTCTCCCGACGCGCAGCAGCGCCCGGGGCTCGGAGGCGAACCAGAGCCGGCCGCCGCGGTGCGAATAGAAGAGCGGCTTCTTGCCGACTCGGTCGCGGGCGAGCAGCAGCCGGCGGGCCGACCGGTCCCAGAGCGCAAAGGCGAACATGCCACGCAAGCCGGTCGACGCAGGCATCACCGAGCTCCTCGTAGAGATGAACGATGACCTCGGTGTCGGAGTCGGTGGCGAAGCTGTGACCCGCTCGCACCAGCTCCTCGCGCAGCTCCTGGAAGTTGTAGATCTCCCCGTTGAAGGACGACGACCACCGAGCCGTCCTCGTTATAGATCGGCTGGTCTCCGCCGCTCGAGGTCGATGATCGCGAGGCGCTGGACGCCGAGTGCCGACCCCGTCAGTCGGCGAAGAGCCCCCGCGAGTCGGGGCCGCGGTGCTCCATCGTCTGGCACATCCGCTCGACCATCGCGGGGTCGACCCGGCTCGCCGTTCGAGAGGATCCCGGCGATTCCGCACATCGGCCTAGACCCGCTCGGCGAGCCGTCGGCCGCGGGTCTGGTAGACCCAGAGGCCGCCCGCGACGAGGGCGGCGCTGAACGCAAGAGGGATCGACCAGCCAGCCAGCCGCCGCCGGCTGCCTCGGCCGCGGTTGGCGCCGAGGAATCGATCAGGGCGTGCCGGGCCTCCACGATCACGACTGCGAGCGGGTTCAGCATCAGGACCCGCTGCAGCCCCTCGGGGGCGAGCTCGATCGGATAGGCGACCGGCGTCAAGAAGAAGAGCAGCCGGATCGCGACCAGCCAGATCTGCTGCACGTCGCGAATCGGCACGTAGATCAGCGAGAGCACCATGCCGGCTCCCGCGGTGAAGGTGAGCAGCAGCAGCACGAGCGGAATCAGTTCAAGCCAGGCGGGGGTGGGGGAGATGCCGCTCGCGAGGATGAAACCGAAGACGATCACCAGGCTGAGGCCGTAGACGAATGAGCTTGTGAGGACGCTCGACAGCGGCACCGCGACGGGGGGAAAGGGAATCCTGCGCAGCATGCTGCCCTTGCTCTCCAGGGACGGAAGGGCCTGCCCGGTGGCGTCGGAGAAGAACTGGAACAACGCGATGCCGAGCAGGAGGATCAGTGCCGTAGTGAGGTGTGTCGGCCCCGATGTTGAGACACCTCGGTCCAGATCACGTAGAGGACGCCGAACATCAGCAGGGGCTGGCCGAGCGCCCAGAGGTACCCGACCGCGGAGTCGAGGTAGCGCAGCTTGAACTCCGTCCGGGCCAGCACCAGGCAGAGGTCCGCGAAGCGGCCGGCACCTTGCGATCTCGCCCGCTCTGACCCGGGCCCGGTCAGGCCGCCGGAGGTCCTCGCTGTCGGGGTCGACCGCCGGAAGCTCCACCTCCACCCGAAGCTGGGCGCCGGGCACCTCGACCGATCCCTCTTCGTCGGGTGGCACAAGCAGCGGCGCCAGCTCGTAGGCGCCCGCCTCGATGCGGCTCGGGAAGGGCGCAGAGAAAGTCTGAATCTCCCCGGCCCGCCCGGGGGGCCGCCGCGCGGCCAGCCAGAGGTCGGTCTCGCTCAGCACAACCGTTCCCTCGACGTCACGAAGGGCGAATCCCATCGCCGGGCGGTCCCCCGTCGTGCCGGAGGCGCACGACGAAGCGGAAATGGGCCTCATCGCCCTGGCGCAGCGCCGAGATCCGATCCCCGTTCCTGGACTCGAGCCAGGCGTCGACGACCTCGGCGTAGCCATCCGGCTCGGCGGGGCGTATGCGGCGAGCTCTGCTCGCGCTCGCGGTTCAGCCGCTCGTACTCCTCGATCACGACCTCGGGCTCGCCGAGCTCCACGACTCGTCCCCGCTCCATCAGCAGCGCTCGGTCGGCGAACTCGCGTGACGCGTCTCGAGGCTGTGGGTGACGTAGATGATCGTGTGTCCCCTGGAGATCAGATGCTCGAAGGTCTGGTGGCACTTGCTCCTGAAACAGCGCGTCGCCCACCGCGAGTACCTCGTCGAACAGAAGCACCTCGCCATCGACAGCGAACGAGGTCGAGAACGCCAGCCGCACCTGCATTCCGGAGGAGTAGTGGCTGAGCGGCATGTCGGCGAACTCCTCCAGCTCGGCGAAGCTGATCACCTCGGGGAATCGCTCCCGCGCCTCGGCGGGGCGCAGGCCCATCAAGGTTCCGGCGAGGATCACGTTGTCGGCGGCGGCGAGCCGGGGTTGGAACCCCACCCCCAGCTCGATGAAGGGCGCGATGCGCGCATCGACCTCGACCTCGCCGCGGTCGAGCTCGTAGATCCCCGCAATGCAGCGCAGCAGCGTGCTCTTGCCGCTGCCGTTGCGGCCGATCACCGCGAAGAACTCTCCGGGCTCAACGTCGAAGGAGACATCGTCGCAAGGCCTCGAAGCGATCGTGGCCGAGGCTGGCGATCGGGTGCCGGAGGCGCTCCTTCAGCGTTCGGACTCTGTGGCGGGGCACCGACGAACGGCCTTGGAGACGTCCCGGACGCGAACCGGATGGCTCGGTGACCTGCTCCCGGTCGGCCCCCCATGACCCCGGCGGACTCTCCCACGGGCACGGCGAGACGATAGCGCCGCCAGATTGGCCGGCACGCGCGGGCATCGTGATGTACTTGCGACCGGTGGAGCGCCCGCGCCCGAGAATGCTCGCCGTCGTCGTCCGGTTCAAGTGGGTCCACATCAATTACCTGAAGGCGCTCGAGGAGCACTTCGAGCGTGCGGGTTGCATGGTCCGGGAGGGTGGGCAAGGGCGCGGCGGTGGACGGGGCGCGCGAGGGCCTGCGAGGCGTCCCGATCGGATCGATCGCTGGACGCCGGCGCCGCCGCGGTCCGCTCACGGCTGAAGCGAATGCTCACCGAGTGGGCGCCCGACGTGGTCCACCTCATGTACTACAACCACGACGCAGCTGACGCTGATGACGCGCGACCTGCTCGGGGACGCGGCACCGATCGTCTACGAGTGCCGCGATCCAGAGACGACCCTGACGGGCGCGAAGCCGGGCTCAGAGGTCTGGGCCCGGGAGCGCGCCGCGATCGAAGCCAGCGACGCCCAGATACTGGTCATCCCGGGCGCTGCGCGGACTACTTCGAGCGCAGCCACGGTCTCGACCTCGCCGACAAGCTCGCTGATCGTTCCCCAGCGGCTTCGCTCGGCACACGATCGCCACACCTTCTCGGAAGCTCTCGGCAGGCGACGGGCGAGTCCACATCGCCCTCGTGGGGACCGCTGACGAGGCCCCCGGCCACGGCCGCTGGTACGTGGAGATCATCCGTCGATCTGGTCGTCGCTCGGGCTGGTCGTCCATTCCCACTTCTTCGAGCCACCCCTGTTCGACATGGGCGGCATCTCACCTCGACGCCTACCACGCGCTCGACAGGGAGCTCGAGGACTACCACCTTCATCAGGCCGTTCACCATCGCCAGGGCACCGCACTGTCGGAGCTGGTTTCCCGCTACGACCTGATGGGCGTCTTCCACGATCTCGGCGCCGCGCATCACAACGAGTCCGCCACCCTGGCGGTCTGCCTGCCGACGAAGGCGGTCTGCGGTTGGCTGCACGCTGGGATACCGGTGGTCTGCTTCCCTCACTACCGCGGTGTCGTCGAGTGGATCGATGCGCTGCGGATCGGGTTCGTGATCGAGCGTTGGGAGGACCTCGAGCCGGATCGCGTCGGATCGCGCCGCAATCGCCGCCGCGATCGGAGCGCTGCCTGGCCTGCCGGGAGCGCTTCACCAACGAGTACAACGCGGTGCGGATCCGGGAGTTCCTCGAGCCCCTTCATCGCGGGCAGCCAAGTCCCGGTCCCGGGGCGCACCGGTTTGGATTCGGCCCGTCCTGCTTAAGCGACCACCGGCTGTGCGCCCGCCGGCTCCCTGGCGAGGTGTTCGTAGGTCAGCGCCGAGCCCGCGCCGGACATCGATCCGGGCTCGTAGCCGAGGGCTCGCGCGGGCGCGGCTGATGTCGGCCAGCGAGTGCCGCACGTCGCCCGCTCGGGGCGCGATGTGGTCGGCCTCGACCGGCTCGCCGCTGAGCTGCGGCGAGTGCAACTTCGAGGAGGTCGTTTAGGGTGGTGCGCTCGCCGCAGGCGACGTTGAAGTCTCGCCCGCGACGCCCCTGGCGTCCGCGGCCAGCGAGCAGGTCGCCTCGACCGCGTTGTCGACGTAGGTGAAGTCCCGCGATTGCTCGCCGTCGCCATAGATGAGCGGCCGGCGTCGCCGCAGGAAGGCGGTGATGAAGCGGGGGATCACCGCCGCGTACTGAGACAGTGGGTCCTGCCGCGGGCCGAAGACGTTGAAGTAGCGCAACGAGACGGTCTCCAGCCCGTAGACCTCGAAGAAGGCGCGGCAATAGCCCTCGGCGGCGAGCTTGGCGACGGCGTATGGCGCGATCGGGCGGGCCGGCATCTCCTCCCGCTTGGGCAGTTCGGCATTGGCGCCGTAGATCGACGAGGAGGAGGCAAACACGACCCGGCGCACACCTTCGTCCCGGGCCGCCAGCAGCACGTTCAGGGTGCCGGTGATGTTGGAGGCGTTGCTGGTCAGGGGATCCTGGATCGAGCGGGGAACCGAGGGCAGCGCCGCGGCATGGAAGACCAGCTCGGCGCCGCGGACGGCGTTGTGGACCCGCTCGTAGCTTTGGATGTCGCCCTCGATCAGCTCGACGTCATCGGCGAGGTGCAGGAGGTTCTCGCGCCGGCCGGTGGCGAAGTTGTCGAGCACCCGGACGCGACATCCGTCGCGGCAGAGCCGGTCGACAAGATGGGAGCCGATGAAGCCTCCACCTCCGGTGACAAGGACGACCTTGCTCGCTGACATCACTCCCGCGCGACCCTACTGTCCAGGCGATCCGGGAGCGCTATCCTTGGCCGCGCCTCGCGCCTCGCGCCCGGGGTTTTACTTTTGTAAACGGCTGCCCTAACGAGGAGAAATGGCTCGCGGAGACGTCCGCATCGCGGTGACGCTTGCCTGCGAAGAGTGCAAGCGCCGCAACTACCAGACCAACAAGTCGCGCCGCAACTCGCCGGATCGCGTCGAGTTGCGCAAGTTCTGTCGCTGGTGCGGACGGCATACGCCGCACAAGGAGACCCGCTAGCCGGCTGTGGCCAAGACTCGCGCACAACGAAAGGCCGAGCGCCGGGCTCGCGAGGCGCAGCAGCGTCCGCCGGACCGACCCTCCGAGTCGAGGGCCCAGCACGACACCCAGGTGCCGAAGTCGGGCGAGGTCGCCGAGGCCGAAGCCGTGGAGGCCGGGATCGGCGCCGGCGCTCCCGAGGCCGACCTGGAGACCGCCGATGCGCCGAAGCCCTCCCGGGGCGAGCGGCGCGCCGAGGAGAAGAGCCGCCGGGAAGTCGAGAAACGACAGCGCGAGGACGAGCGCCGTCGCGAGCGCGAGCAGCTGGCCAAGCGCCAAAAGCAGGCACAGACCGAGCGCCAGCGGGGCGGCGTCATGGGGTTCCTCGCCTCCTGCTGGGCGGAGCTGAAGAAGGTCCAGTGGCCCGACCGCGAAACGCTGGTACAGGCCAGTGCGGTGACGATCATCTTCGTCTTCATCGCCGCCGCCTACCTGGGCGCCCTGGACGCGGTCTTCAACCAGCTGATCAAGCAGATCCTCTAGATAAGGGCGTCACATGTACCGCTGGTTCGTAATCAACACCTATTCCGGGCACGAGAACAAGGTCAAGCACAACCTCGAGCACCGGGTGCAGACGATGGGACAGGAGCGCCAGGTGCGCCAGGTCGTCGTCCCCACCGAGCAGGTCTCGGAGATGAAGGACGGCCAGAAGATCCAGGTCGAGAAGCGGACCATGCCGGGCTACGTGCTCGTCAACATGGAGATGACCGACGATGCCTGGGGGCTGGTCAAGAACACCCCCGGGGTGACCGGCTTCGTCGGCTCGCGCAACAAGCCGGTCCCGCTCTCCAAGCCGGAGGTCGATCGTATGCTGCACCGCGAGACCGCCGAGCGGCCGCGCACCCGGGCCCAGTTCTCGATCGGCGAGTCGGTGAAGGTGATCTCGGGCCCGCTCTCGGACTTCTCCGGCGAGATCGCGGAGATCAACGAGGACGCCGCGAAGCTGAAGGTGCTGGTCTCGATCTTCGGCCGCGAGACGCCGGTCGAAGTGGGCTATGACCAAGTAAAGAAGATCTAGGTCCGAGCGCTAGGCTCCCCGACCGATGGCGAAGAAGGTCCTCACCCTGATCAAGCTGCAGATCCCGGCCGGCGCCGCGAACCCCGCGCCCCCGGTCGGCCCGGCGCTGGGACAGCACGGCGTCAACATCATGGAGTTCTGCAAGGCCTTCAACGCCGAGACCCAGCAAGAGGGCGGCACGATCATCCCGGTCGAGATCACCGTCTTCGAGGATCGGTCGTTCACCTTCATCACCAAGACCCCGCCGGCCGCGGTCTTGATCAAGGAGGCGATCGGGCTCGAGAAGGGCTCCGGGGAGCCGCACGTCAACAAGGTCGGCACGATCAGCATGGATCAGGTGCGACAGATCGCCGAGCGCAAGATGCCCGACCTGAACGCGAACGACCTCGACGCTGCCTCGAAGATCATCGCCGGCACCGCCCGCTCGATGGGCGTCGACGTGAGGTAGCCGGGTGTCGCACGGAAAGCGCTATCGCCAGTCTTACGAGAAGGTCGAGCGCGACCGCGCCTACCCGCCGGCCGAGGCGATCGCGCTGCTGCGAGAGACGGCGAGCGCGAAGTTCGACGAGACGGTCGAGTTGCACGTGCGCCTCGGTGTCAACGTGCGCCACGCAGAGGAGCAGCTGCGCGGCACCCTGGCCCTGCCGCACGGACTGGGCAAGGAGGTGACGATCGCCGTCTTCGCGCAGGGGGACAAGGCACGGGACGCCGAAGCCGCGGGCGCCGATTTCGTCGGTGCCGACGACCTCGCGAAGCGTGTCGAGGAGGGCTGGACGGACTTCGACGTCGCGATCGCGACGCCCGACATGATGCCCACGGTCGGCAAGCTGGGCCGGGTGCTCGGCCCGCAGGGCAAGATGCCCAACCCCAAGGTCGGGACCGTGACGACTGACATCGAGAAGGCGGTCTCGGAGTCCAAGGCCGGCAAGGTGGAGTACAGGACCGACCGTCAGGCGGTCGTGCATCTGACGATCGGCAAGGCGAGCTTCGAGGATCGCCTCCTGCTCGAGAACTACGCCGCCGTGATCGACGAGATCGTGCGCGCCAAGCCCGCCTCCTCGAAGGGCCGCTACCTGATCTCGATCACGCTGACGACGACGATGGGCCCCGGCATCCGCGTCGACACGACGAAGACGACCGAGGGCGACATTCTTGCCGGCTCAGGCCTGGCCTCCGAAGGCGCTGACACCGGAACGGAAGCCGTCCCCGCCTAGGCTGATGAAGTGGCCGGCGATCGCTTTGGCCGCGGTAGTCGGGATCGCGGGCGGTTGCGGCGACGATGGGGACTCCACCTTGGCGGAGACCGCGGCTGAGCCGGAAGCGGCCTGGGGATACGAAGGCAGTACAGGCCCGTCTGAGTGGGCCGGCCTCGATCCCGCCTATGCCGGATGCGCAGGGAAGGCGCAATCGCCGATCAACCTGGATCGCGGAGAAGCATCTACGCCGCCGCGCCTCGGGGTCTCCTATGAGCCGTCGGCGGTGAGCGTCGAGAACAACGGGCGTTCCATCGAGGTCGCATATCCGCCCGGTAGCTCGATCGAGCTGGGAGACACCGAGTACGAGCTGGTGCAGTTTCACTTTCATGCCCCCAGCGAGCACGTGCTAAGCGGCAAGAGATACCCGATCGAGTTCCATCTGGTCCACAGGACGGATGACGAAGGGATCGCCGTCCTCGGAGTTCTCGGCGCGGTGGGCAAGCCGAATCCCCTCCTCACATCGCTGCGCGAGTCCCTCCCCAAGAAGGAGGGGCAGAAGTTGCGCCCCGGCGAGAAAGTGAACGCCCTCGATCTCCTGCCGCCGACTCCGGAATCCTCGCGCCGGTGGTCCTACGAAGGCTCACTGACGACGCCCCCGTGCACCGAGGGGATCCGCTGGACCGTGTTCGATCTTCCGATCGAGCTTTCGGAGCCGCAACTTGCCGAGCTCACCTCGATCTACTCCGGTACCAACCGTCCGCTGCAGCCGCTGGGCTCCCGCAAGCTGATCGTCGGTCGCTAAGATCCGCGACCTGCCGCAGATCACCGGCCGGGCGATAGCCCGTAAGCCCGGTGCAGGTGGAGCCGAGGACGCCGTCCCCTGCCCGCCTGCGAGCGGGTTGATTTATGAGGTGAGGGGCTTTAGCCCCGAAAGCGTCAGGTGAGGACGCCGCAGGCGTCCGCAAGTGAAACATGAATCGAGACGAGAAGACAGCAGTCGTAGAGGAGATCGCCGCCCAGATCGGTGCCGCGGAGGCGATCTTCGCGATCGACTATCGCGGCATCAGCGTGCCCCAGGCCGCCGAGCTGCGCTCCAGCCTGCGCGACGCCGACGCCAGCTTCCGGGTCGTCAAGAACCGGCTCACCAAGCTGGCCGCGGACAAGGCCGGTCGCGACGAGCTGAAGCCGCTGCTGGAGGGGCCGACGGCACTGACCTTCGTGCACGGCGACACCGCGACAGCCGCAAAGACGATCACCAACTTCAGGCGCGAGCACGACGTGCTCGCCTTCAAGGGCGGCTTCATGGAGGAGCTCGCGCTTGACGAGGAGAGGTTCACCTCGATCGCCCGGTTGCCCTCGCGGGATGTGCTGAACGGCCAGTTCGCGGGCGTCGTTGCCAGCCCCCTGACCGGTCTGGTCCGCGGCCTCGGGGCGATGATCTCCGGCCTGGCGCTGCAGCTTCAGGCGATCGCGGACCAGGGACTGGTCAGCGGCGAAACCCCACCGCCGAGGAACCCAGCTCCCATCGCCCGCCGAAGAAACCGATGCGCCGGGCTCCTCGGAGGACGCAGACGCCCCGGCCGCGGGTGGCGGGGCAGGGGGGACCACCCCCGAGGAAGCTTCAGCTACCGCAGGGGGTGGTGGGTCCCCTGCGCCGACAGGACCCGCGGCTGAGGGGTCTGAGCCCGAGACTTCAGATGAGCAGGGTGAACAAGAAGCTTCAGACGATTCGAGCGACGAACAGGAGTAGTGGACATGGCAGCTGCGAAGACATCAACCGAAGACTGGATCGAGGAGCTGAAGGGCATCTCGGTGCTCGAGCTCTCCGAGCGGATCAAGGCGCTGGAGGAGGAGTTCGGCGTCTCGGCCACCGCGGTGGCGGCGGCGGCTCCGGCCGCAGCCGGAGCCCCGGGCGCCGATGGCGCCGACGGCGAAGAGGAATCCGCCACCGTGGACGTGGTCCTGACCGAGGTTGGCGGCCAGAAGGTGCCGGTGATCAAGGTCGTCCGTTCCGCGACCGGCCTCGGGCTGAAGGAGGCCAAGGCGCTGGTCGACGAGGCGCCGAAGGCAATCCGCGAAGGCGTCGAGCGCGAGGAGGCCGATAAGCTGAAGGCCGACCTCGAGGAGGCCGGCGCCACCGTCGAATTGAAGTAACCGGCTCGGGTCAGGCACGGGGCAGGCACCTGCCGGCCTTGAAGCCGGTGCCGATCGTGTGGTATTTTCTACGGTCGCGCGCCGTTGTGCCTCGCTGCCCCCATCCGCGCCTTATCAACGTCCCTCTGACCGCCTGAGGAGTCGCCGACTTGGCACGTTCCAACGCTGCCCCCGTAACCCGCAGGAGCTTTTCCCGACTCGAGAACACCCTAGAAGTCCCACACCTGATCGACATCCAGCGCCGGTCCTTCGCGGAGCTGACTGACACCAAGAAGGGCCTGCTTCGGGAGACGATCAACGACATCTCCCCGATCGAGGACTACACGGGCAACCTCGCGATCGTCTTCGGGGACTTCAAGTTCGAAGAGCCGCCGCACTCGATCGAGGAGTGCCGCGAGAAGGACATGACCTATTCGCGGCCGCTGACCGCCACGGTCGCCTTCCAGAACAAGGAGACGGGGGAGATCCGCGAGCAGTCGGTGTTCATGGGCGACTTCCCGTGGATGACCGACCGCGGCACCTTCATCATCAACGGCACCGAGCGGGTCGTCGTCACGCAGCTGGTCCGCTCCCCCGGCGCCTACGTGATGGCGCCCAAGGACGCTGAGAAGCAGGTCTTCATCGCCAACCTGATGCCCGCCCGCGGTAGCTGGCTGGAGCTCGAGATCGACAAGAAGGGCCGCGTCTACGTGCGCATCGACCGCAAGCGCAAGCTGCCGGTGACGGTGCTGCTGCGGGCGATGGGCTACGTCGAGGACGAAAAGCTCCTGAAGATGTTCGACAACTCGGTCTACATGCGGCACACGATCGAGGCCGACACCGAGCAGACGAAGACCGAGGAGGGGGCGCTGATCGAGCTGTTCAAGAAGCAGCGCCCGGGTGAGCCGCCCTCAGTCGACGCCGCCCGCAACCTGCTCGAGCAGCTGTTCTTCGACGCCAAGCGCTACGACCTCACCCGGGTCGGCCGCTACAAGCTCAACGCCCGCCTCGACCTCGATATCGACCTCGACACCCGGGTCCTCACCCACGACGACATCATCGCCCTGGTCAAGGAGCTGGTCAGCCTGCCGAAGCTGCTCGGCGTCTCGGAGGAGATCGACGAGGAGCACCCGATCAAGGACTACGCGGCGGAGGCGATCACCTATCCGCGCGAGCCGGTCTACGACCACCTCGACGAGTACGAGCACTTCGGCAACCGTCGCCTGCGCACCGTTGGAGAGCTGATCCAGGAGGCGTTCCGGATCGGGCTCTACCGCATGGAGCGGGTCGTTCGCGAGCGTCTTACCACCGAGGACTCCGACGCGATCACCCCGCAGACGATCATCAACATCCGGCCCGTGGTCGCGGCGCTGAAGGAGTTCTTCGGCTCCTCGCAGCTGTCGCAATTCATGGGCCAGACCAACTCGCTGGATGGGCTCACCCATCGCCGGCGCCTCTCGGCGCTGGGCGCCGGAGGGCTGACTCGCGAGCGGGCCCCGATCGAGGTCCGCGACGTGCACCCGACCCACTACGGGCGGATGTGTCCGATCGAAACGCCCGAGGGCCCGAACATCGGCCTGATCGGCTCGCTGTCCTCCTACGCGCAGATCTCCGAGCACGGATTCGTGACCACGCCCTACCGGGTGGTCAAGGACGGCGTCATCACCAGCGAGATCGTCCATCTCGACGCGACCCAGGACGAGGACAAGATCATCGCCCAGGCGACCGCCGAGTTCGACCAGAAGTCGGGCAAGCTGAAGGGACCCCAGGTCCTCTGCCGCGCCAGCGAGGAGGAGTACGCCACCGCGGCGCCCAAGGACGTCGACCTGATGGACGTCTCCCCGACCCAGATCTGGTCGGTCGCGACGGCGCTGATCCCGTTCCTCGAGCACGACGACGCCAACCGGGCGCTGATGGGCTCCAACATGCAGCGCCAGGCGGTGCCGCTGCTGAAGCCCGAGCCGCCCCTGATCGGCACCGGAATGGAGCGCCGCGCCGCCGTCGACACGGGCGACGTGACCCTTGCGAGTGCCGACGGCGAGGTCGCCAGCGTCGACTCGAAGTCGATCGTGGTCACGCGCGGCTCGCGCAAGGACGAGTACCCGCTGCACAAGTTCATGCGCTCAAACCAGGGCACGATCATCCACCAGCGGCCGATCGTCTCCGTCGGCGACAAGGTCTCCGAAGGCGACGTCCTCGCGGACGGCTCTTCCACCGCCGGTGGGGAGATCGCGCTCGGCAAGAACTGCCTGGTCGCCTTCATGTCCTGGGAGGGCTACAACTTCGAGGACGCGATCATCATCTCCGAGCGCCTGGTCAAGGACGACGAGCTGACCTCGATCCACATCGAGGAATACGAGATCGACGCCCGCACGACGAAGCTCGGCGACGAGGAGATCACACGCGACATCCCCAACCGCTCCGAGGAGAGCCTGCGCAACCTCGACGAGCGCGGGATCGTCCGCATCGGGGCCGAGGTCGTGTCCGGGGACCTGCTGGTCGGCAAGGTGACCCCGAAGGGGGAGACCGAGCTGACCGCGGAGGAGAAGCTGATCCGGGCGATCTTCAAGGAGAAGGCGCGCGAGGTCCGCGACACCTCGCTGAAGGTCCCGCACGGCGAGGGCGGCGTCGTCATCGACGTGCTCACCTTCAGTCGCGATGAGGGCGACGATCTGCCCCCCGGCGTCAACGACCTGGTTCGCGTCTACGTCGCCACCAAGCGCAAGATCGCCGAGGGCGACAAGCTGGCGGGACGGCACGGCAACAAGGGCGTGATCTCGAAGATCGTGCCCGAGGCCGACATGCCGTTCCTCGAGGACGGAACCCCCGTCGACGTGATCCTCAACCCGCTTGGGGTGCCGAGCCGGATGAACATCGGCCAGATCCTCGAGACGCACCTCGGCTGGGTGGCCGCCAACGGTTGGTACGACGACGGCTCCGACGCCTACAGGGCCTCCAAGGACAACGGCGGCCGGGTCCACGTTGCCACCCCGGTGTTCGACGGAGCCAGCGTCGCCGATGTCGACGAGGCGCTCGTCAAGTGGTCGGAGGAGAACAGCGACCGCGGCATCGACTTCGGCGTCGACCGGCGCGAGCGCGAGGGCGCTCGCTGCGCCGGCACGGTGCAGCTCTACAACGGCCGTAGCGGCGAGCCCTATGAGGGCAAGGTCACGATCGGCCACATGTACATCCTCAAGCTGCTGCACCTGGTCGACGACAAGATCCACGCCCGCTCGACCGGCCCCTACTCGCTGGTCACCCAGCAACCGCTGGGCGGCAAGGCGCAGTTCGGCGGCCAGCGCTTCGGCGAGATGGAGGTCTGGGCGCTGGAGGCATACGGCGCGGCCTACACGCTGCAGGAGATGCTCACGGTCAAGTCCGACGACACGGTGGGCCGGGTCAAGGCCTACGAGGCGATCGTCAAGGGGGAGAACATCCCCGAGCCCTCGATCCCGGAGTCCTTCAAGGTGCTGCTGAAGGAGATCCAGTCGCTCTCGCTGGACGCGAACGTGGTCTCCGAGGGTGGCGAGGTCGAGATGTCCGACGAGGAGGACGACCTGCTGAAGGCGGCCGAAGAGCTCGGCATGGACCTGACCGGGGTCCGCGCCGACTCCTCCAACGGCGCCGCGGACGAGCGCGAGGAGCAGATCGTCAAGGAAGGCGAGGCGGGCACCGACGGCGCCGGCGAAGCCGAGCAAGCAAAGGCGGAGAAATAGTGATCGACATCAACAACTTCGACGCGATCGAGATCGGGCTCGCCTCGAGCAAGAAGATCCGCTCCTGGAGCTGGGGAGAGGTCACCAAGCCGGAGACGATCAACTACCGGACCCTGAAGCCCGAGAAGGACGGCCTCTTCTGCGAGCGCATCTTCGGCCCGACCAAGGACTGGGAGTGCTACTGCGGCAAGTACAAGCGGGTCCGCTACAAGGGCATCGTCTGCGAGCGCTGTGGGGTCGAGGTGACCCGGTCCAAGGTCCGGCGCGAGCGCATGGGCCACGTCGACCTGGCCGCTGCGGTCTCCCACATCTGGTTCTTCAAGGGCGTCCCGAGCCGGATCGGCTACCTGATCGACATGGCCCCGAAGGAGCTGGAGAAGGTCCTCTACTTCGCCGCCTCGATGGTCACCTGGGTCGACGAGGAGGCACGCGACAAGGACATCGGCAAGCTGGAGAAGGAAGTCGGCAAGATCGTCGACGAGTACGAGGGCGAGCGCAACAAGCGCACCCAGGAGCTGAACGAGTCGCTCGAGCGCCGCCTCGCCTACCTTGCCGACGGCTCTCAGGACAAGTTCTCAGACGACGATCACATCTGGGCCGATTCGCTGAAGCTGACGGCGGCGCAACTGCGCAAGCTGAAGGACGACGAGCGCACGAAGCTGGAGAAGGAGCTGCGCAAGACCTTCGACTCGGAGATCTCCGACACCGAGGCCTACATCGACGAGGCCGTGGAGCGGATGCAGGAGGTCTGGAAGATCTTCAGCGAGATGAAGCCGAAGGACGTGATCAACGACGAGACCGTGTTCAGGGAGCTGAAAGACCGCTTCGGGTCGCCGTTCGGCTGGGGCGAGTACTTCCGCGGCGGCATGGGCGCCGAGGCCGTCCGCGACCTGCTCGAGCAGCTCGACCTCGAGGCCGAGTGCGAGGAGCTGGAGCAGACGATCAACACCTCCAAGGGCCAGAAGCAGGCCCGCGCCGTGAAGCGGCTACGGGTCGCCTCCGCGTTCCTCAACTCCTCCAACCGGCCGGAGTGGATGATCCTCGACAGCGTGCCGGTGATCCCGCCCGAGCTGCGGCCGATGGTCCAGCTCGACGGCGGGCGCTTCGCGACCTCCGACCTCAACGACCTCTACCGGCGGGTGATCAACCGCAACAACCGCCTCAAGCGGCTGCTCGACCTCGGCGCCCCCGAGATCATCGTCAACAACGAGAAGCGGATGCTGCAGGAGGCCGTCGACGCGCTGTTCGACAACGGCCGCCGCGGCCGCCCGGTCACCGGGCCGGGCAACCGGCCCCTGAAGTCGCTCTCGGACATGCTGAAGGGCAAGCAGGGACGATTCCGCCAGAACCTGCTCGGAAAGCGGGTCGACTACTCGGGCCGCTCGGTGATCGTCTCCGGGCCGAGCCTGCGGCTGCACCAGGCCGGGCTGCCGAAGCTGATGGCGCTGGAGCTGTTCAAGCCGTTCATCATGGCCCGACTAGTCGAGCGCAAGGCCGTGCAGAACATCAAGGCGGCCAAGAAGATGGTCGAGTCGATGATTCCCGAGGTCTGGGACGTCCTCGAGGAGGTCATCCACGAGCACCCGGTGTTGCTGAACCGGGCGCCGACGCTGCATCGCCTCGGCATCCAGGCCTTCGAGCCGGTGCTGGTCGAGGGCAAGGCGATCCAGGTACACCCGCTGGTCTGCCACGCCTTCAACGCCGACTTCGACGGCGACCAGATGGCGGTCCACGTGCCGCTCTCGGCCGAGGCGCAGGCGGAGGCGCGGATCTTGATGCTGTCCTCGAACAACATCCTCTCGCCCGCCCACGGCTCGCCGCTGGCGACCCCGACGCAGGACATGGTGCTGGGGATCTATTACCTCACCTACGGTCCCGACGCCGAGGCGCTGGCGAAGCTCGACGAGGAGCTCAAGGCAGGCAAGGGCGCGGCAAAGAAAGGCCCCGTCCCGAAGGCCTTCCGCAACGCCCAAGAGGCTGAGCTGGCGTACGAGAACGGCATCGTCGCCCTCCACGACCATGCCGAGTACCGGCGCCGTGGGCACGAGCACTTCCTGACCACGGTCGGGCGGATCATCTTCAACGATCAGATCGAGCGGGCGCTTGCGAGCGCGCTCGGGGAGGAGTTCGACCCCGAGAGCTACGACTTCGTCAACCACTCGCTGAAGAAGCGCGACGTCAACGAGATGGTCTCCGACCTGATCGACAATCACGGGGCACCGGCGATCTCACTGGTCCTCGACGCCTTCAAGGACCTCGGCTTCCATTACGCGACCCAGGCCGGGATCACGATCTCCAAGAACAACGTCATCTCGCCGCCCAACAAGGAAGAGATCCTCGAGCGCTACGAGAAGCTGACCTCGGAGATCGAGGGCCAGTACGAGGACGGCTACATCACCCAGGAGGAGCGTCACGAGGCTGTGACCGGCCAATGGGATCGGGCCACCGACGAGGTCGCTCAGGCGATGGAGGACAACCTCGACGAGCTGAACCCGATCTTCATGATGGCCAACTCGGGCGCCCGCGGCTCGTTCAAGCAGATCCGCCAGCTGGCCGGCATGCGAGGCCTGATGGCGAATCCGAAGGGCGAGATCATCGAGCGGCCGATCAAGGCCAACTTCATGGAGGGCCTCTCGGTGCTGGAGTACTTCATCTCCACCCACGGCGCCCGCAAGGGACTCGCCGACACCGCTCTGCGCACCGCCGACTCGGGCTATCTGACCCGGCGCCTGGTCGACGTGGCCCAGGACGTGATCGTCCGCGAGGAGGACTGCAAGACGAAGGACCACATCGAGATGCCGCTGCGCAAGGACGACGGTTCGCTGAACGACAACCTGATCGGCCGCCTGTCGGGGAAGAAGTTCGAGACCAAGCGCGGGCGCGAGCTGCTGAAGCGCAACCGCGAGATCACGCTCGAAGACGTCGAGGCGATCGCCGAGGCCTTCGGCGACGAGGAGGTCACCGTCCCTGTCCGCTCGGTGCTCAAGTGCGATGCCGAGTCAGGGCTGTGCCGCTCCTGCTACGGCGTCGCGCCGGCCACCGGCTTCACCGTCGACATCGGCGACGCGGTCGGGATCATCGCGGCGCAGTCGATCGGCGAGCCCGGCACCCAGCTGACGATGCGCACGTTCCACACCGGAGGCGTCGCCGGGCAGGACATCACTCAGGGATTGCCGCGTGTTGTCGAGCTGTTCGAGGCTCGCAAGCCGAAGGGACTGGCGCAGATGGCCGAGGTCGCCGGCAAGGTGGCGGTCGACGAGACCGACAAGGCGGTCAAGGTCACGGTCACCGACTCCGGCGGCGAGGAGCACGCCCACAGCTTCCCCGCCCGCACCCGCCTGCACGTCTCCCACGGCGACAAGGTCGAAGTCGGAGAGCAGCTCAACGAGGGGTCGTTGTACCCGGCCGACGTGCTGGCGATCCGCGGCCGCACCGACATCGAGGTCTACCTGGTGCGCGAGGTCCAAGACGTCTACCGCCAGCAAGGGGTCGACATCAACGACAAGCACATCGAGGTGATCGTGCGGCAGATGCTGAAGAAGGTCGAGGTCGAGTCGAAGGGCTCGACCGGGCTGCTGCCCGGGCAGCTCGAGGACCGCCAGCGGCTGAAGCAGATCAACAAGCAGGCCAAGGAGGACGGCGGCACGGCCGCGAAGGCGAAGGAGAAGATCCTCGGAATCACCAAGGCCTCGCTGGCAACCGAGTCCTTCCTTTCCGCGGCGTCCTTCCAGGAGACGACCAAGGTGCTGACCGACGCGGCGCTGGAGGGCAAGCGCGATCGCCTCGCCGGCCTGAAGGAGAACGTGATCATCGGCAAGCTGATCCCGGCCGCCACCGGACTGAGGCATTACCGGACGCTGACGATCGAGCCGGCAGAGCCGGTCGAGCCGCCCAGCGAGGAAGGCCTGCTCGACGAGGAGGAGCTTGCTGCCGAGCTCGGCCTCGAAAGCGACGGCGCCGAGGTGGAAGGGTTCGGGCCCTCGTTTGCCGAGGAGCTCGAGGAGCTTGCGCAGGAGATCGAGACGACCACGGACGGCTCCTCCTCCGACTAGCCGGTCCCGGGCACACCCACCTCGCTCAACTCCTCGACGGCCGCCCTAATTAGGGCGGCCGTCTCGCAGTACAAGCCGCTCGGTGGGGTGCCCGGACCCGGCTACGCGTCGACCGCGCCTCGGTCAGATGCAGGCCATGTGGCGCGTTTGTATCGCTATACGGGAGGAACTCGCCACACCGCGGCTGGCTGAGTAGCCAGTAGATTCCGGGCCGTGGCCCGTTTGAGGGAAGGGCAGAAGGCCTGCGTGATCGGGGCCGGTTCCTCGGGGATCGCCTCCTGCCAGGTGCTGCAGGCGCGCGGGATCCCGTTCGACTGCTTCGAGAAGGGCTCCGGGGTGGGGGGCAACTGGCGCTACGGCAACGACAACGGGATGTCGTCGGCCTACCGCTCGCTGCACATCAACACCTCGCGGTCGATGATGGCCTACGCCCGCTTCCCGATGCCGAAGGACTATCCCGACTACCCGAACCACTTCCAGATAGCCCGCTACTTCGACGACTATGTCGATCACTTCGGCCTGCGCGAGAAGATCCGCTTCCGCACCGAGGTGGTCTCGGTCGTGCCCGCCGGCGACGAATGGGATGTGACGGTCGGAGACGAACACGGCAACCGCGAAACCAACCGCTACGGAGCCGTTCTGGTCGCCAACGGCCATCATTGGGACCCGCGCTGGCCGGAGCCGCCGTTCCCCGGCGCCGATCGCTTCCAGGGCGAGCAGATGCACGCCCACTACTACCGTGAGCCGGAGACGCTCGCCGGCAGGCGGGTCCTGGTGCTGGGGATCGGCAACTCCGCCACCGACATCGCGGTCGAGTCCTCCCGGGTCGCCGAGGCAACCTTCCTGGCGATGCGGCGGAGCGCCTACATCGTGCCGAAGTACCTGCAGGGAAAGCCGACCGACGAGACCGGCAGCCCGGCGCTGACCCGGCTGCCGCTCTCGCTGCAGCGGGCGCTTTATAGGCGGGCGCTGAAGACGGCCGCCGGCGACCCGACCGACTTCGGAATGCCGGAGCCCGACCACAAGCTGCTCGAGGCGCACCCCACGGTCTCCTCGGACTTGCTGCCTCGGATCGGGCACGGCGACATCGCCGTCAAGCCCAACATCGAGCGCCTCGACGAGGATCGGGTCCGCTTCGTCGACGGCACGGTCGAGCAGGTCGACCTGATCCTGTACTGCACCGGCTACAAGATCAGCTTCCCGTTCTTCGCTCCGGGGCTGATCGCGGCGCCAGACAACCGCATCCGGCTCTATCGGCGCGTCGTTCCGCCGCATTTGCCCGGCCTTTTCTTCATCGGCCTGGTGCAGCCGCTGGGGGCGATCATGCCGATAGCCGAGCTGCAGTCCGAATGGGTGGCGGACCTGCTCGAAGGCGCCGGCAGCCTCCCTGTGCCTGCGGCGATGGAGCGCGTGATCGAGCGTGAGGACCGGCGGATGGCGAAGCGCTACGTGGCCTCGAAGCGACACACGATCCAAGTCGACTTCTACCCCTACATGCGCACCCTGGACCGCGAGCGGCGCCACAGCCGCAACGGCGGAGGCCCGCTGGCGGCGTTAAGGGCCCGTCGCTCGCACGAGCTGCGGGTCGACCCGGCCTAGGCTCGAGTGGCTACGCTCGCGCACGACCGCAGCGGCAGCGGCGAGCCGGTCTTGCTCCTGCACGGGCTGGGCAGTCGTCGTGCGGCCTGGCAGCCGGTGGCCGACCTTCTCGCCGCGCGACGCGACGTGATCGCAGTCGACCTGCCGGGCTTCGGGGATTCGGCGCCCGACGGTACGACGCCCAGCGTCGCCGGGCTTTCGGAACGGATAGCGGCGTTCATCGCGGAGCTCGGCCTCGAGGCGCCGCACGTTGCCGGCAACTCGCTCGGGGGTGCGGTGGCGCTGGAGCTCGGCCGGCTCGAGGCGGCGCGATCGGTCGTCGCCTTCTCGCCGATCGGTTTCTGGGCTGCGGTCGAGCGGGCCTGGGCGCTGCGGGCGCTGATCGTCGGGCGGGCGCTCGGAGAGCGTCGCGTGCAGGGGCTTTCGGAGCGCACCGAGGCGACGCTCACGCGTCCGCTCAGCTTCATCTACTCATACGGAAAGCCGTGGAAGGTCCCCGATTCCGAGGTCCTGGCGATGTCTCGGGCCGGGATCGCGGCACCGAGCTTCGTCGCCGCGGCCCATCAGAACCGCGATTACGTGTTCGAGAGCCCCGAGGACCTGCGGCGGCTGCCGGTCACGATCGCCTGGGGTCGCCGCGACGTCCTCGTCCCGTATTGGACCTGCTCGCACCGGGCCCGTCGGCGGCTCCCCTGGGCTCGGCACGTCAGCCTTCCCGGTTGCGGACACGTGCCGTTCTTCGATAACCCAAAGCTATGCGCCCGGGTCTTGCTCGAGGGAGACGCCGCGCGGTGAGCGTCAGGCCGGCTGGCGTTCGCGGTGCCGGCGGTGGGCTCGGGCGGCGGCTGCGTGTGCCGGCGCCGGCGGGGAGACGACCCGGGTCCTGGCCGCCGGCGGACAGTCCGGCAGCGCCCGCGCGCCGCCGCCGTGGGGCCCTCGGCGAGGACCGCGGGGGCGGATCGGAGACGCCCGCCAGCGCCTGAAGCCGTCGTCGGAGTCTTCGGCGCCGGCCGCGTCAGGCGTCGGCCGGCTGGCCCACCAGACCAGCCAAAGCGCCCCGAGCACGGGAATCTTCAACACGACCAGCAAGAAGAAAATCGGCAGGAACCCCTCCACCGCAATTGATGTTAGCCGGGGCTTCGGCCCCGGCACTGGCAGGTCAGGTCAGGCGCAGCCGCCGCAAAGGATTCTTAGACGGCTGCGTAGCCCGCGTCATGCCGGCTCGGCCTCGCCGGCGCCCCGCGGCGTCTTCTTCAGACCTGCGGCCCAGGCGATCAACGCTTCGGTGTGGACTTCCTCGAGGCCCAGCTCGGAGCGGGTCGGAACGAGCAGGGTCGGCTCGCCGCGCGCCTGGCGCTCCTGTGACCAGGCGTTGCAGCTGTCGTCGAAGGAGTCGTCGATCCAGGCCAGGGCCCGGCCCTCTGCGTAGGCCTGCAGCGGCCCCAGCTTCCAGTGGGCGGATCCGAAGCGGGCGGCACCGTCAAAGCCGAGGTAGGGAAGCTCGGGAATTCCCAGCAGCGACGGAAGGTAATCGTTGGCCCGCTCCTCCCAGCCGGTTGCCCAGACGAGCTCGTAGTGCTCGGCCAGACGCAGCAGGCGGCCGCCGGCCCCGACCGAGATGCAGTGGACCATGCCGTCGATCAGCTGCATGCGGGCGAGACTGCGATCGGGCGGCTGCTCGAAGCCGAAGAGGCTGATCACGCCGTCGACGTCGACGGCCAAGACCGGGCGATCCATGCCAGCAGCGTAGTGAGCCGTCGCGCAGATCGGCCGCTCCGTGAGACAGCGGCCGCCCCGCTACCATTCGCGGCCGTGCCGAACACGAATCAGCTGGTCAGGAAGGGCCGAAAGCGGCCCAAGAAGAAGGTCACGACGCCTGGATTGAAGTCGGGTCAGGGCCGCAAGAAGCGCGTCTCCGCGCCGCAGCGGCGCGGCGTCTGCACCCGAGTGGCCACGGTGACCCCCAAGAAGCCCAACTCGGCGTTGCGCAAGATCGCCAGGGTCCGGCTGACCAACGGCATGGAAGTGACGACTTACATCCCCGGGGAAGGGCACAACCTGCAGGAACACTCGGTCGTGCTCGTCCGAGGTGGCCGCGTCAAGGACCTGCCGGGCGTCCGCTACAAGATCGTCCGCGGGACCCTCGATGCGGCCGGCGTCTCCGATCGCAAGCAGGGACGCAGCCTCTACGGGGTCAAGCGCTGATGCCGCGGCGCTCCGCGGCCCAGATCCGCCCGGTCGAACCCGACGCAGCCCACCGCAGCCGGCTCGTCCAGCAGCTGATCAACAAGGTGATGGTCGCCGGCAAGAAGTCGCGGGCCGAGCAGATCGTCTACGACGCGCTGGCGCTGGTCGGCGAGCGCAGCGGGGCGAATCCGGTCGAGACGCTCGAGGAGGCGATCAAGCAATTGACCCCAGTGCTCGAGGTCCGCTCGCGCCGGGTCGGCGGAGCCACATACCAGGTTCCGGTCGAGGTGCCCGCACGACGGGCCCGGACGCTCGCGGTCCGCTGGCTGATCGGCTATGCGCGCCAGCGGCGTGAGTACTCGATGGCGGAGCGGCTGGCGAACGAAGTCCTCGACGCGACCAAGCAGCAGGGAAACGCCTGGAAGCGCAAGGACGACATTTACCGGATGGCGCAGGCGAACAAAGCATTTGCCCACTACCGCTGGTAGCGGGCCCTGCAAACCTTCGCATCTCGGCGGCCTCGGCTTCGCGTCTCGCTCACGTACGCTCCGAGGTACGCTCGCTTCGCCGCTCAGCCTGCGTCCGCCGACCTGCTCGGTTTTCGGACCCGCTGACCGCCAGGTTCGCCTTTTCTCTTGGCGCCTCTCGCGGTCGGCGAGGCCGCAGGGCCAGCAGCTGCTCCGGGGTCAAGGTCGCCATCGCGCCGCCGCAGACGGTCAGGACCAGCGCCCCGATCAACTCGATCCAGAAGCCGCCGGCGGGGTCGGCCTCTGCGTTCAGGAACTGGATCGTCTCGCTCTCGAGCACGCCGGTGGCCCCCGCGTCGGGCAGGTCGATGAGCAGAAAGAGCAGCAGGGCGGTGCCGCCGGCGACGGCGACCGAGGCGGCGAGCGGCTTCGATCCGGCGGCCACGGCACCGATTGTCGCCAGGCCGCCGAAAACCCCGAGCACGGCCATCGCGTACCAATGCTGGTCGGCCGAGTCGATCAGGGCCTGCGGAGCCGGCCCCGCCGAGTTGAGCTCGAAGACGGTCATGAACTGCGAAGCGCAGAGCAGGATCGCGCCGCCGACGCAGGCCCATGGCAGCAGGCGCTCGAAGCGAAGGCCGCTGTTCACGGCCCGCTCCTGGCCAGCGAGGGGGGCTTGCGAAGGCGCAGGCGCGGCCGGCGCCGTTTCGCGCCGCTGCGCTGGACCTCGGCCGGCCGCAGGCTGGCGGCGAGCAGCAGCCCGCAGATGACCAGAACGCCGGCGGCCGCGAGCTCCGCGTAGAAGCCCTCGTTGAGCGTCGCGTTGGCGCCCGCGAAGACGACGTCGGCCTTGCCCTCTTCGAGGCCCTGGGGCAAGTCGACGATCAGCGCCACCGCGATCGCGATGATCCCGGTCAGCGCCACCAGTCGTCCCAGGCGCCAGCGGCGCCGCAGTAGCGCCAGGGTGGCCAGGCCGGCGGCCACGAGGGCGAGGGGGACCAGCAGGTAGGCGTGAGCTTCGTTGGGCGTCTCCTGGAAGCGCTGCGGCGGTGGGGCGATCGAGGTCACCTCCGAATAGCCGGGCTTGCCGACCTCGACGCCGCGATAGTCGACGAACTGGGATGCCAGCAGACACGCCGCGGCGGCCATGGTGACGCCGAAGATCGCCCGCTCGGGCGTGATCACCTTGCTGAGTCGCGTCGCCGCCGCCGCCGACTTCGCGGCTGCCGAGCCGGACCCCGCCCGCAGGCCGCGTTCGATCTGGGCTGCGAGCCGAAACACCGTCGCCCCGAGCCGCCGCAACACCCCGACCGCTCCGCCTCCGGCGCGGCTCAACGCCGGCTGCGCCGCGCGTCCCCGGCGGGCAGTGGCACGGACGCCGCCGCTCAGCGCCGCCTTCGCCTCGGCCCGGGTGCGCTCGGATCGCCGTGGTGCGGATGGCGAGCTGCGCGGAGACGCTGCCGAGCTCGGTTCCCGGCGCTGATCCCGCCGCCTGCTTCGGGCCCGGAACAGCTTCATCGCTTTGCTATCATCGCGCGTCGCCCAGGCACGGAATCAGCCACGCCGGGCGCGGCCGGCAGGGTCGCCAAATCGAGCAATGGACAGCCGCTTGACATAGTCGTATTCCCGGTAACCCGCGGAGTGGTGTTGCGCCGGGCCCGTCAGGGCCTTTTTTGTGCGCCGAGCCGGTATCCCACGACAGCCCAGATCTCTCCAATCCCCGCCCACACACCCGACACTTTACGCACAACATGCCACGCACCTTCCCTCTAGAGAAAACGCGCAACATCGGGATCATGGCGCACATCGACGCCGGTAAGACGACGACGACCGAGCGCATTCTCTACTACACCGGCCGCACCCACAAGATGGGCGAGGTCCACGAGGGCGCCGCGGTGATGGACTGGATGGAGCAGGAGCAGGAGCGCGGGATCACGATCACCTCCGCCGCCACCGCCTGCGAGTGGGAGGGGCACCGGATCAACATCATCGACACGCCCGGCCACGTCGACTTCACGGTCGAGGTGGAGCGCAGCCTGCGGGTGCTGGACGGCGCGATCGCCGTCTTCGACTCGGTCGCCGGAGTCGAGCCCCAGTCGGAGACGGTCTGGCGCCAGGCCGACAAGTACAAGGTCCCCCGGATCGCCTACATCAACAAGATGGATCGCACCGGCGCCGACTTCTCCAACGCCGTGCAGACGATGACCGATCGCCTCGGGGCGAATCCGCTGCCGATCCAGCTCCCGATCGGCCAGGAGTCCGAGTTCACCGGCGTCGTCGACCTGATCGAGATGAAGGCGATGATCTGGAAGGACGAGCTCGGGACCGAGTTCGAGACCTCAGAGATCCCCGCCGAGCTGGCCGAGGCTGCCCACGACCACCGCACGCAGCTGATCGAGGCCTGCGCGGACTACGACGACGAGCTGATGGAGGCCTACCTCAACGAAGAGGAGATCCCCCATGAGCGGATCGCCAGGTCGCTGCACCGCGCCACCCTGGACATCAAGGTGACCCCGGTCCTCTGTGGGTCCTCGTTCAAGAACAAGGGCGTGCAGCCGCTGCTCGACGCGATCGTCGAGCTGCTTCCCTCGCCGCTCGAGGTCCCGCCGCTGACCGGGATCGAGCCGCCGGCGAAGGGCGAGGAGGAGGGCACCGAGGCCCCCCGGCCCGCCGACGACGACGCTCCCTTCGCCGCCCTCGCCTTCAAGGTGATGGCCGACCCCTACGTCGGAAAGCTGACCTACTTCCGCGTCTACTCCGGCAAGCTCAGCGCCGGCGGACGGGTCCTCAACGTCTCGACCGGAAAGACGGAGCGAATCGGACGGCTGCTGATGATGCACGCCAACCATCGCGAGGAGATCGAGGAGTGCTACGCGGGCGACATCTGCGCCGGCGTCGGCCTCAAGCAGACCGGGACCGGCGACACCCTGGCGGCTCCGGACGCACCGATCGAGCTGGAGACGATCGTCTTCCCCGAGCCGGTGATCGCGGTCGCGATCGAGCCGAAGACGAAGGCCGACCAGGAGAAGCTGGGCGCCGCGCTCGCCCGCCTGGCCGAAGAGGACCCGACGTTCCAGGTCGAGTCCGACGAGGAGACCGGCCAGACCCTGATCCACGGCATGGGCGAGTTGCACCTCGAGGTGATCGTCGACCGGATGTTGCGGGAGTTCAAGGTCGACGCCAACGTCGGCCGCCCTCAGGTGGCCTACCGGGAGACGATTCGCCAGCGGGTCGAGAAGGTTCAGGGCCGCTTCGTGCGCCAAACCGGCGGTCGCGGCCAATTCGGCCACGTGGTGATCAACCTCGAGCCGGCGCCCGAAGAGGGCTTCGACTTCATCAACAAGATCAAAGGTGGGGTGATCCCCTCCGAGTTCATCGGCCCGGCCGAGCAGGGGATGGAGGAGGCGCTGGAGAACGGCGTCAAGGCCGGCTACCCGATGGTCGACGTCCGGATCGAGTTGATCGACGGCTCCTATCACGACGTCGACTCCTCGGAGATGGCGTTCAAGATCGCCGGCTCGATGGCGGTCCAGGAAGCGGCCCGAAAGGCGAAGCCGGTCCTGCTGGAGCCGGTGATGGCGGTCGAGGTCGTGACCCCCGAGGACTTCCTCGGTGACGTGATCGGCGACCTCTCCCGGCGCCGCGGCAAGGTGCAGGGCCAAGACCAGCGCGGCAACGCGCTCGCCGTGCAGGCCTTCGTTCCCCTGGGCGAGATGTTCGGCTACGCGACCGACCTGCGCTCCTCGACGCAGGGACGCGCGACCTACACGATGCAGTTCGAGCGCTACGAGGAAGTGCCCAACAACATCGCCGAGGAAATCGTCGAGCACCGGGCCGGCGAGCCGGTCGGGGCCGCCTCATAACAGCCCCCCGGCTATATTTCCGAGGTTCGCCCGCCGGCAGCGCGTAGCGCCCTGCCAAAGGGCAACCAGACCAGCTTCAGAGCCCCAGAAAGGAAACAAGGAGAGAGATGTCCAAGGAGAAGTTCGAGCGCGACAAGCCGCATGTGAACGTCGGCACCATCGGTCACATCGACCATGGCAAGACGACCCTGACGGCCGCGATCACCAAGACCCTCTCCGAGAAGGGCGGCACCGAGGCGAAGACCTTCGACGAGATCGACAATGCGCCCGAGGAGAAGGAGCGCGGGATCACGATCGCGACCTCGCACGTCGAGTACCAGACCGACAACCGCCACTACGCCCACGTCGACTGCCCCGGTCACGCCGACTACGTCAAGAACATGATCACCGGCGCCGCGCAGATGGACGGTGCGATCCTGGTCGTCTCGGCGGCTGACGGGGTGATGCCGCAGACCCGCGAGCACATCCTGTTGGCGCGCCAGGTCAACGTCCCGCACGTGGTCGTCTTCCTCAACAAGGTCGACCAGGTCGACGACGACGAGTTGATCGAGCTGGTCGAGGAGGAGGTCCGGGACCTGCTCAAGGAGTACGACTTCCCCGGCGACGACACGCCGATCATCAAGGGCTCGGCGCTGAAGGCGCTGGAGGGCGACGAGGAGGCCAAGCAGGCGATCTTCGAGCTTGCGGAGGCGCTGGACACCTACATCCCCGAGCCCGAGCGCGACCTCGACAAGCCCTTCCTGATGCCGATCGAGGACATTTTCTCGATCACGGGACGGGGAACAGTCGCCACCGGCCGCGTCGAGCAGGGAATCGTCAACACCGGCGACGAGGTCGAGATCGTCGGCATCCAGGACACCTCGAAGACGGTCGTCACCGGGGTCGAGATGTTCCGGAAGATCCTCGACCAGGGCCAGGCCGGAGACAACATCGGGGCGCTCCTGCGAGGCACTAAGCGGGAGGAGATCGAGCGCGGCCAGGTGCTCTGCAAGCCGGGTTCGATCACCCCTCACACGAAGTTCAAGGCCGAGGTCTACTGCCTCAAGAAGGAGGAGGGCGGGCGCCACACGCCGTTCTTCTCCGGCTATCGGCCTCAGTTCTACTTCCGCACCACCGACGTGACCGGCGTATCGAACCTTCCCGAGGGAACGGAGATGGTGATGCCGGGTGACAACGTCGAGATGTCGATCGAGCTGATTCAGCCGATCGCGATGGACCAGGGCCTGCGGTTCGCGATCCGCGAGGGCGGACGCACCGTCGGCTCCGGGGTCGTCTCGGAAATCGTCGAGTAGCGACCGGAGGGCGGGCCTCGAGCCCGCCCTTTCGCTGCCGGTCTCGGCGGCGGCACAACTGCAAAGGACATACGACCGGGGCGGCGCCCCACCGGAAAGGGGCCCCGCTCCTTTCGCGCGAGAAGGACGCAAACAGGACAAGCGAGAACGATGGCGGCGATTGCAGCGCAAAAGATCAGAATTCGACTCAAGGCGTACGACCACGACGCCATAGATCGGGCTGCCCGCGAGATCGTCGAAACGGCGGAGCGGACCGGCGCCAGCGTCTCCGGACCGGTGCCGCTGCCGACCGAGAAGAACGTCTATTGCGTGATCCGCTCGCCGTTCAAGGACAAGGACTCCCGCGAGCACTTCGAGATCCGCACCCACAAGCGGCTGATCGACATCAACCAGCCGACCCCGAAGACCGTCGACTCCCTGCAGCGCCTCGACTCGCTGCCGGCCGGCGTCGACATCGAGATTCGGCTTTAGGTTCGTGATGAGCGCGATCATCGGCAAGAAGGTGGGCATGACCCAGGTCTTCCGCGAGGACGGCACGGTGGTCCCGGTCACCGTGCTGGAGGCCGGTCCCTGCCCGGTGACGGGGATTCGCCGCGCCGACCGCGACGGCTACGACGCGATTCAGCTCGCCTTCGGGGATGTCAAGGAGGCAAAGCTGACCAAAGCCGAGGTCGGTCACCTCAAGAAGGCCGGCGCCGCCCCGCTCCGCCACTTGGTCGAGTTTCGCGACGTCCATTTCCCGCCCCCGAAGGGGTCGAGAGGGGTGGCGAACCCGAGGACGAGGATGCGCGCCACCCCGACACGCCCGGAAGCGGAGCTGAGGACGTGTCGAGGCCTGAAATTGGGTGACACGGTTACCGTCTCGGCCTTCGAGCCGGGACAGCGCGTCAAGGTCTCGGGCGTCTCGATCGGCAAGGGCTTTCAGGGCGGCATCAAGCGCCACAACTTCAGCCGCGGCCCGGTCAGCCACGGCTCCCACAACGTCCGTGCCCCTGGCTCGATCGGCGCCAGCGCCTTCCCGGCGCGGGTCTTTAAGGGGATGCGGATGCCGGGTCAGATGGGTGGGAAGCGGGTTACCCAGCGGGGCCTGGAGGTCGCCGAGATCGACGCCGACCGCAACCTGCTGTTGATCAAGGGCTCGGTCCCGGGCGCCCGCGGCGCCGTGATCGAGGTTCGCAGCGAGCCCAGCGGGGGCGAGCAGGATGGCTAGCGCCAAGGCCCCGGTGCTGGGCAAGACGACCAAGGCCGACCTGCCGAAGGAGCTCTTCGCGGAGCCCTTCCACCAGTCCCTGGTTCACGAGGCCGCTCGAGCCGACCTCGCCGCCCGCCGCCGCGGCACCGCTTCGACGCTGAGCCGCGGCGAGGTCGCGATGACGACCGCGAAGGCGTGGCGCCAGAAGGGGACGGGACGCGCTCGCGCCGGCGCGCTCAGCGTTCCCCACCGGACCGGAGGCGGGGTTGCTTTTGGTCCCAAGCCGCGCCGGCACACCGTGAAGGTGAACCGCAAGGCGCGGCGCCGGGCGATGCGATCGGCGCTCTCGATCCACGCCGACCGCGACAGCGTCGCGGTTCTCGACGCCGGCGAGTTCGATACCCCCTCCACCAAGCAGGCAGCGCAAGCGCTGGGCAAGTGGGGCTCCGCCCTTCCCGCTCTCATCGTGCTCGAGGCCTCAGAGGAGGGCGCGGCAAGAAGCTTTCGCAACATCCAGCGGGTCAGGGTCGCCGATGTGGGAGCGATCGGCGTCGCCGACGTGGTCGGTGCCGCCTCGATCGTGATCTCCCAGCAGGCTCTGGAGCAGCTCCAGGGGCGGTTGGCCTGATGGAGGCGAGGACTATCGTCATCCGCCCGGTCGTCTCCGAGAAGAGCTACGCGCTGATGGCCGAGGGCAAGTACACCTTCCGGGTCCACGAGCGGGCGCACAAGACCCAGATCGCACGGGCCGTGGAGGAGATCTTCGGTGTCCACGTGGCCGGCGTGCGCACCGCCAGGGTGCGGTCGAAGCCGAAGCGCCGCGGCCTCCACCGGGGTCGTACCCGGTCCTGGAAGAAGGCCGTCGTGCAGCTGGCGGCGGGAGAGCGAATCGAGATCTTCGAGGGAGCCGCTGCCGAGGGCTAGGCGCCTCGATCGAGACGATGCCGAACCGAAAGACAAAGCCGACCAGCCCCGGGCGCAGATTCGCCACCTATCCCCTGCGCGAGCAGCTGACCAGCGCCGAGCCGGAGCGAAAGCTGACCGAGGGGATTCGCAAGTCCGGCGGGCGCAACGCCCACGGGCGCGTCACCAGCCGCCACCGCGGCGGCGGCGCCAAGCGCCGCTACCGGCGGATCGACTTCAAGCGCACCCGGGACGGAGTTCCCGCGAAGGTGGCGACGATCGAGTACGACCCCAACCGGAGCTGCTACATCGCCCTGCTTCATTACGCAGACGGGACCAAGGACTACATCCTCGCCCCGGCGCAGATCTCAGTCGGGGACACGGTCCAGTCGGGCCCCGGGGCCGACATCGCCCCCGGCAACGCGCTGGCCCTGAGGGAGATGCCGACCGGCACCGTGGTCCACAACGTCGAGCTGGTCCCCGGCCAGGGCGGCAAGCTCGGCCGCGCCGCAGGGACGGCGATCCAGGTCGCGGCCAAGGAGGGTGAGATGGTGACCCTGCGGCTGCCGTCATCGGAGATGCGCCTGGTGCGCGCCGCCTGTCGCGCAACCGTCGGGTCGCTGTCCAACGCCGAGCATCAGAACATCAAGATCGGCAAGGCCGGGCGCAACCGCCACAAGGGTCGCCGGCCGCAGACCAGGGGAGTGGCGATGAACCCGGTCGATCACCCGCATGGCGGCGGCGAGGCACACCACACCCCAGGCGGGCACCCGGTGACTCCCTGGGGCCGGCCGACACTCGGCTACCGGACCCGTAAGAAGGGCAAGCAATCGGACCGCTACATCGTCCGCGGACGCCGGCGCGGGCGCAAGAAGAGGTGATCCGGCTTGGGTAGGTCGACGAAGAAGGGCCCCTGGGTCGAAGAGCGCTTGATGAGGCGGATCGGCCAGATGAACGAGTCGGGCCAAAAGCAGATGGTCAAGACCTGGTCTCGCACCTCGACGGTGTTCCCGGAGATGGTCGGGCACACGATTGCCGTCCACGACGGCCGCAAGCACGTGCCGGTCTTCATCTCCGAGTCGATGGTCGGCCACAAGCTGGGCGAGTTCGCGCCGACACGGACGTTCCGTTCGCACTCCGGCGCCGGCAAGGGTGGTGAGTGAGGCGATGGCGCAAGAGCCAGAAGAAGAAGGACATCGGAGCCGGCGGCGCCGATGGTCAGGGCCAGCGCCCGCTACGTGCGGGTGGCGCCGCGCAAGGCGCGCCTGATCGCCGATCAGGTGCGCGGGCTGCACATCGAGAAGGCGCGGGCCCTGTTGCAGTTCTCCTCGCGGGGAGCGGCACGCGACATCCAAAAGCTTGTCGACTCAGCGGCGGCGAACGCCGAGAACAACCATGACCTCGTCGCCGACGAGATGCGGATCGCGGAGATCGTCGTCGACGAGGGCCCGACCCTGCGCCGCTATCGGCCGCGGGCACTCGGCCGCGCCACGAAGATCAACAAGCGAACGAGCCACATCTCGCTCGCGCTGACACCGGAGGAATAGACCGATGGGACAGAAAATCCACCCAGAGGGCTTCCGGGTCGGCTACATCCACGACTGGAAGTCGAACTGGTTCAACGACCGCGAGTTCAGCGACACGCTGCTCGAGGACCTCGGGATCCGCGAGCACATCGAGCGCAAGCTCTCGCATGCGGGGCTTTCCGACATCACGATCGAGCGGCGAGGCGAGGTCTCGGTCGACATCCATACCGCGCGTCCCGGCATCGTGATCGGCAAGTCCGGCAGCGAGGTCGACGCGCTGCGCAAGGATCTCCACAAGCTGACCGGCAAGCCGGTGAAGGTGAACATCCGCGAGGTCAAGCGCCCGGAGCTGGACGCGAAGCTGGTCGCGCAGTCGATCGCCGAGCAGCTGCAGAACCGGGTCGCCTTTCGCCGCGCGATGAAGCGGGCGCTGACCTCGGCGATGCGCTCCGGCGCCAAGGGCGTGCGGGTGCAGGTCTCGGGTCGTCTGGGCGGTGCCGAGATGGCTCGCACCGAGGGTTACTCCGATGGCCGGGTGCCGCTGCACACACTGCGAGCGGACATCGACTACGGCTTTTTCGAGGCCCGTACGACGACCGGCCGGATCGGCGTCAAGTGCTGGATCAACAAGGGCGAGGTGATGCCGGAGGGATTCCGCTCCGAGCAGAACACCGAGCCCGAGGATCAGCGCCCGGGCGGCGGCCGGGGCGGCCGCCAAGGGGGTGGTCGCTGATGCTGATGCCAAAGCGCGTCAAGCACCGCAAGGTGATGCGCGGTCGGATGCGAGGCAACTCCAAGGGCGGCACGACGGTCGCCTTCGGCGAGTACGGGTTGAAGGCGCTCGATCGCGGCTGGGTCACGAACCGCCAGATCGAGGCGGCCCGAGTCGCGATGACGCGGCGCATCAAGCGCGGCGGCAAGGTCTGGATCAACGTCTTCCCCGACAAGCCCTTCACCAACAAGCCGGCCGAGACGCGAATGGGGTCTGGCAAGGGCAACCCGGAGGGCTGGGTCGCCGTCGTGAAGCCCGGACGGGTGATGTTCGAGCTGGCCGGCGTGCCGGAGGAGCTTGCCCACGAGGCACTGCGCCTGGCCGGACACAAGCTGCCTCTGAGGACGAAGGTCGTGCGGCGCGAGGGGGCGGAGTGAAGGCCGCCGAGGTGCACAACCTCAAGGACACGGAGCTCGTCTCCCGGCTTCGCGACGCCCAGGAGGAGATCTTCAACCTCCGCTTCCGTCACGCCACCGGAGAGCTCGAGAACACGGCCCGGATCGGCGACGCGAAGCGCGACGTGGCCCGGCTGCTTACCGTGGCCAAGGAACGGGGAATCGACGTCCGGAAAGAGCTGAGCCGCTGATGGCCTCAGAAGAGAAGAACGAGAGCACAGAGCAGGAAGAGCCGCAGGCTGACGAGGCCCACGCCGAAGGCTCAGACGGCGACGCCGCGGGTCCTGTCGCCGAGGATGGCCCTCCGGCGGAGCCGGAGGACGCATCCTCGACGCCACCCGCGGAAGAGGAGGCAGAGCCCGCGACCGAGGAGCCAGAGCCCGCAGACTCGAGCGAGGGCCCGTCCGTCTCTGATTCCTCGGGCCCGAGCGAGGAAGAGCCGGAGGCTGAGCAGGGTGAAGACGCCCCGCCGGCGGCGGACGAATCCGAGCAAAACTCGGATCAACGGTCGCAAGAGCTCCCTGGAGCACGCCGGCGGAAGGTGATTCCGAGGATCCGGACGCCGACCTTCCCTGGAAGGACCGCAGGCGCCTGGAGCGCTCACGACGGCCGCATGAGCCGGGGTCGCAGCGCAGCGCCGAGCAGCGGGCCGACGAGCGCCGTCAGGCGCGCCGGGCGAAGGCGGCGGCGCGAAGCCGCTACCGGCAGGCCAAGCGCGCCAAGCGCGGCGAGCCGGGGAGTGGGACCCCGGCCGCGGAGCGGCGGCCCAATCCGCCCAAGGTGCGGATGGGAGTCGTCGTCTCGGACAAGGCCGACAAGACGATCACCGTCCGTATCGACATCGCCCGCCGCCATCCCACCTACGAGAAGATCGTCCGTCGCTCGCGCACCCTCCACGCCCACGACGAGCGCAACGAGGCGGGCGAGGGAGACACCGTCCGGGTGATCGAGACGCGGCCGCTGTCGCGCCTGAAGCGCTGGCGGCTGGTTGAAGTGATCGAGAAGGCGAAGTGATCCAGCAGGAGACAAGGTTGCGGGTTGCGGACAACTCCGGAGCCCGGGAGATCCTCTGCATCCGGGTCAAGGGGGGATCGCACCGTCGCTATGCGGGCGTCGGCGACGTGATCACGGCGACCGTCAAGCAGGCGAGCCCGCAGAGCGGGGTCCGCAAGGGCGAGGTCGTGCAGGCCGTCGTCGTACGGACCCGCAAGCAGTTCGGGCGCTCCGACGGCACCTACATCTCCTTCGACGAGAACGCCGCGGTGCTGATCGACGTTCAGAACAATCCCCGCGGCACGCGCATCTTCGGCCCGGTCGCGCGCGAGCTGCGGGAGCGAAACTTCATGAAGATCGTCTCGCTGGCCCCGGAGGTGCTCTGAGCCATGCGGAGCGAGCGTCTAGATCTGATTCCGCGCGAGCGGAGCATCGGCGAAGGTCAGGTGATTTGACGATGGCGAAGCGGATGCGGATCCGGACCGACGACCAGGTGATCGTCACCAGCGGCAAGGATTCCGGCAAGACCGGGCGGGTGGTGCGAACCGACCCCAGGCGGAGGCTGGTCTACGTCGAGCACCTGAACATGATCAAGCGCCACCAGCGCCCCCGCTCCGTCAAGGACGCCCAACGCGGAGGCGAGGTCGGTGGAATCATCGAGAAGGAAGGACCGATCGACGCCTCCAACGTGATGCTCCTCGACCCCAAGGACAACAAGCCCACCCGCGTCGGCGTTCGCCGTCGCGCCGGAGGCGAGCGCGAGCGCTACTCGAAGCGCACCGGAGGCTCGCTGGACTGATGGAAGCAACCACTGCCGCCCCCACTCAGGCCGCACCGCCGCCGCGCCTGCGCGAGCGCTACCGGGAGGAGATCCTCCCGGAGCTGATCGGCAAGTTCGGCTACTCCTCGCCGCTGGCGGCGCCGCGCCTGGAGAAGATCACCCTCAACATGGGTGTAGGCGACGCCAAGCAGGACTCCAACCTGCTCGATGCGGCGACCGAGCAGCTGGCGACGATCGCCGGCCAGAAGCCGAACGTGCGCCGGGCGCGCAAGTCGATCGCCTCATTCAAAGTGCGGGAGGGGATGCCGGTCGGCGTCTCCGTCACCCTGCGCCGGGCGCGGATGTGGGAGTTCCTGGATCGACTCTGCTCCGTGGCCGTGCCCCGGATCCGCGACTTCCGGGGCCTCAACCCGCGCTCGTTCGACGGCCGGGGCAACTACTCGATGGGAATCCGCGAGCAGCTGATCTTCCCCGAGATCGACTACGACTCGATCGACCAGGTCCGCGGCCTCGACATCACGATCACCACCAGCGCCCAGTCCGACGAGGAGGCCTTCGAGCTGCTGCTGGCATTGGGGATGCCGTTTGCCCAGGAGGGACGCCCCGGCAGCCACGAGGACGAGGAAGCGGCCGCCGAGGAGGAGCGCCGCAAGGAAGAGGCGCGGCTGCGGGCAGAGGCCGAGCAGGCGGCGCTGGAGCAGCTCAAAGAAGAGAACCCGGAGGCCTACGCCAAGCCCGAGAAGCCCGAGGAGGGCGAGGAAGGCGAGGAAGGCGAAGAGGGCGAGGAAGGCTCCGAGACCCCGCCCGCGGCGGACGCGGAAGCAAGCGAGAAAGGTGAAGGCTGATGGCGAAGACTTCGCAGAAAGTCAGACAGAGGCGCAAGCCCAAGTACAAGTCCCGGGGCTATCACCGCTGCCGACGCTGCGGTCGCCCGCGGGCCTACTACCGTAAGTTCGGACTCTGCCGGATCTGCCTGCGGGAGGCGGCCCATCAGGGCTATATCCCGGGCATGACCAAGTCAAGCTGGTGACAAGAAGATGCTTACCGACCCGATAGGCGATTACCTGACCAGAATCCGCAACGCCCTGCTTGCGGGGCATGAAGACGTGGCGATCCCCGCTTCACGACTGAAGCTGGAGATGTCGCGGATCCTCAAGGAGCAGGGCTACATCACCGAGTTCTCCTCCGAGGCGGCTCGGGTCGGCGACGTGATCAAGATCACGCTCAAGTACACCCAGGACCAGCAGCCGGTGATCAGCGGCCTGGAGCGGATCTCGCGCCCGGGACGGCGCCGCTATACCGACAACGACTCGGTTCCGCGCGTGTTCGGCGGCACCGGGACGGCGATCATCAGCACCTCGCGGGGCGTGATGACCGGCCACGAGGCCAAGGCCAGGGGCGTCGGCGGCGAGGTCGTCGCCTACGTCTGGTGACGATGAGCCGAATCGGGAGAAAACCGATCAGTGTGCCGGAGGGCGTCAGCGTCGACGTCGCCTCCGGCCACGTCGTCGTCAAGGGGCCTAAGGGCGAGCTGGAGCAGGACCTCTCGGCAGACATGAAAGTCGAGCTCGACGACGGCACTCTGACCGTCGAGCGCCCGACCGACAGGGGCGAGCACCGTGCCCTGCACGGCCTGACGCGCAGCTTGATCGCGAACATGGTCGAGGGTGTGACCGACGGGTTCGAGAAGCGGCTCGAGATCCAGGGCGTCGGGTATCGCGCCCAGCTGCGAGGAAAGAGCCTCGAGCTGGCGATCGGTTTCTCCCATCAGGTTTCGATCGAGGCGCCCGAGGGGATCGAGTTCGAGGTTCCGCAGCCGACCGAGGTCGTCGTCCGCGGCATCGACAAGCAGCTGGTCGGCCAGGTCGCCGCCGATATCCGCAAGCGCCGCCCGCCCGAGCCCTACAAGGGCAAGGGAATCCGCTACCGCGGCGAGCACGTAGCCCGCAAGGTGGGCAAGCGAGCCTGATGGCCGTTCCCACCAAGCAGCAAAGGCGACTGCGCCGAAGGCGCCGGGTGCGGGCCAAGATCAACGGTACGCGCCGAGCGGCCGCGCCTTTCCGTCTATCGCTCCAACCGGGGGGTCTTCGCACAGCTGATCGACGACCGCAGCGGCAAGACCGTCGCCGCGGTCAACTGGACCGAGGCCGAGCTGCGCGACATGCAGCCGATGGAGCAGGCCAAGCGGGCCGGGGAGTTGCTCGCCGAGCGGGCCGGCAAGGAGAAGATCGAGCGCTGCGTGTTCGACCGCGGTGGCTACCAGTACCACGGCCGGGTCCGGGCGCTCGCCGAGGGTGCCCGCGAGGGTGGCCTTGAGTTCTAGCCGGCGGCGCCGGCCGCCGGCAGAGGCTGGTCAGGCGCGGAGTGCCGCAAGTAATTTGAGGTCCGCTACCGTGAGCCGCTTGCGATGAAGGGAATGAGCACAGGACGAATCGAGACCGTGAGCCCGCGTGGCCTCGACCTCCAGGAGCGCGTGATCGAGATCAACCGCGTCGCCAAGGTGGTCAAGGGCGGCCGCCGCTTCTCGTTCACCGCGTTGGTCGCGGTCGGCGACGAGGAGTCGGTGGTCGGGATCGGCTACGGGAAGGCCCGGGAGGTGCCGTTGGCGATCCAGAAGGCGGTCGAGAACGCGCGCAAGAACTTGATCCAGGTGCCGAAGTACGGGCAGACGATCACCCACAAGATCGTCGGCCGCTTCGGCGCCGGCCATGTGGTTCTGCGCCCGGCCAGCCCCGGTACCGGAGTCATCGCCGGCGGCGGCGTGCGGGCGGTGCTCGAGCTGGGCGGGATCCGCGACGTGCTCACAAAGAGCATCGGCACCCAGAACCCGATCAACCTCGTCAAGGCGACGATGGACGGTTTGCTCAGCCTGCGCCGCCCCGAGCAGGTCGCAGAGCTGCGCGGCCTCAGCGTCAAGGAGGTCCTCGGCCTCCACCTCACTTCAGATGCGGCAACGGGCAACGGCGCGGCAGCAGCAAGCGACGCCCCCGGCACGCCCGGAAGCGGAGCTGAGGACGTGCCGGGCAATCATTCGAACCCGAGCGAGCCTGCGTCTACGTCTGATTCCTCGCAGGCGAGCGAGGGTTCCCCCGCCGAAGGTGGAACGGAGGGCTCCCCCGCCGAAGGTTCAGCGCAAGGCAACCCGAGCGAGGGCTCGCCCCCCGAAGGGGCGGACGCGGAGCGGAGCACGCCGGCGGAAGGTAATTCTGAGGAGAAACCCTCCCAGTGACCAAGCTCACCATCACCCAGACCCGCTCCCAAAGCGGTGCCAAGCCCAACCAGAGGGCGACGCTGCGGGCGCTCGGTCTGGGCCGGGTCGGCACCGCCGTTGCGCGCGAGGACACCCCGCAGCTACAGGGCCAGCTGCGCGTGGTCGGGCACCTGGTCGAGGTCGGGAAAGACGGCTGATGGCGGCCTCGACGTCGAAGGGCCGAGGCGGCGAATCGCGTTCGGAGCAGATCGGCCTCCACAACCTGAAGCCGAAGCCGGGGTCGCGGAAGCCGCGTAAGCGGATCGGCCGCGGCGAAGGCTCCGGCCTGGGCAAGACCTCCGGCCGCGGACACAAGGGCTACGGGTCCCGCTCGGGGGCGAAGAGCAAGGCCGCCTACGAGGGCGGCCAGAACCCGATCCACATGCGGATGCGCAAGCTTCGCGGCCCGCGGATGAAGAAGTCGATGCCGTTCGAGAACTTCCGTACCCGGACCCAGCCGGTCAACCTCGCCGACCTCGAGCAGCGCTTCGACGAAGCAGCCGAGGTGACTCCGGAGGCGCTGAAGGAGAAGGGCCTCGCGAAGCGCTCCGATCCGGTCAAGATCCTCGCCCGCGGGGAGCTGACCAAGAAGCTGACCGTTCGAGCCCACGCCTTCAGCGCCACAGCGCGAGAGCGGATCGAGTCCGCGGGCGGCACCTGCGAGGTCATCGCGCCCTCCGACGCGAACGCGGGGGCTGCGAATGATTAGGACGATCGCCAACGCTTTCAGCGTCGCCGACATCCGCAAGAAGCTCGCCTTCACGGCGGCGATGCTGCTCCTCTACCGGCTCGGTGCCTACATCCCGGCACCCGGGATCGACGTCGAGACCGTCCAGAACCTCGAGGAGAACTTCCAGGGCTCCAACATCCTCGGCTTCCTCAACCTCTTCTCGGGCGGCAGCCTCTCCCGTCTCTCCCTCTTCGCGCTCGGGATCATGCCCTACATCACCGCCTCGATCATCCTGCAGCTGCTGACGGTGGTCGTCCCGGCGCTGGAGAAGCTCCAGAAGGAAGGCGAGGTCGGCCAGCAGAAGATCACCCAGTACACGCGCTACCTGACCGTCGCGCTGGCCTTCGTGCAGTCGCTGGGCTACGTCTTCCTGTTCAGCTCCACGTCGTTCGCGGGGGCCGGGACCAGCCCGATCGGAGAGCGAACCTTCGGCAAGGTCTTCCTGATCGTGGTCTGTCTCACCGCCGGCACGACGCTGCTGATGTGGCTCGGCGAGCTGATCACCCAGCGCGGGGTCGGGAACGGGATCTCGCTGATGATCTTCGCCTCGATCGTCGCCAGCCTGCCGCAGGGAATCCAGGCCTGGTGGACGAATCCAGACCAGGTCTTCGTGGTGATGATGCCCTTCGTCGCCCTGGCGGTGATCGTCGCGATCGTCTTCGTCCAGGAGGGCCAGCGGCGAATCCCGGTCCAGTACGCGAAACGCGTGGTCGGCCGCCGGATGACCTCGGGCGGCTCGACCTACCTGCCGCTGCGGGTGAACATGGCCGGCGTCATCCCGGTCATCTTCGCGGCCTCGATCATGGCATTCCCGCCGACGATCGGACAATTGCTGAATACCCCTGCGGCGCTTGACTTCGCCGCCTTCTTCAGCCCCAACGGGTGGGCTTACGTCGCCGGCGAGGTCTTCTTCATCATCATCTTCACCTACTTCTACACAGCGGTCACGTTCAACCCGGTCGACCAGGCCGACAATCTGAAGAAGTACGGGGGCTTCATACCCGGGGTGAGACCGGGCCGGCCGACGGCCGAGTATCTGGACCGCATCCTCTCCCGGCTGACTTTCCCGGGCGCCCTCTATCTGGGCGCGGTCGCCGCCCTGCCGACGATCCTGATCAGCCAGACCTCGGCCAATTTCTTCTTCGGCGGCACCTCGATCCTGATCGTGGTCGGGGTGGCGCTGGACACCGTCAAGCAGCTTGAGGCGCAGCTGATGATGCGCAACTACGAAGGTTTCCTCAAGTAAGCCCCCGGAGCCGCGGGGGATGTCGGAGCTGAATCTCGTATTGCTTGGGCCGCCGGGGAGCGGCAAGGGCACTCAGGGCGAGCGCCTCGAGCAGGATCTCCGCCTGCCCTATTACGCGACCGGCAACATCCTCCGCGCCGCGGTCGACGGGGAGACCGAGCTCGGAGCGAGTGCCAAGGAGTACATGGACCGGGGCGATCTCGTCCCCGACGAGGTCGTGATCGGGGTCATCGCGGAGCGGATCTGCAGCAGCGAGGCCGCCGACGGCTTCATCCTCGACGGGTTTCCGCGTACCAGTCCGCAGGCGGCGGCGCTCGACGAGGAGCTGGGCAAGCTGGGCAAGAACCTGACCGCGAGCCTGCTGATCGTCGTCGAGGAAGACGAGATCGTGCGCCGTCTCGGCGGGCGCCGCACCTGCGCCGAGAACGGCCACGTCTTCCACGTCGAGTTCGATCCTCCCGAGGAGGAGGGGGTCTGCGACGTCGACGGCAGCCGGCTGCTGATTCGCGAAGACGACAAGCCGGAGGTGATCCGCCGGCGCCTCGAGACCTATCACCAAAAGACCGAGCCGGTGGTCGCCTATTACGAGGAGAAGGGGATACTGCGCCGGATCGACGGCACCCAGACTCCGGATCAGGTCGGCGACAGCATCCGCGCGCTGCTGGCCACCTTGCGAATGGAAGAGGAGATCTAGCCGGGCGCGGCTAGGCTGGAACTCGATGTACAGGATGATCATCCGCAAGACGCCCGAGCAGGTCGAGCAGATGGCGGCCTCCGGCGAGATCCTCGTCCGCTGTCTGCGGATGCTGGCCGCGAAGGCCCGCCCGGGGGTCACGACCGCCCAGCTCGACGAGGCGGCAGAGCGCTTCATCCGCTCCCAGGACGCCGAGCCGGCATTCAAGGGCTACCGCGGATTCCCCGGCTCGATCTGCGCCTCCCCGAACTCGATGGTCGTGCATGGGATCCCGGGCGCCTACGCGCTGAAGCGAGGGGACCTTCTCTCAATCGACGTCGGGGTCGTGCACGACGGCTGGGTCGCGGACGCCGCGATCACGGTCGCGGTCGGGACCGTCTCGGCCGAGGCGCAACGGCTGCTGGACACCACCAAGGCTGCGCTCGCCGACGGTGCTGCGGAGGTGATTCCCGGCAATCACCTGGGCGACGTCTCGGCGGCGATCCAGCGCCGGGTCGAGATCGACGGCTTCTCGATCATCCGCACCCTGGTCGGTCACGGAATCGGTCGTGACATGCACGAGGACCCGCAGATCCCGAACTTCGGCGAAGCCGGCCGCGGGCCTTTGCTCGAGGAGGGAATGGTTCTCGCGATCGAGCCGATGGTCAACGCCGGCGGACCGCTGGTGCGGATGGGCGATGACGGCTGGGCGGTCTTCTCCGAGGATGGCTCGCTGGCCGCGCACTTCGAGTTCACGGTCGCCGCCACCGCCGCGGGACCGAGAATCCTCACCCCCTGGCACGAGCAGGGTTAGATAGCCTTACGACGCTCGGCGGGAGGGGTCCGGCGGGCAGTGAGATCGGGGTGGGGAGCCTTGCGCGGAAACCGGCCAGCTGATCGCCGTCGCCCGGCGGTCGCGTCGCTCTGCCTGGCGATCCTCGCCTCCCTCGCGGCGGCCGCATCGTCGCCCGCAGCTCCGCAGCCCTACGGGACCAACGACGCCGGCGGCTTCCGGAACGTCCTGCCGCCGGGGGCCAACGGAACCGACAACGCGCTCGAACTGGCCGCCTTCCAGGCCACCGGCGCCTATCCCGAGCACTGGGACGATCAGCAGCCGCTCTACGACGGCCTGATCGGGGCCGAGCCCGGTCTCGGCAACGCCGACATCCCGCGCTTCTTCAAGGACGCCGGCTTCGGGGTTCGCCCGACCGAGGTCGAGTCGACGATCACCCCTCGCCCAGGCGTGACGATCCTGCGCGACAGCGCCTTCGGCGTCCCGCACATCTACGGCGACACCCGCGAGGACACGATGTTCGGTGCCGGCTACGCCAACGCCGCCGACCGGCTGTTCCTGATGGACGTACTGCGAAGTACCGGCCGCGGCCGGCTCTCCTCGTTCGTCGGCGGCTCTCCATCGAACCGGGCGATGGACCGTGCGCAGTGGCAGTTCGCGCCCTACACCGATGCCGAGCTGCTGGAGCAGTTCAACCTTGCGGACGAGTTCTACGGCGCCGAGGGCCGGGCGCTGCAGCGCGATGGTCAGGCCTATATCGCCGGTATCAACGCCTACATCGACGATGCGCTCGCCAATCCTTCCCTGCTCCCATCCGAGTATGCGGCTCTCGGCAAGTCACCGCAGCCCTGGACGGTCGCCGACCTGGTCGCCGAGGCCTCGCTGATCGGAGGCATCTTCGGCAAGGGGGGCGGACGGGAGCTGGATTCGGCGCTGACCCTGCGCGCCCTGCAGCGGCGCTTCGGCGCCCGCGGCGGCAGGCGCGCATGGCTCGACTTCCGTTCCAAGGACGACCCCGAGGCGCCGACCACCGTGCAGCGGCGCTTCCCCTACCAGACCGGCAGCCCGTTCTCGAAGGGCGGATTGGCGATTCCGGCGCCGGGCTCGGTCGAGCCGGCACCCGTGGCGCCGCCGGTGAACAGCCGCCGCACCAACGTCGCCGACCCGGCCTACGCCGGCATCGCCGAGCTGGGAGCCAATCTGGTCCAGACCGTTCGCCGCGAGGCCCACGCGTCGAACTGGCTGCTGGTCAACCGCCGCGAGTCGCAGACCGGGCATCCGATCGGTGTCCTCGGGCCCCAGGTCGGCTACTACGAGCCGCAGATCCTGATGGAGATGGACATCCACGGGCCTGGGATCGACGCCCGCGGGGCGACCTTTCCGGGCGTCGGCCTCTACGTCCTTCTCGGCCGCGGTCGCGACTACGCCTGGAGTGCCACAACGGCCACCTCCGACAACGTCGACACCTTTGCCGAGGTCCTCTGCCGCGACAACTTCCACTATCGCTACCGGGGCGCCTGCCTGCCGATGGAGCGGCTCGAGCGCCGGAACTCCTGGACGCCTAACGGGGTCGACATGACCCCGCCGGGCTCGGAGACGCTGACCGCGTACCGCACCGTGCACGGGATCGTCTCCGCCCGTGGCCGGGTCAACGGTCGCAAGGTGGCCTTCGTGATCTCGCGCTCCACCTACTTCCACGAAGCGGACTCGGCGATCTTCTTCAAGCGAATGAACGATCCGGCTGCGATGCGCCGCGGCCCCCGCTCCTTCGCGCAGGCCGCGGCGAAGATGAACTTCGCCTTCAACTGGTCCTATCTCGACTCCCGCCACATCGCCTACCAGCTCACCGGCTGGTATCCGCAGCGCGCGCCCGGCACCTCGCCCGACTTCCCGATCCTCGGGACCGGTCAATTCGACTGGAAGGGATTCGACCCCGACCGTCATTTCGCAGCCTGGCTGCCGCAGCGAAAGCATCCTCACGCGGTCGATCCTCCGTTCTTGGTCTCCTGGAACAACAAGCAGGCCCCCGGCTGGGCGGCAGCCGACGACCAGTACGCGTACGGTGCATTGCACCGGTCGCAGATGCTCAGCGACAAGGTGCGGGCCGGGATCCGCGGAGCGGCGAAGATGACCCTCGCCGAGCTGGTCCGCGCGATGGCGAAGCCGGCGACACAGGACCTGCGTGGCTACCGCCTCCTCGGGCTGCTGCTGCGGGCGATGGGCAAGCCTGGCCAGGGCGCGGTCGGCGACGCGATGAGGACGCTGCGCGCCTGGCGCCGGGCGGGGTCGCACCGCCGTGACCTCGACGGCGACGGCAGCTACGAGCAGGAGGCGGGAGTCGTGCTGATGGACGCCTGGTGGCCGCTGCTGGTCAAAGCCCAATTCAGGCCCGCCCTGGGCGGTCGCGCCTTCGAGCAGCTGCTCTCGATGCTCGCCGACGGCGACCATACCCGCGGCGATCCGACTGCACCCGATTACTTCGGCGGCTGGTGGGGCTATTCGTCGAAGGATCTTCGTGCCCTGTTCGGCAACCGGGTCCCGTCCTGGCGCCGGGCCTACTGCGGCAAGGGGTCGCGGACGGCGTGCCGTCGCGCCCTGCGACAATCGCTTCGCGAGGCGCTCGGCGTCAGCCGCGAGGACCTCTACGGCCAGGGGGACTGCTCCGACGACCCGGCCCCCGACTGCTTCGATCGCAACCGCTCGATCGTCGCCTCCGGGATCTCGATCGGCGATTTCCCGTTCCAGAACCGGCCCACGTTCCAGCAGACGGTCTCGGTCACCCGCAACCTGCGCTGAGCGGCATTCGCTGCCCGAGCTTGCAGGCGTCACATTGCTATCCTTCGCGGTCGGCCCTGAGGCCGATTCTTTATGCCCGCTGCCCATCTCCTGGGGCCGCCGGGAGTCCTTTTCCGATACGAATGCCGAGGGCGATGAAGGTTCGAGCGTCCGTAAGACCGATGTGCGAAAAGTGCAAGATCATCCGCCGCGGAGGCGCGGTCCTCGTGATCTGCCAAAACCCCCGTCACAAGCAGCGTCAGGGGTGACGAGGGTCTGATGGCGAGAATCGCGGGCGTCAACATCCCGGTCAACAAGCGGGTCGAGGTGGGGCTCACCTACGTCTTCGGCGTCGGTCGCTCGACCGCGGGCAAGATCCTCGCCCAGGCCGGCGTCGACCCCAACACGCCCGTCAAGGACCTGACCGAGGACGAGGTGGTCAAGCTTCGGGAGGCGGTCGAGGGGCAGGAGGTCGAAGGTGACCTCCGCCGAGAGCGCTCCCAGGACGTGAAGCGGCTGATGGAGATCGGCTCCTACCGCGGCCTCCGTCACCGGCGGGGTCTTCCTGTCCGCGGGCAGCGCACGAAGACGAACGCGAGGGGCCGCAAGGGCCCGCGCCGGATGAGCGTCGCCGGCAAGCGCAAGGCGCCGACCGCGAAGTAGGGAGAGCCGGATGGCCGCCAAGAAACCCGCCAAGAGCCGCTCCCGGCGCCGCACGAAGAAGAACATCGCCTACGGGCAGGCACACATCAAGACTTCCTTTAACAACACGATCGTCACCCTCACCGACACCGAAGGCAACGTGATCGCCTGGGAGTCCGCCGGCAGCGCCGGCTTCAAGGGCTCGCGCAAGTCGACCCCGTTCGCCGCCCAGGTGACCGCTGACTCCGCCGCCAAGAAGGGCATGGAGCACGGGCTGGAGCGGGTCGAGGTGTTCGCGAAAGGTGCGGGCTCCGGTCGCGAGACGGCGATCCGCTCCCTGCAGGCGGCCGGCCTCGACGTGACCACGGTCAAGGACGTCAGCCCCCAGGCCCACAACGGCTGCCGCCCCCGCAAGCGGCGGAGGGTCTGATGGCGCGCGACACGGGTCCGCAGTGCAAGCAGTGCCGGCGCGAGGGGCAGAAGCTGTTCCTCAAGGGTGAGCGCTGCTTCACCGACAAGTGCGGTGTCGAGCGGCGCTCCTACCCGCCCGGCGAGCACGGCCGCGGCCGCATGCGCCAGTCCGAGTACCGCCTACAGCTGCGCGAGAAGCAGAAGGCCCGCCGCTACTACCAGGTGCTCGAGAAGCAGTTCCGGGCCTACTACGACAAGGCCTCCCGCCAGTCCGGGGTCACCGGCGAGAATCTGCTGCGCCTGCTCGAGTCGCGTTTCGACAACGTGCTGGTGCGGCTGGGCTTCGCCGCCTCCAGGCGCCAGGCCCGGCAGGTGATCCGCCACGGGCACTGGATGATCAACGGGCGGCGGGTCGACATCCCCTCTTACCAGCTGCGTCCCGAGGACGTGATCTCGATCAAGGTGGATTCGGCAGCCGGCGACACCGTTCGCGCGGCCACCGAGCTCGTCTCGACCGTGCCTGCCTGGCTGCAGGCCGATCACGATGCCCTCACTGCCAAGGTCCTGCGCTTCCCGGAGCGCTCCGAGATCTCGGCCCCGGTCTCCGAGCAGCTCATCGTCGAGCTGTACTCCAAGTAGACCGACCCGTACCCAAACCCGCAATTCCAAGGAAAGCATGACTACTGACTTCCAAGTGCCCCGCATCAGCGCCGAAAACGTCGACGACAACAAGGGCAAGTTCACCGTCGAGCCCCTCGACAAGGGCTTCGGCTACACCTTCGGCAACAGCCTCCGGCGCGTGCTGCTCTCATCGCTCGGAGGCGCCGCGATCACGAGCGTCCGCATCGAAGGGGTCGCGCACGAGTTCAGCTCCGTGCCCGGCGTCAAGGAGGACGTCACCGACATCGTCCTCAACCTCAAGGACGTCGTCGTCCGCATGCACACCGACGCCGACGAGGTCGAGGCCCCGCTGGTCGCGACCGGCCCCGGCGAGGTGACCGCGAAGGACATCGACCTCCCGTCGGGGGTCGAGATCCTCAACCCCGAGGCGCCGATTGCGACCCTGGAGAAGAAGACCAAGCTGGAGATCTACCTGACCGTCGGCCGCGGCCGGGGCTACTCCCCGGCCGAGGAGAACAAGTCCGACGAGCAACCGATCGGAGTGATCCCGATCGACTCGATCTTCTCGCCGATTCGCCGTGCCTCCTACAACGTCGACGCAGCCCGTGTCGGGCAGCGGACCGATTTCGACAAGCTGACCCTGGAGCTGGAGACCGACGGCTCGGTCGAGCCGTCGACGGCGCTGCGCGAGGCATCCGAGATCCTGATCAAGAGCCTGGCGATCTTCACCGACGCGGACCGCGTCGAGGAGCTGACCGCCCGCGAGGCGATCGCATCGGTCGCCGGCGGCGATCCCCTCGCCGAGGTCGCGGGGGTGGGGACCGCCGCAAGCGACGGGTTGGACGAGATCCTGATCGAGGAGCTCGAGCTGGGGGTCCGCTCCTACAACTGCCTCAAGCGGGCCGGGGTCCAGACGGTGGGCGATCTGGTCCGCAAGTCCGAATCGGAGCTGAACGCGATCCCGAACTTCGGGCAGAAGTCGATCGAGGAAGTGATCGAGACCCTGCACTCCCGCGGCCTGGACCTGCGCCAGGACTGAGGGCCGGCGCGAACTCGGGCCAGCCGTGCGCCACCGCAAGAAGCGCAACAAGCTCAGCCGCGATGCCGCCCATCGCCGCTCGCTGCTGGCCAACCTCTCGAAGCAGCTGATCGAGCACGAGCGGATCAGGACCAGCCAGGCGAAGGCGAAGGCCGTCAAGCCCGAGGTCGAGCAGCTGATCACGCTGGCGAAGCGCGGCGACCTCCACGCCCGCCGCCAGGCGCTGGCGACCCTTCACAACGACAAGTTCGTCGTCCACAAGCTTTTCACGGAGGTCGCTCCCCGCTACGTCGATCGACCGGGCGGGTACACGCGGATCGTCAAGCTCGGGCCGCGTCGCTCCGACAGCACCGAGATGGTCTTCCTGGAGCTGGTCTGAGCTAGGGCCCGGTCGCGCCGGTTCCGCCGGGCCCGTCCTGGCCGACCGCGAGTTGCTTCGAGGACCCTTTCAGGCAGCCGGAGGTCGCCTTGGCGACAGCCACGTAGCCGGCGGTCTTCATCCGCGAGTTCAGGCGCAGGCGCCAGAAGCCGTCGGAGTCGCTGCGGTCGGAGCCGAACAGGATCCGGCGCTTGTTCTTTACCCGGTAGACGCGGACCAGGCGGTTCGCAGTACAGGATTGGCGCCCGGACTTGACCTTGCCCTTGAAGAACGGCTGGCTGGCGCCGGGGTTGAAGCCGATGCTGACCGAGACCTTGGTGTTTGCGGCGCCTGCGACCGAGGTGACCAGCACCGCGGCCAGAGCGACCGCCGCCAAGGCGACGCCAGCTGATCGCGCGCCTCTCATCGCGCCCGACCCTAGCCGATCAACGAGCCCCCGGTGCGGGTTGCCTGAGTGTGGGATTGGCGCTGCGGCTGGTCAGGTCTTGCGATTGGGGCTCACGGCGACCATCAGCCCGACGGCCGTGAAGACGATCACGCCGAGCACCAGCCACTGCGCCCAACCCTCGATCAAGGTCACGGCGCCGTAGCAGAGTGCGGCGGCGACGATCGCAGCGATCACGCTGTAGGCGCGGGCGCCACGCTCGGAGCCGTGCCGGATCCGCTCTGCGCTGCCGGCCAGCGTCGCACGCTCGAACTGGTTGCGCTGGTTCTCGGTCATGTTCGACATGCTGAGCTCTCCTCTCCTCCGCCCAGCGACAGCATAGGCCGTCGGGCCTGGTCTGGCCAACGTACTCGCCGCCGCTCGCCGCTAGCGTGAGACCCCGCACATGGCAACGGTCAGACTGGACCTCTCCTACCTCGGATCCGGCTTCGCCGGCTGGGCCCGCCAGCCCGGCCGGCGGAGCGTGCAGGGCGAGCTCGAGGAAGCGCTCTCGATCGTGCTCGGCGTGCCGGCGAAGCTGACTGTCGCCGGCCGGACCGACGCCGGCGTGCACGCCTGGGGGCAGGTCGCGAGCTTCCAAACCCCAGCCGATCCACCCCTGGACCTGGCTCGGCGGCTGAACGGAGTCGGCCCTCGCGACCTTACGGTGAGGGCGGCAACGCTGGCCCCGAATGGATTCGACGCTCGCCGCTCGGCTCGCTCGCGGACCTATTGCTATCGGGTCCTCGTTTCCCCGCTGGCGAGCCCATTCGAGGAGGGCCGCGCCTATTGGTGGCCGTATCGGTTCGACCGCGAAGCCCTCGACGTCTGCGCGGGCGCAATTCGCGGGGTCCATGACTTCACTGCATTCACCCCCACCGACACCGAGCACGTCCATTTCGAGCGAGAGATCTTCCGCGCCGAGTGGGTCGAGGAATACCCGCCCGCGACGGCCGCGGGAGGATTGGGAAGCAAGGGCTCCGGCAACCCCCCGTCCGCGCCCGGACAGCGCCGGTTAGGAGACGCCCCGCCCGCGGCGGACGCGGGAGCGAGCGCGGGTCCATCTCTGTCTCTTCCCGCGCGAGCGGGAGCAGAGCACGCGGGCGGAATTGTTTGTTTCTGGATCGAAGCCGACGCTTTCATGCGCAACATGGTCCGGGTCCTGGTCGGGACGATGCTGGAGATCGGGAGCGGTAGGCGTGCGCCCGAAGAGCTCGGGCAGCTGCTGGCAGGACGCCCGCGAGCGGAGGCCGGCGAGACTGCGCCGCCCCATGGTCTCTACCTGGCCGCGGTCTCCTACTGAGGCCTGACGGGCCTTCGTAGAATCGCCTCGATGCGGCTTCTGCTGACCAACGACGACGGGATCGGCGCCGAAGGGCTGCACGCTGCGCGCAGGGCGCTGCGGGAGCTGGACGACGTCGAGCTGCACGTGATCGCGCCGGACTCGAACCGCAGCGCGACCGCGCGCAGCATCACCACCCGGTCGCCGCTCACCGTCGAGGAGGTCGAGTTCGGCGACGGCGATCGCGGCTTCGCCACCGACGGCACCCCGGTCGACTGCGTGCGCTTCGCGGACCTCGGCCTGCTGGGGGCCCGGCCGGACCTGATCGTGTCGGGAATCAACCACGGCGCCAACCTCGGCGACGACGTCACCTACTCGGGAACGGTCGCCGCGGCGTTCGAGGGAATCGTGCTTGGGATCCCGGCCGTGGCGATCTCTCAGCAGTCCGCCGCGCGGTGAGATGGACTTCCGTTACGGGCGGACGTTCGACTTCGCGGTTGCCGCCGCCTTCAGCGCCCGCCTGGTCGGGCTTCTTTCCGAGGACCCGTTTCCCGAAGGGACGCTGGTCAACGTCAACTGTCCCGCCGGCGCCATCCGCGGGGTCGAGGTCACCCACCTCGGCAAGCGCCTCTACAACGACGAGCTGAAGCTGGTGGACGAGGACGAGGACGGCCGCCGCCGCTACCAGATCTACGGCTTTGAGCCCTCGTTCGAGGATGAGCAGGGCTCCGATCTCTCGGCGATCGCGAACGGCCGCATCTCGGTGACTCCGGTGCATTTCGACCTCACCGACCGCTCCGGCATGGACGGCTTGCGCGAACGCGATCTCGAGGCCCTGCTCGCGTCGGCCTTCGAGGCCGCCGAGGCGAGCACACAGCAGTGAGCCCGGCCGGCGCCCGCGAAGCGGAGAAGCGGTCGGCTGAGCTGCGGCGACAGATCGAGCGCCACAACCACCGCTACTACGTCCTCGACGACCCCGAGATCGGCGACGACGCCTACGACGCGCTGATCAACGAGCTGCGTGAGATCGAGGAGAAGCACCCTCAGCTGCGCAGTGCCGACTCGCCGACTCAGCGGGTCGGGGCCGCACCGCTCGAGAAGTTCGAGCGGGTCGAGCATCACGAGCCGATGCTCTCGCTCGGCAATGCCCGCAACGAGGAGGAGCTGCGGGCGTGGGAGACGCGGGTCAGGAACCTCCTCGACCGCTACGACATCTCCGCCTCCGAGTTCAGCTATACGACCGAGCCGAAGATCGACGGCCTCGCGATCTCGCTGACCTACGAGGACGGCAGCTTGGCACGGGGCGCGACCCGCGGCGATGGCCGTGTCGGCGAGGACGTGACCCACAACCTGCGCACGATCGGAGCGATCCCGCTCGGCTTCGAGGACGCCCCGAAGCTGGTCGAGGTGCGCGGCGAGGTCTATCTGCCGATCGCTGCCTTCACGGCGCTCAACGAGCGCCGCGCAGAGGCCGGCGAGCCGACCTTCGCGAATCCGCGCAACGCCGCCGCGGGCGCGATCCGCCAGCTCGACCCGAGCGTGGCGGCGGAGCGCCCGCTCTCGATCTGGTGTTACGGGACGGGGGCCGCGGAAGGGGTCGAGTTCGCCACCCACGCGGAGGAGCTCGACTGGCTGCGGGAGCGCGGCTTCAAGGTCGCCCCCGACACCGGCACTCACCCGGGCGTCGACTCCGTGGTGAAGCGCTGCCGCCGGTGGGAAGGGCGCCGCGATCAGCTCGACTTCGAGATCGACGGGGTCGTAGTCAAGGTCAACGAGCGGGGCCTGTGGCGCGAGCTCGGTGTCGTCGGCCGCGAGCCGCGCTGGGCCGTCGCCTGGAAGTTCCCGCCGACGACGGCCACCACGAAGCTCGAGAAGGTGTTCTGGAACGTCGGCCGAAGCGGTGCGCTGTTCCCGTTCGCCGGTCTCGAGCCGGTCCACGTCGGCGGGGTCACGGTGAGCACCGCGACGCTCCACAACGAGGAGGACCTGGCCCGCAAGGACGTTCGCGAGGGCGACGACGTGATCGTGATGCGGGCCGGCGACGTGATCCCGGCCGTGGTGGCGCCGAAACTGCCGCGCAAGCGCAAGGGGCTGCGCAAGCCGAGGCCGCCGAAGGAGTGTCCGATGTGCGGCACGCCGACCGAGAAGCCGGCCGAGGGTGTGTTCACCTACTGCCCCAACCGCAGCGGCTGCCCGGGCCAGTCCTTCCAGCATGTGAAGCACTTCGTCAGCAAGGGTGCGATGGACATCGAGGGGTTCGGCGAGAAGCAGGCCTGGCGCTTCCAGGACGAAGGGCTGATCGGCGACGTCGCCGACATCTACGACCTCGCCGAGGATCAGCTCACCGCGCTGGACGGCTTCGGCGAGATCTCCGCGCGTAATCTGCTGGCTGAGATCGAGGGCTCCAAGCAGGTGCCCTTCAACCGGGTGCTCTATGCGCTCGGGTTGGCGGGCGTCGGCTACGTGACCGCGGAGGCGCTCGCCGACCACTTCGGCTCGATCGATGCTCTGCTCGCCGCCGACCTCGAGCAGCTCCAGGAGGTCGACGGCGTCGGCCCGATCCTCGCCGAGCAGATCGCCGAGGCGCTTGCCGGCGAGCGAACCAGGGAGCTGATCGAGAGGCTGCGCGAGCGCGGCCTGCGCTTCGAGCAGGAGCGCTCACAGCAGCATGCCCGAGGCGGCCCGCTCGACGGCAAGACGATCGTCCTCACCGGCACGCTGCCGAGCCTCTCACGCGACGAGGCGAGCGCGGTGGTCAAGCGGGCCGGCGGCAAGGTGACGAACTCGGTCTCGAAGAAGACCGACTACGTGGTGGCGGGGGAGAGCCCGGGGACGAAGCTGGCGAAGGCCGAGGAGCTCGGCGTCGAGGTGATCGACGAGGCCGGGCTCAAGCGGCTGCTGGGCAGCGCAACCGGCTAGCTGCCGCGGGTTCGCTGTTATCTTGCCTGCTGCCGGACCACGACAGGGGAGATCCGCTTGCGCGCCAAGCTCACATCGTCGACCGCGAAGCAATATCGGCTTTCGCCTCTCTGGCTGGCAGCGGTCGTGGTTGCGATGCTCGGCCTGCCGGCGGTCGCCGGCGCGCACCTCGAGCGGCCGTCGTACTGGCCTGACCCCCGTCCTGACACCGCAGTGAGCCCGCCCGCCGGCGGCAAGGTCCCGACAGCGCGCTCGCTCGCTTCCGCGCTGACCGGCCGCGGGCCGGGAGAGGTCCGAGTCGTCTGCCAGGGCGGCAACGGCGCCAAGTCGCTGCGCAAGGCGCTGGGCTCGATCCGCCGGGCCCGCCAAGTCGGGTTCCGCTTGCGCCCGAGCGAGCCGCAGCGCAAGATCAGCGCCAAGCGGGCTCGCTCGCTGCGTCGGATCAACCGCGGGCTGGCGCGCAAGTGCAGCTTCAACTCGGTCCAGCAGGCGGTCAACGCTTCGGGCAACAACGACCGTGTGGTCGTGATGCCGGGCCGCTACGTCGAGCGCAGCTCGCGCCGCTCGCCGGTCAACAACCCGCGCTGCAACCCGAGCCTGCTGCAGGATGACCAGACCGGCAGGCCGACGCCGAGCTACGAGTACCAGGTCCGCTGTCCCAACGACCAGAACCTGATCCACGTCGCCGGGCGGGCGCTGAAGGGCGATCCCCTGGCCGCGCCGCGCCCGGACCGCCACGGCATCCCCGAGCAGGAGCTGGGCCGCTGCATCCGCTGCAACCTGCAGCTCGAGGGGTCGGGAGTGAAGCCCGAGGACGTGCTCCTCGACGCAGGCACCGGCTACATCAAGCCGCTGAACCCGCGGGCCAGGCCCGGCGGCAACACGCCGGCCTCGGAATGCTTCACCGCCGAGGACGGGGAGAACCCGTGCTTCGGCAAGCACGTCGTGCTGCGAACCGACCGCTCCGACGGCTTCGTCGGCCGCAACTTCCTGATGCGCGGCGCCCGCGAGCACGGCTTCTACACCGAGGAGACCGACGGCATCCTCCTCGATCGGGTGAAGTTCTTCTGGAACGCCGATTACGGGCACCTCAGCTTCACGACCGATCACCACATCGTCGAGAACTGCGAGGGGTTCGGCTCCGGCGACGCGGTCGTCTACCCGGGTGCGGCGCCGCAGACCGGGGAGTTCCGCAAGCAGAGCTTCTACCCCGAGCGTCGCTACAACACGATCATCAGGCGCTGCGACCTGCACGGCTCGGCGATGGGCTACTCCGGCTCGATGGGCAACTCGGTGCGGGTGACCAACAACCGGTTCTACGGCAACGCCAACGGCCTCACCACCGACACGCTGTCGTCGCCCGGGCATCCGGGCTTCCCGGCCGACGGGATGAGGATCGACAACAACTGGTTCTACGCCAACAACCTCGACGTCTACCGCGAGGGCAACCCGTTCGAGGCGCTGGTGCCGCAGCCGGTGGGTACCGGCTTCTTCTGGGCGGGCCATAACGACGGCGACTTCGTCGACAACTGGGTGTTTGACAACTGGCGTCAGGGGACGATCCTGGTGGCCATCCCCGACGAGCTTGCCGGCGAGAAGGAGGGGGCGGTGGACTCTCAGATCCATTGCCCGACCGCCGGCTCCGGCGTCTCCACCTCCTGTGACAACCGCTACAACGGAAACCGCATGGGCCAGGTCCCGCCAGGGTTCCGGCCGCACCCGGCGTTGCGGCTGTTCGGCAACGGCACCACGCTGACCGGGGGCTCGAGGACGGCTCCCAACGGCGTCGACTTCTTCTGGGACGAGTTCACCGCAAACACCGGCAACTGCTGGTTTGCCAACACGGGCGCCGATGGCACCGCAGCGGGCGTCACATCCGACCCGTCGGCGCTGCCGAGCAATTGCGGCGCCAGCACCGGCAGCCCTGCCTATTCCGGGAAGGCGCCCGTCTTGCTGTCCTGCTTCGCCCAGTGGGAGTTCCGTGGCGAAGGCGCAATGGAGGTCCCCGCATGCGATTGGTATGACCAGCCGCCCAAGCCCGGGACCGCTGCGGCGCGTGAGCAGCGCCTGCAAGAGCGGCGTGCGGGCCAGCGCTGGGCCGAGGGCGCGGGCGGCGAGGCGCTCGAGGAGTGGGTGCGTGAGCTCGCAGGCTCCGTCTCCTTCGGCCCCAGCCACTAGGACCGTTCTAATCGTCGCCTTAGCGGTTGCGGCGCTCGCAGCCGCCGCCGTTCTGGGCGGCTGCGGTGAGGAAGGGGGGGCAAGCGCCGAGCCCGAACGGCAGCCGCGTCAGGTCGTGGACATCTCCGGCACCGATGCGGTCGGCGAGAACCTCGCCGGCTCGGTCGCCTCGCTGGTCGAGTGCCGCGACTGGAACGGGGCCACCCCGGAGCAGAGGCTGGCGACGATCGCCGACGTCCGCAATCAGGTCAGCCGCCCGGACGCCGGGATCAGCGCCCCGGCGCTCACCGACGCGGAAGCTCAGCGGATCTTCGACAGCGCCTGTGAGCCGCAATGGGCGCAGGGCCTGCGCCTCTACAAGCTCTACGCGAAGGCCGCGGGCTTCGCTCCCCTGGCCCGCGCGCTCGAGCCGTAGGCAGTCGAAGCTAGGATCGCGGCGTGGATGCGGCTCCGATCCGCTACACGCACGACGGCGACAGCTCGATCGCCTACACCACCTTCGGCGAGGGCGACGTCGACCTGATCTTCGTCGGCGGGTTCGTCAGCCACCTCGAGATCCTCCGCGAGCTCTCCCATGCGCGCCGCTTCTGGGCCCGGCTGGGCTCGTTCGCGCGGGTCGTCGCCTTCGACAAGCGCGGCATGGGCCTCTCGGATCGCGACGTCGGCGCTTACACGATCGAGGGCGTGGCCGAGGACATGGTCGCGGTGCTCGACGCGGTGGGCTGGGAGCGAGCGGCGGTCTTCGGCGTATCCGAGGGAGGCACGGCCGCGACCCTCTTCGCGGCGACCCACCCGGAGCGGATCAGTCATCTGATCCAGTTCGGCACCTACGCTCGCATGGCCGAGGCGCCCGACTTCCCGCAGGGCTTCCCGCTGGAGCGGATGCGCCGCCTCAGCACGAGGATGCGTGAGCAGTGGGGGGAACCGTCGCTGCTGCGCTTCTTCGCGCCGAGCTGGGAGGAGAATCTCGAGGCGCGGGAATGGTGGGCGCGCCTGCTGCGCAACGGGGCCAGCCCGGCGGTCGTGCGCTCGCTGGAGGCGATGTACGAGCAGATCGACGTGCGGCCGCTGCTGCCGCTGGTCAAGGCTCCGACCCTGGTGCTCTGGCGGGCCGGGGACAGATTGATCCCACCGCGGCTCTCACGGACGGTCATGGAGGGGATACCGGGTGCCCGGGGAGTCGAGCTGGAGGGCGAAGCGCATCTGTTCCTGGCCGACGACCAGGATGCGCTGCTCGACGAGGTCGAGGAGTTCTTGACCGGTCAACGCGGTGGGGCTGCCCCCGAGCGGGCGCTTGCGACCGTTCTCTTCACCGACATCGTCGGGTCGACCGAGCGGGCCGCCGCCGAGGGCGACGCCCGTTGGCGAGACCTGCTCACCGAGCATGACCGCCTCGCCCGACGTGCGGTCGAGCGCGAGCGCGGCCGGCTCGTCAAGTCAACAGGCGATGGCATGCTCGCCAGCTTCGACGGGCCCGCCCGGGCGATCACCGCCGCCACCGGCCTCCGCGACGAGCTCGCCGGCATAGGTCTGCCGATCCGGGCCGGAGTGCACACCGGCGAGTGCGAGCGGATCGGCGAGGACCTCGGCGGGATCGCCGTCCACATCGGCGCTCGGGTCGGCTCGGCGGCCGCCTCGGGCGAGGTGCTCGTCTCGCAGACGGTGCGCGACCTGGTGGTCGGCTCGGGGATCGAGTTCTCCGACCGCGGCGCCCAGCAGCTCAAGGGGGTCCCCGGCGAGTGGCGCCTCTACGCGGTCAGCGGCTGAGCGCTCAGTAGCCCGCTGCCAGGGCGGCGATCCGATCCTGAGCCAGGTGGGCGCGGTCGAGGTCGCCGACGCCGCTCATCAGGATCGAGAAGACGATCGCCCGGCCGGAGCGGGCAAAGCAGTACCCCGACAGGGCGCTGACCCCGATCAGGGTGCCGGTCTTGGTCCGGCAGCGACCCGCAGCCGGGGTGCCGCGCATCCGCTCCGCGACCGTGCCCTCGCGGCCGGCGATCGCCAGCGACCGCACGAAGTCGGCGCCGGCCGGATCGCCGCGCATTGCCTGCAGCAGGCGTCCCACCTGAGCCGGTGAGGCGCGGTTGCTGCGGGTCAGACCGGAGCCGTCCACGGCGTGAACCCCGGAGGCGTGGCTGCGAGCAAACCGCTCCACGACCGCTGCGCCGGCCCCGGTCGTTCCCCCGGAGCCGTAGTGGGCGCCGAGGTTCTTGAGCAGCATCTCGGCGAAGAAGTTGTTCGAATAGACGTTGGTGGCGTTGGCGAGGGTGACGATCCGCGGCGAGCGCACAACCGCGAGCAGCCGGGCGTCGGCCGGGGTCTCGCGCAGCGCCACCCGGGTCCGGATCGCCACGCCTCGGTTGCGAAGCGATCGCGCCAGCTTCGTCGCCGCGACCCGGGCCGGGTCGCTGGCGAAGCGGCGGGCGCTGGAGTCGCTGAAGCCGGAGTTGAACGCGAGTCCGGAGAGGGGCCCTATGTAGGGGCTGGTCGCATAGCCGGAGTCCGCGACTCCGCGCCGCCGGTCGAAGACGGTGTCGTCTGCGAACAGGCGCCCGCTGACCCGGCGGATCCCCTGGGCGCGCAACTGCCGCGCGAGCGCGAAGAGATTGGTCCCCAGGCCGCCGAGATAGGTGTCGTAGAAAGCCGGCGAGCCGAGGGCCGGATCGCCGCCTCCCTTCAGGTAGAGGCCGCCGCGCAGAAGCCCGCCGGCCTCGGGTCGCCTGAGCCCGAACACACGGGTCGCGATCCGCTCGTCGGCCCCGAAGCGGGCGAGCGCGGCGGCGGTCGTGAACAGCTTCATGTTCGAGGCCAGCGGCCGGCGAGTGCGGGAGGACTTGCGGCAGAGGACCTGGCCGCTGCCGGCGTCGGCGACGAAGAGCCCTGTGTGGGAGGCGCCCCGCAGCAGCTTCTCCCGCATCCTGCGGCAGCGTTGCGAGGCCGAGGCAGCCGCGGGGGCGCCACGAAGGACGGGCGTGCTGGCGGGGCGATCGGGGTTGGGGAGCGGTTGCGCCCGTCCCTGCGCCGGAAAGGCAAACATCGTGCAGATCGTCACGGTCAGCGCCGCGCCCGTCGGAGACCGTCTCATTGCCGCCAATAACACCCGGACGAGCCACAGTAGCGGCCGATCGAAGTCGCGGGCCGGACTGGCTGGCTGGCCGGACTGGCATAATTCGCGACCCCATGGGCAAGGTCGTCAAGCTCGAGGCGTCCTCCGGCCAGGGCCGCAGGACGTCAAGGGCTCGCAGGCGGGGGTCCAAGACCGCCCTGGTGCTCGGCGGCGGCGGCTTCACCGGCGGGGTCTATGAGATCGGCGCCCTGCGGGCGTTCGACCTCTTGGCGGTGAACCGGACCGTCAACGACTTCGACATCTACGTCGGCACCAGCGCCGGGTCCTTCGTGGCCAGCCTGCTGGCCAACGGCGTCACTCCCGAGGAGATGATGAGGGTCCTCAACAAGCGGCTGCCCTCGCCGATCGACGACATGGACCTGGGGACGCTGCTGAAGCCGAACTACCGCGCCTACGTGGAGAAGGCGGCGCTGATGCCGCTGCGAGTCGTCGGCCTGCTGCGCCATATGGCATCGAGGCTGGGCGAGGTCTCCCTTATGGACCTCGGAGTGGGCCTCGCGGACGGCCTGCCGACCGGGGTCTATTCGGGGCGGGGCGTCAGCGAGTACGTCGAGGAGGTCCTCTCGGACCCCGATCGCTCCAACGACTTCCGGCTCCTGGAGCGCGAGCTGTACCTGACCGCGACCGACCTCGACACCTGCGAGCGGATCGTCCTCGGCGAGGGCGATTGGGCCGACGTGCCGATCTCCAAGGCAGTGGAGTGCTCGACCGCGCTGCCGATCGTCTACGAGCCGGTCGAGCTGAAGGGCCGCCAGCTGATCGACGGGGGCATTCGCTCCACCACCAACGTCGACGTCGCGGTCGAGCGAGGAGCCAAGTTCATCGTCGTCGTCAACCCCCTGGTCCCGTTCGTGAACGACTTCAAGCGCCAGATACCGACCGTGTTCGGCACCCGCGTGCGGCGGGTCTCCGACATGGGGCTGCCGGCGATCGCCAATCAGACCTTCAAGCTGATCGCCCACGCCCGCCTGCACCAGGCGGTCGCCTTCTGGCAGGAGAAGTACCCCGGCGTCGACATCATCCTCATCGAGCCCGAGCCCAACGACGAGCTGATGTTCGGAACCTCGATCATGGACTACTCGCAGCGGCTCGCGATCGCCCGCCACGGCTTCGAGTCGGTGACCGTGGCGCTGGCCAACGACTACCGTCGCTATCAGGAGATCGCCGACCGGCACGGGATCGAGATCTCCGCCCGCCGGGTGCGCAAGGTGATCAAGCAGGCGACCGAGGAGGAGCGCGAGCAGACCTCGGCTTGGCGCCGGGTGCTCGAGCAGACGACCGCCGCCCTGTTGCGCCAGTCGGGCCAGGCGTCCTAGCGCCCACCTGACAGCGCGGTTGCAGCGCCGGGCAGGGGTAGGAACACAGGCCCCGACCGCAAATCCAATTGCGTGCCCCCGCCCCGCGGTGCCCACCTTCCCTGCCTCCTCTCGCTGACGGTCACCGCGCTGCTCGCCGCCCCGGCCCTCACCGATGCCGCCCGGGCCTGTCGCGAGCGCAGCTGCGAGGCCAGCCTCACGGTCGACCCCCGGGGGACGCTCTTCCGCTCGCCGGAGACGTTCCGGCCCGCCGAGGAGACGGTTGCGGTGCGCCTGTTCACGCCGGAGAGGGAGCTGCAGACCGTTGATCGCGACGGCGCCGCCGGCTGCAGGCGGCACCTGCGAGGGCCGGGAATCGTCGCCACCGTCAACGTCTGTGGCGAGTCGGCGCCGGTCCGGGTTCGGGCCGAGCGAACCTGGGGGGGAGCGGTGACGATGCGGATCCTCTATCGGTCGCGACCGCTGCCCGCGCAGGGCGTCAAGGGCACCAGCGCCGGCTCCAGCGGCGGCGGCGTCAACGCGCCGAGCTCCGGCGGCGCCAGCCCGCCCTAGGCTGCGTAGAGCGCGTCGATCTCGCGCTCGTACTTCTCTGCCACGACAGCTCGCTTGACCTTCAGCGTCGGCGTCAGCTCGCCGCCTTCCTGGGAGAGGTCCCGTGGCAGGATCTCGATCTTCTTCACCTGCTCGACCCGGGCGAAGCGCTCGTTGATCTTCTCGACGTGCTCCTCGAGGCTGGCCCTGATCTCCGGGTTGGCCGCCAGCTGCTCGGGGTCCGGGGTCAGATCGTGCTCCTGGGCGTACTTGACGACCTCTTCGGGATCGAGGGTGACCAGGGCGACGAGGTAGGGCCGCCGGTCTCCGACCACGACGCACTGGGAGACGAGAGGGTGCTGCTTGATCTCGGCCTCGAGGTTGGCCGGGGTGATGTTCTTGCCTCCGGCGGTGATGATGATGTCCTTCTTGCGGCCGGTGATCTTGATGAAGCCGTCGGGGTCCATCTCGCCGATGTCGCCGGTGTGCAGCCAGCCGTCGACGATCGTCTCCCGCGTCGCTTCCTCGTTCTTGTAGTAACCCTGGAAGACGTTCGGGCCTTTGACCAGGATCTCGCCGTCTTCGGCGATCTTCACCTCGCAGCCCGGGAACGGCTTGCCGATCGTCCCGATCTTGAAGTCCTCGGGGGTGGAGATCGTTGCCGCGGTCGAGGTCTCCGTCATCCCCCAGCCTTCCAGCACGAGGACGCCGGCGGCGTCGAAGAAATGCAGGATCTCGGGGTTGATCGGGGCGGCCCCGGAGACCGCCAGCCGCAACTTGCCGCCGAACAGGTTGCGGATCTTCGACAACACCTGCTTGTCGGCGAACGCGTACTGGCGCTGGAGGAGAAAACCGGGCTTGCGGCCCGCCCGCTCGCGCTCCCGCATCTTGCGGCCGACGCCGATCGCCCAGTGGAAGATCGCCTTCTTGAGGCCGCCTTCCTTGTCGACGCTGGCAGTCGCAGCGGTGTAGATCTTCTCGAAGATCCGCGGCACCGAAGGAAAGTAGGTCGGCTTCACCTCGGCCAGGTTGGGGATGATCTTCAGCGGGTCGCGCTCCCAATAGGCGAGCGTCGCGCCGAGATCGAAGCTGCCGAGCTGGATCAGCAACGCGAACGAGTGCGCCAGCGGCAGATAGAGGTAGGTGACGTCGTCGTCCTCGATCACGCTGGTCTCGTTGACCATGTCGAGCATCGACCTGTAGTTGCCGTGCGAGATGATGCAGCCCTTCGGCGGCCCGGTCGTGCCCGAGGTGTAGATGAAGGTGCAGATGTCCTCCCGGGTGACGGCGCGCCAGCGCTCCTCCCATTCGGTCGCCTCGCGGCCCGATCCGAGCGAGATGAGCTTCTCCATCGCGGTCGCCCCCTCGCCGGTCCCGACCATCTGGATCACCTGCTCGAGCTTCGGCAGCCGCTCGCGGACCCTGCTCACCTTCGCCAGTTGCTCGGAGTCCTCGACGATCACGGCCCTGGCGTCGGAGTTCTCGAGCACGTATTCGCACTCCTCGGGCGAGTTGGTCTGGTAGATCGGAACCACCGTGGCCCCAACCGAGAGGGCCGCGAAGTCGAAGTAGGTCCACTCGGGCCGGGTGTTGCCGAGGATCGCGACCTTGTCTCCCCGCTCGATCCCCAGCTCGATCAGTCCGAGGGCCAGCGAGCGGACGATCTCCAGCACCTCGGTAAAGCTCTTGCTCTCCCAGCGCCCGTCCTCGCCCTTGAAGGTGATCGCCGTCGCGCTTCCGTAGGTCTCGGCGGCGCGCGGCAGCAGATCGGCGATCGTCGTCGAGCCGGTCCCCGCGGATCCGGACGTCGTCGTCGCGGTGGCAGACCCTGGCGCTGTCGCCTGCTCCATCGCCGGGAAGTCTAGTCAGAGAAGGGACTCGCTCGAAGAGCGAGTCCCGGTGTGCCGGCGACCGGGCTAGGCGGCCGAAGGCTGGCTGGTGCCCTGCTTGCTGAAGTTTCGGAGCGAGGACTCGAAAAGAGTCCTGTCGATGCGGCCCTGGAAGATCGGAACGCCCATCTGCATGCACTTCTCGATCACGTCGCGCCGCTTCATGTGAAGCTCGTCGGCGAGCTCGGTGGGCGTCAGATGAATGGCCACAAATGACCTCCCTCTCTGGTTGAAATTCGTGCAGTGAATGTTTACCGGTCCTGGCGGATGTGTCAATCAAATCAGCCGCAAATTGCGGACTCCGATCAGACCGGGTTTGGCACGTCGATGAACTCATGGGCGACCTCGAAACGCTCGGCGACGAGCTCCCCCAGGCGCCGGATGCCGAAGGTCTCGGTCGCGTAATGCCCGGCGGCGATGAAATGGATTCCCACCTCGTTCGCGTCGGCCATCGCGTGCTCGGCGGGCTCGCCGGTTATCAAGGCGTCAAGGCCAAGACCGGCGGCCTCCTCGAGAGCACCGCTGCCGGCGCCGCTGACGATGCCGAGCTTGCCGATTCGCGCCGGCCCGGCCGCGAAGACCAGCGGCTCGCGACCAAGCAGGGTGCCGATCCGGGCAATCAGCTCCTCGACTCCAAGCTCGGCCCTGCTTTTCGCGACGAGCCCGATCGGCCTGCCCTTGACCTCCCCGAACTGCCGCTGCGGCTCCAGCTCCAGCGCCTCGCACAGCAGCGCGTTGTTGCCGACCCTTGCGTGCGCATCGAGCGGCAGGTGGTAGGCGGCGACCGACAGCCGGGCCGAGAGCGCGACCCGCAGGCGGGCGGCGAGCCGCTCGCTCAAGGCCCGCGACCCGTCGCCGAAGAATAGGCCGTGGTGGGCGAGCGCCAGCTGGGCACCTGAGTCCACCGACCGCTCCAGGAAGGCAAGGCTTGCGGTCACCCCGGTCGTGATCCGGTCGACCTTCGCGTCACCGGGCACCTGCAGGCCGTTCGGTCCGTAATCGTCGAACAGCTCGATCTCGAGCAGCTCGTCGCAGAAGGAGACGATCTCGTCACGACCGGCCACGCCGGTCAATCTACGATGTGGGCATGGCTGACGTCGAAGCCACCCCCGGCACCGTCGCGGGCCGCGACTCCTTCGTCGAGTCGCTGATGGACACCGACCTCTACTCGATGGGGGCCTACTTCTGTGATCAGCACCCGGATCTCGTCGACGAGGTCGTGGACCGCAGCGTCGCGATCGAGGAGCAGGGCCTGGTGCGCTTCGCCGATCGCGAGGGGCTCGGCGTCGAAGAGGGATTCCGAACCCTGCTGACCGGCCTCGCCGTCCGCTACTACAAGGCCGTCGCAGGCTAGTGGGCGACGCAGCGGGCGGGTCCGGGCCCCGCCGGGGACGGTGGTTGGTGCTGGGGGCGCTGGGGCTGGCGGTCCTGGTCATGCTGATCGCGATCACCGAGCTCTCCACCGAAGAGGGGGGAGAGCCGAAGCTGGAGCTGGAAGGGATCAACGACGCGCAACGCATCTTCGGCGGTCTGCGGCAGGAGGGAGATCGCCTTGGAGACCCCGAGGCTGCAGTCACGATCCAGGTCTTCAACGACGTCCAGCGCGAGCTCGGCGCCGAGCAGTTCCTCGCCACGGTGCCGCCGCTCGTCGACGACCTCGTGCGCCGAGAGGAGGTGCAGCTCCTCTATCGCCACTACGGGTTCGGGCCGCGGGCGGTCGAGCAGGGCTTCATCGCCGCCAAGGCAGCCGGTGCCCAGGGGTACCAGTGGCAGTACGTCTACCTGTTCTTTCGCAATCAGGCCGAAGCCCAGCGAGTCGGTGGAGCGACGGGTGACTTCCTGGAGTCGCTGGCGGCCTCGGTCGGCGGCCTCGACGTGACCGAGTGGAAGCAGGATTTCGCCGCGGGGGGAGCCCCGGGGGGCGAGATCGTCGCCGAGATCGAGGCCCAGGACGAAATCGCACGGGATCTCGGGCTTCGCGCCGAGCCGGCGGCGATCGTCAGTGGGCCCGCCGGGACCGAGACGCTGCAGGACTCGCCTTCGCTGGCCCGGATCGAAGCGGCGATCGCCGGCGTCGACTGAGACCCCTGGCCTCGCGGCCGCGCCCCCTCTGAGATAATCCGCCGCTCTCGGGGCGTGGCGCAGCCTGGTAGCGCGCACCGTTCGGGTCGGTGAGGTCCCCGGTTCAAATCCGGGCGCCCCGATTCTCCGCTGCCCGGCCGCGTTTCCCCGCCGAGCGCCGGGGGTAGGTCTGAGGCGATGGCGGAAGCACGCCCTGCCGAGGACGACCTGCGAGCCGAGGCAGGCCCGGCCGAATCGCCGACCGACCTCGACCGCTCCTCCTGGAGGCCGATCCTGAAGCGGACCGTGGCCGAGTTCCGCGAAGACAGCCTCACCGACTGGGCGGCGGCGCTGACCTACTACGCGATCCTTTCGATCTTCCCGGCCCTGATCGTCCTAGTCTCGATCCTCGGGCTGCTCGGCGAGTCCGCCACCGACCCCTTGATCGAGAACCTCAGCACCGTTGCCCCCGGGCCCGCACAGGAGATCTTCACCAACGCCATCCGGGGGATCGAGGAGAGCCAGAGCGCGGCCGGCGTCCTCTTCATCGTCGGCCTCGCCGGTGCGCTGTGGTCGGCCTCGGGCTACATCGGCGCCTTCACCAAGGCCGCGAACACGATCTGGGACGTCGAGGAAGGCCGGCCGGCCTGGAAGACGATCCCGCTGCGCCTCGGCGTGACGGTGATCCTGCTCGTCCTCAGCGTCCTCACCTCGATCGGGGTCCTGGTCAGCGGCGAGCTGGCGGTGCAGATCGGAAACCTGCTCGGGGTGGGCGACACTGCGCTGACGATCTGGAACCTCGCCAAGTGGCCGGTGATCGTCCTCTTGGTCAGCCTGCTCTTCTCGATCCTCTATTACGCGACGCCCAACGTGCGGCAGCCGGGCTTTCGCTGGGTCACGCCGGGGGGACTGCTGGCGGTCCTGCTCTGGATCCTCGCTTCGGCCGCCTTCGCGCTCTACGTCGCCAATTTCAGCTCCTACAACGAGACATATGGGACCCTCGGCGGCGTGATCGCCTTCCTCGTCTGGCTCTGGATCACCAACATCGTCGTCCTGCTCGGTGCCGAGCTGAACGCGGAGATCGAGCGAGGCCGCCAGATCGAGGCCGGACAGAGCCCCGGCAGAGAGCCTTTCCTGCCTCCCCGCGACGAGCCAAAGGAGTGACGATGAAGCTCTTCTTCGTGCCCTTCAGCATCGCCGGCGGCTTTCTCGCCGGTTTCCTCGCCAAGAAATCTTTCGAGCAGATCTGGGGCCTGATCGACGACACCGAGCCGCCCGACGCGGAGCATCGCGAGGTCTCCTATCCGAAGCTGGTCGCCGCGCTCGCGATCGAGGGCGCGGTCTTCAGCCTGGCGCGCGGCTTCTTCGACCACGGCGCCCGCCGCACCTTCGCAAGGGCGACAGGCAGGTGGCCCGGAGAGAAAGAGCCGGAGCAGGAATAGGCTGGCGGCACCCGGTTCGTTTCCAAACCACCGGTTTCGGGTAACCCCGAGAAGACCAAAGGAGGCTCAACAGATGGGCATCATCGACAAGATCACAGGCAGAACGAAGCAGGCAGCAGGCGACCTGACCGACGACCCCTCGCTGCGGCGTCAAGGCCGGCGCGAGGAGGAAAAGGGCGAGCGCAAGGAAGAGCTCTCCGACGCGCAGGACAAGGCCGACCGCAAGGCCGAGGACGTCGCCGACCTCGAGCGCAAGACCTGAGCACGCCGATCAGCTCGAGTTGATCGTCCACCGCGCCCGGCATTCCGCCGGGCGCGGTGCGTTTTCGGGCTCCGTCGCTCCAGAGACAAAACGTACGATGAACTCGTGCTGAGACGACCGCGCCGCAGGCCCACACCTTCGCTGTGGGCCAGCTGGAAGCCGTTCGGAATCGGGGAGCAGCGACCCAACAACTACGGCGAGGTATTCCGCGCCGCCTGGGAGAACCGCGACCAGGCCCGGTACGCATGGCGGATTCTGCGCGACGGCGTCTGCGACGGCTGCGCGCTCGGAACGCACGGCCTCCGGGACTGGACGATCGACGGGGTCCACCTCTGCAACGTTCGCCTGCGGATGTTGCGGCTGAACACGATGCCGGCGCTCGAGGAGTCGCTGCTCGCCGATCTGTCCGAGCTGCGCGGAAAGCGAAGCGGCTCGCTGCGCCGGCTCGGCCGGCTGGCGCACCCGATGCTGAGGCGGCGCGGAGAGCCTGGATTCGGGCGAATCGGCTGGAACGAGGCGATCGAGCTGATCGCAAGCCGGATCGAGACCGCCGGATCGGATCGGATCGGTTTCTACCTCACCTCGCGCGGGATGGCGAACGAGTCCTACTACGCGGTTCAGAAGGCGGTCCGCGCGATCGGGACGAACTCGATCGACAATGCCGCCCGGGTCTGTCACTCGCCGAGCACCTTCGGGCTCAAGGAGGCGCTCGGCGTCGGGGCCAGCACCTGCTCCTACGCCGATTGGATCGGCACCGACCTGATCGTCCTGATCGGCTCCAACCTGGCCAACAATCAGCCGGTCGCGATGAAGTACCTCCACCTGGCGAAGAAAGCCGGCACCAGGGTCGTCGTCGTCAATCCCTATCGCGAGCCGGGGATGGAGCGCTACTGGATCCCGTCGACCCCCGAGAGCGCCATCTTCGGGACCAGGATCGCCGACCGATTCTTCGCGATCGACACCGGTGGGGACCTGGCGTTCCTGAGCGGTGTCCTGCGCCACCTCTTCGAGCAGGGCTGGGCCGACGAGGAGTTCATCGCCGCGCGGACCAGCGGCGTCGAGGAGCTGCGCCGGCAGCTGCAGCGGGCGGACTGGTCTGTTCTGGAGGCCGGGGCCGGCGCCTCTCGCGAGGAGATGCTGGAGCTGGCGCGGCTGGTCGGCGAGGCCGGTCGAGCCGTGTTCGTCTGGAGCATGGGCGTGACCCAGCACGAATCTGGCGAGGACAACGTGCGGGCGATCGTCAACCTGGCCCTGGCGCGCGGCTTCGTCGGACGGGAGGGATGCGGTCTGATGCCGATCCGCGGTCACTCCGGAGTGCAGGGAGGGGCCGAGATGGGCTGCTACGCGACGGCCTTCCCCGGCGGGCTGGAGGTGAATGCCGCCAACGCCGCCGAGCTGGCCGGGAAGTGGGGCTTCGAAGTTCCCACCGCTCGCGGCCGCACGGCGCCGGAGATGCTCGACGCCGCGCACTCCGGGCAGCTCGATCTCCTCTTTTCGGCCGGGGGCAACTTCCTCGAGGTGCTGCCGGACCCGGCGCGCACCGAGCGGGCCCTGGCCCGGGTCCCGTTGCGGGTGCACATGGACCTGGTCCTCTCCAGCCAGATGCTGATCGACCCGGCGCAGGAGGTGCTGCTGCTTCCGGCAGCGACGCGTTATGAGATTCCCGGTGGGGTGACGGAGACGACGACCGAGCGTCGCGTCGTCCTCAGCCCCGAGATTCCAGGACCGCGGGTGGGCGAGGCCCGATCGGAGGGAGAGGTGCTGCTGGAGCTGGCGAGGCGGTTGCGCCCCGGGCTCGGCGATCAGCTCAGCTACGCCGACACCGCCGCGGTCCGCGACGAGATCGCGGCCGTGGTGCCGACCTACGCCGGGATCGAGGGGCTGCGGAAGGGCGGGGACTCCTTCCAGTACGGAGGCCAGCGGCTGTGCGAAGGCTGGCGATTTCCGACTGCCGACGGCAGGGCACGGTTCTCGGCTCCCAGGGTGCCGATGCCGGGCTCGAACGGGCAACGGCTTCGGCTCTCGACCCGCCGCGGCAAGCAGTTCAACAGCATGGTGCAGGAGGATCGCGACGGGCTCACCGGAGCCCAGCGCGACGCCGTGCTGCTTAGCCGCGACGACGCGGGCAGGCTCGGGCTGGCCGACGGCGACCCGGTCGTCTTGCAGAGCGACGCAGGCGAGATGCGCGCCGTCGTCCGGCTGGCGCCGATTGCGCCGGGAAACGTGCAGGTCCACTGGCCCGAGGGGAACTCGCTGATCGGCTCCGGCCGTCGCTCGGCGGAGGCGGGAATCCCGGATTACAACGCCGAGGTTCTGATCCAGCGGCTCTGACAACGGTCCGGCGCCGTCTGCGGCACAATGAAGCCTCGGCTCGTCGGGCTGGATCGCGGGCGGCTTTTACCGACTCGAGTCGGTTCCCGCCCGAGTTAAACGACCAACCCTCGCGCAGCGGGGGAGAGGCGTCCAGCCCGGTAGAGCCGGTCCGCCGCCGACGGCTCAGGCGCGGAGCTCGGCCAGCGCCTGGTCTACATCGTTGTGCAGTGAGATCGAAGACTCCAGCCCGGTGATGTCCAGCAGACGCCGCACCTGGCTGTTCGGGCAACAGAGGACGAGCCGCCCCCCGCCGTCGCCGTTGGCGAGATCCTGCCAGGCCCGCACGATCAGAGCCAGGCCCGTGGAGTCGATGAACTCGCATTCGGAGAGGTCGATCAGGATTGCCGGCCGCTTGGCGGCGAGTGCCTGATCGAGAACCCCCTCCAGCTCCGGTGCCGAGTGGAGATCGAGCTCGCCGTGGATCGTCAGCAGTCGCACGCCGTCGTCGAGCTCCTTGCCGGAGACCTCGAACGGAGCCGGTGTCAAATCGCTGTTTCCTGTCTGGGATCGCCCATGAGGGTGGCCCTCGAACGGTGCTCGAAGTCCGTTGTGCAAGCCGAACCCCGCCGATCCTAGCGCAGCAACAGCCACCTTTTTCCAGTCCCGATTTCGGGTAGCTGAGTTGTGCACCCGACGAAAGGAGACTGACCGTGTCCGACCAGTTGAACGGCAGGCGCATCGCATTCCTGGTCGCCAACGAAGGTGTCGAGGAGGTCGAGCTCACCGAGCCGCTGGAGGCGGTTCGCGAAGCCGGCGCCGAGGTCGATCTGATCGCCCCCGAGCGGGAATCGATCCAGGCTTTCAACCACCTCGACAAGGGCGAGACGTTCGAGCCCGACAAGGCGCTTGACGAAGCCGAGGCGTCCGACTACGACGGGCTGGTGCTGCCGGGTGGAGTCGCGAACCCCGACTTCCTGCGCACCGACGCCCGGGCGGTGAGCTTCACGCGGGACTTCTTCGACGCCGGCAAGCCGGTTGGCGCGATCTGCCACGCCCCCTGGACCCTGGTCGAGGCGGACGTGGTGCGCGACCGCACGCTCACCTCTTGGCCGAGCCTGAAGACGGACATCCGCAATGCCGGTGGCGAGTGGGTCGACGAGGAAGTGCATGTCGACCAGGGCCTTGTCACCAGCCGTAAGCCCGACGACCTGGAGGCATTCTGCGCCAAGATCGTCGAGGAGTTCGCCGAGGGCGAGCATCAGGGCCAGCGGCCCGAGGCGGCGTCGGCTCGTGCCTGAGCGCGATCCAGACCTGCCGTCGCGCGAGGATTCGGAAGCTCCGGATCCACAGGTGACGGAGGAGACCGAGGCGGCGGCCGCGGAGGCCGCCGCCATCGGCGGCGATGCCGGTGAGAGCGGGGTCGACCCGGCTCAGCGCCCATTGCGCGAGGCCGGCCAGGGTGAGTCGGAGGGCTTCGAGGAGGCGGAGCGGGAACTGATCGAGAACGCAAGCCATGACGAGTCGCGTGGCTTCCCCGAGCAGGACATTCCCGAGCCCGAGCAGCCCACCGACGCAACTTTCGGCGAAGGCGATTCAGCGTCGCCCCCGGATGGGGCCGACACGGACGCCGAAGACTGAAGGCGCGAGCGCCGAGCCGCGAGGCCGGCGGACCCGCAGCAGTCAGTTGTTGGGCGGGGCGGCGCTGATGTCCGCCAGCGCCGAGCGCTCGTCGCGCGCGACCGCCAGATCGCCGATCGAGACGATGCCGACCGCCTCGGTGCCCTCGACCACGGGTAGGCGCCGGACATTGGCATCCCGCATCCTCTGCACCGCGTCGTCGATGCTGTCGCCGGGCGAGAGGGTCGTCGCGTCGCTGGTGGCGATCGTCCCGACCTTGACCGAGTCGGGATCCCTGCCGTCCGCGACCGCCCGCACGACGATGTCGCGGTCGGTGAGGATGCCGCTGACCCGGCCTTCCTCGAGCACGATCACGGCTCCGAAGTTGCCGTCGCGCATCGCCTTCGCCGCGTCGGTGGCGCTGTCGTCGGCGTCGCAGGTGGCGGGACCGCTGGTCATCACCGATTCAACTTTGTCTGCCATCTTTTCTCCCTCCGCTTGGATGCTCTGCTGAGCTCGCGTCTACCCGTGTCCCGGTCGACGGAAACGGAGGACACCCCACGGCGCTAGCCTTCCTCGGGTCGAGTCGCGCCGGGCGACCCTCAGGGAAGGAGAAAACGACGACCGGCAGATGGGGAGGCCCACCATGGATGGGGGGCCGAGCGGGTTTGCGTGGCGCCGATTGGGCGGGTCTGGTTCCGAGCATCGTCGCCTTGGCGGTCTTGGTGATCCTCGACGTCGCGTTGGCCGGGGCCGACGCGATCATCGTCACTTCCTACGCGCTGGCTCCGTTCGTCGCCGCGATCGCCGGCGGGCGCTGGTCGACCGCGCTGGTCGGAGCCTTGGCGATCCTGCTCGCGGTGGCGAGCGGGCTCTGGGACGAGAACGCGGGCGAGGGGGACTATCTGGTCCGGGTCGGGATCGTTGCCGCTGCATCCGGCTTCGCGGTCATGGCCGCCCGCTCCCAGGCCCAGTCTGCCGCCACCATGGCCCGGTTCACGCTCCTCAACGACGTCAGCGCCGCGGCCGACGGCTCGCTGCCGCTGGCCCAGACGATGCGGCTGATCAGCGGCGTTCTGGTGCCGGGAATGGCCGACTTCTGCCTCGTCGACACGGTTGCGGACGGTCGGATCGATCGGGTCGCGGTGCGCGCCGCCGGCAGCAGGCGCGAGGAGGTGGAGCAGCGATTGCTGGAGCGACCGCCTTCGCTTCCCGACGAGATCCTCGAAGTCTCCGATACGACCCTGGTCGAGCCCCGCTTCTGGCCGCGGATGACAGAGGAGCACCTGCGCTCGATCGCTCATGACGAAGACGATCTGACTTTCCTGCGAAGCCTCGAAGTGCGCTCGGCGGTCACCGTCGCGTTGACCGCCCGCGGCCGCCGCGTCGGGGCGCTGACGCTGGTCACCGCCTGGTCCGGGCGGCGCTACGGGCGCGACGACCTTCGTTTTGCCGACGTGCTCGGCGACCGTGTGGCGTTGGCGCTCGACAACGCGGGGCTGTTCTCGGACCTGCAGAGCGTCGAACGCCGAATGGACACCGTGATGGCCGTTCTCGACGAGGCGGTCCTGATCCATGACCGATCCAGCCGACTCGTGTTCGCCAACGCCGCAGCCGCCAGGCTGCTCGGCTTCGGCTCTCCGGAGGAGCTTCTCGAGGCTCCGCGCGGCGCGATCAGGGACCGCTTCGACCTCTACGACGAGGCCGGCGCTGCATTGAGCGGGGACGACTTCTCCGCCGGGCCCGCCCTTCGCGGCGAGGAGCCGGGGCCGCTGATCATGCGGGCAATCTCCCGTCGCAGCGGCGAGGAGATCTGGTTGCGATCGAGATCGCGACCGGTGGAGGGACCCGATCAGCAGCCTCTTTATGCCGTCACGGCGCTCGAGAACGTGACCGACATCAAGCAGCGCGAGTTCGAGCAGACGCTCCTCGCCAGGCTCGGAGATGTGGGGGAAACGGCGCTTCAGTACGACGAGGCCGTCGGGGCGCTGGCGGAGCTGCTGATCCCCCAGCTCGCCGACTGGTGCAGCGTCTATGCGGCTCGGCCGAACGGGGCTGTCGAGGAGGTTGCCGCCGCACCGTTGCAGCCCGGCCCGCCACCGGAAGTGGTCGATGCGATCAACGCCTACATGGCCGGCGCCCCCGACGAGCCGGGGTCGGCCACGGTGCTCCGAGGCGGCGAGCCTGTCCCGATCGAGGTGGCCCGCGGATCGGCGCTGTTGCTACCGCTTCTCGCTCGCGGCGCGGTGGTCGGAGCGCTGGTCCTCTTCAACGACGTCGATCGCCGTCCCTTTGACCAGATCGATTGGGACCTGGGCCGTAAGGTGGCGTCGCGCGCCGCGATCACGCTCGACAATGCCCGCCTGGCAAGTGAGCGGAGCGAGATCGCGGAGACCCTCCAGCAGGGTCTCCTGCCGACGCCGATCCCGAACATCCCGAGCTGGTCCGTCGCCGCCCTTTACCGGCCGGCCGGCGCCGAGAACGAGGTCGGGGGTGATTTCTATGACGCCTTCCCGTTTCGGGGCGGCTGGATGCTGGTGATCGGCGACGTGACCGGGCGCGGCGCCACCGCCGCCTCGATCACGGCAGCCGCGCGCTACACGTTGCGAACCGCAAGCGTCCTCACCGGGGATCCTCTGGTCGCGCTTGCGGCTCTCAATCGCGACTTGGTCGCGAGAGAGGATCCGTCCCTGTGCAGCGTCGCCGCGCTGGCGCTGCGCGAGCACGATCCGGAGGTTCGAATCGCCGTCGCCGGGCATCCCTCGCCGCTGTTGCTGACGGGAGCCGAGGTCCGGGAGGCGGCGGGCTCGGGACCGGTGCTGGGTGCGTTTGCCGACGGCAGCTGGGAGTTGAGCTCGGAAAGGCTCAATCCCGGCGACCAGCTGATCGTCTACACCGACGGTGTCACCGAAGCGGCGAGCGCCGCGGGTCGTTTCGGCGAGCAGCGACTGCGGGAGCGGTTGGCCGGTTGCCCGAGCCCCGCGGTCTCGGTGCAGCGCCTCGAGCAGGCTCTGGAGGCTTTCTGCGAGGGCACCCTTCACGACGACGCGGCGGTGCTGGCGCTGAGTCCTTCGGCGGGTCTCCTCGCCGACCAGGTGGATTCCGCTCTGGAGGTCGCTGGGCGTTGACCGCGGAGCCCGGGCTGCTGATCGAGCGCCTCTTCGACGCCTTCAACCGGCGCGCCGGGGCTGAGATCGCCGCCCTCTGTCACGAGGAGGTCGAGTTCGCGCCGATGACCGGAGCGCTGGCCGGGCGAACAACCGCCTACCGCGGCCGCGAGGGCCTTGTCGAGTATCTGGGTGACGTGGAGCGAGTCTGGGAGGAGCTCCTGGTCACCGTGCACGACACCTACGTCGAAGGGGAGCTGATTCTGGCTGCGGGGCGGGTCTATGCACGCAGCCGCGAGATCGGTTTGCGAGACCTGCCGGTGACCTGGCATTGGCGCCTCAAGGATGGACTCTTCCTCTACGGGCGGGTGTTCGACGATCCCGCCGAGGCGTTGCAGGCGCTGCGAGACCGCTCCCACACCGTCGCGTAGTCGGATTAACCCATCGAGGTTTCAGCTTCCCGGGCTTGGGGGTAGCGACAAGAGAGGCGCGCCCTGCGAGGCAAGGCGCGACGGACAATCGAGAGCGTCTTCGAACCGGAGCGTCCCACCGGAATGAGCGTGACATGTTGACCAGCGACGGGAACGGGGGACTTCAGATCACCCTGCCCGCGGCCGCGGAGAACGTCGCTCTGGTGCGCCACGCAGTCAGCGGTCTGGCGGAGACGGTTGGCATGGACGAGGCGGGGATCGCCGATCTGAAAACCGTCGTCACCGAGTCCTGCTCCAACGTCGTCGTCCACGCCTACGACGGCGATCCCGGGCCGTTGGAAGTCGAGGCCCTGCCGGAGGACGACCATCTGGTCGTGGTCGTCCGCGACCATGGGGCGGGGATCAGGCCCCAGGCCGAGCTCGAGCGCTCCAGCCTGCGACTCGGCCTCTCCCTGATCGCCGCGATGTCGCAGAGCTTCGCGATCTCCGGCGGGCTCGGCAGGGGTACCGAGATCACGATGCGGCTTCCCCTCTCATCGCGGCCCGGCGATACCGAGCCGACACCGGCGCGCGAGGCGGAGCCGGATCAGGCGACGACCTTGACGATGGGCCGACCCGAGATGCTGAAGCCGGTCTTGGCGCGGGTGGTGGGAGCCCTTGCGGCGAGGCGAGACTTGACCATCGACCGTCTTTCGGACGCCGTCCTGCTCACCGACGCGATCTCCGCCGATGCCCCCAGCGGGTTCCTCGACGACAAGGTTCGCATCGACCTTCGCGATCGGGAGGAGGGGATCGACCTCCGCATCGGGCCGATGCAGGCCGGAGCCGCGGAGCGCCTGCGGCGAGGCCTTGAGCTGCCCGATGTCGGCAGCCTGGAGAAGCTCGCGGACGAGCTGGCGGTGGAGCGAGAGGGCGACGGCGAGTACATGCTGGTGCATTTCGCCGCACCGGACCTTCGCAACGGTTAGCGCTCCGGCCCGGAGTCCTGCGAGCGCTCCTCCTCCTCGATCCGCTCGCGAATCCGTTCCAGGGTGCGCCGCAGGATGCGGGAGACGTGCATCTGTGAGTGCCCGATCCGTTCCGCGATCTGCGACTGGGTCATGTCCTCGACGAAGCGCAGCCGTAGGACCAGCCGCTCACGTTCGTTGAGATGGGGGATCGCCTCCTCGAGCGCGATCCGGCCCTCGATCAGCTCGAAGCCCTCGTCCTCCCGACCGATCCATTCTCGCGCCGGAGCGTCGTCGGAGTCCTCGCCGGGGGCCGGGCGGTCCAGCGATAGAGGCCTGCGGTTGTGGTTTGCCTCGAGGACTTCGAGCACGTCGGACTCGTCGACCTGCATCCGCTCGGCTATCTCCCGGATCGAGGGGGATCGCTGCAGGTCACGGGTCAGCTCGGTGACGGCCTTGTCGACCGCCGCCATCTGGTCGTGCAATCCGCGCGGCACCCGCACCGTCCAGACGCGGTCGCGGAAATGCCGCTTCAACTCGCCCAGTATCGTCGGCGCGGCGAAGGCCGCGAACGGCGTCCCGCGCTCCGGGTCGAACCGGTCGATGGCGCTGATCAGGCCGAGGCTGGCCACCTGGATCAGGTCGTCGACCGACTCGCTGGCGCCCCGATAGCGCATCGCCAGACCGCGGGCGAAGGACAGGTAACGGCGTGCCAGCTCCTCGCGGATGGCCGGATCGCGGGTGCGGGAGAACTGCTCCCAGAGCTGGCTCTCGCTGGCGAGCTCGACGCTCAGCGGAGCGCCTGCCTGAATAGCGTCGTCTTGCTGCAACTCCCCTCCAGAGATGGACGCCGGACCGAGCTACACGTTCCGGCGCTGCCCTGGAGTCTGACTAGGACCGTGCAGCGCCCGGCGGATGCCGTAGGAATGTTTACCCGATCCGGGGCCGTTGGTTACCCGGTTCCTACCTACTCGAGCAGCCGCAGAACCGCCGCCTCGATCTCTTCGCGGTCGGCGAACTCGTCCGGGCCGGTCTCGGCGAGAACCCTCCGCAGCGAGGTGCGGAGAAGGTTGCCGGAATCGAAGCGGTCGAATACCCGCGGATCGATGTAGGAGGCGCGGCAGACCGCCGGGGTGTTGTGCAGGTACCGGGCCACGTCCTCGACGACCGCGTTGGCCATCCGCTTGCGCGCCGCCTTCGTCCGCGGCGGGTCCTCGGCGCTGCGGGCGGCTAGCCCGACGGCGGCGAGAACGGTCGCGTTCCAGGTCCGGAAGTCCTTGGCCGAGAAGTCGCCGCCCGCGGTCTCCTTCAGGTAGTCGTTGATGTCGGCGGCCTTGACGTCGACCCAATCCCGGCCCTGACGGTAGGCGAGCAGCTCGCGCCCTCCGCCCTTGCGGCGGGCGAGTCCCCGCAGCAGCTTCACCGTCGCGTCGTCGTCGAGGGTCTGGACGTGGCGCTTGGCGCCCTTTGCCTTGTAGTCGAAGACGGCGCTCCCGCCTTCGAAGCGGAGATGTCGCCGGCGCAGGGTCGAGAGGCCGAAGGTCTCGTTCTCGGCCGTGTACTGGTCGCTGCCGACACGAAAGAAGCCGAGATCGAGCAGCCGAACCGCCCCGCCGAGGACCCGGGCGCGACCCAGGCCCTGCTGGGCGAGGTCCTTGCTGACGCGATTGCGAAGCCGTGGCAGCGCCCTGGCGAAGTCGATCATCTCGTCGAACTTCTCCCTGTCCCGGCTCTCGCGCCACTGGTCGTGGTAGCGGTACTGCTTGCGTCCGGCCGCGTCGACGCCGGTGGCCTGGATGTGGCCGTTCGGGTGCGGGCAGATCCAGACCTCCTTCCAGGCCGGCGGGATTGCCAGCTCGCGGATGCGATCCAGCGTCTCCGCGTCCTGAATCGTCTCCCCGTCGTCCTCGTGATAGCTGAAGCCGCGACCGCGACCGACCCTCCGGATCCCCGGTCCCGCGCAGTCGGCTCTTCGCAATCTCGGCATCGGATTGGGCCCGCGAATCATTCTTCCCGCACTGCGACTTCGTCAATCTGGCTGTTTGAGCCACTGCCGGCGGGTACCCCCCGTCGCTAGGCTCATTGAATCCCGCCGAACAAGGAGGAGCAGCGCCATGGCCTACTCGGTCCCCGACCTTCCCTATGACTACGACGCCCTCGAGCCTCACATCGACGAGGCGACGATGCGAGTCCATCACGACAAGCACCATCAGGCCTACGTCGACAAGGCCAACGCCGCCCTAGAGGGCACCGACGCGGCCGACAAGGACGTCGAAGAGGTGCTGCGCGACCTCGGCAGCCTGCCCGACGACAAGCAGGGCCCGGTGCGAAACAACGGCGGCGGTCACTACAACCACTCGCTGTTCTGGAAGATGCTCAGCCCCGACGGCGGCGGTGAGCCCGGAGGAGACCTGGGTGCGGCGATCGACGAGAAGTTCGGCTCCTTCGACGACTTCAAGGAGGAGTTCAAGAACGCCGGCGTCGGCCAGTTCGGCTCCGGGTGGGCGTGGCTGGTCCACGATGGCTCCGGGCTGGCGGTGACCTCGACTCCGAACCAGGACTCGCCTGTCTCCGACGGCCAGACCCCCCTGCTCGGCTGCGACGTCTGGGAGCACGCCTACTACCTCAAGTACCAGAACAAGCGCCCGGACTACATCGAGGCCTTCTGGGAGGTCGTCAACTGGGATTACGTGGGCGAGCGCTACGGAGAGGCTTCCGCCTAGGCATGCGGGTGGCGCTGCGAGGGCTGCTCGCGACCCTGGTCTGCGTCGTCGCTCTGGGCGCCGGCGTCGCCTGGGGTGCGGACCTGATCCGCTCCAGCGGCGACTGCTGCGCCTTCGATGCCGCCAGCTACGACATCGCGGCCGGTGAGAACCCGAGCTTCGAGAACGCGGCCACCGACGGCGCCCCCCATGACGTCACCGCCAGGGTCAAGGGGCCCGACGGCGAGGCGCTGTTCCGCAGCCCGACAATCGATGCGGGGCGGACAGTCGCGGTTCGCGGAACCGAGTACCTGGCGCCGGGGCAATACCCCTTCTACTGCGACATCCACGGCCCGGAGATGTCGGCGACGCTGCGGGTCGGACCTGGGAACGCGGTTCCGAGGCCGCGCCTGCAGCTCGGGCTGCTGAGCGGTCAGATCGAGCAGGTGCGCCGCTCGGCGAAGCTTCTCGTCAAGCTCGCCGGCTCGGGCTCCAACGCCATCGGGGTGACGCTGGTCGCGAAAGCGGGGCGGGTGACGATCGCCCGCAAAGGTGGAGTCAGCGTCGCCGCCGGGGCCGTGCGGCGGCTGCAGCTGGGCCTGACGGCCCGCGGACGCTCGGCGCTGAGCGGACGCCGGCGAATCGCGATAACCGTCAATGCGACGGTCGACTTCGCGCGGCCCGACAGCACCCGGCGGGCCCTGCGCTAGACCTCGTCTACGCCGAGCACTCGAGCCTGATGCGGATCGCGACCGAGGTCTCGACCTACGACGAGGAGGTACGCGAGTTCTGGATGACGATGGTGGGCCGTTTCATCGAGGGGACCGCGGATCACATTCGCGCCCATCAGCAGCAGGGACGGATCGCTTCCGAGCTCGACCCGCTGGCGACCGCCGAGGCCCTGGTCTGGATGGCTGAGCGGTGTTGCTACATCTACCTCGGGCGTGGCGACCGGACCGCCGCCGAGGTGACGGAGGCGCTGACCGCAGCCTGGGTCGCGGCGCTGTACGGCTGAGCCCCGAGCCGACGGACCGCTCCCCGGCCCTGGAATAGACTTGCGGCCAGAATGAGAAGGGATGAGCTCGTCCAGCGGCTTCGTTCCAGAGCGGTTCTGATCGCAGTTGGTGTGGCGGCTCTGCTGGTCCCCGCGATCGCCTTCGGCCACATCGAGCGGGCCTCATACTGGCCGAAGCCGGCGCCCGATCGAAGCGTCAAGCCCCCGGCCGGCGGAAAGTTCCCCAAGGTTCGCCCGCTGGCATCGGCGCTGAACGAGGGGGCGCGGGGCGAGACTCGGGTGGTCTGCAAGGCGAACTCGCTCCAGCTCCTGGGCAGGTCGATCCGCAGGGCACGACGGCAGGGCTTCGACATCCGGCCCACCGACCATCGGCGGCTGAGCCCGAAGCGAGCGCGAGGTCTGCGGCGCATCAACCGCGAGCTGGCCGAGATGTGCCGATACCGCCAGATCCAGCCCGCGGTCACCGCGTCGGGCAACAACGATCGAGTCGTCGTCATGCCAGGCGTCTACGCCGAGCCCGCGGCCCGCAAGAAGCCGACCGACGACCCGCGCTGCGACGAGTACGAGATCGACAACGACCGCAACCAGACGGGTGCCGTCTCCTACGAGTACCAGTTCCGCTGTCCCAACGACCAGAACCTGATCGCGATCAACGGACGCCTACCGGGCAGGGGTGAGGACCCGCAGCCGCCGCAATGGGATCGGCACGGGATTCCCAATCTCGGTCGCTGCATCCGCTGCAACCTGCAGCTCGAGGGATCGGGGGTGAGCGCCGACGACGTGGTCGTCGACTCCGGTCGAGTCAAGGCCGGCAACGGCGGGCCCTCCGGGATCGGCTCGAAGAAGGACGTCGCGATCCGGGCCGACCGGGCCGACGGCTTCGTGTTGCGCAACATCACCGCCCGCCATTCGCACGAGCACACGATCTACGTGCTCGAGACCGACGGTTACATACTCGATCGCTTCAAGTCCTACTACCCGGGCGAGTACGGAGTCCTGACCTTCACCTCCGATCACGGGATCATCCAGAACTGCGAGGCGGCGGGCGCCGGAGACGCGGGCCTCTATCCGGGCTCGGCGCCGGACACCGGCGAGCAGCGAGCGCGGGGGACCCCGTACCGCTACAACACCCAGGTACGCCGCTGCGACATGCACCACAACGTTGCCGGCTATTCGGGGACTGCCGCCAACGCGGTCTGGATCCACCACAACAACATCTACGGCAACGCGCTCGGATTCACGACCGACGTCTTCACGGCGGCCGGCCACCCCGGCTATCCACAGGACTCGGACCTGGTCGAGCGCAACGACTTCTACTCGAACAACTTCAACCCCTACGACGAGGACTCCGACGTCGAGCCCACGATCCCGGTTCCCGTCGGCACCGCCCTCTGGATCGCCGGCGGCAACAACAACACGCTGCGAAGGAACCGGTTCTGGAGCAACTGGCGCCGCGGAATCATGATCTTCGCGGTCCCGGACTCACTGGTCTGCGGGCCGTCTGAGGAGAACAAGCAGAAGGGCTGCAATCCGAACGCCTTCTTCGATTCCTCCACCTCGCACCGCAACGAGGTCCATCACAACACCTTTGGCGTTGCTCCGGGAGGGGCGAGCAAGCCCAACGGCACCGACCTCTGGTGGGACAAATTCCCGAACAACACGGCGAACTGCTGGTACCTGAACCGGGCCGCCCCTGGCAAGCAGGTGACGACGGATCCGCCGGACCTCCCGGACTGCAACAACGGCCGCAATCCGGAGCAGAGCGTCGGCGGGCCGGGCCTGGACGAGAACGAGAATGAGTTGCTCCAGTGCTTCTCCTCCTTCACCGCGTCGGAGGATTACGACCCGGCCACGTGTCCCTGGTTCGCAACGCCGCCAAGGCCACAGCCCTGAGCAGGGCGGCGGCCTTGGCCGCCGTCGTGCTGGCGGCAGCCGGCCTCTGCGCCTGTTCGAGCTCGGGAGGGGAGCCGGCCGTTGAGGTGGCGGGGATCGGGGTCGGGGCGCCGATCCGCCTCGCCGACTGCACCGACTGGCGCAACGCCGAGGTTGACGAGCGCCTCGTCACCGTGGGCCAGATCCGGGACTTCGCCGGCGGTCCGGTCGGACCCCGCGGGGGCCGGGGGGCGACGCTGCCCGATGAGCGCGCCTACGACCTGTTCCAGGGCTATTGCGAGAACGAGTTCGCGCGTGCCTTCAAGCTCTACAAGCTCTACACACGGGCCGCCGCCTTTCAGAGTCTCGTCCCTTGATGCCTGCGCCTGCGGATCACGGTCGTGATGCGGGGACCGACCCGCAACACCGTGCCTCGCCGTTGCTGACGGTCGGCGCCGCCGCTGCCTGCCTGGTGGCGATCGTCGTCATCGCGGTCCTGATCTCGGCATCGGGCGGTGGCACGAGCGCGCCTGCGCCCAGCGCCTGCCTGAAGCGCTGGAACACCAGCAGCGACGGGCTGCGGGCGGGCCAGCACAACTACGCGATCCACGGCTACCTGCGGGTCCAGGTCGCCTATATCTCCGACTCCGGCGAGATCGCCGCCGCCCGCGCCCCCGGCCGCGACTGCGTGGTCGTCTTCGCCGCCACCAGCCTCGACCCGGAGCCGGTCGCCGCCGCCCTCACCTACCGCCGCGGCGCCTGGCTGCCGCTCAGCGCCTTCGTCGACAGCGGGCGGCTGGGGCAGCTGCAGAGCGGGGCGCTGGAGAGCTCCAACGGCGAGCTGCGCGGGACCGGGCGGATCGCGGCCCTCGGCCCTGCCTAGCTGCTGAAGCTGACCTCGGGGGTGGCGCGCTCGCCGGGGTCTTCGATCTCGAAGAACTCGCGGGCCTCGAAGTTGCCCTGGCTGGCGATGACCGAGCCCGGGAACTGCTGGATCTTGGTGTTGTAGGACTGCACGTTGGAGTTGTAGATCCGCCGCGACGCCTGGATCTCGTCCTCGAGCTCGGAGAGCTGGCGCATCAAGGTCTGGAAGTTCTCGGTCGCCCGCAGCTGCGGATAGTTCTCGGCCACCGCCCGCAGATCGGTCAGCGCGCCGCTCAGCTTCCCCTCCGCGTCCGCCGTCTCACCGACGCCGCGGGCCGACATCGCCTCCGCCCGGGCCTTGGTCGCCTTCTCGAAGACCTCACGCTCGTGCGCCGCGTATCCCTTCACGCTCTCGACCAGGTTGGGGACCAGGTCGTGGCGGCGCTTCAGCTGCACGTCGATCCCGCTCCAGGCCTCGTCGACGCGGTTGCGGGCGGCGATGATCCCGTTGCGGGCGAAGACGTAATAGAGGACCGCCAGCACGATCAGCACTGCGATCACGATCAGGACTGTGGTCATGGGCGCTCCTCCGGGGACGGGTCTGGACCTGCTGCCGCCGCCATCCTAGACGCCCCCTCGACTCGGGGGCTTAACTTCAAGTCAACAGGCGTCAGGCACGGAGGTCGGCGAATCCCTCCGCCAGGCGGGTTTCAGGCGTCGGTTGTCCTTTGACAGCCCGAAAAGGCCGGTGCTAGTTTCGCTGCGCCGCGCCGGGGGAGGCGTGGCTTGACTGACGGGTATTCAGGAGAGTGGCCAGCTCATCTGTAGTAGGGCGCATTGTCGCCATCGTCGCGCTTGTGGGAGCGATAGTGATCGCTGCCGTCCTGCTGCTCGGCGGCGGCGAGTCCTACAAGGTCACAGCCAATTTCCAGAACGCCTCCGGACTGGTGACCGGCAACCAGGTCGAGGTGGCGGGCGCCCCGGCCGGCTCGATCGAGTCGATCGACCTCGCGGAGGATGGCACCGCGCTGGTGGAGATGAAGATCGAGTCCGGGCACGCGCCGCTGCCCGCCGCCACCGTGGCCACGATCCGCTCCCAGTCGCTCTCCGGCATCGCCAACCGTTACGTGCAGCTGCAGATGCCCGAGGGCGACAAGGCCGGCAAGCCGATTGCCGACGGGGGCACGCTGCCGCTCAGCAACACCGTCTCCGAGGTCGACCTGGATCAGCTCTTCAACACCTTCGACGAACGTACCGTCGGCAACTTCAAGAAGGTGATCAAGGGCTTTGCCCGCGCCTACGACGGGATCGGTCCGCAGACCAACGAAGGGTTTCACTACCTCAACCCGTTCCTCTCCACCTCGCGACGGGTCTTCTCCGAGCTGACCGCCGACGAGCGGCGCTTCGAGCGGCTGATCGTCGACGGCGCCTCGCTCTCGAAGGCGGTCGCTGCCCGCGACCAGGACCTGACCGGGTTCATCTCCAACGCCAACCAGGCCTTCGGGGCGCTGGCGGCGGAGAACCAGAACCTCGCCTCCTCGATCGGGAAGCTGCCCGGCTTCATGCGCAACTTCAACACCACAGCGGTCAACCTCCGCGCCACCCTCGACGATCTCGACCCGCTCGTCGACGCGTCGATCCCGGTGGCGCAGAAGCTGCAGCCGTTCACGGCGGCGCTGCGGGGCTTCGCCACCGACGCCGTCCCGACCGTGCGCCGCCTCGACGCGATCGTCAGCCGCCCCGGCGCCAATAACGACCTCGTCGAGCTGACCCGCCTGCAGCCGCGTCTGGCGCAGATCGCGATCGGCCCGGTGCAGCGCAACGGCGCCAGCCGCCCGGGCGCCTTCCCCGTCTCCACCGAGGCGCTGTCGCGCTCGCTGCGCCAGCTCGCCTTCTTCCGCCCCTACACCACCGACCTGGTCGGCTGGTTCAACGACTTCGGGACCTCTGGCATCTATGACGCCAACGGCGGCATCGGCCGCATCTCGACCACCTTCAACCTGTTCTCCGTCTCCCCGGCCACCGGCCTGCCGAACATCCTCGCCGGCGCGATCCCTTCCGACCAGCTGCTCGCCAACGGGCTCACCGTCGACCAGCTCGAGAAGTGCCCGGGCTCCAACGAGCGCGACCCCGGCGACGGCTCGACACCGTTCACCGACAACGGCAACCTCGACTGCGACCCGAGCCAGGTGCCGCCCGGACCATGAGACGGATCGCGCTGATAGTCGCCTCGATGCTGCTCGCCGGCGCGACCGTGGTCGCCGCCAGCGCCGGCGCCGACGACAGCCACACCTACCGGATAGAGCTCGACAACGCCTTCGGAATCGTCGACGGGTCCGAGGTCAGGGTCGCCGGCGTCGCCGCCGGCACGGTGACCGGGCTCGACGTCAACGAGGCCAAGCGGGCCGTGGTGACGGTCGAGATCACCGGCGCCCTCTCCACCTTCCGCGAGTCCGCCACCTGCTCCTCGGAGCCGCAGTCGCTGATCGCCGAGTACTTCCTCGACTGCCAGCCCGGTACCGAGGGCGAGGTCCTGCCCGACGACGGCCTGGTCCCGGTGCGCAGCAAGGCCTACGGGGACCAGACCTTCACCACGGTGCAGCAGGACCTCGTCAACAACACCCTCCGGGAGCCCTTCAAGGTCCGCCTGGCGCTGATCTTCAACGAGTTCGGCACCGCGCTGGCGGGCAACCCGGAGAACCTCAACCAGGCGATCCGTCGCGGCGCTCCGGCGCTGCAGGCGCTCCGCAAGGCGCTGGCGATCCTGGCCCGTCAGAACGCAGTCATCCGCGACCTCAACGTCAACTCCGACCGGATCGTCTCCCGGCTGGCCGACCGCCGCAGCGACGTGATCGCCTTCATCCGCAACGCCAACACCGCCTCGGCGGCGTCGGCGGAGCGCCGCGAGGACCTGGCCCGCAACTTCGAGCTGCTGCCGGGCTTCCTGACCGAGCTGCGCCCGACGCTGGCCCGACTCGGGGAGCTGGCCGACGAGCAGACGCCGCTGCTGGTCGACCTGCGCGGGGCCGCGCCGCAGCTCAACCGCCTGACCCAGACGCTGCCGCCCTTCAACGACGCCACCGAGCCCTCGGTGCGGACGCTGGGCGAGGCGGCCGAGATCGGGCGCCGGGCGCTGGAGAAGGGCGGCGACGAGATCCGCGCCCTGCGCGGGGCGACCGGCAAGTCCTTCTCCGCCGTCGATGCGCTGGCCAACTTCCTCGTCGACCTCGACGATCCTCGCCGCGCGGTCGAAAACGACACCCGCGCCGCCCGCGACAGCGGCCGGCCCAACCCGACCGGCTACACCGGCCTCGAGGGCCTGCTCAACTACGTCTACTACCAGACCCTCGCGATCAACCAGTTCGACTCGGTCGGTCACCTCCTGCACTTCACCCTGGCCGAGTTCGAGGCAGGCCCTTGCGGCGAATACCACGCCGACACGACCGTTCCTTCCAGTTCCGGCGGTGAGACCACCTCGGCCAGCGATCGCAACCGCTGCGTCGCCTGGATCGGGCCCAACCAGCCCGGCATCAACGAGGCGATCAACGTCGAGCCCTATCACCCGAGCGTCTGCCCGCAGGGCTCCACCGACCCGGAGCTGTGCGGCGGCGCTGCCGCCCGCAGCGTGGCCGCGCGCCGAACGGCGGCGGGCGCAGGAGCCGAAGCCCAGGGCGGCGGCGGCGGTGCGGGGCAGGGCGGGAACGCACCGATTGCGCCGGGAGCTCCGCCGCTGCCGGACCTGCCGCAGATCCCCGGCGTCGACCCCGCGGACCTCGGCGGTCTGCTCGACAGCCTCGGAAACAACGGCGGCCGTGGCCCCCAGAACGGGGTCGGCGGCCTGCTCAACGACGCCACCGGTGGTGGCGGCGGCGGTGGCCCCGCGGCCCAAGACGACCTTCTCAACTTCCTGTTCGGCAACTGATGAAGACGATCTGCGGACAAGCGGAGACGAGGCGATGAGGCAGGGCCGCGTGCAGAGCCTGGCCGCTTCGCCGACGATGGTCGGCGCGATCACGACGCTGATCGCGATCGTCGCCGTCTTCCTCGCCTACAACGCCTCCAACGGGCTCCCCTTCGTGCCCGTCTACCGGATCTCGGTCGAGCTTCCGAACGCACAGCGGCTGGCGCCCAACAACGAGGTCCGGATCGGTGGCAGCCGCGTCGGCGTGATCGAGTCGATCGAGGTGGAGCGGAACCCGGATGCGCAGCAGAACGGGGCCCCGGCGGCGATCGCTAAGGCGAACCTGAAGCTCGACAAGTCGGTCGACCCGTTGCCCCAGGACACCGAGGTCAAGGTCCGCTACAAGTCCTCTTTCGGGCTCAAGTACCTGGAGCTGACGCGCGGCACCGGCGAGCCCCTCGACGAGGGTGCGGTGATCCCGGTCACCCAATCCTCGAGCCAGACCGAGTTCGACGACATCGCCAACACCTTCGACGAGCCGACTCGAGCCGGCGCGCGCCAGAACCTGCTCGGCTACGGAAGCGCCTTTGCAGCCCGCGGCGCCTCGCTGAACGAGACGGTCCAGAATCTCAAGCCGCTGTTCGAGAACCTGAAGCCGGTCGCCGAGACGCTGATCGCGGACGAGACCCGCCTCGAGCGCTTCTTCCCGGCGCTGGGCAAGACGGCCGCGATCGTCGCCCCCGTCGCCAACGAGCAGGCGGAGGTCTTCGCCAACATGGCGGTCACCTTCGGCGCCCTCGGATCCGACCCCGAGGCGCTCAAGGAGACGATCTCCTCCGGTGTGCCGACGCTCGAGGAGGGCCGCCCGGCGCTGGCCGCGCAGCAGCCGTTCCTGGCCAGCTTCGCCGACCTCTCCGCCCGCCTGCGCCCGGGCGTGCAGGCGCTGCAATGCTGCCCTGCCGACCCTCAACGACGCGCTCGAGATCGGGACCCCGGTGATCGAGCGCACGCCGCCGATCAACGCCGAGCTGGGCCGCGTCTTCACCGAGCTGGAGGAGCTGGTCGACCAGCCGGAGACGAAGTCGACCCTGCTGCGGCTGCGCGAGACCTTCAACGAGGCGGCGCCCCTGGCCCGGCACGTCGCCCCCTACCAGACCGTCTGCAACTACTGGAATTACTGGTTCACCTGGCTCCCCGAGCACCTGACCGAGCGCAGCAACATCGGCTTCACCCAGCGCGTCTCCGTGATCGGCGCTCCGAGCCAGACCGAGGCCCAGGTGCAGACCGGCGTCGCCGGCTACAGCGGCCTGCAGGCGAACGGGCGCGGCGGCGCCACAGTCGCCAGCATCGATCCGACCCTGTCGCCTGGCGAGTTCGCGCCGCACGAGCTGCCGATTCTGCACGGCAATGCCTACGGCCCGGCGATCAACTCCGACGGCACCGCCGACTGCCAGTCCGGCCAGAACGGCTACGTCCTCAGCGGCGCCGACGAGTACCGGCTGCCGGGTCAGGCGCTCGACAACCCGGCCTTCGGGGTCTCCAACATCCCCGGCAGCCGCGGGACGACCTTCGACGGCCGGGCCAGGCTGCCCGGCACCCTGCAGCCGAGGGATCTACCGTGACCACGCGGGCTCGCAAGGAGCGCAAGCGGCTGCCGGACTTCGCGATCGGCTTGATCGCGATCCTGCTCGTGATCGTCGGGCTGTTCCTGGCCTTCACGAAGCGGATCCCGTTCACCGACCGCGGCTACGAGCTGACCGCGATGGTCCGCAACGCCCAGAACCTGGCCGAGAAGAGCCCGGTGCGGATCGCCGGCGTCAACGTCGGCGAGGTGAGCAAGGTCGAGCCGGTGCCGGAGTCAAGTGCCGCCGAGATCACGATGACGATCTCCGAGCAGGGACAGCCGATCAAGGAGGACGTCCGGATCCAGCTTCGCCCGCGCCTGTTCCTGGAGGGAAACCTGTTCATCGACGTCCGCCCCGGAAGCCCCAGCGCCCCGGAGCTGCGAGGACGGGGCGTCGATCCCGATCCAGCAGACCTCGAACTCGGTCCAGCTCGACCAGGTCCTGACCACGCTGCAGGCAGACGTGCGCGGCAACCTGCAGCTCCTGCTCAAGGAGCTGGGCGACGGCTTCCAGCGCTATGGAGGTGCCGAGGGGCTGCGGCAGTTCAATCTCACCGGCGGCCCGGCCTACAAGAACACCGCCCTGGTCAACGAGGCCTTCCTCGGCACCGAGCCCGGAGACCTCTCCGGCCTGGTCGAGAACTTCGATCGCGTCTTCGTGGCCCTGAATCGCAACCAGACCCAGCTCCAGGACCTGGTCACCAATCTGCGCATCGTCACCGGCTCCTTCGCCGCCGAGGGCGAGGCTCTGGAGGCGTCGATTCGCCAGCTCCCCGGCGTTCTCGACGCCGCCGAGCCCGTCTTCGCCAACCTCAACACCTCCTTCCCGCCGCTGCGCGCGTTCGCCCGCGAGGCCCTGCCCGGGGTTCGCTCCAGCGGTCCCACGATCGACGCGGCGCTGCCCTTCGTGCGTCAGCTACAGGCCCTGGTCTCCCCGAGCGAGCTGCGCGGCCTGACCGCGGACCTGCGCCCGACTATCCCGCAGCTGGCGAAGCTGACCAGTCGCCAGGTCCCGTTCCTCGAGCAGGCGCGGGCCGTTTCCTCCTGCTTCACCAACGTGATCATCCCCTGGTCCAGTGACGAGGTGGGCGACGGTGAGACCGACGGCGCCGGCGACGTGATCAACCCGGTCTACCAGGAGACGGCATACGGGCTGGTCGGGATCGGCGGCGAGAGCCGCTCCGGCGACGCCAACGGCCAGTACATCCGCGTCGGCGCCGGCGGCGGCACCAACACTGTCCTCACGACGACGGGGGTCGGAGTGACCCCGTTCCCGCTCGAGGGAACGGAGCCGGCCCTCGGCCCGAAGACGCCGTACCGCCCCGACGTTCCGTGCGAGACCCAGGAGCAGCCCGATATGCGCTCCGAGATCGGGCCGGCGCCGAGCCAGAGCAGCGGCTCGGGACAGACCATCTTCGAGAGCGCCCCCAACTCAAGGCAGGCGGAGATCAGCCGTGAGGCGGTGCAGCTGTACTCGAAGCTGGCCCTCGCCAACAGCGCCGCCGCCGCGGTGGACTCGCGCAGCGAGCGCCGCCGCTTCCTGGCCGAGTACGGGGACCTGATGGGGAACCTGCAGCGGTTTACCGCCCAGGATCTGCCCGAGTTCGAGCGCCTGCAGCGGGGGCTGGGCGGCTGATGACCGCGATCCGCAAGCACCTGCGTGACTTCATCGCCGTCGCCGGCCTGACCGTGCTGGCGCTGTTCGTCACCTACGTCCTGCTCCAGAATCAGCGGTTGAGGATCCCGATCCTGGAGGAGAAGCCGTTCCAGCTCAAGGCCGAGTTCGAGACCGCGCAGGCGATCACTCCCGGTCAGGGCCAGACGGTCGTCGTCGCCGGCGTCAAGATCGGCGACATCTCCAAGGTCGAGCTGGTAGACGGCAAGGCGGTGGTGACGATGGACATCGAGCGGCGCTACCTGCCGATCTACCGCAACGCTTCCGCATTGGTACGGCCCCGGACCGGCCTGCAGGACATCTTCGTCGAGCTTGACCCCGGCAGCAAGAGCTCCGGCGAGTTCGAGGACGGCGACATGGTGCCGATCGAGAACACCCAGCCGCAGATCAACCTCGATGAGGTGCTGGAGGCGCTCGACGGCGACACGCAGGCTTACCTGCGGGCGCTCTTCGTCGGCGGCGGCCAGGGTCTGAAGGGACGCGCCCGGGACTTCGGCAAGGTCCTCGGCGGTCTCGGGCCGATCAACCAGAAGCTCGCCCAGCTCAACAGCCTCGTCGCGCAGCGCAAGGACAACCTCGCCAACCTGATCCACAACCTCAACGTGCTGACCGGAGCGGTGGGCGACAACGGCGACACGCTGGCGCAGCTGGTCGATTCCTCCAACTCCGCGCTCGGCGCGATCGCCAGCCAGGACATCAACGTGCAACGCGCCCTCGCTCTGCTGCCCGGCACCCTCGGCACCGCCCGGACGACGCTCGGCAAGGTCGAGGGGCTGGCGGCGAATCTCGGTCCGACGTTCAACGAGCTGCGCCCGTTCGCCCGCAACCTCGACGAGCTGAACGCCTCGGTGCGCCGCGTCGCCGACACCGCGCCGGTGATCCGGGACCAGATCCGGCCCTTCGTGCGCTCGGCGCGGGAGCCGCTCTCCGACCTGCGCCCGGCCGCCCGTCAGCTGGCCAGGACGACGCCGCGTTTGACCGACCTCGCTGTGGAGCTGAACCGGCTCGGCAATATGGCCGCCTTCAACCCGCGCGGCGCGGAGGGACCCGAGGTGGCCAACCGCGACGAGGGTTATCTCTACTGGGCGGGCTGGCTGGGGCACAACGGCAACAGCGTCTTCCAGTCCGCCGATGGCACCGGCCTCTACCGGCGCATCTACCTGACCGCCAGCTGCCAGACGCTGCTAAGCGTCCTCGCCTCGAGCCCGCTGGCACCGATCGTGACCCCCTTCCAACAGGTCTTCACGCCAGGCGGAGCCTGCGTCTAGGAGCAACCGAGCCGAATGCAGAAACAAGCCCCCTCGATAGCCCGGATCTTGGTCGCGCTCGGCTTCGCCCTGTCCTGCTTCGGGTTGTTGCTCTTCCTCTGGGTCACCTTCGGCGGCCCGATCCCCTTCAAGGCGACCGGTTATCGAGTCACCGCCTCGTTCCCCGAGGCCGTGACCCTGGCTCCGGAGTCCGACGTACGGCTCGGCGGCGTTTCCGTCGGCAAGGTGCAGAAGCTGTCCCTGCCGCCGGAGGGCAACGTCACCGAGGTCGAGATCGCGATCGACCCCAAGTACGCCCCGATCCCCTCCGACTCGCGAGCAATCCTGCGCCAGAAGACGCTGCTCGGAGAAACCTTCATCGAGCTCAGCGGCGGGACCAAGGGGGCGCCGCCGGTTCCCGACGGCGGCGAGCTGGCCCGCGGCCAGACCGAGGACTCGACCCAGATCGACGAGATCTTCCAGGGGTTCGACGACGAGACCCGCGAGGCCTTCCAGCGCTGGATGCAGAACTCGGCCGTCGCGGTCAAGGGGCGGGGGCTGGACCTCAACGACTCATTCGGGAACCTCGGGCCGTTCACCACCGACGCGACCGCGATCCTGCGCATCCTCCGCAGCCAGGACGAGGCGCTGTCGGGCCTGGTCCGCGACACCGGCACGGTCTTCGAGGCGATCAGCGCCGGGGACCAGGAGCTGGCCGGCGCGATCGTCAACTCCAACACCGCCTTCGAGGCGCTGGCATCGCGCGATGCCGCCCTGGCCGAGACGATCCAGATCTTCCCGACCTTCAACGAGGAGACCCGCCTGACGCTGAACCGGCTGGCCGAGTTCTCCGGCGACACCCAGCCGCTGGTCAACAACCTGCTGCCGGTCGCCGACGACCTCTCGCCGACCTTCGAGAGCGTGCGCAGGCTTTCGCCGAACCTGAAGCGCCTGTTCATCAACCTCGGCCCGCTGCTCGACGCCTCCGAGACCGGGCTGCCGGCGCTGCGGAAGGTCCTGGGCGGGCTGCGACCGCTGATGGTCGCCTTTGATCCCTTCCTCGCCAACCTGAACCCGGTGATCCGCTATCTGCGCTTCCACAAGTTCACCGTCAGCGACTTCCTGATCAACCCGCCGCACGGGCTGGCGGGAACTCTCTCCGGAGAGAACGCTCCGGCGCCGCGGCATTCGCTGCGCCAGATCTCCTACCTCAGCACCGAGAGCGTCACCCTGAACCCCACGCGCCAGTCGACGAACCGCGGCCACGGCTACCTGCCGCCGTTGGCGCTCAACGGCCCGGCCGCGGTTGCGGGCGGGATCTTCCCCAACTTCGACTGCGAGCCGAGCGACGGCGAGGTGCCGCTTTCGGAGGCGACGCCCTCCAAGGCGGCTTGCTTCGTGGCCGACGACTACGCGGCGATCTTCGGCGGCGGTCGCGCCCCGAACCTCTACGCGGATCCGTAGGCCGCCCCCGTCTCGTTCACTCAGCGGAGCGGCGAATAGGATCCTTCTCCCCAGGGAGTGAGGAGAGGCATTTGCCGTATTTCAAGGACGCGGAGGAGGTCTACGACACGGTCGGCAGGCTGTTCGTCGAATTGGCCGCCGACGAGGAGCTGGCGCCACGGTTCCGGCAGGCGAACACGATCGTCCAGTACGCCTACACGGAGCCTGAGGCGACGATCACAGTCCGCCTCCAAGAGGGCCGGCCGGGAGATGTCGACTTCGGGGAGACCGAGATGGAGCCGGAGGTGACGATGGAGATGAAGGCCGACACCGCGCACCGCTTCTGGCTCGGCAAGGTCAACGTGACGATGGCGATTGCGCGCGGCGAGATCAAGCCGCAGGGCCCGGTCTCGAAGATCCTCAAGCTGGTGCCGCTGACCAAGCCCGTCTTCCCGCGTTATAAGGCGTTGCTGGAGGCCGAGGGGCGCCAGGACCTGATCGAGGCTTGACGGCCTCCGGCGCCGAGGCCTGGGCCGCGATCGCTCGCGAATACGCGAGCCGGCACTCGCTCCGCTACGACCCGGTCGGCGGGCTGAACCCTCGCGATGCGCCGCCGGCGCTGTGCGTCGGCGGAGCCAACCGCCTGACCGGACAGCTGGCCGACGGGTTCTGGGGCTCGTGCTGCGACGCCGACGAGGAGGAGGCCGGCGGCCTGTTTCGCAAGTCGGTCGTCCCGCGGGCCGTCCTCGCGAAGGCGCACATGCCCGATCTGGCCGCCGTCGTGCCGGCGTTCAACGTCGAGTCGATCGAACGCAACCCCGAAGAGATGGTTATGCGCCACGTGGCTCGGAAGGTCGAGTTCGAGTCGATCGAGTTCAACCGGCGCTTCCTCGCCAGCGTCCCCAGCGAGTACGACCCGGTGGCGTTGCGGGAGCTGTTTGGCCCCGGTTTCCTCGACTGGGCGACTCGTATCCACAACGAGGTCGACTTCGGCGTCAACGATCGTCAGCTCTGGTTCCTGTGGCGCCTTCGCGAGCGCAGCGAGGCGGAGCTGAGGGAGGCGCTCGAGAATGCCGGTGAGCTCTTTCGCCGGCTGCGCTTCGAGATGGAGGAGCACGGCAAGAACACCTATCCGGCCGGGCCGTGGCATGCGGGACTGGAGCGATTCCCGGAGGTCTAGGCGCGGTCGCGCACCCGCTTTCCGCGGGCGCGGAAGCGGCGCGTGTAGCGGAGGCCGCGCCGTACAGTGGCGAGCCGGCTTTCCTTCGGGAGCTCCAGCCCTCCGAGCAGCTTCCGGGGGGCGAGCCTCCAAGCGCCATCGTCGTCTCGGGCCAGGTCGCCGCGAATCTGGAAGTTGGTTCGCCAGCTGAAGTCGGGGGCGTGGGCGTGGGCCGTGAGGCAGGCGGGTCCCGCCAGCAGCGGCAGGCCCGGGGGGGCTGAGTCGATCGTGACCCTTCGCGAGGCGCTGTCGCAGGAGACCGGCAGGCGGGTGGCGAGCGGAAAGCCATCGGGCGCGACCCAGGCGAGAACCGCCGTCGGGTAGCGGCGCCCCAGCTCCTCGATGCGTTCGTCCCACGCGGTTTGGCCGCCGGCCGGGGCGGCTGGCGGCTGGTCCGGCTCTTCACTGTGGCCGGAGCGCACTTCCTCGACGTGGGAGTCGAGCAGCTCGGGCTCGTCCGCCCTGTCGTTCGGCCAGACGAAGACCCGCTCCGGGCGGACCCGGACGTAGATCCGCTCCGAGTACCAGCCGAAGAGCCGTGCCAGGATCCTCGGCGGTTTCTCCTCGCTTGTGACGGGAAGCTTTTCCGCGACCTCCCGCTCGTAGCGCTCCCGGTTGGCGGCGAGATCGGAGTCGTCGACCTCGGCAGTGCCCTGGACGAGGACGCGGATGCCGCTCTCGACGCTCGACCCGGTGGGGTCGGAGAAGAGCAACCCCACCCGTGGGTTGCGCTTTGCGTCCAGCGCCTTCTTCGGGTAACCGATCCCGGTCGTGATGTCGATCGTCGGGCCACCCTGCTTGTAGTAGGGCGTGACCGGCCAGACGATCGGCTGCTGCCGGGCGTCGACGGTCACGTACTCCGTGGTGATGAAGCGCTCGAAGACGTCGCGGACTTCCGGCGGCAGACTGCTGGTCACAACCTCAAAGCTATCGCGCTAGCTCGGGTAGTCGGGGTCGCCCGGCAGGACGACGCGATGGTCCTCGCCGGTGCCGATCACCTTGGGAAGGATCGGTTCCACCGGGGTCTCGCGAGCTGCCGCCAGCGCTGCCTCGGAACTGTCGAAGGCGAGCAGCCCCTCCAGCTGCTTGATCGTCGGGAAGACCAGCGCCAGCTCGCCGGCCGCGTGAGCGTCGAGCGCTGCCTGCGGCTCGAACCAGGCTGCATCGGTCGTCTCGATACCGTCGGGCTTGGGCGGGGAGTGGGGTGGCGCCAGGGCAAGGAAGAACCAGGCGTCGAAGCGGGTCTTCACGACCTCGGGCGTGATCCAGCGCGAAAACAGGACCAGCTCCTCCGGATCGGCGAGCTCGATGCCCGCCTCCTCGGCCAGCTCTCGCCGCGCGCATATTCGGTGACCGTTCTCGCCAGGCCCGTCCTCGGGGTCCACGGCGCCACCTGGAAAGACCCAGACACGGGGCATGAATGCCGCTTTCTCGCTGCGCCGCACGAGCAGGACCTCGAGCGAGCGCTGGGAGTGGCGACCGCCTCTTCGCAACAGGATCACCGAGGCCGCCGGTCGCGGATCGGAAGGAGTCCCTGGGTTGGGCGCCTCGGCTGGCCCGGGCTCCGGCTGGCTCACCACGGGATCGCGCTTCGCTCGCTCGCGAAGAGGCAGATATGGACGCTCACTCGCTCCGCGCTCACGGGCCAACCCTATTCAGTCTCGGCTAACCTGCCCGCGGCATGGAAGCCGGCGCCGCCCAGCTCTACGTATGCACTTCCTGCGGGTTCATCTACGACCCGGCCGAAGGGGATCCAGACGGCGGCGTTCCCCCCGGCACCGACTTCGCCGACATCCCGGCAGACTGGTTCTGCCCCGTCTGCGGGGCCCGCAAGGCGGATTTCGAACCGTACGAAGGCTGAGCGGCTCTGACGCTCGGCCCGCGGGTCCTGTCACGGCAGGGGACCCACCGGCCCTGCGGTAGCTGAAGCTTCCTCGGGCCGGTCCCCCCTGCCGTGCCACCCGCGAAAGAGCGCCTCAATTCCTCGTCGCTGGAGAACGGGTCGGTTGTCGCCGCGGGTGGTGCCGGTTTGGGGTACCGCGCCGAGGCGTTAGCCGAGGTGTGGTGGAACCAAACCGGTGACAGGACCCGCGGCGCCAGTCACCCCTCAAGCGCGCGTTCGCGCGACTGGCGCACCCAGGCTCGGCGGGTCAGCCAGACGAGCAGCGCCAGGAGCGCGATCGGCGCCAGCACGGCGAGGCCGACCAGCGTCACTCCGGCCGCCACGGCGAGGACCCGGCCGGCGTCGTGCAGGGCGTCGCCGAGCGTCCATTGGTCCTCTTCGCCTGAGCCGAGCACATCGGCATCGCCGGTCACGACAACAACCGAGACGCGGGAGAGATTCGCCCGCCGCTCGAGGGCGTTTCGGGTCTCGCGCAGCCCCGCCACCCGCTGGCGCTGGAAGGCCAGCTGCGCCTTCACCGCTGCCCGCTCTTCGTCGGTGTCGGCGTCGGCGAGCTGCTTCAGCAGACCCTCGATCTCGGCCCGGGCGTCGCGCAGGCGCTCCTGCACGGTGACCGTCGGGGCGGTGATGTCGGTAGTGGTCTCCTCGCGCGAGCGCAGCTCGGCGATCGTCGAGAGGTCGCCCAATGAGTCATCGAGGCTCTGGCTGGGGAGGAGAAGCTCGAAGTTGGCACCCGCCTCGCCCTCGGCGCCGTCATTGATCGAGGACGAGAGCACGATTCCCTCGTAGCGCCCGACCACGCCCAGCACCTCGTCGGTGACGTTCCGCACCCGCTCGGGCTCGGTGCCGAGGGTGATCTGCGCAGAGCGCTCGACGAAGCGGCGCCGCTCGCCGGATGCGAAGGGACCGGTATCGCCGCCGGCTCGGCGGCCGCCGATCGCGCTCACGCCGGCGTCGCGAAGCTGCGCCGAGGAGTCACCCGAAGCGGGAGCCCCGAGAGCGTCCTTGGCAGTCGGGGCAGCCTGGTCGTCGACCGTACCACCGGCGGGCTCGCTCCCACCTGAGGTCTCGAACAATGGGGCGGGCGTTTCAGACCCCGGTTCATCGCCACTACTGGTGACCAGCGCGGTGGCGACGACGATCGCCCCCAGCGCGCTCGCCGCCACCGGCATCAGCTGCCGGCGCGTGGGGGCGGCGCGAAAGCGCTGCCAAGCTCCGGCCAGCCGGCTTTGCACCTGCCGCTCGCCCTCGAATCCGGCGGCGGCGCGGGAGTCCAGCTCGGCGGCGAAGCGCTCGCCGGGCGCGGCTCGCAGCTCGCCCATCGCTGTCGCCAGGGCCGCGAGGTCGGCGTGCTCGGGCGCGACCGCCTCACCCGCCAACGCCGCTTCCAGCGCCTCCAGCTCGCGCTCGATCGCAGGGTCGAGGTTGGGGCTTTGGTCACGCAGCTTCATGGCAGGCCTTTCTGAGCTTGGCGAGGGTCCGGTGCAGGCGGGTGCCGACGTTGGACTCGCTGATCCCGAGCACCTGCGCGATCTCGGGGTTGGAAAGCCCGGCGAAGAACTTCAGCGAGACCAGCTCGCGCTCGCGCGGGTCGAGCTCCGCGATCGCGACGCGCACGGCCAGGCGCCGCTCGCCGGCTTCCGCCTGGTCGGGTGCCGTTGCTACGGCGTCGTCGAGAGGGTCGGCGAGCAGGGCCGCCGACCGCCGTCTTCGGCGCAGCTCGTCGAGCGCCGCGTTGCGGGCGATCCCGAACAGCCAGGCGCGTGGGGTGCCGCGCCGGGGGCTGAAGCGGGATCGCCGCCGATAGGCGCGCTCGAATGCGGCCGCGGTCACGTCCTCGGCGGCGCTGCGGTCGCGCAGCACAGCGGCCACGTATGCGAACAGGTCGTCGCGGCTGGAGCGGTAGAGCTCCTCGAAAGCGAGATCGGCGTCCCGTGGCACATCCTTAACTGCCGCGACCAGTGTCTGGCTCACACCCCTACTACGGTCCAGACCGGGGTTCATCACAGCCCAGTATGGGGCGGCCGCGAGGCGATCGGGACGACTTGGCGGCCCGCCGGTAGTGCGGGCTAGGCGGCCTCGGCCAGCCGCGGCGCCTCGGCTGCCGGATCCTGCTCGTAGGCGACACCCTGCGCCGCCACGATCGAATCGACGGTGATCTCGACCAGCCGGACCAGATCCGCGGGACAGATCGCCAGCGGCGGCATCAGCACGACGACGTCGCCGAGCGGCCTGATGATCGCACCCCGCCGGCGCGCCTCGAGGGCCACCCGCCGGCCCATCTGCAGCCTCGGATCGTGGTCGCCGAGATCGATCCCGACCATGAAGCCGCGCCCCCGCACCTCGGCGACGCCATCCATCTCGGCCACTTCCGCGAGCAGGCCCTGCAGGAGCCGGATCTTGGCCTGTAGGCCGACCAGGGTCCGCTCGCGCTCGAACACCTCGAGATTGGCCAGCGCCGCCACGCAGGCCAGCGGATTGCCGGTGTAGGTGTGGCCGTGGAAGAAGGTCCGGGAGTCCTCGGGGGCGCCGAGGAACCCCTCGTAGACGTGTTCGGTGGTCAGCGTTGCCGCCAGCGGCAGGTAGCCCCCCGTCAGCCCCTTCGCGAGGCAGAGGAAGTCGGGCGCCACCCGCTCCTGCTCGCAGGCGAACATCGTGCCCGTGCGGCCGAAGCCGGTCGCGACCTCGTCGCAGATCAGCAGCACGTCGAAGCGGTCGCACAGCTCCCGCACGTCGCGCAGGTATCCGGACGGCTGCATGCGCATTCCCGCCGCCCCCTGGACCAGCGGCTCGACGATCACCGCGGCGATCTCCTCGCCGTGCCGTTGCAGGACTCGCTGCAGGGCGCCCGCGTCCCCCGCTTCGGCAGCGTGGGCCCGGAACAGCAGCGGCCGGTAGGTGGTGTGGAAGAGGTCGATGCCACCGACCGACACCGATCCGATCGTGTCGCCGTGATAAGCGCCTTCAAGGTGCACGAACGAGGTGCGGCGGACATGCTGACCGCCGCGCTGGCGCCAGTACTGGAAAGCCATCTTGAGGGCGATCTCGGTTGCCGTCGAGCCCGAGTCGGAGTAGAAGACGCGCTGCAGGCCCGGCGGGGAGATCTCGACCAGGCGCGCCGCCAGCTCGGCCGCCGGGCCGTGGGAAAGGCCGAGCATCGTTGTGTGCGCGACTCGGTCGAGCTGCTCGCGCAATGCCTGGTCGATCAGCGGGTGGCGATGGCCGTGGACGTTGCACCACAGCGAGGAGACCCCGTCGATGTAGCGCTTGCCGTCGCTCGCGATCAGCGAGGTGCCTTCGGCCCGCTCGATCATCAGTGGCTCCTCCGCTGACCATTGGAGCTGCTGCGTGAACGGATGCCAGAGGTTCTGCTGGTCCAGCTGCCGAGGGTCGGGGACCGACATCGCCGGCAGCGACCCTAGTCTGTGCGGCGGCGGCAATCGTGTGTGACAAAAGCGCCCGAACGGGGATAGATCCCTTCATGACAAAGACCGAAGACTTCTTTCCGCTTGACGAGATCAGCCTGCACGGGCACACCGTCGCCTACCGGATCGCCGGCCAGGGCCCGGCGATCCTGCTGATCCACGGAATCACCAACAGCTCCGAGACCTGGGACCGCGTCATCGGCCCGCTGGCCGAGGACCACACGGTCGTCGCACCCGACCTGATCGGCCACGGTCAGTCGGCGAAGCCGCGCGGCGACTACTCGATGGGCGCCTACGCCAGCGGCCTGCGCGACCTGCTCCTGGCCCTCGAGATCGAGGGCGCCACCTTCGTCGGCCACTCGCTGGGAGGCGGGATTGCGATGCAGCTCGCCTACCAGTTCCCCGAGCGCTGCGAGCGGCTCGTCCTCGTCTCCAGCGGCGGCCTCGGCCCCGAGGTCAGTCCGTTGCTGCGGGCGGCGACGCTGCCGGGCTCAGAGCTCGTGATCCCGCTCCTGACCAAGGCCGGGGTCCTCAACGCGGGACGCGGCGTCGGCGGGCTGATGCGCCGCCTCGGGCTTCGCCCGGGGACCGATCTCGAAGAGATTGCTCGTGGGTTTGCATCGCTTGCCGACGCCGAGGCGATGAGCGCCTTCGTCCAGACCCTGCGCGCGAGCGTCGATCCGACCGGCCAGCGTGTCGACGCCCGCGACCGCCTCTACCTCGCCGAGGACGGGCCGACGCTGATCCTCTGGGGCGAACGGGATCGGATAATCCCGATCAGCCACGGCCGCGAGGCGCACGCGCTGATCGGCAACAGCCGCTTCGAGGTCTTCCCAACCGCTGGGCACTTCCCCCATCGCGAGGACCCGGCCGGCTTCGCCGCCGTACTGCGCGATTTCATCGAGTCGACCGAGCCGGGAATGGTCGACTACGCCCGCTTGCGCGAGCGCGCGATCAGCCGCTAGCCGGCAGCGGACGCGGGGAAGACCGACCGCATCAGCCGCGGCGGCGACGGCCAGGTCTGCGGCCGCTCCGGGTCGATCGGCGCCAGCGTCTCCACGCCGACGGCGCCGAGCGCCGCGACCGTGGCCCGATTGGACTCCTCGACCGCGTCCGGCGTCCCCGGCCAGGGTGTGAGGACGACGCAGCCGATCTGCAGGCCGACCGCTCGGGCGGCCTCGACGGTCAGCAGCGTGTGGTTGATCGTGCCCAGCCCCGGCGCTGCGGCGATCACCAGCGGCAGGCCCAGGTCGCGCGCGAAATCGCGCACCAGGTAGCCGTTTGTGATCGGGACCAGCAGGCCTCCCACGCCTTCGCAGATCAGCGCCTCGGCGCCCGCCGCGGCAGTCTGCGCCCCCTCCCGCAGCCGGGCCGGCTCGATCGTGGTTCCCGCCAGCTGCGCAGCGAGGTGCGGCGAGGCCGGCGCCTCGAAGCGGTACGGCGCGATCTCGTCGTCGGACTGTCCGCAGCCGGCCGCCCGGCGCAGCAGCTCGTGGTCGGGCACTCCCGGCTCCGAGAGCCCGGTCAGGACCGGCTTGAAGACCGCGACCGAGCAACCGGCGGCGACGAGCGCTCGGGCGGCAACGGCAGCGACGATCGTCTTGCCGATCCCGGTGCCGGTGCCGGTGACGAAGACCCCGCGCACGATCAGGCTTTAGGGCCGGCGCCGCTCAGGCTGCCTGCCGGTAGCCGGCCATGGGGTCTTGCTGGCCCGGCTCGCTCGACAGCGACAGCCAGCGTCCCGTGGCTCCGACCTCCTTGGCGGCAGCGGCGATCAGCTTTCCGGCCCGCCGCAGCTCCGCGGCGCGGTGGGTGGCCATCACCGTCAGTCGCAGTCGCGACGACCCTTCCGGCACCGTCGGCGGACGAATCGCCTGCGCGAAGACCCCCCGTTCGAGCAGCCGCTCGCACAGCTCGGTGGCCCGATTCGCATCGCCGACCTGCAGCGGCACGATCTGGGTCTCCGACGCACCGAGGTCGAGGTCTTCCTCGCTCAAGGTCTCCCGCAGGGCCCGGGCGTTGGTGGCCAGGCGCTCGACCCGGTGGGGGTGGGAGGCCAGCAGCTCCAGCGCCGCCATCGCCGCGGCGACCACGGGGGGCGGCGGGGCAGTCGAGAAGATGAAAGGCCGCGCCATGTTGATCAGGTAATCGACGATCTCGCGCGAGGCGCACGCATAGGCGCCGTAGCAGCCCAGGGCCTTGCCGAGCGTGCCGATGATCAGGTCGACCTCCTCGGTCAGTCCGGCGGCGGCGACCGCCCCTCGCCCGCCAGGCCCTAGTGCGCCGGTTGCGTGGGCCTCGTCGACCATCAGCCGGCAGTCGTGGCGCCTCGCCAGGCCGACCAGCTCCTCCAGCGGCGCGACGTCGCCGTCCATCGAGAAGACGCCGTCGGTGACGATCAGCGATCCCCGTCCCCTCGCCTCGCGCAGGCCCCACGCCAGGTGCTCGGGGTCGGCGTGGCGATAGATGAAGGTCTCGGCTGCCGACAGCCGGCAGCCGTCGATGATGCTGGCGTGGTTGAGCTCGTCGGAGAAGACGACCTCTCCGCGACGGGCCAGAGCCGCGATCGCGCCGGTGTTGGCCAGGTAGCCGGAGCCGAACAGCAGCGCCGCCTCGTGTCCCTTGAACTCGGCCAGCCTCGACTCGAGGTGCTTGTGGAGCTTCATGTTGCCCGAGATCAGCCGCGAGGCCCCGGCGCCGACGCCCCATCGCATCGAGGCCTCGGCGGCAGCCTGGCGCACGCGCGGATGGTCGGCGAGACCGAGGTAGTTGTTGGAGCACAGCAGCAGCACCGGCCGGCCGTCCAGCAGCACCCGCGGACCCTGCGGGCCGCTGACCATCTTCAGGCGCCTGTGCAGGCCACGGTCGCGAAGCTCGTCGAGCCGATCGCTCAGGTCAGTCACTTAAGCGGCCGCCTCCTCTGCTCCCGCTCGCTCGCGCTCATCATCAGCGGAAGCCTCGCTCGCTCGCTCCCGCGTCCGGGGGCGGCCGGACGATCCTTTAGCCGCCGGGTAGGGAGGAGGTTTGGCCTTCTTCTTGATCACCCGAAGCTGCGTCGAGGGGTCCCAGAAGTTGGCATCGGCCTGGCTGTCGATCAGCTCCTCCATCGGCGTTGCCGGCGCCTCTCCCGCAAGCCAGCCGCTGCGGTTGTCGGGCCGCGGGTTGGCGCCGTTGTCGGGCTGCCGGGCGACGTTGAGGCCCAGCTCGGTGAACATCTCGCGGTCGTCCTCCGGCTCGGCGCCGAGGGTGGTGAGGAAGTTGCCCATCATCACCCCGTTCAGGCCGGCCTTGACTGCCAGCGGCTGCAGCTCGCCGAGGTTCTCCACCCGGCCGCCGCAGAGGCGGAACAGCGCTCCGGGGATGATCAGCCGGAAGATCGCGACCCACTTGACGACCTCCCAGGCATCCATCAGCTCGCGGTCGCCGAACTTCGTTCCCGAGCGTGGGTTGAGCAGGTTGATCGGCACCGAGGTCGGGTTGAGCTCCGAAAGCTCGAAGGCCATCTCCACCCGCTGGCGCGGCGACTCGCCGAGGTTGAGGATGCCGCCGACGCAGGTCTCCAGACCCGCCTCCTTGACGGCGTCGATCGTTCTCAAGCGGCCCTCGTAGCGGACCGTGGTCGAGACCTCCGGGTAGTAGGAGCGAGAGGACTCGACGTTGTGATGGACCCGCTGGACGCCCGCCTCGCGCAGCTGGCGGGCCCGCTCGACCGACATGTGGCCGATCGAGGCGCAGCGCTTCAGGTTCGTCTGCTCGGCCACCATCCGCGCGCCCTCGAGGATCTTCGCGAAGTCCCGCTTCGAGAGCCCCTGGCCCTGGGTGACCATGCAGAAGCGATGGGCGCCGGCCGCCTCGGCCGCCTTGGCGTGCTCGAGGATCTGCTCCGGATCCATCATCGCGTGCATCGGCGTGTCGGACTCCGCGTAGCGCGACTGGGCGCAGAAGCCGCAGTCCTCGGCGCAACCGCCCGACTTCGCGTTGACCAGCGAGCACATGTCGGTCGAGTCGCCGAAGTTCTCCCGGCGCACCGCCCATGCGCGCTCGACAAGCGCACCGATCTCCTCGCAGCGGGTGATGTCTCCCAGCTGCAGGGCCTCGTCGAAGCTGATCAGAGGTGGCATGCCAAAGCGGTTCCGAGAGTGCGCCGCCAGGCTAGGCGCCGCCCCGGACGCTCCTGCGCGCCTAAGATCGGGGCGTTGTCGGTTGCGAGGATCCGCAGGCGCAGGTACTTCGCCGCCGGTGCTTTGAGCGCCGCGGCGGTCGGCGCGTTCGCCCTCGGCGCCGCCCTCGGCGATGAGCCGTCAGAGGCCCGCCGGACCGCCGCCGAGCGCCTGACGCCGCGGCTGCTTGCCGGTCAGCGGATCGTGCTCGGGTTCGAGGGGGCCCGGGTCCCCGCGGCGGTGGCGTCGGCGATTCGCGAAGGCCGGGCGGCGGGGGTGATCCTCTTCGCCGACAACCTCCCGAGCCGGCGGGCGGGGCGAAGCCTGATCGCCCGCCTGCAGTCGATTCCGCACCCGGCGACTCCGAATGACCCACTGCTCGTCATGACCGACCAGGAGGGCGGCCTCGTCAAGCGCCTCGGCGGGGCACCGAGCGCCTCGGCGGAGCAGATGGGGGCGCGGGGGGCCTCCTTCAGCCGCCGGCAAGGCCGCCGCACGGCCGCCAACCTGCGCGACGTCGGCGTCAACGTCAACCTCGCCCCGGTCCTCGACGTCGGCCGAGCCGGCGGGGTGATCGAGGAGACCGACCGGGCCTTCGGGTCGAGCGCCCGGCGGGTCACGGATACCGCTGTCGCCTTTGCCGATGCGATGCAGAACAGCGGCGTGGCAGCGACCGCCAAGCACTTCCCGGGCCTCGGAGCCGCAGCGGAGAACACCGATTTCGCGACCCAGCGGATCCGCCTCTCCAAACGCACGCTGCGCAGCGTCGACGAGCGTCCCTATCGTCGCTTCGCCGCCATCGACGGCGGCCTGGTGATGATCAGCTCGGCGATCTACCCCGCCTACTCCGACCGACCGGCAGCCTTCGCGCGGACGGTGGCCGGCCGGGAGCTGCGGGCCAGGCTCGGCTTCGATGGCGTCTCGATCACCGACGCGCTGGACACCGTCGCCGTGCGGGACTTCGGCGGGCCTGCCCGGACCGCGGTCGCAGCCGCCGATGCGGGCACCGACCTGCTGCTCTTCACCGACCCCGAGTCGGCCGCCCGCGCCTACCGGGCGCTGCGCGGACGGCTGCGGGCCGCAGCGCTGCCCCGCTCTCGCTTTGAGCGCTCGGCGCAGCGGGTGCTGACCCTGCGGCACCGCCTCGACCGCCGCTAGGCGGGTTCGATTCGGACTGATCCGATTCTCCCGCCCGGCTCGTAGATCACCCGAGGGTGGCAACAGCCTTGATGGGTTGGCACGCCCAGGCACGGGCCCGGCTCGGGTAAGTGCCAATCGACACAACTGGAAGGAGCTCGAATGAGCGAGACCACCCAAGAATCCGGCGCTCTGGACCGCATCGTCAACGATCCGGTTTCACGGCGGCGCTTCATGATGCTGGCCGGTGGCTCGAGCGCCGCCGCGGCGTTCCTTGCCGCCTGCGGCGACGATGACGACGAGACCACCACGACCGGCGCCGGCGCCGACACCAGCGGCGATACCGGTGGGGATCCGCTGGCGCAGTTCGGCAAGGGCGACATCGGGATCGCCAACTACGCCCTGACCCTGGAGTACCTGGAGGCCGACTTCTACGACAAGGTCGCCAGGAGCGGGCTCTTCAAGGGCGCCGACCTGGCCCTGATCAAGGAGATCGGCGCCAGCGAGCAGGAGCACGTCGCGGCGCTCACCGCCACCGTCAAGCAGTACGGCGGCAAGCCGGCGCCGAAGCCGAAGACCAAGTTCCCGCTCGACAGCGCCGAGTCGGTGCTGGAGCTGGCGGCGACGGTCGAGAACCTCGGCGCCGCGGCCTACCTCGGCCAGGCGGCGGCGATCCAGGACCCGAAGATCCTCGCCGCGGCTCTCTCGATCCACTCGGTCGAGGGACGCCATGCCGCAGCGCTCAACATCCTCACCGGCCAGTCCCCGACCCCGGACGGGCCGTTCGCGAAGCCCGCCGACGCGGAGACCGTGCTGGCGGAAGTCCAACCGTTCATCGTCAGCTAGGGCCGACGACCGAAAGCAAGGAGAAGCAATGCGAAACGAAGAGCTAGCCAATCCCCAGCTCGCGGCCGTCGAGATCGAGGAGATGAGCCGCAGCGACGTGCTGATGAAGGGTGCGCTCGCCGCCGGCGCCGTTTACGGAGTCGGCATGGTCGGGCCGTTCGTCCGCCAGGCGCTGGCGCAGTCGGGAGGGGGCGACGTCGACATCCTCAACTTCGCCCTCACGCTCGAGTACCTCGAGTCGGCCTTTTACGACGAGGCTCGCGACAAGGTGCAGGGCGATTCCGAGCTGACCTCGCTGATCGAGCTGCTCGCCAACGACGAGGCCGAGCACGTCACGGCGCTCGACGGAGCGATCAAGCAGCTCGGCGGCAAGCCGGTGAAGGCGCCGAAGGTGGCGTTCCCCTACAACGACACCGCCGGGTTCCTCGAGCTCGCGGTGACCTTCGAGGACACCGGCGTCAGCGCCTACAACGGCGCCGCGCCGGCGATCAAGTCGAAGCAGCTGCTGGCCACGGCCGGCGGCATCGTCCAGGTGGAGGCCCGCCATGCGGCCGCGGTGCGGCTGCAGGCCGACCAGACGCCCGGCGCCCGACGCCTTCGACCCGACCCTGACCGAGGACGAGGTCCTGCCGGCAGTCAAGCCGTTCATCAAGTCCTAGAGCCGCTACTACCTCCTGCTCTAGGAGCGACAGAAGCCGACGGGGCCGGGCCAACTGCCCGGCCCCGTCGTTCTCGTCCCGCGGCCCCTACTCGACCGGCACCGCGGCCAGCGACTCCCAGAGGTAGATCGAGGCAAGGCTTCGATGCGGTCGCCAGCGCTCGGCGATCTCGAGGAACTCCTTTTCGCCCGGCATCTCGGCCAGCCCGTACTCGATCTGCATGGCGCGACGGAGTCCGAGGTCGCCGGCCGAGGTGACGTCGGGCCGCTCGAGGTGGAAGATCAGGAACATCTCCGCGCTCCAGCGGCCCAGCCCGCGCACGGCGACGATCTCGGCGATCACCTCCTCGTCGGATAGCTCGTCGAGGCGGTCCAGCTCCAGCTCGCCGTCGACCACGTGGGTCGCGAGGTCTCGGATGTAGGTCACCTTGCGGCCGGACAGCCCGGCACCGCGCAACCGCTCCTCTTCGACGGCGAGCAGCTGTTGGGGGGACGGCGTCTCGCCGTCGAAGATCTCCAGCACCCGCTCGTAGATCGTCCGCGCCGCCTTGGTGGAGAGCTGCTGGCCGACGATCGTCCGCAGCAGGGCGCCGTAGGCGTCGGGCTTCGGCACCCCGCGCCGGCGCTGCTCGACGCTGCGTTCGCCGAGACGCTCGATCAGCGCCGCGATCACCGGGTCGGCGGCCGCCAGGCGGGCTCGGACCGCGGCGGCGTCGCGCAAGATCAGCGTCCCGTCCAGCTCGGTTTGCGCTTCTCGGCGAAGGCCCTGATCCCCTCGCGGAAGTCCTCGGAGGCAAAGCAGGACTCCCGCAGGGCGACGAGCCCGCGTTCCTGCTGCTCGCTGAGGACCGGGTTCGCGTTCAGCAGCTCGATCGCATGCTTGTTGCCCTTCATCGAGATCGGCGCGTTGGAGGCGACTTCGGCGGCCAGCTCGATCGCCGTCTCCTCGAGACCCTCGTCGGCGACGACCTCGTGAACGAGCCCGATCTCCGCCGCTCGCGGGGCCTCGACGTTGCGGCCGGTCAAGAACAGCTCCTTGGTCCGCGGCATGCCGATCACATCGATGAACTTGCGCAGCCCGGTATGGCCGTAGATCAGCCCCAGCTTCGCGGGCGGCATGCCGAGCTTGGCGGCGCCGGCACAGATGCGGAGGTCACAGGTGATCGCCAGCTCCAGGCCGCCTCCCAGGCAGTGACCGTTGATCGCCGCGATCGTCGGCCAGGGATGCGAGGCGAGCTTGTCCATCGCGGCGTGGAAGGGATGTGCCACCAGCGCCTCGGCGTCGCGTTCGAAGCTGCTCTCGGCGATCGATCCGATGTCGTACCCGGCCGAGAAGACCGGCGGGGTGCCGGTGATCAGGACGCAGCGCACGTCGATGCCGCGGTCCAGGCGCGGCAGCGTCTCGGCGAGGGCGTCGAGGATCTCGTGGTCGAGCGCGTTGCGGCGCTCCGGGTTGGCGATCCGCAGCCGCGCGACTGCCTCGGCCGGCTGGTCGAGGATCAGCTTGCCGCCGGCCAGCTCCTCATTCATCGAGGGTCCTACTCCAGCACGACCAGCACGTCGCCCTCGCTGATCGACTGGCCCTCCTGGCAGCGGATCTCCTTCACGGTGCCGGCATCCTCGGCCTCGACCGGGATCTCCATCTTCATCGACTCCAGGATGACGACGGTGTCGCCGTCGTCGACCTGCTCGCCGACCGCCACCTCGATCTTCCAGACGTTGCCGGTGATGTGCGCCTCGATATTCGTCATGGCGGGGCACAATATCCGCGGTGAGCCCGGAACCCCAACCCCACCCGCGGACCTTCGAGCCAGGCGAGGAGGCGGTCACGGCAAGCCGGAGCGCACCGGTGATCCTGGTCGCCGCCCGCAACGAGGCCGATCGGATCGGGGCGACGCTGGACGCCCTGCGGGCGACGTTTCCCGGCGCTCACATCGTCGTCGGCGACGACGCCTCAGAGGACAGGACTGCCGACGAGGCGATGATCCACGGCGCCGAGGTGATCAGCCGCGGTCGTCCCCACGGCAAGGGCGCGAACATGACCGCCGCTGCCTATTCGGTGCTGGAGCAGGCGAGCGATCCCGAGGCGGCCTTCCTGCTCTGCGACGGTGACCTGGGGGCCAGCGCTGCGGCGCTGGGACCGCTGGTGGAGGCCGTCCAGGAGGGCGAATGCGATCTCGCCGTGGGGGTGTTCGCGCGCCGCCTCGGCGGCGGGTTCGGAATTGCGCTCGGATTCGCGCGCTGGGTGATCCGGCGACGCTGTGGGCTCCGTCCGCAGGCTCCGATCTCGGGCCAGCGCGCCTTGAGCGCCGCGGCCTTCCGGCGGGTGGTCCCGTTTGCGCCCGGCTACGGGATGGAGATCGGGATGACGATCGATGCGGTCAGGGCCGGCTTTCGGCTCCGCGAGTACGAGCTCGACCTCGAGCACCGCGCCAGCGGACGCTCGATCGGCGGCTTCCTGCACCGCGGCGGGCAGCTTCGCGACTTCGCGCGGGTCTATCTCTCCAAACGGACCTGAGCGTCAGCTCCGCTTCGCGTAGTCGCCGAATTCGCCGAAGTCGAGCACGACGCAAGCCTCATCGCCGACGATCTCCGCGTCGTGGCCGGGGGGTATCGCCATCACATCGCCCGGACCGACCTCGCCCTCGGACCCGTCGTCCATGAAGACCCGCATCCGACCCGAGATCACGTATCCCAGGTGCGAGACCTGACAGGAGTCGGTCCCCGCGATCGGCTTCACGTTCTCCGACCATTTCCATCCCGGCTCGAAGGTGGCCTTTCCCACCGCCTGTCCGCCGATTTTCAGCACCTCGGCCTGACCCTTGCCCTCGAACGGTCGCGTCTCGTCGGGGGAGTCGAAGCTCTTGATCTCCATCTCCGCCATCACTGGCTCCTTTCTTCGGCTTGCCTTGCGTCCCAACGTATCGCCGCCGAGGGCACCCCGCAAGGCTTAGTCTGGCGCCGCCGTGATCCTCGCCATCGACCAGGGCACGACCGGCTCCACCTGCCTCGTCTTCGACCCCGAGGGCCAGATCGCCGGGCGTGCCTACGCCGAGTTCAAGCAGCATTTTCCGCGCCCGGGCTGGGTCGAGCACGATGCGGAGGAGATCTGGGACATCACCCGCAGGGTCGCCATCGAGGCGATCGCCGACGCGGGGATCCAGGCCGCCGAGCTGGGGGGGATCGGGATCACGAACCAGCGCGAGACCGTCGTCGCCTGGGATCCGGACAGCGGCCGACCGGTGCACCGGGCGCTGGTCTGGCAAGACCGCCGCACCGCCGCCCGTTGCGAAGAGCTCAAGGCCGCCGGCCACGAAGACCTGGTCCGCGAACGCACCGGCCTCGTTCTCGACCCCTACTTCTCCGGCACCAAGGTCGAGTGGATCCTGCGCAACGTCGAGGGGGCCGAGCGGGCGCTGTTCGGCACCGTCGACTCCTGGCTTGCGTTCAAGCTCACCGGCCGCCACATCAGCGACTACTCGAACTGCTCCCGGACCCTCCTCTTCGACATCCACGAGCTGGCCTGGGACGAGGACCTCTGCGGGCTGTTCGGCGTCGACCCCTCGCGCCTCCCGGAGCCGGTCCCGTCGGCCGCCGTCTACGGCACAACCTCCGAGTTCGGGGGCGAGATCCCGGTCGCGGGGATGGCCGGGGACCAGCAGGCGGCGCTCTTCGGCCAGGCCTGTCACGAGGCCGGGACCGGCAAGAACACCTACGGGACCGGCAGCTTCGTGCTCTTCAACATCGGGCCGCAGGCCCCGCCGCCCAAGCAGGGGCTGCTGACGACCGTGGCCTGGGGCCTGGAGGCGGGGACCGACTACGCACTTGAGGCGTCCATCTTCGTAACCGGCGCCGCCGTGCAGTGGCTGCGCGACGGGCTCGGGATCATCGACGAGGCGAGCGAGAGCGAGGCGATGGCGGCGGCGCTTGAGGGCAACGACGGCGTCTACTTCGTCCCCGCCCTGACCGGTCTCGGCTCACCGCACTGGGATCCCTACGCCCGCGGCACGATCGTCGGCCTCACCCGCGGCAGCCGCCGCGAGCACCTGGCACGGGCAGCCCTGGAGGCGATCGCCTATCAGACCGTCGACGCCGTGCGCGCCCAGGAGGCCGCTTCCGGAGAGCGGCTGGAATCGCTGAAGGCGGACGGCGGTGCGGTCGCCAACCGCTGGCTGATGCAGTTCCAGGCCGACGTGCTCGGGGTGCCGGTGATCGTCCCCGAGATCTCCGAGACCACCGCCCTCGGGGCCGCCTATCTGGCCGGCATCGCGACCGGCCGTTGGACCCGCGAGCAGGTGCGGAAGATGTGGCGGCAGGGCGCCCGTTATGAGCCGCGGATGAGCGAGGACGAACGTCGATCCCTGCTCGACGGCTGGGAGCGGGCGCTGCAGCGCGCCAAGGGTTCGGGCGAGAGCTGATCGGGGCGCGTAACCCCCGCTTCCTGGCAGGGTAGGAGCAAGCAGGCGCCCCCTTTCCATGACCGAGCTCAAGCAACAGGTCTACAAGGACACTCGCCCCGCCGAGTACTTCGCTCCCTTCCACGAGCGGTCGCGCACCCGGGAGCCGAATTGGGTCTACGAGCTGGTCAGGATGATCTTGACCCCGATCGCCCTGCTGCTGTATCGGACCCGGGCGATCAGCACCGAGAACGTCCCCGCCGCGGGGCCGGTGCTGTTGGCGCCCAACCACTTCAGCCAGATGGACCACTTCTTCTGCGGCGTCTACCTGCGCCGCAAGATCCGCTTCATGGCCAAGTCGCAGCTCTTCGGCCCCCCGGTCCTGACCTCGATCTTCACCCACGGCGGCGTCTTTCCGATCCGGCGCGGGCATCGCGACGAAGAGGCGTTCAAGACCGTCTACTCGATCCTCGATCGCGGTGGCTGCGTGCTCGTCTACGCCGAGGGCGGCCGCTCGCGGACCCGCAACCTCGGCGAGCCGCGCCCCGGTGTCGGCCGGATCGCGCTCGAGTCGGGGGTTCCGGTGGTGCCGGTCGCGATCCACGGATCGGCAGGGGTGCGAAGCTGGCGCAAGCTCCGCTTCCCGAAGGTCACGGTGCAGTTCGGCGAGCCGCTCAGCTTCCCGGTCGAGCAAGCGCCCTCACGCGAGCGCCAGCTGGAAGTGTCGGGCGAGGTCTTCGACCGCGTCCGGGTCATGTACACGGCCCTCGAGGAGCAGGGGCGCCGCGGAGTGATCCGGTCGCTTCGCGATCAGATCCCCGCGCCGACGCCCGGCCGGGCATCTCCTGAGGGTTGAGGCATTCCAGAAGTTCCTCGGTCTAGGCTCCGGCCATGAAGTGGAGACGGGTTCGCAGTCGCGACGTCATCGACGTGCGCGGCGCCGGCGGCGGCGGCCGTGGGCGAGGCATGCCGATGCCCGGCGGCATGGCGGGCCTCGGGGGCGGCGCCGGGCTGATCGTGGTGCTGGTCGTGGTCGCGATCCAGGTCTTCGGCGGCGGCGGCGGAAGCGGTTTCGACATCGGCCAGGTGCTGGGCCCCGGCGCGCAGGCGCCGGGCGCCGGCGATCCGCATCCGATCCCGCCCGCTCAGGACCCTCAGCGCGACCTGAAGGACTTCTCGACCTATGTCTTCGAGGACAGCCAGAACGTCTGGCAGCGATCGCTGCGCGGCGGCGAGGGGTATGACAACGCGCAGCTGGTGCTCTACTCGGGAGCCGTCTCGACGGGCGGCTGCGGAGGGGCGACATCCGCGGTCGGCCCCTTCTATTGCCCGGCGGACGGCCGCGTCTACCTCGACCTGACTTTCTACGAGGACATGCGCCGTCAGCTGGGGGCCTCGGGAGACTTCGCCTGGGCCTACGTGATCGCCCACGAGATCGGCCATCACGTCCAGAGCGAGCTCGGAACCAGCACCGAGGTGCGCCAACTCTCCAGCGAGAATCCCGACGACGCAAACGAGCTCTCGGTTCGGCTCGAGCTGCAGGCCGATTGCTATGCCGGAGTCTGGGCGAGCACCGTGTTCGAGGCCGGCGACCTCGAGCGTGGCGACCTCGGCGAGGCGTTCACAGCCTCAGAGGCGGTCGGCGATGACCGCCTGCAGTCGCGGGCCGGCGGTGGGGTGGACCCCGACAGCTTTACTCACGGCACCTCCGAGCAGCGACGCCGCTGGTTCACGAAGGGCTACAAGTCGGCCGATCCGGGTGCCTGCGACACCTTCTCGGCCGAGCAGCTCTAACCGACCCTACGCGTAGCGGGGTTCGAGCCCGGCGTAGAAGTCGGGGTCGTGACCGGGGGTGACGATCGCCTGCGGGTACTCGCGCATGAACAGCCGCAGCTCCTGCAGCGAGCGCCGGTACTGGTGCTCGTCGACGGGTCTGGGCGGCAACGGCGCCCCCTCCTCGAACTGGCGTGCGGTGTAGACGGCGTCGCCGCCGATCACGAAGTCCCGCTCGGCCAGCCGGGCGATCACGCATTGATGGCCGGCGCTGTGACCGGGCGTGTAGGCGAGCCGGATCGAGCCGTCGCCGAAGAGGTCGAAGGTGCGGCCGAAGCTGGCGTAGGAGCTGACTCCGCCGCGGTTGAAGTCCACGGTGCGGTAGTCGAAGGCGTAGTCGTAGTGGGCGCTCCGGTAGCCCCGCAGCGCGGGACGGCTGTCGGTGGAGGCCGCGACCCACTCCGCTTCGCTGACGATAAAGGTCGATCGCGGGAACTCGGCGATCCCGGAGGTGTGATCCATGTGCAGGTGGGTCATCACCACGATCGGCAACTCCGAGGGCTGGACTCCGCGCCGGCGCAGCTGCGCCGGGACGTCCTCCTCGGGCGCCAGCTCGGGCTTGCCGATGCGGGTCGCGACGGTGCCGAAGTTCTCGCGCGGATCGGTTGCGATCGAGGGATGCAGGCCAGTGTCGACGAGGATCGCGCCGGCGCTCGGGTGGCGGATCAGGAAGGCCGGGCAGGGCACGCTGTGGTCGGTGCCGGCCAGCAGCGCCCGCACTAGCTTCAGGGTTTCGAAACGACCACCGGGCCGCTCCATCAACGGCAGCGGCCAGTGGACGCGCCCGGCGATCAAGGGCTCAACGGTCACGGTGGCGCCCTGGGTACCGCCTGCGAGCGGCTCGTGCAGGGGTTTTGGCTGCGCCTTGATCTTCATCCGCAGGCCACCCTAGCGCCGGCCAGGCCGCCGGTAGGCTAGCCCGTCGATGGCTGAAAGCTCTCGTTCGCGGATCTTTGCGCCCGGGCTTCTGGAGGGCCAGGTGTGCGTCGTCTCCGGCGCCGGCAGCGGGCTCGGGCGGGCGACCGCGATCGAGATGGCCCGGCTCGGAGCCGCCGTCGTCGGCTGCGGGCGCCGGGCCGAGCCGCTGCAGGAGACGGCGGCAATCGCCGAGGGCCTCGATGCCGGCGGCTCGTTCGAGCATTCCCAGCTCGACATCCGCGAGGAAGAGGCTGTCGCCGGCTTCGTCGACGGCGTGCTCGAGCGCCACAGTCGCATCGACGTCCTCGTCAACAACGCCGGCGGGCAGTTCCTCAGCCCGGCGGAGGCGATCACGCCAAAGGGGTTTCGGACCGTGATCGACCTGAACGTGCAGGGAACCTGGCTGATGACCCACGCCGCGGCGACCAAGGCCTTCATCCCCCAGGGCGGAGGAAAGGTCGTCAGCGTGACCCTCTCACCCCACAACGGGATGCCGGGGATGGTCCATTCGGGGGCCGCCCGGGCCGCGGTCGAGAACATGATGCGCACGCTTTCGATCGAGTGGTCGCGGTTTGCGATCAAGACCTGCGCCGTCGCCGCCGGGCAGTTCGACACCGAGACCCTGCGCACCAAGTATCCCCGCGCGGTGGTCGACAACGTCGCCGGCACGGTGCCGCTGGGCCGGCTCGGCAGCGAAGAGGAGATGTCGTGGCTGATCGCTTTCCTTGCCTCTCCGGCCGGCGATTTCTTCTCCGGCACCGTGATCACGATCGACGGTGCCCGCGACAACTGGTTCGGCTCCTGGCCGCCCGGGACCTACGGCGAGAGCGGCGACCCGCCGGTCGAGGAACGGCGCCCTACGGAAGCCTGAACGCCAGCTCGCCGAGGCGCCGGTAGCCCTCGATCGAGGGATGGTCGCCGTCGGCGGTCCACTCCTCCTTGATCAGGCCCCGGTTGAACTGATCCTCGAGCACCTCGTGGAATGGGAGCACCGGGACCTCCTCCTCGGCTCCGATCTGCGCGATCTCCTCGTTCAGACGGTCGATGTGGGGCGTCGCGTATGGATGGCCGTTGTTCCAGGGCAGGACGTCCGCGATCTCCACCTCGATGCCGAGTCGCTTGCCCCGGCGCACCATCTCGCGCAGGTTGGCGGCCGCTTCCTCGACGGCTTCGAAACGGTCGATCTCCGTGCCGCCCAGGGACTGGGCGATGTCGTTGATCCCGCCCTGGATCACGAGGACCTCGGCGCCGCCGGCGCACTGCTCCAGTCGCTCGGCGATCTCGTCGGTGCGCTGGCCGAAGACGCCGCAGTTGCGAAACCGCAGTCGCGGGTCCGCGAGCCGGGCCCAGTACTGGTATTGGCTGCGCTCGTCGGCGCCGAACCCGGCCCGCGCCCGGGCCTGGGGGTCGGGGTCATATGCCGGGTTGCCGGCGGTGATCGAGTCGCCGAGCGCCGCGACGACGATCTGGGGGCCGCCGGCCGGGGCCGCGAGACGTTGCGAGGTCGGTTCGGCGTCGTCGTCGCCGCAGCCCCCAAGCGCGACCAGGATCGCGAGGAGGGGAAGGAGCCTGGCGGCCCTGATCGCGATCAGATGTACATGCCGCCGAACTGGCCGCCGGTGACGTTGAGCGTCTGGCCGTGCACGTAGTTGGCGAGATCGGAAGCCAGGAACAGCACCGGGCCCGCTGCCTCGGCCGGCTGCGCCGGGCGGCCGAGCGGGATGATCGCCGAGGCCATCGAGCGCATCTGCTCGGGGATCCCGAGATCGATCTCCTCGCCGCTGGGGGCCTTCATCTTGCCGCCCTCCTCCTTGGCGGCCGTCAGCCGCGTCTCGACGAAGCCGAAGGCGACGGCGTTGACGTTGATCTTCAGCGCTCCCCATTCCTTGGCGAGGGTCTTCGTCAGCCCGACGACTCCGGCCTTGGCCGCGGAATAGTTGGCCTGACCCGCGTTGCCCATCGTGCCCGAGATCGAGGAGATGTTGATCAGCTTGCGAAAGACCTCCTTGCCCTCGCCCATCTCCTGCTTGGCGGCGCCGCGCCAGTGCGGCGCCAGCGCCCGCGCAACCCGGAACGGGACCACCGTGTGGATGTCCAGCATCGCCTGGAACTGGCGGTCCTCCATCTTGTGCACGACACCGTCCCAGGTGTAGCCGGCGTTGTTGACGACGATGTCGACCGAGCCGAAGGCGTCGTTTGCCGCCTCGACCAGCTTGTCGGCGGCGCCTTCGGTGGTCAGGTCTCCGGCGTGGACGGCGGTCTCGCCGCCGATCTCCGATGCCGCCTGCTCGGCGACGTCGCCGTCGAGATCGTTGACCAGCACCTTGGCGCCTTCGCTCGCGAACAGCTCAGCGGTGGCGCGGCCGATTCCACGTGCCGAGCCCGTGACTATCGCCGCCTTGCCGTCGAGAAGTCCCATCTTCTTGCGCTCTCCTTCTTGTTGGATCGATCGGAGCGGAAAGCTATAGGGATCTGGAACCGCGACGCCCGCGCCCGCGCGGTCCGTACATTTGTTGGCCATGCCCGCTGCCTTTCGAGCCCCGGCTGCCGCGCTCGCCGGGACGGTCGCCCTCTCGGCTCTCGCTGCCCTCGGAGCGGCCGGGGCGGGCGCCGACCCCGATCGCCCGGTGGCGCTGAAGCGCGCTGTCTCGGTCGGAGTCGAACGGGCCCCGGCCTCCGGGCAGCCGTCCGCGCCGGTGCCGGCGGTGTCCGCCGCGGCCGCCGATCGGATCCTCGACACCGCCCAGCGGGCGCTGGCCGGCGTCGGCGAGGTGGAGCCGACCGCCGCGCTGCACGAGGTCGCGCGGGTCCTTCCCGCCCTTGCGGGCCGAGACCGGCGACGCGGCGAAGGGCTGCTCGCCCGGCCCACCGAGGGCGCGGCCGACCCCGACGGGCTCGGCTACGCGACCCCGGCCAAGGCGGCTGCGTCGACCAGCTTCTGCTACCACTGGGTCGAGAGCGGCGCCGATGCGATTCCGCTGGGCGATGCCGACGCCGACGGGCTGCCCGACTACATCGAGCTGCTGGCGACGATCGCCGAGGAGGTCTTCGCCGCCGAGCACGCTCGACTGGGCTGGCAGGCGCCCCCCGACGACGGGACGCTCGGCTGCGACGCCGGCGACGGGCGGCCCCGGACCGACATCTACACCAAGGACCTGCGCGGCGTCTACGGCCTCGCGGTGATCGATCCGGGCCAGACCGGCGTTCGCCGCTACAGCTACGTCGTCGTCGACGACGACCAGGCGGAGTTCCTGAGCCAGTACGGCAGCATCGTGCCGCCGTTGCAGGTCACCACCGCCCACGAGTACCACCACGTGATCCAGAACGGATACGACGTCCTCCAGGACATCTGGATGAAGGAGAGCGTCGCCGTCTGGATCGAGGAGCAGGTCTACCCCGCGGTCGACGACTACCTCCAGTATCTGAACGAGTTCGCGCGCCAGGTCACCCGGCCGCTGACCCAGTTCGATCCGGGCAGCTTCTACGGCAGCGCGGTCTGGAACCATTTCCTGGCCGCGCGCTTTCGGCCGGTGCTGATCCGCGACGCATTCGCAGCATCGCTTTTGACCTCGCCGCGGCACCTGGCTGTGGCGGCCTACGACGCGGCGATCCGCGCCTATTCGTCGGGCAGATCGAGCTTCGCGCAGCAGTACGTCGCGTTTGCGGCAGCGACCGCGGAGTGGCGCTCGAGCGGCGTCTTTCCTGACGGCGAGCGCTACCCGGAGGTGTTGCGGGTCGGCACGCTGCGCCCGAGCGACCGCTTCTTTCGCCGCGATTTCCTCGACCACACGACTTCCCGGCTGCTCAGGGTGCCCCGCCTTCCCGTCCGGGCGCTGAGGCTCGTCCTGCGCTCGCCCCCCGGCGTCGCTTCGGGGCTGGCGCTGGTCGGCCGGATCGGCGACGGGCCCGGATCAAGGGTGGTGACGGTACGGCGGACGCTTCCCGACGGCGGCCAAGGCGCGATCCGGCTCAACCGGCCGCAGCGCTTCGCGCGCATCACCGCCGTGCTCGCCAACGCCGACATCGACGTCAGCGGTTTCAGCGGCGCCCAGCTGGATTGGGTCTACAGCGACGACCGGGCCAGGTTCGACTCCGCCGTCTTTGCGATCCGCTGATCGCTAGCCGCGCTCGAATGCGCCGAGGTCAGGGTCGCCGTCGCGGCTGAGCCCCCGCTGGTCCCGCGCCGGCGACCGCGCCGGGTCGGCGTTGCCGATCGCTGGGCTTCCGGGCAGCAGCTCGATGGTCGCGGTTGGACCGCCGTAGTCGGCCAGCGCTCCGAGCAGCGGCTCCGGGTCGACCAGCTCGGCTCCCGGTCCGCAGCCGCCGTTGGCGGTCGAGATCAGGTTCGGCGCCGAGCCGGTGAAGTCGCCCCCACCGCAGTCGGCGGGTTCTCCTGCGGTTGCCAAGTTGAGTGCGACGATCGAGTTCGCGACCTCGAACTGGGCAAGGCTGAGGTAGATGCCGCCGCTCTCGCCGCCCGTCGCGTCGTCGCTGTCAGCCCTGTTGCGGGCGATCGTTGTCGCGTCGATCGTCGCCCGGCCGCCGGCTTCGCCGAAGATCCCGGCCCCGCTTTGGATCGCCTCGTTGTGGGCCACGGTCGAATTCACCAGCTCCAGCCGGCCCTGGTCGTCGACGTAGATCCCGCCCCCGTCGCCCATCTCGCCGTCGAGCCCGCCGACGGCGCGGTTTAAGGCGATCGTGCTGGAGACGATCCTCACCGGCCCGCCGACGGCCATCACGCCGCCGCCCTCACCGGCCTCGTTGCCGCTGATCGTCGATCGCTCGATCAGTATCGGCCCGTCGATCGAGCCGGTGATCCCGCCGCCGTCGCCGGCGGCGTCGTTTCGCGCCACCGTGCTCTCGACGATCTTCAGCAGTCCTGTGATGTCGGTGTCGATGCCGCCGCCGTTGCCGTCGACCGCGGTGGAGATGTTGTCGACGATCCGGCTGCGGACGATCGTCAGCGGCGCGTCACCGATGTCCCCGGCCGAGATCCCGCCGCCGTCGCCGCCGGCGTCGCGCAGGTTCGCCCGACCGCCACGGATGGTCAGCTTCTCGAGCCGGGTCCGCGCGGCGCCGATGTCGAAGATGCGGTCGGTGCGGTTGGCGTCGATCGTCGCCGTGCCGCGGCCGCGATGGACGATCGTCAGCGGCCCCGAGGTGACGTCGAGGTCGCCGTTGCGGGCGGCATCTTCGCCGCTGGAGGGGATCGCCAGCTCGTAGCGCTTGCGACTCCGAAGAAGGATCGTGTCGGCGCCGCGGCGGGTGTTGGCGGCGATCACCGCCTCACGCAGGGTGCAGTCGGAGCGCGTGCAGGCGCCGGGCTGGTGGTCGCCGAGCTTGGAGACCTCGAAGGTGCGGGCTGGCGCTGCCGGCGCGGCCACCAGCGCCCCGGCCAGCGCGCAGACCAGCGGCATTCACGAGGCTCCGGCCGGATCGGGCGCCCACCCGTTGTCGACCCTATCCCGTGCGAGAGCGGAGGGTAAGATCGTCGCCCTCTGATCGCCGGTAGCTACAGGCTTCGCAGGGCCGCCCACCGCGTGGGCTGGCGGCCGCGGACGGCCCGCACCGAGGTGCCGGCCCGGCCGGTGGGCGCGAAGCTCGAGCTGACCCACGCCTGCAACCTGCGCTGCGGCTTCTGCTACACGGACTCGCCGCGCCAGACGCTGGCACGGACCCCCGACCTGCCCGACGACGCATGGCTTGCGATCGCCGACCAGGCTGCCGACTTGGGAGTGATCGAGGCGGTGGTGACCGGCGGCGAGCCCTTGCTTCGCCGTGAGCTCGTCTTCGAGCTGCTCGAGCGGCTCCAGCAAAGGGGAATCGGCTTGATGCTCAACACCAACGGCTGGTTCGTGGACGACGAGGTGGCTGACCGACTGGCAGACGTGGGTGGTCTCACGGTCCACATCTCGATTGACGGCGCCACCGCCGCCCTGCACGACGCCTCGCGCGGGGTGCCGGGCAGCTGGCGGCGGGCGGTGCAGGCGACCAGCCGTCTGCTCGATCGCGGAGTCAAGGTTCAGGTCGTCCACGTGGTGACGCCCGACAACGAGCACGCCGTCTCACAGTTCCTCGAGCAGATGTGGACCCTGGGCGTCCCCTCGGTGCGGGTGACTCCGGTCTTGGCGGTCGGGGCTGCGGCCCGGAGCGGCAGGTGGGGGATCAGCCGCAGGCGGCTGCGCCGAGTCGTGCGACGCGCCAACGGCGACGACTCCTGGGTCCAGCTCTACGGCGCAACCGCGAGTGTGCTCGCGGTACCCGACGCAGCGCCGCCGGCCTCTCTGTTGGTGCGTCCCTCCGGTGCGGTGCTGATCGACTCGCTGCATCCGTTCGCTTTCGGCCACGCGGTCCACGACGGGCTCGAGGCATGCTGGGGACGGATAGTCGCCGGCTGGCGCGATCCGCGGATTTCGCGCTGGATCGACTCGCTGCGAAGCTCGCGGGACCTGGCCGATTCGGATCTCGTTCCCTACCTCGACGAAGAGTGTTCCTGACCGAGCCCGGCGCCAGAGGCGATCAGAATTCCTCGCACCGACACCAGAGCGACCCGGTTCCGGCGAAGGTGGCTCCCGCGGAGGAAAGCGGCGGGCACGCCGATCAGCTCGACCGTGCCGGTGCTTGGGTGCGCGAGCTTGCCCTGGCCCGCCGCTATCGCCTCGGCGAGGTGCGGATTGGGGGCGGCCCAAGTGACCATTACGTGCGTGCGGTCGGCAGCGGCGAGATGGCGCGCCTGAACGGGACCGCGGCGCTGGTGGCCGGCGCCCTCGACGGAGGCAGTCCCGCCGACGCCGTCGGCTGCCTCAGCGAATCGATTCGGTGCGGCGGATCCGGCTCGCCTCGAGCGCGACGTCCTGGCGGTGGGACGCTCGCTTTGCCGCCGCGGGATCGTCGTTCCCACAGTGGCCGGGGTCAGACGGCCTCCTCCACCAGACCCCGTTCCAGCATCCCGCGCACGAAGTTCGTGACGTCGTCAACAGCCCGTTGCCGGTCGATCCCGAACTCGGCGCTGAGCTCCGCGGCCAGCGAGTCGATCGTCTGCGGGGTCTCGATCCTCTCCCACAGCAGGCGCCCGGTCGCGTTAACCCGCCCGTACGCCTGCGATTCCAGGTTCAGCATCACCATCTCCCGCGAGAGGCGCTCGGCGACCACCCCCTCGCGACGGACCACTCTCGTACCGGTGTCGAGGTCGGATCCCGAGATGGCCGGTCACACTAGCGCCAGCTAGCGAGAGCATGGGCAGCATCTATGGCTACGAGCTGGAGTCGGAGCTGCCGCTGCGCCGGCTTCACGCGACACCCGGAGTGCGTGGCTGTCTGCGGGTGGAGGGCGGGGCGCAGGGGCTGCTAGATCATTCCGCAGAGCTGACGGCCTGGCTGGACTGGCCGGGAACCGACGAGCGGTTCGCACTCGCCCGCTCGGACGGGTCTCTAATCGTCTGGTGGAGCGAAATCGGCGCCTTCGAGATCGACCCCGCCGGGGGTCGGATCCGGGCCGAAGCGCTCAGGCTCGACGAGCTGGTCGAGCACAGGCTGGCGACGACGGTGATCCCTTTGCTGCTGGCCGAGCGCGGCGACCTGGTTTTGCACGGTTCGGTGGTCGCCGTCGACGGCCGGGCGGTGCTCTTCTGCGGGCCCAGCGGATGCGGCAAGTCGACCCTGGCGCTACAGGCTTCCCGCCTCGGCCACGCGGTGCTGAGCGAGGATGGGGCGGTCATCGAGCCCGGCGATGCCAAGGTCTGGCCGGGGGCGCGCGGGGTCTTCGTCGAGGACGCACCCACGCTCGCGGCCAGGGCGCGCGCGAAGTCCGACTCCGGCGGCCCGGCAGTGTTTCGCCGTGGGCGCGACCTGCGGCTGCTCGCACCGGAGCTGGAGGCCAGCGGGCCCGCGCCCGTGGCGGCGATCTGCCGGGTTGCGCAGCGAGGCCCGGAGCTTCGTGTGACTCGCCTGCCGGCCGTCGAAGCGGTTCCGGCGCTGGTGCCGGATCTGCTCCACGGCGGGGGGCCCGCCGCGCTGCGCCCCGCGTTCTCCCTGCTCGTAGGCCTTCTCGCCACGGTTCCGGTGTGTCGGATCTCCCTGCCCGACGAGCTCTCGCGCGCTCCCGCCGCAACACGATCCGTGCTTGACGAGGTGGCAGGCTGACTATGATGCCCGCGTTCGAGCACAGCGAATGGGGTCTGGAGGGCAGCGATGAGCGATGAGCCGAATGAGCGCCGGGAGTCTGCGGAGGAGCACCGGGCAGCTGAGGCCGGACAGGAGGGCTACGAGCCGCCGCGGGTCGAGGATCTTCCGGCCGATGGGCCGGCGGTGACCGCGGCCGGCACCCAGGGTGGTTTCGTCTGATGAGCGATCAGGCGGGTGAGCGGCAGTCGGAGGAGCGAAAGGCAGCGGAGGCCGGGGAAGAGAGCTACGAGCCGCCGCACCTCGAGGACCTTCCAGCCGATGGCCCGGCGGTGACCGCGGCCGGCGCTCAGAACGTTCTCCTAACCAACTAGCCGACGATCGGTGCCGTCCGACGACGGTTCGTCCGGTCGGCTGAGATCGGCCGCAATCACCGGCCGAGAGCGACACGCTCACCGCCTGGAGATCGTCAGGGCCGGACCCGAGGAGACCTCGCCGGGGGCGGCAGACGGAAGCATCACCGTGGTCACGCGCCGTCAGAGTGAGGAATCTGCGGAGAGCGATGCGCCCCTGCCCGTGGCCGAAGTGACCTATGCGGGGGTGCCGATCGCTGATGGGGTTGTAGCTGCGGACGGCCTGACGGCGAGCCTTCCGTTCTCGGGCGGCGACCTGGACCCCGGCCGCTTCGAGGCGTCGACCTACGTGGCCGCCGGAGACGTCGTGCCGGCACTGACCACCACTGTCACCGTTCGCCAACCTCGGCTCAGCGAACTCGAGCACCGGGTCGCCGATCGGGTGGCGGGCGAGGTTGGTGCCGTTGATTCCCTCCGGCTCGATGTCGGCACTGGTGTGGAGCGACTTATCGAGCTGCGCATCGAGCTGCTCTGCGCGGGCCGCCCGCCATGAGCGTCTGGGGCGCGCTGGCGGCAGCTTTCTTCGGCACGCTGCTGGTCCTGACCGCCGCTATCCAGCCCTTCACGCGGGTCAGGGCTCGGGTGAAGGCGATCGACCCCTGCTACCTCCTGCCCACCTGGACGTTCTTCGCCCCGGACCCGGGAGTCACGGACGCTCGTTTGCTGTGGCGCGAGCGACTGGTCGACGGGACCGTCGGCCCCTGGCACGAGGCCGTGCCTCCATGCACGGGCCTCCTGCGTGCGGTCTGGAATCCGACCAAGCGCTCCCGCAAGGTCGTCTTCGACTGGGGGCGAGGGCTGGAGAGGCGAGCGGACCCTCCCGACAGCGAGATGTTCGTGCTCAGCCTCTCCTATCTGATGATCCTCCAGCATCTGACCAGCCTGTCGGTGTCGCCGCTCGGCGTCAGCGCGTCAGTTCGCGCTGGTCAAGACGCAGGGGGCGGACAACGATCCTGAGGGGTTGTTCGAGCCACTCTTCATCAGCCTCTGGCATCCACATGCCAGGATGCGACCGGCAGGCGCGGCGCGGAGACCCGGTGACCATTCCGAGCTGATCGGAACGTCGGCCTGATGGACCCCGCTTCGATCGTCCTCTGGTGCGCCCTGCCGCTCGCGGTGGCGGTGACGCTGGACTCACTGGAGGTGATCGCCGACCGCCGCCAGCTACGCGCCGATGGCCTGTTCGGCCTGCCGGCGCTGGTCACCGGCCGCCCGCGCACCCTGCTCCAGGGTCCATTTGCGGCTCCGCTCCGCCGCCTCTTCGCCTATCCGGTGGTGCTCGCGATCCCGCTCGCCCAGATCGCCGCCGCGGGTCTGTTGGTCGCCGCGGCAATCGCGCGCACGCCGCTGCTGATGGTCCTCGCCGGGCTGGCGGCGATCGCGATCGTTGCCGCGCGCATGCTCTCCCACCTCCGCAACCAGGGTGGGCTGGACGGCAGCAACCACATGATCCTCACCGCCTCGACCGTCCTCGCCGCGGTGCTGTTGGTGCCCGATCCGCAGGCCAAGGCGATCGCCGTCTACTACCTCGCCGCGCAGCTGCTGCTCTGCTACGTGGCCGCCGGCTCGCCAAGGCGCCGGCCCGATCGGCGGTCGGGCGAAACGGTTCCCCAGATCACCAGCACGCTGACCTTCGGCACCCCCCGGGTCGGCGTCCTGCTGGGGCGTGACCCGTAGGGTGGGCCTGCTGCTCTGCTGGTCGGTGATCGTCTTCGAGTGTTCGGCTCGCATTGCTGATCCTCGCCGGCACCCCGGGGGCGCTGGTGATCATCGCCGGTGCCCTGGCCTTCCACATCGGAGTTGCCCTGATCATGGGCCTCAACACCTTCTTCTGGGCCTTCGCCAGCGCCTACCCGGCGCTGCTCTTCCTCGCCGACAAGGTCGACCGCCTCTGGTCGTAGCGCGGCGCTCCGCCTAGAGCTCCATCTGCTTGCCGAGGATCTCCTTCATGAGTCGGCGAGCGTGAAACGGACGGGCACGCGGGATCATGCGAGGACACGAATCCGCTGCAATTTAGGCTGTTCGAGAACGAGAGCGATGACCGGTCATGATCGGGAGGCGCCGCGCTGAGGTGTCCAAATTGTGCCGGTTTGGGGGCATGTTTGGGGCGGATGTATAGTCGGATCCTCGGCGTTCCAAGCGAGAGGAGGTCCCAATGCCCGAGGGTACGGATCCGACGTTCTATCGCTCCCCCGCCGAAGCGATTGCGGCGCCGCCGGAGAGCCTGGCCTATGTCGCCGCGTTCGACCCCGCCGGTGAGCGGCGCGACGCGATGGCGGTGGTCGACTGCGACGCGGGATCGTCCAGCTACGGGGAGGTGGTGGGTTGGACCGAGCTGCCGACGGCCGGCAATGAGCTCCATCACTTCGGCTGGAACGCCTGCTCGAGCGCCCTGTGTCACGAGGGCCACAACGGCGCCCTCGAGCGCCGCTACCTCATCGTTCCCGGGCTGCGCTCATCGCGCACGTACGTCCTCGACACCGGCGAGGATCCAAGGCAGCCGCGGGTCGTACGCACGATCGAGCCCGAGGAGCTCGCCGAGAAGGCCGGTTACTCGCGCCCGCACACCGTGCACTGCGGGCCCGGCGGCATCTTCATGTCCAACCTCGGCACGGCGGAGGGCGATGGGGGCCCGGGCGGGGTGGCGCTGATCGACCACGACACCTTCGAGGTCACCGGGGCCTGGGAGACCGACCGCGGCGACCAGCACTTCGCGTATGACATCTGGTGGCACCTGAATGACGACGTCGCGGTGACCTCCGAGTGGGCGACCCCGGCGATGATCGAGGACGGGTTGAACCCCGAGGACCTGCTGGGCAAGCGGTTCGGCCACCACCTCGACTTCTGGAGCCTCTCCGAGGGCAAGCTGATCCAGCGAGTCGACCTGGGCGATGAGCACCAGATGGTGCTCGAGGTGAGACCTGCTCACGATCCCCGCAAGGCGTGGGGCTTCGTCGGCGTCGTGATCAGCGTCGAGGACCTATCCGCCTCGGTTTGGCTGTGGCACCGCGAGGATGACCGATGGTCGGTGAAGAAGGCGATCACGATCCCCGCAGAGCCGGCGGAGACGGACCAGCTCCCGCCTGCGCTTCAGCCGTTCGGCGCGGTTCCACCGCTCGTCACCGACATCGACTTGTCGGTCGACGATCGCTGGCTCTACGTCTCGTGCTGGGGGACCGGCGAGCTGAAGCAGTATGACGTGAGCGACCCCCATAACCCGAGGGAGACAGGCTCGGTCGAGCTGGGGGGCATCGTCCGCCGCGCCTCCCATCCGGCGGCCCCCGAGCTGGAGTTGCGGGGCGCGCCGCAGATGGTGGAGGTGAGCCGCGATGGACGTCGCGTGTATGCCACCAACTCGCTCTATGCATCCTGGGACGAGATCTTCTATCCGGAGGGCGTGGGCGCTTGGATGACGCGGATCGACGCAGACACTGAGTCGGGCGGGGTCGCTGTCGACGAGCGCTTCTTCCCGCACGGGGACGAGTTCCGCGGGCTCCGGGTGCATCAGACCCGCCTCCAGGCAGGCGACGCGTCGAGCGACTCCTACTGCTTCGTGGATTAGGGGACTGAGACGAGTCGCGTGACCGTCATCGCTCACGTCGGCCCGATGCCGTTCGAAGAGCTGCTCCCCGGCGCATTGGTCGCCCTCGGGGTGGGAATTCCGGCGATAAGGGCAATGACGAAGGCGAGTCTGACGCGGCATTTCCGAAGCCGAAGTAATCGCAGTCGGTGAACCCCTGCGAACCCTTACAGCCCCATCTGCTTGCCGAGGATCTCCTTCATGATCTCGTCGGTGCCGCCGCCGATCGGGCCGAGGCGGGCATCGCGCAGGGCCCGCTCGATCCCGTACTCGCGCATGTAGCCGTAGCCGCCGTGGATCTGCAGGCACTCGTCGGCGATCTCGACCATCGCCCGCTGGGTCATCAGCTTCGCCATCGTCACCTCGCGGATGCAGTCGCGTCCCTCGTGAAAGAGCCGCAGGGCGTTGTAGGTCAGCGCCCGTGAGGCCTCGATCGTCGTCGCCATCTCGGCGAACTTGTGGCGGATCGCCTGGAACTTGCCGATCGGGCGCCCGAAGGCCTCGCGCTCGAGCGCGTAGTCGAGCGTCTTCTCGAAGACCTTCTGCATCCCGCCGACGGCGCCGATCGCCATGTCGAGCCGCTCCCAGGCGAAGTTGGCCATGATCAGGTGAAAGCCGCCGTTCTCGGCCCCGAGCAGGTTCTCGGCCGGGACCTCGACGTCGGTGAACGACAGCTCGCCGGTGTCGGAGGCGTGCCAGCCCATCTTCTCCAGCTTGGCCGAGACCTCGTAGCCGGGCATCTCGCGCTCCAGGACCAGGAACGAGATCCCGTGGTGGCCTCCCTCCTGGGTCGTCTTGCAGGCGCAGACCAGGAAGTCGGCGCGGACGCCGTTGGTGATGAAGGTCTTGGCGCCGTTGACGACGTAGTAGCCGTCTTCTCGCCGGGCGGTGGTGCGGATGCTCGCCACGTCGGAGCCGCCGCCCGGCTCGGTGATCCCGAGGGCGCCGATCTTCTCGCCCCTGATCCCCGGCACCACCCAGCGCTGGCGCTGCTCCTCGGTGCCGAAGTTGAAGACCGGCGGCATCGCGATCGAGGCGTGGGCGTTGAGGCCGGCGGCGACGCCGCCGGATCCGCCCGAGCGCGAGAGCTCCTCGGTCCAGACCGCGTCGTGCAGGTAGGTGCCGCCCTGGCCGCCGTACTCCTCGGGGAACTTGAGCCCGAGGAAGCCGAGCTCGCCGCAGCGGTTATAGAGCTCGCGGGGAAACTCGCGCGCCGCCTCCCACTCATCGACGTGCGGCGCGATCTCGGTGCTGACGAAGCGGCGCACGGTCTCGCGCAGCTCCTCGTGCTCGGCCTCGAAGGGCGGCAGCGTCGCCCGCGAGCCGCTGTCCTTGATCACCGTCACGACCGTGCTCCTCCTGCACGCGTCGCTCTCAACTCAGCATCGTGTGCCCGCGGGCGGTGTGGTCGAAGCCGAGCAGGTCGCCCTGCGGGTTCTTGGCGTCGCCGTGGTGGTAGGCGCGGACCTCGCAGATCAGGCCGTTGCGAAGGCGCAGAAACTCGGCCCCGCGGTTGATCCGCAGCACCCCCGACTTCGGGTCGCGCCAGGTCATCGACCACTCGATCGCCACCTCGTCGGTGTCGCCGACCGCGTGCTCGAGATGCCACTGGGCGTCGATCCTCTCGACCCCCCAGCGAGCGTTCTCGGCGATCGCGCGGGCTCCCTCGTGCGGCCCCAGCCGCGTGTAGTAGTGGACGGCGTCGTCGGTGAAATGGGAGGCGATCAGATCGACGTCGCCGGTGTTCAACGCCTGGTAGTAGGAGCGAACTCGCTCGAGCGCGGACAAGGAACTCCATTCTGCCTCTTGAAGGAGAGCGATGTGCTGAAGGGCTTCCAGGACTTCATCGCCCGCGGCAACGTCGTCGATCTGGCGGTCGCGGTCGTGATCGGCACCGCCTTCGCGGCGCTGGTCTCGTCGATGGTGGCCGATCTGCTGACCCCGGTGATCGCGGCGATCATCGGCGAGCCCGACTTCTCCGGCCTCACCTTCACGATCAACGACTCGACCTTTCGCTATGGAAGCTTCATCAACGCGCTGATCACCTTTCTCACGGTGGCGATAGCCGTCTACTTCCTGGTCATCCTGCCGCTGGCGCGGATCAAGGACTGGCGCGGCGCCGAGGCGCCGTCGATCCGAGAGTGCCCCCAGTGCCTCTCCGAGGTGCCGGTGGCGGCGCGGCGCTGTGCCTACTGCACCTCGGAGCTGGCGGCTACTCAGTAGGAGCGGGGCAGGCCGAGCGAGTGCTCGGCGACGTAGTTGAGGATCATCTCGCGGCTGACCGGGGCGGTGCGAACGAGGCGGGCTCCCCAGTAGAGGTCGGTGAGCCCGTACTCGAGCGCGAAGCCGTTGCCGCCGTGGACCTGGATCGCCTGGTCGACGCAGCGGATAGCCGCCTCGGCGGCGGCGTACTTGGCCATGTTGGCCGGCTCCGCGGCGGGGGCGCCGGCGTCGTAGAGCGCCGCCGCCTTCTCGGTCATCGTCCGGGCCAGCTCGTGCTCGATCTTCGCCTGCGCGAGCGGGTGGGAGAGGCCTTGGTGAGCGCCGATCGGCCCCGACCAGACGACGCGCTCGCGGGCGTAGTCGGCGGCGCGCTGCAGCGCCAGCCGGGCGATCCCGTTGCAGACCGCGGCGCCCATGATCCGCTCCGGGTTCAGCCCGTCGAAGGCGGCCTTCAGCCCGACCGTCTCCGACTCGCCGATCAGGCGATCGGCGGGCACCTCGACGTCGTCGAAGAAGAGCTGCCACTGCTTCTCGGGGGCGCGCAGCGCGGTCGGGATGTGCTGGCGCTCGAGGCCGCGGGCATCGGAGTCGACCAGCAGCAACAGCGGCAGCCCGAGCGAGCCGTCGGCCTCGCGCTTGCGGGCGATGACCAGAATCGCCTGCGAGTCCTCGACCCCGGAGATGAAGGTCTTGGTCCCGCGCAGGACGTAGCCGCCGTTGGAGCGCGCCGCTGCGGTCGAGATGTTGTGCGAGTTGGAGCCGGCGTCGGGCTCGGTGATAGCGAAGGCGACACGCGTCGTTCCGGCGGCGATTCCGGTCAGCCACTCCTCGCGCTGCGCCTCGGTGCCGTGGCGGGCGAGTATCGAACCGACGATCGCCGGCGAGACGACGATCAGCAGCAGCGCGCAGCCGGAGGAGCAGATCTCCTCGCCGACCGCCTGCAGGGCGTGCATCCCGAGCCCGCCGCCGCCGTAGCGCTCGGGGATGTTGACGCCCAGGTAGCCCTTCTCGGCCAGCGCTTCCCATAGCTCGCGCGGCGGCTCCCCCTCGTCGGTCTTGCGGCGCGTGTACTCGGGGCCGAAGGAGTGCGCAGATTCCCCGCACCGCGGCGCGCATCTGGCCCTCCTCGTCGGTGGGGACGAGCGGGAAAGAAGCAGGTAAGGCGGCCGTCACGAACCCTCAGCCGCGAACTGTGTCCACGAACCATCCCCTCAGCGGACGCCAACGGGACACAGTTCGGCTGGGGGCGACGATCACGCTCGCCCTACAAGCCAGTTTTTCGTCCTCGCGATCACGCCTCGGCTCTCCGCCCCGGCTTTCCTACAACCCGTACGAGCGGCCTATGACGTCGAGCATGATCTCGTCGGTGCCGGCGCCGATCCGGTTCAGGCGCACGTCGCGGTAGGCGCGCTCGATCTCGTACTCCTTCATGTAGCCGTAGCCGCCGAGGATCTGCACGCACTCGTCGGCGATCTCGCAGGCGGCGCGGGAGGAGAACAGCTTCGCCATCGTGATCTCGCGGACCGGGTACTCGCCGTTCGCGAAGCGCCAGGCGGTCGCATAGGTGAACTGCTTCGACGCCTCGGCCTTGGTCGCCATCTCGGCGAACTTGTGGCGGATCGCCTGGAACTTGCCGATCGGGCGCCCGAACGCCTCCCGTTCCTTTGCGTATTCCAGCGTCCGCTCGATCATCCGCTCGCAGCTGGCGTGGCAGCCGGCGGCGGCCACCAGCCGCTCGCCCTGCAGCTCCCAGCTGATGTGGTAGAAGCCCTTGCCGATCTCGCCGAGGACGGCGTCAGCGGGCACCCGCACGTCCTCGAAGGCCAGCTCGCCGGTGTCGGAGGCGTGCATCCCCATCTTCTCCAGCTCGGCGGAGACCGAGAAGCCGGGCACCTTGTCGCCGCTCTCATCGCGCAGGTCGACCAGGAACAGCGTGATCCCCTCGTGGCGCGCCTTCGGATCGGTCTTCGCGACGAGGACGATGAAGTCGGCCCGCGGCCCGTTGGTGATGAACGTCTTGGCGCCGTTGATCACGTACTCGTCGCCGTCGCGGATCGCGGTGGTGCGAATCCCGGCGACGTCGGAGCCGGCGCCCGGCTCGGTGATCCCCAGGCAGCCGATCTTCTCGCCCTTGATCCCGGGGACCAGGTAGCGCTGCTTTTGCTCCTCGCTGCCGAGCAGGTGCACAGGCGGCAACACCATGTCGGTCTGGACCGCGAAGCCCATGTTGGTTCCGCCGGATGCCGAGTAGCTCATGCACTCGGCGCGGACCAGCGAGTAGAAGTAGTCGCCGCCCTGGCCGCCGTACTCCTCGGGAAAGCAGAGGCCGAGGAAGCCGAGCTCGCCGGCGCGCTTCATCGCCTCGGTCGGCCAGTAGCTCTCCTCCCACTCGTTTCGGTGCGGATAGAGCTCCTTCTTGACCCACGAGCTCATCGACTCGCGCAGGTCCTCGTGCTCCTGGGTGAAGATGAAGTGCTTGCGTCCCGCCCCGTGATCGGGCTTGATCACCGTCGAGGCGCCGTTCGTCGTCGCGGTTGCCACCGGGGGATCTCCTTGCTCGCGGGTTTGCAACGCCGGAAGCCGGCTCTGAAGCCGAGTGGACAGTAGCACTTCCTACTTCCTGGTCGGTGGTATCGTGGCGGCGATGGGGGCCGAGAAGATCGCCTACGAAGTCGCCGACGGCGTCGCCACCGTCACCCTCAACGACCCCGAGAAGCGGAACATGCTCTCGGGACAGATGCTCGGCGAGCTGGTCGAGGCGATGAAGACGGCCCGCGAGTCCGACGACGTCCGTGCCGTCGTCCTCACCGGGGCCGGGGAGAAGGTCTTCTGCGCGGGTGCCGACCTCGGCGGCTTCGGCGCCGAGGCGCCGCTGGTAGACAAGCACTTCGCGTCCGACCTCTTCCTCGAGTACTTCCGGCTGATGCCGCGGCTCGGCAAGCCGTCGCTGTGTGCCGCCAACGGCCACGTCCTCGCCGGGGGCCTGGGACTGGCGCTCTCCTGCGACCTGCTGATCGCCCGCGAGGGAGCGACCTTCGGCACTCCGGAGATCAACGTCGGCGCCTTCCCCTACATGATCATGGCGATCATCTACCGCAACGTTCCCCGCAAGAAGGTCAACGAGATGATGCTGCTCGGCGAGCGGATATCAGCCGAGGAGGCTGTCGAGCACGGCCTCGCCAACAAGGTCGTGCCGGCGGCGGAGTTCGAGGCAGCGGTCGCCGATTGGGCCGGCAAGCTCGCCTCCAAGAGCCCGGTGCTGATGCGGCTCGGCCACGATGCGATGTACCGCCAGCAGGACATGGCGCTCGACGACGCGCTCGAGTTCCTGCGCTCACAGCTCTCCCTCACCCTCACGACCGAGGACATCGTCGAGGGCGTGACCGCCTTCTTCGAGAAGCGCGACCCGGAGTGGAAAGGACGCTAGGAGTGCCCAAACCCAAGCAAAATGCCGACCACCCGCCCGCGGCGGACGCGAAGCGGAGCACGCGGGCGGAATCTGATTCGGGGCCGAGCGAGGACGCGTCCGTATCTGATTCCTCGCGTCCGAGCGAGGCCCGGGAGGCGCCGGCCGGCACCGAGCATGGCGAGCAGACCGGGATGCGTCCACTGGTCGAGGATCTGCACGAGCGCCGCGAGAAGGCGAAGCAGGGCGGTGGGGAGGAGAAGATCGCCCTCCAGCACGAGCGCGGCAAGCTGACCGCCCGCGAGCGGATCGACCTGCTGGTCGACCCCGGCACCTTCGTCGAGCTCGGGATCCACGGTCGCCCGCACTTCTCCCAGCGGGCGATGGAGGGCCGCGAGGCTCCCGCCGACGGCGTCATCACCGGCTGGGGCGACGTCGAGGGCCGGACCTGCGCGATCGCCGCCTACGACTTCACGGTGATGGCGGGCTCGATGGGGATGACCGGGGAGATGAAGGTCACCCGCCTGCGCGAGATGGCGCTGCAGAAGCGGATGCCGTTCATCTGGCTGCTCGACTCGGCCGGGGCGCGGATCCAGGAGGCGGCCGGCTCACTGTTCGCCGGCTCCGGGTCACCTGTTCCGCGAGGAGGTGACGATGTCGGGGGTGATCCCGCTGGTCGCGGCGATGCTCGGCCCCTGCGCGGCGGGCACCGCCTACATCCCCGGGCTCTCGGACTTCGTGCCGATGGTCGTCGGCCAGGGGGCGATGGCGCTCGCCGGCCCCCACCTGACCCAGGCGGTGACCGGCGAGGAGATCTCGATGGAGGAGCTCGGCGGGGCCAAGGTGCATTGCCGCAAGTCAGGCGTCGGCGATCTCGAGGTCGCCGACGACGCCGAGTGCATCGAGGCCGTCAAGCGCTATCTCTCCTTCTTCCCCGCCAACTGCGAGCAGCGGCCGCCGATCCGTGAGACCTCCGATCCCGACGACCGGATGTCGGAGCGGCTGCTGGACATCGTCCCCGAGTCGCCGCGCAAGCCCTACGACATGTACGAGGTGATCGCCGAGATCGTCGACGACGGCGAGTGGTTCGACATCAAGCCGAAGTTCGCAAGCACGCTGATCACCTGCCTGGCCCGCTTCGGCGGCCAGCCGGTCGGGATCGTCGCCAACCAGCCCAAGCAGCTGGCCGGGATCCTCGACAACGACTCCGCCGACAAGGCGGCCCGGTTCATCAACCTCTGCGACGCCTTCAACGTGCCGCTGGTCTTCCTGCAGGACGTGCCCGGCTTCATGGTCGGATCGAAGGTCGAGCACGCCGGGATCATCCGTCACGGCGCCAAGATGCTCTACGCCGTCAGCCGCGCCACGGTGCCGAAGATCACCGTGGTCGTTCGCAAGGCCTACGGCGCCGGCTATTACGTGATGTGCGGCAAGGCCTATGAGCCCGACCTGATCGTCGCCTGGCCCAACGCCGAGATCTCGGTCATGGGCGCCGAGGGCGCGGTCAACATCATCGGCCGCTCCGCGATCGAGGCCTCCGATGATCCGGAGGCGACCCGCGAGGCGATGCTGAACGCGGTCCGCGAGCAGATCGACCCCTACATCGCCGCCGGCAACGCCCTGATCGACGACGTCATCGACCCCCGCGAGACTCGGCCGACGATCATCCGCGGCCTGCGCATGGCGGCGAATAAGAAGGTCGAGCGGCCCTGGCGAAAGCACGGGGTGATGCCGGTATGAGTGACGCCAACTTGCAGCTCGCGCGGGAAGGGCTCGACGCCTGGAACCGCGGCGATGCGGAGGCGATCATCGAGCGAAGTACCCCTGACCTCGAGTTCGTTCCCGCGGTCGCCGCGAGCGTGGATGGGGAGGCAGTTCGCGGTCCGGACGAGGTCCGCCGGTTCATGGCTGACCTGGGCGAGACCTGGGAGGCCTTCAACATCGAGGTGGACGAGTTCCGCGGGGTCGGCGAGCAGGTCGTCATCCTCGGCAGGGTCCACGCGACAGGGCGGGGCAGCGGGGTGGAGCTCGATCAGCCGTTCGCGATGGCCTGCTGGTTCCGCGACGGGAAGTTCGCGCGCACGCAGAGCTTCCTCGACCACGATGCCGCGATCGAAGCGGCATCGGAGGGGCTGGACGCATGAGCCGCCCCGAGGGAGCGATTCGGCCACCGTCGATCTCGACCGTCGGGTTGGTCGTCGCCGCCAGCATCGTCGCGACCGCGTTCCACTTCACCGACAACTACATCTCGATCGAGACATATCCGCAGCCGGAGTGGATCAGCGGCCCGGTGGTGCTGATCTCGTGGCCGCTCTTCTCTGCCCTCGGCGTCGCCGGCTTCCTGTTCTATCGCCGAGAGCGCTTCACACTCGCGCACGGCTTCCTGCTGGCATACGCCTATGCCGGCCTCAGCAGCCTCGGGCACTTCCTTTCCGGATCGCCCGACGAGTTCACGACCAGGGGCCTCGTGTCGGTGCTGATCGACGGTCTCGCAGGCAGCGCCGTCCTGGCAACGACCGTCTGGTCGATCGTCGCTCGTCGAGAGCGTTTCGCGAGCCGAGATCCGGCCGGGGAGCCGACATGAGCCGCTTCGAGGATCCCGTCATCCTCAGCTGCTCGATCTCGGGGGCGATCGCCAACCGCGATCAGTGCCCGGCGATCCCCTACACACCGGAGGAGTACGCGGCCGAGGCGCGTCGAATCGTCGACGAGGGCGGCTCGCAGATCCACATCCACGCCCGCACACCGGACGGCGTCCCCTCCTATGAGATCGAGGACTTCCGGGCGATCACGGAGGCGATCCGGGCCGAGGTCGACGACGTGATCGTCAACTACTCGACCGGCGCGATCGGCGTCCCGATCGAGAAGCGACTCGCCTACCTGCGCGAGCTGCGCCCTGACGTCGCGGCGCTGAACATGAGCTCGATGAACTACGCGAAGTACTCCAAGCGCCGCAAGGACTTCGTCTTCAAGGCGGTGTTCGAGAACAGCTTCGACACGATCATCGAGTTCCTGACCGCGATGGGCGAGTTGGGCATCAAGCCCGAGCACGAGTGCTTCGACGCCGGCCACATCGCCAACCTCGATCCGCTGATCGACATGGGCCTGCTGCGCGAGCCGCTGAACGTCTCGCTGGTGATCGGAGTCAACGGCGGCATCCGTCCCAACGCCCGCAACGTCGCCTTCATGTCGGAGCAGATTCCCGGCGGCGCCGAGGGATCGAACAACTGGCAGGTGATCGGGATCTCCCGCGACCAGTGGCGCCTGGTCGGCGCCGCCCTGACCCTGGGCGGAAACGCCAGGGTCGGCCTCGAGGACAACCTCTACCTGCCCGACGGCGAGATGGCGCGCTCCAACGGCGAGCTGATCGCCAAGGCGCGGCAGATGGCGGAGGACGTCGGTCGCCGGGTCGCCACCGTCGCCGAGGCGCGGGAGATGCTGGGCCTGAAGGGAAGCGGGAAGCCGACCCGTCGCGAGGCGCTCGCGCACCCGATCGAGGCCGCGGAGGCTTCGCCTGAATGAGCGCGCTCGGCGATTCGGCGCTCGGCGACGTCAAGGTCCTCGACCTGACCCGGCTGCTGCCGGGCGGCTTCTGCTCACTGCTGCTCGCCGACCTCGGGGCCGATGTGCTGAAGGTCGAGGACACCGCGATGGGGGACTACGTGCGCTGGGCGCCGCCCTACCACGGCGACGAGGAACAGGGAGAGCTCGGCACCCGCTCGGCGCTCTACCTGGCGCTGAACCGCGGCAAGCGCTCGATCCGGCTCGACCTCAAGAGCGTGGATGGACGGGAGGCGCTGTTGCGCCTGGTCGAGGCCTACGACGTGGTCCTCGACGGCTTTCGCCCCGGCGTCCTCGAGCGGCTCGGGGTCGGATACGAGGTGATGCGGGAGCGCAACGCGGGCATCGTCTATTGCGCAATCACCGGCTACGGTCAGACCGGGCCGAACACCCAGCGCTCCGGCCACGACATGAACTACCTCGGGCTGATCGGCCTGCTCGGGCTGACCGGCGAGCCCGGCGGCCGCCCGATCCAGTCGGCGGGCCAGATCGCCGACCTCGGCGGCGGCGGCCTGATGGCGGCCTTCGGCGTCCTCGCGGCTCTCAACGAGCGTCGCCGCTCCGGCGAGGGCCAGATCGTCGACGTCTCGATGGCCGACGGCGCCCTCTCCTGGCTGGCAATGGTCGCGGCGCAGTACCTCTGCGACGGCCGGCCGCCGGGGCGCGGCGAGGGCCAGCTCAACGGCGGCATCCTCTGTTACTACCCCTACGAGGCGGCCGACGGCTGGGTCACCTGCGGCGCGCTGGAGCCGAAGTTCTGGGCCGCGTTCTGCAATGGAGTCGGCCGGCCCGACCTGGTCGAGCGACAGTTCGAGGCCCCCGGGTCGACGGCCTGGGAGGAGGTCGCCGCGGTCTTCCGCTCCCGCACCCGGGAGGAGTGGCGCGCCTTCGCCGACGAGCACGACTGCTGCATCGAGCCGGTGCTCGGCCTCGACGAGGCGCTGGACTCGGAGCTGGTCCGCGAGCGCGAGATGGTGGTCGAGCTCGAGCAGCCGGAGATCGGCAAGGTCCGCCTGCTCGGCGCGCCGGTCAAGCTCGGGCGCACCCCGGCCGACCCGCGCCGCCCGGCTCCGGCATTCGGCGAGCACACCGACGAGGTCTTGCGCGAGGTGGGGTACGGCGAAGAGGAGATCGCGGCGATGAAGGAGTCGGGCGCGGTGGCGGGCCCGACCGCCGACGCGCAGCGGAGCTTCATGGCATGAGCGACAACGGGCTCTTGAGGATGGGCGAGCTGGCCGAGGCCTCCGGCGTCCCGGCGGCGACGATCAAGCACTACCTCCGCGAGGGCCTTCTCCCCGAGCCGGTGAAGACGAGCCGCAACATGGCCTACTACCCGCCCGAGTTCGTGCAGCGGATTCGTCTCATCAAGCAGCTGCAGGAGGAGCGCTTCATGCCCTTGCGGGCGATCAAGTCGGTGCTCGACGACGACCCCGAGCGCGCCCGCGCGCTGGTCGACCTCGAGGACCGGATCCTCGAGCGGGCGCTGGCAGGCGAGCAGTCCCGCACCAGCTCGGCGGAGGTGCGAGAGCGTTACGGCGTCCCGAAGGAGGTCCTCGAGCGCCTCGCAGAGCTCGAGGTGCTGAGCCCCAACAGCCGCGGCTACTCGCCCTCGGACGTGAAGATCATCGAGGCGATCAGCCGCTTCCGGGCCGGCGGCTATGACGAGGAGATCGGCTTCACCGTCTACGACACGCTGCGCTACAAGAGCGCCCTCGAGGATCTCGTCCGCCAGGAGGTGGAGGTGGTCATGGAACGGCTGGCAGGGGAGATGGAGCCCGACCGGGTGGTCGAGATGATCGAGAGCGGCGCAGCGCCGCTGCAGGACCTGATCGCCGCTCTGCACACGAAGCTGCTGATCGCTGAGCTGGAGCGCCAGCGCGGGTCGGCGCTCAAGTCTTCTCGTTAGCGGGGTGTGACGCCATTCGTTCGGTCGTCATCACCGGTACCTCGACTGGCATCGGCCGCGCAGCGGCGCTGGCTCTCGACGCCGACGGCTGGCACGTCTTCGCCGGCGTCCGGCGGGAAGAGGATGGGGCTTCGCTGCGCGAGGAGGCCGGCGAGCGGCTGACGCCGGTGATGATCGACGTCACCAGCGCCGAGTCGATTGCGGCGATGGCCGCGAAGGTCGAGGGGGAAATCGGCGCCGATGGCCTCGACGGTTTGGTCAACAACGCCGGGGTGGGGATCGCCGGGCCCCTTGAGACCCTGCCGATCGACGACTTCCGCCGCCAGATCGAGATCAACCTGACCGGTCAGGTGGCGGTCACCCAGGCGCTGCTGCCGGTGCTCCGCAAGGCCCGGGGTCGCATCGTCTTCATCAGCTCGATCGGGGGACGGATGGCGCTGCCCTTCAACGCTCCCTACCACGCCTCGAAGTTCGGAATCGAGGCGGTGGGCGACAGCCTTCGCCAGGAGCTGCGGCCTTGGGGCATCGAGGTGGTCCTGGTCGAGCCGGGTGCCGTCGCCACTTCGATCTGGGAATCCGGCCGTCGCACCGCCGAGGAGGTCGCCGAACGCACCCCCGACTCCCAGCAACGCCTCTACGGAGAGCGGATCGAGCAATTCCGGGAGGCGATACGAAAGACCGAGGAGCGGGGAATCGAGCCGAGGGTGGTCGCGGACGTGATCTCGGAGGCATTGACGAGCGAGCGCCCCCGCACCCGCTACCTGGTCGGCACCGACGCGAAGCTGCAGGCGCGGCTTCGGCCATTGCTTGGAGACCGGCTGTTCGACCGCCTGATCGCCCGCGAGCTGCGCCGCTGAATGCCCCGGCGCGCGACACCGCGACCTGCCGGTAGCGTGGAGGCGTGACCGTGGCGAGGGGCATCGGCCGGCTCACGGCAGCCGTGCTTGCAGCGACGCTGCTGCTCGCTCCCGCCGCCGAGGGTGCCCGAAGCGGTGGCAAGCCGGAGTTGCGGGCGACGATCCGGGTCACCGAGCACGGCATCCCGCACGTCCTCGCCGACTCGTGGCGGGGACTCGGATACGGCTACGGGTTCGCCTTCGCGCGCGAGAACATCTGCACGATCGCCGATTCCTACGTGACCGTCCGCGGCGAGCGCTCGCGCTTCTTCGGACCGGGGGAGAGCTGGACCTTCGCCGGCAACGGCTTCAGGTTCAACAACCTCGACAGCGACTTCTTCTTCGCCAAGGTAATCGAGGAGCGGACGATCGAGAAGCTCCTGAAGCTGGCGCCGCCGCGGGGCCCGAAGCCCCAGGTAATCGAGATCGCACGCGGTTACGTGGCCGGTTACAACCGCTACCTGCGCAAGACCGGCGTCGCCCGCCTTCCCGACCCGCGCTGCCGCGGTGAGGAGTGGGTGCGGCCGATCACGTTGATCGACGCCTTCCGCCGCTTCTACCAGCTCGGGCTGCTGGCCAGCCAGGGGGTGGCGATCGACGGAATCGCGGCCGCCGAGCCGCCGACACCGGCGCTGGGTGGTGCCCAGTCGGCAGCTCCGGCGGTGCCGACGCCCGGACAGCTGCGCGAGCTCGAAGAGCGCCTGCGCATCGACATCGGCTCCAACGCATACGGGCTCGGCCGGGAGGCGACGCGGACCGGCAAGGGAATGGTGCTCGGCAACCCGCACTTCCCCTGGGACGGGTCCGAGCGCTTCTTCCAGGCCCACCTGAAGATCCCCGGCAAGATCGACGTCTCCGGCGCCAGCCTCTACGGCGTGCCGTTGGTCCTGATCGGGCACACCCGCCACCTCGCCTGGAGCCACACGGTCTCCACGGCGCGCCGCTTCACGCTCTTCCAGGAGACGCTGGTGCCCGGCTCGCCGACGACCTACCTCCTCGACGGCGCGCCGCGGGAGATGGAGCGCACCACCGTGAGCGTGAAGGCGCGGATGCCGGACGGCTCGCTGGCCGATCGCAGCCACAGCTTCTACTCCACTGTCCACGGCCCGGTGGTCAACTCGCTGGTCGGCCTGCCGCTGTTCCCGTGGGCTCCCAGCACCGCCTTCACGTTCGCCGACGCGAACGCGACCAACTTTCGTTACCTGAACCACTTCTTCGACGTCGATCGCGCCCAGAGCACCCGCCGGCTGCACCGCGTTTTGCGCACCGACCAGGGGATCCCCTGGGTCAACACGATCGCCGCCGACTCCCGTGGCAAGGCCTTCTACGCCGACATCTCGGTCGTCCCACACGTCACCAACGCAAAGGCACAGGAGTGCAACACCGCCGCCGGCCAGGCGACCTTTGCGACGCTGGCGGTCGCGATTCTCGACGGCTCCCGCTCGAGCTGTGACTGGGGGAGCGACCCGGATGCGGTCGAGCCGGGCATCTTCGGGCCCTCCAATCTTCCGCACCTGTTTCGCGACGACTACGTGACCAACGGCAACGACAGCTACTGGCTCTCGAACCCCGAGAAGCCGCTGGAGGGATTCGCAAGGATCATCGGCGACGAGCGCACAGCCCGCTCGCTGCGCACCCGCCTCGGGCTGGTGATGGTCGCCGAGCGGATCGCGCGCCGGGGGTTCACCCTCCGCCGGCTACAGGCGACGGCGTTCAACAACCGCCAGTACGCGGGAGAGCTGTTCCGCGATCCGCTGCTGGCGATGTGCGAACAGAACCCGACCCTGCCGGGGAGCAGCGGGCCCGTCGACGTCAGCGCCGCCTGCCCGGTGCTCGCCGCCTGGACCCTGCGCGACAACCTCGACGCCGCCGGGGCGATCCTGTTTCGCCGCTTCGCGAGCCGAGTCCTCGCCAGCCCGGCGCCGGTGGGCGGGCCGCAGGGAGTCTTCACTGAGCCGTTTGACGTCGCCGACCCGGTCAACACGCCCAGCGGCCTCGACACCGACAGCCCGGTCGTGCAGCGCTCGCTCGCCGACGCGGTCAGCGACCTGCGCGCCGCCGGCATCCCGCTCGACGCCGGCCTGCGCGGACACCAGTTCGCGCAGCTTGGAGAAACCGGGCCTCGGATTCCCACTCACGGCGGGCCCGGGACGCTCGGGGTCTTCAACGCGATCAACGTGCCCTGGGTGTCCGGCCGGGGCTACCCCGACACCCCGCACGGCTCCAGCTTCGTGATCGCGGCCAGCATGACCGGCGCCCGCTGCCCGCCGGTGCGGACGATCCTCACCTACTCGCAATCCGAGAACCCGCGCTCGCCGCATTTCTCCGACCAGACGCGGCTGTTTGCCCGCAAGCGATGGATCCGCGACCGCTTCTGCCTCGGCCAGATCCTCGCCGACCCGAAGCTGCGGGTGATCCGCCTGCAGGGCGGCGCCCGGGCCGAGCGGAGGGGCTTTTGATTGACTGGTCAGTCAGCCAACGTCGGCTGCCGGGCCGGCGACGGAAAGGAGAAGGTTGCGGGTAGCGGCGGTACAGCTCAATTCGACAGGCGACAAGGACCGCAACCTGGAGCGTGCCGCGGAGCTCGTCCGCGCCGCCGCCCGCGATGGGGCGCAGCTGGTCGCGCTGCCGGAGAAGTGGAACCTGCTCAGCGCCGGCGAGGAGCTGCTGGCAGGCGCCGAGCCGCTGGACGGCCCCTCGCTGGCCGCGGTGCGGTCCTGGGCCCGCGAGCTGGGGATCCACCTGCTCGCCGGCAGCATCGCCGAGCGCGGGCCGGCGGGGAAGGCCTTCAACACCTCGGTGCTGGTCGGGGCCGACGGCGAGGACATCGCCGCCTACCGCAAGATCCACATGTTCGACGTCGACGTCGGCGGAGTCGCCTACCGGGAGTCGGCGCACGAGCAGCCCGGCGAGGAGCTCGTAACGGCGCCGCTCGGCGACCTGATCGCCGGGCTGACGGTCTGCTACGACCTCCGGTTTCCGGAGCTGTACCGGATCCTCGCCGTGCGCGGCGCCCGCCTGGTCACGGTCCCCTCCGCATTCACCGCCGCCACCGGCCGCGACCACTGGGAGGTGCTGTTGCGCGCCCGGGCGATCGAGAACCAGATCTTCGTCATCGCCCCGAACCAGATCGGCGAGGCGCCGCCGCACTACGCCTCCTACGGACGCTCTGCGATCGTCGATCCCTGGGGCGTGGTCCTCGCCAAGGCCCCCGACGAGGAGTGCTTCGTCGCCGCCGAGCTCGACCTCGACGCGCAGGATCGGATCCGCGAGTCGCTGCCGTCGCTGGCCAATCGCCGCCCGGCAGCCTACGCGTGGCCGCAGGAGGTGCACGCCTGATGGCCCCGGCCCGAACCTCGGTGGCCGTCGACAAGCGCCGCCAGATCCTCGACGCCGCGATCAGGGTCTTCGCCCGGCAGGGGTTTCACTCGACCCGGGTCGCCGACATCGCCGACGAGGCGGGGGTCGCCTACGGCCTCGTCTACCACTACTTCTCCTCCAAGGACGAGGTCCTGAACGAGCTCTTCACCGAGCGCTGGTCGCTGCTGCTGGCCGCGATCGACGAAGCGGACGCAGGCAGCTCGAGCCCGCGCCAAAAGCTCGAAGCCGTCGCCGCCTTCATCATCGGCTCCTATCGCCACGACCCGGAGCTGATGAAGGTGATCATCGTCGAGGTAACGCGGGCCGCGAACTCCTTCGGGCGCACCCACCTGGCCGAGATCCGCCGCGCCTATGACTCGATCGCGAAGATCGTCGCCGACGGTCAGCGCAGCGGCGACTTTCGCGCCGACATCGACCCGACCTTTGCGTCGATGTGCTTTTACGGCGCGATCGAGCAGCTGCTCTCGGGCTGGATCTTCGAGTTGATCCCGGCCGCCGACCGCGACTTCGAGCGCGCCGAGGAGCTGGTCGTGAAGGCGATCTGCGACGGCCTCGAGCCGCGCCGGGAGGGCTAGCCCGATGTGGGAGTCAATGGGCACCAACCAGCGTCAGGATCGCGTCCTGCATGGCGCCGCCAAGGTCCTCAATGTCGTCGTCGGCCTGATCGCGCTGCCGCTATGGCTACTCGGGCAGCGACTCGGCGGTCCCCTGCGACGCTGGCTGTCCCGCGGCGCCGCGACGAGCGATCTGCCCAACCCGGCCCCGCAGGAGCGTTCGATGGAGGCGCTGATGGCCGACCTGGAGGCGATCCCGGGCGATCTGCGCCCGACGCCTTGGGCCGAGATCCGCAAGGGGCTGGCCGACCTGGCTCCATTCGTCCTCACCCAGGGCCATGACGGGGCCCTGGTCGGCTACGCCTATCCGCGCCAGTTCTCCGAGCAGGTCTTCGAGGGCGCCGACGGGGTCCGGATCGGGGCCTCGGTCGCCGTGCATCCCGATCCACGGCCGGCGCTGATCGTCGTCCACGGGCTGTTCTCGACCCGCCGCTTCGATTATGTCCGCGCGATCGCCGTTCGCGCCTTCTACGAATGGGGCTTCAACGTCGCCGCAGTCGACCTGCGCAGCTTCGGTCTCACCGGGCTGATGGAGGAGGCGCCGTCGAGCGGAGGCTGGAAGGAGGGCGAGGACCTGGTCCGGGTGGCGGCGCAGCTTCGCGACGCCGGCTCGACCAGCGTCGGAGCGCTCGGCATCTCGCTCGGAGGCTCGTCGGTGCTCGGCGCTTCCCACGCCGCCGGCGCCGAGGCTCTTGACGGCGGAATCCTCGCGATCTCGCCTCCCGCCGACGTCGGCAGCGCCACCGAGCGGCTCTCGCGCGAGCTGCCGATCAGGCACCCTTCCTACCTGCTCAACCTCGGCTTTCGGGCGATGCTGATGTCGCGGGTCCGCGGTTCGCGATGGCCGGAGGACATCCGCGACCTGAGGCAGGCCCTGTCGCGGGTCAGCGGCGCCTATTACGAGCTCGGCGAGGAGGAGATCCACGCCCGCTCCTCGGCCGTCCATCACATCGACCGTGCCGCAGTGCCGGTCTTGATCCTGCACCCGACCGACGACCACATCATCCCGGTGCGCCACGCCCACGCATTGGCCGAGGCGGCGCAGTCAAACGACCTGGTCAGGGTCTGGGTGCTGCCGGCCGGCGGCCACGGGGCGATCGACGCCGTCGACACCGGCTGGGCCTACTCCGTCTACCGCGGATTCTTCGAGCGCTGGGCGAGCTATCCCGACCGAGCGGACGGCGAGGTGGTTTACTCCCCGCCCTCCAGCGGGAAGATCGAGATAGGTGGATAGCGACATCGTCAGAAGGTTGGTCTGGAGCGGCTTGCTCGCCGCGACCGGGGCGCTCGCCAGCATCGTCGCCGCGCGGGCCGCCTCGATCCTCTACCGGCGGATCTTCGACGAGGACCCCCCCGACTGATCCCCGTCCATGGCCGAGCCCACGCCCCCCCGCAACCCCGTCGGCGGTCCGCCGCCCTCCAACGCCGGTCAGAAATCGGTCGGCGAGCTGGTCTTCGACGTCTCCGAGCAGACCTCGACGCTGGTGCGCGAGGAGATCGAGCTGGCAAAGGCCGAGATCCGCGAGAAGGTCACCCAGCTCGTCCGCGGCTCGGTCGTCGGCATCGTCGCCGGCGTCTTTGCCTTCTTGGCCTTGATCCTGCTCATGCACGGGATCGCCTGGCTGCTCAACGACCTCGTCTTCGGGGATCGCTTCTGGCCCGGCTTCCTGGTCGAGGCCCTGTTTTTCCTGCTCGTTGCCGCGGCAGCCGGCTGGTTCGCATACCGGGCCCTGCAGTCGGGCGCCCCGCCGGTGCCCGCGCAGGCGATCGAAGAGGCGAAGCGCACCCGGGCTGTTCTCGAGGGGGGAGGCAGCTCGGCCGGGGCTGCGACGCGGGCCTCGACCCGCGCCGAGGCCTTCACCTCCGAGTCGGAGGGCGAGCGATCGTGAGGAGTCGGCGATGAGCCATCCCGAGCCCGTGCATCCGGCGTCGACCGGCCAGCCCGGCCGCTCCTCGGCCGAGATCCGCCAGGACATCGAGACCCGGCGGCTGGAGCTCGGCAACTCCGTCGAGGCGCTTCGCGACCGGGTCACCGAGCTGACCGACTGGCGCCGCCATATCCGCGAGCATCGCCGCGAGCTGATCATCGGGGCTGCCGCGACCGGGTTTCTGGTCGGCGGGATCCTCGCCCTGCGCCGCCGCCGCTAGCCGTCCAAGCGGCTTGTCATCGCCGCCGGGCTTCGGTACACATGCCGCGTGGACGAGCAGCGCTTCAAGTCAATCGTCGAGTCCGTTCCCGACGCGATCTTCTCCAGCTCCCTCGACGGAGTCGTCGAGACCTGGAACCCCGCCGCCACAGAGCTGTTCGGCTATTCCGCCGAGGAGGCGGTCGGAATGCACCTGCTGCGGCTCGTGCCCCGCGACCAGCGCGACGAGGCGCTGAACCTGCTGCACCGGGTCCGGGGCGGGCAGACCGTGGATGCGGCGGAGGTGACGCGGCTGGCGCAGGACGGCCGGCTGGTGGACGTATCGCTGAGCCTCTCGCCGCTTCGCGACGCGGAGCTGGTCGTGACCGGAGTCGCCGGAATCGTCCGCGATGTCTCGTCCACCAAGCAGGCCGAGGACCAGCTTCGCGAGCTGGCTTTGCGCGACCCGCTCACCGGCCTGTACAACCGGCGCCAGTTCGAGGACGAGCTTGATCGCCAGCTGGCGCTCGCCCGCCGTACTGGCCGACCGGGCGTGGCGCTGCTGATCGACCTCGACCGCTTCAAGGAGGTCAACGACACCCTCGGCCACGCAGCCGGGGACGAGCTGCTGCGCGGTGTCGCGACGGTGCTGACCCAGCGCCTGCGGACCACCGACCTGATCGCTCGCATCGGCGGTGATGAGTTCGCCGCGATCCTGATCGACGTCGACGAGGCGCAGGCGGAGGCCGTCGCCCGCAGCGTCGAGGATCGGATCGACGCCTTGCGGATCGGCGACGGGGACGCGATCGCCACCTCGGCGAGCATCGGGGTTGCGGGGTTCGGGGGCCTGGAGGCGAGCCGCGAGGACGTCCTGCGCCGCGCCGACCTGGCGATGTACGAGCGAAAGCGGGAGAAGGTGTCTTAGCCGGCTGCGTAGGCAGCCGGCAGAGGCAGGTCAGGCGCGAAGCGCCGCAGTGGTTCCTAGATACGGGAAGCCGCGGGCTGACTCTCGGCGCCGCGTCCGACCTCGACCCTAGCCTCGCTTCGGTGGCGAGCCAGAGCCTGCCGTCGGTCCGCGCGATCGCCCGCGTCGTGCTCGTCACCGCCGCGATCGTCGCCGGCCTGTACCTGCTCTACCGGCTGCGCAACGTCATCGGCCTGGTCCTGATCGCGATCTTCTTCGCGCTTGCGATCGCACCGGTCGTGAACCGGCTCGAGCAGCAACGCCTGCCCCGCTGGCTGGCGATCCTGGTCGTCTACCTCTCGATCGGAGCCGCGATCTTCGGAATCGGGCTACTCGTCGTGCCGCCGATGGTCGACGGCATCAACGACCTCTCCGAGGACCTGCCCACCTATGTCGACGACCTGCGCGAGAACGAGACCTTCCGCGAGTACGACGACGAGTACGGAATCACCGACAACCTCACCGAGCAGGCCGAGGAGCTGCCCAGCAAGCTGGGGGATGCCGCCGGGACTCTGCGCGACGTCACCGTTGGCGTCTTCTCGCGTTTCGTGCAGCTGTTCTCGATCCTCGTCATCACTTTCTTCCTGCTGATGGACGGCCGCCGGATGCTGGAGTTCGGCTACCGGCAGCTGCCCGCCCGCCGTGAGGCGCGCGCCCGCGCGATCGCCGGCGACATCTCCGAGGCGATCAGCGGCTACGTGTTCGGGGCCTTCCTGATCGCGACCCTTGCCGGCCTGGTCTCCTACGTGACGCTGACGATCCTCGACATCCCCTTTGCGGTGCCGCTGGCGATCCTGATGGCGTTCTTCGGGCTGGTGCCGCTGGTCGGGGCGACGATCGGCGGCATCCTGGTCGGGATCGTCGTCGCCGTGGTCAGCTTCCCCGGCGGCCTGATCGTCTGGATCGCCGTGCTGCTGGTCTATCAGCAGGTCGAGAACAACCTGGTCCAGCCGTTCGTCTACGGGCGCGCGGTCCAGATCCACCCGCTTGTCGTCATCGTCGCGGTCCTGGTCGGCGGCTCGCTGCTCGGGATCCTCGGCGCGATCATCGCTATCCCGGCCGCCGCCGCGATCCAGAGCGTCGCCCTCGACCAGTGGCGCTATCGACAGGCCGAGCAGGCAACCCCCGCAGAAGCTCAGGCGTAGCTCTGGCGCCGGAACACGTCGTCGACGAGCGACTCGACCCGGTCCAGGAACAGGACCCCGTCGAGGTGGTCGATCTCGTGCAGCACGCAGCGCGCCTCGAAGCCCTCGCATTCGACCCGGCCGGCGGCGTGCTCGACGACGATCCTCGTCGCCCTGCGCACGTTGGCGGTCAGGTCGGGAAGGCTCAGACAACCCTCCCGGGCCACATCCGACCCCGCCGCCTGCTCGATCCTCGGGTTGGCAAGGATCAGCAGCCCGTTGTCGGTCGTCGCCTTCGGATGGCCGCGGACGTCGACGACGGCGATCCGGGTCATCGCCCCGATCTGCGGCGCCGCGATGCCGACACAGCGCTCGAACGAGCGCATCGTGTCCAGCAGGTCGGCGGCGACCGCGTCGATCGTCTCCGCCTGGGCCGGGGGGCATACCTCCTTCAGCGCCGGGTCGGGGTAGCGCAGTACCTCGCGGACCGCCACCTAGAGCCTCGTCCAGCGGTCCAGGCGCGGCACTAGAGCGTCTCTGGCTGCAACTCGCGAAGGCTGACTTCGACCGCGGCCTCGGTGCCGACCTCTGCCAGTGCCTCGTCCAACCCCGCGACCCCGGCGGGAATCGAGATCTCCATCATCATCACGTAGACCGGCGAGTCGCCTTCTCCGGTGCGCCTGGTGCGAAGGTCGGTGATGTTGACCCCGTTGTCCGCAAGCGCCACGGAGACGGCGTGGACGATGCCCGGGTGGTCGGCGCCGTAGACGGTCAGCACGTGGGTCGGCGCGGCAGTGTCAGAGAGGTGATCGAGCTCTGAGACCGCGACCCCCTCCAGTGCCAGCTCCTCGCCGACCTGCTGGAGGCGGGACGCCAGCTGATCGCGTTCGACCCCCTCCGGCACCGAGACCACCAGCATCACCGCGAAGTGCCCGTGCAGGATCGACATCTGCGAGTCATCGACATTGCCGCCGAGGTCGAGCAGTACCCCGGTGATCGCGGCGACGATCCCGGGACGATCGCGACCGATTGCGCTGATCGCGTAGTTCACGACCGCACTAGGCGCGCAGCGCCGCCTCGGGAACGCTGCCGACTCCGAGCAGGCCGGGACCGACGTGGGCTCCGATCACCGGCCCGACCTCGGAGACGAAGACCGGCTCGTTGGCGAAGATCTCGCGGCAGTCGTCGGCAAGCGCCGCCGCCGACTCGGCGTCCTGGATGTGCTGGACCACCCAGGCGTCGGCCGCGGAGGCGTGCCGCTGGCGCGCGTAATCGCGCAGGCGCTCCAGGGCCCGGGCCCTGGTTCGCACCCGCTCGACGGGGGTGATCTCCTCCTCCAGGGTCAGGATCGGCTTGATCTTCAGCGCCGAGCCGATCCAGGCGCTGGCGCCGCCGATCCGGCCGCCACGGCGCAGGTACTCGAGGGTGTCGACCGCGAACCACATCTTCAGCCCCGCCCGTGCTTCCTTGGCGGCGCTTGCCACCTCCTCGCTCCCGCCGCCGCCGGCAGCGCTGTTCGCGGCGGCGACGGCGCAGAGTCCCAGCCCGCCGGCGCAGGAACGCGAGTCGACGACGGAGATCCGCTCGCCGCCGCGTCCCTCCTCGATCAGCCTCTCTCGGGCCGCCCTGGCGGCTTCGCAGGTTCCCGAGATTGCGGCCGAGAGGTGCAGCGAGACCACCTCGGCGGCGCTGTCGAGCAACGGCTCATAGACCTCGGTGAAGTCTCCGACCGAGGGCTGGGAGGTGGTGGCACCGCTGTCGGATCCGCGCAGCCTTTCGTAGAAGGCGCCGTAGTCGGTGATCTCCGATTCGCGCTGCTGATCGCCGTCTACGGAGACGTAGAGGCTGATCAGCTCGAGATGGAGATCTGCGACGAGCTCGGCGGGGAGATAGGCGGTCGTGTCGCATACGACCGCGGTTCTGGGACCGGCACTCAAGGCAGCCGGTTCTATCACTACCGGAGCCGCCGGTGATTCCCGCAAGCGGCGAGGGCCGCGGCGGCCGACAATAGAATCCCCTGCTAATGGCGAAAACATTGCTCACCGGGGGCTCGGGGTTCATCGGCGCACACATCGCCCGCGCCCTGGCGGGGCGCGGCGACGAGCTGCGATTGCTCGCTCGCCGCGACTCCGACCTCGACCACCTCGACGGAGTCGAGTACGAGCGCGCCACCGGCGACATCACCGACCGGCGCGCGGTACGGCGGGCGATGGACGGCGCCGAGCGGGTCTTTCACTGCGCCGGTACGACGTCGATGCGACACGGCAGCGCCGATCGCGTATTCGAGGTCAACGTGACCGGCACCCGGATCGTGATGGAGGAGGCGCTGCGGGCGGCGGTCGAGAGAGTCGTTTACACCTCCTCGGCCGGGGCGATCGGGCCCGCCAAGCCGGGTGGCACCGCCGACGAGAATCAGACCTTCACGGCCGGACACCTCGGCATCGCCTACATCAACGCCAAGCACGAGGCCGAGGGGGAGGCATTTCGCGTTGCCGCCCATGGACTGCCCCTGGTGGTCGTCAACCCAACCTTCGTGCTCGGTCCCGAAGACCCCTCCGGGACCTCGAATCGCCTGATCAGCCGAGTGCTGCTGCGCCAGATCCCGTTCTACGTCGAGGGCGGGCTCAACATCGTCGACGTCCGCGACGTCGCTGCCGCCCACCTGCTCGCCGACCGCAAGGGAGAGGTGGGGGAGCGGTACCTGCTCGGGGGACGGAACTTCACCCTCGGGCGCCTGTTCGCCGACATCGGCCGCATCTCCGGCGTGCCCCCGCCGCCGGTCCGGGTGCCGGTCGGGATGACCCGCGTCGCGACGCAGCTGGGCCGTCGGGCGGGATTTCCGATTCCGGTCTCAGAGGACGAGCTGACCTCGGCCGCGCAGTGGTGGACCTACCGCAGCACGAAGGCGAAGAAGCAGCTGGGCTTCAAGCCGCGACCGCACGAGGAGACGCTCGAGGACGCGGTGCAATGGCAGATGAAGCGGCTCGGGGATCGCGTCGGGCGTGCTCCGCGCACGGACCTCGCCCTGCGCGCGGTCGGCCGGGTCCTGCAGCTCGGAGAGCGGGTCGGCCTCGGTTGAGCGAGATCGTCCTCTATCGCTGCCCGACGCCGACCAACCGGCTCTGTCCGTGCGGGTCCGTCGCCCGCCGTCTGCGCCGCCACGGTTTGAGCTACCGGACTGAACGGGTGCCCTACCGGCGCTCCGACCGCCCCGAGATCGTCGAGCTGACCAGGCAGCGCCGCGTTCCGGTTCTGATCGACGCTGACGAGGTGATCCACGACAGCCGCCGAATCAACCAGTACCTCGACCACACCTACGGCAACGGGGAGAGCTAGCCCCGACTGCCGCTATTCTTTGTGAAGCGATGACCGATACCCCACAGGCGGCGATCAGCCTCACCGAGGGCGCTGCGACGAAGATCAAGGAGTTGCTCGGTGCCCAGGACGACGGCCAGGCGCTGCGCGTCGCCGTTCGTGGCGGCGGTTGCTCGGGCTTTCAGTACGCGCTGGCCTTCGACCAGGTGAAGGCCGACGACCACGTCTTCGAGGATCGCGACGTCTCGGTGATCGTCGACAAGGTCAGCATGCAGTTCGTCTTCGGCTCCGAGGTCGACTACGTCGAGGGCCTGCAGGGCGCCGGGTTCCAGGTCAACAACCCGAACGTCGTCGCCGCATGCGGCTGCGGCTCCTCTTTCCAGGTACGCGAGGAAGCGGCCGACCAGGCCGCCGTCTGAGCGGCTTGCTCTAGGTCTCGATCTGCAGCGGCGGGCTTTGGCCCGGCGGTGATGGGTCCTTGGAGGGCGAAGGAGCCGGCGCCGGCTGCTCCGCCTCCAGAGCCTCGGCGAGCTCGCCGGACTCGAACATCTCCTCGACGATGTCGCAGCCGCCGAGCAGCTCGCCGTTGACGTAGAGCTGCGGGAACGTCTGCCAGTCGGAGATCTCTGTCGTCACCTCGCGTAGGGGCTGCAGCGCCGGTAGCACGTCGATCGCGCCGTACTCGACGTTGAGCTGGTCGAGGACGCCGACGACCCGCATCGAGAAGCCGCAGCGCGGCATCTCCGGCGTGCCCTTCATGAACAGCAGCACCGGGTTCTCGGCGATCAGCTGCTCGATGCGTTGCTTGAGCTCGGGATCGGCCATCAAGTTGATAGTTAGCCGGGACTTGCTCCCGGCACTGGCAGGTCAGGCGCGAAGCGCCGCAATTGTCTTAGCGGCGTCGGTTTGGTCCCGAGCAGGCGCAGAGTGATGCCCTCGAGCGTCTCGACGCCGTATTCATGGCTCGGCATCGCGTCGGTCAGGATCGCCAGCGAGATTCGCGTGCGGCCGCGGCGAAGGACTGCGATCTGGTGCACGAGCTGGCCGCGGTCGGTGCCGCGCCAGCCGCCCTTGAACCCGGGTTTCCAATCCGGCTCCGCAGCCGCGGGGATGCCCCAGCGCTGGTAGGCGACCACGTCCGCCAGCAGTCCCATGCCAAAGCGGCGGAAGCGGCGCGGCAGCAGCTGTTCGGCTCGAGAAATGAAGCGGGCGCCGTCGCGTGCCGAGAGATAGGTCTCGCTCCAGTAGCCGCGGACATCGAGCGTGCCGGCGCCCGCTTCGCGGGCAACCTGCTCCATCGGGTCGTCACCGAGGCGGTAGTAGATCGTGTCGGCGGCATCGTTGTCTGAGACCGTGATCATCGCCCGCAGCACCTCCTCGGTCGACGAGTCGAGGCTCGCCCCTTGGCGCGCCAGCTCGCGCAGGTAGGCGACCAGCATCACCGCCTTGACGACGCTGGCGGAGACGAAACGACGCCTGGCACGCAGCCCGGTGAGGGCGCCGTCGGAATCGATCACCGCGGCCGAGACAAGGCCCGCCCGGGAGCTCGCGTAGCGCCAGGCGGTCTTGATCGCCCCCGGGCTGGGATGAGCCGCCCTTCGGTTGGGGGAGTCATCGACCACCGGCGTCCGGGTGGGCGCAGGTGAGGCGGCTGCCCTGATCCGCTGCCCTGGCTCCTGCCCCGCCGTCTCGAGCACGATTGCGACCGCTCCCAGCGCCACTGCGCCGAGAATCAGGATCCCGCGAATTCCACGGGCCCGGCGGCGCTCCTGTGCCAGCTCTCGTCGTTGCCGTGAGCGTCTCCGGCTCTCCTCGGCGAGCTGGCGCTCGGCCTCGACATCTTGCCTGCCCATGGTTCACAGGCGAGCCTAGAACCATCCCTGGGCTGTCGTGCTAACGACCTGTTGACGGCGCCGCGGTCTTCAGCGACAGCGCGTGGATCGCGCCGTCCTCGAAGCGCTCGCGGACCGCGGCCTTGACCAGACGGTGCTGGTCGATTCGCGACAAGCCGTCGAACTGGCTCGCGACGACGGTCGCGTGCAGATGGTCGGCGGTCCCGGTCTGGTCGACGACGTCGACCTTGGCCCCGGGCAGGGCGGCCTCGATCATCGACTTGATCTCGGCCAGGTCGGCCATCGTCAGCCGACCTTCTCCTTCAGGGACTCCAGCATCTCCTCGATGCGCACGAACTTGACCCGCGGGCGCCCGTGCGGCTCGCCGCGGCCGACCTCGGCCTCGTCGATCGCCTGCCAGTCCTCGAAGCTGATGTAGCGCACGCCCTTCTCGGTCAACAGGTCCTCGACCGCACCAGGGTCGGGACTCTCCGGTTTGAGCAGGTGGCCGGTCCCGACGTCCTCGAGCAGGTGGCGGACCGTCTCCAGGGAGTCCTTCTTGTTGGTGCCGATCACCCCGGAGGGACCGCGCTTGATCCATCCCGCCGCGTAGTGGCCGATCTTGTGGCCGGCGTCATGGCTGTCGAGCACCCGGCCACTGGCGTTGAGGATCGTCCCCCGGCTGTCGTCGAAGGGGACGCCCTCGATCGGGATCCCGGTGTAGCCGACCGAGCGCAGCACGAGGCCGCATGGAACCGTCTCCCGCTCGCCGGTGTCCTTCGCGCGCAGCGTCCCATCGTGGTCGACCAGCTCGTTGCGGCCGATCACGATCCGCTCGACCGTGCCGTCGCCCTGGATCTCGACCGGCGAGGCGAGGAAGCGGAGGATGATCCGCTTGCGCTTGCCGGCCGGCGGGCGTTGCGAGAAGTCGTGAAGGATCTCGACGTTGACCCTGGAGGTCTTGTCGGCGTCGGCCGACTCGATGAAGGCGCGGCTGGCGGGGTCGAGATCGACGTCGCCGGGGTCGACGATGACGTCGGCGTCGAGCATCTCGCCCAGCTCCTTGATCTCCGGATTGGTGAACGCGGCCTGGGCGGGCCCGCGGCGGCCCAGAACGACGATCTCGGTGATCGAGCTCTGTGCCATCACCTCGATCGCGTGGTCGGCGGTGTCGGTCTCGCGCAGCTCGGACTCGGTCAGCGCCAGCATCCGCGCCACGTCCATCGCCACGTTGCCGTTGCCGATCACGACCGCGCGCTCGCAGCTGAGGTCGAATTTCTCGTCGGCGTAGTCGGGATGGGCGTTGTACCAGCCGACGAAGGCGGTGGCGGCGTGGCTTCCCGGCAGGTCCTCGCCGGGGATCCCGAGCTGGCGGTCGGTCTCGCAACCGACCGTGTAGACGATCGCGTGATACAGCCGCTCCAGCTCGGTGACCTCGATGTCGTGCCCGACCTTGACGTTGCCGAAGAACCGGAATCCCTCCCGGGCCGCGGTCTTCTCGTAGACCCGGATCACCGACTTGATCTTCGGGTGGTCGGGAGCGACCCCACCGCGCACCAGCCCGAACGGCGTCGGCAGGCGGTCGAAGAGATCGACCTGGGCGTGCGTCGCCTCGTCCTTGAGGATGTGCTCGGCGGCATAGAACCCGGACGGGCCGGCGCCGATGATCGCGACGCGAAGGGGGTTCTCTTCGGTTCCTACCGTGGCCATTTGCGAACGGGCAAGGATAGGGAATGCGGACCCCCCGAATCCGGGGGGTCAGTCAGACGATCGCGGTCGGTGCGGCGGGCACCGAGGCGCTGCCGTCGAGCGCATCCAGCGCCTTGCGGACGCTCATCGCGACGCAGGTGAAAATCGGCGTCTCGCGCTCGGTGTAGGCGCTGGACTCGGTCGGGCGCAACTCCTGGACGAGGTCGAGGAACATCCCCGGGTCGTCGCCCTCGAAGGCGACGACGAACTCCTGGTCGTCGAGGCCGTAGGAGTAGGTCGTGTTGATCGTGATCTCGGGATAGCGGCGGCCGACCTCGATGTGGCTGCGCATGATCCGCTGGCGCTCTTCGGCAGGCAACCCGTACCAGGCGCGCTTCTTGACCATCGGGTAGAGGAACAGGTACTTGCGCTCGGAAACGCAGATCTGGGGTCGCGCAGAGGGTTCCTCCGAATACGGAGAGGGCTTCGTCATCGACAGGTAGGAGTAGGGGACCTCGGTCCATTTCGCCAGCCCGCTCTGGCCGAGCACCACGTGGAAGGTGTGCAGGTCCTCCAGGCGCCGGCTCTGGCTGAGCAGCAGCAGGTCGGCGTCTCCGCGCGTTCCTATGGTTGAGTAGGCGCGCAGCGAGCGGTCGATCGCGAAGTCCTCGCAGGCGGCGAGGAACTCGCGCTTGTCCGACGCACGCTCCTCTTCGTCGCGGCGACGCCAGGCGGGATCGAGCTTGAAGAAGGTGAACTTGGCGAAAGTGCGATCGGGCAACCTGATCCTCAAAATAGCGCTCGCGGCCTCATTGATCGGGGTGATTGCTTGCCCGCCGGCGGCTGTCGCCCAACCCCGGCTGACGTTCGCGCTGCTGCCGAACGGCACCGGGATCGAGGAGCTGGAGTCGGTCTCCGGTCTCTCGCCCGGGCTGATGAGCGCCGGCCTCGGCGAGGTCGCCGACGAGCAGACCTACCTCGACATCACCCAAGGGAACCGGGTATTCGACTCGCTCTACGACGGAGACCTGCCGTACATCGACGTGATCCCGATCCCGGGCGGGGATTGGCAGGAGGTGGTCGAACGAGCGGAATCCGCGCCGGCGGACATCGTGCCCGGTCTGCTCGCCACCCTCCTACCCGGCCGAGAAAGAGGATCTGGGGCGGGTCTTGCCGGAGCGCTTCTCGAGACCGACCGGGCTGGCCGCCCGGGCGGAGGATTCGAAGTCCGCGAGGCCAACATCGCTGAGCTGTCCGGGCTGGTCCGCGACCTTCGCGGCCGCGATCTGCTGATCGCTCTCGAGCGAGCGCCGCCGGCCGAGAACGAGCAGCTCACGATCGCGATCGCCGGCCTCGGGTTCGACGGGACCTTGACCTCCGACAGCACCCGCCTCGACGGCTACGTGCTCTCGACGGACGTTGCTCCGACGATCCTCGACCGCTTCGGCATCGCCGTGCCCGACGAGATGACCGGCGAGCCAATCCGCGCCGAGGGGGAGCCGGACTTCGCCGCCGCCGCCGAGCTCGGGGACCGCATGGAAGCGATCCCCGAGCGCCGCGCCCCGGTGATCGGGGTCAGCGTGCTCGTCTGGCTGGCGCTGGTCGGCATCGTCCTCGCCGCCGGACGTGGCCGCTACGCCCGCCCCGCTCTGCGCCTGCTCGCGCTCTCCCTCGCCTACATGCCGCTGATGCTGCTCGCCGGTTCGGCGCTGGAGCCGAGCCTTGCCGTCGAGCGGGCCCTGGTCGGTTTCGGCGCCCCCGCGGCCGCGGCGCTGACCTGGGCGCTGCTTCCGGGCTTCCGTTCCCTCGCCCTGGCCTGCGGGCTGACCGTGGCCGCCTACGGCTTCGATCTGCTGACCGGTTCGCCGCTCACCTCGCTGTCGCTGATGGGGCCGAGCCCGGGACTCGGCGTCCGCTTCTTCGGGATCGGCAACGAGCTGGAGGCGACGCTGGCAGTGCTGGCGATCGTCGGCGTCGGCGCGGCCCTGGCCGGCTTTGCTCCCAAGGCCTCGCCGCGAAGCGGCGCGATCGCCTTCGTCGTCTGCGGGCTAGCCTGCGCGATCGTCTTCGCCGCCGGGCGCTTCGGCGCCGACGTCGGCGCCGCGATCGTCTTCCCGGTCGGGGCGGCTGTCGCCGCAGCAGTGCTGTCAGGACGTCGCAATGTCGCCTTCGCAGCCATCGCTGCGCCGCTTGCGGCGCTGGCAGTCCTCGCGGTCGCCGATCTGGTCAGCGGCGGCGACGCCCACTTCACTCGTTCCGTGCTGGAGGCCGGAGGCCTGGATCAGCTCGCCGACGTCGCCGAGCGGCGGCTGCGCCTCTCCGCCAGTAGCTTTAGCCGGGCGATCACCTCGCCGTTCTTGCCGCTGGCGATCGTGATCATCGCCGTGGCGATCCGAAACCGTCAGCGCCTGCTCGCCTGGCTGGCCCTTTTTCCGCCGGTCAGGGCGGCGTTCATCGGCGCCGTCGCCGCGATCGCGGTCGGGACCCTGGTCAACGACTCCGGGGCGCTGCTGCTCGAGATCGGCACCGGTTTTCTGCTCGCGACGACCGGATTCGTCTGGGCGGAGGCCCGTAACAGTCCTCGAACATAGGGGTACACCGTCCTCTACCCTTAATCGCCAGTGCGGATCGCCCTCGTCTCGCCATATTCCTGGACCTATCAGGGCGGCGTCAATCGTCACGTGGAGGCGCTCGCGGAGGAGTTCATCGACCGCGGCCATCACGTTCGGGTGCTCGCTCCGTTCGATCCACCCGACCGCCTCAGCAAGGTCCTCCATCGCGCCCCGGCCGAGCCCCGGGAGGCGCCCGACTACCTGATCGACGTCGGGCGCACGATCGGGATCGGCGCCAACGGGGCCGTCTCCAACCTCTCGGCCTTCCCCGAGGGCGCGACCGCCACCCGGCGGGCGCTGCGCGACGGCCGCTTCGACGTCGTCCACGTCCATGAGCCGATCGCGCCGATCGTGAGCTGGGACACGGCCCTGCACACGACCGCTCCGGTGGTCGGAACCTTCCACGCCTATTCGACGAAGGCGATCCCCAACTACGCGGCGACCCTGCTCGGCGCGCGGCGCGTCTGCAATAAGCTCTCGGCGCGAATCGCGGTCTCCGAGGCCGCCGCCTGGACCGGCCGGCGCTGGTTCGGCGGCGAGTACGAGATCGTCCCCAACGGCGTCGATGTCGACGCAGCCCCGAAGGGAGCCAAGCCGGCCGGCGAAGAGCTGCGGATCCTCTTCGTCGGGCGCCCGGAGGAGCGCAAAGGGCTGCCGGTGCTGCTGACCGCGTTCGGGGCCCTGGTCGAGCACGTGCCTTGCCGGCTGACCCTGATCGGCGCTGACGACGCCGACGTCGCCCGCTATGTCGCCGATCCGGAGCTCTTGCGCTGGATCGACGCCTCGGGCCGTGTTTCCCACCAGCAGCTCTGGACCGCCCTGCACGAGGCCGACGTGCTCTGCGCCCCTTCGCTTTCCGGCGAGAGCTTCGGCATGGTGCTGACCGAGGCATTCGCCGCCGGAACTCCCGTCATCGCCTCCAACATCGCCGGTTACAGCGATGTGGTCACAGACGGTGTCGACGGCGTCCTGGTCCCGCCGGCCGATCCGCAGCGGCTCGCCGAGGAGCTACAGCGGGCCCATTACGATCGCGACCGGCTGCGGGAGATGGGCGAGGCGGCGCGCGAGAGTGCCAAGCGCTACGCCTGGCCCCGGGTCGCCGAGCAGGTCACCGAGGTCTACGAGCAGGCCCTCGAGGCGCCGGCCCCCGTCAATACCGCCGATCGGCTGGCCCGCGGGTCCGGTCTGGTCCGGGCGGACGGCGGCCCCCGCGTTCCCGCCCGGCGGTTGCCTTCCCTTGACCCCGTTCCCGAGCGTGGCCGCGGCCGCCGCGCCGCCCGCCGGATCGCGCTCGGCACGGCAGGTGCGCTGGGCATCGGCCTGACGGTGCTGGCGGCGAACAGGATCGGGGTCGATCGGGTGGTCGAGAGCATCGTCCGCTCCGACGTCTCCTGGGTGCTGATCGCCTGCGCGCTGATGGCCCTGTCGCTGTTCTCCCGCGCTGTGTCCTGGTTTGCGATCATCCGCTCGGCGCTGCCGAATCGGCCGCTGCGGCGCCGCGACGTCACCTCCGCGACGATGCTCGGGGTGCTGATGTCGGCGACGTTGCCGGCCCGGCTCGGCGAGCCGGCGCGGGCAATGGTGCTCTCGCGGCGGATGGGCCGGATGCGCCAAACCTTCCCTGTCCTGCTCGGCACCTTGGTCTCCCAGACGGTGCTCAATATCGTCGCCCTGATCGGGCTCGGTGTGATCATCGTCTCCACGAGCGACCTCTTTCACTCCAACACCGAGGCGATCTTCCTGGTCAGCCTGGCGCCGCTGGCGCTGTTGCTGGCGGTGCTGATCGCGCCGATGCTGGTCCGCCGCGCCGGCAACGGGCGGATCGCGCGCGCCGCCGCCGCCGTGCGTGGTGCCATCACCCAGGTCCGGCGCGGCCTGCGGGTTTTTCGCGAGCCGCGCCGCGGCGCGGTCGCCGCGTCCGCCCAGATCGGGGCCTGGGCGATCCAGCTGGCGGCCTGCTGGGCGCTGCTGTTCGCGCTCGGCCTCGAGGGGGCGGGAATCGGCGCCGCTGCAGCCGTTCTGTTCGCGGTCAACGTCACCGCGGTCGTCCCGGCGACGCCCTCGAACATTGGCGTCTTCCAGCTCGCTGTGATCAGCGTCCTGCACACCGGCTTCGGGGTCTCGACCGCCGATGCGCTCGCCTACGGGGTGATCCTGCAGGCGGTGGAGATCGCCACCGCGGTAACGCTCGGCGTCCCGGCGCTGGTCCGCGAGGGAATGACCTGGGGCGACCTGCGCACGCAGGCGCTGTCCGCTGCCCCGGTGCGGCTGCAGCCAAAGCCGCCAGCACGCAGCGAAGTCGCCGCAAGCCGTAACTAGGCCGAGGCCGCGCCGCCGACCGGCTCCGCCTCGACCGAGCCATCGGCAGGCTCGGCCTCCGGTGGCACCTCGCCGCCGCGGTCGGTGCCGGCGATCAGCTCGTCGGGCGCGCTGTCGGTGGGGATGAAGCCCGACTTCATCCCGAAGTAGACCGCCTGCGGATGGTGGGCGATGATCGCCACAGTCGACTGCTCGGGCTCGACCGCGTGGCCCGAGGAGAGGGTCATGCCGATCTCCTCCAGGCCGAGCAGCCGCCAGACCTTCTCGTGCTCGGACTGCTCCGGGCAGGCGGGATAGCCCCACGAGTAGCGGCGCCCCTGGTCGGGCTCGATGCCGAGGTCGCCGCGGACGCGCGAGTGGAGCCACTCGGCCAGGCCCTCGGCCGCCTGCACCCCGAGGCCGTGGGTGAAGAGCTGCTCGGCGAACTCGCCCTCGCCCTCGAGCCGGTTGATCAGCTCCGTCACCTCCGGTCCGACGGTGACGCCCTGAATTGCGACCACGTCGCGCTCGCCCGAGCCGAGGGGGCGGTAGAAGTCCGCCAGGCAGATCCGATCGTGCTTTGGCTGCCGCGGGAAGACCAGGCGCTCCAGCTCGCGCTCGGAGTCCTCGGGGTCGAAGACGACCAGCTCGTTGCCGTCGGCGGCGCAGGGGAAATAGCCGAGCCGGGCCCGCGGGTGCAGGTAGTCCTGCTGGCGCCACATCCGCTCCAGCTTCGGCGCGAAACCCTCGTCGGAGCCGTCGCCCTCGACGATCTGCCGCCACTCCTCGCCCTTCTTGCCGCGGCCGCCCCAGTGCAGCTTGAACAGCACGTGGCGATCGAGGTGGGGATAGACGTCGTCGAGGTCGACGTCGATCTCGCGCACGCCCCAGAACGGCGGCTCGGGGACCGCATTGTCGGTGACCGCAGCGGAGCGGACGCTGTCGTCGGTGGTCGGCGGAGAGTCATCTACCTTCTCGGGCTTCTCGCGCAGCTGCTTCGCCTCGTCGCGGATCTTCTCGACCAGCGCCGCGCGGGCGTCGTCATCGATCAACGCGTCCATCGTGTCGAGGCCCTGGAAGGCGTCCTTGCAGTAGAAGACGCCCGGCTTGTAGACCTCGTCGGACTCCTTGCCCTGCGGGTAGAGGGCGCGGCGACCGAAATCGCGATTGATCGCGGCGCCGCCGATCAGGACCGGGAAGTCGTGCCCGCGCTGGTGCAGCTCGCCGATGCAGGTCGGCATCTGCTTCGAGGTCGAGACCAGCAGCGCCGAGAGGCCGATCGCGTCGGCCTCGTGCTCGACCGCGGCGTCGATGATCGTCTCCACCGGGACCTGCTTGCCGAGGTCGAAGACGGTGTAACCGTTGTTGGTGAGGATCGTGTTGACCAGCGACTTGCCGATGTCGTGGACGTCGCCGAACACGGTCGCGATCACGACTTTGCCCTTGCTGTGGCCCTCGATCCGCTCCAGGTAGTTCTCGAGCTGGGCGACGGCGCGCTTCATCACCTCCGCCGACTGCAGCACGAACGGCAGGATCAGCTCGCCGGCGCCGAACTTGTCGCCGACCTCCTTCATCGCCGGCAGCAGCACCTGGTTTAGGGTCGGGACCGCGCCGATCTTCTCCACGGAGCGGTCGATCCATTCCTCGACCCCGTCCTTCTTGCGCCGCAGGATGTGCCAGTGGAGCGCCTCCTCGGGCTCCATCCCTTCGGTCGGGTCGCCGGCCTCCTCCGCGTCCTCGGAGCCCTTCGACTCGAAGTGGTTGATGAACCTCTCCAGCGCGTCCTCGCGCCGGTTGAAGACGAGGTCGTCGGTCAGCTCGCGCTCCTCGTCGGGGATCTCTCCGTAGGGGGTGACGTGGTTCGGGTTCACCATCGCCAGGTCGAGGCCGGCCTCGACGCAGTGGTGCAGGAAGACCGAGTTGAGGACGGCGCGGGCCGGGGGCGAGACGCCGAAGGAGACGTTGGAGACGCCGAGCGAGGTCTTGACGCCGGGGATCTCGGCCTTGATCCGGCGGATGCCCTCGATCGTCTCGACCGCCGAGGGGCGCCACTCCTCGTCGCCGGTCGTCAGGGTGAAGGTGAGCGCATCGAAGATCAGCGACTCGCGGTCGAGGCCGTGGTCGTCGCAGGCGAGCTCGGTGATCCGCTGGGCGATCTCGACCTTGCGGCCGGCGGTCTTCGCCATCCCGACCTCGTCGATGGTCAGCGCGATCAGCGCCGCGCCGTGCGCCTTGGCCAGCGGCACGACCCGGTCGGCCTTGTCGCGCCCGGCCTCGAGGTTGATCGAGTTGACGATCGCGCGGCCGGGGATCTGCTCGAGCGCCTTCTCGATCACCTCGGGCTCGGTCGAGTCGACCTGGATCGGCGCCGGCTGGGTCAGCGAGATCCGCTCGACAACCTGCCGCATCTGCTCGTCCTCGTCGGAGCGCTCGGTCAGCGCCACGCAGACGTCGAGCACGTGGGCGCCGCCCTCGACCTGGTCCTCGGCGACCTGCACCAGGCCGTCGTAGTCGTCGGCGAGCAGCAGCTCCTTCGCCTTTCGCGACCCCTGAGAGTTGACCCGCTCGCCGATCAGGGTCGGCCGCGGCTCCTGCACCAGGGGGGTCGAGGTCATCATCGAGGAGACCTCCGGCGGGCCGGGCTCGGGGCGCTCGCCGGGCACCCGCCCCTCGACCCGCTCGCGGATCGCGGCGATGTGCTCGGGGGTCGTGCCGCAGCAGCCGCCGACGATGCCGACGCCGTAGCGCTCGACGAACTCGCCCAGGGTCGCGGCCAGCGGCTCGGGCTCCTCGGGGAAGATCGTCTCCCCGTCGGGGCCCTGCAGCGGCAGGCCCGCGTTGGGGATGCAGTGGACCGGCAGCGGCGAAGCCTCGCCGAGGAAGCGGATCGCGTCGCGCATGTCCTCGGGGCCGGTCGAGCAGTTGAGCCCGATCACATCGACGTCGAGCGCCGCCAGCGTCGTCAGCACCGCCTGGATGTCGGTGCCGAGCAGCATCTTGCCGCCCTGGGGGAGGAGGCTGACGCTGGTCTGGATCGGCACCTGGCGGCCGGTGGCCTCGAAGGCGGCGCGGGCGCCGAACACGGCGGCCTTCACCTCGAGGATGTCCTGCGCGGTCTCGATGATGATCAGGTCGGCGCCGCCCTCGAGCAGGCCGGTCGCCTGCTCGGTGAAGACCTCGACCAGGTCGCGAAAGCCGATCTGCCCCAGGGTCGGGTCGTCGGATGCGGGCAGGAAGCCGGTCGGGCCTATCGAGCCGGCCACGAAGCGCTTCTCGCCGGCCGCCTTGCGCGCGATCTCCGCCGCCTTGCGGTTGATCTCCAGGGTCTCGTCGGCGAGACCCCACTCGCCGAGTTTCAGCCGCGACCCCTGGAAGGTGTCGGTCTCGACCACCTCGGCGCCGGCCTCCAGCATCGAGGCATGGACGCCCTCGATCACATCGGGGCGGTTGAGGACGAGCGCCTCATGGCACTTGCCCTGAAGCCCGCCGTAGTCCTCCTGCGTCAGGTCGAACTGCTCCAGCGTTGCACCCATGCCGCCGTCGAAGACAACGACCCGCTCGCGGGTTGCGGCTATGAAGTCACGATCGGGGGGCATTCAACGAACCTCCATCGTTCCCGGCGGTCGCACCGTGCTCATCCCCTGGGGGCTTGTCGGTTGCGGCGGCTTCGCGGGTCCGGGTCCCTCGGCCGCTCTTGATGGTCTTCGGGCAAATATAGCGGCGGCTTCTCAGCCGGCTGCAGGAACGGCTTCGCTGCAGAACTGCTCCAGCAGGGCGACCACCCGTTCGGGCTCCTCGATCTGGGGGCAGTGACCGCAGCCCTCGATCACCTCCAGGCGCACGTCGGAGACCTCGCGCAGCAGGCGGTCGGCGCCGCTGGAGAAGACCATCCGGTCGCTGTCGCCCCAGATCACGAGGACCGGGCAAGCGATCCGGTCGAGCGCAAAGCAGTCGCGAAGCTCGCCCCGCAGCCGCCGCCCGCTCGCGAGGATGCGGGCCACGTCGGCGCGGCTCGAGACGTGACTTGCGAACGAAGAGATGACTCTCGAGTCGACCCCGAACGGCCGTGAGAACGCGACCTGCCGGTAGACCGTGCCGACCGCCTGCCGAACCAGCGGCGCCGGCACCGGGACCGGCGACGCCAGCAGGAGCCGGACCAACCGCTCCGTCTCGACGATCCCGAACCAGCCCGCCATGTCGAGTCCTGCCGGGGCGATCGGCACGATCCCGGCCAGCGGCAGCGCCGGGTCCTCCGCCGCGCGCAGGGCGGCGCAACCGCCGAGGGAGTTCCCGGCCACCACCACCGGCTCGTCCTGAGCGAAGCGCAGCAGCGCCGCTCGCAGGAAGCGATCCAGTTGCGGCAGCACCGCCTCTTCGCCGTTCAGGTGCGAGGCGGTCCCGTAGCCGGGCAGGTCCAGCGCCACGGCGCTGCGCCCGCGCCGCCGCAGGCGGTCCAGCACCGCGCGCCAGGTGTCGGCGCTGTCGGACCAGCCGTGCAGGAGCAGCAGCGGAGGACCGTCGCCGTCGACCTCCAGCGCCCGGGTCTGGACGCCCGCGATTCTCAGCCGGTGCTCGAAGAGGACGGACATCGACCGCGGGCCACGGTATCCGGCCCGCCCGACGAAGACAGCGGCTCTTGTCAGCGCCCCAGTCGCCGTCGCCAGTCGCGGGCGGCGAAGAACTGTGTCAGGCGCCGCGTCACCGCGCGACGGCGCTTCGTGTAGGGGAACCAGAGCAGCTCCCGCTTGCCGCCGACGCGGGTGATCACCAGCGATTCGGCGCGGCAGAACTTGCGGATCCCGGCGTCGGCATGGCGGTGGCCGATGCCGGAGTCCTTCCAGCCTCCGAACGGCACGTCGGTGGCGAGGAAGCCGATCAGCACGTCGTTGACGTTGCAGACGCCGCAGTCGACCCGCCGCGCGACCTGCTCGGCCTGCTCCTTGGACCCGAACACCGAGCCCGAGAGCCCGTAGCGGGTGTCGTTGGCGAGCCGGATCGCCTCCTCGGCGTCGCGGACCTTCATCACTCCGACCACGGGGCCGAAGGTCTCGTCGCGCATCACCTTCATCGAGTGGTCGACGTCGACCAGGACCGTGGGCTCGTAGAAATCGCCGGGTCCCGGACGCCGCTTCGCGCCGGTCAGCGCCCGGGCGCCGTTCGCGAGCGCGTCGCTCACCTGGTCCTCGACGATCTCGATCTGCGCCGGGGTCGTCATCGCCCCGACGTCGGCGCTGTACTCGGGACCGTCGACGCCCTGGCGGAGCTCGCGGACCGCCTTGGTCAGCCGGCCCACGAACTCGTCGTAGACCGGCTCCTCGACGTAGATGCGCTCGACCGAGATGCAGGTCTGGCCGGAGTTCTGGAAGCCGCCCCAGGTTGCGGCGTTGGCTGCCCGCTCGATGTTGGCGTCCCTGAGCACGATCATCGGATCCTTGCCGCCGAGCTCGAGGCTGACCGGGGTCAGCGTCTCCGCCGCCCGCGCCATCACCCGTTTGCCGGTTCGATCGGAGCCGGTGAACTGCACGAACTCGACCTCGTCGACGAGCGCCGACCCGGTCTCGCCCATTCCGTTGACGACGTCAAGCACGTCCGGGGCGCCGATCTCCTCCTTCCAGGCCCTGACGATCTCCGCCAGTCCCAAGGGGGTGAACTCCGACGGCTTGATCACGACCGAGGCGCCGGCCTGCAGGGCCGGGAGCGCGTCGCCCAGGGAGAGGATCAACGGGTAGTTCCAGGGGCTGATCACGCCGACCACGGGGTAGGGGCGGTACTGGACGACGAGGCGCTTTGACTTCAGCGCTGGGTTGTGGGCGGAGACGGCCTGATCGCCGATGAAGTCCTTTGCGGTCTTGCCGTAGAAGTTGATCAGGTCGGTGAGGTAGACCGGCTCCCCGGCAGCCTCGCCGCGTGCCTTGCCGGTCTCGGCCTGCATCGTGTCGGCGATCGCGTCCCAGTTGTCGATCAGCCAGTCGCGCAGCTTGCCGAGCCAGTGGTAACGGCCCTCGATCCCGAGCGCTTCCCAGGCCGGCTGGTTGGAGCGAACCCGGGCCACGACCTCGGCGACCCGGTCCGGGCCGTCGATCGCGACCGTCTCGATCACCTCGCCGGTGGCCGGGTTGAGGACCTCGAAGCTCTCGCTGCCGGGCGCGCTTCCCGCCCCGTTGCCGCTGACGTCGGTCTTGGCTGCTGCGGTCCCGCTCTCCACCGTCTCACTCTCCTCTGGCGCCGTTTGGCCGGTTGGCCAACCTTACCTGGGCGGCCTGGATTCCTACTGAGAGGGGGCGACTCGGTATACGGGGCCCGTCAACGAGGCGGCGAAGAGCCGTCCGTCGGGGGTCTCGCCGAAGGAGCTTCCCTGCTCGAGGGAGACGCCCAGGGGCTTGTCGTCGGCAGCGCCGGCCAGCCGGGGAATGAAGCTGCGCAGCTCGCCGCCGCAGTAGTCGACGTAGAGGTAGCGGCGGAAGAGGCTCGTCAGCGAGCGGTCGCGGACCACGTAACCGCCGGTCACAGCGCAGTTGCCGCCCTCGCGGCCGTAAGCGAGGATCGGGAACTCCGTTCCGCCGGGATCCGGGGTGTCGCCGTTGCGGCACCGCGCGCCGCAGTCATAGCTGGCAAGGCCCTCCCAGGCGTCCCAGCCGAAGTTGGCTCCGTTGGCGACGGGAATCGTCTCGTAGTCGATCTCCTCGAAGCGGCCCTGGCCGACGTCGCCGATCAGGATCCGGTCCGGCGCCCGGCGCAGCGACTGGATGCTGAACCGGTACGGATTGCGGAGGCCGTAGCTGAAGATCTCGTCCCGGCCCGGCTCACCGACGAATGGATTCGAGCGCGGCACCCGATAGGGCCGCCCGCCGCCCGAAGGCCGCGGATCGATGCGAAGGAGCTTGCCGAGCAGCGAGCCCGTGTTCTGGGCGTTGTTGGGAGGATCCCCTCCCGAGCCGCCGTCGCCGGTGCCGAAATAGAGCAGCGCGCCCTGGAACTGCAGCTGGCCGCCGTTGTGGTTGGCGAACTGGGGGTGCGGGATCGCCAGCAGGGGCCGGCGGCTGGTGGGGACCGCGAGAGCGGAGTTCGCGCGCGAGCGGAGAAACTCGTCTACCCGGATGTCGCCCTCGGTGTCCGTGTAGTAGACGTAGAAGCGACGGCTGTTCTCGTAGTCGGGCGGGAAGGCGATCGAGAGCAGGCCCTCCTCGTTATCGCAAGACCCGGCGCAGGTCGTCAGGTCGGTGATGTCGAGGAAGGGGCGGGGGAGGGTCTGGCCGCGGTCGAGGACCCGGACGGTCCCGGCCCGCTCGACCACGAACAGCAGCCGGCGGAAGCCGGGAGCCCCGGCGACGTGGACCGGCTCCTCGAAGGTCCCGATCCGGTTCAGGGTCACGCCGCCCTCGCCATTGCCGATCGGCGGCTGTCCGGCGCTCGCAGTCGCCGCCGGGACCGTCAGCGCCGCCAGCGCGGCAGCGAAGCAGATCAAGAGTCTCATCGCGGGACCAGGCGGTAGACCGGGCCGTCGAGGGACGCTACGTAGAGCCGTCCCCTGGTGTCCTCCCCGAACGAGCTCGGTTGGCTGACCGAGAGGCCGGTTCGCTGAGCGCTTCGCACCCGGCCGAGACGCGGCGCGAGGCTGCGCAGCACGCCGTCGCAGAGGTCCGCGAACACGTAGCGTCGGAACAGCGACAGGCGCCGGTCGCGAACCACGTGGCCACCGATCACCGCGCAGCGGTCGCCGACGCCATAGGCGAAGATCGGCTTCGTGGTCCCAGGCGTGCAGCGGCCGTCGCATTCGTTGGGCGCGAACCCTTCCCATTCGTCCCAGCCGAAGTTGGCGCCGGAGGCGCCGCGCAGCGTCTCGTAGTCGATCTCCTCGAAGCGGTCCTGGCCGACGTCGGCGATCACGATCCGCGGCCGGCGGCCGCTGACCCGATCGAAGGAGAACCGGTACGGGTTGCGGAGGCCGTAGCTGAAGATCTCGTTGCGCCCGCGCCGCCCGACGAACGGGTTCGAGCGCGGGACCGAGTAGTCGCGGCCGCCGCGCGGGTTGCGGGGGTTGATCCGCAGCAGCTTGCCCAGCAGACTGCCCCGGTTCTTGGCGTTATCGGGAGGGTCGTCGCCGGAGCCGCCATCGCCGGTAGCGAGATACAGCAGCTTGCCCTGGAACTGCAGCTGGCCGCCGTTGTGGTTGGAGTTCTCCCGGTGGGGGACCTGGATCACCGGCCGCCGCGAGCCGCCGGCAGCCACGGTGGTGCTGCGACGCCTGAACTCGTCGACGCGGATGTCGCCTTGCGCGTCGGTGTAGTAGACGTAGAAGAGGCGGTTGCGCTTGTAGCCGGGGTGGAAGGCGACCGAGAGCAGTCCGCGCTCGCCCCCGTAGTTGACCAGCCCGGTGATGTTGAGGAACGAGCGGCGCAGCTTGCGCCCGCTGCGCAGGACCTTGATCCGGCCTTCCTGCTCGACGACGAACAGCAGGCGGGGGAATCCGGGCGCCCCGGCGATGTGAACCGGCTCGTCGAAGCCACCGATCCGCTGCAGTGCCACGCCGCCGCCGCGTCGCTCTTCCGACCGACCGGCGGCGATCGACGCCAGCCCCAGTAGAGCGAGGGCGGCGAGGGCTGTGATCAAAGCGCGACTTCCCATCAGCGGGCGACCGGGTCGAGACGATAGACGGGCCCCTCCTGCGATGCCGCGTAGATCCGGCCGGCGCCGTCCTCGCCGAAGGAGGTCAGCAGCGGCACCTCGAGGCCAAGCTCGCTGTCGCCGCGGGCGCCGCCATCGGAGGGGATGAAGCTGCGCAGCTGCCCGGCGCAGTAGTCGCCGTAGAGATAGCGGCCGTAGAGCGAGCGAAGACGTGGATCGCGGACCACGTAGCCGCCCGTGACCGAGCAGTTGTCGCCATCAAGCGGGTAGGTGAGGCTGGGGAGGATGTGCCCCGGTGCCTGCTCGTCGTCGTTGTAGCGCTCCGTCCCTTCGAAAGCCGACCAGCCGAAGTTGGCTCCTGCGCCCCGGCTGACGGCGTCGATCTCCTCCTGGCTGTCCTGGCCGACGTCGCCGATGAACATCCCACCGTCGTCCCGATCGAATGAGAAGCGCCAGGGGTTGCGCAATCCGTAGGCGAAGATCTCCGGCCTGCGTGCCAGGGCGGTCGACGAACGGGTTGCCGGCTGGGATCGAGTAGGGGCGCCCGCCGCTGGGCGTCGGATCGATCCGCAGGATCTTCCCCAGCAGCGTGCCGAGGTCCTGCCCGTTGCCCTCCGGGTCGCCTGCGGAACCGCCGTCGCCAAGCCCGACGTAGAGATGGCCGTCGGGTCCGAACAGCACCAGGCCGCCGTTGTGGTTCTCGTAAGGCTGGTCGACGAACAGCAGCTCGCGGGCGCTGTCCGGATCGGCGCGGAGCCGATCGGCGGCGGAGCGGCGGTACTCGACCACCCGCGTGTCGCCGGCGCTGTCGGTGTAGTCGACGTAGAAGCGCCCGGACTTTGCATAGTCGGGGGCGAAGGCGATCGAGAGCAGCCCCTGCTCGCTCCCGGTCGAGACCTGGCCGCTGATGTCGAGGAACGGCTCCTCCCGCACGCGACTTTCGGCGTCGACCACCCGGACCGCTCCGCCCTTCTCGACCACGTAGAGCTCGCGCTGCCCGGGCGGTTGGGCGATATGGATCGGCTCCTCGAACTCGCCGATCTCGGTCAGCTTGACGCCCCCCCGTCCGTCGCCGGTCGGCGGCTTCTGTGCGGGTGGCGGCTCGGGGGTCGAAGCCTCGGTCGGAGTTGCCGGGGGTGGGCTCGCCGCGGTCTCGTCGTCATCACCGCCGCAGCCGACGGCGATCGCCGCAACGGCGACCGCGCCTGCGATCCCTGCTCTGATCCCGCGCAGGTCCATCTGCCTGTCAACACGATGACAGGGCGAAGATCTCGGCCGTGAGCGCGAAGCGCGAACAGTTATTCCTGAGCGGAGCGAGCTGCGCGTCTAGATCTGATTCCTCGCGCGCCGAGCGAAGCGCGAACAGTTATTCCTGAGCCTAGCCGCCGGAGCCCTGCTGGCCTTGGCCGCCGCCGGAGCCGCCCTGGCCCTGATTGCCGGAGCCCTGCGGGACCTCCACCACCTCACCCGCGTCGTTGACGCGGGTCTGCGGCGGAACGTCGGAGATCTCGACCACGAAGGAGCCGGTCGGTGGACCCCCGTCGGCGGTGACCGCCTTCGCCTTGCCGGTCAGCCCGGCGTCGACGCGATAGGTGAGCGTGTAGCTGCCCGCCTGCACCGGTGTCACCTTCCAGACCGCGTCCGTAGTGGCGCCGGGCTGCAGGGTGCCGAAGTCGAACGTCTTCTTGTTGGCGGTCTGCGCGCCGGCCGGCTGCGATGAGCCGACCAGCCGCGGGTAGCCGTTCTCGAGGATCCAGACCGGCCGGTCGGGGACCGCGAGGCCCGGCTGGCGACTGCGAATCGAGAACGGCAGCTCGGAGTTCTGACCCTGCTGGCCGGCGATCGAGATCGTGATCGCCAGCGTCGGCAGGACCTTCCGGCCGGTGTTCTCGACCCCGAGGCGAAGGAACGAAGTCTGAGCCAGGCGCTGGCGGGTCGGGAAGCTCGCGGCGGTGATCTCGACTGGGTACTTTCCAGACGGCTCGTCCTCGTCCTGGCGCTCTGCGCTTCCACCGCCGCAGGCGATCGGCGCAAGGCAAAGCATCCCGGCGACGAGACCGCTCCCGGCGCGTCGACGGCGAGTGCGGCGAGATTCTCCTCCGGTCCCCCGCAAGGCGCGGGCAACATAGCACGCGGATATGCGGGTTCCAGCCGCATTTTTCGGGTTTTGATGACCTGATCGGCCCGTCCGTGGGCTCCAGTTGCCAAGGCGACAGTTATGGGTGGCGGATGGCGAATTCATCGCTTAGACTCCAGACCACGAGGGGTGAACGGCCGCGCGGCGGCGGCCTCTCGTACGGAGGAGAGATGCTCAGAACCGCAGTCGACAGGGCGTTCTTGCCCGCCAAGTCGCTCTTCGAGCAGGTCGGGGACATGATGATCCTGACCGCGAAGACGATCTCCTCTGCGCTGCGGCCCCCCTACCCCTACGGGGGCGAGTTCATCGGCCAGTTCCTCTTCGCGCTACAGCTGTGCTGGTTTCCGATGCTGATCAGCTGCGTTGCCTTTGGCTTTGGCGCCCCGGGGCTGCAAGCGGCCAACTTCCTCTCTTTGTTTGGCGCCCTCGATCGCCTCGGGGGCTTTTTCATCTTGGCCTCGGTGCGCGAGTTCGCCCCCTTTGTGACCGCGGTCGTCGTCGCCGGGGTCGCCGGCACCGCGATCACCGCCGATCTCGGGGCCCGCAAGATCCGCGAGGAGCTAGACGCCCTGCAGGTGCTCGGCGTGGACCCGATCAAAAACCTCGTCGTGCCGCGCTTTTTGGCCTTGATGCTGATCACCGGCCTGCTCGACATCTACGCGCTGATCTTCGGGATCTCAGGCGGAATCGGCGCCGAGCTGCTCTATAACCAGCCCCTGGGCGGCTTCTTTGCGACCCTCTTTACCAACGCCTCGGTGACCGACCTCTGGGGCTCGGTCGTCAAGTGCACCCTGTTCGGGGCGATCATCGCCGTCGTTTGCTCCTATAAGGGGATGACCGCCTCCGGCGGCGCCGCCGGGGTGGGCAGGGCCGTCAACGAGGCGGTGGTGATCGCCTTCATGGGGGTCTTTGCCTTTAACTACGTCTTCACCCAGACCCTGCTCGCCACCCATCCGGAGCTGCAGACGATCCGATGAGCGCGGAGCGAGCGAAGCGTCTAGATCTGACTCCTCGCGAGCGAGCGAAGCGCGAGGCTTGCCGATGACCGGCTGGCTGGCACTGCCGAAGTCCTGGCTTTCCAACCTCGGCGAGATAACCCGCTTCGGCGGCCGGGTGATGGGCCAGGTCTACTCGGGCCGGGTGATGAGCTTCTTCGGCGAGGCGCTGCGCCAGGCCGGGATCCTGATCTTGGGCTCGGCGCTGGTGATCTGGGGGCTGGTCTTCTTCATCGGCCTCCAATGCGGCCTCGAGGGCGCCTATTTGCTGCGCGCCCAGGGCGCCCCCGCCTACGCCGGCGTGTTCAGCGCCTGGTGTGACCTGCGCGAGCTGGTCCCCTACGCGTTCGGCTACATGATGGCCGCCAAGGTCGGCACCGGGATCGTCGCCGAGATCGGCTCGATGCGGATCTCCGATGAGATCGACGCCCTGGAGGTGATGGGCGTCCAGCCAATGGTGTTCTTGGCCGCGACGCGGCTTTTGGCCTCCTGGATCGTCCTTCCCTTCATCTACCTGACCGCGATCGGGGTCGCCTACATCGCCAGCTACATCGTCGTCGTGCACCAAATCGGCGACACCTCCTCGGGCGGCTACTTTTTGATCTTCTGGATGTTCCAGAACCCGCCCGACCTCTTGTTCAGCCTGATCAAGGGGATGGCGATGGCGACGATCATCGTGTTGGTCGGCTGCTATTACGGCTACACGGCCTCGGGCGGCCCGGTCGGGGTCGGCGCCGCGACCGCCCGCTCGATGGCGCTGAACATCGTCTTGGTGCATGTGATCGGAATGCTGGGCACCCTGGTCTTCTGGGGGGCAAACCCGCGGGCGCCGATAGGAGGCTGACGTGGCGCGATTCCCGAATCCCTTCAACCGTGGCGGCGAGGAGGAGCGGCCGACCGAGGCAACCGCCGAGGAGGCGGCCCAGGAACCGGTCGACCCGCCTGCCGAGAGCTCGGAGGAGTACGGCGAGGCTCCGACCGCGGAGGCCGACGCCGAGCGAGTGGAGGAGGGCAACGACCGCTACGCGTTCGAGGACGACGACGAAGCTGACCACGGCGCCGAGGCTGGCGCGGCTGCAGCAGGCGGTGGAGCCGCAACTGCGGCCGCAACCCAAGGCAACGGCAGCCCGTACGAGTCCGAGGACGGCGCCAGGCTTGGCCGCGACTTCACCATCCCCGGCGTCGACCAGGAGGACGACGATCCCTACCGCTGGCACACGGGCGAGAAGCGCGACCACGGCGGCGAGGACGCGATCGAGATCATCGACCTCGTCAAGCAGTTCGGCCGCACCCGGATCCTCAACGGCCTCAACCTCGGGCTCCCGGACAACCAGATCTCGATGGTGCTCGGCCCCTCGGGCACCGGCAAGAGCGTGCTGATCAAGCACATAGTCGGGCTGCTGTATCCCGACTCCGGCGACGTCCTCGTGCATGGCGAATCGGTCCCCAACATGACCGACGACGAGTTGTTCGAGGTACGCAAGAAGTTCGGCCTGCTGTTCCAGGACGGGGCGCTGTTCGGCTCGATGAACATCTACGACAACACGGCGTTCCCGCTCCGCCAGCACACCGACAAGAGCGAGGACGAGATCGGCGAGATCGTCAACCGGCGCCTGCGCGAGGTCGGCCTGGCGGAGGCGCTCGACAAGATGCCGAACGAGCTCTCGGGCGGGATGCGCAAGCGCGCCGGCTTCGCCCGCGCGCTGGTGCTCGACCCGGCGATCGTAATGTTCGACGAGCCCGACTCCGGCCTCGACCCGGTCCGCACGGCGCTGCTCTGCGAGCTGATCCGCGAGGTCCACGAGGAGAACGGCGGCTGTTACCTGGTGATCAGCCACGACCTTGGCACCGCGCGCCGGATCGCCGACTTCATCGCCGTGCTCTGGAAGGGCAAGATTGTCGAGTCGGGGCCCAAGGAGGAGCTGTTCAACTCCGAGAACGAGTTCGTCTCCCAGTTCCTCAACGCCGACGTCGAGGGCCCGCTGGCGATGGACTAGGCGGCTGCGAAGCGTCGCCTGCCTTCGTCCTCGGCATGCTCGCTTCTCGCCGCCTCTCGCCGTGGGTGGCGCCGATTTGCGGGGACCGCGCCGCGGCAGCCACTGCACCGCAGGTGTGGTGGCACCGAATCGGGGACAGGACCCGCGGCGCCCAGCGCCAGGCCTAGCGGCGTGAGCGCTGACCGCGCGCCCTAGCATTCCCTCCGTGCGAGTAGCAGAGAGGTTCGGGGCGCTGGCCGCCTGGGCGGCACGGCACGCCAGGGTCGTGCTGGTCGTCAGCGCCGTTCTGGCGATCGGGGCCGCCGTCGTCGCGACCCGGCTCGAGACCGACGCCGGAACCGACACCCTGGTCGATCGCGACTCGGCCAGCTTCCAGGCCTCCGAGGACGTCCGGCAGCGCTTCGGCGACGACCCGGTCGTGATCCTCGCGAGGGGAGACCTGCGCCAGCTCATCCTCACCTCCGATCTCGGTCGCCTGCTTCGCCTCGAGGGCTGTCTGGCCGGCAACCCGCCCGAGGGGACGGAGCCCCTTCCCGGCGCCTGCGAGGAGATCGCCGAGCTGAAGCCGGCGCAGTTCGTGTCCGGCCCCGCAACCTTCCTTAACCAGGCCGTGATCGGGATCGGAGAGCAGCTCGGCGGGCGTGCTCAGGAGGCCCGGCGGCAGGCGATCCTCGCCGGGCGCGCGGCGGCGCGAGCGACCGCCGCCCAAGGAGGGTCGCGCGCCGACCAGCAGGCCGTCGGCCAGGCTGCGGCGCAGGAGGTGCTGCGTGCCTTTCAGCAGGAGTTGCTCGAGCTCGCCTCCCAATACGGGATCACCAGCCTCCCCAGTCTCGACAACCGCCGCTTCGTCGAGGCGGTCGTCTTCGACCTGCGACAAACCGGCGGCACGCCGAAGGCCAAGCTCTCCTACCTGTTCCCGAACCGGGACTCGGCCCAGATCATCGTCCGGCTGCGCCCCGACCTGAGCGACTCCGAGCGCCACCGGGCCCTGGAGCTGATCCGCGAGGCGGTCAGCGACACCACCCCCCGCGGCATCTGTGGCACCGAGGGCGATCCGGCGCCCTGCTTCGCGCTTCAGTACGGCAGCTATCTGATCTCCGGCGCCCCGGTCGTCGTCGACGGGCTGGCCGGAGTCCTCGAGGACGCCCTGGTGGTGCTGTTCGCCGCCGCGGTTGTCTTGATGGCGCTGACCCTGCTGGCGGTCTTTCAGTCGCGCCTGCGGTTGTTGCCGCTGGGCATCGCGCTCGCCGCCGCGGGTCTCACCTTCGGCCTCCTGGGGGCGTTCGGCGGCTCGCTGACGATGGCCTCGATCGCGGTCCTGCCGGTTCTGATCGGGTTGGCGGTTGACTACGCGATCCAGCTTCAGGCCCGCTATGACGAGGCGGTCGGCGCCGGCGTACGCGGCCCCGAGGCGGCTCGCGAGGCCGCGCGCAGGGGCGCGCCGGTGATCGGAACCGCCTGCCTCGCCACCGCGGCGGGGTTCGGCGTCCTGCAGCTCTCCCCGACGCCGATGGTGCGCAGCTTCGGCCTGCTGCTGGTCGCAGGGGTGGGGATCGCCTTCGGCCTCGCGCTCACGGCCGGGTTCGCGGCCCTGGCGCTGCGCCGTGAGCCCGGCGCGGCGGAGAGCCCGGCTCCCCGGCCTCGCCGAAGCGAATCGCTGACCCGTCTCTCGGCCCCTCTGGCGGCTGCTCGCAGCCGCGCCGCCGGCTCGCTGCAGCGCTTTAGCCAGGGAGCCCTCGCGGTCGCGATCACCAACCCGCTGCGGGTGCTCGCGGTGGCCTTTGGGCTCGCCGCCTGTGGCTGGGTGGCGGGCACCGCTACCGAGACCGTCTCCGATGTCCGCGAGCTGGTGCCGCAGAACCTGCGGGAGGTGCGGGATCTGAACGAGTTGCAGGAGGTCACCGGCGTCTCCGGGGAGCTCGACGTGACCATCGAGGCGCCCGATCTGACCGACCCGGAGCTGGTGGCCTGGATGGCGGCCTTCAAGGGCCGGGTCCTGGAGTCGAATGGCTTCAGCGGCGAGTTCCCCAGCTGCCGCGAGGCCGAGATCTGCCCCGGTCCGGCACTCTCGGACTTCCTCTCCAATCCCGAGCAGGGCCTGACGCAGGAGCGGGTGCGAGGGCTGATCGAGGCGCTGCCGGAGTACGACCTGCGGGCGGTGATCACCCGCGACCCCGAAACCGGGCAGATCGGCAACACCGCCAACATCGCTTTCGGCATCCGGGCCCAGTCGCTGTCCGACCAGCAAGCCCTGATCGAGCGGGTCCGTGATCAGATCGACCCGCCGGGAGAGGGCAACGGACCCCCCGCCGGGGTCAGCGTTCGCCTCGCCGGCCTTCCGGTGCTGGCCGCCGAGTCGGCCACCGACCTCTCCGAGAGCCGCTACTGGCTGACCCTGGCCGGGCTGCTCGCGGTCGCCGTCGTGCTGCTCGCCGTCTATCGATCCGCCGCCCGGGCACTGGTGCCGCTGCTGCCGATCGCCCTCGCAACCGGGTGGTCCTCGCTGGTCCTGGCGGCGATGGGCATCCCGCTGAATCCGATGTCGGCGGCGCTGGGGGTGCTGGTGATCGCGATCGGGACCGAGTTCAGCGTCATCCTCTCCGCCCGGTACCACGAAGAGCGCGGCGCGGGCCGCTCCGTCGGTGAGTCGCTGCGCCGCTCCTACGCCCGTACCGGCGCCGCCGTGGTGGCCTCGGGCGCGACCGCGATCGCCGGCTTCGCGGCCCTGATCGCCAGCGACGTGAGAATGCTGCGCGATTTCGGCTTCGTCACCGTCATCGACCTCGGGGTCGCCCTGCTCGGGGTGCTGCTGGTCCTCCCGGCGGCCCTGGTCTGGGCGGAGCGCGGTTTCGAGCACGGCCGCGTCGCGATTCCTGAACGGGCTCGAAGGTGGAGAAGGACCCGCCCAGCGGCGTAAGCGGCCGGCGGACGCTCGGGCCGGCGCCCCGGCCGGGCAGCCGCTACTCGCTCTTCGTCGGCCTGGCCTTCCTGGCCCTGATCGCGGTCGCGTTCATCAACCTGATCACGACCAGCGAGACCGGCACCCTCGGCATCGACGAGGAGACCGCCGACCTGCCGCTGCCCGCCTTCGCCGTTCCGGTGGCCGGCAGCGATCTCAGCGGCGACGCGAACATCGCCCAGGACGATTGCGAGACTTCCGAGCTTCCCTGTCCAAACGACGCCCAGCGCACGCCCGCCTGCCGGGTCGGCGGCACCGACGTGATCAGGGTTTGCGACTTCTTCGACCTGCCCCTGGTGATCTCGTTCTGGTTCACTCGCGGCGGCGATTGCGAGGCCCAGCAGGACGTGGTCAGCGATCTTTACGGCCGTTACCGTGGACGCGTGAATTTCCTCTCGCTCAACGTCCGCGACGATCGGGATGCGGTGCGGGACCTGGTCCGCGAGCGCGACTGGAGGATGCCCGTCGGCCATGATCGCGACGGCGCCGTCTCCAACCTCTACCGGGTCGGGGGCTGCCCGACCTTCGTCTTCGCCTACCCGGGAGGCATCCTCGAGCACGCCGGGATCGGCGAGCGCAGCGGCGCCGAGCTGGAGGCCGAAGTCCGCGCCTTGCTCCGCGCTTCGCGCGCCGCCGCCGCCACGAGCCGCTAGATGGCGCACGAGGTGGTCCCAGAGCAGGGCTGGGTGGTGCCGCTGCTGCGCGACGAGTTCCCGGGCCTCGGCATCGCCTGGACCGAGGTCGAGGGCCCGTCCGGGCGCAGTCCGGAGTCGGTCCGCGACCGCCTTCGCGAGCTCTCGGACCGCTTCCACGGCGGGCATGCCGTGCACATGCGCGAGCGACCGATCCCCTGGGCATACCGGGTCTTCTTCCGCCAGATCGGCCTCGACCCCGACCACACCCGCACGCCGGTCGAGGAGATCGCCCTGCAGCGGATGAAGAGCGGCGGCTTCAAGAGCCGCAATCAGCTCGACGACGCGCTGACGATCGCCACGATCGAGACCGGGGTCGCGCTGCGTGCCTTCGACGCGGAGCGGGTCGAGGGGAGACTGGGTATTCGCGACTCGGGACCGGGCGAGTCGCTCGAAGGAAGACCCGGTGACTTGCCACATGGCACGCTTGTGATCGCCGACGAGCGCCGGCCCCTCGGGCTCCTCTTCGGCGCCACCGCCGACGGGCGCGGCGTGCATCCCCGCACCAGCCGTATCACCGTGGCCGCGATCCAGGTCAAGGGCGTCCCGGCGATCGCGATCGAGGAGGCGCTCTGGATGGCCTCGGTGGTGATGGCGGTCTAGAAGCGCAGCGGCGGACCGCCGGGGCGTCTAGAATAGGCACGGCCTCTGATGGGAGGGCCCATGCAGGAGTTGCTCGAACGAACACCAGCCACCGGCGCGGCGGGCTCGCCAGTTGACCCGGCGCAGCTCAGGTCCCTGCTCGAGGGTGACGAGCGCCTCGCGAGGGTGGAGCTGCGGCGCCAGATCGGCCGCCTCGAGCGCGAGCTCGGCGAGCTGTTCACGTCCGCGTTCCCACGCACAAAGATCGAATGGGGGGTCCGGCCCGCAGGCGGCCCGCGCCTGCTCGGGATCGGCGAGCTGGAGCAGGTTCGAGACGAGCTGGCTTCGCGGATCGCAGAGGTGCGGGGCATCCTCGGCGACTGCGCCTACGTGGAGACGAGAAATCGCGAGCTGCTCGAGCAGATGATCGCCGAGCCCGGCAAGTTCAAGTGGCTGCGGATCTCCAACGAGGACATCGGCGAGCAGGGGTGCCGCCACTGGCACTCGCGGCCGCGTTTCGGCCCCCTCGGCATGCTGATGAATTGGTGGAGAGTCAAGCTCTCCTCCGGTTGCCCGATTATCGCCGGGGCGCCGCTCGGCGGCGTCCCGAAAAGAAGTGGCTAGGTCGAAGCGGCGCAAGCGCCGCCGCAGGCCCCCGGCCGAACACCAAGCCCCGAAGCCGCCGGAGCCCGCCGAGAGCCCCGCCCCAACCCGCCAGGCCGCCCGCCGGCGCGCTGCCGGGGACGAGCGACCGCCGGCGCCGTGGGGATCGTTCCCGCTCCAGGAGCTGACCGTGCTGGTGGCCTTGGTGATGCTGGTGATCGGCTTCGTCAGCTACAGCCCGGTGACGATCGCGGTCGGCGTCGTGCTCGGCTGCCTGGGAGGGCTCGAGCTATCGGTCCGCGAGCACTTCGGCGGTTATCGCTCCCACACCGTGTTGCTCGCCGGCACCGCCTTCGTGCTCACCGTCACGTCCCTCCTCTATGTCGGCGGGCTGGTGCCGCTGATCTGCCTCGGCGCCGGCGTCGCGGTCTTCGCCGCCGCCTTCTTCGCCCTCCGATCGGCGTTTCGGCGCGCCTCCGGCGGGCTCAGCTTCAGGGTCGGCAGCGCCGGCGGCTGAGCCTTCGCCGAGACCCAGCCGCGATGGGCGCGCGCTGTCAGGCGGCGAGGGGCTCTCCGTAGGAGCCGTGGGAGGCCTTCGCCTCCAGTTCCCTGTAGAGCAGCGACCGCTGCCGCGGCGTCAGCGCTCCGAGGCACTTGTTCTCGCCCAGCGCCAGCGAGCCGAGGAACTTGCGCGAGCGGGTGCGGCCCCAGCGGCGCTGGGAGGTGAGGAGCTCGGCCAGGGTCATGCTCTCGGTCTCCGGGGGAAGCTCTTTGACGATCGTGGCTGCGGAGACCTGGCCCTGCGCGACGGATCGCTTCAGCGCCGCCCTCGCGAGTCGGATCCGGTTTGCCTGCGCCAGAGCGCGCATGTGCTGGGGGGCTTCTGAGGGCGCCGGGTTGGCGCCGGAGATCGTCGCAGGGGACATCATCGAAGCAGCATTCACTGGGACTCCTCCCTTTAGGGAATCGGTGGCTGATCTCTCCGCGCGCCCCGCCCCCGGGAGGCCTCCAGGCCCCGGGCTGGTAAGTGAGCTTCCTCTCTCATCCGCTCCCCCAAACCCCGGTTCGTTCGGCGCGGCCGGGAAGCTATGGGGTTCCGGCGCGAAGCGTCAACTCAGAATCGGTCATCTGGACGCACGCGTTCGCTAAGAGCATCTTTTTTAGGTGCCGAAAGGCTTTGTTCAGATCTGGACAAGCCGCAACGTACCCAGGCTGGGGGATGTTTCAGCCTCGTTACCGAGCTGTGGCGTTCCCGTTACGAAGTGCGCGGCAGGTCCGGAAAGTCGGCCAACACCGCTTCGATGATCGCCAGCGCCCGATCAAGGTGCTCGCGCTCGTGAGTCGCCATCAGGCTGGTCCGCAGCAGCGCCCGCCCCGGCGGGACCGCGGGGTGGATCGCAACGTTCGTGTAGACGCCGGCGTCGAACAGCGCCTTCCAGAGCAGCACCGCCTGCCAGTCCTCTCCGACGATCACCGGCACCACGGGGGTCGTCGCCTCGCCGCCGTCGGGCAGCCGCCCCGGCTCGACCACGACGACGCCGAGGTCGCGCAGGCCCCGGCGCAGGTAGCGGGCGTTGTCGAGCAGCCGCTCGAACAGCTGCGGCCCTTCGTCGCGGACGATCCGCAGCGCCCCCAGCGCCGCGCCGACCGCGGCGGGCACCGCCGAAGCGCTGAAGATGAAGGATCGCGAGGCGATCCGCAGGTACTCGACCACCTCCTCGGGACCGGCGATGAAGCCGCCGCAGGAGGCGAGGCTCTTGGAGAAGGTGCCCATCCGCAGGTCGACTTGGTCCTCGAGCCCGAACAGCTCGCAGGCTCCGGCGCCGCGGTCGCCCAGCACCCCGACGCCGTGCGCCTCGTCGACCATCAGCCTGGCGCCGTAGCGCTGGCAGAGGTCGACGACCGGCGGCAGGTCGCAGAGGTCCCCTTCCATCGAGTAGACGCCGTCGACGACGACCAGGACTCCGCCGCCGTCGGTCGCCGCACGCTCGAGCATCTTCTCCAGCTTCTCGATCCGGTTGTGCCGGAACGGGCGCAGCTTGGCGCCCGAGAGCCGGCAGCCATCGAGGATCGAGGCGTGGTCGCCGGAGTCGCAGATCACCGTGTCGCCGGGCTCGAGGATCGTCCCGATGCAGCCGAGGTTGGATTGGTATCCGGTCGTGAAAACGATCGTGTCCTCGGTTCGGAGCCAATCGGCCAGCTCGCGTTCCAGCTCCACGTGCAGAGGGGTGGTGCCGTTGAGCAGCCGCGAGCCGGTCACCCCGGTCCCGTAGGCCTCGAGCGCGTCGCGGGCCGCCTGCTTGACGCGGGGGTCGGCGGTCAGCCCCAGGTAGTTGTTGGAGCCGAGCATGATCGTCTCGCGACCCTCCATCTCCACGACCGGGCCCGCCTCCGAGGTGAGGAGGCGAAAGTAGGGCAGCAGGTCGTGCTCGCGGGCCTGCTCGAGCTGCTCGCGGCGATCGTGCGTGCGCGCCTTCTCGAACACGTCGACCGCGGCCCGGGCGGAGTCGCTCATTGCCCAGAGTGTAGGTTCAGCCTCGTTCGATGAGCCTGCAGATCGTCCCGGTGAGGACCAGGCGTCAGCTGAAGCGCTTCGTCAAGGTCCCGTTTCGCCTTCATCGCGAGCACCCTGAATGGGTGCCGCCGCTGATCTTCGAGCGGATGCAGTTCCTCGACCGCTCGAAGAACCCCTACTTCGAGCACGCCGAGGCGGAGTACTTCATCGCCGAGCGCGACGGCGAGCCGGTGGGCCGGATCTCCGCGCAGGTCGATCGGCGCTGGGACGAGTTCCAGGGCGGCAGCGACGGGATGTTCGGCTTCTTCGAGACGACCGAGGACGCCGCGGTCGCCGGAGCCCTGCTCGACGCCGCCTGCGAGTGGCTGCGCGACAAGGGTCGCGATCGCGTCCTCGGCCCGATGGACTTCACCACCAACGACGAGCTCGGGCTGCTGATCGAGGGCCACGAGCGGCGCCCGATGATCCTGCAGCCCTGGCATCCGCCCTTCTACAAGCGGCTGGTCTCCGACCAGGGTTTCGGCAAGGCGATGGACCTTCTGATGTGGTGGCTGGCGATGGGCGAGCTGAAGGAGGGCGATCAATTTCACGGCTTCATCCACGAGGCGGCGGAGAAGTCGCGCTCAGAGCACGGGATCCGGCTGCGGAGCATGCGCAAGCGCGACATGGAGGACGAGATCAGGCGCTTCATGGAGGTCTACAACGAGGCCTGGGGCGAGAACTGGGGATTCGTGCCGATCACGGACGCCGAGTGCCGCTTTCAGGCCAAGAACCTGAAGCAGGTCCTCGATCCCGACTGGGCGATGATCGCCGAGAACCCCGAGGGCGAGGTGGTCGGCGCCGCCCTGACACTGCCCGACATCAATCAGGTCCTGGCCAAGCTCAATGGCCGGCTGCTGCCCTTCGGGTGGGCGAGGTTTCTGCTCGGCAAGCGCAAGATCGACCTGGTGCGGGTGTTCGCGCTCGGCGTCAAGCACGACTACCAGCACACCGGAGTCGCCGCGGCGCTCTACGTCCGTCACATCGAGACGACGCGGCCCGACGGGGTGATGGGGGGCGAGACGGGCTGGATCCTCGAGGTGAACGAGGCGATGAACCGGGCGATGGAGGGAATGGGGGGCACGGTCGTGAAGCGCTACCGGATCTTCGAAAAGCCGCTCCTTGCGTAGTTTCTGCATCACCCTCACAGACCCGGCCTGCGGCGCCGCTAGAGTCGGTCGCCGTGAGCAGTGCCAAGCAGGCTGAGCTGGAGGGCGAGGTACTCGCCGAGGAGGACGCCGAACCGGGCTCAGAGTCGCGCGGCCAGGTGCTTCCGGCGCGCTACGAGGCCGGCTCGCCGATCCTGCGAGGCGAGGTTCGCACCGCTGCCATCGCCGCCGCCGGTGGCGTTCTGGCCGGCGCCGCGACGGTCGCCGCGGTTCGTGCCGTCGGCGCCGTGGGCGGCCGCAAGCGGACCACGAAGAAAGTCTTGCGCCGCCAGGAGCGCCCGGTCAACGTCGTCGCCAGCCGTTCCTTCCTGGTCGACGTTCACCTGCTGGGACGCTGAGCGCGCCGGGGCGCCGATGAGGCATCCCGCACCGCTGCAGGCCGAGGTGCGACCACCCTGGCCCTATCGGCTGCCGCGCTCCGGCGGCGGCGATCGCGTCATGCGGGTCAGGGCCGGGGTCGTCAGCCGCCTGTTGCACGTCGGCGGCGCCCCGGTCTGTGTCCGCGCCTGGCATCGGAGCCGGGACCTGGTCTGCCTGCGGGCCGACCCGCTGGATCCGGGGCGGGTCGCGGCTCCGGTGGTGCTCGGGAGGGTGGAGCCGCGCCTCGCCGAGCGAGAGGATCTCGAGCGGGCGATAGAGCGGATGCGCTTTGCGCTCGCCGTCGACGACGACCTCGGCGACTTCCAGCGCGCCTTTCGCGGCGATCGCCTGCTCGCCCCCTTGATCCGCCGCATGCCCTGGCTGCGGCCGCGGCGACGGCCGTGGCCGTGGGAAGCGCTCGCCTGGGCGGTCACCGAGCAGCTGATCGACTCGCCCCGTGCGGCGGCGATCCAGCGGCGCATCGTCTGGCGCTGGGGGCCGCGACTGGGCGAGGCTCGGGGAAGCCTTCGCGACGTCCCCTGCGCCGGCGTGATCGCCGGCCGGGCCCCCGCCGAGCTGGAGTCGATCGACCTTGCCGGGCGCCGCGCGGTTGCCCTGCGCCTCGTCGCCCGCCAGGTCGCAGCCGGGCGTTGCGATCTCGACGACCCGAGCGGCGATGCGCGCCTGCTGGCGATTCCCAACATCGGGCCCTGGACCGTTCAATGCCTTGGCCTCGGCGGGCGCGGCGACCCCGACTCCCTGCCGGCCGGGGACCTCGCATTCGTAAAGCTGGTCGGCCGCCTCGCGGGCCTCGGCCGGCGGGCGACAGTCGAGGAGGTCGAGAGCTTTTACGCGCCCTACGCGCCCTTCCGCGGTCTGGCCGGCGTGTTCACGCTGGCCGGGCTGCACCACATGGTCGCCCAGGGCCCGCCGCTGCGGATCGCCGCCTGACGCCGTTCGGCGGTAATAGGAGTCGCTGCATCTGCCGATAGCGACAGGGTGGAGCCGCAGCCATCGTGGGAGCCGAGCTGGCCGACCCGCCAGCTCTCCGAGCTTCTTGACCTGATCTCCTCGGCCCCCGACGAGGCCGGGGCCGTCGCCGTCGCCGCGGAGCGTGTGGCGCAGGCATTCGACGCCGAGCTGGCCGCGGTCGTTCTCTCAGGCGAGACGCGGCACGCGATCGGTTTCGCGGCCGAATCGCTGCCGGCCGATTCGCTGCGGGCGGTGGCGGATGGCGGCCGCGACACGATCGAGGTCGCAGGCCTCGGCGCCTTCGGCGCCGCCGCGGCGCCGATCTCTGACGCCGACGGTGAGTTCGTGCTCGTGGGCCGGCAGCGGCGAGGGCGCTTCAGCCGCGAGGAGCTGACGCTGCTGCGAGGGATGGCTCGCATCCTCGCGATGGGTCTGCAGCTGCACCGCAGCCTGGCCGAGGAGCGGGCGCTTCGCCACCGGACCGAGATCGAGGTCAAGGAGCGCAAGCGCGCCGAAGCCAGCTATCGCAGCCTGGTCGAGCGGCTGCCGGCAATCGTCTACACCGCGGAGCTGGGCGAGCACGGGCGCTGGCGCTACGTCAGCCCCCAGATCGAGGAGATCCTCGGCTACACGGCGCAGGAGTGGCTGGCGGACCCCGAGCTGTGGTCGAAGCAGCTGCACCCCGAGGACCGCGAGCGAGCTGTCCAGCAGGAAAGCGAGAACACGCTCGGCCACCGCGATCCGCCCCCGATCGACTACCGGATGCTCACCCGCTCCGGCGAGTTGGTCTGGCTCCTCGACGAGGCGGTGCTGGAGGCCGACGAGGAGGGCATCCCGGTCTGGCACGGCACCCTCTACGACATCACCGAGCGCAAGACCGCCGAGCAGGAGGTCGAGCGGCGGGCGAGCCAGCAAGCCGCGGTTGCCCAGCTCGGGGAGCGAGCCCTCGGGGGCGCCGAGCTGAGGGAGCTGATGGAGACCGCGGTCTCGGTCGTCTGCAAGGTCGAAGGAGTCGACCAGGCCTGCGTCTGGGAGCTACCTCCCGATGACAAGTCGCTGCGCCTGCGCGAGGGCCTGGACATGGCGGCGATCGCCGGGACCCGGGTCTCGGCGACTCGGGACTCCCATGCCGGGGCTGCGCTGGACACCGGCCTGCACGTGATCGTCGACGACTGGACCAACGAGAGTCGGTTCGCGATGCCGCCGGCACTGCGGGTACTCGGCGTCCGCTCGAGCCTGGCGGTCGTGATCAACGGGCAGCAGCGGCCGTTCGGGGTCCTCGACGTCCACTCCCAGAGCAGCAACCACTTCACTCCCCAGGATGTGCACTTCCTGCAGTCGCTGGCAAACGTGCTCGCCGACGCGATCGAACGGCGGCTCGCCGACGACGTGCTGCGCCACCGAGTTCAGCACGATCAGCTGACTGGGCTTCCCAACCGCCGCCATTTCGTCGAAACCCTCGAGGAGGCGCTGCGCCGGGCGGCCGGGTCGGGCGATCCGGTCGGGGTTCTGTTCCTCGACCTCGATCACTTCAAGGTGATCAACGACAGCCTCGGCCACCACACCGGCGACGAGTTGCTCCGGGCGGTGGCGCCGCGGCTGCGCCACCACCTGCGTCCCGCGGACGTCGTCGCCCGCTTCGGGGGTGACGAGTTCGGGATCTTGGTCGAGGACCTCACCGACGACCAGGAGGCAAGGGCGGTCGCGGATCGGGTCTCGATCGCCTTCGCGCGGCCGTTTCACCTCGGTGGGGCCGAGCACTTCATCTCCGCCAGCATCGGGGTCGCGATCGCCCACCCCGGCAACGGGCAGATGGAGGCCAGCGCCCTGATTCGCGACGCCGACGCGGCGATGTACCGGGCGAAGGAGAACGGAAGAGCCCGCAGTGAGGTCTTCAACGAGGAGATGCGCACCCGCGTGGTACGGCGTCGGGAGCTGGAGCGGGAGCTGCGCCGGGCAATCGACGGCGACCAGCTGCTGCTCCAATACCAACCGGTCGTCGCTCTTGCAACCGGTGAGGTGACCGCGGTCGAGGCGCTGCTGCGCTGGCAGCATCCCGAGCGGGGCCTGCTGTGGCCGTCGGACTTCATTCCAGTGGCCGAGGAGAGCGGCCTGATCGAGCCGCTCGGCCGCTGGGTCCTCGATCGCGCCTGCCAGCAGACCCTGGCCTGGCACGAGCAGCGCCCGGACTCGCGTCCGCTCGACCTCTCGGTGAACCTCTCCGCCCGGGAGGTCACCCACCGCGACCTGACCGCCTCGGTGGCGGAGGTGCTTGCGCAAACCGGCCTCGAACCGGCTCGCCTCGGCCTGGAGATAACCGAGAGCGTCCTGGTCGAGGATTCGGGGCTGGCGAACTCGGCGCTTGAAGAGCTGAAGCGGCTTGGCGTCAGCCTGATCCTCGACGACTTCGGGACCGGCTTTTCCTCGCTGGCTTACCTGAACCGGTTCCGGGTCGACGCATTGAAGATCGATCGCTCCTTCGTCGAAGCCCTGGGCGCCGAGCAGGAGAGCACCGCAATCGTGGAGGCGATCATCGGCATGGCGCAGGCGCTGTCGCTGGAGGTGATCGCAGAGGGTGTCGAGAACGAGGCCCAGCTGATGGAGCTGCGGCGCCTCGGCTGCGACCAGGCCCAGGGGTTCTACTTCGAGCGCCCGATGGCCGCCGACCAGGTCAGCGAGCTGCTCGGCGGCGGCCGGACCTACTCGTCGATGATCCCCGGCAAGTAGTCGTTGCTGAGTACCTCCGAGGGGGCGGGGAGCGAGCGAATCAGTCCGTTGTCGCGCATCCAGCCGATGAACTCGGCCCAGCGGCGCGGATCCATGAAGCCGAACGGGCGGCCTCCCTGGGCGCTGTTGAGCAGCGGCAGAGTCGCTGCCACCTCGGCCGCCGTCACCGCCGGATCGAGGTTTCGGTTCGCCTCCAGCAGCGCCTCGGTGGCGGCCTGCGGCTGAGCTCGCGCGACCTCGGTCCCGCGCGCCAGCGCCGCGATGAACAGCCGGACCGCCTTCGGGTCGTCCTCGAGGCGCGCGCCCTGGGCGACCAGGACCAGCTCGTCGTAGCTTGGGATCCCGAGCCGATCGACCGGCGTCACCTCGGGGCGCTCTCCCCGCAGCCGTAGCTCGACGCCCTCGATGTTGCGAAACCCGCCCAGCATCGCGTCGGCGCGGCCGCTGAGGATGGCGGGCAGGAGACCCAGCCCGACGTTGACGGTGTCGACGTCGTCGGGGCTGAGGCCGGCCCGCGCGAGGATCGTCTCCAGGTAGTCCTCCTGGTAGGGGATGCCGGCGGTGACGACGGTCTTCCCGCGCAGGCCGGCGATGTCGTCGATTCCCGAGTCGCCGAGCCAGATCATCGAGGTCAGCGGCCGGTCGACTAGCGCCGCGACGGCGATCACGTCAAGCCCCTGCTCGCGGGCCAGCAGCACCTCGGGCTCATAGGAGATCGCCAAGTCGGCGCGGCCGGCGGCGACCTGCTTGATCGGCGCCGCCGGGTCGGTCGGGGTCTGGATCGAGAGGTCGAGGCCGGCCTCGGCGAAGTAGCCCCGCGCCTGCGCCGTATAGATGCCCGCGTGGTCTGGGTTGGGATAGAAGTCGAGCACCAGGTCGAACGACTCGGCCTCACCGCGCTGCGACTCGGACTTCTCACCGCAACCCGCCAGCGCCAGCAGGGCGACCAGCAGGGTGGCGACGGCGGCGCTGCGGCCTTTCATCTCCACCTCACCACCCGCCGCTCGATCAGCGCCAAGGCTGTGAAGAGCGCAATCGCCATCGCCGACAGCACTACCACCGATGCGAACTGGCGCGCGGTGTCGTAGCTGGCGCCGTCTTGGAGGATCAGATGGCCGAGGCCCTCGCTGGAGCCGGCCCACTCGCCGAAGACGGCGCCGATCACCGCCACGGCGACGGCGATCTTGGCGCCGCTGAAGGCGTAGGGGAGGGCGGTCGGCGCCTCGACGCGGCGAAAGATCTGCCAGCGCGAAGCGTCCAGGGTTCGCATCATCTTCATCGCCTCCGGATCGGCGGTCCGCAGCCCGTCGAGGGCGTTGACGGTGATCGGGAAGAAGCAGACCAGGGCGATGATCGCCAGCTTCGGGCCGATCCCGTACCCGAACCAGACGACCAGGATCGGGGCGACGACGACGATCGGGACCGTCTGCGAGGCGACCAGGAGCGGATAGGCCGCACGGCGCAGAGTGGGGGAGAGGTGCAGCGTGACGGCAAAGGCGAGGCCGGCGGCGACGGCGAGCAGGAAGCCGAGCAGCACCTCTTGGAACGTCACCCAGGCGTTGTCGGCGAGCAGCGAGCGATCCTCCCAGAGCGTGGTGGCGATCTCGCTGGGGGGCGGAACGAGGAAGTCCTCGAGGCCGAGGACGCTCGCGAGCGCACCGGTTGCGGCAGCCAGCTCCCAGGCGCCGATCAGGGCCGCGAGCAGCAGCGCCGGGAGAAGGAACCGCTTCACCGCGAACCTTCTCGGAGCGCTTCCATCGCCCGCTCGCGGGCGGCGACGAAGTCCGGCTCGGTCACTGCCTGGTCGCGGTCGGCGCGGCGGGGGGCGGGGGCGCCGAGCTGGGCGAGCGCCCGCGCCGGACGGGCGGAGAGGACGGCCACCCGGTCGCAGAGGTAGAGGGCCTCCTCGACGTCGTGGGTGACGAGGACGACGGTGCGCGGGCTGGCCTCGAGCGCCGTCGCAAGCCATTGCTGCATCTCCGCCCTGGTGATCGCGTCGAGCGACGCGAACGGCTCGTCGAGCAGCAGGACCGGCTTGCCCGACAGCAGGGTGCGCAGGAAGGCGACCCGCTGGCGCATCCCGCCCGACAGCTCCCCGGGGTAGGTGCGCTCGAAGCCCGAGAGCCCGAAGCGCGCGAAGAGCTCGGCGGCGGCGCGCCGCGAGTCGGCGCGCGAGCGGCCGCGGTTTCGAAGCCCCAGTGCCGCGTTGTCGATGGCGCTGTACCAGGGCAGCAGGGCGTCGCGCTGGGGCATGTAGGCGCATTGCGCCAGGCGCGCGGCGGGCTCGATCGCCTCTCCGATCGCCAGCGAGCCGGCCGACGGCTCGCGCAGGCCGGCGATCAGCTCCAGCAGGGTCGACTTCCCGCAGCCCGAGGGGCCGACCAGGCCGAGCACGGCGTTTCGCTCCACGGTCAGGTCGAGGCGGTCGATCACCGCCAACGCCTCGAAGGCGTGCCCGACGCCGCGCAGGCGGAGCGCCTCGCTGCCGGCGTCCTCGACGCCACCTGGGATCGAAAGGGGCTCCTGCGTGGGAGCCCCGGTCGGTGTCAACATGCTCCCTCCGCGCGCATTACCGCACAGGTTCTGAGGGTCAGCGCCGGGCGGGTGTCCCGAGGGCGCTATCTCAGCCCGCTCCCCGCGAGCCCCCCTGGGTTGTCGCCTCGATATTAGTCCGGTTGGCCCTCAGACGGAGGTGGGCCGAGCTTGCGGATGACCGCGATATAGACGACAAACCTCAGTCTCGGCGGTGCTCGTGCGCCGGCGCACTACCTGGGATCATCGTCTTTGGCTGCATGCTCCCGGCAGCGCGCTCCCTGCCTGATTAACTCCCGCCATGCGCGTCTCAGCCAAGGCCGACTACGCCGTTCGCGCCGCCGCCGAGCTGGCGGCCGCCGAGGAGGGCCCGATCAAGGGCGAGCGCCTCGCCGACGCCCAGGACATCCCGTTGCAGTTCCTCGAGCACATCCTCTTGGAGCTCAAGCACGCCGGCATCGTCCGGGCCCGGCGCGGCGCCAAGGGCGGTTACTGGCTCGCTCGCCCGGCCGACGACGTCACCGTCGCCGACATCGTCCGCGCCGTCGAGGGCCCGATCGCCCACGTCCAGTCCGCTCCGCCGGAGTCGATCGTCTATCGCGGGAACGCCGAGCACCTGCAGGAGGTCTGGATCGCGGTCCGGGCCAACCTGCGGGCGGTCCTGGAGCAAGTCACCCTGGCCGACATCGTCAGCGGCCAGATGCCGCCGGTGGTCGAGCACCTCGCCGGCTCCCCCGACGCCTGGGCGGCGCGCTAGGGCTGGGGCCGGCGGGTCCTGTCACCGATTTGGTGCCACCACACCTGCGGTGCAGTGGCTCCTCGGCGCGGTCCCCCAAATCGGTGCCACCCGCCGGCAACAGCGTCCCCCAAGGACGGGTGCTAAGCGATGCGTGAGCCGACTTCGGCGTCCTCGTCGGGCCGCAGCAGGACGACGCCCTTCTCGGGGTCCAGCGCCCCCAGCACCAGCACCTCGGATCGCACCGGGCCGATCTGGCGCGGCGGCAAGTTGACGACCCCGACCACCAGCCGGCCTTGCAGGTCTTCGCGGGCGTAGTGGGTGATCTGGGCGCTTGAGAGCCGTTCGCCCAGCTCGGGCCCGAAGTCGATTCGCAGCTTCCAGGCCGGCGTCCGGGCTTCCGGAAAGTCCTCCACCGCGGCGACGCGGCCGACGCGAATGTCGACGCCGAAGAACTGCTCGGGGTCGATCGCCGTCACGGTGCCTGGCCGGCGGCCCAGATGCAGAACTCGTAGCCCTGGTCGTCGCGGCAGATCGAGAACCTGCCGCCCTCGGTCGGCTGCGGCTCCTCGGCCTCGCCAGCGAGCGAGCGGACCTTCTCCATCGCCGCCTCGAGCTCGTCGACCTCGAAGCAGAGGTTCGCCTTCGGCTCCTGGTTGCCGCCGTGCAGCCCGCCGGGTGGGCTCATCCCCTCGACGTTCCATCCCTCCGGCGCGTTGCCGGGGGAGAAGCGCCAGCCGAGCAGCTCGCCGTAGAAGCTCTTCGCCTTCTCCGCGTCGGCGAGCGAGAGCCAGAAATAGACCAGGTCTCCCTGTGACATCGAAGCCTCCTCTTCAGTTCGCTGAAGTGACGCCGCCGGCGACGACGTTGACGAAGTTCTCCAGGTGGCGGGTTGTCCAGCACTCGAAGGCGCCGTCGCAATGGCGCTCATACGCGGCCATCACCGAGTCGCCGTAGTTCCAGTAAAGGCGCGGCTCCGGGTTCAACCAGAACAGCCGCCCGGCCCGCTCGGAGACCTCGGCGAACACCTCGGCATGGGGCTCGCGGCCGTTGGTGCGCGCGTCGCCGAGCACGATCACGGTCGAGCGTGGATCGAGCTCGTCGGCGATCTCGGCCAGGAACTCGAGCCAGACGCGGCCGTAGTCGGTGTAGCCGGAGACGTCGGCGACGCCACCCTCGCTCGATATCCGGCCCGAGATCGAGCGGAAATCGCGCTCGTGCTCGAAGATCTCGGTCACCTCGGATATCCGCTCGATGAATACGAAGCTGCGCAGCTTGCGAAACGAGTCGTGCAGCGCGTGCAGGACGCTGAGGAAGAAGACGCTGGCCGAGGTGACCGAGGTCGAGACGTCGCAGAGGACGTAGATCTCGGGGCGGCGGGGGCGCTTGGGCCGGTAGCGCAACCGCAGCGGCACGCCTCCCGTCTCCAGCGAGGCCCGCATCGTGCGCCGCACGTCGACGATCCGCCCTCGCCGCCGCCCGCGCTGCTCGTGGCCGAGCGTCGCCAGCCGCCGCTTCATCTGCGCCACGGCCCGGTGGACGGCGGCAAGGTCCTGCGAGGGGCTGGTCGGCAGAGCCCGGTCGAGCTCGGCGAGAGGACGCGAGGGTGGCAGGCTCTCGGTTCGCTCGATCAGCCCGCGCTCCAGCTCGCGTCGCAGGTGACGCTCGAAGCGGTTCAGCTGCTCGCGGTCGATCGGCGGCAGCTCGGCGCCGTCCTCTGCCGGCGGCTGGGTCCCGGCCGAGAGTCCGAGGGTGCGGCGGATCCTCTGCACGTCGACGCCGACCACTCCCGAGCCCTCGCCCCGCCGCCCGAAGGCGGCGATTGCGAGCCGGGCCAGGTCTCGCATCTCGCCGTCGTTGCCGGCCACGATCGCCTCCCGCACCGACTCCATCAGATCCTCGAGGTCGAGCCGATCGCCGCCCTCATAGCGACGCTCGGATTCCTTCAGGCCCGCTTCGACGGCCTCGGCCTCCGCGGCGCGGAAGAAGTAACGCTCGAACAGCAGCTCGAACAACCGCCGGTCCTCCTGGGACTTGGCGATGGTGGCGGCAAGCGCCTCGCGGAAGTCCTCCTGCGTGGTCCAGGGGACCTGGTCGAGGGCCGCGAAGGCGTCGAGGATCTCCGAGGTACCGACCGCGACGCCCTCGCCGCGCAGCTCCTCGCAGAAGGCGAGCAGCTTCGCCGCCAGCCCCGGAGGGCCGGCCTCAGCCTTCTGCCCGTAGGGAGTCGGCAAGCCTCACCCCGACCCGCTCGGAGACGACATCGATGTCGGTGCGGTGCTTGACGATGATCGAGATCGACTGCTGGAAGGTCTCCTGGTCGATGTCGTCGGCACCCATCAGCAGCAGCGTCCGGGCCCAGTCGATCGACTCGGCGATCGACGGTGGCTTCTTGAGGTCCAGCTGGCGAACCTGGTGGATGATCTCGACCAGCCGGCGGGCCAGCGCCTGGTCGAGCTCGGGCGCGTGCAGCCGCACGATCTCCATCTCGCGCTCGACGTCGGGATAGTCGAGCCAGAGGTAGAGGCAGCGCCGCTTCAGCGCCTCGGTGAGCTCGCGCGAGTTGTTGGAGGTGAGGACGACGATCGGCATCGACGTCGCCGAGATCTGGCCCAGCTCGGGAATCGAGATCTGGAAGTCCGACAGCAGCTCCAGCAGCATCGCCTCGAACTCCTGGTCGGTCTTGTCGATCTCGTCGATCAGCAACACCACCGGCTCGGGGCTGGCGATCGCCTTCATCAGCGGCCTCTCGAGCAGGAACTCCTCGCTGAATATGTCGTCCTGAACCGAATCCCAGCCGGACTCGCCACCGGGCGCGCCGGCCTGGATCCGCAGCAACTGCTTGCGGTAGTTCCACTCGTAGAGCGCCTTGGCCTCATCGAGGCCCTCGTAGCACTGGAGCCGAATCAGCATCCGTCCGCTGGCCCGCGAGAGCGCCTTGGCGAGCTCGGTCTTGCCGACCCCCGCCGGCCCCTCGACCAGGACCGGCTTGCCGAGTCGCTGGGCTAGGAAGGAGACCAGCGCCGCCGGCTCGTCAGCGAGGTATTCGACCTCGGCCAGCGCCTGCCTGACGTCGGCGACGGACTCGGGGGTCGGTGATTGGCTCATCGTCGGCGTTCGATGATAGTTGCGTGGGATCGGCGGCCGGCCAACGATAATGCGCCGATGCTTGCCCTTATGGTGCCGGTCGCCGAGCTGCTGCCGCGCAGTCTCGGCCCCTACGCGACCCTGATGGCCGTCGGCTTCCTGATCGGCATCTTCGGGCACCTGGCCCGCTCGCGATGGATGGTTGCGATTGGGATCCTGATGATCTTCTGCGCGACGCTGGTCTTCCCGCTGGTGCGAAACGCGACCGAGGACGATCCGCCGGCGGCCGAGGGCGAGCGGCTGCCGGGGGTGCCATGAGCGCGAAGCGCGAGTTTTTGCCATGAGCGGCAGGCTCGATCAGCTCGACCTCAGCCTGCGGCTCGACCGCCAGCAGGAGAAGGCGGCGCTGGAGGAGGCCTGGAAGCGCCTGACCCAGCTGCGCCTGACCCTCGGGGGACTGATCGGCGACGGCGAGCTCGGCCCGCCGGTCTGCGTCGTCTTCGAGGGCTGGGACGCCTCCGGCAAGGGAGGCTGCATCAAACGGCTGGTCGGGCAGATGGACCCTCGCCACGTGCGCGTGGTTCAGTTCGCGGCTCCGACATCCGACGAGAAGCGCCACCACTTCCTCTGGCGCTTCTGGCCCAAGCTGCCGGGCTGGGGAGGGATGGCCGTCTTCGACCGCTCTTGGTACGGGCGCGTGCTGGTCGAGCGGGTCGAGGAATTCGCGGCCCGCGAGCAGTGGCTGCGCGCCTACGATGAGATCAACAGCTTCGAGCGCAGCCTCGCCGACGAGGGGACGATCCTGATCAAGTTCTGGCTCCACATCTCCGAGGAGGAGCAGGCGAGACGCTTCGAGCGCCGCTCCCAGGACCCGCTGAAGGCCTGGAAACTGACCGACGAGGACTGGCGCAATCGCGACAAGCGGCAGGCCTACGAGGAAGCGGTCGAGGACATGGTCGCTCGCACCGACCAGCCCGAGGCCCCGTGGCACCTGGTCCCGGCCGACTCCAAGCGCTACGCCCGCGTCGAGGTTGTGCGGAGCGTCATCGCGGAGATCGAGGCGGGGATGAAGAAGTGGGGCCAGGAGCCGCCGCCGCCTCCCGAGTGAGCTCCAGCCGGCGCACCCGCACGCCGGCGACGGCGAGAATCAGCGCCCCGGCGAGGGCGACGAAGATTCCGTATCGCAACCCGTAGTCGGTCGGGAAGTCGAAGATCGTCTCCTGCGGTCGGTCGATCATCAGGTAGGCGACCAGCAGCGCCGACCACGCGCCTGCCACCGCCACCAGGGTCCCCTCGTGCATCGGCAGCGGCGGCCGGTGTCCGCGCCAGGCGCCGATCACCAGGACCAACGCCGAGACCACGGTCAGCACCAGCGCCGCCTCGCCGAAGTCGAAGCTTCCGAGGCCGCTCTTCTCGAAGCGGTTGGCCTCCGGGATCCGATACCAGGGCAGAAGCAGGCTGGCGAGCGAGATCGAGCCGCCGGCGACTGCCAGCTCCTCGGCGTGGCGTCTTTGAGCGCGGAGCGAGGCGCCCAAGCGTCTCTGATTGGGGTGGGCGCCGAGCGAAGCGCGAAATTTATTCTCAGTCGAGCGGCTGCCGTCCACCGTAGCCGGCCTCCAGCTCGTGCCAGTGATCGACCTCGTCCTCGCCCAGCTCCCAGCAGAGGTAGATCTCGCGGCCGTCGAGCAGGGCCGGGAAGTCGATCAGGCCCCGGTCGAGGTCGCGGATCACGATCCCGGACTCCTGTAGGGCTGAGAGCAGCCGCCGTACCTCGAGGAACGACTCGCCGACCTGGACGCCCGCCTCGCCGCCGCCGTTGCCGGGCGCCGCATCCGAGAGCGCCTCGTGGGCCTCCGCGTCGGTGAGCAGATCCTTGGCGTCGCGCAGCCGCTGCAGCAGCGGCCGCAGCGTCTCCAGCGCCGCGTTGGCCTCGGCGCGGCTGAAGTGGCGCTCGTGGATCACCGTGACGCGGGCGCCCGTGCCGCGGCGGCGAGGCGTTCGCGCAGCAGGCGCGCGTCGGCCTCGCCGACGATTCGCAGCTGACCCTGGAAGGCGAGCTGCCAGTGCTCGGCCGGCCATTTTGCGACGTGCTCGAGCTCGCCGGCCAGCTCGACCGCCGGGACGAAGTCCTCCTCCTCGAGGATCAGCATCGGATGGGCATCGACTCGCCAGGGGTACGCCTCGGTTATTACTTGCCGGCGCGGTGCTAGCGCCGGCTCTGGCTGGTCAGGCGCCGAAGGCGCCGCACGTGATGTCTTTCCCTTCTTCATCGCCGGCCAGATCGGGGTCCGGTCCTCGTACATCTCCGAGCTGGCGCGGACAATGCCGCCGAATTCCTGCACGCCGGTGACGTAGAAGACGATCTCGTCGCCGGGGCGCATCTGCTCGGCCTGGCGGCGGCGCCGCTCCTTGAAGCCGATCACGTTGAAGCCGCGCTCGACGTTGATGCGGAAGTTCTCCAGCGAGCCGGTCAGGATCCAGGTCTTGCCGGTGTCGGCCACAACCGGATTCTAGGTTCGGGCGCTGATCTCCCGGATCGCGGCGGCATTCTCGGCCGGGCGGCTGATCGGGCCGTCTTCGACTTGGACGATTCGCGCCGCGGGCAGAGCCTCGCTGGTCAGCCGCTCGAGCTCCGCCGGCGCCGGAAACCAGGGGTTTGCCGTCCCCTGCTGGGAGCTGATCACCGAGAGCCGTTCGCCGATCGCCCTCGCCTCTGCGAGGGCGTCATCGTCGGTCCAGGCGCGGATACGATCCAGGGCCGGCTCCTGGGGCGAGAACTCGACGAGCTTGTTGACGCGCTGCTGCACGGCGGCTTGATCCAGCTGCGGGTTGGTCGTGCTCGTCAGCGATCGGATCGCCCCGCGGTAGTCGCGGGAGAGCATCTCCCGAAAAGCGCCGATCACCGACTCCGAGCTCAACAGCGCATCGCTCGTGCCCCACTCGGCCTGGGGCAGGGGAGGTCCGATGCAGGCAACCTCGCTGGCCAAGTCGGGCCGTCGGGCCGCGAGCTTTACCGCGCGGTGGTTCGAGTCGGCGAGGGAGATGGTGACGGCCGGACCGCCGGCCGCTGCGATCAGCCCCTCGAGGTCGCCGATGTCGGTTTCGATGTCATAGGGGCCGCGACGGCTCGAATCTCCCGTACCACGCAGGTGATACGTCATCACCCGGTGGTCGTGGGCGAGATCGGCGAGTAGCTCGTCGTAGACGCCAGGGCTCCACGACCAGTAGGTGGCGAGAGCGACCAGCGGCCCTTCGCCGACGATCTCGTAGTGGATCTCGGCCCCGTCGGGCCGGCTCAGCGAGGGCATCGGCGCAACCGTAGCCGGGGGTGTCAGCCGGCGGCCATCGCGCGTGCCCGCTCGGCCTCGTGCGGGATGCCGAGCGCCTCGTAGCGCGCGGCCGCCGCGTCGGCAGCCTCGCGGGCGGTCACCGGGTCCAGCTCGGCGAGGCGATGGGCGCGCAGCATCTCCGCCCGCGCGGCGTCGAGGGGCAGCTCCAGCTCCGTCCAGGCGTCGCGCGCCTCGGCCAGCGCCGCCTCCCCTTGCTCGGGATCGGCGATCGTGGCGCCCTCCGCCTCGCGCGCCGCCGCCAGCCCGACCGGGTAGTGGAGCCGCTCGACCAGATGCGAGGCGCTCTCGGCGGCCTCGCGAGCCTGATCCATGCGGCCACCCAGCGCCAGGCAGATCGCCCGCTCGGAGAGCGCCTCCAGGGACTGGGCCACGAGCCCGGCCCGTTCGCAGATGTCGAGCGCCTGCGCCAGGATCATCTCGGCGTCGGCGAACTTGCCCTGGTCGCGATGGATGGCCGCCAGCCAGTACAGGGCCGAAAACGCGACCTCGGAGCGCCCGACCTGCTCGGCGATCTCGTGGGCGCGGCGGCAGTTGTGCTCGGCGCGCTCCCAGTCGCCGTCGCGCCAGCGCAGCGCGCCCCGCATCACGTAGGGGAAGCAGAGCTTGCCGAGCAGGCCCTCGCGTTCGGCCAGCCCGGCGCTGGCCTCGGTCTCTCGCTCGACCACCTCCCAGTCGCAGCGGTAGACGGCCAGCTCCGCCAGCGCCGCGTGGACCTCGACCTGCGACGGGACGTCGCCGACCTCGACCGCGATCCCAAGCGCTTCCTCGTAGGCCTCCGATGCATGGGTGTAGTCGGCCTCCGAGGCTTCGAAGTGATAGCCCAGCGTCAGCAGCGCCCGCACCGCTTCCGCCTTGTCGGACTCGCGCGCCAGCTCCACTGAGCGCTCGAGGTTCTCGCGCGCCTTCTCGAAGTCGCCGATGCGGCCGAACACCCGCCCGAAGATGCCGTGCGCGCGGCTCGCCGCTGCCGCCTCGCCGAGCCGTTCCGCCAGCCGCAGCGCCTTCTCGGAGGCGTAGATCGCCAGCATGTTGTCGCCGGTGTGCATGTAGAGCGAGGCCGCCTCCTCGTAAAGACGCACCAGCTCGATGCACGGAGGGCCGTCCTTGAGAAGGTCGATGCCCTTCTGGTAGTGGTCGATCGAGGCTTCGCGCTCGCCCTTGTCCCAATGCGCGGCGCCGATCTTGCGGTGCAGGTCGCCGACCCTGGCCAGGTTCTCCTCGCGACGGTGGTGGTCGAGGCACTGCTCCCAGACCGCGACCGCCTCGTCGACGCGGCCGAGGCGCAGCGCCGCGTCGCCGACCTTCTCGCCGATCCGCGCCCTGGAGTCGTCGTCCAGCACCTCGTCGAGGCGGTGCGCGGACCGGTAATGCCCGAGTGCCTCCTGGTTCGAGTACAGGGACGCGGCGGCGTCGCCGGCGGCCTCGAGGAATCGCAGCGCCCGCTCGCTCATCTGGTGCAGCTGGTCGGGCTCGATCCCGGCCTCGGCACCCAGCGCCGCGGCGCGTCCGTAGTGCTCGGCGACGAGCGCCTCGGCTCCCTCGCCGGCCCGTTCCTCGATGAAGCCGCCGACCTCGAAGTGCTGGCGGCTGCGGCTCGCCTTCGGCAGCATGCCGTAGGCGACGTCGCGGATCAGGGCGTGCTTGAAGGCGTACTCGCGCTCGCCGGCCAGGCGGCTGGCGACCCCGCCGATCACCAGTTCCTTCTCCTGCAGCGAGTCAAGCGCCGATTCGACGTCGGGTGCCGAGGCCCCCGAGGCCCGCAGCAGCGCCCCTTCCCAGAAGTTTTGCCCGACCACCGAGGCGTGCTGGAGCAGGCGCCGCTGGAAGGCGGGCAGCGAATCGAGACGAGCTGCCAGCACCGAGTGGACCGTGTCCGGCAGCACGTCGGTGTCGGCCCCCTCCTCGTGCAGGCGATTGACGATCTCCTCGGCGAACAGCGGGTTGCCGTCGGCGCGCTGGGCGACGCGGGCGACCAGCTCACCGTCGTGGCCGTTGCCCCCGTAGAGCTCTCGGACCAGGTCCTTGGTCTCGTCGCCGGACAGCGGCTCCAGCGAGATCGAGGTGGCGTTGCGGCGCCCGCCGCCCCAGTCGGCGCGGCGGTCAAGCAGCTCGTCGCGCGCCAGGCAGACCAGCAGCAGCGGCCCCCGCACCCAGCGCGCCAGGTGCTCGATCAGGTCCAGCATTCCCTCGTCGGCCCAGTGGATGTCCTCGAAGGCGAGGATCAGGGGCCGGCGGCTGGTCATCGCCTCGACCAAGGAGCGAATCGCCGAGAACAGGGTCTCGCGCATTCGCTGCGGGTCCTCGCCGTCGGGCACCGCCACCGGATCGGGCGGCTCGACCCCGATCATCAGGCCGATCACGGCGGCATTTCGCTCCGCCGACTCGGCCTCGACCTCGGACTCGGCCAACAGAGCGCTGACTCCGCCGGCCAGCTTCCCCCAGGCCGATTCGGTGGGCTCGTCGGCGGCGATCCCGAACTCGGTCCGCAGCATCTCCGCCATCGCCCAGTAGGAGATCCCGGTGCCGTAGGGAGGGCATTCCCCGATCCGCAGTGCCGGCGCCGGGTCGAGCTCGGCGATCCGCGAGGTGAGTTCCCGCAGCAAGCGAGATTTCCCGACCCCGGCCTGGCCGATCACGGTGACCAGGTGCGGCCTGCTTTCGCGCTCGATCCGTTCCGCGAGGGAGATCAGCAGCGTCTGCTCCTCGTCGCGGCCGATCAGCGGTGCCGCGGTTCGGAGCGCCGACCGGTGGGCGGGTCGATCCGCCTTCAGGGCCGTCGCTTCCCAGGCGGGGACGGGCTCCGACTTCCCCTTCAGGGTCAGCGGTTCGAGGCGCTCGTGATCGACCGCCTCACGGGTGGCGCGATAGGTCGACTCGCCCACGGTTACGGTGCCCGGCCGGGCCGCCGCCTGAAGGCGCGCGGCGACGTTGACCGTGTCGCCGATCACCGTGTAGCCGTCGCCCATCCGCCCGGCCAGGACCTCGCCGCTGTTGATCCCGACCCGGAGCAGGAAGCTGACGTCGTCCTGAAGGCCCTCGTTGAGCTCGTCCATCAGCGCCTGCATCGCGAGGCCGGCTCGGACCGCCCGCTCGGGATCGTCCTCGTGCGCCACCGGTGCCCCGAACACCGCCATCACGTTGTCGCCGATGTACTTGTCGACGCGGCCCCCGACGCGGGTCACCTCCTCGCCGAGCTGGCGCAGGGTGCTATCGAGCATCGACTTGACGGCCTCGGGGTCCATTCGCTCGGCGACGGCCGTGTAGCCGGAGAGGTCGGCGAACAGCACCGACACCTGCCGCCGCTCCTCGGGCGGGGGCTCGGGCGCGGCAACCGGCTCGGGCTCGGCCGGCCCGGGAGGCGCGGCGATGACCGCGGTCGGAACGCCTGCGGTCATGCCGCCGGTCGCGGCCGAGGCCCCGCACTCGACGCAAAAGCGCGCCCCCGGCGGCATCTCGGCGTTACAGCTCGTGCACTTCGCTGCGAGCACGGCGCCGCAGGACATGCAGAAGCGGGCACGCTCGGGGTTCTCGGTGGAACAGCTGGGACAGCTGATGCCGGCCATGGCCTGAGGGTACGTCAGACGCGGCTAGTCGATCCGGATCTCCTCGACCCGGTGGGCGGCGTGCGCCTCGTGGGCGCCGAGGCGAACCAGGTAGGCGTCGATCAGGGCTCTCATCAGCACCAATGCGTCGCGCTGCACGGTCTGCAGTTGGCCGCGCAGCTCGGGCGGACTCGTCCCGCGCACGACCTCGGCCCCGCGGCAGATCGGGCACCAGTCGAGGCACTCGTGCTCCGCGGCGGGGGAGGAGGAGCTGGGGTCGGCAGCCCGGGCGCCGCCGGGCTCGCCGTTGCGAGCCTCCGACCGTCCGCCGCGAGCGGAGCTGTACTGCTCCCAGAAGCGGTTGGCGCCGCCTGATCGCTGCCCGCCGCCCGTGGCTCCGGGCGGTTGCTCAAACCCGCTCGGGTTGTGCTCGTGCGGTTCGGACATCCTCGAAGGTGACCCTTAGCGTGCCGTTCTCGAAGCTGGCGCCGGCGGGCCGTTGCTCTGCCAGCGCCGAGGGCAGGATGATAGTCCGCTTCTCGCCTCCGACCGTGACGATCAGCTCGTCGCCGACCTTCTTGAGATCGATCTCGGCCTTGGCCGCGAACGGGATCGGCAGGCTGAGGACGGCGTTGCCGTCATCCATCCACAGCTCCTGGGCCAGCTCGGCGTGCAACACATCCTGGGGGACGAGGCCGGCGCCGAAGATCTCCTCGGCGAGGCGATCCAGCATCTCGGGGCCGACCACCTCCGCCTCGAAGTAGCGCGCCTCCAGCACCGGCACAGGCGAGAACCCCTCGTGCACCGTGCGCAGGTGCTGCCGCTGGCGATCTCGCCAGGGCCCGAAGTAGCCGCCCTCGACGTCGCCGGGGAAGATCCGGTTGACGATCACGGCGTCGGTGAGGTAGCCGTAGAGGTTGAGGTAGGTGAAGGTCCGCTGGGCCTCCTTGATCACCATCCGGTCCGGGTTCAGGACCAGGCGGATCGTGCAGGATCGGCGGTCGCGGAGGATCCCGTTCATTGCGATCAGGTTGCGGACCAGGCGCTGCACCTCGTCGAAGACCTCGGGACCGGGAAGGGGGACGTCGAAGGTGCGGGCCAGGGGCCGGGCGGCGCCGACCAGGCGACGCTCCCAGGGAAAGACCTTCTCCAGCCACCAGCGAGCGATGTCGGGGAAGCCGAGCAGGCGCAACGTCTCGCCGGTCGGGGCGCAGTCGACGATCACGACGTCGAACCCCGCGCCCTCGTGGTGATGCTTTATCTGCAGCAGGCTGAACAGCTCGTCCATCCCGGGAGGCACGGTCAGCTCCTCGGCGCGGATCTGCTCGATGCCGCGGTCGGCCAGCAGCGCAGTCAGCCATTCCTGCACCGCTGCCCAGTGCGATTCCATCTCCAGCTGCGCGCGCACCTCCTGGCCCCAGAGCAGGTCGCCGGCGGGCGTCGGCCGTGGACCGAGCTCGACCTCCAGCGAGTCCGAGAGGCTGTGGGCGGGATCGGTCGAGAGGACGACCGTGCGCAGCCCGGCGGCGGCGCAACGCCTCGCCGTCGCGGCTGCGACGCTGGTCTTGCCGACACCGCCCTTGCCGGTGTAGAGGATCGTCCGGGGCGGCTGCACGGACTGAGCCTACGTGACACGCCGCGACCCTGGCTTCGCTACGGTTTCCCGCCCATGAGTCGGCTTCGCGTGCTCTTGATGCTCTTTGCCGTGCTGGCGTTGACGGTCGCGTTCACCGCCTGCGGCGGCGACGACGGCGGCGCCGCCGACGAAGACCCCAAGGAGATCCTCGACCGCACCTTCTCCTCCAACGAGGTCAAGGTCGAGAGCGCCGACCTCGACGCCAGCCTCGAGATCTCGATCGAGGGTGAGTCCGACGGCCAGCTGGACGCCACGCTCAGCGGGCCGATCGACGCCAAGGGAGAGGGATTTCCGAGCTTTGACCTGACCGTGACCGCGCAGGGCGGAGGCGGCGGCGACACGATCGACTTCGAGGGCGGCGCGGCCTCGACCGGAGATGCGGCCTTCATCAACTACGACGGCCAGGATTACGCGGTCGACGCAGCGACCTTCGGGCTCATCAGCACCGCCTACTCGACCGCCCAGGAGCAGGGCGAGCAGCAGTCCGACACCACCGGCCTGCCGGCCCTGCGCGACTCCCTGATCGACGTCCGCAACGAGGGCACCGAGGACGTCGAGGGCACCGAGACCGTGCACGTCTCCGGGGCCGTCGACGTTCGCCAGCTGGTCGAGGGACTGCGACCGCTGCTGGATCGGGCCAGCGCGCTGGGCGGCCTCGGCGCAGCCTCCGGGCTGCCCACCGCCGAGGAGCTCGACCAGCTTCAGGCGCTGGTCGAGTCGGCGAGCTTCGACGTCTACTCGGGCACCGAGGACGACATCCTGCGCCGCTTCGACCTGGTCCTCGAGCTCCAGGACCCGACCGGAGGTGGCGGCGCGGCGACCTTCACTGTCAACTTGACCCTCGGCGATGTCAACGGCGACTTCGAGATCGAGCCGCCCAGCGAGACCCAGCCGCTGTCGGAGCTGCTCAACCAGCTCGGCGTCGACCTTGGGGCCCTCGGCGGACTCGGCGGACTGGGTGGTCTTGGCGGGGAAAGCGGCAGCGGCGGCGCCGGCGGCGGAGGGGGCGGCGGCAGCGCGGACGGCGGCTCCGCGGCCCCTGTTCCCGACTCGCTGGAGTGCCTCGAGCAGGCACAGACCGAGGCCGAACTGGAGCAATGCCTCCAGTAACTGGAGCAATGCCTCCAGCAGAAATGTAGGATCCGCGCAATGACTCTGGAACGAAGGTCGTTGCGACTGCCCCTGATCATGCTTCTCAGCGCCCTGGCGCTTGTAGCGCTCGGCGCCACCGTGGCCAGCGACCCGGCGAGATCGCAGCCGCAGGCCGGCGCCTCGGCCGCGAGCTGCAACGGCAAGTCCTTCGCCGTGACCCAGCGCAGCAGGCTGTTGAGCGCCAAGGGCAACCTCAACTGCGGCGGCGACGTCGCCAAGCAGCGGCTGCGCACCTGCCTCGAGCAGCTGGTCGGCGGCCGCTTCAGGACCGTCGCCTGCGACACCGCGGTGCGCTTCGGCCCCGGCAAGATCGACGCTGTCGCCAGGCGGACCTGCCCCGACGGCGAGGAGACCAACTTCCGCACCCGCAGCTTCTTCCTGCTCCGCGACGAGAGCGGCGACGCTGCGCGCGGCAAGGCGGTTTCCGATCCGCGGTCGTTCCCGCGGCGCTGCTAACGGCGCCGGGTACATAGGCTTGCCGCCTCGATGACGGAGGCGGAGACGAGCGAGCACGGGGCGGGCGGGCCGCGAATCAACGGGCGCTTCTTCCTCAGCCCCGACGGCTGGCCCTATCTGCTGGTGCCGCTGATCCCGGTCGCGGTGCTGCTGGAGCTGACCCACGCCTCGGCGACGGTCATCTTCGCCGCGGCGGCGCTGGGGATCATCCCCACCGCGGCGCTGATGGGGCGTGCCACCGAGGAGCTGGCGGCGAGGTCGGGCCCGGGCATCGGCGGCTTCCTCAACGTCACCTTCGGCAACGCCCCGGAGCTGATCATCGCCCTGTTCGCGCTCAACGAGGGCCTGCAGGAGGTCGTCAAGGCCTCGATCATCGGCTCGATCCTCGGCAACGTCCTGCTGGTGCTGGGAGCGGCGATGCTGGCCGGCGGCCTGGGACGCGACAAGCAGACCTTCAACGCCACCGCGGCCAGCGTCCAGTCGACGATGCTGCTGCTGGCGGCGACGGCGATGATGATGCCGGCGATCTTCGAGCTGGTCGAGGGCAAGGGCCTGCCGAGCCCCGGCGCCGAGATCGTCAACTACGGCTCCGAGGTCGAGAACCTCTCGCTGGCGGTGGCGATCGTCCTCATCCTCTCCTACGCGGCCGGGCTGCTCTTCTCGCTGAAGACCCACCGGGCGCTCTTCAACCCGCCCTATGAGGCCGAGGAGGACACCTGGGGCTGGTCGGTGCGCAGGTCGGTGATCGCGCTGGCGATCGCCGGGGTGCTGGTCGGGCTGATGTCGGAGGTGCTGGTCGGCTCGATCAGCGAGGCCTCGGAGTCGATCGGGCTGTCGGAGTTCTTCGTCGGCGTGATCGTCGTCGCAGTGGTCGGCAACGCCGCCGAGCACTGGGTCGCGGTGCTTGTCGCGATCAAGGACAAGATGGACCTGGCGGTGAACATCGCGATCGGCTCCAGCGCTCAGATCGCCCTCTTCGTCGCCCCGGTGCTCGTCATCGCCTCGTTCTTCATCGGCGTCGGGCCGATGGCGCTGGTCTTCAACGGCTTCGAGCTCGGCGCGGTGCTGCTGGCGCTGCTGATCGCCAACTACGTGACCCAGGACGGTGAGTCGACCTGGTTCGAGGGTGTGCAGCTGCTGGCGCTCTACCTGATCCTTGCGATCACCTTCTTCGTCGCCTGAGCGTGGGCCCCCGGGCCGGTCTGCCGTAGCCTCGCCCGATGGAAGTCGCCCTTCTCGTCGTCAGCTTCGCGGTGATTCTCGCCGGGGCGCTGCTGTTCACCAACGCGGTCGAGTGGACCGGCCACCGGCTGGCGATGGGGGTGGGCGCGGTCGGCAGCCTGCTGGCTGCGGTCGGCACGGCGATGCCGGAGACGCTGATCCCGATCGTCGCTGTGATCGGCGGCGCCGAGGGCTCCGAGGACGTGGCGATCGGCGCGATCGTCGGCGCCCCCTTCCTGCTGGCGACGATCGCGATGGCGATCGTCGGCTTCTCGGCCCTCGCCTACCGCAACAAGCGCGACCAGGGCCGGCGGCTGAAGGCGCACGCCGAGACCCTCGAGCGCGACCTGACCTTCTTCATGGTCTTCTTCGCCCTCGCGCTGGCCGTCGGCTGGGGGATGCCGCTGGGGGCGCGGATCGCCGCTGCGGTCATCTTCATGATCGCCTACGGCTTCTACGTCCGGGCCACCCTGCGGCGCGGCGGCGAGACCCAATCGGAGGAGTCGCTGAAGCCGCTGGTCCTCGATCCCCGCAATCGCGACGATCCGCCGACGCCGCTGATCGTCGTCCAGCTGATCGTCGGGCTCGCTGCGATGGTCGGCGGCGCGCACCTGTTCGTCGAGGAGCTGCTGCACGTCGCCGAGGACCTCGGGGTGGAGGCGCTGGTCCTGTCGCTGATCCTCGCCCCGCTGGCCACCGAGCTGCCCGAGAAGGCGAACAGCTTCTTCTGGGTCCGCGAGGGAAAGGACGCCCTCGCACTCGGCAACATCACCGGCGCGATGGTCTTCCAGTCGACGATCCCGATCGCGGTCGGCCTGCTGTTCACGAGCTGGGAGCTCGACAAGTTCGCCGCCGCCTCGATCGTGCTCGGACTGCTGGGCGGCGCGGTGGCCTACTGGGCCCTCCACAAGCGCCAGCGCTACGGGGCCGCCGCGATCACCGCCTGGGCCGGCCTCTACGGCACCTTCCTGTTGATCGTCCTCGCCTCCTAGCGGTTTCGCCGATCCGGTTGCCCCGGACCGCCTGGTTTGACCCCGCCTCGGAGGGGCACTTCTGTGGCATGGGGGCGCTTGCAATCGAGGCCAATCGGATCGGAGCCCGGTTGCCTGTTCCGAGAGGCCCGGTCAGCGAGTTGGTGATCGGGCTGCTGGCCGGCGACGCCAGAGGGCTTGACGACGACCCGTCGCTGATCGAGATGCTCCGCGAGCCGGCGACTGAGGACGCCCTCGGCGGCGATGACCTCCATCTCGCTCTCTACCTCTGCTACGGACTTCACTACCGGTCCTTCGCCGGCGTGGACGACGGCTGGGAATGGAGTCCGGCGCTGCTGGGGCTTCGCCGGACGCTGGAGGCGGCCTTCCTCGGCGCCTTGCGCGACCGAATCATCGTCGAGGACGTCCCTCCGGACCGGATCGGCCAGTTCCTCTTCGAGCTCGAGGCGGCCGACGACGGGCCCTCGCTGGCCGACCATCTCGCCAGGCGAGGAACCCTGGATCAGTTTCGCGAGTTCGCCGTCCACCGTTCCGCCTACCAGCTCAAGGAGGCCGATCCGCACAGCTGGGCGATCCCGCGCCTGCGCGGCGCCGCGAAGGTGGCCTTGATCGAGATCCAGTCCGACGAGTACGGGGGCGGCAGCGCCCCGCGAATGCACTCGGCGCTTTTCGCCAGGACGCTGCGGGCACTGGACCTCGATGATCGCGAGGACGCCTACCTGGATCGGCTCCCCGGCGTGACGCTGGCAACCGTGAACCTGATGTCCGCCTGCGGACTGCGGCGCGACCTGCGGGGGGCGATCGTCGGGCACCTGGCGATGTTCGAGATGACCTCCTCGCGACCGAACCGGCGCTACGGGGACGGGCTGCGCCGACTTGGGCTCGGCCAGGACGCGATCGCCTTCTATGACGAGCACGTCGAGGCCGACGCGGTGCACGAGAACATCGCCGCCTACGACCTCGCGGAGGGGCTCGCCCGCGAGGAGCCGGGCCTCGCCGCCGACATCGTCTTCGGCGCCAAGGCGTTGCTGTTGCTCGATCGCCGTTTCGCCGAGTACCTGCTGGCGGCGTGGGGGGAGGGGCGGTCCTCGCTGCGGGACCCGCTCGGTCCCGGTCGGGTTTGACCCCGGCCATCTCCTACGTTCTGCCGCTGCGCTGGTCCGAGCCCGGCCCGCTCAGCGAGCTGGCCTCTTACCTGCAGGGGCTTGCCGACCGAATCGCCGATCTCGAGATCCTCGTCGTCGACGGCTCACCCCGGCCTCTTTTCGAGGTCCATCACGATGCGTTGAACCGCGTCGCCCGGCACCTGGCGCCAGATCCGGATCTCGCCTTTGCGATGGGCAAGGTGAACGGCGTTCTGACCGGACTGCGGCAGGCGAGCCACGATCGAGTCGTGATCGCCGACGACGACGTCCGCTACGAGCCGGAGTCGCTGCTGCGGATCGCAGCCCTGCTACAGGACGCCGAGCTGGTGCGCCCCCAGAACTACTTCGCACCACTCGTCTGGCACGCGCGCTGGGACACGGCCCGCTCGCTGCTCAACCGGGTCGTCTCGGGCGACCCCCGCTGGCCCGCGGCCGACTTCCCCGGCACGCTCGCGGTTCGTCGCGGTGCTGTGCTTGACGCCGGTGGGTACGACGGCGACCTCATCTTCGAGAACCTGGAGCTGATCCGCACCGTCAGCGCGGCGGGGGGCCGGGTCCTGGCGCCGCTGGACCTGTTCGTGGCCCGCCGCCCTCCGAGCACGCGTCATTTCCTCTCGCAGCGCGTTCGGCAGGCCTACGACGACTTCGCGTTGCCGTTGCGGATGGGGTTCTTCCTCGGCGTCGGGCCGGCAGCGGTGGCGGCGCTGATCCGGCGTCGCGGCCGGCCCCTGGCAGCGGCTGCTGCCGGCTCGGTCCTGGTCGCCGAGCTCGGCCGGCGCCGGGGCGGTGGAGCCGCCGTGTTCCCGGTCAGCGGCGCCTTGCTGGCGCCGGGCTGGATCGCGGAGCGTTCGCTGTGCGCCTGGCTTGCGGTATGGGCGCGCAGTCGAGGGGGCGTCCGTTACGGAGACCGGCGGATCCGCCGCGCGGCGACCCCGCTGCGCGCCTTGCGACGCCGCTACTCGCCCGAGGCCGGCGCCGCTGGGTCGATCTCGCGTCCACTCGCAGACCGAAATCCGATCGTCTTGTGAGTGCCGTCGCAGAAGGGCCGGTTCCGGGAGCGCCCACAGCGACACAACGCCACGACCCGCCGCCCGGCCTCGATCTGGTTTCCGTCCTGGTCGAGGATCGTGAAGGGCCCGCGCAGCAGGTAAGGACCGTTGCGGTAGGGCGTGATCGTGGTTCTCGGCGGCGCAGCCGGCGCCTCCCGAGTCACCGCGTCCCCGATCCGGATCGTGCCCGCCCCAACGATGTCGGCCCGCAGACCACCTCTGCCAGCCAGCCCGCGCAGTACGCCCGGGCCGGTCTGTCGTTCGAGGTGTGAGCATGGATCGCAGAGCCGATCCCCGCGACATTCGACTTCGCCGACGTAGAAGCGCTCGCCGACCAGCGCGTTGAGGTCGATTCCGCGCGTCAGCAGGTTGCGGCGGGCGGCGGCGGGTTCGAGCTCGATTCCATGCTCGGTCGCCAGGGCCTCAAGGGCTTCGGCCTCGATCAGGGTCAGGTCCTGCCCGCTCTTCGCCGGTTTCGAGAACGTCCCCGTACCGGCGAAGTAGCGGTCACCCGGCAAACCGCGGTGCGGTACCAACTGTGCCTCGTCGAGCGCCTGCGGCTGTACACCACCGCTCGGGGCGATGAATATCGCCTCGAGGCGGCCGCTTCGCCGAGCCGCCGCGGTCAGTCTTCGCGGCCCGGGTCCTGGCCGTCTTCGTCTTCGTCGATCTCGTCGTCGCCCTGCTCGAGCGCCGTCTCGGAGACCGAGCCCGACGAGCCCGGGTGGTAGTGGGTCTGGAAGATCTCCAGCAGCTGGTCGCGGCGGTCCTCGTCGATCGGGACCTCGTCGGAGATCCGCACCCAGTCGGCTCCCTCGTAGGCCTCCATGTTGAAGACCTCCTGGTCCAGCGAGGCGGAGTCGTCGACGACCACGACGACCTCGGTCTGGGGGTTGAAGTAGGTCCCCGGGGCGACCAGCAGCTGCTCGACCTCGTAGAGGTTCTCCTCGATCGATTCGGCCATCACAGCGATCCTAATAGTTGCTGAGTGGAGGGGGCCGCTACTGGCCGAGGTTCTCGAGGTCGGCGAGCTGGCGATCGACCTCGGTCTTGACGTCAAGCGGCGGCTTGCCCTGGCGCATGCGGCGCTCGTTGCGGGCGACGACGAGCTGGCGGACCTCCTTGCGCAACTCGATGTCGATCCTCGCCGGCGGCGCCGCCTCGGCGGGCTCCAGCAAGCGCTTCATCTCCGCCTCGACGTCGAGGGGTGCCTCTCCACGCTGCTCGCGACGGTAGGACTTCGCCTCCAGCATCTGGCGGACCTCGGCCTGCTGGACCTTGCGATCCACCGGTGCCGGGGCGCTCAAGGTCCGCTTCGCCGGCATCTCCTGCTCGATCGCGAAGCGCCCCTTGCCGAGCGACCTCAGCGCCGAGCCGACCGTCGCGAAGGCGAACGCCGCGATCGGCAGCGCGACCAGCGCGACCACGATCAGGATCGTGCCGTTGTCGACGTCGGTCGCCGCGAGCGGTAGCGCCACCCCCTCAAGGGTAGACGCCCCCCGCCCTGACGTGGTGGGCCTGGGCGCTGCTATTCGACCCCTAAGTCCCACGACGTCGGTGGGGGTGTGACCGAGGCCCGCCTGGGCTCGCGAACTGCGCGCGAGCGGGAGGCGATCCGGTATCGTTCCGACTGGTTGACTGACCAGTCAATCGGGCGCGACGGCCCGCTCGCCGCCGCCCTAGATCAAACGGCCTCTTCAGGCACGAAAAAGGAGCCTCGCACCAGTGGTTGACTTCACCCTGACCGACGAGCAGAAGGACCTGCGCGAGCTGGCGCACAATTTCGCCGAGAAGGAGATCCGCAAGGTCGCCTGGGAGTACGACGTGGACGGAACCTGGCCCCAGGAGATCATCGAGAAGGCCTGGGAAGTTGGCCTGATGAACACCCACGTCGCCGAGGAGTACGGCGGCCCGGGCCTCGACTACCTCTCCGGCTGCCTGATCGAAGAGGAGATGGGCTGGGGATGCTCGGGCATCGGCACCTCGCTGATGGCCAACGGCCTCGCCTCGGCGCCGGTCAGCATCGGCGGCTCCGAGGAGACCAAGAAGCACTACCTCGGGATGCTCACCGAGGAGCCGAAGCTGGCCTCCTTCTGCCTCACCGAGCCCGACGCCGGCTCCGACGTCAGCGGCATGAAGACCCGCGCCGTCAAGCAGGGCGACAAGTACGTGATCTCGGGCTCCAAGTGCTTCATCACCAACGGCAGCCACGCCGACTGGTTCACGGTCTACGCGAAGACCGACCCCGACCAGGGGCACCGCGGGATCAGCGCCTTCGTCGTCGACGCCGACCTCGACGGGGTGACGGTCGACAAGAAGGAAGACAAGATGGGCCAGCGGGCCTCGAACACGGCGACGATCTCCTTCGACGAGGTCGAGATCCCGGCCGCGAACCTGCTCGGCGAGGAGAACAAGGGCTTCAAGCTGGCGATGATGACCCTCGACCGCACCCGCCCCGGGGTCTCGGCGATGGCGGTCGGGATCGGCCGCGCCGCCTTCGAGTTCGCCTGCGAGTACGCCAAGGAGCGGGTCCAGTTCGGGGTCCCGATCGCGATGCACCAGGCGATCCAGTTCCTGATCGCCGACATGGTGACCAAGGTCGACGCAGCCCGGCTGCTGGTCTGGCAGTCCGCAGTCCAGCTCGACCAGGGCCAGCGCAACACGCTGGTCTCCTCGGAGGCCAAGCGCTTCGCCGCCGACTCGGCGATGGAGATCACCGTCGACGCCGTGCAGGTCTACGGCGGCTACGGCTTCATCAAGGAGTACCCGGTCGAGAAGCTGATGCGCGACGCGAAGATCATGCAGCTCTATGAGGGCACGAGCCAGATCCAGCGCCTGGTGATCGCCCGCGAGGTGCTGCTGCCGCGCAACATCTCCGAGCCCACGCCCGAGTCGCAGGCGGCGGCCAAGAAGGCTGAGAAGTCGGAGCTGAGCCAGCAGGAGCAGGCCGCAGCGACGGTCTAGCGCCCGCCGGCCGCAAGCACCACAAGAGAGTCCCCGGCCGAACTGCCGGGGCTCTCTCGATTTCGGGAGTTGGGCTCGAGGCGGTGCGCTAGCGCTCGCAGCTGCGGAGCACGTCGACGCCCAGACCGCCGCGGCAGAGGTCGCTGTTACGCCCGCCGACCAGCAGGTCACCGCCGGCACCGCCTCGCAGGGTGTCGTTGCCGCGGTTTCCTCGCAGTACGTCCGCGCCGCCCTGGCCGAGCAGGCGGTCGGCACCGCCGGCACCGATCACTCGGTCGCCGAACGCCCCGCCGCGAACGAGATCGTTGTCACGGCCGGCACAGATCAGGTCTTTTCCGCCGAAGCCGAAGATGATGTCGTTGCCGGCGAAGGCGGCGATCACGTCGCGTCCGGCTGTGCCGGTAAGCGTGTCATTTCCGCCCGTGCCGACCCTCGTCGCTGGCACGCCCCGGCAGGTCGGCCCCGTCGGGGGCGGGGGAGGCGGCGCGTTGACGGTCGTCGTCTCGGTGTCGGTGTTGTTGGCCGCCTGAGGATCGTTTTCGACGCTGTCGGCCGAGGCCGTGTTGCTGATCGAGCCGCTCTTCTGCGGCCGCACCCTGATCGTCACCTCGGCAGTGGCGTTGTCGGCGAGGTTGCCGAGAGCGCAGTCGACGTTTCTCCCCCTCCGCTCGCAGGTGCCGCTCGAGGTGCTGGCGGAGACGAACTCGACGCCGGCCGGCAGGTCATCGTCGAGGGTGACGCCGGTCGCTCCGTCGGGGCCCAGGTTCCGGACCTCGATCGTGTAGGTCAGGAGGCCTCCCTCGGTCACCGGATCCGGACTATCGGACTTGGTTACCCGCAAGTTGGCGGTGTCGCCCGGCGCCGTGACCGCGTTGCCGGGTGCCAGCAGCGCCAGCAGGCAGAGGAGGCTCAGAACCGCCGTCGCAGCCCCGATCATTCCCGCCGTCCGCATCCCTTCGACCTTCAGGTTCATTTCCAGCTCCCTGGTCGTTTCCTTTTCCCTGCCCCCCTCTCCGGCGCCGCAAACGGGGCAGCATTGCGATGGCGTTAAGCAACTCAGGAAGTAGCGGCTGGTCGCCGCGGAAGCCGCCGCAAAACGCCTTTCGCTAGCGTGAGGCGAGGTTATGGAAGGCGCCACCCAAGAGCCCGCTGGGGCGGCCGCGGGTAGCGACGGCACGATCGTCGCCGCATCCGAGGTGACGCGCCGCTACGGCGAGGGCGCCGCCGCGGTCGATGCCCTGGCCGGGGTCACGGTCGACTTCGAGCGCGGGCGCTTCAGCGCCATCATGGGCCCCTCGGGCTCGGGCAAGTCGACGCTGATGCACATCCTCGCCGGGCTCGACCGCCCCACCTCGGGGACCGTGACTCTGGAGGGCGAGGAGATCACCGGCCTCGACGACGCCGAGCTGACCAGGCTGCGGCGCGACAAGCTCGGCTTCGTGTTCCAGTTCTTCAACCTGCTGCCGGTACTCAGCGCCGAGGAGAACATCGCCCTGCCGCTCTCGATCGCCGGCAGGAAGCCCGACCAGGAGTGGCTCTCGCGGCTGACCCGGACGGTCGGGCTCGAGGACCGCCTCACCCACCGCCCGGCCGAGCTCTCCGGCGGTCAGCAGCAACGGGTCGCGGTCGCCCGGGCGCTGGTCTCCAAGCCCTCCGTCGTCTTCGCCGACGAGCCGACCGGCAACCTCGACTCGAAGGCATCCGCGGACGTGCTGAGACTGCTGCGCCAGGCGGTGGACGAATTCGGCCAGACGGTGATCATGGTCACCCACGACCCCGAGGCCGCCGCCCACGCCGACCGCTTGATCACCCTCCGCGACGGCCGCGTCGTCCACGACGCCGCGCCGGGGTCCGCCGACGAGGTGATCGAGCTGATGAAGCAGATTGCCTAGGCTCGCGGTCAAGAGCCTCTGGGCCCGCAAGGTGCGGGCGCTGACGACGACGCTCGCGGTCTTCATCGGTGTGGCGCTGGTCGCCGGGACCTACGTCCTCACCGACACGATCAACTCGGCCTTCGACGAGATCTTCAGCGAGTCGCTGAAGGGCACCGATGTCGTGATCACGGCCGACAACCCGGTCCGCCAGGAGAGCGGCGAGACGCCGACGATCCCGGCCCGTTACCTCGACCAGATCGAAGGCGTACCCGGGGTCGCGGAGTCGGCTGGCGGGATCTTCACCGTCGGCGGGATCTTCGACTCCGAGGGCGACCGGATCGGCTCCCAGTTCGCGCCCAAATTCATCTCCTCGGCGCTGCCGCCGCAACTGGAGTCGCAGACCTATCCCGAGGGGCGGCCGCCCCGCAGCCCCGAGGAGGCGGCCCTCGACCAGTCAGCCGCGGAGGAGACGGGGCTGGAGATCGGCGACACGATCGAGGTCGCCGGGGAGACCCGGGCCCGCCGCTACGAGCTGGTCGGGCTTACCCGCCTCGGCGACGCCTCCTTCGGCGGCGCCAGCGTCGCGACGCTGATCCTCCCCGAGGCGCAGGAGGTGACCGGCAACAACGGCCGCTTCGACCAGATCTTCCTCGCCGCGGACGCCGGCGTCAGCGCCGGCCAGCTCAAGGTCCGAGTCGAGCGAGCCCTGCCCGATGCGGCCCGGGTCGAGACCGGACAGGAGAACGCCGACCGCCAGTCGAGCGAGATCCGCGACGACCTCGGCTTCCTGCAGGTGGCGCTGCTGGTCTTCGCCGGTGTGGCGCTGTTCGTCGGCGCCTTCCTGATCTTCAACACCTTCTCGATCACCGTCGCCCAGCGGGTGCGCGAGTTCGGGCTGCTGCGCACGCTCGGCGCCTCGCGCCGCCAGATCCTCGCCTCGGTCGTCTTCGAGGCGTTGCTGATCGGCACCATCGGCGCCATCCTCGGTCTGGTCGGCGGCCTCGCCTTCGCGGAGGGCATCAAGGCGCTGTTCGAGGCGATCGGGGTTGGGCTGCCGGCCAAGTCGCCGGTCGTCGAGACCCGCACGATCGTCGTCTCGCTGGCAATCGGGATCATCGTCACGCTCGTCTCCTCGCTGGGGCCGGCGCTGCGGTCGACGCGGGTGCCGCCGATGGCAGCGCTGCGCGAGCTGGAGCTGCCCCGCAGCCGCCGCCGGGCCGCCGTCTACGCGGTGCTTGCAGCCCTGCTCGCCGTCGGGGGCCTGGCGGCGGTGCTGGTCGGGCTCTTCGGCTCTGCCGAGTCGGACTCCGCCGCGGGGTTGATGGGCGCCGGCGCGGTGGCGATCGTCCTCGCGGTTTCGCTGTTCGCGCCGCGCCTCGTGCGTCCGCTGGCCTCGGTCAGCGGGGCGCCACTGGAGCGCCTGCGCGGCCTGACCGGGCGACTGGCCCGCGAGAACACGCAGCGCAAGCCCGATCGCACCGCGGTCACCGCCGCGGCGCTGATGATCGGTCTGGCGCTGGTCAGCTTCGTGACCGTCTTCGCAGAGGGGATCAAGGGCTCGATCGACTCCGCCGTCGACCGCAACTTCCAGGGCGAGCTGGTGATCCAGAACATCGACGGCTTTTCGCCGATTCCGCCCCGGGCCGCCGAGGCCGCCCGCCAGGTGCCGGGCGTGCAGACGGTCTCCACCCTGCGCCAGACGCAGGCGGAGCTGTCCGGCAAGAGCGGAAAGCCCCGGGTCTCCGGCCTCGACCCGGCGACCGCCGGCGCCGTGCTGACGCTGGACTGGGAGGAGGGCTCGCCGCAGTCGCTGCGCGAGCTCACCGATCGCCAGACGATTCTCGACGAGGGCTTTGCCAGCTCCAACGACCTCGACGTCGGCGACCGGGTCAGCTTCGTCACCCAGGCCGGCGAAAGCCCGAGCTATGAGATCACCGGCACCGTCAAGGACACCGCCGACCTGATCGGCGCCGCGATCGTCAGCCAACGCACCCTGGCCCGCGACTTCGACCAGTCAGAGGACACCTTCGACTTCGTCAAGCTCGCCCCGGGTGTCGACTCCGATGCCGTCCAGGAGCGCGTCAGCGTGGCGCTGGAGCGCCCGTTCCCGACCACCGAGGTGCTCAACCAGCAGGAGCTCAAGGACCGCCAGGCCCAGCAGATCAACCAGCTGCTGGGGTTGATCTACGCGCTGCTCTCGCTGGCCGTGATCGTCTCGCTGTTCGGGATCGCCAACACGCTGGCGCTCTCGATCCACGAGCGCACCCGCGAGCTCGGCATGCTGCGGGCGATCGGGATGTCGCGACGCCAGGTGCGGACGATGATTCGTTACGAGGCGGTGATCACGGCGCTGATCGGGGCGGTGCTGGGGATGGTCCTCGGGGTGATCTTCGCGGCGCTGATCGCCAGCCCGCTGGAGGAGGAGGGCTTCACCCTCTCCTACCCGGTCGCGACGCTGATCCTGCTGCTCGTGGCGGCGGCTATCGCCGGCGTGATCGCGGCGATCGGCCCCGCCCGCCGGGCGGCCCGCCTCGACGTCCTCGAGGCGCTCGCCTACGAATAATCTTGGTCCGGAGCGCTCCGCTCCGGAACAGGCTGGTCAGGCGGCGAAGCCGCCGCAATGTCATCTGGGTCGGTTTCGCGCACCCGCAGCCAGCGGACCGCGAGCAGCAGGGCCGCGATTGCGGCGACGCTGCCGAGCACCAGCGGGTGGGTCAGCGAGAGGTCCTCGAGCCGGCTGCCGAGATAGACCGAGATCGCGGTGATCGGCAGGTAGCCGATCAGGATCGTCCAGGTGAACCGCCACAGCGGCACCCGCGCCGCCCCGCATGCGTAGGACATCAGGCTGAAGGGGAAGATCGGCACCAGCCGGATCGCGATCAGCAGCGTCGCGCCGCCGCGCTCGACCGTTGCCTCGGCCCGCTGGAAGCGCTCGGTGCCGACGAAGCTGTGCAGCAGCGGCCGCGCCAGCCGATGCCCGATCGCATAGGCGACCCAGCCGTTCAGCAGCCAGCCGGCCATGACCAGCGGTAGCGCCGCCCAGAATCCGAAGGCAAAGCCGGCCGCGGCGTCGACGATCTCGGCCGGGTACCAGACGAAGGCGTGGATCAGGCAGAGCGCGAGGACGATCAGGGGGCCGGCGACGCCGAGGTCGTCGACTTCCTCTCGGACCTCGTCGGTGTCGCCGCGCAGGGCGGCCGCGACGGCGTCGCGCAGCGGATCGACCAGCCAGACGAGCAGCCCGATCAGGCCGATCCCGGCCAGGGTCACCGCGACCGCCAGCAGCGACGGGCGGCCGGCCGGCGGCGGCGTCCCCTCGGACCGGTCGAGCTTCGGATTGTCCTCGGTGGCGGTCGTGCTGGGCATCTTCGTCGTCCTCGACGCCTCCGATCCGGAGGCGACCGTGGCCAGAATCGTCGCAGCCGAGCGGTCTGGGCTCGACCTGGCCGGCTGGCCCGCGAACTGTGTCCCGAAGCCGTCGCCTAGGGACGGAACGGGACACAGTTCGGTTCGTGGGCATGGGGGCGGCGGGTCCGCCCCGCGGCTGAGGCTCAGCAGCCGCTGACGACGAGGCGCGCGTTGCGATCGGCGCGGAAGGTCGACCCGCAGCACACTGACCCTTGGGGTCGTACTCCCACATGCTGCTTTTCAGGGCCTTTCCATCGACCGTCACCTCGCAGGGACGAAACGGCCGCTGCAGCGCTCCCAGTCCCGCCTGCAGGGACCAGCGCCGCGGCCGCGTGTCGGTGATCTGGAGCGTCCAGCTGCCGCGGCCCTCGCGCGAGCGCAGGCGCCCCGCGGTCAGGAACCTTCCCGAGCTGCGCCCGCGCGGGAACGCCAGCAGCTGCATCCGCCCGCGCCGGTCGCCGAGGTGAACGAGCCCTCGTTGCGCCTTTCCGTACGGCGCCAGCGTGTCGACGTCGGCCGGCAGCAGCGCCAGCAGCGAGCCGGCGCGGGCCAGCAGCGGCAGCTCGTCGAGCGGCGCCGGCAGGGTGGCGTCGCGCCCACGGCGGCCGCCCCTCAGCAGCTTTGCCCGGCGCAGCTGCAGCGAGCCGTCGCCCTTGCGGTAGCGCAGCGACCGCCACAGGTCCACCCAGGTGCCGGGAGGCAGGTAGAGCGCCCGCCGCCGCTGGCCGGGCTCGAGCACCGGCGCCGCCAGCAGGTCGGGCCCGAACAGGAACTCGTCCTCGACCGCGGTCGCCCGCGCCAGGCCGGGGTAGCGCAGCGCCAGGTGGCGCATCACCGGCATGCCGCTGCGGCGGTAGGTCGCGGCGGCGGCGCGCAGGTAGGGGTAGAGCTGGGTGTGCAGCTTCGTATAGCGACGCCAGTTGCCGATCTGGTCGGGGTCGGTCACCTGGGGCCGCTCGCGGGGTGGCAGCGAGAAGCCGTTGGCCTGAGTTCGCATCACCGGCGAGAGGGCGCCGAACTGGACCCAGCGGGTCAGCAGCTCCGGGGTCAGGCGGCGGGTGCCGAGGGCGAAGTAGCCGCCGATGTCCGAGCCCCAGATCCCGACTCCCGAGAGCCCGATCGAGAGCGCGTTCTGGACCGCCGAGCGCAGCCCGTCGAAGCCCCAGTCGGTGGTCGGGTCGCCGTTCCAGACCACCGGCGAGCAGCGCGCCGAACCCGTCCAGCCGGAGCGGATGTAGCGCAGCAGCGGCTTTCGCTGCCGGGCGGCCCAGTCCCAGGCCGCGCAGTGGTAGAGGCGCGGGTAGAGGTTGTGCATCGCGTACCCGGTCGAGCCGTCGGCGGAGCGGCTGTCGAGCGGCGTGTACTCGCCGAAGTCCTCCATCCAGCCGTCGTAGCCGTCCGCCGCCGCCTCGCCCAGCAGGCCGGCGAACTGCGAGTCGCCGCTGGCGGCCGAGAAGTCGAACTGGGAGACGTTGAACTCGAGGTAGCGGTAGACGTAGGGCGCGCCGGCCTGGGTCTCGGTCAGCGCCCCGGCTGCCTGCGCCCGCTCGTAGGCGGGCGAGTAGTCGACGCAGATCATCGGGTTGAAGTAGGTGGTCACCGCGTACCCGAGTGCGTGCAGGATCGCGGTGCGGCGCGGCTGCTCGGCCTCGATCCCCTGCTGATCGCCGCAGGGCAGGTAGTGCAGGTAGGTCTGGTAGACGGAGACCGGGGTGTCGAGGCGGCGCAGCGCCGCCGCGTCGGCGGCCTCGTCGTCGCCGGTGCGCTGGAACCAGGCCCCCAGGTACCAGGGCTCGGGCGGCGGCTGGCGGCCGATCGCGCGGGTCAGGCGGCGCAGCACTGCGGCCGGCCGAGGGCCGGCGAAGAAGCGCAGCGAGAGCTCGGTCGGAGGCGGGGCGGTGGCGGTCTCGGGAGCGCCCTCGGGGCCGGCGGCGACCTCCAGGCTCCAGGCGTCGGAACGGTCGCTGCCGAGGCGGAAGTAGCTGCTCTGGGTGTTGTCGACCAGGACCCCGTAGCCGGCGCTGGAGAGCAGCCACGGCATCGGAAAGTAGGTGGCGTCGTCGCGGCCGCGGAATCCCCACGGCGGCACGAATGCGTTCGGCACGAAGGGCCGCTCCTCCGCCTGGTAGGCGCCCTCGGCGACGTAGTTCTCGACCACGCCGCCTCGCTGGTCGACGGCGTTGGACCGTTCCCCGAAGCCCAGGTAGCGCTCGCCGTCGCGGGCGCCGAATCCGATCCCGATCGCGTCGACGCCGAGCGCCGGGCCCTGAAGCGACGCCTGCAGCCGGATCACCCCCTCGCGCCCGCGGGCGATCCGGATCGCGATCGTCGTCGTCGGGTCCTCGGTCGCCAGGGTCGCCTCGTAGGCGCCGCGGATCCGGTGCGCCCCGCTCAGCGTCGTGGCGTGAAACCAGCGCCCGGCACGCCGAAACCCGAGGCTGCCGGAGGGGCCGGAGCCGCCGCCGCCGAGCTGGCGCAGGACCGAGCGGCCGCCGCCGCGCAGCTCGAAGGTGAACGGGGTCTCGCCGACGAGCGCCCGCAGGCTGCCGGCGTCGGCCGCGACCGTCGCGGCGCCGGCGGGCCCGGGCAGGACCGCGATCGCGGCGACGACCAGCGCCGCCGGCGCGATTGCCGCCACCCGTCTCCGCCCTGCGCCCACAGCGGCGATTCTAGGAATACTCGGCCCGATGAGCATCACCTTGCGCCGCGCCCCGGCCCCGCTGGCGCTGATGGGGCTGATCTTCCTCCTCTCCGCCCAGCCCGAGCTCTCGACCGACCTCGGGCTCGCCGACCTGATCCTCCGCAAGGCCGCCCACATCGTCGCCTTCGGGACCCTGACCCTGCTCTGGTGGTGGGCGCTGCGGCCGCTGGGGCCTCGCGCCCTGCCGCTGGCCGCCTCGATCGCGCTGGCCTACGCGATCAGCGACGAGTACCACCAGACCTTCGTCGAGGGGCGGTCGGGATCGCCGCTGGACGTCGCCATCGACGGGCTGGGAATCGCGGGCGCGGTCGCGCTGGTTCGCGTCAGCGGGTCACGTTCAGAACGTCGGCCTGGATCTGCCGCTGCCCGTAGGAGCCCCTGAACACGGGTCCCGCGGCGCTGATCTTGTCGCCCACCCCGGGCAGGGGGCTGGGTCGCAGTCCGCGTCGAACGTCGACGACCGTGATCCCCTGCGCGGTGATGCCCTCCGGGCTGGCGAGGACAAAGTGGGCGTCGCCGTCGCCGTCGGGGTCGACTTTCTCGACGTAGAGGATCGTGCCGCTGGCGCTGCGGCAGTTGCCGGCGTCGGCGGGACACGGCGCCGGCGAGGGCTCGGCGGCGGGGTCGGGCAGGGTCTCGCCGGACCGGGTCGTGTCTGCCGACGCGGTCGGGCCCGATCCGGTCATTTCGTCGTCGCCGCCGCAGGCGGCGAGGGCGCAGGCGAGCGCGACGAGCATCGAAGCGGCGAGCGCGGGCACTCCGTAACGGTAGAGGGCCTGCGGGCAGGGTCGCGTCCGGCGCCGTGGCGGGGGTACCTTTGCCAGGTGGCCGAGCATCCACCCGAAGCGGCGGCGCCGGAGGTCGAGGCGGAGCTGCAGCGCGTCGGGCGCGAGCTGCACGAGGGATCGCCTTCGGCCGTCCGCCATCCGCTGCGCGCGCTCGACCAGCGGGCGATGGAGCTCGCCTCCTCGGACCGCGAGCTGCAGGCGGCGCTGTTTCGGCTCGTCGACGTCACCCCTGCCTGCCGCTCGCCGGCCGAGCTGGCCGGCCATCTGAGCCAGTACCTCGACGAGGTCGCCGAGCCGCCGCCGGGCATCGGGGCCGCGATGCGGGCCGCGCACACGGCTGCGGGCCGGAGAGCGCTCGGCGCAGCGGCGACGCTGGGAATCCGCCACATGGCCCACCGCTTCATCATCGGCGAGAGCCCGGCCGAGGCGCTGCCGACCCTGGCCGGGCTGTGGGAGGAGGGGATCGGCTGCTCGCTGGACCTGCTCGGCGAGGCAACCGTGACCGCGCCCGAGGCCGACCGCTACGCGGAGCGCTGCCGCGAGGCGCTCGACGAGCTGGCCGCCGCCGCCGCGGACTGGCCCCGGCGCGAGAGCCTGGAGCGCGATTCGAGCGGCCCGCTGCCGCGCGTCAACCTCTCGGTCAAGGTCACCGCGCTGACACCGCTGATGCGCCCCAGCGCCCCCGAGCGCGGACGCGAGGACGCCGCCGGCCGGGTCGTGCCGCTGCTTCGCCGCGCCGCCGAGCTGGGCGCCCATCTGCACTTCGACATGGAGGCGCTCGACACCCTGGAGACGACGCTGGAGCTGGCGCTGGAGCTGCTGGCGGCGGAGGAGTTCCGCGCCGGGCCCTCGGCCGGCGTCGTCATGCAGGCCTACCTGCGCGACTCGCCGCGGATGCTGGAGCGGCTGCTGGCCTGGGTGGAGGAGAACCCTCGCGCGCAGCCGCTGACGGTGCGGCTCGTCAAGGGCGCCTACTGGGACAAGGAGGTGGTCGAGGCCCGCCAGCACGGCTGGTCGCCGCCGGTCTTCGAGCGCAAGGCCGACTGCGATCGCAACTTCGAGCTGCTGACCCGGCGGCTGCTCGACGCCCGGCCCGCGGTCCGGGTCGCGATCGGCTCCCACAACCTGCGCTCGGTGGCGCACGCGATCGCCTACGACCGCGTCGGCGGCGGCGACGGCACCGACCTCGAGCTGCAGGTCCTGCGCGGTCTCGGCGACGAGCTGGCGGAGACGCTGGCCGGGCAGGGCTTTCGGGTTCGCGCCTACTGCCCGGTCGGCGACCTCGTCGCCGGGATGGCCTACCTGGTCCGCCGCCTGCTCGAGAACACCGCCAACGAGTCCTTCCTCGGCGAGCAGGCACGCGGTGCCGGTGTCGAGGAGCTGCTCGCGGCCCCCTGATCATGGAACCGTTTCGAAACGAGCCCGAGCTGGAGCTGCGCCGCGCGGACGAGCGGGAGGCGTTGCAGGCGTCTCTGCGGGAACTCGACACGACGCTGCCCCTCACCGTCCCGGTCCTGGTCGGTGGTGACGCCGGCAGCGCGGAGGGGATCGACTCCACCGACCCCGGCGAGCCGGATCGTCTCGTAGCTCGCGCCGGTGCCGCCGGGGGCACCGAGGCAGCGGAAGCAGTCGAGGCGGCGACTCGAGGCGCCCGCGATTGGGGTGCCCGCCCGGCTGCCGAGCGGGCCGAGGTCCTCGACCGCGCCGCCGAGCTGCTGCGCGAACGCCGCCGCGAACTGGCGGCGCTGCAGGTGCGCGAGTGCGCGAAGCCGTGGGCCGAGGCCGACGCCGACGTCTGCGAGGCGATCGACTACCTGCGCTACTACGGGCGCCGCGCGATCGACCTCGAGCGCGGCCCGGAGCTGATCGACGCTCCGGGCGAGCGCAACCGGCTGCGCCACTTCCCGCGCGGCGTCGCGGCGGTGATCTCGCCCTGGAACTTCCCGCTAGCGATCCCGGCCGGGATGGCCGGGGCGGCGCTGGCGGCCGGCAACGCGGTGGTGCTGAAGCCCGCCGAGCAGGCCCCGGCCAGCGGCCTGCGGCTGGTCGAGGCGCTGCACGAGGCGGGGGTGCCGGCCGAGGCGCTGGCGCTGTTGCCGGGGCAAGGCGAGGCCGGGGCGGCGCTGGTCCGCGACCCGCGCGTGCACCTGATCGCCTTCACCGGCTCCGGGGAGGTCGGCCTGGAGATCGTCGCGGCGGCGGCCGAGACGCCCAGCGGGCAGGACCACGTCAAGCGGGTGATCGCCGAGATGGGGGGCAAGAACTGCGCCATCGTCGACTCCGACGCCGACCTCGACGAGGTCGTGCCCGACCTCGTCGCCTCGGCGTTCGCCTACGCGGGGCAGAAGTGCTCGGCGGCTTCGCGGCTGCTGGCCCACGCGGCGGTCGCCGACCAGCTCCTGGAGCGGCTGGCCGGCGCGATCGAGGTGTTGCAGGTCGGGCCGGCGCAGGACTTCGCGACCGACGTGCCGGCGCTGATCGAGCGCCAGGCGCAGGAGCGGGTCGACGCCTACGCCGAGGCGGGGTCGCGTTCGGGCCGGCTGCTCGCGACCACTCCAAAGGTGCCCGAGCGCGGCTGGTACTGCCCGCCGCGGCTGCTCGCCGACGTCGATCCGGCGGCGCCGCTGCTGCGCGAGGAGGTCTTCGGCCCACTGCTGACCGCGGAGCGGGTCGCCGACATCGAGAAGGCGTTCGAGATCGTCGAGTCGCTCCCATTCGCGCTCACCGGCGGCCTCTACTCGCGCCGCCCGGAGCTGGTCGCCGAGGCGACCGCGCGACTGCCGGTCGGCAACCTATACGTCAACCGCGCGATCACCGGCGCCCGGGTCGGCCAGCAGCCCTTCGGCGGCAACCGCCGCTCCGGTGTCGGCTCCAAGGCCGGCGGCCCCGACTACCTGCTCCAGTTCACCGAGCCGCGGGTCGTGACCGAGAACGTCATGCGGCACGGGATTCCGATGGAGTAGTCGGGCCCGGCTCGCCGGCCCGGACCGCCTCCAGCTGGGCGGCGATCGTCAGGCCGACGAACAGCGCCAGCGCGGTCAGGAAGGCCCACAGCAGCAGGCCGATCATCCCGGCCAGCGGGCCGTAGGTCTCCCCGAAGCTCTCGCTGAGGCCGATGTAGATCGCGAGCAGGCCAGTGAAGACGAACCACAGCACCACGGTGACGGCCGAGCCGAAGACCAGCCAGGACGGAGATGGCTGGGCCCGCCGTGGCGCCGCCCAGAACAGCAGCGCCACGGCTGCCGCCACCAAGGCGGCCCCGAGCGGCCAGCGGCCGATCGCCCAGGCGGTGTCGAGGCTGTCGCTCCAACCGGTCACGTCCTTCAGCGCCCCGCCCAGCGCCGCCCCCGGCACCAGGAGGACGAAGGCGGCGACCGAGGCCAGGCCGGCAGTGGCGGCGAGCACCGTCGCGACCGTGTACTTGCGCAACGAGGGCCGGTCCCGCTCGACCCCGTAGATCCGGTTCGCTCCGCGCTCGATCTGGCCCATCGCCGTGGCGGCCGAGACGATCGCGACCAGCATGCCGAGGGCCAGCGCGGTCTTGCCCGATCCCGTCGCGGCGCTGGAGGCGCCCTGCTCGAAGGCCTGCGTGAGCAGCTCGCTGGCCGGCCCCGGGGCGATGTCGTTCAGCGTCTGGGTGAGGATGCGGGAGAACTTCTCCTGCTCGAGCACCCGTGCGAAGCCGACCACCGCGATCAGCGCCGGCAGCAGCGTCAGCGTGAACTGGAAGGCGAGCGCCCGGGAGTGGCTGAAGCCGTCGGCGAAGCGAAAGCGCATGAAGGCGTCGCCGAGCAGCCGCCGTAGCCCGATCCCGCGCAGCGTCTCGATGGCGTCGTCGCCTTCGAGATCGCGGGTTGTGGGGACGTATGCGGCGGTGCTCATCGCGGCGTCACCTGCGCCTGCCGTACCCCCCTAATAGCGCCGCTAATCGGCCACCTTGGTACCCTGAAGGGGTCGGGTGACCGCATCTGGTCCCCGGAGGTTCCGTTTCTCGCTGCGCTTCTGAGCGTTATCGGGGTTACCGGATCTCCCCAACGCTCATAAGGAGTCGCCACAAATGTCTTCGCAGTCATTCGCCGATCTCGGCGTTTCAAAAACCGTCGTCGGCACACTTGCCGCCCGCGGCATCGAACAGCCCTTTGCCGTCCAGCGGCTCGTCATCCGCGACGTGCTGGCCGGGCGTGACGTGCTGGTCCAGTCGCCCACCGGGTCCGGGAAGACCCTCGCCTTCGGGGTGCCGATCGTCGATCGCCTTCGCGGCGGCGGCGGGCGCCCCGCGGCACTCGTCCTCGCCCCGACCCGCGAGCTGGCCGGCCAGATCGTCGACGAGCTGGACAGCATCGCCGCCGCGCGCCAGTTGCGGATCGCCGCGGTCTACGGCGGCGTCGGGTATGACCAGCAGATCAAGCGCGCCCGCCGCGCCGACATCCTCGTCGCCACCCCCGGGCGCCTCGAGGACCTGCTCGAGCGAGGCGCGTTCAGCCTCGCCAGCGTCAAGGTGCTCGTTCTCGACGAGGCCGACCGGATGCTCGACATGGGCTTCAAGCCGGCGGTGGACCGGATCGTCGCCCAGGTCCCGGCCAAGCGCCAGACGCTCTTCTTCTCCGCCACCCTGGAGGGGACGACCGGCAAGATCGCCGCGGCCTACACACGATCCCCCCGCCGGCATGTGCACGCCCCGAAGGCCGCGCAGCGGTCGGTCGTCACCCATCGCTTCGTCCACGTCGATTCGCAGAGCGCGAAGCTGCCCGCCCTCGTCGGCGAGCTGCGCGACCGCGACCGCGGCCGCACCCTGGTCTTCGTGCGCACCAAGCGCGGTGCCGACCGCCTCGTCAAGCGCCTCGGCTCCAGGGACCTGCGCGCGGTAGCCATGCACGGCGACAAGTCCCAGTCCCAGCGCGAGAGGGCGTTGGCCAGGTTCGAACGCGGCGACGTCGACACCCTCGTCGCCACCGATGTCGCCGCCCGCGGCATCGACGTCGCCGACGTCACCCACGTAATCAACTTCGATGCCCCCGAGGATCGCGACGCCTACGTGCATCGCGTCGGGCGCACCGGCCGCGCCGGTGCCCGCGGCGCCGGCGTCAGCTTCGTGCTCACCGACCAGACAGGCGAGATGCGGCGGATCGCCCGCGACCTTGGTCTCTCGCACGAGTTCGACCTCGAGAGGAGCAGTCGCCGATGACCGTTGCCGAGCGCACTACCGACAAGAGCTGGACCTGTGAGGGATGCGAGGTGACGATCCGCTGGATGCCCGGCGTCGAGACGCCCGACCTGCCGTCCGGCTGGGAAGACACTTCAGAGGGGATGCACTGCCTGCTCTGCCGGCGCGCGAACGCCGCCGAAGCCGCCCTCGAGGGCGCCCCGGAGGGCACCAGCCGCCAGCAACGCGCCAAGCTGCGCGCCGCGGCGCTGATCGAGTTCGAGATCCGTCGCGATCCCGAGCGCGGCAACGGCGAGATCGCCCGCGCCTGCCGCTCCTCGGTGCCGGCCGTCGTCAAGGCGCGGCGCCAGCTCGGCTTCTCGGACCCCTCGCTCTAGCTACTGGCCAGACTCGGCGGCGCGCTTTAAGCCCTCGACCGAGTCCTTGGTGAGGAACTCCTTCACCTTGCCCTCGACCGGGCCGCGCAGCAGCAGCCCCAGGATCCGTCCCGGGTCGCCTTCCAGCGAGTAGATCGCCCGGGTGCGCTCGGGGCCCAGCTCCTCGAGCTGCCAGGAGCCGACCAGCGACTTCAGGTCGCCCTTCTCCTGCTCCCAGGTCATCCGGTCCGGAGGGTGGTGGGCGAAGCGCATCCGGTTGGTGACCTGGCGGACCTTCGCGTCGGAGACGATCTCGCAGAGCGTCGGGCGCCCTTCGCGATCGCGCTCCAGCACCTCGATCGCGATCATCGACTCCTGCCAGTCGGGGGTCGACTCGAGGTCGGCGACGATCTCATAGCAACGCTGCAGCGGCGCCTCGATCTCGGTGCTGCGCTCGGCGGTGATGGTCCCCATCGCGGTCCAGCCTATCCCGGCCGGGATCGCTAGGTTGCCGACCGTGCAAGCCGCCGGCGACGTCCTCAGGCTCACCCCGTCGGAGACCATCGAGATCCGCTCCAGCGCTCCCGAGGCCCTCGAGGTGGAGGGAAGCTGGGGGCCGGAAGGCTCGGCGCCGCCGAAGCACTTCCACCCCGCCCAGGACGAGCACTTCGAGATCCTCGCCGGGACCCTGCGCGCACGGGTCGACGGCGAGCAGCGCGACCTCGGTCCCGGCGACCAGCTTGAGATCCCACGCGGAACGGTGCACCAGATGTGGAACCCGGGCTCAGAGCCCGCCCGGGCGCTGTGGCGGACCAGCCCGGCCGGGCGCACCGAGCAGTGGTTTCGGGCCGTCGACGCGCTGCACCGCGAGGGGCGGGCCGGCCCGCTCGGCTTCGGGGTGCTGCTGAGCGAGTACGACGACGTCTTCCGCCTCGCGGCCGGGCCGGCGCCGCTGATGCGGCCGGCAGTGGCAGTGCTGGGGGCGCTGGGGCGGGCGCGGGGCCACTCGGCGCAGGCCTGAAACATCCCGCTCAGCCACATTTCGGGTATTGACGCCCGCCCCCGGCTGGAAGAGGATCGGTCCGTCCCAGCATCGATTACCTAGGGGAGGTTCCAATGGATGCGACCATGCGGCGGCTTGCGCCGCTCAGCGGTGTCATCTTCGTTGTCCTGTACGTGATCTCGACCCTGGTCGGCATGAGCGACTCGCCCGACTTCGCCGGCACTCCGGAGGAGATCACCGAGTACTTCACCGACAGCAAGGACGACATCATCATCGGCGGCCTCATCGGCGTCGTCTCGATCCCGTTCTTCGTCTGGTTCGCGGGTTGCCTGCGCAGCGCGATCGCCCGCGTCGAGGGCGGCACGACCCGCCTCGCCTCGACCGCGTTCGGGGCCAGCATCGCCGCCGTCGCCGCCGGCGCCGCCGGGCTGATGATCGGGGTGATGGGGGCGCTGCGGGTCGACGAGCAGGACGCAATCTCGCCCGCGGTCGCCACGGCCTACTACGACGTCAGCCAGATACTCAGCTTCGCCGCGGTGCCGGCGCTGCTCGCTGCCGGGCTGGTGGCGACCGCCGTCGCCTCGCTGCGATACCGGGCGATCCTGCCCGCCTGGCTCGCATACCTGTCGCTGGTCCTGGCGGTGGTCAACGTGATCCCACCGATCTCCTGGGCCGGGACGTTGGTCGGCATTATCTGGGTCCTCGTCGTCAGCATCCTGCTCTACCGGCAGGGGGTCGAGGAGGAGACGGTGGCCACGCGGGTGACGACGGGAACGCCTCCGGCGGCCCAGCCGCCGACAACGCCGCGCGCCTAGCGCCTGGCTTCAGTTGACGCCGGCGGCGAGTCGTGCCGCCAGCGAGGAGTGGCGGGCGCCGCCGTCGTCGCGGCGCACCGCCATCTCCACCGCGGCCCGCTCGCCGACCAGCACGCAGGTGCGCTTGGCGCGGGTGATCGCGGTGTAGAGGAGCGGCCGCGACAGGAGCCGGAAGTGGGAGCGATGGCAGACGCAGACCACCACCGGCACCTCGCATCCCTGCGCCTTGTGGACCGAGATCGCATAGGCGAGGCGCAAGTTCCCGGTCTCCTCGTAGGGGACGACCAGCGAGCCGCCGTCATCGGTCTCTAGGACCACCGTCTCCTCGTCGGGATCGTCGCCGACCAGGAAGCAGATCGAGCCGTTCATCAGTCCCAGCTCGTGCGCGTTGCGGGTCTGGATCAGGCGGTCGCCGAGCCGGAAGCGCTCGCTCAGCGCCGGTGCGCCGTCGGGGTTGAGCCGCCGCTGCAGGCGCTCGTTGAGGGCGTTGATTCCGACCGCGGTCTTGTACATCGGCGCCAGCACCTGGGCGTCGCGAACCGGGTCCAGACCGAGCCCGTTCGGCACCCGCTCGGCGACCAGTTCGACCACCGCCTCCAGGGCCCGCTCGGGGCTCGGCCGGTCGAGGAAGTGGAAGTCGCGCTGCTGGTCGGGCTCGGGGTCGGTGCTGGGGACCTGGCCCTGGTTGACGGCGTGGGCGGCGGTGGTGATCATCGACCGCGCCGCCTGCCGGAAGATGTGGCTGAGGCGGGTGACCGGCACCAGCCCGGCTGCGATCAGGTCTGCGAACGGCTTTCCGGCGCCGACCGGCGGTAGCTGGTCGGCGTCGCCGACGAAAACGACGTGGGTCGACTCGGCAAGGCCGCCGAGCAGCACCTCGACCAGGCGCAGGTTCAGCATCGAGGCCTCGTCGACGACGACGAGGTTGGCGGGAAGGGGGTGTCCGGGGCGGTGCTTGGGCTCGCGGCCCGGCATCCACTCGACGAGGCGGTGAATCGTCGCCGCGGTGTGGCCGGTCGCCTCCTCCATCCGCCGCGCCGCGCGGCCGGTCGGCGCGCAAAGGGCGATCCGAAGATCGGCCGCCTTCGCCTCGGCGACGATCGCCCGCGTCGTCACCGTCTTGCCGACCCCCGGGCCGCCGGTGATCACCGAGAGTCGGGCGGCGAAGGCGCCGCGGACCCCGGCCCATTGCTCGGCTGTGAGCTCGTGCTCGGGGTCGGCGCCCGGCTCGTGGTCGAGGTGGGGATCGGCGGCGGCGCGGGCGCGAAGCGTCGCCGCGACCCACAGCTCGCAGGCGTGGGTCGGCTGGCGATAGACGCGGCCCTCCTCGACCAGCAGGCCGGGCGCAGCGGCGAGAACCTGCGGGTCGGCGGGGAGGCCGAGCAGCGACGCGGTGCGCCTGGTGAGCAGCTCCAGCGGCAGGTGGGTGTGGCCCTCCCGCTCGGCCTCGCCGAGCACGAAGGCCGCCGCCGCCTGGGCGCGGCGATCGGACTCGGGCGGGACGTCGGCGGCCAGGGCGATCGCGTCGGCACGGGCGAAGCCGACCCCCTCGACCTCGGTCAGCGAGTAGGGGTCCTCGTGCAGGACCCGCATCGCCTGGTCGCCGTAGCGGTCGTGCAGGCGGGCGGCGAGGTGGGCGAGCCCGTGCGGGGCGAGCTGCACGTGCAGGTCGCGGACGGCGCGGCTGGCGTGCCAGGACTCCGCCGCCGCCTCGGCCTGGCGGGCGCTGAGCCCGCGCAGGGCGCCGAACACGCCCGCCGGGTCGGCGCCGATCGCCTCCAGCACCTCGTCGCCGTGCTCGTCGCAGAGCCGCTCGGCGCGAGCCGGGCCGATGTGGCGCAGGCTGGTCAGGTAGGCGAGCCGGCCCTCGCGGTCGGCGGGGTCCAGCGGCAGCGCCGTGCTCGCCGCCAGCTGCGCCCCGTACTTGGGGTGCTGCTGCCACTCGCCGACGACCTGGGCCCGCTCGCCCGCGGTCAGGTGGCCGACCGAGCCGATCAGGGTGATCTCCTCGCCGCTGCCGGGGTCCAGCGCCTCGATCACCGCGTAGTCGCCCTCGGGGGCGGCGAAGATCACGTGGCGGACCTCGAGCGTGCCCGAGAAGGAGCCGCTGGGGAGAAGGGTCAGCTCGGCCTCCATCGAGCCGAGGCTAGAGGGCGGGGCAGATGGGCCGGCCCCCAGCAGCCGGTGTGGCGCGTTTGTATCGCCATCCGGGAGGAAAGCGCCACACGGGCGGTGGTTCAGCCCGGCAGCGACGCCTCGACCTGGTAGATCGAGGTGAAGCCGGTCCGAAAGCCGTTGCGGGCCGCGCGCAGGTAGAGGCGCCAGACGCGGACCCGCTGCGGCCCGGCGAGCCGGCGCGCCTCGGCGAGGTTGGCGTCGAGGCGCTCGATCCAGTGCCCGAGCGTCTGCGCGTAGTCGTCGCGAAAGCCCTCCACCCGCCCGGTCTCGAAGCCGGCCCGCTCCAGCGCCAGCAGGATCCGCGAGAGGTGGATCGGGTCGGCGTCGGGGAACACGTAGCGCTCCGAGAACGGCCCCGCCTCGGGGTCGCTGTGGCGCAGGCGGGCGATGCCGTGGTTGAGCAGCCGCCCGCCCGGCGCCAGCAGGTCGGCGAGGCGGCGGGCGTAGAGGTCGATCCGTTCCCCGCCGACGTGCTCGACCATACCGATGCTGGCGATCGCGTCAAAGCCGGACTCGGCCAGCTCGCGGTAGTCGGCGACGCGGATCTCGACCAGCTCATCGACGCCGGCTGCCGCGGCCCGCTCCCTCGCCAGCCGGGCCTGGGGCTCGGAGAGGGTGATCCCGAGCACGCGGACGCCGTGGCGCTTGGCGGCGTGGATCGCGAAGCTGCCCCATCCGCAGCCGATGTCGAGCACCCGCTCGCCCTCGCGCAGACCGAGCTTCGTGCAGACCAGCTCCAGCTTTGCCTCCTGCGCTTCCTCGAGCGTGGTGGCGCCGCGGGAGAAGACCGCGCAGGAGTAGGTCAGCGACTGGTCGAGGAAGAGGGCGAAGAAGTCGTTGGAGACGTCGTAGTGGTGGCGCACCGTGCGCAGGTCGCGCTCCCGCGTGTGACGCTCCCCGCGTGGGACCAGCTCCGCCGCGGGCCGGCGCGGGGGCCGGATCAGGCCGCAGGCGCGCACCGCCGCGACGGCCAGCCGCCGCCGCGCCTCGGCGTTGAGCGGGGGCGGCTTCCAGTCCTCCAGCAGGCCCATCACCGCGTCGAGGTCGTCGGGCTCCAGCGCCCCGGAGACATAGGCGCGACCGACCCCGAGCTGCCCGGGCGCCAGCAGCGCGTGGGCGATCGCTCGCGGCGAGTGGACCCGGAAGGTCGGCCCGTCGTCGGTGGCGGCGATCCGGGTCCCGTCCCAGAGCTCGATCGCGAACGGGCGTTGCGGGAAGTTGCGCTCGATCTCCTCTCGCAGCGGCGCCGTGTTGGAGAAGGCCATCGCCGCGAGGCTAGCCAGAACCGCGATTCGGTGCGGTCGCTGCTGCTACGGTTGCCGCCGGACCCGAGACCCTGGACCGGTATCGAGGCCGAGACAGAGGCCGAGGACTGAGAGAAGACTTGGAGACCGTCAACTATCGAGGCCCCGCTCCCGCGGAAGGCGAGCTGAGGGCTCACCGGAACCGGCCGCTCCCGCTCGCCTCGGATATCCAGCCGGTCCAGAACGAGACCGCGGACCGGATCATCACCGGACTGATCACGCTGATCCCGTTCCTGATGCTCTTCGTCGCCGGCTGGCAGATGTGGAACTGGGCGCTGCGGCCCAGCGACCTGATCGTCTTCGGGATCCTCTACGTGACGACCGGGCTCGGGGTGACGGTCGGCTTTCACCGCCTCTTCACCCACCGCAGCTTCGCCACCAGCGGCTGGCTGCGGGGCGTCTTCGGCGCCCTCGGCTCGGCCGCGATCGAGGGCCCGCTGATCTCCTGGGTCGCCGACCACCGCAAGCACCACGCCTGCTCGGATCGCGAGGGCGATCCCCACAGCCCCCATCACGGCCACGGCAACGGCCTGCGCGGGGCGCTGAAGGGCTTCTACCACGCCCACATGGGATGGCTCTTCATCCACACCGAGCGCGGCAACAAGGACCGCTTCGCCCCCGACCTGCAGCGCGATCCGGTCAGCAGCTTCATCGACCGCACCTTCTTCCTCTGGGCGGTGGCCGGCTTCCTCGCCGCCTTCGCGCTCGGCTGGGCGAATCAGCGGCGAGCTGCTCGGCGGCCTGACCGGGATGCTCTGGGGCGGGGCGGTGCGGATGTTCTTCCTCCATCACGTCACCTACAGCATCAACTCGCTCTGCCACCTGTTCGGTCGCCAGCCCTATGAGACCCGCGACGAGTCGCGAAACCTGGCCTGGCTGGCGCTGCCGACCTTCGGCGAGGCCTGGCACAACAACCACCACGCCTTTCCGACCTCGGCCCGCCACGGCCTCGGCCGCTGGCAGCTCGACCCCTCGGGGCTTGTGATCACCGGCCTGCAGAAGCTGGGCCTGGTCTGGGATGTGGTCGAGGTCAGCCCCGAGCGCCGCGCCGCGAAAGCCGCCTGAGCACCACGCGCCACTTCGCCCGAATTCGTCGCTTCTGTCGCAATGGTGCCATCATGGGTGGCGTACGGGATCCGAACGCGGACAGGAAATTGGACGCTTACGAGACCGCTTTTCGCCACGAAGCACTGTTCTACGCCGGTGAGGACGAGTTCCTCGCCGGGACGGTGCCGTTCGTCCGCGAGGCAATGCGCCGCGACGAGCAGATACTGGTCGCGCTTCCGGAAGACAGCTCCGCGCTACTCAAGCGCGGGCTGGGGAGCGACGCCGAGACGGTGATCTTCACCCCGATGGAAGAGCTGGGACGCAACCCGGCCCGGATCATCCCCGCCTGGAACGACTTCGTCGGCGCCTGGGCGAACGGGCAGCCCGTGCGCGGCATCGGCGAGCCGGTGTGGCCCGAGCGCAGCGCCGACGAGCTGGTCGAGTGCCATCACCACGAGTCGCTGCTGAACCTCGCATTCGACCCGGGCCCGCCCTGGTGGCTGCTCTGCCCCTACGACGTCGACCGCCTCGACCCCGAGGTAGTGGAGGCCGCGCGCCGCACCCACCCGGCGGTGCGGGAAGACGGCTTCAGCGAGCCCAGCGACGCCTACCAGGAGCCTGGCACCGCGGCCGGCCCCTTCGAGGGATTGCTGGCGCCGGCGCCGGGCGACGGCGAGGAGCTGACCTTCTCCGACGCCGCCGAGCTTGCCGATGTGCGGGCTTTCGTGGCCGAGCATGCCGAAGCGGCCGGCCTCGGAGAGGAGAGAGTGGCCGACTTCGTCCTCGCCGTCCACGAGCTTGCCAACAACAGTGTCCGCCACGTCGACGGCGAGGCGCTGCTGCGGGTCTGGACGGAGGCGGAGGCGCTGGTCGCCGAGGTCCGCGACAGCGGTCAGATCGAGGGGCCGCTGAGCGGTCGCGAACGCCCGCGCACCGAGCAGATTCGCGGCCGCGGCCTCTGGATCGTCAACCAGCTCTGCGACCTGGTCCAGATCCGGGTCATGCCGGACGGCAACGTGGTCCGGATCCGGATGAACCTCGCGGTCTAGGGGCGTTCGGCGAAGAAGTCTCGGATCGCCGCGTGGGTCTGCTGCGGCGCCTCGACCTGGGGCACGTGGCCGCAGTCGAGCTCCAGATGGCGGGCGGCGGGCAGCGCCTCCTCGACGTGGCGCATGAAGGCGATCGGGATCAGGCGGTCCTGGCGCCCCCAGACGAACAGCGCCTCCGGCGCCAGCCCCGAGAGCCGGGTCCAGAAGCCGGCCTCGCCGTGGGGCTCGTCGAGGTAGATGTTGCGCGCCGCCTGGTAGAAGGCGGCGCGCCCGCGCGGGGTCAGGAAGGCGCGCAGGAACTCGTCGACCCCGGCCGCCGCCCAGCCGTCGCGGCCGCCGGGGACGATGCGGCGAACGATCGCCTCGACGACCGGGCGCGGCGTCGGCTGGATCAGGCCCAGGCGCGGCAGCGGCAGCTGCAGCAGGTTCGCCCACTGGCGCTCGCGCAGCCAGGCGACGGCGGGGCTGAGCAGCGCCATCCGCCGCACCCGGTCGGGCTCCAGCAGCCCCATCTCGACCGCGATCCGGCCGCCCATGCTGTTGCCGATCAGGTGCGCGCGCTCGATCTCCAGCGCCTCCATCAGCCGCGCCACCGCGCGGGTGAAGTAGGGAGCGTCGTAGGCGGCCGCGAGCGGCTTCTCGGAGTCGCCGAAGCCAGGCAGGTCGATCGCGATCACGCGGTAGGAGTCGGCCAGCGCCGCGACGGTGGGCATGAAGGATGCCTTGGTGCCGCCGAGACCGTGCAGGCAGATCACCGGGTCGCCCTCGCCGGCGCTGAGGTAGGAGATCCGCTCGCGGCGGGTCTGCACCGAGTCGAAGCGCAGTCGGCCGGGCTCGGTCATGCCGCTGGTCGCGGCGAGGAAGCCGACGCCGAGGTGGAGGTTGCGGCGCACGCTCAGCCGGCCGGCGCGGAAGGCGTCCATGCCGCCGCGCACGTCGGCGGCGATCCGCCTCCAGGACGCCGCGTCGGCGCTCAGCAGCGCGTCGGGATCGCGCCCGTTGGCGGCGACGAGCTCGACGCCGGCCTCGCTGACGAGCGCGTCCCACTCGCTGTCGGCTCCGGCGGCGAGGCGGATTCGGGCGCTGCCGCCGCGGCAGGTCGATCGCCTCGGCGTCGAAGCGAGCCGCCAGCTTGCGCAGCGGCGCCGGCGCCTTGACGGCCTGGGACGGTTTGCGGGTCGCGGTGCTCATGCTGGGAAATCTAGACTGCGGCCTCGATGTCGCCTCCGCAGAGACGCCGGGACCTGATACCCGCATTCGTCGGCGCCACACGCGCGACGGTGGCGACGATGGCGCGCGACTTCGTCTCCTCGCGCCCCTCGGACCCGCTCGCCGAGCGCGACCCGGAGTTCATCCGCGAGACGCTGCGCGCCTACCGGGCGTTGATGAAGCTCTACTTTCGCCCCAAGGTGCGGGGCCTGGAGCAGATCCCGGCCGAGGGGCCGGTGCTGTTGGTCGGCAACCACTCCGGCGGCACCCTGATCGCCGACACCTTCGCCTTCGCCTATGAGTTCTACGCCCATTTCGGCGAGCAGCGGCTCTTTCACCAGCTCGCCCACGACCTCGTCTTCGCCGTCCCCGGGCTGGCGACGCTGCGCAAGTACGGGACGATCCCGGCCTCGCACCGAAACGCCGAGCGGGCGCTGCGCAAGGACGCGGCGCTGCTCGTCTACCCCGGCGGCGACCACGAGACCTACCGCCCGAGCTGGCGCGGCGGCAGGATCGAGTTCGGCGATCGCAGCGGCTTCGTGCGGCTGGCGCTCGCCAACGACGTCCCGATCGTGCCGGTGGTCGCGATCGGCGGCCAGGAGACGGCGCTCTTCCTGACCCGCGGCGAGCGACTCTCGCGGGCGCTGGCGCTGGACCGGCTGCTGCGGCTGAAGGTCGTGCCGGTGCAGCTGGCGCCGCCGTTCGGGATCACGATCCTCGACCTGCCGGGGCGGATCCCGCTGCCGTCGCAGATCACGATCCAGGTGCTGCCCAAGATCGAGGTCCGCGAGCAGTTCGGCTCCGACCCCGACGAGCGCGCCGTCTATGCAGCGATCACGACGATGATGCAGGGGGCGCTCGACGAGCTGGCTCGCGACCGCGACCTGCCGGTGGTCGGCAGCGTCGGAGCGCGCGAGCAGCGCAGCGAGGTCGCCGAGGAGCTGGCCGCCGGCGGCATCGAGGGGGTGGTCGAGGCGGCGATCGACGCCGAGGAGCCCTGGAGCGGTTACTCGGCCCAGCGGGTGCCCGAGGTCGTGAAGCGGTTGCGGGGTCGCGACGAGCAGACCCTGGAGGCGGTGCGCGACTTCGAGCGCCGCAACAAGGCCCGCAAGGGCGTCCTGGAGGCGGTCGAGCGCGAGTCCGCCCGGCGCCCGGACGGGTAGGTTGCAGCGGTGAGCAAGAAGCTGCTCTCGATCTACCTCAACGACCACCTCGCCGGCGCGACCGCGGGGACCGAGCTGGCGCGGCGAGTGGCCGGCGCCAACGAGGGGACGCCGCTCGGCGACCTGCTGGCCGAGCTGGCGACCGAGATCGCCGAGGACCGCGAAGCGTTGCTGAAGGCGATGTCGAAGCTCGGCGTCGGCCGCGACCACATCAAGGTCAAGGGAGCCTGGGTGGGGGAGAAGCTCGGCCGTCTGAAGCTGAACGGCCAGATCACCGGCTACTCGCCGCTCAGCCGCCTCGAGGAGCTGGAGGGCCTGCACCTCGGGATCACCGGCAAGCTGGAGCTGTGGCGGATGCTGAAGCGCACCAACGAGACGCGGGTCGGCGTCGACCTCGACGAGCTGATCAAGCGGGCCGAGTCCCAGCGCCGGCGCCTGGCCCCGCACCGGGCGACGGCGGCGGCCGAGGCGATCTCGGCCTAGCGGCGCAGCCGCCGTTCGGCGTCGATCGCCTGTGTCGCGGCCATTCCGCCGACCGGCTTACGCGAGCCGACGCGCATCAGGGCCTCGTCGAGACTGGTCAGGTTGGCGAGGTGCTCCAGCTCAATACGTAAGTACTCGCTGAGGCTCTGGCCCTCGGAGGCGGCCCGGGACTTCAGTCGAGCGTGGACGATGTCGGAGACGCCACGGATTTGGATTACGGCCATGTTGAGACGATAGGCGGCCAGACGCGCTTGCGAGCCCGCGACCCCGCTTTGCCAGCATAGGTAGGGCCAGTCGCCACAAAGGAGGGCCGATGACGCTGACATTTCCGGGCGGCCCGCTCTCGGGCAGCCCGCCGCAGGAGGTCAACTACCGGATCGAGGGGCCCAAGCACCGGCTGCTCTTCCATCCGCATCCGCGCCGGATCCGGGCCCTGATCGGTGGCGAGGCGGTCGGTGACACGACCGGCGGGGCGCTGCTGCACGAGACCGGGATCATGCACCGCTTCTACTTCCCGATCGACGACCTGCGCGAGGAGCTGCTGGAGCCCAGCGACCACTCGACCCACTGCCCCTTCAAGGGCGACGCCAGCTACTGGAGCGTCCGCGTCGGCGACCGCGTGGCAGAGAACGCGATCTGGACCTACCGCGAGCCGCTCGCGGAGGCGCAGTGGCTGCGCGGCTACGCGTCGATCTATCCCGAGATGGTCGACACCTGGGTCGAGGAAGACGAGCAGCTGCCCGCCTTTCTGCGCGACCCCTACCACCGGATCGACGCGCGCCCCTCCAGCCGCGCCGTCCAGATCACCCACGGCGACCGCGTCGTCGCCGCGAGCGCCAACCCGGTGACGCTGTTCGAGACCGGTGTCCCGACCCGGTTCTACCTCGCCAAGGAGGACCTGCGCGACGCCGAGCTGGAGCCGAGCGAGACGCGCAGCATCTGCCAGTACAAGGGTGAGGCGACCTACTGGTCGCTGCGCATCGACGGCGAGACGCTCGATGACGCCGCCTGGTCGCTGGAGGAGCCACTCGAGGGCGCCCACGCGGCCCGCGGCCGGGTCTGCTTCCTGCACGAGGAGCTCGAGCTGGAGGCGGAGGGCGGAGCGGCCTGAGCTCAGAGGTCGCCGGACGCGACGTCGTGGTCAGGCCAGGGCCGCGCCGACGGCATCGGCACCGACGATGACCCGCTCCGGAATCGTGATCGTGATTTGGCCCTCGTTGTCGAGCAGCCAGCGCGGCCTCACGATCGTCACGCCGACCAGCTCACCCTCGTCGTCGAAGCGGAGGTGATGGCCCTCCGGTGACTCGTCGAAGTCCGTCGCCGCTTCTGGATCGCCGACGCTGAGGTAGAGCACGTCGCCCTCGGCGTCGTAATCGGACTTGGTTGAAGGTCGTATTGGCAATCTCGATCTGTCATGGCTTCGACCTGCGTGGAAACGCGGTGATGATGCGACCGCTTTCGCCCTTGAAGAGTACGACCACCTTGATCCAGCGACTCGGTCCCCAGCTCTTCAGATAGGTCTCGAGATCGGGCGATCTGGTGCGGGGCGACTTATCCATCGCATGGATGGGAAAGACGCCCCGCGCCATCCACAACCCCAACCGTGGCCGGACATCCCGCAACGGTGGAACGCAGAATCAGACGGTCCTGCGACTCAGAGGTCGCCGGACTCGACGTCGTCGAAGTCCTCGGTCTCCTCGTCGCCGCTGACGTCCTCGTCGATCCGCTTCATCGGCGAGTCGCCGGCCTCCGCGCCGCCGGCCTCCGCGCCGCCGGCCTCCTCGCGCTCGTCCTCCTCGCCGGGCGGGCGCATCGCCTCGCCCGGATCCGGTCGGGGCTGCTCTCGGGATTCTCGATCACGCCCGGCTCCTACCCGCGGCCCCGGGGCCCTACACCGCGGCCTTCGCCGCCCGCGCCGCCTTCACCCGCGCCGTCTTCGCGAGGTCGACCTTGCGCAGCCGCACCGAGTCCGGCGTCACCTCGACCGCCTCGTCCTCGCGCAGGAACTCCAGCGCCTGCTCGAGCGAGAGCCGCTTCGCCGGCACCAGCCGGACCAGCAGGTCGGCGCTGGCGGCACGGACGTTGGTCTGGTGCTTCTCCTTGGTCGCGTTGACGTCGAGGTCGTCGGCGCGCGAGTTCTCGCCGACGATCATCCCCTCATAGACCGGCTCGCCGGGGCCGACGAACAGCGTCCCCCGCTCCTGCAGGCCGAACAGCGCGAAGGAGGCGGTCTGGCCGCGGCGGTCGGCGACCAGGGCGCCGGTGGGGCGGGTGCGCAGGCCGCTGGCCCAGGGCTCCCAGCGGTCGAAGACGTGGTGCATCAGCCCGGTGCCGCGGGTCTCGGTCAGGAACTCGGTCCGAAAGCCGATCAGGCCCCGCGCCGGGACCAGGTAGTCCATCCGCACCCAGCCGGTGGCGTGGTTGACCATCTGCTCGAGGCGCGCCTTGCGCATCGCCAGCGCCTGGGTGACGACGCCGACATAGTCCTCGGGAATGTCGATCGCCAGCCGCTCGACCGGCTCGTGGCGGGCGCCGTCGATCTCGCGGGTCAGCACCCGGGGCTGGCCGACGGTCAGCTCGAAGCCCTCGCGGCGCATCAGCTCCAACAGCACCACCAGCTGCAGCTCGCCGCGTCCGTGCACCTCCCAGGCGTCGGGGCGGTCGGTCTCGCGGAGGCGGATCGAGACGTTGCCGACCAGCTCCGCGTCGAGGCGGGCGCGGATCTGGCTCGCGGTCAGCCGGTCGCCGTCCTGGCCGGCCAGCGGCGAGGTGTTGATCCCGACCACGATCGACAGCGAGGGCTCGTCGACGCTGATCACCGGCAGCGGCCGCGGGTCCTCGGGGTCGGCGAGGGTCTCGCCGATCGTCACCTCGGGCAGGCCGGCGACGGCGATGATCTCGCCCGGGCCGGCCTCGCTGGCGGCGACCCGCTCCAGCGCCTCGGTGATGTAGAGCTCGGTCACGGTGGCGCGCTCGACCGTGCCGTCGGCGCGACACCAGGCGATCGGCTGGCCGGCCCGGATCGTCCCCTGGCGCACCCGGCACAGCGCCAGCCGGCCGACGTAGGGGGAGGCGTCGAGGTTGGTGACGTGCGCCTGGAGCGGGTGGCCGGGGTCGTGCTCGGGGGCCGGGATCCGCTCCAGCATCAGGTCGAGCAGGGGGGTGAGGTCGGTGCCCTCGACACCCTCGGTCAGCGAGGCCCAGCCGGCGCGGGCGTTGGTGTAGACGACCGGGAACTCGATCTGCTCGTCGGAGGCGTCGAGGTCGAGGAACAGCTCGTAGACCTCGTCGACGACCTCGGCGATGCGGGCGTCGGGGCGGTCGACCTTGTTGACGACCAGGATCACCGGCAGCCGCGCCTCCAGCGCCTTGCGGAGCACGAAGCGGGTCTGCGGCAGCGGCCCTTCGGAGGCGTCGACCAGCAGCAGCACCCCGTCGACCATCGTCAGCCCGCGCTCGACCTCGCCGCCGAAGTCGGCGTGGCCGGGGGTGTCGACGATGTTCAGCTTCACCCCGGCGTGGTCGACGGCGGTGTTCTTGGCCAGGATCGTGATCCCCTTCTCGCGCTCCAGCTCCATCGAGTCCATCACCCGCTCGGCGACGTCCTGGCCGGCCCGGAAGGCCCCCGACTGCCAGAGCATCGCGTCGACCAGGGTGGTCTTGCCGTGGTCGACGTGGGCGACGATCGCAATGTTGCGCAGGTCGGAGCGAAGGGCCATCGGGCGGGTGATGGTAGGGGGGACCGTCGGGCCGGGCGGTACCATCTACAGGAGAGTTCGCACGGCGGTTATCCCCTCTTGCCTCGCGCGACCCAGATCCGGGGGGCAGAGGAGCACAATGACGACGCAAACCGATCGGGCGCGAGCACGAGACCTGCGCGTGGCCGAGCTTTCAGCCGAGGCGCGTTACGCGCGCCAGCGCTTCGACCTCTACAAGGCGAAGTCCTACGGCCCCCGGGCGACGAATCCGACCCGGCTGCGAAAGCTGGGACGAGCCAGCGAGCTGGCCGAGACCCGGCTGCGCCTCGCGCAGACTTCGCCGCCCACGGCCCCTCCCGACGCGCAGGCGGACTCTTGAGCCCAATGGGGTCGGCGGAGCGAACCACCTGGACCTGTAGCCGCTGCCGGGTGACCGCGAGCTGGATGGCGGGCTCGGAGGGCGGTGGTCAACCGGTCGACTGGCGCCAGGACGGCGAGGAGCTCTATTGCCTGGGGTGCCGGCGCGCCGTCGCCGCCGACGCCGGCGTCGAGACAGCGCCGGAGGACACTCCGGTCTCCGACCTGGCCCGCGTTCGCACCAGGGCGATGGTCGAGTTCGAGATCCGGCGCATGCCCGAGCGTTCCAACAGCCTCATCGCCCGCGCCTGTCGCACCTCGGTGCCGGCGGTCGTCAAGGCGCGCCGGCGAATCGGCATCCCGGCCCCCTGAGCCGGCACAGCTACTTCGACCAGTCGATCTCGCCGCGGCGATCCGCGCGGTGGTAGAGGGCGATGAACACCACGAGCGCGCCGAGTACGGCTCCATAGGCTGCGAGGGCACCGGCGTCGGTAAGCCCCACGATGACGGCAAGGATGCAGCCCACCGAGGCCGCGGTGAGGAAGCGCCCGATCCCGATCTGCTCGATCATCGAGATCAGGCTACCGCCTGTATCACGCCTAGCAACAAGAAGACCAGGACGGCGGCGCCGGCTGCACCGAGAGCGAAGTTCTCGGTGTGAATCGCACGTCGCTCGTGACTAGCCCTTTCAAGACGACCGTACAGAGAGCCGAGTATCGAGGTGGTTGCCCGAACGCTGCCCATTGCAACAACGTAGGTGGTGCGAGATCACCAATGGCGCGCGCTATGTGCCGATGTGATGCCAGGCGTCTGCCGTCTCGCTCGCGCTACTGTCGCGGGACCCGATGGAGCAGGCGACCACACCGAAGCCGCTGATCGCCCCTCGCGCGGCGCTGCCGCCGGGAAGTCGGGCCCCCGGCCTCCTGCAGGGCTTTCGCTACTTCCGCGACCCGATCGGGTTCTTCAACCGCCTCCAGCGCCGCTACGGCGACGTCTTCACGTTCACGTTTCCCTACTTCGGCCGCGTGGTCTACGTCGCCGACCCTGGGCTGGTGAAGCGGGTCTTCACCGGCGACCCGGCCCAGTTTCACGCCGGCGAGGCGAACGCAACCGTGCTCGAGCCGGCGCTGGGGCCGAACTCGGTCCTGACCCTCGACGACGGCGCCCACATGCGCCAGCGGAAGCTGCTGCTGCCGCCCTTTCACGGCGAGCGGGTGCAGGCCTACGGGGAGCTGATCCGCGAGATCACCGAGCGCGAAATCGAGACCTGGCCGGCCGGGGAGCCGTTCGCGCTGCGACCCTCCACGCAGCGGATCACCCTGGCGGTGATCTTGCGGGCGGTGTTCGGGGTCCGCGAGGAGGAACGGTTCGCGCGCGCCCTGGAGCTGGTCGACCGGTTCGGCAGCAGCGCCGACATCGTCACCCAGGTGCCGTGGCTGCGGCGCAACCTCGGCCGCTTCAGCCCCTGGATGCGATTCCAGCGCGCCAAGGCCGACCTCGACGCGTTCATCTACGAGGAGATCGCGGCCCGGCGCGGGGAAGCCGGCGAGCAGGAGCGCGACGACGTGCTGTCGCTGCTGCTGGCGGCCCGCGACGAGGACGGGGCGCCGATGAGCGACGAGGAGATTCGCGACGAGCTGGTCACCGTGCTCGGCGCCGGGCACGAGACGACCGCGACCGCGCTGGCCTGGGCGATCGAGCGGCTGCTGCGGACGCCGCGGGTGCTGACTCGCCTGCGCGAGTCGCTCGCCGCCGGCGAGGACGACTACCTCGACGCCGTGGTCCAGGAGACCCTGCGGGTGCGACCGGTGATCGTCGACGTGGTCCGCAAGCTCACCGCCCCGGCCGAGATCGGCGGCTACCGGCTGCCGGCCGGGATCTTCGTCTTGCCGGCGATCGCCGCCCTGCACTACCGCGAGGACCTCTATCCGCAGCCGCAGGAGTTTCGCCCCGAGCGCTTCCTCGGCGACGACAAGCCCGACAGCTACGCCTGGATCCCGTTCGGCGGCGGCGTCCGCCGCTGCATCGGCGCCGCCTTCGCCCAGTATGAGATGCGGGTGGTACTGAAGACGATCCTCGAGCGGGCCGAGCTGAGCGCCCCCGACCCGCGCCCGGAGCGGGTGCGGACCCGCAACATCACCCTGGCCCCGGGCAAGGGCGCGGTGGTGCGACTCGAGCGCCGCCTTGGTTAGCGGCGAGCTGCTGCCTATACTTAATCCAGTATGGACAATGCACCACCACTCGGGTCCACCCTCGCAAAGGAGCGACGGAGCCGCGCCGTCAGCCAGGCCCGGCTCGCCCGCCGCACCGGGATCCCGCAACCGGCGATCAGCCGCATCGAGGCGGGCCGGGAGGTCCCGTCGCTGGAGCGTTTCGGGCGCCTGCTGGCCGGTCTCGGGCTGAGGCTCGACCTCGACCTCGTGCCGCTGGGCGCGCATCGCGCCGACCAGCATCACCGCGGAGCGATCCTGCGGATGACACCCGGCGAGCGTCTCGAGCAGGCCGCAGCCTGGGGCCGGTTCGCCGGCGAGTTGCGCGGCACGGCACGGCGCTGATCGATGCCGGCCCGCCGCGGCCTCGAGGGCCGCGCCGAGGCTGACCCGAGCCGCCTGATCGCGGCTCTACTCGACCACGAGGTCGAGTTCGTGGTCATTGGCGGCGTAGCCGCGGTCGCCCACGGAGTGCAGCGGATCACCCGCGACCTCGATCTGCTGATCGAGCCTTCGAAGCGAAATCGCCGGCGGGCGATCGAAGCTCTGGTCAGCCTCGAGGCGGAGGAGTTCCGCGCCGCCTCAGAAGCGCTGGGTCGCGCTGATGCAGGAGCGCGGACCCGGCCTGGCTCCTCCGCGAGCCCCGCTTCTTCGAAACCGCCGCCGGGGGACTCGACATCTGCAACGCGATCGCCCGAGGCTCCCGGATGGGAAGACGCCCGCCCGCGCGCGATCGAGGTCGAGGCCTTCGGCCGCGCCTTCCTGGTCCTCGACAAGGACACGCTGATCCGCAGCAAGCTTGCCGCCGGTCGCGAGAAGGATCGCCAGGACGTCGCCGAGCTGGCTGATCTGCCTGATCGAGGCGATGCCAACCGGCACAACCCGCTCGGGCAGCTTCCTAGTCTGAGCCGCCGCAGATTGGGGTAACAGACCGGCCATGGCGCCAGGATGGCGTCGACCGGAAAGGGGGATACAAGGATGAGGACCGAGATCGAGCTTGCCCGCGAGCGTCGCCGGCGCGCCTCTCAACTCGCCGCTGGAGCGCGGATCACCCGCGAGCGCTACCAGTTCTACAAGGCCCAGGTCTACGGGCCGCGGATGGCCAGCCTGGCGCGACTGCGGCAGCTGAAGCGAAACGCCGAGCTCGCCGAGCGGCATTTGCGCGAGGCCCGCGAGGCGCACGCGCTTCGCGCCTACCCGGGAGGCCGGCCGGCCGCCTAGCGAGCACGTTTCCTCGGCGGGCTTGATGGGAAGATAGGGGCCGATGGCCCGCCAGCTTCGCCAGGCCGCGATCCTCGGCGGCAACCGGATCCCCTTCGCGCGCTCGAACGGGCCCTACGCGAAGGCCTCCAACCAGGACATGCTGACCGCGGCCCTCGACGGCCTGGTCAGCCGCTTCGGCCTCCAGGGCGAGACGCTCGGCGAGGTCGCCGCCGGCGCGGTGCTGAAGCACAGCCGCGACTTCAACCTCACCCGCGAGTGCGTGCTCGGCAGCGCCCTGGCGGCCGAGACCCCCGCCTACGACGTCCAGCAGGCCTGCGGGACCGGGCTGGAGACGACGATCCACGTCGCCAACAAGATCGCCCTCGGCCAGATCGAGTCCGGGATCGCCGGCGGCGTCGACACCACCAGCGACGCCCCGATCGAGGTAAACGACGACCTCCGCAACCTGCTGCTGGAGCTGAACGCCGCCAAATCGGTCGGAGCGCGAGTGCGGCTGCTGGGCAAGCTGCGGCCCGGCCAGGTGGTGCCGCGGATCCCCCGCAACGAGGAGCCCCGCACCGGCCTCTCGATGGGCGAGCACCAGGCGATCTCGACCAGGCGCTGGGGGATCGGCCGCGCCGAGCAGGACGCCTACGCCGCCGAGAGCCACCGCAAGCTCGCCGCCGCCTACGAGCGCGGCTTCCTCGACGACCTCGTCACCCCGTTCCTCGGCCTCGAGCGCGACCAGAACCTGCGCCCCGACTCGGACCCGGAGAAGCTGGCGAAGCTGAAGCCGGTGTTCGGCGAGGGGGAGGGGGCGACGATGACCGCCGCCAACTCGACCCCGCTCACCGACGGCGCCTCGACGGTGCTGCTGGCCAGCGAGGAGTGGGCCGAGTCGCGCTCGCTGCCGGTCCTCGCCCACCTCGTCGACGCCGAGACCGGCGCCGTCGACTTCGTCCACGGCGACGAGGGGCTGCTGGCGGCGCCGCTCTACGCGGTGCCGCGGCTGCTGGACCGCAACGGGCTCGGCGCTGGGGGACTTCGACTTCTACGAGATCCACGAGGCGTTCGCCTCGCAGGTGCTGATGACGCTGAAGGCCTGGGAGGACCCGGCGTTCTGCGCCGAGCGCCTCGGCCGCGACGAGCCGCTCGGCGCGATCGACCCCGAGAAGCTGAACGTGACCGGCTCCTCGCTGGCCGCCGGGCACCCGTTCGCCGCCACCGGCGGGCGGATCGTCGCCGTGCTGGCGAAGCTGCTGCACGAGCGCGGCTCCGGCCGCGGGCTGATCTCGATCTGCGCCGCCGGCGGCCAGGGCGTGACCGCGATCCTGGAGCGGCGATGAGCGACCGCTACCAGCGCTTCGCCAACTCCGGGCTCGGCAAGCGCTTCGCCCGCGGCGTCGGGCTGCCGACGCCGACGCCGCTGGAGCGCCACGAGCCCGGCAAGCCGGTGGTCAGCGGCCCGGTGCTGCTCGGCGCCGCCCACGGCGGCCGCCTGGCGGAGCCGGCGCGGGCGGTGCTGGACTCGATCGGCGCCGAGGTGCTGAGCGAGCCGCCCGCGGGCGGGGAGGACGGCGGCGGCCTGGCGGCGATCGTCTTCGACGCCTCCGGGATCGACGAGAGCCGCCGCCTGCGGGCGCTCTATGACTTCATCGGGCCGGTCGTTCGCAGCCTGCGGCCCTCGGGGCGGCTGCTGATCCTCGGCTCGCCGCCGGAGCAGTGCGAGTCGCCGCGCGAGGCGACCGCGCAGCGGGCGCTGGAGGGGTTCATGCGCTCGATGGGCAAGGAGGTCGGCAAGGGCGCCACCGCGCAGCTGGTCCAGGTCGCGCCGGGCGGGGAGGGGGCGATCGAGTCGACGCTGCGCTTCCTGCTCTCGGCCCGCTCGGCCTACGTCTCCGGCCAGGTGGTGCGGATCAGCGCCCTCGACGAGGAGGCGCCGCCGCTGCCGCAGAGCTGGGAGCGGCCGCTGCGAGGGCCGCGTCGCCGCCGTCACCGGCGCCGCCCGCGGGATCGGCGAGGCGATCGCCACCGTGCTGGCCCGCGACGGCGCCGAGGTGGTCTGCGCCGACATGCCCTCCCAGGGCGAGGCGCTGACCGAGGTCGCGAACCGGATCGGCGCCACCAAGCTGCAGCTCGACATCACCGCCCCCGGCGCCCCGGCCGAGCTGGCGCGCCACTTCGGCGAGCGCCACGGCGGCCTCGACGTGATCGTCCACAACGCCGGCATCACCCGCGACAAGACGCTGGGGCGGATGGAGGAGGCGCAGTGGGACTCGGTGATCGACGTCAACCTCTCCGCCCAGGAGCGGATCAACGACGCGCTGCTCGAGGACGGCACCCTGCGCGAGGGCGGCAGCATCGTCACCGTCTCCTCGGTCAGCGGCATCGCCGGCAACCGCGGCCAGTCCAACTACGCGACCAGCAAGGCGGGGCTGATCGGGATGGTCGCGGCGCTGGCGCCGCCGATGGCCGAGCGCAAGGGGACGATCAACGCGGTCGCGCCGGGGTTCATCGAGACGCAGATGACCGCGGCGATGCCGCTCGGCACCCGCGAGGCGGGCCGGCGCCTCAACAGCCTCGCCCAGGGCGGGCAGCCGGTCGACGTCGCCGAGACGATCGCCTGGCTCGCCGCCGCCTCCTCGGCCGGGGTCAACGGCAACGTGGTCCGGGTCTGCGGGCAGGCCCTGATCGGGGCCTGAGCGGGCGATGGAGGTGCGCGAGCTCGACAGCCCTCCCGGTCGCTGACCGGGCTCTACGCGAAGGCGCTGACCGGCGCGATCCTGCCCGGCGGCGACGAGCTGCCCTCGCAGGTGCTGGTCCTGCCCGAGCTGGACCTCGACCGCGAGCGGCTGACCGAATACGACCGCGTCTGCGGCTTCCGGCTCGGCGACACCGTCCCCGCCACCTACCCGCACCTGTTCACCTTCCCGCTGGCGATGGTGCTGATGACCGAGCGCTCGTTCCCGTTCTCGGTCCTGGGGATGGTCCACATCGCCAACCGGATCGAGCAGCACCGCCCGCTCGCGGTCGACGAGCGGCCGCGGCTGCGGGTCTGGGCCGAGGACCTGCGCCCGCACCCGCGCGGGCGCCAGTTCGACGTCATCTCCCAGGTCGAGGCGGAGGGGGAGATCGTCTGGGCCGAGCAGACCACCTACCTGCGGCGCGGCAAGAACGGCGAGGGGTCGGGGGAGAAGCGGGAGAGCGACGATCCGCCGCGCGAGACGGCGGCGGTCTGGGAGGTCGGCCCCGACGTCGCCCGCCGCTACGCGGCGGTCTCCGGCGACCGCAACCCGATCCACATGTCGGGTCCCGCGGCGAAGCTGTTCGGGATGCCCGGCGTCGTCGCCCACGGGATGTGGATGAAGGCCCGCTGCCTGGCCGCCTTCGAGGGCCGCCTGCCGGAGCGGTTCGCGGTCGCAGGCGCGCTTCACGGCGCCGCTGCGGCTGCCGGCGAAGGCGCGCTTCGCGGAGGCGTCGAAGGGCGAGCGCAGCCGCTTCGCGCTCTGGAGCGAGGCGTCCGAGAAGCCGCACGTGATCGGCCAGATCGAGCCCGGCGGATGAGCTTCAGCCTCTCGCTCAACCCGGCCCAGCGCGACCTCGTCGAGCGCACCCACCGCTTCGCCGAGGAGGAGATCCGCCCGGTCGCCGCCGAGTACGACCGCAACGAGGAGTTCCCCTGGCCGGTGCTGGAGCGGGCCGCCGAGGAGGGCTTCTACAACCCGCTCTTCTACCGCGACCTGATCGGCGACCCCAGCGGCCTCTCGCTGCCGCTGTTCATGGAGGAGCTGTTCTGGGGCTGCGCCGGGATCGGGCTGGCGATCGTGATGCCGGCGCTGGCGCTGTCGGGGATCGCCCAGGCGGCGACGCCCGAGCAGCTGCTGCGCTGGGCGCCGGAGTGCTTCGGCGAGCCCGGCGACCTGAAGATGGCGGCGCTGGCGATCACCGAGCCCCAGGGCGGCAGCGACGTGCGCAACCTGCAGACCCAGGCCCGCCGCGACGGCGACGAGTGGGTGATCGACGGCCACAAGGTCTTCATCGGCAACGGCGGCATCGCCGACGTGCACGTCGTCAACGCCACCGTCGACCCCGAGCTCGGCCACCGCGGCCAGGCGCTGTTCATCGTCCCCAAGGGGGCGCCGGGGCTGAAGCTGGAGCGAAAGCTGGAGAAGCTCGGCTGCCGCGCCTCGCACACCGCCGAGCTTCGCTTCGACGGCTGCCGGGTGCCGGCCGACCACCTGCTCGGCGGCGACGAGCGGCTGGAGGAGAAGCTCGAGTGGGAGCGCGAGAAGGCGGCGAAGGGCGACGAGGCGGAGCAGCGCGGCTCGGCGACGCTGGGCACCTTCGAGCAGACGCGGCCGATGGTCGCCGCGCAGGCGCTCGGGATCGCCCGCGCGGCGCTCGAGTACGCGGTCGAGTACGCGACCGAGCGGGAGGCGTTCGGCGAGCCGATCATCGAGAAGGAGGGGATCTCGTTCCCGCTCGCCGACCTCGCCGCCGAGCTCGACGCGGCGCGGCTGCTGACCTGGCGGGCGTCGTGGATGGCGGCGCAGCGGATTCCCTTCCACCACGCCGAGGGCTCGATGTCGAAGCTGCGGGCGTCCGAGGTCGCGGTGCGGATGACCGAGCGCGCGGTCCAGGTCTGCGGCGGCTGGGGCTACATCAGCGACCACCCGGTCGAGAAGTGGTTCCGCGACGCCAAGCTCTACACGATCTTCGAGGGCACCAGCGAGATCCAGCGGCTGGTGATCGGCCGCGCCCTGGCCGCCAGCGTCGGCGAGGACCCGCTGCACCACGAGATGCCGACCGAGGGCTCGGAGTTCGGCGCCGCGATCGGCCGCGGCTCACCGCTGCGCGGCCAGGTCGGCCAGCGGGCGATCCGCGCCGCCCAGGCGGTGCCGCCGCCGCTGATGAAGCTGGCGATGGTCTTCGTCGGGCCGCCGAAGCGGGCGCCGCGCAAGGAGAAGAGCTAGTCCCGCCTGATAGGAATCGCGACGACGGCCAAGCGCGACGGAAGGAGTCCTGATGGAGGCGAAGGTGAGCGAGAAGGATCTCGACGGCCTCGCGGAGGCGATGAACGGCACCCTGACGATGCCTGGCGATGACGGCTGGGACCTCGCCCGGCAGGCCTGGAACCTCACCGCCGACCAGCACCCCGCCGCGGTGGCCCTGCCCGAGGACGCCGACGACGTGCGGACGGTCGTCCGCTTCGCGCGCGAGAACGGGCTGCGGGTTGCGCCGCAGGGGACCGGGCACGGCGCGACGACGCTCGGCGACCTCGGCGGCTCGATCCTGCTGAAGACGACCCGCCTCGGAGGCGTCGAGGTCGACCCGGGAACACGGTCGCGCCCGCGCCGGCGCCGGGGCGCTCTCCGACGACGCGATGATCGCCGGCGCCGAGCACGGCCTCGCCGGCCTCTGCGGATCCGCTCCCGATGTCGGCCTCGTCGGCTACTCGCTCGGTGGCGGCATCGGCTGGCTGGGGCGAAAGCACGGCCTGCAGGTGAACGCGGTGCGGGCGGTCGAGCTGGTGAACGGCGAGGGCGAGCTGGTCCGCGCCGACGCCGAGAACGAGACCGACCTGTTCTGGGCGCTGCGCGGCGGTGGCGGCGGCGACTTCGGCGTCGTCACCGCGATCGAGTTCGAGATGGTGCCGCTGACCGTCGCCTACGCCGGCAACCTCGCCTGGCCCTGGGAGCGAAGCGAGGAGGTGCTGAAGCGCTGGGCGCAGTGGGCGCTCGAGGCGCCGGAGGAGATCACGACCTCGGCCCGCGTCCTCCAGTTCCCGCCGATCCCCGACGTGCCCGAGGAGTTGCGCGGCCGCCAGCTGATCATGATCGACGGCGCCCACTGCGGCGCCGAGGACGACGCCGTCGAGGCGCTGGCGCCGCTTCGCGAGCTCGATCCCGAGATCGACACCTGGGAGACGATCGGCGCGCCGGGCCTCGTTCGCATCCACGGCGACCCCGAGCAGCCGGTGCCGGGGGTGAGCGACCACCGGCTGATGTCGGAGGTGAGCGACGAGACGGTCGAGGCGCTGGTCGAGGTCGCCGGGCCGGGATCGGGCTCGCCGCTGCTGTTCGTCGAGTTGCGCCAGCTCGGCGGCGCCTTCGCGCGGCCGCCCGCCGATGGCGGCGGCGCTCGGGCGCATTTCGAGGAGCCGTTCCTCTTCTTCTCGATCGCGCTGGGGATGACGCCGGAGATGGCGCAGGCCGGCGAGGCGCACGCGATGAAGACCTGCGAGGCGCTCGGGCCGTGGGCGTCTGAGCGCTGCTATCTGAACTTCCGCGAGCGCCACAGCGACACCTCGATCGGCTTCAGCGAGGAGGCCTACACGCGGCTGCGCGAGGTGAAGGCGAAGGCCGACCCCGACGGCATGTTCCAGTCATCCGACGTGTTCGGCGGCGAGATCGCCGCCGCGACGTCTTCCCGCTCTCGTCCTGCACCTGATCCGCGCCGAGCCCTCCTACGGCAACCACCTGATCGAGGCGATCGAGGAGATGACGCAGGGGGTGATCTCGGTCAATCCGAACACGATGTATCCGCTGCTGCGGGAGCTGGAGGCGAAGGGGATGATCGAGGGGGAGTGGGAGCATCCCGATCGGCGGACGCGGCGGTTCTACAAGATCACCAAGGAGGGGGAGCGGGAGTATCGGCGGCTGGTCGAGGAGGTCGAGCCGTTCCTCGACTCGGTGATCCGCTCGGTGACGCTGATCAAGCGGGAGGTCTACGGGAAGCGCTGAGGTGGCTGGTCGGCCCTCTCCTCTGCGGCCGCCAGCTTTCGCGCCGCCTTCTTGGCCGCCTTCTCCTGCCGCTTCTCGAGCAGCCGCCGCTCACGGTTGAGCTTTGCCATCGTCGTCTTCCGCTTGTTGCCTCCGGCCATCTTCTCCTCCTAGAGCGCCTGGACGTTCGCGGCCGCCGGGCCCTTCTCGCCCTGCTCTGCGTCGTAGCTCACCTTCGCGCCCTCGGTCAGGGACTTGAAGCCCTCGCCCGCGATCGCGCTGTGGTGCACGAACAGATCCTTGCCGGGGTCATCCGGGGTGATGAATCCGAAGCCCTTCTCGTCGTTGAACCACTTCACGGTTCCTGTGGCCATCTCTTGGTCCCTCCGTGTCGGTGCACTGCGAAACGCGGAGGGTGCCGGGAGGCAACGACTGCGGAAACGCGGGGCACTGCTCTGGTCGAACGGATGCTCGACCCGGACAACCAGTCTAGTCGGGGCGAGCTCGGCCGATGCTAGGTTGGCCGGCGATGTCACGGCCAGACGCGCGCGAGCTCCCGGCCCGCTGATCGATGCCCGTCCGCTGGCCGGACACGGTCGACGAGATACTGGCCGGCGATCTCACCACCGCGCTCGCCTCGGTGACGCCGGCGCAGCGGAGTCGTCGTGGTGCCGGTCTCGGGCCTCGGCCTCCGCGACCGCGAGGCCGGCACGGTGACGGTCACGACCTCGCTCGGGCTGTGGAAGAAGCTCGAGCGGATGCGTCGCAATCCCCACGTTGCGCTCGCGTTCCACACCCGCGAGCACGGGTTCAGCGATCGTCCCGAATACGTCCTCGTGCAGGGGACGGCATCGGTCCCGGCGGGCGCCGACCGGGCATGGCTGGAGTCGATCGGCGAGAGCTGGGAGCGCTTTCTCGGCCCCCGCGAGGTGGGACCGCTCTGGGACCGCTGGCTTCGCGTCTACACCTGGGAGCGGGTCGGGGTGGAGATCGAGGTCGAGCGGCTCGTCGTCTGGCCCGACCTCGCCTGCCGCGGGCCGCACGAGGTGCTCGGCGCCGAGCTGCCTGCCGAGCCGGCGGCGCCGCAGCGACCCCCGGCCCGCGGAACCGGTCCGCGGATCAAGTCAGCGCGGGCGGCGAGGAGGGCGGAGCGGCTGCCGTACGCCCTGCTCGGCTGGGTCGGGGCGGACGGGTTTCCCGTCGTCGTGCCGGTCGAGGTGGAGGGCGCCGACGAACGGGGGATCGTCCTCGAGGCGCCCCCGGGGCTCGTTCCCCCGGGCGGGCGGCGCGCCGGCCTGACCGCGCATTCGTTCAGCCCCCAGGTGATCGGCCAGGAGCAGCGGATCCACACCGGTTGGCTCGAGGCCGAGCCCGACGGGCGCCGCGTCGTCTACGCGCCGCACACCGAGACCGGCTACCGGCTCCCCGCCTCGAAGCTGCTGTACCGGCTGGCCGCCGGCTTCGTCACCCGCCGCGGGGTGCGCGGGGCGCGGCGGGCCGGATTCACGGTCGGCTGAGCGCCCGCGCACTGACGGCATCGGCGGCGCTCTAACCTCGATCCATGAGGGAGATCCTCGGCCCCCCGCTGCGAGCTGCGGCGGTCGCCGCCTTCATCACCGGGCTGCTGCTGCTGCTCCTCAACCCGCCCTCGCTCTCGGGCTTCGGTGGGCTGCTGGCGCTGCTGGTCGGCGCCCTCGCGATCGTCCTCCTCACCGCCTGGGCGACGGTGGCGCTGATCGGCAACGAGATGCCCGAGCCCGAGTTCCGGCGAATCGTCGACCGCAGCGAGGCGCTCGCCAAGCTGCCGCCTCCCGAGCAGCCGCCGAGCGAGTTCGACGAGCTGGTGATCGAGGCCCTCGACGAGCTGCCGGACCAGTTCCGCGAGCTGCTCGAGCGGACGCCGGTCGTCGTCTCCCGCCGCGGTCACGAGCACCGTGCCTACGGCCACTACATCGGCGGCACCGTCGCCCGCGACATCTACCCGGACCGGATCGTCGTCTACCAGGACACGCTGGAGCGCGACTTCGGCCACGACCCCGAGCTGCTGCGGGCCCAGGTCCAGCGCACCGTGCGCCACGAGCTGGCCCATCACCTGGGCTGGGACGAGCGCGGGGTAAGCGGCCTCGGCCTCTGATCAGCTGAGCGGCGCGCTTCCTGAGGCGCGGCTACCGATCGGTCCTCTTGCGTATTCCGGCCTCCCCGCCCGATAGGTTCTCGCCGTGGGTTGCCTCGTTGCGCTCTTCGCGCTGCTCTCGCCGCGGCTGGCGCTGTTCGCGATCTTCCTGTTCAGCGACCTGCTGAGCGATTCGTTCGACAGCTGGTGGCTGCCGCTGCTGGGGTTCTTCCTGCTGCCGTGGACGACGCTCGCCTACGCGGTGATGTGGGCGGCGGGGACGAACGACGTGACCGGGGTCGAGTGGTTCTTCGTCGTCCTCGGCTTCCTCCTCGACATCGGCGCCTACGCGCAGCGCGGTCGCTTCGACGACTACCGGGGACGACGCGCTTAGCGCCAGCCGGGCCGATCCGGTCCTCCGCGATGCTTAGGGCATCGCTGAAGCACTCGAGTTCAAGGTCTCAGCCCCCTCGCCGGAGGAACTGCCGAGCGAGTTCCAGTCGCGCAGCCTGCGCAAGCGGGCGCTGCAGGCGATCGCGGCGCTCGCAGCCCTGATCGCGAGTCTTCGTCTTCGCGCCCGGCCTCGGCGAGGTGCGGGAGAAGCTCGAGGGCGCCGACCCCGGCTGGCTGGCGCTGGCGGCCGTCGCTCGAGGGCCTCTCCTTCCTCTCCTACATCGTCATGTTCGGGCCGATCTTCTGCACCGGCCTCGGCTGGCGGCGGAGCTGGCAGATCGGCGGCTCGGAGCTGGCGATGGGCTCGATCGTGCCGGCGAGCGGCGCCGGCGGCCTCGCGCTCGGCGCCTGGGTCCTCCACAAGGGCGGGATGGACGGGGCGCGGATCGCCCGCCGCTCGGTCGCCTTCTTCGTCATCAAGTCAGGCGTCAACTTCGTCGCCGTCGCCGTGCTCGGCACGGTCGCGGCGCTCGGCCTCGTCGGTCCCGACCTCTCGCTGTGGCTGACCGCGCTGCCGGCGGCGCTGGCGGTGCTGGCGATCGCCGCCGTCGCCCTGCTCCCGAGCCTCGGCCCGGGCGAGGAGCCCGGACCCGATGCCTCGGGCTTTCGTCGCTTCGTCGCCGGCTCGCGGCGGGCGCTGATCGACGGTACCTCCGAAGCCGGCAAGATCCTCCACCACCGCGACCGCAAGGTGCTCGCCGGCGCGATCGGCTACTGGGCCTTCGACAACGCCGTCCTGTGGGCGACCTTCCACGCCTTCGACGCCTCGGTGCCGCTGATGGTGATCCTGCTCGGCTACCTGATCGGCCAGCTCGGCGGCCTGTTGCCGATCCCGGGCGGGATCGGCGGCATCGACGGCGGCCTGATCGGCACCCTGATCGTCTACGGCGCCCCGGCGGCGGCGACCGCGGCGGCGGTGCTCGCCTACCGGGTGATCCTCTTCTGGCTGCCGCTGATCGTCGGCGGGATCGCCTTCGCCGCCCTGCGCCGCGACATGCCGAGCGGCGGCGAGCTCGCCGCCTGCTCGCCGGCGATCGCCGCCCAGACCGCTTGACGGGTTCGTCAGACTCGGTGTGACCGTCTACCCGGAGGAGCCGCGATGGCCGACGTCAACTGCACCCACCTCGACCAGATCGAGGTGAAGCCGCCCTCGATCGACGAGGTCGAGGGCTGCGAGGAGTGCCTGAAGACCGGCGACCAGCTGGGTCCACCTGCGGGTCTGCCTCAGCTGCGGCAAGGTCGGCTGCTGCGACTCCTCCCCGAACCACCACGCCTCGAGCCACGCCCGCGAGGCCGGCCACCCGATCATCCGCTCGATCCAGCCCGGCGAGGACTGGTGCTGGTGCTTCGAGGACGAGGTCGGCTTCGTCGTCGACTTCGGCTGAGGGACAATCAGGAGGCATGCGGGCCAGGTATGCCCTAGTCGCGCTGGTGGTGATCGTCGTCGCCGCGTCGGCCGGCGCCTCGCGCGGCGCCACCGGGCCCGGCGGGGAGACGCCTGACGCTGGAGCCCGAATGCTCGACCTATCCGCCCGATCACAGCGTGCGGATCACGCTGGCCGGCTATCCGCCGGACACCGAGGTGGCCGGCGAGGCCGAGCTCCCGGGCGGTGGCGGCTTCGCGGCGACGGTGCGGACCGATGCCAACGGCGGCTTCACGATCTCGCTCGGGTCCCCGAGGCCGGGCACCTTCAGGGTCACGGCGCAGTGGTCGGGAGGGACTCTGGTCGAGTCCCTGGCGATCAACTGCGGCGGGCCGAACGGCACTCCGGCCTTCGAGCCGAGCGCACTTCCTCGAGTTCGGGAGCCAGGCGGTCGGCTACTTCGGCCCACCCAAGCAGGCGACGGTGACCAACCACGGCCCGGGCATCCTCAGGGTCGATGGGGTCCGCCTGGCCGGCGCGGAGCCGGATGAACTTCATCATCGCGAGCGACTCCTGCAGCGACACCAGCAGTCCCGGTCGGCTGAGACCTGCTTCGTGCGGGTGCGGTTCGGAGCGCCGGGGGACTTGAGCGTCCCACGACGGCACCCTGCTGATGACGAGTAGCGCTGCCTCCCGGCCCGTTCGCGCTGCACGCTGCGCGGCGATGGCGTTCCTCCGCCGATCATCCCGTCGGGTCAGTTGCTGAAGGGCTCGGTCGAGCCGAAGGCGGTCGACGCCGGCGACGCGGCGCTGCTTCCAGTTCCGCGCTCGCACCGAGCGGTGGCGAGCCGCTGGCGCGGGCGCTGGTCCGCTTCGCCGGCGAGCGGACCCGCACCGGCCCCGAGGGACGGGCGACGCTCTGCGCGCGCTTCCCCTACCAGGGCACCCGCACCGCCCGCATCCAGAAGGGCGGCTACTTCGGCTACCGCTCGGTGTTGCTGCGGATCCGGGTCCTCCCGCCGGTTAGTCGTCGGATCGATACAGACGCAGGCTAGCGCTGGCCGATGATCACCAGGTTCCCGTCGGGGTCGTGGACGCGCGCCACCCGCTCGCCCCAGGGCTGGTCGGCGGGCTCCTCGACGATCTCGACGCCGGCCTCGCGGAGGCGCTCGACCGCGGCGTCGCAGTCCTCGGCGTAGACCCAGAGGGCAAAGCGGGCGCTCGGCCCCGCCGTCGCGTCGGGGTCGCGGCCGATCCCGAGGTGGGAGGGGCCGAGCTCGAGGCCGACGTAGGCGGGCTCGCCGTCGGGCCCGGGGAACTCGTAGCTCACCTCCGCCCCGAGCAGGTCGCGGTAGAAGCCGAGCGCGGCGCCGAGGTCGGCGGTGGTGATGATCGGGAAGACACTCGTGAACATGTGATCTGATCTTTGCGGAAAGCGACCGGAGGGAGACGAGATGTCAGTGATCATGACCCTGTACATCCAAGGCGACCCCGCGAAGCTGGAGGCGATCGCCAGCCGAGGACCCCGAGCGGCTGAAGGCGATCGCCGACGAAGGCCAAGGAGCGCGGCGTGATCGCGCACCGCTTCTACGGCAGCGACGGCCAGATCCTCGTCGTCGACGAGTGGCCCGACGAGGAGAGCTTCAAGGCGCTTCTTCGAGGCCGAGCAGGGCGAGATCGGGCCGCTGATGGAGGAGGTCGGCGCCAAGGGGGAGCCGCGGTTCATCTTCTGGCGCAAGCTCGAGACCGGCGACGAGATCGGCTGGGAGTAGCGACCCGGGACCGGCGCCGGTGAAGCGGGTCCTGATCACCGGCGCCGCCGGCTTCATCGGCGCGACGATCGCGGCGCGGCTGCGCGCCGACGGGGTCGAGGTGGTCGGCGTCGACCGCGTCGCCGACCCCGACGCCGGGATCGTCGCCGGCGACATCGCCGCGCCGGGCGCCTGGCAGCGCGCCGCCGAGGGCTGCGACGTCGTCATCCACACCGCCGCCCTGGTCGGGATGCCGAGCGACGAGTCCGGCTTCTGGGAGGTCAACGTGCGCGGCACCCGGCTGGCGCTGGAGGCGGCGCGCGACGCCGGCGCCCGCCTCGTCCACCTCTCCTCGGTCGTCACCTTCGGGCTCGACTTCCCCGACGGCGTCGAGGAGACCTGGCCGGTGCGGCCGACCGGCGTCGCCTACACCGACACCAAGATCGCCTCCGAGCAGGTGGTGCTCGCCGCGCACGCCGCCGGCGAGGCCGAGGTGGTCGTGATCCGCCCCGGCGACGTCTACGGCCCCGGCTCGCGGCCCTGGACGCTGATCCCGCTGGAGCAGCTGCAAGGCGCGGCGCTTCGTGCTGCCGGCGCGCGGGCGCGGCATCCACAGCCCGGTCTACGTCGACGACCTGGTCGAGGGGATCGTCCGCGCCGCGCAGGCGCCGGCCGCGGCCGGCCGGGTGATCACGCTCAGCGGCGGGGTCGGGGTCGAGACGCGCGAGTACTTCGGCCACCTGGGGCGGATGGTCGGCCGCAAGGTGCCGGCGGTGCCGACCGCGGTCGCGCTCGCCGGCGCCGCGGCGATGGACCGCCTCGCCCGCCTGCGCGGCGTTCCCAACGAGCTGACGCCCGACGGCGTCCGCTACCTGGCCTACCGCCGCGGCACCTACGGGATCGGCACCGCCCGCGAGCTGCTCGACTGGCGCCGCAGGTCGGCCTCGAGGAGGGGATGGCGCGCAGCGAGGAGTGGTTGCGCGGGCGAGGGCCTGCTGGGCTGATCAGGCCTGGGTGATGATCAGACCGAGCGAGCGTGGCGAAGACCGCGATCATCATCGCGCCCATCAAGCGGACCATCGTGAGCTGGAGAGCGTCAAAGCGGGCGTTCGATGGCGTCGAAGCGTGCGTCCAGGCGGGCTTCAAGGCCGTCGAACCGGCGGTCGACCGCGTCGAACGGCGGTCGACTGAATCGAATCGCTGGTCAACGCGATCGAACCCCTCGTCGACCCGACGCGCAAGGTCATCGAGGCGCTCGTCGGTCCAGGTCGCACGCGACTGCTCCATCGCCACCGAGGATAGACCCGCAGCGGTGCCGTGAGGCGCGCAAACTGTCACAACTTCGTCAAGCCACCCGCCGCAGGTGGCGCTTGCGCACGACCCGCGAGGCGAGCAGCTCGGCCCAGTCGTCCTCGTCGAGGCGGCAGGCCTCGGTGGTGGCGAGGAAGTCGCCGAGCACCGCCGCCAGACCCTCGGGGTCCTCGAGGTGGGGGAAGTGCGCCGCCTTCGGCAGCAGCTCGAAGCGGCTGTTCGGGATCAGCTCGTGGGCGGCGCGGCCGTGCTCGACCGGGATCGTGTGATCGCGGCCGCCCCAGACGACCAGCGTCGGCACCGGCCCGAGCAGATAGAGGCGGTCGACGGCGCTGACCCGCTGGCCGTGGCGGTCGATCACCGAGCGCAGCGTCTCGCAGGAAGGCGACGCGGGCGCCGGGGCGCTCGAGCGGGCGCAGCGCCCGGGCGATCGCCCGCAGGTAGACGCCCTTGCGCCAGCCGCGCGCCTCGAAGCCGTCGGCGGCGCGGTCGATGCCGGCGATCACGCGACCGCTCGCCGCGACCCGCAATCCCGCCATCGCCCCCGGTAGCGCCGCGCCCGCGCAACAGCGGGCCCACCTCGTGTCCGAGGCCGCCGCTGGAGACCAGCACCAGCCGCTGCACCCGCTCCGGGAACTGCCAGAAGAACTGCATCGCGACGCCGCCGCCGAGCGAGTGGCCGACGAAGCTCGCCTCGCGGACCCCGATCACGGTCAGCAGGTCGCGGATCGCCGCCGCGTGGGCGCCGAGCGAGTAGTCGCCGCGCGGCGTCGCCGAGTCGCCGTGGCCGATCAGGTCCGGCGCGATCACGGTGTGGCGGTCGGCGAGGCGCAGCGCCACCTCGCGCCAGTGCTTGGAGGAGTTGACCATGCCGTGGATCAGGACCAGCGGCGGGCCGGCGCCGGCGGTCCGGTAGATCACCCGGTGGCCGTGCAGCTCGACCTCCCAGGCGTCGAAGTCGCGGTCGGTCACCGCGGCAGCGTATCCGGGCTAGGGTGGCCAGCGACGATGGGCAAGGTCGCCGAGGAGCTGCTGATTCCCGCCTCGCTGGCCGAGGTCTGGGACCTCTACTTCCAGCGCTCGACCTGGCCCTCATGGGTGGACGAGCTGCACCGCGTCGACTCGGCTTCCGAGGACTACCCGCAGGCCGGCGGCACCCTGGTTTGGAGCTCCGGTCCAGCCGGGCGCGGCCAGGTCTCGGAGACGGTGCTCGAGCACGAGCCGCGGCGGGTGCACCGGATCCGCTACAGCGACCCCCATTCCGAGGGCGAGCAGCTGACGACGTTCGAGATGGCGGGGGAGGGGACGAAGGTAAAGATTGACCTCGTCTACGGCCTCCACAAGCCCGGCGTGCTCGGACCGATCACCGATCGGCTGTTCATTCGCTCGCAGATGCAGCGCTCGCTGCAGCGCTCGCTGACCGGCCTGCGCGCCGAGGCGCGCGAGCTGGCCGAGCTCTCCGCCCGCCGCGACGCGCCCTAGAGGCCGGCGCGGCGCAGGTAGGCGGCCAGGGTCGCGCCGCTGGAAGCGACCGCGTCGGTGGCGACGCCGGCGAAGGCGACCTCGCCGCCGCGCACCCCGTAGACGTAGCTTGCTGGCCCCGCCCGCGTCCTGGACCCAGAGGCCGCCGCCGAGCGGCCGCGCCCCGACCGCTGCCAGCTTGCGGGTCGGGCGCTGCGGCCGCACGCCGCCGACGCCGCCGGCCAGGTGCGCCTTCGAGCTGGAAACGATCAGCGCCGACTTGCCGGCCGCGTGTGAACACCGCGGCGGCGCGGGCGCCGCGGTTGCGCCGGCCGCTGACGCAGTAGCGGTAGCTGCGCGCGACCCGGTCCTTGGGCTGCCCGGCCGCCAGCAGCAGGGCCTTCGGGCCCAGCCCCAGCCGCGCCCGTCCGAGCCCGCCCGGCGAGAAGCGCCGCTGCGAGGCCAGGCAGTGGTCGGGGTCGACGCCGACCGCGCGCTCCCACATCTGCAGGTAGGCCTCGGCGCCGCGGCCGAGGTCGCGGACGATCCGGTTGCCGGCGATCCGGCGCAGGTCCTGGACCCAGTCGGGGTAGAGGCCGTAGTGGGCGACGCCGTCGGTGTTGATGTCGAAGACGCGCTCGCCGCTGCGCTGGCGCTTGAAGGTGACGGCGCCGTCATAGCTCTTGAACGGGTAGCTGACCGGCCGCGGCCCGTTGCGGGGCCCGCCCTGGGCGCCGAAGCCGTTCATGTCGGCGCCGTAGCCGAAGCCGAAGTAGTGCTTGCGGCTGCGCTGCGGGCGCAGGTCGCGCCACTGCTCGACGAAGCCCTTCGAGTCGCCGGCGTAGGGGGTGACGACGCCGCCCTGGCGGTAGATCCGCGGGTAGCTGACCACGTCGGCCCAGCTGTGGCTGGAGACGACGCCCGAGTAGCGGTTGGCCTGGATCACGTCCAGCGCCTGGCTGCGCGAGAGCACCCCGAGGTGGTCGGGGTCGATGATCATCTTCCGGGCCATCAGCTGGCGCAGGGCGTAGCGGCCGAGGTCGGTCAGCGGCCGGGTGTTGCAGTGCGGCTCCGGCGGGTAGATCGGCGCCGCGCCGGGCGGGGCCAGCGCCATGTAGCCGTTGGAGATGACGCTGTCCTCGTTGTGGGGGGTGGTCTGGGAGCGGTCGTGGGCGATCCCCTCGCAGGTCTCGAAGTCCCAGAAGCGCCCGGTCTCATAGAAGTTGGCGCTGTTGACCGCGGTGCCGGTCGGAGCCGCTGTCGCCGGCGACCCCGGCCAGCGCGTTGTCGAACTTGTTGATCAGCTCCATGTCGCGGACGCCGAGCCGGTAGACCTCGTCGAGGAGGCGCTTGATCTGCGGCGCGGTCACAGCCGGGGACGTCGTTTCGAACCGTGCAGTCAAACGGCTGCGAGACCTCGATCCCCAGCACCACCGCCAGCTTGCCGCGGTTGATCACCCGCCGCGCCTGGAAGGGGTTCTTGACGATCCGGAAGAAGCCCTTGCCCGGCCCGCCGGCCTGGGCGTCGATGTAGTCCTGCATCGCGTAGATGTCCATCGCCTGCAGGCGGACGCTGTCCATCTCGTTGCAGCTGTTGTGCTTGATCGGATACAGCGAGCAGAGCGCGTGGTTCTCGACGAACAGGTTGACGAACACCCGCAGGCCCGCCGCGCCAGGCGCGCTCGACCCAGCGGTAGTAGCTCTGCTCGTGGGTCAGCGACTGGTGGTGGGGCCAGTCGCGGAAGGTCGGCCAGCCGACCGGGTCGTGGCAGCGAGCCGGGCTGCCGAAGAGCACGTTCTCGAACACCGCCCCGCAGCCGTTGCCGGCCTCGTGGTCGAGGCAGTCGACGCAGCGCGTAGGGGGCGCCGTAGCGGTGCCAGGGGCGACCGCAGTGGGCGTCGCCGCCGAGGAACTCGAAGGCCATCATGTGCATGTGGGCGTCGACCAGCCCGCGCACGTTCCCGTAGGAGGTCTTGCCGAGCGGCGAGCGCCCGACCGCGTTGATCGCCACCTCCGGGTAGCGCGGGCAGCCGCCGGCCTTGACGAAGCGGAAGCGGCTCGGCGCGCCCGGAGCCGCCGCCGACGGTCAGCGCGCCGCCGTTGCGGGCGACCGAGAGGACCCGGTTGTCGGCCAGCGAGCGCAGCACGAAGCCGCGGCGGCCGTTGCCGGTCAGCCGCCACTCGGCCGCGGTGCTGGGCTCGGCGGCGGTCTCGGTCCCCGAGCCGTCGGCGGCGAGGAAGTCGCGCGACGCGCCCGTAGAGCAGGTAGGTGCCGAGGTCGGTCGCCTGGAGGCGGAAGCGCTCCGCCGCCCCGCGCCCGGCGGTGGCGGCGTAGCCGCCGGCCGGGTCCTTGGCGACCAGCTTGCCGAGCGCCACCGAGCGCAGCGAGTAGCAGCCCTTGACGACCGAGTAGCGGTTCTTGGTCGAGGCCGCCGGCGCCACCGCGGCGCTTGCGAGCACGCCGACAAGCGCCAGCATCGCCGCCACGATCACCGCCCTGCGCCCGATCACCGCGCACAGCTTATGACGCCGAGCGGCGCGGGGAGCCGATCAGTTGGCGTTTGGTCCGCCGCGCTAGTCGCGCTTCGGGCACCGAGACCCGCACCCCGTCGTCGGGCTGCTCGGGCCCCGATCCGTGCGGCCCGGCCGGACCGGGATCGGGCCGGTGGCCGTTGCCGGAGCCGTTCACCGCGACGCCGTCGCCGCCCTGGTAGGGGCCGGGCTTGGGGCGTGGCTTGCCGCCCGGGAAGGCGAGGCGGAGGATCGTCCGCTGCACCATCCCCAGCTGCTGGCCGAAGGGGCCGCTGTTGTAGGGCAGCCGGTAGCGCTCGCAGATCTCCTTCACCTGCGGGGCGATCTCCGCGTAGCGGGTGCTCGGCATGTCGGGGAACAGGTGGTGCTCGACCTGGTAGCCGAGGTTGCCGCTGATGACGTGAAACAGCGGGCTGCCCTCGATGTTGGCGGCGCCGACCATCTGGCGCACGTACCAGGAGCCGCGGCTCTCGTCGGCTGTCTCCTCCTGGCTGAAGCTGTAGGTCTGGTCGGGGAAGTGGCCGCAGAAGATGATCGCGTAGGCCCAGACGTTGCGGACCACGTTCGCGGTCGCGTTGGCCACCGCCGTCGTCCGGTAGGTGCGGGCGCCGCTTCGTAGCGCCAGCCGCGCCGCGTCGCGGGCGATCCGCTGGGCCCGGTTGCCGCGCCGGCGGGTCACCCTGCGCGCCAGCCGGCGTGAGCGGGACTCGTCGACTTCGCCCAGCGAGCGCGCATTCAGCGCCAGGTCGACCGCGGCCGCGGCGAGGCCCGAGATCAGCGGCCAGGCGATGTAGTCCTTGACGATCTGCGCCCGCGCCTTGGTGCGGATCCCCTTCAGCTCGCGCTTGATCTGCTTCTTTGACTTCTCGCCCTTGCGAATCGCCTCGAAGTCGAGGTCGTGTACGGCGACTCCCCACTCGAAGAACGCCATCAGCAGCAGGTTGTAGAGCGGCTGGAAGAGGTAGACCGGATGCCACTTCTGGTGCGGGTCGATCCGCATGATCTCGTAGCCGAGGTCCTTGTCCTTGCCGCGGATGTTGGTGAAGGTGTGGTGGACGTAGTTGTGGGAGTGCTTCCAGGCCTCGGCGGTGGAGGCGGTGTCCCAGTCCCAGCTCGAGGAGTTGATGTAGGGGTCGTTCATCCAGTCCCACTGGCCGTGCAGGACGTTGTGGCCGATCTCCATGTTCTCGAGGATCTTCGCCATCGAGAGGCTGGCCGTGCCGGCGATCCAGGCGATCGGATTGCGCGAGGCCAGAAGCTCGACGCGGCTGATCACCAGCAGCCGCCGGTGCATCTCGATCATCGACTGGATGTAGCGGCGGTCGCGCTCGCCGAGGTCGTCGTAGACGCGGTCGTGGATCGCGTCGAGCTCGCGCCCGAGGGCATCGATCTGCTCCTCGGAGAGCCGCGCCAGCGGGCTCTCGACGTCCTCTGTCAGAGGCTGCTCGTGTCGCTCGGCCGTCTCTGTGCTCATCTTCGAATCACTCTCCGTTCGTTCTCATAGCTTGATCTCGACCTTGCCCTCAGGGGCGTTGACGCAGGTGCGGATGATCTCCCCCTCCTGGCCGTGCACCTTGCCGGTTCGCAGGTCGCGAACCTGGCCCGAGCAAAGCTCGCCGACGCAGGTGTGACAGACGCCCATCCGGCAACCGAACGGCAGCGTAGCGCCGGCCTCCTCGCCGGCGACCAGGATCGGCGTCGAGCCATCGGCGCTGGCTTCGATCTCGCTCTCGAGGAAGGCGATCTCGCCGCCGGCGCCCTCCTCGGCGGCGTTCTCGCCGATCACCGGCTGAAAGCGCTCATAGCGCAGCCGATCCGGGTCGCCTTCAGCCTCGAAGTGCTCGATTACCGCGTCGATCAGCTCCCGCGGGCCGGAGAGAAAGGTGTCGCGCTGGCGCCAGTCGGGGCAGATCTCGTCGAGGTCGGCGGGGGTGATGCGACCTTCGGTGCCGGTGCGGCGCAAGAGCAGGCGGAAGCCGTCGCGGCGGGAGTCGATCTCGCGCAGCTGCTCGCCGAAGATCACCTCCGCCTCGGTCCGCGCCGAGTGGCAGTGGACCACGTCGTCGACCGCGTCGCGGCGATCGAGTGCCCGCAGCATCGACATTATCGGGGTGATGCCGCTGCCGGCACTGATGAACAACAGCTGCTTCGGCAGCGGGTCGGGGAGAGTGAAGGTGCCCTCGACGCCCCCGAGGCGGACGATCTCGCCGGGCCGGGCGTGGCGGGTCAGGTAGGGGGAGACGACCCCCTCCTCGACCAGCTTCGGGGTGATGCTGATGAAGCCGTCGGGGTGGCCGGGGTCGGACGTCAGCGAGTAGGCGCGCCAGTGGTGGATCCCGTCGACGACGACGCCGATTCGCAGGTACTGGCCCGGCTCATGCCCCTCCCACTCATAGCCGGGGCGGATCGTCACCGTCACCGCGGCGTCGGTCTCGGGCTCGACGCGCTCGATCCGCCCGCGCAGCTCGCGCGTCGACCAGAGCGGGTTGATCAGCTCCAGGTAGTCGTCGGGCAGCAGCGGGGTGAACAGCGAGCGAACCGCCCGCAGCGCCTGGCGCTGCAGGGGGTGAACTTTGGGTGGGGCGCCGCGCTCGGCCACCCGGGCAGCCTACGCAATTGTGAGAACAACTGTCAAACAAGTGTTCTCATAGTCGGCGATCGCGGCTAGGATCCCTTTATGGCGACCTGGCGCGACCAAGCCGCCGCGCGAAGCACGCGAGCGCGAGCTGATCGCGGCGACGCGGGCGCTGTTCGACTCCCGCGGCGCCCAGGACGCGCCGATCGAGGAGATCGCGCAGCGGGTCGGGATCGCCCGCGGCCTGATCTACCGCCACTTCTCCTCCAAGGAGGAGCTTTACGTCCTCACCGTCACCGACTACCTGGCCGAGCTGGCGAAGGGAGATGGAGGCGGCGCTGGGGGAGGGGGAGCCGCCGGCCCGGCTCGAGCGCTGCCTCGAGGTCTACGCCGGCTACTGCCAGCGCTACCCGGCCTTCCTCGACAGCTCGCTGGCGCTGATGCACCGCCCCGCGCGCGACCTGCACGAGCGCGTCTCGGAGTCGGTCTGGCTGCGCCTCGGGCAGGGGATGGCGGGCTGCCTGAGCCAGGTCGCCGAGATCCTCCGGGCCGGAATCGAGTCGGGCGACTTCGCGGTCGAGGATCCCGACTACATGGCCAACGTGCTCTGGACCCAGACCCTGGGGGCGATGCACCTGGCGCGGATCCGGGTCGGCGTCCGCCAGCTGGCACCCGGCGTCCCGGACCTGTTTCGGGTCGAGCCGGAGGAGATCATCCGCACCTGCGTCGCCAGCGCGATGGCGACCGTCGCGGCACCGGCTCGCTAGCCCGGCGACTCGGGGCGGCGGAAGAAGAGGTAGGCCTCGCCGACTGCGTCGAAGCCGAGCCGCTCATAGAGCTGCCGCGGCCAGCGGTCGGCGATCGCGCCGAGGAAGGTCAGCTCGTGCTTCTCGGCCCGCGAGGCCTCGACGGCGGCGAGGATCGTCGCCCGCGCCAGGCCCTGGTCGCGCGCCGACTCCAGCGTCGCGACGTCCTCGACCTGGCCGACGTCTCCGCGGGCCAGCAGGCAGCAGACCGAGACCGGCTCGCCCTCGGCGGGAGCGACGAAGTAGCGCTCGCCGGCGTAGCGGCCGCGTTCGCGCTCGGCGGCGAGGACCTGCTCGGCCTCCTCGGCCGAGGCGATGTCGGGGTGCTCGTTCAGCATTGCCCGGCGCAGCTCCTCGACTTCCTCGAAGCGGGTCTCGCGGGCGGCCGTCTCGGCGGGCCGATCGGCGTCGCGGCGCAGCGCCATGTAGACGTCGACCTCGGTCTCGTATCCAAGCGCCTCGAAGCCGGGCCGCAGCCGCTCGCCCTCTTCGGCGTCGCCGACCACCAGCAGCCGATGGCTCATCCCGGCGCCGCCGATCAGCTGGTCGGCGCGGGCCGCCAGCGCCTCCGCGTCGAGCAGCCCCGGTCGCTCGACCAGCAGGCCGCTCGAGTCCCAGGCCAGCGGCAGGCGGGTATCGAGCAGCGCGAATCCGGCCTCGAAGGGGACGACGCGCTCGGACATCTCGCGCCAGATCATCGTCTCGAAGCGCAGGCAGCGGCGCAGGAGGTCAGACTCGGTCATCACCGGCACGGTCCTGACGCTATCGCCGGCGGGCCCGGCGGAGGAAAGATTCAGGCCGGCGAGACCGCGACGCGCTCGATCGCCCGCGCCTCGCGGGCGCTCAGCACCTCGCCGCAGCGCTCGCAGACCCCGCGGTCGGAGACAGCGCCGCCGCACTCGCCTTTGTGGACGATCTGCATCGGCGGCCCCATCTCCCCCGCCAGGTGGCGGTCGCCCCAGCCAAGCATCGCGACCAGGATCGGCCAGAGGTCGAGGCCCTTCTCGGTCAGGAAGTACTCGTGGCGGGGCGGGTGCTCGCTGTAGGGGCGGCGCTCGAGGATCCCCTCGTCGACGAGGCGCTGCAGACGGGCGGTGAGGACGTTTCGAGCCACCCCCAGCGAGGCCTGGATCTCGTCGAAGCGGCGCTTGCCGCGAAAGACATCGCGCAGGATCAGCAGCGTCCAGCGCTCGCCGATCAGCTCCAGGCAGCCGGCGATCGAGCAGGTCTGGTTGCCGTAGTCGTTGCGCAGCACGAGTGTGATCTTCGCACAGTCAGTTGCATGACGCAACTCAGCGTTGCTAGCGTGGCTCGCATCAGTTGCATCACGCAACTTCGAGTCAAAGGAGCCCCGATGAACCGCCTCCAGCCAAAGATAGAACCGCTGCGGATCCCGGTGACGATGGAGGAGATCCTCACCGACCTCACCTATCCGGCCAAGCGGCGGACCTACCCGCCGGCCCCGTTGCCCCCCGCGCAGCACCGGCGCCGGTGACCGCGGCCGAGGCGGCGCTCGCCTTCGCCGAGCGCACCCCCGAGACGACGCGGACCCGCGAGGTCACCTGGCAGGACCCGGTCCCGACCGCGGCGGCCGGGGCGGAGCTGGCCGGGATCGACTACATCAGCAAGATCGCCGCCGGCGCGCTGCCACCGCCGCCGATAGCGGTTCTGATGCGGATGCAGCCGATCGAGTTCTCCGAGGGGAAGGCGGTGTTCGGCGGCCGGCCCGGCGAGGAGCACTACAACCCGATCGGGACCGTGCACGGCGGCTACGCATCGACGCTGCTCGACTCGGCGATGGGCTGCGCCGTCCACACGACGCTCCCGCTCGGCGCCGCCTACACCACCCAGACGCTGGAGGTGAAGTTCGTGCGGCCGATCAGCCGCGACACCGGCACCCTGCGCTGCGAGGCCGAGGTCGTGCACCGCGGCCGCCGCCAGGCGACCGCCGTCGCGCGGCTGCTGTCCGAGGACGGCAAGCTGCTCGCGCACGGGACCAGCACCTGCATGATCCTCGGCTGAGGTCAGACGCCGCGGGCCAGCACGGCGGCGATCACGCCGACCAGTCCGACCATCATCCCGCCACCGACGCGCAGGATCGTCACCCGCAGGGCATCGATCTCGCCGCGCAGTTCACCGCGCAGACCGCCGATCTCGGTCCGAACGCCGCCGATCTCGGTCCGCACCCCACTGATCTCGGTGCGCACTTCCTCGCGAAGGCTGCGGATGTCCTGGCGCAGCTCGTGCAGCTCGTTCCCTACGTGGGCAGCGAAATCATCGAGGCGGGCATCCGTCCAGGAGGTCCGTTCCATCGGCTACAGGGTAGTCCGCGGCGGCGCGCGAAACGCACGTCAGGGGTCACGAATCGACTACGGGACCGGCACCAATGCGCTCCCGGAGGGTGCTGTCCTGGATACGGCACCCAACCCGGGTGCTAGAACCCGGCGAATGAGCAACGGTCCGCAGGGAGGCGATCCCCAAGGGAGGGACCCCGAAACCCGCTACGGGGACCGCTATCGGATCCTCTACCGGCTCGGATCCGGCGGCATGGCGACGGTCTACCTGGCCGAGGACGAGCGCCTCGGCCGCCGGGTGGCGATCAAGCGCCTGCGCGCCGAGAGCTCCGAGGACGCGGCGGTGCGCTTTCGCCGCGAGGCACAGCTCGGGGCCTCGCTCAACCACCCCAGTCTGGTCACCGTCTTCGACATCCTCAATGACGAGGAATCGGTGCTGATCGTGATGGAGTACGTCGACGGCGACGACCTCGATCGGCGGCTGAAAAAGCGGGAGCCGCTGGGCGAGGAGAAGTCGCTGCAGATCCTCCGCGCGGTCGCCGCCGGCCTCGACCACGCCCATCAGCGCGGGGTCGTCCATCGCGACATCAAGCCCTCGAACATCCTCCTCACCGCACGCGGCGAGCCGAAGCTGACCGACCTCGGGGTGGCGAAGGTGCTCGAGGACACCTCGGCGACGCGCTCGGGAGCGATGCCCGGCACACCTCTCTACATGGCACCCGAGCAGCTCGAGGGCAAGCGGGTGACCGAGGCCACCGACATCTACTCGCTGGCACTGGTCGCCTACCAGATGCTGAGCGGCCAGAACCCTCGCGGCGGCGGGACGATCCCCGAGATCGCCCACCAGGCGGTCAACAATCCGGCGCCCGACCTCAGAGAGGCCTGGCCAGAGGCCCCGGAGACGGCGGCGGTGGTGCTGTGCCGGGCGATGGACCGCGACCCCTCCGCCCGCCCGCTCTCCGCATCGCGGTTCGTCGAGGACCTGGAGGCCGGACTGCGCGACAGGCCGGCGACGAGCTCCAGCGTCGAGGCGACCGCGACGATGCCGGTGGCGGTGGCCGAGCCCGAGCCGGCCCCGCCAGAGCCCGAGCCGGCCTTCGCTGAGCCGGAGGAGGCCCCGTCCGAGCCCGAGCCGACCTTCGTCGAGCCGGAGGAGCCGCCGTCCGAGCCGTCACCTATTCCGCCGCCGCCGCCCTCGACTCCAGCCCCCGTTCGTCCCGCGGGTCGAAAGCGGTCGACCGCCGCGCTGTTGCTTGCCGGCCTCGCCGTCGCGGGGCTGCTCGCCTTCCTGCTGATCGATTCGGGGGACTCGCGGGACTCGCCGGACCGGGGCGGAGCGGTCGCCGAGAATGGAAAGGGCGGCGGCGAGGGTGAGTCATCGGGTTCAGAGCCGAGCGAGCCTGCGACCGACCCGGGCGACCCCGCGGCGACGGTGCAGACTTTCTACGAGCGCGCCGCCGCCGACGATTACGCCGGCGCCTCGGCTCTCACCTCGCCAGGCTTTCGCGCCGAGCTCGGTGGCTTCGGCGGCTTCGACACGCTGGAGTCGATCGAGTTCACCAGCCTGGAGACGACCAGCGAGACGGCCGACAGCGCCGAGGTCTCCTTCTCGACGATCGCCAGCCACAGCGGCTTCACCGACACCTGCACCGGCGCCGTCACCCTGGTCAGCGGGGGGACGGCTGGTTGCTCGAAGACCCGGTCGCAATTGACTGCGAGCGCTCCTAGCCCGACGTGGTGCGAGTTAGGGGTCCTACTGCGCCGCCAAAGCGCACGACGTCGATCGTTACGTCGCCGAGGTGGCGCGACCTCAGCGCCCCGGACTACTTGATGAACAGCATCTCCTCGTACTTGGGCAGCGGCCAGAGGTCGTCGGCGACGATCTTCTCCAGCCGGTCGGCGACCTCGCGCACCGCCGCCATCGCCGGCAGCTGGTTGTCGCGGGCGTAGATCGCCAGCTCCAGGCCCTCGACGCCGTCGGGGTAGGAGTTGGCCGCCTCGAGCTTGCCGATCGCCCCGACCAGGTCCTCGACCGCGCCGCGGACCTCGTTCTCCAGCGCCGAGATCCCGGCCTCGTCGATCAGCGTCAGGTAGCGCAGCGCCGCCGGCAGGATCACCGTCTTCGCCAGCGAGAAGGTCGTCTCGGCCTCGATGTTGGCGCGGATCACGTACTGCTCGAGCCAGACCTCATACCGCGACTCGAGCTCGCGCTCGCTCAGCACCTCGTAGCGCCCGAAGGCGGCGACGGTCGGCTCGCTGAGCACCTCCGGCAGCGCGTCGGGAGTCGTGCGCAGGTTCTTCAGCCCCCGTCGCTCGGCCTCCGCGTGCCACTCCTCGTCGTAGTTGTCGCCGGCGAAGAGGATCTGCTTGTTGGCGTCATAGGAGTCCTTGACGACCGCGATCACCGCCTCGGCGGCGTCGCCGCCGCCCGAGGTCTTGGCCTCCAGGGCGTCGGCCAGCTCGTCGATCGCTTCGGCGACGATCGTGTTCAGGACCGTGTTCGGGAACGCCAGCGACTCGCTCGCCCCGACGGCGCGGAACTCGAACTTGTTGCCGGTGAAAGCGAACGGCGAGGTGCGGTTGCGATCGCCACCGTGCATCGGCAGCGACGGCAGCACCTCGGCTCCGAGGTTCAGGAACGAGGCCGGCGTGTGGGGGTCGCCCTCGCCGGAGGAGATCGCCTCGAAGACCTTCTCCAGCTCGGCGCCGAGGAAGATCGAGATGATCGCCGGCGGCGCCTCGTTGGCGCCGAGGCGGTGGTCCTGGCCGATGTTGGCGACCGAGGCCCGCAGCAGCCCCTGGTGCTTGTTGACCGCCTGGATCACCGCCGCGCAGAAGAACAGGAAGTTGACGTTGTCCGCCGGGGTGTCGCCGGGGTCCATCAGGTTGTGGCCGGTGTCGGTGCTCATCGACCAGTTGTTGTGCTTGCCGGAGCCGTTGACGCCGGCGAAGGGCTTCTCGTGCAGGAGGCAGACCAGCCCGTAGCGGCGGGCGACGTTCTGCATCACCTGCATCGTCAGCTGCTGGTGGTCGGAGCCGACGTTGGAGTTCTCGAACACCGGCGCGATCTCATACTGCGCCGGCGCCACCTCGTTGTGGCGGGTCTTGACCGGCACGCCGAGCTTTTGCAGCTCCGCCTCTGTCTCCAGCATGCAGGCCAGGATCCGCTCCGGGATCGAGCCGAAGTAGTGATCGTCGAGCTCGTGGCCCTTCGGCGGCTGGGCCCCGAACAGGGTCCGCCCGGTGGTGACCAGGTCCTGGCGCTCGAAGAAGAACTGCTCGTCGATCAGGAAGTACTCCTGCTCGGGACCGACGGTGGTGAAGACGCTCTCGGAGTCAGAGTCGCCGAGCAGCCGCAGGGCGCGGATCGCCGAGCGCGAGAGCGCGTCCATCGAGCGCAGCAGCGGGATCTTCGCGTCCAGCGCCTCGCCGGTCCACGACGCGAACGCGGTCGGGATGCAGAGCAGCGCCCCGTTGGGGTTCTCGAGGATGAAGGCGGGGGAGGTCGGGTCCCAGGCGGTGTAGCCACGGGCCTCGAAGGTCGCCCGCACGCCGCCGGTCGGAAACGAGGAGGCGTCGGGCTCGCCCTGGATCAGCTCCGAGCCGGAGAACTTGGCGATCGCGGTGCCGTCGCCGGCGGGGCCGAAGAAGGAGTCGTGCTTTTCCGCCGTCGAGCCGGTCAGCGGCTGGAACATGTGCGTGTAGTGGGTCGCGCCCTTCTCCAGCGCCCAGGCCTTCATCGCCTCGGCGACCGCGTCGGCGAGCTCGGGATCGAGCGCCGCGCCGCTGGACAGCGTCGCCCGCAGCTTCTCGAAGGTGTCGCCCGGCAGGCGCTCGCGCTGCACGGCCTCTGAGAAGACGTTGGCGCCGAAGATGCTGTTCTCGGGCTCGGTCAGGTCGAGCGTGCCGAGCGCAAGTCCGTTAGAGCTCCACTGGGCGGCGGTGACGGTCTGCTGGCGAGTTCTGGTCATTGGCTGATTCCTCACTAGGCGACGCGCCCAACCCGTGGGCGCGTCGCAAACGGTTCCGATGTCTTGCTCCGCGATCCGGAGTGGCGCCAGCGTACCCGCCTCGGCGCCGAGCGCGTTGTACCCGCGTACAAGTTTCCGCACTTTGCTTTGGCCCGTTGGCGAGCGCCGGCGCGGGTGACGCCGGGCACGGAATTCGCGTGATCGGGGTCACCCAGTTGTGAGACGATCGGCACTAGCGTCGGACCCGGCGTTTCCGGTACTTCAAGGAGGAGGAGCAGATGTCCCAACCGGTCATGGACGGCGACGTTTCCGCCCTACGCGAAGCAATCTCGGGCACCGTCCACACCCCCGATCAGCCCGGCTACGAGGACGCGCGGACGATCTTCAACTCGATGATCGAAAAGCGCCCGGGCGCGATCGCCCAGGTCGAGAGCGCCGCCGACATTGCCGCGGTACTCGGTTTCGCCCGCGAGCGTGAGATCGAGGTCGCGATACGCGGCGGCGGCCACAGCGTCGCCGGTGCTTGCCTCACCGACGGCGGTGTGACGATCGATCTGCGGAAGCTGAACCAGGTCACGGTCGACCCCGAGGCCCGCACCGCCACCGCGCAGGGCGGTGCGCTCTGGGGCGACTTCGACCGCGCCTGCCAGCCGCACGGGCTGGTGGCGCCGGGCGGCCGGGTCTCGACCACCGGCGTCGCCGGACTGACCCTCGGCGGCGGCTCCTGCTGGCTGGAGCGCAAGTTCGGGATGGCGGCCGACAACCTGCTCTCGGCCGAGCTGGTGACCGCCGCCGGCGAGACGGTGCGCGCTTCCGAGGACGAGAACCCGGAGCTGTTCTGGGCCCTGCACGGCGGCGGCGGCAACTTCGGAATCGCCACCGAGCTGACCTTCCGCCTGCACGAGATGCCGGTCGCGACCTTTGCGGTGCTGATGTGGTCGCCCGAGGACGGGGCCGAGGTCTCGCGCACGTACCGGGCCATGATCGATGGCGGCGCACCGGACGAGCTGGGTGGCTGCCTGGCCTATATCACCGCCCCGCCGGAGGAGTTCGTGCCGGCAGGAGCTGCAGAACCGGCTGGTCTGCGCGGTGGTCGTCTACTACGCCGGCCCCGTCGACGAGGCCAAGGAGGCGCTGGCGCCGGTGATGGCGCTCGAGCCCCAGGGCCTGCTGCCGACAGAGATGCCCTACGCGGACATGCAGTGCGCGCTCGACGACCCACCCGGCAACCGCAACTGGTGGACGGCCGAGTACCTGCCGGAGTTCACCGACGAGGCCCTGGACGAGTATGTCTCGCGCGCCGACGGGATGGTCGTGCCGTCACCGAGCCTGCATATCGCCTTTCCGCTCGGGGGCGCCTTCGCGCAAGGGGCGGCGGACTGGCCGCTGGCCTTCCGCGGAGCGACCTGGGCGATCCATCCGCTCAGCATCTGGGAGGACCCCGCCGATGACGAGCGGGCGATCACCTGGGCGCGGGATCTGCGCGATGCGATCAAGCCGTACGCGATCGACGCCACCTATCCCAACTTCATCGGCGACGAGGGCCAGATGCGGGTTGTCGCTGCCTACGGCGAGGAGAACTACGAGCGGCTGGCGAAGGTGAAGGCCGAGTACGACCCCGACGACGTCTTCCACCTCCACCACCCGATTCGCCCCCTGGCGACGGCCTGAGGCCGCGAGCGCGAAGCGGTCCCCAAACGCGCGGCGCCCGCCGGGTGGCGGGCGCCGTCGCTTCAAGCTCTTTAGCTCAGGCTAGGAAGGCTGCACGTTCGCCGCGGCCGGGCCCTTGGGACCCTCCTCGACGTCGTAGTTGACCTTCGCGCCCTCGGCGAGGGTCTTGAAGCCCTCGCCCTGAATCGAGCTGTGGTGAACGAAGACGTCCTTGGAGCCGTCGTCGGGAGTGATGAACCCGTAGCCCTTGTCGTCGCTGAACCACTTCACGGTGCCGGTTGGCATCTATGTTCCTCCGTGTGTTTCTCTCTGTGCTGCGAACGCGGAGGATGCGGCTAAGCCAACGACCCTGCGTCGAACACGATTTGTCGAGCGTCAAGCTCGACCGAACGCGGGGACCGTAGCAGCCCTCACGGGCAGTTGCTGACCGTCTCCCCGTTGGCGCAGGCGTCGGTGCCGGGGCCGCCGTCGAGGTTGTCGCCGCTGATGTGCGGGCCGCCGTCGAGGACGTCGTCGCCGTCGTCGCCGCGCAGGACGTCGTTTCCGCCCTCGCCGAAGAGGCGGTCGTTGCCGCCGCCGCCGTTGATTTGGTCGGGGCCGAGCCCGCCCTGCGCAGTGTCGGCGCCGCCCTCGCCGGAGATCGTGTCGCCACCGTCGAGGCCCTGGAAGGTGTCGTCGCCCTCGCCGCCGACCAGGTTGTCGTCCTCGCCGCCGCCGACGATCAGGTCGTTGCCGTCGGCGCCGTTGATCTGGTCGACTCCGGCGTCGCCGAGCAAGCGTGTCGGCGTCGGGGCCACCGTCGATGCGGTCGTCGCCGTCGCCGCCGGCGGCCTGGTCGAGGCCGAGGTCGCCGAACAGTGCGTCGGCCCCGCCGGAGCCGAGCAGCCGGTCGTCGCCGTCGCCGCCGTGCAGCTCGTCGTCGTCGCGATCGCCGGAGAGGCGGTCGTCGCCGCCGGCGCCGTTCAGCTCGTCGTCGCCGAGGTCGCCGAACAGGCGGTCGTCCTCCTCGTCGCCGTTGAGGTCATCATTTCCACCGCCGCCGCGCAGCTCGTCCTCGCCGAGGTCGCCCTCGAGCAGGTCGTTGGCCTCGTCACCACGCAGGACGTCGTCGCCGCCGTTGCCGCGCAGGGTGTCGCCGCCGCTGCCGCCGACGAGCGCGTCGCGGTCGCCGCCGCCGAACGCCCGGTCAGGGCTGACGCCGCCGTTCAGCCGGTCGCGGTCGGGTCCGCCGGTCAGCGAGTCGCGGCCGTTCTGGCCCCCGAGCGCATCGTCGCCGGCGCCGCCGTTGAGCACGTCGTCGCCGCCGCCGCCGGCCAGGTCGTCGTCGCCGCCCTCGCCCAGCACCCGGTCGCCTCCGGAGCTGCCGCGCACGGTGTCGTCGCCGCTGCCGGCGCAGATGAAGTCACCGCGGCCGAGGCCGTTGATCGTGTCGTTGCCGCCGCGGCCGACGATCACGTCGACCTGCGGCGTCCCGACCAAGTTGTTGGCGCCGCCGCTGCCGGTGATCGTCGCCGTCCGGCCCTGGCAGCGCGGTGCCCCGCTTGCTTCGTCGAGGACCACAAACCAGATCGCCAGCGCAAGCGCCGGCAGCAATGCGAGCAGAAGCAGCTGATTACGGCGGACGACCATGTTCCTCGACTCCCAGCCTATAGCCTCCGCGCGCGGCGCCGAGCCGCTCAAATCAGCCCAGACCGGAGGATCGAAAGCGAATGTTCGTATTCAAGGCCGCCGTGGTCGGCGGCGGCACCATGGGCGGCGAGATCGCCCAGGCGATCGCCGCCGCCGACATCCCCGTCGTCGTCAAGGACATCGAGCAGAAGTTCGTCGACGCGGCGCTGGAGAAGGCGCGCGGCGTCACCCAGGGCCAGCTCGGCTCGCTGGTCAAGAAGGAGAAGCTGACCCAGGAGCAGGCCGACGCCCGCCTCGAGGAGGTAATGGGGCTGATCAGCGGCGCCACCGACTACGAAGAGTTCGGCGACGTCGACTTCGTGATCGAGGCGGTGCCGGAGAAGATGGAGATCAAGCAGGCGGTCTTCCGCGAGCTCGACGAGGCGACGCCGGGGCACGCGATCCTCGCCTCCAACACCTCCTCGCTCTCGATCAGCGAGATGGCCGAGGCGACGCTGCGCCCCGACAAGGTCGTCGGCTTCCACTTCTTCTACCCGGCCTCGGTGATGCCGCTGGTCGAGGTGATCCTCGGCGACCTCACCTCCGAGGAGACCGCTCAGGCCGCCTCCAACTTCGCGCAGGCGATCAGCAAGCAGCCGATCAACTGCGGCGAGGTGCCCGGCTTCGTCGTCAACCGGATCCTCAACTCGGCGGTCGGCGAGATCTGGCGCGCCCAGGAGGAGCAGGGGCTCTCGATCAAGGCGATCGACGAGGGGGTCGGCGCCGCCAACGTGGCGCCGATGGGGCCGTTCGTGCTCGGCGACCTGCTCGGCCTGGACACGATCCTGCACGTCGCCGAGTACCTCAACCAGGAGTACGGCGACTCCTTCTACGTCCACCAGGGGATGAAGAAGCTGGTCGCCGACGGCAAGCTGGGCGCGAAGAGCGGCGGCGAGGGCTTCTACAAGGACGGCGAGCCGCAGCTCGAGGGCGACGGCGAGCCGAACGCCGAGGAGCTGGCGGAGCTGTTCACCGCCAAGGCGCTGATCGAGGCCTGCCTGCTGCTGGAGGAGGGCGTCGCCTCGGCGCGCGACATCGACGTCGGGATGATGGCCGGCGCCGGGCTCGACCCGCGGCGCAACCTGTTTCCGCCCTTCTGGAAGGCCGACCTCGAGGGCCTCGACACGATGCTGGAGAAGATCGAGCGCCTGGAGGAACGCCACGGCGAGCGCTTCGCGGCCCCGGTGACGCTGAAGCGGCTGGTCGCCCAGGGCCGGCTGGGGCTGAAGTCCGGCCAGGGCTTCTATCCCTACCCGCAGCCCGACGACGGCGACCAGCCCGAGAAGGTGAAGCTGGAGACGCGCGGCAACGTCGCGATCGCCTGGCTGCGTCAACCCGCCGATGAACGCCGTCTCGCCGGACGTGATCCGCGACCTCGGCACGGTCTGGGAGAAGGTCAAGCCGAAGGCGGCGAGGTCGGGGCGATGGTGATCGCCTCCTCGATCCCGCTGGTCTTCTCGGCCGGGGCCGACATCAAGGCCTTCACCTCGATGGACGAGTCCGGCGGCGAGGAGCTGATCAACACCGGCCACGCGCTGCTGCGCGATCTCGGCCAGGCGAAGGTGGCGACGATCGCCGCCGTCAACGCGCTCGCCTTCGGCGGCGGCTGCGAGGTGGCGATGTCCTGCGACGTGCGGATCGCCGCCGAGGCGGCGGTCTTCGGCCAGCCGGAGATCAAGCTCGGGATCATCCCCGGCTTCGGCGGCACCCAGCGGCTGCCGCGCCTGGTCGGCCCCAACAAGGCGCTGGAGATGAACCTGGTCGGCGACGCGATCTCGGCCGGCGAGGCGCTCGAGTTCGGCCTCGTCAACCGCGTCGTTCCCGACCACGAGCTGTTCGACACCGCGCTGGCCTGGGCGCGCCGGCTCGCCGGCCAGGCGCCGCTGGCGGTCGAGCAGATCAAGCAGGTCTCCCACAAGGGCGACCTCGACGAGGGGATCGAGGCTGAGAAGCGCGGCTTCGCGGCCGCCTTCCAGACCGAGGACGCGAGGGAGGGCATCAGCGCCTTCCTCGGCAAGCGGACGCCGAAATGGAGCGGCAAGTAGGGCGGGCGGGCTAGAGGTCCGAGATCGCCTCCTGATAGAGGCCGATCGCGCGCTGCAGTCCGTCGCCGAGGGCGGCGCCGACGACCCCCTGGGACTCGACGATCATGTCCGCCCGCCCAACCCGGCGCTCGAACTCCTCGTCCATCCGCAGGGCGCCGATCTGATCCCGGCTTCCGCGTAGCAAGCCGAAGCCGGCGAGGTCGCCGCCGTGGGGTTCGAGCAGGACCACCTCGAAGTCCTCGATCTTGGCGTCGCCCTGAAGGCTGCCCCAGTACTCAATCGTCTCGTTGAAGACCTCGAGCGCCCGCTCCTCGCGGCCGCGCACGACTTGTCCCCAGCCGATGAAAAGGCCAGCGTCCGCCATCTCGCTCCTCCTTGAGTCGGATTCCTACCTCGATCCGACCCTATCCGGGGGCCGCGGCCATGCATAGGGCGTCGATGGGATGATCCCCGCGTGGAATCGAAGGCGGAAGCGACAGCGGCCCCTGCGGCCCGCCTCGCAGAGCTGATTCGCGAGTGCGGGAGCGTCGTCGCGCTGACCGGCGCAGGAATCAGCGTCCCGTCCGGAATCCCGGACTTCCGCAGCCCGGGGACCGGTCTCTGGACCAAGGTCGACCCGATGAAAGTCGCCCATATCGACGCTTTCCGGCGTGACCCGAAGGCTTTCTGGGGCTACTACCGGCCGCGCTTTCAGAGTCTCGGCGACAAGCGGCCCAACCCCGCCCACGAGGCGCTGGCGGAGCTGGAGCGCCGCGGCCTGCTGGCGGCGGTGATCACGCAGAACGTCGACCGCCTGCACCGCGCCGCCGGCTCGCAGCGGGTGATCGAGGTGCATGGCTCGATCGAGACCTCCTCCTGCACGTCGTGCGAGGCGACCTATCGCCTCGAGGACGTCGACTCGCTGTTCACCGACGGGGTCGCCGAATGCCGCGTCTGCTGCGGGCTCGTGAAGCCCGACGTGGTCCTGTTCGGCGAGCTGTTGCCGGAGGCGGCGATGGCGGAGGCGCAGCGGCTCGCTGCCGAGGCCGAGCTGTTGCTCTGCGTCGGCTCCTCTCTGGAGGTCTACCCGGTGGCGGGGCTGCCGGAGCTGACCCTCGCGTCGGGGGGCCGCGTCGCGATAGTCACCCGCAGCGGCACGCCCTATGACCGCGAGGCTGCGGTGTGCCTCAACGGCGACGTGGTCGAGGAGCTGGACGCGGTCCTCGCGGCGCTTTGATGCCGCCCGCTCCGGCCGCTGTCATCTTCGACAACGACGGCCTGCTGCTCGACACCGAATCGGTTTGGACCCGAGCCGAGCAGGTGCTCTACGAGCGCCGCGGGCGTGAGTTCACCCTCGAGCACAAGCAGGAGCTGGTCGGCAGCTCAGCGCAGGTAGCCGGCGCGATCCTCGAGCGACGGCTGCACGAGCCGGGCCGGGCGGCGGCGATCATCGAGGAGTTGAACGGGCTCGTGATGGCCGAGCTCGAGAACGGAGTCGACGCGATGGTCGGGGCGCGCGAGCTGGTCGCCGAGCTGCGCGCCCGCGGCACCCCGCTCGGTCTGGTCTCCAACTCGCCCCGCCCCTTCATCGAACTTGCCCTACGCAAGGCCGAGTTCGAGACCGCCTTCGACGCGGTCCTCAGCGCCCACGAGGTGCCAGCACCGAAACCGGCCCCGGACGCCTACGTGGAGGCATGCCGGATGCTCGGGGCACGACCGGGCCGAACAGTCGTGGCGCTGGAGGACTCCCCGACCGGAGTCGCCGCCGCGGTCGCGGCGGGCCTGACCGTGGTCGGGATTCCCTCGCTGCCGGGGATCGAGCTGGGCGAAGCGCATCTCAGCGCGAAGTCGCTCGAGGACCAGGTGGTCCTCGATGCGGTGGGGATCCCGGCTCGCTCCGAAGACGTCGCCAAATAGGCTGGCCGGGATGCGGATCACCGCCAAGCCGGACGGGGTCGTGGAGCGGGTCGGCCTGCTCGCCAACCTGCTGCCGGTGCCGCTGGGGGAGTCGATGTTCGGGATGCCGCTCTCGCGCGCCCTGCAGGTCGCGCAGCGGACCGGGATCTTCGCCGCCCTCGCCGAGCGGCCGCACACGGCCGAGGAGCTGGCCCGCCGCCTGGAGCTGACTCCGGTCGGCACCAAGCTGCTGCTGGACGTGATCGTCACCACCGGCCACCTGCGGCTGGGCTCGGAGGGGCAATACGAGATGAGCTCCCGCGCCCGGCGCTGGCTCGACCCGGCATCGGATCGCTACGTCGGCGACTTCCTCGCCGACAACTTCCATTACTGGCAGTGGTGGGAGGGGCTGGAGGAGCTGGTGCGCGAGGGCGAGTCGGTGGAGATGCACGACCGCCCCGACGACGATCCCTACTGGCGCTCCTACATCCGCGGCCAGTACCAGGTCGCCCGCCTCTCCAGCGCCGAGGTCGCCAAGGCCGTGAAGCTGGGCGACGGCGCCGGCTCGCTGCTCGACGTCGCCGGCGGACACGGCGAGTTCTCGATGGCCCTCTGCCGCCGCCATTCCGAGCTGGAGGCGACGATCGTCGATCTCCCCGGCAGCGCCTGGATCGGCCGCGAGATCGTCGCCGAGGCGGGGATGGAGGAGCGGGTCCGCCACGTCGAGGGCGACATGTTCGAGGCCGATCTCGGCGGCCCTCACGACGGGGCGCTCTGCTTCAACATCGTCCACCACCTGACCGCCGAGCAGGCGCGGGCGCTGTTCGCCCGCATCCACGCCGCGCTGCGGCCGGGGGCGCCGCTGTGCGTGCTCGAGCTCTACGCTCGCCCCGAGGGCCAGCAGCCGGACTCCAGCGCCATGCTCGGCCTCTTCTTCCACCTCACCTCCGGCGCCGCCACCTACTCGGTGCCCGAGGTCTCCGGCTGGCTGCGGGAGAGCGGCTTCGCCGAGCCGAGCCGCGCGACCTTCCGCACCCTGCCCAACCTGGCGCTGCTGCGGGCAGAGGCGCAGTAGGGCTCAGCCGCGCAGCACCCGCCGGCGCCGCAGCACCCGCTCGCAGAGCTCGATCAGCTCCCGGACCTGCTCGCGGGTCTCGTCGTCGAGCTCGCCGCGCAGCGCCGCATTGGCGGCGTCGCCGGCCTCGCGGCGGCGCTCCGCCAGCACCGCCATGTTCTCGTCGTGGCCGGGGTCGCGCAGCGCTCCGCGCAGCTCGACGAGCAGCGCCTCGAGGCCGACCCGGAGCTGCAGCGCCGCCTCGCGCCAGCGCTGCGCATCGAGGTCGGCGCGGGCGCGCAGGATCAGCGTCTCGCAGGCGTCGACGGTTTCCCGGCCGCCGAGCACGGCGGCGACGTGCTCCTGGGGGCGCAGGTCGAGGCGGGCACGGCGGCGCGAGCGGGGGCCGGAGCCGGGGTCGAGCTCGCGGGTCGCGGCGGCCCGGCCGTCCGCCACCTGGTCGCCCGACCCGTAGCCGAGCCGCGCCGCAGCCGCCCGCTCGGGGGCCAGCTCCTGCACCTGGGGGTCGCCGGCGGCGACGCTCTGGGCGTGCAGGGCCCGGTTGAGCAGCGCGATTCCCTCCTCGAGGAGGACCTCGGCGGTCTCGGGGCTCTCGCCGGCCTGTTCGAGCCATGCCTCGGCCTCGGCCTCGGACTCGAAAGGCTCGAAGGCCCGGACTGCGGTCGCGCGGGTCAACGGCAGTTGCCGCTCGTCGCCGCCGGACCCGGCCTCGCTACGGCGGCGACGACGACGCCGTGTCGGCGCCGCCACTCCGGTGGTGGCGAGGACCAGCACGCTCTGCTCGCGGTCGGGCTGATCGGACTCGCCCGGGGCCCGGGCCAGGTAGCGGCCGTCGGGCAGCGCCAGGGTGCCGGCGAAGTCGAACTGGACGAATCCGAATAGCTGCGCCAGGGGGCGGAGGCTATCCGTGGGCTGCGGCCGGGCTACTCGCCGACGTGGGCGTCGGAGGCGCGGCCGTCGTTGCCGGCCTTGCCCTTCTTGCCCTGCTTCTTCGCCGGCAGCGAGTAATCGGAGGGGCCGACGGGAACGGTCGGGTTGTCGATCTCGCCGATCCGCTCGATCAGCCGCTGCCACTGGTCGGGCTTCAGCAACTGCACGAACTGCTGGTCGAGCTCGCCCGGTCCGTAGAGGGGCCGGTAGCCGACGTGGACGTGGTCGTAGTGGTCGGCGAGCGCGAAGCTCGGGCCACCGAGGTCCTGCAGCGAGATCAGCTCGTCGGGCCGCATCGTCCCCTGCAGCGCCAGAACCGTCTTCAGCAGCGCCTCGGTCAGCGTCCCCGGGCCCTGGTTGCCGGTGACCGGGATGCCGTTGATCGTCGGGATGTCGACTGCGTTGCCCGAGGAGTGGTTGGAGACGTTGCCCGAGGCGGTGAGGTAGCTGTGGCCGCAGCGCAGCGAGGTGACGGTGAGCCGGAAGCCCTTCTCGACCAGGTACTCGAGCATCGCCAGCACGCGGCGGTCGACCTGGCCGGTGCGGATGTCGGTGCGCCCGCAGGAGTAGATCTCCAGCCGCGGGTCGGAGAGGACGCGGCGGATCAGCGCCTGCTTGGAGAGCAGCAGCACCTGGCCGACGCCGAGGTTGACGGCGAACGGGTTCTTGCCGGCGGCGCGGTAGATCGCCGTCGCCTCGAGCAGCTTCCAGCCGTCGAGGATCGGCTTCGGGTCGATACGCGGCGCGCCCCGGCCGGCCGGGCGGATCGAGAAGTTGACGTGCGGGGCGACGCCGTCGACGGGTCCCGAGACGCGGCCCAGCACCGTGCCGGCAACCACCTTCGAGCCCTCGCGCAGCGGCCGCAGCTCGCTGTCCTTGCGCCCGCAGCCCGAAGACGTCGTTGAAGTAGTTCTTGAAGGTCTCATAGCCCGGCAGGCGGCGACCGGCGAGATCGTCGAGCTGACCGCTGAGGCTGGCGCGGTCGCGGACTTGGGCCGATCCGGCAAGGCGTAGAGGCGCGGCCGCAGGTCCTCGGTGTTGACCGGCTGCGATGCGCCGTCGCCGCTGGTCCGGACCCGGTCGCCGTCGCTGCCACTGCCCTCTCCCGGTCGCTCCTCGGCCTCGTCGGTGACCGGCTGGGCGGAACCGGACTGGCTCGCCGGTGTGGCGGGCTCGCTGTCGTCGGGCGGGCTGACGAGCTTGAAGTCGGAGGCAGTCAGCCTCTCCGGCTTCGGAACCGGGTGGACGTCGGAGATGCTGCCGAGCTTGGCGTAGGTGAAGCGGTTGCCGTAGGCGTCCTGGAGGACGATGTAGCGGCCGAGCTTCTTGTTGCGGCCGATCTTGCGGATCACGCCGTCGTTGACGGCGACGACCGGCGCGCCGCGGCGGGTGAAGATGTTGATCCCGCGCCGGGTCGGCGAGGAGGTGACGACCTCGGCCGCGTTGCCGTAGGACTCCCGGGCGCTGGGGGTGGCGCGAGCCAGCGCCTCGCGGGTGGAGATGTCGTCGGCGTAGCGGGCGTCGGCGGCGACGGGGAAGTGGGCGCCCTCGGTGAGGCCGGTCAGCGAGCTGACCAGGTCGTCAGGCAGCTTGCCGTAGGCGCGGGCGATAGAGCAGCACCTCCTGGACGTACCAGTCGGCGTGGTTGTAGGCGAAGATCGCGTTGTAGAGGTCCTCCTCGGCGCCGGCAGCCCGCAGGTAGCGCGCGGCGGCGCAGATCGCGTCGACCGGGTTGTAGGGGTCCTTGCGCCCGTCGGCGTTGGCGTCGACTCCGTAGGCCTCCCAGGTGGAGGGGATGAACTGCATCCAGCCGACGAGCGCCGGCGGAGGAGACGTTGAGGTTGGTGCCGAAGGCGGTCTCGATCTTGTTGATCGAGGCCAGCACCTGCCAGGGGAACGCCGTACTGGGTGCCGCAGGCCTGGTAGATCGGCAGCAGGAAGGGCGGGATCTCGAAGGAGTCGATGACGAAGTTGGGGACGCCGATCGGGGCCGGGCCGAAGGGGGCGATGGTCGTCGTCGGGTTGGTGATCGTCGGTCCGTCGGGGGTGTAGGCGGGCGGAGGCTTGAGGGGCTTCTGCTTTCCGTCTCCGTCCTTGCCGCCGGGGACCGCGACGCCGCCGGTGCCGGCACCGCCGCCACCGCCGATCGACTGGTTCTGGGAGACGCCGTCGCCGGAGCCGCCGCCACCGCCGGCACCTCCACCACCAGCACCGCCGCCGGAGCCGCCACCGCCGGAGCCGCCACCGCCGCCGTCGGGGTCACCGCCGCCAGGGGCGGGGGGCAGCTCGGGGACGGGCACGATGCCCGAGCCTTCGCTGGTTCCGGCCGAGGACACGCAATCCGGGTCGGCGAGGTCGACGGCGCCGTCGCCGTCGTCGTCGGCGCCGTTCGCGCAGGCCGGCAGCGGGACCGGGGAGGGGACGCTGGGGACGTTGACGCTGGGGCCGCCGCCGGGCACCTGGATCTGCTGGGCGCCGGCGAGGCCGACGCCGAGCAGGACCGCGGTCGCGAAGCTGCCCAGTGCGATTGTCAGTGCAAGCTTGTGTCTCATCTGCGGGCGACTATCCCCTAGCAACCCCAAAAGAACGCCTTAGTACCTGTCCGCTCTCTCCCTGCGTCCAGGCTCGGGCAACGCTACTTGGTCGCCTCAGCCTTTGCAACGGGGAACCGCACGCCTGCAAACCTACCCGCAGCCCACGGATGGGATCCGCTTTCGAGAGCGGTTTAACCGATCCTCAAAGAAGCTACTGCCGCTGCCGGCGGTCACCGCTAAGCTGGCGCCCGATGAGCGAACCCTCGCAGGACTCCTCGGAAGGCATCCGAGCCCGGGGCGAGCAGGCGATCGGCGACCTCGCCCAGGCGTTGCTCGAGAACCCGATGTTCGACCAGGCGCTGTCGGCGGCGTTCGGCGCCCGCGAGCAGGCGCTCGAGGCCCAGCAGGCGGCGATGGGGGCCCTCAACCTGCCCTCTGCAGCGGAGGTCGAACGCCTCGAGCGTCGCCTGCGCTCGCTCTCGGAGCGGCTGGAGACGGTCGAAGACCAGCTCGATCAGATGGGGCGCGACATCGGCGCGATCCGCCGGGAGCTGGCGGGAGCCGTCGACGTCGGCGCCGACCAGGCCCGGCTCAAGGTCGAGGGTGATTGAGGGCTTGGCTAGACCCTCGACCTCAACCTGAGAGTGCGGTAGCGGCTATCCGGCCGGCGGCTTTCGCCGCCGCTTCGAGGTCCGGGTCGGCGAGCGCCGGCCCCTCCGCGCCCTCGGCGACGATCAGCAACGCCGCCGCTTCGACCCCCAGCGTCGGCGCGAGCGCGAACAGCGCCGAGGTCTGCTGGTCGGCGGCGAGGTAGCCGTTGCCGGCGGCGGCGCTGGAGGGCAGGTCGAAGCTGGCGACCCGGCCGGCCCGGGCTCCGTCCCCGGCCGCCGAGCGCAATCCCGCCAACAGCTCCGGGTCGGGCACCACAACGGTGTCGGCGCTCCCCAGCGCCCGGCTGACGCCTTCGCCCGCGACCGCCTCCTCGACGATCAGGAGGTCGCCGGCGGCAAGCTCGGGGTCGAGTCCGGCGCAGGTCCCCACCCGCACCGCTCGGCGCCATCCCCAGGCCGGCGAGGTCGGCCGAGCACCGCGGCGGCGCTCGGCGCGCCGATCCCGGTCGACTGGATCGTCAGCGGCTGCCCCTGCGGCGTCTGGCCCCAATAGCCCCACAGGCCGCGGGCGTGGTTGGCCATCTTCGGCTGTTCGAGCAGCTCCTGGGCGAGCATCAGGGCCCGGCCGGGATCGCCGACCAGCACCGCGTCGGGGGCGATCGGGGCGCTGGGGCGAAGGCGCGCGGGCACGGGCGCCCGACGATATTCGACGCTCGGTTGGCAATAAGCTTGCCCGGTGGCCGGCAGCCAGAGCAACGATCCCCAAGGCGGCATCTCCGACGCCCTGCGGGAGGCGGTGGAGCGGACCTTCTCGGCCACGACCGAGACCCGCGAGCGGGCCCAGGAGCTGCTCGACGAGGTATCGCGCCGCGGGCAGGACGCCCGCGAGGTGTTGACCCAACGCGGTCAGGAGGCCCAGGAGGCCTCGGCCGGTGTCGCGGGTCGTGGAGGCGATCGAGGGGATGCGGCTCGCCTCGCGCGAGGACTGCGGGCGCTGGAGCAGCGCGTCGAGCCCTCTCGAAGCGGATCGCGAGCTGGATCGAAGCGGCGTGCCGACGCCCGGTCCTCGAACGCGCGAGTCGGCACCCCAAGCTCGGGATCGAACGCGCTAGCACATGGCCGGGGGCAGCCGCGTGGTCATCGCCGGGATCTCCAGCCACTGGGGCCTGGAGCTGGCGCGGACGCTGGAGCGCGACCCCGCGGTGTCCCATCTGGCCGGCATCGACACCGTCGCCCCCGAGGCCGACCTGGAGCGGACCGAGTTCATCGAGGCCGACATCCGCAACCCGGTCATCTCCCGGCTGCTGCCGGGGCTCGAGCCCGACGTCGTCGTCCACTGCGGGATCGTCTGGTACCCGGAGCCCGACAAGCCGGCCCGGGCGCTGCATGACATCAACGTGATCGGGACCCTGCAGCTGCTCGCGGCCTGCGAGAAGTGCGACGGCCTGCGAGCTGTCGTCGCCCGGGGGTCGGCGGCGATCTACGGGTCCGAGGGAGCGGCGCCGGGATTCTTCACCGAGGAGATGGCCCGCCGCTATCCGCTGAAGACGCGCTTCCAGCGCGACATCGGCGAGCTCGAGAGCTACTTCTCCAACTTCGCCCGGCGCCATCCCGACATCAGCTGCACGATGCTTCGCTTCCAGCCCGAGATCGGTCCCAACCTCGACCAGCCGCTGGCCCGCTACCTGACCCTGCCGGTCGTGCCGACCCAGCTCGGCTTCGACCCGCGGCTGCAGCTCGTCCACGCCGACGACGCGACCGGGGCCCTCGCCGCTGCCGTCCACCGGCCGGTCCGCGGCGCGGTCAACGTCGCCCCCGACGGGACGATCTCGCTGACGCGGATCCTGCGCCTGGCGGGGCGGCCGACGGTGCCGATCCCGCATCCGATCGCCGCCACCGTGCTCGAGCCGGCTCGGCCGCCAGCTCGGCGCCGCCGACCTCTACAACGACGGCATACGGCTGCTGCGCTACGGACGCGGCTGCGACAACCGGCGCCTCAAGGAGGAGGTCGGCTACCTGCCGCGCTTCGACGCCGAGGGCGCAGTGCGCGACTTCATCGCCAAGGGGGCGGGCGGGCGGCGGCTGTTCCCGGCGCCGCATCCGCGCTCGCTCGCCGGTTGGATCGGGGGCCGCCCGTGAGCGCCACCGAGACGGTCGGCGAAGCGACCGACTTCATGCGCCGGCTGCGAAGCGGCCTCGACGAGGGGCTGGACCCGCTCGAGGCGGCCGAACGGGCCGCGGTGGCGCTGCCGAAGGCGCTGCGGGACTCGCTGGCGCGGATGAGCCGGCGCCTGGCCGGCGACTACCACGAGGACGAATGGGGGTTCGACGAGGAGTTCGCGGAGGCGGCCTACCCGTTCTTCGAGCTGCTCTATGACCGCTGGTGGCGGGTGCAGGCGAGCGGCGTCTTCAACGTGCCCTCGCACGGGCGCGGCCTGATCGTCTCCAACCACTCCGGGGCGCTGTTCCCGTTCGACGCGACGATGATCGGCGTCTCGATCATGAAGCAGCACCCGCTGCCGCGCTGGACCCGGGCGCTGGTGCTGAACTGGGCCTTCGAGCTGCCGTTCCTCAGCTTCTTCATGCGCAAGGTGGGCGGCGTCCCGGCCAGCCCGTTCAACGCCAGCCGGCTGCTCGAGCAGGACGAGCTGGTGATGGTCTTTCCCGAAGGCGTGAAGGGGACCGGGAAGCCGTTCTCGGAGCGCTACCGGCTGCAGCGCTTCGGCCGCGGCGGCTTCGTCGAGGTGGCGCTGCGCACCGGCGCGCCGATCATCCCCGTGGCGGTGGTCGGCGGCGAGGAGATCTACCCGAAGATCGGCGAGTCGCGGGTGCTGGCGAAGCTGACCGGCGCCCCCTTCGCCCCGGTCACCCCGACGCTGCCCTGGCTGGGGCCGCTGGGGCTGATCCCGCTGCCCTCGAAATGGCGGATCGAGTTCTGCCCGCCGATCGACCTCTCCCATCTAGGTCCGGAAGCGGCCGAGGACAAGGCGCTGCTGTTCGATCTCTCCGAGAAGGTCCGGGAGACGATCCAGGCGACGCTCTACGAGAACCTGGTCAAGCGGGGGTCGGCCTTTATTTAGTGCGGGGTGCCCGGCAGGCTCCGAATGGCGTCGAGGGTGGCTCTCGGATGCGGGTGCCCTCTGGGGTCGAGTTGGCTTGTAGAGGGCGAGGCCGGAGGCGCTGTGGTCGATCAGGCACCCTATTGGTGCCTAAAGCAGCACAGCGGCAAGTACCTTGGCGGCGATGAAGCACCGTTCACGATTGGTTGTTCTCGGCACCTGTTGTCTGATCGCCGCCGCAGGGGCCGCGATCGCCGCGGCAGGGACCGCTCCCTACAAGCAATCGTCGGTCGAGGCGCTCGGGAACCGGGCGCTCCCCGACCGCGACGTCGTCGTCCTCGGCAAGTCGGCGCGAGGGCGAATGGTGAAGGCGTTGCGGCTTGGGAATCGCGACGCCCGCCGCAAGGCGCTGGTCGTCGGCGTCATCCACGGCGACGAGACGGCGGGCCTGAAGGTGATCCGCCGGCTGCGCCGGCGCTGGGCGGACATTCGCGGCGTCGACCTCTGGACCGTCTACTCGGTCAACCCCGACGGGGTCGCGCGCGGCAGCCGTGGCAACGCCCGCGGGGTGGACCTGAACCGGAACTTCTCCCGCCGCTGGAGCGATGACGAGCCGCCCTCGAGCGCCTACTACGGAGGGCCGTTCCCGTTCTCGGAGCCCGAGTCGAGGCTGGTGCGACGGCTGATCCGGCGCCTGCGGCCGACCCTGACCATCTGGTACCACCAGCCTTGGGGGCAGGTGCTGGCGCCGTGCCGCGGAGACGCCCGCCTCGAGCGGCGCTATGCGCGGATCAGCGGCCTGCCGTTGCGGCGCTGCCGCGGCGAGCGGTTGCCGGGGACCGCGACCCGCTGGCAAGAGCACCGCTTCCCGAACAGCAGCGCCTTCGTCGTCGAGCTGGCCGCCGGCCGGCTCGGCAGTCGCGCCGCCCGCCGCCACGCAAGGGCGGTCGTAGATCTCGCGCGCCGGGGAGCGCGGCAGCCCTCACGCAGGGAGGGTTTGCGGCGGATCAAGCCGCGAATCTTCAACTGGCCGATCCCCTACGGGCCGGGCCGCAAGCGCGACATGGCCGGCTACTCGAAGCGCCACTACGGGAAGCGGGACTGGCGACTGCGCCGGGTCGAACACGTGGTCCAGCACTTCGCGGTCACCAATTCCGCGCAGACTGTCTTCGACACCTTTGCCCCCAACCGGCCCGACGTCGAATACGGCGAGCTGCCCGGCGTCTGCTCGCATTACGTGATCAACGGCCGCGGCCGCATCTTCCGCTTCGTCGGGCTGCGGACCCGCTGCCGGCACGCGGTCGGGCTCAACCACCTCTCGGTCGGGATCGAGCACACCGGCTACTCCGACGCCCAGGTGATGGGCAACTCAAAGCAGCTGCGGGCGTCGCTGCGCCTCAGCCGCTGGCTGCGCTGCCGCTTCGAGCTGCGCCCGAAGCGTGTGATCGGCCACAACGAGAGCCTCGGCTCGCCGTTTTACCGCGAGCTCGACCCGCGCTTTCGCGGCCGTACCCACGGCGACTTCCGCCCCGCGACGATGGATCGCTACCGCGCCAAGCTGCGGAGGCTGGGCCCCTGCCCCTGAAGCCCACTCAGCGCCGGGCGGCGCCCGGCTTCTCGCGCGCCGTGGCGGCACCGTTGGCCGCCGCGGCGGCACCGTTGGCCGAAGCCCCGGCACCGTTGGCCGACGGGGCCGGCCAGGGATCGAGCTCGGCGATCCGCTCGCGGCGAAAACGGCGCAGGTTTCGCTTCCGGACCCACTCGGCGAGGAAATAGCTGCCGACCACGAATGCCAGCGCAAGCGCCTGTGCGCCGAGGGTCTCGACGGTCGGGAAGATTCCGAGCCAGGTACCCATCCAGAGCGGAGGCTCGACATGGACCGGGGTGATCGGAATCCAGCCGACTCCCTGGAGAGTCCGCATCGTGTTGCCGACGAGGACGACGAGGACGAGCGCGATCAGGACACCGGTGACGACCAACATCTTCTTGTAGGGGAGCCGCTGTTCGAGCTTGAAGGTGACGGCGCCGACCGCCGCGACGGCCACGGCGGCGAGGGCGACGCCGGCCAGCACGACGCCCGCTCCAGAGGAGAGCTGCAGCGCCTGCAGGAAGAGGACCGTCTCCAGCCCCTCCCGGAAGACGCTCGAGAAGCCGAGCAGGTAGAGGCCGGCGACCGTCGCCGCGCCGACCGCGGCGCCGCTCGCGGCGCCTGCCGTGAGGCTCTTGCCCCGCTGGCGGTGTCCGGCGATCCACTCGGTCCAGTAGACGCGGTGGAAGAACCAGTTCATGACCAGTAGCAGCACACCAACTGCGACCAGTCCGACCACCGCCTCGAGCTTCTCGCCGTATTGGGCAAGCGAGTCGAGCAGCAGAAGCGCGGCAAAGAACATCGCCAGGCTGGCCGGGATCGCGAGCAGTGCGCCGCGCATTACCGGTTTGCGCAGCGGCCGTCGGGCCCCGACCAGGCTGGCGGTGATCGCGGCGATGATCAGGATCGCCTCCAGGCCCTCACGGAAGACGATCATCGCCGAGTTGGTGATCACGGTCGTGTCGCTGGCCCCCTCGCCGGTCTTTGCCCGCGCCTCCTCCAGCGCTTCCTCCAGGACCAGCCTGGTCTCCCGCACCTCGTCGATCGGGGCCTTGTCGGCGATCAGCTGCGCCAGGCCCGGCTCGCCGGCGGCCCCGTACCAGACCAGGCCCTCGATCTCGGCGACCAGGGCCGGGTCGAAGGCCCGAAGCTTCAGCTCCGGCCCGAACTCGAAGAAGGCGTAGGCCGAGAGTCGCGCCTGCTCGGCCTGCTCGGGCTGGCCGGCACTGACCGCCGCCTCCATCTGGTCGAGGCTGATCTCGACGAGGTCGTAGTCGGCCTCGTCGGAGGACTCCTTCCACTCCTCGGGAAAGCTCTCCTCGATCTGGTCGGAGGCCTCGTCGTGCGCCGCCTCGACATCATCCAGCGGCACCACCTCGCGCCCCTCGTTGGCGTCGTCGGTGTAGCGGCCGAGGGTGGCGAAGGAGCTCTCGAGGCTCTCCACACCTTGCGGATCGGACTCCAGCAGGGTCGGCTCGAGGTCCTTCAGCGCCTGCTCGGCGCCGTCGAGGAAGGCGACCGCCTCCTGTAGCTCGAACGGGATCGTCACCCGTCCGTCGTCGGTGCCGTCGTCGTACTCGATCGGGATCAGGTCGAGGAAGCGGACCAACTGGTTCGCGCGGCGCACCTCCTCCTCCGGCGTCAGCGGGGCGGCGACGAAACCCTCGAGGTCGCCGGCGACCCGCCCCGCGAGGCGCGGCACCGCCGCCAGCCGTCCGCGTTCGGCGGTCGCGGCCAGGGCCGCGAAGTCTGCACTCGTCCGGTCGGCGCGGGCGTCGCCGAGCAAGCCCCGGTACTCCGGCTCGAGGATCGCCCAGTAGCCGGCGACGATCGCCGCGGTCTCCGCTGCGCGGGCGTCAAAGCCGCGACCGGCCGCCTCGACGGCCTCCTCGAGGTTGGTTCCGAGCCGGGACTGGTAGGCGTCGAGGAGGTCCTTGCGCACCGCCGCAACGGCCTCGGCTACCGGGATCTCACCGGCGGAGAGCTGCTCCAGCGCCGCGGTGGCGTTGGCCCCGGGGCGCGTGAACCGGGTCGTCTGGCGAAAGTCGCGGATCAGCAACCAGGCTCGGGCTGTGGCGACGTCGCGACGCCGCGTGGCCTGCACCGCGACGGCGAAGGCGCCGCGCCGCAGCGCGGCCAGGGCCCGCCCCCGGGCGGCGGCCAGGGCGACGGCATCGCTGCGGGCGAAGGCTCGGCGCGCCGCTGCGAGCGAGGTGCGCAGCTCGGCCAGCTCAGCCGCTGCGGCGCCGGCGAGGCCGGCCTCGAGCGGTCCTGCGAGTCGCCGCTCGGCCCGCGCCGGCGAGCCGGCCCGCTCGCCGAGCAGCAGCGCCGTCTGGGCGGCGAACAGGTCGGTGCGGATGGCGTCGGCGGCGCGCCAGGGGGGCTGCCCGCCGCCGGCGGCCGGGGAGATTGCGGGGAGGACGAGCGCCGCGGCCGCGACGATCGCGGCGGCAAGCGGCACCGTCCGTCCCCGCATCCGGTCAGCCCTCCTGCAACTCGATGTTGAGCCGCTCCGCGGACTGGGTCACCTGGCCCGCGATCGCCTCGGCCTGCGACTGCGCCTCGGAGCCGAACGCGTCGGCCTGCTCGGCGCTGAACTGCGTTCCGGCTTCCTCGCGGTCGCGAAGCTCGGCGACGAAGGCCAGCAGCTGATCCAATTCGCGCTTGGTCTGCTGGGCCTGCTGGGGGTTCTCGCCGCTGACCAGCGGCTGCACGCTGCCGTAGGTGAAGACGATCCCCTCGAGGATGTCGGCGATGTCCTGCAGCCGCGAGGCCGCGACGAAGGCCTGCTCGGTGGCGGCCTCGCCGGCGATGAATCGGGAGTTCTTCCAGGCCTCGAAGTACTCGCTCATCGTCGGGGTCATGATCGTGATCGCGGTGAAGGCGTCGGAGGGGGTCGGCTCGAAAGATTGGGCGTCGGCGAGCAGGCCCTGTGCCTGGCGGTGGAACTCGTCGGCGGTGGCCTTGAAGATCGCCGCGTCGGGAAGCCCTTCGCCGAACTCGACCTTGCCGTCGCCGTCGACGTCGGGCTCGGTGCCCTTCGCCATCAGCTCCGGGTTGGTCCCGTAGAGCGGGGTCTCGGTGAGGAAGAAGAGGTTCCCGGGCTGCTTCAGGGTGCCGCCGCCGGGGACGTCGAGGCTGAAGGAGACCGCGCTCTCGGGGTCCGACGCGTCCGATCCGGCATCGATGTCAACGTCGTAGTGGGCGAGGCGGGGAACGCCGGCGACAATGCCCTCCATCTCCTCGTAGGCCGGGTTGGCGGCGACGTAGGCCTGCTTGGCCCGGCCCATCAATTGCTCCACCTCGGCCCGGTGGTCGCGGAGCAGCTCGGCGTAGTCGAAGTCCACCGACTGCGCCAGCTCGTAGTAGCTGTCGGCCACCTGCCGCATCTGCGCGACCTGGGCCGTCAGGTCGGTGGCGTGGGCGACGAGGTAGTCCTTGACCGGCGCCAGCCGCGCCGCCGAATCGGCGCCGGCGGTCGTCTCATCCCCCTCGTCGCCGCCACAACCGACCGCGAACAGGGCCACCACGCCGAGCGCGGTCGCGATCAGGCGGCTGCCCAGCCTCGTCATCCGCCGGCTGCTCTGCAGCGTTTCCAACTCGTTCAATGCGGCTCCTCCGTCAAACGAACGGGCACCCTGTTCTTAGGTGACCCTAATTTAATCCGAGCAAAGCGGTCGGGATCGTATCGAGTTCTGGTTAGGGTCACCTAATTAGACAAGCCTAATCGCATCGATGCGCCGCGTGTGCCCGACATCGGTGAGAAACCGCGAGGCCGGATTTGCGCCAGCGGGATAAGCACAGCCCGCCGGGCTCTCCCTAACTTGGCCGCATGGCTAAACGCGACCGTCGGGGCCCTGCGCCCGGCGGGCTAGGAGGAAGCTAATGAAAAAGAGGCTGCTGATCGCGGCCCCGCTTGCCGTGGCCGCTTCTCTCGTCCTGCCGGGGGCGGCGCTGGCGCAAGGGACGCCGGTGCTCGACACGCCGGAGGCGAGCATCAACGCGATGTGGGTGGTCGTCGCCGCGATACTGGTGATGTTCATGCAGGCCGGGTTCCTGTTCCTGGAGCTGGGCTTCTCCCGCGCCAAGAACGCGGGCGCCGGCGTGGCGAAGATCTTCGTCAACTTCTCGATCGCATCGCTTTGCTACTGGGCGGTCGGGTTCGCGCTCGCCTTCGGCGGCGCGGGTGAGATCGCCGGCACGAACGGGTTCTTCCTCGACGTCGGCTCCTCGGTCGAGCAGGCCGGACAGAGCATCCCGTTTGTGGAGGCCTACGGGATCAGCCCGGCGGCGTTCATGTTCTTCCAGTTCGTGTTCTGCGCCGTCTCGCTGGCGATCGTCTGGGGTGCGACCCTGGAGCGGATCAAGTTCGGCGCCTACGTGATCTACGCGATCGTCTTCAGCGCCGTCATCTACCCGGTCATCAGCCACTGGATCTTCGGCGGCGGCTGGCTGCAGGTCAACATCGGCATGCAGGACTTCGCCGGCTCGACGGTGGTCCACCTGATCGGCGCCACAGGTGCGCTGGCGGCGCTGTTGCTGCTCGGCCCGCGGATGGGCAAGTACGCCGCCGATGGATCGCCGCGGGCGATCCCCGGGCACTCGATGCCGCTGGTCGGGCTCGGAGTGCTGATCCTCTGGCTGGGCTGGTTCGGGTTCAATCCCGGCTCCACCCTGGGCGCGATCGGCGGGCGCTTCGCCGAGGTGGCCGTGATCACCAACCTCGCCGCCGCCGCGGGAGTGATCGCCGCGGTGTCGGTGATGTACCTGAAGACGAAGACGATCGACATCGGCATGGCCGGCAACGGTGCAATCGCCGGCCTGGTCGCGATCACCGCCCCGTCGGGCTACGTCGAGTACTGGGCGGCTCCGATCATCGGCGCCGTCGGCGGCGTGATCGTCGTCCTCGGCGTGCTGGCGATCGAGAAGGTGCTCGACGATCCGGTCGGGGCGCTCAGCGCCCACGGCCTGGCCGGCATCTGGGGGACGCTCTCATGCGGCCTGTTCACCTCGCCGCGGTTGGCCGAGTTCAACGCGGTCGGAGATGCCGGGCTCTGGTACCAGCTCACCGACTCCAACGTTCCCGGAGGTGCGTTCTCCCAGCTCGGGGCGCAGGCGCTCGGGGTGGTGGTCGCATTCGCCTGCGTGTTCGTGGTGTCCTACGCGGTCTTCGCGCTGATCAAGGCGACGATCGGCCTGCGGGTCACACCCGAGCAGGAGGAGGCCGGGCTGGACATCGCCGAGCACGGGATGTACGGCTATCCGGAGCAATTCATTCCGCAGCCGGAGTACTCGACCGGCCTGCCCGGCAGGGCGCCGGTGGCACCGTCGCCGCAGCCGTCGCCGGCCATCAGCCAGATGGAGGTACAGGCATGAAGAAGATCGAGGCGTTCATCCGCCACGAGGCGTTCGAGCCGATCCGAAGCGAGCTGCTCGACCGGGGCTTCCCGTCCCTGTCGCTCGTCGAGGCCAAGGGCTCGGGCCGCCAGAAGGGCATCGTCGAGCAGTACCGGGGTTCGACCCTGACGGTCAACGTGCGGCCGAAGATCAAGCTGGAGGTCGTCGTCGAGGACAAGGACAAGGGCATAGTCGTGGAGACGATCCTCAAGCACGCCCGGACCGGAAACGTCGGCGACGGCAAGATCTTCGTCCTGCCGGTGGAGGAGGCGATCCGCATCCGCACCGGCGAGGAGGGGGAGGAAGTGCTGCAGGCGCACCCCGGGGTCGAGGTTCCGGCCTAGCGCCGAATCGCCACCAGGTTGAGGGGCGGGGCCGGCATACGTCGGCCCCGCCTTCTCGTACCGCTAGCGCGGGACGCGCAGAGCCACCGTCGTCGCCTTGCCGTGCGAGGTCAGCAGGAGGCGCAGCTTCAAGGTCCTGCGACCCGGTTGCACCGGGACCCGAACCATGCGGGTGCGTGCCGAGACCTGGCGCGATCGTCGGCATCGACCCTCTTGCCGCTGATCCGGAACAAGCGCCGGCACCGACGAGGCGACGCGCAGGCGGAGCACCCGCGCCCGGCGCTTCAGGCGGTGCCGCGGCGAGGCGCAGGAAGAGCGGCTTCGGGCGGCGGATGAAGAGCGTGGCCGAGGCCCTGCCGATCCGGCCCCGGTAGTCGGTCGCCTCGAGAACGAGCTTGCGGGCGAGCAGGGCGGCGTGATCGTCGCCCGCTCGCCGCGGGCGACGATCGGCCCGCCCGAGCGCCAGCGCAGCTTCGGGCCGGTCATCGGCCGGCCTCGATCGTCGAAGGCTTGGCCCTCCAGCGTGACCATGTCGTTGCCGTCGATCCGGCTGCGGCGGGCGGGACTGAAGATCGTCACCGCTGGTGCAGTGCCAACGGCGCGGAAGCGCCGCGAGACCCCGGCCCCCTCGTTGAACCCGTCGCTGGCGCGGACGCGGACCCTCGCCTTGGCGCGAGGCTCCGAGCAGGCCGGACCGGGAAGCGGGCGCTGCGCCCGCTCGGCGCCGACCAGGAACCGGTCGCCAGTTTCTGCCCCCGTCAGGGCTGTAGTCGACCGTGAAGGTGAGCCGGTCGCGGTCGCGGTCGGAGGCGCGCCAGCGGACGGTGACGAAGCCGCGCCCGGGCTGCGTCGCGCCGGCGGCGGGTCGCAGCATTCCACGCGCGGGCGGTTCGGCGAGCGGCGGCGCTCGGCGAGGACGACGCCGTCCTTCTCGACCTGCACGAGTGCCGCGCCGCGTGCGGGGACCTCGACAAGAAGCTCTGCTCGAGCTCCGGGCCGCCGTCGGGTGTCGCAGGCAGGCCATCCGCGGACGCCGGCGCTCGAGATCACGTTGCCCGCGGCGTTACGGACGACGACCGTGATTGGCGTTCGCCCGCGGCTGGCGTTCGGCGTCCCCGGCCCGGGCTCGACCCGGTCGATCCTCACCGGCCGGCGCGGTTGAGCGAGCCGGCGACCGAGAGGGTCGGCGGAACGGGCTTCCGAACCCGGTCCAGGCTGGAAGCCCGGCTCGTGACGGCGGTGTCGCCGGCGGCTCTACGCGCTGGCTCAGGGTGTTCCAGGTGATCGGTCGAGATCCAGACATCGTCGGTGCCGGGGCGGCCGGTGCATAGCCGCCGATGCGGACGCAGTAGGACATAAGGTCGCAATAGCGCGGCGGCTGGGCGGTGGCGGGTCGGGGTCGAAGAGGTCGGTTGCTGCCGGCCGAAGACCCCGTAGAGGCCCGCGCAGGGAGCCGGGAAGCTGATGCCGCCACTGCCGGGAGGTGGTGTCGAGCCCGAACCGAGGATGTCGCCTGCTGTCGCCGTCGGGCCAGGCGAGCCCCGGCTGCCGGCTGTAGCAGGTGATGTTGTCCCCGGCGTGCTCGAGGCCGAACGATGGCCCAGCTCGTGGGCGGCCGAGGTCAGCGGTCGCGTCGCGTCTGCCAGCGCGACCGACTCCTGCACGTCGATGCTCAACCGATCGATCGGGTTCTGGGCGAGGCCCGGGTCGAGGCCCCGGTGCATCCCGATCACCTTGCGCGTCTCCGGAGACGACCTCGATGTCGTCTTCGAAGTCCTCGACCGCTGTCGATCAGCTCGTCGGTGAGGGCATCCGCCGCTGAGGTTCTTGATGTCGACGCTGACATCGATCACGCCCTGGTAGGGCTCGACCCGGATCGGGAGCGGCGACATCCGCTGAAGCAGCCCGGAAGACGTGGTGGGCCGCCGGGCGGCATCGCGGCCGGCGTGTAGAGCATGATCGGGGTGATCGTGCGGGTCGAGCGGCTGCGAAGGCGAACTGCACGCCCGACATGCCGAAGCCGTGTTGTTCGCGGCGCAGGTCCCGCATTCGGGGATCCGCGGGCGGAGGCTGGGCGGGTTGACCTCGGCGACGAGGAAGACGGTGCCGGCGCTGCCACGACTCGGGCAGCGTGAAGGTGAAGGAGAGCGAGGGGTCGGCGCTGCGATTCGAGGCTGGGCGTCGAAATCGAGGGTCGATCGGTCCTGCCGTGAGCGGCCCGTCCTCGAGCTCGGTGAAGCCGCGCCGGTCCGGCCTGAAGCCCCGCAGCGTCGCTGTCACTCCTCGGATCACGCTGACTCGGCCGGTTGTCCGAAGAGGCGACGTCAGCCTGGAGGCGCACCACCGTCGGCTTTCGAGTCGACCAAGCGAACGCCGCTGGCCAGGGACCGGTAGAGATCGTTGAGCGTGCCGCTGTCGGGGCCGACGATGTCGGGATAGGCCTGAATCGGCGCCGTGCCGAGCCCGCCCGGCAACTCGCCGGATCGGGAAGCTGGTCCGTGTCACCTGGATGCCCTGGGTGACGTCGATGCTCAGGGGCTGGACGTCGATGCCGTCCTCGGAGGATGAGCACGTCGACGTTGACCGTCGTCGAACGCGACGCGGCCCCGCCCGTCCCTGATCCATGCGCTCAGCTGGTTCGGGCCCGGGCGTAGGCCGCGGATCCAGACACTGCGGAACTCGTAGGCGTCGGGCGGGCCGGTCGGTTGCAGACGCCCCGCGTCCGGGCAGCTCGACGGAAAGCGCCCGGGTTGTTGGCGATCACGCAGAAGGCAGCCAATCCCGGCCGGGGCGCTGACCGCGCCGGAGACGAATGCCTGCTGGCGTTCTCAGCTGGGCGCCCTCGGCGGGGCCTCGTGATCTCGATTGCCGGCTCGGGCGGCACCGGGTCCGGCGGCGGCGGCGGCTCCGCCGCCGAGAGCATCGTCACCGAGAGATCGTCGATCTGCACGGTGCGGGGAGTTCCGAAGTCCTCGCCGCCGACGTCGTCCTTGCCGACGTAGAGGACGGCGCGGGCGATCGTGAACGCGCCGGCGTCGATCGAGAACTCCTTGTCGATCTTGATCCCGGTCAGCATCGGATCGTTGGAGGACGGGATGGAGGCGGAGCCGGAGTCCCTGACGATGTTGCCCGCCGAGCCGTAGCCGACGAGCCGCGCCCGCGGGCAGTCGAACTCGAAGCAGCCGACAAGGACGTCACCAGTCTTCAGCGAGACCGTCTTCGCCGGCCGGTCGAAGCGGATCTCCAGCCGGTAGGCGCCGTTGGTGCAGGTGCTGTCGGGGCAGGAGAGGGGATGGCGGAGCGCCCGCGGCGGCGAGGCCGTGCGGCCGCTGGGCGGCGTGAAGACAACCGGCGACTGCGTGAACGTGACCCCCGGGAGCTGGGTGGTCACGACCTCGCCGTCGGCGAAGCTGTCGAAACCGCTGGAGACGGTGTCCACAGCACCTGCTGAGGCCGGCGAAGCGAAGACCGCTAGACCAGCGGCGGTGAGGAAACGGCGCGGACGGCTGAATGCCGCCCGGGCATCTCGGATCGAAGGTACGCCCGCCGTTAGGGCGAGTCAATGACCTCAGCGGCGCCCGACCGCTCGCAGCCGCGGACCCGGTCGATGCGGTCGACGAGGGCCCGGTCGCGACCGGGCCCGCAGCGGACGAGGTCGCGCCGGCCGTCGCCGGCGGCGAGGATCGTGTCGCGGCCGAGGACCGCCGCGGAGGACGTCGGCGCCGGGGCCGCCGGTGATCCGCTCGCGCCCGTCGGCCCCGATGATCCGGTCGCGTCCCGGGCCGCCCGCGTAGACGCTGCGGTTGAGGCTGATGAAGCGCTGCGGCGCAGCAGAAGCTGAGCACGCAGCGGTTGGCGCGGATCTGGTCGTCGCCGGCGCCGCCGCGGAGGAAGTCGCGCCCGGGGTTGTCGCAGAAGCCGCCCGTAGCTGCCCGACCTGGCAGTCGGCGCCGAAGAGCTGGTCGTTGCCGGCGCCGCCGAAGATCGCGGTCGGCGTCGCCGCCGCCGTCGAGCACGTCGCGCCCGCCGAGCCCGCGGATCGAGGTCGTCGCCGTCGCCGCCCTCGATCTGGTCGGCCTGCGCGGTGCCGGTCAGGCGGTCGTTCTCGTTGGTGCCGTCGATCGTCTGCGCCGCCGCCCGGCGGCAGCGGCGAGCAGGCAGCGATCGACGCAGCGAGCGGCGGCCGCGCCGAACGCCGCCTCACCGAACCGCGAGCTGCCCGCGCATGCCCGGGTGGAGGGTGCAGAAGAACCCGTAGGTCTGGCCCGCGACTGACCCGGTCGAGGCCCTCGCACCGGCGCCGTCTCGCCGAGGCCGATCAGCGGCGTCGAGAAGAGCGGCGCTGCCGTCGCGGCCCTTGCTCGTCGGCGGTGACGTCGTGCAGGGCGACGTCGAGGTTGTTGAAGGAGAGCTCGCCGCCGACCTCGACGCTGGCGACCGGCGTCGCGTAGCCGCTCGAGGCGGCGCCGGGCACCGGCGACGATCGGCGGGTTCGAGCCGCGCGCCGCCGCCGCCGCCACCGCCGCCGCCGCCACCGCCACCACCGCCACCGCCGCCACCGCCACCGCCGCCGTCGTGCCGCCGAGGCGGAAGGCGACGATGAAGCCCTCCGACTGGCCGCGGATGCCGACCGCGGCGTAGACGGTGTTGCGGGCGACGCTGACCCCCGCCCAGCGAGGGCGCCGGCAGCGGCTGGCTGCGCCAGCAGCGCTCCCGGTCTCGCGCGTCATAGGCGTTGAGGAAGCCGTTGAAGGTCGTCGTGTAGACGACCCCGTTGGCGACCGCGACCGGGTTGCCCCAGTGCACGCCGTCGCCGACCGGGGCGGCCCAGCGCAGCGTGCCCGTCGTGCCCGCGAGAGCGACCAGAGGTAGCCGGGGACCGTCACCGGCCCGTAGACCGCACCGCCGTCGAAGGCGGTCGAGCCGACGATCCCGCCGACGGCGCTCGGCGGCCCGACGACCTGCGTCCAGACCGGCTTCATCGTCTTCGCGTCGAAGACGTGGTAGACGCCCGACTTCTGCCCGGCGCCGACGAGCTTGCGGCCGCCGATCCTGAAGAGGTTCGGCGAGGCGCCGAAGTCGAGGTCGATGTCGCCGCAGGAGCCGATCCCCTGCGGGTAATAGGGCGGCGGGTTGCCGGGGATGTCGTAGCAGGGCATCTCCGAGAGGCCCGGGTAGTACTCGTCGACGTTGCCCTTGTAGGAGCCGATGATCTTGCCCGAAGCGGCGGCTGCCGCGGTTGAGGTCGTACTTGAGCACCGCGTTGGCGTGCTGGTGCTCGGCCTGCGGGCGGAACGGGTTGGCGGTGCCGACGTAGGCCAGCTTCTGCCTCGCGGTCGACCGCCGGGGTCGACCAGATCCCGGCGCCGGCGAAGTCGTCCTTCGGCTTGTTCGGCTTATGGATCGTCCAGGTCTTGCGCAGCACCGGCCCGCGGCGGGTGTCGAGGAAGACCATCGAGCCCTGGAAGGCGTAGCGGTCGGCCTCGTCGCCGAGCTCCGCGGCGCCGCCGGAGATCCCGATCATCAGCGTCCGCCCGAAGACGACCGGGCTGCCGTAGACGTCGGATCCCGGCTGGCGGTCGAGCGAGCGGGTCGTCCAGGCGAGCCTGCCCGGTCCGCTTCGCAGAGCGCGACCACGTAGGGGCCGATGCAGGGGTCGCCTTGCGCCGCTTGCGGCACGCGTCCGAGCGCTGCGGCGCGAGACCCGCGAAGTAGACGCGCTTGCCGCACCGACGGTCGCCGAGGAGTTGACCCCGCCGCCGTAGGGCAGCTTCGCGCTTCCAGACGACCTTGCCGTTGTCGGCGTTGAGGGCGAACACCCAGCCGTCGTTGGTGCCGACGTAGACGCAGCCCGCCGGCGACGACCGGCGTGCCGGTGATGTCGCCCTCGCCGCCGGCATCGACGGTCGAGAACGTCCAGGCCGGCGCGAGCTGCGGGCGCCTGCGCCGGCCCGATCTTCTTCTCGCGCGGCTGGGTGCGGGTGTTGGCGAAGTCGTGGCCGTAGCTCCGCCACTCGCCCGCCCGGCACCTTGGCCTTCGCGCAGCGCGCGCTTGGCTGCGGCGCGCCGGCGGCGTCGCCGGCGCTGCGACGCCGGCGATCAGCGCAGCGAGGACCGGCGCGGCGAGCAGCGCCCGGCGCGCGCCTCAGGGCGACCACTGGCTCTCCGCGCAGCGACGTTCATGACCTCGCGGCGGGTGCGCGGCGCCGGGCGCCACGTGCGAGGCGAGCGGCGCCGACTCGCGCTCGGATCCCGGCTCCCCGCGCAGGTAGCCGTCGCTCGCGCAGCTCCTGGACGTCGTCGCAGGCGATCTTGCGGCGGCGGGCGTCGGGGTCGATGCCGTAGGCGCGGGCGGCGTTGCGGCCGAGGATGCCGTTGCGGATCGTGCGCTCGGGGCGCGGCGCCTTGCGGGTCGGGTCCTCGACGTCGCCCTCGAGCCCGTAGGGCAGGCCGTAGAGCTCCTTGCCGCGCTCGGTGAACTCGAAGCGGCGCAGGGCGACGATCTCGGCCTGCGGGCGAGCCGTACCAGAGGCTGTCGGTGCCCCAGGCGATCCGCTTCGGCCCGACGTGCGTGATCAGCTTGCCGAGCAGGTGGGCGGCCTGGTCGGGGTCGTCCATCACGCTGCGCCAGACCGAGCCCGAGCTCGGCGTAGACGTTGGGGACGTTGCCGAACCGCTTGCCCTTCTTGCGGAAGCGCGAGGCGTCCCAGTGGTTCTCGCGCAGGCTCTTGATCAGCCCGTCGACGGTGTTGGTGTCGGAGCGGGCCCTGGCGTCGCCGCGGTAGGCGCGCTGGGTGTCGCCGATGTCGTAGCCCGAGTGGTAGACGAGGAAGTTGACGTCGCGGATACTGGCGCGCCGCCGGGCCGACGTCGCGCGGCGTCGCGGCCCGCTGGTCGAAGCCCGGCAGGGCGAAGCCCTTGTGGGTGGCGACGACCTTCGGGACCTGCGGGACCTCGGCGATGGACCTTGCGCACCTGCTCGAGGAACGCCATCCCGGTGTCGGTGTCGAGGTACCAGCCGCTGGCGTAGGGGACGTCGCCCCAGGCGCAGTAGGTCTTCCAGCCGCGCAGGATGTCGCGGTACTGCTTCGCCCGCTCCATCATCAGCTGCGAGCTCCTCGTCGAGGTAGAGCGGCTTCATGTCCGGGCGTCGTGTTGCCGCGCCGAGCCGCGGTTCGGCATCACGAAGGCGTGCATCACCGAGCGCCGCGAGCGGGCCAGGTCGTTGACCGTGCTCGACCGTCTCGCGCCGCCTCGGCGAGCGGCAGCGGGTTGTCGGTGTCGGGCGAGGTCGGCACGCAGGACAGCACCGTCATCGTCGTCGCCGAGTCGAGGAACAGCTCCTTCAGGTAGTGGAAGCGGGAGAGGTTCTCGATCGGGTCGACCTCACCGCCGCCGCCGCGACGTGCCGCGCGACTGGCCTGCGGGCCACGACTGCGGCCAGAGCGAAGAAGGCGTGGAACGCCGGGTTGGTCACCCGCCACATCCCGTCCGGGTCGACGTGGTGGGACTGGACGTCGAAGATGAACTCGCCCGGCAGGTTGCGCAGCGTCGCCAGGCCCTTGCGGCCGTCCCACTCGAGGTCGCAGGCGTCCGTGGTGGCGGTGTTGTGGGCCCAGCCGTAGTTGCCGAACAGGCCCGGGCGCACCATGTCGATCGCCCAGAAGCCGATCGCCGTCGCCGCCGCGGTGCGGACGAACTCGCGCCGGCTCATGTTGAACTTGCGCCGCCAGCGCTCGGTCTCGCTGGTCGGCGAGGCGCATGATCCCGATCTGCTCCTGCGTCGGCGGCGGCGGGAAGTACTCCTCGTTCGAGCACGGCATCACGTCGACCGGCAGCTCCTCGGAGAGGTCCGGCCAGGAGATGCCGCTCCGGCGACGAGGTCAGCGACGGCCCGTTCCGCTTCCAGTTGATCACTCGGTGACCTCGAAGGCGCCGCGCATCGAGGGGTGGATGCGGCAGAAGTAGGTGACGATCTCGCCCGGCCTGGTAGCCGTCTTCGCTCGGTCACCGGCAGGCCCCAGTCGAGCTCCTGCTTGGCGGGCCCGATCGTCGGGCGCGCCGACCCCGAGCTCGGAGGAGTCGAAGTCGAGGTTGCGGCCGCGGCTGCGTGCGGCCGTTGGCGAGCGGGAAGGCGGTGCCGGTCGGGCCGAGGCAGGGGAAGCGCGCACGAGGTGACCGTGTGGTAGATCGCCGTCCCGTCGAGGTTCGTGAAGTTGAGCGTGTCGCCGAGGCTTCGACGGTCGGCACGCCGGTCATCGCGATCATCGAGAGGTCGCCCGGGCGCGTAGATGAAGTCGGCGATCGCCACCTCGTCGGTGGGCAGGCCCCGCTGCGCGGTCCGCCAGGCCCCGCGCGGCCCGCCGTAGTAGTCGTTCTCGGGCAGCGGGCCGTGGGTGACCGCGTTGCCCTTCGGTGCAGAGCGTCGCGGCGCTTCGCCCCGCAGGCCGCCGCGACCGGCAGGCGCGGCTGTTGTCGACCCGGCGCCCGGAACGGGTCGACGCCGGGCGCGGTCGGCTTGCCGTTCGGCGTGTGCGGGGCGAGCAGCGTGACGGCGATCCCCATGTTCTCGTAGGTCGACTGGATGCGTGGTGTCGTAGGTGGCGTTGCTGCGCAGGCATGTCGCCCGGCTTCACCCGCACCCCCCAGTAGGGGAGCCCGGTCACCCGCATCGAGAAGTCCCACGAGGTCGGCGGCCCGCCGACCGTGTTCGGCTTGCTTGCGGCTCCAGTAGGCGGCGCGGCCGGTGTAGATCCGCTGCGCCTTCGTCTTGCCGCCCGTTTCGCACGAGGTCGATCTCGTTGGTGCAGGCCGCCCGGGTGGAGGTGGCCGCCGATCCCGATCAGCGTGCCGCCGGTGAAGGACTCGATCTGGCCCAGCGACTCGCCGCTGCGCCGGGCAGCTTCAGGTCGGTGCCCCTGCCGTTGCCCGGCATCGCCCTGGCCGACGATCTGCTTGCCGACGGGTCGAAGGCGGCGCAGCTGCTGCTTCGGCCAGGTGCACTTGCCGTCGCGGCCGCCGAAGTCGCGCTGGACGTTGAAGACCGGGTAGCCGGAGGGGCGGACGTCGAGCCAGACCGGATAGGCCGGCTTGAGCCCGATCTCCTCGGCCTTCTGCCTTGGGGACGAAGTCGATGTCGTAGGTGATGTAGACCTCCATCGGCTGCTGGACCGCCGAGTGGACCATGTAGAGGAGGAGCCACTGGTCGGTCGCCTTGACCGGCATCCCGTAGCCGCTGCGGGAACGGGGCGATCGGTCTTCTCCTCGCCGGCGGCGAAGAACGGGCCGCTGCCGTAGTCGGGGACCGAGAGCCAGGTGCCGTGGTGGAGGTGGATCTGCTCGGTCGGCGGGACGCGTGCCGTCGGCGCGCACGAGGTCGGGCTTGAAGCGGGTGATGTAGCCGTCGCGCATGCGGCTTCTCGAGGCGTGACCGGCTCGACGAAGACGTCGTTCTGGCCCGGCTTGACGAGGATCGGGCCGAAGGCGAAGCGAAGCCGCCGGCAGCGGCCCGGGTAGCGCGTCGAAGTCGGGCCCCTTCCAGCCCTCGATCCGGTAGAAGCGCTTCTCGAAGGGGTCGTTGCCCTCGTACTTGCAGGGGCGGGGGTCGAGCTCAAGGCCTTCAGCGGGCTGCGGCGGGGTGCCGGCGCTGCTGACACCGCCGAGCGCGAACGCCGCGCAGAGCGCCAGCGCTGCACACGGCCGCAACGAGGAGCGGCCTCCGTCTCCTCCCGCAAGGAGCAAGGCTCATCCCCTTGAACGATATTCAAGAACGGCGCCGGATGTCAAACTACAAGGCCCGATGGCGAGCCCCGACCGACGCGAGCAGCTGATCCGGGCCGGGCAGGAGCTGCTCAGCACCCGGCCCTACGACGAGGTCTCGGTCGACGACATCGCCCGCGCGGTCGGCGTCTCGAACGGCCTCCTCTACCACTACTTCCCCAGCAAGCGGGACCTCTACGTGGCCGTGATCCGGGCGGCCGTCGACGAGATGGAGGCGGTCACCGCGCCCGCGGCGGGGAGCCGGGCCCGGAGCGGCTGCGCCGCAGCCTCGACGCCTACCTCGACTTCGTCGAGCACCACGAGCGAGGGTTCCGGGCCGTGCTGCAGGGCGGCATCGGCGCCGACCGCGAGATCTGGAAGATCGCCGAGGAGATGCGGGCGCTGACGATCGAGCGCGTCCAGCGCGGTCTCGGCGTCAACGAGCCGCGGCCGGCGCTGCGTTCGGCGCTACGCGGTTGGGTCGGCTTCTGCGAGGCCACCAGCCTCGACTGGCTGGCGCACCGCGACCTCTCGCGCGAGGAGCTGATCGAGGCGCTGATGCTGGCGCTGGGATCTGCCCTGCGGGGGGCCCAGCGACTCGACCCCGAGGTCGGCTTCGAGCTGCCGGCACCGGCCCCGGCGGGGTAGGCGGCCCGTCGCTACCGCTCGATGGTTGGCAGGCGCTTGCGAGCTTGCTTGTGCGGGAATACACTCGCGACCGCGATGGGAGGGGCGACGGCAGCCGAGGCAACAAGGCGAGCAGAGGCGACAAAAGCCGGGGAGTTCGCGTCGGCGACGGAGATGCACGACGTCCTCGAGCGGCTGCTCGTCGACCTCGACGGCGACCCGGTGGTGGGCCCGGGGCTGCGAACGGCGCGGGTTCCGCATCGCTTTTCCTTCCCCGACCTCGACGTCGTCCTCAACGTGACCGGGTCCGAGGACTCAGACGACGAGCACTGCTTGAGCTGGAGGTTCACGGACGCGATCGAGTGGACACCGGCGCTATCGCTGGAGATGCAATCCGAGGTCGCGAACCGCTATCTGCAGGGGCGCGAGAACCTGGCCATCGCGATCGCCCGGCGGCGGATCCGGATCAGCGTCCCGCAAGCTCGCTCGGCGCTGAAGTTCCTCCCCTTCAGCGGCGAGGTGATCGAGCGCTACAGCGCGATCGTCACCCGCGACTATCCGCACCTGACGGTCACCTAGAAGCCCGCCGCCGAGCGGCTTTGTTAAGCGCCCGAAGCGGGCTTGACATCGATAGGGCCGGTCGTATGCTCCGGCCTGTAACAAGGCAGCAGGCCGACAGTGGGCCCGCCGCCTAAGCCTCCCGGCGACTGGGGCTGGGCGTGCGGCTCGCAAGGCGCCAGCGAGTGCCGTAGGCCGACGTCGCGGGCCGAATGCCCGCGGAGCGACGGGGCCGCGCGACCCCGTCGCTTCATGTCACGGCCCGGGAGCGGGGGCGAGGCCCGGGCTATAGCCTCGCAACGCTCATCGTGCCCGGTGACGAGCAGATATCCCTGAGCGAGGCGTCCAGGCGAGCGGGCGTCTCGGCGAAGACGCTGAAGCGCTGGGCGGAGGAGAAGGTCGTGCCGGTCAAGCGCGGGCGCTGGACCGCGACGGCGGCGGCGCAGGCCCGGGTCGTGGCGAGGATGCGGGAACGCGGCTATTCGCTCGAGCAGCTGAAGCGGGCCGGAAAGGAGGGCAGGCTTGCCTTCGGGTACGCCGAGGAGCTCTTCGCGCGGCCGGAGCCGCGGATCAGCTTCGAGGAGGCTGCCGCCGAGACGGGTCTGGAGCCGGAGCTGATCGAGCGGCTGATGGGGCTGCTGGGCACGCCGACCGAGAAGGAGCCGACCCTCGGCGAGGACGACGTCGAGGCGATGCGCCACTGCGCTCGGGTGCTGGCCGCCGGCTTCCCGCTGGTCGCCTTCCTGCAGCTGGTGCGGGTCTACGCGCAATCGCTGCGCAAGGTCGCCGAGGCCGAGGTGCGCCTGTTCCATCTCTACGTGCACGAGCCGCTGATCCGGGACGCCGTCCCGGAGCTGGAGATGGCGGCCGAGATGGAGGAGCTGGCGGCCGACATCCGGCCGCTGGCGCTGCCGCTGTTCGGCTACATGCACGACCGCTACCTGCGCTTCTTCCTCGAGCAGGACGTCGTCGGCCACATGGAGAGCGGGTTCGGCGCCGAGGCGAGGGTGCTGGGCCGCGTCCCGACGACGTTGTGCTTCATCGACATCACCGGCTTCACGCGCTACACCGAGGAGGAGGGCGACGAGGAGGCGCTGGACCTGGTCGAGAGGTTCGTGGAAACGGTCGAGGCGACGCTGCCCTCGGGGGCGACGATCGTGAAGACGATCGGCGACGAGGTGATGGTCGTCTCCCCCGACGCCGCCTCGCTGACGGAGTGGGCGGTCGGCTTCCTGGCCCTGTTCCAGGAGCGCCCCCAGCCGCGAGTGGGGATGCACTACGGCGAGGCCACCTACCGCGACGGCGACTACTTCGGCGCCGCCGTCAACCTCGCCCACCGCGTCGTCACCCGGGCACTCGGCGGCGAGGTGATGGTGACCGACCAGGTCGCGGCGGCGCTGGAGTCCTCCGAATACCTGGATCTGGAGCCGATCGGCGACGTCGAACTGAAGGGCTTCCCGCGCCGGATCCCGCTGTTCGTCGCCCGCAGCCGCGCCTAGCGCGGCTCGGGGTGGTCGACATTGACCGTCTCTGAGGCGGCGAACCTCGACCACCCAAGGGGTGAGTGTGACGGGACACCTGGCAACGTTTACGGGCAATGGAGAGAGATGGGCGCGAGAGGCTCGTAGACGTCATCCGCTCCAGCGGCCTTATCGGGCCCGGCGAGCGCGGCGTGGCGCTGGTCTCCGGCGGGCCCGACTCGGGCTGTCTGGCGGCCGGGTTGGCCGGCGCCGCCGGGCCCGACTCGATTGTCGGCCTGCACCTCAACTACGGCCTGCGCGAGGACTCCGGCGCCGACGAGGAGACCTGCCGGGCGCTCTGCGATCGGCTCGGGATCGAGCTCGTGGTCGAGGCGCCGGCGCTCGCTTCGGGCAACGTCCAGGCCGCCGCCCGCGAGGCGCGCTACGCGGCCGCGGAGCGGCTGCGCGCCGAGCGCGGCCTCGACTTCATCGCCAGCGGCCACACCCGCACCGACCTCGCCGAGACGATGCTCTACCGCCTCGCCACCTCGCCGGGGCGGCGGGCGCTGCTCGGTCTTCGGCCGCGCAGCGGCAAGGTGGTGCGGCCGCTGCTGGCGCTCGGCCGCGATCAGACCAGGGCCCTGGCGCAGGAGCTTGCGCTGCCGTTTCGCGACGATCCTTCCAACGCCGATCCCGGCTTCGCCCGCGTTCGCCTGCGGACCGAGGTCCTGCCGGTGCTGCGCGAGCTGAGCCCGGCCGCGGAGGCCAACATCGCCGCCACCTGGGCGGAGCTGGCCGAGGAGGCGGAGGCGCTGGAGGCGCTGGCGGTGGAGCTGACCGGTGGCGAGTTGGATGTCTTACAGGCTTCTCTGCTTGTAGAGACGCACAAGGCGCTGGCGCGTCTGTCTCTACGTGCCCTTGCCGGCCGCGCCGCTGGTCGGCCGGTCCCGCTCTCGCGCGAGCAGGCCGGCGAGATCCTGCGCCTTGCGGCAACCGCCGAGGGGGGCGAGGTGGACCTGGGCGGTGGGCTGCGCGCCGTCTGCGAAGCGGGCACGATCCGCGTGCGGGCGGCTGCGGGCCCGGTCCCCGAGCCGGCCCTGCTGCCGATCCCCGGGAGCTGTCGCTTCGGACACTGGAAGCTGCGGGCGGAGCTGGCGCGAGGTGGAGGAGCCGCGCGGCCCCGACGTCGCGACCCTCGACGCCGCCGCGCTCGGCCCCGAGCTCGAGGTGCGCCCCTGGCGCGACGGCGACCGGATGCGCCCGCTCGGTCTCGGCGGCGCCAGGTCTCTCCAGGACCTGTTCACCGACAACCGGGTGCCGCGCTCGCTGCGCCGCGAGCTGCCGGTGGTCCTCGCCGGCGAGACGATCGCCTGGGTCCCGGGTGTCGCTGTCGCGGAGGAGTTCCGGCTCGCGGACGGAGGCGGCGAAGCCGCGGTCCTGACCGCGAGCCGCGTAGATTGAGCGCGTGGCGCAGCCGCAGCCGGTCGGGGACACGAGCCTGTTCGAGGCCTCCAACGCGGCCTTCAACAGCGGCGACGCAGAAGCGCTGCTGGCGCTCTACGCCGAGGACTGCGTCTGGGACCTTTCGCGCTTTCCTGACGGCGGGGTCGGCGCCGATATCACGGAGCTGCGCCGATTCCTGGCCGAGTTCCGTTCCTTCATGGAGCCCTGGGGTGGGGCGCGAGCCGAGATCGATCAGGTGCTCGAACTTGACGAGGACCGCGTGTGGCTCCGGGGCAAGCTGAGGTTCGGCTCTCCCAGCGGCGCCGCAGAGCTCTTCGACCATTTCGTCCATTTGGTCGAGACGCGCAACGGAAAGGTCGCCGAGGTGACCAGCTACTGGGACGCCGAGGAGGCTCGTCGCGACGCCGGACTCGACGAGGTGCCGACGTGAGCGACTCCGCGATCGGCGAGACCCTCGTCTCCGCCGAGGATCTGCAGCGCCGGATCGTGGAGCTGGGCGAGGAGATCAGCCGCGACTACGAGAGCCGCGACCTGATCATGGTCGGGGTCCTCAAGGGCGCGGTGCTGTTCATCGCCGACCTGATGCGCCACCTGACCGTTCCCTGCGAGATCGACTTCATGGCCGTCTCCAGCTATGGCTCCTCGACCGACTCCTCGGGGGTGGTGCGGATCCTCAAGGACCTCGACGCCCCGATCGAGGGCCGCGACGTGCTGATCGTCGAGGACATCATCGACTCCGGCCTCACCCTCCATTACCTGCTCCGCAACCTGCGGGCCCGCGATCCTCGCTCGCTCGAGGTCTGCGCGCTGCTGACCAAGCCGGAGCGGCGCCGGGTCGACCTGCCGACCCGCTACGTCGGCTTCGAGATCCCGAACCGGTTCGCGATCGGCTACGGGCTCGACCACGCGCAGCGCTACCGCAACCTCGACTACGTCGCCGCGCTCGCGGACGCTTGATCCGGCTCTGCGAAGCCGCGGCCGGGCGGCCTGAACCCGCCTGAGCGAGCCTCGCTCCCTGGTACGCTGAACCGCACGGCGCGGGGCGAGAATTCCCCTTGCCCAAAGCCGGAGGCCCTAAGTTGAGACGGTTCTTCAAGAGCGCGGCATTCCCGATCCTGCTGGTCGTGATCCTGGCGTTCATCGCCCAGCGCCTGATCAGCCCGGATCCGAGCGAGGAGAAGCCGGTCTACAGCGAGTTCGTTCAGCAGGTCGAGCGTGGCCAGATCGAAGAGGTCACGATCAAGACCAAGGACAACACGCTCGACGTCACGCAGCAGAACGGCGACCGAGTACTCGACCGGCTTCCCGAATGAGCTCGAGCCGAGCCTGATCAACCTGCTGGAGCGCAACGAGGTCAAGACAGCGGTCAAGGGCACCGGCGGCTCCAGCATCCTCAGCCTGCTGACCTACATCCTTCCCTTCCTGCTCTTCTTCGGCTTCTGGATCTTCCTGATGAACCAGATGCAGGGCGGCGGCTCGCGGGTGATGAACTTCGGCAAGTCGCGGGCGAAGCGGATGTCGGTCGACGCGCCGAAGATCACCTTCCGCGACGTCGCCGGGGTCGACGAGGCGGTGCAGGAGCTGCACGAGATCAAGGAGTTCCTCGAGAACCCGAAGAAGTTCCAGGCGCTCGGCGCCCGGATCCCGAAGGGAGTCCTGCTCTACGGCCCGCCCGGCACCGGCAAGACGCTGCTCGCCCGCGCCGTCGCCGGTGAGGCCGGCGTTCCCTTCTTCTCGATCTCCGGCTCTGACTTCGTCGAGATGTTCGTCGGCGTCGGCGCCAGCCGCGTCCGCGACCTCTTCGAGCAGGCGAAGCAGAACTCCCCCTGCATCATCTTCATGGACGAGATCGACGCCGTCGGCCGCCACCGCGGCGCCGGGATGGGCGGCGGCCACGACGAGCGCGAGCAGACGCTGAACCAGCTGCTGGTCGAGATGGACGGCTTCGAGATGAAGGACAACATCATCCTCATCGCCGCCACCAACCGGCCCGACATCCTCGACCCGGCGCTGCTGCGGCCCGGCCGCTTCGACCGCCAGGTCGTCGTCGACCGACCCGACCGCAAGGGCCGCAAGCAGATCCTCGAGGTCCACACCCGCGGCAAGCCGCTGGCCAAGGACATCGACCTCGACGCGCTGGCCGGCCAGACCCCCGGCTTCACCGGCGCCGACCTCGCCAACCTGATCAACGAGGCGGCGCTGCTGACCGCCCGCTCCTCGCGCCGCGAGATCACGATGTTGGAGCTGGAGGAGGGGATCATGCGGGTGATCGCGGGCCCGGAGAAGAAGACCCGCGTGATGTCGGAGAAGGAGCGGCTGATCACCGCCTACCACGAGCTCGGGCACGCGATCGTCGGCCACCTGCTGCCGAACTGCGACCCGGTCCACAAGATCTCGATCATCAGCCGCGGCCAGGCGCTCGGCTACACGATCAGCCTTCCGACCGAGGACAAGTTCCTCACCTCCCGCGCCGAGCTGACCGACACGATGGCGATGACGCTGGGCGGCCGCGCCGCCGAGGAGATCGTCTTCAGCGAGATCACGACCGGCGCCTCCAACGACCTCGAGAAGGTGACCGAGACCGCGAAGCAGATGGTGATGCGCTTCGGGATGTCCGAGCGCCTCGGCCCGCGCGTCTTCGGCCACGACCGCGGCCAGCCGTTCCTCGGCCGCGAGTTCTCCTCCGAGCCCGACTACTCGGACGAGATCGCGCGCGAGATCGACGACGAGATCCGCCGCATCGTCGAGGACGCCCACCAGACCGCCAAGGACCTCCTCAACGAGAAGCGCGAGGAGCTGGACCGGGTCTCGAAGATCCTGCTCGAGCGCGAGACGATCGACGCCGAGCAGTTCGTCGCCCTGCTCGCCGGTCAGGCCGAGGAGGAAGTCTTCGGCGCCGACGAGGAGGAGGCCGCGGAGCCCGCCGAGCCGGCGCCGGAGCCGGAGAAGGCCGCCCGCGAGGGTCCGCGCCCGGTTCCCCGCCCGCGCCCCGGCTACGCCGGCGGCGCGGCCGAGATGCGCGCCGACGACGCCTGAGCGTCGCCGCTCAACCAGGCCGGGCTCAGCGCGGCGGCCTGGCGGTCATCAAGGCCAGGTCGGCGGCGGACATCAGGTCCTCGCGAGCCATGCCGGCCTGCAGCTCGGCGATGCCGACGCGGATCTGGATCGACTCCCCGTCGGGCCGGCGGCAGGCGGCCCGGACCTTGTTCTGCAGCCGCTCGGCTAGCTGCCCCGCGCCCTCGGAGGCGGTTCCCGGCAGGACTATCGCGAATTCGTCGCCGCCCCAGCGGTAGGAGCGGTCGGGAGCGCGAAGCTCGCCGGCGATCGCATCGGAGACCCGGCGCAGGCACCCGTCGCCCTCCAGATGCCCCCACTCGTCGTTGATCTGCTTGAAGCTGTCGATGTCGGCCATCGCGACGCTGAGCGGGCCCTTGAGGCGGTTGGACCTGGCGATCTCGTTGTCGAGCGCCTCCTCGAAGGCGCGCCGGTTGCCGACCCCAGTCAGCTCGTCCATCCGCGCCTCCTCGCGGGCCTGCTCTTCGCCGCGCCGCATGGCGAGCCGCTGCGCGCGGACGCCGCTCATCATCAGGAAGCCGGCCAGGGCGAGGGCGGACCAGAGCACGAACGAGGCGACGGTGCCGGCGAAGGCGTCGCTGTCCCAGCCGTCATAGACGTAGGGCCAGGCGAGCACCAGGGCGGTCACCGCCAGGAAGACGGCGATCCGTCGCGGCGGGTGGATCACGGCGACGTAGATCACCGGCAACATGATCAGCTGCTCGTAGGGCGCCCCGACCCCGCCGGCGAGCCACTGAAGGACGGCGAAGTAGCCGAGGCCCATATAACCGGTGACCAGCAGCAGGTCGAATGACCAGTGAAAGCGATGCGAGCGCATCGCCAGCGAGTAGGCGACCCCGGTGGCGGCGAGCAAGATCGCGAGGGCGAACCCGGAATCCCCCAGGGCCGAGTCGGGCGGGCTGAGCGGCCAGAGCGCGATCGAGAGGCCGATCGAGATCAGGCACAGCAACGAGCCCATGCGCAGGGCCGCCGCGATGTCGGCACCCGCATAGGGATCCTCCGTCGGCGCGAAAAGCTGCTTCAGACGCTCCATCAGGTTCCTGTCGTCGGCGGCGAGGAAACCCTTTAGGGTCGGCTCGCCGGTGCCCTCCCGCGAGCCTGAAAAACACGAAATCTCGGTAGACGTAGCGGTGGTCGGGGCGGGCCTGGCGGGTCTCTGCGCCGCCCGGGCACTGCGCGCCGCCGGCCGCGACGTCTGCGTGCTCGAGGCGCGTGATCGGGTCGGCGGGCGCACCCTCAACGAGGCGATCGGCGACGGCAAGGTGGTCGAGGTCGGGGGCCAGTGGGTCGGCCCGACCCAGGACCGGGCCCTGGCCCTGATCGGCGAGCTCGAGCTGGAGACCTTCCCGACCTATACCGAGGGGACGAACCTGTTCGAGCGCAACGGCGAGATCAGCCGCTACTCGGGGACGATCCCCCGCGTCAACCCGCTCGGCCTCGGCGAGACCGCGGTGACGATGGCGCGACTCAACCGGATGGCCCGCTCGATCCCCCCGAGTCGCCGTGGGAGGCGGCGAAGGCGGCGCAGTGGGACTCGCAGACCTTCGCGACCTGGATGCGCCGCAACATCCGCACGGGGGTCGCGCGGGATCTGATGCGGCTGGGAGTGTGGGCGGTGTGGGCGGTCGAGCCCGAGGACCTCTCGCTGCTGCACTTCCTCTTCTACGTACGCTCGGCCGGCTCGCTGCATCGCCTCTTCGACACCGAGGGAGGCGCGCAGGAGGCGCGGGTCGCCGGCGGCACGCAGCTGATCTCGATCCGGCTCGCCGAGCAGCTCGGAGACGCAGTCCTGCTGGAGGCGCCGGTGCGCCGGGTCGAGCACGGCGGCGGCGGTGTGACCCTGATCGGTGGGCGGGCAACCGTGCGGGCTCGTCAGGCGATCATCGCGATACCGCCGGCGCTGGCCGGCCGGCTCGACTACGAGCCGGCGCTGCCGGCGGTACGCGACGGCCTCACCCAGCGGATGGCCCAGGGCACCGTGGTCAAGTGCATGGCGGTCTACGAGCGGCCCTTCTGGCGTGAGCGAGGGGCTCTCCGGCGCGGGGACGAGCTGCGACGGCCCGGTCTCGGTCACCTACGACAACTCGCCCCCCGACGGCTCGCCGGGGGTCCTGCTCGCCTTCCTCGAGGGCTCGGCGGCGCGGCAGGCGACGGACCTACCCGAGCAGCAGCGCCGCGAGATCGTGCTGCGCTGCCTGCAGCGCTTCTACGGGCCGCGGGCCGCGAAGCCCGAGCGCTACATCGACAAGGCCTGGGCGGCCGACCCCTGGTCGCGCGGCTGCTACGGCGGTTTCCTGCCGCCGGGCGGGTGGATCGAGCACGGCCGGGCGCTGCGGGCCCCGATCGGGCCCCTGCACTGGGCGGGGGCGGAGACGGCGGCGCGTCTGGAACGGCTACATGGACGGCGCGATCTCCTCCGGCGAGCGGGCGGCGGCGGAGGCGCTGGCAGCGCTTGAGTAGCCGGATCGGCGCCCGGATCATGGGGGTGGTCAACGTCACCCCGGACTCCTTCTCCGACGGCGGGCTCTTCCTCGATCCCGAGCGGGCGATCGAGCACGGGCGGCAGCTGGTCGCCGAAGGCGCCGAGATCCTCGACATCGGCGGCGAGTCCACCCGCCCGGGCGCGAAGCCGGTCGAGCGCCGACGAGGAGCGGGAACGCACCGAGCCGGTCATTGCCGGTCTCGCCGGGGCGGCGCCGGCGCTCTCGATCGACACCTCGAAGCTCGCCGTCGCCGAGGCGGCCCTGGCGGCGGGCGCCGGGATCGTCAACGACGTCACCGCGCTGCGGGATGACGCCGGAGATCGCCGGGCTCTGCGCCGACCGCGGCGCCGGCCTGGTGCTGATGCACATGCAGGGAGACCCGCGGACGATGCAGGTCAACCCGACCTACGAGGACGTCGTCGACGACGTCAGAGCGTTTCTCGGCGAGCGGGTCGAGGTCGCGGTCGCAGCGGGCGTCGCCGAGGAGCGGATCTGGGTCGACCCGGGGATCGGCTTCGGCAAGACCCTCGAGCACAACCTGGAGCTGCTGCGACGCCTCGGCGAGCTGCGGGCGCTGGGCCGGCCGATCGTCGTCGGCACCTCGCGCAAGAGCTTCATCGCCAAGATCGACGGCTCGCAGGTGGGAGAGAGGCTCGGCGGCACGCTCGCCTCCTCGGTTCTGGCCTGGCGCAACGGGGCCGAGATCCTCCGCGTTCACGACGTCGCGCCGATGCGAGAGGCGCTGGCGCTGGCGGAGGCGATCCGGGGAGCCTCGGACTAGGCTCCCGGCGACGTGGACGCCCACGGCAACAGCAACGAGTCCTCGGTCGAGGTCGAGCTGCGCGGAATCTCGATCTACACCCATCACGGGGTCAGCGAGGCCGAGCGCGAGGTCGGGCAGCGGCTCGAGTTCGACATCTCCTTCGACGTGCCCGACTGCGACGCGGTGCTCACCGACCGCCTCGAGGACACCGTCGACTACGCAGCCGTCTGCGACATCGTCGCCCTGGCCGCCACCGAGCGCAGCTTCAAGACCCTGGAACGGCTCTGCCAGGTCGTCGGCGAGCGGCTGATGGAGCGCTACGGATGCGAGTCGGTGCGGGTCCGAGCGGCCAAGCCGGAGCCGCCGCTGCCGATCGCGATCCAGGAGGTCGCCGTCGAGGTGACCCACGAGCGAGCCGGGTCCGGCGGCGATCCCGGGGCCGAGGCCGATTAGCGCCCCGTCCACGGGGGCGCGGACCGGATACCTCGGCCTCGGCTCCAACGTCGGCGACCGCAGCGGGCAGCTCTCCGCCGCGGTCCGCCTGCTCGGTGAGCACGGGGTCGAGGTCGAGGCGGTCTCCTCGGTCTACGAGACGGAGCCGGTGGGGGAGATCCTCGAGCAGCCGGACTTCCTCAACGCTGCGGTCCGGGTGCGGACCGAGCTCGAGCCGCTGGCCCTGCTCGACCTCTGCAAGGCGATCGAGGCGGAGCGAGGCCGGCTCTTCGGTGCCCCTCGGCACGGGCCGCGGCCGCTCGACGTCGACCTGCTGCTGCTCGGGGATCTGGAGCTCGAGAACGAGCGCCTGACGCTTCCCCATCCCGAGGTGACCAGCCGCCGCTTCGTCCTCGAGCCCCTGCTGGAGCTCGATCCGCAGCTGCGCCTTCCCGACGGTACCTCGCTGGCCGCGGCGCTGGAGTCGCTGAAGCCGGGACAGCGGGTCCGGCGCCTGGGAACGCTCTAGGGTCCTAGCCCGTCGACTCGCCGCCGACGGTGCAGTTCTCCTCGGTGAAACGCTCGAGTCGCTCGACGGCCTCGCTGGGGTTCTGGTTCTCGGTCTGGAAATCCTGCGAAGCCCGCTGGAAGTCGGCGGGCTCGTCGAGGTCGGCGATCGCCTCGTTGTATTCGGCGATGTAGTCGCGCAGAGCCTCGATGTCAGCGCGGATCTCGTCCGGGGCGGCATCGACCAGGCCGCTGAGCGTGTCCTCGAACTCCCCCAGCGCGTCCTTGGCGCCCTCGACGTCGTTTTGCTCGACGTCTTGGAGCGGGTTGCCGGCGGCGTCGGCGGTCTCGAACTCCTGGCAGAACGACTCGACGCTGCCGCCGCCGTCGTCGTCATCGCCTCCGCACCCCGCCAGCGCCAACAGGGCGGCGAGCAGCAGAGTGACGAGAAGGTGGGCCGGGCGGATCACGCCGGGAAACCTACCCGCTAGCGGGGCACAGCACCGTAGAGGGGCTCCAGCCACGCCGGCGGCAGGGCCGGCGGCGCGTCGCCGGGGTAGTGCGGGGCGACGCGCATGGCGTGCTCGCCGGCCGGGCGGGCGGCGATCCCCGGCCGCAGGTCCTGGAGCGTCAGCGCCAGGCGGACGCTGGGGGCGATCTGGAAGTCGGCGGCGTTGAGGCTCTCACCGCCGAGGACACCCGCCTCGATCCAGTCGTCGATCCTCTGCAGCTGGTCGGGGAGCGCGGCCAGGTCGCGGCGCACGTTCTCGTCGCTGGCCTTGTTGTAGGAGACCGCTGCGGCGACGATCGGGGCCGCCGTCTTGACCGCGACGCCGACCGGGATCCCCAGCTTCGCCCCCTCGGAGTAGCCGCGCAGTGGAGCGCGATCGCGCTTGATCGTGTTCCAGATGATGCGGCGCACCGCCGCCTGCAGCTCCTCGTCGCCGAAGCGCTCGGCCTCTTCGACGGCCGCGCGCTGCTCGGGGTCGTCGGGGAACAGCGGCGGCTCGGGCACCAGGCGCTCGAGCTCGCGGGCGATCGCCCGCGAGCCTTGCAGGCGCCGACCGTCGATCTTCATCGCCGGAACGGTGTCGCCCGGGAACCGCATCGCCTTCAGCAGGCCCTTGTGGATCCCGGGCATCAGGTCGGTGCGCTTGTAGGCGATTCCCTTGTAGTCGAGCATCAGCCGCGCGGTCATCGCGGGATGGGAGGCGGGAATCACATACAGCCTGAGGTCCACGGCCGGTCGATCCTATGCGAGAGAATCGGCACGTGCTGCTCGCGATCGACGTCGGCAACACCCAGACTCACTTCGGGGCCTTCGAAGCCAAGGCCCTGGTCGAGCACTGGCGCTTTGCCACCGACGGCGAGGACACCGCCGACGAGCTGGCCGTGCGCCTGTCCGGGCCTGCTGGCGTTGCGCGGAATCGACCTCGCGGCGATCGACGGCTGCATCACCTCCTCGGTGGTGCCGCGGCTGAACCCCGAGTACACGCGGATGTGCACCGAGTACCTCGGCGCGGCCTGCCTGATGGTCGGGCCCGGAGTGCGGACGGGGATGGCGGTGCGGCTCGACAACCCGCACGAGCTGGGCGCCGATCGCCTCGTCAACGCCGTCGCTGCCTTCGACCGCTTCGGCGGCCCCTGCGCGGTGGTCGACTTCGGCACCGCGATCACCTTCGACGCGATCTCCGCCGGAGGCGAGTACCTGGGCGGCGTGATCGGGCCCGGCGTGCAGATCTCGATGGAGGCGCTGACCGAGCGGGCGGCGCGGCTGCCGATGGTCGACCTGGCCGAGCCCAGCGGCGTGATCGGGCGCACGACCCAGGCCAGCCTGCAGTCGGGGATGGTCTACGGGTTCGCCGGCGCGATCGACGCGATAGCGGGGCGGATCCGGGCCGAGCTGGGCGCGGAGACGAGCTTCGTCGCCACCGGCGGCATGGCGGCGGCGATCGTCCCCCACTGCGACCTGATCGACGAGGTCGACGACCTGCTGACCCTGAACGGGCTGCGCCTGGTCTGGGAGCTGAACGAAGGATGAGCCAGCCGCCGCTCACCGAGCCGTTCGAGATCGGCGGGGTGCGGATCGCCAACCGGGTGCTGCTGGCGCCGCTGGCGGGGATCGGCAACTGGTTCGTGCGCCTGCAGGCGCGGCGCCACGGAGCCGGACTGGCGGTCTCGGAGATGGTCTCCAGCTTCGGCCTTCATCACCGCAACGAGCGCACCCTGCGCGAGCTGATGCGGATCCACCCCGACGAGCACCCGGTCGCGATGCAGCTGTTCGGACACGACCCGGCGGTGATGCGCTCGGGGGCGCGGATCGCAGCCGCGGCGGGAGCGGACCTGATCGACATCAACATGGGCTGCCCGGTGCGAAAGGTGCTGCAAGACCGGCGCCGGCGCGGCGCTGCTGCGCGACCACGAGCTGGCCGCCTCGCTGGTTCGCGGCGCCGCCGAGGGCGGTGGGGTGCCGGTGACGGTCAAGCTGCGTTCGGGCCTCGAGCGAGGGGATCGCTCCGGGTTGGAGCTGGCCCAGCGCCTGGTCGAGGAAGGAGCCGCCGCGATCGCCTTTCACCCACGCCCGGCGGCGGTCGGGCACAAGGGCCGTCCCGACTACGACCTGGCCCGCGAGCTGGTCGAGAGCGTCGACGTGCCGGTGGTGATCACCGGCGGGCTGAGCAGCGCCGAGGCGGCCCAGGGCGCCTACCGCCGGTCCGGCGCCGACGCGGTGATGATCGCTCGCGGCGCGCTCGGCTACCCCTGGGTCTTCGAGGAGCTGCTCGGAACCCGGCGCCGGCCGCCGGGCGAAGAGGAGATCCTGGCGGAGCTGCACTGGGTCGTCGACCGGGCCGAGGAGCACCTCGGTGCGGACCGCGCCTGCCGTTATCTGCGCAAGTTCTACCCCTGGTACCTGGAGCGTCTGGAGGCAGACTCAGAGATCGCCGGGCAACTGCAGCGCAGCGGCGACCTGGCATCGGCCCGTCGGCTGCTCGCCGCGATCGGCGGCCGAGCCGGGGTTGCGGCATGAGCCTGACCGAGCGCGTCGAGGCCTGGGCTGCGAAGGGCTCCAGGGAGGAGTTCCGCCACCACTCGATCCACGTCCATACGCGGGAGGGAGAGGGGCCGCTGCTGTTGCTCCTGCACGGCTTCCCGTCCAGCTCCTTCGACTGGGGGAGGCTGCTGGAGCGGGAGGCCGGCCGGGCGGCGCTCGCCTTCGACTTCCTCGGCTTCGGGCTCTCCGACAAGCCCACCGATCACGCCTACACCCTCTCCTGGCAGGCCGACCTGGCCGAGGAGCTTGTGGCCCGCCACGGCGACGGCCGCGAGGTCTTCATCTGCGCCCACGACATGGGCACCTCGGTGGCAACGGAGCTGTTCGCCCGCGATCTCGCCGGCGAGCTCGGCTTCGAGGCGGCCGGCGCCCTGCTGTTCAACGGCTCGATGATCCTCGAACGCTCCAGCCCGACCCTGGCGCAGCGGATGCTGCGAAGCCGCATCGGCCCGCTGGCGGCGCGGCTCTCGTCGGAGCGCTTCTTCCGCCAGCAGTTCGCCTCGATCTTCTCGCCCGGGCATCCGCTCTCAGACACCGAGGAGGCCGACCAGTGGTCGCTGATCACCCACAACGGCGGCAACCGGATCGGCCACAAGCTGGTCTCCTACATGGACGAGCGGGTGACCTACGCGGAACGCTGGCACGGCGCGATCCGCGACTGGCCGCGGCCGCTCTCCTTTGCCTGGGGGATGCTCGACCCGGTCGCCACCCCGGAGGTCCTGGAGGGCCTCGTCGAGCTGCGGCCCCGGGCGCCGGTCACCGAGCTGGAGGATCTCGGCCACTACCCGCAGATCGAGGATCCCGACCGCCTCGCGGCGGCGCTCAACGAGGCGATTCGAACCGCCGCCCAAGGCGCCTGAGCCCACCCATCGCCCTCGCTATAATGCCGCGCTTCTTGCCCAGGTGTGGCGTCCCACAGGCGCCGCGCCCGGGCTCTTTTTTCCGGCCGGGAGGGGGTCCAGGCCCGGGCCAGAAACCCAAAGCGAGGTAGAGGTCAAGTGAGTCGCCAGTCTGTCATCACACCCGAGGGGCTCGAGAAGCTCAAGGAAGAGATCGAGCACCTCTCGACCACCAAGCGACGCGAGGTTGCGGAGCGCATCAAGGAGGCCCGCGAGTTCGGCGACATCGCCGAGAACGCGGAGTACGACGACGCCAAGAACGAGCAGGCGCTGCTGGAGCAGCGGATCGCGCAGCTCGAGGAGCGGCTGCGGCGGTCGACGGTCATCGACGAGAAGGAGCTCGACACCGACGAGGTCAAGGTCGGGACGACCGTCCACGTCAAGGACCAGAAGAGCGGCGGCTCGCAGAAGTTCCAGATCGTCGGTTCCCCGGAGGCCAACCCCGCCGAGCAGAAGCTCTCCAACGAGTCGCCGATCGGCAAGGCGCTGCTCGGGCACAAGCGCAACGACATCGTCACGGTCGAGGTGCCGCGGGGGCCGAAGAAGAAGCTGAAGATCACCAAGATCGAGATCGGCTAGACGGCGTCGGCGGGGGGCCGGGCACCGTCTCCTCACTCAACTCCTCGGACCGCCACAGGCGGTCCTCGCAGTACAAGCCGTTCGGAGAGGTGCCCGGCCCCCTTCCCAGCCGCGTCGCCGAGAGGGCCCGCTCTCTCACCTGCTGCTGTTCTGACCGGATGCTCGACCCCTGTCGTGGGTAGGCTCGGCCGCCATGAGTGAGCCGAGGACGCCGGAGCCGGCAGACGAGGGGGGGTTTCTCGCCGAGCGGCGGGAGAAGCTGGAGCGGCTGCGGGCGCAGGGGGTCGATCCGTTCCCGCACGAGTTCGCCGAGCGGGAGGAGATCGGCGAGGTCAGGGCCGCGCACGAGGGCCTGGCGGCGGGGCTGGAGACCGAGTCGCACCATCGCGTCGCCGGCCGGTTGATCGCCCGCCGCGGGCACGGCAAGGCCGCCTTCCTGGACCTGCGCGACGGCAGCGGCCAGATCCAGCTGCACGCCCGCGAGGACGTGCTCGGCGCCGAGGCCTTCGAGCTGCTCGTCCACCTCGACCTCGGCGACGTCGTCGGGGTCGAGGGGAATGCTTTCGCGACCCGCCGCGGCGAGCTCTCCCTGCAGGTGACCCGCTGGCGGCTGCTGGCCAAGAGCCTGCGGCCGCCGCCCGACAAGTTCCACGGGCTGGAGGACGTCGAGACTCGCTACCGGCGCCGCGAGCTGGACCTGATCGCCAACCAGTCCTCCCGGCAGCTCTTCGCGCTCCGTGCAAAGACGGTCAGCGAGGTTCGCCGCTGGCTTGACGACCGCGGCTTCGTCGAGGTCGAGACCCCGGTGCTGCAGCCTCTCTACGGCGGCGCGCTGGCGCGCCCGTTCACCACCCACCACAACGCGCTCGACCGCGACCTGTACCTGCGAATCGCCACCGAGCTGTACCTGAAGCGCTGCATCGTCGGCGGCCTCGACCGCGTCTACGAGCTGGGCAAGGACTTCCGCAACGAAGGGATCTCGCACAAGCACAACCCCGAGTTCACGATGCTCGAGTGGTATGAGGCCTACGTCGACTACGTGCATACGGCCGGCGACCTGGAGATGCTGGTCGCCGAGGTCGCCGAGCGCGTGCTCGGGACGACGAAGGTCGAGCGAGACGGCGTGACGATCGACCTGGCGCCGCCATGGCAGCGGGTGACGCTGCGGGATGCGATTCGCGAGCGGGCCGGGATCGACATCGCCGAGCATCCGACCCGCGAGGCCCTGGCGGCGGCGATGGACTCCGAGGCGGACCCCAAGGAGGGCTGGGGAAAGCTCGTCGACGGCCTGCTCTCGAAGCGGGTCGAGCCGGAGCTGATCGCAGCCGACCTTCGTCCTCGACTACCCGGTCGAGCTGTCGCCGTTCGCCAAGGCCCACCGCTCCGAGGAGGGCCTGGTCGAGCGCTGGGAGGCGTTCGCCGGCGGGATGGAGATCGCCAACTCGTTCAGCGAGCTGAACGACCCCGACGAGCAGCGGCGGCGCTTCGAGCAGCAGGCGGAGGAGCAGCGGCGCGGCGACGAGGAGGCACAGCCCTTCGACACCGCCTTCGTCGAGGCGCTGGAGCAGGGAATGCCGCCGACCGGCGGCGTCGGGCTCGGCATCGACCGGCTGGTGATGATCCTCAGCGGCGCCTCCTCGCTGCGCGAGACGATCCTCTTCCCGGCCCTGCGGAGCTGACCTCCACTATTGCCGTTGACCGCAGGACGCCGGCAGCGGTTCAGGTTCGGACCCGTGAAGGTGCGGTCGCTTCGGCTCGTCTGTGTGGTGCTCGCCTGCGCGGCGCTGATCGAGGCCGCGACGGCCGCGGCGGGAGTGCCGCGCATCTTGTTCAGCACCGGCGCCAAGCGGGCAATCCCCGACGCCGACCGCGGCGGCGGGGTGCTGTCGAAGCTCAACATCGGCCGGGTAGGCAGGATCCGGGACATCGAGGTTGCGATCCGGATCAACCACAGCTTCGTCGACGATCTCAACATCTATCTCGTCTCCCCAAGGGGGAAGTTCGTCGAGCTCTCGACCGACAACGGCGGCAGTGGAAACAACTACGGCACCGGTCCGAATGCCTGCCGCGGCGGCGGCAGCTTCACCGTCTTCGACGACGAGGCCGGACGGAGCATCCGCGGCGGCGCGGCGCCGTTCCCGGGCTTCTTCCGCCCCCAGACTCCGCTGCGGGCCCTCGACGGGGACCGGATCACGCGGCACCTGGCGGCTGATGGTGTTCGACGACGACGCCGGTTCGACGGGCTCGTCGGCTGCTTTGCGCTCGGCGTGATCCTGCGCTGAGACCCGGCTGGCCGGGCCAGGACCCCAGGTATACTGGGCGGCTCGCTGTCCCCTACAGACCGGAGGTCAGATCCGCTCGGCGCCGAAAGCCGAATAACTGGATAGGACCGCCGGCGCTGCGGCGTCCCTGTAAGCGGCAATCTGAAGGCGTTTTCCCCACTTTCCGAACCAAGGCTAAGAAGCCGACCACCGCAAGACCGATACTGAGCTAGTCAAACCGCGTTGAAGTAGGAACCACTTGTTTGAGAGATTCACAGAACGTGCGCGCCAAGTCGTCGTCCTCGCCCAGGAAGAGGCGCGGACGCTGAAGCACAACTACATCGGCACCGAGCACATCCTGCTCGGGTTGCTGCGTGAGGAAGAGGGCCTGGCGGCCCGCGTCCTCGAGTCGCTTGACATCACCGTCGAGCGGGTCCGCGCGCAGGTGGTGCGGATCGTCGGTTCCGGCGAAGAGGTCACCTCGGGGCAGATCCCGTTCACGCCGCGCGCGAAGAAGGTGCTCGAGCTGGCGCTGCGCGAGGCGCTCTCCCTCGGCCACAACTACATCGGCACCGAGCACATCCTGCTCGGATTGGTGCGCGAGAACGAGGGCGTCGCGGCGCGGATCCTGCTCGACTTCGACGCCGACTCCGACAAGATCCGCAACGAGGTCATCCGGATGCTTTCCGGCCCGGGTGGACGCCGCCAGGGCCAGGGCGCCGGCGCCGCTCAGGGCGAGGGCAAGAAGTCCTCGAAGCTGCTCGACCAGTTCGGCCGCAACCTGACCAAGCTCGCCGCCGAGGGCAAGCTCGACCCGACGATCGGCCGCGAGATCGAGATCGAGCGGATCATGCAGATCCTCTCGCGGCGGACCGAAGAACAACCCGGTGCTGCTGGGCGAGCCCGGCGTCGGCAAGACCGCCGTCGTCGAGGGCCTCGCCTCGCGGATCACCAAGGGCGAGGTGCCGGAGCTGCTGAAGAACAAGCAGATCTACACCCTCGACCTCGCCGCTCTGGTCGCCGGCTCCAAGTACCGGGGCGAGTTCGAGGAGCGCCTCAAGAAGGTGATGAAGGAGATCACCCAGCGCGGCGACATCATCCTTTTCATCGACGAGCTGCACAACCTCGTCGGCGCCGGCGCCGCCGAGGGCGCGATCGACGCCGCCTCGATCCTGAAGCCGGCACTGGCGCGCGGCGAGCTGCAGACGATCGGCGCCACGACCCTCGACGAGTACCGCAAGTACCTGGAGCGCGACTCGGCGCTGGAGCGGCGCTTCCAGCAGATCAAGGTCGACCAGCCGAGCCCCGAGGAGACGGTGAAGATCCTCGAGGGGCTGCGCGAGCGCTACGAGCAGCACCACCGGGTGGCGATCACCGACGAGGCGCTGGCGGCCGCCGCCGAGCTCGCCGACCGCTACATCTCCGACCGCTTCCTTCCCGACAAGGCGATCGACCTGATCGACGAGGCCGCCTCGCGGATGCGGATCAAGTCGATGACCGCGCCGCCGGTCTACCGCGACCTCGAGGAGGAGATCGAGACCACGCGGCGCGACAAGGAGACCGCGATCGAGGCGCAGGAGTTCGAGAAGGCGGCGAACCTGCGCGATTCCGAGCGCCAGCTGACGACCCGCAAGCGCGAGCTCGAGGACGAGTGGGCGGAGGGCGAGAACGGCGAGCGCCCGGAGGTCGGCGAGGAGGAGATCGCCGACATCGTCTCGATGTGGACCGGGATCCCCGTCTTCAAGCTGACCGAGGCGGAGACCAAGAAGCTGATCCGGATGGAGGACGAGCTGCACAAGCGGGTGATCGGCCAGGACGTGGCGATCACCGCCGTCTCGAAGGCGATCCGCCGCTCGCGGGCCGGGATCAAGGACCCCAAGCGCCCGGCCGGCTCGTTCATCTTCCTCGGCCCCTCGGGGGTCGGCAAGACCGAGCTCGCTCGCACCCTGGCCGAGTTCCTGTTCGGCGACGAGGACTCGATGGTCCGCATCGACATGTCCGAGTACATGGAGAAGCACGCGGTCAGCCGCCTTGTCGGCTCGCCGCCGGGCTACATCGGCTACGACGAGGGCGGCCAGCTGACCGAGGCGGTGCGGCGCAAGCCCTACTCGGTGCTGCTGCTCGACGAGATCGAGAAGGCACACCCCGACGTCTTCAACATCCTCCTGCAGATCCTCGAGGACGGGCGGCTCACCGACGCCCAGGGCCGCACGGTCGACTTCCGCAACGCGATCGTGATCATGACCTCCAACATCGGCGCCGCCGAGATCGCCAAGAACACCTCGATCGGGTTCACCGTCGCGACGACGAGACGGGCATGTCCTACGACGACATGAAGAACCGGATCATGAGCGACCTGAAGAAGGTCTTCCGGCCCGAGTTCCTGAACCGGATCGACGAGGTGATCGTCTTCCACAAGCTGGCCAAGGACGAGATCAAGGTGATCATCGACCTGATGATCAGCCGCGTCCGCACCCAGGTCGCCGAGCACGAGCTGCAGCTGGAGCTCTCCAACGAGTCCAAGGAGCTGCTGATCGAGAAGGGCTGGGATCCCGTCGATGGGGGCCCGGCCGCTGCGCCGCGCGATCCAGCGCTACATCGAGGACCCGCTCGCCGACGAGGTGCTCAGGCAGGGCGAGATGGCGTCGGGCTCGACCGTGATGGTCGACCGCGATCCCTCCGGAGACGACGAGGACCGGCCGCTGAAGCTGACGATCATCCCCCCGACCAAGCCTGCCAAGGAGGCGCTCGAGGAGTCCGAGCCCGAGAAGGTCGGAGTGGGGGCGAAGGCCGGCGAGGGCTCCGAGCCCGACGTCGAGCCGTCCGCCGACGAGCCCGCCCCGCCGTCAGACGACGAGTAGCGGCTCCGCCGCTCCTGAAAACTCGGTAAATCCTCCCCCGCCTGATCCGGGCGGGAAGTTGCGGCGTAAGTGGTCGGCAGCAGGCAAGAACCGGAAGGCGGCCGGCTTCCCAGCGCAGCAACTCCCAACCGCCATCAAGGAGGACCAGATGAAGAGGTACGCCCTCGTCGGCGCGATCGCTGCACTCGCGATCGCGGTCCCGTTGAGCATCGGCTCGTCTCACCGCGAGGCGCCGTTGACCTCGATGGACCCGACCGCCGACAACACCGACACCTACGCCTTTACGGCCAACGACGCGCCGGGGAAGCTGACGATCGTCGCCAACTGGATCCCGTTCGAGGATCCCGCGGGCGGTCCGAACTTCTACCGCTTCGACGACAACGCCCGTTACTACCTGAACATCGACAACAACGGTGACGGCGTTGCCGACGTCCGCTACCTGTTCGACTTCAACACCAAGATCAGAAACCGCAACTCGTTCCTGTACGCGCTCGGGGGCGAGGTCACCTCGCTGCGGGACCCGGACCTGAACGTGCTGCAGACCTACAAGCTCACTCGTGAGCGGCTGCGCGGTGGCCGGGTCGTCTCGAGGAAAGTCCTCGGGCGCGGCCTGCCGACGCCGCCGAGCAACGTCGGCGTGAAGACGATCCCCGACTACCCGCCGATCGCCAACGCGGCGATTCGCAACCTGGCGGGAGGCACGAAGGTGTTCGCCGGACAGCGCGACGATGCCTTCTACATCAGCCTCGGCCGGGTCTTCGACACGATCAACCTGACCGGCGCCGGCACCGGCAACATGGGCGGCGGAGTCGACGACCTCGCCGGCTATGCGGTGCACACGACGGTCCTGCAGGTGCCCGAGGCCCAGGTGACTCGCGATCGCAAGCAGGTCTCCAGCGATGGCGCCAACAACGCCGTCGTCGGCGTCTGGTCGACGACCGAGCGCCAGACGCTGAAGGTCAGCGGTCGTGCGCGAGGCCCGTACAAGCAGATCTCGCGGCTCGGCAATCCGCTCGTCAACGAGCTGATCATCCCGCTCGGCCAGAAGGATCGCTTCAACCGCACCACCCCCGACCGCGACGCCGAGCTCTACGGCAAGTACGTCGTAAAGCCGGAGTTGGCGGCGGTCCTGAATGCGCTGTTCGACATCGGCGCACCCGAGAACAACCGCACCGACATCGTCCAGGCCGTGCTGCAGGGCATTCCGGGCCTGAACGCGTTCCCGGGCCGCAACGCGGACAACCCCACCGACACGATCAAGATCAACCTCGGCACGCCACCTTCGGCGAGCCCGAACCGCCTCGGCGTGATCGGCGGCGACAACGCCGGCTATCCGAACGGTCGCCGGCTGATCGACGACGTCGTCGACATCGACCTGCGGGTCGTCGCGGGTGTCCTGAAGGGGAACAACGTCGAGCTCGGCGACGGGGTCGACCAGAACAACGTCCCGTTCCTGGACGTCTTCCCCTACGCCGCGCATCCGAAGCCCGGAGCGAATCCCGACGCCGGGTTCGGGTCGCAGCTGAAGACCGCCGGCGCGGCCGGCGGCGACGGGCCGGTGCTGGTCTCCGGCGAGGGTGCCGGCGGCCGTCTGAACGCGGACGCCCTGTCCGGTGCCGCTGACGGCGACAACGGCATGGGCCTGGCGGCCTGGCTGTTGATCGCAGCGGGCGCCGCGGGGCTGGTCGCGATCGGCGCCAGCGCCGGTCGGGCCCGAAGGAGCAGCCGCTAGGGATCTGCTCGAGGAGGGGCGCCGCTCGGCGCGGCGCCCCTCCCGGGCAGCCCGTCGGCAATCGCGATGGCACTCTCCCTACACCGGCTCCCGATCAAGCTGCTGGCGGCGGCGCTCGGCTTTGCCGCCGTCGTGCTCGCCCTCCGCGGCCTGGATGATTCGGGCGGCGGACTGAGCTCCGGCCCGAGCGACGTTGGCTCCGGCGCCGCGGTATTGCCCGGCGCCAGCACCGACGACCGCATCGCTGCTGTTCGGGCCCGCCTCGCGGCGGCTCCCGGCGACGCGGCAAGCCTGGCAACACTCGGCGCGCTGTACCTGCAGAAGTCGCGCGACGACGCCGATCCGAGCTACTACCCGCGCTCGGAGAGCAAGCTCCGGCAGGCGCTCCGAGTCGATCCGCGAAACTTCGAAGCCACCACCGAGCTCGGTGCGCTGGCGCTCGCCCGCCACGACTTCGCGGGTGGGCTCGCGTTCGGCCAGCGGGCCCGGGAGATCAACCCGACGATCGCTCGCAACTACGGGGTGATCGCCGACGCCCAGATCGAGCTCGGCCGCTACGAGGCCGCCGAGGCAACTCTGCAGCGCTGGGTCAATCTGGAGCCGGACCTTTCTTCTTACGCCAGGGTCTCCTACTTCCGCGAGCTGCACGGAGACCTGGCCGGCGCCCTGGCGGCGATGAGGCCGGCCGTCACGGCGGCGAGCGGGGAGGCCGGCGAGCTCAGCTTCGCGAAGAACCTGGTCGGGCACCTGCTGTTCACCGACGGCGACTATTCCGGCGCCCGGAATGCCTACCGTCAGGCCCTCGCCGCCAGCCCGGATGATGCGACCGCGCTTGCCGGGCTCGGTGCGGTGGCGGCCGCAGATGGAACGTACGACGCCGCCCTTCGTTACTACCGGCAGGCCCAGTCGGCCACGGCGACCGCGGGCCCGCCCCTGGCGATCGGCGAGATCCAGGAGCTACTCGGCCGCCAAACGGCGGCGGAGCGGTCCTATGCCGAGGCGCGGCGACAGACCGCCGCCGAGCTCCCGTTCGGCGTCGACGTCGATTCGGACCTGGCTCTGCTGGATGCCGAGCACGGTGATCCGTCAACCGCACTGCGGCTCGCCCGGCGCGCCTGGGAGGGTCGTCAAAGCGTGGTCACAGCCGATGCTCTCGCCTGGTCGCTGCACGCGGCGGGCCGAGACGACCGGGCGCTCGAGATCTCTCGTCAGGCGCTGAAGCTGGGATCGCGCGACCCGCTGTTCCTCTATCGCGCCGGGATCATCGCCTCCCAGGCGGGCGAGCCGGATCGGGCGCGGGCGATCCTCACCCGGCTGCTGGGGCAGAGTCCCCGCTTCAACCCGCTGCTGGCGCCGCAAGCCCGGCAGGTCCTGGCCAGGCCTCGGCTGAGCCGGCGGAGCTAGGACGCCGGAAGGCCGCTACGGTTCGGATCGATGCGCGATCCGGGACGCAAGGCGATCGGGACCTGGTCAGGCGGCCGCTACCTGCGCTTCGGCGAGGCGATCGACGAGGACCGGCTCGTCGAGCTGCTGCGCCCGGACGGGATCGACACCTTCCTCACCGCCGACGCCTACGGCCAGGGGGAGGCGGACCGGGTGCTGGGCCGGGCACTGGAAAGCGCGCCTCGGGAGGACTACTGCCTCGTCGGCGCCGTCGGGCACGACTTCTACAGCGGCGAGCGCGACGGCCCGCGCGGCTTTCCCCGCTTCACCGACTCCGGACTGCGCGGTCCTGACGAATACGGCGGCTACCTGCGGATGGCGACCGAGCGCAGCCTGGAGCGGATCGGCGCCGACGCCTTCGACCTGCTGCTGCTGCACAACCCCGACCGGCGCGGCTATGAGGAGCGAGGCGGTGTGGGAGGGGATGGAGGCGCTTGCGGGAAGCGGGGCTTTGCCGGTTGATCGGTGTCGCCCCGGGGCCGGCAAACGGCTTCACGCTCGACCTGATCTCCTGCTTCGAGCGCTTCGGCGAGCGAATCGACTGGGCGATGATCATCCTCAACCCGTTCGAGCCCTGGCCCGGCGAGCTCTGCCTCGAGGCTGCCGAGCGCCACGGGGTCGGGGTGATCACCCGCGTCGTCGACTACGGCGGCCTGTTCTGGGACGACGTCCTGCCGGGGGCGGAGCTAGCCGACGGCGACCACCGTGCCTTCCGGCCGCCGGGCTGGATCGAGGCGGGCCGCGAGAAGCTGGACCTGCTGCGGCCGATCGCCGAGCGGTCCGGGCTGACCCCGATGCAGCTCGCCTGCCAGTGGAACCTCGCCCACCCGGCCGTCGAATGCGTTGTGCCGACGCTGATCCAGGAGACCGGCCCGGCGGCGCGGCCGATCGAGGACAAGCGGGCCGAGCTGGCGGCGCTGCCGACCGTGCCTCGCCTCGAGGAGGCCGATGTCGAGGAGATCCGCGCGATCGGCGACAACACGGGCTGCATGGCGCTGAAGGGCGCCAACCCGGATCACGAGGGGGAGGAACGGCCGGATCGCTGGGCGCTGACCCCGGAGTTGGCCGACGTCGCCGAGCGCTGGGGGCTCGTCGCCTAGCGCGCCTCGCCGCACCGTCTCGCAGCCGCTGACCCGATCCTCGGGTCCGACGACGGCGCGATCGCGGCGGCCGCGGCCGCAATCGATCACGTCGACGCTGCCGCCGCGCGCGCGGATCAGGTCGTTGGCGAGCCCGCCGCCGAGGACGTCGTTGCCGCCGCCGCCGACGATCACGTCGTTGCCGCCGTTGCCAAGGATCACGTCGCGTCCCGGCCGTCGCCGCGCAGCCGGTCGCTGCCGCGCTGGCCGTAGACCGCATCGTTACCCTCGACTCGGCGAAGGCGAGGTCGGCGCCACGGCCGGCGTAGACGCAGTCATCGCCGTCCAGCGCCCGCAGCGCGGTCGCGGCCGCCGAGCCCGTGCAGGCGGTCGGGGCCGTCGGTGCCGCGAAGCCTGTTCGCCCTGCGATCGCCGCGCCGCGCGGGCGCGCCCGCGCAGGGCGACGGGCTTCGGGCCCGGGCGCGGTGCCCGGGTCAGGCCCCGGGACCGGACTTGCGGCGGCTCGCCGGGCGTCCTCGAGATGGTCGTACGGGACCGGGCCGCCGTCGGGAGCCAGGCCGGTGCCGGCGCAGGCGGCGCGCAGGTCGGCGATCGCCGCCCGGCCGCCGGCGGCGAGGCCGATGTCGAGCGGCGAGTCGTAGTAGAAGCTGAACATGTTGCCGTCGCCGTCGGGGTCGACCGCGGCCTCGGGCGCGTCCTCGCACCAGCGGTCGGTGAGCAGGCGACGCTCGGCGTCGGCGAGCGCGGCTCCGTCGCCCCCCTTCACGTAGCGGTCGAACCAGCCGATCGTGTACCAGGCGGCCATGTCGATTCCGCGCAGGGTCGCGGCGCCGAGCGGGATCGGCACCGTGGCGCCGGGGATGAAGGAGAACTCGTAGTGAGTGCCGCCGCGGATCACGACCTCGGCCGAGTCGACCCCGGCCAGCCGGTAGGCCGCGAAGGCGACGCTCTTGGCGGATCGCAGCGGATCGGCGGTGTAGGGGTTCTGGGTGAGGCCGTAGTCGGCCGCCATCCCCAGCGCCGGCTTGGTGATCGGCGGCGGTGTCCGGGAGGCCGGGGACGACGGGCAGAGGGGAGCGGTAGTGGGGGTACGCAGGTTGTCCCAGCCGACGATCGCGTCGACCCGGGGGTCCTTCTGGCCGATGAACGAGACCCCGCCGGCGCCGAGCGAGTGGCCGGCGATCCCGATTCGCTGCGGATCGACCAGCGCCGCGAACGGGTTCTGGCGGGCGTTCAGCCCGGAGGCCACGCGCCGGTTCTGCTTGGGGGCGTGGCTGGTGCCGACGCCGCCGTTGGCGTTGCCGCAGGAGAGGCGCGGGCGGTAGGGGTCGGCCGGCGTCGAAAGCAGGAAGTCGAGCGCGTCCTCGGTGCCGTCGTAGAAGGGCTGGCCGCCCTGGGAGGGGACGCCCTCCTGCTCGTCGACGCCCTCGCCGAAGGTGTCGGAGCGGCCCTGACCCTGGACGTCGTAGGTGAGGACCACGTAACCGTGCTTGGCCAGCGCCGCGGCGAGGCCCCAGTAGAGGGTCTCGGGTGCCTGCACGGAGCCGGTCGTGATCACGATCCCCGGCCGCCTCGCCGGACCCTCGCGGGTAGCCCAGACGTTGCCCGAGATCGTCGCCCCGCTGCGGGCCGTGAACAGGACCGGCGCGACGGCGCCGTACTTCTCGCCCCAGTCATAGAAGCGGACGTCGCCGGCGCACTCGTTCTTGCGGTTGGCGCAGATGTTGGCGACCGGATTGCGCTCCGGGTCGGCGGCGAGCAGCTGCGCGTACTCGACGAAGTCGCGCACGTTCTGCTGTGTCAGCAGGAGCTGGAACTCGGGCGTGAAGGTGATGTGCTGGTTGCGCTCGTTGATCTTCGAGAAGTTGCGCGACTCCTGGGCGGGGTCGAAGCCAAGCGCGATCGCGGGCAGCGCCAAGGCGACGCAGACGGCGCCGATCGCTCCGACCGTGATTCTCCTCGCCTTGCTCATCAGCGCTTCTGGCTGCCCAGCCAGCCCGATGCCGGACCCTAGCGAACGGAGGGGCAGCGGGCGCCGGGCGGCGAATAGCGTCGGCGACGCTCCTTAGCCTGCGTGTATGCCGCGTAAAGAGGCCCGCTACATCTGCCAGGAGTGCGGTCAGATCTCGCTCACCTGGTCGGGTCGCTGCCCGGGCTGCCGGGAGTGGAACACGCTCGTCGAGGCGCGGCAGACCGGAGGTTCCGGCAAGCGCGCCTCGCCGCGGGCGGCCGCCCGGGCACCGCTGCCGCTGCGCGACGTCAGCTCCCCCGAGGTGGCGCGCCTGGAGAGCGGGATCTCCGAGCTCGACCGGGTGCTCGGCGGCGGCCTGGTGCCGGGGTCGGTGGTCCTCCTCGGCGGCTCGCCGGGGATCGGCAAGAGCACCCTGACCGGGATGGCGCTCGCGAATCTCGAGTCCGCCGGTCACAGCACCTTGTACGTGTCGGGCGAGGAGTCCGTCGCCCAGGTGCGCCTGCGGGCGGAGCGGCTGGGGGAGGCCGCCCTGGCGGTGCCGGCGCTCGCCGAGACCGCCCTCGAGCAGATCCTGGCGACGCTGGAGGAAACGCGCCCGCAGGCCTGCGTGATCGACTCGATCCAGACCCTGCACTGCGGCGAGATGAGCGGAGCACCGGGATCGGTGGGCCAGGTGCGCGAGGCGGCCTCCGCCCTGGCCGAGGTCGCCAAGCGCCGCGACATCGCGCTGATCCTGGTCGGCCACGTGACCAAGGACGGCAGCCTCGCCGGCCCGCGGGCGCTGGAGCACCTCGTCGACTGCGTGCTGCGCTTCGAGGGCGAGCGCGAGCGCACCTACCGCACCGTGCGGGCGACAAAGAACCGCTTCGGGGCGACCAGCGAGGTCGGCGTCTTCGAGATGCGCTCCGGCGGCCTGACCGAGGTCGCCGACGCCTCGGCCCGCTTCGTCGAGGAGGCCACCCGGGCGCCGGGATCGGTCGTGCTGCCGGCGATGGAAGGCAGCCGGGCGGTGCTGGTCGAGGTGCAGGCGCTCGTCGCCCCGAGCGAGCTCGACGCTCCGCGGCGGGTCGCGAACGGGATCGACCGCAACCGCCTCAGCCTGATCCTCGCAGTGCTGGCCCGCCACGCGAAGCTCGGCCTCTCCGGCGCCGACGTCTTCGTCAGCGTCGCCGGCGGCGTGCGGGTGGACGAGCCCGGCGCCGACCTGGCGGTGGCGATGGCAGTCGCCTCTGCGCACCACCAGCGGGCGCTCGGCACCGCCGGCGGAGCCCCGCTCGCCTGCTTCGGCGAGCTGGGCCTGACCGGTGAGCTGCGCTACGTCGCCCACCCGGACCGCCGCGTCGCCGAGGCGAAGAAGTTCGGCCTGGCGCCGGTGATCGGGCCGGCGGGGGGAGAGCAGACCGCCGGGCTTTCCCCGCAGGCGAGCCTGCGCACTGCCCTCGCGGCGGCGCTGAAACCGCCCGCGGCGCTGGCCGCTGCTTGACAAACCGCATCCCGACCTTTCCAGACGGAATTCAGCAGACCGCATTGCAAAGCGGTGTTTGCGATCATCGACGCGATGGCGCCGGCACCCGGGGATGAGCTTCACGAGCTTTCGGAGCGACAGGATCCCCGGCTTTTGCGGGCCCTGGACATGGTCGCCCCCGGCGGCGCCCTGCGCGAGGGGATCGACAACATCGTCCATTCGCGTTCCGGCGGGCTGATCGTCGTCGGCGACACCGAGGACATCTCGTTCCTGCTCTCGGGCGGGATCGGGCTCGACATCGACTACAGCCCGGCGCTGCTGTACCAGGTGGCGAAGATGGACGGGGCGATCATGCTCAACTCCGAGGCCACCAAGATCGCCTGGGCCAACGTGCAGCTGATGCCGGACCCGACGATCCATTCCTCGGAGACCGGTACTCGCCACCGCACCGCCGAGCGCGTCTCCAAGCAGACCAGCGCGTTGGTGATCGCGATCTCGAGCCGCCGCGACGTGGTCTCGCTCTACATCGAGGGAACCAAGTACATCCTCCAGGACATCCCCGCCGTGCTCGCGAAGGCCAACCAGGGCCTGGCGACGTTGGACAAGTACAGGGCTCGCCTCGACCAGGTCTCCTCGCGCCTGACGGCGCTCGAGTTCGAGGGCGGCGGGGTCCTCTACGACATCCTCGCGGTGCTGCAGCGAGCCGAGCTGGTGACCCGGATGGCGGTCGAGGTGGAGCGCTACATAGTCGAGCTCGGAACCGAGGGGCGCCTGATCGAGATGCAGCTGGAGGAGACGATGGTCGGCGTGGCCGCCGACAAGTCGGCGCTGGTGCGGGACTACTCGATCGAGGACTCCGAGGAGAACCTCGCCACCGTCCAGCAGACGCTGGCGCATCTGCCCCACCAGGACGTGCTCGACTTCGGGCGCCTGGCGGAGATGCTCGGCTACGACCGCAAGATGAACACGCTCGACTTCCCGGTTGCGCCGCGCGGCTACCGCATCCTCGGCCGGATCCCCCGCCTGCCAAAGCTTGTCGTTCAGAAGATCATCCACGAGTTCGGCGGCCTGGAGGAAGTGCTTGCAGCTTCCGACGCCGACCTCGAGGCCGTCGACGGAGTCGGCCCGACCAGGGCCAAGGACATCCGCGAAGGCCTGCGGAGGCTTCAGGAGGTCGACCTGGTCGACCGGTACCTGCAGAGTTGACGGCTGTGAGGGCCGTCCGAGACAAGGAGGAAGACATTCCCGAGCTAGAGGAAGCGATGGAGGCCGGCCTCGAGGAGGACGTGCCGCCCGTCTGTAATTTCGAGGAGGGCGACAACGTCGTCTACCCCCACCACGGGGCCGGCGTCGTGTTGAAGAAGGAGACCAAGGATCTCCTGGGGGAGAAGCGGGACTATCTGACGATCCAGATCCTGCACAACGATCTGACCGTGATGGTTCCCTGTGAGAACGCCGGCATTGCCGGGCTGCGACGGGTGATCGACGAGGAGCAGATCAAGAAGGTGATCGACGTCCTCACCGACGACGTGTCCGACATGCCCAAGAACTGGAACCGGCGCTTCAAGTACAACCGCGAGAAGATCAAGACCGGTGACGTCTTCGAGCTCGCCGAGGTCGTCCGCAACCTGGCGATCCGCGAGATGGAGAAGGGCCTCTCGACCGGCGAGAAGCAGATGTACACGCGGGCCAAGAAGATCCTCGCCTCGGAGTTCATGTACGCGATCGACAAGGACGAGGAAGAGGCCGAGGAGTACCTCGACGAGCTGCTGGAGGAGCGCTTCGCCGCCAAGGCGTAGATGACCAATCCCACGATCCCCGTGCACCTGGATGACGCGCGTGGCACCCTTCGCATCTCTTCGTCCTCGGGCTTGCCTTTGGCACCACCAAAGGCTGCGCCCTGCGTCCTCGATCTGCTCGGCCACGCGCGCCCCCAGGCACACGCGGCCGTGGAATCGATCATCTAGGCGCACCGACCGCCCGGTCCCGTGAACGGGACCGGCCAGGCTACGGCCGTCATCGCGGCCGCCGGTTCCGGAGAGAGGCTCGGAGCCGGCGGCCCGAAGGCGCTGGTCCCGCTTGCCGGGCGGCCGATGCTGGATTGGTCGCTGGAGGCGATGCGGTCGGCGACCGGCGTCGTCGCGATCGTCGTCGCGGCGCCGCCGGGCGAGGAGGCGGCCTTTGAGTCCGAAGGCGTCCGCGTGGTGGGTGGAGGGGCGACCCGCTCGGAGTCGGTTGCGGCGGCGATGGAGTTGGTCGAGACCGAGCTGGTCGTCGTCCACGACGCCGCTCGGCCGCTGGTCACCGCCGGCCTGGTGGACGAGGTGCTGACGGCGCTGACCGAGGACACCGAGCTCGCGGCCGTGGTCGCGGCGACGCCGGTGTCCGACACGATCAAGCAGGTCGCCCGGGGCCGGGAGGTCGACCGGACGCTGGACCGCTCGGCGCTGTGGGCGGCGCAAACACCGCAGGCGTTCCGCAGCGAGGCGCTGCGCGAGGCCCACGCCTCGACCGCGCTGCTGGCACAGGCCACCGACGACGCGATGCTGGTGGAGCGAATCGGTCGCCGGGTGGTGCTGCACCCGGCTTCGGCCGAGAACCTCAAGATCACCGTTGCCGGCGACCTGGAACTGGCGGAGTTGGTGCTCGGCCGGCGCTGAGCTGCGTTTGGCCGCCCGACGCTGAGGGTAGGTTCGCGGCAACGCAACCCGACACAAGGGAGGAACATGAGTCCCACCGAGACGTTGGAGCCGACCCTGGAGACACCCGAGGCGCCGGTGACCCCGGAGCAGCCCGAAGGCGATCCGCCCCCCGCGCCGGACCAGCCCGACGAGGTCCCCGGCGAGGAGTCCGGCGGCGACGAGGGCGGGCAGCCCGACGCGCCGGCCGGCGTCTAGCCGGCTAGCGACGCAGCAAGACCCAGACCAGCGCTGCGGCGAAGGCCAGCTGGCCGACGCCCAGCGCGACGCCGAGGTTCGCCGCGCCGGCGGCGCCCGCGAGGGCGGCGCCGGCGGCGAACGCGGCGACCAGCATCAGCAGCTCCCGCGGCATCGGCGGCCAGTCTAGGACGAGCGTTCAGCTGCCCGCGGTGGGCCGGCGGTCCGCACGGCTGCGCCCCACCGGCAGGCCGGCGATCTGGCGCGCTTCGTCGTGCAGGTGGGCCCGGCGGCGCCGCTGATAGAGGCGGCGCTGAACGTAGAGGGTGCCGACCCCGGCGAGGAAGATCGCAAACAGGTTCAGCGGTGAGCTGGGCGATCGCCCCCCGCCACTCGGCCCAGTCGCCGTAGGCCGCCGCCAGCCCGATGTTGGCTGCGGCGGGGATCGTCGTCACCGAGATCAGCACTCCGACCAGCGCCCCGGACTTGGTCGAGGTCAGCGAGAGGACCCCGGCCATGCCGGCGAAGTAGGCGACGATGAAGGAGAAGGCGTCGGGCTTGGAGATGAACTGCGTGAACTGGCCCTCTTCGAGGATGAACCCGTCGGGGGCGAGGCCGGTTTCCTTCACCACCAGGCTGAACAGGAATGCGGCGCTGATCCCGACCGGGAAGCCAACCGCCAGCGCCGCCAGCGACTTCTTGCCGACGTCGATCCGGCGCTGCACCAGCGCCACGCAGAGCCCGGCGATCGGGCCGAACTCCGGTCCGACCACCATCGCCCCGATGATCAGCACGGTCGAGTCGAGGAAGATCCCGGAAGCCGCGATCAGGCAGGCCAAGACCATGAAGCCGATGAAGTTGGCGTTCAGCTCGATGTTCTCGGAGGTGCGCGCCTCGACCTCCTCCCAGACGACCGCATCGCCGGGAGCGCCCACCGCCGCCCGCTCGGCCTCCTTGGCGACCTCGGAGACGCTGGAGTCGATCTCCTCGATCGCGATCGAGCCCTCGCGGTGGACATCGAGCTCCTTCAGGTCGCTGACGATCACGCTGGCGTCCTCGCGGGCGACGTCGCAGAGGATCACGTCCCCCTCGGGCTTCTGAGCGGCCCGCTCTAGAAAGATCAGGTTGAAGACCGAGTGCGTCGCCTTGAGCAGGTCGAGGACGTGCTCGGACTGGTGCGCGGGGACGACGATCCGCATGTGGATCATGGCCCGCGCAAGCGTACCCCTCGCCAGATCCTTGGCTCGCGTCGCGTAGGCTCGCCCGGTGCTGACCGACTACCACCTGCATCTGCGGCCCGACGAGGAAGGCACGCCGGCGGAGCGCCACTTCACCGCCGAGAACGTCGACCGCTACCTTGCCGGCGCCGAGGAGGCCGGGATTGGAGAGCTGGGTTGCTCGGAGCACGTCTATCGCTTCACGCAGGCGCTGGAGATCTGGCGGCACCCGTTCTGGCGCCAGCAGGCCCGCGACGACCTGCACGCCTACTGCGAGTTCGTGCGCTCGACGCCGCTGCGGCTGGGCATCGAGTGCGACTTCGTCCCCGGGGCCGAGGATCGCACCGCAAACCTGCTCGAGGAGTGCGAGCTCGACTACGTGGTCGGCTCGGTGCACTTCATCGGCGACGTGGCGGTCGACCACGACCGCTATGACGCCTGGGCCGATCATGATCCCGATGCCGTCTGGCGGCGCTACTTCGAGACCGTCGCCGAGGCCGCCCGCTCGGGTCTGTTCGACATCCTCGCCCACCCCGATCTGGTCAAGGTCTGGGGCCGGGGGCGCCCCTGGCCCGACCGCGATCCGCGCTTCTACTACGAGCCCGCGATCGAGGCGATCGCGGAGTCGGGGATCGCGGTCGAGATCTCGACCGGGGGCCTGCGCAAGCCGGTCGCCGAGATCTACCCCTCGCCGGCGTTCGCGGAGATGTGCGTGGAGGCCGGCGCCGATTTCGCCCTCTCCTCGGATGCCCACCGCCCCGCCGAGGTCGGCGCCGGGTACGAGCAGGCGCTGGAGCTGCTCGGCGATCTCGGTGTCGCCGAGCTCTGCGTCTTCGAGGGCCGGGAGCGGCGGCTGGCGCCGCTGGGAGCCGAGGTCGGGCAAGATCTGGATCGATGAGCCCGGTCGGGATCGGCTACGACAGCCATCGCTTCGAGTCCGGCCGGCGGCTTGTCATCGGCGGGGTCGAGATCGACCACGACCGTGGGCTCGCGGGCACTCGGACGCCGACGTGCTCACGCACGCGGTGATCGACGCCCTGCTCGGCGCCGCCGGGCTCGGCGACCTCGGGACGATGTTCCCCGACAGCGAGGAGCGCTGGCGCGACGCCGACTCGATCGACCTGTTGCGGACGGCGATCGGGCAGATCGGGGGCCGGATCGTCAACGTCGACGCGACCGTGATCTGCGAGGAGCCGCGGCTCGCTCCCCACCGGGCGGAGATGGAGCGAGTCATCGGCGAAGCGACCTCGGCGCGGGTCAGCGTCAAGGCGACCAGCAACGAGGGGATGGGGTGGGTCGGCCGCGGCGAGGGCATCGCGGCGCTGGCGGTGGCCCTGGTCGAGAGCGATTAGGCTTGCGGCGATGGTCCTGTCCAACCCCATGAGCTGGCTCTCCGACGGCGCCTTTCAGGTCAAGGTCCTCGGACAGGCCGGCGTCCTGAAGCCGGTGCGGCCCGACAAGGCGGCGAGGATGGCCTGGACGTTCGCCCGCTGGGGGGCGTCCCCGGCCACCGGCGCGGCGGTGGCCGCAATCCACTACCCGACCGAGACGGCGCTGATCGACGAGCGCGGGTCGCTGACCTTCGAAGAGGTGCACCTGCGCACCAACGCGCTCGCGCACGGGCTGGCCGAGCTGGGCCTCGGGGCCGGAGACAGCGTCGGGATCATGTGCCGCAACCATCGCGGCATCGTCGAGGCGACGATCGCGGCGGCGAAGCTGGGGGCAGGGGTCCTGTACCTGAACACGATGTTCTCGGGACCGCAGCTGGCCGACGTGATGAAGCGGGAGGGGCCGGAGGTACTCGTCTACGACGAGGAGTTCTCCTCCCTGCTGGAGGGGGTGCCGGAGGAGGTCAGCCGGGTCGTCGGCTGGACCGACGAGGGCTCCGGAGACGACCCTTCAATCGACGAGCTGATCGCCTCCGGCGACGAGTCCGACCTCAAGCCTCCCTCGGAGGACCCGCGCTTCGTGATCCTCACCTCGGGCACGACCGGGACCCCGAAGGGAGCCCAGCGCTCGAGCCCCGAGGGCCTGGGGGGAATCGCGGCGCTGCTGAGCGCGATTCCCTACCGCAGCCGCGAGCGGATGATGATCGCGGCGCCGCTGTTTCATTCCTGGGGCTTCACCCACTTCGTGCTCTCGCTGCCGCTGGCCTCGACGATCGTCCTGCGGCGACGCTTCTCCGAGGAGGAGACGCTGAAGGCGGTCGAAGAGCACGACTGTCAGGTCCTTGCCGTCGTGCCGGTGATGCTGCAGCGGATCATGGCCCTGCCCGAGGAGACGCTGAACCGGTACAAGCTCTCCTCGCTGCGGGTGACGTCGATCTCGGGCTCGGCGCTGCCCGGCGAGCTGGCGGTGAAGTGGATGGACCACTTCGGCGACAACGTCTACAACCTCTACGGCTCGACCGAGGTCGCCTACGCGACGATCGCCGGTCCCGAAGACCTTCGCGCTGCGCCGGGGACCGCCGGGCGGCCGCCGCGGGGCACGGTAGTGCGGCTCTACGGCGAGGACGATCGCGAGGTGCCGCCAGGCGAGACCGGCCGGATCTTCGTCGGCAACGACATGGCCTTCGAGGGCTACACCGGCGGCGGCGGCAAGGACGCGATCGACGGCCTGCTGTCGAGCGGCGACGTGGGGCACTTCGACGACCAGGGCCGACTGTTCGTCGACGGCCGCGACGACGAGATGATCGTCTCCGGGGGCGAGAACGTGTTCCCGCGCGAGGTCGAGGACCTGCTTGCCGATCACGAGGCCGTCTCCGAGGCGGCGGTGATCGGGGTCTCCGACGAGGAGTTCGGGCAGCGGCTGAAGGCTTTCGTGGTCCTCGGCGAGGGCAAGCAGGCCGACGAGCAGGAGCTGAAGGGCCACGTGAAGAGCAACCTTGCCGGCTACAAGACGCCGCGCGAGGTCGAGTTCATCGACGAGCTGCCTCGCAACGCCACCGGCAAGGTCTTAAAGCGAGAGCTGGTCGAGCGCGAGGAAGAGCAGAGCGGGCGCGAGGCGACGACCGGCGAGAAGGCCGGCAAGTCCAGCTGAGCCCGGCGACGATCGAGGAGATCGCCCTCGCCGGCCCGGCGGCGCCCTGGGAGGAGCGTCGGGTTCGCGGTCGAAGGGGGCGTGGCCGCGGTGGGAACGGTTCGGCTGCGATTCGAGGCAGGGGAGGGCGGCCGCGCCGCGGCCGGCGAAGGGAACAGAGCTGGGTATGGCGGAGGGATCGTGGGCTGGACGCTGCGCGGCGCCGCGACCGCTGACCTCGACGGCCTGCCCACCGAGGTGGGCCGCCACCGGTGGAGTGGCGCTTTTGTCCCGCATAGCGATACAAACGCGCCACACCAGCTTCCTCCACACCCCAACGGGGTGACGAAGGTCGATCATCTCGTCGTGACTACGCCGGAGTTGCGGCGCACCGTCAGCGCTTTCGAGGCAGCCGGCATCGACCTGCGGCGGGTCCGCGAGCCGCACGAGCCGGGACCGCCGGTTCGGCAGGCGTTCTTCCGCCTCGGGGAGGTGATCTCGAGGTCGCCGAGAACCCTGAGGCCGGCGCCGGCCCGGCCCGTTTCTGGGGGATCACCTTCCGGGTCGACGACATCGACGCCTGCGCGAGGATGCTCGGCGAGCGGCTCGGCGAGGTGCGCGACGCGGTTCAGCCGGGGCGGCGGATCGCCACCGTCCGGCGCCGGGCCGGTCTCGGCCTGCCGGTGGCCCTGATCACCGCCTCGCCCGCCCCTTCGCTCCGCCGCCCGTAGTAAGTTGGCGCGGCGATGAGCGGACCCGCGGCAGCTCCGTCTCCTCAACCGGCGCCCGAGGAATCCCGGCCCGAGGCCGGCTCGGCGCGTGGGTCCTCGCCGCGGGCTCATCTGCGGGTCGTCGGCGAGGCGACCGAGCGCCTGCACACGAAGGCAAAGCGGCTCTCGGAGGAGCTGCGCGAGCGCGAGCAGAAGGCGAGGGCGACGGCGATCGGCGCCCGCCGGGGCGAGGAGCAGGCGCTGGCGCTGGCGCGACGGGCGGCGGAGGAGGCGCAGGCCGCGGAACGACGGGCGCTGGAGGCCGAGCGCCGCGCGGCCGCGGCCGAGCAGCAAGCCCTCAGCGCCGATTCCGGCAGCGAGGAGCAGCTGAGCCAGTCGACCGCAGCCGCACGCGAAGAGATCAAGGCAAAGGCGCAGGAGACGCTGGCCAGGATCTCCGCCGAGGCCAGCGAGCGCGTGAGCGGCGGCGCGGAGTGCTCAGCAGCAGGCCGAGTCCCGGGCGGCGGCCGCGGTCGAGCAGGCCCACCGGGAGCTGGCCGAGGAGCGCGCGGGCGCCGAGCAGCGGATCGCCACCGAGACCGCGAGGATCGAAACGGAAGCCGGGCGTCGCGAGCTGGAGGCCCGCCAGGCGCTCGAGCGACGGATGGGCTCGCTGCTGGCCGAAGCCGAGAAACGCGTCAAGGAAGCAGAAGACCGCCTCCGCGAGGCCGACCAGCGGCTCGGCGAAGCCGAGTCTCGCGCCGAGGCCGACCGGGAAGCGCTGCTGGGACTGGAGGCAGACATCGAGCGGCGGGTGATGGCGGGAACCGCGGATGTCCGGCGCCAGTCCGAGCAACGGGTCGAGGAGCTGATCGAGAAGGTCAGCCGCGAGGCCGAGGAGGCCGCGAGGACGCGGGCCGAAGACCGCCTGCGGGCGGAGTCGGACCGAATCCGCCGCGAGGCCGAGCACCGCGCCGAGCTTGCCCGCCGGGCGGCGGAGGAGGAGATCCAGACCGCCGCCGAACGAGCGCGGCGCGAGGCTTTCACCGCCGCGGCGCGGACGGCGCCCGCCTGGGAGCGGCGTCCCGAGGCAACGGACGAGCCCGAGCTGGCCGCGACTCCCACCTACCGGACCTACTGAGCGCGGCAGCGCGGCGCCGGCGCCCGAGACGACCGCCGATGCCGCTTTAGCATCAGGCGCCGATGCGGCCGGTGCGGATACGCGACACGTTGACGGGGCAGGTGCAGCCCCTCGATCCCGGGCGCCCGGTGGGCATCTACGCCTGCGGGCCGACCGTCTACAGCCGCATCCACATCGGCAACGCCCGCCCGTTCGTGGTCTTCACGCTGCTGGCGCGGTTCCTCGAGCGGGAGGGTTACGACGTGCGGCTGGTCGTCAACGTCACCGACATCAACGACAAGATCTACGCCGCCGCCCGCGCAGCCGGCACGGGGTCCGAGCAGCTGGCGGCGGAGATGACCCGCGCCTACCTGGAGGACACCGACCGGCTGGGGATCGGGCGTCCCGACTCAGAGCCGCTGGCGTCGGAGACGATCACCGAGATCGTGGCGCTGATCGCCGCCCTGATCGACTCCGGCCACGCCTATGAGTCGGGGGGCGACGTCTACTTCCGGGTCCGCGGCTTCCCCGCCTACGGCCGCCTCTCGAACCGGGACACCGACGATATGGACCAGGGCGAGGAGGCCGGGACGCGGTCGCTGAAGGAGGACGAGCTCGATTTCGCCCTCTGGAAGGCGACCAAGGAAGACGAGGACACGAGCTGGGACTCGCCCTGGGGCCCGGGGAGGCCGGGCTGGCACATCGAGTGCTCGGCGATGGCGGAGGCCGAGCTGGGGGCGGAGTTCGCGATCCACGGCGGCGGCTCGGATCTGGTCTTTCCCCATCACGAGAACGAGATCGCGCAATCGCAGGCGGCCGGACGCCCGTTCGCGCGGATCTGGATGCACAACGGAATGATCGAGACCGCGGCCGAGAAGATGTCGAAGTCCGAGGGCAACATCTTCCAGCTCTCGGAGGCGCTGGACCGCTTCGGCCGCGAGGCGGTGATCGCCTACCTGATCTCCGGCCACTACCGGCAGCCGCTCGCCTTCGGCGAGGAGCCTCTGCGGGAGGCCGCGGCACGGGTGGAGCGGTTGCGCAACTTCCTCCGCGAGAACCCGCCCGAGGCGGTGGAGCCCGAGGACCCCTTCGTCGCCGCCCGCCGCGAGGACTTCCTCGACGCCCTGGCGGACGACTTCAACACCCCGCAGGCGATGGCGACGGCGTTCGCGCTCGTCGGCGAAGGCAACCGGCGCGATCTGCCCGGCGCCGCGCCGGCTCTGCGCGAGATGCTGGCGCTCGTCGGGCTGGAGACGCTTGCCGAAGCGGACGGGCCGGTCGACCCTGAGGCCGAGCGCCTGCTCGCCGAGCGCGAGCAGGCCCGCCAGGCCCGCGAGTTCGAGCGGGCGGACGAGATTCGCACCCAGCTCGACGCGATGGGCTGGGAGGTCCGCGATTCGGCCGCCGGCCCGCAGCTGGTGCGAAAGGCCTGAACGTTGCCGGCCGAGCCGGGCCAGGGGCGTGAGCGGATCTACGGCCGCCGGCCCGTGGCCGAGGCCGAACGCGGCCGGCGCCGGGTCCACCGGACATGGCGGGCGCCCGAGACGCCGCCGCAGGAGCTGCAGCGGCTTTGCGGGTCCGCCGAGCACCAGGGCGTGGTCGCCGAAGTCGACCCCTATCCCTACCAGGACCCCGGCGGGCTGCTCGCCGCCCCGGAGAGGCTGATCGTGGCGCTGGACCAGGTCCAGGACCCGCACAACCTCGGCGCCGTCTGCCGGTCGGCCGAGGTCGCGGGGGCCGCCGGCGTGGTGATCTGCGAGCGCCGCGCCGCCGCCGTCACCGCAGCGGTCTGCAAGGCCTCGGCGGGGGCGGTCGAGCACCTCGCCGTTTCCCGGGTCCGCAATCTCGCCGATTGGCTCGGCGAGGCCCGCGAGGCCGGCTTCTGGACCTGGGGCGCCGACGCCGAGGCGGCCCAGTCCTATTCGGACACCGACCTCAGCGGCGGCGTGGTGCTCGTCTTCGGAGGCGAGGAGAGCGGCCTGCGGCCCCGTGTCTCCGCGGCCTGCGACGGGCTGATCTCGATCCCGCGCCGGGGTCAGATCGAATCGCTCAACGCCGCCGCCGCCGCCTCGGTGGTGCTGTTCGAGGCCCTGCGGCAGCGCAGCAAGTAGGTGCGGCGCCATTCGGCGCCTGCAGCCGAAATTGCATTTACCCACTTTTCGAGTTGACAGAATCCCCGCCGGCCGTACACTTCGGTCTCAGATAAAGGGTGAACCTCAGCTTGAGTCTGAGATCTCACCTGTCATGACAGGGCGCCCAGGGGAGGTAAGCGGCGCCACGGACCTTCTCCAAGGAGGAAGCGTCAGTGGCTGCATCTACCGCTACCCAGGAAACGAAGCTACCGCGGGCGCCCAGCGTCGCGGGCCCTTCTCCTCACCGTAACTCTCAACCTGAGCTTGATGATCACTACCTTGTCGCTCTTGCGAAGGAGGGCAAGCCGGACGCCTATGACGCGATCGTGCGCCGCTACCGCGGCTTCGTGCGTCTGAAGGCCTCCTCGTACTTCCTGCTCGGCGGCGAGTCCGACGACCTGATCCAGGAAGGCCTGCTGGGCCTCTACAAGGCGGTGCGCGACTATCGCTCCGACCGGGAGTCGAGCTTTCGCAACTTCGCAGAGCTCTGCATCACCCGCCAGATCATCACCGCGGTCAAGACCGCGACCCGCAACAAGCACATCCCGCTCAACCAGTACGTCTCCTTCAGCCAGACGCCGGCCGCGGCGGGTGACTCGGAGACCACCCTCGACGACGTCCTGCCCGGTCCGACCGTGTTCGACCCGGTCAACCAGGTGATCGCCACCGAGGAGCTGGAGAGCCTGATCTCCTGTCTATCCAGCGTGCTCTCGGAGCTCGAAAGCCGAGTCCTCTCGCTCTACCTCGACGGCCACTCCTACGAGCTGATCGCCGAGCGGCTGGAGTGCGACACGAAGACGGTCGACAACGCCCTGCAGAGGGTGAAGCGCAAGGTGGGGATCCACCTGGCAGCGCGCGAGGTCCCGCTCTAGCGGGACCGAACCGCATCCGCCCGGCCGTTAACGGAACCGGCACACGGGAGCGTCGCGACCGCCTACCCTTTGCGGCGGCATGGGTTCGGCGCTTCGCCCGCTGATCGGCGCGGTCGCCCTGGCGGTGACGCTGGGCGTGGTCGCCGTGGCATCGGCGGACCGGATCGGCGGCAGCAAGGCCGCCGATCGCCTCCGCGGTACCGCCGGCTCCGACACCCTGCTCGGCCGCGGCGGCAACGATCTCTTGCGCGGGCGCAGGGGAGCGGACCGGATCTTCGGCGGCGGCGGTGGCGATCGCGCCAACGGCGGCGGCGGCCGCGACAAGGTCTTCGGCGGCGCCGGCAACGACCGCCTCTCGGGCGGCAAGGGCCGGGACCGCGTGAACGGCGGTAAGGGCAACGACCGCCTGCTGGGTGGCGCCGGCGGCGCGGTGCTGGTCGGCGGCCCGGGAAGCGACGAGTTCAACTCGGTGGCCGGGATCCAGGTCGGAGGGGCCGGCCCGGATCGCGTCCTCGCCCGCGATGGAGCCGAGGACGCGATCAACTGCGGGCCCGGCCGCGACGTCGCCGTGGTCGACTCCACCGAAGGGGGCGTTTTCGACTGCGAGAGGGTGATCGAGCCATGAGCACGCGCATTCCACGTCTTCTCAGCCAGCCAGAGCTTCGGGCCGCGGAGTCCGGGGAGCGCCTCGCTGCCGAGCACCCCGAGGAAGGGATGCGCCGCCGCGAGTTCCTCGGCCGCACCGCGACGCTGGCCGGCGGTGCGGCGCTGGCCGGGCTGCTGCCCCCCGAGCAGCTAGTCCAGGCAGCGGCCCGGGTGCAGAGCCGGGTCGCGCTGCCAAGCCCGCGCAACCTGCCGATCGACACCTTCGTGGTGCTGATGATGGAGAACCGCTCCTTCGACCATTACCTCGGCTGGCATCCGAAGGCGGATTCGCGCAACCGCGGCCTCAGCTACCCCGACGCCGAGGGCAAGGCGGTTCAGACGCATCATCTGACGCCGGACTTCCAGGGCTGCGCGTTCCGCGACCCCGATCACTCCTGGGACGGCGGCCGGCACCAGTGGGGGCGGGGCAAGATGAAGGGCTTCGTGCAGGGCAACAAGGAGGGCGACGGAAGCGACAGCTTCGCGGCCGGCTATTACCTCAAGGAAGACGTCGGCTTCCTGCCCCATGCCGCCGACGGCTTCCAGCTCTATGACCGCTTCTTTCACTCGATCATGGCCTCCACCTATCCCAACCGCCACTACATGTGGGCGGCGCAGTCCGGAGGCCAGAAGGGGAACACGATTCCCTCGGCCACTCTCGGCAACCAGTGGGAGACGATCTTCGACCGCGCGATCGCCAATGGACTGAGCGCCTCCTACTACCACACAGACCTGCCGGTCTCGGCGCTGTACGGCGCGCGCGGCCTGAGCTGGACAAAGAACATGCCGGCGTTCTACGCACAGGCCGCGGCCGGGACGTTGCCCAACATCTCCTTCGTCGACCCGCCGTTCCGCGACGGCGGCGGTGGCGACGGCCTCTCCGCCGACGAGCATCCCCACGGCGACATTCGGCTCGGGCAGGCCTTCATGTCCGACGTCGTCCACGCTTTCATGGAGTCGCCCCAGTTCCGCCGCGGAGCGCTGTTCATCGTCTACGACGAGTGGGGGGGCTTCTTCGACCACGTCGAGCCGCGCTTCGTCCCCGACGACCGGCGCAGCCGCAAGCTCGACGACGACTTCGGCCTCTCCGGCTTCCGGATCCCGGCGGTGGCCGTGTCCCCGTTCGTGCGGCGCGGCACAGCGTCAACCACGCGACCTGCATGTTCGAGTCGATCCTGAAGCTGATCTCCTACAAGTTCGGGCTCGGATACCTCAACAAGCGCCACCGCTACGCCTTCAACATCGGCCGCACCTTCGACTGGGCCAACCCCCGCTTCGAGCCGCCGCAGCTCCCGGACCCGGAGACGATCACGGCCACGCCCTGTAGCGCCCAGCAGCAGCGCTCGCTCGCCGAGCGCCCGAAGGAGCATGACCTCGGCCGGCTGGAGACATCCGGCTACCTCGACCGGCTCGGCCACGAGGTCGAGCTGCCCACATACGGGCGCACCTTCCGCGGCCCCGACGGGGTCAAGCGGGCGCTGCGCCGCTCGACCTCCGGCTGATCGAGAGCCGGAGGTCGGATTCGAACCGACGGCCTGCGCTTTACAAGAGCGCTGCTCTGACCAGCTGAGCTACTCCGGCGTGACCTCAGGGTAGCCGCGTCGCGAGACCTCAACCAGTGGGATCTAGCTGTCGGGGTTGCCGCGTATCGTCACCGGTCAATGTGCTCCTCTGACCGTTGGCGGCGATGAGCGAGAGGCGCTTCCTTCGCGGGCGGCCACGTCGACCGGGGCACGACCGCGAGGGCGGCGGAGCCGAGCTCGGCGAGATCGACCCCGGCGAGCTGAGCGGCCTCTTCTCCGCTCCCGGCTGGCTGCGCGACCTCGGCTTCTCGGCCTGGTTGCTGGTCGGAGTCGCGGCAGCGGTGGTGGGGGCGGTCTGGTTCCTGGCGATCACGCAGACGATCGTGATGCCGGTTGTCACGGCGGCGATCATCGCCTCGGTCACCGCACCGGCCGTCGATTGGCTGAAGCGGCGCCGGGTCCCGAGGGGAGCCGGCTCGGTGATCGTCTTCATGGCGATCGCGCTGATCGGAGCCGGTGTCGGATTGCTGGTCCTCAACGGCATCGCAAGTCAGGCGGATAGCATCAGCGAGAGGCTGGGCGCCGGCGCCGACGAGCTCGAATCGCTGGCCCGTGACCTCGGCGTCAATGCGGACACTGCCGCGAATGCAAACGAGAACGCCAGCTCCGGCGTCAGCTCGAGCTTCAAGGCGCTGACCGGCGGCCTGATCGACGCGATCGACGGGCTTGCCTCACTGGCGGTCTTCCTCTCCTTCACGGCGCTCAGTCTGTTCTTCCTGCTCAAGGATGCACCGACGATCGGCGGTTTCGTCGAGCGTCATCTCGGCGTTCCGGTCCCGGTCGCCCGCACCATCACCGGACGCCTCGCCGGCTCGCTGCGCGGCTACTTCGTCGGCGTCACGGTCGTTGCCCTGTGGAGCGCCGCGATCGTGGGCGTGGGGTCGCTCGTGCTCGGCGTGCCGCTGGCCGGCACGATCGCCATCGTCACGTTCCTCGGCGGCTACATCCCCTACCTCGGTGCCTGGACCGCGGGGGCGTTCGCGGTCCTGGTCGCGCTCGGCGGCCAGGGTCCGGAGGCAGCGGCGGCGATGGCGTTGATCGTCCTGCTGGCTAACGGAGTGCTTCAGCAGCTGGTGCAGCCGATCGCATACGGCGCTGCTCTCGGACTCCACCCGCTGGCGGTGCTGATCGTGACGATCGCCGGCGGTTGCCTCTTCGGCACGATCGGCCTGGTCCTCGCCGCACCGCTGCTGTCCGCGGCGGTGCGGATCTCGGCCGACCTCTCGAACGCGCGGGCGGCTGCCGAGGGGGAGGGCCCGGCGGAAACCGGCTCCGAATGGCCCGCCCCGGCGCCCGGCGTCGCCTGACGTACGATCGCGCCCATGGCGACCGGCACAGGCCGCAGGCGCTTCGCGGGTAGACACGCGGTCCTGCGGGTGATCGTCGTCTGGCTGCTGACCGCGGCGACCCTTGTTCTGCTCAGCGGGATCCTTGATGACTTCGACGTCGACGGCAACGGTGCGGCGCTGCTCGGCGCGGCGCTGATCGGGATCATCAACGCGCTGGTCTGGCCGCTGCTGATCCGGATCGCCCTTCCGTTCACGGTCCTCACCCTCGGCCTCGGGGTCTTGGTCCTCAACGGCGCCGTCGTGGTGGCGGTCTCCGAGATCGACTCCGGCCTCCACGTCGACGGTCTCTGGGCCGGGATCGTCGTCGCCCTCGGAATCACGGTCGTAAACACCTTGGTCACCTCATTGGCGGCAATCGACGACGACGACTTCTACTACCGCAACGTGATCAAGCGCCAGGCGCGCCGCGTCGGGGTGGCGGACGCCGCGTCGCAGGCCCCCGGCGTCTACTTCCTCGAGATCGACGGGCTCGCCCACGCTGTCGTCCAGCGGGGGCTGCGAGACGGCCATCTGCCAACCCTTTCGCGCTGGATCCGTGACGGCTCGCACCGCCTGATTGGCTGGGAGACGGACTGGTCCTCGCAGACCGGAGCCTGCCAAGCCGGCCTGTTGCACGGCGACAACGAGGACTACCCGGCATTTCGCTGGTGGGAGAAGGACCGCAACGCTCCGATCGTCACCAACCACCCCCGCGACGCGGCGGAGCTAGAGCGCCGCCACTCCGACGGCCGCGGCCTCCTGCACGAGGACGGTGCCAGCCGCGCCAACATCCTCTCCGGCGACGCACCCCACACCCTGCTGACGATGAGCACTGTCCTCGATCGCAAGCGCTCGGGGCGGATCGGCCAGGACTACTTCGCCTACTTCGCCAATCCCTACAACGTCACCCGCACCCTGGCCCTGGTGATCGGCGACGTCGCGCAAGAGCTCTATTTCGCCGCCCAGCAGCGGCGCCGGGACGTGCGACCACGGATCAAGCGCAGCTTCTCCTACGCCTTCGTCCGCGCCTGGGGCACGGTGGTCCAGCGCGACCTCCAGGTCTCTGCGGTGATCGGGGACCTCTACGCCGGAAGGCCGGTCGGCTACACGACCTTCCTTGCCTACGACGAGGTCGCCCATCACTCAGGGGTGGAGCGACCGGACGCGCTGGCCGTGCTTCGCCGGCTCGATCGCCAGATCGCCCGCATCGAGGCCGCGGCCGAGGACGCCGAGCGACCCTACCGGCTGGTGGTGCTGGCCGATCACGGCCAGTCGCAGGGGGCGACGTTCCTCGACCGATACGGGGTCACCATCTCCGACCTGGTCGAGAAAACGATCGGCGCGACAGCCGTGCACGAGGACGCCAGCGGCAACGACGAGTCGCTCTCCTACCTGGGCGCCTCGCTGACCGAGGCGAGCCGTGCGGACACGATGGCCGGGCGCGGCATCCGCGCCACCACCCGCAGCAGGACCGTCGACGGTGAGGTCCGGCTCGGCGAGGAGGAAATGCCTGACGAGGCCCCTGATGACGACTCCGATCAGTTGCCCGAGCTCTCGGTGATGGCCTCGGGGAACCTGGGCCTGATCTCGTTCCCCCGCGAGCCCGGCCGGCTGACCCTGGAGCGGATCGAGGGCATTTACCCCGCGTTGATACCGGCGCTTCGCGAGCATCCCGGCATCGGCTTCCTCCTCGTGCGCTCGGAGCGCGAAGGAGCGGTGGTGCTCGGATCGTCGGGGGTCAATTATCTGGACACGGGCCGGGTCGACGGCCCGGACCCGCTCGCTCCGTTCGGGCCCAACGCAGCCGCGCACGTGAAGCGCACCGACGGCTTCGCCCACTGCCCCGACATCGTCCTCAACAGCACCTACTGGTCAGAGACCGACGAGGTGGCGGCTTTCGAGGAGCTGGTCGGATCGCACGGGGGTATGGGCGGCGAGCAGTCGCACCCGTTCGTGCTGTTGCCGAGCGATTGGGTCGACCCGGCGCGGCCCCTGATCGGCGCCGAGGCCGTGCACCGGCAGATGCGTCGCTGGCTCGCCGACCTCGGCCACGACGCCTTCTCGGACGGGCGCTAGGGCGGAGCGGCCACCGTCTCGAGCTCCGCAAACCGCTTGACCGGAAGCCGGCGCGTCGCCCAGAACGAGGCCACCACGATGAAGGCGGCGAACAGCAACGCCTTCTTGAGCGCCTCGACCTGCGCGTCCTCGTAGTCCTCGACGAGCGCGTCCACGGTGTCGGGGTCGAGCCCCGCCTCGGTGGACCCGGCCCGAACTTCCTCCGAGGCGACGAAGCTCACATCCCCGCCCAGCCTGATCTCGACCTGCTGCTTGACTTCCTGCGGAATACGCGGATCGTCGGCAACGTTGTCGGAGACGGCCGCGATCAGGCCGCTGAGCACGACAGCGCCGAGAAGCGCCGTTCCGAGCGACGAGCCGAGCTGCTGGGCGGTGTTCTGCAGGCCGCCGGCTTCGCTGCGGTCGCGATCGCCGACCGCGGACTGGACGACGTTGCCGAGCTGGGAGACGATCAGCCCCATCCCGACGCCGAGCACACCCATCGCCGCGAGGAACGGGCCGGTGTCGAGCTCGGGCTCGATCACCGCCAGCAGCATCAGGGTCGAGAGGAACGTGATCGCCAGGCCGGCCCGGACGATCGCGCGGGCCGCGAACCGCCCCGCGAGCCTCGAGCCGGAGAGCGCGGCTACGAACAGGCCCACCGAGGCGGGCAGCATCCGCACACCCGTCTCGAGCGCGTCGAGCCCCTGCACGATCTGGAGGTAGAGGGGGATCGTGAAGAAGATCCCCATCAGGATCAGGTTCTGGACGAGCAGCATCGAGAGCCCGCCGCGAAGCATCGGAATCCGGAACAGGGCGAAGTGGACCAGGGGGTCGCGCTCCCTCTCCTCGCGACGACGCTCCCAGGCACGGAAGCCGGCCAGGACAAGGAAGCCGGCCCCGATCACGAAGGGGGTCAACGAGAACCCGAGCGGTTCGACGGGCGAGTCCAGCGGCTCGAGCCAGCCCCAGTTGCTCGCCTGCAGGACGCCGAGCACGACGATTGAGAGGCCGAGCGCGGCAAGAACAGACCCGACCCAGTCGAGGCGTGGCGGACGAGGATCACGAGCGGGCTCCTCCATCCACCTGGTCCCGACCAGGATCGCCGCCGCGAGCACGACTTCGCCGGCGAAGACGACCCGCCAGCTCAGCTCGGTCGTCGCCCACCCGCCGACGATCGGCCCGACCGCGATTCCGGCTCCGGCAACCCCGCCGAGGACCCCGTAGGCGAGCGTCCGGTCGCGTCCGTCGAAGTTGCCGGCGACGAGGGCGACGAGGGCCGGCAATACGAGAGCCGCCCCGATCCCCTCCAGGATCGACCAGCCCAGCGTCAGCGTCGGGACGCTCCACGAGGCCGCGGTCAGGGCCGACCCGCAGGCGTAGATGACGAGGCCGATCCTGAAAGCGCGCCGCCGGCCCCAGAGGTCGCCGAGCTTGCCGCCGGTCAGCATCAATGCCGCCATCACCAGGGCGTAGAGGGCGATCACGGCCTGGATCGTGGTCACCGTCGTGTCGAAGTCCGCGACCAGCTGCGAGATCGCCACGTTCATAACCGCCTGGTCCAGGACCATCAGGAACTGGGCAGCCCCGAGGACCGCGAGGATTCCCCACTTCGCCATCTAGCCCACCGTGGGGCGAATACGGCTTAAGAGATCGCCTTCGCCTTGATCGCGTCGAACTCCGCCTGGCTGATCGTGCCGGCGTCGAGCAGCTCCTTCGCCTTGGCGATCTCGGCGGCGGAGCCGCCGGACGCCTCGCGCACGTAGCTGTCGAAGGCGGCCTTCTGGGTCTTGGCCTGCGCGAGGCTGCGCTCCTGCATTCCATCGTGCTCGGCGATCAGGTAGATCAGAACGCCGAGGAACGGCACCACGATCACAAACACAACCCAGCCGGCCTTGCCCCAGCCGCCGATGTCGTCGCGGCGGAAGACGTCGGCGAGGACGGCGAAAACGGTCCACAGCCAGGCCACCCAGGCGAAGAAGATGATCATCGTCCAGAGGATGTCCAGGAACGGATATTCGGTCGCCAGAAGCATCTGCTCGCCCTCCAATGGTCATCGTTCTTCGAACGTCTTGCGTCCCACGAGGAACGTTTGCCGGGTGGACACTATCGGCCGCCTCGGCGGAGCATCACCCGGTTCGGATGATCTCCTTCAGCACCGCTTTGGAAGGGCGGTAGGCCCCGGTGGCGAACAGAGACCGGATGGCGAACCAGGAGATGGGGCCCTCGGCGCCCAAGGAGCCGGCGCCGGTTCGATGGCTGCAGCGACGGATCGAGCGGGTGGGATTGCGCCTGCGCGTCGCTGCGGTCTTGCTCGCGGCGATCTGGCTCGCGGCGGTCGTGCTCTTCGCGCTGATCGAGCGCCTGGTCGACCCGGAGACGTTTGACAGCATCTGGCTCGCGCTGTGGTGGGCGGTGCAGACCGTGACCACGGTCGGTTACGGCGACGTCGTTCCCGGTGGGGTGGGAGGGAAGATCGTCGGCTCGTTCCTGATGCTGGCCGGCCTCTCCCTGCTGGCGGTGGTGACTGGCGTGATCACCAGCGCCTTCGTGACCACGGCGCTGGCCCAGAGGCAGGCGGCCGGCAAGGATCCGATCATGCGAAAGCTCACGGAGCTGTCCGCCCAGGTAGAGGCGATCGAGGCGGAGCTGAGTCGCGGGTCGAAGCGCTGACCAGGCGGACTGGAGCGGGGCGGCCAGCCGGGAGCGGCCGCCCCTACTCCTCGTTCCTCCTCACTCCTCCCAGCGTGCCGTCAGCTGGTAGATGATCGTCACATCGAGAATGATGATCAGAAACGCCCACAGCGGCGCCAGGGGGAACCAGACGATCTGGGCTATGGCGTTCACCATGACGAAGAACACCGCCGCCCAGCGGGCTCCGGAGCTGCCGGCGAACAGGCCGAGTCCCGTGAGGGCCATGAGCGAGCCGAGGATCAGGTGCACCCAGCCCCATGTCGTGATGTCGGCGATGAGCACGCCCTCGCCGCCAACCACGACGACCTCGTCATTGAGGATCGCCGCAAGCCCCCAGAGGGCGTCGAGCGAGCCGACCAGGAACAGGACGACGCCCGCGAAGATGGCCCAACCCGAGGGCTGCTTGGCTGGGACGTCACGAGTTTCACGAGTTGCTTCCATTGCGACCATCCTTTCCGCGCGGGCGAGCATGCCCGCATTTTCAATCTGAGCCTAACCCGGCCTCGGGCATGTGGTTGGGAGCCACCGTGCAGGGCTCAGTCGTCGTGGACGACGAGCACCGGGCACGGGGCGTGCTTGAGAACACGGCTCGAGGTGGTGCCCTCCAAGCGGGCGCGAAGCCCTGTCAGCCCTCGCGAGCCGATGACGATGGCCGCGACGCCCCGCTCACGGGACAGCTCGACGATCGCGTCCGCTGCGCCAATCTCGCCGGCCACGGTGACCGGCTCGGGGTCAAGCCCGGCCGACCTCGCGAGCTCGGCCCCCTCCTCGGCGACACGACGGGCGTGAGCCTCGAACTCCTGCCCAAGTTCTTGAGACTTTCCGATGTCGAGCGGGGCCGGCTGCAGGTCCACACCTGCGGTCGAGCTGTATGCGAGTGCCTCCTCCCATACCGTCGCAACCAGAACCGCGGACGTGTCGAAGAGCGCAGCCGTCTCACGGACAGCCCGACGGGCCGCGTCCGAGCCGTCGTAAGCGATCAGGACAGGTGCGGGATCGGTCACCAGACCTCAGACCAGAAGTTCCGCCTTGGCCTGCATGTGCCTCCTCGCCTCCACCTGCTCCCGGGCAGCATGCTCCCGAACCTAGGGGGCGGCTTCCCCTGGCGCATCCCCCGAAGCGGGTGAATCGCCGACGGACGGGCAGGACCTACCTCGGATCGCCAAGCGATCGCGAGATAGAGGGTCTCACCGCTGGGATGTGGCCCTTGCGACTGAGTGAGATTCGTCGCCGAACGAGACCTGTCTGCACCCACGCGGGTACGCGCGTGAGGTCCGCGCCTAGGAGCTGTCCGCAGCTGGCGGGAACTCCTGAGCCGTCTGTCGGCGCAACAGCTCGATACCGACGACTGCCAGCACCGCCAGCAGCACGATCACAAGCACCTGCCCGAGATTGTTGATGCCGGGAAGGAAGGCCAGCCAGAGCAGGAACAGGACGGCGACGACTGAGTAGACGGCGACCCGGTTGTCGCGCAGATGAGGGGCGAGGAAGCGTCGTACCGCGACGGCGTGGCGGCCGGGCCCCGCCAGGAGGCCGCCGCCGACGAACGCCAGTCCGATCACGAGCACGAACAGCGACCGCTCGCGCAGCCCTGCGGAGACGATGTCGAAGATGGACTCCACGGCCGGCTCGACCGTCTCGGTCTTGGCCAAAGAGGCCACCTCGGTGCCGATGACGCGCCGCACCAGCAGGACGAGCAGCGTCGCCGCCAGGATCCCTCCCCCAACCGCGATCAGGGCTTGCCGGCGCCATCCTTTCGCCAGGTACAGGGCGGCCAAGTACAGCAAGAGCACGAGCACCGGCAGCACGAAGCCGAGGTTGCGCAGCGCGCCAAACAGGGACTGAAGCCCGTCGAGCTGACTGGAGCTGATCAGGACGAGCTCCCCCGGATTTTGCACCACCTGGCGCTGGAGCAGAGTGGTTACGCGCGTCTCGAGCGAGGCAAGCGAGGAGTCGAGCTCATCTATATCCGCCTGGCTGGGGTCCTTGAGCACCACGGCGATTCGCTGCAGCAGTGCGGACAGCCGGTCGTTGGAGGTGGAAAGCCGTACCTCGAGGTCGGACAGCCGGCCCTGAAGCTGGGAGGGGACGCTGTCCTGGGCGCCTGCGACCTTCTGCTCGAGGCTGGCTATCGCAGCCTGCAGCTGGGCCGTCGCCCCCCGCAGCTCCTGGAGACCCTGTTCCAGCTCGGGACTCAGCTCACCGGATTGCACTCGGGAAATTTCCGCCCGCGCCGACTCGATCTCTGTCTGAGCATCGGTCAAGGCCTGTCGGAGGTCCCCTGAGAAGTCCTGCACGATGCCCTGAATCTCAGAGATCGTCGCCGGGTCGACGCCCAGGCGCGCCGCGAGGTCGGCAACGAGGCTCCCGTACTCGATCGTGACGTCACCACCGGTGGTCGAGACGTACTCGCCCTCGTCCCGGATCAGGCCGACGAACCGCTCATGCGCCCCGCTGATGGCATCCGAGACGAGGTCTTCGACCTCCGGAGAGGAAAGCGCTCGCTCGGCGACGTCGGTTGCGAGTTGCCTGACTGCGGCACCGACCGGAGCGGCAACCGCCTGGGCCGAGGGCGGCAGTTGCTGCTCGATCTGACCCTGCACGTCGACGGCGGCGTAGAGCTGATCGACCAGGTAGATGCTGAGCTGCTCCTCGACGTCGTCGTCGGCGAGGATCTCAGCGGTCGTGTTCTCCACCTCGTCGGTGTTGAGCAGCGTGCGCTGGACCCAGTTCGCCGTGATCGAGAGAACCAGGAGAAGAGACGCGACTACGATGAGCGACCAGACGATGACGCGGTGACGCCTTGTCGGCTCATGACGCTCTGTTGGCGCGGACTGGGCGTCGCTTGTTCGGCCGGGGTCTGGTTGCACTGGCGGACCACTGTATTTCGGGTGTCAAGTCGCGCATCACCCCCACCGGGTGAATCTGACGGGGCGCATCTTCAGGGAACCGACCAGCGGGGCCATGGCTGATCGCGATGCTGGTGATCGCGCTCACCTGAGAGCCGCCCCGGAATCACCCGAACCGGATGATGCGTCGCGATCGGGACTACGTCATCCTTGCGCCGTCCGATGACTCAACTGACGGACGGTGCTCCTCCCTGCTGTGCGCCGCGCGCGGGCCGGGGAGCCTCTGTCGAGGCGGCGCAACCGGTCGGCCTTGACGGCTCAACCGACGAGATGGTTTGCCTCGACGGGGGACCGTTCCTAATGGGCACAAGCGACGAGGATGGCTTTTCCGCCGACGGCGAGGGCCCGATCCGCCGAGTCACTCTCGACCCGTTCTGGATCGACCAGGTGGCGGTCACCAACGAGCGCTTCGCGGAGTTCGCCACCCGGACCCGGCATGTGACCGATGCGGAGCGCTACGGCTGGTCGTTTGTATTCGGCGGGCTCCTGCCCGACGACTTCCCCGACACCCGCAGCGTTTTCCAGGCTCCTTGGTGGCGCCAGGTCTTCGGCGCCGATTGGCGCCACCCTGAGGGCCCGCACTCCAACCTGGAGGGTCGGATGGACCATCCAGTGGTGCACATCTCGTGGTCCGATTCGGTTGCATACTGCGAGTGGGTCGGGCTGCGGCTCCCGACCGAGGCCGAGTGGGAATACGCGGCTCGGGGCGGTCTCGAGCAGAAGCGCTATCCCTGGGGCGACGAGCGTGAGCCCAACGGCCACCACCGGATGAATGTCTGGCAAGGCACATTTCCGTCGCACAACACGGCCGACGATGGCTTCCTCGGAACATGCCCCGCCGACGCCTTTCCAGCCAATGGCTTCGGGCTTCACAGCACGTCCGGGAACGTTTGGGAGTGGTGTGCCGACTGGTTTCACCCGACCTTCCACGCCCGTCCCGATGCGGCTCGTGAAAATCCTGCCGGACCGCCGAATGGAAGGGCCAAGATCACCCGTGGCGGCTCGTACCTCTGCCACCACTCCTATTGCAACCGCTACCGGGTTGGCGCCCGCAATTCGAATGAGCCCCGCGACTCGACCGGAAACCTGGGCTTCCGGTGCGCCCGGGACGCCTGAGGCCGTGCGCCTCGCGGGGCGAGACTAGGCGTTGAGAATCTTCGCTTTCTGGGCCGCGAACTCTTCCTCGGTCAGGACGCCGCTATCGCGAAGCTCCGCGAGTTCCTTGAGCTGGGAAACGGGATCCACCTGCTGGGCGGGGGCGGCCGGCTGAGCCGGGGCTGCCTCAGCCTGCTGCGCATCCTGTTCACTCCAGCGCTGTGCCTGGCGGCGGGAGACGCGGTTCCTGACCGCCGTTGCAGTCCCAGCCACGGCGGCCGTGCGTGCGACACCTCGAATCAGACCTGGCATGAAGTTCTCCTTTCTCTACTTCAGGACCGAGAGCCGGTCGCTTCGGCTTCCTCAGCTGCCTCGAGTGCGCCGAGAATGGCCTGAACGGGGATTCGGCCGCTGGCCACGAGCTGTCCGCCAGACCGGCGCACAGCGGCGGCGAACGGGGCTGCCCAGCGGTTCTCGAAAACCAGCAGGGCGGCCGAGGTGCCCGGCTCGAGTGCCCCCCCAGCCTCAGTGACGTCCTCGTCGGATAACAGCCCCGACGATGCGCCCTCGAACAGCTTCAGCTCTTCGACTTCCCCCCCGAGATCCTTGATCTCGAGGCCGGCGACCGCACCGTTCTCGTCCTTGGTGATGAAAGCCAAATCGAGGACGCGGATGATTCCGCGATCGACCAGATCGGCCACGATCGGTGCCGCCTCTCCGGTCGGCTGGCGACCGGGCCACTCGATCAGCAGGAAGTCGATCGGGCCAATGTCTTCGACAGCGTCGGTGCTCACCGGTTCTCCTTTCCTCCAGTTGGCCGCACGAGGCTATCCCACTCCCCGCGCCTCTCATCACCCGATGGGGGTGATGAGAGGCGGGCTCGCCGCTATTTCGCCGCCGATGCGGTCCGCTCCGCGGACCGCGGAGTACTGGGCTGAGTCGTTTGCCGGAGGGACTCGCGGAACGATAGGATCGAGGTCGCTGTTCCCGCTTTGCGCCCGCGGCGCGATAAAGGAGCGCGGTCATAATGAACTGGAGATGGCTCGGTGCTGCACTGCGGCTGGCGGCCTTTGGCTGGCCAGGTAGTCACGCACCGGAGGCTCTGCCGTTGTCCTCCAGCCGGACTCCGATGCCGAGCGGCGGCGGTCAGTTGATGCCGCCCGGCTGCCAAACCGCCCGGGGGCGCGGTCTACCGCAGGTGCGGTAGGAGTTCGGACTCTCGCCGAGGGGGCCAAGGATGGCAGCCAGTCACCAAGATGCACTGGCCGGGACTCTCACTGCACGGGCTTTCAGGCCTCCCCGACCTGGGGGCAAGCGACTCGTCGATCTTGTCACGCGCACGAGACTCGTCACCCGGTGCGTTGATGCCATCGACGCTTCCGTCTTACTGCTTCACGCCCCCGCCGGATACGGGAAGACGACACTGCTCTCACAGTGGGAGATCGCCGACCCGCGGCCCTTCGCCTGGATCGCACTCGACGAGCGCGACAACGACCCGACTCAGCTTGTGCGATCGATCACTGCGGCGCTGCAGGAAGTCGAGCCGGTCAGCGCCGCGGTTATCGCGCCGTTGTCGGTGACGGGCCCGAAGTTGTCGCCGGTTGCCGTGCCTCGGCTGTGCGATGCCCTACGGGGTCGCGAGCGGCCGTTCGTGTTGGTGCTCGACGATCTGCACCTCTTACGCAACCCCGAATCACTCCGCGCGATATCGGCAATCGCCGAGAGCGTGCCCCCCGGATCGACGCTGGCGATCGCGGCGCGGGAGCCCGCAATCCCGTTGGGGGCTCTCCGGGCTCGCCGGTTGCTGCTCGAGCTGGGGCCCGAGGATCTGGCGATGACGCGGTCCGAGGCCTCGGAGCTCGTGGCGGGCGCTGGCCGGTTACTGCCCTCGCAAAGTGTGGAGCGCCTCGTCGAGCACACCGAGGGCTGGCCCGTCGGCATCTACCTGGCTGCCCTCTCAATGGAGGACGAGCCGAATGTCGATCGGGCGATCGAGCGTGGCTTCGGTGACGATCGCGCGGTTGCCGACTACCTGCGCGAGGAGTTCATCGAGGGCCGTCCCGCGGGCGAGGTGGACTTCCTTGTCAGAACGTCGGTCCTCGACCAGCTCTCGGGCCCCCTCTGCGACGCCGTCTTGGAGCGCGAAGGTTCGGGCCAGGTACTGAAGGAGCTGGCTCGATCCAATCTGCTCATCGTTCCCCTTGACCGGCGGGATCGCGACTACCGCTACCACACCCTGCTGCGGGAGATGCTGCACGCCGAGCTGCATCGCGGCGGGGAGAAGAGGAAGGCTGCCCTCCACGCACGCGCAAGTCGCTGGTATGCGGAGCATGGCGACGCGGACCGGGCCATCGACCAGGCGATCGCTGGGGACGACCGGGAGACCGCTGGCGCGATGATCTGGGCCGCGACGCTGAACTACGAGGCCGGTGGGCGCCACACCACCATCCGACATTGGCTGGATCGGTATTCCGAGGAGGAGGCCGCAAGGTCAGCGCCACTCTGCCTTGCGCTTGCGGCCAATGTCTTGTCGCTCGGCAAAGGGAGCCAGGCCGCACACTGGGCCCAGCTTGCGATGGAGGCTTTGAAGGCGGCGTCGGGAGCGGACGCGGTCCTGCTCGAGGACGCCGCCCGGTTGCTCCAGACCCTCGGCGATGCTCGGAACGGAGTGGTCCAGATGAGGGAGGAGATCGCGGAGCTGCGCGAGCGCATGCCTGAGGACGGTCCTTACCTATCGATCTGCGACTTTCTCGCAGGGGTCTCTTACCACCTGACCGGGGATCTCCAGCCCGCCCGGGAGAGCCTCGAGGAGGGGTGCCGGCGCAACGATGCCGCGCTCAACATACGTCTGCTGAGCCTGGCCCAACTCGCCCTCCTTGCCGTGGATGAAGAGAACCTCGACGATGCCGGGGCGCTGATCGAGCAAGCGACGGGAAACCTGGCCCATTTCGGCCTGGACGACTACCCGACGTTGGCGCTGGTCCTCGCAGTGGCGGCACTGGTCCAGGCGCGACAGGGCAGGGCTGAGGACGCCGCGGACAACGTGGGGCGCGCTGAGGTCCATCTCGATGGGCTCGACGTCAGCCCCTGGTATGAGGCGGAGGCGCATATCGTGCTTGCTCGAGCGCTGCTCTGGCTCGACGACGTCGCCGGGGCCCGCCGGCAGCTTGCGATGGCGGGAGGCCATATGCGAGGCGCGGCTGACGCCACCGTCTTACGGGAATGGCTCGAGCGGGCATGGCAGGACGCTGACGCCGCCAGCGCCGTCAGCGGTCGCTGGCCGCTCACGCCGGCCGAGTTGCGACTTCTGCACGTTCTGCCTACCCACCTGTCATTTCCCGAGATCGCGGAGCAGTTCTTTCTGTCTCCCAACACGGTCAAGACCCAGGCGCGATCCATCTACCGGAAGCTTGGGGTCGCCTCGCGGGCGGAGGCCGTTGCCTGCGGTCGAGCAGCCGGGCTGCTGTCCGGCGAGGATCCGAGGGGCGCAGCTCCCGAAGGAACGTAGGGTTCCGAAGCCAAATCACCCCGTTCGGGCGATGTCGACAACCTTGGGTTGGCCTAGGTTGCTACTGGTGGCAGCGAGCTGGGCGAAAAATCGGCGTCGGAGACCGATCTGACCGCGGTCGCCCAGGACACTCACCGGGCGCTCGCCAGCATCTCGAAAGGCGAGGGCGAAGCCCTCGCGGAGTTGCTCGACTTGCGTGAGGCCGGGCTCGAGCGCACCGGGCTTGACGCCCGGACGTCCTCGCTGATCCAGGTGGCGGCATTGATCGCCCTCGACGCTCCGCCATCGTCCTACGCTTGGCAGATCGCCAATGCGCTGGAGGCCGGCGCGACTGCCGAGGACATCCTCGGCGTGCTGCGCGCCGTCGCGCTCCAGGTGGGTGCGCCCAGGGTGGTAGCAGCAGCGCCGGAGATCATGCTCGCGCTCGGGCTTACATTGCCAAACGGAGACGGCGAATAGATCCTGGCATGCACCTGCTGCGACGCAGACCGATTCTTCGCGCGGCGGCGATTGGCGGGGGCGCCTACTACGCAGGCAAGCGCCGCCAAGATGCCTTGGTGCGTAAGCGCGTCGAGCGCGCGCGGGAAGCGGCGGCCGAGAACCTAGCGCGGCTCAGCAAGCTGCACGAGCAGGGCGTGCTCAGCAATGCGGAGTTCGCGCGCCAGAAGGCGCGACTGTTGAATGCAGAGTGAGCCATCCGGCGCCGGATGGCCAAGGCGGTGGAGGCAAGGGCTACGAGCTCCCCGGTCAGGGACCCCCTCAGCCCCCGGACGTCTGGGTCTCGTCGGACTCGAGGCAGGCTGCAACGGCAGCGCGAACGGTCGGGTAGAAGGCCCGTTCCCCGATCTCGTCGACCACCCCGCCCGCTGCTAGCAACTCCCGCACCTGCGGCTTCACCCGTGCGACCACGAGGCGCACGCCGTCTCGCCGCAATGCCTTTGCGAGATCGGCCAGCGCCCCCGCCCCCGTCGCATCCACGTGCGCGACGGCTTCGGCATCGAAGACGAGCCAGCGCGCCGGCTGTGGCGCTCCGCGGAGGGCCTCCCTGACCCGTCCCTTCACGTAGCGCGCATTTGCAAAGAAGAGGCGGTCGTCGAGGCGGTAGACGACAACCCCGGGGGTGACGCGGGCCGAGGCGTGCAGCTGGACGTTGGCATAGCGCCCAAGGCGGTCGACCCAGCCGAGCACCGCGTCGTGCGGGCGGGCGCTTCGGCGCACCACGTCGACGATCGAGAGCGCAACCGCGATGGCGAGCGCCTCCAGGACTCCCAGCACGGCGACGCCCGCGAGCGTCACGGCGGCGATCCAGAACTCGAACGGGCTAACCATCCGCAGACCACGCCAGGCTTCGCGGTCGACGAGCCCCATCGCAGCCACGACGATCACCGCCCCAAGTACCGGCGAGGGTAGGTACGACATCGGCTCGGTCAGGAAAAGCAGCACAAGCGCGATCACCCCCGCGGCCATGAGGCCGGCGAGCTGCGTTCGCGCCCCCATCTGGTCGTTGACGGTCGTCCGCGCCCCGCTGGCGCCGAGCGGGAACCCCTGCGTGACTCCGGCGGCAGCGCTCATGCCGCTGAAGGCGAGCAGCTCCTGGTTCGCGCGCACGTCCTGGTTGTGCTTCCCGGCGAACGTCCTCGCTGTGAGGATTCCATCTGCGAAGGTGACCAGGAAGATCCCGATCGCCGCCGGTATCAGAGACGCGACGTCGCCGGCATCCTGATCGGGGATGGACAGGCTCGGCAGGCCGGCGGGGATCGCGCCGACGACGGCGACGCCATCGGCCTCGAGATCGAGCGCATAGGAGGCGACCACGAAGCCGACGACGACCAACAGAGCCGCAGGAAGCCGCGGGAGGAACGCGCGGGCGGTGAACAGGACGAGCAGCGAGATAGCGCTGACGAGCACCGTTACCCCGCTTGCGCCACCGAGATCCCCCGCCGCCTCAACCGCCTGCGGGATCGGCTCGGTCGCGTCGATCTCCACCCCCAGAAGCTTCCCCAGCTGGGCGCAGATGAGCACGATCGTGATTCCATGGATATAGCCGACCAGCACTGGGCGCGAGAAGTAATCCGCGAGCCAGCCCAGGCGCATCAGCCACGCGAGCAGGAAGCAGGCGCCGACGAGCAGCGCGAGCATTGCCGCGAGAGCCGTCGCCTCGGCGGTTCCAGCCGCGGCCAGCGGAACGAGGGCCGCGCCCGTGAGCGCGGCGATCGCGCCCTCTGGACCCACGATCAGCTGCCGGGACGAACCAAGAAGTGCGAAGAGCACCGCCGGCAGCAGCAGCGCATAAAGTCCGTTGATCGGCGAGAGACCCGCAACCTCGGCGTATGCCATGCCCGAGGGAAGCGCCAGGGCTGCCACCGTCAACCCGGCGAGCAGATCACGGCGCGCATCGCTCATCCGGTATTGGGGAATCCGTGCGCTGACGGGGAGCAGGCGCTCGTGCAGGGGATCTCGCGGAGCGGCCTTGAACGGCGACCTTCCCCGCCGATAGGCGGCGGGCGGCGGTTCCTCGGGGTCCGCGTTCCGCGCCCGGGCCTGCATCATCATCGGCCCCCGCTCGAGGTCGCGCGCGGCTGGAGCGTTCGCTGAGCCAACAGCGCCGCGACGGTGCCGACGACATCATCAGCCGGAGGGGGTGACCTCGGTGACCGCGGGCTCGATCGCGGGGGGGAGACTGGTTTTCGGCCGGCGGGAGCCCTACCCGTTCCGCCCGTTCGGACTTCCGAACGCACCCGGGTCATACGGGGTGCAAGGCCGCGGGAGCCCGGCGATCCGTCGCCGAGCTCCCGCGGCCGCTGGCTCATTCTGGGCGGCTCAGGGGCCCGACGGGGGCCTCGTACTCGGGCCGACCTCTTCCTCCTCGCCGAAGACGATGAGGCCGTGGACGACGTAGACACAGAGGGCGAAAACCGCGAGCGACCACCACGGGTAGGCGCCGCCGATCGAGAGCAGGGCGCCGATCGCGCCGAGGCTGCCGGCGATGATCCCGATCACCCGCCCGTAGACGTTGCCGGCCATCAGCGAGAACCCCGCGGTGAGCTGAACTACCCCGAGGATGATCAGAACCCAGCCGAGGGTGCTGAGGTTGGTGAAGACGTACCTCGTGTCGTTGACGAAGACGTTCGCATCGTCGAGGGCACCGATGCCGTAGATGATGTTGATCGTGCCCACCAGCAGCAGCAGTGTTGCTGCGAACACAACCCGTCCGGCACCTCTCACTTGGCACTCCTTTCTGTAGGGACGCCGCTCCTTCGCGGCCGCCGCGCCGGCAGCGAAACAGCCGACGCAGGGCGACTGTAGCCCGCCGCAGCGGAGCGATCCTCACCCGGATCGGGTGAATGCCGAATGCTGGTTCACCCAAGCAAAGAGGGGAGGCGGACCCTTGATGCAACTACTGCTCGCGACTATTCAAGGAGCCCCCTATGCCCTCGACCCAATCGCCTGGCCTCTCCGATTAGAAGCTGCAGGAGCTCCACAGGCTGATCCAGGGTGCTGACAGCGTGGAGCTGAAGCTGACCGTGCCCGACGAAGACCGCCGCTCATCCTCAGTCGAATGGTCGCGTCGGGTTCGGGTTTATGCCGCGCAGGGCCTTACCGACGACGACGACGCGATACGCGCCGTGCGGTACGCCGTGCGGGGGGTCGCGCGGGGCGTCGCGCGGCACTCGGACCGGGACCCGGGCCGGGGCCCCGAACGATCCTGCGACTTCCGAGCATTTCTTCCTCCAGACTGTCGTGGTGAGTTTCGTTTCCTAGCTGGCCTTCACGCCATCAGCGTCGATGTCGTGAAGCTGCCTAGCCTCCTCGGCGGAGAGCACACCGATCGCGACCAGGTCGAGCGGGCTTATGAATCCGTCGCCGATGCGAAACCCGCCCGCACGGGCGATCGCGTCCCGCAGCGGCACCGCCCAATGATGCTCGAGCAGGATCAGCGCCGCGGCTGAATCGCTCGGGATCTCCTCGAGAACGTCCCAGGCCTCCTCGTCCGAGAAGAAGCTGATGCCGTCCTCCGCCGCCTCGGCGCCGGCAATGACGCCTGCCTCCATCCCCTCCTCGCCCTCGATTCCGAGGCCGATCAGAGCGCCGACCTTGCTCCCAAGCTCGATCGCTTCCTGCTCGGACAGAGATCGGCCTGGCCCCGAAACACTCGACGAATCAAAGCCTGGACGCATCACCCCTTAAGAGTGAAATACCGGCCCGGAACCGCCCCGATCCCGATCAGCTCGAATAGCCGATCGAGCGAAGCCCTCGGCGAGCGCGCGGGCGTTCTCTTGCGTGGCCTGTGTTGCCCACGGCCTGCGGCTACGGTCGGCCTGCGCCGGCTGTTTCGCGGTCGGCGCGGCGCCCGCGAAGTAGCGGCATCCCAACGGAAGGAGTGCCAAGTGAGAGGTGCCGGACGGGTTGTGTTCGCGCAACGCTGCTGCTGCTGGTGGGCACGATCGATTCTCTTCCGCCGCCGTCTGACCCCCCGGAATCACCCGAATTGTGTGACGACCGCCCCGCATCCCCGGGCTAGAGTCGGTTGGCGGTCCCAACGGAAAGGAAGTCGGATTTGCTCTGGATAGGCCTTGGAATCCTTTACGTCCTACTGCTCGTCACCCTCGGCCTCATGTCGCTCAGAAAGGGTCACTGGGTGATGTTCATCCTCGGATTCCTCCTGCCCCTGTTCTGGCTGATCGGGGCGATGATCGCGCCCACGGAGGCTGCCAGGAGGCCGGACGCGGTTGGAACCAACCAGGTCAACTAGCGCAGGGCGCCAATTCAAAGGGATGCAAGGCATGCGAGGACATCCTCTCCATTCGACGGCGTTCACGGCTGTTCGTCTGCGCTCTGATCGCCGCCGGATACGGCGATGACGACGAGACAACGACGACTGGATCCGCCGGGGAGAGTGTGGAGGTCAGCAAAGCGACGAACACGCCGAGTCGAGTGAGGATGTAGGTGATCGTGAAGGTCTGCGTTCCGGAGCTGATCGAGGTCAGGTCTCCGTAGCCCACGTGGTCCCGGCGGGCGATCGGAGTAAAGGGCCGGGCCAGACGGCGACGAGCGCCTGCGCCAGTCCCCGGAAGGCAAGGAGGGGTGGAATCACCGGCGGGTGTTCGCCGCATCCGTGCGCTTTCCTGGGCGACTAGCGAGCCGAGGAGGCCTGCTGGACCAACCCGCGGGTACGGGTCACCTCGGCCGGGGTACTTTCCATCGGCGGCGCCTTGTCGCGGGGGTGGCGCTCGAACCAGCGCGCATAGCGGTTGGCCAAGGGAGCGGCGCTGAGGCCGTGGGCGAAGACGGAGAGCCCCACGGTGAGGTAGATCGCGACGACGATCAGGTGCTCGTGGGGAAGCTGGGACTCCTCGATCAGGATCACCGCGAAGACGATCGATGCCAGACCGCGGGGTCCGAACCAGCCCAGAAAGCCGAGCGTCGGCAGCCGAGCGCGCGAGCCCAGCATCGCGATCACGACGGGCACGATCCGAATCACAGTCAGGCTGAGCACCGCGTAGAGGGCGAGCTGCCAGGTGACCTCCCCCAGCGCGGGTCCGAGCAAGATCGCCCCGAAGAGCACGAAGGTGAGGCCGTTGAGCACGCCGCCGACCTCCTCGGTGAGCCGGTTGACGTCCTCGGGGTCGCGCTTGATCACGGCGCGGAAAGCCAGGCCGGCGACGAACGCCGCGATGAAGCCGGATCCGTGCAGGGCGACGGCGGTGCCGTAGCCGAGGGCGGCGCCGGCGGCCGGCATCACCTGACGCCAGGTCCCCTCGATCAGGTCGCGGCGGCCGGCGTAGACGATGACCGCTCCGATCAGCAGCCCGGAGGCGACTCCCCCGACGACGCCGTAGCCGATCTCCTCGAGCAACAGGGTCGCCGCGCTTCGCCCTTCCGAGATGTGCGATTCGACATCTGCGGCGGCAACTGCGGCGAACAGCAGCGGCACGCAGATCCCGTCGTTGAGCCCGCTCTCTACGTTCAGGCTCTGGCGGATCTGACCCGGGACGCGCGGCTCGGTGACGACTGCCTGGCCGAGGGCGGCGTCGGTGGGCGCCAGGATCACCGCCAGGATCACGGCCTCGCCAACCGTCAGCTGATCGAAGATCAGCGCAGCGGCCAGGGCGCCAAGGCCGATCGTCAGCGGTAGGCCGATTCCGAGCAGGCGGAGCGGCAGCGAGATCTCGCGCCGCAGCTTCCCGAGGTCGATGCGCGAGGCGTCGGAGAAGAGCACCAGCGCCAGCGTCGCCTCCGCCAGCGCTCGCACGGTCGAGCTGGTGCTCGAGATGTCGACTGCGTCGAGTGCCTCGGGGCCGATCAAGAGCCCGATAGAGACGAACAGGATCGCGGTCGTGATCGGCGTTCCCGACAGCCTCTTCGAGACGGTGGCGACGGCGATCAGCGCCAGCGCCAGGATCGTCAGGGACCACTCCACTCAGATCCTCTCGATCATCGGGTCCCCGATCGGCCAAAGAAGGGGCAAGACGAAGGCGAACCTCCCCCGCGAAGCACGGAGCGGCTCGCGGTCTGAGGCCACGCGGTGAGACTCGCAGCCCTGGATCTGCATGGCAAGGGCTCCCGGCGGCTTGTGCGCCTTTTGCCTTACGACGCCGCTGATTTCATCCTCATCGGATGATGCGCCAAGCCGGTGGCTGCGGTTCGATCGACTCAGTTCGATCACGAGCCGAAGGAGAATTGCATGGACCCGATCGATCGCACCGTGCTGCCGATGCCCGACCCGGAGTTCAAGGGGAAGGCCGGTCGCACCCTGGACGCCTCGAAGGCCGACTGGTCGATGCAGGCGCCGGTGCGTCCGCCGCTGGGAGCGCCCAACGTCCTGCTGGTGCTGATCGACGATGCAGGCTTCGGCAACCCGGAGACCTTCGGCGGCCCGGTCGAAACCCCGAACCTGACGCGGGTGGCCGACGCCGGCCTGCGCTACAACCGCTTCCACGTCACCGCGGTCTGCTCGCCCACCCGGGCGGCGACCCTGACCGGCCGCAACCACCACTCGGTCGGGTTCGGCTCGCTCGGCGAGCTCCCGGGCCCGTTCCCCGGATACTCGGCGGCGCTGCCGAAGAGCTGCGCTCCGGTCGCGAAGACCCTGCAGATGAACGGCTACGTCACCTCGGCCTTCGGCAAGTGGCACCTGACGCCCGACCACGTGCAGGGCCCGGCGGGCCCGTTCGACCGCTGGCCGAACGCCTGGGGCTTCGACTACTTCTGGGGCTTCCTCGGCGGCGAGGCGGGCCAGTTCGATCCCATGATCACGGAGAACAACACGACGATCGGCGTGCCCGAGGACGAGGACTTCTACTTCCCGGACGCGATGGCGGACAAGGCGATCGAGTGGCTGCACGGGGTACGGGCGCAGGACGAGCAGAAGCCGTTCTTCATGTACTTCTCGACCGGATGCGCTCATGCGCCTCATCACGTCCCCAAGCACTGGGCCGACAAGTACACAGGCCGCTTCGACGAGGGCTGGGACCGCTACCGGGAGGAGACGCTGGAGCGGCAGAAGAAGCTCGGCGTCGTTCCCGAGGACACCGAGCTCACGCCCCGGCCCGACGCGATGCCGGCCTGGGACTCGCTGACGGACGAGCAGAGGAAGCTCTACGCCCGCCAGATGGAGGTGTACGCGGGCTACCAGGAGAACGCGGACTACAACGTCGGCCTGCTGCTCGACGCGTTGGAGGAGCTGGGCGAGCTCGACGACACGCTCGTGATCTACATCTGGGGCGACAACGGCGCCAGCATGGAGGGCACGCCTACCGGCGGATTCAACGAGCTCATCGTCCACAACGGGATCACGCTCACCGAAGAGGAGCAGCTCGAGCAGATCGAGCAGTACGGCGGCCTCGACGCATGGGGCGGACCGCTGACCGCGCCGCACTATTCTTCCTGCTGGGGCTGGGCCGGCAACGCCCCGTTCCGGTGGGGCAAGCAGATGGCCCAATACCTCGGCGGGGCACGCGATCCGATGGTGGTCTCTTGGCCGAGACGGATCAAAGACAGGGGCGGGTTGCGGGAGCAGTTCACCCACTGCATCGACCTCGCCCCGACGATCCTCGAGGTCGCGGGGATCCCGCAGCCGGTGCGCGTGAACGGGATCGAGCAGAAGCCACTCGAGGGCACCAGCTTCGCCCATACGTTCAGAGACGCCGAGGCCGAGGAGCGCCACACGCAGCAGTACTTCGAGAGCTTCGGCTACCACGGGATGTACAAGGACGGCTGGTGGGCGAGCTGCAAGCCGTTCAAGCTCCCGTGGGACATCACGCAGGAGACGCTGAGCAAGTTCGCGCCTGGCCGCTACGACCCTGACACGGAGGAGTGGGAGCTCTACTACCTGCCTGACGACTTCTCGCAGGCCCGGGACATCGCGGCGGAGAACCCGAAGAAGCTCGAGGAGCTCAAGGCGCTCTTCTGGGAGGAGGCCGAGCGATACAACGTGCTGCCGATGCTCGGCGGGTACTCCGTGTTCTTCGGCATCCTGCCGCCGATGGTCGGCCGGACGAAGTTCAATTACCGCTCCGGGGTGCAGAACATCGCCTCGGGGATGATCCCGAGGATCTACGGGCACTCGTACTCGATCAGCGCCGATCTCGTGGTGCCCGACGACGGCGTGGAGGGCGTGATCGTCGCAGAGGCCGACCACCTCGGCGGGTTCGCGCTGTTCGTCGACGGCGGGGTGCTGAAGCACACCTACTCGACGATGGGCGTCTACGTTTACACGCAGGCTGCATCGGAGCCGCTGCCCGCCGGCGACGTGAACGTCCGCATGGAATTCGCCGCCGACGAGGCGAAGCCGGGTACCGGTGGCCAGGCGACGCTGTTCGTCAACGACTCCGAGGTGGGCAGCGGGCGCATGGACCGGACGGTTTCGATCCGCTTCAACGCCTACGCGGGCATGGACATAGGCCGCGACAACGGCCTGCCCGTGGATCGCAGCTACGACGATCGCTCGCCCTTCCCCTTCACCGGGGAGATCAAGAAGGTGACCTTCGACCTCAAGCCGCACCTCACCACTACGGGCGAGGAGGACGAGGAGCTCGAGCTGCAGCTACACCAGGAGCATCACCAGATGGCTGCGGCGCACGGCGCAACCGCGTAACCGCCCATGCCCAAGAAGGAGAAGAAGCCATGAGACGGGAAATGAGCGTTCTGACTGCCGCCTACAGCGACGACGAGGAGGCCGCGGGCGACTTTGAGGGGCTCAAGGAGGACCTCCCGAGGGTCGGCCGCCTGATGGACAGGTCGAAGGTGATCGTGCTCGCCACCAGCGACGCCCCCAACGAGGTCAACGTCGAACACATTGGCGGCGGCCCGGTCGGGAAGCTGGTCGAGGTCGGGGCCGGACGCGGTCTTAAGGGCCGGCTCGCTCCGGGGAACGCGGTGATCGTAGGGGTGATCGATCCGGGCGTCGAAACCGAAGCCCTCGAGGCGCTTGCGCGCGCGCGGGGCCGCGCGGTTGTTCCGGTCGAGGAGGGGGACGGGGACGCCGAACAGACGGACAGGGAGGCCGTCCAGGCGGCGGTGGGCATGGCGATGGCGCAGGTCATGGAGCAATGGGCGCATCCCACCGCATCTGCGGCGGCGATCCGATCGCTCGCTGCGGCGAACGAGGCTGCTAGCACCTGATCCTTCAGGGCCGGGGGGGACGGGGTCTGAGGTCCTCGATCGCCGCCCGCAAGTCTTCGATGGCTGCCTTGATCTCCTTAAGTAGGTCTATCTGTTGTCGGTCTAGGGACGGCAGATCCACGGACGGCAGCTCCACGGACGGCAACTCCAAGGACGGCAGCTCCAGGGACGGCGGCTGGCTACTCGCCCGGGTGGTCTGTGCCTGGGCCAAGGCCGCCTGCGCATTCGCCTGCCGAGCGCGGGCGCTGGCCAGGCCAGCGCTGGCCAGCGCTTGTCGCTCGGCCGCCTGCTCTTCGGCCTGCAGCGTCCGCGTCTGCTGGAGCTGGGCGGCGAGTGCTGCCCGCCTTTCCTCCTGATTCTGCGGGATCTGGGCGAGGGCGCGCTGCCGCTGCCGCTGGCTCTCCTCGAAGAGCGAGATCAACTCGGCCGTCCGGTCCCCGCTTCGGTCGATCATGATGGTGGCCAGGGTCAGACCCCAGGCAACGCCGAGGGTGAGGATGATCAGCGCGACCCAAGCGAAGCGCCGCCATTGGTCCTGCGCGCTTCTCTCGTTGTCTTGGCCGCCGGATCCGGTTGCGGGCGTCGCGCCTGAACCCTCTTCGGGATACGGCTCCACGTCCTCATACGAGGAACGGTCGACCTCCTCGCCTCCGGCTTCGTCTTCCGGCGTCGAACGCTCAACTTCCCCGTCCCCGGTGTCGCCTTCCGGCTGCCGTTCACCGTCGGCACTCATCGTGGCGTCCAGTCCACCAACACCGTCTCCCTGCGCATCCCCCGATGAGGGTGAAATCGACCGACAGGACTGGCTCCCACGGCAGGCGCGCGGCCGCTCCGCACGGGTGCAGACGAAGGCGGGCCATGCGCTTGAAGAATCCCCAACGGAGCACAACGTAGATTTCTACAACGGGTCTCGGGCTGGGGTGATGATGAAGACGGCACACCTCTGCTCAGGTGTGTGGCGGCGCCCCACGTCCACGGCGACGGTCGACTCGCGCGCGAGCGCCCTTCCAGCGAGATCGCACTTCGCCGACCAGGTTTTCCCATTCGCGGCGGACCTCATGCTCAGGGGGTCGCTCACCCCGACGAATACGCTCGAGTTCGTCGCGGACCTCGCGTCCGAGCGCCGCCGACGCCACAACGAGGATCATGACGCAGAACAGCGCCGTGATCATCGCGAGCACTGCGCCGATCGCCCCGTAGCGAGTGGCGTAGGAGCTGAAAAGATGGGGCACATAGACGGTCGCGGCCACTGAATAGGCCGCAAAGAGGGTCGCCGCGATCAAGCCGAAGGGCAGCAGGTTCTGCCAGTCGATCCGCTTCGCGCAGAGGATCCAGCCGCCCCAAACGAGAAAGACTGCAGTCAAAGGCAGCGCTAGCACGGATGCGACCAGCTCGAAGTCCCCCCGACCCACATGCGCATGGATCCATCCGGTGACCACCACGAACGCCAAGAAGGCGAGCGCCCACCGCAGGCCGTTGAGCGTGTTGCGTGCGCCAAGCGCATCTAGTTCCCAGGTCTGCTCGAACAACCGCTGCATCGCTCGTGTGAAGCTCAGTACGGCGACCACAAGGAGCAGGGTCCCGACGATGTCCACGCTCGTGCTCGTGCCCCCGGCCGGTGAAAAGACGTCCCGGACCGCATCGGCCCCTCCCCCCGTGAGTTCGTAGCGGTCGATGATCCTGTCCGTGACGTCGTCCGCTCCAATACTCGTTAGAACGGCGCCGGTGAGGATCGCGAGCGGGATCAGCGCGGTGAGCGCGCTGGAGGCAAGCGCCAGGGCCCGATCGAACGCCGCAATCCTCTGGAAGCGGTGGACGGCACGCAGCACGAAGGCCGGCCGAAGCCAGAACGTCAGGCTTCTGAGAACCCGCTCGCGGTCGAAACCGCGCCGTCCCACTCTCCTTCCACCTCGGAAAGTTCGCACCCACGCGAGCCTAATGGCCTCCCCATCGGGCGATGCGACGCCCCTGTGCCCTTTCTACCGCCGCGATCTTGTTGCCGATCGGGGCAATCTCAACATCCGCGACGGCATCGCCGCGATCGACGATGCCAATTTCTTCACCGACACGAGACCCAATGAGGCGCCGGCTCGTGTTCGTCGTAGACAATCCGCGGCGGTAGGACCTCGCCGTTGCGTCTAATTGCCGCTTTCGGCGAGCCAAGCCTTCGCGTCCGCCAGCCCGGCGACCGGGAACGCCTTCGCCTTGCCGGGGAGCAGGAACGACAGCGCCCGCATCGCGGGTCGCATCCAGGACTCGTCGCTGACCACCGCGACGCGGTCGAACGAGGTCGCAAAGCGGGCGCGGAAGCCGGTGTCGGCGGTCATCGCGTCGCCCTCGACCTCGCGGGCCTCGGGGCCGAGAAGGTAGAGCAGGCGGATCTTCTGGTCGGCGGCCATCTCGCGCCGCAGCACGGGCTCGACCCGTTCCTCCCAGTCGTCGTCCTCGACCTCGCCGATCGCTTCGAAGCCGATCGTTCCGGGCGGCATGTCATCGATCCGTCGCAGAGGCATGGTTGCTTACCCCTCTTCCTTCCGACTGGTGGCGGGCCGCGCGATACTACAAGGCGATGTCGGCGTCTCCAACTAGATCCGGGCTCGTAGACACTGCCTCGGCGGAGGAGCGCGCATCCGGCGGCAAGGCGGCCCGAGAGCGGGTTTCGCGCCGGAGCCACGGTGCGTGGGAGCCGCCCAGCGGCCGAAGCGATCCCGTTGACGTGCTCGAGGAGCAGGCGACGACCCGCGTGCCCGAGCTGGTGCCGATCCGCTACGGGCGGATGCTGATCTCGCCCTTCGCCTTCTTTCGTGGCGCCGCCGCAATCATGGCGATGGACCTGGCGGACACCCCGGCGTCGGGGTTGCGGGTCCAGCTATGTGGCGACGCGCACCTCTCGAACTTCGGCATCTTCGCCGCCCCCGATCGCAGGCTGGTCATGGACGTCAACGACTTCGACGAGACGCTTCCGGGGCCGTGGGAGTGGGACGTCAAGCGCTTGGCCGCCAGCTTCGCGATCGCCGGGCGCGATCGCGACTTCACCCCGAAGCAGACCCGCAGCGCCGTCCTTGCCGCGGCCCGCGCGTACCGCGAGGCGATTCGCGAGTTCGCCACCATGCCCAACATCGACGTCTGGTACGCGCGCCTGGACGTCGAGACAGTCATCGCCGGACTGGCCAAGGTCGCCACCGCGAAGGAGATGACGACGGCGAGGAAGAGCGTTGCGAAGGCCCACCGCAAGAACAGCCTCAAGGCCTTCGACCGCCTCGTCCAGGTGGTCGATGGTGAGCCGCGGATCATCAGCGACCCACCGCTCCTCGTCCCCGCCAGGGAGCTACTTGATGAGGGCCAGGAGGAGGAGTTCGAGGAACGGATTCGAGAGCTGCTCGGCCGCTACCGCGAAAGCCTCAAGGGGGACCGTCGCCATCTGTTCGACAGCTACAGATTCGTCGATCTGGCCCGCAAGGTGGTCGGGGTCGGAAGCGTCGGGACCCGCGCCTGGGTAGTGCTGATGATGGGTCGCGATGAGCGAGACCCGCTCTTCCTCCAGGCCAAGGAGGCCGAGGCCTCGGTACTTGAGCCCTACATCGGAGCGAGCGAGTTCGGAAACCACGGCGAGCGGGTGGTCGAGGGCCAGTGGCTGATGCAGGCATCCAGCGACATTCTGCTCGGATGGCTCCCGGCGATTGGGTTCGACGGCCAGAAGCGAGACTTCTATGTGCGACAGCTTTGGGATGGGAAGCGATCCGTAGATCTCGAAAACCTGCCACCTGACGGACTGACGATCTACGGGCGTGTTTGTGGCTGGACCTTGGCCCGAGCCCACGCACGATCCGGCGATCGGATCGCGATCGGCGCGTACCTCGGAAAGGGGGAGACGTTTGACGAGGCCATCGCCGAGTTCTCCGAGCGCTACGCGGACCAGAACGAGCTCGACTACGGTGCGCTCGCCGACGCGGCCAAGTCGGGCCGCATCGAGGTGGAGACGGACCTCGTCTAGCGAAGACCGTCGAGCCGGCGTGCGGTCGCCCCCGCGAGCGCGGTCCCCAGGAGCGACCCTGCGATGACGTCACCGGGATAGTGAACGCCCGTGTGTACGCGGGAGTACGCCACCAGTGCCGCGAGCGCCCACAGCGGCGCAGCCGCCGCAGGGGAAACGTGAGCGACGCCGGTCGCAAACGCGAACGCTGCGGCCGAGTGCCCGGACGGGAACGAGCTGGAGATCGGCATGCGGACCTGGCGGGCAAGGGGAACCTCCTGCGCGATTCGGTCGGGACGTCGGCGACGCCCGAATGGCTTGGCAATCAAGTTCGCGACGCTTGCCGTGACCGCAACCGACCCGAGCCCGACCGCGGCCGCCCGGCGGCCGGGGCGCCCGCCAGCCACCGCCAACACTGCGGCTGAAGCGAGCGACAGCCGCGAATAGTCGGCGGCACGCGACAGCCGGCTCATCGTGCGGTCGAGTGCCGGTGTGGGTGTGCGAGCGATCGCCGCATACACGCCGACGTCGAGGCGCTCGGCCTCCTCGAGCCAGCGCGCCAACCGCGGCGCCGCCGCGCTCGTGGAGGCGGCCATGTCAGCGGCGCTCAGATCCAGTCAGCTGCCAGTGCCGGCATCACCACTTCAGCTCGATCTCGAGCTCTCGTTCGTCAGTCGCGACCTCGACCTCGACCTTGAGCTGCACTTCGTCGGGGACATGAACGGTCATGGTCATTCCGCCCTGCTCGAACTTGACGTCGTTGCCCTTGGCGAGCATGGTCGCGAGCCTCCTCAACCGTGTCGCGACCTCCTTCCTGCTCAGGGTCTCCTTCTGCTCGATCTCGAAGATGTCCATCGTCTCTCCTTGCCTTCGTGGTATGCGTTTGTCGTCTCATCACACGGCGCCTTAGCCTGGGTCCGGCGCGGCACGCCCCGCCGCGATCCGCACCAGGGCGCCGACGCTCTCCCAGAAACCCTCGGGTATCGCGGCGGACGGCGAGGCGCCCGGATGGGCGGGGGCGATCCGCACCCTCAGCGCCCCGGGCAGGATTCGAAAGCGAAGCGGTGGGTCCAGCGTCACCGCCTCGCCGTCGATTCCGGCGGCCACCGGGCCGTCTGCGTCGACCTCGAACTCGGGGGTCGACCACTCGCGCCAGGGTCGCTGTGGCAGGCGCCGATCTCGGCCGCGCCCGACCGGCGCGGCGACAGTCGTGACCCCGAGCAGGCCGTCGTCGATCCTCGGACGGGTTCCCGAGCCGACGGCGCGGCCCAACCGGTAGCGGTTGTTGGAGACCAGGATCACAGCGCCCGAGGAGTGCTCGTCGCCACCAGGTCCCGTCCAGCGCAGATCGAGCGCGTCGCCCTCGGGACCGAGGGCCTCGGGGAGCGTGTCGAGGATCGTCCGCAGCTTGGCGTCGCGGTAGCCCTCCCGTTGGACCGCATCGGCGTAGAGCCCGAGCGAGACATTGTTGACGAACACCCGCCCGTTGACCTCGGCGAGGTCGACGCAGCGCTCGCCACCGTCGACGAAGGAGTCGAGGGCGCCGACGACGTCATCGCGATCGACGCCCAGGTCGAGGGCGAAATGGTTGCGGGTGCCGGCCGGGATGCAGCGCATAGGGCAAGTCGAGCTCGGCGGCGATCGCGGCGACGACTGCCTGTGAGCCGTCGCCCCCCGCCATCGCCAGCCCGTCGGCGCCATCCGCCACCGCGGCGCGCACGAGTTGCTCCAGGTCGGTGCCGAGCGTCAGCTCGATCGGCTGGATGTCCCGTGCGCGCGCTTCCTCGGCGAGGTTGAACTTCTCGGCCTTACCTCCACCGGACTTTGGGTTGAAGAAGAGGACCGGATGCCCTGGCGGTCGGACGTCGGCAAGCGGGATGTGGACGCTGAAGGCGGCGCGTGTCGCGGCTAGCGTCACGGCCAGCCCGGCCACGATCACAAGTGCTTGGACAATGTGGTCGCCGTTGGTTATCAGCTCGACGACGGCCGGCGCGAGCGCCATAACGGCGATTGCGACTCCCAGAACCCTGGCTGCCCCGGTGCGAATGAGGCCGTACCAAGCGGCGGCGAACGCGATCGTCACCCCCACGAGGACGATCAGGCCGCGCGGAAACTCCTGGACCACGATGTCGATGGCAAGAAGGAGGATCACGGGCGGCAACACGAGAGCCGTAACTGCGGCTATCCACGCCGGTACCCCGTGTTTCCTCACCAGGCAACCGTACCCCGAAATGCGTTCGATCTCGTCGATCGGCGGGCTAGAACGCCGGGATTCCGAGCGTCGCAGCCTCTAGCGCGGTCCGTCCTCTTCAGCCGGCCGTTCTCGGCCTCGGCGGGCTTGCAGACGGGCTCGGGCGGGGCCGCCCTCGGCCTTGTGCGCCATGTAGTGCTCCGCGACCGAAGTCAGCAAAGCGACGAGCACCCCGAATCCGGTGAGGATGTAGACGATGGTGAAGATCTGCGTTCCAGCGGTGGTCGGGGTGAAGTCTCCGAAGCCAACGGTCGCCAGCGTCACGACACAGAAGTAGAAAGACTCGATAACCGTCCAGTCCTCGAACCGCCAATAGACGAGCGTTCCCGAGAGCACCAGGACGCCCGCGACGATCGGCAGGGCCTTGGTCTCGGGATCGCGCCAGACGGCGGCCATCGCCCGCGCAAGTCCCCGGAACGCTAGAAGAAGGGGAACCACGCAGCACTTTTCGCCAAATCCGTGCGCTTTCCTGGGCCACTAGCGATGCGCGGTGCTCTCCGACACCGACCTGCGGATTCGGGTCACCTTGGCCGAGGCGCTCTCTATCGGGGGCGTCTTCGAGACGGCGGCGACGGCGATCAGCGCCAGCCCGACGGTCGTCAGCGACCACTCCATTCAGATGGGTTCGATCGCGAGGGCGCAAACCCGGAGCCCAATCCGGCTCCGCGCGACGTTTCGGCGCCTCCCACCCGGGCGCCGACAGCGGGGGCCTAGCCGGCGTCCTCTCGAGCCGCTGCCTCGATCTCGCGCTCGAGCACCTCGGCGTCGGCATCGATCTCCTTCTCGATCAGCTTGTTGGCGCGCGCCACTGCCTTCTCGAGCTGCTCCTCGATCCTCGATTCGCCGATCACGATCACAGCGGCGTTTCCCGCCTCGAGCTCATCCCCGAGCTCCTTGAGATCGCCGCGCGAGATTCCGCCGGACAGGTGGCCGACCAATCCGCCGGCAGTGGCGCCGACGACGGCACTGCCGAGCAGCGCCGGTGGGAACAGGATCCCGACCAGGGCGCCGACGCCGGCGCCGGTCCAGGCGCCGTGCTGGGTCGGCTTCTCGGTCTTCGTCACCCTCACCTTGCCGTCCTCTTCCTTGCGGATCACCGCCGAGTCGAAGGTCCCGATCGCTCCTACGGCGTGGAGGTCGAACACGGCCTCGTAGTCGGCCTCGGCATCGGCGATCTCGTCGTAGATGGCGGCGTAGAGGAACACTGGTCTGTCGGACATATGGCTTCCTTTCGGGGCCCTATCGAGGCGTTTGCAGCATCAACCTAGAAAGGCGGGACGCAGCCTTCATCGTCCAGATGGGGTGATTCTGCATCTAGCCAATCTGCTCCACGGTCGAGCGAGCCTGGTCGCAGTTGTCGCTCTCAAAGGCGCTCTCGAGCTCGGCCGCCCCGTCGAGTTGGCTGATTTCCTCGAAGGTTGTCTGAGCGCTCGTGCCGATGGTGGACAGTGCAGCGGTGATTTCGGATGCGCTTGCGAGGAGCTGGTCGAGGGAGTCAGCGTCGCCAGATATCGCCTCACTGAGGATCTGGCCCTGGGCCTGCAACTCGTCCGATAGTTGCGCAATCTGCTGTTCTGCCTCGGCCCCTGCCTCGGTTTCCGGGGCGCCCAGGTCTCCGAGATCGTCGACAAGTGCTTCAGTGGCGGTCACGATTCTGTCGACTTCGGCCTTGAAGCCGTTGACGCTCAGGCTCGCTGGATCGGCGAGCGTCGCTGCGGCCTGATCGACCTCCTCGGCCCAGGTGCTCGTCGCCGAGCACACATCGTCCGCCCAGGCCTCGGCGCTCGTCTCTTCATCGTCGCCGCCGCAGCCGCCGACAGCCAGTGCCAGCGCGGTCAGCCCGCTGCAGAGGGCCAAGAACACTCGTCTGTCAGACATGTGGGGCTTCCTTTCCTGCTTGCCAGTCGGTGCGGGTGCGGGTCCGGGTGTGCTCACCGAGCGTCAATCTAGTTGCAGGAGATGCCGCAGGCATCGTCCGAAGTGGGTGATTCCACCCGGCCACGCTTCACCCGCCCCGTTGCAGGCTCAGATCATCTTGCCGAGCTTGCGAATCTGGAACCCCTTGACGATGTCGCCGATCCCCTGCATCAGGGCCCAGATGCCGGCGAAGACCAGCAGCACGTAGGCCTTCTCGATGAAGAACTGGCCCGCGGTCCAGAAGGCGAGGATGACCATCAGGATCCCCGAGATCAACCCCAGCCACCAGAGCTCGTTCACGAGCCGGCCGGCAAACGCCTGGATGATCCAGAAGGCGCCGACGATGAAGAACAGGAAGCCGAGCACATCGGCCAGCGCCGCGAAGGTGTTCTCGGGGCTGATCAGCGCGATCACGCCGGAGATCACGAACAACGTCCCGAAGAGGCCGAACAGCCAGCGCCCGGAATCGACCAGCGCCATGACCGCAAACTGCTGGACGCCGGTCGTGAGGAACATCAGCCCGACGATCACGCCGACGGTGTTCACCGAGGCCTGGTCGAACTGCAGGATCACCAGGGCGACGATCGACCAGGCGACGCCGACCACCACCCACAGCCACCAGAACGACGCGGCCTCCTTGATTGCGATCCGGCCCTCCGACGATGCCACGGTGCTTTCCATGCTCTCCCCTTTTTCGGTTTGATTGTGCGCGCGTAAGCTTGATCGAACGGCCGGACGCGAGCGAAGGAGCGAGGACCGATGAAGCTGGAGGGGATCCACCACATCACCGCGATCACCGAGGACGGGCAGCGCAACGTCGACTTCTACGTCGGGGTGATGGGGCTGCGGCTGGTCAAGAAGACCGTCAACCAGGACCAGCCGACCGTCTACCACCTCTTCTACGCCGACGAGAAGGGCAGCGCCGGGTCCGATCTGACCTTCTTCGAGTTCCCCGGCGTCCCGCGCGGGCGTGCGGGCGCGGGGATGGTCCACCGGATCGTCTGGCGGGTCGCGTCGGAGGACTCGCTCGACTTCTGGTCTGCGCGGCTCGAGGGCCACGGGGTCGAGGTCGAGCGACACGGCGGAGGGTTGAGCTTCGCAGACCCGGAGGGTCTCGAGCACGAGCTGGCGGTCGCCGAGGTCGCCGATGCGCCGCTGATCGCCGACCACCCCGAGATCCCGGCCGAGCTGGCGCTGCAGGGATTCCACGCCGTGCGGGCCTACAGCGAGGCGCCCGACGCCAGCACAGCTCTGCTGGAGGCCTTGGAGTTCGAGCCGGCGGGCGAGGGCTGGGAGGCGCGCGGGGAAAGCCGCGGCGGGCTCTACCTCTACGACGCTGCCCCGGCCGAGGCCGGGCTGCAGGGCGCGGGCAGCGTTCACCACGTCGCCTGGGCCTCGCAGATGGACGAGCACGAGGAGTGGCGCGCGAAGGCGATCTCCGGCGGCGCCTCGCCGACGCCGGTGATCGACCGCTTCTACTTTCGCTCGATCTACTTCCGCGAGCCGAGCGGGGTGCTGTTCGAGATCGCGACCCTGGGACCGGGCTTCACAGTCGACGAGCCGCTGGAGAGCCTCGGCGAGAAGCTCTCGTTGCCGCCGGACTTCGAGCACCTTCGCGACGAGGTCGAGCCGAACCTGCGCCCGATCGTCAACCCGCAGGGTCGCGACCAAGACGTGACACGGCCGCCCGCGGCGGAATCTGACTTCGTTTGGCGTGACGCGGACCGCACGGTCGTCTTCGGCACCGAAGCGCTCGGCGGCGCGGTGGCGATCCTCGCCGAGCACGGCTTCGAATCGTTTGCGCTGCTGAGCACGGAGCGGGCACTGGCCGGGGCGGGCTCGCTCGCAGGCGCCGCCGAGCTCGTGCACGAGGTCGCCGCGGGCGGGGTTCCCGACGCAGCCGCCGCGGCGCTGGAGCAAGCCTCGGCCCCGAACCTGGTCGCCCTCGGCGGCGGCAGGGTGATCGACACCGCGAAGGCCGTGGCGGCGGTCAGCGGCGCCCGGGTCGCGGCACTGCCGACGACGATGTCAGGCGCGGAGATGACCGGCATCCACCGGCTTCCGGCCGGGGCCGAGCAGCGGGCGCGGCAGCTGGTCCGCCCGGCGCTGGTGGTGGCCGATCCGGACGCGATGACGAGCCAGGCCGAGCCGCAGCTGCGGGCCAGCTCGATGAACGCGCTGGCCCACGGAGCCGACTCCCTCTACACGCCGTTCGCGAATCCGGTCTCGCGGATGACCGCGCTGCGCGGCGCCGAGCTGATCGCGACGGCGCTCGACGAGGAGCCCGGCGAGCGCGACCGTGCCGGGCTGGCGCTGGGCTCGATCCTCTGCGGATACGCGATCGACTCCGGCCTGTTCGCGCTGCACCACGTGATCTGCCAGACGCTGGTCCGCGTCTGCGGCTCCTCGCACGCGGAGACCAACGCCTCGATCCTGCCGGGCGCGATGGCGGCGATGCGCGAACGGGCACCCGGGGAGATCGCCGCGCTCGCCGCCGCCCTCCGAACCGCGCCCGAACAGGTTGCCGACCGAATCGCCGCGCTCGGCCGCCCGCAGGGGCTCGGTGCCGCCGGCGCCGACCGCTCCCGGCTCGAGGAGGCGCTCGACGCGATCGAGGCCCGCCCCGAGCTGCGCTTCACCCCCGACCCGCCGGGGCGCGAGGAGTTGCGGCGAATCGTCGAATCGGCCTGGTAGCCGCCGCCACGGCTGAATGGGCGGCTGTCGCCGGCCGGTAACTGGGCACGGCCAGGCGTGTAGGCATCTAGGTGAGCGAGGCGCAACTCCTCCGCTACCACGAGTACACCCGCAAGCACGGCGTCAACTGGGTCATGTACGTCCTGGCGCGATTGCTGCTGCAGCCGTTCTTCCTCCTCTACTTCCGCCTCTCCCGCCACGGCCGCGAGCACACGAAGGTGAAGGGGGCGCTGATCGTCGCCGCCAACCACCGCAGCTTCCTCGACCCGTTCGTGATCGCCGCCTGCCTGCCCTGGCGGAGGCCGATGAACTACGTCGCCAAGATGGAGCTGTTCGAAAAGCGCTGGCAGGGTTGGCTGCTTTGCCGGGTCGGCGCCTTCCCGATTCGCCGCGGCGAGTCCGACGAGGAGGCGATGAGGACGGCGCGGATGGTCCTCGATCGCGGCGGGACGATCTGCATCTTCCCCGAGGGGACGCGGATTCGCAGCGGCTCGCTGTCGACACCGAAGCGAGGAGTCGGCCGGCTGGCGCTGCAGACCGGCGCCCAGGTGGTCCCGACCGCGGTGCTCGGGACCGAGCGGGTCCGCCGCGGCTGGCGGATCCGGCCGCGCAAGGTGCGGCTCCGGCTCGGACGGGCGATGACCTTTCCCCGCGCCGAGCGGCCCTCGCCGGCGCTCGCCGCGACCGTGACGGCGCGGATCTGGCCCAACGTCGAGCTGCAGTGGGAGGACCTCGGCGGGCTGCCGGCGATGCGCCGCGCTGCGGTGATAGGAGGCGGTAGCTGGGGTACCGCGGTGGCGGTGCTTCTGGCCCGGGGGGGCCTCGAGGTCCAGCTCGGGACCCGCACCGCCGAGCAGGCGGCGGAGATCGTCGCGCGCCAGCGAGAACCGGCGCTACCTGGAGGGAGTCGCGCTGCCCGAGTCCCTGCAGGTCAAGCAGGGCTCGGAGATCGAGCTGGCCGGACTCGACCTGGTCTGCCTGGCGATACCTTCGGCCTCGCTGCCGCAGGCGGTCGGGGCGATCTCCGACCGCCTCGGCGAGCGGTCCTCGGTCCTGCTGCTCACCAAGGGCCTGGTCGGCCCGCAGGGCCAGCTTCCCTCCGACTACGTGAGCGAGAGGGTGCGCGCCCGGGCGATCGCCTGCCTCGGCGGTCCCGCCCATGCCCGCGAGGCGGTTTCGGGTTCGGCCGCCCTGGTGCTGGGCTCCGAGGATGCCGACCTGCGCAGCCAGCTCGGCGAGGTGTTCGACCGCGCCGGACTCGTCTGCGAGCGCTCCGACGACGTCGTCGGGGTGGAGATGGCGGGCGCGGCGAAGAACGCCGCCGCCCTCGCCGCCGCCGCCGCCGAGCCACACGGCCTCAACGCCGCCGGGATCGCCGCCGCGGAGATCTGGCGCGAGTGCGTCGAGTACGCGATTCGTCACGGCGGCAAGCTGGAGACCTTCAGCGGGCTGGCCGGAGTCGGCGACCTGACCGCCACGGTGATGGCGCCCGAGGGCCGCAACCGCAGGGCCGGCGAGCTGCTCGGACGCGGGACTCCGGCCGAGCAGATTCCGCAGCTGATCGGTCAGGCATCCGAAGGCCTGGACATCGTGCCGCTGATGGCGCAGACGGTTTCCGCGGCCGGGGTGGACGCCGGTGGCCTCAACGGCCTGGCGGCGCTGATTCGCGGCGAGACCTCCGCCGAGGCCTGGGTGGCGGGCCTGCGCCGGGCGGAGCGCTCGCGGAGGGCTGCCTAGATGCCGATCCAGACCGGGCTCGAGAAGCCGGGGGTAGGCTTGACCCGTGAGCGAGGAGAGCGCGCCCGCGGAGCCCCGGACGCTCGATCCGGCCGCCAAGGCGGAGCTGGACCGGGCCTTCGAGGACCTCTACAGGGCCCACCTGCGCGACGTCTACTCCTACGCCTACTACCGGATCGGCAACCACCACGACGCCGAGGACCTGACCGAGCAGGCGTTTCTGCAGGCCTACCGGCATTTCGACCGGGCGCGGCGGGAGTCGAACGGGAGGCCCTTGCGACCGTGGCTGATCCGGATCGCCCACAACCTTGCCTCCAACTACCACCGCGACCGCGCCCGCCGGCCCCAGACACCGCTGGAGAACGCCGACCCGATTCCCGCCAAGCACGGGACCGAGGCGCTGGTCGAGGGGCGGGAGGAGCTGCGCCAGGTGATCGAGAACCTCGGACACCTTCCCGACGATCGCCGCGAGGCGCTGATCATGCGGTTCGCGCTCGGCATGGACAACCGCGAGATCGCGCGCGCCCTCGGGCGCACCGACGGGGCGACCAAGGTGCTGATCCACCGGGCGATCAAGCAGCTGCAGGAGGAGATGAGCCTCAGTGAGTGACAGCCAGGCCTGGCATCAGCCCGGAGGGGCGATCGACGTCGAACGGTTGTTGAGCGACGCGCTGCGGCCGATCGAGCCGCCCGAGAAGCTCTCCGGGCGCCTCGAGGAGACCTTCGCCTCGATCACCCAGGCCGCCGCCGACGAGCTCTCCGACTGGGCCGACGAGTTCTCCGAGAGCGAGCTGGCGGCGCTGCGGGACCCCCGCAACTGGGTTCGCCCGGTGGTCGCGGCCACCGCCGGCGGCGTCGCCACCGGAGCGCTGGTGTTGCTGGAGATGCGGCGGCGGGGCCGCCACCGCGCCCGCCACGGCCTGCGCGACCTGCGCTCGCGTCTCTAGGCGGGGCGACCCCGACTCGCGAAGCCGGCGGCGACGCCCAACACCCCCAGCGCGAGGTGGAGGAGGTTCGCCTCGGTGTTGACCGGGATCAGCTGCAGGATCGTGTCGGTCGTATCGCCGCTGCCGAAGTCGATGAAGCCGAGCACGGCGACCAGCAGGTAGATCGCTCCGAGGCCGAGCGCGTACTGGCGTGAGCGTGTGCCCGCCAGCAGCAGGCCGAGCGCGCCGGTGGCGATGTGGATCACGTTCTCCCAGCCGTTGACCGTCACCCCGGCGAGCGCCTCGGCCTCGACCGTGTCCCCGACCTCGAAGCTGGCATTGACGAAGAAGCCGAGGATGCCGACGATGACGAGCGTGCCGCCGACGAGCGTCGCGTAGAGCCGGGCCGGGCTTGGTCCATCCACCGCATTCCTCCTTCGGATTCGACCGGGAGTCTGTCGTCTGCAACGGACACGCCGTGGTGATCCGTCGAAGATGGCCGGGCGTAGTCTGAACCGGATCCAAATGCCGATCAGACGAGAAAGGGCCGAGAGGCTCGCCGACGAGGACCTGATGCCGCTGATCGCGGATCGCGACCCCGAGGCCTTCGAGGTCTTCTACGACCGCCACGGCGGCGCCGCCTACTCGCTCGCCTACCGGATTGTCGGCTCGCGAGGAGCGGCCGAGGATGTGACCCAGGAGGCCTTCCTCTCGATCTGGCGAAGCGGCGCCCGCTTCGACCGCACCCGGGGCAGCGTCCGTGCCTGGACCCTGGGAATCGTCCGCAACCGGGCGATCGACTCGCTGCGCCGGGAGGCCGGCAAGGCGCCGCGGCTGACCTTCGACGACGAGGCGACCCTCGAGCAGCGGCCCTCGGGGGACCTGACCGACGTCGAGGCGCTGCGCAAGCAGGAGGCAGAAGAGCTGCGCGGCGCGATGGCCGAGCTGCCCAGCGAGCAGTCGAAGGTGATCCAGCTCGCCTACTTCGGCGGCTTCAGCCACTCGGAGATCGCCAACGTTCTCGGGATGCCGCTGGGGACCGTCAAGGGCCGGATGCGGCTCGGGCTCGAGAAGATGAGGTCGCGACTGGCGGAGGGGATCTCGTGAGCGAACACGATCGCTGGCACGACGATCTCGCCGCCTATCTGCTCGGCTCCCTGGAGCCGGCCGAGACGGAGGAGTTCGAGCGCCACCTGGATGGTTGCGAGGAATGCCGCGAGCGGCGCTCGTGGCTGGAGCCGGCCCTGCATCTGCTGCCCGAGAGCGTCGAGCGCGTCGATCCCGACCCCGGCCTGCGCGATCGGGTGATGGCAGAGGTTCGCGCCGACGCCGCCGCGCGCGGGGGGCGGGTCGCCAGTGCAGCGGCGCGATCGCCTTCGAGGCTTCCTGCGGCCCGCGATCGGGCTCGCCGGGGCGGCGGTGATCGCCGCCGGAGTCGCCGGCTACGTCGCCGGCACCGACAGCGACGATCCCTCACAGGAGTTTCGAGGCTCGAAGAACGGCGTCACCGCCAATCTCGAGCGCAAGGGCGACAGCGGCAACCTCGAGGTCTCCGGTCTGACCCAGCTTCCCTCGACCGAGGTCTACCAGGCATGGGTGCAGCGAAGTGGGCGGATGGAGCAGTCGTCGCTGTTCGCCCCCGGCTCGGACGGCACGGCCAGCGCCTCGATTCCCCGCAATCTCAACGGGGCCGAGAGGGTGCTGGTCACGATCGAGCCCCGAGGTGGCAGCCAGCAGCCGACCTCGGCGCCGCTGGTCAGCGTGCCGCTCTCCGACTGAAGCTCTGAAAGCCGGGAGGCGACGGGTGGCCCTCGCTAGGCTGCCGCCCCGATGAACGGGCAGACCTGCTACCGCCATCCCGACCGCGAGACCGGCGTCTCCTGCTCCAATTGCGGGCGACCGATCTGCCCGGACTGCATGACCTCGACTCCGGTTGGCATGCGCTGCCCGGAGTGTGCGCGGCAGAAGACTCGGGTCAGCACCGCAAGCAGCGCCTTCGGGCGCTCCAACGCCGCTCCGGCGACCTACGTCCTGATCGCGCTGAACGGGCTCGCCTTCCTGGCCGAGATCGCCGGCGGGACGGGCGGATTCGACGCCTCGGGGTCGGTGGTCAACGATTTCGCGCTGCGCGGCAGCGCCGTCGCCGACGGCGAGTGGTACCGGATCGTCACCGGAGGCTTCCTTCATGCCGGGCCGGTGCACCTGCTGTTCAACATGTTCGCGCTCTATGTCCTCGGCTCGATGCTCGAGCCGGCGCTGGGCACCCCCCGCTACGTCGCCCTCTATTTCGCCTCCCTGCTGGCGGGGGCATTCGGAGCCCTGGCGCTGACCGGCGCGGCCGAGAACACCGTCGGCGCCTCCGGGGCGATCTTCGGGCTCTTCGGGGCCGCATTCGTGATCGCCCGCGGCCGCGGCCTTGACTCGATCGCCGGCCAGATCGGGCTGCTGCTGGTGATCAACCTCGCCCTCACCTTCGGGATCCCCGGGATCAGCATCGGCGGCCACCTCGGCGGGCTCGCCGGCGGGACGATCTGCGCGGCTCGCGATCGTGGCCGGCGATCGGGGAATGCTGGGAGCGCGGCGCCTCGCCGCCGAGCTGGCCCTGATCGGCGCCGTCGGGATCGTCTCGATCGCCGGCGCGATCGCCGTCGCCTGAGCGGCCGGGCCAGGACGTAAACGGGGCGGGGCCATGCGGCCCCGCCCCGGTGCAGCTCGGTGACGAATTCAGTGACTAGTCGTCGTCCTCGTCATCGTCATCGTCGTCGTCGTCCTCATCATCGTCGTCGTCATCGTCATCGTCATCGTCATCGTCATCGTCATCGTCATCGTCATCGTCGTCCTCCACGAGCCTTGCAGATGCCGTCCGGCGGATCTGCCGTCTCGCCGCTGGTTGCCGCTCCAGAAGTTGGCGGTGCCGGCGGTGCCCGATCTCCGCTTGAATCGTCGTGGCAGTCGTGCTCGGCGTTCCCGAACGCGCGAGTTGTCCTGTGAGCCGGTTGTCCGGTCGGAGTCGGCGTCGAAGAAGATCCCGTCGTAGACGTTGATTGTCGTTCGCGTCGTTGTCCTCGATAACGCTGATCCCGTCCGAGTCATCGAGCAGGATGATGCTGTCGTCGTTGTCGAACACCTCGAGGTTGTCGATCGACCCGGCACTGCTCGCCGGCCTCGGAGCGTCGAGGATGATCCCGGTCCCGAGCGAAATCGCCGATCGATGCTCGGGACGTAGATGTTCTCGCTGATCGCGGTTGTCCTCGATCCGCGCCGCCGGCGCCGTTGCTGACCTGGACCCCGTTCGGGAGCGATGTTGAACGGCTGCACATCCACGCGGCCCGGATCACGTTGCGGTGTGACGTCATCGCGAAGGAGCCGGCGTTGTCGACCGTGACGCCGTTCTTCTGGTACTCGTCGATCAGGTTGAACTCGACGTCGGCCGCTGCCGACCGAGTCCTGGGCCGCGTCCGCCGACCTGGACGCCGAGCCCGTCCTGGCAGCCGAACAGCGACAAGCAGGTTGTTCTTGATCTGGGTGATGTGGTTGACAGCGGATCTCGGCGTCGAACGAGTCGTCGACGAAGACGCCGATGTGGTTGTTCGCGAGCAGTCGGTGCAGCCGGGGTTGAAGTAGGGCCCGGAGATCACGAAGCCCACGCACCGAGACGTTCGTCGGAGTTGGCGATCCGGACCAGGTCGCCCTTCGGCGGCGTGAGTCAGGGCCGGGAACTTGATCGCTTGCCTGCAGCGGGCTGGACCGAGACCAGCTGCAGGTCGTCCTTGTTCGTCGATCGCGCACCTGCTCGGCGTAGGTGCCGGGACAGACCCTGACCGTGTCACCGGGCGCGGCGGCATTGACGCCGCCCTGGACCGTCGGCGACGCGGGCGTGGCCGCGTTGCAGTTCGACGGCGAAGCCATGCTGTCGTCGTCGACCGGGATCGTGGCCCCGAGCGCCGGCGCGGCGAACAGGGCCAGCGCCCCCACCGCAACTGCCATGAGCGTCGTAAGTCTCCTCAACATCAAGCGCCTCCTTGTCGACGGGACGCCGGCCCCTCGCCGCAATCCTGCCCGATTATCGAATCCCCAAAATTCGGTAGAGCGCGGGAACGTATCAGGGGCGGGCGCGTCAGGCCGCAGTACGGCGCTCGGCCTCGCGGCGCAGGTCCTCGACCGAGCGCTTCATCACCCGGCGATTGAGCGTCCGGGCGACCAGGCCCGGCACCGGCACCCCGGGATCGATGCCGAGCCGGTAGGTCGCCAGGGTTCCCTTGCGGTCGGGCTCGAACAGGTACTCGCCCTCGATCTGCTCGACGCCGTCGCCGTCGACGAAGTCCCACCAGATCCGGCCCGGCCGCTGGTAGTGGTAGCGCAGGGTGTAGGTGACGTGCCGGACCTTGGCGTCGACGCGCAGCCGCACCGTCTTGCCGAGGCCGTCGGCGTAGCGGTCGAGAACCTCGACCGAGATCACCGCCTCCTGCCAGTCGGTGAACGTCTCGTAGTCGGTGATCGCCTCGAAGCAGGCCTCGGGCGGAGCGGAGATCCGCAGCGTCTGCTCGGCCCAGGTGATGCCCATTCAGGCCGTCGGCGCCGGCACGTCCAGCGCCGCGAATCCGATCCCCGGCGGTGCGCCGAGCCGCTCGGGGTGGAAGAGATGGCCGAGCAGCTCGACTCCGTCGATCAGGCGGGGGCCGGGCCGCGAGAAAGAGGACGCGGCGTCGACCGCGAACGCCCGCTCGGCCCCCAGCCCCTCCAGCAGGCTCCGGTGTGCGAGCGCCTGCGCGCGCGAGTCCGCGACGTAGAAGCCGCACGGCATCGCGACGACGATCTGGGCAGCGGCCGCCTGCAGCTCGTCCCACTCGACCTGGCGCGACTTCTCGCCCGGCCTCCCGGCGGCGTCGACGCCGCCCGCCGCGGCGATCATCTCCGGCACCCAGTGGCCGCCGACGAACGGCGGGTCCAGCCACTCCAGCGCCAGGACGCGGGGCGTCGGGCTGCCGGCGACGGCGGCCGCAACCGCGGCAAGGCGCGCCTCCAGGCTCGCCCGCAGGGCGGTAGCGGCCGAAGCCATGTTCGTCGCCTCGCCGAGCCGGACCACGTCGTCGAGCATCTCGGCCAGCGTGGCCGGATCCTGTCGCAGGACCGCCGGATCCTCGGGCAGCCGGCCCGCGACTGCGACCACGTCCTCATAGGCGACCGCGCAGACGTCGCAGACGGCCTGGGTGACGATCAGGTCCGGCTTTGCGGCGGCCAGCGCCGGCTCGTCGAGCTCATAGAGCGGCCGCCCCTCGCCGACGACCCGCTTTACCTCGGCGTCGATCTCGCCGGCGTCGAGTCCGGCTCCGATCACCGTGCGGGTGAGCTGGGGGAGTGCGCTTGCCTCGGGCGGGTAGTCGCACTCGTGGGTGACCGCGACGACGCTCTCGCCGAGGCCGATGGCGAATAGCATCTCGGTCGCCGAGGGGACGAGACTCGCAATACGCATCCGGAGGTCAATATGGCACTTCTCTCAGAGCAGGAGGTCGAGGAGCGGCTCGGGTCGCTCGACGGCTGGCAACGGCAGGGCGACGCGATCGAGAAGACCTTCAAGCGCGACGACTTCGTCGGCTCGGTGAAGTTCGTCGACAGCCTGGTCGGGCCGGCCGAGGAGATGGGCCATCACCCCGACCTGGAGATCTCCTGGGACGAGGTCAAGGTCTCGCTCAGCACCCACTCGCAGGGTGGCCTGACCGAGAACGACTTCGAGCTGGCGAAGAAGATCGACGCTCTCGCCTAGCTGCGACGCGAGGTGGTCGAGGTTCACCGCCTCTGAGGCGGTCAATGTCGACCACCGGGGTCTAGCGGAGCAGGTTCCGCAACGCCCGGCGCAGCCCTCGCTCGCCCACCCGTCGCGGGTCGGCGACGGCGATCCAGGCAACCTTGCCCTTCTCGACGCCGAACAGCAGACGGCTGCGGTTACGACGCGGAGCCTCGAGGACGCGATCGCCGGCGACCCGGAAGGCGAAGCCCGCCTTCAGCGCCTTGCGGGCGCGGCGGGCACGATCGCCGGGGCTGATCCCGGCGCGGCTGTGGGCGGAGCTGGTGGTGAGCAGTGCCGCGACCCGGCGGTCGAGCGCGTTGCCTCGGTAGGCGATCGCCAGCTCGCCACCGCCTTCGACGTCGAAGCGGTCGGTGTGGTGCGACCGCCTGTGCGGAGGCCCGTTGCGCTCGATCAGCCGCTGGCGCAGGGTCCGCAGCCGCACCGGGGTGACCCGCTTGCGGAAGATCTTGCCGCCGCGCAGGCGCCGGTAGTAGACCCGGGTGCGCTCCCTGCTCGCGTCGACCTTCTCGGCGCAACGCGGATCGGCCGGGACGTTGCCCTGCACGAAGCTGCCGCCGCCGCCGTTGCCGAAGTAGGGCTTGTACTCGGGCGGGACGTACTGGCCGGCGTCGGCCGGCTGCCCGCCGATGCGGAAGTTGGCGATGTGGACGCCCCCCGAGCCGGTCGCCTTGTCGTAGAAGTAGCTGCCGTCGAAGTGATAGGTCTCCGGCTGCGCGCCCTGCACGATCGATCCGGTCCAGTGGTCGCGCTGGTAGTAGAAGCACTTCGGCCCCGCGGCGGCGACCCGGGCGGGCTCCTGGGCGGCGAACTCGACCAGCCCCAGCTCGGTGACGTTCTGCTGGGTCTTGTCGAACTCGACGCAGAAAGGATCCGCCTCGGGGTCGGGGAAGTCGGTGCCGGTGCCGACCCGCTGCAGCTGACAGTTGAAGGGGTTGTCCCCGTCGTATGGGGCGTAGGGGCCGCCCGGGGCTTGTGCGGGAGCCGCCGTGGCAAGCGCGAGTGCGGCCGCGGCGAGCGCCGTCGCGAGGGGCGCCGCGCGGCGCCATGAAGCTGTCGGACCCCTACCGATAATTTGGTACTTTACCGTACCAGATGGAGGAGCAGGGCCGGGTGATCCGCAATCCGGTGGCCGCGGAGCTCTCGCGCCGCCAGCTGCTGCAGCGAGCCGGGACGCTGGGCGTCGGGGCCCTGGTGCTCGGCGCGCTGCCGACCCTCGAGGGCCTGGCCTCGCCCGAAGAAGCGCTTGCCGCCGACCCGAATCCGGCCGACGCGACCATGCAGGCGTTCTTCGACACCATCCTTCCCGGCCGCCCGGCGACTCGCACCGATCTCGGCAACCCGATCCACCCGCGGGCGATCGCGGGTGCCGACGACGAGCCCGGCGCCGTCGAGGCGGATGCGCTGTTGCTCGCCCATCATCCGAAGATTGGCTTCGACACCCTCGAGGGCCCGTTGCTGGCCGAGCTGTCGGCCCGCTCGCTGACCGCCGGCGGGGACTTCCTCAGCCTCGGCTACGAGGACCGCCTCGCGATCGTCACCGGCGCGCTCGAGTACTCGAGTCCCTCGCGGGTCGTCTTCGAGGCCGGGGCCGCGATCCCGTTCACCGCCTTCTGCGCCGCCGCCACCCAGCGCAACGCAACCCGCAAGACCGCATCCGGGTACAAGGTGATGGGCCATCCCGGCACCGCCCCACACGGCTATCGGGACTTCTCCTATCGCCGCCGGCTGGCCCGCGAACGGACCCGCAAGGGCTACCTGCCCTGATGGCGGAGCGGGTCGACGTCTGCATCGTCGGATCGGGCTTCGGGGGTTCGATCGCCGCCTGGCGGCTGGCCGAGCTCTATCGGGCCCGGGACGAGAATCCGAGCGTGCTGCTGCTGGAGCGCGGGGTCCGCAAGGGCCACACCGACTTCCGCCAGTCGATGGACGTCGAGCACCTCTCAGACATATATGCGCTGATCCAGGGTCAGGGGGCACAGATCGTCGTCGCCGACCTGGTCGGCGGCGGGTCCAATCTCTACCTGGCGGCCTCGCTGCGCGCCCCTCGGGAGACCTTCGAGCGGCGCGACCACCGGCCCGACGACGGCCCCGACCGGCGCATGTGGCCGGGCAGGATCAGCCGCCGCACGCTCGACCCCTTCTACCGGCGCGCGGAGCTGGGGCTGCGGGTTCGCCAGCCTTCATGGAAGGAGGTCTCGAAGTCGGGCGGCCTCTGGGCCGCGACCCTCGACGACGCCGGCCATACCTGCGACCGCGTCCCGGTCGCGATCGACTTCGATCGCTGCGTGGACGCGAAGTGGTGCTACACGGGCTGCGTCTTCGGGGCCAAGAACTCGCTGATCACCAACTACCTCGCCTCGGCGGAGCGGGCCGGCGTCGACGTCCGGCCGCTGGTGCAGGTCAACGAGGTACGCGAGTCCTCGGCCCGTCCCTACCGCTATCTGGTCAAGGCGGCCCGGATCGATCCGCAGACCCGGCTGCCGGCCGGAGAGGCCGAGGACGTCGAGTGCAAGGTGCTGATCCTCGCCGCCGGGGCGATGGGCACGGCGCCGATCCTGATGCGCTCGCAGCAGGCGGGTGCGCTGGGCAGCCTCAGCTCGCAGCTCGGCCGCCACCTCGGCGTCAACGGCGATCACGTCGCCGCAGTCGAGTACGACTCGAAGCGGGTGCGCCAGGTGCTCGGGCTGCGCGACGGGGCGGAGTTCTTCAAGGGGAAGCCGATCACGACGATGAGCTACGACTGGTTTGCGGGGCGGCGCGGGCACCGCTTCGACGGCACCCGGTTCACGCTGCAGGAGATCCTGCTCAGCCAGCTGACCAACTTCCTCTATGACGACGGACGGTCCCCCGAGGGAGATCCGTCCTGGTTCGGGGCCCAGAAGAAGCGCTCGATCTCGACCTGGGCCAACCACATCGAGCTGCTGGCGATGGTCGAGGACACCCACGACGGCAGCTTCTTCGCGGTGCCGCCCAACGGCGGCGGCCACGTGCGGCCAAACTCCGGCCCGGTCGGCATCGGGCTGTTCGACTACAGCCTCTCCGAGCAGTCGTTGCGGGTGCGCGAGCACGCCGACGCGGCGATGAAGCGGATCGTCGAGCGCAAGGGGCTGGGCCGGTTCCTGAAGCTGACCGAGACGCCCGGCGTCTACGCGTCGCACCCGCTGGGCGGCTGCCGGATGGCGGAGTCGATCGACCTTGGCGTCACCGACCATCGCTGCGAGGCCTACGGGGCCGAGGGCCTGTTCTGCATGGACTCCTCGGCGATCCCGACCAGCCTCGGGGTCAACCCGTCGCTGACGATCGCCGCAGTCTGCGAGCGTGCCGCCGCGAACCTGGTGCGGCGGGCTGACGACTACGGCCTGCCGAGGCGGCCGAAGGGCTTCCGCCACCGTCCGCCCGGGGTCCATCTCGGCCCCCGTTTCCGACCCTGACGTGTCGCTGTCGCCGCGCGAGACGGCGGCTACCAGGAATGGGGTGCCGCCGGCGCGGGTATTGTTATCCGGCCTGAGATGGCCGACGACGACCTCCCTCGAAGTACGAGGCGAAATAGCCAGTTGAGCCGGCTCCGCGCGGGCGGCTTGCGATGACCGTCGTCGCGCTCGTCGCGCTGGTCGTGCTGGTGCTCGTCAACGGCTTCTTCGTCGCCGCCGAGTTCGCGCTGGTGCGCTCCCGCCGCGGCAAGATCGAGGCGCTGATCGAGGAGGGCGCCAGCGGCGCCGAGGCGGTCGGAGGGCAACTCGAGGACCTCTCCGAATCGCTGGCCGCCTGCCAGCTCGGGATCACGATGGCCTCGATCGGGATCGGCTTCCTGGGCGAGCCGGCGCTGGCCAGCCTGATCGAGCCCGCCTTCGGCAGCCTCTCGCATGGCGTCGCGACGGCGCTCGCCTTCGCAATCGCCTTCGCGATCGCAACCGGCCTGCACATCACGATCGGCGAGCAGGTGCCGAAGATGCTGGCGATCACCGGCGCCGAGGTGACCGCGCGCCGCGCCTCCCGGCCCTTGAACTGGTTCCGGGTCGCGAGCGCACCATTCACCTACGCCCTCAACAGGATCTCCAACGCGATCGTCCGCGTCTTCGGCGTCGACCCCGACAACCTCGAGGAGCAGCACACCGCCGAGGACCTGAAGCAGATCATCGACAGCTCGCGCACCGGCGGGCATCTCGATCCCGGCGAGGCGGTGATGCTGACGGGCGTCTTCCACCTCCACGAGCAGCAGGCGCGGGAGGTGATGACGCCGATTCCGGCCGTCGTCACCGTCGACGCGTCGGAGACCGTGGAGGCGGCGCTGCGGCGTTGCGTCACATCGGGGCACACGCGGCTGCTCGTGATCGAGGACGAGAACCCCGACCGCGTCAAGGGCATCGTCCACAACAACAGCCTGGCGCGGGTCTACATGAGCGACGGCCCGCAGGCGTCGATCGAGCCGGTCGTGCGGGACGCGCTGATCGTCCCCGAGACGCGTCCGCTCGACGACCTGCTGCAGGACCTGCAGCGCCAGCGCACCTCGATCTCGGTCGTCGTCGACGAGTACGGGCGCACGGTCGGGATCGTCACCGTCGAGGACATCCTCGAGGAGGTCGTCGGCGAGATCGAGGACGAGACCGACCCGCGGGCGGCGGCGCTTCGCCAGCTCACCAACGGCGACTGGTTCGTGCGCGGCCACGTCTCGCTCGGGGACCTCGCCGACGCCGGAATCGAGCTGCCGGTCGACACCGACGCCTTCAACTCGGTCGGCGGCTACGTCTTCGCCGAGCTCGGGCGACTGCCGAAGCGAGGCGACTCGATCACCGCCGACGGCTACACGATCCGGGTCGAGTCGGTGCGCGAGAACCGCATCGAAGCCCTCCGCATCACGAACTAGTCCTGTCCGACCGGATGTCTACTTTGCCCCTCCAACCCGGACCCCTCTCGACACTGGAGGTAACTGATGTGGGTCGTGCGGTTGAGCGACAAGCAGCTGGAGGTGCTGAGGGCGCTGCTGCGAAGCGAAGAGCACCTCGGGCCGGCCTTGCAGGGGGCACTCGAGTCACTTGACCTGGCCCGCTGGGACGAGCTGCCGGAGGCGGCGCTGCCGTGGGAGGAAGTGGCCGCCGCGGCTCGCAGCCAGGGCATCTCCGAGGCCGACGTGATCTGGGACTTGAGCGGCAAGCGGCGCCGTCCCGTCGGCTGACGCAGCGTCCCAGGGCCCCCTCAGTCGTATTCGTAGAAGCCGGCGCCGCTCTTGCGGCCGAGCTTGCCGTCGCGGGCCATCTCGACGATCGCCTGCGGCGGGCGGTGAGAAGCCTCGCCGGAGTCGGCATGGAGGGCGTCTCCGATCGCCGCGGCGACGTCGAGGCCGACGAAGTCCAGCAGCGCCAGCGGCCCCATCGGGTGACCGGCGCCCAGGGTCATGCAGGAATCCACCTCGCCGGCGCTCATCCCGGTCCTCTCCATCATCCGCACCGCATCGAAGAGATAGGGGAACAGCAGGCGGTTGACGACGAAGCCGGCCTGGTCGGGCACTTCGACGGCCGTCTTTCCCAGCGAGGCGCACCAGCCGAGCGCCCGGCGGCGCACCCCGTCCTCCAACGGCTCCGGGAAGCAGACCTCGACCAGCTTCATCTTCGCCACCGGGTTGAAGACATGGAGGCCGAACAGGCGCTCACCGCTGCCGCTGCGGCGGCCCAGCTCGCCGACCTGAAGCGAGGAGGTGGTGGTGGCGAGATCCGCGTCCGGAGCCGCGGCGCCGACCTGCTCCAGGAACGGCAGCTTCATCTCCAGATCCTCCTTGATCGCCTCGACGACCAGGTCGCAGTCGACCAGGTCTGCGGCGTCGGTCGTGACTCGCAGCCGGCTCGCGTCGGCGCCCTCGGTCTTCGCGCAGGCCGCCGTCGCCTGCTCTTCGGCGCGCCAGGCGGAGGCGTCGCTGCGGGCCAGCAGCAGGGTCGGCCCGAGGGCGCTGGCGGTGGCGGCGAGATCGCAGGCGATCGTGCCGCTTCCCGCCACGGCCGCTCGCTTATAGCCCTCCGAGTCGCTCACCCGCAGGGGTTCCTATCAGTTGCGGCACCGCCGTCATCGCGAGCCGCTCCGCGTAGGCTCGGCCGGTGTCCGATCGGCTGGCGCAGGCCTTCGCCCGTTACGTGCGGGCCCGCTCGGAGGCCGAGCTGGGCGCGCTGATGGCCGGCTGGCGGCGGCGGCCGCTGCTGTGGGGGATCTTTGCGATCCTGCCGCGGCGGCTCGAGCGAACCGCGGTCGAGGCGGGTGAGGCGACGTTGATCGAGATCAGGGTCGGCGGTGCCGACGGCAGCCCTCCCGATCGGCGCCAGCTCCTGATCGCGCGCGGGCGCTGCCGGGTCAGCCGCCACCAGCTCGGCGAGCCGGACACGATCGTGACCTTCGAGGCGGTCTCCTTCCTGCGCTTCGCGGCCGGACAGGTCGAAGCGCGCAAGCTGTTCCTCTCCGGCCGGATCGACGTCGAGGGAAGCCTGCTCGCAGCGGCGGAGCTTCCGTCGCTGTTCCGGCGCCCTGGCTGATCCGCCAGTCAATCCAGGCAAGTAACCTTGAGATGCGCTCGACCGAGCGCCCGCAAGCGGGCAACTGAAGCGAAACGGAGGCTTTCCCTGATGGAGAACGGCAAGTTCGGCGGCCGCGAAGTCGTCATCGTCGAGGCGGTGCGCACGCCGGTCGGTCGCGGGCACGAGGAGAAGGGCTACTACAAGGACACCCATCCCTCGAACCTGCTGGCCAAGACCTACAGCGAGGTGATCGAGCGGTCCGGGATCGAGGCCTCCGAGGTCGAGGACGTTGTCGCCGGCTGCGTGCAGCAGTTCGGCGAGCAGGGCCTCAACATCGGCCGCAACGCCTGGCTCGAGGCCGGGCTGCCGATCGAGACCCCGGCGACGACGATCGACCGCCAGTGCGGCTCAGCCCAGCAGGCGGTCAACTTCGCCGCGGCGCTGATCGCCTCGGGCGTCCACGACACCGCGATCGGCGGTGGCGTCGAGCACATGGGCCACATCTCCTTTGCCGACAGCTTCTCGGTCATGGAGGAGCACGGGATGGCCTACTCGCCGCAGCTGATGGAGCGCTACAACCTCGTCCCGCAGGGCATCTCGGCGGAGATGATCGCCGACAAGTGGGAGATTCCCCGCTCTGAGCTCGACGAGATCGGCCTCCGCTCGCACCAGCTTGCCGCCAAGGCGACCGAGGAGGGCCGTTTCGAGCGCGAGATCGTGCCGATCTCGGTCAACGGCGACACCTACGCGGCCGACCAGGGGATCCGCCCCGACACCACGCTGGAAAAGCTCTCGAGCCTGAAGCCGGCCTTCAAGGAGGACGGCAAGGTGACCGCCGGAAACTCCTCGCAGATCTCCGACGGCGCCGCGGCGGTGCTGCTGATGGCGCGCGAGAAGGCCGAGGCGCTGGGCTTGACTCCGAGGGCCCGGATCGTCGACCAGACGACCGTCGGCGTCGACCCGGTGATCATGCTGACCGGCCCGATCCCCGCCACCCAGAAGCTGCTGAAGCGCAACGGGATGCAGATGTCGGACATCGACCTGGTCGAGATCAACGAGGCCTTCGCCTCCGTCGTCGCCGCCTGGCGCCGCGAGCTGGAGCCGGACATGGAGCGCGTCAACGTCAACGGCGGCGCGATCGCTCTCGGCCACCCGCTCGGCTCCACCGGCGCCCGGCTGATCACGACACTCCTGCACGAGCTCGAGCGCTCTGACCAGGAGGTCGGCCTGGTGACGATGTGCTGCGGCGGCGGTCTCGGCACCGGAACGCTGATCCAGCGGGTCTGAGGATGCAGAATCGCTCCGGCGGCGCTGGCCGCCTGCGCCCTCGACGGCGGCGATCGCGCTTGCGGGCTGCGGCGGCTGACGACGACGGCGTTCCCACCGGCGACGTCTCCAAGCAGGACTACATCGCGCAGGCGGACGAGATCTGCGCGACCGGGGACCGGCAGATAAACCGGGCCGGGGACGACTACTTCGGCCCCGGCGGCGAGCTGGGCCTGCAGGAGGGTGAGGAGCCGAGCGAGGAGCAGATCGCCGCCTTCGTCGAGGAGACCGTGATTCCCAACATCCAGGGCCAGCTCGACGACCTCGGCGAGCTCGAGGCGCCGGAGGCGGACGCCGACCAGATCAACGAGATCTACGACACCGCGCAGGACAGCCTCGACGAGCTTGCCGACGACCCGGCGGTCGCGGCCGGCGAGAACAACCTGTTCCGCGAAGCCAACCGCCTGGCCCGGGATTACGGCCTCGAGGCCTGCGGCGGCTGAGGGTTATGCTCCGCTCCGGTGGACCTCTCCCTATCCCCCTCCGAGGAGCAGCTCCGCGACGAAGTCCGGGCCTGGCTGGAGGAGAACCACCCCGGTGAGGAGCCGGACGGCCTCGACGAGGTAGTCGCCTTCCGGCGCGACTGGCAGCGTCGCCTGCACGAGGCGGGCTGGGCCGGGATCTCCTGGCCGTCGGAGTACGGCGGCCGCGGCGCGACGCTGATCGAGCAGGCGATCTTCTCCCAGGAGATGGCCAGGGCCGACGCCCCGCCGCCGGCCAACATCCTCGGCCTGGCGATGGGCGGCCCGGTGGTGATCGCCCACGGAACCGAAGAGCAGAAGCAGCGCTACCTGGAGCCGATCCTCTCCGCCGAGGAGATCTGGTGCCAGGGGTTCTCCGAGCCCGAGTCCGGGTCCGACCTCGCTTCGCTGAAGACCAAGGCGGTCAAGGACGGCGACGGCTGGTTGGTCACCGGGCAGAAGGTCTGGACGACGTTCGCCCAGTACGCGAAGTGGTGCATGCTCGTCGCCCGCACCGACCCCGACGCCCCCAAGCATCAGGGGCTGACCTACTTCCTGCTCGACATGGAGCAGGAGGGGGTCGAGGTGCGACCGCTGGTCCAGATCACCGGTGAGGGCGAGTTCAACGAGCTCTTCTTCGAGGAGGCGCGGATCCCGGACGAGAACGTGATCGGGGGTGTCGGCAACGGCTGGCAGGTCGCGATCACGACGCTGATGAACGAACGGGCGGGGCTCGCCTTCGCCTCGGTGGTCGGCGTCCACAAGGCGCTTCGCCAGCTGGCCCGCCTGGCCGCCGAGACGCAGACCAACGGCGGCAGCGCCGCAGACGACGCCCACTACCGGCAGCGGATCGCCCAGCTCTACATCGAGGCCGAGACGATGCGCCTGAACGCCTACCGCGGCCTCACCAAGACGATGGAGAGCGGGGTTCCCGGTCCCGAGGGATCGCTGGGCAAGTGGCAGTGGGCCGACATCAACCAGGCGATCGCCGAGCTGGCGATCGAGATCGAGGGGCCCTACGCGGCGCTCGACCGCGGCGCCGAGCACGCGGTCAGCGGCGGCGCCTGGCAGTACCTCTTCCTGCGCTCGCGCGCCAACTCGATCGAGGGCGGGACAACCGACATCCTCAAGAACATCATCGCCGAGCGGGTCCTCGGCCTTCCGAAGCTGCGCTAGCGGGCACCGTGTACTTCGATCTGACCGACGAGCAGAGCGCGATCAAGGAGACGGCGCGGGACTTCCTCGCCGCCCGCTACCGCAGCGAGCGGATCCGCGAGCTGGCCGAGTCCGACCGCGGCTTCGAGGACTCCGACTGGGAGGAGATGGCCGAGCTCGGCTGGACCGGGCTGGCGCTGCCGGAGGAGTGGGGCGGACAGGGGCTCGGCATCGTCGACCTCGCGGTCCTCTTCGAGGAGCTCGGCTTCGCGCTGGCGCCTTCGCCGCTGCTGTCGGACACCGTCGCCGGCCTCGCCCTGGCCGCCTGCGGATCCGAGCAGCAAAAGGAGCGCTGGCTGCGGCCGCTTGCCGAGGGCAAGGTCCGCGGCACCCCGGCCCTCTTCGACGCCGGCTCCCCGGCCAGGGTCGGCGAGTTCGAGATGGAGGCGCGCGCCGAGGGCGAGGGCATCGTCCTCGACGGCGAGAAGGTGCTGGTCATGGACGCCGCAGCAGCGGACTTCTTCCTGGTCGCGACGGCCGACGGGCGCCGCCACATCGTCGAGCGCGAGGCCGACGGTGTCAGCGTCGAGCCCGAGGCATCGATCGATCCGACCCGCAAGCTCTATTCGGTCCGCCTCGACGGCGTGGTGGTCGCCTCCGAGGCCAGCCTCCCGGCCGAGCGCGAGGACTACATGCCGGTCTTTCACAGCGTTTGCGTTGCCCTGGCCGCGGAGCTGACCGGGGTCGCCCAGCGCTGCCTGGAGATGGCCGTCGACTACGCCAAGGAGCGGCAGCAGTTCGGCCGCCCGATCGGCTCCTACCAGGCGGTCTCGCACCGCTGCGCCCAGATGCTGCTGGAGTGCGAGAACTCCCGCTCCGCGACTCTCTACGCGGCCTGGACCGCCGGCGCCGAGCCGGAGTCGCTGCCGCTGGCCGCCTCGATGGCGAAGGCCTACGCCTCCGACGCGGGGATGCGGGTCGCCGACGCCGCGATCCAGGTGCACGGCGGCATCGGCTTCACCTGGGAGCACGACCTGCACTTCTTCCTCAAGCGCGCCACCGCCGGCGCGGCGATGTTCGGCGAGGCCAAGTGGCACCGCGAGCGGGTCGCCGACAGCGTGCTCGCCGACGTCGGCGAGGTCGCCGCGGTCGCCTAGGCGGTCGGCCTGCACTCGACCGATGGGGGCGCTGGAGCGGATCTCGGTCGCCGCGATCGGCACCTCGGTGGCCGAGCTGGAGGCGGAGACCCTGAAAGCAGAGGCGGCCGGCGTCGAGTGCGTGTGGGCGCCGGAGCTGTTTCGCAGCTCGGTCACCCAGGCTGCCTTCCTGGCCGCGAAGACGGAACGGATCGACGTCGCGACCGGAATCGCCTGGGCGTTCACCCGCAGCCCGTTCATCCTCGCGGTCACGGCGCTCGACATCGACGAGATGTCGGGCGGGCGCTTCCGGCTCGGGCTCGGCTCCGGTGTCAAGCGCCTCAACGAGACCTGGCACAACGTCGACTACGGAAAGCCGGCGCCGCACCTCAGGGAAGCAGTGGAGGCGACGCGGCTGATCATGCAGCAGGCCGGCGCCGGCGAGCCGATCCGCTTCGAGGGCTCCTACTACGACATCGACATCAAGGGCTGGGTGCGGCCGCACCCGACCGCCCGCGACTCGGTGCCGATCTACACCGCCGGCGTGCGGGAGGGGATGTGCCGGATGGCCGGCGACGTCGCCGACGGCCTGATCGGGCACCCGATCCAGTCGCTGCGATGGATCGACGAGGTCGTCGTCGACTCCTTCGAGACCGGGCTGCGGCGCTCGGGCCGCAACCGCTCCGACTTCGACTACCTGCCGACCGTCTGCTGCGCGATCGACGACGACGAGGCGCAGGCCTACGAGATGGCGCGGCGGACGATCGCCTTCTACGCCACGGTGCGGACCTACATGCCGCTCTGGGAGCTGCATGGCTTCGAGGCAAACGCCGCCGAGGCCGGCGATGCCTTCCGGCGCGGCGACCTGGCCGCCGTCCCGGCAGCGATCAGCGACGAGATGGTGGACGCCTACTGCGCGGCCGGGCCGCTGGACAAGGTCACCGAGCGGGTCGAGGCGACAGCCGAGCGCGCCGACGGGGTCTTCCTCACCCCGCCGACCTACTTCATCTCGCCGCAGGAGCTCTCCGAGTACCAGAACCGGCTGATCGAGGCCTTCGGCCCGGTGGTGTAGCGGCCCGGGCTGCTCGAACAGCAAGCACGTAGGAGAGCCAGCGGGCGACCGGCAGCAGTCCGCTGTGGTCGATTAAGCACTCATAGCGGTGCCTAATCGACCACAGGCGGGGATTGCGACCCCGCCGCCCTTACCCAGCTGCTGTTTCAGTCCCGCGGCAACTTCGCCACGAACTCCTCGAACTTCGCCATGTCGGCCACCTCGGGCCCGTGCCCGGGCAGGATCAGGCTCGGGTTCAGGCCGGCGAGCTTGCGGATCGAGCGGCGGTTCTCGGCCGGGTCGTAGGTGAAGATCCGCGGCGGCTCGCGCAGGCCCGGCAGCGTCGTCGCGTAGCTCATGTTGCGCAGCACGTCGCCGCAGATCGCGACCCGGTCGGAGTCGCGGAAGAAGATCACCTCGCCGCGGGCGTGCCCGGGGGCGTGGACGACGCGAAAGCCGGCAACCTCGTCGCCCTCCCGGAGGACCCGGTCGACCTTGTGCGGCGGGCCCTGCCAGAGCTTCGCGATCAAGCGGTTGAGGGGGTTGTCGGCGGCGGCCTCCTGGACCGCTCGCCGGCCTTCCATCGCCTCGACGTCGTCGGCGTGGCAGGCGAGCGGGATCCCACGCCCCTCGCAGACCGCCTTCGCAGCCCCTTGGTGGTCGGGGTGGACATGGGTCAGCGCCAGCAGGGACAGGTCGCGATCGCGGGTCTGCTTGAGGATCCGGCGCCGGTCCCAGGTGCGGCCGGCATCGATGAGGACATCCTCCGCGACGTAGACGTTGATCGTCGGCCGCGGAATCTCGGCCAGCCGCCAGACGCCGGGCGCCAGCGCCTTCATGGCCCCTCCAGCCTGGCGCCGACGAACTGGACCAGCCCGCTGAGGCGCTGGTGGACCTCGACGAAGCCGCGCTGTGCGAGCGCGTCGACGATCTCCTGCTGGCCGAACACGCGCATGCCGCTGAGACGCTCGGTCAGCGGCTTCAGCGGTCCGCGCGGCCCGAGCTGGCGCTGCACCGAGGTCATCAGCGCCATTCGGCCGCCGGGAGTCAGGACACGGGCCATCTCGTCGAGCCCGTCGAACGGGTCCTCGAACAGGTGCAGGGCGGCGAAGCAGCAGACGCCGTCGAAGCTGTCGTCGACGAAGGGCAGCTCCAGGGCACTGCCACGGACCAGGATCAGGTTCTCGAGCCGCGACCGGCGCAGGTCCGCGGCGCCGCGTTCGAGCATCGTCTGCGAGGCGTCGACCCCGACGACGAGGCCTGAGTCGCCGACCGCCTTTGCGAAGGCGCGGGAGAAATTGCCGGGTCCGCAGGCGACGTCCAGCACGCCGTCGCCCGGGCGCAGGCCCAGGAGCAGGCGGGCAATGCGGATCTCCTCACCCATGCTGGGACCGGTGAACCCCTTCGCGACCCGTCCCAGTGCCGGGCGCCACCATCGCTCGTAGACCTTCGGGACCACGCCGCTGGTCATCAGGTCCTGGGTCGTGCCGGTGGACTCCAGGTCGGCGTCGAGGAGGTCGAGATAGGAAGAGCCGGAGTCGAGCTCGCGCGCCTTGTCGCGGGCCGCGGCGCTGAACAGCGGCAGCGCCCGCTCCAGGGCGCTCTCAGCTGCCACGGGGCTCGCCGCTGTGTCGTGCCAGATCCTCCAGCTCGACGACCTTTCGCTCTCCGGCTACGCGGGCGGGGTGCTCCGGCGGCAGCGGCTCGATCAGCCGCCGGATCCGGTTGCGCACCTGCAGGGCGAAGTGCGGGGTGACGGCGCCGCTCAGCGCCCGCACGTCCTCGACCGTGACCTCGTGCTCGGCGGCGAGCAGGTCCGGTCGCTCAGCCTCGCTCATCTTCCTGGTCTTGCTCCCGTGGCTCCTGCTCAGGCTCGCCGATTTTGGCCAGCTCCGCCAGGTCGTCGATCGTCGCCTGCTGGCTGACCCCGATCGCCTCCTGGTCTCCGATCAGCCAGACGTGGTTGTAGAAGGCCCGGGTGGGGTCGCTGCGATAGCCCGGCTTGAGGTCGAGGAGGTAGCCGCGCAGCGCTCCCGGGAGCGCCTCGGCCGCGTCGGTCAGCAACAGCGGGCCCCAGGTCCCGCTGCCCGAGAGCGGCGCGGCGGCGGCGGCGTCGAGGGGGCGGTCGCTGCGGGCGATCACGAAGCCGTGCCCGGGATCGTTGATGTTCCAGCCGAAGTCGCCATCCGCGTAGCGGGCGAACTCGATCGCGTTGGTGATCGGGTCCTCGCCCGAGATCCGCCGGACCCTGCCGGCGAGGCGGTCGATCTGCCTGACCACGTCCGAGGAGATCGCCGAGGAGGGCCCGAGCACGTAGACCGGCACTTTGTCGAGCCGCTTCAGCGCCTCGGCGGTCGGCTTCGGCACCGACTCCTTGGCGGCGAACAGGACCGGATCACCGGAGCGGGCCGCCCAGGCGGCGGCCGGCATCGCGAACTCCGGCTGGCCCTGGGGTGCGATCACGACGTGCTCGGGGTCGGCTCCGATCAGATTCGATCGCAGGCGTTGGATCGCCGCGGCGACGGCGGCCGGCTTCGAGGCTGCGATCCGCTTCACCTCGCTCGCCGGGTCGGGCGCCTCGACGTCTCCGAAAGCGAACACCCGTGCACCGTCGGTGTCGGCGCCGCCGCTCGGGTCGAGCGCCGAAAGCGCGCTCTGGGTGTCTTCGGGGATCTCGTCGCTGGTCGAGATCAAGGTTGGGATTCGCAGCGGCTCGGCCATCAGCACCGCGGCAGCGACACCGGCGGGCCAGTCCTGCTCGCCGACCATCGCCACGGCCTGGGGTGGCTCGCTGCCGCCCGTCGAGGGGAAGGTGGCCAACGCCACTCCGGCTGCGTCGGCGACGGGGTCGACGCCCCCGACCCGGGTCGTGTTCTTGGTCGCGAAGCCCGGAAATCCGAGCTCGGCAGCGGCGTCGGCGGCGGGCTCGTCGGGGCCGTCCGCGGAGCTCTGGATCGTCGGCGCCGGCCCGCGAACGTCGTCGTCGGAATCGGTGTCCGAGCCTACGACCGCGAAGGCGGCGAGCAATCCGGCGCCAGCCACCACCGCCGTCGCCACGGCCACCTTCACCCGTCGCCGACGGGCCGGCTTCGCCGGCGCGGGGGGGCCCGGCGAGCCCTCGCTTTCGGCGTTGATCGCCCGCTGGCGCCTGGGACGGCGGATGCGTGGGAGCCGAGCCACTGCGCGCAACGCTAGTCCACGCACGATCCCGGCGCGCTGGCGGGACCGATGCAGCCCCTCCGACGGCAGCGTCGGATACTCTTTCCGGGACTGGCTGATTGACCAGTCAATCGGTTTTGTGGTCTTCGGAACGTCCCTCGGGACCGGGCAAGAAAGGGAGCGCATGGACTTCGCACTTACCGAGGAGCAGCAGGAGTTCAAGGACCACTGCCGCAGATTCGCTCGCGAGGTGATCCGGCCCGCCGCCCGCCGCCATGATGCCGAGGAGAGCACCCCCTGGGAGGTCCTCCAGCAGGCCCGGCGGGAAGGCCTCCAGGGGCTCGAGCACCTGCAGCGGATGGCCGGCGACGCCGACGGCCAGATGTCGGTGATCTACGCCGAGGAGATGCACTGGGGATGCGCCGGGATTGCTCTGGCGCTCTCGGGCTCCTCGCTGGCAGCGGCCGGGATCGCCTCCTCGGGAACCCCCGAGCAGATCGCCCGCTGGGTCCCGGAATGCTTCGGCCTCGGCGAGGAGATCAAGCTCGGCGCCTACGCCGTCACCGAGCCGCAGGCGGGCTCCGACGTGAAGAGCCTGAAGACGACCGCCAAGCGCGACGGCGACGACTGGATTCTCGACGGCACCAAGGTCTTCATCACCAACGGCGGCATCGCCGACGTGCATGTCGTCGTCGCCGCGGTCGACCCGGCCCTGGGTACTCGCGGCCAGGCCTCGTTCATCGTCGCCAAGGGGACGCCCGGCCTCAGCCAGGGCAAGAAGGAGACCAAGCTCGGGATTCGCGCCTCGCACACGGCCGAGATCGTGCTCGAGGACTGCCGGGTCCCGATGGAGAACCTGCTCGGGGGCCCCGAGAAGCTGGAGCGCAAGCTGGAGCGGGCGCGATCGGGCCAGAAGTCCCGCTCCGCCGATGCGCTGGCGACCTTCGAGGTGACCCGGCCCTTGGTCGGCGCCTCGGCGCTGGGGATCGCCCAGGCCGCCTATGAATGGACGCTCGAATACCTCGACGGCCGCTCCGAGAACGGCGTCGGGCTGCTGGAGACGCAGCGGGTCCAGCAGGTCCTCGCCGACGTCGCGACCGAGATCGAGGCGGCACGGCTGTTGGTCCAGCGAGCTGCCTGGATGGGGCGCAACGGGGTGCCGATGACCGGCGGCCAGGGCTCGATGTCGAAGCTGAAGGCCGGCGACGTGACGATGTGGGCGACGACGCAGCTGATGGACCTTGTCGGCCCCTTCGCCTGGAGCGTCGAGTGCCCGCTGGAGAAGTTCTTCCGCGACGCCAAGATCTACCAGCTGTTCGAGGGCACGGCCGAGATCCAGCGGCTGGTGATCTCGAGGATGCAGGCGCGCCGCTACCGGGAGCAGCTCTTGCTCGGGGTCGAGGTCGCGGCGGAGGCGATCAACGCAGCAGGCGCCTCCAACGGCGCGGTCGCTCCCGGTTCCCGTCCGGCGAGCGGCGAGCCGCAGCCGGCGACGGCGTAGCGCCCGGCCTCAAGGACGCAGGGAGCGCTCCAGCCAGCGCAGCGCCACCGCCCCCAGCTCGGGATCGTGCTGGACGGAGCGGTGGTGCCCGCCGCCGATCACGACCAGCTTGCGTGGCTCGCCGGCTCGCTCGTAGAGCTCCTCGGACCAGCTGACCGGAACCTGATCGTCGCCGCGGGCGTGGAGGATGATCAGCGGCTTCGGGGCCGACCAGCGCGACCGCCTCGCGCAGGTCGTGCTCCTCGAGCCAGGCCCCGAGCGCCCGCTCGTCGGCGCGCATCTCGAGGCTTCCCCGCCGCAGCCCGTCGAGCAGCATCCGCTCCCCGGCCGGGCAGATCGCGATCACGCCGCGGATCGAATCCTCGACCGCCGCCGCGTGAACGGCCACGAAGCCGCCCATGCTCGACCCCCGCACGCAGACGCGGCCGGCGTCGACCCCTTCGACCTCGCCGAGCAGCCGGGCGAAGCGGGCCGCGTCTGCGATCGCCGCCGGGGACATCTCGCCCTCGGAGGCGCCGTGGCCGCGCTGGTCGTAGGCGACCGCCGCCCAGCCCATGCCGCTGGCGAGGCGGGCGAAGTCGACGTGGTTCTCCTTCCGCGAGCCGGCCCCGTGGACGACGACGATCCCCAGCCAGGGAGGATCGGACTCCGGCAGCCAGAGCTCGTAGGCGAGCCCGCCGTGGCTGCCGCGGCGGGTGGCGGCCCTGGGGGGCGGAAGCCTCATGGCGGAGATCCTGCCGCACCGGCGCCCCCAGGCGTCACAATCCCCGATCCATGAGCGCCGGTAACGCAGAGACGATCCCCGGCTCGGACCCGGTCGCCGGGTCCGCGGTCTATCCGCACGGCAGCCGGGTCAACGACCGCGGCCACCTCGAGGTCGGGGGCTGCGACGTCGTCGACCTGGCGGCCGAGTTCGGCACCCCCGCCTACATCTATGCCGAGGACGACATGCGCGACCGGGCCCGCGCCTATCTCGGCGCCTTCGCCGAGCTGACCGATCGCTTCGAGGTCCTCTACGCGAGCAAGGCCTTTCCCTGCAGCGCGGCCTACCGGCTCTTTCGCGAGGAGGGCCTGTCGGTGGACGTCGCCTCCGGCGGCGAGCTGCACCTGGCGCTGGCCGCCGGCTTCGACCCGGCTCGGATCCACATGCACGGCAACAACAAGACCGACGACGAGATTCGCTTCGCGGCCCGGGCCGGTGTCGGGCACCTGATCCTCGACTCCTTCGACGAGATCGAGCGCTGCGAGCGATTGCTGGAGCAGCGACGGCGGGTCCTGATCCGCGTCACCCCCGGGGTCAGCCCCTCCACCCACGACTACGTCAGCACCGGGCAGCTGGACTCGAAGTTCGGGTTCGGGCTCGAGGACGGACTCGCCGCGCAGGCGATCGAGCGGGTGCTGGCCTCCGAGAAGCTCGAGCTGGTGGGGCTGCACGCGCACCTCGGCTCGCAGATCTTCGAGCTGGAGCCCTACAAGCTGGCGATCCGCGCCCTCGGCGAGCTGGCCGGCGAGTGGTGTGAGCTGGTCAACGTCGGCGGCGGGCTGGGCATCGCCTACACCGCCGAGGACAGCCCGCCGTCGATCTCCGCCTACGCCGAGGTCAAGGTGCGAGGGGTGGAGGAGGTCTTCGCCTCGGCGCCGCGGGTGCTGATCGAGCCGGGCCGGTCGCTGGTCGGAAACGCCGGGGTCACCGCCTACACCGTCGGCACCGTGAAGGAGATTCCCGGCGTTCGCACCTACATCGCCGTCGACGGCGGCATGTCGGACAACCTGCGGCCGATGCTCTACGGGGCCCGCTACGAGGCGATCGTCGCCGACCGCGCCGACGCCGCGCCCGATTCGGCGGTCACGATTGCCGGCATGCACTGCGAGTCCGGCGACATCCTCGTCCGCGACGCGCAGCTTGCCGCGCCGGCTGTCGGCGACGTCCTCGTCACCCCCGCGACCGGGGCCTACGGGCACGCGATGGCGAGCAACTACAACGGCGTCCTGCGGCCGCCGGTGGTCTTCTGCCGCGGCGGCGACGCCCGAATCGTCGTGCGGCGGGAGACCTTCGCCGACCTGACCTCGCGCGATGAGTAGCAGCGCCGTCCGCATCGGGCTGCTGGGCCGCGGCACGGTCGGCGCCGCCTTCGCGGAGCTCGTGCAGGAGCGTTCGGCGACGGTCGAGGCGGCGACCGGCAGGCGGCCGGAGGTCAGCGGAGTCCTGACCCGCAGCGAGGGCGACTTCGAGGCGATCCTCTCCTCCTCGGACATGATCGTCGAGCTGATGGGGGGGACCGACCCGGCCCGCGACCACGTTCTCGCGGCGCTGCGGGCCGGCAAGCCGGTGGTGACCGCGAACAAGCAGCTGCTGGCGCAGTTCGGCGACGAGCTGCTCGACGCCGCCCGCGCGGCCGGGGTGCAGATGCGCTTCGAGGCGGCCGTCGCGGGGGTGATCCCGATCATCCGCGTGATCCAGGAGAGCTTCGGGGTCACCGACGTGAGCAAGGTGTTCGGGATCGTCAACGGCACCACCAACTTCATCCTCAGCGAGATGGCGGCGACCGGCGCCGCCTACGCGGAGACGCTGCAGCGCGCGCAGGACCTGGGCTATGCCGAGGCCGACCCGACCGAGGACGTCAACGGAGCCGATGCGGCCGCGAAGATGGCGATCCTCGCCCGGCTCGCGTTCCACACGCCGGTGACGCTCGACGCAGTCTCCTACGAGGGCATCGAGCGGGTGGCGCCCGACGACCTCGCCTACGCCAAGGAGCTGGGGCTGTCGCTGAAGCTGCTCGGTGTCGCCGAGCGGCTCGAGGACGGCATCAGCGTGCGCGTCTTCCCCTGCTTCCTCTACCCCGGCCACCCGCTGGCCCCGGTCGAGGGCCCGTTCAACGCGGTGATGGTCGAGGCCCCCGCGATCACCGAGGTGACGATGTCGGGCCCCGGGGCCGGCGGCATCCAGACCGCCTCGGCGGTGCTGGGCGACGTGGTTTCGATCCTCTCCGGCGAGGCACCCGTGCACGAGACCCGAACCGAGCTGCCGATCGTCACCGACGTCAGCTCCTCCTTCTACCTGCACCTCGAGGTCGCCGACCGGCCCGGGGTCCTGGCCCAGGTCGCCGAGGTGCTGGGCCGCAACGGGATCTCGGTCAAGAGCGTCGTCCAGCGCGGGATCGGCGACGACGCGCGGCTGGTGATGGTCATGCACGAGTGCCGGGAGGCGGCCTTCGGGGCTGCGGTGGAGGAGATCGCGGGCCTCGACTTCATGCGCTCCGCGCCCCGCTCGATCCGGGTGATCGAGGAGGAGTTCGTGTTGACCGTCCCGTTGATCGAGCGCTACCGGGACCGGCTGCCGCTCGAGGACGGGGACCCGATCGTGAGCCTGAACGAGGGGTCGACGCCGCTGGTCGCGGCGCCGCGCCTTTCGGAGCGGGTCGGCGCCGATGTCTGGCTGAAGCTGGAGGGGGTCAACCCGACCGGAAGCTTCAAGGACCGGGGGATGACGCTGGCGGTGTCGCGGGCCAAGGGGAGGGGGGACGAGGCGGTGATCTGCGCCATCACCGGCAACACCGCCGCCAGCGCCGCCGCCTACGCGGCGCGGGCGGGCATGCGCGGCGCGGTGATCGTGCCGGAGGGCAAGATCGCGATCGGCAAGCTGGCGCAGGCGCTGATGCACGGGGCCCGGGTGATCGCCCTGCGGGGCAACTTCGACGACGCGCTGCGGATCGTGCGCGAGCTGGCCGACCGCCACCCGATCGAGCTGGTCAACTCGGTCAATCCCTACCGGATCGAAGGCCAGAAGACGGCTGCCTTCGAGCTGCTCGACGAGCTCGGCGAGGCGCCGCAGGCGCTGGCGATACCGGTCGGCAACGCCGGCAACGTGACCGCCTACTGGCGCGGGTTCGTCGAGCGCGGGACGGCGCCGGTCCTGTTCGGGTTCCAGGCCGAGGGAGCGGCGCCGCTGGTCGAAGGGAAGCCGGTGCAGAACCCGGAGACGGTCGCCTCGGCGATCCGGATCGGCAACCCGGCTCGCTGGGAGGAGGCGATGGACGCCTTCACCGCCTCGCGCGGACGCGTCGCCGCCGTCTCCGACGAGCAGATCCTCGACGCCTACCGCTGGCTGGCCGCCAACGAGGGCGTCTTCTGCGAGCCGGCCTCCGCCGCCTCGGTGGCCGGCATCCTCGCCCACGGCCTGCCGGCGCCCGACGGCGGCTCGCCGCCGCAGACCCTCGTCTGCGTCCTCACCGGTCATGGGCTCAAGGACCCCGACACGGCGCTCGGCAAGGCGCCGGCGGTGGTCAACTGCGCGAACGAGCTGGCGGAGGTCGAGCGGGCGGTGTTCGACTAGCGCCTTGGGCCCGGCCGTCGAGTTCCTTTGGTGGAGAGAGTGCCCCTCCTGGGAGCGGGCGCTGCGAGACCTGCGCGAGGAGATGGAGGCGGCCGGGATCGCACCCGGAGCGCCTCGAGGTGATCGAGCTGGAGACCGAAGAGGATGCGTTCCGGCACCGGTTTCCGGGCTCGCCGACGATCAGGGTCGACGGCGACGGACATCCAGCCGCCCGGCCCCGAGCAGCCGATCGGCCTAACCTGCCGCGTCTACCGACGCCGCGACGGCCGCGTCTCGCCGCTGCCGGATCGAGCCGACGTGCGGGAGGCGCTGCGGAGGAGACGATGAGGACATGAGCGAAGGCATCTCGATTGGCGATTCGGCGCCGCCGTTCTCGCTGCCCGACACCGGCGGCGAGACGCACGACTTCGGCGCGAGCTCGGAGGGGGCAGGCGGCGACAGTCGTCTACTGGACCTGCAACCACTGTCCCTACGCCCTGGCCTGGCACGAGCGGCTGCTCGCGGTCGCCCGGGACTACGGCGAGCGCGGTGTCCGCTTCCTGGCCGTCAACTCCAACGACGCCGAGCGCTACCCGGCCGACTCCTATGCGGCGATGCAGGAGCGGGTCGGGCGCGAGGGCCCGTGGCCGCATCCCTACCTCCACGACGAGACCCAGGAGGTCGCCCGCGCCTTCGGCGCTGCCAAGACGCCGGACGTATTCGTCTTCGACGCCGACCTGAAGCTGCGCTACCGCGGCGCTCCCGACGCCGACTACGACGATCCCGACCAGGGCGCGGACTGGGCTCGGGAGGCGATCGACGCCGTTCTCGACGGTCGCGAGGTCGAGCGCCCCGAGACCGATCCGGTCGGCTGCGGGATCAAGTGGAGATGAGTTGACCAGCCGCCGCCGGCTTGTCCGCGTTCCCGCCTCCTCGGCCAACCTGGGGCCCGGCTACGACGTCCTGGCGGCGGCGCTGGCGCTGCACCTGGAGCTGGAGGTGGAGGAGACCGGGGAGTTCTCGGTCGACACCGGCGGCCTGGCGGTCTCCGAGGACCGCGACAACCTCGTCGTGCGGGCATTCGAAAGCCTGCAACCGGCCGACGGCTTCACGTTCCGGATCCGCAGCGAGATCCCGCTCGCCCGCGGGTTCGGATCCAGCGCCGCTGCGATCGTCGCCGGGCTGGCCGCCGCGGATCACCTCTTCGAGCTGGCGCTCTCGCCGGCGCAGATGCTGGCCCGGGCGGCGGAGCTGGAGGGCCACCCCGACAACGTCGCCGCGGCGATCCACGGCGGCTTCGTGATCTGCGGCAGCGACGACGGCGTCCCCGCCGCGGTTCGCTTCGATCCGCCGGAGGGCCTGGAGGCGGTGGCGGTGATCCCCGCCGAAGAGGTCTCGACGGAGCGGGCCCGGGCGGCGATTCCCGAGCAGCTGCCGATCGCCGACGCGATCGCCAACCTGGGCGCGGCGTCGCTGCTGGTGCTGGGGTTGCAGCGCGCCGACCTGGCGCTGGTCTCGCGCGGGTTGGTCGATCGGGTTCACCAGCCGCGCCGGCGCGACCTCTACCCGCGCTCGATGGAGATCGTCGAGGCGGCGGCCGACTTCGGTGCGCTCGGGGCGACGATCTCCGGGGCCGGCCCGGGCTTGCTGGCCTGGACGACCTGGCAGGACGCCGGCAGGGTCAGCGGGGCGCTGGAGCAGCGCTGCGACGGCTGGGCCGAGGTCCGCCGGCTGCCCTTCACGCCGCACGGGATGGACGTGCCGGAGCTATGAGGATCCGTGGGCGGCCGGCTCAGTCCAGCAGGCCGACCTGGCGCAGGATCGAGACGCTGTCGGAGTAGACGTCCTTGCGCTTGACGAGGCCGTCCTCGAACGGGATCACGTCGAGGCCGTCCCAGCGCACGGTCTTGCCGGTCGGCTCCGCCACGAGGTCGCCGCGGCGCATCGTCTCCGCGTGGGTCGCGCTGGCCGTCCATTCCTGGACCACCAGGTCCTCGCGGACGTAGAGACGGCGGGTCGCGAAAGCGATGTCGGGCCAGGTCGCAAAGATCGCGCCGATGTGCTCGCGCACCTCATCGCCGCTGGCGGACTCGCCGGCAGTGTGGTTGTCGAAGACCATGTCGGGCGCGTGCATGGCGACGATCGCATCGAGGTCGTGATCGTTCCAGGCCTGGTTGTAGCGCTCGATCAACTGCGTGAGGTCGCCGGCGTCGGATTCGGCCACGGGCGATAATCCTCTCACGCTGCAGGCCGACGAGAGGAGACGGAGATGGATGGCGACGGCTACTCGGTCCTGAACCTGAACGACTTCGAGCGGATGGACGGGTCGGGGGAATGCACCTGGAGGCTGGCCCGCAAGTCGCTCGACGTCAGCGCCTTCGGGATGAACATCGTCGACATCGGGCCCGGGGGCGGGATCCCCGAGCACACCGAGGACGACCGCGACCACGAGGAGGTCTTCATCGTCCTCGAGGGCGATGCGACAGCGGTCATCGACGGGGTCGAGCAGGAGGCTCCGCAGGGGACGTTCGTGCGCGTCTCCCCGGCGGTGCGGCGACAGATCCGCAACGACGGCGAGGCAGCGGCCCGCGTCCTGATCGTCTCCGCGCCGCGCTCCAGCGGCTACGAGCCGATGGGCTGGGGCTAAGACTTTGGGCCGGCGCGGTCAGCGCCGGCACAGGCAGGTCAGGCGCCGAAGGCGCCGCAATTATCTCGGCGACTAGGCCGGCGCCAGCTCGGCGGCCAGGCGCTCGACCTCCGCCTGGGGCTGCGGCATCTCCAGCCGCCTGAACACCTCGTCGGCCAGGCGCAGGTAGTCGACGCCGCGGTCGGGGCGATAGTCGAGGATCGGCACCGCCCGCTCGGCCGACTCGGCGTAGGCGATCGAGCGCCGGACGACGGTCTCGAAAACCGCGGCGCCGAAGTGCTCGCGCAGGGTCTCCAGGGTCTGGCGGGCGTGCTTGGTGCGCATGTTGGCGATGTTGAGGACGATTCCGAGGATCTCCAGCTCGGGGTTGAGGTTCTCCCGCGCCAGCTCGATCACCTCCAGCGCCTGCTCGACCCCCTGCAGCGAGAAGTACTCGGCCTCGGTGGACAGCAGCGCCCGGTCGGCGGCGCAGAGGGCGTTGACGGTCAGCAGCCCGAGCGTCGGCGGGCAATCGATGAGGATCACGTCGTAGCGGCGCTTGGCTTCGCGCAGCGCGTTGCGCAGCGTCAGCTCCCGCCCCATCTTTCCGGACAGCATCAGCTCCGCCTCGGCGAGACCGAGGTTGGCGGGGATCACCTGGCCGTGTATCGCGTCGACGGCGCGCGCCTGGCCCATCAGCACCTCGCCGAGCGTCGGTTGGGCGGCGGGGTCGACGTCGAAATAGTCGGAGAGGTTCCCCTGCGGGTCGGCGTCGACGGCGAGCGTCTCCAGCCCGACGCGTCCGAACACGTCCGCGAGCGAGCGGGCCATCGTCGTCTTTCCGGTGCCGCCCTTCTGGGACAGCACCGCGATCGTCGTCGCCATCGCGCGGCAGCCTAACCGGCGCTGTCCTGCAAGAGGACCCGAAGCTCCCGCAGCATCAGCGCCGGGGCCTCGAAAACGTCATCCCAGGTGTAGCGGCGGAACTCGTCACCGCGGGCCCGCACCAGGCGCTCGCGGCGCCGGTCCTCCTCCCAGGCGTGTCGAGAGCCATGGAAGCGATACGAGTCGAGCTCGACCACCAGTCGCCGGTCCGGCCAATGGCAATCGAGGCGGCGGCGGCCGAAGCGGGTATTGGTGGCCGGGAGTGGCAGGTCGTTGGCGCGTAAGAGGGTGAGGAAGCGGGACTCGAGCTCGGAGAGGGTGACTCGCTCGCCGCCATGCAAAACGGTCTGGAGCTTCGCGGCGCCGGGAGAGTTCGGCCGGCGGGCGAGGGTTGCCAAGATCTCGGCCGGCGTGGTGCGGAAGAGGACCGATGCCTGGTGGAAGGCGCGGGCGAGACGAGGCTGGGTAAGGGGGGCGGCGAGGTCGACCAGGGTGAGAGGCACCGTAGTGATAGGGATGCCGCGCCGGCGGGCCTTGTCCTGCCGCTCGAGGACCCGGTGTCGGCATGCCACGCCGGCAATCCGGCGCCGGGTAGGGGCGCTGACCTCCGGGGGAGGCGGCGATCCCCTGACGAGCTCCCAGAGATGCCCGGCGGCCAGCCCGCTGAGGACCGCTGCGTCGCCGCAGGCTCGAACAGCAGCAAGGTAGGAGGCGAGAAGGCTCGGCGCCGCGTGGCCGACTCGGTAAACGCCAGGGTGGACCCTGATCAAGAAGCCGTTTCCGAGTCGTCCCGCTATCTGCCGCCGGGTGAGGCCGGCGGAAAGTAGCTGGGTACGGCTGACGACACCATGCGACTGCGCAGCGATCTCCGCGCAGATCTCCGCCGCATTCTTATTTGGGGCACCCATACGGTGCCCAATCGACCAAAGCCCCTGATCCGCCCCCTTACCCAGCCGCAGTTTTCGTCCCTCCTGTTGCTGTCGGATCTGCGCGCCGGCGCCGCCGCAGCCGGTAAACTGCCGCCTCGCAGCTTGCAAACCCCCTCGCGCGCCCGCTCGAAGAAGGTGCGGAAATCGGGAGGTCAGATGAGCGATACCCAGTCAAGGCAGCGGGAGCGTCCCGTCCGCTACTCGCCCGAGCTTCCCTGGCGACCCCGCGTGTCGCCGCCCAGCGTCGAGGACAAGGACGCCTGCGCGATCTACGCCTCGGTGCGCAAGGACGCGACGCCCAGCCACGAGCCGATCGAGCTGGCGATCGCCTCGCTGCAGAAGATGCTCCACCGGGCCGGCAACGTCGACGGCGAGGGGGACGGCTGCGGCCTGCTGCTCGACATCCCGCGCCGGATCTGGGCCGAGGAGGTCCGCGCCGGCGGCCACGACCCCTCGCTGACCCTGGACCCCGCCTTCGCGGTCGCCCATGTCTTCATCGAGCGCTCGCAGGACCTGGAGAAGGTGCGCCACGATGCCCGCGAGCTGCTCGGGCACGGAGGCTTTCGGATCCTCGCCGAACGCGTCGGCGAGGTCGACTCGCAGGCTCTGGGCCCCACCGCGCGGGAGGAGGAACCGCACTTCTGGCAGGTCGCCGGCCTGGTTGCCGACGCCCCGCAGCGCGACCGGGTCCTGTTCGACCTGCTGATCGAGCTCGAGCGCAGCCTCGGCCTGCACGTCCCCTCCTTCTCGGCCACGACCTGCGTCTACAAGGTGATGGGGGCGCCGAAGATCCTCGGCACCTACTACCCCGACCTTCACGACGAGCGGGCGGAGACGATCGGCTGCTTCGGCCACAACCGCTACTCGACCAACACCTGGCCGTCCTTCAAGCGCGTGCAGCCTTTCTCGGTCCTCGGCCACAACGGCGAGATCAACACGATCGAGCAGCTGCGCCAGGAAGCGCGGATGCTCGGCGTCCCGATCGAGCCCGGCTGCTCGGACTCCCAGGACCTCAACCGCACCGTCGACACGCTGATCCGGCGCGAGGGCCTCAGCCTCGCCGAGGCGATGGAGCTGGTCGTGCCGGCGATCGTCGACGAGATCCGTTCCCTGCCCGAGCCGATGCACCGCTTCTACATGTACATGCGCCAGGCGATGGGCCCGTTTGCGCAGGGCCCGGTGGCGCTGATCGCTCGCCACGAGGACGAGTGCGTGTTCTCGGCCGACGCCCTCGGCCTGCGGCCGCTCTGGCAGGTAGAGACGGGCGCCGACTTCGTCTTTTCCTCCGAGCCGGGCGTCGTCTCGGTGCACGAGATGGTCTCCGAGCCCAAGCCCCTCGCCCCGGGCGAGAAGGTCCTGGTGCAGATCGACCGCGAGGCCCGCCGCTCGACCCTTCACGACCACGCCGAGATGCTGGGGATCGTCCGCGAGCGCTGGCTGGCGCGGACCGGCGCCGAGGAGGCGGGGCCCTATGACCGGGCGTTGGAGACGGGCGGACCGCTGGAGGGGACCGACGTCCCCGGCTACTCGGACGCCGGCCCCGAGGAGCCGGTCAAGGTCTCCGACCGGGTCCTCGCCGGCTTCGGCTGGCAGCGCGACGACACCAAGCTGGTCCAGCAGATGGCGTCCAACGGGGCCGAGCCGATCGGCTCGCTGGGCTACGACGGGCCGCTGGCCGCGCTTTCGCCGGAGCGCCAGAACCTAGCCGACTACTTCAAGGAGACGGTCGCGGTGGTGACCAACCCGGCGATCGATCGCGAGCGCGAGATCGAGCACTTCTCGACCCGGGCCGTGTTCGGGCGCCGGCCCAGCCTGCACCTCGCCGACCGCGACACCGCGACCGTGGAGACCTCGTTTCCAGTCGTCCTCGGCGGCCACCACGAGATGGCGCCGCTGTCGGATAAGACCTATCGCCGCATCGCTCGCGAGCACAAGACCTTCCTGCTCGAGGATCTCTGGGAGGAGTTCCGCGGCCGCGCCGCGGCGATCGACACCTCGCTGCTGGAGTCCGAGACGACCGCGGGCGCGATCGAGCGCCTCAAGCAGGAGGCGGTGAAGAAGATCCGCGACGGGGCCGAGCTGCTGGTCCTCACCGACCGCACCGTCTGCGAGGGCGACCGCCGCTACCTCGATCCGCACCTTGCGGTCTCCGCCGTCGACCAGGCGCTGAAGCAGTTCCGCGTCGAGCCCGGGGAGGAGAACCTGCGCCGGCGCTGCGGGATCGTCCTGCGCTCGGCGGCGCTGCGCAACGTCCACGACGTGATGCTCGCGCTCGGCCTCGGCGCCAACGGCGTCTGCCCCTACGTGATGGTCGAGGTCGTCTGCGTCGAGGATTACGAGACCGACGTCGCCAACCTCTGCGCGGCGCTGAAGAAGGGAATCGAGAAGGTCATCTCGACGATCGGGATCCACGAGGTGCGCGGCTACGCGCGCCAGTTCTCCTCGATCGGGATCAAGCCGGAGCTGGCGGAGATCTTCCAGACCCAGGCCTTCGCCGCCTCCGATACAGGCGGTGTCGGCTTCGCCGAGCTCGACGACGACACCAACGCGCGGGCGCGGATCCTCGCCGAGGACGGGGAGGACGCGAAGCCCGCGAAGACCTTTCGCTTCTACCCCAAGGTCTACAAGGCCGCCGTCGCGACCGCGAACGGCTCCGGCGAGTACGCCGAGTACTCCCAGAAGGTCCGCGACCTCGAGGCGCAGAGCCCGATCTCGATGCGCCACATCATGGGCTTAAACGGCGATCGCGAGCCGGTCGATCCGGCCGGCGTCGACGCTTCGGTCGGCCATCACGACTACCCGATCGTGATCAGCTCGATGAGCTTCGGTTCCCAGTCCGAGCCCGCCTTCCGCGCCTACGCGGAGGCAGGTAAGCGGATCAACATCCTCTGCATCAACGGCGAGGGCGGGGAGATCCAGGACATGTACGGCCGCTACCGCAAGTGGCGCGGGCAGCAGGTCGCCTCGGGCCGGTTCGGCGTCTCGGCGGAGATGCTCAACTCCTCCTACGTGGCCGAGATCAAGATCGGCCAGGGCGCCAAGCCCGGTGAGGGCGGGCATCTGCCCGGCAAGAAGGTCTCCGAGAAGGTCGCGGCGGCGCGCAACGCCTCCCCCGGAACCGACCTGATCTCGCCCTCCAACAACCACGACCTCTATTCGATCGAGGACCTGGCCGAGCTGATCGACGAGCTGAAGACCGTCAATCCCGACCTGCGCGTCTCGGTCAAGGTACCGGTGGTTCCCAACATCGGCACGATCGGGCTGGGAATCGCCAAGGCCGGCGCCGACATCATCACCTTGTCGGGCTTCGAGGGCGGCACCGGCGCCGCCCGCCAGCACGCCCTGCGCCACGTCGGCTTGCCGTCGGACATCGGCACCCGGGCCGTGCACCGGGCGCTGATGGAGGCCGGGATCCGCAACCGGGTCGAGATCTGGGCCGACGGCGGTTACCGCCACGGCCACGACGTCGTGAAGCTGCACTGCATGGGCGCCAACCGGGTCGCCTTCGGGACCCTGGCGATGGTCTCGCTCGGTTGCACGATCTGCCGCGGCTGCCAGCTCGACACCTGCCACGTCGGCATCGCGACCCAGATCGAGACCACCGAGCAGGCCCAGGAGCACGGGCTGAAGAAGTTCACCCCGCAGGAGGTCGAGACCGCGGCCTCCAACTGCGCCCGCTTCTTCGCCGCGATGGGCGAGGAGGTGAAGGAGGTCGTCGCCTCGCTCGGCTATGACCGCGCCCAAGACCTGGTCGGCCGCTACGACCTGCTCGAGCAGACCTCACACCAGCAGCAGATCGACCTGGCGGAGCTGATCACGCCGCTGGAGGAGTACCTGGACCTGGAGCCCATCGACCTGCCGGTCGCCGAGGAGGAGCTGGTCGAGGCGCGGGCCGAGGCGGGGCTGGTGCGGGCGCGGCCGATCCGCATGGAGCCCAAGCTCGCCTCCGCCCAGATTGCCTCCTTCGCCGACGACGTCTGCTCCGGCAAGGTGGTGCACTCGGACTTCCCACGGCCCACCGACGCCAACGACCGCGTTCTCGGCGCCGAGCTGTCGGGTGCGATCTCGCGCGGCCGCATCTACGGCGATGCGCCGGAGGCGTCTGACGACGTGCTCGCCGAGCTGACCTTCAACGGCGGCTCGGTGGCCGGCCAGGGGTTCGGCGCCTTCAACGCCTACGGCGTCGCGATCCGCGTCGAGGGCGGCGCCCAGGACGGGGTCGGCAAAGCGATGCTCGGCGGCACGGTGTCGATCCTCAAGGGCACCGGCGCCAAGGGGGAGCGGGTCAACGGCTCGGTCGGAAAGTCGTTTGCCTACGGTGCTCAGCGGGGGCGGCTCTTCGTCCAGGGCTCCGCCGATTCGCGCTTCTGCATCCGGCTCTCCGGCGCCGACGTGGTCCTGGGAGGCGAGCCCGAGCAGGAGATCGACGACAGCCGCGGCTGCATCGTCGATCGCGCCAACGCCAAGGGCTTTGCCTTCGAGTACATGACCTCGGGCCGCGCGATCGTGCTCGGGGACATCGGCCCCTGGGCGTGTGCCGGGATGACCGGCGGGAGGGTCTACGTGCGCGTCGACGCATTCGGGATCGACCGCGACGCGATCGAAGCCCGCCTCGGCGAGGGGGCGCTGGTCGAGCTGAGCGAGATCGACGCCGAGGGAATGCTCGACATCCAAGATCTGCTCGGCCATTACGCGGGCGAGCTGCGCGCCACGGGCCAGGACCAGGAGGCGGAGCGGATGCTCGGCCTCGCCGCGTCCGCGCAGGACAACTTCCTGATGGTCGTCCCGCACAAGGTCCAGGCCGACCCCTCGATCTCGACCGAGTAGCTCCGGCCCCGCTATTCGCTGAGGCGGTCGCCGATCTCGCGCACGTCGTGGAGCAGATCGTCGAGCATCCGCTCCAGGTCGGCCCGGATCCGGTCGCCGGCCAGGGTCCGGCTCTGCTCGATCGCCTCGTTCAGCTCTCGCTGCGCCTCGCCGGCCAGCTCCTGCGCCTCCTCGCGCTGCTTCTCGCCGTCGGCTTTCAGGGTTGCGAGCGCCTGATCGACGCGGCGCGTGATCCGGATCTCGGTCTCCTGCGCGAGCCGCTCGGTCTGCCGCGCGGCCCGATCGGCCGCCTCCTGCTGGCGAGCCGCGTAGGCGAGGCGGGCGACCGCTTCGTCGGTGTCGGCGCGCAGGCGCCGCCGCGCTTCCTCTTCGCCGGCGCGGATCCGATCCAGGGTTGACCCTTCGGCGCGGGAGAGCTTGTCGGCCAGGCGCAGCTCGGCCTTGCGGACCCGCTTCTTGATCTGGCGTCGCGCCTGGCGCAGATCGTCGCTGCGACGGGTCTCCAGCTTTTCGACCCGCTCCCGGACCTCGGTCCGCAGGTCGCCGAACAGCTCTTCGAGGCGCTGGCGCAGGTCGCGCTCTACATGCCCCAGCCGCGTTGCCCACGCCTCGGCCTCGCGGGCCTGCTCGGCGGCGAGGGATTCCTCCATGCCCCGTTGAACCTGCGCCAGCTCCTCATGTAGGCGGTGGCGCCATTCGCCGGGCAGGACGTTGGCGCCCTCCGGCCCTCTGCCCTCGGGATCTCGTTCGGAGTCGTCTGCCACGTGCGCAGGGTGAACTGGAGGTCGCGGACCCGGCCATGCTAGGGCCGCGATAGGCGGAAGATTCCGGCTCCGGGAGGGTCAGGCTTCGAGCAGGAAGAGCCGGTAGCGGCCGATCGCCAGCTCGTCGCCGTCCTCGAGGCCGGCCCATTCGACCAACTCGCCGTTGAGGAAGATCCCGTTCAGGCTTCGATCGTCGAGGACCCGTAGCGACTCCCCGGGCTCCCATACGAGCTGCGCGTGCCGGCGCGAGACGGTCGGGTCGTCGAGGCGTACGTCGGCGGTGGCGCTGCGGCCGATCCGGTTCCAGCCCGGCTCCAGCTCGATCACGATCGGGGTCTCGTCGCGGTAGGCGAGGTACATCCCCGGCTCGCCGAGCTGCTGGCGAACCTCGTCGAGCCACTCGCCGCCGCTGTCGGCGGGCTGCGGAGCGTCGAACTCGACCGTGTGCCCGAAGCCCTGCTCTGACGGCTGGTCGAACATCGAGGAGCGGCGAAACTCGGATTCACCGCAGCGCGGGCACTCGGGGAGCTCGTCCAGTGCCTCCAGAGATACCTGGGACCCGCAATGGACGCAGGAAAAGGTCCCCAGCCCCGGCGCTGCGCCAGTTTCGTGAACCTTTGGTGCCGCGCTGATCAAGAACCCGCTCCTTTCAAGCGCAGATCGATCCTAGCGGCGCTGCGCCGGAATGGCCTCGAAGAACGTGATGATTTGGACACGTTGTCCAGCAATTAGCGGAGAAAACCCGCCGTCGCCGGCTGTTCGATCCTGCTCTCGCCCGGCTCGACGGGGTGCGGGAAGATGCGCTGGACAGATTCGGCGCCGGCGGCGCTGCGGACCCGGTCGCGGCGCAGCGGCTCGCCCAAGGCGATCGCACGGGGCTTGCGCAGGCAGAGGTCGCAGACGAGCGATTCGGATTCGCCGCCCGCGATCACGGTGACCTCCTCGCCGATCAGCGGTACCCGCGCGCAGACCGCGCATGGGGCGAACTCTTCCATGCGACCTGCTTCGGCGCCGGCGCCGGCCCTCCTTCCGCTACCGCGGTCATAGACCATTGCGGCGCCTTCGGCGCCTGACCTGCCTCTGCCGCCTGCATACGCAGTCGGCCCCATACACTCGGGCCCCCGATGGGCCCGGTCTCAGCTTCCGTGCAGGTGGACGCGTCGCGCGAGCGTGTATTCGACTTTCTCGCCGACCTCGGCAACCGCCCGGCCTTCACCGCCGGTCTGATCTCCGACTTCCGGCTGTTCAGGATCGAGTCGGCCGGCGTCGGCGCCGGAGCCCGGTTTCGCTTCCATGCCCGGCCGCGGGCCTGGGTCGACACGACGATCGTCGGGCTCTCGCGACCGCACCGGATCTCCGAGCGGGGTCGAGGCGGGCGCTCGAATCGTGTCCTCGGCGCGACCGAATGGGAGCTGCTCGAGGGACCGGGCCCGATGACGACGGTCCGAGTCGTCTATTGGACCGAGTCGAGCCATCCGGCCGACAGGCTGAAAGAGACTTTCGCTGCCGGCGGCTCCTACGAGCGGGGCTGGGGAGCGGCGCTGCGCCAGCTTCGCGAGCTGCTCGAGTCGGGCGCCGATTCCGCCCGGGTAGAGGTCGCCGGCGGCAATCGGGTCGCGACGGGCATTCCCTGAACCACTTGCGGCGCTTCGCGCCTGACCTGCCAGTGCCGGCTGCCTACGCAGCCGGCCAATAAACTCTTGCCGCCGATGAGCCGAGGTCGCCGATTCTCCGTTGTGCTGGTCGCCGCGCTGGCGTCCTTTCTGGCCGTGCTTGCCCTTGCGGCCTGCGGGGAGGAGGAGAAGGAGGTCTTCGAGGGCGAGCCGGTCGAGCTCGGCGAGCTGGAGTGGAACGTCCTCTTCTCGCGCTTCCTCAACATCGACGACGTCGAGGATCGCGAGTACCTGGTCGGGCTGCCGGAGCCCCCCGCCGATGCCGCCTACCTCGGTGTCTTCGTCGAGGTTGCAAACGAGGACGAGGACAGCGCCCACCCACTCCCGGAGGTCCTCAACGTCATCGACACTGAGCACAAGGTCTATGAGTCGATCCCCAGCGAGAGCCTCTACGCACTGCGGCTGGGCACCGAGGTCGGCCCCGAGGATCAGGTGCCGACCGTCGACTCGACCGCGCAGGTGGGCCCGATCAAGGGCTCGATGATCCTCTTCCTGATCCCCGACGAAGCTGCCGAGAACCGGCCTCTGGAGCTCGAAATTCCGGGCCAAGATGGCCCTGCGACGGTCGAGCTCGATCTCTAGCGAGCCGGCGCTGCTCGTCGCCCTGGCGCTTTCCGGGGTCGGGGCGGCGCTGCTGCTGATCGGCGTCCTCGACACCCCCGGCGACGTGGCGGGCCTGATCTTGATCATCCTCGGAACAGTGCTCGCGGCGCCCTACGGCGATCGCCCCGGCGCCACGATCGGCAACTGGTGGAGCATGCTCGCGGCCGGCGCCCTGCTGGCGCTGGCGGGGGTTCCGCTGGCGCTCCTGGTCGAGAGCCTCGGCGGGCTGTTCACGGTCCTGGGCGGGGTCCTGGTCGCAATCGCAGTCGGCCTCGGCTTTCCGGCCCGCGCCACCTGAGGCCCGGCGCCGAGTCGACCTACAGCCCGGCGGAGAGAACCTGGGCGGCGGCCGGCGCGGCGACCTCGCCGCCGCTGGCGTCGGCGTCGATCAGCATCACAGCCACCGCGAGCCGCGGGCTGTCGGCCGGCGCGAAGGCCGCGAACCAGGCATTGACGAACTGCTCCGGGCTGACCCCCGGCGGCAGGTCCTCCTGCCCGGGCTTGGGGCCCAGCTCCGCGGTTCCGGTCTTTCCGGCCACCTGGGCTTCCGGGATCGCCCCCGCCGTCCCGGTGCCCTCGGTGACGACCCCGACCATCAGCTCGTTGATCTGTGCGGCCACCTTCCGCGACATCACCCGGACCGGCTCGCGCACCGGTTCGAGCTGGCGCTCGGCGACGATCGAGGTCGGATAGCGGACGCCGCCGCTGGCGACCGTCTGGGCGGCGCTTGCCATCTGCAGCGGCGTCGCCAGGACCTGGCCCTGGCCGATCGCGCTGACACCGACGTCGAGGTCGTCGCCGACATCGGGAGGGATGCTCGACTCAGGGGGATCGATGACCGCGGTCGCCGTTTCGTCATACAGCGCCGGCGGTGAGTTGAAGCCGAAGCTCTCCGCGGCGCGCACCAGCGCTTCCTCACCGACCTCGACGCCGAGCGGCGCGAAGACCGAGTTGCATGAATGGGCGAACGAGGAGCGGAAGTCGCCGCCGCAGAGCTCGTCGTTGGCGTTGGCGACGAAGCGCCCGCCGACGTTGATCCCGTCGAGGACCGGGAACTCCTCGTCGAGGGTGACCTTGTCGGCCTGCAGGGCCGCGGTCGTGGTGATGATCTTGAACACCGAGCCCGGCGGCTGGGGGGCGGAGAAGGCCGCCGCGGCAAGCGCCCGCACGGCCCCGGTACGGGCGTCGAGAACGGCGATGCCGCCGTCGCGGCCGGCCAGCGCCGCCACCGTCGCCTCTTGCAGCGCGGGATCGATCGTCGTCCGCACCGATTCGCCTGGCCGGGGCTCGGCGTCGGCGAGCACCCGCGGCTCGCCGGACTCGGGCACCGCCAGCAGCTCGCCGCCCGGCTTGCCGGCCAGACGGGTGTTGAAGGCCCGCTCGAGCCCGCTGATCCCGACCGGGGTCCCGGGCGGAAATCCCTGCCGGGCCAGCTGCTCGGTCTCCTCGGGGGCGGCCGTCCCGACCTCGCCGGCGATGTCGATCGCCGCGCCGCCCAACGGCGAAGAGCGCGCCAGCGCCGGGCCTTCGGCCAGCGGGGTCCCGTCACGGGCCAGGATCGGCGCCCGCTCGGCGAGGCTGACCCGGCTCTCGAGCTCCTCGCCGCGCCGCAGGCCGGGGAAGACGAGGCTCGGGTCCCACTCGATGCCGCCGTCGGCAAAGGGCAAGGCCAGCTCGTCGGCGACCCGGCCGAAGGCGATCGTCCGGACCTCCAGCGGCACCCGCACGACGGTCCGGTCGCCTTCGCTGGCGGGGTCGGACGGCTCGCCCGGGTCCAGGGTGCTGGCCGTCGCCGTGGTCTGTGCTTGGAGGTAGGCCTCGGCCAGGCGGCGGACGGAGATCTCGCGCGCGGAGGCCGGATTCAGCTCGGCGTGCATGGCGGCGAAGTCGCGGCTGACGAGGCCCGCGACGAAGCGGCCGGCGGCCTCCTGCTCGGGAGGGGGGTCGGAACCGGTCGCCGCTCCGGCCACGAAGGAGACGACGGCCACCACCGCCAGGGGGACGGTGCGAGTGGCGAGTCGGCGACGCCGCACTCCGGCGGGGGGGAGACGATTCACGGAAACGGGAAAGGTAATGACTAGGACCGGGCCTGGTTTCATTCTCGCCCCGTGACGCTGCTCGACTGGGGAATAGTCGCCTTTGCCCTGGCGCTCGCCGTGTGGGGCTACCAGCAGGGCCTGATCGTCGGGGCCCTGACCCTGGGCGGGTTCGCCGCCGGTGCGTTCATAGGCAGCCGGATCGGCCCGGCGCTGCTCGAGCAGGGCTCGTCCTCGCCGTATGCGCCGCTGTTCGCCGCGATGGGGGCGCTGCTGTTCGGTGCCCTGGCCGCGGTGGCGCTGGAGGGGCTGGCGCTGGGGGTGCGGGCGAAGGTCATCCGCGGGCCCGGCCTGCAGCTCGCCGACGGCGCCGCGGGGGCGGCGCTGATCGCCGCAGTGGGGCTGGGGCTGGCATGGCTGTTCGGAGCCGTGGCCCTGCATACGCCGGGTGCTGCGGAGCTGCGCAGAGACGTGCAGGAATCGCTGATCCTGCGCTCCCTGAACGGTCTGCTGCCTCCCTCGGGGCCGATCATCAACGCGCTGAACCGGGTTGACCCCGCCCCCTCGATCACCGGCCCCGCGCCAAGGGTCGGGGCCCCGGACGCCCGCATCACCTCCGATCCCGATGTCGTCCAGGCCGGCGGATCGGTGGTCAGGGTCCTGGGGACGGCCTGCGGCCTCGGGGTCGAGGGCTCGGGGTGGATGGCCGCCCCGGGGCTGGTGGTGACCAACGCGCACGTGGTCGCCGGTCAGGACGACACTTCGGTGACGAGCCAGGGCGGGACCGGTGTCGATGCGACGGCGGTCGCCTATGACCCCGCCAACGACCTGGCGGTGCTGCGAGTCGACCTCGATCTTTCGCCGCTGCCGGCCCTGCGCCGACCGCAGCCGGGGGTCGCGGCGGCGGTGCTCGGATATCCCGAGAACGGGCCCTTCACGGCGACCCCGGCACGGTTCGGGGCGACGACCGAGGTGATCAGCCAGGACGCCTACGGGCGGGGCCCGATCCGGCGCCAGATCAGCGCCCTGCGGGGCGAGGTGCGGAGCGGGAACTCGGGCGGCCCCGTGCTCGACGCTCAGGGAAGGGTGCTGGGCACGGTTTTCGCGGCGGCGACGAGCGGCCCGCCGGGGGGATACGCGATCCCCAACAGCGTCGTCGCGGCGGCGCTGTCAGGAGCCGGAAGGCCGGTCGACACCGGACCTTGCACCCGTTGATCCACTCATCCTCAGGCTCGCCGACCCGTCACTTACGTTCTGTAAGCTCAACGGCGGGGTGAGAGGGAAACCGGCGACCCAGGACCCTGCGACCGCCGGCGCGCACGGGTGCGAGCCGGCGGCGGTCTGTCCCCACTTTCACGCCGCCGTGGAGCTGGTCGGCAAGCGCTGGAGCGGGGCGATCCTGATCTCCCTGCTGGAAGGGCCGCGCCGGTTCGGCGAGCTGGCGAAGGGAATCCCCGGCCTCTCGGATCGGCTGCTGTCGGAGCGCCTGCGCGAGCTCGAGGAGGAGGGGGTCGTCGCCCGTACGGTCGAGCCCGATTCTCCGGTTCGCGTCAGCTACGCGTTGACCGAGAAGGGGGTCGAGCTGAAGCCCGCGATCGACGAGCTCGGCGAATGGGGCCGGCGCTGGGGCTGAGCCCCTTCACCATGCCCGCGGGTTGCCGGTCGGGATCCGGTCTTCGACCAGCCTCGCCTCCACCGTCTCGACCGGCGGCGCCTCGGTAGTACTCAGGTAGGTGTCCAGCTCGCCGTCGCCGAGGGCCGCGAAGGCGGCTTCGACGGCGCGGACGTAGTTGGCGATGATCACCGCCCCCGGAGGCGGCTCGGGCGCGTAGTGCTCGGGCTTGGCCCGGTAGGCGACGACGAGATCGAACCCTGCTTCGGGAAGGCTCGAAGTCACCTCGGTGCGGTCGTAGCGCATCTCCCGGCGGTCGAGCCGTGCCAGCTCTGCCTCGGAAACCTCGAGCAGGGCGCCATTCGCTCCTTCGAGGCGCCCTCCGAGGGGCTCCAGGTTCAGTCCCAGGATCCACTCGGGCACCCGCCCGCCGGGCTCGACCGCGAAGGTCTTCTCGACCCGGCGGTTGTCACGCACGACCGACCAGCGCCGCCGCCAGCCCTCGATTCGCGTCGGCGCCGGAGGGGGGAACTGGCGTCCCAGCGTCCGGGCGGCGCTGGCCGGGTCGACAAGGGAGCCGTAGGCGAAAACCGCGATTCGGGTCATCTTCAGGTGTCATTCTCTCTACCCGTGGAGCAGCCGCAGACCACCGCCGCGCCTCCAGGCCCCGAGCTGCCGGGGCCGTTTCCGGTCGGGCGCTACGCGCAGGTGCTGCGCGAGGAGCTGCGCAAGCGGGCCCGGGTGCTGCTGATCGGCGAGGTGTCCGGCTTCGGCCGCAGCAAGGTCCAGGCCTACTTCGAGCTGCGCGACGGGGGCGGAGCGGTGCCTTGCGTGATCTGGCTCAACGATCTCGAGAAGCTGGGGCTCCCCGACGGCGCGCTGCGCGACGGATCCGAGGTCGTGATCGCCGGCGGGCCCGACTATTACCCCGGCGGGCCCCACACGTCGCCGAGCTTCTCCTTTCGCGCCACCCACGTTCGCCTTGCCGGCGAGGGCGATCTGCTGGCGCGCCTCGCAGCGCTGCGAAAGCAGCTTCACGCCGAGGGGCTTGACGAGCTGCAGAAGCAGCTGCCGCGGCCGTTGCTGCCGGCGACGATCGGGGTGGTCACCGCCGAGGCCGGGGCGGCGCGGCAGGATCTCCTGGCCGGACTGCGGCGGCGCGGCTGGGCGGGAACGGTCGTTTGGGGCTTCGCCCCGGTCCAGGACCGTCATGCTGCGCCGGCGATCACGGCGGCGATGCAGGACCTCGCCGCCCGGCCCGAGGTCGAGGTGATCGTCGTCACCCGCGGCGGCGGCAGCCTCGCCGACCTCTGGGCGTTCTGCGACGAGACGCTTTGCCGCACCGTGGCGATGCTGCGGGTCCCGGTGGTCAGCGCGGTCGGCCACGAGCGCGACTCGACGCTGATCGACGACGTCGCCGCCGTTGCCTGCTCGACTCCCACGCACGCAGCCGAGGCGGCGATCCCGCTCGACTGTCGCGAGGCTCGCCGCAGCCTCGGGCGCTGCGTTGCCGCGCTGGAGCGCGTTGCGGCGAGTGCGGTCGGCCAGCGCACCCGCCACCTCGCGGCCCTGGCCCGGGGCCCGGCACGCGCGGTGCAGCGCGAGCGAACGATGCTGAACCAGAAGACACGGGAGATCCGTGCCGCGTCGGAGCGCCGTCTCGCAGAGCGCTCGGCCTACCAGCGCCGCCTCGCGATCGTGGTGCTGGAGCGGGCCCAGCGGCGGGCGGTCGCCGAGGCGGCGACCGGCGCCGGCGGCCTGGCCCGCTTCGGCGAGGGCCTGGATCGGGCCGGCGGGACCGGGATGCGACGGCGGCGTGAGTCGCTGCGGCGGATCCAGGTGGCGCTGCGGGCCCACGATCCCGAGCGAACGCTCGCGCGCGGATACGCGCTGGCCGAGACGCCGGCCGGAGAGCCGGTGACAAAAGCCTCCCAGGCCCGCGAGGCGAAGCGCCTGCGGCTGCGCTTTGCGGACGGAACCCTCAACACAAGGGTCGAAGCCGATGAATGAGCCGCAGAGCTACGAGGCCGCGGTCGAGCAGCTGGAGGCGATCATCGACCGGCTCGATTCGGGCCAGGCGGGCCTGCGCGAGACCCTCGAGCTGTGCCGGCAGGGACGCGAGCTGGTCGCCTACTGCGCCGCCGAGCTCGATGCGGTGGGGGAGGGTCTGAAGGAGCTGCGCCTCGACGAGCTGGCGGCAAAGCTGGAGCAGGCTCCAGCCGAGGCAGGTGAGCCCGGCAGCTAGCGGGCCGGCCCCGAGGCAAAGGTTCCATCGTCCCCGGGCGGCCAGAACGGCCACTCCTCGAAGGCGACGCAGCGCCCCGTCTCGTCCAGCCGCACGATCCAGAGGTCCCGGTAGGTGCGCGACACCGGTTCGCCGTAGCGGACCTCGCACCGCACTACGCCGGTCGGGCCCTCGGCGGCGACGATCTCCCACTCCAGCCTGAAGGCCTCGTCGGGACCCTCTCGCTCGGCCTCCCAGAAGGCCGCGATCGCCGCCCTGCCGCGGTGGGGTTCCTCGAACGGGGCGGTCCGGTAGGTCGCGTCGGCGGCGAACAGAGTCGTCAGGCTGTCCGTTCCCGGGGTTCGCCAGGCGCGCTCATAGCCGGCGACCCAGCGCTCCAGCTCCTCGCGACTCACCGGCGACCGTCCTGCGGCGGGGCCGCCGGGCTCGGGCACAGCCGCCGCCGGGCCGGGCAGTCGTGGCAGAGCGGCCAGTCGGGAGTTGCCGTGACTTCGAACTCGCCGGCGCCGATTCGGGCCACCGTCGCCTCGAGGTCCGCGCGCGCAGCCGCGATCGCAGCCGCGTCGAGCTCCTCCACGACCGGCTCCCCCGGCCGCTCGAGGAAGACGTAGGCGACCCTTACGACCTCGGCGCCGGTTGCAGCGGCGGTGGCGACCGCGTAGAGCCGGCGCTGAATCTCATAGCCGACGGCGCGCTCGGCGGGCGTCGCCTCTCCGAGTCGATCGGTCTTGTAGTCGATCACCAGCGGCGGCCTGCCCTGGACCTCGGCGAGCAGGTCGATCGAGCCGCGCACGACCGCGCCGCCCAGCGCCAGCAGCAGCGGCAGCTCGGCCCGCAGCGACGACTGCTCGGCGGCCAGCTCGGTGCAGAGCCGCGACGCGGTCCAGCCGCTGACCATGGCCAGCGCGCGTTCGACGGTCGCGGGATCGGTCTCCACGCCCTCGGCCTCGAGCAGCCGCCGGGTCAGCCGCTCCTCGGGCGTGGCCCAGCGCCGCGCAGCACTCCACTCCAGCAACGTGTGGACGGTGCGGCCGAAGCCGAATCGCTCCTCGCGGGTGGCGCCGTTGTCGCCGCCGCCGGAGCGCGGGTTGAGGCCGAGGATCCGCTCGGCGTAGAAGCGATAGCCGCAGCGCTCGTAGGCGGAGAGCGCCGAGTAGGAGAGCGGCCGGACCGGCGCGGCAGGCGCGGGATGGGAGGAGATCGGCGGCGGCCCCTTGCCGAGCGGTGGCGGCGGCGCCGGTGCGGATGCCGCCCGGACGAGCTCCGCAGCCCGTTCGGGGCTCGGCTCGTTGCGGCGCAGCTCGAGCTCCGGGGCGGCGAAAGCGGCGTCGAGCCCCGGCCGAGGCTGGGGAGGGTCAAGCCGGATCCGCGCTCCGTCGGGAGCCTGCTCGAGCCCGAGCGATCCCAGCAGCCGGGCCATCACCGAGGTGCCCGGCTCGGGCGGGTCCGGCACCCTGGCGGGGGCGACGCCGCTGAGGATCAACCGCCGCCGAGCGCGGGTCGCGGCCACATAGAACAGGCGCAGCGCCTCCGCCGAGTCGCGCTCCATCGCTTCCTCCCTGAGCGCATCGAAGTCGTAGATCGTCACCGAGCGGCCGCCCAGCCGGTTGTAGCGCATGCCCACCCGCGGCTCGCCGTGGTCGCGACCGAGCCACAGCAGCGGGTCGCGCCCGCCGCTGAGCAGGGGGCGGTCGAGATCCGGAACCGCGACGACGCCGAACTCCAGCCCCTTGGCGTTGTGAACGGTCATCACCCGCACTCCGTCGTGGTCCTCGGTCTCGGTGGCAGCGGCCGCCTCGTCGTCCTCGGCGCCGCGGAACTCGAGGAAGTCGAGAAAGCCCCGCAGGTCGCGACCCTCGCGGCGCTCGAACTCACGGGCGAGTCGCATCAGCTTGCGGATGTTCGCCATCCGCAGCTGGCCGCTGCGACGACTGAGCGCCGCCAGGTCGTAGCCGGTCTCGGTCACCACCCGCTCGGTCAGCTCCTCCAGCCCGGCCCGCGTCCCGACTTCGCGCAGCGCCAGAACCTCGGCGTGAAAGGCAGCCAGCCGCTCGGTGTCTTCGGCGCCGATCTGCTGGAGCCACTCCGGCTCTTCGAGCTCCGCGTCGCCGGCGCCCAGGGCACGGCGCAGCGCCGGCCACAGCGGCCGCCGCTCGCCGCGGGCGCGGCGCAGCAGCCAGAGCGTGTCGGGGCTGACGCCGCAGGCGGGCGAAGACAGCGCCCCCAGCAGCGGCTCGTCGTCGAGGGGGTTGGCGAGGACCGCGAGCAGGTTGCGGACGTCCTCGACCTGCTGCTGGGACCAATAGCCGCGTCCGCCGACCACGTAGGGGCGCAACCCGGCCCGCTCGAGCGCCTCCTCGAACGCGTCCACCCGGGTGAATGCGCGCAGCAACAGCACCATCTCTCCGCGGGGGACGCCCTGATCGGCCAGCTCACGAAGCCGCCAGGCGAGGAAGCGGGCCTCGGCGACGTAGCGCGGGGCCGTCGTGTCGTCGACGGCCAGCTCCAGCTCCTGGTCCTCCCAGCCGGCCCGGCCTGTCAGCAGCATCTCGACCCGCGGCCCGTCCTCTCCGCGGTCATCGGGGTCCGGCTCGCTGCCGACGGTCAGCTTGCGGAAGCCCTCCCCGATCAGGTCGGCGCCGAATCGGTTGGCGGCGGCGACAATCTGCGGATCGGAGCGGAAGTTGCCGCTGAGCGGGAGCACGCGGCTGCCCGGGTCCGACTCGAGCTCGCGGCGGCGGCGGCGGAAGACCTCGAGGTCGGCGTGGCGGAAGCCGTAGATCGACTGGAACTCGTCGCCGACCAAAAAGAGGCGGGTCCGCGGGCCGCGCAGCACCTCGACCAGCTTCAGCTGCAGCGCGTTGGTGTCCTGGAACTCGTCGACGAGGATGTGGGCGAAGCGGCCGCGGTAGGCCTCGCGAACAGGCGCCGAGTCCCGCAGCAGACCGACGGCCAGCAGCTGCAGGTCCTCGAAGTCGAGGCCGGAGCGGCGCGCCTTGACAGCGGCGAAACGGGCCGAGAACAGCCGCACCAGCTCAGCGGCGTGGCCGTAGGCGCGCTCGCCACCCAGGCGCGCGCCCAGCTCTGCGGCGGCGTGTCGGATCGCGGCAGCGCAGGCGCCTCGGGTCCCCTCCCGGGCATTGAAGGCCTGCGCCAGCAGCTCGTCGATCTCAGGCCAGGCCGTTTCGCGGGCGGCGGCAAGCTCCCGGGCACGCGTGACTTTGGGGTTTGACCGCTCCTCGGCGGCGGCGGTCGCGCAGGCCTCGAGCTCCGCCAGCGCCGCGCCGGGGTCGTTGGGCGGCGGCTGCGGCAACGCCGGCTCGGCCACCCCGCGGCTGCGCAGCTCCTCGTGGGCGGCGAAGACAAGCTCGCGAAGGCCGTCCACCCGGTAGGCGGCGACCGTGGTGATCCGCTCCGGATCGTCCTCGCGCTCGAGGAACTCCTCCAGCGCCCCGTCGAAGGCGGTCCGGGCGGCCCGCTCGGCCTCGGCGCGCTCGAGGACGCGGAACCCGGGGTCGATGCCGGCCGCGACCGGGTGCGAGGCGAGCAGGCGGCGGCAGAAACCGTGGATCGTCGTCACCCAGGCGCCGCCGAATCCGGACAGGTGGCCGGCCAGCCGTTCCGCGTCGCCGGCGTTCGAGGCAGCCCGGGCCCGCCGGCCCAGCTCGCGCCGGATCCGCTCGCGCAGCTGCGCCGCCGCCTTGTCGGTGAACGTGAAGGCGAGGATCTCGTCGGGTGCGAGGCGGTCGGCCTCGATCAGCTCGCAATAGCGGTCGACCAGCACCCCTGTCTTCCCGGTGCCCGCGCCGGCCTCCAGCAGGACGTCCTCGCCGCGGCTGGAGATCGCCTCCGCCTGCTCCGGCGTCGCCACCCGGCCCTCGCTCATCCCTCTTCCTCCTCGGGATCGGGCTCGGCGATGACGCCGCGCTCGCGGCGGCAGATCGGGGCGTAGGTGCAGAACTTGGGGCACTTGCCGCCGATCGGGTTGCGCGCGATTGCGCCGGCCCGCGTCCGCGCGACCAGCTCGCCGGCCCACCCCTTCGTCTGCTCGAGGACCTCCTCGAAGCGATCGTCGTCGACGACGTCGGTCCTGACCAGGCTGATGCCGGCCAGCGCCCCCTCGGACTCGGCGTCGCGGGCGAGGCCGCGCCCGCGCGGGTCCGACGTTGCCCGCAGCGGCTGGTACAGGCCGCCCGCCACATCGAGCCCCCAGAGCTCGCGCAGCGCCAGCATGTAAAGCGGCAGCTGCAACAGCCCCTCGTCGGTGAACTTCTTCTGGCCCTTGACCTCGCGCGCCATCTTGTAGTCGTGCAGGAGGGCGGCGCCGGCCCCGGTGTCGACCCGGTCGATCCGGCCGTGCAGGAGCCAGCCGCCGAGGTCGAGCGGGGGCCTCTCGTCCTCCTCGCCGTCGCCGAACGAGGCCTCGAGCAGGGCCGGCTCCAGGACCGCCGGCCGCTCCGCCTCGCGCCCGAGGAAGGCGGCGAGCAATCGCTCGACCCGGCGGCGGATCGCGAGGTCGGCGGGGTGGGAGGGGGAGAGGCCGGCCTCCTGTACGGCCTCCGCGACCAGCTCCGTCCCCCGCTCGGTCCAGAGCGGAAGCGATTCCGGCCGCGGCAGCGGTTCGCCGCCGGGACGCTCGCGGTAGAGCGTCTCCAGAACCGAGTGCACGACGCTGCCCTGGACGAGGGGCTCGGGGCGGGGGCCGAGCGGTTCGGGCCGCAGCTCGTGGTCGACGAACCAGCGGTACGAGCACGTCGCGACTCCTTCCAGGGTCGTGCCCCCGTATTCGCGGCGGGCGGTGAGCGCCTCGATCACAGCCGGCTCGCGCAGCGGCCCGGGATTGCGGGTCCGCTCCTCGGCGGCGAAGGCGGATTCGAGGCGGACGGCGATCCGGACCGCCGCCTCGGGCTCGGCACCGAGCGCGGCAAGCTCCTCCGCCGGGGCCACCGCCCCGTTCGCCGCCCCTCGGCGGGCCGCCAGCGAGCGGGCCAGCTCGTCCTCGCTGGGGGCGCAGGCGGGCTCGAAGACGACGGCGCCGAGGCCGCGAGCGCTGGTCAGCCTCTCGGCGAGATGGTCCGGCTCGTCGGGGTCCTCGGGAGGCGGCGGGTCGAGCAGGGCGCGGACGTCGTCGAGCAGCGGCGACGGCTGTTCGGCGGCGCCCGACTCGTCGCTGTCGCGCCAGGAGAGCGTCAGGGTCCGGATCGGCAGCGAGAGACAGGAGTAGAAGAGATAGCGCTCCTCGGCTTCGGTCTCGGCGCGGGCGCGCAGGCCGACGGCGCCACGCTGCTCGTCGGTCAGGAAGGGGCTGCCTGAGTCGTGGCGAGGGAACTCGCCGTCTTGGAGCGAGGCGACGAAGACGTGGTCGAAGCGGCCGGCGCGGAGGCGATAGGGAGAGGCGATCCGGACCCGGTTCTCGGCCGGCCCGCGCCAGAGCGGCAGCGTCAGCTCCTCGACGATCCCGATCAGCTCCTCGGGATCCGGCCCGGGGGCGTCGAGCTCGGCCAGCTCCTCGGCGGCGGCCGCGATCGCGTTGCCCGCCCGCAGTTCGAGCGCCGGACCGCCGCCGGGAACCTTGCCGCGGGTCTCGTCGTGGGCCAGCGGCCACTCGGCGATGTCGCGAGCGATCTCGGCGACCAGGCGCAGCAGCGGCGCCGGCTGGTCTGCCGCGGCGCGCAACGCCTCGAGGTCGCGGATGCCCTCCTTGTTCGACTCGGCCCAGGCGGCGGCCGCCTCCTCGGCGCCGCGCAGTCGCCCGCGCATGATCGCCCGCTCGAGCCAGTCGACCGACGACGGGGACGCCCGCCGCGGTCCCCGCAGGTGGCGGAGCAGATCGGCTGCGGTGCCGTCGCCGAAGGCCGCCTGCAAAAGCGCCAGCAGGCTGTCGCCGGTGGCAGTCGCGACCACCGGGAGGTCGGCCTCGATCGCGACCGGAACGCCGGCGGCTTCTAGGACACGGCCGAGCAGCCGGCCGCGGCCTGCAGGGTCGCGCATCGCGACCACGATCCGGCCGGCCTCGGCGCCGGCGGCGAGCAGCCGCGCGATCTCGCCGGCCACCGCCTCCGCCTCGCCCCGCTCGCCGGCCGAGCGCAGGAAGACGAGGCTGCCGTCGGGGGCTGTACGGGGCGCGTCGGGCTCGGCGAAACCGCGCTCGAGCATGAACAGGAGCGGGCTCTCGGTGTGCTCGGGCTCGGGGGTGACGGCCTCCTCGCTGACCCCGGCCGCGGCACCAACCGCTCGCAGCTCGGCGAGCAGCGTCGCCCGGGCGACGAGCGCGGCGCGATCCTCGTAGGTGACGGCGACGGTCACCTCGGCGGCCGCAGCGAGGGCGCCGACCATCTCGAGCTGCTCGGCGGTGAGGTCGTCGAAGCCGTAGATCAGGGTCGGTCGCCCCCCCCATCCCTGTGGGTCGCGGCGAACAGCGTCGAGCGCCATCGAAGCGACGAGGTGGCTGTCGCCGCGCCCGCTGGCGTCGCGGAGCTCGAGGTAGGCGGCGTAGAGCGCCGCCAGCTCCTCGAGGTAGGCGGATTCCTCGAGCCCGCGGGCACCCTCGCTCACCGAATCGGGATCGAGCCCGGCCGCCTGCAGCTCGTCGATCAGGCGCAGCGCCGCGGCGGCGAAGCCGGGCCGCCGGGCGGAGCGAGCAAGGATCCGCGGAGACGAGCGCCGCACCCCGACCGCGGCCAGGCGCTGGCGCTGGGCCTCGCTGAGGGCCGGCGGCGGTACTTCGCCGCCGGCCCGCGCCGCCTCCTCGAACAGGCCGTTGAAGTTGGTGATCGTGCCTCCGAGGAGCGCTCCGGAGGCTGTGCTGAACTCGCGCTCGAAGCCGAAGACGTCGTCGAGGGTTGGCACCACCAGCACCGGATCGCGCTCCAGCGCCGCCGCAAATCGCTCCCGGATCATCCCCGCCCGCCCCGAGTTCGGGGGGCCGTGAACGATGCTCAGCGCCAACTGTCCGCCCGTCCTCTCACCGCTTCCCAGCATAGGGTCGGTCGCGGCCCCAGTTCGCTGACGGCGGAGCAGCTCGGGGGGTCGCTTTGGCGTCGTCTGCCACCTCTATCGTGGCGCCCGAGATGGCACTCTGCTTCGTAGATCCCGCCGACGCGATTCGCGCGATCGGCGATTCCGTTGGCCGCGAGGCGCGCCGCCAGCTGCTCGGCGAAGCCGTCCGCGCCTGGGTCGATGAGATCCCCGACGACGAGCTGGAGACCCACTACGCGAAGGCGCTCGCCGAGCTCGACGAGCACGATCTCTCGATGCTCGCCGCCTGGCACGGCTCGATGGACGTCGGCCAGCCGTTGCCGAATCGCGACTTCCTGATGGGCGCCTTCCCCTCCCTGGGCGTGAATCGGCGCGAGGCGCTGAAGCTCGCCGCCGGTTTTCGCGGCGAGGAAGCGGTCGACGCCGGTGTCACCGAGGAGCGAGCGCTGGAGACGGTGCTGGAGTGGCTCTCGCCCCCGCGCCTGATGGAGCTCGCCGCCGAGGCGGTCGAGCTCTACGTCTGGGACCGGGCGGGCTCAGACAACTAGTCGCGCGCTCGGAGCCCCAGCTCCCTCATCAGCGCCGACATCTGCGCCAGGTGGGGCTGGCACCACTCGAGCCCGGCCGCCGGCGGCCGGTCGTAGAGCCCCTGGAAGCGGCGAAACTTGCGGATCAGCTGGGCGCGGCTCATCGATTGCTTGCGGAAGCGAAGGCTGGTCTGAGAGGCGAGGGTCCGATTGGCGACGCTGAGGCGCCGGTCGATCGTCTTCGGGCTCTTCCCGGTGGGTTCCTCGATCTCGCGGTCGAACCACTGGCTTGCCAGCAAGTGGTGGGACAGCAGCAGCGGCGTCCGCACCCCCTCCTCCTTGACCAGCGCATAGTTGTTCGTCGTGCAGGTGAAGGTCGGTGCGGGCCAGGGCAGCAGGCGGCGGCCGAAGAGCCTCGGGCCGATCCCCCTCGGTGGCTCGATCCAGCTGCTCGGCCAGCGGTAGCCGGCCGCGCGAGGATCGAGCTCGCTGCTCAGAACCCGGCCCGCATCGGGCGAGAACCAGTCGTCGTCGTCGACGGGTAGCACCAAGGCGCCGTCGGGGATCTCCTCCCAATCGGCGCAGACAGCGCCCTCCACGCGGTCGTGGTTCAGTCGAGCGATCCTCCGAAGCTGGGCACGGAAGGCGTGGAAGCTGAGGTTGAAGGTCGCGTTCCAGAGGTCGACACGGGGCTGGAAGCGGGGCACAACGGGCTCTTCGGCATCCCAGTCGAGCGTCGGCCGCAGCCAGATGTAGACCGGCTCGGTCAATCCTGCCGGGGATCGTCGCCAGCGCTCGCCAGCGCGTCGCGGATCTCCGCAATCGCCTGCTCGTTACCGCGAAAGTGCACGGCATTGAGGCCCAGCTCGCGGGCGCCCTCGCAGTTCTCGAGCACGTCGTCGACGAACAAACACTCCTCGGCCGGCATCTCCAGGCGGCCGAGCGTGATCTCGTAGATCTCGGGGTCTGGCTTGCGGCAGCCGACGAAAGCGGAGTCGACGACGAGCTCGAAGATCTCGTCCACAGGCAGCATCGAGCGCCAGAGCGATTCCCACTCGCGCACGTTGTTGGTCAGCAGCGCCATGCGGTAGCCGCGCTCGCGCAGGTCTCGCATCAGCTCGATCATCGGCGCGTTCGGCTGCAGGGCCTCGAAGTAGATCTCGCTGAAGCGGTGCATCTCCGGGCGATGGCCGAGCGCCGGCTCCAGCTCGTCGGCGATTCGCTCCAGGAATGCTGCCTCTGTCGTGCGGCCGCACTCGAGCTCGAATAGCGGGTGCCCGCCGTCGGAGGCGGCGATATCGCGCATCACCTGAGCGAGGGCCTCCATCGAGATCCCGGTCCGGTCCTGGAAGGCCATGAAGGATTGGATCAACGGAGTCGTGAGGACGCCGCCGAAGTCCGAGATCACCGCCCGGATGCTCACCGGCCGGTGACGATCTCGTAGCGTCCGAGCCCGGGGCGGCCGTTCAGAGACCAGCTGAAGAAGGCGATCTCGGCCCGCCGCCCCTCCACCTCCAGGGTCGCGCCGGAGATGATCTTGCCGGCGCCGCGGATCGGCGCCGCACCCGTTGGGCTCAGCTCCAGGGTGGCCCGGCGGTGGCGCCCCTGCTCGTCGTATTCGGTCGAGATCAGGGCCTCGTCGAGGAACTGTTCGCCTCCGGGGTTCGACAGCACGGCGCTGATCGACTCCTCGCCGTGGCCGGCGGCATCGTCGGGCCGGCAGGCGGAAAGGGCAAGCAGGCCGCCGTCGGCCAGCGCGACCGCGACCGAGCGCCTCACGCCACCGGCCGCGGAAGGCTGCTCGGAGATTTGCCGGCGGACGGCCAGACAGGCGATCTCGGTTTCGCCACCGCCTTCGCGCAGCGAGCCGAGCGCCCGGCAGACGGTCAGCTCCTCGGCCCCCGGGCAGGGGCCCTGAAGTCGTAACGGCTGCGCGATCGGGGTCAGCTCGACCTCGACGGTGACGTTGCCGAGTGCCAGTGAATGCACGCCGTCTTCGCCTGCGGAGGGGACTTCGGCGGCATCAGGATGCCCCGCGGCGATCACCTCGCTGCCCTTGAAGACGATCGCTGCTCCGGCCGGATCGGCCGCGACGAGGACACCGCGATCGGCGTCTGCGAGGTCGAAGCCGCTCACGGCCTTCCGGGCGGGGGCAGCTCCCGCTCGTCCTCGTCGCCGGAAGCCCCGGGGCCGGTTACGTCCTGGGCGGTTCCCTCGTAGTCGTATGGACGATCTGACGCCGGCCCGCCCTGTCCCCGCATGCGCTCGTATCCCCACCTCGTCGTGCCGCCGACGAGCTTGAAGCGGCGGCCGAGGACCCGCCGCATCGCCCGGCGTACGACTGCCCTGGTCGGCGGGATCAACAGCAGCAGGCCGAAGATGTCGGTGATGAAGCCGGGCGTCAGCAGCAGGGTGCCGCCGATCGTGATCAGCAGCCCGTCGGCCACCTCCCGACCCGGGAAGCGGCGCTGGTCGAGAGCCGCATTGAAGCGGTTCCAGGCCGCCCGCCCCTGCTGGCGCAGCAGCATCGCGCCCAGCAACGCGTCGGCGAGCAGGATCGCCAGGGTCGGGACCACGCCGATCGCCTCGCCGACCTGGATGATCACGTACAGCTCGACGACCGGGACGGCGATGAAGAGGACAAACAGCAGCGGCGCCACGGCCCCGGAAGTTACCTAGCGCAGGCCTCCCGGAGGTCGAGTCGCTTGCGCTGGCCGCGCTCGATGTAGACCTTGCTCCGCGCCAGGACCTGCTTGCCGCGCATGCAGGTCAGCGTCCAGCGCTCCTTGCGGGCGCGGGAAGGCGGGTCGGGGCCGCGGTAGGTGATCGTGCCGTCGTAGGGCTCGGTGGCCGCGAAGTTGGTCATCCGCACCACGTACTTCTGGCCCGGCCGCAGCGACGGCTCGGTGACCGTGGTCTCCTCGAAGTTTGTCGTCCCTTGCTGGGAGGCGCCGACGACCCGGGTGTCGCCTTCGGAGAGGCCGTCGCCGTTGGCATCGCGGAATATCTGCATGTCCCAGTCGCTGGTCGGCGCCGGCCAATCGACCCGGATGCTCGCCTTCGCGTTGTCGATCCCCGCCCCCTGGGGAACCGTGAAGGGATGGTCGTTGAAGCAGCTGGCGTCCTCGGACTCGGCGTCGGCGCAGGGAGCGGCGCTCGGCCCGGCGGCGCCGGAGAAGCTTTCCGGCGGGCTCGGCTCGCCGGTTAAGCGCGCCCGGTCTTCTTGGCGACCAGCGGCCGGGTCGAAGGGTTGATGTGCCAGACGAAGCGGCCGTTGCCGGGCACCTTGATGGCGCTGAAGAGGCGATCCTTGATCCGGATCTCCTGCGAGGTCGGGCTTCGGAAGGACTTCGTCAGCCGCAGCGTCGCCCGCGGCGGCGCCTGGCCCTGGAGCACCGAGTGCCGCTTGGCGTTGGCGGTGTTGCGCAGCGCCAGCAGGAAGGCGGCGCGGTTGCCGCCGCCCTCTCCGGCGGCCTCGGTCTCACCGGTGTACTCGGCGACCATCTCCGCGAACGGGGGGTGGAAGTTGTTGGGCCCGATCTCGAACGTGAATCCGAGCCCTCCGGTGACGCTGTAGCTCCAGTCCTCGGTCGTGCCGGTGGTGTCGTAGAGCTGGTAGCTGCGCTGGCTCGAGTAGCCGTTCTCGGCCGCCATCGCGTCGCCGAGCCGCTTGTAGACGCGCTCGTCGAACGGCGGCCCCTGGCTCTGCAGCCCGGGCGGGCGCAGGATCAGGTTGGAGAAGGTGTGGTTGGTGATCAGGGTCACGACCTGGCGGCGGGAGACGATCCGGCGCACGTTGCGCGTCTCCGGCTCCGAGAACGGGCCCGGGCCGAAGTAGTCCTGCGCGGTCGGATCATCGCTGGCCCCGGGTCCGCCCCAGAAGACGCCGTAGTTGCGATTCGGGTCGACGCCGGGCTCGGCGAGGCCACCGGAGGGCTGGGTGCAGCTGCCGGCCTCGGAGTCGTCGGCGAAGCGGCAGTTCTTGCGCCGGTACTCGTTCGGGTGCGAGACGATGTTGACCGTCTCCTGGGTGGCGTCGCCGCCGCGACCGCCGCCGGCGCCCTGCAGCTCGCCGGCTTCGCGCGAGGCGTTGAAGCCGTCCGGGTTGATGATCGGGACGACGATCGTCCGGGTGCGGCGGACGAGCTTGCGGAACGCGGGTCGCTTCGCCTTGAAGCCCTTGATCAGCTCGTATGCCCATTCCATCGTGTGCTCGGCGGAGGGCCACTCCCGCGCGTGGTGGGCGCCCATGATCAAAAACACCGGGCGACCGTCGCGGCGGCGCACGTTGGTCGCGATCTCGATCCCCTCGACCTTGCGGCCCTCATAGGTCTCGAGCGGCAGCGTGATCGGACGTACGAGCTTGCGGTTGGCCTTCGCCAGCGCCTTCAGCTCCTCGCCGTAGTCGAACAGCCGCCGGTAGGAGTCGCGGCCGCTGGGCAGAGCCGTCGGGCGCTGGGTAAGACGTGCGTAGCGGACGTCGGCGCGGCGGTTGCGGGCGTCGAGCGCCTGCAGGTCGGCGACCCGGGTCGAGTAGGTCAGCCCGGCGCCGGACAGCCTCGCCGCGTCGACCGGTCCGTGCAGGACCGCTTCGAGGAATCCGGGGCCGCCGTGCTCGGTGAGGTCGAGGCCCAGCGAGGTGGCGGTTTGCTCGACGGCCTTCGTGGGCGTGGAGATGCGGGCGATCGAGATCGGCGGCGTCGGCTGGTCGCGGTCCGCCGGGTTCCAGGAGATCTTCAAAGTGGCGTTCGAGGCGCCGCTGCGGCGGCAGGCCTGGACGAGCAGCCGCTCGCGCTCGAAGACGATCCCTGAGGCCAACTCGTCGGCGCCGGAATATGCCGAGCCTGAGATGAGGGCGCCGGTGTCGGCATCGAAGACGCCGAGGTCCCAGTCCCCCGAGGGAGCGCTGAGGCGGACGTTCATCCAGCCGAGCGTGGGGGAGGTGAGGGTGCGCGAGGCAGTTCCCGGCGCGCCGGTCAGCTCGCGCACCGTGCAATCGCGGTCGACGGCGCGGTCGACCGAAAGGGGCTCGGCGCCGGCGCCCGGGGCGGCGAGGGCGAGGGCCAGCGCCGAAGCAGCCAGCGCACACAGAAACCCCTGCACTCGCCGCGACCTACCCACTGAGTCCCGCATCGACTTGGCCCTCCCAGGCTTCCTGTTCCCCGGCTCCGACAATCGACCTATACCCAATTCTAGGTAATCGGACACACCCCCGCGCCGCCATCTGATTCGGCCTCCGATCGCCGGCCCTCTACGATTGGGGCCATGGCAGACAGCGAAACCGCGGTTGTCGGCGAGGACGAGGTCCTCGAGGCGCTGGAAGAGGTCATCGACCCCGAGCTGGGGCTGGACTTCGTTTCCCTCGGGTTGGTCTACGACGTCGACATCGAGGGCCCCGAGGTCTACGTGACCTTCACGCTGACCACGCCGGCCTGCCCGATCGGGCCCCAGGTCTCCGAGCAGATGAAGGAGTTCGTCGGCGACCTCGAGGGCGTGCAGGCGGTGCACCCGAAGATGATCTTCGACCCGCCCTGGTCCCCGGAGATGATGTCCGAGGACGCCAAGTTCGCGCTCGGGTTCTAGCGCCTGATCTCATTCTCCGCCCGTCGACTGGGCGATAGGCTCGCCGGGAACCCACCGAAGGGAGCCGCACCATGCATGCAGTCATCGTCAGCGTCACGGTCCATGACGGCGAGCAGGCGACGACAAATCTGCGAGATGAGATCGTGCCCCGCGTCAAGCAGGCACCTGGTTTCGTGGCCGGCTACTGGGTCAGGATCGAAGCGGGTGACAAGGGCAGGGGGACGATCGTCTTCGAGTCCGAGGATGCCGCTCGCGCGGTGGCGGAGCAGATCCAGCAGAATCCGAACGAGGCAGTCACGCTCGACAGCGTCGACGTGGGAGAGGTCGTCGAAAGCGCCTGACGCCTAGGGTCAGACCGAACGTCGAGTGGCGCTTTCCTCGTCTATACCGCGAGGAAAGCGCCACACCGCCGCCCGCAGCCGCGCCTACCTCGACAGCTCGACGTCTGACTCGGCCGCAACCTGGTCCTCGAGGCCGCCGACGCGCCGCAGAGTCGTGCCGGTGCGCTTGCGCTCGCGGATCTCGAGCCGGCGCGAGAGCCGTGAGAGCAGCAGGTTGACGATCACGAAGAAGATGCCGACGACGATGAAGACCTGCAGGGTCGGAGCCGGCACGCCGCCGAAGAAGTTGAAGCTGGAGAGGATGCTGCCGGCGCTCATCACCTCCTGGATCGCGATGATGCTGACCAGGGTCGTGTCCTTATTCAGGGTGATCACTTGTGAGACCGTCGCCGGGACCATCCGGCGCAGGCCCTGGGGCAGGATCACCAGCCGCATCTGCTGCCGGTAGGTGAGCCCCATCGACATCGCCGCCTCCGACTGGCCGCGATCCAGGGAGAGGATGCCGGAGCGCATGATCTCGGCCAGGACGGCGGAGTTGTAGAGGACCAGCGCCGCCAGCGCCGCCAGCACCCGGCCCGACTGCAGCGCCTCCGGGAAGAAGGTCGGGACGACGTCCTCGTAGGCGTCGCGCCACGAGGTTGGCATCGCGATCGCCATGTAGAGGATCACGAAGATCAGCGGCAGGTTGCGCCAGACGTCGATCCAGATCCCCGCCGGGATGCTGACCACTCGCAGCTTCGAGATCCGCGCCAGCGCCAGCAGCAGCCCGAAGATCAGCGAGAAGACGATCGCGATCGCCGCGATCTCGAGGTTGATCGCGAATCCCTCCAGCAGGAAGCGCATGTTGTTGCCGGTGGTGACCCACTCCCAGTTGGAGGAATCGAACAGGTAGCTCATCGCCCAGTCCTCATCGCCGGATCGCGAAGCGACGTTCGAGGTAGCGGAAGGCGAGGGTGGCGGTGCCGGTCAGGATCAGGTAGCCGACCGCCGCCCAGAAGAAGGTCTCGTCGGCCTGGAAGGTCTGAGATTGGACGATCCGGGCCTGCTTGAGCAGATCCGAGAGGGCGACGACGGAGACCCCGACGATGGCCGAGTTCTTGATCATTGCGATGACCAGGCTCCCGAGCGCCGGAATCACCGTCCGAAAGGCCTGTGGAAGGACGATCCGCCGCAGGGTCTCCGGGTACGTGAACCCGAGCGAGAGCGAGGCCTCGATCTGCCCCTTGCCGACCGCGAAGACGCCCGAGCGCAGGGCCTCGGCGACGTAGGCAGCCGTGTAGAGGCCGAGGCTGCCCGTCCCCGCGACCCAGGGCGAGATTGGGATCCCCGCCCGTCGCAGGCCGGTGAAGGAGATCACCAGCAGGACCAGCAGCGGGATGTTGCGGAAGGTCTCCACGTAGACGCCCCCGACCCGTCGCAGCCAGCGGACCGGCTGCACGCGCAGGGCGGCGATCAGGGTGCCGACGACCATCGCGATCAAGAACGAGATCGCGACCAACCGCACGGTCACCCAGAAGCCGGAGCTGAACTCCGGGAAGTGCTCGGTCAGCACTTCCCAGAGCTCGCTCATCTACTCAACTCCTCCCGGCTCGAAACGTGTCGAGCCGCTACTCCAGCGGTGCCAGCGCGATCGCCTCTTCCAGCGTCATCGTCGGCGGTTGCTGGTCGACGCCCGTGTACTGGCCGACCCACTTCTGGTAGGCCTCGTCCCAGCGGCCGTCCTCCTTGTAGGTGGCCAGGGCTTGGTCCACGAAGGCCTTCAGTTGCTTGTCGCCTTCGGGGATGCCGATTCCGTAGGGCTCGGTCGTGAACGGATCGCCGACCATCTCCAGGCTGTCGTCCTGGCGGATCATCCCGGTCAGGATCACGTCGTCGGTAGAGACCGCGTCGACAGCGTCGGTCTGCAGCAGCTCCAGGCAGGCCGAGTAGTCGTCGACGAGCCGCAGCTCCGCCTCCGGTGCCTCCGCCTTCAGCGTCTCCGCGTAGGTCGAGCCGAGCGCGGTGCAGACCCGGTCGCCGGCGCCGAGGTCCTCGATGCCGCCGATGTCGGAGCCCTTCGGCACCAGCACCCGCCCGCGGGCGATGAAGTAGGGCTCGGAGAAGTCGATCTCCAGGTCACGCTCTTCGGTGATCGTCATCGTCGAGAGGACCAGGTCGACGGTCCCGTCCTCGAGGAACGGGATCCGGTTGTCGGAGATCGCCTCGACCGGCTTCGCCTCGACGCCCAGCTCCTCGGCGATCGCGTTGCCGAGGTCGACGTCGAATCCCTCGACGTCGCCGCTCTGGGGATTAAGGAACCCGAACGGCGGCACGTCGTACTTGACGCCGATCACGAGCTCGCCGGTGTCCTGGATCTCGGCCATCGTCGATCCGGCCGGGAACTCCTGCGCCTGGCCGCCGTCGGTGGCGGCGGTCTCGTCGTCATCGTCGCCGCAGGCGGCGAACGTCAGTGCCCCCAGCACCAGCGCCAGCACGGCGACCCAGCGCCATCTCGATGTCCTCTCCATTCTTCCTCCTCGTCAGTGGTGGATGATCTTGTCGACGAATTCCTTCGCCCGATCACTCTTGGTTGCATCGAAGAACTCGTTCGGCGGCGCCTCCTCGACGATCACGCCTTCGTCGATGAAGACGAGCCGGTCGCAGACCTCGCGGGCGAATCCCATCTCGTGGGTGACGACGACCATCGTCATCCCCTCGCGGGCGAGGTCCCGCATCACGTCGAGCACCTCGCGGATCATCTCCGGATCCAGCGCCGAGGTCGGCTCGTCGAACAGCATCAGCTTCGGGTCGACGGCGAGCGCGCGGGCGATCGCCACCCGCTGCTGCTGGCCGCCGGAGAGGTCGGCCGGGTAGTCGTCGGCCTTCTCGGGGATCCCGACCCGCTCCAGCAACTCCCGCGCCCGCCCTTTCGCATCGTCTCCGGACAGCGCCTTCACGTGCAGCGGCGCCAGGGTGACGTTGTCGAGCACGGTCATGTGCGGGAAGAGGTTGAACTGCTGGAAGACCATTCCGATCTGGGCACGGATCCCGTAGATCTCCTTGCCTGAGCCGTCGACCGGCTGGCCGTCGAAGCTGATCTCGCCGGAGTCGACCGGCTCGAGGCCGTTGATGCAGCGCAGCATCGTCGACTTCCCCGACCCGGACGGCCCGGCTACGACGATCGCCTCGCCGTGGCTGATCCGCAGATCGATCCCGTCGAGGACGACGTTGTCGCCGAAGCTCTTGCGGACGCTCGCCAGCACGACGAGGTGCCCGTTCGCTGATCTCTCCGCAGTCCCCATCCCTGTCTTTGACCATACCCACAAGCGGGCAGATCTCAGCCACGCGGGGCCGGTCCATGCCCTCGCATAGGGTTCGAGAGCGTGTTCCGGCGTCCGCTCAGCATCACCGATCCGGCAGACGCCCCATTCCTGGCCAGCCTGATGCGGCCGGGGCTGCCGACCCGGGCAGCGCCGCCTGCCGAGCGGGCGGCCTCGGCGGCCATCGGGCACCGCGTCATCGGTTACCTGCTCGAGGCCGAGCAACTGGGTCAGGTGCGGCTGCCGGAGGAGATTGAAGACGAGCTGCGATCGCGACGCGCGCAGGACGCCCTCCTTGCAGCGAACCTGCGACGCGAGCTGACGATCCTCGAGCCCGTGGTGCGAGCCGCCTGTGGCATCGAGCCGATCCTGATCAAGGGAGCGGCTGTTGCCGAGCGCCTCTATCCGGACCGTACCTTGCGGCCGTTTCGCGATCTGGACCTCGTGGTCCCCCGGCATTGCCTCACGGACGCTGCTAAGGCGCTTCAGGCGGAGGTCGGCTACGAAACCTCGGATGAGCCATGGAGCGGATACAGCGAGCGGGCCGGACACCACATTTCGTTGGAGCGGCGCCTGGGGCCTCACCGGCTCGTGGTCGACCTCCACTGGCGGCTGAGCGACGATCCCGCCGCCCGAGGGCTCGACCACCACCGTCTTCTCTCGCGCGCCGGCCGGCTGGCGCTGGCGGGGGGAGGGAGGGTCGCAGTGCCCAGCGTCGAGGATCAGCTCATCGTCCTGTCGGTCCACCTGCTTCACGAGCCGGTCAAGCGGTTGCTCTGGATCCACGACATCGCGCTGGCCGCCGAGCGTGCGACCGAGCAGGAATGGCGGGGAGCATTCGCTGCCGCTCGCGAGCTACAGCTCGAATGGGTGCTGAACCGGGCGCTCGACTATGCCGCCCGTCACCTCGGTCTGAGCCGCGAGCGGCCATCCGGGCCCGGTCGGCCGCCACCCTGGGGTCCGCTACGCGCCGGAGAGCGACTCGACGGGTGGATCGGGACCCAGCTCGGCCGGCTCGCTCTGGGTGGTTGGCACGAGCCCGACGGTTACCTTCGCTCCGCCACCCGGGCCCGCCTTGCCGGTCTCGGTCGCCGCATCGGCGCCCGGCGGCCGTCGGGCTAGCTCACAGGTAGAGAGATCGCCAGCGAACGCTGCCGATCAGCCGGCCGAGGTCCTGACCGAGGCGGGCCCCCAACAATTCGGCGCCAGGCGAGCCGCGATGTCGAATCGCGCCGGCGAGACCCGCCACGGTCCCCATGTAGCGCCTGGCTACCTCCCCCGCGGTCCGACGCGGCATCCCGACTTCTCGGTGTCGCCGGAACAAGAGCGGATGATCCTGGCCGTAGCGCAGGTACTGGCGAAAGGTCGGAATCGCTCCGGGCCGGTGTCGCTTGAAGACGATCGCATCCGGCTCGTAGGCCAGCCGCACCCCGCGAGCCGCGAGCTGCCAGCAGAGATCGGCGTCATATCCGGTCCTGAGCTGCTCGGTGAGTCCGCCGACAGCCGCGAAGTCGTCGCGCCTAACGGCGAGGTTCGCGGTCATGCTCCATGGCAGATGCCTGTAGTAGGCCAGCAACGCGTCTGGATCGATCCTCTGCTCGATCGAGACGGAGGCGGGCGGGAATTTCGCTCGGGGGTCGAGATCATGGACGGCGCCGGCGACCAGGCGATGATCGGCGATCGATGCGCACAGCGAGCCCAGCCATCGCTCATGAACGAGGTCGTCGGCATCGCAGAAAGCGATCACTGGAGCGCTCGCCCGGGCAACAGCGGTGTTGCTCGCCGCCGCCGGGCCCCGATTCGCGGTCGCCTCGCAGACCACGAGCGGGAGCTCGCCGGCGAAGCCGCGTGCCACCGCCAGGCTGGCATCGGTCGAAGCGTCGTCCGCGACGATCACCTCATAGGTCTCGCGGAAGTCCTGAGCGGCCAGCGATGCCAGCAACCCCGGAAGCGTCGTCTCAGCGTTGTAGACGGGGACGACGACGCTGACCGCCGCAACGGCGGCGGTCGTCGGAGTCACCTGGCTTGCCGGCCGGCGTCCGGCGTCGAGTGTTGCGCTTCAGGTGCATCGGCCCTGCGGCGATCGAGCGATTCCTTGAGGACGTGCAGGTACTCGGTCCGGGTCATAGCTGCGCGACGACTTAAGTTGGAGTCATGCAGTCGCCGCGAGAGAACGTGCTCGCCGACCATGACCTCTCTCAGGCCAAGCCGGCGCGCAGCCAGCAGCCAAGCCAAGAAGTCGTTGCTCACCCAGCGGGTGGGAAACGGGCCGACCCGCGACATCGCCGCGCGGGTGGCCAGCAGCGAGCCCGGCAGGGCCGCCGGCCGGAGCTCCGGCACGCACCGAACCCGGCGAGAGTGAGCCGGATCGACATCGGGGCTGACGAACTCGCGCGCGTGCCCGAAGACGAGGTCGGGCGGCGACGACGAATGAAACGGCACGAGCTGGGCCTCCAGCTTCCGCTTCGGCCAGAGGTCGTCGTGGTCGATGAAAGCGACGAAGTCGCCCCGGACCGCCTCGACGCCGGCATTTCGAGTCGGGCCCAGGCCGCGGTGGGGGAGCGCGATGCAGCGGACATCGGGTCCGTAGCTGCGGGCGATGTCGCGGCTGGCATCGGTGGACCCGTCGTCGACTACGACGATGTCGAACGCCTGGTGCGTTTGGCTCAGCACGCTCTCGATCGCCGCATCCAGGTGGCGCTCCCCGTCGCGCACCGGAATCACGACTCCGACTAGCATCGGACCAGGATAGTTCTCGCCTTGCCCCTTGATCCGTCGACACCGCTGGTCAGCGTCGTGATCCCGGTTTACAACGGCGAGCGCTTCCTCGCCGCCGCGATCGAGAGCGCCCTCGAGCAGACCTACCGGCCGCTGGAAGTGATCGTCGTCGACGACGGATCGACCGACCGCAGCGCCACCGTGGCGCGATCGTTCGCCGGCGTCGAGGTGATCGACCAGGAGCACGCCGGCCCGGGAGCGGCGCGCAACCGCGGCATCGCCGCCGCGAGCGGCGAGTTCCTCGCCTTCCTGGACGCCGACGACCTGATGCCGCCCGACAAGCTCGAGCTTCAGGTCGGCTACCTGCGCGAGCATCCCGAGGTCGGCTGCGTGCTCGGCCGCCAGGAGGTGTTCGCCGAGCGTGGCGAGGCCCTGCCGCGGTGGGCGCAGCTGCCGCCGATCTGGCGTCGGCGACACCCGAGGCTCTTCGAGCGCGGGCCCGTCCAGCCGCTTTCGCTGGTCGCCCGGCGTTCGACCGTCGACGCGGTGGGCGGCTTCGGCACGCAGTTCGGGGAGGACGTCGACTGGTTGTGCCGCGCCTATGAGACCGGGGTCCGCTTCGCCACGATCGACGCCGTGGTCGTTCGCCGGCGAGTTCATGCCGCCAACCTCACCCATGACATCGGCGCTTCACGGCTGGCGATGTTCAGGGCCCTGAGGGACCATTCCGCGCGCCTGCGCGCGGCCGACCCCCAATCCGACGGCGCGAGGGAAGGATGACCGCACCGCTGGTCAGCGTCGTGATCCCGGTTTACAACGGCGAGCGCTTCCTCGCCGCCGCGATCGAGAGCGCCCTCGAGCAGACCTACCGGCCGCTGGAAGTGATCGTCGTCGACGACGGATCGACCGACCGCAGCGCCACCGTGGCGCGATCGTTCGCCGGCGTCGAGGTGATCGACCAGGAGCACGCCGGCCCGGGAGCGGCGCGCAACCGCGGCATCGCCGCCGCGAGCGGCGAGTTCCTCGCCTTCCTGGACGCCGACGACCTGATGCCGCCCGACAAGCTCGAGCTTCAAGTCGGCTACCTGCGCGAGCATCCCGAGGTCGGCTGCGTGCTGGGGCACCAGGAGCTGCTGCTGGAGCCGGGGATCGAGCGACCAGTCTGGGCGGAGGTGGCACCGGCGCTGGCACGGGCGCGACCCGACATCGCCCAGCGCGGTGGAGTTCCGCTGATCAGCATGGTCGTGCGGGCGTCCCTGTTCGAGCAGATCGGTGGCTTCGACACGAGCTACGTCCACGGCGAGGACGCCGACTGCCTGCTGCGGGCGGGCCAACTAGCCGGTGTCGTGACGCTGGACTCGGTCGTCCTGCGCCGGCGGGTCCACAGCGGAAACCTCAGCCACGACGTCGAGGCGCTGCGCCGCGGCACTTTCCGAGTCCTCAGGGACCACATGCGAAGGTTGCGGGCCGCGGAGGGGGAGTCGGCGTCGGAACCCAGATCAAGCTGAGCGGGCGGCGCTGAAGAGCGCCCGCCCGCGGGAGAGATGAACGCGGGCGATCCCGATGGGCGTCGTCTGAGCCCGAAGCTCCTCGACAACGTCCGACGGCACTGGCGCCTCGAAGGCGTCGCGCAGGTAGGAGAGGGTCAGGCGCAGGTGGGGGGCCACCCGCCCCTCGACAGCCTGGTCGACCAGTCGCGGCCAGTCGATCGCGCTCCGAGGCGAGTCGAGGATCTTCAGCGCGTCGGCCACCCAGCGAGAGGACCGCAGCCGAGACGGCCAGACGATCCCCTGCACGCAGGCGCCCAGCAGCTGGTCAGCGGGCGATGGCGCGTGTGCGCTGCTCCCCCGATTTCAAGCCGGACCCTCGCAGTCCAGAGCACGTCGTGACGGCGGGGTCGGGATCGGCATGCCATCAGGGGGCATGGAGGAGCGCTCTGGCATGTGCGACCGCGGTGGGCCGGACGGCGATCCGGGTGTCCGACATCGATCGGGCGCCGACGTCGCGATAGTGCAGCAGCCCGACGGCGGCGCCTCCGAGCACCATCGCATCGACGCCCTCCGCGCGGAGGACCTCCAGCGCCCTGCCGGTGCGCCGGAGGATTAGCTGGTTGCCGTACCAGACTCGGCGGTAGACCTCCTTCAACCGACCCAGCCGTGGATCTTCGACGCCGGCGGCGACGAGCCTGCGATAGAGCAACGGCAGCAGCTCGAAGGTGGACGAATCGAGCGCTTCGAGGTCGAACGCGCGGGCCTGGTGCCAGACCTGCGCCGTCTGCGATGAGGAGGATAGGGCCGCCCGCAGGAGCAGCTCTTGTTGCTGGCCCGGCCTCCATGCGATCCTGACGCGGCGAGGGCTCAGGCCGGGCACGGTCACCCGGTGCTTCGCAGGCGCGACCTGCGCTTGCGGGCCACGGATGCCTGTAACGGCTCGGTTCTCGGCCATCAAGAGATCCTCGCGCCGGGAGCTTTGATCCTCGTGCATCCGGTAGCGCATGCATGGGCTCAGCGCAGTCTCCAGCTCCAATCCGGCGTCGCGCGCTCTGAGGATCCAATCGGTGTCGCTGGCGATCTCATAGCTGGTGTCGAAGTTTCCGATCCGATCGACGCCGCTGCGCCGGGCGAGCAGCGCGCCGAGCAAAGCGGTGAGCTGGACCTCCATGCCCGCCTCAGGGTCGAACCAGCTCAGCGGCGCGGCGCCGGACTCGACGACGATCTCAAACGGCGAGATCACCATGTCGACTGACGGATGATCAACAGGAACGCGACTTGTGCCTCCAGCTTGTGCGGTAGCAGACGTCGTCCTGGTCGAGGAAGGCGATCAGCTCACCCCGAGCGGCGGCGACGCCTGCGTTTCGAGCCGCTGCCACTCCTGGTGTGGCTGCCACCGATAGCGGACCCCGCGCCGACGGGCGATCGCCGCGCTGCCGTCGTCGAGCCGTCGTCGACCACTATCACCTCCCGCTCGCATAGCTCTGAGCGAGCACGCTGTCGATCGCCTCGCCGAGGAAGCGCTCGCCTTCGAAGACCGGCATCACTACGCTGACCAAGGGGCCGCTCAAGGCACCGCGCCCCGGGCCAGCCGTGCGACGGCCTCGACCGCCGAGCTGATGTCGGATCCCAGCTCGATGGTGTAAACGGGGACTCGGCGCATCAGCTCGGAGACCGTGGTCATCCCCGCCTCGCCGTGCCCGAAGTGCTGGAGGATCGTGCTGGGTCCGACCGCGCGAAGGCCCTCGCTGGCCGACGCTGGCCGCACCCGTGTCCGGGCTCCCTCGCGCACACGTGGGAGCACCACTGCGCGCACCGGCAGGCTGGCGAGGAATGCCCCCGGTCGACGGCGGTATACGTCGATCACCACCTTGCCGTCGTCGTCGCCGTCACGGGGGAGGAGGGCGGGGGTCAGCGCAGGCTGCCAGCCGGCGCCCTGCGGGTCGAGCTTTGCAGTCGCATGCATCGCGTGGGCGGTCGCGGGCATGGTGTGGACGTCGATCAGCACGTAGTCGTCGCCCAGGTATGCGAAGCCGGCATCGGCGCAGGCAAGGGTCAGCGTCGACTTTCCGGATCCGCTTCGCCCAGCCACCAAGGCGCCGCCATCGGGTCCACCGACCGCGCCCGCATGAATCAGGTGCCGTCCGGGCTCGCTGAGCGACCAGTGGAGGAGGGTGCGCAGAGGGGCGGCCCGTTCGTAGAGCGGCACCTGGCGCGCGTCCGTGGTCGCATAGATCGCGGTGCGGGAGTCGAGGTCGAAGACAGTGATCGCGCCGTCTTGGAGGTCGTGCTGGGTGTAGACCCGCTGACGGTCCCAGCCCCGCACTCGGTAACCGCGGGCCTGGCCGTGGTCCACCAGGTCAGCGGCGCCCCACTGCACCGGAGGCAGCGGCACGCCGGTGGAGGTAGCGTCCCAGAGCAGCACAGTCGCAGCCGTGGGGGCCGGGGCGGGACTCTCCAGCCGCGCCAGCGCAGCCGACATCGGCTCGACAAGCGCCGGGCCGGCAAATCGCAGCCGCACCCCGCGCTCGGCGATGACAAGGTTGCGTTCGACGCATCCGCTGGTCTTGCAGGCCGCTCGGAAGCCGGCCTTGAGCATCGCCACGTAGCTCGCGGCCAGAGACCGCTCTGGCGCGGTGTCAGCGGCGGCCGGGGCGGGGCGCTTAGCGGGCGGCCTTACGGTGTGGCCAGCCAGATTCCTCGACCTCGTGGATCGGGTCGACGAGCATGAAGTCGGCCATGTCGGTGTAGCGATTCAAGACCGGCCGCTGATCGACGGGCACGGGCGCCGCATCTCCGACCTGCGGGTCTCGGTCACCGACCGCTGCAACTTCCGCTGCCAGTACTGCATGCCCGCCGAGGGCCTGCCCTGGCTGGAGCGCTCGCAGATCCTCAGCTTCGAGGAGATCACGCGCCTGGTCGATCTGTTCGTCGCGCTTGGGATCGAGGACGTGCGGTTGACCGGCGGCGAGCCGCTGGTGCGGCGTGAGTTCCCGCGCCTGGTCGAGATGCTGGCCGCGGTCGACGGCCTGCGAGACCTCTCGCTGACGACCAACGGCTACCTGCTCGAGCGCGACGCCGCGGCCCTGGTCGACGCCGGGGTCCAGCGGGTCAACGTCTCGATCGACTCCCTGCAGCGGGACCGCTTCTTCCAGATCACCCGTCGCGACGCGCTGCCGCGGGTGTTGCGCGGCCTCGACGCGATCGCCGCCTTCCCGCAGGTGCACCCGATCAAGGTCAACGCGGTCGCGATGCGCGGCTTCAGCGAGGACGAGGCGCTTCGCTTCGCGGAGTTCGCCCGCTCGACCGCATTCCAGGTCCGCTTCATCGAGTTCATGCCCCTCGACGGCGACCACGCCTGGACACCCGACTCGGTCCTCAGCGGCGACGAGCTGCGCCAGATCATCGAAGCGGTCCATCCGCTCGAGGAGCTGCCCCGCGAGCCTTCGGCGACGGCTCGCGTCTTCCGCTTTCGCGACGGCCGGGGAGAGATCGGCTTCATCAATCCGGTCAGCGAGCCTTTCTGCGCCGACTGCAACCGGATTCGCCTCACCGCCGAGGGCAAGCTGCGCACCTGCCTCTTCTCCCTGCATGAAACCGACTTGCGGGGGCCGCTGCGCGAGGGGGTCGGCGACGGCGAGATCGAGTCGATCATCCGCGATGCGGTCTGGCGCAAGGAGCTCAAGCACCACGTCGGCGAGCCCGGCTTTCGCCAGCCGGCCCGGACGATGTCGGCGATCGGCGGCTGACGCGGGCCATGTGTCGCAACTCACACAGCGCCGTCGCGGCCGCGACGTAGGGTGGCGACGAGGAGGCGTTTCATGCGGGATGGTCTGCCACCAGGGCCGAGGTATCCGGCGTTGATCCAGAGCGTCGGCTGGTGGACGCGCACCGTGCCCTTCATCGAGCGCTGTCGCCGGCGCTACGGGAAGCGGTTCACGATCCGCCTGCTCGGTGCTCCGCCTTTCGTGATGCACTGCGACCCGGAGCATGTAAAGGAGATCTTCACCGCCGCTCCCGAGGACCTGCACCCCGGCGAGGGCGCCCGTGTGCTGGAGCCCCTCGTCGGCGCCCACTCGGTGATCCTGCTCGACGAGGGTCGCCACATGGAGCAGCGAAAGCTGCTGCTGCCGGCCTTCCACGGCGAGAAGATGCAGCGGCTGTCGGGGCTGATGGAGGAGGTCGCCGAGCGCGAGATTCACAGCTGGCCGCGCGGCGAGCCGCTGGAGATGCACGAGCGGATGCAGCGGCTGACGCTGGAGATCATCCTGCGGGCGGTGTTCGGGCTCGATCCGGGCCCGCGGATGGAGGCGCTACGTGAGCGCCTCGGTGCGCTGCTCGCCTTCGGCGAGCGGCCGATCAGCCTCGTGCCGCCGCCTCGCGAGGGCCTGGTCGGGAGCGTCGCCCAGCGGATCGGGCCCTTCGCCACCTTCTTGAAGCTGCAGGCGCCGGCCGACGAGCTGATCTTCGAGCTGATCGAGGAGCGACGGGCCGGAAACGGCCAACGCGACGACATCCTCAGCCTGCTGCTCGAGGCACGCCACGAGGACGGGTCGCCGATGTCCTCGCAGGAGCTCCGCGACGAGCTGATGACGATGCTCGTCGCCGGGCACGAGACGACGGCCACCTCGCTCTCGTGGGCCTTCGAGCGCCTGGCCCGGACCCCGGCGGTCCTGAACCGCCTCGTCGACGAGATTCGCAGCGAGGGCGACGAGGACGCCTACCTCACCGCGACGATCCAGGAGACCCTGCGCCGCCGGCCAGTCCTGCCCAATGCGGCGCCGCGGCTGACGATGCGCGAGCTCGAGCTCGGCGGCTGGACCTATCCGGCCGGCGTCTCGCTGGTGGCCAACAGCTACCTCCTCCACCACGACCCCGAGATCTACCCGGATCCGTACGCGTTCCGGCCCGAGCGCTTCCTCGACGAACCCCCGGGCACCTACACCTGGACTCCGTTCGGCGGCGGCCGGCGCCGCTGCATCGGCGCCAGCTTCGCGATGGTGGAGATGAAGATCGTGCTGCGCGGCATCTTCGCCAACTGCGACCTCGTCCCCACCGGTGACAGGTCCGAGCTGACCCAGCGGCGGAACATCACCGTGCGCCCGAGCCTGGGGGGGCGGGTCGTGGTCCGCGAACGCTCCGAGGACCAGGCACCGATCGCCGCCTGACCCCCCGGCCGATGCCATCCTCCGGGCCAGTGGACGAGGTTCGCAGCGCCCAGGCCCGGCTGGTCAAGGCGGGCTGGATCGCCAACGCAGTCGCCGGCGTGGTGGTCTTCAACCTGGTCGGGTTCCTGATCCCGATCTTCCTCGACGCTTCGCGGCAGAATGCATTGGGCCTGCGCAACGGTCCGCTGGCGGTGGTCTCGATCGCAGTCGGCGGCTTCCTCGTGCAGCGGATCTCGCGCCGGCGGCGGTCGGCGGCGCTGGGCTGGATCGACGAGGGCAGGGCGCCGGACGAGCGCGAGCACCGAATCTCCCTGGAGCTGGCGTTCTGGCAGGCGAAGACCACCGCGCTGGCCTGGTTTGCGGCCCTCCCCTTCTTTTTCGCGATCAACCTCTCGGAATCGGTCGGTTTCGCAATCGTGGTGGCGCTGACGTTGGGGCTTGGAGGGCTGACCAACAGCGCCCTGATCTACCTCCTCGCCGAGCGAATCCTGAGGCCGGTGACCGCGCTGGCCCTAGCCGAGCGGCTTCCTGAGCGGACGGTCGGGCCGGGAGTGCGTGGACGGTTGCTGTTCGCCTGGGCGCTCGGCACCGGGGTGCCGCTGCTGGGGATCGTCGTCGTCGGCACGGCAGGACTGACGAAGGCCGGGGTCGACACCGAGTACGTCGCCGCCGCGGGGCTCTATCTCGGCGCGGTCGCTCTCGCGGTCGGCCTTGCGGCGACGCTGTTCGCGGCCCGGGCGATCGCCGATCCGGTGACCTCTGTGCGCACCGCCCTCGAGCGGGTCGAGGAGGGCGACCTCGAGGCCGAAGTGCGGGTCGAGGACGGCAGCGAGGTGGGCCTGCTGCAGGCGGGGTTCAACCGGATGGCGGCGGGCCTGCGCGAGCGCGAGGAGATTCGCGACCTGTTCGGGCGCCAGGTCGGGGAGGAGGTGGCGCGGGCAGCGCTCAGCAACGGAGTCGCGCTCGGGGGCGAGGAGGTCGAGATCGCCGCCCTTTTCGTCGACCTGACCGGGTCGACCTCGATGGCGCTGGAGATCCCGCCTGCCGAGGTCGTGCGCCGCCTCAACGCCTTCTTCGCGGTCGTCGTCGAGGTGGCCGACTCCAACGGTGGCATCGTCAACAAGTTCGAGGGCGACGCCGCGCTCTGCGTCTTCGGCGCCCCGGTCGACCGTGACGACAGCGCCGGTGATGCGCTCCGCGCCGCCAGGGAGCTCGTCGCGTCGCTGCCCGAACGCATCCCCGAGTTGTCGTTCGGGATCGGCGTCTCGGCCGGCGCGGCGGTGGCGGGCAACGTCGGCGCCGAGCGCCGCTTCGAGTACACGGTGATCGGCGACCCGGTCAACGAGGCGGCGCGGCTCTGCGACCTCGCGAAACAGCGCGGCGTTCCGGTGCTGGCTTCGCAGACAGCGGTTGACGCCGCCGCGGCCGGCGAAGCGAAGTCCTGGGAGGTGCGCGAGAGCGAGGTTCTGCGGGGTCGTGACCGCCCGACCGGGCTCGCCCTTCCGGTCGCCTGATCCGAGCCAGTAAGGCTTGCCTATGCAATGCTTAGGCAGGTGGCGGACTTGACGATCGGCGAGGCGGCCCGCGCCCTGGGAGTGAGCGCCGACACGCTGCGGCGCTGGGACCGGGCCGGAAAGCTGCGGACCAAGCGCGATGCCCGCAATCGCCGACGGGTGCCGCGGGCAGAGGTCGAGCGGTTGCGCGCCGTTCCCAGCCGCCACTCGACCGGCGACACGTTCTCGGCCCGCAACCGCTTCCCCGGGGTCGTGCGTTCGGTCGAGGTAGACGGCGTGATGGCGGTGGTCGAGATCGAGGCCGGGCCACACCGAGTCACCGCCGCGATCACCCGCGACGCGGTCGAGGAGCTCGGGCTGGCGGAGGGCGTCAAGGCGATCGCGACGGTGAAGGCGACCTCGGTGATGGTCGAGCGGGGTATTTGAGTGCGGCGGCTGGCGCTTGCGCTGGCGGCGATGGCGCTGCTTGCCGCCGGATGCGGAGACGACGGCGACGGCACCGAGACCGGCGCCACCGCCTCCGGCGAGCTGATCGTCTCCGCCGCCTCCTCACTCCAGGAGGCCTTCACCGCCTACGCGGAAGACGCTTTCCCCGACGACGAGGTGAGGCAGTCGTTCGCCGGCTCGGACGAGCTGGCGGCGCAGATCCGCCAGGGTCTGCGGCCCGACGTCTACGCCGCCGCCGACGCTGAGCTTCCCCGGCGGCTCTTCGAGGAGGGATTGGTGGAACGTCCGCAGACGTTCGCCGGCAACGAGCTGGTCATCGCCGTCCCCAGCGAAAGCGAGATCCAGTCGCTCAAGCAGCTCGGCGAGCCGGGGGTCGACCTGGTGATCGGCGATCCCTCGGTGCCGGTCGGCTCCTACACCCGGGAGGTGCTGGCGAGGCTGCCGGCGACCCAGCGCGACGCGATCCTCGCCAATGTCCGCTCCGAGGAGCCCGAGGTGGCGGCGATCGTCGGCAAGCTGACCCAAGGCGCGGCGGATGCCGGCTTCGTCTACGTGACCGACATCGCTGCCGCCGGTGACGATTTGCGGGCGATCGAGCTGGCCTCGCGCCTGCAGCCGGTGGTCGCCTACGGGGTCGCGGTCGTCAAGGACGCACCCAACCCGGCGCTGGCGCGCGAGTTCGTCGCCGGCCTGCTCGACGGGGCCGGCGCCCGGGCGCTACGGGGCGCCGGCTTCCTGCCGCCGCCTTGAGCCGGCGGCCCGGTCTTTTCGCGGCAGCGATCACGATCGCGCTTGCGATCGCGCTCTGCTTCCTCACCTTCCCGGTCGTTGCCGTTTTCGCCGACACCGGTCCGGCGGAGCTTCTCGAGGCGCTCGGCGAGGAGGAAGCCCGCGAGGCGCTCTGGCTGAGCCTGAGGACCTCGCTGGCGGCGCTGGTGCTGATCGTCGTCGTCGGCACTCCCGCCGCCTGGCTGCTCGCGACCCGCGACTTCCGCGGCCGCGCCCTGGTCACGACGCTGATCGAGCTGCCGCTGGTGATGCCCCCCGCGGTCGCCGGAATCGGGCTGCTGGCGGCATTCGGGCCCGAAGGGATCCTCGGCGGGACGCTGGAGGACGCCGGGGTCGAGCTGGTCCTCGAGACGGCGGGCGTGGTCGTCGCCCTGACCTTCGTCTCGGCGCCGTTCTTCGTGCGCCAGGCACAGGCCTCGTTCTCGGCCCTGGACCCGGAGGTGCTCGACGCCTCGCGCACGCTCGGCGCCGGCGAGGGGCGGACCTTCCTCGCAGTGGCGGTCCCGGGGGCTCGTGCCGGCCTCGCCGCCGGCCTCGCCCTTGCCTGGGGACGGGCCCTGGGCGAGTTCGGCGCGACGCTGATGTTCGCCGGCTCGTTTCCGGGCATCACCCAGACGGCGCCGCTGGCGATCTTCGCCAGCTTCAGCCGCGACTTCACCGCCGCCCTGGCGCTTTCCGCGGTCCTGATCGCGGTCTCGGCGGCGCTCCTTCTGACCGTGAAGCTCGTCGCCGGGCGCGACGCCCTCGCCCGTCGCACGGCGTGATGGAAGCCGAGCGCGCCGCGAGCATGCTGACGTTGCAGGCGCAGATGACCCTGCGCGAGCTCGAGCTCTCGGTCGAGCTATCGATCGGCGCCAGTCAGCGGGTCGCGCTGGTCGGGCCCTCCGGCGCCGGCAAGTCGACGGTGCTGCGGTTGATCGCCGGCCTGCGCCGCCCGCGGCGCGGGAAGGTGACACTGGGGCCGGCGACATGGCTCGACAGCGATCGTGGCGTCGAGCTCGCCCCGGAGCGTCGCCGCTGCGGCTTCCTGTTCCAGAGCTATGCGCTCTTTGACCACCTCTCGGTTCGCCGCAACGTGGCCTACGGCCTGCGGCGGGTCTCGTCGGATGAGCGGCGCCATCGCAGCGAGGAGCTGCTGGGTCGCTTCGGAATCGAGGGTCTGGCCGAGGCCCGGCCGCGGGAGCTTTCCGGCGGTGAGCGTCAGCGGGTCGCGCTGGCGCGGGCTCTGGCTCCCGACCCGGCCGCGCTGTTGCTCGACGAACCGCTCTCCGCTCTCGATCCGACGACGCGAGGAAGCGCGATCCGCGAGCTCGCTTCGATGCTCGCCGAGGTCGCGGTCCCGACCCTGATCGTCACCCACGACTTCTCCGAAGCGGCGCTGCTCGCCGATCGGCTGGCGGTGATGGAGGCGGGTCAGATTGTGCAGAGCGGCACCGCCGCCGAGGTGGCTGCCCGGCCGGCCTCCGCATTCGTAGCCGCTTTCGCAGGGGCCGCCGTCCTCACCGGCGAGGCACGCCGCGCCTCCGGTGGGCTGACCGAAGTGATGCTCGACGGCGGTGGCGTCGTCAGCAGCGCCGACCCGGGCGAGGGACGCGTTGCGGCCAGCGTCTTCCCCTGGGAGATCGCGATCGAGGTGGAAGGGGAGCCCCCTGTCGGCTCCGCCCTCAACCGTCTGCCGGCCGAGGTGACCTCGGTGACCGAGGTCGGGAACCGGGTCCGGCTCGGCCTCGCCGCTCCGCAGCCGCTGGCGGCGGAGATAACCGCCGAATCCGCCCGCTCGCTGGGCCTCGTCCCGGGCTCCCGCGTCACCGCGACCTGGAAGGCAACCGCGACGCGTCTGGCCCCGATCTAGGGCTGGCCGGCTGGCCAGTCGCGGGTGTACGATTGCTGCGATGCCGCCTCCGGGCACGAACGGCGCCGGAACTGCCGGCGCCGAGGAACGAGTCACCTACTGCCGTGTCTGCGAGCCCCTCTGCGGGATGGTCGCCACGATCCAGGACGGGCAGCTGACCAAGCTGCGGCCCGACGACGATCACCCCCTCTCGGCCGGGTTTGCCTGCCCGAAGGGGATCGCGATGACCGACGTCCAGAACGACCCCGACCGGGTCCTGCATCCGCTGCGGCGCCGGCCCGACGGCGAGTTCGAGCAGGTCAGCTGGGAATCGGCGCTGGAGGAGATCGGAGCGCGGCTGCAGCGAATCCGCGCCGAGCACGGCGGCGAGGCGATCGGCTGGTACATGGGCAACCCCGGCGCCTTCTCCTACTCGCATCCGCTCTGGAGCAAGGGATTCACCGACGCACTCGGCTCCTCGCACTACTACACCGCCTCCTCCCAGGACGTCTCCAACCGCTTCGCCGCCAGCCAATTCCTCTACGGATCGCCGTTCCAGATCCCGATCCCCGATCTCGCCCGCACCGACTTCCTGTTGATCGTCGGGGCCAACCCGCTGATCTCGCACGGCAGCGTGATGACCGCGCCGCGGGTCAAGGACCAGCTGCACGCGATCAGCGACCGCGGGGGTCGGATCGTCGTCGTCGACCCGCGCCGCTCGGAGACGGCGCGGGCCTTCGAGCACCTGTCGATCAACCCTGACGCCGACGCCTGGCTGTGCCTGTCGCTGCTGCAGGTGATCTTCGCCGAGGGCCTCGAGGACGCCGCTGCGATCGGCCGCCAGGCGAGCGGCGGCGACGGCCTGCGCCGCCTTGTCGCCGAGCACACGCCGGAGTCCACCGCCGGTCGGACCGGGGTCGAGGCCGCCGAGGTACGCCGTCTGGCCCGCGACCTCGCCGGCGCCGAGCGCGCCGCCGTCTACGGGCGCACCGGCTCATGCCTGGGTCGCAACGGCACCCTGGTCTCCTTCCTGCTCGATGCGCTCAACGTCGTCACCGGCAACCTCGACCGCGAGGGCGGGGCGATGTTCGGCGACGCTCCGCTCGACTTCGAGGGGCTCGCCCACCGGCTCGGCCTCGCCAGCTACGCAAAGGTCCGCTCCCGGGTCGGCGACCTTCCCGAGGTTCTGGGCAGCCTGCCCGCCTCGCTGATGGCGAAGGAGATCACCACTCCCGGCAAGGGTCAGATGCGGGCGCTGTTCGTCTCCGCCGGCAACCCGCTCCTCTCGGTCCCGAACGGCAACGAGTTGGAGGCGGCGCTGGGGCAGCTCGACCTCTGTGTCTCGATCGACTTCTATGTCTCCGACACCGGCCGCCACGCCGACTTCGTGCTGCCGGCGACGACGATGTACGAGCGCGAGGACTTCCCGCTCCCGTTCCTGCAGCTGTTCACGACGCCCTACATCAACATGACCGACGCGGTCCTCGAACCGGCCGGGGAGGCACGCCAGGAGTGGGAGATCATCGAGCAGATCTCGAAGCGGATCGGGATCGTCCCCTCGAGCGTCGGCATCGCCCGGGCGCTCGGCAGGGTCGGGATCCGGCTCTCGCCGGAGCGGCTGGTCGACCTGCTGCTCCGCACCGGCTCCAAGGGCGACCTGTTCGGGTTGCGCCGCGGTGGTCTCAGCGTCGAGAGGCTGCGGCGAAACCCACACGGAATCGTGCTCGGCGAGCACCTCGCAGCCGGTGTGATGGGCAAGAAGGTGCGCCACCGGGACCGCCGCGTCCACCTCGACGTGCCGGAGATCGTCGCCGAGGCGGGACGCCTGGCGGCGCAGAACGGCCACGATCCCGAGCTTCCCGCTGCGCCTGATCGGCCTGCGCGAGCTGCGCTCGCACAACTCCTGGATGCACAACGCGGCGCTGCTGATGCGGGGCGGCCGCGAGCATGCCGCCCGGATCCATCCCGCGGACGGCGCCGCGGCGGCGATCACCGACGGGACTCCCTGCCGGGTCTCTTCGCCGCACGGCTCGATCGAGCTGACCGCCCGCCTCACCGACGAGGTGAAGCGGGGCACGATCGCGATCCCGCACGGGTGGGGCCACAACGGCGGCTGGCAGACCGCCAATGCCGCCGGCGGCGCGAACGTCAACCTGCTCGCCTCCTCGGAGCCCGAGGACCTCGAGCGCCTGGCCGGGATGGCCTTCCTGAACGGGATTCCGGTGCGGCTGGAGCCGGTCCTCACCGGCAACGAGGCGTCGGCCGAAGCGCCGGTCGCCGCCGCGGTCAGCTGACCCGCTCGGCGCCGGCGTAGACGTTCACCTCGCCGGCGCGGGCAAAGCCGCAAAGGGTCAGCTCGCGATCGCGGGCCAGCTCGATCGCAAGGCTGCTCGGGGCGCCGACGCCGACCAGGATCGGCGCTCCCGCCACCGCCGCCTTCTGAACCAGCTCGAAGGACAGCCGGCCGCTGACGCAGAGCAGGCGCTCGGCGAGCGGCAGCATCCCGTCCAGCAGCGCCCTGCCCGACGACCTTGTCCATCGCGTTGTGGCGACCGACGTCCTCGCGGGAGAAGAGCAGGGTCCCGGCGGCATCGAAAAGGCCGGTCGCATGCAGGCCCCCGGTGCGCTCGAAGGCGGGCTGGGCGAGGCGATCCGGAAGCGAGGCCAGCAGCGACCTCGGCACCCGCGGCCCCTCGCCGAGGGGAAGGCTGTGCACGGCCACCTCCTCCAGGGCGCCCTTCCCGCAGACCCCGCACGAGGAGCTGGTGTAGAAGCGACGCTGACCGGGATCGCGCAGCAGCGGTCCGGCGACCTCGACCGTGTTGGCCGCGAGGTCGGGCCCGGGCCCGGCGTCCCGCGCCTCGTCGAGCAGCCCTTCGCCGACGAGGAAGCCGAGCGCCAGCTCCTCGTCGTGGCCCGGGGTGCGCATCGTCACCGCCAGCGGCTTGCCGTCGACGCGGATCTCGAGCGGCTCCTCGACCGCGACCTGGTCGCTGCGCCCGTCGTGGGTGACCGTCGCGAACGCGCGGGGGTCGATCGGAGCCGGCCCCTCCATCGCTCAGCCCGGGACCGGTCGAACGGAGGCCAGCTGCTCGGCCAGCTCCAGGTCGGCGGGCGTGTTGACGTTGAAGCACAGCCGCGCCGGGTCGCCGAAACGCCGCAGGTCCTCCTCCGGCACGACTCGGGGATCGAGGCCGGCGACCGCGTCGCGCGCCGAAGCCTCCCGCTCGAGGGCCGCCTCCAGGGCGGGAAGGTCGGTGGGGTCATAGCGGGCCAGCAGGGGCTGCAGCCGCCCCTGCGCGGAGACGACCGTGGTGCCGAGGTGCGAAGCCAGCCAGGCGAGCAGCTTGTCTTCGACGAACGGCATGTCGGCGGCGACGGCGACGACCGGCTTCGGGGCGGCGGCCCGGAGGGCGGCGATCACTCCGCAGAGCGGATGCAAAGGCTGGGCCGGTTCGGTGACGAGGCGGCAATCGAGCGGCGGCAGCTCGCTGTCGGGCTTGGCGATCACCCACGGCTCCAGGTCGACCGACCTCGCGGCCGCGATCGGGTACTCGACCAGCGGCCGGCCCGCCAGCTCGACCAGCGCCTTTGGTCGGCCCATGCGGGTCGAGCGCCCGCCGGCGAGGATGGCGACGATCGCGTCCACGCCAGTAGGGTCGCAGGCAAGGTGCAGCAACGGCTGCTCGACATCGATGCGGCGCGGCAGGCGGTCCTCGATCGCGCTCCGCGGCTCGATCCGGAGGAGGTGCCGCTGCGCGAGGCGCTGGGCCGGCTGCTGGCCGAGGAGATCGTTGCCCCGGAGGCGGTGCCCGGCTTCGACAACTCGGCGATGGACGGCTTCGCGCTCCGCGCCGCCGACACCCACGGCGCCGGCGAGGATCGCGGCGTAAAGCTGCGCCTGGTCGGCGAGTCCCGCGCCGGCCGTCCCGCGGACGCCGAGGTCGGAGCGGGGGAGGCGGTGGCGATCTCGACCGGGGCGATGGTCCCGGCCGGCGCCGATGCCGTGGTCCGCGTCGAGGACACCCGACCCGGCGAGACGGAAGTCGAAGTCCGCGCCGAGGTTGCCGCCGGTCGCAACCTACGGCTGGCCGGTGAGGACATCGCCGCGGGCGAGCGCGTCCTCGGTCCCGGGACCCTGCTCGGACCCAGCGAGCTGGGCGTGCTGGCGTCGGCGGCGCGGCCGCAGGTTGCCTGTGGGGCGCGTCCCCGCGTCGCGGTGGTGGTCAGCGGCGACGAGCTGATCGCCCCCGAGGAACCCTCCTGGCCCGGGGCGGTACGCGACTCCAACGCCTACACGGTTCCCGCCCTGGTCGAGGAGTCCGGCGCGGAGCTGCTCAGCGTCGAGAAGGTCGGAGACGACGCCGATGCGACCAGGGAGGCGATCGGCGCCGCCCTGCGCTGCGACGTCGCGGTGATCTCGGGAGGCGTCTCGGTCGGCCGCCACGACCACGTCCGCCCGTCGCTGAAGGAGCTGGGGGCCGAGCAGGTCTTCTGGGGGGTGGCGCTTCGCCCCGGCAAGCCGACCTGGTTCGGCGTCGCGCCGCAGGGGACGCTGGCCTTCGGCCTTCCCGGCAACCCGGTCTCGGCGATGGTCACGTTCATCCTCTTCGTCCGCCCGGCCCTGCTGGCGATGCAGGGAGGCGAGACGAGCCTGCGGCGGGTCTCGGCGGCGATGGCCGAGGACTATCCGAAGAAGCCGGGCCGCGCTCATGCCGTCCGCTGCCGGCTCGAGGCCGGCCCGGGAGGCTGGCTGGCCCGGCCGACCAAGGAGCAGGGCTCACACGTGCTGACCTCGATGATCGGTGCCGACGGCCTGGCGATCCTGCCGTCAGCAAGCGAGACGATTCGCGCCGGCGAGCAGGTCGTCGTCGAGCTGTTGCCCGGCCCTACCATGCGGGCATGAAGCTCACCGTGCGGCTGTTCGCGATGCTGCGAGAGCGCGCCGATGCAGAGACCGTCGAGATCGACGTCGCCGACGGGGCCACCGTCGCCGACGCGCTGACGGCGCTGCGGGCGATGCCCGGGCTGGAGATCCTCGACCGCCTACCTGTGCGGATCTCCGTCAACCGCGAGTACGCCGCGCCCGACCGGCGCCTGGACCCCGGTGACGACCTGGCCGCGATCCCGCCGGTCAGCGGCGGTGCCGACGTTCACGCCCGCGTGACTGCGGAGCCGCTTGCGGTGCAGGGCGTCTCGGCGCGGGTCGGGCGCCCCGGAGCCGGCGCGATCGTCACATTCCAGGGCACGACGCGGGATGTGGAGCGGCTCGAGTACGAGGCCTACGCGGAGATGGCCGGCGAGCGAATCGAGACGATCCTGCGCGAGTGCGTCGGGCGCCACGGCCTCGAGGCAGCGGCCGCCGAGCACCGGGTCGGGGTCGTGCCGCTGGGAGAGCCGAGCGTGATCGTCGCCGTCTCCGCCGCCCACCGCGACGCGGCCTTCGCCGGAGCCCGGGAGGCGATCGACCGGATCAAGGCCGAGGCGCCGATCTGGAAGAAGGAGGTCCAGGGCGGCGAGGCTCGCTGGGTCGAGGGCGAGGAGCCGGTTGCGCGATGAGCGAGCGGCGGCTGACCCATCTCGACGACAGCGGTGCGGCGCGGATGGTCGATGTCGGATCGAAGCCCGAAAGCGAGCGGCGCGCTGTCGCGCGGGCACGGCTGCGGATGTCCGCCGAAGCCGCCGAGGCCGTCGAGCGCGGCGACGGTCCCAAGGGCGAGGTGCTCGGCACCGCCCGCCTGGCCGGGATCCAGGCGGCGAAGCGCGCCGGGGAGCTGATCCCGCTCGCCCATCCGCTGCCGCTCACCTTCGTCGACGTGAGCGGCTCCGTCGATGCCGGCGACGGCCTGGTGACGCTGACCGCGGAGGCACGCACGGTGTCGCGCACAGGTGTCGAGATGGAGGCGATGACGGCCGCCGCGGTGGCCGCCCTGACCGTCTACGACATGGTCAAGGGAATCGAGCGGGGGGTGTCGATCGAGCAGGTCGTACTGCTCTCCAAGAGCGGCGGGCGCAGCGACTGGCGCCGCGAGGAGGACTGAGCTTGCGGACCGCGATCCTCACCGTCTCCGACTCACGCTCGGCCGGGGAGGCCGAGGATGAGAGCGGCGAGCGGCTGGCCGAGTTCGCGGACTCGCTCGGAGCCGAGCTGGTCGGCTATGAGACCGTGCCCGACGACGAAGAGGAGATCGAAGCGCGGCTGCGGCACTGGGCCGACGAGGTCGGCTGCGACCTGATTCTGACCACCGGCGGCACCGGCTTTGCTCCACGCGACGTCACCCCGGAGGCGACGCGGGCGGTGATCGAGCGACCGGCGCCGGGGATCGCCGAGGCGATGCGGCTTGCCTCGCGCGAGCACACCGACCTGTGGATGGTCTCGCGCGGCGTCGCAGGGGTGCGAGGGCAGACCCTGATCGTCAACTTTCCCGGCGCTCCGAAGAGCATCGGCGAGACGGGCCCCGCGATCGCCGACGCCCTGCGCCACGCCGTGAAGCTACTCGGCGGCGAGCACTAGGCAGCACGCGCCGGGGCCGCGGCCTCGATCCCCGCGGCTCGCACCGGCGCCGGGGTCAGCGCCGCGGCGCCGATCACCAGCCCGAAGGCGAGCAGGCGGCCGATCAGGGCGAGCGGATCATCGGGCATCGGATCGCCGAAGACGATCGGCCCGGAGGCGATCGTGACCGAGTTGGCGGCGACGGCGGTGACCGCGATCACCGGCACGGCGTCGCCGACCTGCAGGCTCTTGGCGGATACCAGCAGCCCGATCAGGGAGGCGATCACGATCACCGCGACGAGGGGCTGGGCGACCACGGCGATTCCCTCGTCGAAGCTCCCGGTCGCCCCTTTTATCGCGATATCCGAGGCTCCCCACAGCAACCCCGCCGAGGCTCCGTAGAGCACGCCCGCGTGGTGGCGTCCCGGCGCCAGCGCGGCGGCGGCGATGCCGGCGCCCGCGGCGACGCCGATGTAAGTCGCGATCGTCAGCGGCTCGTAGTCTGCATGGGCGCCGTCTGCCGCCCCGTCCAGGGTCGCAGCCAGAAACGCGAGCCCGGCGGCGGCGAGGGCGACACCGATCCACTCCCGCCTGCTGACGGTGAGCCCGAATGCCTTGTCGGCGACGACCGTCAGCAGGACCAGCCCGCCGGCGATCACCGACTGGACCAGCGAGATCGGCGCCAGACCGAGGGCGGCGACGTGGAACCCCCAGGACGCCATCGAGATGACGATCCCGAGCACGTACCAGCCGGAGCGAAAGAGGACCAGCGAGCTGCGCACCGGGCGGCGAAAGTCGACGTCGGGAGCGAGCACCGCACCGCGGTGCTTGTAGAGAAAGCCGACGATCGAGGTAAGGGCTGTCGCGACCGCGAACAGCAGTCCGACCTGCACGGAGAAGCTCATCTAGCGGCGGGGGGCTCGTCCTCGCTCAGATCGATGGCGCGGATCGAATGCTCGTCGGGAAGCTTGTCGAGCACCTCGTGGATGATCCGGCCGACCTCTGCCTCCTCGTGACCGAAGTCGTCAAGCAGCGCCCGCAGGGCGGTGTGCGTGATCTTCATCTGCGCCGGCGTCAGCTCGAGGTGGAAGCTGATCGGTGCGGCGGTCGGGCGCTCGTCGCTCGCTGACATTCGTCCGCAATGGTAGGGGGCGTGCCTGCGCGGAATCGTGCACCCGTCCGTATTTGTGGCCGATCAGCGCCGCTTGTGCCACCATCAATATTAGGTATCGAGGGACGGTGCTGGAGGCGCCCGATGATCGAGCCACGCGAACCCGAGCGTTATGCGGAGCTGTTGCTGCTGCTGGAAGGTGCGGCGGCCGCGCGTTCGATGCTGGAAGAGCTGGTCGAGGACGGAGAGCCCGCCGTGGACTTGGCCGACGTCGAGACTGCGGTCGAGCCGCTGCGCGCGATCGGCCGAGTTCCGCCGCGGGGAGCGGTCGTCGGGGGCCGGGGCAGGCCGCTGGTGCCGCTCGGCGCCGACGAAGCGGAGGCGGCGATGCAGGAGTTCCGCGCCGGCGCGATCCCGGTCGACTACTCCGGGGAGGAGCGCGATGATCTCGACCGGGTCGTCGGGGCGCTGGTGGCGATCGAGCTGGAGGACTCCCGCCAGCCCGGATCGGAGCTGATCGACTTCGAGGACTCCGAGGACCTCGTCGCCTACCACGCCGAGTGGGGGGTTGCGACGGTGCCGGGCGGCGGCGGGGTGCTGGCGCGGCTCGACCTCGAGTTCCGCGAGCCGCGCCGTAGCTCGACCCGGCTGCTGTTCGACGTCACCTCGCACCAGTGGGCCCTGCGGGCGATGGAGCTGACCGGCCGCTGCGTGGTCAGGTTGCGACTGGGCGAGGAGGCGGAGCGGCGGATCCACGTGCGGGCGCCGCGGTCGGCGCAGCTGGCCGGGGCGCTGACCGTGGCCCGGATGCTGGACCAGATGGCGCTGGTCTACGAAGAGGTGTAGGCGGGCGCGGCCCGCCTCTGCTTGGCGGCCTCGGTCAGCTCCGCCAGGGAAGCTGCGATCCCGGCGGCGATCTCCTCGACGTCCGCCAGCGCATCGTAGTCGGCCAAGAGCCCGAAGTTGATGCGGCCGTTGTAGCTCATGATCGCCACCGCCAGGGCGTGGTCGGCGGGCAGGAAGGCAATCGGGAAGACGTCCTCCAGCTCTCGCCCGAGCACGTAGAGGGGGATCTGCGGACCGGGCACATTGGTGACGATCAGGTTGAAGAGGCGGGTCGAGAAGTTGATCCGCGACGCCTGGGCGAGAAGGGTCGGCGGGGCAAAGTCGTTGAAGCGCGAGATCACCTCGGCGCCGAGCGCCTGCTTGGACCGCTTCAGGCCCTCCATCGCCTCGCTGACGATCTGCAGGCGGCGCACCGGGTCGTCGACGTAGACGGGCAGCGGGCCGCGCATAGCGGCGATCCGATTGCCGAGCCGGCCGCGCTCGTCCTCGGTGCGGATCGAGACCGGGACCAGGGCCCGCAGCTCCATGCCCTCCGTCCGCACGCCCCGGCCCAGCAGCCAGCCCCGCAGGGCGCCGGTGACGACCGAGAGCACGACGTCGTTGACGGTGCCGCCGAGCGCGTCCTTGATCTCCTTGAAGGTCTCCAGCTCCGAGCGCACCCAGACATAGCGCCGGTGCGAGCCGATGCCGGTGTTCAGCGGTACCGCCGGCGCCGGATCGGCCATCGCCCAGGCGACTTCTCCCAAGCCCTCGACCGCCTCGGCGGCGCGCCGGACGGTGGCTTCGGGGTGCTGCACGGCGGCGATCAATCGCGCCGCGAGGCGAAACGGCGCCGCGACAGCATCGGTGACGCCCTTGCCGACCAGCTCGGCCGTCGTCGGCTCGGGGCCGGGCGCCCACTCCGAGTCCTCGGCCGCGGCGGGCTCGGGCACCGGCTTGACGTCGAAGAGGACGGTGGAGATGTCGACGCCTGAGACTCCGTCGACCATCGCGTGGTGGGTCTTGCTGACCAGCGCGAAGCGGTTTCGCTCCAAGCCCTGCACGAGCCACAGCTCCCACAACGGCTTCGAGCGATCGAGCTGCTGGGAGAAGACCCGCCCGGCGAGGCGCCGCAGGGCATCCTCTGAGCCCGGATCGGGCAGCGCCGTGTGGCGCACGTGGTAGGGGAGGTTGAAGCTCGGGTCGTCGACCCAAAGCGGCCGGCCCGCCTGCAGCGGCGGCACGGCCAGCTTCTGGCGAAACCGCGGCACCAGCGGCAGGCGCCCGCGCACGTGCTCGCAGAAGTCCTCGTAGCGAGGCGGCGGTCCCTCGAAGATCAGGATCGCCCCGACGTGCATGTGGCTGGTCGACGTCTCGTTGCTGAGGAACGAGGCGTCGATCGAGCTGAGGCGGTCGAGGTGCTGCTGGGACATCGCGTCATTAGCCTAACCGCGGTGCGACGCACGGTGAGCAGGGTGCTGATGGCGGCGGCGCTGGCCGCGCTCTGCGCCTGCGGCGGCGCCGAGGAGCCGCTCCCGGGCCGGTCCGGGTTCGACGCCGAGCGGGCTTTCGCCGACCTGCGGGCGCAGGTGGAGATCGGGCCTCGCCCGGCGGGTTCGGCGGCCGGCGAGCTGGAGGTCGCGCTGATCGTCGAGCGGCTGCGGGCCGCGGGAGTCGATTCGGTCGTCCAGCGCCCGCACCGCAACGTGGTCGCGACGATCGCCGGTCGCGAGCCCGGCACCGTGGTGGTCGGCGCCCACCATGACACCGTACGGGGGATACCGGGCTTCGTCGGAGCCAACGACGGCGCTGCCGGGGTGGCGGTGCTGCTGGAGCTGGCGCGGGTGCTGCCGCGCCCGTTCCCTGGTCCGTCGATAACGCTGGCCTTCTTCGACGCCGAGGAGGCCCGTCCGGGACGCGACTTCGCGGTCGACGGCCTGCGGGGAAGCCGCCAGTTCGTCACCCTGGCCTCGGCCGGAGGTGGGCAGGGGGCGCCGCCCCTGGATCGGATCGAGGCGATGTACCTCCTCGACCTGGTCGGCGATTGCGATCTGAAGATCCCCCGAGAGGCGGCCTCGGACGCCCGGCTCTACGGGCGCCTTCGGGGGCCGGCCTTCGAGGGCGAGACGGCGGTCGTCGTCGACGATCACATCCCCTTCATCGAGGCCGGCGTGCCGGCCGTGAACCTGATCGATTTCGTCTACGGCCCGGGTGACTCGCCCGGCGCCTGGTGGCATACGGCCGAGGACAGCCTCGACAAGGTCTGCCCGGGCTCGCTGGACCAGGTCGGCCGCGCCGTGATCGGCGCTCTGACCCGATAGGCCTGCTCGCTACCCTTTCGGGCGATGTCCTCTGACGGTGGCGTCGCCACGACGGCGGCCCCGAAGAAGGTCCTGCTGGCGGCGCCGCGTGGCTATTGCGCGGGCGTCGACCGCGCCGTGCAGACGGTCGAGCGGGCGCTCGACCTCTACGGGGCGCCGATTTACGTCCGCAAGGAGATCGTCCACAACAAGCATGTCGTCGAGCAGCTCTCCGAGCGCGGGGCGATCTTCGTCGACGAGGAGACCGAGGTTCCGGAGGGGGAGATGGTCGTCTTCTCCGCCCACGGGGTTGCGCCGGCGGTGCACGACAACGCCGCGGCGCGCCGGCTTCGCACGATCGACGCCACCTGCCCGCTGGTCACCAAGGTCCACGTCGAAGCGCGCAAGTTCGCCGCCGAGGGCTACACGATCGTCCTGATCGGCCACGAAGGCCATGAGGAGGTGGAGGGGACGACCGGCGAGGCGCCGTCCAACATCGTCCTCGTGCAGACCGCCGCGGAGGTCGACGAGCTCGACCTCCCGGATCCCGAGCGGGTCGCTTTCATCACCCAGACAACGCTCTCCGTCGACGAGACCTCGCAGATCATCGCCCGCCTGCGGGAGCGCTTCCCGGCCATCGTCAGCCCGAAGTCAGACGACATCTGCTACGCGACGACCAATCGCCAGATAGCGGTCAAGCAGCTGGCCCGTGAGTGCGACCTGGTGCTCGTGATCGGCTCCACCAACTCCTCCAACTCCAACCGCCTGGTCGAGGTCGCCCGTGAGCACGGCGCCGCCTCGCACCTGATCGACTTCCACACCCAGGTCAAGGAGGAGTGGCTCGACGGCGTCGAGACGGTCGGCATCACCTCCGGCGCCAGCGCCCCCGAGGAGCTCGTCGACGACCTGGTGACGTTCTTCCGCGATCGCGGCGCCGACGACGTCTCCGAGTTGCGCACGGTCGACGAGGACGTGCGCTTCATGCTGCCGAAGGAGATCCGCGACGAGCTCGCGGCCCGCAAGGCGGCCGCCACCCCCGGCATCGGTTAGTCGCCGCCGTTAGCCGAGCGGGGTCTCGGCCAGGCGCTCGCGCAGCTCGTCGACCGACTCAAAGACCCGCGTCGCGCCGGCGTTGCGCAGCTCGTCGGCCGAGAAGCCGCCGGTCATCACCGCGAGCGTCTCGATCCCGGCCCGCCCGGCTGCCTCCACGTCCCAGGTCGAGTCACCGATCATCACACCGTCTCGGCTACCGGCCTTGGCCAGCGCGCACTCGACCAGGTCCGGCTCGGGCTTGGTCGCCTCGACGTCGGCCGAGGTCGTCCAGCCGTCGGCCAGCTCGCGGGCATCGAGCAGGTCGACGTAGTGCTCTACCTCGTCCTGCTTCGCGGAGCTGGCGAGAATCACGGTCCGGCCGCGCTGCTTCAGGTCCTCGATCAGCGCCCGGGCGCCCGGCAGCGGCCGCACCTCCTCGATCAGCGCCGAATAGCGCTCCTTCTCGGCGTCGCGGATCCGGTCTCCTTTTTGGTCGTCGACCTCATCGCCGGCGAGTGCCGCGACCAGCTGGTCGCCGCCCATGCCGATGTGGCGATGGATGCGCCAGACCGGCAGCTCGACGCCGTTGTCGCTGAACGCCCGGTGCCAGGCGATCGTGTGGTGGTAATTGGTGTCGACGAGGGTGCCGTCGATATCGAGGATCGCCGCTGGATCGCCCGCGCTCATACATCAATCATTGCGCTTTGCTCGCCTCGCTCCGCGCTCATGGATCAATCTTCGCGCTTTGCTCGGCTCGCACCACAACCAGACAGAGATGCTCGCCTCGCTCCGCGCTCATGGCAGGCCGGGGGAGAAGCTGACCGACCACAGGCGCAGCGACCCGGCGAGATCGACAGCGAGGCGATGGCTCTCATGCCGGGGATGCTCGACCAGCTCGTAGAGCCCTGCGCCGGCTACCGGCAACGACGACAGGGCCTCGCCATCCAGCTTCAGCTCCAGCGCTCCGTCGCCCTCGACTGTCGCCGCGGCGCCCCCTGCTTCGTAGTCGACCGAAATGCAGGGACCGTCCTCCACGGTCCATGGCCCTCCCTGGCCCGGAAGCAGCTCCGCGGTCGGCGCGATCACCTCGATCCCGGGCTTGTCGGTCGGACGCAAGTGGGTCATCGGCGGCGGCAACTCCGCCGCATCGTCGATCGCGCGCAGCTCCTGCTGGATCGCCTCCTCGGTGGCCCGGTACTCGCCCTCGCCGAACGCATACCAGCGCAGGACCCCGCCTCGCCCCCAGAGGAACAGGCTGGGCCAGCCTTCGCACCCGTAGGCGCGCCAGACGTCGTGCGCGGCGTCGATCGCGGTCGGGAAGCTGACCCCGAGGCGGCGCAGGCCGGCGGCGACCGGCTCCGGCTCGGCACCGAACGGGAATCGCGGCGCCTGGACACCGATCACCCGCAGCCCGGCGCCGGCATAGCGCCGATGCCACTCCTCGACGTAGGGCAGGGTGCGAACGCTGTTCAGCTGCGCGAAGTCGAAGACGTGCACCAGGACGGGTGCGATCGCGCTCAGCCGGGTCGCCGACCCGGGCTCGGGGCCGACCCAGTCGAGCTGCGGAGGGAACTCGGGAATCGCGATGTCGTCGGTGGGGGGCCGCATCGGCAGGACGCTATTCTGCCCCGGCCCGAAGCGACTAAGGAGGAAGGCGTGAGCGAGTCGGTGTGGCAGCGAATCGAGATGGCGCGAGATCGATGGAACGTGCTCGAGCACCCCTTCTACCTCCGCTGGTCGGCGGGTGAGCTGAGCCGCGAGGAGCTGGCGCGATACGCCGGCCAGTACCGCCATGCGACCGAGGCGATCGCCCGCCTCAGCGCCGATGTCGCCGAGGCCGCTCCTGACGGCGAGCGCTCGTCGCTACGCCGGCACGCCCGCGAGGAAGCCCAGCATGTTGCGCTCTGGGACAGCTTCGTCGAGGCCGTGGGTGGCGAGATCGGCGCCGCTCCGACCGCCGAGACCCGCGCCTGCGTCGCGGCCTGGACCGCTCCCGACGGCGCCGCCCGCCAGCTGGCCCGCCTCTACGCGATCGAAAGCGGTCAGCCGGCGATCTCGCAAACCAAGCGCGAAGGACTGGCCGAGCACTACGGAATCGGCGACGGTCCGGGCAGCGAGTACTTCCGAGTCCACGAGCAGATCGACGCCGAGCACGCCGCCGACGATCGTGCCGTGATCGAGCGACGCTGCGATGACGTCGGCGAAGACGAGTTGGTCGCCGCCGCCGAGTCGGCCTTCAGCGCCAACTGGCGCCTGCTCGACGGGGTCTAGCGGCTTGAGCCCTCCCGACGAGGGCCGCCGCTGGGGACGTTGGGCGGAGCGCGGCGTCGGGGTGGTGCTCGGCCTGGTGCTCGGGGTCGCGATCGTCGTCGCTTTCGTGTTCCTGGGCAGCGAGGACACGATCGACGCGCCGCGGATCTCCGGCCTGGAGGCCGAAGGGGAGGATCGGCCGGCGACGGGGCCGGGCGCCGGCACCAGCCCCGAGCGTCCCCCGATCGCGACCGTGCGGGTCAGCGGCGGGGCTCCGCCACCGAGCGGCCCGGCCCAGCTCGAATTTCGCCGCGGCGCCAGGGCGCGTTTCAGGGTCGTCACCGACGCGCCGGTGGCGATCGAGGTGCTGGGCTACGGGATCGCCGAGACGGTCGAGTCGGCGGCCGTGATCTCGTTTCGGGCCTCCCGGCCCGGGCAGTTCCCGGTCGTGGTCTCGGGCTCCAACATCGGCATCGCGACGCTGGAGGTCCAATGACCGATCCGCTTCCGATCGCTCACGCCGGCCACTACCTGTGGACCCTCTACATACCGCCGGTGCTGATCGTCGTCTTCGCGATCGGCAGGTCGATGCTCCTCCAGCGTCGCGAGGAGCGCGAGGAGAAGGAGAACTAGAGGATCTCGGCCAGGCGACGCTCGAGGGCGTCGGCCACCTGCTCGCGGACGGGCCCCTCGGCGAGCCGCTCGACCAGCGATTGCAGAAAGCCCTCGACGACAAGGCCCCTGGCGACGTCGTCGCCGAGACCGCGCGAGGTGAGGTAGAAGAGCTGCTCGCGGTCGATCTGGGCGACTGCGGCAGCGTGGGTGCAGCGGACGTCGTTGGCCTCGATCTCGAGCCCGGGGATCGCGTCGGCGTGGGCCGCCGGCGAGAGCAGCAGGTTGCGGCTCTCCTGGAAGGCGTCGGTCTGCTGGGCGCCTCGATCGACCTTGATCATCCCCCGCCAGACCGCGGTTGCGCGATCGGCGAGGACGCCCCGGAACGCGAGGTCGGAGACCGTGTTCGGGGCGGCGTGCTCCTGCGTCGTGTCGTAGTCGAGGTGCTGGCTTCCGCCACCGGCATAGCCGCCGGTCACCCTCGCCTCCGAGCCGGCCCCGGCGAGGTTGGTCTCCATCCGCACCTTGCCGCGACCGGACCCGAATCCGAGCGCGGTCCAGTCCAGTGACCCGTCGCGCTCGACCTGGGCGCGCTGGGTGGCGAAGATCCAGGAGCTCTCGGAGACGTCCTGCAGGCTCACGTAGCGAAGCCGCGCCGCCGGGCCCACCGCCAGCTCGACGACCGAGTTCAGCAGCGCGTCGGTGCCGTCGCCGGCCGAGGTGTAGTGCTCCCAGACCTCGGCCTCGGCGCCCTCCTCGAGCACCACCAGGGTGCGCCAATTGACCGCGACCCCGTCCTCGTCGAGCGGCACCTCGACGCGGATCGGCTCTTGAACCCGGACCCCCGCCGGCACCAAGACCAGCACCCCGTCGCGCCAGCCGGCGTCGTTGCGGGCGACGAACGGATCCTCGATCGAGACCAGCGAGCCGAGGCGCTCCGACAGCAGCCCGTCGTGGGAGGCGATCGCATCGGCCAGCGAGATCACGACTGCGTCGTCGGCGCCGTCGGCGTCGACCGTCACCTCGGCGTCGCCGTTGGCGTAGCCGTCGATCTCCAGCCCCGTCAGGTCGGTGAACTCCCAGCCCTTGACCTTCTGGTCGGGGAGAGGCAGCTCCTGCGCCAAAGAGGCGCCTTGCCGGCGCCTCTTCGAAAGCCAACCGGGTTCGGTCGCAACCTCAGCCAATGCTGCCTTCCATCTGCAGCTCGATCAGCCGGTTCAGCTCCACCGCGTACTCCATCGGCAATTCCTTGACCACCGGCTCGATGAAGCCGTTGACGATCATCTTCGACGCTTCCTCCTCGTCGAGGCCGCGGCTCTGCAGGTAGAAGAGCTGCTCCTCGCCGACCTTGGAGACCGAGGCCTCGTGGCCGATGTCGGCGTCGTTCTCGTCGATGCGGATCGTCGGGTAGGTGTCCGAGCGGGAGTCCTCGTCGAGGAGCAGCGCATCGCAGACGACCTTCGAACGCGCCTCCTTGGCGCCCTTGGCGACCTCGAGCAGGCCGCGGTAGGTGGAACGGCCGCCGTCCTTGGAGATCGACTTGGCGAAGATCGAGGAGGTTGTCTTCGGAGCTGCGTGGATGATCTTCGCGCCCGCGTCCTGGTGCTGCCCGTTGCCGGCGAATGCGATCGAGAGCACCTCTCCGTGCGCCTCGCGGCCGAGCAGGTAGATCGACGGGTACTTCATGGTCAGCTTCGAGCCGAGGTTGCAGTCGACCCACTCCATCGTCGCGTTCTCCTGTGCGATGGCCCGCTTGGTGACCAGGTTGTAGACGTTCTGGGACCAGTTCTGGACGGTCGTGTAGCGGACCCGCGAGCTCGGCTTGGCGATGATCTCGACGACCGCGGAGTGCAGCGAGTCGGTCGAGTAGACCGGCGCTGTGCAGCCCTCGATGTAGTGAACGTCGGAGCCCTCCTCGGCGATGATCAGCGTGCGCTCGAACTGGCCCATGTTCTCGGTGTTGATCCGGAAGTAGGCCTGCAGCGGCATCTCCACCTTGACGCCCTTGGGGACGTAGACAAACGACCCACCCGACCAGACGGCCGAGTTGAGCGCCGCCAGCTTGTTGTCGTTGGGCGGGATCACGGTCGCCCAGTACTCGCGGACGAGGTCCTCGTGCTCGCGCAGCGCCGTGTCCATGTCGGTGAAGATCACGCCCTGGGCCTCGAGCTTCTCGTTGACCTGGTGGTAGACGACCTCGGACTCGTACTGGGCGCCGACGCCGGAAAGGAACTTGCGCTCCGCCTCGGGAATCCCCAACCGGTCGAAGGTGTTCTTGATGTCCTCGGGCACATCGTCCCAGTTGGCGCTGTTCCGATCGGAGGCGCGGACGAAGTAGTGGATGTCGTCCCAGTCGATCTGGGCGAGGTTGCCGCCCCAGGCGGGGGTCGGGCGGGAGAGGAAGTGGTCGAGCGCCTTGAGCCGGAAGTCGCGCATCCACTGCGGCTCTTGCTTGTACTCCGAGATCGACTCGACGACCTCGCGCGAGAGGCCCTTCGGCGCCTTGTAGGCGTAGCCGGTCTCCGGATCGCTGAAGCCGAACTTCTCCTTGTAGTCGGCGTTGATGTCCTGCAGATTGCGCTGTTCCTCAAGGACTTCGGGCGTTGCCATCAGGTCAGTCGACCTCCAGGAGGACGTCTCCATCCTCGATTGAAACCGGGAACGTCTGCACCGGAGCATAGGCGGGGAGCGTCTTCGGCCTGCCGCTGGCGAGGTCGAAGAGCGAGCCGTGCCGCGGGCACTCGACAGTGCACTCGTCGGCGTCGAACTCACCCTCGGCCAGCGGGCCATCGTCGTGCGAGCAGCGGTCCTCGATCGCGTAGAGGGCGCCGTCGCAGTTGAAGACGCCGATCTTGCGCCCGCCGGACTCGACCAGGCGCGTCTCTCCCGGCCCCAGCTCGGCGGCGGGGCAGACGGTCAGCTTGTCGCTCAATGCCTCGATCTCTCCGGTTGTGTGAGTCGTCACGTAAAACCTAGCTATCCAGTCGGATTTTAGCGGCAGCGCCAGACCGGCAAGCGTGAACGTCCCGCAGTACCCCCGATAGCGACTAGTCCGGGACGTTCGCCGCTAGACGACGCTCGCCTGGGACGGGTCGCCGCGCTCGCCCTCGTCCTCCCAGTCGGCGGGCTCGCCGAGACTGGCGCTCTTGATCACCTTCAACCCGAGCAGCGCGCACTTCATCCGCGTTGCCGAGATGTCGATCCCGAGCAGCTCGAGGACGTACTCCTTCGGCAGCCGCAGCAGCTCCTCGCGGGTCTTTCCCGCCAGCTCGTCGGTCAGCAGCGACGTGGCGGCGGTCGAGATCGCGCAGCCTTTGCCGTCGAAGGCGATCTCGTCGACGCGACCCTCCTCCGAGAGCCGAATCGTGACGTGCTGCTCGTCGCCGCAGAACGGGTTCGTGTCCTCGAACTCGAGGTCGGGCTCAGGGAGGCGCCCGAAGTTGTGCGGCCGCTTGTAGTGCTCGAGAATCTGCTCGCGGTAGAGCTCGTCCATCAGAGCTCGAACACGCGCCGGGCGTCGAGCAGCCCGTCGACCAGGCGGTCGATCTCCTCCGCCGTCGTGTAGACGCCGAAGCTGGCCCGCGCCGTGGCCGCAACTCCGAGCCGCTCCATCAGCGGCTGCGCGCAGTGATGACCGGCCCGTACCGCGACGCCGTGGCGGTCGAGGATCTCGGCCACATCGTGCGCGTGGACGCCCTCGAGCTCGAATGAGACCGGACCGAGACGCTCGGCGGAGCGCGGTGGCCCGAAGACGCGAAGCCCCTCGACCTCGCCGAGCCGCTGCAGGGCGTGGTCGGTGATCTCGTGCTCGTGCGCGGCCGCTGCCTCCATGCCAAGGGCGTCTAGCCAGCGCAGCGCCGCCGCCATCCCGATCGCCTGCGTGATCGCCGGCGTTCCGGCCTCGAAGCGGGCGGGAGGGTCGGCATATGTCGTCCCGGTTCGGGTGACCTTGCGGATCATCGACCCGCCGCCGAGGAAGGGCGGCATCTCCCGCAGCAGCTCCGGGCGCGCCCACAGCGCCCCGATGCCGGTCGGGCCGTAGAGCTTGTGGCCGGTGAAAGCGTAGAAGTCGACCCCGAACGCGGCGACGTCGAGCGGCAGCTTCGGCGCCGCCTGGGCGCCGTCGGCTAGCACCAGCGCCCCGACGTCGTGGGCGAGGCGGCAGATCTCCGCCAGCGGGTTTTCGGTCCCGAGCACATTGGAGACGTGCGCAACCGCGACGATCTTCGGCCCGCGGGCGAGCAGGTTCGCGAAGGCCTCCATCTCGAGCGTGCCGTCGTCGGTGACCGGCGCCCAGTCGATCTCGGCGCCGGCCGCTTCGGCGAGCTGCTGCCAGGGGACGATGTTGGAGTGGTGCTCCATCTCGGTCAGCAGGATGCGGTCGCCGGCGCCGATGTTGGCGGCCCCCCAGGCGCGGGCGACGAGGTTTATCGCCTCGGTCGCATTGCGGACGAAGACGATCTCCCGCCGGTCGGCGGCGCCGACGTGATCGGCGACCGTCGCTCGGGCGCCTTCATAGGCCGCGGTCGCCTCGGCCGAGAGGGTGTGCGAGCCGCGGTGGACGTTGGAGTGATGGCGGCGCTCGTAGCGGTCGACCGCCTGGATCGATGCCAGCACCCTCTGGGCGCTGGCGCCGCTGTCCAGGTACGCGACCGGCTTGCCGTTTACCTCCCGCTCGAGCGCCGGGAAGGCGGCACGGATCCGCTCGAGGTCGTAGCCGGTCGCTGTGCTTGCCGCTGTCGTGGCAGCCGGCTCCATCTCGACTCGGCCGCTAGGCCGCGGCCACTTCCTCCTTGATCCAGCCGTAGCCGCGCTCCTCGAGCTGCTCGACGAGCTCCGGTCCGCCCTCCTTGACGATCCGCCCCTCGTGCATCACGTGCACGAAGTCAGGCTCGACCAGATGCAGGATCCGCTGGTAGTGGGTGATGATCAAGACGCCCATCTCCGGCCCCGCAAAGCGGTTCACCCCCTCGGCGACTGTGCGCAGCGCGTCGATGTCGAGCCCGGAGTCGGTCTCGTCGAGGACGGCGATCTCGGGCTGCAGCAGCGCCAGCTGCAGGATCTCCATCCGCTTCTTCTCACCGCCCGAGAATCCCTCGTTGAGATAGCGGCTGGAGAAGTCCTTCGGGATGTTGACCAGTTCCATCGCCTCCTGGGCCTCGCGGGCGAAGTCCTTGATCTTGATCGGCTGCTCGCCCCGGGCCTCGCGGTGGGCGTTGAGGATCATCCGCAGGTACTTGCTGACGGTGACGCCGGGGATTGCGACCGGGTACTGGAAGGCCATGAAGAGCCCGGCGCGGGATCGTTCGTCGGGGTCGGCTTCGGTGATCTCGGAGCCCTTGAAGCTGATAGTGCCCTCGCTCACCTCCAGCGCCGGATGTCCCATGATCGCGTTGGCAAGCGTCGACTTGCCGGATCCGTTCGGGCCCATCAGCGCGTGGATCTTGCCCTTCTCGACGTCGAGGTCGAGGCCCTTGAGGATCTGCTTGTCCTCGGCGCTCACATGCAGATTCCTTATCTCCAGCTCGGCCATTCGTCTCCGTTTCTGAGTTCGCGGCGCGCTAAAGCGGCGCTGCCGACTGCCTGCTTGGGGCGCGATTCGGGCCCCGCGAAATCGACCAGCTCGGCCAGCGTCGTGCCGGCGAGGGCCCTCGTCACCCCACCCTGGACCCGGGTCCAGAGCAGCTTCGTCGCGCAGGCGCGGTCGCCGTCGGTCTCGTGCGAGCAGAGCACCTTGCCCTCCGGCGTCTCGTGGAAGCACTCCATCGGGGCGATCTGGCCCTCCAGCGCCTCGACGACGACGTCCATCGTGATCTCAGCCGCCGGGCGGGCCAGGCGATAGCCGCCGTGGGCGCCGCGGGTCGAGGTCACCAGGCCGGCGTTTCGCAGCTTCGCCACCAGGTGCTCGAGGTAGGAGAGCGGCAGCCGCTCCGCTTCTGCGACGGTGCTGAGCGAGACCGGCTCCGAGCCCGGCTGGCGGCCCAGCTCGACCATCAGGCGCACCCCGTACTCGGCTTTGGTCGAGAACAGCATCGCCACAAATCCTACCTAAGTAGTCGGTTATGCCTCGGGCAGGCGCATTTCCTCGGTCGGACGGCGCCTGATCGCCTGCCGGAAGACCCGCCAGGGGTTGACCGCGAGGGCCTCGCGAGCGACCGTGCTCAGCACCCGGCCCAGCGAGCTTTCCGACAGCTGCCGGCCGGGCTCGGGGAGCTCGATCAGCATCTCCGTGTGGCCGGAGCTGCTGCGGCGGGTGTGCGAGCCGCCTGGCGCCAGGTTCCGAAACAGGCCCAGGGCTTCTTCGTTGTCGCTCATCACCAGGGCGACGAAGTGGTCGATGCCCGCGTCGCGCGCCCGCACGAGCAACCGTTCCAGCAATGCCGATGCCACTCCCCGGCCCTGCCACGGGTCCCCGACGACCACCGCCACTTCGGCCTCGCTCGGGTCCTCGGAGCGGACGTAGCGGGCAACGCCGACTATCGAGCGGTCGGCGGGGTCGACTGCGACCAAAGCCTCGTGATCGCTGTGATCGACCTCGGTCAGGTAGCGCAGGTCCTGGTCGCTGAGTCTCTCCAAGGGGGCGAAGAAACGCCGGTAGCGGGACTCCGGGCTGAGCCGGTCAAACGCCTCGCGCGAGCAGGCGCTTGTCGTCGGAGACGATCGGCCGCACGCCAATTTCGTGGCCGTCGGCCAGGGTGACGCTTTCGCCGTTCACGGTTCAATAAGCCCGCGCCTGATCGCGTAGCGGACAAGCTCGACCCGGTCGCGCATGCCGAGCTTTCGCATCGCGTTGGCACGATGGTTCTCGACGGTCTTCTCGGACAGGTGCAGGATCTCGGCGATCTGCCGGGTCGTGTGGGCCTCCGCAACCAGCTTCACGATCTCCTCCTCACGCGGGGTCAGGTCCTCCTGGGTGTCCGATCCACGCTCGAGAACGTCCTTGATCAGCGCCCGCTGCGCCTCCGGGGTGAGGAACGGCTCGCCCCGCTCGACGGCCCGGATCGCCGCCAGCAGATCGGTATCGGCCTGGGTCTTCAGCACGTACCCCGACGCACCCGCCTTCAGAGCCTCGAACAGGTAGCGCTCGTCGTCGTGCATCGAGAGGATCAGCACCGCGACCTCCGGTGCCTGCTGCTTGATCTCGCGCGTGACCTGAAGACCGGTCAGCTTCGGCATCTTCACGTCGAGGATCGCCAGGTCGGGTCGCTCGCGGACGGCGAGCTCGCGCGCCTGCGGCGCCGTCGGCCGCCTCGGCGACCACCTCGATGTCGGGCTGGCGCTCGAGCAGGAGCCGCAGCCCGGATCGCACGATGCCGTGATCGTCGGCGATCAGGACCCTCATGGTCAGACCCGCAGCCGCACGGTCGTGCCCCGTCCCGGCCTCGACTCGACCTCGAGGTTGCCGCCCACCAGCAGCGCCCGCTCCCGCATTCCCGCCAGGCCGAGTCCGCCCTCGGCCTCCGCGAAGGCGAAGCCGCGGCCGTCGTCGGCCACCCGCAGCTCGACGCCGTCGGGATGTCGCCGCAGGGTCACCTCGACTCGGCCCGCCTCGCCGTGGCGGGCGGCGTTCGAAAGCGCCTCCTGGGCGACCCGGTAGACGACCAGCTGCACGTCGTCGTCGAGATCGGAGAAGTCGCCATCGGATGAGAAGGTGGCCTCGATCTCACCGCGGGAGAGCTGTTCCACCTGGCCGGCAATCGCCGCCTTCAGCCCGAGGTCGTCGAGGGCCGTCGGCCGCAGCTGGCGGGCGAGGGAGAGCAGCTCGGTCATCGCCTGGTTGGCCAGCGACCTCGTCGCGGCCAGCTCGGTTTCGAGCCCCGGCGGTGCCATCTCTCGGGCGGCCTCGAGGCGCAGCAGGACGCCGGTCAGCGACTGGTTGACCTCGTCGTGCAGGTCGCGGGCGACCCGTGCCCGCTCCTCCTCCTGGGCGCGCAGCGCCGCGCTGCCGGCCCGCCTTCGCTCGGCTTCCAGACGCCTCATCATGCGCAGGAAGGCCAGCTCGATCCGCTCCACCTCCTCGGTTTCGGCCTTGCCGTCGATCGAGGCCGGCAGGTTGGCGCCGGGCCGGCTCAGGTCGACCTTCTCCATCTCCTCGATCAGCTTCTCCAGCGGTGTGAAGCGGCGCCGCAGCACGGCCAGGTTGACGAGCAGCGAGATCACCGCGGCGGAGCCGATCACGAGAGCAACCAGGCCGGTCTCGGAAAGCTCCAGTCCGGCCAGCGTCGCCGCGAACAGCGCCGCCAGGCAGATCAGGGCTGCGTTGAGCGCCAGCACCTGGGTGAAAAGGGTCCGCCTGCGCATTGGGGGGCAAGCGTAGACGCGAGGGGGAGGGCAGGGTCGCAAGAAAAGCGGCTCGTGAGGAGCCGAATCGGGGCCGAACCGAACTGTGTCCCGATTCCTCCCGTCAGCGACGACAAACGGGACACAGTTCGCGGCGGGCCGGCGGCTGGGGCTCGCCGAGCCGCCGCGGCCGTCTTACCCTACAAGCAGTTCTTACGCCTGAAAGCCGTTTCTACGCCTGGGGCCAAAGCCGTTTCCGCCTAGGTGGCCCCCTCAGCGCCGCTAGGGGTTCGCCCCTATTGCCAGAAAGTGCCCTGCCACGCACAATTACGGCAAGCGTTCTCACCTTCCAAGGAGCAGATCAAATGACCACGACCAAGCGATCGACATTCGGAGCCACCCTCCGCACCACGATCCTGCTGGCGACCCTTTCAGGTCTCTTCGTAGCGATCGGCTTCCTGATCGGCGGCGCCAACACGGCGCTGATCTTCCTCTTCATGGCCGCCCTGATGAACATGGGCGCCTGGTTCTTCAGCGACAAGCTGGCGCTGAAGATGAGCCGGGCGAAGCCGATCGAGGAATCCGAGGCCCCGCGCCTCTACGAGATCGTCCGCGAGCTGACGACCCGCGCCGACCTGCCGATGCCGCGCCTCTACATGATCCCGGCCGACCAGCCGAACGCCTTCGCGACCGGCCGCAACCACAAGCACTCCGCCGTCGCGGTGACGCGCGGCATCACGCAGCTGCTCTCCGAGGATGAGCTGCGTGGCGTGCTCGCCCACGAGCTGGCCCACGTCAAGCACCGCGACATCCTGATCCAGTCGGTGGCGGCGACGATCGGTGCCGCGATCACCTACCTCGGCTACATGCTGCTCTGGTTTGGTGGCGGCGACGAGGGCGACTCGCCGCTGGGCATGATCGGCGCCCTGGCGATGGTGCTGCTGGCCCCGATCGCGGCGACGATCATCCAGCTCTCGATCTCGCGCCAGCGCGAGTACGCGGCCGACGCCGGCGGCGCCGCGATCTGCGGCAACCCGGAGTCGCTCGCCAGCGCCCTGCTGCGACTCGAGGAAGGCGCCAAGGCGATGCCGATGCAGGTCAACCAGGCCGCCGAGCCGCTCTACATCGTGAAGCCGTTCTCCGCCAAGGGGATCGGCAAACTCTTCTCGACCCATCCCCCGATCGAGGAGCGCGTCCGTCGCTTGCGGCAGATGCGTCCGAGCCTCGTCTGAGGGGAGCCGTAGGCAGCAGCAAACCTCCTAGCAACACCAGGACCTGCGGTAAGAGGGGCCGTCCGAGAGGGCGGCCCCTCCACTTGGGCAGGCCGGAACGTCTAACTATACTTTTTGAAGTAGTACCCTTGGGTTCAATTCCGACCCGGATTCAGGAGATTTAGGCGCAGATGGCGGAAACCGAGACCAGGCACGAGCAGGACCTGCGCTTCGAGGAGCTCGATCCGCGCGAGTTTCAGCGCCAGATCGAAGCCGACGAAGCGGTCTTGATCGACACCCGCGAGCCGCATGAGTTCGCAGAGGCCCATATCGACGGCGCCGAGCTGGTTCCCCCGAGCGAGGTCGCGGCCCGAATCGACGAGCTTGCGCCCGACAGCGCCCAGCGGCTGATCCTCTATTGCCGCTCCGGCAACCGCTCCGGCAAGGCCGCAGAGGAGCTGGCCGGGCTCGGCTACACGAACCTCGCCCACCTGACCGGCGGGATCCTCGCCTGGCAGGAGCAGGGCTTGCCGGTGGTGGAGGCCGAGGGGTTGACCGCCGAGCAGCGGATGCGCTATTCGCGTCACACGCTGCTGCCCGAGGTCGGCGTCGAGGGCCAGTTGAAGCTTCTGCACTCCAAGGTGCTGCTGATCGGGGCCGGCGGGCTGGGGTCGCCGATCGCTCTCTACCTGGCCGCGGCCGGGGTCGGGACCCTGGGGCTGATCGACGACGACGTCGTCGACGAGTCCAATCTGCAGCGCCAGGTGATCCACACCACCGAGCGGGTCGGAATGCCGAAGACCGAGTCCGCCAGGATCCAGATCGAAGCGCTGAATCCCGACGTGAAGGTGGTCGAGCACCGGGAGCGGATCGGGCCCGAGAACATCCTCGAAGTCCTGGCCTCCTACGACGTGATCGTGGACGGCGTCGACAACTTTCCGACCAGGTACCTGCTCAACGATGCCTCGGTGCGGCTTCGAAAGCCGGTGGTGTCGGCCTCGATCCTAGCCTTCGACGGCCAGATCTCCACTTTCGTTCCCTACGAGGGGCCCTGCTATCGCTGCCTCTACCCGACCCCGCCGCCGCCGGAGATGGCGCCCAGCTGCGGTGCCGCCGGAGTGCTCGGCGTGATGGCCGGGGTGATGGGATTGCTGCAGGCCAACGAGGTGATCAAGCTGGTGGCCGGGATCGGCGAACCGCTGGTCGGCCGGCTGCTGCTCTACGAGTCGCTCAGCACCCGCTTCACCGAGCTGAAGGTGCGACGCGACGCCGAGTGCCCGATCTGCGGTCCGAACGCAGTCGAGATCCCGGCTTCGGAAATGGGGAAGTTCCCCGACTACGAGCTCTTCTGCGGGTAGCTTTCACGCCCATGCCGACGATCAAGATCCCGCCGGTCCTGCGATCCCGGACCGACGGCGAGTCCGAGCTCAGCGCCGCCGGCGACACCGTCGGCAAGGTGTTGCGCGAGCTGACCGACCGCCATCCCGACACCGAGGCGCAGCTGTTCGGCTCCGAGGGAGACCTGAATCGCTACGTGAACGTGTACCTCAATGACGAGGACGTGCGGGTCCTGAACGGACTCGAGACGGCGGTCGCCGAGGGCGACACCGTGGTCATCCTGCCGGCGATGGCGGGCGGGATCTGAGCTAGGCCGAAGGCGGCGGCCCTGCGGCCCCGCGCGCGCCACCCAGTCGTCGAAGGAGCGAGTCCATCTGCAGCTCCTCGGCGGTGCGGCTCGCCTCCGCCAGCAGCTCGCCGGCCCGGCCGGCGTCGCCGCCGGCCCGCCGTTCGGCGAGGACGCGAGCAAGCTCGAACCGTCCCCGAGCCAGCCACGGCAACGCTCCGGCGCGCTCGTTGGTCGCGATCGCATCCTCGAGGTGCGTGACCGCCTCGTCGAGACGGCCGAGCGCCGCTGCAAGGATGCCAAGGTGGTGCGAGGTCGAGCTCGCGTAGGCGGCGGCACCGGCGACGGCGACGACTCGTCCGGCGTAGGGAAGCATCGACTCGTAGTAGCCGCGGGCGCGCTCGGGGTCGCCGATCGCCACCGCTGCCATCGAGGCGAAGGCGAGATCGGCGAGCCAGCTGCCGCGTGCGGCAAGCTCGGAGTCGGGCCCGAGGTCAAGGCGAGACAGCTCCCGCCGCGACTCTTCGTCGTTCCCGAGCTCGGCGAGCAGGAAGGCCAGCATCGAGCTCCACGCCGGAACGGCCTCGAATCGTTCCACGAGGTCGCGCACCGGCTCCTCCATCTCGGCCAGGCGGTCTTGCTCCCAGCGCAACAAGAGCAGCTCGATCGCCGAGTACTGCACGGCCTCGGAATCCTCTGAGACCGCGCCCAGCTCCAGCACCTCGCCCGCGAGGCGCTCGACGTCGGCGAAATCACCCTCCATCAGCCGCTGCATCGCCTGGCAGGCGCGGCTCTGGAGCAGGCCCAGCGGCTGCTTCATCTGATCAGCCAGGACGGCGTGATCCGCGATCGCGACGTCGAGCTCGGTGAACTCGCCCTGCTCGAGACAGGTCGACACCCGCAGCAGCCGGGCCCGGATCTCGAGGTCGCGATTCCGCAGCCCGGTGGCGATTGCAAGCAGCTCCCGGCTCACCTCCACCCGCTCGACGAGCTGGTCCGGCCCCAGGCACGCATACCAGCGCCCGGTCAGGGCGGATGCGATCGCCTCCTCGTCGCCGCTGGCGCGGGCTTCGGAGAGGGCTTCGCGACTGACCTCGTCAGCCCGCCCGTCCTCGCCGGCGAAATGAAGCGCCTCGGCGAGCCGGGCGAGGACTCGCGCCCGCAGGATGCCGGGCTCGGGATTGGCCTCCAGCGCCGCCTCCAGGAGCTCGACGGAATCCGGATCGGGGCCCTTGAACCCGTTCCAGCCGCCGCCGCTGAACCCGAGCGCCGCCCGGGCCACCGCCTCGGAGTCGCCGCCGCGCCGGGCGATCCGCGCAGCGCGGGAGAAGGTGTCGCGAGAGGCCTGCGGGTCTCCGGCCCGCCACTCGGCTTCCCCGAGGGCGATCAAGAGCTCGCATCGAAGCGTCTCGTCGCCAGATCCCGAGGCGTCCAGCACGTCGAGTGCGCGACCGTACTGCTCGACGGCCTCCTCGAACGCGAGTGCGCCGAGGGCGCTGGCGCCGGCGCGGACGCTGTGCTCCAGCGCCTTCCCCGACGCGGCCGGCCCGGCGCCGGAGAAGTGACGGGCGAGCTCTCCGACGTGGTGGGGTTCGGTGCCGTGGCGGTGCTCCAGGGCCTCGCCGACCCGCAGATGAAGCTGCGCGCGGCGAGGCTTGGAGATGCCCGCGTACACCGCTTGGCGAAACAGCGCGTGGGAGAAGGCGTAGCGGTCCAACGTCCCCGGCACGTCCGCCAGCAGGCCGGCCTCGAAAGCCGCCTCCAGCGCTCCGATCACATCCTCCCCGGGACGGCCGCTGACCTCGACCAGCAGCTCGGCCTCGAACTCGCGCCCGATCACCGATGCCACCTCGAGCACGTCGGCAGCCGCCGGTCCGAGGCCTCCGGTGCGGTGGGCGATCGCCTCGCGCACGAGCTCGGGCACCCCCTCCGCGTAGAGCGCCCCCCGCAGCGATCCCGGCTGTCTCGCCGGAGCCCCTTCGCTGACCGCCGACATGTGATCGACGAGCGCCTCGACGAGGAACGGGTTGCCGTTCGTCTCCTCGTGGATAGTCTCGGCCAGGCCCGGTTCGGGGTCGCCGCCGCGGATCGCCGCGACCAGCTCCACCACCTCGGCGACGCTGAGACCGCCGAGGTGCATGCGCTCGAAGAGGCGTTCGCGCCCGAGGTCTGCGAGGACGGCCGAGAAGTGGTCGCTGGGCCGGGTCTCGCGGTAGGTCGTGACGAGCATCAGCTTCGCCGAGTGCGGCGAGCGCGCGAGGTGGCGGAGGATCAACATCGAGCCCGGATCCGCCCAGTGCAGGTCGTCGAGTATCAGCAGAGTCGGCTGCGCCGTCGAGATCGTCGCCAGGGTGGAAGCGACCGCGTCGAGCAGCCGCTCGCGGGGCACTTCGTCGGGCACCTGGGGAGGCTTGGACAGGCGCAGCACGATCTCCGGCACGAGCGTCGTCAGGATTCCTGCATTGGCCCCCAGCCCGACCTCGACCGATGCGGCATCGGCGTTCGTCGCCCAATGGCGAAGCGCCTCGACGAAGGGCTGGTAGGCCGCCGTTCCCTCCTCGTCGGCGCGGCCGTAGAGGACGCCGCCTCCGCCCCGGTGGACCCGCTGTGCGAACTCGGTCGCCAGTCTGGTCTTGCCGACGCCCGGGTCGCCGCCCACGAAGACGATCCGGCGGCTGCCCGCCTGGGCCTCCAGCCAGAGCTCGGCCAGCCGCCCCAGCTCGTCGGCGCGGCCGATGAAGGTGCTGCGCCGGTGCGGGAGAAGCCAGGTCGGAAGCGGCAGCTCGGCAGGCCGGTACGGCTCGACCGCTGCGGCGGGGCGGGGCTCGGCGTCCTCGGTCTCTTCCGAGCTGCCGCCGAGCAGGCGCCGGTGGACCGCCTGGATCTCTGCCCCGGGAGCGCTCCCGAGCTCCCCGGCGAGGAGGTTGCGAAGCTCGTCATAGGCCCGCAGCGCCTCGGCGTTGTTGCCGGCGGCGACCAGGGCCCGCATCAACAGCACGTACCCCGACTCGCGAAAGGGCGCGATGCGGATCAGCGCCCGTGCGGCGCGCTCGGCCCCCGCCAGCTCGGATCCGCCGAGGCCGATGCCGGCCCGCGCGATCACCTCTCGCGAGCGCAGGTGCAGCTCCTCGAGCTCGCGGCGTACCTCCTCGACCCAGGGAGCCTCGACGCCAGCCAGAAAGGGGCGGCCGGCGATGTTGAGCGCGATGTGGGCCTGCGCCCAGGCGAGCTTCCAGTCGGCCGCCTTCAGCGCCGTGTCGGCGGCGACGATCGATCGCTCGGCCGCCTCGATGTCGATCCAGGTGTCCTCGGGCAGGTGCAGCTCGACCGCGTCGCGACCCGCCAGGGCACCGGCGCCGAGGGCGCTGCGCAGGCGTGAGAGCTGGGTCCGCAACGCCGCCGCCGGGTCCGCCGGCGGCGCGTCGGGCCAGATCGCCTCGATCAGCTCGTCACGGGAGACCGGCCGGCCCCGGTTGAGGACCAGATAGGCGAGCAGGACGCGCCCTTGGCGGCCCCGCAGCTCGGGCGTCACGTGACGCCCTTCGACATCGGCTTTCAGGCGACCGCAAAGCTGAATGCGCGTCGCCCCCGCATCGGAAGGCGGCATCGCTGGAAACGATACGGAAACGTTGCTGGGACGCGAGGGCAACACGCAAAATGGAGGATCGGCGCTCGTGGCACGCAGCTTGACCCTCGACACTCAAGACCCGCAGCTGATTCTCCGATCTGCATGCGGAGCGACTTGATCCTCCGATGTGAGTGCGGAGCGACTGTGATCGCCCGCGGTGAGAAGCAGCTGATCGAGCTTGCGCGTCAACACTTCGCCGAGTTCCATCCGGATCTCGGCGACGAGATGCCAGCCGATCTGATCTTGGCGATGGCCGAGGAGAAGGAGACCCAGCAGCGATGAAGACACCGATCAAGACTCGAACGGCACTGGCCGCGGCCCTTGCGGTTGTGGCCCTTGCCGCAGTAATGCTTTTGCCGGCGACAGCCGCCGCTCAGGCCGGCTGCACGCCGACCGACAAGCAGTACGACCGTCCCACCAACGTCCTCTGTGAAGAGGACGACAAGATCGACGCCGGCGGGGAAGCCGGAGACGAAGCTGTCGCCAGTGGCGGCGGCGAAGGAGGAGAGCTTCCCTTCACTGGTTTCGATGCGATCTCCCTGTTGGCGATCGCGGTCGCCCTGACCGGAGTCGGCTTCACGCTCCGGCGCCTCGCTGGTAACGGAGGCGAGCAGGGCTGATGCGCGAAGCGGGAAACCTGGCTTTCCCGCATTTCACGGCGTTGCGAGCGCAGCGCCTGCTGGGTCATTCCGCATTCCGGTTCGCCCCCGCCGCCGCGGCGGGGGCGATGGCCGGAGGGCACCTGCAAAGCGCCGGCAAGGGCGCGATCGTCTTCATTGCGGTGCTCGCCGCCAGCTGGATGCTGGAGCGGGACCGGTATCCGATCCAGCTGATGCCGCTGGCCGGATTCGCGATCCGAACTGCGGTTCCGGTGCTTGGAGCCGGGCTGGCGCTGGTCACCCTTGCGCTGGCCGGGCAACCGGCTCCAATCCTGGCCATGGGCTCTCCCGTGATCGGGGCATGGATCGTGACCGCGTTTGCGGCCTGGAGCAAATCCCGCTTCGAGGCCTCACGCCGGGTCCGGGTCGCGGTGATCGGCTCCCCCGGGCTCGCCCGGGGCCTCGCCGAGGAGCTGCGCAGCGCCGGCACCGACGCCTACGAAGTCGTGGGCTGGGTGGCCGGCGATCGTCCGGTCACCGATCGCGGCGAGGGCGGAACGCGCCGCCTCGGCTCACTGGAGCAGGTACGCGAGGTCGTCAACCGCCATTCGGTCGACCTGCTCGTACACAGCAGTCCCGGCAACGGGGACGGCGGCGACCGCCAGCATTCTCGCCTCGAGGTTTTCGAGCGGGTGGCGGCCAGCTGCATGGATCTGCCTGTGAGGTTGATCGAGGCCAGCCAGCTCTACGAGGAGCTGCTCGGCCACGTGCCGCTGGGCCAGTCCAACTCGGCCTGGTTTCAGTACCTGCTGCATCCGCGCTTCCGGGCCGGCTCACCGGCGTACAAGCGCGCTTTCGACTTGGTCGTCGGCTCCCTGATGACGCTGATCGTGGCTCCTGTCCTGGCGGCCTTCGCGCTCGCGGTCAAGCTGACCGACGGCGGGTCCGTGGTCTACCGGCAGCGCCGCGTCGGCGAGGGAGGCGAGGAATTCCAGATGTACAAGCTGCGATCGATGCGAGTCGCCAGCGAGACCGACGGCGCCCGCTGGGCAGGCGCCGAAGACAGCCGGGTGACCAGGGTCGGGCGGATCATGCGCCGCACCCACATCGACGAGCTGCCGCAGCTATGGAACGTCCTCCGCGGCGAGATGACTCTCGTGGGTCCGCGCCCGGAGCGACCGGAGCTGATCGCGGAGCTGGAGCGGACGCTCAACTACTACGACCGGCGCCTGCTCGCCAAGCCGGGAATCGCCGGCTGGGCGCAGGCGCGCTGCGGCTACGGCGGCTCTGAGGAGGGCACCGGCTGGAAGCTCTGCCACGACCTCTTCTACCTCAAGCACCGCTCCGTCTACTTCGATTTTCTGATCCTGCTCGAGAACGTCCGCGTCTCGCTGCGGAGCGGGGTCCAGTTCGACGTTCGCGCTCCGCAGGAGCAGTTCATCCTCGGGCACGCGGACCGGTCGGCCTAGCCGGTCTAGACCAGCGTCAGATCGCCGGTCCTCTCGTGCCGGGCTCCTGGTCCGTGCGAGAGGCGATCTCTCCTGCTTCCTCGGCGCTCAGCCGTGAAGCTTCCGCGCCCCGCGCGCAGGAAGGCCCACAGCATCACCCCCGCAAAGGCAAGGAAGAGGATGCCGGCTTCGATGATCCCCGCCGCGAAGAACAGGCCGGAGAGGATCAGCAGCGGCACGACCGTGAGGACCTTGCTGGCCATCTAGTGCTCCAGGACCAGGCCGAGGAAGCGCTTGGTGCGCTCGTTTTGAGGATCGTCGAGCACCCGATCGCGGAGATCCCTCCTCGACGATCCGGCCCTCGTCCATGAAGACGACCTGATTCGCGACCTCGCGGGCGAATCCCATCTCGTGGGTGACGACCAGCATCGTCATCCCCTCGGCGGCCAGCTCCCGCATCACGTCGAGGACCTCCTTGATCAGCTCCGGGTCGAGCGCGCTGGTGACCTCGTCGAAGAGCATCACGTGCGGATCCATCGCCAGCGCCCGGGCGATCGCCACCCGCTGCTGCTGGCCGCCGGAGAGCCGGTCCGGGTACTCGTTCAGCTTCTCGGCCAGGCCGACCCGGTTCAGCAGCGATTCGCTCTTCGCCCGCGCCTCTTCCCCGGAGCGGTCGAGCACCGCCCGTTGCGCCAGCGAGACGTTCTCCAGGGCGCTCTTGTGGGGGAAGAGGTTGAACTGCTGAAAGACCATCCCAACCCGCCTGCGGACGTAGTTGAAATCGTCGGCCGACCTCACCTCGGAGAGCTTGCGGCCCTCGAGGAAGATCTGGCCGCCGTCGGGAGGCTCGAGCAGGTTGATGCAGCGCAGCAGCGTGCTCTTGCCCGACCCGCTCGGGCCGATGATGCAGACGACCTCCCCCGGCGCGACGTCGAGGTCGATGCCGCGCAGAACCTCGAGCCTGCCGAAGCTCTTGCGAACTCCCTTGAGGCGGATCATCGGCTCGGCCACGGCGCTCACGGTAGCGAGCGCTGGAACCTGGCCTCCTGGCCGGCGATCAGCCAGTCGACGAGCCGGGCCAGCGGGATCGTCAGCAACAGGAAGAGCAAGCGCCCCGGCGGTGAGCGCGGAGCTGTTGAAGGTCTCGGATTGGACGTCCCTGCCGACCTGGACCACCTCGAGGAAGCCGAGTGCGCTGACCAGCGCCGTGTCCTTGGTCAGGGCGATGAAGTCGTTCAGCAGCGGCGGGATCACCTTCCGCACCGCCTGCGGGACGATCACGTGGCGCATAGCGGTCGCGTGGCTCATCCCCAGCGAGCGGGCGGCCTCCATCTGGCCGCGCGGAACCGCCTCGAGCCCGGCGCGGTAGACCTCGGCCATGTAGGCGCCGTAGCAGAGGGTGATCGCGAAGACCCCGTACCAGAAGTTGTCGGGCTTGCCGAACCAGTTGGGGATTGCCGAGCTCGCGCGGCAGCACCCCCTCGACCGCGAAGGCGCCGAGGCTGCCGGAGATCAGCAGGATCACCAGCAGCACCGGGATGCCCCGAAAGGCGTCGATGTAGGCGATCGTCGCCCAGCGCACCGGGGCCAGGGCACGACCCGGAAGCTGCCGGAGCAGGGCGAGGACGAGGCCCAGCACCAGCGACAGGATCCCGGCGAAGACCGAGAGCTGGATCGTCTCCCAGAAGCCCTCCATCAGCCGGTCGAAGTTGTCGAACATCAGGCTGAAGTCGAAGTACTGCTCGATGACTACGTCCACGTCTCCTCCTTGGCTCGGGGCACCCTCGCGGGGGCGGGTGAAGCTAAAGGAAAGGGCGCCCGTGGGCGCCCTTTCCGCTGCTCATGATGTTCGAGCCGTTACTCCGGCTCGTGGGTTCCTTCCAGCACCGATGTCGGCGGATCCTTCTTGAAGTACTTCTGGTAGATGCCGCGTCAGGGTGCCGTCCTGCTTGATCTCCGCGAGCGCCGCGTTGACCTGCTCACGAAGCGCGTCGTTGTCCTCGGCGAACGCGAATCCGTAGAGCTCGTTGGTGACGATCTTCTGGGCGATCTCGACCCCGCCCGCCTTCTGGACAGCGTCCTGGCCGACCGCGAAGTCGATGATCACCGCGTCGACCTGGCCGCTGCGTAGGGCGTTGATCGCGTCCGGGCCCTCGGGGAAGCCGCGGACGTCGGAGGCCTCGGTCTCGTCGTTGGCGTAGAACTCACCCGTGGTCCCGTCCTGGGCTCCGACCGTCGCGCCGCTGAGATCGTCGACTGTGCGGATGTCGGAATTGCCCTCGGCGACGAGCAGCGATTGCGGGGTCAGGTAGTAGGGGTCGGAGAAGTCGACGGTCTGCTCGCGGTCGGGCAGGATCGTCGACGCCGCGACGACGACGTCGAACTTGCCCTGGGCGAGATCGCGGAAGATCGTGTCGAAGGAGGTGTCCTGGTAGGTCGACCTCGAGGCCGAGCTTCTGCGCGACCGCGTCGAAGACCTCGATGTCGTAGCCGCTGATGTCCGGCGGCTGGCCGATCTCGAACGGGGGATAAGGGCGTGTCGGTGCCGACTAGCAGCTGGCCTTCCTCGATCAGGTTCGGCTCGGCAGCGGCGGCGTCGGTCTGCGCGGCCGTGTCGGCGCCGCCGGTGGTCTCGTCGTCATCGTCGCCGCAGCTCGCCAGCGCGAGGCTGCCGATCACCAGCGTCAAGGCGGCAACCAGCGCCCAAAGCCGAGACTTGCTCATCAAGGATTCCTCCGATCGTCTGCTTGAAAGGCGTTGCGACCATACCTTGCCGTCAATCCAGCCGTCCCCACTGGGGCGCCCCTTCACTACACTTTTTGAAGCGGTGGCCCACGACGAACTCCTGAACCGGCCCTGCGGCGGGCGCTTCTCTGACATCGTCGAGTCGATCGGCAACACGCCGCTGGTCGAGCTGCCGCGGCTCTCGCCGAAGCCGACCGTTCGCATCTACGCCAAGCTCGAAGGGACCAACCCGACCGGCTCGGTCAAGGACAGGGTGGCGAAGTGGATGATCGACGCGGCCGAGGAGCAGGGGCTGATCGAGCCCGGCCAGACGATCCTCGAGCCGACCTCGGGCAACACCGGCATCTCGCTGGCGATGATCTGCCGCCGCAAGGGCTATCCGCTCAAGGTGGTGATGCCCGACAACGTCACCGAGGAGCGCACCGCGATGCTGCGGATGTACGGGGCCGAGATCGTCTACTCGGAGGGCGCCAAGGGCTCAAACGGCGCCGTCGAGGTGGCGCTGGAGATGGCCGAGGACCGGCGCTACTACATGCCCTACCAGTACGGAAACGAGGCCAACCCGCGAGCCCACTACGAGGGCACCGCGGCCGAGATCCTCGAGGAGCTCGACGATGTCGCCGCCTTCGTCGGTGGTCTTGGCACCGGCGGCACCTTGATGGGCTGCGGCCGCAGGCTGAAGGAGGAGAACCCCGAGACGCTGATCGTCGCGGCGGAACCGATGCAGGGTGAGCTGGTGCAGGGGCTGCGCTCGCTCGACGACGGCTTTATCCCCCCGATCATCGACCTGTCGCTTCTGGATCGCAAGATCATGGTCTCCAATCGCGACGCGATCGTCTGGACCAAGAAGCTTCTCGATGAAGAGGGGATCTTCGCCGGCGTCTCGTCCGGTGCGATCGCCGCGATCGCGATCCGGATCGCAGCCGAGCTGGACGGGGGGAACCTCGTCTTCCTGATCCCCGACGACGGCTGGAAGTACCTCTCTTCGGGCGTCTACACGAAGCCGATCGACGAGCTGGAGGGCATCGACTCGACCGTCTGGTGGTAGGGCCGCAGAGCCGCGCTGCCGCCAGAGTGCGAAGCCTCGCGGAGGGCTATCAGCCGCCGGCCTTCGGCGACGCTCCCGGACCCGACGCGGCGCTCTTCCTCTGTGCGATCGACCACCGAACCGGATACCGCCACGCCCACCTGGTCGATCGGCGTGGGCCGTTCGAGGGCAGCGATCTCCTCTGGCAGCTCGGCTGCGCCGCGGAGCGAAGGCGGCCCGGGACGCTCAGCGCTCGGGCTCTCCTCGGGGTCGAACCGGAAACGGTCGAGGCAATGTTCCAGGTCGGCGGCGAGACGGTGTTCGAGGCAGGTAAGAGAGCAACGCTCTGGCGAGACCTGGCGCAGAAGCTGCTCGATCGCTACGACGGTCTGACTCAGGTCCTGCTTGACTCCGCCGGGGCGAGGCTCGGCGGGCGCGCCGGCCTGTTGGCGCGGCTGGCAGACCTCGACGCCTTCGCCGACCCGTTGCAGAAGAAGAGCTTCCTGTTCGCGAAGATCGCTGATCGCCGTGGCTGGTTCGCGCCCAGCGACCCCGAGAGCTGGGAGGTCTGCGCGGACAACGTGCTGATGAGGCTGGCGCTGCGGTCGGGGCTGGTCAAGCCGGATCCCGACGCCGATACCGTTCGCGCCGCCACGCGCGACGCCTTCAAGCGGGTCTCCGGGACAACCGGGATCGCGCCGAATGTCCTCGACGACCTGCTCTGGGAGCTGGGCAGGGAAGATCCCGACCTGCTCGGTACCGTCGGAGGCGACCTGCGCGAGCCGCCGCGGCCTGACGGAATGGTCTGGTACTGAGGTCGAGTGGCGCTTTCTTCGCGTATACCGCGAGTTAAGCGCCACACGGGCGGTGGACCGAGCGTCCGCTAGCCTCGCCCTGGATGCGGATCGCGCAGGAACTGGCCGATGAGTTGGTCGCTCACGCCCGCGAGGACGAGCCGAATGAGTGCTGCGGGTTGATCGGCGGCGTCGACGGGAAGGCGGCTTCTGTCCACCGGGTCGTCAATGCCGAGGCCAGCCCGCTTCGCTTCGAAATGGATGCCCAGGAGCAGATCAACGCCCTGAATGCGATCGAGGGCTCCGGGGAGGAGCTTCTCGCCATCTACCACTCGCACACCAAGACCGCCGCTCGGCCTTCCCAAACCGACGTCAACCTGGCAAAGCTCTGGCCGGATCCGATCTGGGTGATCGTCTCGCTGGAGGATCCTGATCAGCCGGACGTGAGGGGATTCTGGATCCGCGATGGAGAGATCAGCGATGCCGAGCTCAGAATCGAGTAGCGGCGGACCGCTGGTCTGCCCGCGCTGCGCGATCCACCATCCGCTCGACGAGCGCTTTTGCTCGCAGTGCGGAATGCCGCTGGTCTACGCGGGCCGGACCGGCGAGGAGCCGATGACGGAGACCCATGAGCGCCTGCGGAAGATCAAGCCCCAGTACACCCGCGGAGAACCGACCAAGGTCGCCTTCGCGCGCCACCAGGCCGAGGCGGAGCTGATCCAGGGTCTGCTGCTGGAGGAGGGGATCCCCAGCTTCTTGAAGCGGACTCGCGGCTTCGACGTGCCCGACTTCCTCGCCGCGGGCCCGCGCGACGTGCTCGTGCCGCAGGCGGGCGCCGAAGCGGCGCGGGAGCTTCTCTCCAGCGCCGAGCTCGCGCACCAGGCGGCGTCGGGACAGCCGCCGGTCGCGGACCCGGCGGCGCTGGCGCGCGCCGGCGAGGCCTCGCCAGGCTGGTTGTTGGGATGGATCCTGCTCGGGCTCCTCGTTGCTGCCGGAATCGTCTGGATCCTCTATCAGGCGACCGGCTAGCGGCCTGCCGGAATCAATCGAAGCTCGGCCGCGCGGTCTCGCGCAGGTAGTCGCGCCAGGCGCCCTCGATATCGCGAACGCGGGTGTCGAAGGCAGCTTCCAGGTTGGCCGCCGGGCCATCGCGATGCAGTCGCGAGACGAGTTGGCGGCATGCGTCCGGCCCGCGCTCGGAATCGAGCAGGTCGAACAGCGTGCCGCCGAGGATCACCGCGTCGCGCCGCGAGGGAGGAAAGGACGGTCGCGACCCCTCGCGCAGGCGGCGGATCACCGCCGCCCGGTAGAGACCCACCTGACGCGAGTAGTACTGGGCGCCCCCCTCGATCAGCCAGGCCCAGCGCAGGTAGCGGCCGAAGCGGCGCGGGGTCCAGGACGGCGGTAGGTCGGCGTTGTTGGCGGCGACGACGAGCTGCGCGTAGAGGCGCTCGGCGGTTCCGCGCAGCGCCTCGCGGGAATCCTCCCCGGCGGCGCGACGCTCCATGTGGGGGTCGTTGAGGACGTGCAGCTCTGAGGCCATCGGCCAGCCGGCCAGATAGCGGCGTCCGGCCGGGGCGGCGGACCAGCGCGCGGCGGGCAGGAACGGGTGGGCCATCGCCAGCCAGGCCGGGTTGGTGTGCACGACCACGGTGACCTCGCCGGGCACATGCTCAAAGCGATCCTCGAGGCGCAGGCGCAGATCCTCGAGCCGGTCCAGCGTTCGCTCCGCGTAGGCGGCGTCGCCGCTGTCGTGGCGCGCTGTGAAGCTCAGCGACTCGGTCTCGACCCAGGGCATCGCGCCATTGTTGCGAAAGGGCGATCCGGCACACCCATCTCACTCAACTCCTCCGGCACCGCCCTAATGAGGGCGGTGCCCTCGCAGTACAAGCCGTTCGATGGGGTGCCGGATCACCCCCGCGACCAGATGCGCCGTCCTCGATCGGTCGCGTAGACCGCGATAAGTGCAGGACAGCTCGAGTGGCGTGCCGGGCTCCGCCCTCCTCAACGCCCCTGCACCTGCACCGCCTGCTGGAAGGTCGGCCGGTTCTGCCAGGGGATGTCGGGTTGGGTGGTTCCGCCCGTGGCCCGGAAGCGGATAGCGTCGAAGCACATTTGCTTGTCGCCGAAGTCGCAGTTGGAGCCGCTGGCCGGGTAGGGGTCGGCGCCGAGCACCGAGTCGAGGCTGCGCAGCAGCGCCGCGCGACAGCGCCCGAGGCGGCCGCCCCCGCAATAGATGCGCGAGAAGCGTCCCCGGACCGGCTGGCCGAGGACCGCCCGCAGGTCCTTGTTTGCGTAGACGTACCAGCCGCCGTTGTAGGCCGAGCCGAGGTGCAGGTTCGGGGGGTCGTCGAGCAGGCTGATCTGGAGGATCTGCTCGAACAACGGCTTGCCGAGGGTGGGCTGGAACTCGGCCCGCATCAACGGCTCCCACCAGGCGTCCAGCAGCCGGATCGCCTCCGAGTGCTCGTAGCTGCCGTCGCGGTTGCGGTCGATGCGGTGGGCGCCGGAGCGCGCCCAGCGCGCCAGCGTCTGCACCGCGCCGCGTAGCCCGGCATCCCCGATCGACGCCAAGGGCCTGCTGCGGATCACCCGCAGCGCCAGCGGCAACACGGTGTGCCCGCGAAGGTCGACGGTGGCGGCACCCTCCATCGCCTGAGCCAGCTCGACGAGGCTCGCCTTGCCGGAACCGCGGATCAGCCGCCGGACACGCTCGTCGAGCGTCACCGAGCGGTAGGTGGACCCGTAGCTCCACTGGTTGTCGGCGGAGCGGTAGCCGCGGGCCTGCTTGTTGTTCCAGCTGGTGATGTAGCTCTGGTCGATCGTCCGCGGCCGGCTCGCGAACGACGTGTAGTCGGCGGTCAGCCGGGCCGGGTTGAAGTCGCGCCACTCGAAGCGCGAGCTGACCGGGAAGTTGGGGTCGATGCCCGGGCTGCGAACCGGGTTCCAGCCGGAGTTGAAGTAGGCGACATGGCGGCGGTCGACGTAGAACCAGTTGAAGGTGTAGTTGATCTTGTGGGCGGCGCGCTGGAAGCGCTTCGGCCCGGTGATGAACCTCGGGTTGGCGAACAGCGAGAACCCGAGCGCCGACTCGACTTCGTGGAAGTAGGTCGAGCGCAACTTCGTGTAGAGGACCGGCTTCCCGTTCGAACGCGCGCGGGCGATCACGACGCCGAGCTTGGTCCGCTCGACTCGAAGCGTCTCCGAGCCGGGCGGCGAGGGGTCGGCGGCGTTGGGTGTCCAGGAGATCGTCTTGGTCAGCACCTCGATCGGGCGGCAACGACCGCGGAAGCGGTAGCCGTCCGACTCCAGCGTCGCCCGGCCGCCGCCGGGCTCGCAGAGCGGCACCGCGAATGTGTCGACGTTGTCCTGCCCGGCCGAGGTCGCGCTCCAGGCGTAGTTGCGGCCCCGCCCCAGCTGCACGTAGAGGTTGACGCCCGGGAAGCTCGCGCCGCGGGCGTCGATCCCGGGCGCGTGCACTTCCTGCTCGATCAGGATCTGCGGCGCGAAATAGGAGACCTGAGGCCCGAACACGGCGGTTGCGCGACCGCCGGCGGACTCCCGCGCCGAGACCAGCAGCGCGTTGGAGGCGCCGGCCGGGTCGGGCTGGGCGAGAAGCTGACGGAGCGGCTCGAGGAGACCGGCGCCGGCTGACCGGCTGGAGCGGCTGGACCCGCTCGAGCCGACCACCACCTCAGCACGGTCGACGGTGCCGCGATCGGGCAGGGCGACCCCGCGCGGATTCCGCGGGCGCACCAGGTAGGGGAAGCGCCCGCTTCGGGCCGTGACCGGCGCCTCGGGATCCTCAGCCTCGCGAAAGTCGCGCCAGACCTGGAATCCACCGCGCTTGCCGAAGCGCTGGCGGGCCTTCTCGAGGACCAATGCCGATGTCAGCTCGCCGCCGCCGCCCTTGCCGAAGATGCCGCCGACCAGGGAAGCGGTGGAGATCACGTCGGTGACCTTCCAGTCGTCGGGTCCCTGCGGTTGTCCGATCGCCGCGTACTCGCCCGGCATCTTGCTCGGGTCCAGGCGCGCCTCGGAGATGTACTGATTGACGCCCGCGACGTAATTCTCGACGTCGCTGCGTCCCTGCCGAAAAAGCTTCTCGGAGATTCCTGCCGGGCGGGTGTTGTACTGGCGCTGCAGGTCTGCCTCGGTGTATGGCGTGTCGGCCCAGACCGACTCGTCCATCCCCACGTTGGCGCCTCCGGCCAGCTCGGAGAGCTCGGCCCTGCCGGCGTGGCGGAGCGCATCCATGAAGAAGAGCCGGTCCTCGGCGCCGATGTAGCCGAGCCCGAACATCGCCCCGACCCTGGTCGAGCCGTAGACGTGGGGGACGCCGAGCGAGTCGCGGACAATCGTGACGTCGTCGCGAGGGCTGTAGGTGCGCTCCGCCTCGCCGGGGCGGACGCCGAAGCTGGCGTCATGGAAGAAATCCTCGAGGTTGGCGAGCGAGAGGCCCGGCGACTCGAAGACCAGATCGCGGTAGGGGCCGAGCTGGTCGTCGTTGTGGGGGGGACGGGCGCCGGTCGCCTGGAAGGCGAGCAGCTGCGGGCCGTTGACGAAGCCGTTCGTCCCCGGCGGCAGGACGGCACGAAAGCCGCCGGCGTCGTTCTCGCGAAAGCCGCCTGGCTCGGGGGCGGCGAGAGCCGACGGCGCGAGGGCGAGCGCGGCCAGCAGCGGCGCCACCACGAGCCTCGTGCCCCTCCTCACCACCGGCAGGACTCTACTCCAGAGGTTGCAGCGGTTCCTCGCCCCGCGCCCGCGCCCGCTCGAGGTCGAGCTCGGTCCGCACTCCGAGCTGTGCCATCGCCGCTTGGGCCTTCTCGAGGCTCTCGCTGCCGGACACCGCCGCGGCCAGCGGCGCGATGCCCGCGGCTGTTGCTGCGACGGGGTCGAAGTAGAAGCTGATCGCGCCCAGCGGCGTCAGGCGGACCGTCCGCAAACCGCCCCGGATCTCCGCCACTCCCACCTCACCGCGGGCGCAGCGGACGCCCATCATGCTCGCCTCGGTGGGAACGACGTGCGCGGCCGCCTCGAGCTGTTCGCACAGCGCCGGCGTGAGGCCCCAGGCACCGAGCAGGGCGCCGGCGCGGCCGATCTCGGAGATCCGCTCCAGGACCTCCTCGGGCGTCAGCTCGCCGTCGCAGCCGGCCCCGTAGATCGCGGTCGCGACTTCGGTCTGATCCGCCAGCCGGACCGCGGCCGCCAGCATCACGGCATCGCAGAGCGGGCTCGCCAGGCCCGGCTCGTCGCCGCGGGCGACGACGTCGCCGCCGACGTCGACGAAGAGGATCAGGTCGCAGCCGAGCTTGGCAGCGGCGTCGGCGATTGCGGCGGCGGTTCCTGTCGCCCCGCCATCGAGTCCGACCAGAAGCGTCTCCGAGCAGATGTAGCCGGCCATCCGCGACTCGGCAAAGGGAACCCCGGCCGGAGTGGTGGTGCGCTCGTCCGCCATCAGCGCGCCCTCGTTCAGCGTCCGCCCGCCGAGGATCTCCTCGATCCGCCGCGGTCCGGCGTGAGGATCGATCGGCCAGCGCTCCCAGGCAACGCCGCCGAGGACGAACTCGGTCCCAAACGCCTGGCACAGCCGCGCCGTCGCCAGGGCCCCGACGACGTCACCGCCCCCGCCCATGCCGAGCACCAGCGCCTTGTCGGCGCGGGAGAGGATTTGCTCCAGCGACCGGGGGGTCAGGCGTAGACCGGCTCGGCGTCGGCGCAGATGCCGCGGATCTCGTCGGCGGCGCGCTCGAACTCCTCGTCGGCCATCACCGGCGTGCCCTCGAAGGACAGCTCACGGTCTATCTCGACCCAGGAGCGACAGCCGTGGTACTCGTCGCGCACGCGGACCGTGACCGGCCGGGGGATCCGGTGCACGCGAAGCAGCAGCACGTGGAGGGGGTGGCGCCGCTTCCATTTGAGGCGCTTCTCGGCATAGTCCGGGGTCCAGACGTAAAACGGCGACAGGCCGTCGACGGTGCGCGGATCGGCGACCGTGAAGTGGTCGGCCACCTCCGCCCAGGCGCGGATCCGCACCCGATCGGGCTGGGAGATGCCGCCGTCCTGAATCAATGCCCGCGGGGGCGGCTCCTCGTCGGGCCAGACGCCCTCCTCGAGCGCTCGCCGCAGCTCCGGGTGGTGGGATGGACGGACGAGGTCGTTGCGCTGATGGTCGAAGGTGGGGTAGAGGAAGAACTGCTCGTGCTCGAGCTCGAAGTGCTTGTTCTCCTCGCGAATGCCGCCCTTGCGCAGGGTCACGAGCTGCTCGCCCTCGGCGAGCGCACGCACCGTTACGGCCCATTCCTTGAAAGCGATCGGCATTGGAGAGCTGTACCTGGAAGGTTGGAGAATCGGGGGGCTTGGGAGGGCGGGGTACGGCCTCGCGGCCACGGGACCGCCCTGAGGCGAAGCATCTTAGACGACGGCATCCAGAATTCCAAGTATGTAAAGCGAGGCACTAAGTTCGGCGCGTACTTATCTGTAAGCATCGAGATCCGCTTGAGAGCGCCAAATTGGCCGCTTGGCCAGGGTTTTTGGGGCGGACGCGGGTCAGCCTGGCGCGGCCGGGTCGTGCCGGGCCAGGAAATCGAACAGGACGGCATTCGTGGCCTCCGGTTCCTCGAGCATGCACCAGTGGGCGGCGCCGGCGACCGTCGCCGTTTCGCCTCGCGGCGCCGCGGCAGCCACCGCCTGCGCAGCCGTCGGCGGGGTGACCGGGTCCTGCTCGCCGCAGAACGCCAGCAGCGGACAGCCGAGATCGCCGAGTCTCGACATCGTCGCCGGAGCGGTCGCTGCCGCGCACTCCGCGTAGGCGCGGGCCTCGTTTGAGGCGATCAGCTCCCGCATCATCCCGAGCAGGCGAGGATCGCGCTGCCGGCATTCCTCCGACAGCCCGGTCGCGGCGACGGTCGTCGCGATCTCGTCCATCCGGCCGGCCCGCGCCAGCCGCACGCGTTCCTCGAACACGGGCGCCGCCTCGGGGCGCCAGGCCAGAGCGCCCCCGCACAGGGCCAGGGCCCAGACCCTGTCCCCGAGCAGGATCGCGGCGCGCTGGGCGACCATGCAGCCGACCGAGTGCCCGACCAGGGCCGCTCGCTCGACCCCCAGCCCGTCGAGCAGCCCGACGAGGTCCGCGGCCCAGCCGTCGACGGAGTAAGGGCCGTCGGGCTTGCTGCTGCGCCCGGCGCCCCGCTGGTCGAAGGCGACGCCGCGCCAGCCACGCGCCCGGCATTCCTCGAGCTGGGCCAGCCAGCCGTTCGCCGAGCCGCCGAGCCCGTGGACCCAGAGCCACCGCCGAGCCCGCTGCTTCGGTGTCCTCGTAGGCGAGGGTGATCTCGCCGACCCGGATTCGCTCCGCCATCGCCGAAACGCTAGCCCGGTTTGCCCCAGCCGCCGCCGCCGGGGGTCTCGATCCGCAGCACGTCGCCCGGCTCGAGGCTGCCCTCGCATTTGGCGGGCAGCCGTTCGCCGTTGTGGAGGTTGAGCCCGGGTGCGCCGTCGCCGCCACCGTTACCGCCGCGAGGGGGATGCCGGCGGCGCTCGGTGATCAGCGTGAAGTCCATCGCCGTCAGCGCTTCCAGCTCGCGGACTATCCCGTCGCCGCCGCGGTGGCGGCCGGCGCCGCCGCTGTCGCGCCGCAGCGAGAGCTCGCGGACCCGCAGGGGGAACTCGGTCTCCAGGGCCTCGATCGGAGTGTTGAGGGTGTTCGACATCGCCACGTGGATCGCGCTCGGTCCGTCCGCGTCCGGGCAGGCTCCCTGACCTCCGGCCAGGGTCTCGTAGTAGGTGAAGGCGTCGTTGGCGAGCGTGAGGTTGTTCATCGTTCCCTGGCCCTGCGCCGGACCCGAGCGGGCCTCCGACAGCGCTGCGATGACGAGGTCGGCGACGCGGCTTGACGTCTCGACGTTTCCCGCCGCCACAGCCGCCGGCGGCTGTGCATTCAACAAGCAACCCTCGGGCGCGCAGATCTCGATCGGCCGGTAGGCGCCGGCCGACGGCGGCGCATCGGGGTCGGTCATCACCCGCACCGCGAAGTAGGCGGCGGACTTGGTCACCGAGAGCGGGCAGTTGAGATTTCCCTCCACCTGGGAATCGGTGCCGGCGAAGTCGAGAATCAGCCCCTCACCTTCGATCGTCGCGGCTACGCGCAAGGAGACATCCCGACTCGATCCGTCCGCGTCCGCCTCCATCAGATCCGCGGCCTCGTAGGTCCCGTCTGGCAGCTCGCCAAGCGCGGCTCGGGTACGCCGCTCGGCGTAGTCGAGGATCGCATCGAGCCCGTCCGCGAGGGTCTCGGCCCCGAATCGCTTGACCAGCTCGGCGAGCCGCAGCTCGCCGACCCGGTTCGCGGCCAGCTGGGCCCGCAGGTCGGCGAGGCGCTGGCGAGGGGAGCGCATCCGACCGGCGAGGTCAGCGAGCGTCCGGTCGTCGGCGCGGGTGGGAGGGATGACGACGCCTTCGTCCTGCAGCCGCCTCGACCCGGCCGGCATGCCGCCGGGGGCCGGGCCGCCGACATCGGCGTGATGGGCCCGGCTGGCCGCGAACCCGATCAGGCGGTCGGCATCGAAGACCGGGCTGACGACGGTGATGTCGGGCAGGTGCGTTCCGCCTTCGTAGGGGTCGTTGAGGATCCAGGCCCCGCCCGCCCGTTGCTCGCGGTCGAGGATCGCCGCCACCGCCTCGGGCATCGATCCGAGGTGGACGGGGATGTGCTCAGCCTGCATCACCATCTCGCCGCGGCGGTCGAAGAGCGCGGTCGAGCAGTCGCGGCGCTCCTTGATGTTGGCCGAGTGCGAGGCCCGGATCAGCACCGCGCCCATCTCCTCGCAGGCGGCGCGCAGGGCGCCGGCCAGGACCTGGAGGGTGATCGGGTCGATCCGCTCGCTCATTGCACATCCTCGCGCTTCGCTCGCTCGCGCGGAATCAGATCAAGACGCTCGCTCGCTGCCGCGCTCATTGCACCTGCTCGGCGACGATCGTCCCCGCCCCGTCGACCTCGGCCTGCCACCCGCCCGGCAACACGAACGTCGCCTCGGGAAGCTCGAAGATCGCCGGGCCCTCGGCGCCGGTGCCTGCGGCCGGATCGCCACGCAGGATCCGGGTTTCGACCCATTCGCCGTCGAAGTGGGCCTTGCGATCGCCCTCCTCGACCCCCTCGCCGGAAGCGGCCCGCGGCTGCAGGCGCGGACCGTCCGAGACCGTCGCCAGGCGAATGTCGACCAGCTCGACCTCACCGTCGCTGTCGCGGTAGCCGTAGCGCTCCTCGTGGGCGGCGGCGAAGCGCTCCGCCAGATCGCCGGGATCCGGGTCGACCGGGCCTGGAACCGCCAGCTCGAATGCCTGGCCCCGGTAGCGCATCTCGAAGCTCACTTCGGGCCGACCGCCGGCGAGACCCGCGCCGGTGCGTTCGATCAACCCGGCGACCTCTTCCTCGATTCGCTCCGCGACCAGGTCGTCGCCGCTCAGCAGCACCGTCTTCGCGGTGTCGCGGCGGCGATCCGAGGCGCAGAGGCCCAAAGCCGAGAGGACGCCACCCGCCCGCGGACAGAGGATTCTCCGGACGCCCAGCTCGGCGGCCAGCGCCGCCGCGTGCATCGGCCCAGCGCCGCCGAAGGGCAAGAGCGCGAAGCGGCGCGGGTCGACGCCGCGCTCGACGGTGACGACCCGCAGGGCTCGCAGCATCTCCTGGTTTGCGACCCGCACGATCCCCTCCGCGGTCTCGGTCTCCGAGAGGCCGAGCTCGTCGCCGAGATCGGCGACGGCGCGCCGCGCCGCCTCGGCGTCCAAGCCGACGCCCCCGGCCAGCTCCGAGCCGGGCGGGAGGTAGCCCAGCAGGAGGTTGGCATCGGTGACCGTGGGTGTGGTGCCGCCGCGTCCGTAACAGGCGGGCCCGGGGTCCGCCCCCGCCGAGTGCGGTCCGACCCGCAGGGCCCCGCCGGGGTCGCGCCAGCCGATCGACCCGCCGCCGGCGCCGACGGTGTGCACGTCGACCATCGGCAGCTGGATCACCCTGCCCCCGATCCGGCGCGAATCGGTGCGGCGGACCCGGCCGCCCTCGACCACGCAGACGTCGCATGAGGTGCCGCCCATGTCGAAGCCCAGTGCGTCGCCGTCCCCGGACAGCGTCGCCAGCAGCCCGGCTCCGACGGCTCCGCCCGCCGGACCCGAGAGGATGCTCCAGGCGCCAGATCGCGCTGCCTCCTCGGCCTCGGCGACCCCGCCGCTGGACTGCATGATCAGCGGTTGCGGCAGGCCCCGCTCGCTTGCCGCGTCGCCGAGGCGACCGAGGTAGGCGCCCAGCAGCGGCGACAGATAGGCGTCGATGACGGTGGTCGAGCAGCGCTCGTACTCGCGAAAGCGCGGCAGCACCTCGTGGGAGGCGGAGACGTGGAGGTCCGGCATCGCCTCGCGAAGCCGCGCCGCGATGCGTGCCTCATGCGAGGGATCCAGGTAGGAGAAGAGCAGGCAGATCGCCACCGCCTCCGGATCCGATTCCCGCAGCTGCGCGGCCAGTCGCTCGACCTCGGCCTCGTCCAGGTCCTCGACAGCGCCGTCCGGCCCGATCCGCTCTTTGGCCTCGAACCGAAGCTCGTCGTCGACCAGTGGCTGCGGCTTCGGCGCGCAGAGCCGGTAGAGCTGAGGCCGGTCCTGGCGGGCGATCTCCAGCAGGTCGGAGAACCCCTGGGTCGCGATCAGCGCGGTGCGGGCGCCCCGTTCCTCGAGCAGGGCGTTGGTGCCGACCGTCATCCCGTGCGCGAATGCCTCGACCTGCCCGGCTTTCGCGTCCGCCTTGCCCAGCACGGCTTCGATCCCGGAGATCACTCCCTGTGACTGGTCCTGCGGGGTGCTGGGGACCTTGGCCGTATGAAGCTGTTCGCCGTCGAAGAGGACGGCGTCGGTGAAGGTGCCTCCTACGTCGACCCCGAGCAGCACGGCACCACGCTACCTCGGGAGCCTCGGCAGCCGACTCGCGAAGAGTCAGACAGAGACGCTCGCCGGCTGCCTCGAACCACTGCCGCGCACGTCCTCCGCTATCGCGTCCGGACGTGCGCGGGTGATCGAGCTACGGTCGAGCTACGCCGCGACCGGAGTCGCTTCGAGCGGCTCCTCGAGGTGCTTGTGTGACGGACAGTAGTCGCGGCCCGGCAGCGGCTCCCGCTGGCAGGGCGTGCCCTTGCGCGTCGAGGCCCGGCACTGGCGCGGAAGGCCGTCGAGACCGAGCTCGGCCGGCATCTTCTCGAAGTAATCGACAGCGAGCCTGACGTTGCTGTCGATCACCTTGTAGACGTAGAGCTGATCGCTGATCGGAAAGTGCGTTCGCACCTGGCTGAACAGCGAGCGCGCCGGGCGCGCGAAATAGCGGCGGTCGTGCGCGAGACGCTCCATCGTGGTCTCGCATGCCTCCAGGACCTCCTGCCGTGGCGACCGTTCTGCGCGTTGCGAGTCGATCACCCGCGGAGCAAGCTCGCGGTAGATCGAGCGGCTGAATCGATACATCTCCGTATACCCCTCCGTAGTTGCCCTTTTGCTGCCCCGGGAGTCCTTTCCCGCCCAGGACGGCCCGCAGTATCCAAGAGGCATATGAAGCGAGATCGGCTCAATGTTAAGGGCGCATTAATCGATTTTAGGTAGGAGGATTGCCGAGGCCGGCCACGACGGTTCTCAGCCCCAATGCTCGCTTCGAAGCTCGCCGCCGGCGACCTGGACGAAGTGCACCCCGTCGAGCCGGGGGTCGGTCTCGGGCGCGTCGAAGCGCCGGTGCCCGCCGCGCGACTCGCGTCGGGCGAGCGCGCTGGCGGCGATCGACGCGGCCAGCGGATGCGGGCTTTCACGGAGCGCTCGCAGCTGCTCGGGGCGGCGCACCGGGCCGGCCAGCCGCCAGACCGCGTCACGGTCGGCCTCGGTGGGGGGCCGGAAGCGCCAGCCGCCGCTCGGTGGGACAGTGCGAGCCGGCTCGAGCTGCAGCGCCGCCGCCGCGGCTCGGCGTCCGAAGACGAAGCACTCGCTGAGCGAGTTGGAGGCAAGCCGGTTGGCGCCGTGCAATCCGCAGCACGAGCACTCGCCGACCGCCAGCAGACCGGCGAGCGACGAGCGGCCGTCGAGATCGACCGCGACGCCGCCCATCACGTAGTGGGCCGCCGGCGCCACCGGCACCGGGGCGCGGCGGGCGTCGAGCCCGGCCTCCGCGATCGCCGAGAACACGCTCGGGAAACGGGCCGGGTCGACCGCCCTCATGTCGAGGAGCACGTGCGGGGTGCCGTCGGCGGCCATTCGGTCGAGGACCGCCGCGGTCACCGCATCGCGGGGCGCCAGCTCATCGGTGAAGCGGCGCCCGGACGCGTCCAGCAGGGTTGCGCCCTCGCCGCGCACCGCCTCGGTCACCAGGCGGCCGTCGAAGCGCGTTCCCGGCAGCTCCAGGGCGGTGGGGTGGAACTGGCAGAACTCGAGGTCTGCGAGCTGCGCAGCCGCTGCCTGGGCGAGCGAGAGGCCGGCGCCGATCGCCCCCCAGGGGTTTGTTGTCCGGCCCCACAGCGCCGCCGCGCCGCCGGTGGCGAGGATCGTCGCCGAGGCGGCTACGGCGCCGCTCTCGGTGATTGCTCCGTGGCAACGCTCCTCGTCGCTCCATAGGGCCACCACGGAGGTCTCCTCCCGAACATCGACCTTCCTCTCGGCCGACACGAGCCTTGCCAGGGTGCCGGTCAGCTCGCGTCCGGTCTGGCTCCCCCCCGCGTGCACGATCCGTCGTCGCGTGTGCCCGCCCTCGAGGCCGAGGGCCAGCTCGCCGTCGGGTCCGGTATCGAAGCGCACCCCGCGCCGGCGCAGCTCGGCGACCGCTGCCGGCGCCTCGGCCACCAGGACCCGCACCGCGGACGGCCGGCAGAGCCCACGGCCGGCGGCGATCGTGTCGGCCGCGTGCTGCTCGGGCGAGTCGCCCGGCTCGAGCGCAGCCGCCAGCCCGCCCTGGGCCCAGAAGCTGGCGCTCTCGGTGAGCGGCTTTCGCGACAGCAGGCAGACCGAAGCACCCGCCTCGGCGGCGCACAGCGCGGTCCACAGCCCCGCCGCCCCCGCGCCCACCACCACGACGTCGTAGCGGTCCGCGCTCAAGGGTTGAGGCGATCCTCGGCGGGCACGGGCGGCGGGTACGGTAGCGGCCCGTGGGCCTCTACTTCCGCCACCCGCTCTCCTTCGAGCACGACACCGGAGCGCATCCGGAGAACGCCGAGCGGATTCGGGCGATCGAGGAGCGCCTCGAGCGCGACGCCTGGCTGGGGATGGAAGTGCTTGAGGCCACGGCGGCCACGGCCGAGCAGCTCGAGCGGGTCCACCCCCGGTCCCATATCGAGGCAATCGAGGAGATCAGTGCTGCCGGGGGCGGCATGATCGACCTCGACACGGTCGCCAGCGGCCGCTCATACGAAGCGGCCAGGCGGGCGGCCGGAGCCGCGGCGGCCGCCGCTGAGCGGCTCGTGTCCGGTGAGGACAGGTTCGCCTTCTGCGGCCTGCGACCGCCGGGGCACCACGCGGAGCGCTCGCGGGCGATGGGCTTCTGCCTCTTCAACAACGTCGCCGTCGCCGCCACTCATGCGCTGCTGGGCTGCGGGGCAGAGCGAGTGATGATCGTCGACTGGGACGTCCACCACGGTAACGGCACCCAGGACGTCTTCTATGAGTCCGCGGAGGTGCTCTTTGCCAGCATCCATCAGCAGCCGCTCTATCCGGGCAGCGGCGATCAGGCCGAGACGGGGGCGGGGGAGGGGGTCGGGTACACCCTCAACCTGCCGGTCGCGCCGGGCGCCGGTCCGGACGAGTTCCTCTCCCTGGTCCAGCACCTGATCGTCGAGGCCGGGCGGCGATTCTCTCCCGACCTGCTGGCGGTCTCCGCCGGCTATGACGCCCACCGCGCCGACCCGCTGGCCCAGTGCCTTCTCGACGCCGCGGCCTATGCCGACATGGCGGCCAGCCTCCGCGACCTCGCCGCCGAATTGGAGATCGGCGTCCTCGTCTGCCTCGAGGGGGGCTATGCGACCGAGGCGCTCGCGCAGTCGGTCAGCGCGACGATCTCCGCCTTCAGCGATCCGACGCTGAGGGCGCGGCGGGCTCCGCCGGAGCCGGCTGAGGAGTATCGGCGGCAGCTGCCGGAGCTCTGGTCTCGGGCCGGCTAGGAGCCTGGCGGGCCAGCTCGTCGAGCTCCTCCAGGGTCAAGCCCTCCTCGAGACCCCGCCGGACCAGACCCGCCTCGTCGTCGATCGCAGCGATCTCCGCGGCTTTCGACCACAGTCGGGGTCCTTCGAGATTGCTGTTGCGGTGCATCTCCAGCGCCAGGGCGCCGAGGTCGCCGAGACGCTCCTCGCGCAGTCGCTCCAGCTCGCGCAGGTGATCGCGTAGCTGCCCGCGCTCGCGGTGGCTCTGGCCGGTTCGCTTCCGTAGTCTCATCTAGAAGTCGTCGCCGTCGGGCTGAGGAGGCTTGCGTGCCGTCTCGGCTTCGCTGCGAATCCTCGCTTCTGCTTCGGCGCGAATCCGCTCTGCCTCCTCGGCGAGCTGCCGTTCGGCTGCGTCGATTCGCTCCGCGGCGGCAACCGCCTGGGCCTCGATCTCCGTCAGCCGTTGCTCGGCGGCCTGCAGAACCCGTGATCGCTCCCGGCGTTCCATCTCCGCCACCGCCTCCGCCTTTTGCGCCCGCGCGTTTGCCTCGTTGGACCGGCGGGTCATCTCCGCCAGGGCCTCCTCGGCCTCCGCTTTGGCGGTTTCAAGCGTGGCGATCTGCTCCCTGGCGCCGTCGTCCGGCGGCGGCGCTCCTCCCGACAGCTCCGCCCGGACCTGCCGTTCCGCCTCGCGGCGCATCGCCCTCGCCTGGCCTCGCAGCCAGGCCGCCGCTGCCGATCGCGCTTCCGCAGCTCCGCGGTCGCGCTCGGAGTCGGCCTGGCCGAGGCGCTCCTCGGTCTCCTGGATCTGGCGCTGCAGCTGTTCGAGCGCCGCTGCGGCACGCTGTTGTTCGCGCTCCAGGTCCTTCTCCAGCGCCACGATCTCCGCCGCCGCGTGCTCCTCGGCGCCGCGGCGAGCCCCCTCCTCCGCCTCGCGCATCCGCCGTTCAGCCGCCTCGACATCCGCGGTCAGGTCGGCGACGCCCGCCGCACCGGCTCCGGCTATCGCCTTTTGCTCCGCGGTCGCCACCGGGGAGCCCTCGACTCCGGGATCCCGGGACGCCTCGGGCTCCGCCTTGCGGACGACCACTGCGGGTCGGTGCTCTTGTTCCGGCTCGGGATCCTCGCCGAGCTGGCGCCGTACGTTGGTGATCTCCCTTCCCAGCGCCGCCAGCTCCGAGCTCTGCCGCTCCACCGACTGCTCGTCGAACTCATTGCGCCGGTACATCTCCAGAATCAGCTCTCCGAGATCTCTCCGCTGCTGCTCTTCCCGCTCCGCCAAGTCCCGGAGCTGGCGTCGCATCGACCGCTTACCGGCCACGGGCGCTTCCTCGCGGTGGCTCGGTTGCTGTCGAGGACGGCTCGGGCATCTCAGGGTTCATCTTTAGCATCGACTTGTAGGTCTCGATCACCCGCTCCGCCATTCGGCCGGCGGCAAAGGCCTCGGCCCGTCTGGATCCCGCGATCCGCGGATCCCCTGCGTCCAGTAGGGGCCGGGCCGCGGCCGCCCAGACCTCGGTCTGATAGTCGGCACAGAGACAACTCTCGATGCCCCGCAGCGCCAGCGGTGCTATCCCGACCGGAGTCGAGAGGACCGGGACGTCGCAGGCCAGCGACTCCAGGCAGACCAGGCCGAAGCCCTCGTAGTCGGAGGTGACGATCACGGCGTTGGCGGCGTTGACCCACAACGGCATCCGCTCCGGCTCGATGCCGCCCCCGGTCAGCAGCTCGGCGTCGCAGGCTTCGGCGAGCTCCCGGGCGCGATCGTGGCGCTTCTCGGCCCGGGCCGGATTGGCGGCAAAGAGGAGATAGCGGCCGCTGGAGTCCAGGCCCAGCTCGGACCGCGCATCGGTGCGGGAGCCGCGAACGAAGCGCCGCAGGTCGGGCCCACAGGGGAGCACCGCACTCGCTCCGGGTCGGTGCGGGAGCCCCGGCCTGCCGCCTTCCGGCCCGAAAAGGGCGCGGGAGACACCGGCCGCCAGGTCGAGCCTGCGGGCCAGGATCCGCGACATCGCCCCGACCGCGCGGTGGCGGACGTCGGTTCCGTGGAAGGTGACGATCAACGGCCGAGCGCCGGCGAGTCGCGCGGACCAGCCGGCCAGCCCGTAGTGGGCGTGGACGAGATCGAAGCGCTCCCGCGCCATCAGGCGGCGCAAGCGCCTCGCCGCCGGCAGGTACTCGCGCTTGCCGAGCGGAAAGCTGAACATCTCCACGTCGACACCGCGACTTCGAAGCTCGTCGATCTGGTCGGTCACCCAGCGTCCCCGCTGCGGAGATCGCTCGTCGGGCTCGAGGTTGGTGACCACGAGAACGCGCATCGCCGGGTGAGCGTATCCACGCGCGAGGGCGGATCGCGGCCGCGGTCCGCGTGCCTGCGAAGAGCGATCGCTGGACGCATCTACGATCTCCGGCGCGGATCAGAAACCGGCTGGAAACGTTGCGTTGACGGAGGCCGCCGAGACTTCCGTTCGTGGTCGACGTCTTGGCAGGCGACAAGGAACTGCAACGGCGCGCGTCGCCGGGTGCCTGGGAGGCCGGGCACGATCTCAAGGACCAGGGCCTGGCGACCCTGCGGCTTGTCAGCCGCGAGCGGGTCGAGGCGATGGTCTGGGACGGGCGGGCCGAAGAGATCGAGCTGCAGCTGACCGAGCGAGGCCTCGCCTGGTCCTGCAGCTGCGGCCACTCCGGCGCGCTCGGGTATTGCAGCCACGCCGTCGCGGTGATCCTGCTCAACGCAGAACGGCAGCGCCCGGCCCGCTGACCACGGCGTAACCGGCTTCCTTTAGCCGGCCGTCGCGGAAAAGACTCATCGCAGTCTGGATCGGTGCGCTTGCCGGGCCGAACATCGCTACCTCCCTCGATACCAAGGAGGAGCGCATGCTCTACGCGTTGATGGGTTATCTGCACGCGGCCGCGGTGCAGCGGATCCGCGCGATTCGCGGCCTCGCCGACGGCCAGCGGGGCCAGGGCACGGTCGAGTACGTCGGGCTGATCCTGCTCGTCTCGCTGCTGATGGTCGGCATGGTGGCGGCGATGAAGGGGTTCAACGGCAAGCAGGGGACCGAGCTCGCGGACGTGATCGTCAACAAGATCAAGGAGGCCGTCAACAAGGTGACTTTCAAGTAAATCGCCGGGGCGGTTGCGCCGCTGGGCTCTGAAAGACTCAGCGGCGTGCCCGCCTCGCGCAGCCATGACCGGGCTCCTGCCGACATCCGCCCGCTCTCGATCGAGCCGGGGTTCGTCGCCACTGCGGACGGCTCGGCGCTGATCTCGCTCGGACAGACGAAGGTCATCTGCACGGCCTCGGTCAGCGGATCGGTGCCGCGATGGCTGGAGGGCAAGGGCCGTGGCTGGGTGACCGCGGAGTACGCGATGCTCCCGGCCTCGACCGGCGACCGCAAGGCGCGCGACATCTCCCGTGGTCGCCAGGACGGCCGCTCGGTCGAGATCCAGCGGTTGATCGGGCGGGCGCTGCGGGTGGTGGTCGACTTCCAGGCTCTGGGCGAGCGCAGCGTCTACGTCGATTGCGACGTCCTGCAGGCCGACGGCGGCACCCGCTGCGCGGCGATCAGCGGCGGCTACGTGGCGTTGCGGCTGGCGCTGCAGGGACTTATCGACGCCGGCGAGCTGGAGACGATGCCGCTGACGGGCTCGGTGGCCGCGGTCAGCGCCGGCATCGTCGAGGGGCGGGCGCTGTGCGATCTCGACTACTCCGAGGACTCCGCCGCCGAGGTCGACGCCAACGTCGTGATGACCGGGGAGGGAGGACTCGTCGAAGTGCAGGCGACGGCGGAGCGGACGCCGCTCTCGCGCGCCTCGCTCGACGAGCTGCTGGGCCTTGCCGAGGCCGGAATCGCGCGCCTTCGCGAAGCCCAGGAGCGCGCCGCCGGGACTTGATCCTCGCCACCCGCAACCAGCACAAGCTGCGAGAGCTCTCCGAGCTGCTGTCGGGCCTGGAGCTGCTGCCGTTGCCCGCCGCGGTGGAGCTGCCTCCCGAGGACGGAGAGACATTCACTGCCAACGCCCTGATCAAGGCCCGCGCCGCGCATCGGGCGACGGGTGAGCCGTCGATCGCCGACGACTCCGGGATCGAGGCGGTGGCGCTCGGCGGACGTCCCGGTGTGCACTCCGCCCGCTACGCCGGGCCTGAGGCCACCGACGAGGAGAACCTCGCCAAGCTGCTCGACGAAGTGGGGCGATCGGGAGGACTGCGGCACGCGACCTACGTCTGCGCGATCGCGCTGGTCGACGCCGCCGGCGCCGAGTCGGTCTTCGAAGGGCGCTGTGAGGGCGAGCTGCTCGAGGTCCCGCGTGGCAGCGGCGGCTTCGGCTACGACCCGGCGTTCGTCCCGGAGGCGACAGGAGAGGGCGATCCGCGCACGATGGCCGAGTTGGATCCGGAGCAAAAGAACGCGATCAGCCACCGGGGCCGCGCCGCTCGTCTGCTCGCCCGCCACCTCGGAGTTGACCGGTGATCCGCACCAAGTCCGGGGCCGCGGCACTTTCGATCGTCTCCAACTCGTTCCTGATCGCGATCAAGGTCGCCGCCGGGGCGATCACCGGCTCGATCGCGATCATCACCGAGGCGATCCACTCGCTGATCGACCTCGTCGCCTCGGTGATCGCATTCGTCTCGGTCCGCAAGGCGGACTTGCCGGCCGACGCCGAGCATCCCTACGGCCACGAGAAGGTCGAGAGCCTGGCGGCCGCGATCGAGGGGATGCTGATCCTGGTCGGCGCCGGGATCATCATCTTCGAGGCAACCCGCCGCCTCAGCGAGGGGGCCGAGGTCGAGTCGCTGGGGATCGGGATCGCGGTGATGGGGTTCTCGGTCGTCGCCAACCTGATCGTCTCGACCGTGCTGATGCGCCAGGCCCGCGAGCACGAGTCGCTGGCCCTGGAGGGCGATGCGGCGCATCTGCGAACCGACGCGATGACCTCGCTTGGGGTTCTCGTCGGCCTCGGCCTGGTCGAGCTGACCGGGGCCGTGGCCTTCGACTCGATCACGGCCCTGCTGGTGGCGGTCGCGATCGTCGTCGCCGGGATCCGGATCATCCGCCGCTCGTCGGGGGTCCTGGTAGACGAGGCGCTGCCGGCGGCGGAGATGGACCGGATCGAGCGAGCGATCGCCGCGGCCCGGGTCGTCGAGGTCGCCGGCTACCACAAGCTGCGCGCCCGGCGGGCCGGCAAGCACCGCTACATCGATCTCCACGTCCAGTTTCGGTCCGGCACCAGCCTCGAACGGGCGCACGAGCTGGCGCACCAGATGCGCGACGCGATCGAGCTCGAGCTGCCGGCCGCCGAGGTGCTGATCCACGTCGAGCCGGAGTCGTCGCTGATCGACCCCCGCAAGAGCGGCCCTTACAGGGCCGGGTAAGGCGCCGAGCGAGAGCAGAGCAGCTGCCGGACTTACTTCAGCAGGTTCACCGCCGCGGCAAGTCCCACTGCCCCGACGGTGATGCTGTAGCCGGTGTAGTCGCCGAGCAAAAGCAACAGCGCCGCGATCGCGCAGATCGCAACGACGGTGAACCATGAGGCCCTGGCCAGCGACACGGCCCGCTATTTTGGCCCAGATGGCCGACGTCGCATCGACCGGTGCCCCTGCCAGCGATGCCGCCGAGCAGGCGCTCGCCTACCTGGCGGAGATGTCACCCGACGTTCGCGGTGGGGCGATCATCGGTGCCGGCGGCGCGGTACTGGCGGCCAGCGGCGATGAGCGCCGCTGGGGCGAGGTGGCTACGCGACTCCTGACGGCGGCCGACGGCGCCGGGGGGAGCCGGTCGAGCAGGTCCACGTCGCCACCGAAGCCGGCGAGGTGTTCGCGCTCCGGCAGGGCGAGCTGGCGGCGATCGCGGTCACCGAGCGGCTGGTGCTCGCCTCGCTGATGGCGTTCGACATGCGGGCTGTCCTGCGCGACCTGGCTTCGCCCGCGGGGGCGTCGCTCGCGGGGGGTGGCTGATGCCCAAGCCTCATCGTGTCCTCCTGGACCGGGTCTCGGGCTATGCCGAGGAAGCCAGCGCCTTCATGCGCCGGCGGCGGCTGACCCGACGGCCGTTCGCCCGCCTGTACTACGCCGACGGACGGGGCGCCGAGCATGCGGCCGACACCGATGCCGGCCGCCAGCTCTTCGACGCCGCCGGTGAGCTGATCGAGATCGCCGCCGACCGATCCGTCAAGTGACGCTGATCGAGCCGCAAGTCGCGCAGTCCGTCCTGGCCCGCGCGCTGGCCGCCGGCGGCCAGTTTGCCGAGATCTATGCGGAGCGGCGCTCGGGGCTGGCGATGTCGATCGACGAGTCCCGGGTCGAGGGTGTCCAGGCCGGTGGGGAGGAGGGAGCCGGAGTCCGGGTCGTCGAGGACGGCACGACCTACTTCGCCCACGTCGACGGACTGCACCCCGAGGCTCTTGAGACAGCCGCCGCCGAGGCCGCGGCGGCGCTGAGAGGCCGGCGTTCGGAGCCGCGGGAGCTGAAGACGGTTGCCACTGAGCCGCAGAGGATCCAGACCCGCCCCGAGGACGTGGCGGCGGACCGCAAGGCGGAGCTGCTTCGCGAGCTCGACGATCGCGGCCGGGCACAGGGCGGCGAGGTGGTCCAGTTCTCGGCTTCCTACAGCGAGGGACGCCGAGAGGTCGCGGTGGCCAACTCGGAGGGATTGCTGACCGGTGACGATCGGACTCGGCTTCGCCTCGGGGCGCAGGCGGTGGCCCGGCGAGGGGATCTGGTCGAGACCGGCTTCGAGACGCTGGGCGCCCATCGCGGCTTCGAGCTTCTCGAGGATGATCCGGCGCTGATCGCCGAGCAGGCCTCCCGCAAGGCGCTGACCCTGCTCGACGCCGACCCGGCGCCCGCAGGGTCGATGCCTGTCGTCGTCGGAGGTGGCTTCGGGGGCGTGCTGTTCCACGAGATGACCGGCCACGGGCTCGAGGCCGACCACGTCCAGAAGGGAGCCAGCGTCTATGCCGGCAAGCTCGGGGAGATGGTCGCCGAGCCACTTCTGGTCGCCTACGACGACGGCCTCCTGCCCGGAGAGTGGGGAACCGACGCGATCGACGATGAGGGGACCCGGCGCCAGAAGACGCTGCTGATCGAGGAGGGCCGGCTGGCGGCGCTTCTCTATGACCGCGTGCGCGCCGAGCACGACGGCGTCGCCTCGACCGGGAACGGCCGGCGCGAGAGCTTTCGCCACCTGCCGATCCCCCGCATGACCAACACCTACATCGCCCCCGGCGAGGCCGAGCCGGAGGCGATGATCGCCGAGGTCGAGCGCGGCTTCTACGCCGTGTCCTTTGCCGGGGGGCAGGTCGAGCCGGCGACCGGCGACTTCGTCTTCGGCGTCTCGGAGGGCTACCTGATCGAAAGCGGAAAGGTGACCCGGCCCTGCCGCGGCGCGACTCTGATCGGCAACTGCCTCGAGGCGCTGGCGGGGATCGACGCGGTCGGCAACGACTTCGAGATGAAGACCGGCTTCTGCGGCAAGGGAGGACAGCGGGTGCCGGTGGGTACCGGCCAGGGCCACGTGCGGATCCGCGCCCTCACCGTCGGCGGGACCGCGGTGTGAGACCCGACCTCGACACGGTCGCGGAGCGCGCCGTCGAGGCGGCGCTGGCCGCCGGGGCCGCCGACGCCGAGGCCTACGCGGACGAGGACTCCGGCCGTGAGATCCGGGTTCACGCCGGCGAGGTCGAGAGCTTCACCTCGGCAACCCAGCGCGGGGTCGGAGTACGGGCCTGGATCGGCACCAGGGTCGGATACGGGTACGGCACCGACCTCTCCGAGACCGGCCTGGCGACGATCTCGGCTCGCGCCGCCGAGGGTGCCAGGGTGGCCGATCCCGACCAATGGGCGGGACCGCCGGGTCCCACCGCTGCGGCGGACTCGATCGAGGGTCTTCTCGACCCCGAGCTCGCGGAGTGGCCCAGCGAGCGGGCGATCGAGCTGGCGCTGGCGGTCGAGCGGTCTGCCCTCGGCAGCGAGGAGCGGATCTCCGGCGTCGAGCAGGTCGTCTACGCCGACAGCGCCGAGCGGGTCTCGATCAGGTCCTCGACCGGGGTCTCCGCGTCGTTTGCCGCCTCCAGCTGTTACGCCTACCTGCAGGCGCTCGCCGGCGGCGAAGCCGGGACCGAGACCGGACTCGGCTTCGGGATCGCCCGCGGCCCGGCGGGGCTCGACCCGGAGGCGATCGGAGCCGAGGCAGCAAGCCGGGCAGTGGAGATGATCGGCGCCGTCAAACCCGGTTCGCGGGCCTGCCCGGTGGTCCTCGACCCGACGGTGGCGGCGAGCTTCGCCGGTCTGATCGGCGGTGTCCTCGGGGCCGATGCCGTGCAGCGGGGCCGATCTCCATTCGCCGACCGGCTCGGCGACGAGGTCGCCAGCGCGGCGCTGGTGCTGAGCGACGACGGCCTCGAGCCGGGCGGGCTCGCCAGCTCGCCGGTCGACGGCGAGGGCGTCCCGCGGCGGCCGCTGGCGCTGATCGAGGAGGGACGGCTGCAGACCTATCTGCACGACACCTACACGGCTCGGCGGGGCGGGGCTGAGTCGACCGGTCACGCCGGGCGCGCCGGCTACCGGTCCCAGCCGAGCGTCTCGGCCTCGAACCTGATCGTCGCCGAGGGAACCGAGAGCCTGGAAGGGCTGCTCGCGGAGGCGGGCGAGGGGATCCTCGTCAACGACGTCGCCGGGCTGCACTCGGGCGTGAACCCGGTTTCGGGCGTCTTTTCGGTCGGAGCCTCGGGACGGGCGATCACCGGCGGCGAGCTGGCCGAGCCGGTACGCGAGTTCACGATCGCGAGCGACCTGGTGACGATGCTGCGATCGGTGAGCGCTGCCGGAGCGGAGGCTCGTTGGGTTCCGTTCGGCGGCTCGGTGAGGACGCCGCCGCTGCTGGTCGGCGAGATGACCGTCAGCGGTGCCTGAGCGGGAACAAGCCTTATCCGCGGCCGCTGTTAGATTGCGCCGCGTTCGATACCGAGGAGGATGGGAGACGTGACAAAGGCTGAGTTCCTGAACAACCTGGCAGGTGACGAGCGAATCGGCAGCAAGAAGGCCGCCGGCGACGCAGTCGACGCTGTTCTCGACACGATCACCAACGTCCTCAAGGGCGGTGGCGACGTCAACTTCACCGGCTTCGGCAAGTTTCATGTCGCCGAGCGGGGGCCGAGGCAGGGCGTCAATCCCCGGACCGGCGAGCGGATCACGATCCCGGGCGGCCGAGTGCCCCGCTTCTCTGCCGGATCGGCGCTGAAGTCAAACGTCAAGGGCGGCTGAGCCCTGAGCGTGTGAGTCCGTTCGCAGATCGGCTGGCGGCGCTCGTCGAGGAGCGCCACAGCCAGGTCTGCATCGGCCTCGATCCCGATCCGGCGCGGCTGCCCAACGCTTCCGCGCCGGCGGATGTGCCGGCTGTCGCCGCCGCCAAAGCGGTCGCCGAGCACTGTCGTTCGCTGCTGCGGGCTGCCGCCGGATCGTGCGTGGCAGTGAAGCTGCAACTCGCCTGTTTCGAACGCCTTGGCGCCCCTGGATGGGAGGCGCTGGAACGGGTCGCGGGCGAGGCGCGCGATCAGGGGTTGCTCGTTATCGCCGACGGAAAGCGTGGCGACGTCCCGGTCAGCGCCGCGGCATACGCCCAGGGGCTGGTCGGGGAGACCGCGACGCCCTGGGGGCCGGTGGCGGGCCTTGGCGCCGATGGCTTCACCGCCAACCCGCTGCTGGGGCGCGACTCGCTCGAGCCGCTGATCGATGCCGCTGCGGACAGCGGCGCGGCGGTCTTCCTGCTGGTTCGAACCAGCAACCCGGGCGCCGCCGACCTCCAGGACCTGCCTGCCCCGGAGCGCCCGCTGCACGAACGCCTGGCTGAGATCGTCGACGAGCTCAGCCCCCGCCTCGCCGGGTCGGGAGAGTTGAGCGGGGTCGGGGCTGTGGTGGGCGCGACTGCCCCCGAGCACATCGCGCGCCTGCGGGAGCTGATGCCCCGGTCGATCTTCCTGATCCCTGGGGTCGGCGCCCAGGGGGGTGATGCGGCGGACCTCGGCGCCGCCTTCTCGCCGGGACCCGCGGCTGCCCTGGTGACGGCATCGAGGAGCATCGCCGAGGACGCCGACCCGGCCGCCGCCGCCGAGCGGCTGCGCGATGCCGTCTGGCGAGTCGCCACCTAGTCACCGGCTTTCCCCAGCCGCGTCTTTGCCTACCATCACGCGCTCCATCCGCCGCGCCTCGACAAGCCATGCCCAACAGCCGCCAAGCCCTAGCCCGGGTGCTCGCCATCCTGGCCCTCCTCGCGGCGGTGGTCGCGCTGACCGCGGTGATCGGGGGCTCGCTGGGCGAGGACGGCAGCGAGTCGCGCTCCGGCCCGGCGCCTCAGACCCGCAGCGATCGCGACGAAGGCAAGGGCGAGCCAGATCGCGGCGGCGAGCGAGAGATCTACGTGGTCCAGAGCGGCGACACGCTGACCGCGATCGCGGCGACGACGGGAGTCACGGTCGCGGAGCTGCTGGCGTTGAATCCCGACGTCGACCCGCAGCTCCTCAGCACCGGCGAGCGGCTGAAGCTGCGCTGACGCCGCGGCGCCGCCTGATCGCGGCGCTGGTCACGCCGCTGTTCTTCGCCGGGCTTCTGGGGCTGATCCAGCCGTCCCCGGGCCTGGCTGCGCCGCCGCGCGTCGATGCCCGCGCCTGGGTCTTGATCGATGCCCGAACCGGCGACACGCTGGTCTCGCGGGCCGCCGGACGGGCGCTGCCGATCGCCAGCGCGACGAAGTTGATGACGGCCCACGTCGCCTTGAGCGAGCTGCCCCTGCGCAAGGTCGTCAGGGCCGCTCCCTACGCGGCGATCCCCGGCGAGTCCTTGCTCGGGCTTCAGGCCGGGGAGCCGATCAGCGTCCGCGACCTTCTCTTCGGGCTGATCCTCCGCAGCGGCAACGACGCCGCGCACACCCTCGCGGTCGCAGCCTCGGGATCCGAGCCCCGTTTCGTGCGCGAGATGAACCTGCGGGCGGCGGCGCTCGGGCTGACCGACACCAGCTTCGCGAACCCGATCGGCCTCGACGAGCCCGGCAACTATTCGAGCGCTCGCGACCTGGCGACCCTGAGCCGGCGGCTGCTCGATCGCCTCCCTTTCGCGCGCATCGCCGCGGCGCGGCGGGCGCTGCTGCCGAGCCTCGACCCCGATCGCCGCATCGCCACCCGCAACACCTTGTTGTTCCGCGCTCCCTGGACGACCGGCGTCAAGACCGGACACACCCTCGGCGCGGGCTACGTGCTGGTCGCATCCGGTACCCGCGGCGGCGTCGAGCTGGTCTCGGCGATCCTCGGCTCGCCGAGCGAGGCCCAGCGCGAGGCCGACAGCCTCGAGCTGCTCGATTACGGGTTCTCTCTCTACCGGCGCCGCACGATCGTCCAGGCCGGCCGTGAGCTGGCGATGCCTGGAATCCGGTACGCCGGCGGCGAGCTGCCGCTGCTCGCCGACCGCAGCGTCGTCGTCGGCCTGCGCCGATCCCAGCGGGTTCGGGTGGATGTCGCGGCGCCGGAGGAGGTGGAGGGGCCGATCTCGCGCGGGCGCCGGCTCGGCAGCGCCGTCGTCGAAGTCGACGGGCGGCGTGTCGCCGAGGTTCCGCTGCGGGCCGCGCGCTCGATTCCGGAGGCCGGCTTGATCGACCGGGTGCTCGATTTCCTGCGTGAGAACGCGATCCTGCTCGCGGTTGCCGGGTGCGTGATACTGATGGCGGCACTGATCATGCGGCGCAGGCGAGGTCGCGTGGGCGAGGAGGAAAAGGTGACCCGGGGAAGTCGTGAGGACAGGCGAGTGATGCGTGAACAGCGCCGCCGCGAGCGCGTCGGGGGCGGCAGATGATCATCACGGTGACCCTGAACGCCGCGATCGACCGAACCGTCGCGGTGCCGAACTTCCGCCAGGGCAACCGCCACCGGGCGGTCGAAAGCCGCACCGTCGCCGGCGGCAAAGGAGTCAACGTTGCCCGGGCGCTGCGATTGCTCGGCCGGCCGGTGATCGCGACCGGACTGGCGGGCGGCGCCACCGGCGCGCGGGTCCTGCAGCAGCTCGACGAGGAGTCGATCCTCACCGACTTCACCCGCATCGGCGGCGAGACACGAACCAACCTGGCGGTGATCGATCCGACCTCGAGCGAGCAGACGGAGATCAACGAGCGCGGCCCCGAGGTCAACGCCGCCGACATCGACGCCTTCCTGGCGCGGCTCGACTACCTGGCGCGGGGTGCCCGGATCTGCGTCCTCGCCGGGAGCCTCCCTCCGGGGGCCGAGCCGGACCTCTACGCCCGCTTGATCGAGGAGCTCCACCGGCGCGGCGTCACCTCGATTCTGGACTCCGAAGGCGAGCCGATGCGAGCGGGCCTGCGGGCCGGCCCGTCGGTGGTGACGCCCAACGAGCGCGAGGCCGAGGGATTGGTCGGGCACGAGTTCACCGATGCCGGCGACCACAGGCACGGCCTCTCCGAACTGATCGAGCTGGGCGCCGGCGAGGCGGTCATCACCCGCACGGCAGGTTGCGTAGCGATCGTCGGCGAGGGGTCCGAGCGCCGCTGCCTGCAGGTCTCGACGGAGCCCCTGGAGCCGGTCTCGGGTGTCGGCTCAGGGGACGCCTTCCTGGCCGGCTACGTGGCGGCCCGATACGACGGCCGCCCGGCGAGCGAATGCCTCGCCTACGGCGTCGCCTGCGGCGCCGAGTCGACCCAGCACTTCGGCGCCGGCACCGTCGATCGCGAGCAGGTAGAGCGGCTGCTTCGCGACGTCGACGTCCGCGAGCTCGAGGTCCCGGCCCAGGTCGGCTGAGTGCGGGCGCTGGCTGCCCTCGCCGTGGCGGCTGTCGCGATGGTCGCACCGGCCTCGGCCTCCGCCTGCAGCTGTGCGCCGGTCGACGGTGACGAAGCCATGCGGTACAGCGACGGGGCGGTCGTCGCAAAGCTCCTCGAGGTCACCAGGCACGGCCGGGTGGCCGACTTTCGCTACCGGATCGAGGAGGCATTCAAGGCGCGGCGGAGACTCCGGGTCGGCCGGCAGCTGACGATTCGCGCTTCCGCCGACAGCGCCGCCTGCGGGTTGCCCCACAGCAAGCGAGGCTCCTATGGGCTGTTCCTGGATCGCCTCGACCGGCGCTGGGTCGCCGGCCTCTGCGACGTCGTCTCGCCGAGGACGATGCGGGAGGCCGCGCGAGGCAACGGGCGCCGGCTCGGCTGCTGACCCTACGGCGCCCGCAGGCCCAGCAGCTCGCCTCGGCGGCGATCGAGGTCGTCGTAGGTCAGCCCCTCGACAGCGGAGGCATCGAGGGCAATCGCCTCCGAAGGCGCCTGCCTGACGATCCCGACCCCGAAGTCGGTGTCGAGGACCTCGACGCTGAGATCGCGCCGCGCTGCCCGCAGGTAGACGACCGCCTTCCAGACGTCGCCGCACCAGGAGCCGTCGCTGTCGGCTCGCGCGGCGGCCGCGTGTGAGTCCCGCATCCCGGCCGGCTCGTTAGGTGGATTGCAGTCGTGCAGCAAGACGACCCCATCGTCGGTGGCGTGTCGCAGGCACCCCTCGACGTCGCGCAGCGCCTGCTCCCAGGTGTGGTAGCCGTCGACGAAGCCGACCGCGAATTTCGTCTCGCGGTCGAGAGCTGCGAAGAACTCGTCGCTGGTTGCCCGCACCACCCGCGAGCGCAGCAGCGAGATCGGCCGGCGAAGGCGCTGGGAGAGCGGCAGGCCGGCCGGGTCGACGCCGACCTTGCGGTGCGCGGCGACATTCAGGAAGACGCCTCCGTCGCCGAGTCCGATCTCGAGGTAGTCGCCGCCGCCGAGCGCGTCGAGCTGGCGCTGGATGATCCGGGTTCGGGGCGGAAGCGGCGGCGCCCCGGGTCGTCTCATGGCGCCGAGGCTACATATCTCTACAATCGGCGAGGCCGTGGAGTTCGGCCTCAGAAAGCCGCATTTTGCAGCCTTCTCGCCCCGCTACGGCGGGGCTTTCTTGTCCGTGCCGCTTCATAGGCTGCCCGTTCAACGCCACCCCTGGAGGACCTGAATGGAAATCGAGATCGGTCGAGGGAAGAAGGGGCGGCGCGCCTACGGGTTCGATGACATCGCGATCGTCCCCTCGCGGCGCACCCGCGATCCCGACGACATCGACATCAGCTGGACGCTGGGCCCGTACCGATTCGAGATGCCTCTGGTGGCATCGGCGATGGACGGTGTGGTTAGTCCCGCCACCGCCGCGCTGGTGAATCAGATCGGCGGCTTGGGAGTGCTCAACCTCGAGGGCATCTGGACCCGGTATGAAAACGCCGAGGAGCAGCTGGAGCGGATCTCGTCGGCGCCGAAGCAGGTCGCCACCCAGCTCCTGCAGGAGGTCTACTCCGAGCCCGTGAAGGCGGAGCTGATCGGCCGCCGCATCGCCGAGATCAAGGAGCAGGGAGCCGTTGCCTGTGGATCGCTGACCCCGCAGCGGGTCCGCGACCATTGCGAGATCGCGATCGAGGCCGGGATCGACATCCTCGTGATCCAGGGAACGGTGATCTCTGCCGAGCACGTCTCGACGAGCGTCGAGCCGCTGAACCTGAAGCAGTTCATCGCCGAGGTCCCGGTTCCGACCGTGGTCGGCGGCTGCGCGTCCTACTCGACCGGCCTGCACCTGATGCGCACCGGCGCTGTCGGCGTCCTGGTCGGGGTCGGCCCGGGAGCGGCCTGCACGACCCGCGGCGTGCTCGGGATCGGAGTCCCCCAGGCGACTGCGATCGCCGATGTGGCGGCCGCCCGCTCCCAGCACATGCTGGAGACCGGCGAGTACGTGAACGTGATCGCCGACGGCGGCATGCGGACCGGCGGCGACGTCTCGAAGGCGATCGCCTGCGGTGCCGATGCGGTGATGATCGGCTCACCGCTGGCGCGCGCGAAGGAGGCGCCTGGACGGGGCTTTCACTGGGGGATGGCGACCTTTCATCCCTCTCTGCCACGCGGCACCCGGGTCGCAACCAAGCAGGACGGTTCGATGGAGGAGATCCTCCTCGGACCGGCGCAGGAGAACGACGGCACCTTCAACATCATCGGGGCGCTGCGCACCTCGATGGCGACCTGTGGGTACGAGGACATCCGTTCCTTCCAGCGGGCGGAGGTGATGGTCGCCCCGGCGCTGCAGAGCGAGGGCAAGAAACTCCAGAACGAGCAGTCGGTGGGAATGGGCTCCAACGGTCGTGCGGCCGTATCGGCCGCGGTCGGGGTGGCCGACGACTGATGCCGGACGGCGCCGCGGAGGCGGCCGCGAGCGGGCTGGTCTCCGATTCGCGGCCGCACGCGCCGGAGATCGATCTCGAGCGCGCCGCCGGCGTCGGCGCTCCCGGCGCCGGCGAGGTACCCGCCCACGAGGAGATCCTCGTGCTGGACTTCGGGGGCCAGTATTCGCAGCTGATCGCGCGCCGGATTCGCGAGTGCGGCGTCTTCGCCGAGCTCCTCCCTTCGACCGTCGCCGCCGAGGAGATCAGCGAGCGGCGACCGAAGGGCCTGGTGCTTTCCGGCGGCCCGGCATCGGTCTATGAGCCGGGGGCACCGCCGTTTCCGGTCGAGCTGCTCGAGCTGGGCATCCCGATCCTCGGCATCTGCTACGGGATGCAGGCGATGGTGCGGGCGCTCGGCGGCCGGGTCGAGGCGGCGGAGGCGGGCGAGTTCGGGCGCACCGAGCTGGCGCTGCGCGACGGCGGCGGGCGGCTGCTGGCGGGACTGCCGGCCGAGCAGCACTGCTGGATGAGCCACCGGGACTCGGTCTTCGAGCCGCCCGAGGGCTTCACGGCGCTGGCCTCCAGCCCGGGCTCTCCGGTGGCGGCCTGCGAGGCGCCCGAGCGCGGCCTGTACGGGATCCAGTTTCACCCCGAGGTTGTCCACACTCCTTACGGGACCGAGATCCTGACCCGCTTCCTGCGCGACGTCGCCGAATGTCGCGAGGAGTGGTCACCGGCTTCGGTGATCAGCGAGCAGGTCGACTCGATCCGCGCCCAGGTCGGCGACGGGCGAGTGATCTGCGGCCTCTCCGGTGGCGTCGACTCCACGGTCGCGGCGCTGCTCGTCCATCGGGCGGTGGGGGAGAGGCTGACCTGCGTCTTCGTCGACCACGGCTTGATGCGCCTCAACGAGGCCGACCAGGTGGTCGAGGCGTTCAGCCAGTTCGGCATCCCGCTCGTCCACGTCGACGCGGAGGAGCGGTTCCTCGCCCGCCTGGCCGGGATCGACGACCCCGAGAGCAAGCGCAAGATCATCGGCGAGGAGTTCATCCGCGTTTTCGAGGCCGAGGCCCGAAAGCTCGACGATGTCGGCTATCTCGTCCAGGGGACGCTCTACTCGGACGTGATCGAGTCCGGCGGCAGCGCCGGGGCCGAGACGATCAAGTCCCACCACAACGTCGGTGGATTGCCGGAGCAGTTCGACTTCGATCTGGTCGAGCCGCTACGGATGCTCTTCAAGGACGAGGTGCGCGCGGTTGGTGCAGAGCTGGGCCTACCCGACCGGATGGTCTGGCGGCAGCCGTTCCCGGGCCCCGGCCTGGCGATCCGCATCGTCGGCGGCGAGGTGACCCGGGAGCGACTCGATGTTCTTCGCGCGGCCGACTCGATCCTGCAGGAGGAGGTGCGGGCGGCGGGGCTCTACCGCCAGCTCTGGCAATCCTTCTGCGTGCTGCCGGTCGTGCGCTCGGTCGGCGTGCAGGGAGACGGCCGCACCTACGCCTATCCGATCGTGATCCGCGCAGTGACCTCCGACGACGCGATGACCGCCGACTGGGCCCGCCTTCCCTACGACCTGCTCGAGCGGGTCTCGGGGAGGATCATCAACGAGGTCCGCGAGGTCAACAGGGTCGCGCTCGACGTTTCCTCGAAGCCCCCGGCGACTATCGAGTGGGAGTAGCCGCCGGGCTGGCTAGTCGCCGCGGTGCTCGGTGGCCTCGGCCGCCCCATGCGTCTCCTCGTGGTGGTGCTCCTCCGCGGTTCCGTGGCTGTGGCCACCGACCAGCGTGACCAGGTAGATCGCGACGAAGCCGGCCACCGTCAGCGCCGCCCGCCGCCAGCTGCCGCGGTCTTCGCCGTGCCCGTGTCCGTGTCCGTGCGCTGCCGGCAGCAGGTCGGTTGCGCCCATGTAGAGGAAGAACCCGGCGTAAACGGCGAGGAAGTAGCCCAGGGTCGTGTCGGAGACCGTGAGAAGAGAGCCGACGACGGCACCGAGCACCGGCGCGATTGCGTCGAGGCGGACCCAGCGGATTGCCCGCTTGCGGTCGCCGGACTGGCTGAGGACAAATGAGACCGTGTTGAGCCCGTCGGCGAACCCGTGCGTGACCACAGCCAGGAATACGAGGAAGCCGGTTTCGCCCCCGACGTCGAAGGCGAGGCCGATGCCAACCCCGTCGGTGAAGGTGTGGAGGGCCAGCGCCACGGCGCCGACGGTGCCCACCTGACCGTGTGCTCGAGCCTCTGCGGGATCGTCGCGGTGGTGCAGGACCAGGGCTCGCTCGAGCAGGAAGAACCCGAGAAAGCCCACGACGACCCATGGCACCGCATCGTGCGGGTCGCCGATCAACTCAATCGCCTCCGGCAGGACCTCGAGCAAGGCGACCGCGACGACGATCCCGCCGCTGAGCGCGATCACCGTTGGGAGCGAGTGACTCAGCCGCAGTCCGAGTAGGCCGCCGCCCAGGATTGCGACGGTGGCGCCGAACGCCAGGGGGATGGCCAGCTCAGGCATCGCCCCGCGCGTCCGTCGAGCAGCTGCGGCAGGCGCCCCGCAGGACGACCTCGTGCGACCGGATCTCATAGTCCGAGCTCGCGCAAACCGCGTGGATCGCACCCTCGAGCTGGGAGTCCGTGAACGGCACCACGGCACCGCAGCCTTCGCAGAGGATGTGATGGTGATGCTGCCCGCCCGCCTCCAGGCGCTCGTACCCCGCGCCGCCGCCGCCGAGGTCGACTCGCTGAACGAGTCGTAGATCCTCGAGCTGCTCGAGCGCTCGGTATACGCTGGCCCGGCCGACACCTTCGAGTCGCCGGTCGATCTCCAGCGGGGTCACGGCGCAGCCTTCAGTGCCCAGCAGCTCGACCACTCGCCGTCGCGCGCCGCCGCGTCGGTAGCCGGCCGCGTCGAGGGACGCGAGCGCGTGAGCGATCCAACCCGGCGTGGAGGACATAACTGGGAAGTTATCAGTAATGGGAGTCAATCTCATTGTTAGCGGCTGAACTGTGTCCCCTAGCCGTCGCTAGGCGACGGAAACGGGACACGGTTGACGATCGCGGCGCTCGCTGGCGGCTGCCCCGGCGAATCGGGTGCCCTACGGCTGACTAGCCGCGACGGATGGGTTCGCGTTCAGCTGTAGCGATCCCAGCGCTTCAGCGCCGGCATCGGGTCCAGGAAGGAACCGCCCTCATACCAGCCCGGCGGCCCCCACATCTCGTAGTGCAGGTGGCAGCCGCTGGCGTTGCCTGACTCCCCGACCTCGCCGATCTTCTGACCGGTGCGGACCATCTGGCCCTCCCGGAATTGCGCCGGTGAGACAAGGTGCATGTACGCGAAGTCGATGCCGCTCGACTTGCCGTCGATGACGATGTAGTTGCCGGCGGCGCCGTGGTAGCCGGCGTACTGGACGCGGCCACCACGAGCGGCGACCATCTTGGTGCCGCAAGCGGCGAACAGGTCGACGCCCTGGTGAGTGTGGCCGGAGCGCGGGGCACCGATTCCGTCGCCGTATTCGTGCGGGCCCCGGACCGGGAAGATGAAGCCGAAGAGCTTGAAGCCGAGGGGGGAGTCGGCGCGGGCGAAGTCGCGGCGGGCGGGCTCGCCGGTCTGGGCGCTGACCCGGAAGGAGTAGCGGCCCGTCTTCGCCGGCCGTCCGGCGGACGCCTTGCCGTTCCAGCGGATCGTCTGGGTCGTGTTGGCCTCGACGTCGTCGCGGAAGAAGCTCTTGGCGACGGCTCCGTCGGCGTCGACGACGTCGATTCGGAGGTCGTTGAGCAGCTGGTTGCTGCCGATCACATAGGAGAGGCGCGGCGTGCGGACGCCGAAGAAGTAGGCCTTGCGGGGCAGCGTCTCGGCCTCGACGAGGGTCAGGACGCCGGCGCTGCCGAGCTCGCTCTTGGGACGGATCTCCAGCCTGGTCGGGGAGAGCCCGGAGGCGTTGCCGAAATCGTCCTTGACCCGCACCTTGCCGGTCATCGTGCCCTCGGGGATGCTGGCTTGTGCCGTCGTCTCCGTCGTCTCGGTGACCGGAGCCGTGATCCGCCCGTCAGCACCTGTGAAGGTCATCCGCGTGACGCTGCTGAGGTTGCGGCCGCTGACCTGGGCCTTGCCGTCGACGGTCGCCTTTCGCAGGCCGACACAGCCATTCAGGCAGACGACGTCCTTGATCGATGGCGTGCCCGGGGCCGTGGCGCCGCCCGCGTTGAGCCGCAGCTTCCCGTCCTCACCGGCGGCCGAGGTCGCGCTTGCAGCCGAGGCGACGCCGGCCAGGGCCAGGAGAATCAAGGCCGCGAGTACTGCTGTGAATTTGGTTGCCGGCCGTCGTCCCGGCCGGGGGCTGCTCGCCAACTGCTCTCTCCTTCGGTGGCCTGCGGAGTTAGCTGTCGGGCTCGCGCTGAAAGAGTTGCGCTATGGACGAGTTCGTCCAATTCGCCCCCGAGACCTGCAAGGTCTCTTCGGTTCCTCCGCTCCCGGCCGGCGTCCGGCCGAGATTCGGCACTGCTGGCGCGGCAGTATAACCACGCCTACGGTCGCGGTCGATGGCGGGCGCTCCCGCGCCGACCGCCTCCGGCCCACTATGATTTCGGCCGCCGCGCCGGGGCTGTCTGGGCGTTCCCGCCGCGGCTTTTCGACGGAAAGATGAAGACGTTTGTCGCCACACCAGCCAACCGCCAGCGCGACTGGTACGTCGTCGACGCCGAGGGACAGACGCTCGGGCGGCTGGCGACCCGGATCGCCGACGCCCTGCGCGGCAAGCGCAAGCCCGAATACACGCCCCACATCGACACCGGCGACTTCGTGATCGTCGTCAACGCGGAGAAGATCCGGGTCACCGGCGACAAGCTGGCGTCGAAGGTGTACTGGCGCCACAGCGGCTATCCGGGCGGGATCAAGTCCCGTACGCTCGGCGAGCAGCTCCGGCGCCGACCCGAAGAGGTCATCCGCAAGGCGGTCAAGGGCATGCTTCCCCGCAACCGCCTGGCTCGGCAACAGCTTCGCAAGCTGAAGGTCTACGCCGGCCCCGAGCATCCGCATCAGGCGCAGCAGCCGACCCCGATGGAGATCAAGGACTGAACATGGCCGAGGAAGAGAACTCGCAAGCAAACGAAGAGCAGCAGGAGCCCGAAGAACCGACCGGCGCCGAGGAACCGACCGAAGCCGAAGAGCCGGCCGCGGAGGAGCCTGCCGCCGAGGAGACCCCGGCCGAGCCGGAGGAAACCCCAGCCGAGCCTGAAGAGACCCCCGCTGAAACCGAGGAGACCCCGGCCGAGCCCGAGCCGGCAGCGGCTGAGCCGGCCGAGGCCAAGGCTGAGACCGGGGAGGGGGAGGAGGCTGCGAAAGCCTCATCCGACCTGCCTCCAGGGGCCGACCTGGACCCGATCGACCTCGAGCCCGAGGCCCGGCTGAGCGCCGAGGAGAAGGCGCGGCTGGAGGCCGAGGAGGAAGAGCGGGCGAGCCGCGAGGCGCAGCTGACCTCGGAGAGCCCCGAGGAGCCCGCGCCGGCGGCCCGCACCCCCGCCGACATGGCCAAGGACGCCCGCTACATCGCGACCGGCAAGCGCAAGCGGTCGATCGCCCGGATCGTGCTCACGCCCGGCGACGGCAAGGTCGAGATCAACCGGCGGGCGCTTGAGGAGTACTTCCCGCGCCCGCTCCACCAGACGATGGCGATGCAGCCGATCTCGGCCGCCGGATACGAGGGAACCGTCGACGTCAAGGTGCGAGTCCACGGCGGCGGTGTCAGCGGACAGGCGAGCGCGGTTCGCCACGGAATCGCCCGCGCCCTGACCGAGGTCGACCCGGACCTGCGCGGCGATCTGAAGCGGCGCGGGTACCTGACCCGCGACGCCCGGGTCAAGGAGCGCCGCAAGGCCGGCCTCAAGAAGGCTCGCAAGCGGCCGCAGTTCTCCAAGCGCTAGAACCGAACATGGCGGCCGACCGCAAGCTCTTCGGAACCGACGGGGTCCGGGGAGAAGCCGGGGCGTTTCTGACCCCTGACCTTGCGACCGCGCTGGGGCGAGCGGCGACCGCGTCGCTCGGTTCCGACCGCCCCACCGTCCTGATCGTCCGCGACACGCGCGAATCGGGGCCGATGCTCGAAGCGGCCCTGGCGGCCGGCATCGCAGCGGCGGGGGGAGACGTGCTGCTGGGCGGCGTGCTGCCGACCCCCGCCGCCGCGATTCTCGCCCGCCGCTACGACCTCGACCTGGCCGCGGTCGTGTCTGCCTCCCACAACGCCTATCGCGACAACGGGATCAAGTTCCTCTCCGCCGAGGGGACCAAGCTCGGCGACGAAGCCGAGCGGCGGATCGAGGAGCTGATCGCCTCGCCTCCCACGGGTCGTCGGATCGGGCGGATTCGGCAACTGAACGGCGCTCTCGAGGACTACCTGCGGGCCCTGCAGGAGGGTCTCGCGCTCGACCTATCCAGCATCCGAGTCGTCCTCGACTGCGCCAACGGAGCGACCTACCGAGCGGCGCCTGCGATCTTCGAGCGCCTCGGAGCCGAGGTGCAGGCGCTCGCCGACGAACCCGACGGGCGAAACATCAACGCCGGCTGCGGCTCGACCCATCTCGACAACCTGCAGGAGCACGTCGCCGCCAGCGATGCCGACATCGGCTTCGCTTATGACGGCGACGGCGACCGCGTCCTCGCCGTCGACGCCGGCGGCGAGTCTCACGACGGCGATGAGCTGATCGCCCTGATCGGCACCGACCTGAACCGACGAGGCGCCCTCGGGGGCGGGGTCGTCGTCACCGTGATGACCAACTACGGCTTCCACCAGGCGATGCAGACGGCGGCGGTCGAGGTCGCCACGACCGCCGTCGGAGACCGCTACGTGCTCGAGGAGTTGCGCCGGCGCGACTGGAGGCTGGGCGGTGAGCAGTCGGGGCACATCATCTGGACCGACTTCGCCCCGACCGGCGACGGCATCGCCGCCTCGCTGCTCACTCTCCGGGCGCTGGCCGGGCGTCCGCTTGCCGATGCCGGCGCGATGCGCAAGCTGCCGCAGACCCTGGTCAACGTCGAGGTATCCAACCGCGAGGCGCTGGACGGCGCAGCCGAGGTCCGGCTTGCGGTCGAGCGCGAGGAGGCCGAGCTGGAAGGCCGCGGGCGGATTCTGGTCCGGCCCTCCGGCACCGAGCAGCTGATCCGGGTGATGGTCGAGGCGCCGACCACCGAAGAGGCCGGGGCGGTGTGCGACCGCCTGGTGGCCGTCGTGCGGCGCGAGCTCGCCTGAGTCGCGCGCCGGGCACGCTCTACCCTTATCTCCCCCTATGTGCGGCATCGTCGGATACGTGGGCGGCCGTCCCTGCCGCGACCTGCTTGTCGCCGGTCTCGAGAAGCTCGAGTACCGGGGCTACGACTCGGCCGGAATCTCGGTCATCTCCGATGGGCGGATCGACAGCGTCCGCGCGGTCGGCAACCTCTCCAACCTGCGCGCGGCGGTGGAGGCGGAGTCGGACGGTGGCGCCGTCGCCACGGCCACTCGCCCGGCGACGACCGGGGTCGCCCACACCCGCTGGGCGACGCACGGCCGCGTGACCGAGGAGAACGCCCACCCCCATAACGACTGCACCGATCGCGTCCACATCGTCCTCAACGGGATCGTCGAGAACCACGCCGATCTTCGCCGGGCACTGGAGCAGGATGGGCACTCGTTCAGCTCCGAGACCGACGCCGAGATCGTCGCCCACCTGATCGAGGAGCACTACGACGGCGATCTGGTCGCGGCGGTGCGGGCCGCGTTTGCCCGCCTGCGCGGCCACTACGCCTTCGTCGCCATGCACGCCGACGAGCCCGAACGGCTGGTCGGGGCGCGCCGGGAGTGCCCGCTGATCGCCGGCATCGGCGAGGGGGAGACGTTTCTGGCCTCGGCGATCCCGGCCTTTCTGTCCGAGACCCGCAAGGTGGTCCTGATCGAAAACGACGAGATCGTCACGATCGACGACGTCGGCATCGAGATCACCGACGCCGACGGGAATCCGGTCGAGCGCGACTTCGAGGAGGTCACCTGGGACGACGACGCGGCCGAGAAGGGCGGCTTTCCCACCTTCATGATGAAGGAGATCCACGAGCAGGCCGACGCGGTCGCGGAGACGATCGCCGACCGACTGCCGACCGACAGCGGCGTCGACCTCTCCGACGTCGAGCTCGACGACGACTACCTGCGCGACGTCGGGCGAATCGTGATCGTCGCCTGCGGGACCTCCTACCACGCCGGCCTGGTCGGCCGCTACGCAATCGAGGAGTGGGCCCGGGTGCCGGTCGAGATGGACATCGCGTCCGAATACCGCTACCGAAATCCGGTGGTCGGCGAGCGCGATCTGGTTGTCGGCATCACCCAGTCCGGAGAGACCGCCGACACCCTGGCGGCGATGCGCCTCGCCCGCGAGAACGGGGCCAAGGTGCTCGCGGTGACGAACATCATGGGAAGCCAGGCGACCCGTGATGCCGACGCCGTCCTCTACACGCGCGCCGGGCTCGAGGTCGGCGTCGCGGCGACCAAGACCTTCGTCGCCCAGATCGCGGCGATGTACCTGCTCGGCCTTCGCCTGGCCCAGGTCCGGGAAACCCTCGCACCGGAGCGGATCGGCGAGCTGGTGCGAGGGCTGAAGGAGATCCCCTCCAAGATCGAGTTGACGCTGGAAAGCGTCACCGAGCGGGTGCAGGCGATCGCCCGCAGCCACCACCGGCAGACCTTCTTCCTCTACCTCGGCCGCCACATCGGCCTTCCCGTCTGTCTCGAGGGGGCGCTGAAGCTGAAGGAGATCTCCTACATCCCCACCGACGCCTATGCGGCGGGGGAGATGAAGCACGGCCCGATCGCTCTGCTCGACGCCTCGACGCCGGTCGTCTGCGTCGCCACCGACAGCCCGGTTCTGGAGAAGATCCTCTCCAACGCCGAGGAGGTGCGCGCCCGCGGGGCGGACGTGATCGCGATCGCCACCGATGGCTCCGACCGCGTCGCCGAGGTCGCCGACCAGACGATCTCCGTGCCGCGCACGGACTGGATCCTGCAGCCGATCCTGGCGATCCTGCCGCTGCAGCTGCTGGCCTATTTCATCGCCCGGCTCAACGACCTCAACGTCGACCAGCCGCGCAACCTGGCCAAGACGGTCACGGTGGAATAGGTGTCGGCCGCGGCGGTTAGCCGCGGCAGGGGCAGGTCAGGCGGCGCAGCCGCCGCAATGGTGGCATCGCTACGATGCCGCGCTGATGTTCTCCCGACGCCGCACCCTCCAGGCCCTGTCAACCGTCGCCGCGGTGACCGCCCTGGCGCTTTCCGGATGCGGTGACGACGGTGGTGAGAGCGGCAGCGATCCGGCGACGCTGGCGCCGGCCGGGACGCCGCTCTACGTCGAGGGCGCAATCCGTCCCGACGGAGAGCTGCGAGCGGACACCGAGGCCGCGATCGAGGCCGTGAGCGGATTCAGCAACCCCGGCGATCGGCTGGTCGACCTGCTCAACGTCGCTCTCGCCGAGGACACCGACCTCACCTACGAAGACGACATCGAGCCGTGGCTGGGCGAGCGGGCCTCGATCGCGGTGACCAGCTTGAGCGACGAGGATTCGTTCGCGGTGATCGTCGAGTCCACCGACTCCGGCGCCGCCGAGGACTTCCTGGCCGAGGCCGCAAAGACGGACTCCGACATCAGCGAGGCGAGCCACGAGGGGACCGACTACCAGGTCGACGAGGACGGCTTCGCGATCGGCGTCGTCGACGGATTCGTGGTCGGCGCCGACGAACGGGTCTTCAAGCAGGTCGTGGACGGGGCGGGGGGCGATTCGCTCGCCGACGACTCCACGTTCACCGAAACCTTCGGCGACGCCTCCGAGGGCAGCCTGGTCGACGTCTACGTCGACGTCGAGGGTGCGGTCGAGGCGGCCGGCGACAAGATCGACCCGGCGGCGCTCGGCGCCGTCGAGTCGAGCATCGGCGACCTCTCGGGGAAGACGGTTCTCGCCAGCCTGATCCCCAGCGGCGAGAGCGTCACCTTCGACGTCTCCACGAACATCGAGGCGCCGTTTGAGCCCGGCGATGTCAGCGAGCTGCTCGGGTCGCTGCCGGCGGAGTCGTGGGCGGCTTTCGGCTTCGCCGACCTGGGCCGCGGGATCGAGCTCGGGCTCGAGCAGGCCGAGCAGTCCGGCGCCCCGATCGAGCTGCTGGAGCGCCAGCTCCAGTCGTCTGGATTCGACCTGCAGCGGGACCTGCTCAGCTGGCCCGAGGACCTGGCCGCCTTCGTCGGCGGCACCGACCTGAGGGCGCTGGCCGGCGCCGTCGTGGTCACCTCCAGCGATCCGGCCGCCTCGACGGCCGCGGTCGACAAGCTCGTCGACCTGGCGCTGAAGGAGGGAGAGGCCGGGGTGCGGAAGCTGAACGTGCCCGGTGGAGCCGGTCTGCAGGTGCGCGATCGCGCCGAGCTCGGGCCGAAGCCCCTGCAGCTCGTCGCAAAGGGGGACCGGGTCGTCCTCGGCTACGGGACCGAGGCCACCCAGCAGGCGCTTGACGGCGGCGGTCAGCCGCTCTCGGGCGCCCAGGCCTACCAACAGGCGACGGGCGCGCTATCCGACGCCGTCGAGCTGACCGGCTTCCTCTCGATCGACCCGGTGCTGGAGCTGGCCGAGGCGCTGGGCGCAACCAGCGACAGCGAATATGCCGAGGCGAGGCCGTACCTGCGACGCCTCTCCTACCTGGTCTTCGGCTCGGGATCCGAGGGGGACCGGGCCAGCACCGAGGTCGTCCTCGGCTTGCGCGGCGAGTAGCCCGATCGGCCCTGGAATCGGCATCGACCTGCTCGAGATCGAACGCCTCGAGCGCGCCCTGGAGCGCCATCCTCGCCTCGCCGGGCGGCTGTTCACCGACTCCGAGTTGCGCTACGCCGGGGCCCGGCGGCGTCCGGGCCGCCATCTCGCGGCCCGTTTCGCCGCCAAGGAGGCGGTCGTGAAGGCGCTCGGACTGGGCGGGTTCGGCCTCCGCGACATCGAGGTCTGCGCCGGCGAGCCGCCTCGCGTCAGGCTGCACGGGGCCGCGGCTGCGGCCGCCGCCGATGCGAGCTCGGAGATCCGGGTCTCGCTGACCCACTCGCGCGACTTTGCGGCGGCCGTGGCGCTGGTCGGCAGACCCTGATCGACCTTTACGCCGACTGTAGGCTGGCGCGCGATGGAGGACTGGCTGTGGCCGCTGCACGACGCCGACGGCATGCGCGCAGTCGACCGCTGGGCGATCGAGGAGCGCGGCATTGCCTCGCTGGCGCTGATGGAGGCGGCCGGCGGGGCGGTCGCGACCGCGGTCACCGAGCTCTCACCCGAGGGGCCGGTGCGGATCGTCTGCGGGAAGGGCAACAACGCCGGCGACGGTCTGGTCGTCGCGCGGCGGCTGGCGGAGACCGGCTATGAGGTCGAGGCCTTGCTGCTCTGGCCCGCGGAGGAGCTGAGCGAGGACGCCGCCGCCAACCTGGAGCGATTCTCGGCTGCTCGAGTCGTCGAGGCGGCCGACATCGAACCCTCGCTGGCGGGATCGGGGGCCGTCGTCGACGCGATCTTCGGGACCGGCTTCTCGGGGTCCCCGCGGGACCCAGCCGCGGCCGCGATCGAGGCGATCAATCGCTGCGACGCCCCGGTCCTGGCCTGTGACATCGCCTCCGGCGTCGATGCCTCCAGCGGCGAAGCCGAGGGAGCCGCCGTCGAGGCCGAGGTCACGATCGGCTTTCATGCCGCGAAACTTGGCCACCTGATCGCCCCCGGCAAGGTATGCACCGGGGAGCTGCGCGTGGCGCCGATCGGCATCCCCGACGGGGCTCCCGAGAGCCCGGCCGCCGGGGTGATCGGCGAGGCGATCCTGGAGCTGGCGCCGAAGCGCGAAGCGGGCTCGACCAAGTTCACCTCCGGCCAGGTCGTCCTGGCGGGTGCGTCGCGGGGGCTGACCGGGGCAGTCTGCCTGGCCGCCGAGGCGGCGATTCGGGCTGGAGCCGGCTACGCGACGGTGGCTGTCCCGGAGGCCCTGGAGACGATCTTCGAGCAGAAGCTGACCGAGGTGATGTCGGTCGGCTGCCCCGGCCCCGAGGGCCTCCTCGGCCCCGATTCGGTCGCTCGGGCCCTGCAGGCGTTCGAAGGGGCCGCGGCGGGTGTTCTCGGGCCCGGCCTCGGGCGCGATCCCGCCAGCGTCGAGTTCGCTCACCGGCTCGTCGCCGAGGTGCAGGCGCCGCTGCTGATCGACGCCGACGGGCTGAACGCATTCGCCGAGCGCCTCGACCTGATCGCGGCCAGGGAGGGGGAGACGGTGCTGACGCCCCACGCGGGCGAGCTGGGCCGCCTCCTCGGGCGTCCCTCGGCGGACGTCTCCGAGCATCGCCTCGCCGCGGCGAAGGAGGCAGCGCAAGCGGCGGCGGCGATCGTCGTCCTGAAGGGAGACGACACGATCGTCACCGACGGGACCCGGGTCGCGGTCAACGCGGTTTCGGCCCCGGCCCTGGCGACGGCGGGGACCGGGGACGTCCTCTCGGGGGTCACCGCGGCGCTGCTCGCGCGGGCCGATGACCCCTTCGCGGCCACCTGCGTTGCGGTTCTCGCCCACGCCCGTGCGGGCCGCGACGCCGCCCGGCGCATCGGCGCCCCGGAGTCGGTGATCGCAGGCGACGTGATCGCCTCGATCGCGGCTGGACTGCGACCCGACCTGGCCGTCGATTAACCTCGCGCGGCGATGAAGACGGCCGCCGAGATGATGGACGCCGACGCTCCCACCGTCGGCCCCGAAGACGACGCCCGAACGGCGATCGAGCTGCTCGCCGAGCACGACGTCGGGGCGCTGCCGGTGATCGACGCCGATCGCAAGGTGGTCGGCGTCGTCAGCGAGTCCGACCTCGTCCTCAGCGCCGAGGAGGCGGACCTGCACCTGCCGCATTTCCTTAACCTGATGGGCGGAGTGCTGTTCGTCGGCTCGATGAAGGGCTTCGAGGAGCGGCTCAACAAGGCCTTCGCCACCGAGGTCTCAGAGCTGATGAGCGCCGACCCGGTCTGCGCCGGAGTCGACGACCCGGCCGGCGAAGTCGCCCGCCTGATCGCCGAGCGCCACCACAACCATCTGCCCGTCGTCGACGCCGACGGCCGCCTCGCGGGCCTGGTCACGCGGGCCGACGTGCTCGCCGCGCTGGTCGCCGACCCTTCCTAGATGACGGAGCGGGCGCTGGCCCGGATCGACCTCGGCGCGGTGGAGCGAAACTGCGCCCGCCTGAAAGCGGAGGTCGGCGCCCGGGTCGAGCTCTGCGCGGTCGTCAAGGCCGACGCCTACGGACACGGCGTGCTTCCCTGCGCGACTGCGGCGCTGGCCGGCGGCGCCGACCGCCTCGCGGTCGCCACGTCCCGCGAAGCCGCGGACCTGCAGGCCGGGCTGCCTCAGGCCCGCCTGCTGACGATGGGCGCGCTGACGCCGAACGAGCTCGACGCGGCTCTCGGGGCCGGATCGGAGATTGCGGTCTGGAGGGAGGGCTTTCGCGCCCTCGTCGCCGCCCGCGCCCGCGCCGCCGGGCGGCCCGCCCGGGTCCACGTCAAGCACGACAGCGGCATGGGCCGGCTCGGCAACCCCGACGCCGCCGAGGTGCTGGCGCTGTGCGATGCCTGTGCCGAGGATCCCGACCTCGAGCTGGCGGGGTTGTGGACCCACTTCGCAACCGCCGATGAGACCGAGTCGGAGTTCTTCACCGAGCAGCTGCGCCGCTTCGAGCCCGTGGTCGAAGCGGCGCGGGCTCGCCATCGCGGGATCACCGTCCACGCCGCCAACAGCGCCGCGGTGTTCCGGGAGCCGCGGGCGCACTTCGACATGGTCCGCTGCGGGATCGCCGTCTACGGTCTCGATCCGTTCGGGGAGAACCCGCAGGCGCGGGGCCTCGATCCCGCCCTCTCGCTGCACTCATACGTCGCCGACGTGAAGCGCTTCGCCGCCGGCGACAGCGCCGGCTACGGGCGTAGCTGGAAGGCCGCGGAGGACACCTGGGTCGGGGTCTTGCCGATCGGCTACGGCGACGGGGTTCGCCGCGGACTGTCCAACAACGCCGAGGTTCTCGTCGGCGGCCGCCGACACCCGCTGGTCGGGACGGTGTCGATGGACAACGTGACGATCGACCTCGGCCCCGAGACCGACGTCGAACCCGGCGATGCCGCCGTCCTGATCGGCCGCCAGGACGGCGAGCAGGTACTGGCCGAGGAATTGGCGCGCCGGCTGGGGACGATCAACTACGAGGTGACCTGCGGGATCTCGGCGCGGGTCCCGCGCGAGGCCGTCCCGTGAGCGCAATCGGATCGGAGGCGATCGCCGAGCGACTGCGCCGGGTTCCGGCCGTCGGCGAGATCGCCCGGGCGCTCGGGCAGGCCGAGGCGACCTGGATCGTCGGCGGCGCGGTCCGCGATCTTGCCCTCGGGCGCGCGGTCGCCGACTTGGACCTGGTGGTCAGCGGCGAGCCCCGCGCCGCAGCGGCCCTGATCGCGCGTGCCGCGGGCGGCCACAGCTTCGAGCTCTCGGCCGAGTTCGGGATCTGGCGGGCGACGAGCGGCGGCGGTGAATGGCAGGTCGATGTCTCGCGCCTGCGGGGAGGAAGCATCGAGGCCGACCTCGGCGAGCGCGACTTCACCGTTGGCGCCGTCGCCGTGCCGCTCGACGGCGGGTCCGCGGTCGATCCGTTCGCCGGCCTCGAGGACCTGGAGGCGGGAATCCTGCGCGCCGTCGGCGAGGGAAGCTTCGCCGCCGACCCGCTCCGGCTCCTGCGCGCCGCGCGACTCGCTGCCGAGCTGGGGCTGGAGGTCGAGCCGCAGACCACCGCACTGGCCCGAGCCGATGCCGGCCGGGCCGGCGAGCCTGCCGGCGAGCGCCAGCTCGCAGAGCTGCGGCTGCTGATCTCGGGGCCGGCGCCCCTGCGCGGGCTGGCGCTGATGGACGAGCTCTCGATCACGGCTGCCGTGCTGCCGGAGCTGGAAGCGTTGCGCGGCGTCGAGCAGAACCCCAACCATCACCTCGACGTGCACGGGCACACGCTCGCGGTCCTGACCCGACTGCTGGAGGTGGAGGCCGAGCTGGACCGCTTTGCCGGCGACCGCGCCGGCGAGGTGCAGACCCTGCTGGCGCAGCCACTCGGCGATGACTTCTCACGCGCTGCGGCGCTTCGCTTCGGCGCCCTCGTGCACGACGTCGGCAAGCCCGCCACGCGCGGGCGCCGGGGCGACTACGTGACCTTCATCGGCCACGATCGCGAGGGGGCGCGAATCGTCGGCGAGATCTGCCGGCGGCTGCGTACCAGCCGCCGCCTCGCCGCCCACCTGCAGGGCCTGACCATGCACCACCTGCGGCTCGGGTTTCTGGTCCACGAGCGGCCGCTGCCGCGGCGCCGCGTGCACGAGTACCTGCGCTCGACCGAGCCGGTGGCCGTCGACGTCACCCTGCTGACGATCGCCGACCGGCTCTCGGCCCGTGGGACCGGGCCGATCGCGAGCGAGGAGATGATCCAGGCACACCTGGAGCTGGCGGCGGAGATGATCGGCGCCGGGCTCGATTGGATCAGCGAGGGCCCCCCGGCACCGCTGCTGCGTGGTGACGAGCTTGCCGCCGAGCTGGGCATCGACGCCGGCCCCCGCCTCGGGGAGCTGCTTCGCGAGCTCGAGGCGGCGCAGTACGCCGGCGAGGTCACGACCCGCGAGCAGGCACTGCGATTGGCTCGCGACGCCGTATAGGGTGCCGCCGGCATGAACGACTGTCTTTTCTGCGGCATCGTCGCCGGCGCGGTGCCGGCCCAGATCGTCGACTCCGACGAGCACACGGTGGCGTTCATGGACATCAACCCGGCGACCCCCGGGCACGCCCTGGTCGTGCCGCGCCCCCATTCCGCCGACCTGATGGAGATCTCCGATCAGGACCTCGAGCAGACGATCGTCGCCGCCCGCCGGCTTGCGCGGCGGATCGACGCGGTGCTGGAGCCCGACGGCTTTAACCTCCTCAACTCCTGCCGGCCGGCCGCCTGGCAGACGGTCTTCCACTTCCATGTCCACGTGATCCCGCGCTACGACGACGATCCGCTGAAGCTGCCGTGGATCCCTGGCGGCGCCGACGAGGAGCAGATCGCCGCGATCGCGGCGAAGCTCAAGGTCGATGGCTGAGCCGATCCGCCTCGAGCGCGACGGCCCGGTCGCGATCCTCGTCCTCGACGACCCGCCCCTGAACCTGTTCGGGCGCCTCGCCTTCGAGTCCCTCGCCTCCCACGTGACCGAGGTCGCCGCCTCCGACGCCCGGTCGCTGGTCTGGCGGGCGGAGGGAGAGGTCTTCTCCGGCGGCGCCGACGTCAATGGGTTTCACGGCACCAGCGTGCGCGACGCCGAGCAGATGTTCAGCCAGCTGATCACCGCGGTGCGCAAGCTGGAGGCGCTGCCGATCCCGACCCTGGCCGTGGTCCACGGCCTCTGCCTCACCGCCGGCCTCGAGGTGGCGCTCGGCTGCGACATGATCTGGGCCTCCGAGTCGGCCCAGTTCGGGCTCGTGGAGGCGGTTGTCGGGTTGACGCCCGGAGCCGGCGGCACGCAGCGGATGGCGGAGCGCGCCGGGCCCGCCCGGGCGCGGGAGTTCGTGATGACCGGCGGCCTCTACGACGCCGAGACGCTGGAGCGCTGGAACGTCGTCAACCGGGTGCTGCCGGATGCCGACCTGACCGAGAAGGGGATGCGGTTCGCGCACCGGCTCGCCGCCGGGCCGACCCAGGCGCACGGGGCGACGAAGCGAATCGTCCGCGCCTACCTGGAGGACGGCGTCGACAAGGCGGACCGCGAGACCCCGAAGGTCTCCGGCGGCTTGTTCGCGACCGAGGACCTGCAGCAAGCGGTCAAGTCCTTCCTCGAGGACGGCCCCGGCAAGGCGACCTTCGAGGGCCGCTGAGCGTTACGCTCCCCGCGTGAGCGAGCGCACAAGCCCCTGATGGGCAAGGAAGAGAAGATCGAGATGGAGGGCGAGATCACCGAGGCCCTCCCGAACACGATGTTCCGGGTCAAGCTCGACAACGGTCATCAGGTGCTGGGCCACATCTCCGGCAAGATGCGCCGCCACTACATCCGCATCCTGCCCGGGGACAGGGTGAAGATCGAGCTTTCGCCCTACGACCTCGACCGGGGTCGGATCACCTACCGCTACAAGTAGGACCTGTTCGCGGACTCGGCTCCTGCGGCGGGTGGTGTCGATTTGGGGGACCGCGCTGAGCGGCGTTAGCCGCGAGGTGTGGTGGCACCAAATCGGCGACAGGACCCGCCGCCCGAGCGGTTAACGAGAATTCAACTTGACGGATCATCGAATTTTGGTATGTTCCCGTACCAGATACTTCCGAGGACGCAGGGGTGCGAAGGTCGGGAGAAACGGAGGACCGAATGGGGTTCGACGGGCAGATTGGGCAGTTGAGGGATCGATTGGGGACTTGCAGGGGTGGACAAGCCGCCGCCGCGTCAGCGGCGGCGGTTGCCGTTGCGGGCCGGCCCGGGAGGGGGATCGTGAGCGCCGCCGGCCGCCTCTACGGGGGCGAGCCCCTGCACGCGCGCCGTGAGGACCAGCTGCGGCGACTGCTGCTTGCCGCGCAGGAGGTGTTTGCGGAGCACGGCTACGCCGCCGCGTCGATCGACGAGATCGTCTCCGGAGCGCGGGTCTCGCGGACCTCCTTCTACCGCTTCTTCGCCGGCAAGGAGGAGTGCATGCTGGCCGTTCTCGAGGATGCGATGGGCCGCCTCGCCGAGGCGTTCGCGCACGCCGCCGCAGCCGAGAACCCCGAGGCCCGCATCCGTCTCGGGATCAGCGGCATCGTCGAAGGCCTGGCCAGCGACCCGACGATGGCGCGGGTGGTCCTGGTCGAAGCCGTCGGGGCCACACCCGCCGTCGAGGACGCTCGCCGCGCCGCGCGGCGACGGTTCGCCGGACTGCTGGCCGCCGAGCTTCGTCGCTACCCCGGCTGGGCGGACCGCAGCGCGGCGGAAATCGACGTCATCGCCCTGGCGACGATGGCCGCGGTGGCGGAATCCGTCGCCGACCTCGTGGTGCGTGGCCGGGCCGACCGCTGGCAGGAGCTACTGGAGCCGCTGACCCGCTTCGCGATGCGTGCCCTGACGCCGGAGGAAGAACGTGTCGGGGCGCTAGAGGTGGCTGGAGTCGGCGCCGGGGTCGGGATCGACGAGCTCGGCGATCAGCGCTGACCAGGCGAAGTCGGTCGCTCCCAGCCCGTTGCCGTCACGGGGGTCGTAGTACTCGCGCAGTCCCTGCCGCTCCACCGCCGCCGCCAGCGCGGCGGCAAGCCCTGCGGCCTCCTCCAGATAGCCCAGCCGGCGCAGGCCGAGCCAGACCAGCCAGGCCGAGTTGACCCAGGTCGGGCCGCGCCAATAGCGACGCAGCAGACCGTGACCTCCGGCCGGCTCGAAGCTCGGTTCGCGGGCCGAGACCGAAGGGGGCGCGACCGGGGTCCAGAAGGCACCGGGGTCGAGCAGGTGCTGGTCGACCAGCCGCCTGCCGATCTGCTCGGGCAGGTCGGGCAGCGCCAGCGGCGCCAGCGCGGCCCAGGTGACGATCTCCGGCCGCGACCCGCCGGGCCTTTGCTCGTCGAGGAAGAGGCCCCGTCCCTCGTCCCAGAGGCGGTCGACCAGGGCCGGGGTGGCCGAGGGCCGGCCCAGCGCCTGCAGCGAGAGAGACCAGAGGACGTTCACCAGCACCTCGCAGAGCACCGGCCCGCCCGCCTCGAGGATCCGGCCGGCGTTCCATCCCAGCCGCCGATTCCCCCGCACCAAGAGCGGGAACCCGAAGCGGGCATTGGCCCGGCGGCCCCAGACGGGGTCGAATTTCGGCGACGCGTCGAGCCCCGATTCATCCGGCTGCACGATCCACAGCAGCCCGTCACCGTCGAGGTCGCGATTGGCGGTGAGCCAATCGGCCTGGGCGGCGATCCGCGGCTCCTGGGCGGGATCGCCAACCGCGATCCGCCACGCCCACGCGAGCAGGGGCGGCTGGATCGTCTCGGTCTGAAAGGAGCGCCGCGAGGTGACGTTGTAGAACGGCAGCCGGGTCCAGGAGACCGGCCGGTCCCAGAAGATCGTGTGGCCGATGAAGCCGTCCGGGCGCTGCGCCGCGAGCAGGCTCTCGAGCTCGGCCCGGGACCGGCTGCGGTCGAAGCGGCGCCAGACGATCGCCGCGAAGCAGGAGTCCCAGTACCACTGCCACGGATAGCGGGACGGGCTGGGGCGGGTGTAGGCGAAGGGGGTCCCCTGGCGCTCGCCCGCCATCCAGTTGGCGCGCAGCACCCGCTCGGCGATCTCGACGGGGCTCAAGCGGAGAAGCGCTGCATCCCCCGCAGGGCCAGCGTGGCGAGCAGGGTGAGGAGTCCCCCCAGCGCCAGCACCCCCGGCCAGGTCTCCGACCAGCTGATCGAGCCGACGAAGCCCTGGCGGACCGCGTCGATCACTTGGGTCATCGGGTTGAACGTCGCGATGTCGGACAGCCAATTGGCCAGCAGGTCGGGCGGCGCGTAGGCGGTGGTGAAGAGGATGAGGATGAACATGCCGGCTTGCATCAACGGCGCTGCGGATTGTGTTTTGTAGCGGAGCGCCAGAGTCGCTCCCCAGCAGGTGGCGATCGCCGCGGTCGCCATCACCATCACCACCGCGATCAACAACCCGACGATCCCTGGCCAGCTGGCGCCTAGGGGGATCGCCACGCAGAGCAATACCGTGACGGGGATCAGCACCCGGATGCTGGCCGAGGCGACCATCCCTGCCAGCAGGACCCAGCGCGGGGTGGGGGAGGCGAGCAGGCGGTCGAACCAGCCCTGCTCGATGTCGCGGGCCAGATTGACGCCGGTGGCCGCGCCGGTGAAGCCGGCCCCCTGCAGCAGCGAGAGGGGAATGATGTAGCTGAGGTAGCTGTCGCCCTCGAAGCCGCGCAGCTCGGTCAGGTTGCCGAACACCCCGTTGAGGCCGAGGAAGAAGATGGTCGGGGCCAGCACTCCGGGGATCGCCGCGCCGGGGACACGCAGCAGCTCGTTCTTCGAGCGGGTCACCAGAGACCTGATCACGGCGAGGTTTGCCCGCCGCTCGGCGGTCATCCGCCTGTCCTCAGCCGGTGGCGCAGCGCCGCCGCGCTGAGGCCCAGCCCCAGCAGCCCGATCCCCGCGATCGCCGCCAGGCACTCCAGCGTTTCCTCGCCCGAAAAGCCCGAGATGAAGGGGTCACGGATGCCCTGTACGAGAAAGCTCAGCGGGTTGTATTGGGCGACCGTCTGCGCCGGCTCGACCATCAGTTCCTGCGGGAAGAAGGCCGAGGAGAGAAAGAGGATCACGAAGATGATCGGGAAGAAGCCCTGGACGACGCTGGCGCTGCCGGTGCGGAGGGCCGCCGCGGCGCCGAGGCCGCCGAACGCGGCCGCCGAGAGGCACACCAATACGACGATCGACAACGCCCCGAGCACGCCCTCGGTGATCGGCGCGCCGAAGATCAGTGCGATGCCGAGGAACCATACGGCCGTCACCAGGCCCAGCGCCATCGTGCCCATCAGGCGCCCGAGGACGATCGTGAAGCGTGAGATCGGGGCGACGAAGAGCCGGTCGGTGAAGCCCATTTCGATGTCGACCGCCATCGCGATACCGCCGCTGTTGCCGGCGAGGAGGAGCGCCTGCAGCATCGCCCCGGCGAGCATGAACTGTAGGAAACTGTCGACCGGGGGAAACCCGGGCAGGTTGACGGCGCTCGCGGCGCCGCCTGTCTGAACCGCCAGAATCAGGGTCGGGAAGACGAGAATCGGCGCCATCAACTGAGGACGCCGGAAGGTCTGGCGGATCGAGCGGATCCCAAGAGCGCGCACGACGCGCAGGTTCGTGGCGAAGGGGCCTCTCAAGCGGGCGCGGCTTCCTGTTCGCCCGTCGCCTGCTCGTGCTCGCCGGCCCCCTCTGCGGTGGCCTCGATGTGGTAGCCGGTCTTCTCGACGAAGACGTCGTCGAGGCTGGGCTCTAACAGGTCAAGCGACTCGACCGCAAGCCCGGCGTCGTCGAGGGCCCGCACCACCCGCGCGACTTCGGTGGCCCCGCCGGGCAGCTCGACCAAGACCTTGCCGTCCTTGGAAGGGAGGACCTTTCCTAGCTGCTCGCAGACCCGCTCGGCGGCGTCGGCGGAGCCCTTCGCGAGCTGCACTTCGAGGTGGGGGTTGCCCACCTCGGCCTTGAGCGCCGCGGGAGTTCCCTCGGCGACGAGCTTTCCGTTGTCGATGATCCCGACCCGGTTGGCGAGCTTGTCCGCCTCCTCCAGGTATTGCGTGGTCAGGAAGACCGTCGTCCCTTCGCGGTTGAGCGCCTCGACCTCCTCCCAGATCGCCTTGCGGCTGACCGGGTCGAGTCCGGTGGTGGGCTCGTCAAGGAACAGCACCCGCGGCTCGTGGACCAGCGCCGCGGCGAGATCTAGGCGGCGCTTCATCCCACCCGAGTAGGTGCCGACGCGGCGATCGCCGGCGTCGACCAGGTCGACGCGCTCCAGCAGATCATCCGCCCGGCGTTTGCCTTCGCCAGTCGGCAAGCCGTGCAGCGTCGCCTGCAAACGGATCAGCTCCCGGCCGGTCATCAGCGGGTCCAGCGCCGCTTCCTGGAGGGCGACCCCGATCGCCCGCCGTACCTGCGGAGCTTCGCTGACGACGTCATGGCCGGCGACGCTGGCGCAGCCGCCGGTCGGAAGCAGCAGCGTGGTCAGCATCCGCACGGTCGTCGTCTTGCCCGCCCCGTTCGGGCCCAGGAAGCCGTAGATCTCGCCCTCGGAGACCTCCAGGTCGACCCCCTGAACGGCATGGATCTCGTCGAAGCTTCGCTCCAGCCTCTCGACCACGATCGCCTGCATGTCGCCAATCCTAGGCAGCCGCGCCAGTCGGCTCGGCGAGCGGCGGCAGCGCCTCCACCCAGCGGCGCCCGTTGGCGCGCTCCAGCGCCTCGGCGGCGTCGAGAAGCAGCTCCTCCCGTCCCCACGCGGCTTGCAGCTGCAAGCCGATCGGGAGCCGATCACCGCTGAGGCCGACGGGCACGGAGATCGCCGGAATCCCGGTCAGGTTGGCGAGGCCGCCGGCGCGGGGATTGACCGCGTCGGCGGCGAAGGTGCCGGACGGCAGCTCGACCAGCGGCGCGTCGAGGGGCGGCGCCACGGCGGGGACGGTCGGCCAGGCGATCACGTCGACCTGCTCGAAGGCGCGGACCAGCTCGCCGCGCAGCAGCGCCCGCACCCGCTGCGCTCGCGCGGTTGCCGCCGCCGGCAGCAGCATCCGGTACTTCATCAGCGCCCGGTTGACCGGGCCGAGATCCTCACCGAGCCCGTTCAGCAGCTGCGGCGATATGAACCCGATCGTCTCCGTGGTGCCGACCAGGACCGCGGCCACCCCGGCGAGGTCGAGGCCGGCGAGCTCGACCTCGCGCACCTCGCCGCCGGCTTCGGATGCCAGCGCCGCGATCGCGCTCTCGCAGGCAGCCCGGACCTCCGGGGCGCAGTCCTCGGCGACCGGGGCCCGGGGGACGCCGATTCGCAGGCCCGCCACGTCGCCGGCGGAGAGCCGGTCGGAGAAGAGGACCGAGCCGAGCAGCCTGCAGTCGCCGGCGTCGGCGCACATCGGCCCGGAGACGATCGTCGTCGTCAGCCCGTCCAGATGGTGCCCGGCCATCGCCGAGCGGCCGAAGGTCGGCTTCAGGCCGGTGATCCCGCAGTAGGCGGCCGGGTAGCGGATCGAGCCGATCCCGTCCGCCCCGACCGCCCCTGCGACCAGCCGGGCCGCGACCGCAGCGCCGGGCCCGCTGGAGGAGCCGCCGGGGCAGCGCTCGGTGTTCCAGGGGTTGTGGGCCGGCCCGTAGATCGAGACGTTGCCGGTGCTGCTGGAGCCCAGCTCGTGCATGTTCGCGACCCCGACGACAACCGCGCCGGCGTCGCGCAGAACCCGGTAGGGACCCGACTCGCCGGGCGGGAACGGCGCCAGCGAGCGCGGAGCGCCGAACTGATGCGCGCGCCAGGGCAGCGGCCACTCGTCCTTGATCGCGATCGGGACCCCTCGCAAGGGCCCGTCGGGAGCGGCCGCAAGCATTTCCCGTGAACGCTCGGGGAAGGTCTCGACGATTGCGTTGATGGGGGGATTTCGCTCCTCGATCCGCGCCAATGCCGCATCGAGCAGCTCTGCGGCGTCGGCTTCGCCGGCGGCGATCGCGGCGGCCTGCTCGCGCAGCGGACGGTCGAGGAGCGTCATCGGGCCGCGGGCGGCCGCGAGAGGTCGGCGCCTTCCTCTGCCGCGACGGCGCCCAGCTCGGTCCTCAGCAGCTCGCCGATCACCGGCCACCACAGCTCATGCGTGGCCCGCATCACCGCCAGCTCGACCTCGTCGGCCTCGATGCCCAGCGAGGCGAGGCCGGTGGGGACGAAATCGTCGAAGCTGCTGCTGCCCGCCATCTGGCGAGGCACCCTACATGCGGTGCGCAGATAGGCACGGCCGGTGCCTGGCGGCGATCGTGCAGCACAGCGGGCGCTGCGCATCGATCGGCCCGGGTGGGCAAAATCCGACCCGCAACCCTCGTCGATCGGGCGTGTTGCCACCAAAGATCGTGATCGCTGGAGCCAGAACCGCCTTCGGCAGGACCCGCGCGCCGGCCGTGGCCGCTGCGGCCTGCCTGCTCGCCGGTCTGGCCATTCTGGCCTGGCCCGGCAGCGCCGACTCGCGGCCGGCGACGGTGCTGCTGATGGGCAAGACCTCCGAGACACCCCCTCCGGCCTGTCCCCGCAACTGCACCGCCGAGGGCCGGGTGACCGGATTCCAGTCGCTGACCGCGGACGGCACGACGCGGCCGTTCCAGGCGCCCTACGACGGCAAGCTGATCTCCTGGTCGATCACGCTCGGCAACCCGCAGTCATCGGACCGGGCGTTCTTCACCGAGCTTCTCGACCGGCCTCCGCAAGCGCGGATCGCGGTCATCAAGCGGGTCGACCGCAGTCCGATCAAGTACAGGCTGGTGCGCCAGAGCCCGACCGAGGTCCTGACGCCCTACTTCGGGCAGACAGTGCAGTTCGCCCTCGACCACCCGCTGACGGTGCTCGAGGACCAGGTGGTGGCGCTGACCGTGCCGACCTGGGCGCCGATGTTCGCCGACAACCTGCCGCTGGGCAACACCTGGCGCGGCAGTCGCAAGGACGGGCGCTGCGAGTACCCCGATCCGAGCGTCGTCGGGGTCGAGAAGACGCGCGCCTACGCGCAGGGCAATCACCCGCAGCAGAAGGTCGGCAGCGAGAAGGAGTACACCTGCTACTTCGAGGGCAGCCGCCTGATCTACAGCGCGACGCTGGTCAAGGAGCCGCGCCGCGCCGGTTAGGCCTTCGCGCGACGCCTAGCCGCAGGCGTCGGGGTTCTGGTCGCAGTACTGCTCGAACGCTTCCTGGGGGGAGCCGGGCTCAGGAGGAACGTCGTTCTCGGGGGAATCGGGCTGCTCGGGGTCGGCGTCGCCGCGCGAAGGGGATCCCCGGCCGTCGTCGTCGTCGGACGGCCCGACACCGCCACCGCTGTCATCGGGGCCTTCGTTCTCGGACTCGGTCGTCTCGTCGCCGGGGGAGACGCCGCCGTCGTCTTCGGTCGTCTCGGTATCGGTGGGGGCTTCGCCGGTGGTCGCCGGCTCCTCGGTCGTCTGCGTGGGCACGGTCGGGGTCGAGACCGAGTCGGTCTCCTCGTCGTCTCCGCAGGCAGCGATGCCGAGGGCCAGCGTCGCGGCGATCAGCAGCGCGGCGCCGCCACGCCTGAGCGCGAGTTCGCTGCCCATCAGGACTCGCCGTCGAGCGCGGCCTGGCGCAGGCCGCAGTAGGGGCAGTCGCTGACGTCGAGCCCGATCAGCTGGTCGCAGCGGCGGCAGATGCGAAGGTTGTCCGGGGTGCGGAGAAGAGCCGAGTCCGAGGGGGCCAGAGGCAGCGTGCGGGCGACCGGCGAAAGCTCCTCGCCCGTCTCGCGGTCGACGTAGACGTTTCCCTCGCTGGCGACCGCCAGCGACTCGCGGCCGGAGGCCGCGGCGCGCAGCCGGTAGGTCTGCTCGCGGTTCATCGCCGGGCAGCCTATTAGCTTGCTCGGCGTGCGGGTGCTGATCTTTCACGGCTATCTGCTGCGCGGCACGGGCAGCAACGTCTACAACGCGGAGCTCGCGCGGGCACTCGCCCGGCTCGGGCACGACGTGCACCTGCTCTGCCAGGATCGCGCCGCCGCCGACCTTCCCTGGGTCCGCGACCCCGAGGGCGAGGGCTCGATCACGATTCACGTGCCCGACATCGGCGGCCTGCTGCCGGTCTACGTCCGCGACCGCTACCAGGGATTCGAGGTGAAGACCTTTCCGGAGCTGAGCGACTCCGAGCTCGAGCGCTACCTGGAACGCAACGTCGCCGCCGTCACAGAGGTCGTGGAAGAGCTCGGGGAACCCGACGCGGCGCTGGCCAACCACCTGGTGATGGGCCCGGCGATCCTGGCCCGGGCGGGGCTGCGCTTCGCGGCGAAGATCCACGGCTCCGACCTCTCCTACACGGTCCGGCCCCACCGGAAGCGCTTCGGGCCCTTTGCCCGCCAGGGCATGGAGACGGCCTCGGCCGCGCTGGTCGGCTCACGCCACACCGCCGAGGACCTCTGGGAGACGGTCGGCCTGGAGGGGCTCGAAGTCCGCACCCGTCTCGGTCCGCCCGGGGTCGACGTGCGGGCCTTCCGCCCTCGATCGCGCACCGATGCCGAGGATGGCGTGCGCCGTCTCGCCCGCGTGCTGTCGAGCGGCGCGGAGGAAGGCCTGGGCCGCAATCCGGCCGAGACGGCGACTGCGCTGGAGTGGTTTGCCGACGCCTCCGGCCCGCGGGTCCTGTTCGTGGGCAAGTACCTCGTCAACAAGGGTGCCGACCTGCTGCTGGCCGCCTGGCCCGTGGTCGTGCGCGAGCACCCCGAGGCCCGGCTGCTGCTGACCGGGTTCGGCGCTTTCCGGGCCGGGCTGCAGCAGCTGCTGTCGGCGCTCGAGGCCGGCGATCTCGACGCCGCTGCAGAGATTGCCCGGCGCGGCCGTGAGCTGGAGGGCGAAGGCGGCGACGGCCCGCTGCGAATGCTGTTGGAGTTCCTCCAGCATCCGCCGCAGGGCTATGCCGATGCCTGCCGCGCCGCGGCCGGTTCGGTCGCGATCGGCGGTCGCCTCGAGCACGCCGAGGTGGCCACCCTCTGTCCGGCCGCCGACAGCCTGGTGATGCCCAGCACCTTCCCCGAGGCCTTCGGGATGGTCGCCGCCGAGGCGGCAGCTTGCGGGGCGCTGCCGATCTCGGCCGCGCACTCGGGAATGGCCGAGGTCTCGCGCCAGCTCGCGGCCGTCGTCGAGCCCGACGTCGGGCGCCTGCTCTCGTTCCCGCTCACCGAGGACCCGGTGGCGGGGATCGCCGGTCGCCTCGTCGCCTGGCTTGCGATCGAACCGGATCGGCGTCGCCAGATCGGAGCTCTCCTCTCACGCCGGGTCGGAGAGCTGTGGAGCTGGGAGCGGGTGGCGGCGGGGGTGATCGCCGCCTCTCGTGGCGACCTGCACGATCTGCCGGCGCCCTAGCCGGGACGCCGCCGCCGCATGAATAGAATCCGGGCGCTCGATGGGTCGCCTGCCGATCATGAAGATGCTCGCCGCGACGGTCGGTCTCACGATCGTGACCTCGCTGGTGATGGTCCCGATTCGCTGGAACGGGCAGCAGGGCTCGACCGCGGCGCCGAAGATCGACACGCTGCTCGACGTGATGATCATCCTCTCGGCCTTCGTCTTCTGGCTGGTGATGGTGATGCTCGCCTACGCGCTGTGGAAGTTCCGCGCCAAGCCCGGCGACGAATCAGACGGCGAGCCGATTCACGGCAATACCCGCCTCGAGGTCGCCTGGACGGTGATCCCGACCGTGATCGTGCTGTTCGGGGCCGGCTACAGCTGGCTGGTCCTCAACGACCTCGAGGACCGCTCCGACGACGCGATGGTCGTCGATGTCTACTCCCAGCAGTACGCCTGGAGCTTCGGCTATCCCGACAAGGGAGGCAAGTGGTCGGAGGGCGAGCTGCACGTGCCCGTCGACCAGCAGGCGATCTTCAAGCTCCACGCCCAGGACGTGATCCACTCCTTCTGGGTCCCGGAATGGCGGATCAAGAAGGACAACGTGCCCGGGATCACGACCACGGCGGTGGTGACGCCCGACCGCGAGGGGACCTACCAGCTCGTCTGCACCGAGCTCTGCGGCTTCGGGCACTCGACGATGCGGGCCGAGGTCGTCGTCGAGTCCCGCGCCAGTTTCCAGAAGTGGGTCCGCGGTCTCCAGGAGGAGGTGCCCGAGAACCTGCAGACGGCGGCCGAGGCGACGGCCGAGCCCGAGGGCCAGCCGGCGGAAGCCGGCGGGGCATAATGGGGACCTAGATGGCGGCGGCGGTGAGGCAACCGGGCTGGTGGCGGGGGGCGATCGGCTTCCTGCTGGCTGGGGGCTTCGGCTTCGGCCTCGTCGTCGCGCTGCGGGCGATCTCCGGTCTCGACATCTACCAGACCGAGCAGACCGGCTACCCGCACGTCGTCGTGCCGGCGATCCTGGCGCCATTCGGTTTCTTCATCGGGTTCGGCTGCTTCGACTACTGGTTCCGCTGGGCTGCCGGTAAGCCGACGATCCCCGAGGACCACTCCGGGCACGGGGCCTACAGCTGGCGCGACTACTTCCGCTTCAACACCGATCACAAGGTGATCGGGATCCAGTACATCGTCACCACCTTCTTCTTCTTCTTCGTCGGCGGCCTGATCGCGATGCTGATCCGCGCCGAGCTTGCCCAGCCGGGCACGCAGATCGTCGACGCCAGCACCTACAACGGGCTCTTCTCCACCCACGCGGTGCTGATGATCTTCGTCTTCGTGATCCCGGTCTTCGCCGGGATCGCCAACTACGTGCTGCCGCTGATGATCGGCGCCCCGGATATGGCCTTCCCGCGGCTGAACGCGCTCAGCTACTGGATGCTGCCGATCGCCGGGCTGATGTTCCTGGCCAGCTACTTCGCCCCCGGCGGTGCCTTCGACGCCGGCTGGACCGGCTACGCGCCGCTCTCGACCGGGGCCCCGTTAGGCCAGTCGTTCTTCAACATCGGCGTCCAGTTCGCGGGCGCCTCATCGATCGCGACGGCTCTCAACTTCCTGGTCACGATCATCACCATGCGTGCGCCGGGGATGAACTTCTGGCGGCTGCCGCTGCTGGTCTGGGCCAACCTCTCGACCTCGCTGCTGGTCGTCGCGGCAACGCCGTTCATCGCCGGGGCCCAGTTCATGGTCCTCTTCGATCGCGTCCTCAGCACCAACTTCTTCCAGTTCGCGCAGGGCGGCGACGTCGTTTCCTACCAGCACATCTTCTGGTTCTACTCCCACCCGGCGGTCTACATCATGATGCTGCCCGGGTTCGGGATCATCAGCGAGGTCATCTCGACCCACGCCCGCAAGCCGATCTTCGGCTACCGGCTGATGGCGCTGGCGCTGATCGGGATCGTCGTCCTCAGCTACTCGGTCTGGGCGCACCACATGTTCGTCGCCGGGATGTTCAGCTGGCTGCGGGTGCCGATGATGATCACGACGCTGCTGATCGCGGTCCCGACCGGGATCAAGATCTTCTCCTGGTTAGGCACGCTCTTCTTCGGCAAGGTCCACACCTACTCGACGGCGATGCTGTTCGCGCTCGCCTTCATCGTCACCTTCACGATCGGCGGCATATCCGGGGTGATGCTGGGCATGGTCCCGATCGACATCCACGTCTCCGACACCTACTTCATCGTCGCCCACATCCACTTCGTGCTGTTCGGCGGCTCCGTGTTCACGATCTTCGCCGGCATTTACCACTGGTTCCCGAAGATGACCGGTCGGATGTACGACGAGAAGCTCGGCCGGGTTCACTTCTGGGGCACCCTGGTCGGTACCTGGGGCACCTTCGTGCCGATGCACTGGGTCGGGATGGACGGGATGCCGCGCCGGGTGGCCGACTACGCGGCCCAGTTCGGCGACTGGAACCTGATGATCTCGGTCTTCGCTTTCATCCTCGGCGTCGCGCAGCTGGTCTTCCTCTACAACATGGTCGTCAGCTGGCGGTTCGGGCCCCGCGCCGAGGGCAACCCCTGGCGGGCGAAGACGATCGAGTGGCAGGTCTCCTCGCCGCCGCCGGTGTTCAACTTCGACGAGATCCCGCGCGTCGTCGGCGGCCCCTATGAGTTCGGCGTCCCCGGCGCCCGGCACGCGATCATGACCGCCGACGAGGCCGAGGTGGCGGCACCGCAGCCGACCACGGTGGGGCATTGAGCGCGGAGCGAGCGAAGCGTCGATCTCTGGTTCCGCGCGAGCGAGCGAAGCGCGAGGATTTGCGATGACCGAGGACGAGCAGCGGCGAGACGACCAGGAGTCGCCGGCCGAGCGCCAGGACCCCGAACCGGCCAGCGAGGCCGAGGCGGGCCAGCCGTCGGAAGGGGGCGAGCCGTCGGCGGCGCCGGAGACGCCGCAGGAGGTCGAGGAATCCGATTCTCCGGGAGCGCAGCCCGACGCCCCCGAGGGCGACCAGGACGAGCAGCCGCGGACCACCGAGGGCGGCCCGCGACCCGAGCTCGAGCGCCAGGAGCCGGTCCAGTCCGACCAGCCGCAGTCGGTCGCCAGCCCGCAGACGCCCGAGGCCCCGGCCCATGATCCCGACGGCGAACCGTTGCTGATCTTCCTCAACGAGGTGGCCGGCGGCCGCAAGCTCCTCGAGGCGGCACGCGAGCGAGCCCGGGCTTCGTCTTACGTCGCCGTTGTGGCTCCGCAGAACCAGCCGGCGGTCGGGCAGCTGATCGACACCGGCGAGATCCGCGATGCGGCGCGCAGCCGCGTCGACGTGACGATGGCGGTCCTCGACGAGTTCGGGATCGAGTCGGTGGGAGACGTCCTCGACCCCGACCCGGCGCTGGCGCTGGACGACGCGATCCGCGCCCACGAGCCGGGTGAGGTGCTGCTCTCGTGCCTGTACGAGACCCGCTTCGGGCTGACCCGGCGCAACCTCGTCGAGTGGGCCAGGGACCGCTTCGCCGCCGATTGCACCCTGACCCACGTCCCGGTCCGGATCGAGGACGACTCGATCCGCTGGGACGTGATCCACACCCTGGTCGTCGCCACGCAGACGGTCGCCACCGAGGATCTGCTCGAGCGGCTGAAGGAGCGGGCTCGCGAGCGCCCGCATCGCTACACGATCATCTGCCCCCGCTCGGAGCAGGTCAGCCGCGAGGACGTCAGCCGCAACCTCGCGGCGACGCTGGCGGTGCTCTACCGCTCCGACGTCGACGCGACCGGGCAGCCGATGAGCCCCGATCCCTTCCACGCGGTGCAGAACGCGATCGCCCACTACCGCATCGACGAGGTGCTGATCTCGACCTTCGCCGGCGAGCAATCGCGCTGGCTCGAGGAAGACCTGGTCGGGCGGGTGCGGGAGATCACCGAGAAGCCGGTCGAGCACCTGGAGGCCGGACGGACGCCGCAGAAGGTCGCCGCCGCGGTGGCCGGGGGAGGCGAGTAGCGATGGAGAGCGCCAGCGTCGCGCTGGGTCACGGGCACGAAGAGCACCACGGGCCTCCCGAGGCGCACCAGAGCTCGCGGATCGACCGCCAGACGCTCGGGATCCTGCTCTTCATCGTCTCCGAGGTGATGCTGTTCGGAGCCTTCTTCGCCTCCTACTTCTTCCTCCGGGTCGTCGTCGATCCCGCCTCCTGGCCGCCGGAGCAGTTCGAGCTCCCGGTCGCCGTCGCCGGCGTCAACACCGCGATCCTCGTCTCCTCGAGCTTCACGATGCACTACGCGCTGGAGGGGATTCGCCGCGATAACCACCAGGCGCTGAAGCTGGGGCTGATCGCGACCTGGCTGCTCGGCGCCACCTTCCTCTTCATCCAGATCAACGAGTACATCCACATCGGCTTCAGCGCGCGCGACGAGGCCTTCGGGTCGATCTTCTACGGCCTCACGGGCCTGCACGGGGCCCACGTCTTCGTCGGCCTGCTGCTGCTGACCTTCGCCAACATCCGCGCCCTGCGCGGGCATTTCGGCCCCGCCGCCAAGGACCACCTCGGCGTCGAGGTGCCGGGCATCTACTGGCACTTCGTCGACGTGATGTGGATCATCGTCTTCACCGCCGTCTACATCCTCTAGCCGAGGCCGCGATGCACAATCCGCTGCGCTCGGAAGCCGACGCCTTCAGGTGGGTCGTCGCGATCGGCCTTGCAGCCGCCTCGGTGATCGCCCTCACCCTGCTCACAAGGCCGGCGGTCGGTGCCGCCTGGGGAGCAGGGCTGGTCGGTTTTGGCGTCGGCCTCCTCTGGCGCACCTCGCGCGGGTCGCTGCGACCGGGGCTCGAGCTGGCGCGGCGGGGCGACGGCAAGCACCGGATCCTCGTCGTCGCCAACCAGACGGTCGGCGGCAAGGCGTTGCTGGCGGAGATCGGCAACCGCGCCCGCGGACGGCCGGCCGAGGTGCTTGTCGTCACCCCTGCTCTTGCCAGCTCACGGGCAGCCCACTGGGCGTCGGATCTCGACGAGGCGATCGAGCTGGCTCGCCAGCGAATGGAGCTATCGGTGATCGCCATCGAAGGGACCGGGCTGAAGGTCCGCGGCGAGGTGGGGGACTCCGACCCCAACGTCGCCATCGAGGACGCGCTGCGCGCATTCCCGGCCGACGAGATCGTGATCTCGACCCATCCGCCGGATCGGTCGCGCTGGCTCGAGCACGGGGTCGTCGACCGGGCGCGTTCGGAGGTCGAGCTACCGGTAACCCACGTGACGGTCGACCTCGAGGCCGAGCGGACCGCCAAGGCTCGCTAGGTCGCGCCGACGCGCTCCGGCACTCGTTCCGGACCGGCGCGCATCGGTGCTGCCGCCTTCCTAGGCTCCAGTCGCCCGGCCGCGGCGACGGTCCACAGCACCGTGAGCCAGGTGATCGTCGCCAGGGCCACGTGCAGCCAGACGATCCCCGCCGGCAACTCCAGGGCCCACTGGATCCCGCCCACGGCACCCTGCAGCGCCAGCAGGCCGATCAGGACCGAGAGCGGGCGCAGGGCCCGTCGCTCTCCTCCCTGGCGGCGCAGCAGCAGCCAGATCCCGATCGCGGCGAGGCCGAACAGCGCCGCCAGCGACGAATGCCGCTGCACCATCCACTCCAGCGTCCCGGCGCCCTGAAAGTCGAAGCGCTGGACCAGCTCGCCCTCGTGGTCTCCGGCATGGGGCCCCGACCCGGTCGACATCGTCCCGAGGACGATCGTCAGCTGGCCGAGGGGGATCAGGCCGCGCACGGCCCAGACGCCGAGCCGGTCGGCGCGAGCGACCCCGCTCACCCGGCTCATAGCGCGAGCACCAGGCGAGCGCGAACGCCGCGTCGAGCAGGAACATCGAGAGGATGAAGTGCAGCATCACCAGCTCCGGTGCGAGGTGGTGCTTGACGACGAAGGCGCCGAGGATTGCCTGCCCGATCACACCCAGCGGCAGCAGGGCGCCGAACAGCGCCAGGTGCCGGCGAAACGGCTTGCCGAAAGAAGGCCAGGGCGCTGGCCGCGATCACCGCCAGGCCGACGAAGCCGGTGATCACCCGGTTCCCGTACTCGATCACCGCGTGAAACTCCAGTGGCGGAACGGTCCTCCCGTAGCACTTCGGCCAGTCCGGGCAGCCGAGACCGGAGCCGGTGAGCCGGACAGCGGCGCCGGTGAAGACGATCATCGTCAGCGCCGCCAGCGCGACGTAGGTGACCTTCCGGTACTGCTCGGGCGTGATCGCCAGGCGGTTCCGCAAATCAGCCGCGGTTGGCGCCCTGGCCCCGGCCCTGCTTGCCGCCCGAGGGCTTCTTGCCGCCGCTCTGCTTGCCATCGCTCCCCTGGCTGCCGCCTGTCTGGCCACCGCCGACCGATCCGCCCGTGGACTCGATCAGGTATTGGACCAAGAGCTTCAGCTCGTCGGGGGGAATGATGTCGGAGTAGTTCTGCGGCATCACGTCGAGCGGGAACCCCTGCGACTGCACGGCGTTGGCATCGACGATCGATTCCTCGACCTGCGCCATGCTCTGGCCGGGCAGCACCTCGTCGAGGTTGGGACCCGTCACCCCGCCCGCGTCCGCTTCCGCGAGGATGTGGCAGCCGCCGCAGCCGTTGTTGGCGAAGACCTGCGCGCCGGGCCCTCCAGGGACCATCGGCGGCGCCGCGCCGGGAACCCCGGCGTAGCGCGCCACGTAGGCCGAGACGTCGTCGAGGTCGTTGCCGGTCACCAGGTCGGCCGGCATCGAGACGGCTGGGTTGCCGGTGCTCGGCCGCGGATACGCGATCTGCGTCGCGACGATGCCCTCGATCGTGTCGCTGTCCATTCCGGCCGCACGGGCGGGACCGAAGGCGTCGTCGAGGTCCGGGCCCACCTGGGCGGAGGTGCCCGCCTCGGCCATCACATGGCAGGTTCCGCACTTCTGGACGAAGAGGATCCGGCCGCGCTCGACGTCGGCGTCGCCGGTGCCGCAGCCGGCGCCGAGGACGCCGATCGCCGCCACGGCGGCAAGCGCAAGCAGGGGGCGAGTGGGGTTCGACGACTTCGGCATCGAGGGTCGCGAGGCGGCCCGATTCTATAGATCGCCGATCGAGTAAAACCCGGCATCCGGGTCGGATAAGCTTGCGGCGATTCGCACGATTGTCGACCGGGCCGGAGGACGGGCAGGCGAATGCAGGTGAGGGAAGGAATGTCTGAGGTGATCCTCTCGGTCGGCCCATCCCACACGCTGCGCGAAGCCGCGCGGCGGATGACCGAGAAGCGCACCGGCGCGGCGCTGGTCATCGACGAGGAGTCGCCGGCGCCGCGGATCATCACCGAGCGCGACGTGCTGCTGTCGGTCGGCAACGGCGAGGACCCCGACACCGAGCTGGTCAGCGATCACATGAGCGAGAGCGTGATCGCCGCTGCGCCCGACTGGAGCCTGGAGCGGGCGGCGGCGGAGATGTCACGGCGCGGAATCCGCCACCTGGTCGTCTATGAGCAGGCCGACCTGGTCGGCGTGCTGTCGATGCGCGACATCGTCCGCGTCTGGACCTCCGAGGGCGCTACCTCGGGGATGACCCCGGACTGACCGCGCCGGCGGCCTAGCCGCGCTTCGGCGCCCGCAGCGAGGCGGCGGGCAGGACCGCCCCGCGCACGCGCTGGCGGCGCGGGAGGCGGTAGAAGTCGCGCACGGCCCCGGCGACCATGCTGCGCAGCGCCAGCAGCCCGACGACGGCACCGATGATCATGTAGATCTGGCCGCGGACGACGAAGCCCTGGGCGAAGATGCCGCAGACCAGCAGCGCCGCGGCGAAGGCGAACAGCGGCGGCCCCCAGGATGGGCGCGGGGCATAGATCAGCTCCGTCGGCTGCGGCACTTCCCCCGCCTCGCTCGTCGGGCTCCCGGCCATCTACTGGGCGATGTAGAGGATCGCGACGACGAAGCAGAGCGCGAAGATCCCGGCGACCAGAGCACCTCGCATCAGGGCGGTGGTGAGGTTGGCTCGTGCGGTCTCGCGGTCCATGGAGGGTTTGTATCAGCCGGCGCAGTGTTGCGCCGGCACTGGCTGGTCAGGCGGCGCAGCCGCCGCAATGATGTATCAGGCGATTCGGTCCGCGGCCATGGCCACGAACAGCAGCGCCAGGTAGGCCAGCGAGGCGAGGTAGAGGCGCAGCGCGCCGCGCCGGCTCGGCCGCGCCCGCAGCCGAATCGCAAGGGCCAGGAAGCCGCCGCCCAGCGCCACCGCCGCGCCCAGGTAGAGGCCGCCGAAGAGGCCGGTGGCGACCGGCGCCAAGGTCACGGCGACGAGGAGCACCGTGTAGGCGAGGATCTGGCGCCGGGTTTCCTGCTCGCCGCGGGCGACCGGAAGCATCGGCACGCCGGTGCGCGCGTAGTCGTCGGAGATCAGCAGCGACAGGGCCCAGAAGTGGGGCGGCGTCCAGAGGAAGACGATCGCGAACGGCCACAACGACTCGAGCGAGAGGCTGCCGGTCGCCGCCGCCCAGCCGACCAGCGGCGGGACTGCCCCCGCCGCTCCACCGATGACGATGTTCTGGGGGGTCAGCGGCTTCAGCCACAGCGTGTAGACGAACACGTAGCCGAGCAGCCCGGCCATCGCCAGCGACGCCGCCAGCAGGTTGACGGTCAGCCAGAGCTGGGCGAAGGCGAGCGTCCCGAGCACGATGCCGAAGACGAGCCCGTGCAGGGGCTCGATCCGGCCGCTGACGAGGGGACGGTTGCGGTACGCGCCATGCGGGCGTCACGGTCCCGATCGAGGTAGTGGTTGATCGCCCCGGCGCCACCGGCCGCGAGGTATCCGCCGAGGACCGTCCAGAGGATCGTCGCCGCGCGCCGGCCCGCCTGGGTCGGCGACGAACATCGTCGCCACCGTGGTCAGCAGCAGCAGGGCGATGATCCGCGGCTTGGTCAGGGTGATGTAGTCGCGCAGGATTCCCAGCGACATCGAGCGCGGCGCAACCGCCGGCCCCAACCGCCCCCTGCTCGCGCGTGCGCCTTGCGCGCCGACGCCGGCTTCCACTAAAAAGCCCTTCGCCCGCTCATCGCTTCAGGCTACCGGCTGGCGGTCGCGCGACCGGACAGCGGCGGCGCCGCTGCGCAGACCGACCGCGTCGTGGATGTCGCGCAGCGGCTGGTGGCTGCGGACGTCGGGGACGACGTCGAAGTTGTGCGGCGGCGGCGGCGAGAGCGCAAACCACTCCAGCGAGTCGCCGCCCCAGTGGTCGGGCCTGGCCGGGCGCCCCGACTTCAGGCTCAGGATCGCATTGACGAGGGTGAGGACGATGCCGGCGGCGAGGACGAAGGTCCCGATCGTCGCCACCAGGTTGTAGCCGCTGACTCCGGTGCCGTCGAAGAACTTGTAGGTGTCGACGACCTGACCCTGCACGCCGGCCAGGAACAGCGGCAGGAAGGCAAGATGGACCCCGATCAGCATCGTCCAGAAGGAGATTGCCGCCAGGCTCTCTCCCATCACCCGGCCGGTGATCTTCGGATACCAGAAGTGCAATGCCGCGAAGCCGCCGAAGACGGCGCCGCCGACCAGCGCATAGTGGGTGGCTGCGGTGGCGTCGGTCGTGTCTGACGGAGCTGCCAGGCCACGGCGACCATCGAATGCCCGATCTCCGCCGCCAGCCCGATCGAAGCGACCGATATCGCGCCGACCCCGAACAGCATCGGCGCCCGCATCCGCAGCGTGCCGCCGATCATCGTCGCGATCAGGTTGAAGATCACCAGCCCGAACGGGACCAGCAGCGCCAGGGCCATCGTCATCGCGAAGTACATCCAGCCGATCGAGATCGGTGCGGTGAGCATGTTCTGCAGCCAGGCCAGGGTGCCGATCGCGGCGATCGCGGCCAGGGAGCCGATCACGGCACCGCGATTGAACAGCGGCTTGCGGGAGAAGGCGGGCACGATCTCCGCCAGCGCCCCGAAGGCTGTGATCAGGATCACCATGTAGGCGCCGGTGTAGAAGATCCAGCTCAGGTGCTGCCAGAGCAGCGGCGCGCCGCCGGAGCCGTCGGTGAAGAAGACGCCGCCGAGGTTGCGGTCGATCAGCAGCATCGTCACCGCCGCCAGCATCACCGCCCCGATCACCAGCAGCAGCCAGGAGGAGATCGCCCCTGCCCAGGAGAACACCGGCAGCCGTCGCCAGGCCATTCCGGGGGCGCGAAGGTTGCGCATCGTCACCAGCAGGTCGATCGAGACGAAGACGAAGCCGAGTATCGCCAGGCCGGTGCCGGCGAGCCAGGCATCGACTCCGTTGTTGTCCAGGAAGGCGATGTCGGAGAGCGGCGGCAACGGGTTGACGCCGGCCTCCGACGGCGTGAACAGGAAGACCGAGTAGATCACCGTTGCGCCGGCGACGAACAGCCAGGTCCCGGTCTGGCCCAGTCGCGGCAGCGCGGTGCCGCGGGCGCCGATCTGCAGCGGCACCACGTAGTAGAAGAGGCCGATCGCCAGCGGCAGGGCGAACAGGAAGATCGTCGTCACCCCGTACATCGAGAGCAGGCGATTGAAGGTGACCGGGGAGAGCCAGGCGTTCTCGGGGATCGCCAGCTGCAGGCGCATGATCAACAGCTCGACGAGAGCGCAGAAGAGGAAGCCCAGCGCGGCGGTGATCAGGATCCGGGCGGTGTCCTTGTGGTCGGCGCTGCTGGCCAGCTCGGTCCAGCGGGGGCGGGGCCGCGAGTAGCCGTCGTCGACGACTTCGGGCCTGGCGGGGGCGAACCGAGGCGCGGTGGGAGTCACTGCTCGGCCCCGCCCGCGATCGTCTGCGCGACCTGCTCCTGAGCGGCCTGGGTGTCACGCTTCAGCTGTTCGACATAACTCTGGTACGCGGCCGGAGAGACGACCTGGACCTCGGTCCGCATCGCCGTGTAGGCCTGTCCGGAGAAGGTCGCCGAGGAGCCCCGGTAGGTGCCCTCCTCGTCGGCGCGGAAGAAGACCTTGTTCAGCTTCCCGGGCACGGCGTCGAACTTGCCGGCCAGCTCGGGCACGTACCAGCTGTGCACGACGTCGGTCGAGACCAGCTCCAGGATCACCGTCGTGTCGACCGGGACCACCAGCCGGTAATAAGAGGAGGCGTCGTTGGGGTAGTCGTAGCGCCAGATCCACTGCTGCCCGGTGGCGTCGATGACCAGCGGCTTCGCATCGCCCGCCGGGGGGCTGAGGCTGCGCTGGGCGAGCAGCGAGCTCGACGCCTGAAGGCCGTCCGGTCCCGACGGCGGCACGTCGCGGGCGCGCTCTGTGTAGATCAGGCTCGCGATCAGCAGCAGCAGGGCCACTGCGCCGAGCCCGGCGCCGACCCGAACCTGTATCCCGCCGCCGCTGCGAATCTGCCGCGGCTGGGCTCCCCGCTCGGATCGATAGCGGCGGATCGCGAGGACCAGCGCCGCGTTGATCGCCACCGCCAGCGCGCCGACCACGACCAAGCCGATCCAGTAGAGGGTCGTGATCTCCTCCGCCTGCGGCGAGTGGGCCGGTTCGGGGGAGATCAGGTTGGCGCTCGCCGAAGCCGGCACCGCCAGGGCCGCCAGCCCCGCCACGGCGATGAGGAGGAGGCCGGATCGGCGTTTCCGCGACGGCGCCAAAGCGCGGCCATTCTAATCGGATGCCGGCGCCGTTCAGCAGCGGGCGAAGTGGCGACTTTCTCTGGCATAGCCAGAGGAACTCGCCACACCGGCGGAGCGCGGGTTGGCAGCGACCGGGATGCGTGACAGAATTGGCCAGCCAGCCAGGATCGAAGGAGGAACCAATGTCGGCGAAGGCTCAAGCGACCGGGACGATGGATGAAGCGCTGCGACGGATGGCGCAGGAGGATCCGGAGCTGGCGGCGAGGCTGATCGTCCATTCGCTGCCCGCCGCCGCGGCGACGCTTGCCACCGGGCCTGCGCTGGCGGCTCGACGTCGACGGACTCGGGGCCTGGCTGATCGCCGCTCCCGACAACGGCGGGCCGGCGCTTGTCGAGGCCGCCGCCGACACCGGCGAAGCGGACTTCGCGATCGAGACCGACGCAGCGGGGCTGGCCCGCCTCGCGGCCGGCGCCAACCCGCTGGGGCTGGTCCTGCGCCGCAAGCTGAAGCTGCACGGCCGCCGCCGCAAGGCGCTGGCGCTGCGGGCGATGGATTCCGCCGCGGGCCCGCGCGAGCTGGCGCAGCTCGGCGTTCTCGTCGACCCGGACCTGATCTACCGCTCGCTCGCCTACGCGATCGAGCCGGAGTGGACGGCCGGGCATCGCTTCACGGTTGGCTACGAGCTGCTCGGCGAAGGGGGAGGTAGCTGGCTGGTTGAGGTCGACGATGGCGAGGTCCGCTGTCGCTCGGCTGCCGACAACGGCGCCGCTGCCGGCGCCGACGCCACCGTTCGCCTCTCGGTCGACACCTGGCGCCGTCTGGTCGGCGGCGAGCTGCTGCCGACCGACGCGATGATGACCGGGCTGACGCGGGCCGAGGGTGCCCTCTATCCGATCACCCTGCTGGGCCGGTGGATCGACCGGGCCGCCGGCGTCGACGGGCCGGAGCTGGAGCGGGAGGTGGTCCAGCGGCAGTTGCAGGAGCGCCGCATCGGCACCTGGGGCTCGTCCGCCAACGGCGCTGCGCCCAGGACCATCGACCCGGCGCAAGGCGGCGCGGCGGCCAAGCGCGACAACCTGATGAGCTACGAGCAGCTCTACGCGCTCTGGGAGAAGCGCAACTGGCGTGCCCACGAGCTCGACTTCTCGGTCGATCGCGAACAGTGGCTGATCTCGCCGAGCGAGGCCCAAAAGCACACGTTGTGGTCGATGTCGAGCTTCTACGTCGGTGAGGAGCGGGTCGCGGCCGACCTGGCGCCGTTCGTGCTTGCGGCCCCCAACGGCGAAGCGGAAGTCTTCCTGGCCACCCAGCTCGTCGACGAGGCTCGCCACGCGGTCTTCTTCGATCGCTGGGCCGCCGAGGTGATGGCGCTGTCGGCGGACGACATGCGCTCCCGTCTCGCCGAGGCCGAGGCGCCGATGATCGACGCCTGGCACTTCCTCTTCGACGACAGCCTGCGCGAGGTCGCGAAGCGCCTCCAGCAGCGACCCGACGACCTGGAGCTGTTCGTCGAGGGGATCGTCACCTACCACATGGTCACCGAGGGGGTGCTGGCGATGACCGGGCAGCGGAGCATCCTCGGCTATTGCGAGCGCCACTCGCTGTATCCCGGCTTCCACAAAGGGTTCTCGCTGGTCGAACAGGACGAGCACCGCCACATCGCCTTCGGGGTCCGCTTCCTGCGCGACGTGGTCAGCGAGCGTCCCGAGATGAGGGACGTGATCCTGCGCACCCTGACCACGCTGTTGCCGACCGCGGCGCACGTCTTCTGCCCCCCGGAGGTGGACGACCCGACCGAGTTCATGTCCTACGACTACAGCTCCCGGCAGGTCTACGGCTTCGCCTACACCGCGCTGAGGCGGCGGATGGACGTGATCGGGGTCGAGATCCCGCCCGCCGAGGAGCTGATGCCGGGCCCGATCGACCCGCGCGGCTTTGAGACCACGGTCGACCAGCCGGTGGACGTGGTGTCGGTCGAGGCGCAGCTCGACGGGGCCCCAGCCGCGGTCTGACGCCCCGGGCAGCAACAGCAGCAGGTAAGAGCGCAGAAACAGCAGCAGGTAAGAGAGCGGCGCAGCTGTGGGGGCCGGCGGCGTGGCGCAAACCTCGCGCTATACGCGAATAAAGCGCCACACGGCCACGGACGCACCTACTCTTCACGGCCGCGATGCCCTTACCCAGCCTTTTTTTCAATCGCCGGTCCGCCGACAAGCCAAGTCCCGTCCTGCGGTACGCGGTCCGGGCGGGCGCGGCGACATGCATCGCGGCCGCCATCGCCGTGCCGCTGCTCCGCCGCCGGCTTCGGGTGCCGCCACCGGTCACCGTCGGCGCCTGCGCAGCCGGGCCGCTGGCGCTGGCGGTGCTTTGGCCGCGGTCCAAGAAGCGCGACGTCGCGCTCTTCGCGCTGCAGATGTGGGGCTTCACGATGGCCCACGAGCTGCCCTACGACGACCCCGAGCGGCTGCGGGCGCGGCTCCGCACCCGCTATCCGATCCAGCTCGACCGGGTGCTGGGAGCGGGGCGGCTTCCGAACGTGCGGCTGCAGCGGGCGCTGGCCGGACTCGGCCGCGCCAACGTCCTCGATCGGAGCCTCACCTGGGTGCATTGGCTGTGGTTCTTCGAGCCCTACGCCGCCCTGGTCCTGATCCTGTTGCGCGACAACGAGCGCTTCCCGCGCGCGGCGCGGCAGCTGGCGGCAACCTTCGACCTCGGCTGCGCCGTCTACTTCGCGGTTCCCACGGCCCCGCCGTGGTGGGCCTCTGAGCAGGGCCTGACCGACGAGGAGGTGCGCCGGGTGATGGTCGAGGTCGGCGAGGAGACCTGGGGCGGCGCCTGGCCGGCGATGTACGAGGCGCTGGGGGGCAACCCCTGGGCGGCGATGCCCTCGCTGCACTTCGCGACCGCGACTCTGGCGGCGATGCTGCTCGCAGAGGCGGGGCCGGCGGAAGGCGCCCTGGGCTGGGGATATGCGGCGGCGCTCGGCTTCTCGCTCGTCTACCTCGGCGAGCACTACGTGACCGACCTGCTGGCCGGCGCCGCGCTGGTTGCGCTGGTCCGCCGCGGCGAGCCATTGGTCGAGCCGCTGGTGACGCGGGTGAACAGCGGTTTGCAGCGCTTGGAGCGAATCGCCAACGCCTGAGTAGCATGGACCGAGGAGGCTTCCCTGACCTCGGCCGAGAAAGCGTTCGTGGAACGGCCGCCGGCTGCGGCTGGCGAGACCGGCAAATCCGGGGCCGAGGAGGAGGAGATGGGCTTCTTCAACCGGCGCCGGATGATCCAGACGACGGTGATCGTCACCGTCCTGATCGTCGCGATCTACTTCTTCTTGCCCCAGATCGCGGGGCTCGAGAACGCCCTCGACAAGCTCGGCGACGCGGATGCGCTGTGGGTCGGGGTCGCGGTTGCCTTCGAGCTGGTCGCTTTCGCCACCTACGTGGCGCTGTTTCGCGGCGTCGTCGGCGGCGACGTCCTTCCACTCACCTGGCGCGAGGCCTACGAGATCAACATGGCCGGCCTGGCGGCGACGCGACTGTTCTCGGCCGGCGGTGCCGGCGGCATAGCCCTCACCTACTGGGCGTTGCGCAAGGCGGGCATGGAGGCGCGACAGTCGGCCTCCCGGATGGTGGCCTTCCTCGCCCTCCAGTACATCTGGTACCCGCTGGCGCTGATCGTCTTCGGGATCCTGTTGCGGACCGGGGTGCTGCCCGGGGAGGACGCGGTCGAGGTGACGATCATCCCGGCCGCGATCGCGGGAGTCGTGATCGTGATCGGGATCCTGATCGCGCTGATCCCCGACGACTTCGAGCGGCGCATCGCCCGCTTCGCGCAGGGGCACCGCCGCACCGGCCTGGCCAGGCGTCTGGCGACGGTGCCGGCGACCCTCTCGAGCGGGGTCCGCATCGCCTTCGACCTTGTCGGCCATCCCTCGCGCGGGGGGCTGGCCGTGGCGGGCGCGGTCGGCTTCTGGGCCGCCAACATCGCGATCCTCTGGTTCAGCTTCAAGGCCTTCGGGGTGACGGTCCCGTTCGCCGTCATCGTGCAGGGCTTCTTTCTCGGCATGCTTGCCAACCTGTTCCCCTTCGCCCCGGCCGGCGTCGGCGCGGTGGATGCCGGGATGATCGGCGCCTTCCTGCTGTTCGGATTGCCCGAGGCGGAGGTCTTCGCCGCCGTCCTCACCTTCCGCGTGATCGCGTTCTGGCTGCCGATCCCGCCCGGGATCGTCGCCTTCTTCCAGCTCCGTCACACCGTTTCCCGCTGGGAGGCCGAGGGAAGGCCGGCGGAGACCTCCGAGGAGCCGCTGCCGGAGCCGGCGCGAAGCTGACGCCCCGCAATACTTCAGAAAGTAAAGTATTATCGTATTGGCTCGTCAAAGGAGCGGCGAAGCGGTAATCGGAGGGTGATGTCAGAGCGCAAGACAGAGAACGTGATCATCATCGGCGGTGGGCCAGCCGGCTATACCGCCGCCCTCTACACCTCGCGAGCGAATCTCGAACCGCTTGTCTTCGAGGGCTTCCAGTGGGGCGGCCAGCTTCAGAACACGACCGACGTCGAGAACTATCCCGGCTACCCCGACGGGATCATGGGGCCGGAGATGATGCAGGAGTTCCGCACCCAGGCGGAGCGCTTCGGCACCCGCTTCGAGACCGACGACGTTGACCGGGTCGAGCTCACCGACGGCGGTGTCCAGAAGGTCCATCTGGGCGACGAGGTGTACACCGCGAAGACGGTGATCCTGGCGATGGGCGCGGAGCCGCGCCGCCTCGGGATCCCCGGCGAGCTGGAGCTTGGCGGGCGCGGGGTCTCCACCTGTGGGGTCTGTGACGGAGCTTTCTTCAAGGACCAGAAGGTGATCGTCGTCGGCGGCGGAGATTCGGCGATGGAGGACGCGATCTTCATCTCCAAGTACGCCAGCGAGCTGACGATCGTCCATCGCCGCGACGAGTTCCGAGCCTCGAAGATCATGCTCGAGCGCGCCAAGGAGCAGCCGAACATCGACTTCAAGACGCCCTTTGTGCCGGAGGAATTCGCCGCCGGCGAGGACGGCAAGCTCGCCAAGGTCGTCCTCCGTCATGCCGACAGCGATGAGACTGAGGAGATCGAGGTCGGCGGCGCCTTCGTCGCGATCGGCCACATCCCGCGCTCCGAGCTGGTGCAGGGCCAGGTCGACACCGACGAGAGCGGATACGTCACCACCCGCCCAGGGTCGACGCGGACAAACCTCGACGGGGTGTTCGCGGTCGGAGACCTTGTCGACCACACCTACCGGCAGGCGGTCACAGCCGCCGGCACCGGCTGCATGGGGGCGCTCGATGCCGAGTGGTACCTCCGCGACACCCCGCCCTCCCCGGAGGCCCACTGGCAGAAGGGCGGCGAGCCGGTCGAGGTCGCGCCCACCCCCGCGGCCTGAGAGGGCGGACGCCCTTGCCCGACCCCCCTGGGGCGAACTATGCTCGGCGCGATAGGTGGCGTCGCCGGCCCGGACGGCCGAGCCTGCCAGTCAGCGCCACCGACAACTAGGGTCCAGATGCGATTTACCTCCGGCCGGCGGCCTTCGCCAGCTGCCGCAGGGGCCACAGGGCCCACCCGGGCCTCCGGGTCCGCCCGGCGGCGGCGGTGGTGGTGGGGCCCCAGGTCCCGACTCGATCACCGCTACCGAGCTTGGAAGCGTGACGGCGATCTTCAGCGGCTCGCCGACGGTTGTGGCCGGCGGTGCTGCCAACAACAACGCCTGGCTCGGCTCCAACAGCACCGACACTGCCAGCTGCGGCGCCGGCCGGCAGTTGCTCTCCGGTTACCTGGAGTGGACCACGCTGGCCGGAGGTGAGGAGCTGGCGACGGTATTTGTGCAGCTCGACCCCGCCGCCGGCACGGTCACGGTCAGCGGAATGCACGACGAGATCAGCGAGACCTATCGAGCAGTGGCTGTCTGCCTCGACTGAGCGCGGCTGATCACGGATCGCACGAGAGGGGCGGCCTGAGTGCCGCCCCTCTGCTGTGCAGCTAGGCTGATTGAGACAGCGACGAGGAGGTATCGATGGCCGCGATCGAGAGCCCCGAGAAGGTCGGGCTGAAGCCGTTCGCAGAGTTCGAAGAGGCGAACCAGACCTGGCCGCGCGGCGATCGCCCGGCGGCGATTCGCGAGGCGGCAGCCGAGTTCCGCGCCCGCTTCGCGGTACCCGAGAACCGGGTCCGGGCTGTGCGGACCGTCGACATCGCCTCCGCCGGGTACCCGCTCAAGTTCGCCTTCGGCGGCGCCGCGATCGGCGCCAACCCCTACATCAACATCATCAACCGCCTGCAGGTGATCCAGTACGAGGACTTCGACGGCGAGCTGAAGACGCTCGCCTACGAGCCGACGGTCACCGACGGACCGCAGGAGGCGCCCTTCTACCAGCAGCAGATCGACCGCATGAACAAGCTGCCGGGCGGCGCCGGGGAGTTCCTCACCTACAAGGTCCTGGCGGTGATCTGGAACACGGTCGAGAGCGCCTTGGCGCACGCGGGCCTGGCTCCGGAGGACGTCGACTTCATCTCCTTCGACCATCTGCACGTGCAGGACGTCCGCTTCGTGCTCGGCTCGACCACACCGCCCCCCGGCCACCCCGAGGCCGTGGAGCCGCTGTTTCCGAACGCCAAGCTGCTCACCCAGCGTCGCGAGTGGGACACCTTCGGATCGCTGCACCCGATGCAGTGGGCCTGGTACGTGGAGGATGGAATCGAGGGGATCGACGAGGACAAGGTCGTGCTGCTCGACGGCGACGTCGAGCTGGGCAAGGGCGTGGCGCTGGTCTGGACCCCCGGCCATACCGACGGCAACCACTCGCTCTGCATCAACACCGACGACGGCGTCTGGGTCTCCTCCGAGAACGGCGTCTGCGCCGACTCCTGGCATCCGCACCTCTCGAAGATCCCCGGGCTCCGCAAGACGGCCGAGTTCTTCGGGCGCGAGGTGATCCTCAACTCGAACACCCTCGAGGACTCGATCGACCAGTACGACTCGATGATCAAGGAGAAGGCGCTCGCCGACCCCAACCCACGCGACCCGCGCTTCCTCAACGTCTTCCCGTCCTCGGAGATGGCGGACTGGAAGCGACAGTGGCCGGTGTTGCCGACCTTCACCTACGGCGGCATGAGCTACGGGCAGATCGAGAAGCCGAACGGCTCTGCATAAGCGCCGCTGATCGCGCCGATCGGATCTGCGAATGGCGATCCGATCGGCCGCGGCTACCCTCGGAAGATGGACCGTCGATCCTGGGTACTGCTGCTGATCCTCTCAGCGATCTGGGGCGCCTCCTACATGTTCATAGAGATCGGGTTGCGCGACCTCGGCCCGTCGGCGATCGCCTTTCTCCGGGTCGCCTTCGGGGCGGCGGTGCTGGTCCCGCTGGCGCTGGCCCGCGGTGAGCTGAGCGAGGTCCGCGGCGGCGTCTTGCTGATCGCCGCGATCGCCGCCGTGCAGGCGGCCGGCCCCTTCCTGCTGATCGGTCTCGGTCAGGAGGAGATCTCCTCCTCACTGGCCGGAATCCTCGTTTCCTCGACGCCGATCTTCACGGCGCTGCTCGCGATCCGCTTCGATCGCGAGGAGCGATCCACCGGGCTGCGCCTGGTCGGGGTGGTGGCGGGATTCGCCGGCGTCGTCGCCCTGCTCGGGCTCGACCTTGGCGGCTCCGGCGCCGCTCTCGCCGGCGGGGCGGCGATCCTGCTTGCCGGCCTCGGCTATGCCGTGGGCGGATTCGTGACCAAGCGCAAGCTGCATCAAAGCCCGCCGCTGGGCCTGGCGGCGGCGGTGATGGTCGCCAGCTCGGTGCTGCTGGCCCCGGCGGCAATCGTCGACGCCCCTTCCGCGTTTCCGGCGCTCGGACCGCTGGCCGCGATCGCGACACTGGGCCTGCTCGGCACCGGGATCGCCTTCGCGATCTTCTTCGAGCTGATCGGCCGGGTCGGACCGGCGAAGACCTTCGTCGTCACCTACATCGCCTCGGCGTTCGCGCTCGGCTACGGCGTCGTCCTGTTGGGCGAGCCGCTCGGCGCCGGGGCGGTGCTGGGGTTGATCATGATCGTCGGCGGCTCCTGGCTGGCCGCCGAGGGACGGGTCAGCCGGCGGCGCCCTGCGCCGCGGCGCGCAGCGAGGGTGCTGCCCGGTAACGCTCCTCGCCCAGCTCACGGTGCAGCCCGTCAAGAATCCTGAGCACCCGCCCGGCCCCGATCGCCTCGCACCACTCGAAGGGCCCGCGGGGGTAATTGAGCCCAAGCCGCATCGCGGTATCGATGTCCTCGCTCGAGGCGATCCCGGCATCGAGCGCAAAGTGGGCTTCGTTGACGAGCTGGGCGAGAATCCTGCCCAGCACCAGCCCGGGTGCGTCGCCAACCCACTCGACGTGCTTGCCGAGCGATCGAAAGTGCGATTCGGCGGCGCTTGCCGTTGCCTCACTGGTGGCGGTCTGGCGAGTCAACTCCACCAGCGTCGCCGACGGTAGATCCGGCAGCGCCAGGTAGCCGACCGCGTCTTCGGCAGCCGCTAGCGCGGTGAGGCTTCCGGCGTCAAGTGCGATCAGCTTCGCCTCGGAGTCGGGCTCGGCGGAGACCGGCGGTGCGGGTGGGTCTTGGGGCCGGTGGGGGCCGTTCGAATAGTCGTAATAGCCGCGATCGCTCTTGCGCCCGAGGCGCCCTGCGGCGACCATCTGCGCCTGGATCGGATGCGGCTCCCAGCGCGGCTCATGCGAGCTCTGCTCCCAGAAAGACTTCGCCACCTCGAAGTTGACGTCGACGCCGACCAGGTCGGTGAGCTCGAAGGGCCCCATCCGGAAGCCGCCGCCGAGCCTGCAGATGCGGTCGATTGACGCTTCGTCTGCGATCCCCGACCCGAGCAGCCGCAGCGCCTCCAGCGAGTACGGCCTGGCACAGCGGTTGGCGACGAAGCCGATTTCGTCGGTGGCCCGAATCGGCGTCTTGCCCATCCGCGCCGCGGCGGCCTCGGCCGCGCCCAGAGCGGGCTCGGCCGAGTCCTCGCCGGAGACGATCTCGACCAGCTCCATCAGCGCCGGCGGGTTGAAGAAATGCATCCCGACCACTCGCTCGGGCCGCGGAACGCCGGCCGCGACCGCGGTCACCGAGAGAGAGGAGGTGTTTGTAGCGAGGACGGTCTCCTCGCCGCAGGACTCGGCCAAGGCCTTGAACAGGCGGCGCTTTACCTCCAGGTCCTCGGGGGCGGCCTCGACGATCAGCTCGCAGCCGGCCAGCTGCTCGAGATCGCCGGCGGTTCGCAGGCGCGCCCTCGCCGCCTCGGCTTCGGGCTCGCTCCAGCGCCCGCGTTCGGCGCCCTTGGTGAGCCCGGCCTTGACCCGCTCGGCGCCGCTTTCGAGCGCCTCGGGCAGCGGGTCGTGAAGCCAGGTCTCGAAGCCGCCGAGGCAGGCGAGCTGGGCGATGCCGGCGCCCATCGTGCCGGCGCCGACTACCCCTAAGCGCTCAATCTTTGCCATCCCGGTCGAGCTCGCCGTCCCAGTAGTCGACCTGGTCGGAAGCTCTGAACAGCATCCGCAGTCCGGTTGCCGGCGTTCCCGGAGCCTGCTGGCGCGCCATCACCTTGCCCGAGTCCGGATAGACGGCGACCTCGGGTTCGTTCATCTCGCTGAGGAGCAGCACCCGGACGGGCGAGTCGGTGCGGTTGTAGACGCCGTGGGCTCCTTCCTCACCGCGCGGGAAGCTGACCATTTCCCCGGCGACGAGAGTCCGCTCCCCGTCGGGCGTGCGCAGGGTCGGCTCTCCGCTCAGCACGACCAGCATCTCCTCGTTGGCCGCGTGCCAGTGGTAAGGGGCAAGGCTCTGGCCGGGATCGACCTCATAGACGCTGGCGCCGAGGTGGACGGCGCCGGCCTCGTGGCCGGTCCGCGCGTGGCGGCCGCGGAAACCGTCCGGATAGTCGCCCGGGTCGAATTGCGGCTCGAAGACGTTGGCCATCTCAGCGTCCCTCGAACTGCGGCGGGCGCTTATCGAGAAACGCCTGCATTCCCTCGACCCGGTCCTCGGTTGCCATCGCCAGCTCGAAGAGCCGGCGCTCGGTCTCCATTCCGGCCGACAGACCGGCCTCGTCGGCACCGAGCACCGCCTGCTTCGCCAGCCGGGCCGCTATCGGAGGCCGTTCGGCGACCGTCCGGGCCAGCTCCATCGCCTCGGCCAGCCACGTCCCCTTCTTCGCAACCAGGTTGACGAGCCCCCACTGGCGCGCCGTCTCGGCGTCGAAGCGACGGCCGGTCAGCACGTACTCCATCGCCCGCTGCTTGCCCAGGACCCGGGCCAGCCGCTGGGTGCCGCCGCCCCCCGGGATGATTCCGAGCGTGATCTCGGGCTGGCCGAACTGGGCCGTGTCGGAGGCGACGATCATGTCGCAGGCCAGCGCCAGCTCGCAGCCTCCGCCCAGGGCCCATCCCGAGACGCCCGCGACCATCGGCGTCTTGATCGCGTGCAGCCGCTTCCAGAAGCCGGCGGCGGGATGGTGGAGGGCTTCGGGCAGGGTGCGGGCGGCCATCGCCTTGATGTCGGCGCCGGATGCGAAGACCTCGTCGGAGCCGGCGATGACGATGCAGCGGACCTCGGGGTCCGCGTCCCAGCTTTCCACCTGAACCGCGATCTCATCCATCACCTCGGGCGAGAGCGCGTTGCGCGCCTCGGGACGGTTGAGGCGCAGCAACGCCACGTGAGTCTCGATTGACGCCTCCACAAATTGTCGGCTTCGCTCGGCTCGTGTGGAATCAGATCTAGTCACTCGCCTCGCTCCGCCTCCATCGGGGTCATCGCGTTTATTCCGGTGGCGGCGCGGCCGATGATCAGCTTCTGGATCTGCGACGTGCCCTCGTACAGGGTCGTCACCCGGGCGTCGCGCAGGTAGCGCTCGACCGGGTAGTCGTCGACGTAGCCGGAGCCGCCGTGGACCTGGATCGCCAGGTTGGCGCACTCGACCGCCGACTCGGTCGCATAGAGCTTCGCGATCGAGGTCTCGGTGGTGTTCGGGAGCCCCCGGTCCTTGAGGTCGCCGGCGCGCCAGACGAGGACTCGGGAGGCGTCGCGGCGCACGATCATCTCCGCGATCATCTCCTGGACGAGCTGGAAGCGGGCCAGCGGGACGCCGAACTGCTGCCGCTCCTTCGCGTACTCCACCGAGGCGTCGACGCAGCCGTCGCAGATCCCGACGCAGCCGGCGGCGACGCTGTAGCGGCCGTTGTCGAGGGCGCTCATCGCGACCTTGAAGCCGTCCCCGACCTCGCCCAGCAGGGCGTCGTCGGAGACCTCGACGTCGTCGAGGGCGATCTCGCCGGTGTCGGAGGCGCGCAGCCCGAGCTTGCCGTGGATCTCCTGGGTGGAGAAGCCGTCGCTGTCGGTGGGGACCAGAAAGCAGGCCAGTCCGCGGTGTTGCTTCTCGGGATCCGTCTGGGCGAAGATCAGCGCCACCTCGGCGAAGTTGGCCAGCGAGATCCACATCTTCTGGCCGCTGATCGCCCAGCCGGAGTCGGTCTTCCGGGCCCGGGTGCGCAGGTTGGCGGCGTCGGAGCCGGTGTCGGGCTCGGTGAGGCCGAAGCAGCCCAGCGCCTCGCCAGAGCACAGCCGCGGCAGCCAGTGGCGTTTTTGCTCCTCGCTGCCCCAGCGCTCGATCGAGCCGCAGACCAGCGACGTCTGAACCGAGACGACTGTCCGTGCCGAGGAGTCGGCGCGACCGACCTGCTCGACGATCAGCCCGTAGCCGAGGTAATCGAGCCCGCGGCCGCCGTATTCCTCGGCCACCGGGGCGCCGAGGTAGCCGACCTCGCCCAGCTTGCTCGCCAGCTCGCGGTCAAAGCGGGCGGCGCGATCGTTGTCGCGGACCCGGGGCAGGATCTCCCGGTCGCAGAACTCCCGCGCCGACTCAGAGATCAGCCGCTGCTCGTCGGAGAGCTCGAAGTCCACCCTCAGGCTCCCAGCTCGCGAGCGAGGGCATCGGTGAAGGCCTGACTCGCCTCCTCAGTGCGAGGGCCAGGGACCGCGGCGAGCTCGGAGCCGTCGATCGAGCCGACCGGCTGGATCTCCCGTGTCGTCGAGGCCAGGAATGCCTCCGGGGCGGCGCGCAGGTCGGCGACCGGCCAGTGGCCCTCCTCGACGTCCAGCGCCGCCATCACCCGGCGGCGTGTGACCGAGTCGAGGACTCCGGCGTCAAGCGCGGTGGTCCGCAGCCCACCCTGGGGCGAGACCCAGAAAAGCGCCGAGGTCGGCGCCTCCAGCACGGTCCCGTCGGGCTTCACGAGCACAGCTTCCTCGGCGCCCTGGCCCTGGGCCAGCCGGGTCGCCTGCATGTTGGCGGCATAGGAAATCGACTTGACGCCGTTGAGGATCACGCTCGGCGAGTAAGTGACGAGGGCAAGCCGGATCGACTCGCCATGGTCGGGCAGCGGCTCGGTGGTCGCGATCCGGCGCCCGCCACGGGTGACGATCAGGCGCAGCAGCGCATCCGGTTCGCCGAACTCGGCCAGGAGTGCCTCGATCTCAGCCTCCAGCGCGGCGCGATCGAAGCTCAGCTCGATTGCAGCCGACGAGCGCTGCAGCCGCTCGAGGTGCTCGTCGAGCGCGAACGGCCGCCCTGCATAGAGGCGAAGCACCTCGAAGGCGCCGTCGCCGCGATATAGGCCGTCGTCGCGCAGCGGCACCGTCGCCTGATCGGTGGGACCGATCCGCCCGTCGACGCTCGCCAGCTCGGAGATCGCCATCGCGGCGCGAGGCTACCCGATGCCAATCGGCTCACACTGCTTCGACGACGGTCGCCAACCCCTGGCCGACGCCGACGCAGAGGGTGGCGATGCCGTAGCGGCCGTCGCGGCGGCGCAGCTCGCGGACCAGGGTCGTCAGCAGCCGGGCGCCCGAGCAGCCGAGCGGATGCCCGAGGGCGATCGCGCCGCCGTTTACGTTCAGCCGCTCCTCCTCGATGCCCAGCTCGTTCGCGCAGGCCAGCACCTGGGCGGCGAAGGCTTCGTTGAGCTCGATCAGGTCGATCTCGTCGAGCGAGAGGCCGGCGGCGGCGAGCGCCCGCGGCACCGCCTCGACCGGTCCAATCCCCATCACCCCCGGGTCGACCCCGGCCACCCCGAAGGAGACGAAGCGCGCCAGCGGCTCGACCCCGAGCGCTTCGGCGCCGCGCTGGGAGCCGATCACCAGGCAGGCGGCGCCGTCGTTGAGGGTCGAGGCATTGCCCGCGGTCACCGTCCCGCCCTCCCGGAACACCGGTCGCAGTCCGGCCAGCTTCTCCGCCGAGGTGTCGGCCCGGGGCCCCTCGTCGACCCCCACCGTTCGGGACTCCTTGCCCGCAGGCGCCTCGATCGGGACGATCTCCTCTGCCAACCGCCCCTCCTTGGTGGCCGCGACGGCCCGCTCGTGGCTGCGGACCGCGAATGCGTCCTGGGCTTGGCGGGATATCCGGTAACGCTCGGCGACGTTCTCGGCCGTCTCGCCCATCGACTCGGTCGAGTGCAGCTCGGCCATCCGCGGATTGACGAGCCTCCAGCCGAGCGTCGTGTCGTACATCGTCTGCTCGCCGCGGGGCAGCTCCCGCTCGGGCTTCGGTACGACCCACGGCGCCCGGCTCATCGACTCGACGCCGCCGGCCAGGTACACGTCGCCTTCGCCGAGCATCACCGCCCGCGCCGCCTGGTTGGCCGCCTCCAGACCCGAGGCGCAGAGCCGGTTCACGGTCGCACCGGGAACGCTCACCGGCAGGCCGGCCAGCAGCGCCGCCATCCGGGCGACGTCGCGGTTGTCCTCGCCGGCCTGGTTGGCGGCGCCGAAGTAGACGTCGGCCACCTGCTCGGGGTCGATCCCGTTTCGCGTCACCGCGGCGCGAATCACGTGCGCAGCGAGGTCGTCCGGTCGCACCCGGGACAGGGCCCCCCGGTAGGACCCCATCGGGGTGCGGATCGCGTCCAGCACGTAGGCGTCGGTCACTGGCGGCGAACCGTATCCTTGTCGGATGGGGTTCGTTCTCGGAACGCTGGCGATGATCGCGTTCCTGATCGGCGTGCTGCTGATCGTCGGGCACTTCTACCCGGGCAGCGGTGCCGACATCGTCGACTGGAAGCCGACTCGCTCCTATGAGGACGAGGCGCGCCTGGAGGAGGAGGACGTGCAGCAGATGATCGACGCGCAGAACGAGATGCGCCGCCGCCGCGGCGCCGCCGAGATGACCGAGAAGGAGCTGCGCGACAAGGTCGCCGAGGACGAGCTGAACCGGCTGCGTGGCCGAGGCCCCTTCGGGGGCGCCTGAGCGACGCCGCTTGGCGCGGGCGCTGATCGTCGGCTGCGGCTGCCAGGGGCGGGCGCTGGGGACGCACCTGGCCGCCGAGGGTTGGGTCGTGCGCGGGACCAGCCGCAGCGAGGTGGGGCTGGCGGCAATCAAGGCAGCGGGGATCGAGCCCGCCCGGGCGGATCCCGCCAGCCCCGGGACCGTCCTCGACCTGGTCTCCGATGCGGCGGTCGTCCATTGGCTGCTGGGTTCGGCTGTGGGCGAGGAGCGGGCGGTCAGCGACCTCCACGGTCCGCGCCTCGAGCGGTTGCTGGAAAAGCTGGTCGACACGCCGGTGCGGGGGTTCGTCTACGAGGCGTCCGGCGCTGTCGATGCTTCCCGGTTGCGGGAAGGTGCCCGGATCGTCGAGCGGGCCGGCGCTCGCTGGCGGATCCGCGCCGAGGTGGTTCTCGCCGACCCGTCCGATCACGAAGCGTGGCTGGTGGCGATGCTGGCCTCGACCGCCGCCGCGGTCAGGCCGAGCGGCTGAGGACGGCTACTGGAAGCGAACGGGAGGTTCCTGAGTGCCCTTCGACCAGGGCGCCTTGTCGGCGTCCTTCGCCGGCGCTTTGTCGAGCTCGTCGACCGCGATCTTGCCACCGATGTAGAGCGCGATCACGAAGGCGACGAAGATCCCGTAGTAAAGGAACTGGCGGGACTTGCTTGGGCCCCAGCTGTGGCCGACGACCTCGCGGCGCTTGTCCTTGCCCATCGCGTCCTGGTCGGACCCCGTGCCTGTCTCGCGGGGCTCGTCCGAGGGGGTCTCCTCCTCGCGACGCTCAGGTTCCGGCGTCGGGCTCTCGCCGCTCTCCCTCTCCACGCTGCCCACGGTAGCGCCAGACCGGCCCCGCTGTCCACCTACAACCGTCATCTCCGACGCCCACTCGCGACAGCTCGCGCAGGCGCCGAGACGGTCGGCGCGAGCCGGCGAAGGGAGAACTACGATGGTCATCGACGGAGTGGGGCCTTCTCGCAAACGTGCCGACCGCAAGCGGCGCCCGAGCACGATCCTGTGGACGCTCGGAGTGCTGGTCGTGGCTGCGATCAGCGCTGGCGCTGCGATTGCCGGCTCCGGCGCCGGCGGGCCCGGCAGCGGAGGCCGGGCGATCGCGAGCTGCTTCTGGGAGGGCCCGATCTCGATGCAGCAGCGCTCGACGCGCGGCTTTGACGGACGTAACTTCAACTATCCCGAGGAATCGGCGACCTACTGGCTGGCGCGGCTGCGGCTGCCCGAGGAATCGAGGCTGTTCCTGCGCGGGCGTTTCGCCAGGGCCCGCTATCAATCGCTGAACAGCTACTCCGAGGGGGAGCCCACCGACGCGCTCGCCGATATCGAGACCGCGCCTCTGCGGGGCTCGGTGAACCCCTTCCTGACCGGCAATCGCCGCGCTTCCGGCCGCCGCGCCTATCGGGTCGAGGTGCGAGACGCCGAGCCTCCCGCGCAGGGACAGCCGCGGCAGCCGAACACGCTCTATGCGCGCCCGAGTGGCGGCGCAGCGATCGAGCTGCTCTACCGCGTCTACGAACCGAATCGAGGCTTGCGGCTGGCCGGCGGCGGCGGCCTGCCGAAGCCACGCTTGCGGATGTCCGACGGGACCGTGCTGCGCGATCGTGCCGTCTGCGCGGCTGCCAACGACTCCGATCGCACGATCCCGGTGCTGACCACCCCCGAGAGCCAGTGGGCGATCGCCACCCACGCGCCGGGGTGCGACCCGGCGACGGCACCCGCCGTCGACCCGCCCCGCTGGAAGCGATTCTTCAACCTCGACTACGCGCGGGCCGGCTTCGCGCTCGGCTGCAGCGAGGAGGCCGAGCAGGCGCACCGGCAGATTCCCCACGAGGATCGCGGCGGCTTCTACAGCAACGGCGACATCCGCTACCTCTACGCGCCGCTGAACCGACGCTTCGGGCCGCTGCTCGTGGTGCGGGCGACGATGCCGACCTTCCCGCGCACCTATCGGGGCGCAAAGCGGATGCCGGGTGGGCAGGTCCGGTTCTGGTCGCTGTGCTCGACGGAGGGACCGGTCACGACCCGCACCGAGGACTGCCTCGCCGACCGCCAGGTGCCCCTGCAAGGCAACCGTGATTTCACGATCGTCGTCAGCCGGCCGGAAGACCGGCCGGCCAACGCGGTGCGGCGTTGCGGCGTCGGCTGGTTGCGCTGGGCGCTGCGCGGCGACGCGGCGGAGAACCCCGACTTCGGCTTCCTGATCATCCGCAACATGCTGCCGACAGCCCGCTTCAAGAAGGCGATTCAGCGGATCCAGCAGAGCGGCGCCGAGACCGAGGTGATGGGTCGCTTCTTCCCCCGCAGCTCCTACACGACTGAGGCTGCGTTCGAGGGTCGCGGCTGCCCGGCTGTCAGCGGCCCAGCCGGGTGAGGAGCTCGCCGAGAATCCGCGCCGTCGCCCCCCAGATCAGGTGCCGCCCGACGGTGTAGGTGGGGGTGCGGATCGGCACCCCGCGGCGCACCAGCCGCTTCATGCCGTAGCCGTCGCGCAGCTGGTCGAGCTCGAAGTGAAGGATCGCCCCGACCTCGTCCGGGCTCGGCGCCAGGTCGAGCTCTGACGGCGGCGAGATCAAGCCCACGAACGGGTGCACCTTGTAGGAGGTGACGAAGGTGCCGACCGGCGGCAGCGCCCCGATCAGCTCGACCTCGCCGGGGTCGAGGCCGATCTCCTCCTCCGCCTCGCGGATCGCCGTCGTCCGCAGGTCCTCGTCGGGGTCGTCCTGGCGGCCGCCGGGAAAGGAGATCTCGCCCGCGTGGCGGCGCAGGTCGGCGCGCCGCTCGGTGAATACGAGGCCCGGCCGCGCGGGCCAGCCATACAGCGGCAGCAAGACGGCTGCGTCGGTGCGCCCGTGGGCGTCCATCGCCGCCGCCTCGGCGGGGGTGAGGAGGACGCTGCGAAGGTCGGGGGACGATGCCGGCACGGTCGTAAGATCGACCATTGAAGCAATGGCCGACGCACTGCTGATCATCGACTTCCAGAACGACTTCTGCCCCGGCGGGGCACTGGCGGTCAGCGGCGGCGACGAGATCGCCGCGCCGATCCGCCGCCTGGTCGAGGGCGGCGATTTCGAGACTGTGGTGGCGACCCGCGACTGGCACCCGGCGGACCACGCCTCCTTCGAGCGCGAGGGTGGACCCTGGCCGGTCCACTGCGTTCAGGGCACGCCGGGCGCGGAGCTGCACGAGTCGCTTGGCGACGTTCACCTCGACGCCGTCGTCGACGTCGGCCGCGAGCGCGAAGACCAGGGCTACTCGGGTTTCGAGAAATCCGACCTGGCCTCGATCCTGCGCGAGCACGGCGTCGAGCGCGTTTTCGTCTGCGGACTGGCGACCGACTACTGCGTGCGCGCCTCGGCGATCGACGCCTGCGGGGAGGGCTTCGAGACGACGCTGGTCGAGGATGCGGTGCGGGCGGTGGACATCGAGCCCGGCGACGGCGACCGCGCGATCGAGGAGATGCGCGAAGCGGGCGCGCGGGTGGCGACGTCGGAAGAGATGCTCAGATGATCACTTGCACGGTGCCGCCGTCGACCGACCAGGCGGCGCCGGCCACGTAGGAGGCCCGCTCGGAGCAGAGGAAGACGATCGCCGCGGCGATCTCCTCCGCCGTCGCCAGGCGACCGATCGGCCGCTTCGCACCGGCAGCCTCCAGGGCCTCCTCGCGGCTCCCGGCTCCCGACAGCTCCTTCGATTGGTCGAGCAGCCCGCCCGGCTCCATCCACAGCTCCGAGGCGACCGGCCCGGGGCAGACCGCGTTGACGAGCACGCCGCGGTCGGCGTAGCGATCCGCGAACAGCCGCGACAGCGACAGCTCGCCGGCCTTCGCCACCGAGTACTCGGGCATCGAGGCCGAGGGCCGTTTGCCGGCTGTCGAGGCGACATTGACGATCCGCCCCCAGCCGCGCTCGGCCATCGCCGGTGCCACGGCGCGCATCGCCCGCAGCGGCGCCATCACGTTGAGCTGAAACTGCAGCAGCCAGTCCTCGTCGGGGACGTCGTCGAGGTCGCGCCACTTCGCGGTGCCGGCGTTGTTGACCAGCACGTCGAGGGAGCCGAAGCGCTCGCCGGCCTCGGCCAGCATCCGCTCGCCGGCGTCGGGGTCGGTGACGTCGAGCACCAGCGCGGCCGCGGTCCCCCCGGCGCCGCCCGCCTCGGTGGCGGCCGCTTCGAGCTCGCCTTCACCGCGGGCCACCAGCAGCACCTGTGCACCCTCGGCGCAGAGCAGTCGTGCAGTCTCCAGGCCGATGCCGCGGCTGGCGCCGGTTACCACGCAGGCGCGACCCTCGAGGCCGAGGTCCACGCTCAGACCAGCTCCACGCGGTCGGTGATCGAGACCCCGGTCTCGTTTCGCAGCGCCCGGTGGACCGGGCACTTGCCGGCGATCACCTTCAGCCGCTCGACCTGGTCCTCGGGCATCTCCTTCGGCAGCCGCAGGTTGACGTTGAAGCAGTGGGGGACAGGGCCTTCGTACTCGATCTCTACCTCGACCTCGACCTCCTCGATCGGCCATTCCTTGCGGGCCGCGTACATCTCCATCGTGATTGCCGTGCAGGCCGCCAGCGCGGCGCCGACGACTCGGGTGGGGGAGGGGCCCTCGTCGTTGCCGCCGGCTTCAACGGGCTCATCGATCACGATCGAGTGTCCGCCCTCGATCTCGACGTCGTGGGTGTAGCCCTGCCGGCGGCGGGCTGTGACCTTGACCATGCTCAGCCCTTGCGCCGCCCGGCGAACAACGCCGGGTCTTCGACGTCGGCGAAGCGCGCCATCGCGTAGGCGAGGTCCGAAGCGCGGTTGACGAAGTGCAGGACGGCCTCGCTCGCCAGCTCCTCGGAGTCGGCGAGCGCGGCGATGCGCCGCTCGGCCCGGCGGATCACCGTGCGGGCGACGTCGAGGGCGGCCGAGAGCTGGTTGCCGCCGGGAATCACGAACTGCGGCGGTAGCTCGACCTGGCCCATGTAGTGGTCGATCCGCTGCTCGGCCCAGGTGACCATCTCCTCGGTGACGCGGCTGACGCCGTCCTCGAGGCGGTCGGCGGCCTCGGGCGCGGTCGCCAGCTCGGCGCCGGCGATGAAGATGTCCTCCTGTAGCTGCAGGAGGTCGGCGGCCAGCTCGGAGGCGTCCGAGCCGCAGAGGGCTCGGGCGACGCCGAGCGCGGAGACCGCCTCGTCCAGGGAGCCATAAGCCTCGGTGCGCTGATGGGCTTTGGGTACCCGGCCGCCGTACCAGAGCGAGGTGCTGCCGTCGTCGCCCTTGCGGGTATAGATCTTGGCCACGCGCGAATCCTAAGCGCGAGCGTCCGCGCCGCTCAGGCGAGCGGGTTGAAGACCAGGCCCGAGGGCAGCTTCGGGTAGAAGTAGGTCGACTTCGGCGGCATCGTCTCGCCAGCGCCGGCGACCTCCCGCACCTGCTCGATCGGAGTTGCCCGGAGGAGGAAGGCCACCTCGTATGTGCCCCGGTCGAGGAGTGCGGTCGCGTCCTCGATGCTCTTCGCGTAGCCGATCCCCCGTTTGGCCGCGATGTCGGCTTCCTCGAGGCCGAGGATTCCCTTCAGGACCAGCGTCTCGAGGATCGCCGCGTCGAGGCGGCGGTAGGCCTCCGGCTTGCCGTCGAGCATCCGATCCAGCTCGGCGCTGTTCTTGAGCCGCAGCCGGAAGCCGCCGCGGTGGTGGCTGTCGACGTAGCCGAAGACGCCGACCCCGTCCTCGTCGCCGGGGTCGAGGCCCTCGGCGCCGACGTCCTCGATCTCGAACAGCTCGCGCAGGCCCTCCCTCAGGCGCTCCTGGCGCTCGCGGTCGTCACCGAATCCGGAGAGCAGGCGGTGGGTGGGGAAGACCGTGAGCCCCGGGTCCTCCAGCGCGGTCAGCGCCATCAGCGTGTAGCAATGCGGTCCCTCGCCGCCGACCTCCTCCATGTAGGTGCGGGCGGTCTCGTAGCGATGGTGGCCGTCGGCGATCAGCAGCTCGGCCGGCTCCAGTTCTTGGGCGACGGCGGCGTGCAACTCGGGATCGGGGAGCCGCCAGAGCCGGTGCACGGTGCCGTCGTCGTCGCTCGCCTCGGCCCACGGTTCCCCCCGGGTCGCGGCCTTGACGTGCGGCCAGGCGTCGGCGGAGCTGAGCGCGAAGATCGGCGAGAGATTGTGCCGCGTCGCCCGCGTGAGGTCGAGGCGGTCCTGCTTGGGTCCGGGCTGGGTGCGCTCGTGGGGTCGGACCCGGCCGGCGCCGTAAGGCTCGACCCGGACCCGGGCGAGGATCGCGCGGCGGCTTTGCGAGCTGCCGTCGGGGGCCGTGTAGTCCTGGGTGAACGCCCACAACGCCGGCTCAGGGTCCGCCTCGAGGATTCCTTCCGAGCGCCACTCCTCGATCGTCTCGGCGGCGTGGGTGTAGGGGTCTGAGCCCGCGCTGGCCTGCGGCAAATCGATCTCGACGACGTTGTGGGGCGAGCGCGCCAGCAGCGCTTTGCGCTGCTCGGCGTCGATCACGTCGTAGGGAGGGGCGAAGACATCGCCCAGCGAGCCCACCGCGGCCAGGTTGTAATGGAGGGCGTTGAGGGGCTGGACTTCGGCCACGGCGGCGCAGCCTAGCGCCGGCGGCGCCCGGGCCCGGAGGCGGGGTGGGGCGAATTGCGACGAACTATGGGACGCAAAGCGCCCCACCCCATGCTTGCCGGGGGAGGGAACCGTAGAATCGCCTCATCGGGGCGTAGCGCAGCCTGGTAGCGCATCTCGTTTGGGGCGAGAAGGTCGCTGGTTCAAATCCAGTCGCCCCGATTAGGTTCAGCCGCCTCTGATCCGATGCGAGACGGGGGGTCGACCCAGCGGCTTGCCGCCGTAGATCACACGCCCGCGCTTGTTCTGGTAGGTCAGCCAGGGAATCGCGCCGCGCTGGCCGACGCCGCGCTTGGAGTAGTCGCAGACGCCGCCTGGGAAGGCCTGCTGCAGCCGGCTCCATTGCTGGTCGGTGAAGGCCACCGGGTAGTCGGCGCGGCGCATCGGCTTCAGGCGGCACTTCATCACGTCTTCGGCCAAAGGCCCCTCGGCGCCCTGGCGCGGGGTCCCGTAGGAGGTGACGGTGGAGTCACAGACCGAAGCCGGCTGGTCGTTGCCTTGCCCGTCGGTGCAGCGGTCGGTGACGCTGTCAGGCCTGTCTGACGATGATCTTGCGCGCCAGCGGGACCTTGCGGCGGTCGGCGTGGACACGGGCGAGCCAGCGGTCCATCGCGAACACCGCTTCGTCGGCGAACGACGGGTCGCCGACCAGCGGTACCTGCCCGCGCCACAGCACCTGGTTGGCGACGGTGCCGAAGTTGCGCTGCAGGCGGGCCCGCATCGCGTAGGTGCGGAAGACGTCGTGGAAGACCCCCGGGTCGGGTCCGCGCAGGTCGATGATCGCGACCTTGTTGAGATGGTTGGCGGAGTTGATCGCACCGGTCCGGTAGAGGCGCCGCAGCGCGATCGGGTCCGCCGGCGTGCGCTCGGCGGTGATGTTGAGATCGAGGTCGCCGCCCCCGATGCCCGCGTTGAAGTCGACGAACTGGGCCGGCGAGACCAGCCCCGAGCGCAGCCCCTTCAGCCCGTACTGGACGCCGACGTTGTCGAAGCCGCGCCGCGCCCAGCCGCGCCTGTCCCGCCCAAAGGCGTTGACCATGTAGTCCTGCAGCGTGCAGCGCACGCCATCGGGGTTCGTCTGCTCGTCGTAGACCTGATCGTCGGGAACGCCGGGGCAAGGCCGGACTGGGCTCGCCCGAGTTGGGGATCACGCTTGTGAAGGTGATCGGGTTGCTGATGTTCGGGTGGTCGAGGAAGGCGCTGATCGACACCGGGTCGTAGACCACCCCGGGGTCCCACCGGGTCGGGTCCTGGAAGAACTGAAGCCCGAAGAAGTACTCCTCGTACTGCATCGCCGAGGACCAGGCGTCGGGGAAGGAGCACTGCGGGGTGATCCCCTGATAGACGCCGGGATAGGCGTTTGCCACCTGGTGCTGGGTCAGCGAGCCGCCCGAGCAGCCGCTGCCGATCGTCCAGCGCAAGCTGCCGTAGTGGTCGATGACGTGCTCCTTGGTCATCACCAGCGACTCGGCCTGGGTCAGAAGGTTGCAGTTGTGGCCCGCGTGGTCGAGCGCGTGCGACATGACGACGAACCCGCCGCCGAGGACCTTCGGCACCAGGACGCTCGGCGCGTCACCGGCCTCGTACTCGGTGTCGCAGGAGAAGCCGTGGGTGACCACCATTCGGTGGTTGAACTGTCGCTGCGGCGAGGTGGCCGTCCACCGCTTCTTGGGGTCAAAGAGCGTCGCGACGGCGTACTGGTCACGATCGATGTAACCGGTCTCGAGCCGGACGATGAACGGGACCGTCACCCCCTCCGTCGTCGTGGTCGTGGCGATGTCCTCCCTGGGCGGCGGATTCTCAGGGTCATACGGCTGAAACGGGCCCCCGGTGTCGTTGGAGGTCGTGCCGGGGATTCCGCCGCTGTCGGTGCTGGCACCCTTGGGCAGGTAGTAGTAGCTGAGCTCCCGCGGCTGATTGCACTTCGCGTCCCTCGCCCCTTCCTGACAGGCCCAGGGTTTGATCTGCGGACCGGCGAAGACCGGACCACCGATCGGGTGGTTGGTTACGAAGAGACGCGCCGCGCTGGCGCCGCCGATTCGCGCCGTCAGCGGGACGCGCCCGACCCGCAAGCCGCGCAACCAGCACCGATCAGGCGCCGCCGGTCGACCCGCTTTAGCACCCCCGTCACGTTGCGTCGCCCGGCAGTCAGCCGCAGCCTCGAGGCTCTTGCGCCCCGCGGCAGGGTGACCCGCACCAGGGCCTCTCCACCCGAGACGAGGTCGGCGCGGTTGGAGAGCACCTTGATCTTCGGGGCCGGCATGCCGGCCTCCGCTGGGGGAGCTCCTACGAAGGTCACGGCGGCCAGGGCGCATCCGAAGAGCGTGGGCACATGAAGCCGGAACGTCAGCCTGTCTCTCCTGCTCATATTGCCCCTGGCCCCGTCGCTGGAACTCTAGCGCCGAGATCCAAACGATCCCTAGGTCTACCGCTTCGGCTGCCAGAAGGCGATCTCGCCGCCGGCCGGCGAGGCGATGACGCTGCGCCAGCCGGCAGGACCCTCGCGCGCCTCGAGCAGCACCGACGCTCCGAGCTCGCGCGCCCGCTCCGTCGCCTCGCCGACTTCTCCGACCTCGACGTAGGGCAGCCAGAGCGCTCGCCGGGTCGCGCACTCGACCACGCCGCCGCCGACGGCGCCCCCCAGCTCCAGCGCCAGATAGGGCCGCGAACCGGCCTCGATCTGCTCCGGGCGCCAGCCGCAGGCCCGCGAGTAGAAGTCGCACGCAGCGGCGAGATCGCCCGTGTGCAGCTCCATGTGGACGACGGGATTGGCAGGCCCTCGGAACATGTCCTCAACCAAAGACCGGGCCGGGTCTCAGAACTCATCGGCGGCCGATGAGCCTGGCCCGTTCGGCCTGTCTAACCTGATCAGGGATGAGCTCCACGCCGACAAGCTCGCCCGCCCAGGGGGCAGAGCACCTGGAGGCCGCCCGGGCCGGAGACGAGGCCGCCTTCGCCCGCCTGGTCGAGCCGCACCGCTCCGAGCTGCAGGCGCACTGCTACCGGATGCTCGGCTCCGTCCACGACGCCGAGGACGCGCTTCAGGACGCGCTGCTGCGCGCCTGGCGCGGGCTGGCTCGATTCGAGGGCCGCAGCTCGCTGCGCTCCTGGCTCTACAAGATCGCCACCAACACTTGCCTGGACACGATCGCCAAGCGCCCGAAGCGCGTGCTGCCGGTCGACTACGGCCCTCCCGCCGACCCCCACGAGGGCCCCGGGGAGCCACTGGTCGAGTCGGTATGGGTTGAGCCCTACCCCGACGAGACGCTCGGCCTCGAAGACGGATACGCCGCTCCCGAGGCCCGCTACGAGCAGCGCGAGGGCGTCGAGCTGGCCTTCATCGTCGCCCTCCAGCACCTGCCCGCCAACCAGCGGGCGGTGCTGATCCTGCGCGAGGTGCTCGGCTTCTCGGCCCGCGAGGTCGCCGAGACGCTGGAGACGACTACCGCGTCGGTCAACAGCGCCCTGCAGCGGGCCCGCAAGTCGGTCGAGGAGCGGGTGCCCGAACAGAGCCAGCAGGCCACGCTGCGAACCCTCGGCGACGAGCGCGTTCGGGAGATCGTCGACAGCTACGTCGACGCCTGGCAGCGGGGAGACGTCGACGGCGTCGTGGCGATGCTGACCGAGGACGCCGCCTTCGCGATGCCGCCGATGTCGGCCTGGTTCCGCGGCACCGAGGAGCTGAAGGTCTTTCTCGCCGGCTGGCCGCTCTCGGGCCAGTGGCGCTGGAAGCCTTTGCGGGTCCGCGCCAACGGTCAGGAGGCACTCGCCTTCTACAGCTGGGACGACGAGGCGGCCGCCTTCCTGCCGTTCGCGCTCAACGTGCTGACCTTGCGCGGCGAGCAGATCAGCGACGTCACCGCCTTCATCTCCCGCACGATCGAGGACCCCGGACGCGAGGCGATGGCGCGGATGCCCGAGCAGGCATTCGATCCGCGCAGCCTCGCCGCCGCCTTCGGCCGCTTCGGCCTCCCGGACCGGCTTCCCGCCTAGCCGCCGACCCGCCGATTAGTTCCGGGCCCGCCCCCGGTCTTTATCGGGAAGGCACTGGCTACGATCGAAAGGACGGAATGGACTCGACCACCCAACCCGACTCTCGTCGCTGGAAGGCGCTCTACGTGCTCTGCGGCGGCCTGCTGATGATCGTCCTCGACGCGACGATCGTCAACGTGGCGCTGCCCTCGATCCAGGACGACCTCGGCTTCTCCCAGAGCAACCTCGCCTGGGTGGTCAATGCCTACCTGATCGCGTTCGGAGGCCTGCTGCTGCTCTCCGGTCGTCTCGGTGACCTGATCGGCCAGCGGCGGATATTTCTGATCGGGCTGGCCGTCTTCACCGCCGCTTCGGTGCTCTGCGCCCTCGCCCAGAGCCAGGGCATGCTGATCGCCGCTCGCTTCGTCCAGGGGGCCGGGGGCGCGATCGGCTCCGCCGTGATCCTGGGCATGATCGTGACGATGTTCCCCGAGCCCCGGGAGCAGGCGAAGGCGATCGGCGTCTTCAGCTTCGTCGCCTCCGCCGGCGCCTCGATCGGCCTGCTCGCCGGCGGCGTCCTCACCGAGGCGATCAACTGGCACTGGATCTTCTTCGTCAACGTGCCGATCGGAATCACGATCGCGCTGCTCGCGGTGCGGCTGGTCGAGGACCGGCCGGGCATCGGCCTCTCCGAGGGCGCCGACATTCCCGGCGCGGCGCTGATCACCGGCGGGCTGATGCTGGGCGTTTACACAATCCTCGAAGCCGGCGAGCAGGGCTGGGGATCGACGCAGACGCTGGTCCTGGGCGCCGTCTCGGTCGGCCTTGTCTGCGCGTTCGTCTTCCGCCAGGCGCGGATCGAGACCCCGCTGATGCCGCTGCGCCTGTTTCGCTCCCGCAACGTCACCGGAGCCAACCTGGTCATGGGCCTGCTCGTGGTCGGGTTCTTCGGGATGTTCTTCCTCGGCGCCCTCTACATGCAGGACGTCCTCGACTACAGCGCCCTCGGCGTCGGCTTCGCCTTCCTCCCCTCCTGCATCGTGATGGGGACGCTGTCGCTGGGCTATGCGGAGCGGCTGATCATGGGCATCGGCCCCCGGACGACGCTGATCGCCGGTCTCGCCGCCGCCGCCGCGGGCCTGCTGCTGTTCGCGCGGGCCCCGGTCGACGGGACCTATCTGACCGACCTGTTCCCGGTCATGCTGCTGCTCGGCGGCGGCGCCGGGCTGGCCTTCCCGGCGCTGATGACGCTGGCGATGTCCGGCGCCACGCAAAGCGATGCCGGACTGGCATCGGGCTTCGTCAACACGACGACCCAGGTCGGCGGCGCGATCGGCCTCGCCGTGCTTGCGACCCTGGCGACCGGGCGCACCGACAGCCTGCTCGCCGACGGAGTCTCAAACGAGGCGGCGCTCAACTCCGGCTACCACCTGGCCTATCTGATCGGAGCCGCGCTGATCGTGCTCGCGATAGTCGTGGCGGTGACCGTGTTGCGGGCCGAGCCCGTCGCCGCAGCCCAGCACGAAGGCGGCGAGGAGCCCGAGCCGAACCGCCGCGAGCCCGCCTACTCCGAAGCCGTCTAGCGCCCTCGCGGTGTTGCCGATTCGTCGTTCCGGGTAGGGATCTCGGCAACCACGATGCGTCCGGCGCCCGCCGGCGCGAGGCAAGGAGGCAACCAGATGGCTAGCTCGACCCTACGGACCCGGGTGATGGCGATCGCCGCGGCCACGGCGATCGCTGCCGGCGGCGTCGGCGCGGTGGGCTGCGGCGACGACGACAACGAGGGCCCGATCGAGGAGGCTGGAAAGGCGATCGATGAGGGCGCCAAGGAGGTCGGCCAGGCTGCGGAGAAGGGTGCCAAGGAGATCGACAAGGAAGTCGACGTCGATGTCGATGCAGACGACGACAAGCAGGGCAAGAAGAAGGGCGGCGGCAAGAACAAGGGCGGCGGCAAGTAGCGCCCTCCTGACCGCGGTCCTGTTGACGGGCTGTGGTCTCGAGGAGGAGCGGCCGGAGGAGATCCCGCCGCCCGATCCGCCCACGGACGTGCGCCAGGCCAACCGGGTCCGCAACGCGGCAACCGTCTACCTGCGCGAGGAGCGCTTGATCCGCGCCGAGAGGCGCAGCTGCGCCGTGGGGCTCCCGCCGGGCCTCTTCTCGGAGGTCTGCGGCCCTGACGTCTTCCCGCTGGTCGATCAACAGCGGTTTCACCTGCGTGAGAATCTCGCCGGGCTGGTCCCGCGGGTGGGTCCCAGATGCAGCGATGCCCTGCGCAAGGTCCTCGCCCAGCCAGCCCGGCAGGCTGGCGACTCGCTGCAGGCGGCGGCCGAGGCTTGCGAGCGCGAGTACCGCATCGGAGTAGCCCGCGATCGCTGACTTGTGGCGATTCGGTGAACGCCGGGAGATGAGCGGCACCCGGGCGCCGGCAGCAGGCTAGAGTCGAGACCGGATGAGGCGTGTATGGGTTCGGCTCCTAATAGTGGGCGGGTTTTGCCTTGCCATAGCCGGTGTCGTCATCGCCTCCACCTCCGAAGACCGCCTGCGGGGTCGGATCGGACCCGATAGCCGGATTCAGCCCAGCGGCCGCAAGCTGAATCCTGTCGGGGATTTGACCCGGCTCGGCAATCTGCCGGCCGGGGGCGCCCTCTCGCTGGGCGGGCGTTTCGCCTGGACGGTCTCTGCCGGCCAGGGGATCAATGACATCCGCATTGTTCGGGTGCTGCCGCGGACGAGCTGCCGGGGCAAACAAAGCCGTGCCTTGAGAACCTGCCGCCGGCGTCAGCGGCGCCAGGTCGGCCAGGTGGTGCAGCGAATCCCGATGCCGGGCACAAACGGCGGCATGGCTATGGATCCGAAGCGGCCGATCGCCTATGTCTCAGGAACTGCGGAGTCGAGCGTCGAGCGCAGCAAGGTCGGCGAGGACGTCCCGGGCCAGGACGGCGACGTGATCCACACCTTCACCTACAACCGCCGCACCGGGAAGGCCAAGCGCGCCGGCGTGATCGAGGTGCCGCCGCCGCCCGGCACGCCGCAGCCGCAAAACTTCCCGCCGACCAACACAGATCCGCTCGCCTGGCCGCGGGACCTCGCGGTCTCCCCTGATGGCAAGACCGTGCTGGCGGCACTCAACCTTGCCCATGGGGCCGCGATCATCGACACCGGCAGCGGGGAGGTCGCCGACTACGTCTCCACCGGACGCTACCCCTACGGTGCCGCGATCCTTGCCGACGGCAGGCGCGGCCTGATCTCAAATGAGGCCGACGGAACCGTCTCGGTGATCGACCTCGAGGGCGGCAGCGAGATCGAGGAGATTCGCGTCGGTCCCCACCTGTCACACCCGGAGGGGATCGCCGTTGACCCGAAGCGCCCGCTCGCCTACGTGGCGGTCACCCACCAGGATCTGATCGCGGTGATCAACACCAACACTCTGGAGGTGGTGCGCACCCTGTCGGTCGAGCGCCCGCAGGGGATCGGCACCGCCCCGGTGCATCTCAGCGTCACCGCCGACGGCTGCCGCCTGCTTTCGGCCAACTCCGGCGAGGACGCGATCGCGGTCTTCGCGCTCTCCGCCAACGCTCGCTGCGAGCCCCGTCGCGCCCGGGGCGCCCGCGCTCGCGCCGCTGCGGTCCGCCGCGCCAACGAGCTGATCCTCGCCCGCGAGGGGCAGCAGGGCTTCGAGCTGTCGGAGTCCGAGCTCGCCGAGCGCGCCGAGGTGCTTGGAGAGGAGGCCGAGGAGCGCGTCGAGGAGGAGCTCGAGGAGCGCCCGGTGCGGCGCCGGGGCAAGCGCTGGCAGCTTTTGGGACGGATCCCCGTCGGCTCCTATCCGACCGCCGTCTTTGCGACGCCGCAGCCAGTCGGCAAGCGTCGCCTCGTCTGGATTGCGGCCAAGGGCCTCGGGGTCGGCTCCAACGAGGCACGCCGGGGAGAGCAGATTCCACCTGACCCCGGCTCGGCGACCGGAAACGCGCCCGACCGCTTCCGCTTCCGCTACCTGCCCGCGAACGTGTTTGGCCTTTCGGGCATCACGGCGTTTCCGAGCCAGCAGCGGCTGCGCCGGATGACTCCCCGCGCGTCACGCCAGATCCGGCCGGTCAACGGTCAGCGGGCGCCGGCCGGAACGCCGATCCGCGGCGGCGGCCCGATCGAGCACGTCTTCTACATCATCCGCGAGAACCGCACCTACGACCAGATCCTCGGCGACCTCCCACGGGGTGACGGCGATCCGAAGCTGACCCTGTTCGGCGACGAGATCACCCCCAACGCGCATGCGCTCGCCCGCCGCTTCGGGATCCTCGACCACGTCTACGCCAACTCCGAGGCCTCGATCGACGGCCACTTCCTCACCTCTGCCGCCGCCGTCTCCGACTACGTGGTAAAGAACTGGCACCAGAACTACGCCGGCCGCAAGCGGCCCTATGACTTCGGCGTCTACGCGGTCACCTGGCCCTCGCAGCGCTTCCTCTTCGACCAGGCGCAGAAGCAGGGGATCTCCTGGTTCAACTACGGGGAGGCGATCGCCGGCACGGTGCCGCTACCCGATGCCGATCGTACGCCGGAAGAGAATCAGCAGGTGCTGGACAAGTTCGCCAAGTCCGACCTCGGTCCGCTGACCCCGGGACCGCAGCCCGATCCCCCGGCGCCCTGCTTCTCCAACGACGCCTCCTCGGGTGGCACCAACGTGATCACGATGCAGGAGGTGTTCGACTCCTCGCGCCCGGCCGGCGCCAACCCGCTGACCACGGAGAGCCGGTTCGAGTGCTTCAAGGAGCGCTTTCAGCAGCAGCTCGCCGGTGACAGCGTGCCGGCGTTCAACTACATCACCCTGCCGAACGACCACACCGCGGGTACCAGGCCAGGCCGGCGCACGCCGCGAGCGATGATCGCCGAGAACGACCTCGCGCTCGGCGAGGTGGTCGACGTGATCTCCCATTCGGAGATCTGGGCGCAGTCGCTGATCCTGGTGATCGAGGACGACTCCCAGGACGGCCTCGACCACGTCGACGCCCACCGGATCCCGGCCTTTGCGATCAGCCCCTACTCGCGACGCAACTCGGTCACCCACACCCGCTATGACTTCCTCTCGGTGATCCGCACTCTGGAGCGCGTGGTGGGGATGAAGCCCCTGAACCTCTTCGATGCCGTGGCCGTGCCGATGTATGACGCCTTCGACGCCGATCCAAGCGACAACGACGAGCCCTACACCGCGATCGTCCCCGATGTGAACCTCCTCGAGCGAAACACCGCCAACGCCCCCAATGCCGAGCTCTCGAAGCGACTGCCGCTGGACTTCACCGACCGCACCCCGCAGCGGTTGCTGGACAAGATCCTCTGGCATTACGTCCACGGCGCCGACTCCGAGCCCCCGCCGGCCGGGCCGAACGCCTCCGGCATCGACTCGGCACGCTGGTTCCGTGAGGGGGCTCCCGAGCGAGCCGAGTTGATGGCGGAAGTACGCGAGGCGCTCGGGCTGACGCGCCGCGGGGAAGGTGAGCAGGATTGAAACGGCTGTCGCTCCTCGCCTGCTTGCTGGCCAGCGCGCTGGTCCTGCCCGCCTCCGCGCCCGCTGCCGAGCGGCCGATCGTTTACGTGGTCGTGATCGACGGTCTCGACGGGGACAAGATCGAGGCCGGCAAAGCGCCGTTCATCTCCTCGCTGCTGGCGGGGGAGGGCGCCCGCGCGACCTACTTCCCGGACTCCCGTTCGGTGATGCCGGCCGAGACCAACCCCAACCACACCGCGATGATGTCCGGCGCCTTCCCGGGAGAATCGGGGATCCCGGCCAACGCGTTCGCGCTCTACGCGCCGCTGCGGGGGGAGGACACCTGCCTGACTACCGGGCCCTTTGACTTCAGCGTCCTGCCGAGCGAGACCAGCGGCGAGAGCGCCAGTTGCCCCCAGGCGCAATTCACGTTCGAGGCGATCAAGCGCCAGGGCAACCCCGACCGGCTCGCCTCCGCGGCGGTGTTCGGGAAGCCGAAACTGGGCCGGATCTTCGCCGGCGACAACTTCCGCCGCGGGCAGCGAGACGCCGACTACCTCTGGGCGCCGTGCAGCTCCGGGCCCGACGACGACGAGTACTGCGGAAACGTGCCGACAAACCCGATCTCGGGCTATGCCGTCGACGACGACACGGTGATGGATCGGGTCCTGGCGACGATCGACGACGGGATCGCCTTCCGGGGATCGCGGACGCGGCCCGACCTCACCTTCGTCAACCTGCACCAGGTCGACAGCGCCGGGCATGCGACCGGCCCCGGCGCCTTCTATGACCAGGCGATCGGCCTCGCCGACGCCGAGATCTCCGAGCTGGTCGGCAAGCTGCGCCAGCGCGGCGAGTGGCAGCGGACGGTGCTGATGATCGTCTCCGATCACTCGATGGAGCTGACCCCGCAGCGGATCACGCTTAGCGACGAGCTTGTCGACGCGGGTATCCCCGAGGGCTCCTTCCTCGCGGTCGACAACGGCAGCGCCGACTCGCTCTACCTCGCCGATCGCCGCTCCGGTCAGCGGTTCGGCCTGCTGAAGCGGATGCGGACGGCGGCGCTCGCCGTGTCCGGCGTCGCGGCGGCCTACTACCGCGAGCCGAATCCCGCCGACGGCGGTCGCCGCCACACGATCGAGGCGGCGCAGCCGGACTGGAACTCAGGCGGTCCGCGCAGCGCCGACCTGCTGGTCGTCTCCGAGCCCGGTGCCACCTTCAGCGAGCCCAGCCAGAGCTCGAATCCGCTGCCCGGCAACCACGGCGGCCCGCAGACGCGCGACAACTTCCTGGCCGTGGTCTCCGGCGGCGACTTCGTCCGCCAGGGCACGGTCAGCGGAGGCGATCGGCTCGCGCAGCCGATCAACGTCGACCTCGCTCCGACGGTGATGGGGCTGTTCGGCCTTTTCGCCCCCGAGGACAGCAACGGACGCTTCCTTGCCAGAGCCTTCTCGCGGCCCAAGCTGGCGGCGCTGGCGCGGCCGCGGAAGCCGGTCCTGCGTGTGCGGCGGGTGGGCTCGGGCGGAGTTCCGCGCCGGGCGATCGCGCGGCGGCTTACCTGGCGCCCCCCGGGCGGGCGCTACGACGTGCAGCGGCGGCGGAACGGCAAGTGGCGCAACGTCTCCAAGGCAACGCGTCGAACCTCGCTGCGGCTCCGGGGCCGTCGCGGCAGCCGGTCGTGCTACCGCGTCCGCTCGATCGCCCCCAGCGGCGTCAAGAGTCGCTTCGCCAAACGCTGCGTGCGCCTCTAGAGGTTCTCGCGGGAATGGGATCGGTGGGTGATCGAACCCGAACTGTCGCCCCTAACGCCCGGGGGCCGGACTAATCGGCGACAGAACCAGCCAGCCCGGGTGGCTACTCCACAAGCGCGGTAGCAACCTGGGGTGCCGGCCCACGTTAGGGCCTTGTAACGTCGACAGGGCAAGATCTGACCTTCGACATGATCTCCCTGCAGAGACTGATCGCGATGCTGAACCCGCAGAAGACCGAGATGCCGGCCCCTGGGGACGCGTTGCCGGGCCGCGACCGGCCGCCGTTTGAGGTCCCCGAGCGCCACGCCGTGCTCGACGCGCCGCTGCAGCCGCCGTTTCCGGACGGGATCGAGACCGCCTACTTCGCGCTCGGCTGCTTTTGGGGCGCAGAGCGCTTGTTCTGGCGTCTCGACGGCGTCTACACGACCGCGGTCGGCTACATGAACGGCCAAACACCTAACCCGACTTACGAGGAGGTCTGCAGCACCCGCACCGGCCACGCGGAGGCGGTTCTGGTCGCCTTCGACCCGGCGAAGATCTCCTACGGTGAGCTGCTGAAGACCTTCTTCGAGGAGCACGACCCGACCCAGGGGATGCGCCAGGGCAACGACGTCGGCACCCAGTACCGGTCCGGGATCTACTACGCCGACGAGGCGCAGAAGCAGATCGCCGAGGCGATGCTCACCGCGTACGACGAAGCGCTGCGCAGCGCCGGACACGATCCGGTCACGACCGAGGTCGAGCCGGCGGGCACCTTCTACTACGCCGAGGACTACCACCAGCAGTACCTGCACAAGATCCCGAACGGCTACTGCGGGCTGGCCGGCACCGGGGTCGCCTGCGAGGTGCCGCTTGCCGCCGCCCGATCGGGCGAAGCGGACGGCGCCGCCTAGTCTCGCGGCGCTCGGGTGCCGCCGGAGCCGCGGCGCCCGATCCGGCCGGTGACCCGCTGCAGGGGATGCATGACCTTTCGAAGCTCTTCCAGCTCGCTCTCCAGCGGCTCGACCGACTCGCGCATCCCGATCACGTCGGTCCCGATCGACTCCACCGCGCCCCGCATCCGCCGCACCTCGTCGTCGAGCGAGTCGACCCGATGCTGGATCGTCAGCAAAGCCCGGCTGACCTCGGGCAGAACGGCAACCGAGTTGGCGATCGAGCGCAGGTCGCCGAGGGCACCGAGGACCAGCCGCGGCACGTAGGCGAGCGCGTTGCCGCTGCCGCGGCTCGGCTCGACCTCGCCTTGCGGTCGCTCGCTCATCGTGGCCTCACCGAGTAGACGCTGACCTCGGCGGGAACCCCCTTGCCGCGGAAGAACCGCTTGCGGCGCACCCGCAGGGGCTCGGTGTCGAGCCGGGCCAGGGTGGTCTCGGAGACCAGCACCTCGTCGCCGCGCGCCCCTTCGGTGATCCGGGCGGCGATGTTCACGTCGACGCCGAGGTAGTCACCGCCGATCCGCTGGGGCTGGCCGAGATGCATCCCGGCGCGGATTCTCGGCCGGTACCCGGACGTCTCCACCGGCGCAAGCCGGCGCTGTGCCTCGATCACCGCCGCCAGCGCCTCCTGCGGCTCTTCGAAGGCGGCCATCATCCCGTCGCCGAGTCGCTTCACGACCTCGCCGTGGTTGGCGGTCACCGGCGGCTCGATCGCATCGCCGACGTCGCGCAGCAGCGCCAGCGCCGCCTGGTCGCCGGCCCTCATCGCCCAGCTCGAGAATGCGACCAGGTCGGTGAAGACGATCACCAGCTCGCGCTCGCCGCGGCGGGCCGGCCCGTCGGTGAAGGCGTCCCAGACCTGCAGGGCGCTCAGTCCCGCCTCCCTGAGGACGCTCGGCCGCTCCGCAGTGGCCTCGGCGATGCGGCGCGCGATCACCTGCTGTTGCTCGGCGCCGCCGACCGAGAGCGAGTCGCCGAAGCGGCTGTCCCCGGGCAGCACCTCGCGCAGCCCCTTCACCGCCGACATCACCAGCCGTCGATTTCGCTCCCGCGCTTCTGCGTCCTTGGCCATCGCAGCTCCCTGCAACCTACCCACGGCCTCCAGAGTGTTACATGAAACGATGTCACGTTCGGGGCCGGGCCCGCCGCCTGGACCCTTCACTAGCATTCCGCCGCTCGTGCAGCGAAGGCGCCTTAGAACCGTCGAGAGCGGCGCGGTGACGCCAAGCTTTGCCTCCTACCTCGGCGGAAGCCTCGCCGTGGTCGGGATCGCGGCGGCGCTGGGGCTCGGCGGCTACTGGCTGCGGCGCTGGATCGTGCCCGAGTTCTCCGGCGCCCTGGCACGGCTGGCGGAGCTGACGCTCGCCACCGCCTTGCTGGTCCTCGTTCTGGAGCTGCTGGGCAGCCTCAGCATCCTCAGGCTGGGCTGGATCGTCATCGGGTGCATCGCCGCCGGGTTGGCGGCGGCGCTGCTGGGCTGGAGCCAGGCGGCGAGGGCCGAGAACGAGATCCAGCCGCCCCGTGTGCAGCCGCTGGCGCTGGCTATCGCGGTGGGAGTCGCGTCCTGGGTGGTGGCGGAATGGACCTTCCCATCCCAGCTCAGCCTCGACCAGGGGATGTTCGGGGGCGACACCACCTGGTACCACATGCCCTTCTCGGCCCGGTTCGCGCAGGACGCGTCCACGGTCCACCTGCACCTGACCGATCCGCTGCGCCTGGTCGCCTGGTTCTATCCGCAGAGCTCGGAGCTGATCCACGGCGCCGCGATCGCGGTGATGCAGAGCGACTGGCTCTCGCCGCTGCTGAACCTGCTCTGGCTGGCGGTGGCGCTGCTGGCCGCCTGGTCGGTCGGGCGCCCCTACAAGGTCGGGCCGGCGACGCTGGTCGCCGCCGCCCTGGTGCTGGCCTCGGGGGTGATGATCGAGACCCAGCCCGGCGAGGGACGCAACGACATCATGGGCTACGCGTTCCTGATCGCCTTCGCGGCGTTCCTGATCAACGGCCACCAGCGGCGGGCGCCGGCGGCGGGAGCGGTGCGAGAAACCCCCGACCCCGACGCGCCGCTGCTCGACAAGGGGCCGCTGGTGATCGCCGGCGTCGCCGCCGGCCTGGCGATCTCGGTCAAGCTGCCGCTGCTGGCCCCGGTCGGGGCGATCACGGTCGGGATGATCCTGATCAGCGGCCGGGGGCGGCGGCTGACGACCACCTTGACGCTGGGGATCCCGCTGCTGGTGGTCGGGGGCTACTGGTACCTGCGGGCGGCGATCAAGACCGGCGGCAACCCGATCCCGCAGCTCGGCTGGGGGCCGCTCGACCTGCCCCGGCCCGACCAGATGCCGCTCGACCCGCGGCCCAGGTTCAGCGTCGCCGACTACCTCTTCGAGCCCTCGATCTACCGCAAGTGGTTCTTCCCGCAGCTCGACAACGCCCTCGGCCCGCTCTATCCGCTGATCCTGGTGATCGCCTTCGCGGCGGTCGTCTACATCGCCGTCCGCGCCCGCAACAAGGTCCTGCGGGTGCTCGCCGCCGGCGCCCTGCTGACCGCCGTGGTCTACGTCTTCACGCCGTTGACCGCGGCCGGGCAGGAGGGGTCGCCGACCGGCTTCTTCACCAACACCCGCTATCTGATGCCGGGGCTGCTGCTGGCGCTGGTGATGCTGCCGATCGCGCGGCCCTTGCGGGCCCCCGACCGCCGCGCCTGGCAGACGCTGCTGTTCCTGACCGCGGTGTTCGCGATCTCGGTCCTGGCGACGCCGCGGTGGTACCCGGGCTTCATCGTCGGCACGATCTTCCTCACCCTGGCGCTGGTCTGGCTGCCGGCCGGATCGAGCTGGCTGCGGGCCGAGGGGCGGATCGGCCGCGCCGGGATCGCTGTCGCGGCGGTTGCGGTGCTGCTGGTCGGGGTCGTCCTCGGGCGCGCCCAGCAGGTCCAATACGCCGAGAAGCACTACACGAACACGAAGCTGTTCCTCCAGGACGGCGGACCGCAGGAGGCCTATGCATTCGCCCACCGCCAGCGCGACCGGCGGATCGCGATCGCCGGCTCGGGGGAGATCTTCTTCGGCCAGTACGGCTACTACGGCGCCGACCTCTCCAACCGGGTCCAGTACATCGGCGAGCCGGGGCCCGACGGAGAGCACCGGCTGGCGGAGACCTGCCGCGAGTTCCGCCGCCAGGTCAACGCCGGCGACTACGACTTCCTGGTCATGAGCCAGGCGACCCAGGACTCGCCCGACGCCGACTACTGGTACCCGGTCCTGGCCTGGGTCAAGGACGACCCGGCCCTGGAGCTGGTCCTCGAGGAGCCCCTGATCACGCCCGCAGCCGGACTATGTCTTCAGGGTTCGCGGCAGGCTGGACCCGGATCGCTGCGCGCAGGTGGGCAAGCAGGCCTGACGCAGCTATCGCCGTAACCTGGCGCCGCCGCCCCCGTAGCTCAGTGGACAGAGCGGCGGCCTTCTAAGCCGCGGGTCGCAGGTTCGAATCCTGCCGGGGGCGTTCCATAGATTCGAGAACTTGAGAGGCCGTCGCTAACCTGAATCGGACGGCCGCATCGGCCTCCGGCCGATGACTTTTCGGACTCAGCACGGTCTACTTGATGCGATCGTCTCCGCGGCCTTGACTTCAACCGCACTCGAAGACTCACAATCGTCTTTCGCGTAGCTCGACCGGGAACCAAGCACCCGATGACAAGCCAATCGACACTCGCAATCGAGGCCACCGGCCTCGTCAAGGCCTTCGGGGAGACCCGCGCCGTCGACGGCGTCGACCTCGCCGTCGGCCGCGGCTCGGTCTACGGGGTCCTCGGCCCCAACGGCGCCGGCAAGACGACGACGATCCGGATGCTGGCGACGCTGCTGACCCCCGACGCCGGCTCGGCGCGGGTGCTCGGATACGACATCGTGCGCGAGGCCGACGCGGTGCGGGGGGTGGTCAGCCTGACCGGCCAGCTCGCCTCGGTCGACGAGGACCTGAGCGGGCGCGAGAACCTCGTCCTGCTCGGGCGGCTGCTGGGCCTGAAGCGCGATCAGGCCAAGGCGCGGGCGATGGAGCTGCTGGAGGCCTTCGGGCTCGAGGATGCCGCCGGGCGCCTGGTCAAGAACTTCTCCGGCGGCATGCGGCGCCGCCTCGACATCGCCGCCAGCATCGTCGTCACCCCGGAGCTGATGTTCCTCGACGAGCCGACCACGGGCCTCGACCCGCGCTCCCGCAACCAGGTCTGGGACATCATCCGGGCCCTGGTCGCCGGCGGGACGACGATCCTGCTCTGCACCCAGTACCTCGACGAGGCCGACCAGCTCGCCGACGGGATCGCCGTGATCGACCACGGCAGGGTGATCGCCGAAGGAACGCCCGCGCAGCTGAAAGCGTCGGTGGGCTCGGGAGCGCTGCACGTCCGGCTGCTGGACCCCGACCAGCGTCCCGAGGCCGAGCGACTGCTGGCCCGCGAGCTCGAGGTGGTGCACCTGGAGCCCGACCCGGCGGCGCTCTCGGCTCCATGCGCCGATGCCGACCGGGCCGCCGAGGCGATCGCCGAGCTGTCTCGGTCCGGAGTCGAGATCGCAAACTTCTCCGTCGGCCAGCCCAGCCTCGACGAGGTGTTCCTCGCCCTCACCGGGCGGCCCGCCGAGGAGAATGGCGCCGAGGAAGCGCTCGCGGCGCCGGAGGAGCGGGCGGCATGAGCACACCCCCGACAACCAGAGCTCCCGCCGAGGCCCTCGAGGGTCAGGCGCTGCGCAAGGCGCTGGCCTCGACGCCGCGGCCGCCGCGCCCCAGCGCCGCCTCCGCCGTCTCCACCTTCGCCTGGCGCGGAATGCTGAAGGTCAAGCACGTTCCCGAGCAGCTCCTCGACGTGACGATCACGCCGGTGATGTTCCTGCTCATGTTCACCTACCTGTTCGGCGGCGCGATCGCCGGCTCGACCGGCGATTACCTGCAGTACATCCTGCCCGGGGTGCTGGTCCAGTCGGTGCTGTTCACGACCGTCTACTCCGGGATGTCCCTGAACACCGACATGACCAGGGGCGTGGTGGACCGTTTCCGCTCGCTGCCGATCTGGCGCCCGGCGCCGCTGGTCGGGGCGATGGTCGGCGACAGCCTCCGCTATCTGGGCGCCGGCAGCGTCGTCGTCGCGCTCGGCTTCGCGCTCGGCTACAACGCCGAAGGGGGCGTCGCCGGCGTCCTCGGGGCGATCCTGCTGGTCGTCGTCTTCTCCTTCGGGCTGGCCTGGGTCTTCACCAGCCTCGGATTGGTGATGCGCTCGCCGAACGCGGTGATGAACACCGGCTTCATGTGCCTGTTCCCGCTGATCTTCCTCAGCAACATCTTCGTCGAGCCCGAGACCTTGCCGAGCGTGTTGGAGGCTTTCGTCGACGTCAACCCGATTTCCCACCTTGTCACCGCCACCCGCGGTCTGATGGAGGGCGATGCCGACGCCGGCGAGATCGGCCTGGTCCTGGCGACGGCCGCGGCGCTGACCGCTGTGTTCGTGCCGCTGACGACCCGCCTCTACCGCCGCGCCTGAGGGGCGAGGCCGCGCAGGAGCCGCGCCGCAACGCCCCGCAGCGTCTGCTTGCCGTAACCGTGGGAGGGATTTGACTCGGTGAAGATCGCCAGCGAGACGCGGCGGTCGCCGCGCTTCAGCAACGCCACCTGGTGGTTGACCCAGCCGGTTCCGCCGCCCCATCCACCCTTGAAGTAGAGCCCCCACCCGGGCGGCTTGACGCGGCCGACTCCCCAGCGCTGGGAGGGGGTGATGCGGGCCAGCTGCCGTAGCGCGAAGCGACGGTGGCGGCGGGGGACGAATCGCTCCAGCCGGTACATGAACCGGGCTTGGTCGCGGGGGCTGATGCGGCTGAGGCCCCAGACGTAGCTGAAGCGAAAGTCCCGCATCCTCGCCGCCCGGGCGAGCCGGTTGATCCGGCGCGCGCCGACGATCGAGCTGACCAGGCTGGCGGCGCCGTTGTCAGAGCGGCGGATCATCGGCCGCAACAACGCGCGCTCATCCCTCGTCAGGGACTGGTTGCGAACGCCGGCCCGGCGCAGATAGGCGACCAGGAGCATCGCCTTGATGACGCTGGCCGAGGGGGCAGTCCGCGAGCCGTGGAACCGGAAATAGCGACCCGCCCAGTCGACGATCGCGAAGCTCACCTCTCCGGCCCGACCCGACGCGTAGCGCTTCGCCGCTCCGACCGCCGGGATCCAGGGACCGACGATCGGCTGGTTGCGGACTGGCGCCGGTGGCCTCACGATCGGCTGGTTCTGGACCGCGGGCTGATCCGGCCCCGGTCGTCCGGCATCGGCGGCGGCAGCACTCCAGCAGGCCAAGGCGATCGCGCCTGAGCTGATCAGCGAGCGCCGCCGCATCGCCGCGACGATAGCGCCGGCCACGGTTCTCAGCTTCCTCTCAGCTTTGCCGCAATCATCTATGGCGTGCGTGTCCTGATCGTCGAGGACGACCTGCCGATGGCGGCCGCGATCCGGCGCGCCCTGCGGACCGAGGACATCGTCGCCGACGTAGCCACGCGCGGCGAGGACGCGCTGTGGATGGCGGCCTCGACCGAGTTCGACGCCCTCGTCCTCGACGTGGTCTTGCCGGGCATCGACGGGTTCGAGGTCTGTCGCCGGCTGCGGGCAGACGGGGTCTGGACGCCGATCATCATGCTCACGGCCCGCGACGCGGTTGAGGACCGCATCGAGGGCCTCGACCAGGGTGCCGACGACTACCTGACCAAGCCCTTCTCGGTCGCCGAGCTGCTGGCCAGGCTGCGCGCTCTCGCCCGCCGCGGCGCCGTCGAGCGCCCGCCGGTGCTCGAGGTCGGCGAGCTGCGCCTGGACCCGGCGACGCGGCAGGTATGGCGCGGCGACGCCGAGGTCCACCTCTCGGCGAAGGAGTTCGCGTTGCTGGAGGCGTTCATGCGCCGGCCCGGCGAGGTGCTGAGCCAGTTCCAGCTGCTCGAGTACGCGTGGGACTACGACTACGAGAACCGCTCCAACGTGGTCGAGGTCTACGTCCGCTACCTGCGCGAGAAGATCGACCGGCCGTTCGGCGCCAAGTCGCTGGAGACGGTTCGCGGCGCCGGCTACCGGCTGCGAAGGGACGCAGGATCCTAGGCCGGCTGCCGATCCGCGTGCGGCTCAGCGTCGGCTTTGCCCTCGCGATGCTGCTGGTGCTTGCGGCGGCTGCCGTGTTCGTCTATCTGCAGCTGCGCTCCGACCTCGACGAGAGCATCGACAGCGGTCTGCGCTCCCGCGCCGACGACATCGCTGCCTTCGTTCGCCAGGGCGACCCCGACCTCGGCGGCACGGCTGCCGACCGCCTCGTCGAGTCCGATGAGAGCTTTGCTCAGGTGCTGTCGCCGTCGAGGCGGGTAGTGGCAGAAACCGGTGGCCTTCCCGACCCGGCACTGAGCGAGGCCGAGGCCCGGCGGGCCTCGCAGGCGGCGACCTTTCTCGAGCAACCGGTGCCCGGGATCGAGGGAACGGCGCGCATCCTCGCCCGCCCCGCCGCCGGACCGGGCGGGACCGCCGTCGTTGTCGTCGGAGCTTCGCTGGAGGATCGCGACGAGGCCCTCTCGGGCCTGCTGGCGTCGTTCGCGATCGGCGGCCCGATCGCGGTCCTGATCGCGTCCGGGATCGGCTACCTGCTTGCGGCGGCGGGGCTGGCGCCGATCGAGGCGATGCGGAGCCGTGCATCCGAGGTTTCGCTGGAACGCGGCGGCGAGCGCCTGCCGCTGCCGGCCGCCGAGGACGAGGTTCGGCGACTCGGTGAGACGCTGAACGAGATGCTGGCCCGGCTCGAGGCCTCTTTCGAGCGCGAGCGGCAGTTCGTCGCCGATGCCAGCCACGAGCTGCGGACCCCCCTGGCGGTCCTGAAGACAGAGCTGGAGACGGCGCTGCGACGAGCCGAGGCGGGTTCGGAGCTGCGCCGCTCGCTCGCCGCGGCGCTGGAGGAGGCCGACGGCCTGATCCAGCTTGCCGACGACCTGCTGCTGATCGCTCGCGCCGCCGAGGGCGAGCTGCCGGTGCGCCCGGAGGCGGTCGCGGTCGAGGAGCTGCTGGCGCGGACCCGCGACCGCTTCGCCGACCGCGCCGCCGAGCAGGGCCGCATGATCGAGGTCGACGTGCCGGCCGGGCTGCGCGCTCGCCTCGACCCGCTGCGGATCCGGCAGGCGCTCGGCAACCTGGTCGACAACGCGCTGCGCCACGGCGCCGGTTTGGTTTCGCTGCGGGCCCGCGAAACTGCCGACCGCCTGCAGATCGATGTGGTCGACGAGGGAGGCGGCTTCGCGGCCGAGGTGACGCCGCACGCCTTCGACCGTTTTGCCCGCGGCGATGCGCCGCGGACTCCCGGCGGCGCCGGGCTCGGGCTGGCGATAGTGCGGGTGATCGCCGCGGCACACGAAGGCACGGCGACGATCGTGGAGTCCGAAGCGGGCGCCACCGTCCGCCTCAGCTTTCCGCGGAGCCCGGCGAGAAGCTGACCAGCTCCTCGCGGTCGGCGCCGCCGGAGACCCCGATCGCCAGCACCGGGCCGACGCCGCGGGCGTAGAACTTGAACTCGAGGATCTTCGGCTCCAGCGGGTTGAGGTCCTTGGTCATCAGGACCTGCGGGAAGTGGCCGAACGGCACCTCGGCCTGCTCGTCGAGGCTGACGATCTCGCCTTTGTCCTCGGCCTCGCCGGCGTAGTACTCCTGGCGGTAGGCGAGGCCGGCCTCGGGCTCGGCGGGCATGATCACGCCCGGCTGGGCGCCGTCGACTCCGGCCTCGAAGGAACCCTGCTTGGAGACCGGCTTGCCGTTCTCGAACTCGGTCGTGTCCTCGCCCAGGTACCAGACGTTGCCGGCAGAGTCCTGCGCGTACCAGTCGTCGGTGACCTCGACCGGGGCGCCGTCCTCGGTGACCACGTCGCGCACCACTCTGGCCTCGATCCCGTTGGCGATCCGCTTCGTCTGCTCGGTGACGGTGACGACGACCCGCTGCCGCGTCCCTTCGGGGTCGGTCTCGCGGTAGACCCAGCGGCTGCCGACCGCCATCGGCCAGTAGGGGTTGTCGATCTCGGTCGTGAACTCGGCCGGGTCGAGGCGAACCGGTTCGCTGCCCTGCGGCAGGCTCGATTCGCCGCCTGCGGCCGTGCCGGTCGGCTCGTCGTCGTCGCTCCCGCAGGCGGCGATCGCCAGTGCCAGCGCCAGGACGGTCGCCGCGGTCGTGATTGCTCTCTTGATGCTCATGCTCGCTCCCTTCCAGTTGGTCAGACGGACCTTCTATGGGGAGGCCATGAGAGCCGGCTGAGAGCGCTACTCTGGGTGGGCCGATGCTCTACGCCGTTCCGGTGGTGCTGATCGTCGCGGGTCGGATCCGCGGTTGCCGTCCCGAGGAGCGCCGGCTGATCGGAACCATCGCCTGCATCGCGACCGCGGCCTTCCTGCCGACGCTGATCGTCAGCGTCCTCACCGCCGACACCCTGATCAAGGGGTGCGCCTACGCGCTGGCGGTCGTCGCCGCCGCCCACTGGGCGATGCTGCTCGGCCCGCGGCCGGGCCGCGACGACCGGCGGCCCGACGACGACGAGAGCACCGACCCCGGGCCTCCCGAGGACGACACCGACCCCGGGCCTGAGTTCGGCTGGGACGACTTCGAGCGCGACTTCTGGAACGAGGTCGAGCGGCGCCGGCGTTCGCGGATACCCGCTTAGCTCTCGCAGCGTGACTTTCAGCCGCGGCGCGGGTTAGGTCGATAAGCGCCCTGCGGGAGCTCGTCGAGCCCTGCCTGAAGTCCGCGCGCCAAGACCAATGACACCGTCCGCCCCTTCGCTGACAGTCATCGTCCCCGCCTACAACGAGGCGGCGACCGTCGCCGACACGATCCGCTCCCTGCAGGAGCAGACCGTCCCCCCGTCGGAGGTCATCGTCGTCGACGACTGCTCGACCGACGCGACGGCCGAGATCGCCTCGGCGCTGGGGGTGACTGTCGTGCGGCCACCGCGCAATACCGGCAGCAAGGCCGGCGCGCAGACCTTCGCCCTCGACCTGGTGAGAACCGACCTGGTGATGGCGATCGATGCCGACACGACGCTGGCGACCGACGCGATCGAGTCATTGCTCCCCGCCTTCGAGGACCCCGAGGTCGCCGCCGCCTGCGGTCTCGTCTTGCCGCGCAGGGTGCACACGATCTGGGAACGCGGCCGCTACATCGAGTACTTGCTCGCGTTCGGATTCTTCAAGCGGGTCCAGGACACCTACGGCAAGCCGTTGATTTCGTCGGGCTGCTTCTCGATCTACCGCACCGCCGGGCTGAGGACGCTCGGCGGCTGGTCGACTCGCACGATGGCCGAGGACATGGATCTGACCTGGACCATCTATCGCGAAGGAGGCAAGGTCCGTTTCCTGCCGCAGGCGGTGTCCTATCCGATCGAGCCCCACAACCTCGGCTTCCTCGGCAAGCAGCTGCGCCGCTGGTCGCACGGCTTCGTCCAGAACGTGCGGCTGCACCGCCGCTCGCTGTTGCATCTCGGCTACCTGCGATCGACTGTCGCGGTCGCCTTCTGGGACGCGCTGCTCGCCTCGCTTGCCTACCTGGTGCTGCTGCCGATTCTGGCCGTGGCGGTGGACCCGATCGTCCTCGTCGCCTATCTCGTCGACGCACCGGTCGTGCTGGTGCCGGTGATGTGGCAGGCGATCGGTCGCCGCGAAGGGACCAAGGCCCTCTTGAGCTTCCCCAGCTTCTTCGTGCTGCGGGTCGTCAACGGCGTTTACATGCTGCGGGCGCTGTGGCGGGAGCTGATCCTGCGCCGGCCGCTGCTCGTCTACGAGAAGGGGCACTGACGTGTCGGCCGGACTACCCGGACTCGGCCTCGGCGGGCTCTTCTTCATCCTCTCGGCGCTGGTGGCGCCGTTCGTCGAGCTGCTCCGAACCGTGCGCGGCCAGAGCAGTCGCGCCCGTTGGGCGGAGGTCGGGCGGCAGTTCGCCCTCGCCGCCTTGATGATCGTCGCAGTCGACCTGACCATCCGCGCCGCCTACGCAATGCTGGCGGCTGCCGGGCTGCACGACGAGCATTCGGCCGGTCCGGTGACTGCGTTGCCGCTGCTGCCGATCGGGATCACGGCCGCCCTGCTGGCCTTCGTCCTTCTGACCGCGAAGGGGATGCAGCTCGCCTCGCGGCTGCCGGTCGGGCCGCTGACGATGCCGCGGGTCTGGCCCTCCCGGCCGCGCCTGCTGGCCGGGACCGCGACGCTCTTCGCAGCCTGGTTTGCGCTGCTTTTCCTCGGCGCTTCACAGCTCAGCACCCTTTCGGGCGAGCTTGGCGAAGGCGGTCGCGATGCGCCGGCGGAGGAAGTCGTCTCGGATGGAGGAGAAGGGGCGCCCGGCAGCCTTCGAGGCGATTCGGTACAGGGGTCGGCGAGTGGCGAGCCGGCGGCGGACCTGGGTCCGTCACCTGGGCAAATGGAGCAGAGTTCGGCCGGCACCGGGGTCGACGTCGATCTGACAAGCGGCCAGCAGGGGGGCGCCGGGCCCGGCGAGGGCATTCCGGCGACGCCGCCACCCGCCGGAGGCGCACCAGTCTCTCCTGGTGGCCAGGCCAACGGCCCTCCCCCCGGTCAGGCCCAGGCGGGCGGCGGACCCCCGGAACACCGCGCCGGACCCCCGGAGGATGCCGGTCCGCCCCGCCCAGAGCCAAGCTCCCGGAGAGCGCCGGACCGCCCGCGAGCGCTGGGCCGCCCGAGAGCGCCGGCCGGCCGGCGCAGCCCGGCCGTCAGCCCTCGCTCAGGTAGGGCTCCAGGCCGGCCCTCACATCGGCGGGGATCTCGGTCTTCTCGTTGCCGCCGATCGCGACGAAGACGTGGCGCAGCTCTCCCTCGCTGCAGACGTTCCCGTCGAGGCAGATCTGCAGCCGGGTCGTCATCGCCGTCGTCCCCAGCCGGGTGACCTCGGCGCTGACCTGGACCTCTTCGTCGAAGGGCACCGGCGCCCGATATCGAAGGCTCGCCTCGGCGACGACGGTGTCGACCCCGGCCGCGGTCATCTCACCGTAGGGTCCGATCGCCTGCCGCCACAGCTCGGTCATCGCGATGTCGAAGTAGGCGAGGTGGTTGGCGAAGAAGAGGACGCCCTGCGGGTCGCAGTCGGCGTAGCGGACGCGGACCGTGTGCTGAAAGCGCCGAGCCATCGCGGGCGTGCATTCTAGGTCGATGCCGTCCGACTCCCGGCTCGACATCCGCGCCGCGGCGCTGGTCTTCGCCGGTGTCGTCTCGGTGCAGGCGGGAGCAGCGCTGGCGACGACCCTGTTCGACGAGCTCGGTCCCGGCGGCGCCGTCTTCCTTCGCTCGCTCTCGGCGGCGCTGATCGTGGCGGCGCTGTTCCGGCCTCGCTGGCGTGCTCGGCCCCGCGAGCACCTGCGGCTGGCGGCGCTCTTCGGCCTCTCCCTGGCGGCGATGAACTTCTCGATCTACCAGGCCCTGGACCGGATCCCGCTCGGGGTTGCGGTGACGCTGGAGTTCGTCGGGCCCCTGCTGGTCGCGGTGCTGGGCTCACGCCGCCCGATCGACGGACTCTGGGTGCTGCTGGCCGCGATCGGGATCGTCCTGCTGTCGGGCGGGGTCGGCGGCGAGGGGGTGGACGCAGCCGGCGCCGCTTTCGCGCTGATCGCGGGAGCAGCGTGGGGCGCCTACATCCTCCTCAGCGCCCGGGTGGGGTCCGTGTTCGAGGGCGGCAGCGGGCTGGCGATCGCGATGGCCGTCGCCGCCGTCCTTGTGGCACCGGTCGGGATCGCCGATGGGGGAGGGGAGCTGGTCGATCCGCGGCTGCTCGCCCTCGGCGCGGCCGTCGGCCTGCTCAGCTCCGTGATCCCCTACTCGCTGGAGCTGGAGGCGCTGCGAACCCTGCGCCCGAGCGTGTTCGGAGTCCTGATGAGCCTCGAGCCCGCGGTCGCGGCGCTGATCGGCTTCATCGCCCTCGACCAGGGCCTGGCGTCGGTCGAAGTCGTGGCGATCGCGATGGTGGTCGTGGCCAGCGCCGGGGCGCTTCGATCGGCGGCGACGCCACCGCCGAGGGACGCTTGACTTCTTACTCGGGACCGTGCAGCTCGTCAGGCGCAGGCGCTCGGTTGGTGACATCGGACGATGCGCCCGCGAAGCGGTCGCTTTCGTTCCAGGTTCGCTGCCCCGCGGGGATGGCTGCCTGTCGACTCTTGGACACCGGTACATCGTCCGCAGCCAGACGACGCGATCTTCACCCCTGAGCAAAAAGCCCTGGCGGCGCTAGATGGAGGCCCGCGGTGGGCGTAGCTCAGCTGGTAGAGCTCCTGGTTGTGGTCCAGGCGGTCGCGGGTTCGAGTCCCGTCGCTCACCCCTCGGTTGCTTGCTCCAGAGCAGGAGAAGGCGGCGGCTTCACGTCGCCGGGCGATCTCGACGTCTGCGTGGGCTGCCGCGAGAGGTGATCAGCACGCTGAAGGCCGCCGGCAAGGTGTAGCCGAGCTACGCTGGCGACTCCAGACGCCGGCGAAGCGCTCATGCACCCGCTGCGGATTCGGCCTCCCCGATAGTGGGTACTGAGCAGCCAAAAGCAAGGAAGCTGGAAGCGAGGTCAGGAATGGCACAAGGGAAGAGTCCGTCGAGCACCAGATCACGGAGCGCATCGAGTAAGAAGTCCTCGAGGAAGCGACCGCAAGCAAACGGACCGCGAGCAAGAGCAAGGGCTCAAGCGCTGCGCGGAAGTCATCCGCCAGCAAGCGGGCGTCGGCGAGCCGTCGTAGTCCCCAGTCCAGGTCCCAAGCGTCGAAGAAGAGCGGGGCCGCGACGCCAGCAGAGCCCCAACGGAGTGGTGGGGGCGATGTCGAAGGCGAAGGGACCGCTGATGACTGCCGGCGCGGCAATCGCCGGAACCGCCGGCGCGATGATGATCAAGAACCGGGTCGACGCTTCGAAGAGCCCGCTGAAGAAGTTGCGCCGGGTTTCGCTGCCGAAGCCGAATGGCCGGCTTGACGCCGGAGCGGTCCGAACTGCCGCGGAGCGGCTCAGTTCCTTCGGCACACAGGCCGCCGAGATCGCCGGAGCGATCGAGAAGACCCAGAAGAACAACAAGTAAGGAACCAACTAGGCAAAGGAGCAAGGATGGCTCGATCCAATGCACGCCGAGGCGGATCGAGGGGAGCACAAAACGGACGTGCCTCCTCCCGCTCCAGTCGATCGCGGGAGGAGTTCGAGGACTACTCGATCGTCGACCCGGCGAAGATCGAAGACGGACCGGACGTCCTGCTCGACGTTCCGGTCGTCAAGGTGGACGAGATCGACCTCGAGGTCGATGACCTGAGGGCACAGGTCGCAGTGAACGCGGAGGTCCGCCAACTGGTCCAGATCAGCGTCGGCGCGGACGTTCGCCTCGGCAAGGTCGAGCTCAACATCCAGGGCGTCGAGGCGCAGGCGCTGGTCAAGGCCCGGCTCGACAACGTCACCGCGATACTCGAGCGCGTCCTGCTCAGCCTCGACCGCAATCCGAAGCTGCTCGAGAGCGTCGGCGAGGCGATCGAAGAGGTCGGCGGCGGCACCGGCAACATGCTCGGCGAGAGCGGCGAGGCGGTGGAGAACGTCGGCGAGGGCGCCGGCGGAGCCCTCGAGAACGTGGGCCAGGGCACCGGGCGAGGCGTCTCGCAGCTCGGAAAGGGCGCCGGGCAAGGCGTAGGCAAGCTCGGAAAGGGAGGAAGCTGAGATGGCCCAGGGATCGGGAACCAAGTCGAAGTCAAGCCAGCAACGCAAAGGCAACCGGAGCCGAGGCAACGGGCGAAGCTCCTCACAGAAGCCCGAGAAGTACCGCTTCGCGCAAAACGTCGAGGGCGAGGAGACGGCAGCCGAGCGCGAGTATCGGACCTACGCGATCTCAACCGACGAGCAGGCCATGCGGCGACCCCGACGTGCTGCTCGACGTCCCGGTGATCAAGGTCGACTCGATTCACCTGCAGGTCGAAGACCTCCAGGCCCACGTATCCCTCCAGGCCAAGATCCTCGAGCTCGTCGACCTCAACGTCGGCGTCGACGTGCAGCTCGGCAAGGTCCGGCTAGACATCAAGGGAGTCGAGGCGCAGGCGCTGCTGAAGGTTCGCCTCGACCACATCGCCGCGGTCGTGGATCGGGTGTTCACGACCGTCGATCGAAACCCGAAGCTGGTCGAGAGCATCGGCAAGGCCGTCGAGGACGTCGGTCGAGGCGCCGGCCACGCGGTGGATGAGACCGGCGACGCCGTCGAGGAGACCAGCGAGGGCGCCGGACAGGCCGTCGAGGACATCGGCCAAGGAGCCGGCGACGCGGTGGGCGAGATCGGCTCCGGCGCCGGTGAGGCCGCCGGCAACCTCGACCAGGTCCTCGCCCAGGCGGGTGAGCAGCTCGGGCGCCGGAGCCGGCGGCGGCGGCGGAGGCGGGCTCGGAGAGCTCGCCGAGCTGGTCTCCGCCGACCACAGCACCCGGGCCAAGCAGGCCGCGAAGCTGACCGTGAAGGAGATCGGCGCGACCGCGAAGGAGAAGGTCAAGGAGATCGGCGAGAACCGTCGCCATCGCAAGGCCGAACAGCACGATGCCACCGACCGTGCCTACGAGCTGGCCGACGAGCTCGGTGTCGATCTGGACGAGGTCAAGGGCTCGGGCGCCGACGGCCGGGTGACGGTCAAGGACGTTCGCGCCGCCGGATCGGAGTGAGCATGGCGCGGCGCCGGAAGAACCAGCGGCTCCCAGATGTGGAGATCGGCGCTCGGGTGAAGGCGAAACGGCTGCGTTTCAAGAGCAAGCCCGAAGTCGAGGTCGACTTTCCCGGCGGGGACCGCAGCCGATCCGGGTCGGTGAGCCGGCGCAAGAACCTGCCCGACGAGGTCGAGCCGGGCGTCACCTACCGCGACGTAGAGGTCGATTGGTACGCGGCGGCGGAGATCGCCGAATCCATCGAAGGTGGCTCAAAGCCGAGCAGAAAGGAGCGTGGGAGCAATGGCTAAGGCCTTGAAGGCATTCGGTGAAGGGGTCAGGCAGCGCGCCCAAGGCGAGCGACCCGGGGTTCCCCGGGCGCTTGCAGGAGCCGCGGTCGCAGGTGCCGCCACGGGGGTCGTCGTCTATCGGCTCTTGCGCGGCTAGCTCGTTACTCGGTCAGCGTGGCGGGTACACGGTAGGAACCCAAGGGAATGGAGAGTTGAGATGGCAGACGTCAAGGACATGACCAAGAAAGCCCGCAAGACGGCAAAGGACTTGAGTCCCGCAAAATCGGACAGCCCGCTTTCGGGGCCGAAGGGAATCGCCGCGGGGGTTGCGGTCGCTGCGGCCCCCTTTGTGATCGAGCGAATCGCCAGCCTGGCGGGCTCAAAGGCCTCCGATCTCGGAGAGCAGGCCAAGGAGAAGGCCAAGAGCGCCGCCGAGGATCTGCCAACGGAGAAGCTGATGCCGAAAGCGCTCAGCGGAGGCGTCGGCGGGGCGCTCGGCAAGCTGGTTGGCGGAAGCGACAATGGCGACGGCGATGAGGCCGGCGCCGGCAAGGGCAGTGCCGCCCCAGGCACCGGCAGCGGACGGCGGATGCCGATCCAGCAGTCAGTCGACGTGGCCGCTCCCCTGAAGACGGTCTACAACCAGTGGACGCAGTTCGAGGACTGGCCCGACTTCATGCACCGATTCGAGAGTGTCGACCAGGTCGACGACGCAACCGTCGCCTTCCAGAGCAAGATCTGGGGGATCAAGAAGCGCTTCGAGGCGGAGATCCTCGAGCAGCGACCCGACGAGCGGATCGAGTGGGACGTCTCGCAAGGGCTGGCGCATAGCGGCGTCGTGACCTTCCATCAGCTCAGCGATCGCTTGACCCGAATCGAGGTCACGCTCGACATCGAGCCCGACAGCCTGGTCGAGAAGGCCGGACGCGGCTGGCGCTTCGCAAAGCGCGCCGTTCGCGGCGACCTGCACCGCTTCAAGGCCTTCGTGGAGCTGAACGAGGAAGCCGAGGACGGCTGGCGCGGCACCATCGAAGATGGTGAGGTGAAGCGCAAGACGGAGCGCAAGCAAGCGAGCCGATCGAGCAACGGCAGCCGCGCCAGCTCCAATGGGCGTTCGCGCGGCTCGTCTGCCAAAAAGAGCAGCAAGAGCAAGGAGGCAAGGCTGGCTCGAGCTCCAAGCGGAGTTAGCTCACACAACAGCCAGGCGGTCGGGGATCTGAGCGAGGGACTTCTGGCTGTCGCGCGGAGTAGCTGCGCGCGATGACTCCGGAGCATGCCGGTCGCCTGTCGAGCGCGGGACCGCTTGTCGGGCACTGTTCGCTTTCGCAGAGACAGAATCGGTTGCTGGAGCTGCGCGCGACGCGGGGACGTGATCGAGCTTCGTATTCGAACGCGATATCTCCTCAAGCGACTGAGGAATCAGGCACGTGCTCGTGGCGGGACGGGCTGCCTACTTAAGAGCGACGAGCGACCGGTGCCAGGGCGACGCGCTTTCGGAGAGGGGGTTTGACAGCCTGACGAGACGCATCGGCACAGCGGCGGCGGGTGCAGCCGTCTTCAAGCGGGAGCTGGTCACACGGTTGACAGAAGTCATTGTCCGCGGGGTCGATGCGATGGTCGACCGCTGGACCGAAGCTCCGAGATCGACCTCGGCGACGAGATGACCCGCCTGGCGCGGCGGAACCTGGTCAGCTCGATCTTCGGTGTCGAGTCGGGCCCAGAGCTCGCGGCGCTCGAAGACGGAGTGATTGCCCAGCGCCGTTCGATCAATCGTGCGCGCGAGTCGCTCGTCACCGTGCCCGCTGCTCTTCCCGCCGCGCTGTCGCCACGGCGCCGCGGCGTGATCAGACGCTTCGACGACACCGTTGACAGGCTGCTGCAGGGCGCGGCGTGATCAGGTTGACACCAGCGACGACCTGCTGTCGATGCTGATCGAGACCACCGGGGTGGTCGATCCCCGTCTGATCAGCGCCGCGTCCGCAACGAGGCGCTCACGCTTCTGCTGGCGGGCTTTGAAACTGTCGCACGGGCGATGACCTGGACGTTCATCGCGCTGTCGCGAAATCGCGACCTCGAAGCGAGGCTCAGGGCCGAGGTGGACCGTGCGCTGGGCGCCGAACGCCCGATGCCGCCGCCGGGTCAAGCTTGCGCTACGCGGAGATGACCGTGGCGGAGACGCTGCGCCTCTGGCCGCCGAACTCGCTGGTCTTCCGAGTGGCCAAGAGGACGACATACTGCCCACCGGCACCCGGATTCGGGCGGGGTCGAAGCTGTTCGTCTCCCCCTACGTGGTACAGCGCGATCCCGCCTACTTCCCCGACCCGGAGCGATTAGACCCCGAGCGCTTCAGCGAGGAGGGCTCGCAGGGGCGCCCAAGTACGCGTACTTCCCATACGGCGCAGGCCCCCGCAGCTGTGTCGGACAGTCGCTGGCGACTTGGAATGCACGCTTGCGTTGGCCCGCACGACACAGCGGGTCGGCCTCAAGCTCGCCGGCGAGCCGCCGCCCTACACAGATCGGTCCCTGCCCTCCGGTTATGGTCCTCGAATGCGAGTGAGAGCCCGGGAATGAATTCGCGGAACGTCGGTTTCGTGTGCTCGGCGTGCAGCAGATCGCCATCGGCGGCCTCGATCGCGGAGCGCTCCACCGATCTCTGGGTCGACACTCTCGGCCTCGTCCAGACCAGCGAGTTCAGAAACGAGACGGAGAATGTCGACGGCGAGATAGCCCAGATCGGAGCAGGGCCTCGGCGTCGACCTCAACCTCCTCGAACCGATCGACCCGAGCGCAGTCCACGCGCCACCGGCCTGCCCTCAACCACATCGGTCTTTGGGTCGATGACCTCGAAGCCGCCGTCGGATCGCCGAGGAGGACGGCATCAGCTTCACGGTGCGTGGCATTCGCCGTGGCGCCGCCGGCTACGACGTCACTTCATCGACCCCAAGGCCGGCGGCGAGGGAGTGCTCATCGAGTTGGTGCAGGCGCCACCGGAGGTGATCGAGTTCGCGGAACGGGCGGAGCGCGAAGGCTCGGGGGCATCGACCCGGAGCCTTGACCGACCGTCGTCCGTGACGTCGAGCCGTGCCGGAACGGGATGGTCGCCGCGTCAGCCGCTCGCATACGCCGTACTGGCGGCGCGGTTCATCGCCGGGCGCCCTCGTTTCTTCGCCGTCCGACCGGGCTCCGGGAGGCGTACGCGATCCAGTCGCGCCGCCGCGAGGCTCGGGAGCCGACCTTCCTGGCGACGTGCGCCGGGCGGTCTATGGCCACGAGCCCAGCCCCTACCGCCGCTTGCTGGAACTTGCCGGGTGCGAGTACGGCGATCTCGAGCGGTTGGTCGAAGCGGAAGGCCTCGATCGAGACGCTCGGCGTCTCGCCAGCCGAGGGGTGTACCTGACTGTCGACGAGTTCAAGGGCCGCTGCGAGATAAAGCGCGGCTCGACGACGCTGGACATCCACACCGACCTCGTACGCAATCCGCTGTCCAAGTTCACCTTGCGGTACGCAGCGGTGGCAGCCGGAGCCCGGGGACCCCGGTCCTGATGGACCTCGCTTCGTCCGCGCTTGCGGCGTCAGCACCCGACTCCTGCCGATGCGTGGGGCGACGACGGGTGGCGCAAGGCGCTCTGGGAGACCCGGGCGCCGGCGCCGGTCCGTCTGCTCAAGTTCCCAGCTTCGGGGCCAGGCCGGAGCGCTGGTTCTCCCAGGTCGATCCGGCGGCGCCGGAGCTGGATCGCTTACCGCTGGAGCGAGCGCGGAACCCGTTGGGCGCCCGTGCGGCAGGTGTCCGTTGCCGCGCCCGCAGCACGTCTCGCTCGACGACCCTGGCCCGATCGCCACTGGATGGCCCGCGTCAAGAGCAGCGGCGACACGCCGTTCCTGTTCACCTTCCCAAGCTCGGCGGTGCGGCTCAGCCAGGCGGCAGCCGACAGCGACACGGACCTGGAGGGCGCCCGGCTCCTGATCGGCGGAGAGCCGATCACCAGCGCCCGGCTGGCGGCGATTCGACGCTCGGGCGCGAATGCATTGCCGCGCTACGGGACGCATGGAGGTTGGGCCGGGGCTACGGCTGTCTGGCGCCGACGGCTGCCGACGACGTCACCTGCTCGAGGACATGCAGGCAGTGATCCAGGCCCCGGAGCCGGTCGGTCGTCGCACGGGTCCCCGGCAACGCGATCTCCTCTCGTCGCTTCACCCTGCTTCGCCTTCGTGATGATCAACGTCTCGATGGGCGACGAGGCGGCCCTCGAGGAGCGAAGCTGCGGTTGTCCGCTCGAACGTCTCGGCTACCGGACGCACCTGCACACCATCTCGAGCTTCGAGAAGCTCACGCCGAGGGGCGACGTCCTCGACGCGGACGTAGCTCGCGTCCTCGAGGAGGAGCTCCGGCCCGAGTGGGGGGCAGCCGACCGACTATCAGTGATCGAGGAAGAGACCGAGCACGGACGCGCCCGGTTGCGCCTGATCGTAGATCCGCGATTGGGCCCGCTCGACGAGGCTGCGTCACTGAGGCATTCCTAGATGCGCTAGGCTCGACCTCAGCGACAGAGCGGATGATGGAGATGGAGTGGCGGAGACAGGACGATAAAAGTAGATAGCAAAAAGGAAAAGAGAGAAAGAGGAAGGGAAGATAAAAGAGGAGGGCTGCTAGAAGTGTCGCGGTGCGGGCGGCGCTGACCTTTTCGGGGACCCGGCGGGCGAAGTGGCTTGTCGCCGGAGCCTGGCTGGCGATCTTCTTCGGCCTCAACGCGGTCAACATCTTCGACCGCTACTCCGACGCCGAGCGCAACCGCACCGTCGACTACCTGCCCGGCGGCGCCGAGTCGGTCGAGGTGATCGAGAAGATCGAGGATTTCCAGTCCGGCGAGCGGTTCGCGGCGGTCGTCGTCTACCGCCGCGACGGCGGCCTCACCGCCGCCGACCGAGCGCGGATCGGCGCCGACCGCGCCGAGCTGGAGGAGGCCGCCACAGCCGGCCGCCCGCCCCCGCCGATCGTCTCCCGCGACCGCACCACGGCGCTGAACGTCGTCCCCTTCCAGACCACCGGCGAGGGTGAGATCGTCACCCGCGACATCGACAACGTGCGCGAGGCGATCGAAGGGGCGCCGCAGGGCCTGAAGGTCGAGGTGACCGGCCCGGCCGGGTTCGCCTCCGACGCGATCGACGTCTTCGACTCGATCAACGGCACTTTGGTCGCCGCAACGGCGCTGCTCGTCTTCGTCCTCTTGATCCTCATCTACCGCAGCCCGATCTTCTGGCTGATCCCGTTCTTCTCGGTGATCGTCGCCGAGGTCAGCTCGCGCGGGCTCGGCTACCTGCTCTCAGAGCTGGGCACGACGGTCACCGGGCAGAGCTCGGCGATCCTCACCGTCCTCGTGTTCGGCGCCGGCACCGACTACGCGCTGCTGATCGTCGCCCGCTACCGAGAGGAGCTGCGCCGCCAGGAGGACCGCCACGCGGCGATCGCGACTGCGATGCGGACCGCCGGACCGCCCGTCGTTGCCTCGGCTGCGACGGTGATGGCGGCGCTGCTCTGCCTCTCGCTGGCGCAGGTGAACGGAACCGCCGGCCTGGCACTGATCGGGGCGATGGGCATCGGCCTGGCGATGCTCGTGATGTGCACGCTGCTGCCGGCGCTGCTGGCGATCTGCGGCCGGCGTGCCTTCTGGCCCCGGGTCCCGCATCTCGGCGACACCGGAGCCGACGAGACGCACGGTGTCTGGCGGCGGATCGCCGACCGGGTCGGCGCCCGGCCGCGGCCGGTCTGGATCGGCTCCACCGCCCTGCTGGCGGTCCTCTGCGTCGGGCTCGTCTTCTTCAGCACCAACCTCACGACCGGCAACCAGTTCCGTGACGAAGAGAGCTCGACCCGCGGCCAGGAGCTCGTCTCCCGTGCCTTCCCGGCCGGCGCCAACGCGCCGAACACCGTCGTGGTGCCGAACCCGCTGGTCGCTGACCGGGTGCGTGAGGTGCTCCTGGCCCGCGAGGAGGTGGCGACGGTGGGGCCGGTCGAAACCGGCCAACCCGGCGCCCGCTTCGACCTCATCCTGAGCATCGACCCCTACTCGCGGGAGGCGTTCGGGGAGATTCCTGACCTGCGCCAGGCGGCTCGGCAAGCAGGCGGCGAGGATGTCCTGATCGGGGGCCCGACGGCCGAAGAGCACGATCTGCGCGAAGCGGCCGAGCGCGACAACCTGGTCATCGTCCCGCTGGTGCTGCTGGTCGTATTCCTGGTCCTGGCGCTGCTGCTGCGGGCGCTGTTGTTGCCGGTCATCCTGATCGCAACCGTGGTGCTGTCCTTCGTCGCCGCCCTGGGCGTCGGCGCCTTCTTCTTCGACTTCGTCTTCGACTTCCCCGGCTCCGACCCGTCGCTGCCGCTCTACGCGTTCGTGTTCCTCGTCGCGCTGGGCATCGACTACAACATCTTCCTGATGGCGCGGGTGCGCGAGGAGGCGCAGCGCTACGGGACAAGACCGGGAATGGTGCGTGGGCTCGCGGTCACCGGCGGGGTGATCACCTCGGCCGGGATCGTCCTCGCCGGGACGTTCAGCGTCCTCGCCTCGCTACCGCTCGTCTTCTTGACCGAGATCGGCTTCACGATCGCCTTCGGGGTCCTCCTCGACACGTTCCTGGTTCGCTCCGTCCTGGTCCCGGCGCTGGTCTTCGACATCGGGCCGAAGGTCTGGTGGCCATCCACCCTCTCGGCATCGATGGAGCGGCGCCTACCCCGCGAAGCCGAGCCGGAGACCACCGCCTAGGTAACTGCGGCAGCGCGCGTTTCGGCGCGTTAGTCGCCGCGACCGCCTGAGCCCGGCCCCGCGGCGAGGTGCGGTTTCACCGCCCGACGCGCTGGGTACGTTTTCCGCCATGGAGCTATCACTGCTGTTGATAATCATCGGGATCGTGCTTGCGATCCTCGTGCATTACGCATTGGGGATCATCTTGATCCTGATCGGCCTCGTGCTGCTCATCCTGCCGCGCCTGCGCGGCGGCACCAGACGGGCCTAGGCGGACGAGGAGAGGTTTGCGCGCCGGCCCGAGGGATCGGGCCGGCGTCGCTGTTCCTCTAGCCTGCGGCGAGCCAGGTACCCAGCGCCAGCACGACCAGGCCGGCCTCGATCGCCAGCAGCAGCCCGATCGCGTCGGCAAGCGAGTCGGCCGGCGAGAAGCCGCCGCCCCAGATCAGCAGCACCCCGGCCGCGAGCGCCGACAGCGCAACCGTGCCCCAGACCAGCATCGCCGGCTCCCAGGCCTCGGCCCGCGCGGGCTGGCGGGCGACGAGGAAGCGGTTGACGGCGAAGGGGACTGCGAACAGCGCCGCGAAGCTCGCCGCCGCGAAGACCGCGATCCACCCGTTCAGCGACGAGAGGCTGAGGTAAGGCGGGCCCGACGCGCTCGCCAGCAGCCCCGAGACCAAGGCGACCGCGACCGCGGCGCCGAGCGCCACAGCCGGCCACGAGGCGACCGGCTCGGCGTCTGCGATCTGGCGCCGGTCCACGAGTTGCTCAGCAGACGTGCACCCGGGCGGCGCTGCGCACGACCTCGAACGCGGAGCCGGGAATCCGCTTCAGCTGATTGAGGTTCTCGTCGCGCCAGCGGCGGTCGCTGCTGCCGCTGAAGAACCAGTTGGAGCCGTTGTCGGCGACGATGAAGCCGTAACGCTTCAGCGCTCGGGCGATCACCTTCGCGGCGCCGCTGAAGCGCCCGAGGTCATATCCGGAGCGCAGCCGCAGTCGCAGGCCCATCGGCGGCGCATTGGCGCTCGAGGTGTCGCCGGCGCAGTGGGAGGCGGGATGGATCCAGGCGTCGCGAGTCGACTCGAAGGTGACGCGGATCGCGTGGTCGATGCGCCCTCGCTTGACCTCGTCGAGACGGACCAGGCCCGGGAAGACCGCCAGCCCGGCGGCGTCGGCGGAGGTGTAGCCGTCGCGCCGCAGAGCGTTGGAGCGCAGATTCCAGCTCACCCCCGAGTCGGCGTTCCAGTGGTCGCGCCCGCGTCCGACGAAGAAGGCCCGGTAGAGCTCGTAGAGGACGCAGCGAGCACGGTCGACGACGAGCACATGGCGGTCGCCGTCGCTTCGCTGGCCGCCCTCGACGGGGGCGCCGGCCGGGATCGGGAACGGGCCGCGGTCGCTCTCGGAGCCGAAGGCCGTGTAGTTGATCGGCAACCGGCGCTGGTTGCGGCCGACGACCGCATACGGAAATCCGTAGGCCCGCGGCGAGCCGAAGTCGGGGTGCAGGAAGTTTCCGCCCTGGGTGTTGATGTAGGCGGTGATCGCGGCCGAGTTCGGGGCCACCGGGGCCCGGGAGACGTCCTGGTTCCAGGCCGCCTGGTTGGGCAGCGACGGTGCGGTCGCCGGAAGCGATCGGGGAGGATCCGGGAAGACCGGGCAGCCACCGAGGCCGGGGTAGGGGCCGACACGGCGCTCCTGAGTCGTCGATCGCCGAGGCGATCGCGGCCAGCGCCGTCATCGCCAAGCAAATCGCAGCCACTCGCGATCCGGCTTTCACGTAAGAGCGGCGCATCGAACGGGGTTATAGCCGTCGAGAGGACGCTTGAGGCTCCTATAGGGGTACGAAACGTCCTCTCGGCGAATCCGGGCCCCGCATCTACCGGCCGTCCCCACCCGCGCCGCGCAGCTCGCTGAACACGGCGGTGACCCCGTCCTTGCGGTCGCGCCGCTCGTCGGCGATCACGTGCGAGATCGCGTTGATCAGGGCCAGGTGGGTGAAGGCCTGCGGGAAGTTGCCGAGGTGGCGGTTCGTCTTCGGGTCCAGCTCCTCGGCGTAGAGGTCGAGCGGGCCGGCGAGCGCGAGCAGGCGCTCGCAGAGCTGGCGGGCGTGGCGGCGCTCGCCGATCTCGGAGAGGGCGGAGACGAGCCAGAAGGAGCAGATCAGGAAGGTTCCCTCCTCGCCCTCGAGGCCGTCGTCGGTCTCCTCCACGAGGTAGCGGAGGACGAGCCCATCCTGGCTGAGGTCCTCGGCGATCGCCATCACCGTCGCCCGCACCCGCCGATCGCCGGGGGGCAGGAAACGCAGCAGCGGGATCAGCAGCGTCGAGGCGTCGAGGGCGTCGGTGTCGTAGTGCTGGCGGAAGACGCCGTCCCGGACGCCGCGCTCCAGGACCTCGGCGCGGACCTCGGTAGCGGTCGCGTCCCAGCGTTCGCTCAGCGCGGTCTCGCCACGCGCCTTCGCCAGCCGGCGGCCGCGATCGACCGCGACCCAGATCATCAGCTTCGAGGAGACGTAGTGCTTGGGTTCACCGCGTGCCTCCCATATCCCCTGGTCGGGATGCGGCCAGGCCTCGATCGCGGCCTCGACCTGGGCCTCGATCAGCTCCCAGTAGGGCTCCGGGAGCTCCTGGATCGCCTTCGCGTGCAGGTAGATCGAGTCCAGCAGCGCGCCCCAGACGTCGTTCTGGCGCTGCTTGGCGGCGCCATTGCCGATCCGCACCGGCCGCGAGCCCTCGTAGCCGGAGAGGTGATCGAGGGTCCGCTCGGGCAGCTCCTTCTCGCCGCCGATCCCGTACATGATCTGCAACTCGGGGTCCTGCATGCCGATGCCGGCGATGAAGCGGATGAAATGGGCTGCCTCCTCGTCGAATCCGAGCGTGTGCATCGCCCAGAGGCTGAAGGTCGAGTCGCGGATCCAGCAGTAGCGGTAATCCCAGTTGCGCTCCCCTCCCGGCGTCTCGGGGAGTGAGGTGGTCGGGGCCGCGACGATGGCGCCCGTCGGCGCGTAGGTGAGGCCTTTGAGGACCAGCGCCGACCGCTGCAGGTGGACCCGCCATGGGTGGTCGGGAAAGGCGCCGTGGCGCAGCCAGTGGCGCCAGAACTCACGGGTCGACTCCATCCGCTCCAGGGCCTCGGGCGCGCTCCGCGGCCCACCCAGGTCGCCCCTCTGCCAGGTGATCGAGCAGAAGCTGACCTCGTCCTCTCGCAGGCTGACCCGGCCGCGCGCGGCGCCGCCGGAGAGCGAGAGGTCCATGTCGGTCGTCAGGGCCAGGCGCACCGTGCCGTCGGCGGCCACGGCCTCGCCGAGCTCGCCGCCGCTCCAGCTCGCGCCCTCGCTCCCGTACGCGAAGCGCGGCAGGCACTCCATCTCCAGCTCCACCTCACCGTCGACGCAGGTCGCGATCCGCAACAGCGAGCCGTCGGACTCGTGCTCGACCTGCGGCCGCGAGCCCGCGCCCTCCTGGTGTTGCCATTCGCCGATCGTCAGCGCATCGAGGACGACGACCCAGCCGGTGGGCGTGACCCAGGTGGTCTCGACGATCAGCGTTCCGGGCTCGTAGCGGCGGCTGATCGGGACGACGACGCCCGCCGGCCCGAAGCGGAAATGCCCGGCGTCGCGGTCGAGCAGGGCAGCGAAGGCGCTGGGCGAGTCGAAGCGGGGGACGCAAAGCCACTCGATCGCCCCGTCGTTGGAGACGAGGGCGCTGGTGTGGCAATCCGACAGGAAGCCGTAGCTGCCTATCGGCGGGAACTCGCTCAGCGCTGCGGCCTCAGGCCAGTCCCTCGGCCGCGTACTCGCGCAGGAACCCTTCGAACAGCCGGCGGTGGCCCTGCTCGTCGCGGAGGATGTCGATCACCATGTCCTGGGTGACCGGGTCGATGCCCTCGGTCTCCTCGACGACCCGGGTGTAGTGCTCGATCGCCCCGGTCTCGGCGGCGATCACGCCCTTGATCACATGCACGATGTCGGTCTGCTGGGAGGGCGGCTGCAAGAAGTCCTGTTCGGCCGCGAAGTCGAGCGACCCGGGGACGACGCCGTAGAGCTCCTTGATCCGGTCGGCGAACTGCTGCGCGTGGCCGAGCTCCTCGGTGATGTCCTGCTTCAGCGATTCGATGATCTCCTGGGCGCGGACGCCGTCGGGGTTGACCGAGTTGGCGATGTAGCTCATCACGGTCTCGATCTCCATCCAGTAGGACTTCGTCAGCAGCGCGATGATCTGCTCGCGCTTCTCCTCGTTCTCATCGGCGAGGATCCCCTCGCCAACGGTCAGCTCGCTCATCGCGTCGGTCCTTTCGGTGGCTTCTCGGGCCCAACCTAGCAATGCCCCGAAACCGGGCCGAGAAACCACGGCGAGCCGCTTGCGGGGGCAGGAAGGGGCTTTGGGGAGCGGAAAAAGCACGCGATGATCGTCGATTGCGCCCACTACAAGGCGGGCCAGCGCCAGCACGAGGGCCCGATCCCGCTCGAGGACGCCGCCGCCTGCGTCTCCGGCGAGCCGGGCGAGTTCGTCTGGGTCGGCCTGCTCGAGCCCGAGATCGAGGAGATGCGACAGGTGGCGGCGCTGTTCGGCCTCCACGAGCTGGCCGTCGAGGACGCTTCCCGTGCCCACCAGCGGCCGAAGCTCGAGGACTACGAGGACTCCTTCTTCATCGTCCTCAAGACCGCCCGCTACCACGACGAGTCCGAGACCGTCCATTTCGGCGAGATCGACATCTTCGTCGGCCCCGGCTACGTGGTCCACGTTCGCCACGGCGAGGGCAGCGGGCTGCGCGGCGCGCGGCGGCGGCTGCAGGAGCGCCGCGACCTGCTCAAGGAAGGACCGGCGGCAGTCGTCTGGGCGATCCTCGACCAGGTCGTCGACGACTACACGCCGGTCGTGGAGGGGATCGACGACGACATCCAGGAGGTCGAGGCGGCCGTGTTCGCGCCGGAGACCGACGCCCCGACCGAGCGGATCTACTTCCTCAAACGGGAGGTGATCGAGTTCCATCGCGCGATCTTTCCGCTCCTGGCGCCGCTGGAGTCGATCCAGCGGGGGGCCTTCCCGCAACTGGACGAGCAGCTGCGCCGCTACCTGCGCGATGTCTCCGACCACGCCAAGCGCGTCGACGAGATGGTCAACTCGCAGCGCGAGCTGCTGACCTCGGTCCTGGAGGCGAACCTGGCCCTGGTCAGCGTCAACCAGAACGAGGTCGTGAAGAGGATCTCCGGCTACGCGGCGCTGATCGCGGTGCCGACCTTCATCGCCAGCGTCTACGGGATGAACTTCGAGCACATGCCCGAGCTCGACTCCGAGCTCGGCTACCCGCTGACCCTGCTGGCGATGGCGCTCCTCGTCGCCCTGCTGTTCACGCTCCTGCGCCGCGCCCGCTGGATCTAGCACCGCGCCGGCCCAGACCACTTCACCTGCGTACGCTTGATCGGTGGTCCTGCCGCTCGCCCACGCCGCCCCGACGTTCGCCTTCCTGGAGCTTGTCCCGCTTGTGCTCGTGGCGCTGCTTTACGCGAAGCGGACCTCGACTCTCGCCGCCCAGGGCCGGCCGGTGCCGAGCTGGCGGGGAGCCTGCTTCGCGTCCGGACTGGTGCTGATCGGCGTCGCCCTGTTCTCGCCGATCGGGCACATGTCGGAGGAACTGGTCAGCGCCCACATGGTCGAGCACCTGTTGATCGCCGACGTCGCGGCCCTGCTGTTGGTGCTGGGGCTGACCGGGCCGCTGCTGCAGCCGGTCCTGGCGATCCGGGGCCTGGCCCCGCTGCGCGTCCTCGCCCATCCCGCCGTCGCCTTTCCGCTCTGGGCGGCCAACCTGTACCTGTGGCACATCCCGGCCCTCTATCAGGAGGCCTTCGGGACGGCGCCCGTGCACGCGCTCGAGCACACGCTGTTCATCTTCTTCGGCTGCCTGATGTGGATGCCGCTGGTCGGGCCGCTGCCGGTGCCGCAGTGGTTCGGCAACGGCTGGCGGCTCGGCTACGCGGTCGGGGTTCGCTTTGCGGGGGCGATCCTCGGCAATGTGCTGATGTGGTCGGGGACCGTCCTCTACCCGATCTACGAGGACGGCGAGGCCTACTGGGAGATCTCGCCCCTCGCCGACCAATCGACGGCAGGGGCGATCATGATGATCGAGGGGACCTTCGTGGCGCTCGGGGTCTTCGCCTGGCTGTTCTTCCGCAGCGCCGCGCAGGGCGCCGAGAAGCAGCGGTTGCTCGACCTCGCTGCCAGCCGTGGGGTGGCGCTGGACGAAGCGCGGGCCGGCAGGGCTGCGGCCGCGGGGCGCGGCGCCCGGCTCGAGGAGCGCCTGGCCGGAGGGGGTGGAGACGGTCAGCGCCACGAGGCGTAACCGCTATCTCTCGATCCTCGTCTTCGTGGTCGGATCGGCGAGCCTTGGTGCCGAGATCTCCGCGGCGCGTCTGCTGGCCCCGTACTTCGGGGCCTCGACGATCGTCTGGGCGAACACGATCGGGGTGGTGCTGGTCGCGCTGTCGGTCGGCTACTGGCTCGGCGGCCGCTACGCGGACCGCCACGCTCATCTGCGCGGGCTCTGCATCCTTGTCCTGGTCGCCTCGGCGCTGATCGCGCTGATCCCCTTCGCCGCACAGCCGTTCCTGAGCTTCTCGGTCGACGCCTTCGACGAGATCTCCGTCGGCGGCTTCCTGGGCTCGCTGTTCGGCGTCCTGGTCCTGGTCGCGGTGCCGGTGATGCTGCTCGGAGCCGCCTCGCCGTGGGCGATCCGGATCTCACTAGGCGACGTCGCTCACTCGGGCGAGGTCGCCGGCCGGCTCTACGCGCTTTCGACCGCCGGCTCGCTGTTCGGGACGATGATCTCGGCGCTGCTGCTGATCCCATTCATCGGCACCCAGCGGACGTTCATCGCCTTCGCGCTGGCGCTGGCGCTGGTGGCGACGGCGGGACTCGGTTGGCGCTACGTCCTCGCTCCGGCGGCGCTGGCGGGGGTCTTCGCGATGCCGGTCGGGACGATCAAGGCCGCCGACACCGGCCGGGTCATTCACGAGCGCGAGACCGACCACCAGTATGTGCGGGTCGTCGAGCAGTCCGACGGCGACCGGGTCCTGGAGCTCAACGAGGGGCAGGCCGTGCATTCGCTCTACCGGCCCGGCGAGTACCTGACCGGCGACGTCTGGGACGGCTACCTGGTCTTGCCGTTCGCGGCCCTGCAGCGACCGCCGCGCTCGATCGCGATGCTCGGCAACGCGGCCGGAACGGTGGCCCGGGCCTACGGTCGCTTCTTCCCGCGCACCACGGTCGATGCGGTCGAGATCGACGGCGAGCTGTTCGAGATCGGGCGCCGGTACTTCGACCTCTCCAACCGCCGCATGGAGGAGTTCGACGAGGACGCACGGCCGTTCCTGGAGCGCTCCGACGGCGGCTATGACGTGATCATGGTCGACGCATACCGCCAGCCCTACATCCCCTTCTACCTGGCCACCGAGGAGTTCTTCGAGCTGGCCCGCGAGCGTCTCGCTCCCGGCGGCGTCGTGATCGTCAACGCCGGTCATCCGGAGGAAAACGACGACCTCGAGACGGTGCTCGGGCGAACGATGTCGGAGGTCTTCCAGACCGTCCTGCGGCATCCGATCGAGGACACGAACACGCTCCTGGTCGCGAGCGCCGCTCCGCTCTCGGCCGCGCGGCTCGATAGGCGGATCGCGCGGCTGCCCGAGCCATTGCGGGTGCCCGCCACGGAGGCTGCGCTGGCGCTCGAGCCGCGGCTGCCCGGCGGCGAGGTCTACACCGACGACCGGGCGCCGGTGGAATGGCTGATCGACGCCTCCTTCTTGGGCTATGCGAACGAGAACTGACCGCTTTCTCTCCTGGCTCGTCACCGGGCCGCTCGGCCGCGCCGCAGCGTTCGCGATCGACTTCGCCGCCGCCCTGCGCCGCGGGCTCGGCAGCCGTTCCTCTAGGGTCAGCCGCCGATGAGGACAAGCGTCACCGAGCTGCCGGATTCGCGCGCCCGGGTCGAGGTGGAGGTGCCCGCCGAGGAGGTCGATCGCCATCTCCAGCGTGCCGCCAGAGGGCTGGCGCGCGAGATGCGGCTGCCCGGCTTTCGCAAGGGCAAGGCGCCGCCGTCGCTGGTGATCCAGCGACTCGGTCGGGGTGCGGTGCTCGAGCAGGCGGTCCGTGACTCGCTGCCGGAGTGGTACGAGCGGGCCCTGTTCGACTCCGGCGTCAATCCGGTCGGGGACCCCGACATCGAGGTCACGTCGGTGCCCGAGGCGGAGGGCGAGCCGCTCGGCTTCAAGTTCGAGGTCGGCGTTCGCCCGGCGGCGCAGCTCGGCGACTACAAGGGCCTCGAGGTCGGCCGGCCCGAGGCCGATGTGCCGGCGGACGTGGTCGACCGGGAGCTGGAGCGGATGCGGGCCGCGATCGCGCGCCTGGAGCCGGTCCAGCGTCCCGCCGCCGACGGCGACGCGCTGCTGATCGACTTCGAGGGAGCGATCGACGGTGAGCCTTTCGAGGGCGGCGAGGCGCACGATTACCTGCTGGAGCTGGGAGCAGACCAGCTGATCGAAGGCTTCGAGGAGCAGCTCGCCGGCGCCGAGGCGGGGCAGGACCGCCAGGTCGAGGTCGAGTTTCCCTCCCAGTACCACGCCGAGCACCTGGCCGGCCGGAAGGCCAGCTTCGCGGTCTCGGTGAAGGAGGTGCGCGAGAAAGTCCTGCCCGACCCCGACGACGACTTCGCGGCCGAGGTCTCGGAGTTCGACACGCTGGCCGAGCTACGCGAGGACATCGCCTCGAAGCTGGCGCTCGCCGCCGGGAACCGGATCGAGCAGGACTTCCGGGTCGCCGCGATCGACGCCGCGGTGGCCGGCGCCACCGTCGAGCTGCCGCCCGAGATCGTCGATGCCCGCGCGACCGAGCGCTGGGAGCGGGTCGAGCGGCAGCTGGCCGGGCGCGGCATCGACCCCAACACCTACCTGCAGATGCAGGGGAAGTCGCGCGAGGAGGTGATCGAGGAGTCAAAGCCCGACGCCGAGCAGGAGCTGAAGCGAGAGGCGGTGCTGAACGCGATCGCCGACGCGGAGGGGATCGAGGTCTCCGACGAGGAGCTGGTCGAGGCTCTCGAGCACACCGCCGAGCACGAGCGGACGACCCCGCAGAAGCTGCTGGAGCGATTGCGCCGCAACGGGCGCGAGGCGCTGATCCGCGAGGACCTGCGGGTCCGCAAGGCGATCGACCTGCTGGTCGAGACCGCGGAGCCGATCCCGGTCGCCCAGGCCGAGGCGCGGGAGAAGCTCTGGACCCCGGAGAAGGAACGCGAGACGGCCGGCGGCCTCTGGACCCCGGGCTCCGGCGATTGATCGGCCGCGTCGCACGACACCATCTCTCGAACGTCCCGGACTATCCGCTCTGCGGGATGCTGCGGGACGTTCGGTGGGTCAGCGGCTTCGCTTAGGCGCGCGCGGGCTCGCGCACCGGCGCCAGCTCGACCGGGATCCCGTTCAGGACCGCGTTGCCCGACAGCGGATCGATCAGATCCGAGCGGGCGAGGATGTTGGAATTGGACCCGGCGTGCTCGCGGGCGACGCTGAGCTCGACGCCGTCGCCGTCGTGACCCCAGCCGTGGGGGATGCTGACGACGCCGGGCATGACCGCGTCGGTGACCTCGACCGGGATCTCGATCTCGCCGGCGCTCGAGGAGACCCGGGCCGGCTCTCCGTCGGTCAGTCCGAGGCGCCCGGCATCGCTGGGGTGGACGTGGGCGGTGCAGCGCTCGGGCCCGCTGACCAGGCCGGCGACGTTGTGCATCCAGGAATTGTTCGAGCGCAGGTGACGCCGCCCGACCAGGACGATCTGCCCGTTCGTTCGGCGATCCAGCGCGGCGCGCAAACGGGTGACGTCGGCGACGATCGGCTCGGGGGCAAGCTCGATCCGGCCGCTCGGGGTGCGTAGTGCGTCGGGCAGCCTCGGCTCCAGCGGCCCGAGGTCGACGCCGTGCGGCTCCGCCTCCAGCCGCGCCAGGGTCAGCCCGCCGGGGTCCTCGCCGAAGCGGTCGCCGTAGGGCCCTGCCCGCAGCAGCAGGTCGAGAAGCCGCTCCGGGCCGCTTCGCTCCGCGAGCGCCGCTGCGATCTCGCCCGCATCGCGACCCGCCAGTCGCGATCCGTCGGTCCCCAGCTCTCGGCGGACCGCCTCGCCGGCGACGAAGTCGTCGATCGCCTCGACGTCTGCGTCGGCACCCTGTCCGGTGACCAGCCCGGTCAGGCGCAGGATCGTTCGCCACTCGTCGGGCACGGCGGGATCGGGCTCCAGCACCGGGGTCGAGTAGTTGGCCACGTTTCGAACCGCCAGCTGGTAGAGGGCGACGTCGTAGTGGGAGCGGCGCAGGGGGGAGGTACCCGGCAGGATCACGTCAGCGTGCCGGGTCGTCTCGTTGACGTAGACGTCGATCGAGACCATGAATTCCAGCGCGGCCAGGGCCTTGTCGAGACGGGCGCTGTCGGGGGTCGATACCGCCGGGTTGCCGGCCAGCGTCAACAGGGCCCGAACCTGGCCCTCGCCGGGGGTCTCGATCTCCTCCGCCAGCGCCGCCACCGGTAGCTCGCCGAACGCCTCCGGGAGACCGCGGACGCGACTCGCCCAGCGACCGGGGTTATAACCACGTCCCGTGCCCGGAACGCCGTTGGAGCTGGTCTGGCCGGCGGCGGCACGAGTGAACATCGCGCCCCCCACCCGGTCGAGGTTTCCGGTCAGCGCGTTGACGACGTCGACGAGCCAGCTGGCCAGGGTGCCGAACTCCTGCGTGCAGGTACCGATCCGTCCGTAGACCGCGGCCCGCCCGGCGCCGGCCAGCTCGCGCGCCATGGTGCGGATCTCGCCGGCGGAGATGCCGGTCGGGTCGGCGACGGCCTCGGGCGTGAAGGGCGCGGACAGCTCGCCGACCTCGTCGAGCCCGTTGATCTGCCCGGCCAGGGTCCCCGGATCGACCAAGCCCTCAGCGAAGAGGACGTTGACGATCGCGAACAGCAGCAGCGCGTCGGTGCCGGGGCGGATGAAGTGGTGCCGATCGGCCTCCTCCGCGGTGCGGGTGTGGCGAGGATCGATCACCACGACTTTGCCGCCCCGCTCTCGAAGCGCCCGCAACCGCCCGCGCATGTTGGGCGCCGTCAGCAGGCTGCCGTTGGAGTGCAGCGGGTTGGCGCCGAGGATCAGCAGGTACTCGGTGCGGTCGATGTCGGGGACGGGAACGGTGAGCGCGGCGCCGAACATGTGCCCCGCCGCGACCTGCTTGGGCATCTGGTCGACGGTGCTGGCGGTGTAGATGTTCTTCGTCCCCAGCGCCTTCAGCAGAACGCGCCCGTAGAGGATGCTGGAGAAGTTGTGCGCTGCCGGGTTGCCGACGTAGACGGCGACCGCGTCGCGACCGTCGCGCTCCAGCAGCCGCGGCAGGCGCTCCTCGATCACCGCGAAGGCCTCGTCCCAGGTCGCCTCCTCGAAGCCTTCGCCGCGCTTGATCAGCGGCGTCCGCACCCGGTCGGAGTCGGAATCGAGGGCGGCGAGGCTGGCGCCTTTGGGGCAGATGAAGCCGCGGCTGAAGACATCCGCTGTATCGCCGCGAATCTTCGTTACCCGGTCGCCGGCGACGGTGAACTCGAGCCCGCAGGTCGCCTCGCAGAGCGGGCAGGTCGCGAAACGCGTGGTGGCATCGGAGGCCACGCACCGATTCTAGAGCCGCAAGTGCGACGCCGCCCGGGGCGAGTGGGCGGCGCCGCCTGTGCGGTAAGCATCAGGGGCACCCGCTGGGGCGCCTCCAGGAGTCATATTCCCGCCACCTGAGGCCCGAAACATCGCAGCGCAGAAGCGGACGAATTAGCGACCGGACCCCTTCTATAGACTCGCCCACCGTGAGCCCGTTAGTCCCCATGGTGGTCGAGCAAACCTCGCGCGGTGAGCGTGCCTTCGACATCTACTCGCGGCTGCTCAACGAGCGAATCATCTTCCTCGGCACCCCGGTGACGGAGGACATCGCCAACCTGATCGTCGCCCAGCTGATCCACCTCGAGTCCGAGGATCCCGAGAAGGACATCTCGATCTATGTCAACTCGCCGGGCGGCTCCGTCTACGCCGGGCTGGCGATCTACGACACGATGCAATACATCAAGCCCGACGTTCAGACGATCTGCGTCGGCGTGGCGATGAGCATGGGAGCGCTGCTGCTGGCCGGCGGAGCCGAAGGCAAGCGGATGGCGACCCCGAACTCGAAGATCCTCATCCACCAGGTCTCGGGCGGTTTCTCCGGCCAGGCGACCGACATCGAGATCCACGCGAAGGAGATCATCGACGTGCGCCGGCGGCTGGACGAGATCATCGCCAAGCACACGAAGCAGCCCCTGGAGAAGGTCGCCAAGGACACCGAGCGCGACTACTTCATGAGCTCGGAAGAGGCGAAGGAGTACTCGATCATCGACCGCGTGATCGAGCACCACTAACAACTCCGGCAGGTGCTCCGCTCCCGCGAGGGCCTGGGGAATCAGATATGGACAGGCCCTCGCTCCCGCGTCCGCCCTGCCGGTCGAATCCTGGGCCGCTCCATCTGCCACTGCCGGACTGATTGCCGGCCTCCTCATCGCTCCGGCTGTGAGTCTCGCCATTGCGTCCGCACCCGCCTCCGAGCCTGAATTCCGGCTGCTCGCCGCTTCAGTTCATCCCCAAGAAGGCGTTCTTCGACGGCGGAGCGGTGCGGATTCGGTACCGCTTCGAGGCTGAGCAGGCGCTGCGGCTGGAGATTCGGATCGTCAAGGCCGGTAGCGGGCGGGTCGTGCGCCGGCTCTTCGTGCGGCGCCGCCCGGCCCGCTCACACCTACAGCTCTGGGAAGGGATCGCGGAAGGCGGCCGAGTCGCCGAGGACGGCCGCTACCGGGTCTTGATCGGACCTCGCGGTCGCGCCCTGCGCCCGGCGGGGCGGTTTCGCCTCCTCGGGCATCTCTTTCCGGTCCGCGGCCCGCACGGCGATCGCGGCGCGACCGGGAAGTTCGGCGCCCCGCGCAGCGGTGGGCGGACGCACGAGGGCTTCGATCTGCTGGCCGCCTGCGGGACGCCGCTTGGCGCTGCCCGCGGCGGCACGGTGCTGGAGCTGAGCTTCGACCCGGTGCTCTACGGATGGTTCGTCCTCATCGACGGTCGCCGGGAGGCTCGCAACTACTTCTATTCACACCTGCGCGGTCGGCCGCCGCTTGCCGTCGGCGCCCGGGTCCGGACCGGGCAGCGGATCGGCGTGGTCGGCAAGACCGGCAATGCGCGGACGACTCCCTGCCATCTCCACTTCGAGTTGCGCTCCGCAGGACGACCGCTCGATCCCGAGCCGGCGCTGGCCCGCTGGGACCGCTGGAGCTGACGGCAATCGCGCGACTGCTCAGACGCGCAGCTCATAGGTGACCCAGGTCGAGCGCTCGGCGCCGGTCGAGTCGTAGAGGCGCTGTGCCACTGCGTTGTCCGGGGCCGTCGCCCACTCGAGGTGACGGGCACCCCGGTCGCGCGCCACATCGACGCCGGCCTCGATCAGGGCCCGGCCGATCCCCGCTCCGCGCCGGCGCTGGTCGACATAGAGGTCGTTCATCAGCACCGTCTCCGCCGCCTGCGTGGAGCTGAAGAACCAGTACAGGCAGGCATAGCCGGCCAGCTCGTCGCCCACCCAGGCCCCAAGCAGCAGACCGTCGTCGCTGGGGAACAGAAAGCGGGCAAAGAAACGGCGGTTGCGCTCGGTGTCGATCCGGTCGACCTCGTAGAAGCGCTGGTAATCGGCGATCATCGGCAGCAGCGTCTCGAACTGCTGCCCGCTAACCGGCTCTACCCGTACGCTGTCCACCGGCCGTGAAGCTACTTGCTCGGACTTCCCTGATCGTCGCCGCAGTCGCCTGCGTGTTGATCGCGCAGGCTTCCGCGGCGGGCGGCAGCCGCGTCATCGACGTCCGGCCCGGGGAGCTGCGCGAGGCGATCCAGCAGGCCGGCGACGGAGACACGCTGCTCGTCCACCAGGGCCGCTACCCGGGGCGCTACACGATCGCGAAGCGGCTGAAGCTGATCGGTGCGCCGGGGGAGAGGCGGCCGCTGTTCGACGGTCGCTGCCAGACCCGGGCCACGATCAGGGTCGTCGCGTCAGGTGTGGTGATGCGCCGGCTCCACGTCGTCGGGTCCGACGAGAGCGGGGGTCCGTTCCCTTCCTCGGTGGAGTTCATCCGCGCCGGTTCGGGCCGGATCACCGACTCGCTGCTGCGCGACACCTGCGAGGCCGAGTACGGGGTCAACGTCTTCGCCTCCGGGCAGATCACGGTGCTGCGCAACCGGACGCGGGGGTTCAGCGACGCCGGGATCTACGTCGGGGCGATCAGCGACACCGGCGGCGGCACCCTCCGTGTCGCCGACAACGAGACGTTTCGAAACAACCTCGGGGTCATCGTCGAGGATTCTTCCGGGGGGACGATCCTCGTCGAGGACAACCTGATCCGCGACAACACCCCGCCCGGGGAGGGAATCCCGAGCGGGATCTTCGTGCGGCGAAGCGACGCGGCGGTGTTCCGGGGCAACACCGTGGTTCGCAACGGCGAGTTCGGCATCCATCTCGATCCGGCCTCGGACCGCAACCGGCTGTTCGGCAACCGCGTTCGGGACAACCCTCGCAACGTCCTCGACGAGGGGACCGGCAATTGCGGTCGCGGCAACGTGCCGAACGCATTTCCTCCCTGCCCGTGAGGCGGAGCGGGGCAAGCGTCTAGATCTGATTCTGCGCGAAGCTCCGCGAAGCCGAACAATGATCCGTGAGGCGGAGCGGGGCGAGCGTAGGGCGGCGGCAAGTTTGCGCCCGCCGGCAGGGTCGCGCAGGCAAGCGGCGTAATTGCGAACCCACAGGGCCGCCGCCCGACTCCCTCTAAGCTCTGAGCGGCGGCGATCCGAAAACAGCCCTAGGAGGGGATCCCGCTGGCACGCCCGACAGACTCCAACGAGCAACTTCTCTGCAGCTTCTGCGGCAAGTCGCAACGCCAGGTCAAGAAGCTGATCGCCGGGCCGGGCGTCTACATCTGTGACGAGTGCATCGATCTCTGCAACGAGATCATCGACGAGGAGCTCACCGCTCCGCCGGTGTTCGAGCTCGAGAACCTGCCGAAGCCGAAGGAGATCTGGGAGGTCCTGAACGAGTACGTGGTCGGCCAGGAAGCGGCCAAGCGCGCCCTCTCGGTGGCCGTCTACAACCATTACAAGCGGGTCCAGATCGCGCAGTCCGAGGAGTCCGAGATCGAGCTGCAGAAGTCGAACATCCTGCTGCTCGGCCCGACCGGCTGCGGCAAGACCCTGCTTGCGCAGACGCTGGCGCGGATTCTCAACGTGCCCTTCGCGATCGCCGATGCGACGGCGCTGACCGAGGCCGGCTACGTCGGCGAGGACGTCGAGAACATCCTCCTGAAGCTGATCCAGGCCGCCGACTTCGATGTCAAGAAGGCGGAGACCGGGATCATCTACATCGACGAGGTCGACAAGGTCGCCCGTAAGGCGGACAACCCCTCGATCACCCGCGACGTCTCCGGGGAGGGCGTTCAGCAGGCGCTGCTGAAGATCCTCGAGGGGACATCCGCCTCGGTCCCGCCCCAGGGGGGCCGTAAGCACCCGCACCAGGAGTTCCTGACCATCGACACGACCAACATCCTCTTCGTGTGCGGGGGCTCTTTCGGCGAGCTCGACAAGGTGATCGAGCGCCGGATCGGCAACCACGGCGTCGGCTTCGGCGCCGAGATCACCAGCCGCCAGCACCGCGATACCGGAGAGCTGTTCGAGAAGGTGCTGCCGGAGGACCTGATCGAGTACGGGCTGATCCCCGAGTTCATCGGCCGCCTGCCGGTGGTAACGGCGATCCACCAGCTCACCCGCGAGGACCTGATCACGATCCTGACCGAGCCCCGAAACGCGCTGACGCGCCAGTTCCAGCGCTTCTTCGAGTTCGACGACATCGAGCTGGTGTTCGCCGACGACAGCCTCGGCGCGATCGCCGACAAGGCCCTCGAGCGCGAGACCGGTGCCCGTGGTCTGCGCTCGATCCTCGAGGAGACGCTGCTGAACGTGCAGTTCGAGCTGCCGTCGCGACGGGACGTGACCAAGTGCGTCGTCACCAGAGAGACGATCGAGGGCGGGCGCACGCCGACCCTGGTCACAGAGGCGGCGCCGGCTGACATCGAGCCCTCCGACGAGCTCGCCGAAGAGTCGGCCTAGCTCCCCATCCGTTCTTCGAGCGCCTCGGCCGGCATCGGCAACGCGATCAGGAAGCCCTGCGCGTAGCTGCAGCCGAAGTCGCGGAGGCTGGCCAGCTGCGCCGGGCTCTCGACTCCGCTTGCGATCGCCGTGACCTGAAGGTCGCGGGCGGTCGAGATCGCGCCGATCACGGCCTCCATCAGGCGGTCGTCGTCCGGTATTCCGGCGACCAGCCGACGGCTGATCTTCAATGCGGTCAGGGGCAGGGCCCCCAGCATCTCGGCCGGCGCGGCACCGCTGTAGTCGTCAACGGTCAGCGAGACCCCAAGCTCGGCCAGGCTTCGCAGCTTGTCGAAGCTGCGGCCGTCGGCTTCCAGCAGCGCCGACTCGGAGATCTCACACCCGAGCCGGCTCTCGTCGATCCCCCGCGCCTGCGCGGCGGCCTCGACCACGCTCGGCAGGTCTGAAACGTAGAGGTGCTCCTCGGAGAGGTTGAGGGAGATCGTCAGCTCCGAGGCCACGCCGCTGCTCCAGCGCGAAAGCTGGTCCACCGCTTCGTTGATCGCCCAGGTCTCCAGCGGGGCGATCAGGTCGTTGGACTCGGCGACCGCGATGAAGTCCGCGGGCGCGAGGATCCCGTGCCCGGGGTCCGGCCAGCGGGGCAGCGCCTCCAGCATCGTCGCCGAGCGGTCGCTGAGCGAGGCGATCGGCTGGTAGTAGAGGTGCATCCGGCCGCCCTCGATGGCGGCGCGGAGAGCCTGAGGCGAGACACCGTTTCCGTTGCCGGCCGCCGGTGCCTTCGCTCTCCATAAAGTCCGATCCTAAGCCAGACGCGTCGTCGAAACTAAACTCGCGCTCCGTGCCCGACGACTCGCGAGCCGCCGCCGCTTCCAGCCTGGAGCAGAGGACGCGCTACGACCCGGCTGAGGTCGAAGACCGCATCCTCGCCCGATGGCTGCAGGGCGGTCACTTCCACCCTCGGGCCGAGGGCGACCCGGCGGAGAACTACTCGGTGGCGATCCCGCCGCCCAACGTGACCGGTGCCCTGCATATGGGTCATGCGCTCAACGGCGCAATGCAGGACGCGCTAGTGCGGTTGAACCGGATGCGGGGCCGCAACACGCTCTGGATCCTCGGTCTCGACCATGCCGGGATCGCCACCCAGGCGGTGGTGGAGAAGGAGCTGCAGGCGGAAGGCACGAGCCGGCACGAGCTCGGACGCGACGCCTTCGTGGAGCGGGTCTGGGACTGGAAGGAGCGCTACGGCTCGCGGATCGTCGAGCAGTACAAGCGCCTCGGCGCTTCCTGCGACTACGAGCGGGAGCGGTTCACGCTCGACGAGGGATACGTGCGGGCCGTGTACCGGGTCTTCGTGCGCCTCTACGAGAAGGGCTTCATCTACAGAGACAACTACATGGTCAACTGGGACCCCGGCTCGCACTCGGCGATCTCCGACCTCGAGGTCGAGAACCGCGAGGTCACCGACACGCTGTTCTCGATCGACTACCCGGTCGAGGGGACGGAGCGGGTGCTGACGGTGGCCACGGTACGCCCGGAGACGATGCTCGCCGACACCGCCGTTGCCGTTCACCCCGACGACGAGCGCTATCGAGATCTGGTCGGCGGCCACTGCATGCTGCCGCTGGTCGGGCGCCGGCTGCCGATCATCGCCGACGAGCACGTCGACCCCGAATTCGGCACCGGGGCCTTGAAGATCACCCCCGGGCACGACCCCAACGACTTCGAGATCGGGCGCCGGCACGGGCTCGAGGAGGTCAGCGTGATCGGCGAGGACGGCAAGATGACGGAGGCGGCGGGGGACAGGTTCGCCGGACTCGGCGTCGCCGCCGCGCAGGCGGCGGTCGTCGAGGCGTTGCGGGGAGAGGGGGTCCTGCGGGAAGAGCAGGAGTTCACCCATTCGGTCCCCTTCTCTCACCGCAGCGGCGAGCGGATCGAGCCGCTGATCTCCCTGCAGTGGTTCTGCCGCATGGACGAGCTGGCCGCTCCTGCGATCGAGGTCGTCGAGCGAGACGAGGTGCGGATCGTCCCCGAACAGTGGAAACGGGTCTACCTCGAGTGGATGCGCAACATCCGGCCCTGGTGCGTCTCGCGCCAGCTCTGGTGGGGGCACCGGATCCCGGTTTGGTATTGCGACGCCTGCGAAGAGACCTACGTCGCCGAGTCGGCTCCGCAGCGATGCGGCGCCTGCGACGGGCCGCTGCGCCAGGAGGAGGACGTCCTCGACACCTGGTTCAGCTCGGCGCTGTGGCCGTTCGCCACCCTCGGCTGGCCGGAGGAGACCCCCGAGCTACGCGCCTTCTACCCGACCAGCTTCCTCACCACGGCCCGCGAGATCCTCTTCCTCTGGGTGGCGCGGATGATCATGACCGGGATCGAGTTTGCGGACGGGATCCCGTTTCGGGACGTCTACGTGCACTCCGTCGTCCAGGCCCGCGACGGCCGGCGGATGTCGAAGAGCCTCGGCACCGGAATCGATCCCCTCGAGGAGATCGACGTCCACGGCGCCGACGCGCTGCGCTTCGGCCTGCTGGCGATGTCCTCGACCCAGGATGTCCGTTACTCCGATGCCAAGGTCCAGCAGGGACGCGATCTCGCGAACAAGATGTGGAACGCGAGCCGGCTGATCCTGCTCGGCGTTGCCGAAGTCGAGCCCGCCCCGGAGCCGAAGGAGCTCGAGGACCGTTGGATCCTGTCGCGGCTGCAGCGGGCTGTAGCGGAGGTCGGGTCGAGCCTCGAGCGCTACGACTTCGCCCGAGCGGCGCTGGAGCTCTATCGCTTCTTCTGGTCGGAGCTGTGCGACTGGTACCTGGAGATCGTCAAGCCGAGGCTCTATGAGCAGGAGCCGGAGGTGAGCGCCAATCTCCTCCATCTCCTCGGCGAGGTGCTGACGCTGGCCCATCCGGTGATGCCGTTCATCACCGAGGAGATCTGGAGCTTTCATCCTGCCCGCGCCGGTGACCTCGTCGTCGCCGACTACCCCGAGGCTGACGACTCTCTGCTGGACGATCGGGCCGAGGCCGAGCTCGAGGCGGCGATCGAGCTGACTACACGGCTGCGCGCCTGGCGGGACCTCGTCGAGGTGCCCGTCGCAAGCCGGCTGCGGGCATCGTCGCCGCAAGAGGTGCCCGAGTTCGTGAAGCGGTTGGCGCGCATCGACGTGACCGTGGAGGCAACGGCTGCGGACGCGATCGCCACGATCGGCCCGCTCAAGGTGCTCGCCGGCGAGGGCATCGACGCGGCGGCCGTCGCGGCGCGGATCGACGACCGCCGGTCGGTCCTGGAGTCCGAGGTCAGGCGCGCCGAGGGCAAGCTCGCCAATCAGGGCTTCGTCGCCAAGGCTCCGGCGGAGGTCGTCGAGGAGGAGCGTTCGAAGCTGGACCGCTATCGCTCCGAGCTCCAGGAGCTGGCCGGCTGAGCTGGACGGCAGCGGAGGCTGAGGCCTACCTCGGTTCGCTCGAGCCGATCGGCTGGAAGCTGGGCCTCGAGCGGATGCACCTGCTGACCACCGCGCTGGGGATGCCCCAGCACCGTTTCGCGTCGGTGCACGTGGTCGGCACCAACGGGAAGTCCTCGGTGGCGCGGATGATCGCCTCCCTGCTCGGAGCCCACGGGGTTCGCGCCGGCGCCTGCCTCTCCCCGCACCTGCTGCGCTGGTCGGAGCGGGTGCTGATCGGCGGTCGGGAGATCGACGCGATCGCCTTCGCGGGCGCGGTCGAGCGGACCGCCGAGGCGGCCGAGGTCGTCAACCGTTCCCTGGGCGAGGGTGAGGCGGTGACCCAGTTCGAGCTCGCAACCGCCGCCGCCTTCGTGGCCTTGGCCGCGGCCGGGGTCGAGGTCGCGGCGGTGGAGGCCGGGCTGGGGGGCAGGCTCGACGCCACCAACGTGATCCCCTCGCGGGTCACGGCCCTGACCTCGATCGGGCTCGACCACACCGAGTGGCTGGGCGATACCGAGCTCGAGATCGCGGCCGAGAAGCTGGCCGTCCTCCGCGATCAGTCGACGCTGGTCGTGGGCCGCGTCGATCGTGACGTCCTCGAGCTGGCTGCGGAGACGGCGGCGTCTCGGGGCGCCAGTCTGATTCAGGCTCCGGAGGACCCGGGGCCGGAAATCGTCCTCCGCGCCCGGGGTGAGTTCCAGCGTCGCAACTTCGCCCTCGCCCGCGCGGTCGTGGAGCAGATCGTCGACGGGGTCCAGGAGCGCCTCGTGCGGGCGGCGGCGGCGGAAACCGAGATTCCGGGCCGGCTCGAGCCGCTCGGCGGAAGCCCGCCGACCTTTGTCGACGCGGCCCACAATGCCGCCGGCGCCGCCGCGGTGGCCGAGGCGCTGCCGGCCCTCTCGGGCGGCCGGCCGATCAGCGTCTGCCTGGCGATCCTCGCCGACAAGGACGCTGCGGCGATGATCGCGGCGCTGGCGCCCGCCGTCGACCACGCGGTGTGCACGCAGCTGACCGATGCGGAGCTGGGCCGCGTTGGCCGGCCCGGGTCGAGGTCCTGGCCGGCCGAGGAGCTGGCCACTTTGTTCTCGGCAGCCGGGATTGCGGCGCACTCGGAGGCCGATCCGCAGCGGGCCCTGACACTCGCCCGCGAGCGCGCGCAGGCCGAGGGAGGGATCGTCCTCGTGACCGGCTCGCACTATCTGCTGACGATCGCTCGGGAGAACAATTTCGGCGCCTTCGGCGCCTGACCCTGGCTGACGCGTCGCTGAACGCTCCGCGCCGGAATATCTTGACTGCGTACGATGCGGCCGATGGATCGCGAGGCGCGCTCGGAGCTGCTCTCGATGATGGGGCTGGTCGCGGCAGTGGTCGCCATCGTGATCCTCGTCTTCTTCGCCGTCGGCTACGTCTTCGGGCGGCTGTTCCTGTGAGTCACTTGCGGCGCCTCGCGCCTGACCGGCCCGACACCTGCACACCCTCGTTCGCCCGCGCTCGAACAGGGTTGGCGAGCCCGGCGACGAAGTAGACTGCCCGGTTCCGGGCGGTCCCCTCATGCCAGTCGCCATCTTCGGGATCTCAAACGACGGCCTCAATCTGGCCGCCAACCTCATCGTGCTGATGTTGGTGGTGGTCTACATCGCGCTGATCGTCTGGACCTACCTGGACGCGCGCCGCCGGGTCGAGGATCCGGTGCTGGTCACCTGCGCGACCGTCGGGGCCATGATCCCCTTCATCGGCGCCGCCGTCTACGCGATCCTGCGCCCGCCGGAGTTCCTCGACGATGCCCGCGAGCGCGAGCTGGAGACGAAGGCCGCGGAGCTGCGGGTACGGCAGCTGTCCGAGCTCTCCTGCCCCAACTGCGGCTATCCGGTGGAGAAGAACTACCTGCGTTGCCCAAGCTGTCAGCGGCGGCTCAAGGACCCCTGCCAGAGCTGCGGCAAGCCGGTCGATCCGCGCTGGGCCCTGTGCCCCTATTGCGAGACCCCGCTGCCCGGGCGCCAGCGCCAGCAGCCCCGGGCGCCACAGGCGCGCAAGGCGGCGCCACGGCCCTCGCGGCCGGCGCCCCGCCAGCAGCGCCCGGCGCGCAAACCACCTGCGGCGGCCGACTCAAAGCCGCCGGCACAGACTCAGGACCGCGCCGCCACAGAAGGGGCAGCGAAGGAGAACAGCGCCCCTGGGCGCCGCTCGACGCCGCAGACCCCGGCGCGCGGGCGCCCGTCTCGGTAGCTTCCCGGCCCCCGCCGACGCCGCGACCCCAAGCAGCCGATGTCCCAGACCCTGATCCTCGTCAAGCCCGACGCCTTCGAACGCGCCCTCACCGGCGAGGTGATCGCGCGCTTTGAGCGCAAAGGGCTGCGGATCAAGGCGCTGAAGCTGATCCAAGCCGACGAGGCGATCGCCAACGAGCACTACGCGGAGCACACCGAGAAGCCGTTCTTCGGCGAGCTGGTCTCGTTCATCACCGGTGGGCCGCTTGTCGCCCTGGTGCTCGAGGGCCATGAGGCGGTTGCGGCAGCGCGCCAGGTGATCGGCGCCACCAACCCCGTCGAGGCGGCTCCGGGGTCGATCCGCGGCGACTTCGCGCTCGAGGTGACGTTCAACATGGTCCACGGGTCGGACTCCGACGAGTCGGCCCGACGCGAGATCGGGATCTGGTTTCCGGAACTGAGCTGAGGGTCGTCCTCGCGTCTCGCTCTCCGCAGCGGCGAGAGCTTCTCGAGAGATTGGGGATCCGCTTCCACGTCGAGCCCTCCGGCGCCGAGGAATCTCGCGGCGAGGATCCCTCCGAAGCGATCCTCGAGAACGCCCGGCGCAAGGCGAACACCGTGGCCCCTGACCACGCAGGCGCCCTGATCCTCGGCTGCGACACCGACGTTCTGCACGACGGCAGGCTGCTCGGCAAGCCCGGCGACGAAGGGCAGGCGCGGGAATATCTGGAGCGGCTCTCGGGAGAGGAGCACCAGGTCCTCTCCGGCTTGGCCCTGGTCGGCCCCGGGCCGGGGCAGCAGCGCGAAGGCCTGGCCCGCTCCGCGGTCACCTTCCGAGACTTGAGCCCGGAGGAGATCGATCGCTATCTGCGCTCGGGGGAGTGGCGGCAGCGAGCCGGCGGCTATGCGATCCAGGGCCTCGGATCGACCCTCGTCGCCGCGGTCGAGGGCGATGTCTCCAACGTGATCGGCCTGCCGATCGCCCTGCTCCTCGGCCTCGCCCCCGAGCTCGGCTCATAGTGCCGATCGCCACGCGCTTTCCCGCAAAATGGCGGCCCCAGATCGTCCGCTAGACTTCGCGCCGCGTTTCGCCCCCGATTCGCAATACCCGGCGGGCCGCCACGCGGGCAGCTGTCTGCCGGAACCGGATTCAGCCTCACGAATAAGGCGTCAACCGACCCAAGCATGGGCGTACTCAGTTATCTCACAGGTCTAGGTGGCCGCGACATGGCGGTCGACCTCGGCACCGCGAACACGCTCGTCTACGTGCGCGGGCGCGGAATCGTGCTCTCGGAGCCCTCGGTGGTGGCGATCGACTCCCGCAACGGTCAGGTCCACGCCGTCGGCGTCGAGGCGAAGCGGATGCTGGGGCGGACCCCGGGCACGATCACCGCGATCCGGCCGCTCAAGGACGGCGTGATCGCCGACTTCGACGTCACCGAGCAGATGCTGCGGCACTTCATCAAGAAGGTGCACCAGAACCGCTTTGCGCACCCGCGGGTGGTCGTCTGTGTGCCGTCGGGGGTGACCGGGGTCGAGAAGCGGGCGGTCGAGGAGGCCTGCCTGTCCGCCGGCGCCCGCAACGCATACCTGATCGAGGAGCCGATGGCGGCGGCGATCGGCGCCGGACTGCCGGTCGGCGAGCCGACCGGCTCGATGATCGTCGACGTCGGCGGCGGCACCAGCGAGGTGGCGGTGATCTCGCTGGGCGGGATCGTGGTCTCGCAGTCGATCCGGATCGGCGGCGACGAGCTCGACGACGCGATCGTCACCCACTGCAAGCACGAGTACAAGCTGATGATCGGCCAGCAGACGGCCGAGGAGGTGAAGCTGGAGGCCGGCTCCGCCTCCGTGCTCCCGGAGGAGGTTCGCGCCGAGATCCGCGGCCGCGACCTCGTCTCCGGCCTGCCGAAGACGATCACCCTCTCCTCGGAGGAGGTGAGGGGGGCCCTGGAGGAGCCGCTCAGCCAGATCGTCGCCGCCGTCAAGGACACCCTCGACCGCACGCCTCCCGAGCTGGCCGGCGACATCATGGACCGCGGCATCACCCTCGCCGGCGGCGGCTCGCTCCTGCAGGGGCTCGAGCAGCGGCTCCGCGACGAGTGCCAGATGCCGTGCCAGCTGGCCGAGTCGCCGCTGACCTGTGTCGCGGTCGGGTCGGGGATCTCGCTCGAGGAGTTCGAGACGATCCATCGCGCCAGCAAGAATTCGGGGTCGAGGCGCTTTGTCTGACCAGCGCCCTACCCTGTCCCAGACCTCAGGCTTAAGACGTGTACCGCAAGCAAGTACGCCGCCGTAGAGCGGTATTGACACTGCTGGTGATCAGCTCCTTTGCGCTGCTCACCGCGACCTACGGCGAGAGCTCCGGCGGGCTCCAGCGTGGCGTCAGCGCTGTTTTCGGGCCCCTGCAGGAGGGCGCCGACCGAGCCCTGAAACCGGCCCGCGACCTGGTCAACTGGGTCGACGAGACCTTCGAGGCCAGGGGTGAGAACGACCGCCTGGAACGCGAGCTCGCCGAGAACAGGTCTGAGGCGATCGCCGGCCAGGCGGCGATCCAGGAGCGCGACCAGCTGCAAGGACTGCTGGGGATGCGGCGATCCGGGGCGATCCCGGCGGGCTATGAGCCGGTCGGCTCCCGGGTGATCGGCAAGTCGCCCACGGTCTGGTACTCGGTGGTGACGATCGACAAGGGCTCAAGCGCCGGCGTCGAGGAGCGCGATCCGGTCGTCAACGGCGACGGCCTCGTCGGCACCGTCACCTCCGTCACCGGCGGTCAGGCGAAGGTGACGCTGATCACTGATCCCGAGAGCAACGTCACCGCCAAGGTCCTCTCCGGGGAAGAGGGAGGCGGCGCCCCGCAGGGCGTCGTCGAGGCCGAGGTCGGCGATCCCGAGGATCTGGTGCTCGACTTCGTCGACTCCGCCCGGCGGATCAACCGCGGCGACACCGTTGTCACCGCCGGCTGGAGGTCCGACGAGCTGGAGATCTCTTCGATATTTCCCCCCAACCTCCCGATCGGCACCGTGACCGAGGCGCCGATTCTGGCCCAGGAGGGCAGCCAGCAGGTGCACCTGCGCCCCTTTGCCGACATGCGCGAGCTGGAGTTCCTCGACGTCCTCACCGGAGGCAGCCGGTGATCGTCACCCCGAAGATCCTCGCCCGTATCGTCGCCGTGCTGCTGCTCGGGGTGCTGCTGCAGCTCTCGTTCTTCTCGCAGGTCGAGCTGCTGCGCACGAGTCCTGACATCCTCCCGGCGCTGATCGTCGTCCTCGGGCTGCTCGGGGGCAGCATGACGGGAGCAGCGGCAGGCTTCTCGGTCGGGCTGCTCGTCGACTGCCTGCTGGTCGCCCCGCTCGGGGCCAGCTCGCTGGTCCTGCTGACCACCGGCTACCTGGCCGGTCTCTACCGCGAGCGCTTCGACGTCACCAGCTCGCTGGTGCCGCCGCTGATGTGCATGGGGCTGACTATGTTCGCCACGGCGGGCTTCGCGGCCGTGCAGCTGATGCTGGGGGTCGACGCATCGGTCAGCGTCCTGGTCGTCCGCGACATGGTCGTGAAGAGCATCTACGCGTTCTTCCTCGGGGTGCCGATCTACCTTGTGGTCAGGCGCCTGTTGAGACCGGCGCTGATCGACGATCGGGCGACGCGGCGACGCGTCCAGCCGAGGATGTTGGGAGCCTAGGGGGAGTGAGGGTCCGATGATGTACCTGCGCTCCGACGACCGCCGGCCCCAGATCGGGTCCGGGTTCGCGCTGCGAGTGGCGATCCTGGGCGGCCTGGCACTGGCGATGTTCGCCGTCATCTTCTTCCGCCTTTGGTACCTGCAGGTGCTCTCCGGCGACCGCTACCTGGCCGAGGCGAATGACAACCGCACCCGCGAGATCCGGGTCGGGGCGCCGCGGGGAGAGATCCTCGATCGCAACGGCAGGGTCCTGGTCGGCAACCGGACCAGCCTGGCGCTGCAGGTCGACCCCCAGGACATGCCCAGCGACGCCGGTGAGCGCCGGGCCCAGCTCGCCCGTCTCGCCGATCTCGCTGACCTGCCGCTGCGGCGGGTGCGGCGGACGATGCGCGAGGAGCTGCGCCTCGACCCCAACTCACCGGTGACGCTCGACCGCGATGTCCCCTCGGAGCTGGTCTTTTACCTGCAGGAGAACCAGGCCCAGTTCCCCGGGGCCGAGATCGAGCGCGTCTTCGTGCGCCGCTACCCGCAGGGCACGCTCGCCGCCCACCTGTTCGGATACACCGGCGAGGTTTCCGCCGAGGAGCTGAAGCAATCTCGGTACCAGAGCCTCGAGCCGGGCGACGTGATCGGCAAGGACGGGGTCGAGTACACGTACGACCGCTTCCTGCGCGGCAGCCCGGGAGCCACCCGCCTCCAGGTCGATTCGCTCGGCCGGCCGAAAGGTGAATTGAGCGTCGTCGATCCGGTCCCGGGCAACAGCCTGCGGCTCTCGCTCGACTCGCAGCTCCAGGAAGCCGGCGAGGCGGCACTCTCCTCGCAGGGTCTGCCTGGGGCGTTCGTGGCAATGAACGTCGACGACGGCGAGATCATCGCGATGGGATCGAGCCCGAGCTTCGATCCCGCCTTCTTCACCAAGCCGTTCACCACGGCGGAGTACCAGGCACTCGTGGGCGAGGACGAGCTTGCGGGCCCGCTGTTCAACCGCGCGATCGCCGGCGCCTACCCGACCGGCTCGACTTTCAAGCTGATCACCTCCGTCGCGGCGCTGGAGGCCGGCGAGGTGACGCCGGAGGAGATCATCCTCGACGACGGCGCCTACACGCTTGGCGGGATCACGTTCCAGAACGCCGGCGGCGCCGTTTTCGGGTCGATCTCGATGCAGTACGCGCTGCAGGTCTCCTCCGACGTCTTCTACTACACGCTCGGCGACCGCATGAACGGCAGTCTGGCGCTGCAGCGCTGGTCGCGCCGGCTCGGAATCGGCGAGCCGACGGGGATCGACCTGCCGCTCGACTCGGGCGGCCTGCTGCCGACGCCGAAATGGCGCGACCGGCTGTTTGAGAAGGGGCTCACCGACCGGCCCTGGTCGGCGGGCGACAACGTCAACCTCTCGGTCGGCCAGGGCGACCTGCAGGCGAGCCCGCTGCAGATGGCGGTCGCCTACGCGACCGTCGCCAACGGCGGCACGGTCGTGCGGCCGCACCTCGGGCTCCAGGTCGAGGACGCGGCCGGCCGCGTGGTGCAGGAGGTCGACCCCTCGCCGGCGCGGAAGCTCGAGATCGACCCAGCCCACCGGCAGGTGATCATGGACGGCCTCCACGACGCCGCGCAGTCGCCGGGCGGCACCTCCTACAACGTCTTCGGCGGCTTCCCGGTCCCGGTCGCCGGGAAGACGGGCACCGCCGAGCGCCCCCCCTACGGGGACCAGTCCTGGTACGTGGTCATGGCGCCGTACCCCGACCCCCGGGTCGTCGTCGCGGTGACCTTCGAGCAGGGCGGCTTCGGCGCCGACACGGCGGCACCCGCGGCTGCGACGATCCTCTCCGAGTACTACGACGAGCAGGCGAAGCCGGTCACCAGCACCTCGGGAATCCTGGAGTGATCGCCTGATGTACGCGACCAGCTCCCGCCGCGCCCGCCCGGAACCGTTCTCGACTCGCCTCTCGATGTCCGAGCGGCTGGGCCTGCCGTACCTCGACCTTCCCCTGCTTGCAGCAGCGCTGGCGCTGGCCGGGTTCAGCATCTTCACCCTCGCCCAGGCAACCACCGGCGACGTTCCCGGCGACCCCTACTTCTTCACCGAGCGCCAGGCGATCTACACCGGCCTCGGGATGCTCGGACTGATCCTCTTGACCCGAATCGACTATTCGCGCTTTCGCGAGCTGCGGGTGGGGATCTACACCTTCATGTGCTTCAGCATCTCGATGGTGTTCGTGTTCGGGTTCGCCGCCCGGGGGTCGCGGCGGTCCTTCGACTTTCCCTTCTTCAGCTTTCAACCATCCGAGCTCGGCAAGCTGCTGCTGGCATTGGCGCTGGCAGGGTTCGTCATCGACGGAGCCCGGCGCGGGTCGGAGCGGCAGCGCACAGCGCGTTACCTCCTGCTCGGGCTGGCGCCGGCGGCGCTCGTTTTCATGCAACCGGACCTCGGAACCTCGCTGGTGTTCGGGGTCGTCACACTCGCCGTTATCTACCTGGCGGGCGTCCGTTGGACGCACTTCGCCGCGGTCGGCGCAGCCATCGTCGTCTCCACCGCATTGGTCCTCGTCGCGGCTCCCGCGGCCGGCACCCCGGTGCTGAAGGGCTACCAGGAGGAACGTCTGACGTCCTTCCTGCATCCCACTGAGGATCCGGGCGACGCCGGCTACCAGCAAAACCAGGCCAAGATCGCCATCGGCTCCGGGCAGAAGACCGGACGAGGCGATCAGGCCACCCAGACGCGGCTCGACTTCGTTCCCGAGCGGCACACCGACTTCATTTTTGCGGTCGTCGGTGAGCGCTACGGATTCATGGGAGCCGCGTTGGTCCTATCCCTCTACGCCCTGCTGATCTGGCGGGCGCTGCGGATCGTGACACTCTCAAAGAACTTGTACGGGACCCTGGTCGCCGGTGGGATAACCGCCGCGCTGATGTTCCAGGTTTTCGTCAACGTTGGGATGAACCTCGGAATCATGCCCATCACCGGCATTCCCTTGCCGCTGATGAGCTACGGGGGTTCATCCGTCCTCGCCACCTTCTTGGCGGTGGGGGTCCTGGAGAGCATTCACATGCAAGCGCGGCTCAGCCAGAAGAGCAGGTTTGCCTGGTGAGGCCCCGAAGGGCTCGCTGGGCGCGTACCGATTCTGAACTGAGTTGAACTAAATGAAAAAGACAATCCTGGTTTCGGCCGACAGAGGCGAAACCCGCGTCGCAGTGCTCGAGTCAAGGAGCAAGGACGCGACCCGAGCGGTCGCCGAGCTCTACGTCGAGCGACGCGGGCGCCGCTCCATCGTCGGCAACATCTACAAGGGCAAGGTCGACAACGTCCTGCCCGGAATGGAGGCCGCGTTCGTCGACATCGGCCTGGAGCGAAACGGCTTCCTGCACGTCGACGAGATCGTCACGCCCGACGGACAGGCGGCTCCGAAGCGCGGCCACGGCCGCGGACGCCGCATCAACGAGCTGATCAAGCCCGGGCAGGAGATCGTCGTCCAGGTGGTCAAGGACCCGCTGAAGACCAAGGGGGCGCGGCTCTCGATGCAGCTCTCGATCGCCGGCCGCTATCTCGTCTATGCGCCGCAGGGAAGCGGCGTCGGCGTCAGCCGCCGCCTCACCGACCGTGAGCGCGACCGGCTGCGCAAGATGGTCGAGCGCACCTACAAGGGCCCCGGCGGATTGATCGTCCGCACCGCCGCCCACGGCGCCAAGAAGACCGACTTCGTGCGCGAGATCGGCTACCTGCACAAGCTCAACGACGTGCTGGACCGTCGCAGCGCCGATACCAAGGCCCCGAACCTGATCTTCCAGGAGGCAGATCTCTCGGTGCGGGTCCTCCGCGACGTCTTCCTGAGCGATTTCGAGAAGGCGATCATCGACTCCGAGCAACAGTTCGACCGAGTGACGAAGTTCTTCGAGCGAACCGCCCCGGAGCTGGTCTCGGGGGTGGAGCTCTACAAGGGCCGCAAGCCGCTGTTCGAGAAGTGGGAGATCGAGCGCGAGATCGACTCGACCTTGCGGCGCCGCGTCGACCTCCCGTCCGGCGGCTATCTGATCATCGACTACGCCGAGGCGCTGACGGTGATCGACGTCAACAGCGGCAGCTTCACGGGACGCGGAAAGGGGGGCCTCGAGGAGACGATCACCCGCGTCAACAACGAAGCCGCGGAGGAGGCCGTCAGACAGCTGCGACTGCGCGACATCGGCGGGATCATCGTCGTCGATTTCATCGACATGGCCCGCGCCCGCAACCGCGACAAGGTGCTGACGACGATGCGCAAGGCGCTCGACGCCGACAAGTCGAAGAGCTATGTCGTCGAGGTCTCGCCGCTGGGCCTGGTCGAGATGACACGCCAGAACGTCACCGACGGAGTTCGCGAGATTCTCACCACCCGCTGTCCGACCTGCGACGGCGAGGGGGTGGTGCTCTCGGCGGAGACGGTGGCGCTGGAGAGCATGCGAAAGCTCCGCGACCTTGCCGCCTCCGAGAAGGAGCCGGAGGCGTTCCTGGTCCGGGTCAATCCGCGCGTCGCCGCGGAGCTGATCGAGCCCGCGAGCGGGCTCACCGAGCTCGAGGCCGAGACCGGCAAGGAGTTCCATTTCGAGGGCGGCGATGTGCTGCCGATAGGCACCTTCGAGGTGGTCGAGACCGGTAGCCGCGAGAAGATCGTCGAGCGGGCGCTGCCTTTCAAGGTCGGCGAGGAGGTCCTGGTCAGGATCGAGGAGCCGCACATGTACAACGCCAACGACGCGATCGCCCGGGTCGACTCCTACATCGTCAGCGTCACCGGAGGGGGTCCCTTCGTCGGCGAGCGCAAGCTGGTGCGGATCGAGCGCGTCGAGCGTTCGGCGGCGGTCGCGTCGCTGCCCGGTGAGGCCGGGTCGAACGGAGCCGGCGCCGCCGAGGGCGACGGCGGCGAGCAGCTAGAATCGTCCGGCTCCGGCAGGCGCAGGCGGCGCGGTCGCAGAGGTGGCCGTCGCCGTTCGGGCGCCCGCGCATCCGATGACGAATGAGCGAGGCTGAGACGTGTACGCGGTGATCGAAAGCGGCGGCAAGCAGTACAGGGTCGAGAAGGGGACCTCCCTGCTCGTCGACCGCCTGCCGGCGAAGGAGGGCGACAAGGTGGCGCTGCGCCCGGTCCTCTTTCGCGACAAGGACGTTGTCGCCGACACCTCCGGCCTCGAGAAGGTCAAGGTGGAGGCAACGGTTGCCGAGCACCTTCGCGGCCCGAAGGTGAAGGTCTTCAAGTACAAGCCCAAGAAGGGCTACCGCAGGCGCGCCGGGCATCGCTCCGAGCTGACCAAGCTCGAAGTGACGGAGCTGAAGATGCTGACCCGCAAGCCGGCGGCGAAGAAGCCCGCGACAGAGAAGGCCGCGGCCAAGAAACCGGCGGCGAAGAAGCCTGCCGCGAAGAAGCCCGCGGCCCGCAAGCCGGCGGCGAAGAAGGAGGACGGCGATGGCTCATAAGAAGGGACTCGGCTCCAGCCGCAACGGCCGCGACTCGAACCCGAAGATGCTCGGGGTCAAGGTCTTCGCCGGCCAGCGCGTCAACGGCGGCGAGATCATCGTTCGCCAGCGTGGCACCCGCTTTTGGCCCGGCGACGGGACCGGCCTCGGCCGCGACCACACGATCTTCGCGACTCGAGCGGGCGTGGTCGAGTTCAAGGCCGCGCGCCGCGGCCGCAAGATCAGCGTCGTCGAGAGCGAGTAGCGCGAAGGCGCTCCGCGCGGCGGGTCCTGTCACCGAGCGGGACCCACCAGCCCCTGTGCTGCAGTAGCTGCTCGGGACTGGTTCCCCCGCTCGGCACCACCCGCCGCGAACAGCCGCGACTCCCACGACGCACGACGATCAGCCCGTCCGCGCGGGAGCGGAGGGGCCGCGACCCTTCTCCCGCGGGTGGCACGGGAGGGGGGACCGGCGCGAGGAAGCTTTAGCTACCGGAGGGCCGGTGGGTCCCCTGCCGTGACAGGACCCGCGGGCCCAGCGGCCGGCCGGCGCCTACCCTCTGGTGCCGTGCTGTACGACAAGGCGAAGATCTACGTCGAAGGTGGGCGTGGGGGAGACGGAAGCGTCTCCTTCCGCCGCGAGGCGCACGTCCCCAAGGGAGGCCCTGACGGGGGTGACGGCGGCCACGGCGGCGACGTTGTGCTGGTCTGCGACCCGTCGCGCCGCGACCTCGGTGCGCTGCGCGGCAGCAAGCACTTCCGGGCCGGCGGGGGACGCAACGGGGAGGGCGGGAACCGCCATGGCGCTCGCGGCGAGGATGCGGTGATCCCGGTCGCGGCGGGCACCGAGGCGACGGCGCTGGACGGAAGCCGCATCGACCTCACGGCCACGGGCCAGCGGGCGACGGTCGCCCGCGGGGGCCGTGCAGGCAAGGGCAACAAGCGCTTTGCGACCTCGACCCGTCAGGCACCCCGGTTCGCCGAGCGGGGCCTGACCGGGGAGTCGGGCTGGATCGAGGTGCAGCTGAAGCTGCTTGCCGACGCCGGCCTGATCGGGCTGCCGAACGCCGGCAAGTCGTCGCTGCTCGGACGCCTCACCCGGGCGGCCCCGAAGGTGGCCGACTATCCGTTCACGACCCTGGAGCCGGTCCTGGGGACGATCTCCGACGACGAGGGCCAGGCGGTCGTCGCCGACATCCCGGGGCTGATCGAGGGCGCCTCGCAGGGTGCCGGCCTCGGGCACGAGTTTCTCGCCCACGTCGAGCGGTGCTCGCTGCTCGTGCACCTGGTGGAGATCGATCCCACCGAGGGGAGCCCTGAGGAGAACTACGAGACGGTCCGCTCCGAGCTACGTTCCCACGGCACCGGGCTCGAGGCGCTCCCCGAGCTGGTGCTGCTGTCGAAGTCCGACCTCGCACCTGCCGACCAGGTTGAAGCGATGCTCGCGGAATGGAAGGAGGGGCTCGAGGAGCCCGCGGTCGACGTGCTCGCCGCTTCGGCCGCTACCGGTGACGGCCTGGACGAGCTGCGCCGCCGGATTCTCGCAACCGTCGCCGCTGCATCCCCTGCCGGGCCGGCTGTCGCCAACGCCGCCGCCGCAGACTTCGAAGTCGATCATCGCGTCTACAGGCCGGCCGGCGAAGGGGGATACCGGGTCGAGCGCGACCCCGACGGCGTCTTCCGCGTCCTCGGGCGCGGGGTCGAGATGCTGTTCGAGCGCCACGACCTGGCCAACGAGGAGGCGCTCGCCTATCTGGAGCAGCGGCTGAAGGAGATGGGGGTGCTGGCGGCGCTTCAATCGGCGGGCTTTGAGGCCGGCGACGACATCCGGGTCGGCGAGCACGAGTTCGAGCTGTTCCCGAACTAGGCCCGCCTCGGCTCCCGCGGCGGGCCAGAGAATCAGATGTGGATGGCCCGCCGCTCCCGCGTCCGGGTGCGAGCTACGCGCCTAGACTTGCGGCCCCGATGACGCTGATCGTCAAGCTCGGATCCTCGATCGTCGCCGGCGACGACGGCGAGCTGCGCTCGGACGTGCTCGACTCGGTCTGCCGCCAGGTGGGCGATCTCGAGCGAGCCGGGGAGCGCGTTGCCCTGGTCACCTCCGGCGCGATCGCCCGCGGCATGCGTCTACTCGGGCTGCCGGCACGGCCTCGGGCGATGGACGAGCTGCAGGCCGCTTCGGCGATCGGCCAGGGGGACCTGTTTCGCGCCTACGAGTCCCGCCTCAGCGCCCAGGAGGTGCGTTCGGCGCAGGTGCTGTTGACCGCCTCCGACATCGCCGCCCGCACCAACTACCTCAACGCCAGGCAGACGCTGCAACGGCTGCTCGAGTGGAGGGTTGTGCCGATCGTGAACGAGAACGACACCACCGCCACTGACGAGATCACCTTCGGAGACAACGATTTCCTCGCCGCCCAGGTGGCGATCCTGCTCGACGCGCGGCTGCTGGTCCTGCTCACCGACACCGACGGCCTGCACACCGCCGACCCGCGCACGAACCCCGACGCCTCACTCGTCGAGGAGGTGCGCGAGCCGGGCCAGCTCGAAGACCTGGAGATCGGCGACCGGACCTCGCCGTTCGGCCTCGGCGGAATGCGGAGCAAGGTGGCGGCGGCAGAGATGGCGAGCGAGTCGGGGATTCCCGCGCTGATCTGCAACGGAACCGTGAACGGGACGCTCGCCGAGGCGGCGGCGGGTCGCCCCGTCGGCACCCGTTTCGGTGCCCGGCCGTCAAAGGCCTCGAGCTTCAAGCTCTGGCTCAGGTACGCAAAGCCGGCCCACGGGCGCTTGACTGTCGACGGCGGCGCTGCCCGGGTGCTGCGCGAGCGCGGCTCCAGCCTTCTCCCGGTCGGGATCACTGCGGTCGAAGGGAGCTTCGCGGCCGGCGACGCGGTTGAGGTGGTCGCCGACGGCGAGGTGGTCGGCAAGGGGATCGTCAACTACTCCGCCGCGGAGGTGGAGCGGATCAAGGGGCGCAAGAGCGCCGAGGTGCGAGAGCTGATGCCGCACGCCGCCGAGGAGGCGGTGCACCGCGATAACTTTGTGCTGCGCTGACCGCGCACCTCCCCAGCTCCGCTTCCGGGCGTGCGCGGGGGTAGCCCACCCGCGGCTACCCTTTCAGGGGTGGCCACGACTACTACAAGCGTCGCCGATCGGGCCGCAGCGGCCAGGCTCGCCTCCCGAGAGCTGGCCGGCGCCGAGACCGAACAGCGCAACGAGGCCCTCGCTGCGGCCGTCCGGCTGCTCGACGAGCGCCGGGCCCTCGTGCTCGAGGCCAACGCCGGCGATCTGGCCGACGAACGGGCCCGCTCGCTGAGCCCCTCCCTGCGGGATCGCCTCACGCTCAGCGACAAGCGCGTCGACGAGATGGCCGCCGGGGTGCGGGAGATCGCCGCGCTTCCCGATCCGGTTGGAGAGGAGATCGAACGGCGCACGCTGGCCAGCGGCCTCGACATGCAGAAGGTCCGGGTTCCGCTCGGTGTCGTCGCCGTCGTCTACGAGGCGCGGCCGAACGTGACCGTCGATTGCGCGGCGCTGACGATCAAGAGCGCCAACGCGATCGTGCTGCGCGGCTCCAGCTACGCCGAGCGCTCCAACGGAGCCCTCGCGGCGGTGATGCGGGAGGCGCTTGTGGCGGCGGGCCTGCCGGAGGACGCGGTCTCGGTGCTGGCCGGCGGCGACCGCGACGAGCTGCGCGAGCTGGCGACCCAGAGCGAGCTGATCGACCTCCTGATCCCGCGCGGCGGCGAGGGCCTGAAGGCGGCGCTGAAGGAGGTCGCGACGGTGCCGGTGATGTACGCGGCGTCTGGGAACTGCCATGTCTACGTTCACGCCGATGCCGACCTCGAGATGGCGCGCCGGATCGCCGTCAACGCGAAGGTGCAGCGACCGGGGGTCTGCAACGCGGCCGAGACCCTTCTCGTGCACTCCGACGTCGCCGGCGCTTTCCTTCCCGCCGCGCTCGGTGACCTCGCCGCCGCCGGGGTGGAGCTGCGGGGCGACGACAGGGCTCGGTCGGCTGCCGACGGGGTGCCGCTGACGCCGGCCAGCGCGGAGGACTGGGACACCGAGTACCTGGACATGAAGCTGGCCGTCGGGGTCGTCGATTCGCTCGAGCAGGCAATCGATCACGTCAACAGGCACGGCACCGGGCATTCGGAGGCGATCGTCACCTCGTCGTCGCAGGCGGCGGAGTCGTTCACCACCGCCGTCGATGCGGCGGCGGTCTACGTGAACGCGTCGACGCGCTTCACGGACGGCTTCGAGTACGGGATGGGTGCCGAGATCGGCAACTCGACTCAAAAGCTGCACGCCCGCGGCCCGATCGGCCTGCGCGAATTGACCACCTTCAAGTACGTCCTCCGCGGCAGCGGCCAGGTGCGTGATTAGCCCCGAAGGCGCCGGCGTCGGCGTTCTCGGCTCGGCTTTCAATCCTCCTCACCTCGGACACCTCGCCCTGGCCCAGGAGGCGCTCTGGCAGCTTGGCCTGTCGGAAGTGGTTTTCGTGCCGACCGGAGAGGCGCCCCACAAGCGGATTGCCGAAGATCCGGGGCGCGAGCTGCGCCTGGCGATGACCAGGCTGGCGGCCTCCGACGACGCGCGCTTTTCGACCTCCACCCTCGAGGTGGACCGCGAGGGGCCGTCCTATACGTATGAGACCTTGGAGATGCTTGCCGAGGCCAAGGGCGATACCGAGCTGGTGTTCGTGATGGGGGCGGACGCCGCAATCGGCCTCGAGAGCTGGCGCAGCGCCGAACGGGTCGTCGCCCTGGCCCGCCTCGCGATCGCACGCCGGGCCGGAGTTGCCGATGCCGAAGTCGGCGCCGTGCTCCGCAGCCTCGGGGCCGAGGAGAGGGCGACCCTGCTGGAGATGCCGCAGTTCGGCGTTTCCTCGTCGTCGGTTCGCGAGCGAGCCGCGGCCGGCCGCCCACTGCGGTACCTGGTCACCCAGCCGGTCGCCCGCTTCATCGAAGAGAAGGGAATCTACGCGCAGTGAGCGGGCTCGACTCGAGGCTGCTGGCGATCAAGCTGGCCGAGGTGGCCGACGCCAAGAAGGCAGAGGACGTGGTCGGCCTCGACATGCGCGAGCTCGTCTCCTACACCGACTACCTCGTCATCTGCACCGCTCGCAACGAGCGCCAGGCGACGGCAATCACCGACGAGGTGCGTTTGCGGCTGAAGCGCGACGACGGCCTGCTTCCCGGCCGGATTGAGGGGGAGGGGTCGGCGGGCTGGGTCGTCCTCGACTACTTGGACTGCGTCCTGCACGTGTTCACACCCGAGGCCCGGGAGCGCTTCCGGCTCGACGAGCTGTGGCACGAGGCCCCGCGCCTGGAGCCAGAGCTGCTGACGGCCGGCTCGAGCGGGCCCTGACCGCCTGAAGCGAACACCTGTTCGCGGATCCGCGGTGCGAGCGAAATACCGTCCGAGGGCGGCCCTACGGTGCCGCGCATGGGTAGCTTCAAGAGGGCTCTCCTCGGCTACCGCCGCGCCGAAGTCGATGCGGCGCTGGCGCTGCGCGATGCGCGGATCGTCGTCCTGCAGCGAAAGCTGGCACGGATTCCTGAGCTGGAAGGCGAGCTTTCGACGCTGTCGGGGATGGTGATCGAGCGGGAGCGCGAGATCCGCGGCCTCAACGACGAGCTGCGAGAAGCCAGGGACCGCCACGACCGCAGCATCGCCTCACTGGAGTCGGTCTCGGCCCGGCTGGAGGAGATTCAGGCCCAGGCGCGGGGTCAGGCGACCCGGATCCGCATGAAGGCGCTGCAGGAGGCGGTCGACGTCAGCCGTCGAGTCCAGGAGCTGAACGGCCGCATCGACGAAGAGCAGACGCCGGCCGCCGCGGCGGCGAGCTCGAACGGGAGCGTCGGCGAGATCGAGCCGGCAGAGCTCTTCGAAGGCCTGGTCAGGGTCGAGATCGGCCCGCTGGGCGACTTCGCGGAGCTGGTCGGCTTCGAGGACGCGGCCGGCCAGATCGACGCCACGACGGAGATCTCCGTGGAGCGGTTCTCGGAGGGCCGGGCGACGATTGCGATGCATCTCGACGAACCGGTGGACCTGCTGCGCGAGCTGGAGCAACGCTCGCCGCTCGAGTTCCGGGTCCGCCGCACCGGGGGCGACCACGTCGTCCTCGACGTCGACGAAGAGCAGCAGCAGGGCCCCGAGCAGCGCGCCGCCTGAGCGCGTCGTCCGGGCCAGCGAGGCCTCGTTGCGCCAAGCACCTCGGCCGATCAATGGAGCTGACGGGACTCGAACCACATGACCTACGCGCTGCCAGCGCGTCGCTCTTCCAGCTGAGCTACAGCCCCTAGCTCGTGCCGGCGGCGAAGTTTACCGCCGCGCGCCGTCGATTCCCGCATGGTCCGGCGGCGCTCCGAGGGTTGAACGAAGGACGGGTGAGCTCATGACGATGGACATCTTCGGATTTGGGATCTAGCCGGAGATCGAGGTCCCCGACGACGATGCCGCATTCGACGTCACCGAGCTCAGCAAGGACGCGCTCGAGGCGACGCTCGAGCAATCCGCGCGACCTCACTCCGGTGGCGCGCTGAGGTACTGCCAGCCGTAAAAGCCCGCCCGGGCAGAGTGGTAGGGCCCCTTCCAGGTGCCGCCCTTCCGCGAGTCCCGAACCTGGCCATCCGGCTCGCAGGAGGTGTACCACTCGCCGCCCTCGTCGATGAAGTGCTCGACGCAGAAGCCGGTGAGGCGGTCGAGTAGAGCCCGGTAGCGCTCCGCGCCGGTCAGCGAGCCGAGCGCCGCCAGGGCGACGATCCCCTCGCACTGGGTCCACCACAGCTTCTCCTCGGAAGCGGGCCGGCCGCCTCGGTAGAGATAGGTCAGGAAGCCTCCGTGACGCCGATCCCACGCATTCTGCTCGCAGAAGTCGGCAAGCCTCCGGGCGTGGGCGAGGAGATCCTCCCGTCCGATGATCTGTGAGGCCTCGGCCAGGGTCGCGGCCGACTTCAGGCTCTGGCCGATGTCGATCACGTCGCTGGTCGGCGCCGGGCTGTAGGTCCAGTCCCTCCGAAAGGTTGCGCCGATGCGAGGTGGCGAGCCGATGCTCAGCCTCCGCGCCAACAGGTCGCCGAGCTCGCTCAGCCGCCGCTCGTACCCGGAGTCGGGAGCCGACACCGAGGCCGCAGCCAAGGCCACGGTGATGTCGTTGTGGACGGACGCCGACTTTCGCTCCGACTGGAGGGTCCAGTCGCGCCGGCAGCGGTTGAGATAGCCGCCGTGGTTGCAGTCCCAGGCCCGCTCGTCGAGGAGCCGCAGGGTCTCGGCGGCGCGATCGAGGCTCTCCGCCTCCCCGCCGGCGCGGTGGTGCGCGAGCAGGCCGGTCACCGCGTAAGCCTGGCTGACGATCGGCTTGTCGAGCTCGCGCGGCGTCCCGTCGCGGTCGACGCTCTCAAGCCATCCTCCGAACCGCGGATCCCAGAGGTGCTCGCGGAGGAAGCGAGCACCGTGGTCGGCGTGTTCGAGGTGCTCGGGCCGGGGATCGAGCAGATAGGCGAGCGAGAAGGCGTAGACGATCCTGGCCTGCATCGCCGAGGTCTTGAAGCCGGCGGAAAGCAACCGCCCTTGGCGGTCGAGATGGGTGAGAAACCCGCCCTGCTCGCGATCGACCGAGAATCGTGCCCAGAACGGAATCACGTTCCCGAGCAGATGATCCCGGTAGAAGCCTGCGTCGTAGCGGCGAGGAGATGGCCGGCCTGGATGCCGATCAGCCTGCCCACGCAGCCGCAGCCGCCTGGGCCCCTTGACGAGGGCCTGCCCATCCCAGACGCGCAGGCGCAGCCGGTCGGCGGTGGGGCTGGTGCCGGTCGGCTCGCAGCGGCGGACCGCCCAGCGCCCCAGTGCCCGTCGCCATGCCCGGATCACGCCGCCGCCACGATACCTGCCCCCGGCGGGCCCCAGCTAGGCTGGGCCGCATCGAGCCCGTCGACCCCAGCCGGCACGATCGCTTCTTCCTCAGCCAGCGGTTCCGGCCAATGGTGAACCAGTACGAGGTCTCGACGCTCGGCAGCGACGGGAAGTCGGCCGGCGAGCCGGTCTGCTTCGTCGAGCAGAAGCGGATGAAGCTGAAGGAGGACCTGCGCGCCTTCAGCGACGACACCAAGTCCACCGAGGTGTTTCGGATCAAGGCTCAGCAGGCCTGGGATCCGCGGGCCCGCTACGACGTCACAGATCCGGGGGGCGGGAAGGTCGGGCAGCTGCAGAAGGTGTTCGGAAAGTCGCTGCTGCGCTCGACCTGGCGCATCTACGACGCCGAGGGCGAGGAGGTCGCCTGGGCGCGGGAGCGCAACCTGTTCGTGGCGCTGTTTCGCCGCCTGATCGGGCTGGTCCCTTTCATCGGCGAGTTCCTCGAGCTGTTGCCGATTCCCTACCACTTCGACTATTTCTTCGGCGAGCAGCGGATCGGCGGCATCGAGCGCATTCTCGGCGTCCGCGATCGCTACCGGCTCGACGTCTCCGGAGATTCTGAGCACAGCCTGGACCGGCGGGTCGCCCTGGCGCTGGCAGTCGGACTGGACGCGCTGCAGGCGCGCTAGCCCTCAACCGCCCCTGCGGCGGTGCCGATGAGTCCTCGATGAGCGCGAACGAGTACGTCCTCGTGCAGGGACTTCAGGCGACCCGTTCGACCTTCGAGCGCTGGAACAGCCGCCCGGCGACGGTGCTGAGAGGCTGGGCGGCTCTGAGCGCGGCGATTGCACTGGGGCTGCTGGCCGCCGTCTGGGCAGTCTCGGCGTTGATCACCCCTGACCTGACCCCCTATTACATCCCCGGCCTCGAGGGGGAGGCCGGGATCGACAACGTGGTCGGCGTCCTGTTTCGCAATTCCCTCGTCCTGGCGCTGCACGCGACGGCCTGTGTCGCCGGCTTCATCGCCGGCGCCTCGATGCCGATCGCGGCTGCCCAGCGCAGCGGCCTATCGCGATGGGTGCACGTCAAGGCCGGACAGCTGGCGATCCTCTTCGTCGGCGCCGTGACCCTGTTCTCGCTGACCACCCAGGCGCTCGCGCTCGGCTTCCAGGGAGCGACGATCTCGGCCCAGCTCGGTCTGGCGCCCTGGCAGTTGATCCTCAGCGTCGTCCCGCATGCGTTTCCCGAGCTGGTGGCCCTGTTCCTGCCGCTGGCAGCCTGGCTCGTCGCCAGTCGCCGCGACGAGTGGGATCAACTCCTCGCCGCCACCATGGTCACGGTCGCAGTCGCGATCCCGATCCTCGTCGTCTCAGCGCTGGTCGAGGTCTACGTCTGGCCCGAGATCGTTCGCGCGATCTCACCGCTGGCCTGAGATCTGCCCGGCGTACACTCGCGCGATGGCGGCGGAGGGCTACATCCGCCTCGTGCACTGGTCCGCGGACGAGGTCGCGGTGCGCATCGACCGTCTGCAGTCGCTGGGCTACGACGTCGACGGCGAGGTGCCCGGCACGTCGATCGGGGTCCGAGGGCTGACTGCGGACCCGCCGATCGCCTTCGTGATCGATCTGGGAAGGCTGCCCTCGCACGGGCGCGAGGTCGCTCGGGCCGTTCGCCAGTCGAAGGGGCTGCGCACGATCCCCCTCGTCTTCGTCGATGGCAGGGCCGAGAAGGCGGCAGCGGCGGAGGACGAGTTCCCCGACGCCGTCTTCACTTCGTGGTCGGAGCTCGGACCGGCACTGGAGGAGACGATCGCGCACCCACCGGTCGACCCGGTGGTGCCCGAATCCGCCTCCGGCGCTTACTCGGGGACGCCGCTGCCGAAGAAGCTCGGCCTGCGGCCCGGCGCCACGGTCGTGCTGCTCGACGCGCCTCCGGGGGCCGAGCAGCTGCTCGAGCCGCTCCCCGAGGGGGCCTCGGTTCGACGCGGAAACCGGGGTCGGCGCGACATGACGATCTGGTTCGCGACGTCGCCAAGCCGGCTGGAGAAGCGAATCGAGCCGGTGCGCCGGGCCGTGGGGGAGGGGATGCTCTGGATCGCCTGGCCCAAGGCCTCCTCGGCGATCCCCACCGAGCTGACCCAGACCGAGGTCATGCGGGCCGGGCTCGCGGCGGGCCTGGTCGACAGCAAGGTCTGCGCGATCGACGACGACTGGTCCGGGCTGCGATTCACCAAGCGTCGGGGGAACCGCAAGGAGTCATAACTCCGGGTTGACATAAACTGTCAGTTGACACTTACGTAAGTATCTGCTTTCTTTTGGATCGTGGACGCAGTCACCCGGGCAATCGCCGAGCCCCGCCGCCGCCAGATCCTGACCCTGGTCAGGGATCGGGAGCTCGGCGCCGGCGAGATCGCCTCGCACTTCGACGTCACCAGGCCGGCGATCTCCCAGCATCTCTCGGTGTTGCGCGAGGCCGGGCTGCTCTCCGAGCGACGCGAAGGCACTCGCCGCCTCTACCGCGCCCGGCCGGAGGGCCTGGCGGACCTGCGTGAGTTCCTGGACGATTTCTGGACCAACCGTCTCGAGCGGCTGAAGCTGGCCGCCGAGCTCGAGCAACAGAGGAGGCCTAAACGTGGCAAGCCCCGAAACAGCAGCGGCCGTCGAGGTCGAGGTTCGCATCGACGCAAGCCCTGAGACCGTCTACGAGTTCTTCACCGATCCCGAGAAGATGGTCCAGTGGATGGGCCGCTCGCACGAGCTGGACCCACGCCCGGGCGGGGTATTTCGCTGCGACATCAACGGTCGCGACGTCGCCAGCGGCTCCTACGTCGAGCTCGATCCCCCGCGCCGCGTCGTCTTTACCTGGGGCTGGGAGTCAGAGGAGAGCACGACCCAGCCGGGCGCCAGCACCGTCGAGGTGAGCCTCGAGCCAGTCGAAGCGAAGACGCTCGTCCGCCTCGTCCATCGCGACCTTCCAAGCGAGGAATCGCGGGCCCAGCACCGTCACGGCTGGGAGCACTACACGCAGCGACTCACCGTCGCCGCCGCCGGGGGCGATGCCGGCGCCGATCCGTGGGCCAGCCCCGAGAGGGCCGATGAAGAGTTCGAAGACGCAAACAGCGAGCACTGAGTACACCCCCGAAAGGAGAATGCAATGGCAAACCCAGTGGTCTGGTTCGAGGTGGCCGGCAAGGACACCGGCGCCCTGAAGGGCTTCTATGGCGGCCTGTTCGACTGGAAGCTCGAAGACATGGACGAGATGCCCTACACGATCGCCGACCCGAACGGGGAGAACGGCCTGCGCGGCGGGATCGGAGCCGATCCGAGCGGCGGCAACGGCCACGTCACCTTCTATGTCGAGGTCGACGACCTCGAGGGAGCGCTGGCGAAGGCGGAGCAGCTCGGCGGCTCGAAGCTGACCGACCCGATGGAAATTCCCGACGGCCGGATCGCCCACTTCGCCGACCCCGAGGGACACATGGTCGGCCTGCTGTCGAACAACGACTAGCTCTCTGCGCCTCGCGCCACGGCCCGCGCTGCGTCGAGCGCGGGCCGCTGGCGCGCCGGCGTCCGCAGCCGCACACGCCAGAGGGCGCCGGAGAAGTTCAGGTTCGCCACCGTCACGAAGCCCTCCTCGTCCTCGCGCAGGGCCAGCAACAGGTGGGCCACGCGGTCGCCGGCCGGCAGGTCATCGGCCTCGGCGACGCGAACGCAAAAGGAGTCGAGCCGCCGCCCGCCCGGTCGCACAAGCAGGGCACCCTGCTCGCCGACCAGCCAGACGCCGAGCGCGCCCGGCTCCAGTGCCAGCCCGGTGCGAGCGAGCAGATCGCGCTGGCGGTGGCCGACCAGGTCGCCGAGCAATCCCAACGCTGTCTGCTCCGCACCGTCTGATGCCGGCGCCGATCGGGCCGCCGAGCGGTCGCTGCCGATCGCGACTGCCGATCGGGCTCCGCGGCCGGCCTGCATCCGGCACACCGCCCAGCCGTGCGCCGACCAGAGAAGCCCGATCGGCAGCGTCAGCGGCTCCAGGTAGACGAGGACGGCGCTCGGCGTAGTGAACGCGATCACGACCCAGACTGTCCACCAGGTCCAGCGCCGCTCGTCCCGTCGCAGGGTCGCGGCCGTCGCCGGCTCGCGCCAGGCGAGCCGCTGGGCCTCGGCGAGGCCGCCGGCAGCCTCCATCGCGGCTAGCCGCCGGCGATCGGGCGCCGCAGGACCACCAGCTCCGCCTCGAGCGGAAGCTCGCGGACGACCTCGGCCTGCCCGTCGCGAGCGACGCTGGCCAGCATGCCGTTGTCGAGCTCACGGCGGAAGGCCTCGACGGCCCGCTCCTGCGCCGCCGGGTCCGTGGCGGACCACTCCGCCAGCGTGGTGTGACCGGTTCGATCCAGCCTGATCAGCCGCGACATCGTTACCTCCTGGTTGTCTGCCTTCATCGTAGGTGGACCGGCGTTGCGGTTGTGTGAGCTTTCCCGCCGCTCCGTAAGATCGCCGCGATGAAGACCTACGACGCAGCCGCGATCGAACGCCGCTGGCAGGGCGTCTGGGAGGCCGAGCGGACCTGGGAGGTCGCCAACCCCGGCCAGTCGGGGTTCGACGACTCGAGGCCGAAGGCCTATGTGGTCGAGATGCTCCCGTACCCCTCCGGGGAACCGCACATCGGCCACCTCTTCAACTATTCGATCGGCGATGCGATCGCGCACTTCCGGCGCCGCAAGGGAGCCCAGGTCGTGCACCCGATGGGCTACGACGCCTTCGGGCTGCCAGCCGAGAACAACGCGATCAGCACCGGCGAGCATCCGCGCGCAGCGACCGAGCGCTCGATCGAAACCTTCCGTGAGCAGTTCCGCAAATGGGGCATCTCGCTGGACTGGTCGCGGGAGGTGAGCACCCACAGCCCCGACTACTACCGCTGGACCCAGTGGATATTCCTGCAGCTCTTCGAGCGGGGCCTGGCCTACCGCGACGAGGCCCCGGTCCAGTGGTGCCCGAAGGACGCCACGGTGCTCGCCAACGAGCAGGTCGTCGACGGCCGCTGCGAGCGTTGCGGAACCCCGGTCGAGCAGCGGCGCCTCGAGCAGTGGTTCTTCCGGATCACCGACTACGCGGAGCGGCTGCTGGCCGACTTCTCGCTGTTGCAGTCGTGGCCGGAGCACGTGATCACGATGCAACGCAACTGGATCGGGCGCTCGGAGGGCGCCGAGGTGACCTTCCGCTGCCGGGAGCCGGTGATCGACTTCCCGGTCTTCACCACCCGGCCCGACACCCTGTTCGGGGCGACCTTCTTCGTGCTCGCCCCCGAGCACCCCGACCTCGCCCGGCTCGTCGAGGGGACGCCGCAGGAGGGGCCGGTGCGCGACTACGTCAACCAGGTCGCCCGCGAGTCGACCGAGGAGCGCAGCGCCGAGGATCGGCCGAAGACCGGCGTCGCGCTGGGGCGGACCGTGACCAATCCGGTCAACGGCGAGGAGATCCCGATGTACGTCGCCGACTACGTGCTGATGGACTACGGCACCGGCGCCGTGATGGCCGTTCCCGCGCACGACCAGCGCGACTTCGAGTTCGCCAAGGCGTACGACCTGCCCATTAGGCAGGTCGTACGCCCACAAATGCCCGGCAGCGCCAAGGGCGCTGCCGGGGTCGAGGAGGGTGCGGCGGAGGGCGAGTTGGACGCCGCCTTCGTCGAGCACTCCGAAGACGAGGTCTTGGTCAACTCGGGCCCGTTCGACGGCACCTCGGCCTCCGAGGCGATCGGCGAGGTCATCGCCTGGCTCGAGACCGAGGGCAAGGGACGGCGCTCGGTCAACTACCGCCTCCGCGACTGGCTGGTGTCGCGGCAGCGATATTGGGGTGCGCCGATCCCGATCGTCTACTGCGAGAGCTGCGGGATCGTCCCGGTGCCGGAGGATCAGCTGCCGGTCGAGCTGCCGGAGGTCGAGGACTACGCGCCGAAGGGACGCAGCCCGCTGGCCGCCGCCGACGACTGGGTGCGGACCAGTTGCCCGGCCTGCGAGGGCCCTGCGCGGCGCGAGACCGACACCATGGACACCTTCGTCGACTCCTCGTGGTACTTCATCCGCTACCTGGACCCGGCCAACCGCGAGCAGGCCTGGGACCGGGCGGTCGCCGACCACTGGATGCCGGTCGACCAGTACATCGGCGGCGTCGAGCACGCGATCCTGCACCTGATGTACGCGCGCTTCTTCGTCAAGGCGCTCGCGGACATGGGCCACCTCGGCGTCCAGGAGCCGTTCGGCAGCCTCTTCACCCAGGGAATGATCACCCGCGACGGGGCGAAGATGTCGAAGTCGCGCGGCAACGTGATCAGCCCGGTCACCTACGTCGAGCGCTACGGCGCCGACACCGCTCGCAGCTACATCCTCTTCATGGCCCCGCCCGCCAAGGGCGGGGACTGGTCCGACAGCGGCGTCGACGGGGTGCACCGCTTTCTCTCCCGCCTCTGGCGGCTCGGCGAAGAGGTGGCCGAGCGGACGACCGAGCGGGCTGACGCCGGCGGCGCCGCCGGCGACGGGCGGGCCTTGCTGGCCAAGTCGCATTGGGCGATCGACAAGGTCAGCCGCGACTTCGAGCGCGGCTTTCAGTTCAACACCGCGATCGCCGCGGTGATGGAGCTGGTCAACGCCGCCTACCGGCTCAAGGACGGGCTTTTCGGCGAGCCCAGCGGCGAGGCCAGCCTGCGGTTCGCCACGGCGACGGCCGCCTCGCTGATCTTTCCGTTCGCGCCCCACCTGGGCGCGGAGGTCTATGAGCGGCTGACCGGGCAGCGGGTCTGGGAGACGCCCTGGCCGGAAGCCGATCCGGACCTGCTCCAGCGCGAGGTCGTGAACGTGGTCGTGCAGGTGAACGGCAAGCTGCGCGATCGTCTCGAGGTCGCCGCCGATGCAGCGCAGGAGGAGCTGGTCAGGCTGGCGCTGGAGAGCGAGAAGGTGCGGCGCCACCTCGACGGCAAGCAGGTCGTGAAGGAGATCGTCGTGCCCGGCAAGCTCGTCAACCTCGTCGTGGAGTAGGCGCGGGCGTTTCCGCTCTGCTAGTAGTTCCGCCGTGCTTGTCAGGCACCTCAGCGAGGCGGCTGTCGAGGAATGGCATCGGCTTCGCTCGCACATCCTCATGGACGCGGGGGAGCTCGGCTCGCGAAATCTGTCCGTGACCTGGCTCGAGGTGCCGGCCGGGGTCGAGCAGACGCTTCGCTCCCACGAGGAGGCAGAGCAGGTCTACGTCGTCGTCGACGGCGCCGGCCGGATGTCGGTCGCCGGCGATACCCAGGAGGTCGCGGTCGGCGACCTGATCCTCGTTCCTCCGGCCACCGATCACGCGATCTCCAACGGCGGCGACGGGGAGCTGGCGCTGCTCTCGGTGCAGTCGCCGCCGGTCGCCGTCTCGGAGCTCTACGGCCGTCAGATGGCCGAGGTCGCCGGGTACGACGATGACGAGGAGTACTAGGCGCCGGGTCGTAGTCTCGGGCCACGTGCAGGGGGTCTTCTTTCGCGACAGCGTCCGCCGGCTGGCGAGCTCCCGCGAGGTTGGCGGTTGGGTTGCGAACAGGTCCGACGGGAGAGTGGAGGCCGTCTTCGAGGGCCGGCCCGATGCGGTGGATGCGCTGGTCGACTTCTGCCGCCGGGGGCCGCGGGGCGCCCGCGTGGAGCGGGTCGAGGTCGAAGAAGAGACCCCGCAGGGCGAAAAGCGCTTCGAGATTCGCTGACCGCGATCAGACTTCGAGCCTGCCCTGCGGGGGCGGATAGGTGAGCCGGCCCTCCTCGACGACGGCGAAAGGGAGTCAGCAGATGCAGCTCGTCGTCGCGACCGTCTCGAACATGGACCACCTGCCGGCTCCTGATCGTGAGGGCGTCGGAAATCAGCCTGCGGTGGCATCGACGCCAGTCCGCCTCGGCGCACATCACCGCGGCCCGCCGCTCGTTCGCGAGCGCCGTCAACCGGTCGATGCCGGTCTCGAACTCCTGTGTCCGCATGTAGTCGGCGTAGGCGCTGAAGCCCTCCACCCGCCAAGCTCGGTTCGGCGAGCCTTGCCGGGCTCGCCGGCGCCCGCCCAGCGATTCGGCCAGGGACTCGTAGTCGATGCCGGCCGCCCGGAGGGTCGCGGCGAGCGCGTCGGCGTTGAAGTGCGGGTTGCGCCGGGAGGCCGGATAGCGGCGCACGTCGGCGAGCACGGCGACCTCGCGCGCGGCGAGCAGGGAAACGAAGCGCTCAGCGGCGAGGGTCGAATGCCCGATCGTCAGGACCTCGGTGGCCACCGGGCAATCTTGAGGCTCTCGACCGCGGATTCGTTGGCCGCTGCGCGCCACTCTGTCCGATCCTCGAGGCCAGGCTTCGCCGACCGTGGCAGAGGTCTCGCGCGCACAGCTCGCCGTCTACGGGGCGCTCGGGGTCGCCCTGCTGCTGATCGGCGCCCGCTCCCTGCGGGCCGAAACCGAGCCGGGAACCGGCGGCAGCGGCGCCCCGAGCGTGGCGCCGCTGCAGCTCAGCGAATCCGGCGGCGATGTGGTCGTCCACGTGGCCGGTGCGGTCCGCAATCCCGGCGTCTATCGGCTACCGGCCGGCACCCGGGTCACGGACGCGGTGCAGCGGGCCGGCGGAGCGAGCGCGAGGTCGGCTCTCGACGCCGTCAACCTCGCAGCGCGCCTGGCCGACGGCCAGCAGGTCGTGATCCCCGAGGCCGGCCCGGGCGGCGAGGCCGTCACGGCCGGAGCCTCCGCAGAGGGCCCGATCAGCCTCGGCACGGCGTCTGTCGAAGAGCTCGACACGATCGAAGGGATCGGGCCGGTGACGGCCCAGGACATCGTCGGGTATCGCGATCAGCATGGCGGGCTCTCGTCCGTCGAGCAGCTGAACGAGATCAGCGGCATCGGTCCGGCGACGATGGACAGCCTCCGGGAGCGGCTCCAGCCCTGAAGATGGGAATCGGGGGGTGGCGGCTGGCGGCGGTGACCGGAGCCGCCGCGGGCCTGGCCCTGGCGCCCGCGCTCCCGGCCGGTAAGACGGCGCCGCTGGCGCTCGCGCTCGGGGCGACGCTGTCGGCGGCGTTCTCCATCCTGCACCGGCAGGGCGCCGGGCTGTTCGCGCTGGTCGCCTTCGCCGCCGCCGGCATCGGGCTGCTCGGCGGCGCCGCGCGCCTGCGATCGATCGAGGCCGGTGCCTACCGCGGCGCAGCCGGTGACCCGGTCGTCGTCAGCGGTCATCTCGTGGCAGTCCCGCGCCGAGACAGCGGCCTGGTTCGAATCCAGCTCGACACCCCGGCCGGGAAGCTGCTGGTGGAGGGTCCCGAGCCGATTCCCGACCTCAGCATCGGCGCCGGCGTCTGGGCGACGGGAACACTCGCCGCGCCGGCTCCCTGGCAGCGGCAGGCCCTGCGGCGCCAGGGGATCGCGATGTTGCTGCGCGCCACCCGGGTCGTGCCGACCGGCGTCAGGCGGAGCGGCCTCGCAGGCCGCCTCGATGCAATCCGAGAGCGGGCAGAGGCGGCGCTGGTCACGGGAATGCCGGCTCGAGAGGCGGCGCTCGCGCAGGGCTTCGTGCTCGGGCAGGACGATCGCCTCGACGCCGAGACTGTCGAGCAGTTCAGGCGCTCGGGCCTCAGCCACCTGCTCGCGGTCTCGGGACAGAACGTCGTCCTGCTGACCCTTCTGGCGGCCCCGGTCCTGGCTGCCTTCGGGCTGTCGATCACGGGCCGGCTCGTCGCGCTGCTGGCGCTGATCGCAATCTACGTTCCCCTCGCCGGTGCGGGGGCCTCGATTCAGCGGGCCGGCGTGATGGGGGCGGCTGGTGTGATCGCCACGATGGCCGGGCGGCCCGGCTCGCGCGCCTTCGCCCTCCTGGCGGCAGCCGCGGTGACGCTGGCCATCAACCCGCGAGCAAGCGGGGACGTCGGCTGGCAGCTGAGCTTTGCGGCGGTGGCCGGGATCTTTGCCCTCGCCGGACCGATCCGCGGCGCCGTCCTCGCCCGGCTCGGCGACGGCAGGTGGAGTCGCGCTGCCGCGGAGGGAATCGCGGTCACGGTCGCGGCGACAGTGGCGACCGCGCCCTTGATCGCCCATCACTTCGAGGCGTTGCCGGTCGGCACCCTGGTCGCGAACCTGCTGGCGATGCCCGCCGTAGCCCCCGCGATGTGGCTGGGGATGATCGCCGCCGCGGCCGGCCAGGTCCCGGGGCTGCCGCTGGAGCCGGTCAACTGGCTGAACGCGCTGCTGCTGGCCTACATCGCGCAGGTTGCGGCGTGGCTGGGCGATCCGGCCTGGGCCGTGCTCGAGGTCCGCCTGCCGGGGACCGTCGAGGTGGCAGCGGTCTACGCGGGGCTGGCGGTTGCGGTGGCGATCCTGCTGCGCATCGGGGCCGGCCGGCGCCTCTGGCTTCACCGCAGCGGCCGACGGCCGGGCTGGGTGCTCGCCGCGGCCGCCACCGCTGGGGGTGCTGGTCCTCGCCACCCGGGCCCCGGATCGAGCTCCGCCCGCACAGGTCGGCTCCGGGCTGGGCGTCGACGTGCTCGATGTCGGGCAGGGCGACGCGATCCTTCTGCGCCCGTCCGACGGCGATCCGGTGCTCGTCGACGGAGGGCCGCCGGGCGCGGGGCTGGCGGAGGCGCTTGACGAGGCCGGTGTCACGAAGCTCGCGGCGGTCGTCGCCACCCACGATCAATCCGACCATACGGCGGGTCTGCTGGAGATACTCGGCGAACTGCCAGTCGGTCGCCTCGTCTACGCGGTCGCCGGCCGGCGCCTTCTTTCCGCGGCGCGGTTCGCCGGGGCGACTCCGCGGCGCGTCTGGCAGGGAGGACAGCTGCGATCCGGCAGCCTGCGGCTGCTGGTCCTCTGGCCGCCGCGGGTAATCGGCTCTGCGCCTCCCGATCCCGACGAGGCCAATCCGCGGTCGCTGGTTCTGCTCGCCCAATGGCCGGGCTTCAGGATGCTCCTCTGTGCCGACGCGGAGGCCGAAGCGATGCCGCTCGATCCCGGGCCGATCGACGTCCTCAAGGTTGCCCACCACGGCAGCGAAGACGCCGGGCTGGGTGAGTTGCTGGATCGCAGCAGACCGAGGCTGGCGGTGATCTCGGTCGGCGACTCGAACCCCTTCGGGCATCCGACCGCGACGACGCTGGCCACGCTCGAGGGTCATGGCGTGCCCGTCCTGCGCACCGATCTGCACGGTTCGGTGAGCCTGCGGGCGGAGCGCGACGAGCTGCGCGTGCAGGCGGGGGGCTAGCTACGTAGAACTAGACGAATTGTCGAAGCAATAGTTGGCAATCGTCGCGATCGGGGTTTGGCCGCCGGCACTTCGGTCGATGCTTGAACGGAAGGCCTTCCGTGCTGAGACCCCTTCGACAACTGAGCTCTCGCCTGACCGATGGTTGGGGGGGAGGCGGACTGCTGGCCCGGCTCAGCGGAACATCTGCCGTGGCCCTCGGGACGATTGCCGCGATCGGGATCGCGATCGTCGCCCATGTCGCCTCGCAAAGCTGGCCGGCGGCGTTCAGCGGTGCCGCCGGGCCCGCGACCCTGATCGACCTCGGGTCGTCAAGCGGCGAGCGGTCGGTGACCATCGCGACCGGGGACGCGGCAGCGGATCGTGACTCGGGAGACCCCGGTTCCTCGGCGCCGAGCGGATCGAGCGCCGGCGCCAGCACTTCAGCCTCCGGCGGGGCTCTGGCCGGCGCAGGCCAGGGCCAGCAGTCGGGTGGTGGAGCGCCGGGCTTCGGCCCGCAACAGCCTGGTGGCTCTGGCGGCCCCGGTGGCTCCCAGGGCCCCGGCGGCCCATCGCAGGGCGGATCCGGACCTGGGCCGTCCGGGCCCGGCCCATCGGGACCTGGGCCCTCCCCGACCTCGCCGTCGGGCGGACCGGATCCTGCGCAGCCGAGCAATACGCCGCCGCCTTCCAGCGGTTCCGACGATGGGGATGACGACGATTCCGGCGATGACGACGGCAACAGCGCCAACGCGAAGGAACCGGACGACGACGACCGGACGCGATCGGGACGGCGACGGCGAAGACCGCGACGGGCGAGTCCGACAACGGCGACGTGACGACGATCGCGACGAGGCGCGACCGCGGCGATCGCGACGATGGCGACCACGGCGACGATGGCGACGACAATGATCACCGCGACGATGGCGATGACCGCGACAGCGAACGCGCGACGACGACGACCGCGACCGCGACCGCGACGACGATCGCGACCGTGGCGACGACGACGACGATTAGGCGCCCGGGCCACGACTAGACTCGCTCAGGTGGGCGAGATGAAGCCGGCCTACCTGATCGCCGGCGACGATTCGGCGAAGATCTCCACCGGGCGCAGTCGGCTACGACAGCGCGCCGAAGGCGAAGGCGGTGTCGCGGCGCTGCAGGTGTTTGAGCCCGCCGCCGGGAAAGGCGCTCCGGACGCGGAAGCAGTGACGGCGGCGATCTCGGCCCTCTCCCTGACCGAGTCCCGGCGTTACCTGATGGTGGACGGCGTCGAGCGCTGGCGGGAGGCGCAGACGGCAGCCGTCGCGTCGGCGATGAAGCTGATTCCACCCGAGCTGACGATCGTCCTGATCGCCCGCGGCAAGGCGCCGCCCGCGCTTACCGCGGCGGTGACGGCTGCAGGCGGCGAGGTGCTGACCTATCAACGGCCGCGGCCGAGGGAGATGCCGAAGCGGCTCGTCGCCACGGCGGAGCGGCTCGGCTTTCGGCTCGAGGCTGCCGCCGCGCGGCTTCTCGTCGAACGGATGGGCAACGAGCCGTCCCGGCTCGAGCACGAGCTGGAGCGCCTTGCCTTGTGGGCCGGAGAAGCGGGAGAGGTGACGCTTGCGGACCTCGAGGCGATGGTCGCCGATACCTCCGAGGCCGCGGTCTGGGGCCTTTCGGATGCGCTCTTGGAGCGGGACCTGGCCCGCACCCTCGAGATCGCGGAGCGGCTCGTCTCCCAGGGCGAGAACGTCACCGGGCTCGTCTATGCCCTGTCCTCGCGGCTGCGAAAGGCGCAGGCGGCGCTGACCCAGCTCGAGGGGGGCGCAGCGCCGAAACAGGTCGAGGCCGGATTGGGGATGCATCCCTACGCCGCTCGGCAGCTCGTCGCCCGTCTCCGCGACACCTCGCTGGAGGAGCTGCGGCAGGCGACCGAGGCCCTCGCCGATCTGGAGGTGTGGTGCCGCGGCGGTGCCGACTACGGCGATTCGCTGGCCCTGACCCTGGCGCTGCGCCGGGCGGCGGGGGCCCCGGCCGCGTAAGCGGGCGTCAGGATCCGGAGAGAATGCGGGCTGCGCGCGCCTTCTTGCGCGCCCCGCTGCGGCGGTGCAGCGCTCCCCGCTGGACAGCGCGGTCGATCCGCGAGACAAGTGAGCGGTGCTCGTTCTGCCGCCGTGCCGGAGTCGCCGCTCGAAACGGCGCTCTCGAGGCGGTGAAAGTGCGTCTTCACGGCGCTGGTCAGGCGTCGATTCTCCGAGCGCTCGCGGGCGCTGCGTAGGATCCGCTTCTTCTGTGAGGCTATGTTGGCCATCGCTTGAGCGCTGTCACCCGGCTCTGGGCGGGCGCGGACTATAGCGACAGAGGACTCTCTCAGCTTGGACACGCACCGAGCCCCCGACAGCCGCGAGCGGCCTGGGCGGATCGCCCGTTCGACCGCCTTCTTCTCGATCGCCACGGCGGCTTCGCGTCTCGCCGGGCTGGCCCGGGAGATCGTCGCCGCGGGCTACTTCGGCGTCAAGGGCCCGATGTCGGCCTTCACCGTCGCCTTCCAGGTTCCCAACCTGGTCCGGATGCTGTTCGCCGACGCGGCTCTGCAGCCCGCCTTCGTGCCGGTCTTCACCGAGCAGCTGGAGAAAGGCAACCACCGCGAGGCCTTCCGGCTCGCAACGACGCTGCTGTTCACCGTTGGCCTGGCGCTGGGAGTGATCACCGCCGTGTTCGTCCTCTGCGCCGGCCTGATCATGCCCATCTTCGCGCCCGGCTTCGGCCCGGAGCTGGAGGACCTGACGATCGCGCTGTCGCAGTTGCTGTTCCCGATTCTGATCCTGCTCGGCCTGACCGGGGTCGTGGTCGGAATCCTCAACAGCTACGACCGCTTCGGCGCCTTCGCGATCTCACCGCTGTTCTGGAACCTGACCATCATCGGAACCCTGGTCGCGCTGGCGCCGGCGTTCTCCGAGGAGGACCGGATCTACGCCTACGCGATCGGCATCCTCGCCGGTACGGTCGTGCAGCTGCTGATCCCGGCCTGGGACCTCAGGCACACGCCGTTCCGAATGACCCGCAGTCGCGATTGGCGGGCGCCCTGGCGCAACCCGCAGGTGCGCCGGGTGCTGCTGCTGATGCTGCCGGTGACGATCAGCCTCGGGCTGATCAACTTCAACCTGCTGGTCAACAGCATCTTCGGCAGCCTCGTCTCCGACCGCGGTCCGGCGGCGATCGACAAGGCCTTCCGCATCTACCAGCTGCCGCAGGGGATCTTCTCGGTCGCGATCGCAACGGTTCTCTTCCCGACCCTGGCCCGGTATGCCGCCCGTGGAGCCCACGCCGACCTGCGGGCGACGATGGCGAACGGGATGCGCCAGATCAACTTCGTCCTGATTCCCGCGGCGGCGGCGATCCTGGTCCTCTCGGAACCGATGATCAGGCTGGTCTATGAGCGGGGCGAGTTCGATGCCTCGCAGACCGAGCTGGTGGCGGGGGCGCTGTTCTGGTTCGCCTTCTCGCTGCCGACGAACGGCCTGTTCCTGCTGCTGACGCGCACCTTCTTCAGCCTCCAGCGACCCTGGCTGCCAACCGCGATCGCGGCCGCGAACCTGGCGCTGACTGCCCTCGCATCGTTGGTCCTCTACGAGCCATACGGGATCGACGGCATCGTCGCTGCGACGGCGATCGCAACCGCTGCGAGCGTCGCGGCCCAATGCGTGATCCTGCGCCGCGAGCTCGACGGCCTCGAGCTGGGCCGGCTGCTGGACGCGACGGCTCGCGTCGCCGTCGCCTCGCTGGCGCTGGCGGCGGCCGCCTACGGCGCCTGGGAGCTTCTCGACGACGCCCTCGGGCGATCGCTGGGCGGTCAGCTCGCCTCCGTGTCGGTTGCGCTCGGCCTCGGCGGGATCGTCTATCTGGTCGCCGCCAGGCTGCTGCGGGTGCGGGAGCTCGAGCAGATCATGCGCCTGCTCCGGCGACGGGGCTGAGCAGCGCAAGTGCTGGAGCTCCCCGACTACCTGCTCGGCGCCGGCCAGCTGCTGGCGATCGCGGCGGCGTCGCTGCTTGCGGGCGTGCGGGTGCGCTCGCGGCTGCTGCCGTCCTGGACCGGGCCCCCCGCCTGGCTGGCCACCGCGGTCGTCGCGGTGGCTCTCGTCGTCGTGGTCGCAGAGCTGCTGGGGACGCTGGGACTGTTCGACGGCCCCTGGATGATCCTCGGGCTCGGCGCCGCCGCGATCGCCGCCTGGCGGCTGCCGATCGCGGCCTCCGACGCCGGTCTGCCGCCGGCGCCGGATCCTGGCCGCGGGGCCCGGCTGATCGGGCTGCTGATCGCGGCAGTGGCGGTCGCTCACTTCACGATCGGCTTGCGCTTGCGCCTCAGCACCGGCATGACCGGCTTCGATACGACCTGGTACCACGCACCTTTCGCGGCCGGCTTCGCCCAGAGCGGCAACACGTTCGACATCCAGTTCATCGCCCCGCAGTTCCTGGCCTGGTTCTACCCGCAGAACGCGGAGCTCTTCCACGCCGTCGGCATGCTGACCTTCGAGCGCGACCTGCTGTCGCCGTTCTTGAACCTGGCTTGGCTCGGTGCCTGCCTGCTCGCCGCCTGGTGCATCGGGCGCCCGTTCGGAGTCGGCCCCGCTTCGCTGGCCGGGGCGGCGATCGTGCTTGGCAGCGGAGCGTTCGCCGACCAGGCCGGCGAGGCCCGCAACGACCTCGCCGCCACCTTCTTCGTCCTCGCCGCGGTGGCGATCGCCGTCAACGCCCACCCACGGCAGACCGGGCAGCCGCTCTCGATGCCGGCGCTGGCTCTCTGCGCTCTCTGTGCGGGACTTGCTGCGGGTACGAAGCTGAACTTCGTGCCTGTCGCGGCGGTGATCGTCGCCGGCCTCTGCCTCCTGGCCGTCGGGCGGCGGCGCCGGGCATTCGGCGTCGGCGTCGCGATGGCGCTGCTCGGTGGGGGTTACTGGTACCTGCGCAACCTGGCTGCGGCGGGCAGCCCGCTCCCCTGGAGCGAGCAGCTCGGGCCGCTGGAGCTACCCGGACCGGATCAGGAGATCGGGGGTCGCGAGGGCCACAACGTAGTCGGCTACCTGACCGACGGCGCGATCTGGGCCGACTGGCTGGGGCCGGGGCTGAAGGAGGGATTCGGCCTGCTGTGGCCGCTGCTGCTTGCGCTGGCGGCGGCCGCATTCCTGGCCGGCGCCTGGAGGCGATCGGAGCCGGCCCTGCGGCTGGCGTCGGCGGCCGGGCTCGCCCTGCTGGTCTCCTGGCTTCTCGGTCCGACCTCCGCCTCGGGTCCGGACGGGACTCCGCTGGGCTTCGTTTCCGGCCTCCGCTATCTGGCCCCGGCGCTGGCCCTCGGCTTCGCTTTGCTGCCCACGCTTCCGGCACTGCGCGGGCCCGATGCCCGCTGGGCGGTGCTCGCCGTGGCCGCGATCCTGCTCCCTTTCACCGCCGCCTCCGGCACCCCGTGGTATTCGAGCTATCTGCCGGTCGCGGTGCTGACGGGGGCCGCGTTTGCGGCCGGCGCCGCGGTCCTGATGTCGGCCCGGGTTCGCTCGCTCGGCCTCGCTGCTACGGCGGCCCTGTGCGCGGCGGCGATCGGCGTCGTGGTGATCGCCGGCGACCGGATCCAGCGGACCTACCTGGACAACCGCTACGCCAATCCGGAGTTCTCGGTCCCCGGGCTCGACGCAGCCTTCAGCTGGGCTCGTTCGATCTCCGGAGCCCGGATCGCGACGACCGCAACGCGGCAGTACCCGCTCTTCGGCACCGACCTCTCGAATCGGGTCCGGTTCGTCGGCCTCGAACGCCCGCAGGCGGGGTTCGTCCGCCCGCCGAACTGCCGCAGCTGGCGCCGTGCCATCAACTCCGGCGAGTTCGACTACGTTGTCGCGACGCTGGACCGCTTCCAGCCAGGCAGGCCGCCCTATCCTCGTGAGGCGGCGTGGACGGCCGGCGACCCCGACGCCGAAGTCGTCCTGCGCAAGCCGCCGACCGTGGTCTTCGAGCTCGACGGCCGGCTGGACCCTTCGGGTTGCCCATGAAGCAGATCCGCAACTTCTCGATCATCGCCCACATCGACCACGGCAAGTCGACGCTCGCCGACCGCATCCTCGAGATCACCGGCGCCATCGACCCGAAGAAGATGCGTGCCCAGGTCCTCGACTCGATGGATCTCGAGCGCGAGCGGGGGATCACGATCAAGGCCCAGGCCGTGCGGGTCGACTACCGGGCCTCCGACGGTCAGACCTATCACCTGCACCTGATCGACACCCCCGGGCACGTCGATTTCTCCTACGAGGTGTCGCGCAGCCTCGCCGCCTGCGAGGGGGCGCTGCTGGTCGTCGACGCGGCGCAGGGTGTCGAGGCCCAGACCGTCGCCAACACCTATCTGGCGGTCGAGAACGGCCTGGAGCTGATTCCGGTCCTCAACAAGGTCGACCTGCCCGGCGCCGACCCCGAGCGCGTGGCCGGTGAGATCACCGACCTGCTCGGGGGGGATCCGGCCGAGGTGATGCGGATCTCGGCCAAGACCGGGGAGGGGGTGATCGAGGTGCTGGAGGCGATCGTCGAGCGGATTCCGCCTCCGGCCGGCGAACCGGAGGCGCCGGCGCGGGCGCTGATCTTCGACTCCGAGTTCGACCAGTACCGAGGCGTCATCGCCTACGTGCGGATGGTCGACGGCGTGTTCGGCAAGCGCGAGCCGATCCTTGCGATGCAGGCCGGGACCGAAGCCGACATCGACGACATCGGGTTCTTTCGCCCCCAGATGGCTCCGGCGCAGGCGATGGCCGCCGGCGAGGTCGGTTACGTGATCACCGGCGTCAAGGACGTCGCCAAGATGCGCGTCGGCGACACCCTGACGGCCCGCGCCCGCCCCGCCTCGGTGGCCCTGGAGGGATACCGGGAGGTGAAGCCGATGGTCTTCTGCGGCCTGTTCCCGATCGACACCGATCGCTATGCCGACCTGCGCGATGCGCTCGAGAAGCTGGCCCTGAACGACGCCGCCCTCTCTTATGAGCCAGAGACCTCCGACGCCCTCGGCTTCGGCTTTCGCTGCGGCTTTCTCGGCCTGTTGCACATGGAGATCGTGCGCGAGCGCCTGGAGCGCGAGTACGACCTCGAGCTTCTGGCGACGACGCCGACCGTCAGCTACCGGTGCCACCTCGCCGAGGGCGAGGTCGTCGAGGTGCACAGCCCGACCGAGATGCCGGACCCGGCCGGGATCGCAGAGATCCATGAGCCCTACATCCGCGCCACGATCATCGCCCCCGCCGAGTACGTCGGAGCGGTGATGGAGCTCTGCCAGGGTCGCCGCGGTACGCATGTCGACATGCATTACCTGAGCCCGCAACGCGTCCAGATTCGCTACGACCTGCCGCTGGCGGAGATCGTTCTCGACTTCTTCGACCTGCTCAAGTCCTCGACGCGGGGATACGCGTCGCTGGACTACGAGCAAGCCGGCAGCCAGGCGTCCGACCTGGTCAAGCTCGACATCCTGCTGGCCGGGGAGAAGGTCGACGCCCTCTCGATGATCGTCCACCGCGACTTCGCCTACGACGCCGGCAAGTCCCTGGTCGAGCGTCTGCGCAAGACTATTCCCAGGCAACTGTTCGACATACCCGTTCAGGCCGCGGTCGGCTCCCGAGTCCTTTCACGCGAGACGGTCAAGGCGCTCCGCAAGGACGTCACCGCGAAGCTCTACGGCGGCGACGTGACCCGGAAGCGGAAGCTGCTCGAGAAGCAGAAGAAGGGGAAGAAGCGCATGAAGCAGGTGGGCTCGGTCGAGGTACCTCAGGAGGCGTTCCTGGCCGTGCTCGAGATCGATGAGTAGCGAGGCCGAGGCCCGACGGGCACGGCACAACGTGGAGCTGTTCGAGCAGGGGCTGGCCGCGTTCGCCGAGCGTGGTGCGGAGGCGCTGGTGGACCTGCTCGACCCCGAGGTGGAGATCCACTCGTCGCCGGAACTGGCGAACGCGGGCGACTTTCACGGCGTCGGCGGATACAAGCGCTGGACCGCGCGCTGGTTCGATGCCTGGGAGGACTACGAGCTGCACGCGGAGCTGATCGAGCCGGTCGGCGAGCGCCACGTCGTCGCCAGCTGCCGCCAGCGCGCGCGCGGCCGGTCGAGCGGAGCCGAGGTGGAGATGAAGCTCGCCTACATGGTCGAGATCCTCGCCGGCCACATCGTCCGCTTCCACCTCTACTCGAGCCGCCCTGAAGGCCTCGCCGAGGCTCGCCGGGCCGAGGGCATCGATTAGATTTCGCCCCATGGCGGTGGCGACAGACGCGGTCGGCAAGCAGTGGCCGGCGGCGACATATCAGGCAAGCAGGGCGAAGATCGCCGAGTACGCGACTGTGATCGGCATCGCCGAGCCGATCCACTTCGAGGTGGAGACAGCCTTGGCGGCGGGATTTCGCGAAGTCGTCGCGCCACCGATGTTCTGCGTCGTCTACAGCGCCCCGGCGATGGGCCCGGCGATCCTCGATCCCGACGTCGGTATCAACCTCGCCGCGATGGTGCACGGCTCGCAGCAGTTCGAGTGGGGCGAGCCGGTCTGCTCGGGCGACGAGATCACGACCACGCCGCGTTGCGCGGAGATCTACGAGAAGGACGGCAAGGCTTTCTACGTGTTCGAGAGCGTCTCCACGAATCAGGACGGCGAGATGACGGTAAAGGGCACCTGGACCAACATCGTCAGGGGGGTGTGAGATGGCCGGGCTGAGCAGCGGCGAATCGATCGAGGAGCTTCGAGTGACGCCGGACAAGTACCTGCCGCATCGCTATGCGGGGGCGTCGGGCGACTTCAACCCGATTCACCTCGACCCCGAGTTCGCGAAGGCGGTCGGGCTGCCGAACAACATCCTCCACGGGCTCTACATGATGGGGCTGGTCGCGCGGGCCAATGCCGCCGCAGCCGGGGGCGATCCCCGGGCGCTGAAGCGGCTCTCGGTCCAGTTCCGGGGCATGGGTGCGCCGGAGCAGGAGATCGTCGTCACCGGCACCGTCAAGGACGTGAACGGGGACCGGGTCGTCGTCGACACGGTCGCAGCCCAGGGCGACAACCAGGTGATCCGCAACGCCGAAGCCGAGCTTCACCTCGCCCGCTCTTCCTAAGATTGAGGGTGTGCTGACCGAGCGACAGGAGCTGGTGCTCCGCCTGATCGTCGACTCCTACCTGAAGTCGGGCAAGCCGGTCGGGTCCAAGGCGGTGGCCGAGCACCCGGAGATCGAGTGGGGCCCGTCGACCGTGCGGGCCGAGCTCGCGAGCCTCGAGCAGGCCGGCTATCTCACCCACCCTCACACCTCCGCCGGGCGGGTGCCGACCGACTCCGGCTATCGCCGCTACGTCGACCTGTTGCTCGAATCGGGCCCCCCGACCGCCACGGCCGGCGTCGAGCTGGAGCTCTCGCGGTTGCGCCGCGAGGTGGACGATGCGATGCGGGAGACAACGGTGGCGCTGGCCCAGGTCACCGATCTGATGGCGATGGTCACGGCGCCGCCGCTGGCGTCGGCGACAATCCGCCGGGTCGAGGCGCTGCAACTCCAGGCGGACCTGGTGATGGTCGTGGTGATCACTTCGACCGGCGTGGTCACCAAGCGGCTTTTCACCTACGAGGCGCCCGTCGACCGCGGTCTAGTCGAGTGGGCGTCCAGCTACCTCAACGAATCGCTGGCGGGGATGGGAGTCGGCTCGCGGCTGATCGCCGGTCGGCTCGCCGATCCTGACCTGGGGGCGACCGAGTCCCGGTTCATCGCCAGCCTAAATCCCGCCTTCGTCGATCTCGAGCGTGACGCCGGGGAGGCCCTGTACGTGGAAGGGGCCGCCCGCCTGCTCTCGGAGGAGCACTTCGCCGACCTGCCGGAGGTGGACAAGCTGATGACGGCGCTCGAAGGCCGGGCGAGCGTGCTGGGAATGCTCCGCTCGGCCCTCGACGAGCGCTCGGTCTTCACCTGGATCGGCGGCGAGAACCCGCAGCCTGAGCTGCGCTCGGTCAGCGTCGTCGGCGCCAATTACGGCCTCGGCCATCGCAACCTCGGCTCGGTCGGAGTCGTCGGCCCGTTGCGGATGGACTACGCGCAGGCGATCGCCTCCGTGCGCGGGGCCGCGCGCGAGCTGTCTCGCTACTTCGAGACCGTCTACGAGTCCTAGACCCAGCCGATGCCGCGTGACTACTACGAGGTGCTCAGCGTCGACCGGGGCGCCCCGGAAGCGGAGGTGAAGAAGGCGTTTCGCCGCCTGGCCCGGGAGCTGCACCCCGACGTCAACGCCCACGACCCCGAGGCGGAGGAGAAGTTCAAGGAGGCCGCGGAGGCCTACGAGGTGCTGTCGGACCCCGAGCAGCGGCGGACCTACGACAGCTTCGGGCACGAGGGCCTGCGGTCCGGCGGCTGGGCGCCCCGCAGCGCCGGCTTCGGATCGATCGAGGACCTCTTCGACGCCTTCTTCGGCGGCGGCGAGGCGTTCGGCTTCGGGCGCTCCGGGCGCTCCGGAGGCGGCGACGTCGGGGTGGGGGTTGAAATCACCCTCGACGACGTACTGACCGGCACCCGGACACGGATCGAGTTCGACGCGGTCGGCGTCTGCGAGCACTGCCGCGGCAACGGCGCCGAGCCCGGTACCCCGATCCGCTCCTGCGAGCGCTGCGGCGGCTCCGGCCAGCTTCGCCAGGTGACACGGACCCCGCTCGGGCAGATGGTCCGGGCCGCGATCTGCGACGCCTGCGGTGGCGACGGCCGAATCCCGGAGACGCCCTGCTCGAGCTGCGGTGGCAGCGGCCGCACCGCCGGAGCCAAGCAGCTGGAGGTGGAGATCCCGGCCGGAATCGAGAGCGGCCAGCGGGTGCGGATCACCGGTGCCGGCCATGCCGGCGAGCCGGGCGGACGGGCCGGAGACCTCTACGTCGAGGTTCGTGTAGCCGACGACCCTCGCTTCCACCGCGAAGGAGATGACCTCGTCGCGGTGGTCCGGGTGGCGGCGACCGACGCGATGCTCGGAACCTCGATCGAGGTGGAGACGCTGGACGGACGCCGGCAGGTGGAGGTGGAGGCCGGCACGCAGCCTGGAACAGAAGCCGTCCTGCGCGGCCTCGGGCTGCCACGCCTGGGTGGCGGCAGGCGCGGCGACCAGCGGATCATCCTCAACGTGATCGTGCCGGGCAACCTCTCCGAGGAGCAACGCCAGCTTGCCGGCCGTCTGGGCGAGACCCTGGGCCCACACAACCTCGCCGAGGATCGCGGCGGCGGGTTCTTCTCCCGCATGCGCCGCGCCTTCGGCTGAGGCGACCACCGGCGATGATCCGGCTCGCGGTTCGCTGCCGTCCCGAGCAGGCCGAGCTGGTCCTCGCCGAGCTCACGGTGCTGGCGCCGAACGGCGTCGAGGAGGAGCGGAGTGCGGATCAGGTCGAGTACGCGATCTACGGCGGCGAAGGCGAGTTGCCCGACCTCGGCCTGCTCGAGGCGGCAGTCGGCGACACGCTGATCGAGGTCACGGCCACCGAGGTCCCAGACGACTGGGCCGATCGCTGGCAGGACTTCCACAAGCCGCTGCTGGTCGGCGATCGCCTCTGGCTGCGGCCATCGTGGGAGCCGGGCCGCGAGGGAGCCGTCGACGTCGTCGTCGATCCCGGCCGGGCCTTCGGCACCGGCGCCCATCCGACCACCCGCCTCTGTCTGGAGCTGCTGCTGGAGCTCGAGGCGGGAGGCGGCCTGACCGACCTCGGCACCGGCTCCGGGGTGCTGGCGGTCGCCGCCGCGAAGCTGGGCTGGGAGCCGGTGGCCGGCTTCGACCACGAGCCGGCAGCCCTGGAGGCGGCAACAGCCAACGCGAAAGCGAACGGAGTCGAGATCAGCTTCGGGGCGGCGAACCTGCGCGAGGAGCTGCCGCCGCTGGCGCCGACGGTCGTCGCCAACCTGACCGCACCGGTACTCGCCCAGATCGCCGACCGTTTGCCCGCACCGCCCCAGCGGCTGATCTGCTCCGGCGTGCTCGTCGGCGAGGCCGAAGGGGTCAGCGATGCGTTTCGGCGGGCCGGCCTCCAGGAGACGGTTCGCCGGGCCGACGCCGAATGGGTCGCGATATCTTTCGCGCCCTGATGAGCCTCCCGCTCGCGGTCAGCGGCTACGACCTCTCGCTTTTCCTGCACATCACCGCGGTGATGGTCGGCTTCGGAGCCACCTTTGCCGAGGCGATCATGTTCCCGGTCGCGGTCAAGACGGGCGTCCGCCATCTGCCCTATGTGCACCGGCTGCAGCTGGCGATCAACCAGTACCTAGCCGGGCCGGCGATGCTGATCATCCTGGCCACCGGCTTCTACCAGGTGGCCGATGGCGACTGGGAGCTGGGCGACTTCTGGCTCAGCGGCACGATCACGATCCTGATCGTGATCGGCGGTCTGCTGGGTGCTTACTTCATCCCCGCCGATCGCAAGCTGGGCCCGATGGTGGAACAGGAGATCGCGGCCGCCGGAGACCGCGACCTGGCTCTCTCCGACCTCTCCCAGGAATACCAGCAAGGGGCCCGTCGGGAGGGCATCGTCGGCACCTTGACGGGGATCCTGCTGGTGGTCGCCGTCTACCTGATGGTGACCAAGCCTGGGCTCTGAGCCTGACCAGGACGCCCGTCGAAGCCTTCCGATCGCGGTCTTCGACTCCGGCGTCGGCGGGTTGACGGTCCTGCACGAGTGCCTCGTCTCGCTGCCCGAAGAGGACTTCATCTACCTCGGTGACAGCGCCCAGTTCCCCTACGGGATCAAGGATCTCGAGGTGCTGCGCGATCGCGTGCGCGAGGTGGCCTGTTACCTGCTCGAGCGTGGCACGAAGCTGCTGGTGATCGCCTGCAACGCCGCCACTTCGGCCGGCGCGGAGAGCGTCCGCGAGGTTGCCGGCGAGCACGGGGTCGAGGTGGTGACGGTGATCGACCCGGAGGCGGAGATCGCGGCTGCGATCACCGAGAGCGGGCGGGTGGGCGTGCTGGCGACGCCGACGACGGTGTCCGGGGGCGCCTACCGGCGGGCGCTGGCCGCGCAGGGACGGGCGCTGCAGGTGACCGAGGTCGCGGCTCCTGACCTCGCTCCGATCATCCAGCACGGGTTTCCCTTCGACGACGGCGTGATCGAGACCGTGCGGTCCTATTGCAGGCCGCTTCGACAGGCTGAGGTCGACACGCTGATCCTCGGCTGCACCCATTACCCCCTGATCGCGCCGATGCTGCAGCGGATGCTGGGCAGAGACGTTCGCCTCGTCACCGCGGGTCACGCCGTGGCCGCCGCGAGCCAGCGCCACCTCGAAGAGCGCGGTCTGGCCAGTCCGCGCACGGAAGAGGGCGATTATCGCTTCCTCTGCACGGGCGACGCGGGGGCCTTCGGGCGACTCGGCACTCGCTTCCTGCAGATGCCGCTCAGCGGCCGCGTCGAGCACGTGGAGGTGCCGGCGGCCCGCGGCTACGATTTCAGCGATGGCTGAGACGATTCTCGACCGAGTCCAGGCCGATGCCCGCGCAGCGCTGAAGGCCGGCGAGCGCCAGCGTGCCGGAGCGCTGCGCCTGGTCGTCGATGCGCTGCAACAGGACGCCAAGCTCGGCAAGGGCGATGAGATAGCCGTGCTGCAGCGGGAGCGCAAGCGGCGGCTGGAGGCCGCGGAAGCGTTTCGCGAGGGCGGCCGGGCCGATCAGGCCGACAGCGAGCAGGGGGAGGCCGAGCTGATCGAGGCCTACCTGCCGAGCCAGCTCAGCGACTCCGAGCTGGACCAGCTCGCCGAGGCGGCGATCGCGGAGACCGGCGCTACCGAGCAACGGCAGATGGGCGAGGTGATGTCGGCCTTGATGCCTCGCGTGGCGGGCCGGGCGGACGGCAAGCGGGTCAGCGCCGTCGTCAGGAGCAGGCTTGACCAGTAGGCAGCTGACGCTCGACAACGCGGTGGCGGCTGAGCTGGCGGGTTCCGAGGACGCGGTGCTGCTTGCCCTGCGCGGTCATCTCAACGCCGAGCTGCACCTGCGCGGCAACGTGCTCACCCTCAACGGCGAGGCCGGCGACGTGCAGACGGCGGCGACTGTTGTCGACGAGCTGGTGGAGCTGATCGAGCAGGGGCACGAGATCGCGCCGGGGACGATCGAAGCCGTGACCGGGGCGCTGGACGCAAACGAGAGCCCGGCGGCGATCCTCGAGGACGTCGTCTGGCGCCACCGCAACACCAAGGTGGCGCCGAAGACCCTGAACCAGAAGCGGTACGTGGACTCGATCCGGCGTCACACCGTGACCTTCGGGATCGGCCCCGCCGGGACCGGCAAGACCTTCCTCGCAGTGGCGATGGCCGCGGCGGCGCTGGCCGAGCGCGAGGTGCAGCGGGTGATCCTGACCCGTCCGGCCGTCGAGGCGGGAGAGCGCCTCGGCTTCCTGCCCGGCGACATCCAGGCCAAGGTGGACCCCTATCTGCGGCCGCTCTTCGACGCGCTCTACGACATGCTCGACCCGGATCGCGTCAACGGCTACTTCGACCGCGGTGTGATCGAGGTGGCGCCGCTGGCCTTCATGCGGGGCCGGACCTTGAATGACTCGTTCGTGATCCTCGACGAGGCCCAGAACACGAGCCCGGAGCAGATGAAGATGTTCTTGACCCGGCTCGGGTTCAACTCGCGGATGGTCGTCACCGGGGACATCACCCAGATCGACCTGCCGCGCGACCAGCGATCCGGACTGATCGCGGTTCGGGAGATCCTCCACCAGGTGCAGGACATCTCCTTCGTTCACTTCGGCGGCGAGGACGTCGTCCGCCACAAGCTCGTGCAGCGGATCGTCGCCGCCTACGGCGAGCACGCCGAGCGCGAGTCCGAGGCTTGACGCTCGACCTGGCCGACGTGCCGGCAGAGCTTCGCGACGCCGTCGGGGCGGCACTCTTCGCGGGCGGAGTCGAGGAGGGCCACGTCGCAGTCGAGCTGGTCGAGCCGGAGCGGATGAAGGAGCTCAACGGCCGCTACCGCGGAGTCACCGAGCCGACCGACGTGCTCGCCTTCCCTGTCGACGGGGCCGGCACGGCGCCGGGCCCGCGCGAGCTGGGCGACGTGATCATCTGCCCGCGGCACACCCTCGACCTGCGCGAGGCGGCGGTCCACGGGGCGCTGCACCTCTGCGGCTACGACCACGAGACCGACGACGGCGAGATGCTGGCGCTACAAGAACAGGTTCTCGCCTCCCTGGACGGGTCGGAAATTGACGCGAATTCGGGTTTCGTTGGCCTGGCAGGGCGGCCCAACGTCGGCAAGTCGACCCTGCTGAACGCGCTCGTCGGCTCCCGCGTCGCGATCACCTCCCTGCGGCCGCAGACGACTCGCCGCGCCGTCCGCGGAGTCCTGACCGATCCTCCCTCCGGCTGGCAGCTGGTGCTGATCGACCTGCCGGGGGTGCAGCGGCCGCGCGACGTGCTGACGGAGCGAATGCAGCGGCGGGTCGAGCAGGAGCTCGCCGGGGCCGACATCGCTTTGCTGGTCGTCAACGGCGAGGAGGGCGTGGGGCCGGGCGATCGCTTCATCGCCGCCAACCTGCTGCGGTCGGACGCCGGCACGCCGGTGATCTGCGCGGTCAACAAGGTCGACCGGATCGGCAAGGCGGCCACGGTGGTCGCCCTCAGCGATGCCGCCGGGCTCGACGGGATCGACGAGGTCTTCCCGGTCAGCGCCCGCACCGGGGACGGCCTGACGCCGCTGCTGACCCGGCTGACGGAGCTGGCCCCGGAGGGCCCGTTCCTCTATCCGCCCGATGACCGAAGCGACCAGGCGAGCGAGGTCCTGCTGGCCGAGCTGGTCCGCGAGCAGGCGCTGAACCGGACTCGCGACGAGATCCCGCATTCGGTCGCGGTCTCGCTGACCGAGATCAGCCGTCGTGAGGACGGATTGGTGACGATCGAGGCCGAGATCTGGGTCGAGTCGGAGTCCCAGAAGGCGATCCTGATCGGCAAGGGCGGAGCGAAGATCCGCGAGATCGGTACCGCGGCACGACGCCAGATCGAGATCGAGCTCGGGGCCCATGTCCATCTCCAGCTCACGGTCAGGGTCCGCGGACGCTGGCGGCGAGACGCCGCGCTGCTGGACCGGCTCGGCATCGATTAGCGCCGGGCAGGGTCGACGAGCGGGCCTAAACTGCCTGCATGTTCGAGGGGATTCGCTTCGACGACGACGGCCTGGTGCCGTGCGTCTCGCAGGACTTCGCCAGCGGCGAGGTGCTGACGCTCGCCTACATGAGCCAGGAGTCGCTGCGGCTGACCGCCGAGAGCGGCGAGATGCACTTCTTCAGCCGCTCGCGGGGGCGAATCTGGCGCAAGGGCGAAACCTCCGGCAACGTCCAGCGGCTGCGCAGCCTGCGCTACGACTGTGACGGCGACGCCCTCCTGGCCCTGGTCGAGCCGGCGGGGCCGGCGTGCCACACCGGGGAGCGCAGCTGCTTCTATCGCGATCTCGGCGGGGACGCCGGGACCGGCATCGACGCGCCGCGCGCCGACGGCGAGCCGGCTCCGGCCGCCCACGAGGCGCTCGCGGCGCTGGAGCGGACGCTGCGCAGCCGGGCCGCCGAGCGCCCGCCGGGCAGCTACACCGTCGAGCTGCTCGACGACCCCGGCCTGCTGGCGGCGAAGGTCCGCGAGGAGGCAGAGGAGGTCGTCCGCGCCGCCGGCGACGAGACCGAGCAGCGGCTGGCAGAAGAGGCGGCCGACCTGCTCTACCACCTCAGCGCCCTGCTGGTGTCACGCGGCGTTCCCCAGGCCGCTGCGTTCACGGAGCTGAACGCCCGCCGGGACCGGCGCTCGTGAGGGCCGCCTCGCAGACCGGGCTGACGCTGGAGCCCGACCTGGAGACCGCACGATCGCTGGCCTCGGCCGGGAACGTCGTCCCGGTGCGGCTGCGGGTCGTCGACGACTGCGAGACACCCGTTTCGGCGTTCCTGAAGCTGCGCGGGGAGGGGCCGTGCTTTCTGCTCGAGTCCGCCGAGCAGGGCCAGGTGGGCCGGTTCTCGTTCCTCGGCTTCCGGCCTCGAGCGGTGCTGCGCTGGGATGCTGGCCGGCTCTCGGAATGGCGGCCGCCTGACCTGGATGCTCCCAGCGCGGTGCACGATGCACCCGATCCCTATCGGGCGGTTTCCGAGTACCTGGCCGCCTTCCGGCTGGCTCCGGTCGAGGACCTGCCGCCGTTCGCCGGCGGCGCGGTGGGCTTCTTCGGCTATGACTTGGTGCGGACCGTCGAGCCGCTCGGCGAGCCCAACCCCGACCCGCTCGGCCTTCCCGACATGGCGCTGATGGTCACCGACGTCATGCTGGCCTTCGACCACCTGCGCCACGAGCTGACGATCCTCGCCTGCGCCTTCACCGACGACGAGGGCGGCATCGACGGCGCCTACGCCGCCGCTGCCGAGACGATCGCCGAGGTCCGCGAACGCCTGCGCGGCCCGGTGCCGGTGCCGGAACGGCCGCTCGTCGCAGACGCGCCGCAGTTCACCTCGAACCTCGAGCGCAGCGAGTTCGAGGCATCGGTGAGGCGGATCATCGACTACATCCACGCCGGGGACGCGTTCCAGGTCGTGCCCTCACAGCGCTTCTCGGCGCCCGCGCCGGTGGAGCCGTTCTCGATCTACCGCGGACTGCGGGCGGTCAATCCCTCGCCCTACATGTACTTCCTCGAGTTCGGGGACTTCCAGCTCGCCGGCGCCTCCCCAGAGCCGCTGGTCAAGGTGCGGGGCCGGCGGGTCGAGACGCGGCCGATCGCCGGCACCTATCCGCGCGGGAGCAGCGAGGACGAGGATCGCCGTCTGGCCGAGCAGCTCGTCAACGACCCCAAGGAGCGTGCCGAGCACGTGATGCTGGTCGACCTCGGGCGCAACGACCTGGGGCGCGTCTGCGAGTACGGGTCGGTCGAGGTCGACGAGCTGATGGTGGTCGAGACCTACTCACACGTCCTCCACATCGTCAGCCAGGTCTCGGGACGGCTTCGCGACGGTGTGGGGGCGATGGACGTGCTGCGCTCGGCCCTGCCCGCCGGCACCCTGTCGGGCGCCCCGAAGGTGCGGGCGATGCAGATCATCGACGAGCTGGAGCCGCACAAGCGCGGCTCCTACGGCGGTGCGATCGGCTACCTCTCCTGGACCGGGGACCTCGACACCGCGATCCACATCCGAACGGTCGTCGTCAAGGACGGTCAGGTGCACGTGCAGGCGGGGGGCGGCACGGTGGCCGACGCGGAGCCGGCTTACGAGTACAACGAGTCGGTCAACAAGGCGAGGGCGATCTTCCGCGCCGTCGAGCTGGCCTGTGAGCAACCCGATTGGCCGTGAGCAGTTGAAAGTCCTCGTCATCGACAACTACGACTCCTTCACCTACAACCTCGTCCAGTACCTGGGCGAGCTGGGGGCAACCGTGGAAGTAGTGCGAAACGACCGGGCGACCGTGCCGGAGCTGCTGGAGCGCGACTCGGACCGCCTCGTCGTTTCTCCCGGACCCTGCACTCCCACCGAAGCCGGGGTCTCGGTGGAGGCCGTGCGGAGCTTCGCGCAGGCGGGCACCCCGGTCCTCGGTGTCTGCCTCGGCCATCAGTCCCTGGTCGAGGCGTTTGGCGGCCGTACGGTTCAGGGCGAGCCGATCCACGGCAAGGAGGCGGAGGTCCACCACGACGGTCGGACGATCTTCGACGGCCTGCCGAGCCCGCTCGTCGCCGGCCGCTACCACTCGCTGATCGCCGACCCCGACCTGCCCTCCGAGCTCGAGGTGAGCGCGACCCTCGAGGAGGTGGTGATGGGCGTCCGCCATCGCGAGCTGCCTGCCGAAGGAGTGCAGTTTCACCCCGAATCGGTGCTCACCCCCCAAGGCAAGAGCCTGCTGGCGAACTTTTTGGAGGATTGACGGGTGCCGAACGAGATCGTCACCCGTGCCCTCGACGCGATTTGCGACGGCGACCACCTCACCGCCGATCACGCTTCGGCGGTTCTGGCGGAGATCATGGAAGGGCGGTCCAGCGAGGTGCAGACGGGCGCTTTCCTGATCGCTCTGCGGTCGAAGGGGGAGACTGTCCCGGAGCTGGTCGGCCTGGCGCGGACGATGCGCGGACTGGCGGCGGCGGTCGAGACCGACGCAGAAGACCTCGTCGACACGGCCGGGACCGGCGGCGGCCCCTCCACCTTCAACGTCTCCACGGTCGCGGCGCTGATCGCCGCCGGCGCCGGCTGCCGGGTTGCCAAGCACGGCAACCGCTCCAACACCAGCCGTTGCGGCTCGGCCGACCTGCTGGAGGCGCTCGGGGTCGAGATCGAGCTTTCGCCCGATGCAGTTGGTCGCTGCGTCGAGGAGATCGGGTTCGGATTCATGTTCGCCCCCCGCCACCACGAGGCGATGGCGCACGTGGTGCCGGTGCGGCGCGAGCTGGCGGTGCGGACGATCTTCAACTTCCTCGGCCCGCTGACCAACCCGGCCGGTGCCGGGCGCCAGCTGATCGGAGTCTCCGACCGTCGCTACCAGGAGACGATCGCCGAGGCGCTGCTCGGACTGGAGACCACCCACGCCCTGGTCGTCGCGTCAGACGACGGGCTCGACGAGCTCTCGGTCAGCGCCCGGACACGGGTCATCGAGGTCAAGGAGGGCGCGACCGAGGAGTGGTTCGCGAGCCCCGCCGATTACGGCCTCCAGCATTCGAGCCTGGGAGAGGTCGCGGGGGGCTCGCCGGATCAGAACGCGGCCGCAGCCCGGGGCGTTCTGGACGGCGAGGCGGGAGCACGCCGCGATCTGGCGGTGCTGAATGCCGCGGCGGCGATCTACGTCGGCGGCCGGGCACGGGACCTGCGCAGTGGCGTCGAGGCCGCGCAGCAGGCAATCGACTCCGGGGCCGCCGGGGATGTGCTGACGCGGCTGGTCGAGCTCAGCGCGCGCCTCGGATCGGCCTCCTAGCGACTAGGGTCTGGCCCATCAAGTGGCAGCCATCGAGCAGCTGATCTCAGCGGCGCGGGAGGGAGTCGAGCGCCGGCGGCAGCAGGTGCCCCTGGAGGATCTCGAATCCAGGCTGCACAGCCGTGGCGAGGACCGCCCTTTCAACGAAGCCCTCGTTCGTCCGGGCTTGTCGCTGATCGCCGAGTTCAAGCGCCGCTCGCCGAGCGCTGGCTCGATCGCGGTCGGCGCCTCGATCTCGGAACGGGTTCGCGCTTACGAGCGCGGCGGCGCGGCAGCGCTGTCGATTCTCACCGACGAGGTCCACTTCGACGGCTCACTGGAGGACCTCAACGCCGCTCGCGGCGCCTGTGATCTGCCGATCCTTCGCAAGGACTTCATCGTCGACCGCTATCAGCTATTCGAGGCTGCGGCGAGCGGCGCCGACGCGGTGTTGCTGATCGTCAGGGCGCTCAGCGACGACGAGCTGGCCGGTCTGCAGGCAGACGCACGGTCGCTCGACCTCGACTGCCTGGTCGAGGTCCATACCGCGGAGGAGCTCGAGCGCGCCCTCGAGCAGGACGCCGAGGTGATCGGGATCAACAACCGCGACCTCGACGAGCAGAGCGTCGACGTCAACACGACCTACGAGCTGATGCCCGACGTTCCGGCCGGCAAGACCGTCGTCGCCGAGAGCGGCATCTCCAATCGGGCTCAGCTCGACGAGCTGGAGCGAGTGGGGGTCGATGCCGTTCTGATCGGCGAGGCGCTGATGCGCGCCGCCGACGCCGAGGCGATGACCCGCGAGCTGGCCGGCAACGACGAAGGCACCCGCGAGCACCCGCTGCCCTGAGGGTCAGCGCCGGGCGAGTAGCGCGACGCCGGCGCCGGCTGCTCCGACCGCGGCGAGGACGCCGGGGAGCCGTTTGCTCGGCGGGATGTCTCCCCACTCGACCAGCTGCAGCGCCGTGTCGAGAACGTCGCTGGCAACGCCGGCTCCGATCCAGGGAGCGACGTCGCCACCCCGCGCGATTGCCCCCAGGGTCCCAAGGCCCAAAACCGTGTCGCGGGTTCCGTAGAGGCGGAGGGTGAGTCGCACGGGAGGCTTTTCGGCGTCATCGCCCATCAGCACGTCGCCGAGGCGCTCCGGAGCGGACATCATCCCGACCCCGAAAGCGAGGCGGCCCAGCGCGTAGATCGCTTCGGAGCCGATCTGCACGAGAACAGGCTATGTCAACCGTCCTGGCCGCAGGGAGCCGGTCAGCCGCTCGCGTACCCTTGACCTCGTGAAGGTCAAGATCTGCGGCATCACCAACCTCGGCGACGCTGCCGAGGCGGTCCGCCTGGGCGCCTGGGCCATCGGGCTCGTCCACGATGCCTCGAGCCCGCGTGTCTGCGCAGCCGATGAGGCGACCCGGATCGGTGCTGCGATGCGGCGCCGCTGCGAAGTGGCCGGCGTGTTCGTCAACCCGACCCTGGATGAGGTCGCGAAGGCGGTCGAGGACGCCGGTTTGACGATGGTCCAGCTCAGCGGCGACGAGGGGCCGTCGTTTTGCACCGAGGTGGCGCGGCGGACGGGGGTCAAGGTCACCAAGGCGATCCACGTCGCCAGCGCCGCCGACGTCCACGGCGCCGAGGTCTACAGGACGAACTTTCACCTCTTCGACACCGCTCGCCGGGGCAGCTGGGGAGGCACCGGCGAGAGCTTCGACTGGAACCTGCTCCGCGACCGCCGCTCGCAGGTGCCGATGGTTCTCGCGGGAGGGTTGCGGCCCGCCAACGTGGCCGATGCGATCGACGCCGTGCGCCCGTTTGCGATCGACGTCTCCAGCGGTGTCGAGGCGGAGCCGGGGATCAAGGACCACGGCCTGCTGGCGGAGCTCTTCGAGGCCGCGCGGGCCGCGAGCCCGCAGGCCGTATGAACGCTGCGAGCGGCGCCGTTCCGACTCGCTTCGGTCCCTACGGTGGCCGCTACGTCCCCGAGACGCTGATCGCGGCGCTGGACGAGCTGTCCTCGGCCTGGAGCCAGGCCCGCTCCGATCCGGGGTTCGCTGCGCAGCTGGACCAGCTCAACCGCGACTTCGTCGGCCGGCCGACGCCGCTCTATCGCGCCGCGGCCCTCTCCGAGCGAGTCGGGCGGACCGTCTACCTGAAGCGGGAAGACCTGGCCCACACGGGAGCGCACAAGATCAACAACGCGCTCGGGCAGGCGCTGCTGGCGCAGCGGATGGGCAAGACCCGGGTGATCGCGGAGACCGGCGCCGGTCAGCACGGCGTGGCGACCGCCACCGCCTGCGCATTGCTCGGGCTCCAATGCGTCGTCTACATGGGCACCGAGGACATCCGCCGCCAGCGTCCCAACGTCGAGCGGATGGACCTGATGGGCGCCGAGGTGATCGCGGTCGACGCCGGAGCGAGGACGCTGAAGGAGGCGGTCAGCGCCGCGATCCGCGACTGGGTCGCCAACGTGGAGTCGACGCATTACGTGATCGGCTCGGTCGTCGGACCGGCTCCCTTTCCGGCCTTGGTGCGAGATCTGCAGCGGGTGATCGGAGACGAGGCCCGCGAGCAGGCCCTGGCCGTCGAGGGCGCATTGCCCGCAAGGGTGATCGCCTGCGTCGGTGGCGGCTCCAACGCGATCGGGATCTTCACCGCCTTCCTCGACGACGACGTCGAGTTGATCGGAGTCGAGGCGGCCGGGGAGGGGATCGACAGCGGCCGCCACGGAGCCTCGCTGCACGCCGGCTCGGTGGGTGTGCTGCACGGCGCCCTGTCCTCGATCCTCGCCGACGAAGACGGTCAGATCCTCGAGGCGCACTCGGTCTCTGCCGGCCTTGACTATCCGGGGGTCGGGCCCGAGCACGCTCACCTGCGCGACACCGGACGAGCCGCCTACGCCGCGGTAACCGACGAGCAGGCCCTGGCGGCGTTCGCGGAGCTTTCGCGCCTGGAGGGGATCGTGCCGGCGCTGGAGCCGGCCCACGCGATTGCCTGGCTGCTGGAGAATCCCGGCACGGACGGCTTTGACGTCCTGTGTCTGTCCGGACGCGGCGACAAGGACCTGGCCGAGGTGCTGGAGCGGACCGGTGGCTGAGGCAACGCTGACGGGTGTCGATCGGATCGCCGGCGCCTTTGCGAGCGCCCGCGACGAGGGCCGGGCGGCGCTGATGCCGTACCTGATGGGCGGATTCCCCGACCACGACGCATCGCTGGCGATCGCCGGCGCCTTCGCGGATTCCGGCGCCGACCTGATCGAGCTGGGGGTCCCGTTCTCGGACCCGCTCGCCGACGGCCCGGTGATCCACGCCGCCGGAGTCGCCGCCCTGGCGGCCGGGGCGACGCTCGACTCGAGCCTCGAGCTCTGCACGGCGGTAGCCGACCGGGCACCGGTCGTGTTGATGGCCTACGCGAACATGGTCCTCGCCGGCGGCGGCGCGGCAGCGTTTGCCGAGCGGGCCGCCGCGGCGGGCGCTGCCGGCGCGATCGTCCCCGACCTGCCACTGGAGGAGGCCGAGGAGACCCGCAAGGCCCTCGAGGCCGCCGGGCTGGCCTCGGTGCCGATGCTCGCGCCGACCACCCCGGCCGAGCGGCGCGCCGGCATCTGCACGGCCGCGACCGGGTTTGTCTATCTCGTCTCCGACGTCGGCACGACCGGGGAGCGGGCGCAGCTTCCGGCCAGCCTCGGCACGCTCGCCGCAGAGGTGAGGCGGATCGCCACGGTTCCGGTCGCAGTCGGCTTCGGGGTCGGCAGCCCCGCGCAGGCCGCGGCGGTCGGGGAGGTCGCGGACGGCGTCATCATCGGCAGCCGGCTGGTGAGGGCGATCGCGGAGGCGGACTCGACCGCGGCCGCCGTTGCCGAGGTGAGCGACTTCCTGCGCCGGACGCGCGACGCCCTCGGCGGCGCTGACTAGAATCGCCACATGACGCTCGTCGTGAGCCTGTTCGCAGCGATCGTGGCGATGACGTTCTCCTACGCGATCGGCCAGGGGGGACCGGTCGCCGGCCTCGTCTTCCTGACGGTCCTCTTCTGCGGCGCCTTCCTGCGGGTGCTTGAGCCGTTGCTCGAGAAGCTGCGCCCCTAGGCGCGCGTAGCCACAACCTCCAGGTACTCGGCCGGGGCGATCATTCCCCGCTCCCCGCCGATGTCGTGCTTCTCGATCATCTTGCGGTAGTCGCCCTCGAGCGCCGCGGCTCCCTCCTCGCCGACTCGTTCGAAGGCCATCTTGGTCGGCCCGAACCACTCGCGGAAATACTCGATGCAGTGATCGACCGACTCAAACGGCTGGCGGAAGATCCGCCGCTCGCAGCGCAGGTCCGAGATCCCGTCGCCGAACAGCTCCCGAACCCGCTCCTCGGTGCCCCAGGCGACCGGCGGGGTCAGACCCGGGGGAGGCGGTGCGTGGCTGGCGGTGGCCTTGAAGAAGTCGCCGACGAAGCCCTCCGGGGTCCAGTTGCTCATCCCGATCTTGCCTCCCGGCCTGCAGACGCGGAGCAACTCGGCGGCGGCCTTCTCCTGGTCGGGAGCGAACATCGCCCCGAAGACAGAGAGCACGGTGTCGAAGCTGCCGTCCTCGAAGGGAAGCTGCTGGGCGTCTCCCTCGACGAACTCGATCTCCATCCCTTCGGCTGCGGCCCGCTTGCGCCCGCTCTCGAGCAGGCTGGGAACGAAATCGAGCCCGGTGACGTCGCCCCAGGTGCGGCGCCCGGCGGCGATCGCCGCATTGCCGCTGCCGCAGGCAACGTCGAGAACCCGATCCCGGGGCGACATGTCCACGGCCTCGGCGAGGTTCTCGGAGACCGGCATGACGATGGTGCCGATCTTGGCGAAGTCCCCTGCCGACCAGACCTTCTGCTGGATCTCGGTGACCGCTTGGAAATCAGGCTGCTCGCTCATGCAAATCCTTTCGTCTTGGGGCGGTGATGCGAAGCTATCGTGACGGGATGCGCATCGGAGTCCTCACTGGGGGCGGGGACTGCCCCGGCCTCAACGCGGTGATCCGAGCGATCGTCCGCAAGGGGGTGGGCGAGTACGGGCACGAGTTCGTCGGCTACCGGGACGGCTGGAGGGGCCCGCTGGAAGATGACTCACGACCGCTGGGAATTCCCGAGGTGCGGGGGATCCTGCCCCGCGGCGGCACGATCCTCGGCTCGTCGCGGACCAACCCGATGCAGGAGGAGGGAGGGGTCGAGCGCCTGCGCGAGAACCTCGCCGGCGCCGGCGTCGACGGCCTGATCGCGATCGGCGGTGAGGACACCCTCGGTGTCGCCAATCGTCTGCACGAGGACGGGGTCCGGATAGTCGGGGTCCCGAAGACGATCGACAACGATCTCGGCTCGACCGACTACACCTTTGGCTTCGACACCGCCGTCAACATTGCGATGGAGGCGGTCGACCGCCTGCACACCACCGCCGAGAGCCATCACCGGGTCCTGATCGTCGAGGTGATGGGCCGCCACGCAGGGTGGATCGCCTTCCACGCCGGGTTGGCCGGGGGCGCCAACGTGATCCTGATTCCCGAGCTGCCGTTCGACCTGCAGCGCGTCTGCGACTACATCGAGCGCCGTTTCGAGAGCGAGTACTCGCCGATCATCGTCGTCGCCGAGGGAGCCGCCCCGCGCGGCGGCGTCCCGGAGGTGGAAGGTGCGCCCCGAGACGCCTTCGGCCACGTCCGCCTCGGCGGCATCGCCCACTGGCTGGAGGGGGAGATCGAGCGACGGACCGGCAAGGAGGCCCGGGCGACCGTGCTCGGCCACGTACAGAGAGGTGGAACGCCGACCGCGTTCGACCGCGTCCTGGCAACGCGCTTCGGGCTGCACGCGATCGACGCCGCTCACGAGGGACGGTGGGGGACGATGACCTCGCTGCAGGGCGTCGAGATCCGCCTTGTCGACCTGACCGAGGCCACTTCGGAGCTGAAGCTGGTCCCGGAGTCGCTTTACCGTGAAGCCGAGGTGTTCTTCGGCTAGGTGGCTGGGGGTCGGGGCCCTGGCGATCGCGCTGGCGGCGATCGCGACGGGTTGTGGGGGCGGCGGCTCCGGAGACGGAGCGGTGACCGTCTACGTCAGCGTTCCGCTGCAGGGAGCTCGTGGTGCCGAGGGGCGGGCGATCGCCGACGGCGCCCGGCAAGCGTTGCGGCAGGCCGGCGGCAGGGCCGGCGAGCTCGAGGTTCGCGCAGTCGTCCTCGACGACACCGGCGGGTCGGAGATCTGGAGCCCGGTGCAGACCGCGGCCAACGCCCGCCGGGCAGCCGAGGACTCCAGCACGATCGCCTACATCGGCGAGCTCGACTCCGGCGCCAGTCGGGTCTCGATGCCGATCACCAACCAGGCCGGGATCGTCCAGGTCTCGCCCGGCAGCACCGCGGTCGATCTGACCCGGGAGACTCCCGCCGCCTCACCGGAGCGCTACCGACCCAACGGTGACCGTACCTTTGCCCGTCTCGTGCCCGACGACGAGATTCAGGCGCGGGCGGCGGCGGTCCTGGCCGAAGACCTCGAGGCCCGGCGGGTGGCGGTCTCTGCGGACGGTTCGCAGTTCGGCGAGTCGCTGGCCGATGCGTTTCGCGAGGAGCTTGCGGCCCGCGGCCTGCGAGGGGTGGAGGCGGCCGGTGAGGGCTACGACGTCGTCTACTACGCAGGTGCGGACCGAAAGGCCTTTCGCGCCACGACCCTGAGCGGCCCCGCCGTGCCCCTGATGGCCTCCGATGCGGTCCGCCCCTTCGTGTCAAGCCTCTGCACCGGCTTGCCCGCACCGCTGTATCTCACCTCGCCCTACGTTCGGCCCCTCACCGCCTACGGCTACGAGGCGATGTCACTGCTGCTGGATGCGATCCGGCGCGGTGGCACCGACCGGGGCGCGGTCCTCGACGAGGTCCTGGCCACCGAGAACCGGGCCTCGCGACTCGGCAGTTACTCGATCGACGGCTTCGGCGACGCGACCCTCGACCGGATCGGCGTCGAGTCGGTCCGCGACTGCCGGCGGCGCCCCGAGCCGGCGATCGAGGCGCCGCGCTAGAGGAGGTCGCGCAACGCCGGCTCCAGCTCCGGGTGGCGGAAGCCGTAGCCGAGGTCCTGGGTGCGGCGCGGGATCACCCGGGCGCTGCTCTTGGCGGTGTGGTCGGCCGCCTCCTTGCCGAGGATCAGGTTCACCGCCAGGCCGGGGGTGGGGAGGAGGGCGGGGCGCCCCAGCGCCCGGCCGAGCGCCTTCGAGAACTCGCGGTTGGAGACCGGGTTGGGGGCGGCGGCGTTGACGATCCCATTGACAGTCTCGTTGTCGAGCGCCCAGAGCAGGATCCCGATCTCGTCCTCGAGGTGGATCCACGACATGTATTGGGCCCCGCCGGCCAAGGGTCCCCCGACGCCGAGCTTGAAGGGGGTCAGCAACCGCTTCAGGAGCCCGCTCTCGGGGTTCAGGACCAGGCCGGTTCGGACGATCACCAGGCGCACGCCCGACGCCGATGCCTCCGCGGCGGCTCGCTCCCATTCCTGGACGACCTGGGCGGCGAAGTCAGAGCCCGGGGGCGTCGACTCGTCGACCAGGCTGTCGCCGCGATCCCCGTAGAAGCCGATCGCCGATTGGTTGATAAGCACCTTCGGCTTGCGCTCGAGCGCCGCGATCGCCTGTACGAGGTTGCGGGTGCCGGTCCGCCGGGAGTCCATGATCCGCTGCTTGGAGTCGTCGGTCCAGCGCTGGTCGATCGGCTCTCCGACGAGGTTGACGACGCCGTCCACCTGCTCGAAGGCCTCCGCGGGAGGCCGCTCGCTGGTCGGCTCCCAGGCGTGCCAGCGGACAGTCGGGTTCGCAGTTCGAGACTTGCCGGGGTCGCGGCTCAGCCCGGCGACCTCGTCCCCCCGGGCCAGGAGGGCGTCGCAGAGCGCCGACCCGATCGCACCGCTGGCGCCGGTGACCAGGATTCTCATGCCGCCGGCGTCTCCAGGGCCTGGAACGTTCCGGTCTCCTCGCTCAGGCGGGCGACCCCCGAGCTTCTCGCTTCTTCGACCACGGCCTCAGCTACGGCCGGCGCGACGTCTCGGTTGAAGACACTGGGAATGATGTAGTCCTCGGAAAGGTCCTCCTCGGCAACCACGTCGGCGACCCCCTTCGCAGCGGCGAGCTTCATCTCCTCGGTGATCGCCGGGGCACCGGCGTCCAGCGCCCCGCGGAAGATGCCCGGGAAGCAGAGCACGTTGTTGATCTGGTTCGGGTAGTCGGAGCGGCCGGTGGCCATGATCCGCACGTGGGGCCCGGCGTCCTCGGGCATCACCTCGGGGTTGGGGTTCGCCATCGCGAAGACGATCGCGTCGTCGTTCATCTTCGCCAGCGCCTCCGGGGTGATGATGCCGGGGCCGGAGAGGCCGATGAACAGGTCCATTCCCTCGATGACTTCGGCGGGCGATCCGTTTCGCTTCTCGGGGTTGGAGCTCTCCGCATACCAGCGCTTGATCGGCGACATCTCGCCGGAGGCGTAGTCGTCGCGGTCGGTCGAGAGCGCCCCGCGCCGGTCGCAGCCGATCACGTGGCTGACCCCGGACTCGAGCATCATCTTCGTAACCGCGACTCCGGCGGCGCCGAGACCGACGACGAGCACCCGCAGCTCTGCGATCGGCTTGCCGACGATCTTCAGCGAGTTGAACAGCGCCGCCATCACCACCACCGCGGTGCCGTGCTGGTCGTCGTGGAAGACCGGGATGTCGATCGACTGCTTCAGGCGCTCCTCGATGTCGAAGCATCGCGGCGCGGCGATGTCTTCGAGGTTGATGCCGCCGAAGGTCGGCGCCATCAGCTCGACGGCGCGGACGATCTCGTCGGCATCCTGGGTGTCGAGGCAGATCGGAAAGGCGTCGACGCCGGCGAACTCCTTGAACAGCATCGCCTTGCCCTCCATCACCGGCATCGCGGCCTCGGGCCCGATGTTGCCGAGGCCGAGCACCGCGCTGCCGTCGGAGACCACGGCGACCGTGTTCTTCTTGATCGTGTACTCGAACGCCTTCGAGCGATCGGCATGGATGTCCTGGCAGACCCGGGCGACCCCGGGCGTGTAGGCCATCGAGAGGTCGTCGCGGGTCTTCAGCGGGTACTTGTTGCGCTGCTCGATCTTGCCGCCGCGGTGCATCTGCATCGTGCGATCGGTGTATTCGAGGACCTTGGCGCCGCGGGTGGACCCGATCCCCCGCAGGATCTGCTCCCAGTGCGGCTGGTCACGGGCGTCGATGGTGAACTCCCGCACCCGCTTGCCCTCGCGCCCGGCGCCGGGCACGAGATCGACGCCCTGCAGCTGCCCGCCCGCCTCGGCGATCGCGGCCGTCAGCTTGCCGAGCGGCTCCTGCCGGGCGTCCAGCTCGACCCGAATCGTGACGCTGTACTGGGCGCTGACGGACATGGGGCGGCGATTCTACGCACGCCGGAGAATCCGCCCGTGTGGGGCGAAAACGGCCGAGTGGCGCATTTGTATCGCTATGCGAGACAAAAGCGCCACACCGAGATCGACCGCGCCGCCGAGACCGCGGCACGCCAGCATGGGGTGATCACCGTTGCGGCAGCTCGAGTCCTGCGGGATCGATCGGATGGCGATCTGGCCGGCGCATCGCAAATGGCACGATTGCACCGCTTCTATCGCGGTGTTTACGCACTCGGGCATCGGGGCTTGAGCAGGGAGGGTCGCTGGATCGCTGCTGTTCTTGCTTGTGGTGACCGTGCGGTGCTGAGCTATGCAAGCGCAGCTGCTCTCTGGGGGCTGCTCCCGGCGCGGCCGGGCCCAGTCGAGGTCTCGGTGCCCCGGGGCTCAGGTCGCAGGCAGCGGGCGGGAATCCACCTCCGACGCTGCCCCACGCTCACCAACGAGCAGGCCACGGGACACCGGGGGATCCCCGTGACCACCCCCGCCCGCACGATCATCGACATCAGGCGAGTCGCTGCCGCCGACCGACGTCCGGCAGGCCGTCCGTCAGGCGGGATCATCGGTCTCCAGGTCGGAGATGTTGCCGAGGTCGATCGGACCCGGAGCGAGCTTGAGCACATGCTTCCTGCGTCTCTGCAAGCCGACATCGTTTGCCGCGACCGCGAGGTGAACGCGCCGATCGGACGTTTTATCGTCGATTTCGTCTGGCGCGAGGAGAGGCTGGTCGTGGAGACTGACGGTTACCGCTATCACCGCGGCCGCGCCGCTTTCGAGGCAGGACCGGTCTCGCGACGTCGAGCTGCGGGCGATGGGCTTCGAGGTCATACGTCTGACCTACAGGCAGGTGGTCGACGAAGCCGGCACGACGTCGTTGACGCGCTCCGGACGGCTCATCGGTCTTGAGATGGCGCGTTTTATCGCCTATGCGCGAGGTAAGCGCCACACCGGCGCCTAGAGTTGAGGACATGGCCGGCCGGTCCGACAATCGGGAGCTGTTCCTGCTCGACGGCAACAGCCTCGCCTACCGGGCGTTCTTTGCCCTCCCGGAGTCGATCGCGACCTCCGACGGACGGCCCACCAACGCGATCTTCGGCTTTGCGTCGATGCTGGTGAAGGTGATCACCGAGCACCGGCCGGCGGGGCTCGTCGCCGCCTGGGACGCCGGGATGTCGGGGCGCGAGAGCACCTACCCGGAATACAAGGCGCATCGGCCCTCGCGCCCGGACCTGCTCGCCGAGCAGTGGCCGCATCTGATGCCACTGGTGGAGGCGTTCGGCTACACGAACGTCAAGGTCGACGGCTGGGAGGCCGACGACGTGATCGCCTCGCTGGTCCGCGATGCCCGCGAGCAGGGGATCGCGGTGATGGTCGTATCCGGGGACCGCGACGTCTACCAGCTGGTCACCGACGGCGTGCGGGTGATGACCACATCGCGCGGGATCACCGACACCCGCGTCTACGACACCGACGGGGTAGTCGAGCGCTACGGAGTTCCGCCCGAGCTGGTCACCGACCTGATCGGGCTGAAGGGAGACACCTCCGACAACATTCCCGGCGTCCCGGGAATCGGCGACAAGACCGCCGCGACCCTCCTGCAGGAGTTCGGCTCCCTCGAGGAGGTGCTGGCCAACGTCGACAAGGTCTCGGGCGCGAAACGCAAGCAGAACCTGGTCGAGCACGCCGACGACGCCCGCGTCTCGAAGGAGCTGGCGACGCTGCAGCTCGACGTCGAGACGGGCATAGACCTCGGGGAGGTGATGGGCGCCGTCCCCGACCGGGGCGCCCTGCGGGAGTTCATCCGCGAGTTCGAGTTGCGAGCGATCATGGAGCGCCTCGAAGAGGGGTTGCCCGAGGGGGAGCTGGTCCCTGGACGCCGGGTCGAGCAGGAGTTGGAGGTCGAGGCGAAAGAGGGCACGATCGACGAGCTCGGCGAAGGCGCGATCGCGCTGGCCATCGCCGGCGCCGGCTGGGCGGCAGCCGACGGCAAGCAGGTCGTCCGCGGCGAGTCCGACCTGGAGGCGCTGGCCTCCGCACTGGCCGGCCGGCCAGTGCTGGCCCACGACGCTAAGTCGCTCGGCGGCGGCCGCCACGGCCTGCTCGCCGCGACGGCCGCAGCCGGGGTCGCAGTCGAGCTTGCGCATGACACCGTGATCGGCGCCTACCTCCTGGATCCCGCCCGGCGCAACTACGACCTGGTCGAGCTCGCTGCCGACGCCGGGATGGCGGTGAAGGAGGAGGAGAAGCCCGAGGACGCGCAACTCGAGCTCGGCGAGGAGGCCGAGACCCTGCTCGACCCGCCCGGTGAGGCGAGCCTCGTCTACGAGCTGACCGCCCGCCAGCAGGAGCGGATCTCCGAGCTCGGCCTGCAGCGGCTCCTGCACGAGGTCGAACTGCCGCTGGTCGAGGTGCTCGCGGCGATGGAGCGGGAGGGCCTGAAGCTCGATGCGAAGCGTCTTGGCGAGATCGGCGCCGGCTTCGAGGAGCGAATCGCGCAGCTCGAGAAGGAGATCTACGAGTTCGCGGGCCGCGAGTTCACGATCGGCTCTCCGCAACAGGTCGGCCAGGTCCTGTTCGAGGACCTCGGCCTGACCCGCAAGCGGCGCGGGAAGACCGGCTTCTCCACCGACGCCCGTGTGCTGGCCCAGATCCGCGAAGAGCACCCGATCATCGGGCGAATCGAGAGCTGGCGCGAGCTGACGAAGCTGAAGAGCACCTACCTGGACGCCCTCCCCGATCTCATCGACCCCGAGACCGGGCGCATCCACACGACCTTCAACCAGGCGGCGACGACCACCGGGCGCCTCTCCAGCACCAACCCCAACCTGCAGAACATCCCGATCAGGACCGAGATCGGCCGCCCGGTGCGAGGCTGCTTCGTCGCCGAGCGCGGCGCCCGGCTGCTATCTGCCGACTACAGCCAGGTCGAGCTTCGCGTTCTCGCCCACGTCGCCGACGAGGAGGTCCTGAAGAAGGTCTTTCGCGAGGGTGACGACGTCCACGCGGCGACCGCCGCCGAGGTGTTCGCGATCGAGCGCGAGGACGTCGACATTGGCCAGCGCTCGAAGGCGAAGATGGTCAACTTCGGGATCGTCTACGGGCTGACCGGCTTCGGGCTTGCAGACCGCCTCAACATCCCGCGCAAGGAAGGGGAGGAGTTCGTCGCCCGCTATCTGGAGAGGTTCCCGGCCGTCCGCGCCTTCCGAGAGCGGACGATCGAAGCTGCCCAGGAAGCCGGCTTCGTCACCACCCTGATGGGTCGCCGGCGCCCGATCCCCGAGCTGCGGTCTGGGAATCCCAACACGCGGCGGCTGGGAGAACGGCTGGCGGTCAATACCGTGATCCAGGGCACCGCGGCCGACATCATCAAGGTGGCGATGGTGCGCTGTCACCAGGCGCTCGGGGGCAAGGGCCTGAAGACGCGCCTGGTGCTGCAGATCCACGACGAGCTCCTGTTCGAGGGACCGCCCGGAGAGATGGACGAGGCGACCGAGATCGTCAGCGCCGAGATGACCGGTGCCTACGAGCTGGAGCCGGGCCTCGAGGTCGACGTCGGGATCGGCGCCGACTGGCTGAAGGCAAAGTAGCTACTCAGAGGCCCGGCCCGGAGCTGTCGGGCTCGAGATCCTCGGGCTGCGGCGATCCCGAGCCCGAGCGGCTCGAGCCGGAGCTGCCCGACCCCGATCCGCTGGACCCGGAGCTGTCGATCTCCGGCTCGGGCTCGATACCGGAGCTCGGACCTGACGATCCGGAGCCCGAGTGGCCGGAGCCCGAGCCGCCCGATCCAGAGGTTGCCGGGGAGCCGGAGGGACCCGACGAGTCCGACGGTCCGCTGTTCGAGCCCGACCGATCCTCGTCGGCGGGCTCGCGCTCGGGACGGTCCCGCTCGCCGTCCTCGCCGCCGCCCGGTCCGCTGTTGGATCCGTGATCCGAGCCGGAGTCACGGCCCGACCGGTCGCCGTCTTCACCCTCGCTCGATCCTCGCCGCCCTCGCCGCTGCTCGAGTCGTCGGAGTCGTCGGCGGCGTCTGCGGCGATCAGCGCCGCCGGTGCCCGCACCGGCGGGCCGGAGCCTTCGGTCGTGAAGTCGAGCCGGGTGGCTGAGTCTCCTCGGCTGTCGGCGGAGCGATCCGGCTCTTGCAGCGCCACCCCGGCGCCGACGCTGCCGGCGACGAGCAACGTCGCGGCGGTCGTCTTCACGGCGACCCCGGTCCCGGCCGCTCCGCCGAGGCTCGAGGCAGCACCTCCGAACGCCACTCCGCCGGCTCCGGCGGCGCCGGCCTGAGCCACAGCGCCGCCGCCGAGCAGCAGCTTGACCAGCGGCAGCGGGATCAGCAGCCCGACTCCGTCGCGCAGCGCCCGCCGGGCTCGGTAGATGACCTGCCTCGCGGCCCCGCCGCTGATTCCGAGCGCGGCGGCGATCTCATCGTGGCTGAGGCCCTCGAGCTCGCGCATCACGATCGCCGCCCGCTGGGGCTCGGGAAGCGCCCGCAGGCGATCGATCAGGTCCGCGATCTCCTCCCGTCTCGCCACCTCCTGGTAGGCGCTGCGCGCCGCCCTCGGCCAGCTCTTCGAGTGGAGCGGCGGGCGGGGGTTGGTCGCGCAGGTCGTTGAGGGCGGTGTTGCGGACGATCCGGTACAGCCAGGGCCGCAGCTCGATCTCGGAGTCGCCCTGGCGCAAGGCAAGCAGGGCCTTCGAGAATGCGTCCTGGGTCACGTCCTCGGCGCGGTGCTTGGGGACGATCGCGCCCGCGTACCGTCCCAGGGGACGTCCGTAGCGCCGCACGATCTCCTCGAAGGCGGCCTCGTAGCCGCTGCGGACCAGCGTCACCAGGCGCCGGTCGGATTGGGTTCGCAGCGCCGGGGCGCCGAAGAGGCGGGAGGCGAATCCTTCTGCGGGTGGTGGCGGGGACATCGGGTGGCACTGATATGACAGCAGGGCGGCCCGGTGAACACGGGCCTTCCCCTGTCAGAACACGTGAGCACGGCGAAGATCACAGGCTCCAGGCACGATGGATAAGGGCGTCGCCGTACTCTTGACCGCGTTGGCCGGAGGCCTGATCGCGCTCCAGGCGCCGATCAACGCCGGGCTCGGCAAGGTGACCGGGAACCTCGGTGCGGCGCTGGTCTCGTTCCTGGTCGGCACGATTGCGCTGGCGCTCATCGTCGTCCTCAGCGGCAAGGCCGGTGGGCTCGGATCGACGTTCGACGTCCGCTGGTATTACCTCCTCGGCGGACTGCTCGGGGCCATCTACGTCGCCAACGCCCTGGTGGCCGTCTCGTCAATCGGCGCCGGGGGCGTCGCTGCGGCGACGATCACCGGGCAGCTCGCCGCTTCGGTGGCGATCGACCGCCTCGGCGTCCTCGGGCTCGATCAGGTGGCTTTGACGCCGGATCGGATCGTCGGCGTCGCGCTGCTGTTGGCAGGAACGGTGCTGATCGTCCGCTGACTGGACCCCGTCGCGGTTGCGGCGTAGAATCGGCGCACAGTCAACCTGCGGTCGGGAGGCGCGTCCGGAGGTGACCGAGTTGCAATCGATCTTCGAGCGTTCCCGGGGCGTCTTTTGGGCCGCCAGCCTCGGCGTGATCTTCCTGTTCGTGTTCGTCGTCGCGATCGGCGGCGTCAGCCTGTCCGACGTCGCCTGGCTCACCGTGTTGGTGGCCGTGCTCACCGTCGCCTTCGTGGTTCACGCCGTTCGAGTGCGGCACAGCCTCAGCCGGGCCGGAGGCCAGGATGACTCGATGCGGCTCCTGAACGCCCTGCGCGAGCGGCGCGGCTTCTAGGCGAGGACGGTCTCCCTGCGGTCGGCCGCCGCCCGAGGGCGCTCGCCGGCGAACTCCGGCGGCGCGATCTGCAGGTAGTGGCCGAATGCCCAGGCGACGCAGGCGACGGCCGCCAAGCAGGCGGATCAGCGGCGCCAGCAAGCGGGGTGGAACTCGCGGCACCAGCTTCTGGGCGCGCAGCATCCAGCGGAACTTCACCTCGTGTGAGTCGTTGAAGTCCGCATAGCGGGCAAGAGCCTGCTCTCGGTCCTGGTTCCCGCTGACTACGGCACGCAGCTCCCTGCCGAGGGCGATTCCGAAGTAGAGCGCCGTGCGGATCCCCTCTGCGGTCAGCGGCAGGCAATGCCCGGCCGAATCGCCGACGAAGAAGACCCCGGCCTCGGTCGCATTGCGCAGCCGGTGCGGGATCCAGTTGCCCTGGTAGCGGACGCATTCGGATCCGAGGTCCCCGGCGAGCAGCTCGGTCGTCTCGCGGACGTGAAAGCGAGGATCGAAGGAGCCGACGCCGATTCGCAGCTCGTCCCGGGCCGGGAACGACCAGCCGTACCCCGCCGGCACGTAGCGCCTGTCGATCCAGATCTCCATGTCCTCGCCCGAGCCGCCCGGGTGGACCTCGAGGCCGCGCGAAAGCGGTGCGTCGGGTGGCTGAACGCCGTCGCCGAGGGCGAGGATCCGCCGCCATCCGAGCGCGTCGACGACCAGCGGGGCGGAGACGACGCCGCGATCGGTCTCAACATGTATCTCGGAGGTTCCGTTGAGCGGCGCGGCCCGGCCGTTGACCTTCGCGGTCTCGAACCTGGCCTCGGCTGCATCCCACAGCAGCTCGCAGAGCTGCCGGTAGTCGAAGGTGGAGAAGGTCCACGGAAGCCGGTAGCGGCGGCTGCCGTGCGGACTGTGGATGAGCAGCGAGTCGAAGCGCTGGCGCTCCGCCGCCTCGACGCCGAGCACCCGCATCCATTCGGTGGGGATCCCGCAGGCCGAGGTCTGCCGTTCGCCGATCTCGTAGCGGTCCACGACGAGCACGTCGGCGCCGCTGCCGGCCAGCTCCCTGGCGACCGCCAGGCCGGCGAAACTGGCCCCACACACGAGCACGTCGCAGGAGCCGGTCAGCGGAGTTCTCAGGGCCCCGCGCTTGGTGGCGCGATGCGGCATTCCGGGCCGAGACTAGCTGAGATCTTGCGCTACCCTCCCTCGCCGTGTCCGCCGCCGACACAACGGTCACCGCTGCGCCCGAGGGAACCCCGGTCGAGGGGTCGAACGGGCTCCTGCTGGAGGTCGACGGGAAGGTCGTGCCCAACTACGACGCGACGATCGTCTCCTTCAAGGAGGGCGACGTCGTCAGCGGCAAGGTAGTGCGAATCGACCAGGACGAGGTCCTTGTCGACATCGGCTACAAGTCCGAAGGGGTCATCCCCTCCAACGAGCTTTCGATTCGCAAGTCCGTCGATCCCTCCGAAGAGGTGGAGCTGGGCGAGGAGGTCGACGCGCTCGTGCTCACCAAGGAGGACCAGGAAGGGCGCCTGATCCTCTCCAAGAAGCGGGCCCGGTTCGAGAAGGCCTGGCGCCGTATCGAGGCTGCGGCCGAGTCCGGAGAGCCGGTCGAGGGCACGGTGATCGAGGTCGTCAAGGGGGGCCTGATCCTCGACCTCGGCGTGCGCGGGTTCCTGCCGGCGTCGCTGGTCGACATCCGCCGCGTCCACAACCTCGACGAGTTCATGTCGCAGAAGCTCGAGTGCAAGGTGATCGAGTTGAACCGCAACCGCAACAACGTCGTCCTTTCCCGGCGCGCGGTGCTCGAGGAGGAGCGCAAGGAAGTGCGCGAGCAGATCCTCGGCCGCCTGCAGCCCGGCCAGGTCGTCGAGGGCAAGATCTCCAACATCGTCGACTTCGGCGCCTTCGTCGACCTCGACGGGATCGACGGCCTGATCCACATCTCCGAGCTCTCCTGGAGCCACGTCAACCATCCGTCCGAGGTGGTCTCGATCGGGGACACCGTGCGGATCAAGGTCCTCGACATCGACCGTGATCGACAGCGGATCTCGCTCGGCCTCAAGCAGACGCAGGAGGACCCCTGGCAGCGGGTCATCAGCACCTACCGGCCCGGCGACGTCCTCGAAGGCAAGGTGACGAAGGTGGTCGCCTTCGGCGCCTTCGTGGAGATCCTCTCCGGCGTCGAGGGGCTGGTGCACATCTCCGAGCTGGCCGATCATCACGTCGAGAATCCGGGCGAGGTCGTCGAGCCCGACGCGACGCTGAACGTGAAGATCCTCGAGATCGACGAGGAGCGCCGCCGCCTCTCCCTGAGCATCAAGCGCGTCGAGGGCCAGAACATGCCGCTGCGCGACCTCGGCGCCCAGGTGCAGGAGGCACAGCAGGCAACCGCCCCGGCCGAGGCGCCGAATCTCGACCTCTCCGAGGAGGTCTTCGCCGAGCCGCCGCCCGACTCAGACGTCGAGCCGGCAGAGCCGGTCGCCGAGGCCGACGGCGCGAGCGAGGGCGATGGTGAAGACGAGGACTCCTCGCAGGCCGAGGCGGACGCCGAAACGGTCACCGATGCCCCCGAGACCCCGTCGCCGGAAGATGTACAGAGCGGCGACGAGGCGGGGCAGGAGGGTGAGTCGGCCGAGGAGCGGCCGGACTCTCCCGGCGACAGCGACGACGCGGCGGACGGCGAAGAGCAGGCCTGAGCGCCGGCGATGGGCCGCCGGCTGACGATTGGCCTTACCGGCGGCATCGCCGCCGGTAAGTCGGAGGCCCTGGCGGCCTTCGAGCGCCTCGGCGCTGCAACCGTGTCCAGCGATGCGGTCGTCCACGATCTGCTCGGCGAGGCGGAGCTGCGATCGCGGCTGGTCGATCGCTGGGGGCCGGAGGTGGCGCCGAACGGCGAGGTCGACCGGTCCAGGGTCGGGGAGATCGTCTTCGCCGACCCGGCCGAGCTGGCCTGGCTGGAGTCCGAGCTGCATCCTCGGGTCGGCGAGCGGATCGCCGCCTGGCTCGGCTCGCTGCCCGACCAGGAGGAGTTGGCCGTGGTCGAGGTCCCGCTGCTGTTCGAGAGCGGGATGGAGGAGGTCTTCGACGCCACGGTCGCGGTCGTCGCGCCCGACGACGTTCGCCGCAGCCGCGCGGCTGCTCGCGGTCACGGCGGCCTCGAGGGGCGCGAGGGACGGCAGCTCGACCAGGACGAGAAGGCGGCGCGGGCGACCCACGTGGTCCGCAACGACGGCTCACTCGCCGACCTCGAAGAGCAACTGTCCGCGCTGATCGGCAGCCTTCGTCGCGCTCGGCCCGCCCCAGGAAGCGAGCCGCTACAACCTTAAGTCAGCGATGGCCAGATCACGTGTCAGCCGCCGTTCGCCCTGGCCCCTGCGGATCGTCGCCCTGTTCGTCGTCGCCGCTGGAACCTTTGTCGGATACGCGATGGCTTCGGGCTTCTTCGACAAGGCCGTCAGGGAGCTCACGCTTCCCCTCCGGCATGAGGACATCATCCGCCAGCAGTCGCGTGAGAAGGGCGTTGACGCCTCGCTGATCGCCGCGGTGATCTACGCAGAGTCCCGATTCCGCGACCAGACGTCATCGGCTGGTGCCCGCGGTCTGATGCAGGTCACCGGTGAGACGGCGGACTACGTCGAGCGGCGCAGTGGCGGCACCACGTTCGAATTCGATGACCTCGCCGATCCCGACATCAACATTCGCTACGGAACCTTCTACCTTCGTGAGCAGCTGGACAACTTCAGTGGCAACGAGGCGGCTGCGCTGGCGGCGTACAACGCGGGACCGGGACGAGCCGCCGAGTGGGGCGCTTCCGCGCTTGAGGTTGAGGACATCGATTTCGCCGAGACCCGTGCCTATGTTCAGGAGGTGCTCGACAAGCGCGAGGAGTATCGCCAGGCGTACGCGCGGGAGCTGGGCTACTGAGGCTGCGGCGCGGGGCGCTGGCGCTGGCGGTCGGGCTGGTGCTGGCCGACTCGTCGGTCGTGGTCCTGGCCCTTCCCGACATCTACCGCGAGCTCGACGCCACGGTCGCCGGGGTCACCTGGGTCCTCGTCTCCTTCAACCTCGTGCTGGCTCTGGCTGCGGTACCGGCTGCGGCGATCGCCCGCCGCGCCGGCCCCGGCCGCACCGCCGCCGCGGGCTTGGCGGTATTCGCCGGCGCCAGCCTCGCCTGTGGGGTGGCGACCGAGCTGAGCTCGCTGATCGCTGCACGCTGCATCCAGGCCGCCGGCGGAGCGGCGGCGGTGACGGCGGCGCTGGAACTGATGCCGTCCGTGGTCGGCTCGGAGCGACGGGCGTCGGCGGCCTGGGCCGCAGCGGGTGCGACGGGAGCAGCGCTGGGCCCCGGCATCGGTGGCCTCCTCACGGAGCTGGTCTCCTGGGAGTCGATCTTCCTGCTCCAGGTGCCGCTGGCGATCGGCGCCGGGGTGCCATTGCTGGGGGCCGCCCGAGACGAAGGCCGGCCCGGGGCGATCGAGAGCGAGCTGCGCAGCACCGGCAGGCCGCACCTCGCCGCCAACCTCGCCCTCGCCCTGGTCTCCGCCGCAATCGCCGCCGCCCTCTTCCTGGTCGTGCTGCTGCTGATCGAGGGCTGGCGTCTGACCCCGATCGGGGCCGCGATCGTGGTCACCGTCATGCCGCTGGCCGCCCTTCTGGGGTCGAGGATTGCGCCGCTCGTCCCCAGCGCCCGTGCCAGGGCCGCCGCCGGCGCGATCCTGCTCGCCGGCGGACTGGCCGGATTGGGCCTGATGCCGAAGGCGCTGATCGTGCTGACGATCCCGCCGCAGATCCTCGTCGGCATCGGGCTCTCGCTGGTCCTCTCGGCGCTGACCGAGACGGCCCTCGCCGGGCGCTCTCCGCAGGCGATCCACGGCGGCTGGACGATCGCGTCCCGCCACGCCGGTGTGGTGGCGGGCCTGCTTGCGCTCACCCCGGTGTTCACCGCCGACCTCGCCGAGCAACAGCGCGACGCGATCGACGCCGGCACCGCGGTGGTCCTCGACGCCCGGCTCGACCCGACCCTGAAGATCGAGCTGGCCGGGCGGATCTCCGAGAACCTCGATCGGGAGGACGGACGGGTGCCGGTCATCGATCCCGCCTTCGAGCCGCCGCCCGAGGACCCCGATGATGCCGCCGCCGCCGAGGAGCTGAAGACCGCCCTGCAGGATCAGCTCGACCGCGCGGCGACCAAGGCCTTCAGCGCCTCGTTCTTGATCGCCGCGCTGCTGGCGCTGCTGGCGCTGCTGCCGATCCGCTTCGGGCGCCGGGTGGAGCTGTGAGCGCAAAAGGCGGCGATCAAGGCGGCGAACGTCCCGGAGCCCATGCCATAGGGGGTATTCCGGGACGTTCGGGCCGCTTTCTGGTCGCCGCCTCGGCGTTGGCGTCGCTGCTGCTGGTCGGCGCCTACCTGGCAGCAGGGGGCGCCTCATACGAGCCGGCCGAGGTCCGCGATCCCTGCGAGCCGCGCGAGTGGCGCTCACCGGGGAACCTCGAGCAGGCGGCGGAGCAGTTCACCCTTTCGGCCCTCGACGGGGCTGCCTGCGAGCTGCAGGTCTCCCGGGAGATCCTGGCCCGGGCTCTGGCGACGCCGGAATCGCGAGAGCGGTTCGCCCGCCGCTACGGCGTCGGCGACGAGGAGCTCGAGCGGGCGGTGCGGGCGGGACTCGTGCGGGCGATCGACGACGCCGAGGACGCTGGAGCTTTGAGCCCGCTGGTCGCGGTTCCGCTGCGCGGGCTGGCCCAGCAGGTGCCGGTCGACGAGGCGATCGCGCTGATCAACGACGCCAGGCCGCTATTTAAGGACGCGGGCGTCTTGCTCGACCAGCTCCCCGGGCTGCTCGAGGGCGCCGGCGACCTGCTGCCCTGAATCACCCTTCTTCGGTCGCCCGCCAGACCCACCAGATCATCAGTGGCTGCAGCGGCAGCCGGGCCCACAGCGTCCAGCGCGGCACCTTCTCGAGGTCGAGGCCCTTGACCTGCTCGGGATGCATCGCCATCTGGACGTTGGCCGGGAAGACCGCGACCAAGAGGGCGGTCAGCCACCAGCGGGCCGCGGGGCGAGTGCTCGGCGCCAGCATCGCCGCGCCGCCGGCGATCTCGGCCACGCCGCTGACGGCGACCGCCTCGCGGTGGTAGGGCAGATAGGGAGGCATCGTCGCCTCGTAGCGCCGGGGGATCACGAAGTGCATGACCCCCGCAAAGCAAAAGAACGCCGCGACGGCCTTCTGGGAGCGAGTCACCGCCGGCAGTCTTTCATCGGTTCGCCGTGGCGAGCGCCAGTCGCGGGGTCGGAGCGATCGCCAGCGCGGTCGAGTCGCCGCGGCGCCCGAGGGCGACGGCCCCGGGGTCAAGCAGCCAGAGACCGGGCTTTGCAGGGCGCCCTTCGAGGGTGCCGGTGACGAAGCGGCGCGCCGCCGCCGTGAACTCACGGGCGTCCCGGATCCGGTCCCAGCGCCAGCGCAAAGCCAGCGCGAAGCGGCTGCGACAGCCCGCCGCGCAGGTGAGGTCCCCGGGCCCGGCCCGCCGCCAGAGGCGATAGCGGTCGCCTCCCCAGCCCGCCGCCGCACGACGCGCCTCTCCGCCATCCGAGTCCGCCTCGAGCAGCTGCTGGGTCCCGAACTCGCCGAGCACGCCGGAGCCCGCGGCCAGCCAGCCGCGCCCCGGAGCGGGGGCCGGACGCGTCGGGAGCGGTGCCTCGTCGCGCAGGTAGGAGACGGAATGCATCGCCTGTTCGGTGGAGCGCGGCAGGCGCGACCGATAGCCGATGTCGACCAGGTCCCAGTCGCCGCCCGCCGCCCGCAGTGCGTCGATCAGCCGCAGCCCGCGCAGGTAGGAGAAGAGCAGCTGCCGCTGCAGCACCGGCGGCAGCTCGTCGAAGCCGTCGTCTCCGATCACCTCCGGGTCGCCCAGCGCTCCCAGCAGGTCGGCGAGGTCGAGGTGGCGGCGCGCGTAGTCGACCATCAGCGACGTCGCCGAGCCCTCGACGAACGCCTGCGCCGCGATCGCTCTGTCGCCGCTGAGCCGGTCCAGCTCGGCCAGCCCGAAGCGCTGATCCTCGAGCGCATGCGCAAGCTCGTGGGCGAGCGTGATCTCGGCTATCGCGCCGCTTCCGAGCCCGGGACCGTCGACGATCAGCAGCCGATCGGTTCGCGGGTCATACGCGCCGGCGACGAGGTCGGCGCTCCCGGCCGCGATCGCGTCGAGGTCGACCGCCGGCTCCAGCAGCCCGAGCAGCTTCAGCACCGTCTCCTCCTCGCGGGTCGACCGGGCGACGTTCGGGCGGCGCTGCTGGCGCCGAAGGATGTCCGCGAGCTGGGCGGGGGAGACGACTTCGGGCCGCGGAATCTCGGCGAAGCTCAGCTCGCGCAGGCCCTCGACCCGCCTCGCGATCGCCGGCGTCATCGCCGCCAGCTCCGCGGCGCTGAACGCCGCCGCGGAGGCTGCGGGGGAGCGAAGCGGTCGCTGGTCGCGCAGCAGCGCCGCGGCGAGGGGCAGCCCGATCGCGACCGCCAGCAGCGCCAGCAGGCTGAAGCCGTATCTCAGCGGGGCGTCCAACGCAGCGGCAGCTTCGAGATTCCGTAGACGCCGAGCGGCGACTCCAGCTCGGGCTCGCCGTCGGGCTCGAGCCGGGGCATTCGCGGAGCCAGGTAGGCGAAGGCCTCCTGCAGCTCCGCCCGCGCCAGGTTGGCGCCGAGGCAAAAGTGGGGGCCGGCGCCAAAGGTGAGCGGCTTTGCGCGGTCCCGATCGGCCGCGATGTCGAAGCGGTCGGGCTCGGTGTAGGCGGCCGGGTCTCGATTGGCGCTGGCGGCGACGGCGAACAGGAGCGTCCCGGCGGGAAAGACGGTCTCCCGGAACTCGATCTCCTCGCGGGCGATGCGGGCGGTGAAAGGCGTGATCGGCTCGAAGCGCAGCACCTCCTCGGTGGCGTCTGCCGCCAGCTCGGGCCGCTCGGCCAGCAGGCCCCACTGCCTTGGATGGGAGGCGAAGAGGCGCAGCCCGTGGGCGAGCTGAGCCTGGGTCGTATCGACGCCCCCGACCAGGATCGCGCTGATCAGGTCGACGCATTCCTCCTCGCTGAGCCGATCGCCCTCGGCCTCGGCCGCCAACAGCTCTGAGATCAGGTCCTCGCCGGGATCGGCACGCCGCGCCGCCAGCAGCTCTCGAGCGTAGGCCTGGAACTCGTCGGCGGCCCGCTCGAGGACCGGCCGTTGGGTCGCAACCATCACCGGGTCGAACTGGCCTTGGATCAGGTTCGCCCACTCGCCCAAACGGGGCGCATCGGCGAGCGGCGCGCCCATCAACTCGGCGATCATCCGCGCCGGGTAGGGCTTGGCGAGGTCGGCCACCGCCTCCAGCCGGCCCGGCTGGGCGATCGCGTCGAAGAGGTCCTCCAGATGGCGGCGCATCGCCGGCCGGTGGCGATCGGCCGCCGGCGGCGTGAATGCCGGTTGCACGAGGCGGCGCAGGCGACGATGGTGCTCGCCGTTGAGGTCGAGGAGATTTCCCTTCAGGCGCTCGTAGAGGGGACCGTCGGTGACGCCCTGGAGCTCCAGCATCCTGGTGCCGGGGAAGGTCGCGGCAGGGGTGCGCAGGAAGAAGGCGGCCGCCTCGCGCTCGAGTACGAAGTACCCCACCGGCTCGGCCCGCGCCAGCCAACTGCGCTGGCGGAGATCGGCCAGCTCGCGATGGAACCGCTCTCCCCTCAGCTCCGGGTCGGTGTAATCGAGCGCGGGAAGATCGAGGTCGGCGACTTGAGTCCCCATCGGCGCCGCCAGAGGCTATGGGACCGCCTCACTAAGCTCGGCGGCGAGACCGATGCCCGACTTCAAGCTCAATCCCGCCTACTCGCCCACCGCCGACCAGCCGAAGGCGATTGCCGGCCTCACCGAGGGCCTGGGGGACGGTCAGCGCTTCCAGACCCTGCTCGGAGCGACCGGAACCGGCAAGACGTTCACGATGGCGGGAGTGATCGAGCAGGTCCAGCGCCCCTCGCTGGTGATCGCCCACAACAAGACCCTGGCGGCGCAGCTCTGCAACGAGTTCCGCGAGTTCTTCCCCGACAACTCCGTCCAGTACTTCGTCAGCTACTACGACTACTACCAGCCCGAGGCCTATGTCCCGGCGCAGGATCTCTACATCGAGAAGGACTCCTCGATCAACGACGAAATCGACCGCTTGCGCCACGCAGCGACGGCGGCGCTGTTCGCCCGCCGCGACGTGATCATCGTCGCCTCGGTGTCCTGCATTTTCGGGATCGGCTCGCCGCAGGTCTACAACGAGAAGATGCAGCTGTTCAAGGTCGGCGATTGGCTCGACCGCGACGACCTGCTGCGCAAGCTGATCCGCATGCAGTACCAGCGCAACGACACCAACCTCGCCCGCGGCACCTTCCGGGTCCGCGGCGAAGTGCTGGAGATCATGCCCTCCTACGCCGACTCCGCCTACCGGATCTCGCTGTTCGGCGACGAGATCGAGGGCATCCAGCACTTCGACCCGCTGACCGGCGAGGTCCTCGACGTGATCGACCACGTCTCGGTCTGGCCGGCCAGCCACTACGTGACCAAGGATGAGACGCTGGAGCGATCGGTGAAGGAGATCCGCGCCGAGCTGAACCAGCGCACCGCCGAGCTGGAGGAGCAGGGCAAGCAGCTCGAGGCGCACCGGCTGCGGCAGCGGACGATGTACGACATCGAGATGCTGAAGGAGCTTGGCTTCACCTCGGGGATCGAGAACTACTCGCGGATCCTCGACAACCGTCCCGCCGGGAGCCCTCCGCACACGCTGATCGACTACTTCCCCGAGGACTTTGTCGTCTTCGTCGACGAGTCCCACCAGACGATCCCCCAGATCGGCGGCATGTACGAGGGTGACCGCTCACGAAAGTCGACGCTGGTCGACTACGGCTTCCGCCTGCCCTCGGCGATGGACAACCGGCCGCTGAAGTTCGACGAGTTCCTCGCCCGAGTCGGCCAGCTGGTGATGGTCTCGGCCACGCCGGGACCCTTCGAGCGGGCCGAGTCTGATCGCACGGTGGAGCAGATCGTGCGCCCGACCGGGATCGTCGACCCCGAGATCGTCGTCCGCGAGACCCGCAACCAGATCGACGACCTGATGAACGAGATCAAGCGCCGGGCCGAGGCCTCGGAGCGGGTGCTCGTCACCACCCTGACCAAGAAGATGGCCGAGGACCTGACCGGCTACCTGCTCGAGTACGGGATCCGGGTCCGCTACCTGCATTCGGAGGTCGACACGCTGGAGCGGATCCAGATCGTCCGCGACCTGCGCCTCGGCGAGTACGACGTGCTGGTCGGGGTCAACCTGCTGCGCGAGGGCCTCGACCTGCCCGAGGTATCGCTGGTGGCGATCCTCGACGCCGACAAGGAGGGCTTCCTGCGCGGCGAGACGAGCCTGATCCAGACGATCGGCCGGGCGGCGCGAAACGTCGGCGGCAGGGTGCTGATGTACGCCGACAAGGAGACCGACGCGATGCGGGCCGCGATCGGCGAGACCGACCGCCGACGGGCGATCCAGGTCGCCTACAACGCCGAGCACGGGATCACCCCGGAGACGGTTCGCAAGGGAATCTCCGACATGACCGAGTTCCTGGCCATGGAGGACCGGGCTCCCGCCCGACGGCGGCGCAGCCGCGGCGGAGACCGATTCGAGGGCCCGGAGGAGCTCGAGCGCTCGATCGTCGCGATGGAGGAGGAGATGATGGCCGCCGCCGAGGACCTGCGCTTCGAGGAGGCGGCGCGGATCCGCGACGAGATCAAGGAGCTGCGCCGCGACCTCGACGGGATGCGGGCGGGGGCCTAGGCCTAGCCCTAGCTCTCGAGAAAGCGCAGCACGGCGAGCACGCGGCGATGATCGTCTGGGCTGGCGGTGAGGCCGAGCTTTCCGAAGATGCTGGTCACGTGCTTCTCCACCGCGCGCTCGGTGACGACCAGCGCCTCGGCGATGCTCGCGTTCGTGCGTCCCTCCGCCATCAGCGCCAGCACCTCTCGCTCGCGCGGGGTCAGCGCCTCCAGCGGATCGTCCCGCCTGCGGCGGCCGAGCAGCTGCGAGACGACCTCCGGGTCCAGCGCCGAGCCGCCGGCGCCGACCCTCCGCACCGCCTCGGTGAAGGCCTCGACGTCGGCGACCCTGTCCTTGAGCAGGTATCCGAGTCCCTCGGCGTTGTCGGCGAGCAGCTCGCTGGCGTAGCCCTCCTCGACGTATTGGGAGAGGACCAGGACGCCGATCCCCGGCAGCTCGTCGCGGATCTGGGCGGCAGCGCGAATCCCCTCGTCGGTCTGCGTCGGCGGCATCCGGACGTCGACCACCGCGACGTCCGGCTTGTGGGCGCGGACCTTGCGCAGCAGGTCGTCGGCGTCTGCCGCCTGGGCGACGACCTCGAACCCCGACTCCTCCAGCAGTCGCACGACACCTTCTCGCAGTAGCACGGAGTCTTCAGCGACGACGATTCGCATCTGCCTAACCGCTCTGTCGGTCGATTGGGATGATCGCGCGGACGGTCGTGCCGCGGCGAGCGGGGCTGTCGATGTCGAGAAGGCCGTCGAGCGCCGCAACCCGGTCGGAAAGGCCGCGCAGCCCCGATCCGTTCAGGTCGGCGCCCCCTTCGCCGTCGTCGCGGACCTCGACCAGCAGCCTTCCATTCTCCTGCCTGATGCCGATTTCCGCGTGGTCTGCGGCCGCGTGCCGGGCGACGTTGGTCAGCGCCTCGGCGACGACGAAATAGGCAGCGGCCTCGACCGGGTCGGGAAGGCGCCGGTCGAGGCTTGCATCGACGTCGACCGGCAGCGGCGCCCGCGACGCGAGGGCGTCGACAGCTGCTGTGAGCCCCCTGTCGCTGAGCACAGCCGGATGGATGCCCCGCGCCAGCTCCCGCAGCTCCTCGGTGGCTCGCGCCAGCTCCGCTTGTGCCTCGTCGAGCACTGCCGCTGCCTGATCCGGATTCTCCTCGAGGCGAGAGCGCGCCAGGCGCAGATCCAGGGCCACGCCGACGAGCCGCTGCTGGGCCCCGTCATGGAGGTCGCGCTCGAGCTTCCGCCGCGCCGTGATCCCGGCCTCGATGATGCGCGCGCGCGACTCCTGCAGCTCGACCAGGCGCGCCTCGAGCTCGGCGTCGAGACGCAGGTTCTCGAGCTCGGTCTCACTAAGCCTCGATCGCAGCAGGCCACCCAGGAAGGCGTAGGGCACGGCGGCCAGGGTCAGCATCGCGAAGTAGCCGATGATGTCGTCGTAGTTGCCCTCCTCGGGCGCGAAGTTCGTCAGCAGCAAGGTCCCGAACATGAAGGTCGTCAACGCGCCCGCCCACCAGACGGGAGCGTCGCGGCTCCGATCTCCCTCCGCTGCGGACCTTGCGCGGCGGAAGAAGTGCACGACCAGGAGGATGATCACGACAGGGGTGATCGCGCTCAGGGAGAGGTAGATCCCGTCGACAACCGCGGGCTCGTCGACGATCATCAGCGGGTTCGCAGGACAGCCCGAGCAATCGCTGTCCTCGGCCGGGTTGTAGAAGAGCACCGGGATCGCGGCGACGACGCAGCCCGCCAGGTATCCGTAGGCGATCACGAACCGGTCGAAGGCGCTGGAAGCCCGCCCCGAGGGGAAGATGACCAGCATGTGGAAGATGAAGGCGATTGGCACACTGCCCAAGGCCGTGCCGATCGCGAACAGGGCGGGGATGTCGGAGTCGACCATCTGCGAGATGCACCAGGTCAGCCCGACTCCGACCATCAGCGCCCCGATCGGGTTCTCCGGCCGCCGCTCCCACGCGTAGAGCCCGGTTCCGAGGAACGACCAGGCGACAAGCAGGGTCAGGATCGCTCGAAGCAGGCGTTCGCTCTCGTGCTCGCCGGTGACGATCACCACGAAGGTGGCGATCCCGAGGACGAGGCCCGCGACCCCGAGCACGAACAGCGCCCGCCGAAGCGGCGTGACGCTCACGGCAACAGCCTCCGCACCGATGCCGCCGTGAGCTCGTCCTTGGGGACGAACCCGCGGGCTCCGCAAGAGCCGACGCGCGGCCCGAGATCATCGGCTCCCCGGCTCGAGCAGAGGACCACCGACGGATGCTCCTCGGTGCCCGACAACTCGCCCGCCAGCTCGACACCGTCGGCATCCGGGAGCCCGACGTCGAGCAGGATGACGTCGGGCTGAAGGTCGCGGTTGGCGGTCCTGGCGGAGGCGCCGTCGCGCGCCTCGCCGGCGACCTCGAAGCCGCCGGCCTCGAGCATCCGCCGGGCGCTGGCCCGGAAGCCGGCGTGGTCGTCGACGATCAGCACTTTCTTCGCCATCGCCCGCCGATTGTCGTGCAAACGGCGCCGCATTCCCATACGGCTAGCCGTACCTCGCCGGGGGTCAGCCGCACCGCCAAGACGCCTGGCAGCCGCATTGGAACGCCGCTGCCGCTGGGCGACCCTCGTTGCATGCAAATCCAGCCGAGGAAAGGGGATCTCATGCAAGCGCAAGGGAATCGCGGCGCGCGCCGCCCACTGGAGCGCGACGCACCGAAAGAAGGCCATCCTGATCTGGGTCGCCTTCGTCGTCGTCGCCCTGTTTGCCGGCAGCGCCGTCGGACAGCGCGAGATGACCGACACCGAGGCGATGAACGGCGAGTCGCGGGCCGCCGAGGAGGCGATCGCCGATCACGGCCGACCCGACTACGCCGGCGAATCGATCCTGGTCGAGAGCTCGAAGCTGAACTACGGCGAAGCCGGGTTCCGGCAGGTCGTCGCCGACGTCGCCGACCGGGTCGAGGCGGTCCCCGGCACCCACAGCGTCGAGTCGCCGGAGAACGACCCTGGCCTCGTATCCGGTGACGGCGGCACGGCGCTGGTCAACTACGAGCTCTCGGTCGACTCCGAGGACACGGTAGGCAAGGCGGACGCGCTCTTCGCGGCGACCGACGCCGCGCAACGGGCGCACCCCGGCTATGCAATCAGCGGCGTCGGTGACGCAACCGCCGAGCAGCAGGTCTCCGAGACGATCGAGGAGGACTTCGTGAAGGCGGAGATGCTCTCGCTGCCGATCACGCTGCTGGTCCTCGTGATCGCCTTCGGCGCCCTGGTCGCCGCGGGGATTCCGCTGCTGCTTGCGATCTCCGCGGTGATGGCCGCGATCGGGCTGGTCTCGATCCCGAGCCAGCTGTTCCCGGTCGACGAGGCGATCTCCTCCGTGATCCTGCTGATCGGGATGGCGGTCGGGGTCGACTACTCGCTGTTCTACATCCGCCGCGAGCGTGAGGAACGCGCCCGGGGGCTGGAGCCCGAAGCGGCCCTGGACGCGGCCGCGGCGACTTCAGGACGAGCCGTATTGATCTCCGGGCTTACGGTGATCGCCGCGATGGCGGGGATGTTCCTCTCCGGCAGCGCGATCTTCGTCGGCTTCGGAATCGGCACCTCGCTCGTGGTCGCTGTTGCGATGCTCGGCTCGCTCACGGTTCTGCCGGCGTTGATGGCCTGGCTCGGCGATCGGATCGAGAAGGGGCGCATCCCGTTCGTCTCGCGGCAGCGCAGGCAAGCGAGCGACTCCCGCATCTGGGGGGCCGTCGTCAGCAGGGTGATGCGCCGGCCGGCACTCTCCCTGCTGGTCGCAGGTGGGGCCCTCGTGGCGCTGGCGATCCCGGCGTTCGGGATGCACACCCAGATCACCGGGGTCGAGGACATGCCCCAGGACCTGTCGACGATCCAGGCGTATGAGCGGATTCAGGACAAGTTCCCCTCCGAGCATCCGCCGGCGGTCGTCGCGGTCGAGTCCGGTGACGCCCGTTCGCCCGAGATCACCGCGGCGATCCGGCGGCTGACCCGCGAGGCTCGCGATTCGGGCGTCTCGGTCGGCTCGCCGAGCGTCGAGTACGGGGGAGATGGAAGGCTCGCCGTCGTCCAGCTGCCGCTGGCGGGCGACGGGTGGAACGAGCAGTCGCGCGCGGCACTGTCGGAGCTGCGCGAGGACCTGATCCCGGCCGCCTTCGGCGCCACCGGGGCCGAGGTCAACGTCGCCGGCGATACCGCCGACAGCGTCGACTTCGGGGACGCGATGAGCAGTCACCTGCCGATCGTGTTCGCGTTCGTTCTCGGCCTCACCTTCGTGCTGTTGCTGATCACGTTCCGGTCGATCGTGATCCCGTTCACCTCGATCGCGCTCAACCTGCTGTCGGTGGGCGCGGCCTACGGCGTGCTGACGCTGGTCTTCCAGCACGGCTTCGCGGACGGCCTGATCGGGGCCCAGGGCAGCGACGGGATCACGGCCTGGCTGCCGTTGTTCCTGTTCGTCGTCCTGTTCGGTCTGTCGATGGACTACCACGTGTTCATCCTCAGCCGGATCAAGGAGCTCGTCGACCGTGGAGCATCGACCGAGGTGGCTGTGGAGCAGGGAATCCGCACCACAGCCGGGACGGTCACGTCGGCCGCGGTGGTGATGGTCGCCGTGTTCTCCATCTTCGGCACCCTGTCGTTCATCGACATGAAGCAGATGGGTGTCGGACTGGCGGCTGCGGTGCTGATCGACGCCACTGTGATCAGGGGCGTGCTGCTGCCGGCGACGATGAAGCTGCTCGGCGATCGCAACTGGTACCTGCCTCGCTCGCTGGAGTGGCTGCCGCGGCTTCGGCACGAGCCGGAGGCTCAGCCCGTGGGCGCCTAGGTCAGTCCGGATCTGTTCGCAGGGCGGGGCGCCGGAGAGATCCGGCGCCCCGCCTTTGCCCACGCGGTAGGCTGGCCGCCATGGAGCGCAAAGAGATCATTCGCAGGGACTTTCCATCTGCTCGCCGCGGCTATGACCGCAAGGCGGTCGAGCTGCATTTGCGGGAGCTGGCCGACCGGATCGAGGGTGATGAATCGGGTCAGGGACAGGGCTCGCTGCGGCTGACATCGCTGGCCGAGACCGCGAGCGAGAAGGTCACCAACATCATCAAGGCAGCCGAGCAGACGGCTGCCGAGCTGGAGCGCGAGGCCGGACAGCAGGCCGAGGAGGCCGCCAAGGAGGCTCGCGGCAAGGCCGACGAGGAGCTCAGCGCCGCCAGGAGCAAGGCGGAGGAGACGATCGCCGAGGCGCGCGCGCAGGCGGCCGAGCACGTCAAGCAGGCCGAGCAGGCGGTCGCGGGCCTGGTCGAGGAGTCCGAGGCCCTGCGCGAGCGCATCGCCGCCCTGGGCCACGCCCAAGGCGCCGGTCTCTCGGAGCGGTCCGAGGTCGATCCGCAGGGCCCGCCGACTCCCGCGGAGTCGCCGGCGCCGCCCGCCCCCGACGTGGACCCGACACCGGCCGAGGTTCCGGAGCCGGAGGTTCCCGATGAGGCGCCGCCCGGACCCGAGCCGGTGCCCGAGCCCACCCCGGAGCCCGACCACCCAGACGATGTGCCGCCCGCCGCCGGGGGCTCCGATAACGGCGACTCGGGCGCTCGTCTGGTGGCGATGAACATGGCTCTGGACGGCTCTTCGCGCGAGGACGTGCAACAGCACCTCGCCAGCAAATTCGGCATCGAGGACGCATCGAAGCTTCTCGACGACGTCTTCGCCCGGGTCGGCAAGTAGCGATTCCGAGATTCCCTGTTTACCGCTGCCTGAGCGGGTAGCGGCCTCTTAAGGCATGGAAGCCACGCCATAAGGAGGCAACGAATGCTGACAACGGAGTCTGGCTCCGAAATCCACTGCGAGGGCCAGGTGATCACCTGCGCGCACTGCGGCAGACCCGCAACCGAGTGCGATGGCGAGAGCTGCAGCCACGTGCTCGAGACGCGCGACTGGATGCTGCCCGGGTACGCGACCAGGCGGCGCGCCGAGGTCAGCTCTCGGGGCTGAGGGTTCCCGGGCTGCCGTCTTCCCTGGCGCCGCGACAGTAGGCGCCCATGTCCTGGGACCAGAACTCGACCACGTTGCCGTCCGGGTCTGTGACGTAGACGGCCCGTCCCGGCCCGAGCTGGATCGGGCCCTCGATCTCGGCGCCGGTCCCTTCGATCCGCTCTCGCAGCCGGTCGACCTCCTTGTCCTCGACGTGGAAGGCGAAGTGCACGTGGGCGCCGCCCCGGCCTCCGGCAAGTCCCACCTGCGGAGTCCAAAGCCCGAGCCGCGCCGTCTCGCCGATCAGGTACCAGTAGCGACCCTCGCGGCCCTCGCCGTAGAGGGTCTCCTCGAAGCCGAGGAGATCGCGGTAGAAGTGGCGGGCGGCCTCGAGGTCGGAAACCTCGAGAACGAGCTCAGAGATGCCGGTGACCGGCGGCGGGCTGCTCATGCCCGGAAGTTTGACGCCGGCCACCGAACGAGTCAGACTGGGGTTGCTTGAGGACCGAAAGGCGAGCCAGGGATCGGCTGAACCAGGCCCGGCTCTGCGGGGCCGCCGCTCTCGTCTTCCTCCTCTCGGTCGGCGCGTCGGTCTTCGCGGCCGTGGCGCTCGCAGCTCCCCCCGCCAACGACGACTTCGCCAACGCGGCCCCGCTCAGCGGGCCGTTCCCGATCGTCGCGCGGGGCACGACCAGCGAGGCAACCCAGGAGCCGGGCGAGCCCGAGGACCAATACTCACAGTCGGTGTGGTACGTGTGGACCGCCCCGAGCAGCGGCCCGGTGGCGATCGACACCTGCGGCGGGGCCCCGATCACCCTCGTCTACAGGGGATCCTCGCTCTCGGACCTGCAGGCGGTGAACTCGCGCGACGAGGACGAGCGCCGGAGCGTGTGCCCGCTTCCCGACCCGGACATCGACCACCCGGGGGACATACACCGCGTCACCGAGTTCACCGCGACCGCGGGCGCTACCTACCGCATCCAGGTGCTCGGCGTCCGTGTCGACGGCGCGTTCGGTCTCGTGCTGAAGGAACCCGAGGTGTACGACCTCGGGGTAAGCCTGACGGTCTCGCGCCGCACGGTCCCCTTCGGGGGGGCGCTGAGGGAGGTCTTCAAGGTCACGAACCGGGGCAACATCGTGGCCCCGACGCCCCAGGATCCGCGGATCGTCTTCGGACAGGAGATCAACGTCCCAGGCCGGCCCCATTATCCCGGCAAGGCGGTCTATGCCTCTGCGAGGTCGCCCGGCGGGCGCTGCTCCCACGGGATCTTCGGTGGGGGAAGCAAGATCCAGGTCTTCGCCTGCGATGTAGTCCGTCTGTCGCCTGGAGAGAGCCAGACCGCGGTGGTCAAGATCAGGAAGGTCAAGGGCAGCCTCTTGCTCGACGGGCACGTGAGTGGGCAGGCTCCCGACGACCGCCGGGGAAACGACGACGCGCAGACAGTCATCCGGGTCCGTCGCTGACGGGAACAGCCGTTCGCCCTCGTAGACTTGGACGCCGATGCCGGCCTCGGAGCGAATCGTCATCAGCGGTGCCCGCGAGCACAACCTCAAGGGCATCGACGTCGAGCTGCCGCGCGACGCGCTGATCGTCGTCACCGGCCTCTCCGGCTCGGGGAAGTCGAGCCTTGCCTTCGACACGATCTACGCCGAGGGGCAGCGCCGCTACGTCGAGTCGCTCTCGGCCTACGCGCGCCAGTTCCTCGGCCTGATGGAGAAGCCGGACGTCGACTCGATCGAAGGGCTCTCGCCGGCGATCTCGATCGACCAGAAGACGACCTCGCGCAACCCGCGCTCGACGGTCGGCACGGTGACCGAGATCTACGACTACCTGCGGCTGCTCTGGGCGCGGATCGGCAAGCCTCATTGCCCCAGCTGCGGCGCCCCGATCACCGGCCAGTCGCTGGAGCAGATCTCGGACCGCCTGATGACGATCGAGGAGGGACGGCGGTTCATGGTCATGGCGCCGGTCGTCCGCGGACGCAAGGGTGAGTACGGAAAGCTCTTCGAGCAGATGCGCCTCGAGGGCTACTCCCGGGCAATGGTCGACGGGGAGCTGCGCCGCCTCGACGAGGAGATCGTTCTCGACAAGAAGTTCAAGCACGACGTCTCGATCGTCGTCGACCGGCTGGTGATGAAGCCCGACCTGCGTCGCCGGCTCTCGGAGTCGGTCGAGGCCGCGGCGGCCCTCGCCGGAGGCCTGGTCGAGGTCGAGCTGGCCCCCGAGGAGGGGTCAGAGCCCGAACGGCTGATGTTCTCCGAGCAGTTCGCCTGCCTCGGCTGCGGTACCTCGATCTCGGAGCTGGAGCCGCGGATCTTCTCCTTCAACTCCCCGCACGGCGCCTGCGAGCGCTGCCACGGCCTTGGTTTCCAGCGCGTAATCGACCCCGAGCTGGTCGTGCCCGACCCGACGCTCTCGCTGTCCGAGGGTGCGCTGCAGCCGTGGCGCCTCGGCCACTCGCGCTATTGGAAGCGGGTCGTCGAGGCTGTGGCAGAGACCTATGACGTCGACATCGACGCTCCCTGGCAGAAGCTGTCTGCGGCCGACCGCGAGATCTTCCTGCTCGGCACCGGCGCCGAGCGCCACCGGGTCAGCTACCGCAACCGCTTCGGGCGCAGCCGCTCGTACGCGGTCCGCTTCGAGGGGATCGTCAACAACCTCGAGCGCCGCTACGGCGAGACCGACTCCGAACGGGTCCGGGAGCGGATCGAGGGATACATGGCCGAGCAACCCTGCCCGGACTGCGGCGGGGCGCGCCTGCGACCCGAGAGCCTGGCGGTCAAGGTGGGGGAGATCAGCATCGCCGAGTTCTGCGACAAGTCGGCGCGAACGGCGCAGGAGTGGATCACGAGCTTGGAGATGACCGAGACCGAACGCGCGATCGCGCGCCTGATCGTGCGCGAGATCTCCGAGCGGCTTTCGTTCCTGGACAACGTTGGCATCGGCTATCTGTCGCTGGCCCGCTCCGCCCGGTCCCTGTCGGGTGGCGAGGCACAGCGGATCCGTCTGGCGACGCAGATCGGCTCCAGCCTGGTCGGGGTGATGTACATCCTCGACGAGCCGTCGATCGGATTGCACCAGCGCGACAACCAGAAGCTGATCGCGACCCTGGACCGCCTCCGCGACCTGGGCAACACGGTGATCGTCGTCGAGCACGACGAGGGGACGATGCGTGCCGCCGACCACGTCGTCGACCTCGGCCCGGGCGCCGGCGAGCACGGCGGCTATGTCGTCGCCGAGGGGACCCCGGCGCAGGTCGAGGCCGACCCCGCCTCGCTGACCGGGCAGTACCTGGCCGGCAAGCGGCGGATCGAGGTGCCGGCGAAGCGGCGCAAGCCCCGCGGCGAGCTGATCGTGCGCGGCGCCCGCCAGCACAACCTGAAGGGGATCGACGCGCACATACCGCTCGGCGTCTTCTGCTGCGTGACCGGAGTCTCGGGCTCGGGCAAGTCGACGCTGGTCAACGAGACGCTCCACCACGCCGTCGCCAATCGCCTCCACCAGGCGAAGCTGAGGCCTGGCTCGCACGACGGCATCGACGGGCTGGAGGCGATCGACAAGATCATCAACATCGACCAGTCGCCGATCGGGCGCACCCCGCGCTCCAACCCGGCCACCTACACCAACATCTTCGACCACATCCGCCAGCTCTTCGCGCAGACCCAGGAGGCTCGGGCGCGCGGCTACAAGCCGGGGCGCTTCAGCTTCAACGTCAAGGGCGGGCGCTGCGAGGTCTGCCGCGGCGACGGGCAGATCAAGATCGAGATGCACTTCCTGCCCGACGTCTACGTGCCCTGCGAGCAGTGCCACGGCAAGCGCTACAACCGCGAGACGCTCGAGGTCCGCTTCAAGGGCAAGTCGATCGCCGACGTGCTGGAGATGTCGGTCGCCGACGCGGTCGAGTTTTTCGAGAACGTGCCGAAGATCGCCCGGCGATTGCGGACGCTGCACGACGTCGGACTCGACTACATCCGCCTCGGCCAGCCGGCAACGACGCTGTCCGGCGGCGAGGCCCAGCGGGTCAAGCTCGCCACGGAGCTCTCCAAGGTCGCCACCGGCGACACCCTCTACATCCTCGACGAGCCGACGACCGGCCTGCACTTTGCCGACGTGCAGCGCCTGCTCGACGTGCTCGGCCGCCTCGTCGACGCCGGCAACACCGTCGTCGTCATCGAGCACAACCTCGACGTGATCAAGACCGCCGACCGGTTGATCGACCTCGGGCCCGAGGGCGGGGAGGAGGGGGGAGAGGTGATGGCAACGGGGACCCCCGAAGACGTCGCCGCGATCGACGCCTCCTACACCGGCCGCTACCTCGCCGACCTGGTCGAGCCGCGCGTCAAGCGCACCCGCCGGCCGCGCCGCAAGCGCGAGCCGGTCGCCGCCTGAGCGGCGAGCAGCGGCGCTACGATCGCCCGGTGCCCAGCTGGGAGGAGAACGAGCCGGCGCTGGAGACCGCGCACCGGCTGGCGCTCGATTTCCTCGCCGGCGCTCCGTCGCGACAGGTGGCCCCGGCCGACGCCGAGCGCTCGATCCAGTCCCTGGACGTCGAGCTTGCGGATGACGGTGTCGCGGCGGTGCGTGTTCTGGAGGAGCTCGCCGCGGCCGTCGGTCCCGGCCTAGTCGCATCCGCCGGTCCGCGCTACTTCGGGTTCGTGATCGGAGGCAGCCTGCCGGCTGCGCTGGGAGCAGATTGGCTGGCTTCGGCGTGGGACCAGGACGCCGGCTTGAACGTACTCGGTCCGGCCGCGGCCGCCTGCGAGGAGATCGCCGGGGCCTGGATCCTCGACCTCCTCGGCCTCCCCGGCGACGCCTCGGTGGGGTTCGTCACCGGCGGCCAGATGGCCAACTTCACCGCCCTCGCGGCGGCGCGCCACGCGGTGCTCGAGCGGGCCGGGTGGGATGTCGAGAGCGACGGCCTACACGGCGGGCCCCGAGTCGAGGTCCTAGTCGGCGAGCATGCCCACGTGACCATTCGCACGGCGCTGCGGATGCTCGGGCTCGGAGAATCGACGGCGCGAGTCGTGCCGGCCGACGACTCCGGCCGGATGCTGGCCGACGCCCTGATGCGGGAGCTGCAGGCCTGCGAGGGGCCGGCGATCGTCTGCGCGCAGGCCGGCGAGGTGAACACCGGCTGCTTCGACCCGCTCGGGGCGATCGCCGATGCCTGCGAGGAGGCCGGGGCCTGGTTCCACGTCGACGGGGCCTTCGGCGCCTGGGCGGCGGCCAGCAGCCGGCTCAGGCACCTCGCAGCCGGCATCGAGCGGGCGGACTCCTGCGCGGTCGACGCGCACAAATGGCTCAACGTCCCCTACGACTGCGGTCTGGCGATCGTCAGCGACCCCGCAGCGCTGGCGGGGGCGATGCGGGTCAGCGCCGCCTACCTGAAGGGCAGCGAGCGGCGCGACCCGGCCAGCTTCACGCCGGAGGCCTCGCGGCGGGCGCGGGGCTTCGCCGTCTACGCAGCGCTGCGCTCGCTGGGGCGGAGCGGCGTCGAGCACCTGGTCGAGCGCTGCTGTGAGTGGGCGGCGCTGATGGCCGAGGAGCTGCGCTCCGAGCCGGGAGTAGAGATCCTCAACGAGGTCGTCCTCAACCAGGTCCTCGTCGGCCTCGACACCGGGACTCGCGATGCAGCGGAGGCGATCGAGCGGGTCCTGGAGCGGATCCAGTCCGAGGGCACCTGCTGGGTCGGTGGGACCAGCTGGCGAGGCCGGCCGGCGATCCGGGTCTCGTTCAGCAACTGGTCCACCGGCGAGGAGGACGTGCAGCGATCCGCGGAGTCGATCCGGGCGGCGATCGGCGCCGAGCTGGCGGGCTGACGTTCAGCGCTTCGGCGCCGCCAGCAGCGAGGCCCCGATCGCGCCGCCGAGGTCGCCCAGCGAGGCGACGTGCATCGCCGGGGGACGGTCGTCGACGAACAGGTGCTTGGCGGCCTGTTTCTCGATCTGGCGCAGGTAGGGCTCTCCGAAACGCACCCCGAGCCCGCCGCCGAGGACCACCGCCTCGACGTCGAGCAGATTGACCGCCGAGCCAATCCCGGTGCCCAGCGCCTTCACGGCGCGATCGATCAGGTGCTCGGCGAGCTCGTCGCCCTCCTTCACAGCGTGCTCCCAGACGCTTGACTTGAGGCGGTCGTGGCCGCGCTCCTTCATGATCTTGAACAGCTGCGTCTTGCGGCCGTCATCGTGCTCCTCACGGGCCTTGGCCTCCATCGCGCCCCGCCCCGCATAGGCCTCGAGGCATCCCCGTCTTCCGCACGGGCAGCGGGCGCCGCCGCGCACGATCACCGTGTGACCGATCTCGCCCGCGTTGCCCCGGCCGGTCCAGGGTTTGCCGTTGAGAATCGTCCCGCCGCCGACCCCGGTTCCCCAGAACACGCCGAGCAGCGAGCGGTAGGGCTTGCCGGCGCCGAGCCGGAACTCGGCCTCGGTCGCGACCTGGACGTCGCCGCCGACCCGCACCGGGGTTCCCAGCGCCGACGCCAACTCCGCCGCAAGCGGAAAGCTGCCGCTCCAACCGGGGAGGTTGCTCGCTCCCGACACAACGCCCTCGGGGTCTGCGTCTCCCGGCGCCCCGACACCCACCCCGGCCAACTCCGAGGGTTTGACGCCCGCCTGGCGGCCGGCGTCGGCCAGCGCCGCGGCCATCGCCGCCGCCACGTCTTTGGGTCCGCCCTCCGTGGGCGTCGGAACCCGAGCCTCCCCGTGCACCTTGCCGCGTGCGCCCACGATCGCGGTTTGGATCTTCGTCCCGCCCAGATCGATGCCGCCCCGCAGGGGTGCCACGGCCCCAGTCTAAGCAGGCTCTGAGAAGCTAGCCGCGTGGCTGCGCCTACGGGATGGAGGCTTTGGTGGCTGAAGCGGCGCTGGTATGAGCGCAACCGCCGGCCGCTGCGCCGGGTCCGGTTGAACCGGCACGCCGCCCGGGGTGGCTTCTTCATCCGCTACCCGATCGAGGGTGAGGCGCTGGAGGCGCTCGACGAGGGGCGACTGCGGATCGGCGACGCGACGCTGCTCGAGCCCGGCTGCTGGATCACGATGGCCGCGGAGGCGCGGATCGAGATCGGGGCCGGCTGCTTCCTGAACCGTGGCGTGATGCTGGCCGCACAGGAGCGGATCGAGATCGGGGACCACGTGATGTTCGCCAACGGCTGCTTCGTGGGCGATGCCGCACATCGCTTCGACGATCCCGAGAAGCCGATCACCTGGCAGGGCTTCAGCAGCAAGGGCGCGGTTCGCATCGGCTCCAACTGCTGGTTCGGGGTGAACTGCGTCGTCACCAGCGGTGTCACCGTCGGGGAGCGATGTGTCATCGGAGCGAACTCAGTCGTGACCGAGGACCTTCCGCCGCGAACGATCGCCGCCGGGGCCCCGGCGAAGGCGATTCGCGAGATCGACTTCAAGCGGCATGACGAGGGCCCGGAGTAGGCTCGATGCGTGTGCGACGCCGACCTGCAGGTGATTCGCGCCCTGGCACGGCAGCGGCTGCGATCCTTGCTGCGCTGGCATTCGCCGGCTGCGGCGGCGATGACGGGCCGGGAACCGAGACCGGCAGTGCCGGCGGCGATCCGACGACCGCGCGTTCGTCCGCGGGTGCCGAGCCCGATCTGAGCGAGACGCGGGCCGGCGGCGAGGCACCGGCGCCGGACGCGCCCGAGGCGGGGCTGGCTCCCGAGGCCCGGGTCGACCTGGCGATCAAGGGTGTGCTCGCCTCTGCGGTCCCGCAGTTGGCCTGCCGACGCTACGCGACGCAGCGCTACCTGAACAAGGCATTCGGGGACCGTCAGGGTTGTCTGCGCGCGACCGTGCCGGCCAGCGCGGCGTCCTATGTGAAGGTGACCCGGATCGAGATCGAGGGCTCCGACGCGACTGCGCGGGCGCTACCGAGCGGCGGACCCTCCGACGGCGAGAAGATCGACGTCTTGCTGGTTCGTCAGGGCGGGATCTGGAAGGTCGACTCGCTGCGCTCGGACGTAGCGGTCGGGCCCTGACCCGTCAGCCCAGCACCTGGACGACGACCGTCCGCTCGCGAGCGTGGTCGTCGAAGTCGATCAACACCAGCTGCTGCCAGGTGCCGAGCGCGAGGCGACCTTCGAGGAACGGAACCGCCGCCGAGGGCCCGACAATCGACGCCCGCTGATGGGCGTGCGAGTTGGTGTCGTGGTTGAGCCGGTTGTGCTCGTAGTCCCCGGCGGTCGGGATCAGCCGCTCGAGCATCTCGCGCAGGTCGCTGACGCCGCCGGGCTCGTATTCCATCGTCGTGATCGCCGCCGTCGACCCGCGCACGAAGGCCAGGGCGTGGCCCGCCGACAGCCCCGAGCCGTCGACGATCCTCTGCACCCCCGCCGTGATGTCGATCACGTCGGTGTCGCCCTCCGTCGAAAGCCGCAGCTCACCCGAGTGCACCGCCACAGTTTCAAGCTAGCGAACAATTTGCGGCGCCTTCGCCGCCTGACCAGCCTGTGCCGGCGCAGCCGCACCGGCCCAAGACACCGAACGGGCCCCTAGGGGCCCGTTCGCGGATCTGGTCCGGCGGCGTTGACCGCCGGCTTGTTGACTGCTGTCAGGTGCCGCGAGGATGCGGCATGTGGCCGCCGAGGTGAAGGGCCTCGAGCAGCCGGGGGATGTAGATGAGGCCGCTGACACCGACGATCACGTAGAGGACGTCGGTGAACGTGTCGGTCCCGAAGACGTTCGCGATCACGTTCTCGTCGAAGAGCCCCACCATGCCCCAGTTGAGGGCGCCAATGACCATGAACAGCAGGGCGACTGGCTCAAACCGCTTGATCATCTCCATGGCTCGCCTCCTGCGAGTGAGATAGTGCGGATAGTTACGACCTAGATACACCCGCGCGCAAGGCCGGTTACTGCCTGGCAGCGGGGTTGCTTGCAGCGGGTGGTGCCGATTTGGGGAACCGCCCCGAGCACGCTTTAGCGAGCGCAGGGGTGGTGGCACCAAATCGGCGACAGGACCCGCTGCGCCGAACCCCTAGGGCAGCGGCTCCCAGTCCCAGGCCTTCGCCGAGGCGAGGCTCTCCTGATCCAGGTAGCGCCGCAGCTCACCGAGCTCGGCGGGCTCGATCGAGTAGATGTGCTCGGCGGCCGGGAAGCGGCGGTCCCGCACCTCGGCGGCGTACTCCCGCAGGCCCGCGACCGCGGCGGCGCCCAGCTCGGCGTAACGCTTGACGAACCGCGGCGTGTGGCCGCTGTGGATCCCGAGCAGGTCGTGCCAGACCAGAACCTGGCCGGCAGTCGCCGGACCGGCGCCGATCCCGATCGTCGGCACCTCGAGGCGCTCGACGACGGCTTCGGTGACCGCTGCGGGCACGGCCTCGAAGACGATCGCGAAACAGCCCACGGCCTGGAGGGCGAGGGCGTCCTCGGCCAGCTTCGCGGCCGCTTCCGCGGTCTTGCCCTGGGTTCGGTAGCCGCCCAGCGCCGCGGCCGACTGAGGAGTCAGCCCGACATGACCCATGACCGGGATCCCGGATCTCACGATTGCCCGGGCCCGATCGACCGACGGCCCGCCGCGCTCGAGCTTGACCGCCGCGCAACCGGCCTCGCGAACGAACCGCTGCGCGCTCTCGATCGCCAGCTCGTTCGACGCCTCATAGGACCCGAACGGCAGGTCGCCGATCAGTAGCGGTGTCGTCAGCCCCCTGCGGACGGCGGCGGCCATGATGATCATCTCGTCCATCCCGATCGGTGTCGTCGCCTCGTAGCCGAGCACCACCATTGCCGCCGTGTCGCCGACCAGGACGACGTCGACACCGGCCTCCTCGGCGGCGCGGGCGGAGGGGAAGTCGTAGGCGGTCACCATCACGATCGGCTGATCGGCCGCCTTCATCTCGGCCAGGCGGGGCACTGTCACCGGCGCGCTCACGGTAGGCCGGCCCCGAATGCCGGCGAGAGCGAGCCCGGTACCACCTCAGCCCCCGACGGGACCGGGCCGCCGAGCAGGACCTCGGGGTTGCTGTCGACCTTGCGAATCCGGTTGGCCGCGTCGACGTGGACGACGATCGGGGAATAGGCCTCGAGGTCTGACTCGTCGTAGGACCCGAAGGAGGCGACGATCGCCTTGTGCCCCGGACGTGTCAGCCGGGCGGCGGCGCCGTTGACCTGCATCTCGCCGGACCCGGCGCGGCCTTCGATCGCGTAGGTGACGAAGCGGGCTCCGTTGTCGATGTCCCAGACGTGCACCTGCTCGTTTGGGATCAGGTCGGCGCTTGCCATCAGCTCCGGGTCGATCGTGATGCTGCCGACGTAGTCCACGTCGCAGTCGGTCACCGTCACCCGGTGGATCTTCGATTTCAGCATCTGCCTCTGCATCGGACCTCCGTTACTCGTTCTCGGGTTCCACCAGGACGTTGTCGATCAGCCGCGCATCGCCGATCCGTGCCGCGACCGCGATCAGCACCGGGCGGCCGTTGAGCCCGGCGACGACCCCGAGGTCCTCGGGGTCGCGTGCCTCCAGGTACTCAGGCTCGACTCCGGCCGCTGCAAGCTCCTCGCGAGCGGCCGCCAGGGCGTCGGGCAAGGGGTCGCTGCGGGAGCGCTCTGCGGCGATGCGCAGTGCTCTGCTCAGCGCCGCGGCCTGCCGGCGCTCGGCGGCGTCGAGGTAGGCGTTGCGCGAGCTCATCGCCAGGCCGTCGGCCTCGCGAACGGTGGGCACGACCTCGATCCGGACCGGGAAGTCGAGATCGTGAACCATGCGCTTGATCGCCGCCGCCTGCTGGGCGTCCTTCTGCCCGAAGTAGGCGATCTGGGGCTCAACCGTGTTGAAGAGCTTCGCGACCACGGTCGTGACGCCGCTGAAGTGCTCCGGCCCGCGGCTGGAGGGATCGCCGCAGAGAACCTCGGTCAGGCCGCCGACAACGACCCGGGTCGAGAACCCCGGCGGGTATACGTCCCCGGCCTGCGGCGCGTAGACGAGGTCCGTGCCCTGCTCCTCGGCGAGGCGGAGGTCGCCGGCCTCGTCGCGCGGGTAGCGGTCCAGGTCCTCGCCGGGTCCGAACTGGGCCGGGTTCACGAACAGGCTCATCACGACCAGACCGCAGTCGGCGCGGGCCCGGCGCAGCAGCTCCAGGTGGCCCTCGTGCAGAGCCCCCATCGTCGGAACGAGGCCGATCGTCTCCCCGTTGCGACGCGGCTCCTGAAGCGCGCTGCGCAGCTCACGCTTGTCACGGACCACCTTCAAGCCACTGCCTCCGTCGTCGCCAGCGCCCGGGTCCGATCGGCAAGCGCCTCGTAGAGCTCGAGCAGCTCTGGATGTGTGGCGGCGAGGGCCTCGAGGTGAAGCTCGATCGTCGCTTCGTCGCCGCGGGCGATCGGGCCGGTGAGTGCCTCGCGTCCGCGCTCGGACCAGTTGGCGGCGGTCCGCAAGACCAGTGGCGCCAGCAGCTCGCGCGCGTTCTCGATCCCGGCTTCGCGCAACACCTCGGCGGCGGACTCCTCCAGGGTGACGAGGAAGTTGGAGGCGATCGAGGCGGCAGCGTGATAGGCGCCGCGCGCCCGATCTGGAACCTCGAAAGGCTTCATTGCGAGACCGCGCGACAGGCGCTCAGCCAGCGCCAGCGCATCCGGGCTCGAGCCGGCAACGGCGCAAGGGGCGCCGGCGAGGTCGGCTTCGCCGTCCGGGACCGTCTGCAGGGGGTGGATCGAGAACGCCTGCGCGCCGGTGGCGGCCAGCGGCGCCAGCGTCGTCGCGCCGCTCGTGTGACCGAGAAAGCGCAGCCGGGGCGCCGCGGCTGCGACCGCGCCGGCGGCCTCACCGATGGCGCCGTCTGGGACGCTCAGCAGCGCCACCTCTGCGACGCCGAGCCGCCGTTCGATCTCGTCGCGCCCGACCAGGCTTGCCTCGAGGCCGGCAGCCTGCGCGGCGCGGATCAGGGCATTGCCGACTCGACCGGGTCCGACGATCGTGACCGGCGGCAGGGAAGGACTGGTTTCTTGGTGATTCCGTTCCAGTTCCCGCATCGGAGATACCAGACGGAGCTGAGTCAGCTCGCTTGCGAATAAATGTGGCCTGGCTGTGCCCGGCCGGTCCGCGCCCGAGGGTCGCGGCCGAGGCGGATTATAGGGAGGCCGAGGCGTCCGATCGCCGACTACTATCGGCTCCGAGGCGAAGTCGCGATGCCGATCTACGAGTTCGACTGCGAGCAGTGCGGGGAGCGATTCGAGGAGCTGAGCTCCGACCCCGACATGGACGTGACCTGCCCGCGGTGCGGGTCCCGGCGCGCGCGACGGGTGCTTTCGGTGGTCTCGCCGCCCGGCCGCCAGCCGCGTGGCGCCGCTGTTCGCAGCGGCGAGGCGCGCCGGCGCGAGCGAGAGGCCGCCCGCGGCGAGCGGATCGCCGAGGCGCGGAAGAAGCGATCCCGATGAGCGATCCCGCCGAGCAGCGAAGAGAGCGTCTGGTCGAGGTCTACAACGAGGCCTCCACCTGCGTGCGTTGCCCGCTGTCGGAGACGCGCAATCGGGTCGTCTTCGGTGCCGGCAACGCCGACGCCGACCTGATGTTCGTCGGCGAGGGCCCGGGAGCGGAGGAGGACCGCCAGGGGCTGCCGTTCGTCGGCCGCGCCGGTGGGCTGCTGAACGAGCTGCTCGAGGAGATCGGCATGGCCCGCGACGACGTCTTCATCGCGAATGTCGTCAAGTGCCGCTGTCCCGGAAACCGAGATCCACTGCCGCTGGAGATCGAGTCCTGTCGCCCCTACCTTTACGAGCAGCTGCGGCTGATCGAGCCGCGGGTCGTTTGCACCCTGGGCAATTTCGCGACCAAGCTGCTGACCGGCAACCGGGCCGGGATCACCCGGGTGCGGGGCACGCCGCAGGTGCACGAGCTGGGCGGGCGCACCGTCTTCGTGATGCCGCTGTTCCATCCCGCCGCCGCCCTGCGGACACCGGCGGTCGCGGAGACCCTCCGGTCTGACTTCCAGGCCCTGCCGGAGCTGCTCTCGCAGGCGCTCCCAGCGGGCGAGGACCGGGACGAGGACCCGGAGGAAGCCGAACCGGCGCCAGAGCCGGCGCCGCGGATCGATCAGCTCGGGTTCTTCGGTTGAGTCCCGACGAGGAGACGCTGCACACCGCCTCCGCCACCGAGACAGAAGCCGTGGGGGCGCGAGTCGCCGCCGATCTGCGGGCCGGCGACGTCGTCCTCGTCTCGGGGGAGGTCGGGTCCGGCAAGACGACGCTGATCCGCGGCGCCTGCCGCGCCCTCGGCATCTCGGATCCGATCGTCTCCCCGACCTTCACCGTCGGCCGCCGCTACAGCGGCAGGTTCCCGGTCTCTCACCTCGACCTCTACCGGCTGACCGACCTCGATGACGAGGAGCCGGCGCTGCTCGCCGACTATCTGACCCCGGACGCGATTGCCTTCGTGGAGTGGCCCGAGGTCGCGCAGCGCCTCGCCGGGACGACGCTGTCGGTGCGGTTGCGGCACGACGGCGGCGATCGCCGCGAGATCGCGATCGTTCGGCGGCCGCAGGTCGCGACCGATCCGTCAGTGGGTCAGTAGCCGCTGCCGGCGGAGTCCTTTGCCTGCTCGATGGCCTCCTCGGCCTGAGTCTTGGCGTCCTCGGCACCCTTCTTGGCCTTGTCCTTCGCATTCTCGATCTGGCGCTGGGCGTCCTCGCTGAGGTTCTTCTTGCCCCCTTCTATCTGCTGCTGGCCCTGCTGGATCGCCTGGTTGACTTCGTCGGTCACGTCACCGTCGTCGTCGCCGCATCCGATCCACGCGGCTCCACTCGCTGCAATCGCCAATGTGGCAGCGATCGCGGTCATCCTGCGCCCGGTCGTCCTCAATTCGCTTTCCCCTTTCGTTGAGCTGCGGCCGATGGCGGGCCGAGCCTGGGTCCGTCCGCACCCTATCCCCGGGCGGTGCTCCGCATCGACGGGGCCCGTCCCGGGTTTGATGGGGTGGCTGCGATGTAGCATCGCGGCCAAGCGATGAGAGGCGCCAGGCTCACATCATCGACGGCTCTGAAGGCTGCGCTCGTCTCCCTCGCAGCCGTGGTGCTGCTGGCCGGCTTCGCTCCCGCTGCGGGCCGCACCGACCCCTACACGACGTTCGTCGCCTGTGGGTACCAGCGCGACAAGCCGGCCACGATCAGGCCGCGCCATTTCTGCCCTTCCGGCCAGATCGTCGGAGCCTTCTTCCGTCGCAACATCGGCGCGCCGAACAGCCTCGTCAGCTACAAGGTCTGCGTCAACTTCGATCGCGGAGGCACCCTGTGCAAGGGTGGCCAGCCGGCTCGCAAGCTCGGCCGCAGGCTCTACGTCAACCGGATCATCAATGCGGGCCCAGGGCGCCACAAGGTGACCTGGTTCGTGAAGGGCCAGCGAGTCGGGACCTGGTTCTTCCGACGCCCGGGTTGACCCCGGGGGCCGAGCCGGCCGCTTCGATCGGCTTCGACACCGCCACCGACGACACGGCGGTATGCGTGGTGCGCGAGGGCGAGGTGATCTACGAGGCACTCGTCGGTCCTCCGGCGGGAGGGCGACCGCAGCACGCGACGGCGCTGCTGGCCGAGCTCGAGCGCGGTGTCGATGCGGCCGGTGGCTGGGAGCGGATCTCGCTCCTTGCGGCCGGGGTCGGCCCGGGGTCCTATACCGGGCTGCGCATCGGGCTCTCCACGGCGCGCGGGCTGCGGGCGGCGCTGGAGGTCCCCACGGTCGGGGTCTGCACCCTGGACGCGCTGGCCCGGGGCATCGGCGAGAGGGCGGGAAGGCGGCCGCGCCTGGCGGTGATCGACGCCCGCCGGGGCGAGGTCTTCGCATCGCTATACGACTCCGACGGGAGGCGCGTCACCGAGCCCGCGGCGGAGCCGCCCTCGCGGCTCGCCGGGCGCCTGCGAGCCCTCGACGAGCGGCCCTTGGCAGCCGGCTCGGGGGCAGTACGATTTCGGGCGGAGCTAGCCGGCGGCGGGGTTGAGATCCCGGAGGATTCAGATCCCGTGCATCGAGTCTCCGCGCGCCACGTCTGCGTGCTGGGGATCCCGACCGCCGCCGGCGATGCCCAAGGGCTCGAGCCGATCTACCTCAGGTCCCCCGACGCGGAGCGATGGCGTGAAAGAGACACTGCAGCCAGAGATCGCCGGTGACCCGCTGCGGTCGCTGACGCTCAGGCGGCTCAACTACAGCGACCTGCCGGCGGTGATCGCGATCGAGCGGCGATCCTTCCCGACCCCGTGGTCGCTGGCGATGTTCGTCCTCGAGCTCTCGAAGCCGTCGGGGATCTGTCTCGCAGCGAGCACCGGCGAGGGACTTGTCGGCTACCTGGTCTGCTCGCGCTACGACCAGGTCTGGCACCTGATGAACGTCGCCGTCGAGCCGCAGCATCGCCGGGCCGGTGTGGCCACGCAGCTGATCCACCGGCTCTTCGACGAGGCCGGCGCCGAATTGCCGCTGACGCTGGAGGTTCGGGTCTCCAATCGCGAGGCGATCGCCATGTACGAGCGGTTCGGCTTTCGCTCCGCCGGCGTGCGCCAGCGCTACTACCACGACAACGGCGAGGACGCCTTGATCATGTGGCTCGAACCCGGGCCGCCTTGATCCTTGCGGTCGAGACCTCCTGTGACGACACCTGCGCCGCCGTGCTCGACGGGCCGCGGATCCTCTCCAATGTGATCTCCTCGCAGGCGGCTGCGCACGATCACTACGGCGGGGTCGTCCCCGAGGTGGCGTCGCGCCAGCACCTGCAGCTGATCGAGCCGGTCGTGCTCGCCGCCCTGCGCGAGGCCAGGGTCGATCTCGACCGGGTCGAAGCGGTGGCGGTGACCGCCGGGCCGGGGCTGATCGGCGCCCTGCTCGTCGGTCTCAGCACCGCGAAGGCGATCGCCGCCTCGAGGCGGTTGCCCCTGATCCCGGTCGACCACCTCCAGGGCCACGTCGCCGCCAACTTCCTCGAGCCCGAGCCGCTGCAGCCGCCGTTCGTCTGCCTGCTCGCGAGCGGGGGCCACACGCTGCTGGCCGCGGTCCGCGAGCCCGGAGGCCACGAGGTGCTCGGCCAGACCCGCGACGACGCCGCCGGGGAAGCGATCGACAAGGCCGCCCGGATGCTGGGCCTCGGCTATCCCGGCGGTCCGGCTCTGGAGCGCTTGGCGTCGGGGGGCGACCCGTCCGCCTTCCAGATGCCGGTCGCGATGACGCGCGACCCGGGCCTCGACTTCAGCTTCAGCGGCGTCAAGACGGCGCTCGCCTATCGCTGCCGAGAGTTGGGCGAGGACGGGGTCCGGGATCGCCGCGAGGATTTGGCAGCCAGCTTCCAGGCCGCCGTCGTCGAGCAGCTGGTGACGAAGCTGGCGCGGGCGCTCGATGCCGGCGACTGGCCGGCGGTGGCGCTCGGGGGTGGGGTGGCCGCCAATGGCCCGTTGCGCGCAGCGGTAACCGCCCTCTGCGAGCAACGCGGGTTGACCCTGAAGCTGGTCGCGCCCGAGCTCTGCACCGACAACGCCGCGATGATCGGCGCCGCCGCCCGGCATATGGAGCCGATGCGATACCCCGGCTACCTCGAATACGACGCCTTCGCGACCGGTGCCTGATCCGCGCGTCGTCGTCTACGGGCGCCGCGAATGTCACCTCTGCGAGGAGGCGCTGCGGACGCTGACGGTGTTGCTCGAGGAGGGCTACCGCTTCGTGATCGAGGAGGTCGACATCGACGGCGACGATGCGCTGCTGCGCAGCTACCTGGAGCGGATACCCGTCGTCTGGGTCGACGGAGAGATCGTCTCGGAGCTGGCTCTCGACGGCTCCGCGCTGCGAGCCAAGCTCGATAGGGTGGCCGGGTGACGATCGAGCAGGGAACTATTGAGCAGACCGGCCCGCCGGCGCCGTTCTCGACCGATGGCGAGCGGCTCTCGCTCGGGGTCGCGGCTCGGCTCTCGCGGTACCTGCAGGTGCTGACACAGGCCCGCAAGATGGGCCGCGAGACGATCTCCTCGCAGGAGCTCTCCGAGTACACGCACATCAACCCGACCCAGATCCGCCGCGATCTCTCGGGCTTCGGCAAGTTCGGCAAGCGCGGGGTCGGATACAACGTCGATTCCCTGGTCGCGGAGATCCGCAAGATCCTCCGCACCTCGGGCCAGCACAACATCGCCCTGTTCGGCGCCGGCAACCTCGGCCAGGCGATCGCCAGCTCCGACATCTTCGCCGACCACGGCTTCCAGATCGTCGCCATCTTCGACGTCGAGCCGAGCGTCGTCGGCATGGAGGTGGGCGAGCTGCGGGTTCGCGGCTTCGAGGAGCTGGAGGCGGTCGTCGCCGAAGACGAGATCGTTGTCGGGGTCCTCGCCGTGCCCGCCGACGCCGCGCAGGAGGTCGCCGACCATCTCGTCGAGGCCGGCGTGAAGATCATCTTCAACTACTCCGAGCAGCTGCTGCAGGTCCCGCCCGAGGTGACCGTGCACGCCTCCAGCCCGGCGGTCGACCTCCTCTACGCGCTCTACTTCTATTTGGCCTGACCCATGGCGGGCCTCGATCTGGACCGGGCCCGCGAGGCCTTCGAGTCCTCGAAGGACTTCACGATCGGGCTGGAAGAGGAGTTCGCGATCCTCGATCCGGAGACGCTGGAGCTCGAGAACCGCTTCGACGACCTCTATGCGGCCTGTCAGGCGGACCCGGTCCTGGCCGAGTCCGCGGCCGGTGAGCTGATCGCGTCAGAGATAGAGATTCGCTCCGGGCGCTGCGAGACGTTCGCGGAGGCGATCGAGCGCCAGCAGGAGCGCCGCAACCGTCTGTTCGATACCGCCACCGGGCTCGACCTCGCTCTGGGAGCGATGGGAACTCATCCCTGGGCGGACTACCTCGACCAGCGCATCATCGACACCCCCCATTACCAGCGCCTGCGCCGCGACCTCGGTTGGGTCGCCCAGCGCAACAACACCTGGAGCCTGCACCTTCACATGGGGATCCGCGGCGCCGATCGGGCGATCGCCGTCTGCGACTGGCTGCGCGAGCTGCTGCCGCTGTTGCTGGCCGTGTCCGCGAACTCGCCGTTCCTGGACCGGCGCGACACCGGTCTGCAGACCGTCCGCAGCCAGATCTTTACCCGCACCTTTCCCCGCTGTGGGATCCCCGACTGCTTTGGGACCTGGGACTGCTATGCGGACTTCGTGCGGCGGCTGGGCGAGGTGGGCAGCATCGTCGAGTCGACCCAGCTCTGGTGGAGCGTCCGGCCCCATCACGTCTTCGGCACCGTCGAAGTGCGGATCTGCGACGCGCAGACCAACGGCGACGAATCGTTCGCGCTGGCGCAGCTGATCGCCGCCTGCGTCGCGCAGACGGCGCTCGCCTATGACGAGCACGGCTACGACGGCGCCGGCCAGCCCCTTGCCGACCGCGAGATCGAGGAGAACCTCTGGCGGGCGATCCGCTACGGCATGGACGGGGAGATCGTCGACTTTCGCTGCGGCGAGGTGTTCGAGGCCCGCCAGGCGCTGGAGAGGATTCTCGAGTGGTGCGCGCCAGCCCGTGAACAACTGGGGCTCGATCTGACGTTGCCGGATCGCAACGGCGCCCAGCGCTGGCGGGCAATGCTCGAGCGGGGGCTCACGATCGAGGAGATCTACCGAGCCGCCGTGCGGGAGACCGAGCAGACATACTCGCGGCCACGGTCGGAGTCGAAGATCCGAGAGGCGGAGGCGCAGCGATGAACGAGCAGGGCGAATACAGCGGCACGCCCGGACGCGAAGCAGAGGACGTGCCGCCGCGCATGAGCGAGGAGCAGGTAAGGGCCCTCGAAGAGGAGCTGCGCAAGGTCCGCGTCGAGGACCTGCTCCTGCAGAGCGTCGCCAGCGTGATCAACCTGACCGCGAGGCGAATCGGCAAGGAGGACGAGCGGGACCTCGAGCAGGCCCGGGTCGGGATCGAGGCGGTGCGGGCCCTGGTCGGCCTGCTCCCTGACGAGGCCACGCCGCAGGTGCGCGAAGCGCTCTCGCAGCTGCAGATGCTCTATGCGCAGGCGGCCGAGGGCGAGCCGCCGGATGAGGGAGGGGGAGAGTCAGCGCCGCCATCCGAACCCGCTCCGCCATCCGGCGCCGAGCAGCCGGGGCGGGCGCAGCGCCCGTCCGAGCCCCCGCCACGGCTGTGGACGCCGCCGGGATCATCGTAGGGCGGCGCAGCCGTTGCACCCAATAGACTCCCGCGCCGCCAGAAGCCGGAAACCACTTTAAGGAAGCCAACTTGACGGATTTCTTGACCGATTACGGGGTCGTCATCGCGCTCGTCTGCGCGGGAGCGGCCGTCATCTACGGGCTGCTGATCACGCAGCGGCTCTTGCGTCGCTCGCCCGGCAACGAGCGGATGCAGGAGATCTCCGGGGCCGTGCAAGAGGGCGCCGGCGCCTACCTGCGGCGCCAGTACACGATCATCGCCGTGGTGGCCCTGCCGCTGGCGATCCTGCTCTGGATCGTCCAAGGGGACGTGCTGCCGGCGATCGGCTTCGTGATCGGCGGCGTCCTCTCCGGCGCCACCGGCTTCATCGGCATGAACCTCTCGGTCCGCGCCAACGCCCGCGTCGCGGAGGCCGCTCGCGGCGGCGTCCCGCCGGCGCTCGACGTGGCCTTCAAGGGCGGCTCGGTGACCGGGATGCTGGTCGTCGGGCTGGCGTTGCTCGGGGTCGCCGGCTACTACGGCGTCCTCGTCCTCACCGACCACACCGACAAGGAGGCCGTCGATGCGCTGATCGGGCTCGGCTTCGGCGGCTCGCTGATCTCCGTCTTCGCCCGCCTCGGCGGCGGCATCTTCACCAAGGCGGCCGACGTCGGCGCCGACCTGGTCGGCAAGGTCGAGGCGGGGATTCCCGAGGACGATCCCCGCAACCCGGCCGTGATCGCCGACAACGTCGGCGACAACGTCGGCGACTGCGCCGGCATGGCCGCCGACCTCTTCGAGACCTATGCCGTCACCTCGGTGGCCGTGATGCTGCTGGGGGTCCTGACCTTCACCGGTGACTTCGCCCGCGAGGTGGCGATCTACCCGCTGGTGATCGGCGGCGTCGCGATCATCGCCTCGATCATCGGCGCACTCTCGGTCCGCACGCGGACCGACCGCGTCGAGGGCGCCCTCTATCAGGGGCTGATCGTCTCCGGCCTGCTCTCGGTGGCAGCCTTCTATCCGATCACCGACTGGCTGATGGCGGATCCGCTTCGACTCGGGTTCGCCAACGCCGGCGCCGCCGCGGTCGACGTCACCGACCTCTGGCTCTGCGCCGTGATCGGGATCGCGGTGACGGCGCTCCTGTTCGTGATCACCGACTACTACACGTCGACCCGCTTCCGGCCCGTGCGAACGATCAGCCAGGCGTCCCAGACCGGTCATGCGACGAACATCATCCAGGGTCTTGCACAGGGGTTCCAGTCCACCGCCGCGCCGGCGCTGGTGATCGCGCTGGCGATCCTCGGCGCCAACGAGCTGGCGGGGATCTACGGGATCGCCGTCGCGGTGATGGCGCAGCTCTCGCTGACCGGCCTGATCGTCGCCCTCGACGCCTTCGGACCGATCACCGACAACGCCGGCGGCATAGCCGAGATGGCGGACCTCCCCGAGGACGTGCGCAACGTCACCGACCCGCTCGACGCGGTCGGCAACACGACCAAGGCGGTGACCAAGGGGTATGCGATCGGCTCCGCGGCGCTGGCGGCATTGGTCCTCTTCAGCGCCTTCAAGAGCGAACTGGGCGACGAGGCGCCGCCCGGATTCGACCTCAACAGCCTCTTCAACCTCTCCAGCCCCGAGGTCCTTATCGGGCTGATCATCGGCGGGATCATGGTCTACCTGTTCGTCGCCCTGGCAATCGAATCAGTCGCTCGCGCCGGCGCCCAGGTGGTCGAGGAGGTGCGGACCCAGTTCCGCGAGAAGCCGGGGATCATGGAGGGAACCGAGAAGCCCGAGTACGGCAAGACGGTTGCGATCGTCACCGCAGCGGCGCAGAAGGAGATGATCCTGCCTTCTCTGATCCCGATCGTGGTGCCGATTGCCGTCGGCCTGCTCAGCGTCAACGCTCTCGGCGGGCTGCTGATCGGCGTCATCGTCGTCGGCCTCTTCACCGCGATCTCGATGACCGCGGGCGGCGGCGCCTGGGACAACGCCAAGAAGCTGATCGAGGACGGCGCCTACGGCGGCAAGGGCTCCGAGGCGCACGCCGCCTCGGTGACCGGCGACACCGTCGGCGACCCCTACAAGGACACCGCCGGTCCGGCGATCAACCCGATGATCAAGGTGGCGAACATCGTCGCGATCCTGATCATCCCCATCGTCAGCTTCTAGGGTCGGCGCGGCGGGTCCTGTCACGGCAGGGGACCCACCGGCCCTCCGGTAGCTAAAGCTTCCTCGGGCCGGTCCCCCCTGCCGTGCCACCCACCGCGACATCGTCTGAGGCAGACGTCGTGCACGATCGCGGTTCCTGCGGCGGGGCGGCCGTGGCTGGGTAGGGGGCGGCCCTGAACCGGCGCCTTGGTGCATTAGGCACCGTACTGGTGCCTAATCGGCCAAAGCACCGCCGCCGCCGGCACCTAGCTGCTCTTACCCAGCCGCTGTTCGTGACTAGGGTCTCCTCGTGAGCGACATCGAGAACCTGATCAACGTCGCCGACTTCGAGCGAGCGGCGGAGGAGCGGCTCGACGCCGGGGCATGGGGCTATTTCGCCGGCGGGGCCGGCGACGAGGTGACGCTGCGCGAGAACGTCGCCGCCTGGCAGCGGCTGCGGCTGCGGCCGCGGGTGCTGGTCGACGTCAGCGAGGTGACCACGGAGACGCGCCTCCTGGACGCAGAGGTTTCGATGCCGGTGCTGGTGGCGCCGGTGGCCTTCCAGCGCCTGGCGCATCCCGACGGCGAGCAGGGGATGGCCCGCGCCGCAGCGGCGGCGGGGACGGTCATGTGCCTCTCGACGATCGCCACCGCCCGTCCGAGCGAGGTCGCGGCAGCGGCGCCGGGGGGACGCCGCTGGTTTCAGCTCTATTGCTTTCGCGACCAGGGGGTCACCCAGGCGCTGCTCGACGAGGCGGTCGATTCGGGCTTCGAGGCGATCCTGCTCACGGTTGACGCTCCGGTCGCGGGCCGCCGCGAGCGCGACCTGCGATCCGGCTTTGCGGTGCCGGCGGATTTGACCGTCCCGAGTCTCGATACCGCGCTGGGCGGCCAACGGCCGGTCACCGTTGACGAGGTCTTCGCCCAGGTCGACCCGGCGCTCGACTGGCAGGCCGTGGAGCGGCTGGCGTCGTCGTGCGCGATACCGGTCTTCGTCAAGGGCCTGCTCACCGATGAGGACGCCTCGCTCGCCGTCGAGCACGGCGCCGCCGGTGTCGTCGTCTCCAACCACGGCGGTCGCCAGCTCGACTGCGTTTCCGCCACCGCCGAGGCGCTGCCCGCGGTCGTCGACTCCGTCGCCGGACGGGGCACGGTTCTGGTCGACGGCGGCCTGCGGCGGGGGACGGACGTCGTCATGGCCCTGGCACTCGGGGCGGATGCGGTGCTGGTCGGGCGGCCGGCGCTCTGGGGGCTCGCGGCCGGGGGCGAAGAGGGGGCGCGACGGGTGCTGGAGCTGCTGCGCGCCGAGCTCGAGCTGGCGCTGACCCTGTGCGGGTGCCGGTCGCCGGCCGAACTCGGCCAGGCCCACGTCCAGGCAGCGCCGCCCCCGTATCTATATTCGGCCTAGATGACAAGCCAAATCTGTCCCGTCTAGATGGCGGAGCGGTTCCCAAGAGAGCAGGCGCTGCGGCGAGTTCACGGGTCCGGGACGCTGTTCGCGGCCGCCTACGGCAACGTCGGCTCGTCGATCTATTACGCGCTCGGCGTCGTGGCCCTGTTCGCGCTCGGGCTGACCCCGGTGACCTTCATGATCGCCGGCCTGATCTTCATCTTCACCGCGGCGACCTATACCGAGGCGACGGTGATGTACCCGGAGGCGGGCGGCTCCTCAAGCTTTGCCCGCCACGCCTTCAACGAAGTCGTGAGCTTCTTCGCCGCCTGGGGGCAGATGCTCACCTACATCATCACGGTCGCGATCTCGGCCTTTTTCGTGCCGCACTACCTGGCGGTCTTCTGGGAGCCGCTCGGCCATGGGCCCGGAGACGTGATCGCCGGCGTGATCCTGATCGCCCTGCTCGGGGCGCTGAACGTCAAGGGCACACAGGAGTCGGCGCGTTTGAACCTCGTTCTTGCGATCGCCGACCTGGCGACCCAGGTTCTGCTTGTCGCGGTCGGGGTGGCGCTGGTCCTCGACCCGGCGCTGCTCTCTGATCAGATCGACCTCGGGACCGCACCCACATGGGGCGACTTCGCGCTCGGGATCGCAGTCGGGATGGTCGCCTACACCGGGATCGAGACGATCTCCAACATGGCCGAGGAGGCGAAGAAGCCGATCGGCCGCACGATTCCGAGGGGAGTCGCCTACGTCGTTCTGGCCGTGGTGGGCCTTTACGCGCTGCTGCCGGCGATCGCCCTCTCGGCGATGCCCGTCGTCCAGGAAGGAGGCCAATTCACGACCGAGCTCGGCACCACGTACGCCGACGACCCCGTGCTTGGCATCGTCGAGAACATCGGGCTCGGCGCCGGAATGACCGACGTTCTGCGGATCTACGTAGGGATCCTCGCCGCGGTGATCCTCCTCATCGCGACCAACGCGGCGCTGATCGGCGTCTCGCGCCTGACCTATTCGATGGGCCACTACCGCCAGGTTCCGGAGCGGCTGCGCCAGATCCACCCCCGATATCGCACTCCCTACATCGCGATCGTCAGCTTCTCGATCGTGGCGATTCTGACCGTGTTGCCGGGGGAGACCGAATTTCTGGCCACGATGTACTCGTTTGGGGCGATGCTCTCGTTCACGATCGCCCATCTCTCGGTGATCCGTCTGCGCCAGCGCCGGCCCGAGATCGAACGCGGCTGGCGGCCGCCGCTGAACATCCCCTTTGGCGGTGTGCAAATCCCTCTCACCGCGGTACTCGGGGCCATCGGTACCTTCGGCGCCTGGGTGGTCGTGATGGCCCTCGATCCGATCACGATCGCGGTCGGAGGGGGCTGGATGGCGTTCGGGATGGTGCTCTACCTCCTCTATCGCCGGCAACAGGGCCTGCCCGCCTCCCAGACGGTCAAGGTGCTGACACCGGAGCCGCTGGGGGTCGAGGAGGTCGAGTACGAGTCGGTCGTCGTCGCCTTCGACGATCACGCGCCGTTCTCGGACGAGGTGGTCGCGACGGCCGTGAAGCTGGCCGGGGGCCGGCGCCGTGGCATCCACGTCCATTCGATGCTGACGGTGCCCAAGCACCTGCCGCTCGACGCCAAGCTCAAGCGCGAGGAGGGCGAAGCGCGCAGCAAGATCGAGCAGGCGAAGCTGATCGGCGGGCTGCGCGTCACCGGGCACGTGGAGCGGGTGAGGCCCGGCCAGGCCGGATACTCGATCGCCGAGGAGGCCGAGATGATCAAGGCGCGGGCAATCGTGATGGGGATGCGGCGCCGCAACGGATCGCCGCTGCTCGACGAGACGATTCGCACCGTCCTGGCCGAGCGTCCCTGCCGGGTGATCGTCGTCTCCGAGGGCCAGGACGAAGGCGATGGATCCAGGGCTCACCATGCCATCGCCTGAGCGCCTCTATCACGGCTCGGTGAAGGCGCTCTCGGTCCTTTTCGTCGGCCTCGGGATCGTGATCCTGACCGTGACCCTCGCCGCCGGCGGCGGGCCGATCTCGATCGGGGTGCTGATGGGAGCGGGATTCGTCGCCGTCGGAGCAGGCCGGCTCTGGGCCGTCTCGCGGCTGCGCCGGTGACCGAGCCACGCGAGCGGATGCGGCGCAGCCTCGGGGTGCCGTGGCTGTTCGCCGCTGTCTATTCCGCGGTCGGCTTCTCGATCTACTTCGCGCTCGGCGTCGTCGCCGACCGCGGACTCGGCCTGACGCCGCTGATCTTCCTCGCCGCCGGACTGCTGTTCGTCCTCACGACGCTCAGCTACGTGGAGGCGGGAGCGATGTTCCGCGAGCGAGGCGGCTCCTCGACTTTCGCCCGCTACGCGTTCAACGAGCTCGTCTCCTTCATCGCCGGGTGGGCGATCCTGATCGACTACGTGATCGTGATCGCGCTGGCCGCGATCTCGGTGCCGCACTACCTGGAGCCGATTGCCTCGGGCCTCAGCGACGGCGGGGCGGAGATCAGCATCGCGATCGCGGTGATCGTCGCCGTGGCGGGGCTGACGATCCTCGACATCTCGGGTCGGACCCGGCAGCGGGCCCTGGCCGCGGTGGCGCTGGCGGACCTGCTGCTGCAGCTGGCGGTGATCTGCGTCGGCGTGCTGGCGGTCTGGCACCCCGACCGGCTGACCGAGCAGCTCGACCTGTTCACCGACCCGGGCTTCGTCGACATCGTCTACGCGGGGGTGCTCGCGATGCTCGCCTACGCGGGGATCGAGGCCGCCTCGAACCTGGCCCCCGACGTCGATTTCGAGCCCCGCGACCTGAAGCGGGTCGTCTCTGTCGGCGCGATCACGGTTCCGCTCGTCTACGCCGGGATGGCGGTGGTGGCGCTGATGGCGGTGCCGGTCGTAGCCGGGCCCGCCGGGCCGGAGACGGCGCTGGGCTCGGAGTTCGTCGAGAACCCGGTGATCGGGGTCGTATCGGCATACGAGCCTTCATGGCTTGCCGATGCGATGCGCTGGCTTGTGGCGCTGGTCGCGGCTCCAATCCTCTTCTGGGCGGCCGGGACCTCGATGCTCGGTGTATCCCGGCACATCTACACGCTGGCGATCAACCGCCAGATTCCCAGCTGGCTCGGCAAGCTCGGCACGCGTCACGCGACCCCTCACGTCGCAATCGCGATCTCGGCGGTGATGGCGATCGGGTTCGTGCTGCCCACCGATGTCGAGCTGTTGGCCGGGATCTACGCCTTCGGGGCCCTGCTGGCGATCACAATCGCCCACCTCTCGGTGGTGCGCTTGCGGTGGCTCGAACCCGATCGCGAGCGGCCCTTCCGGGTTCCCTTCGACATCCCCTGGCGCGGGGCCCGGATTCCCGTGCCGGCGCTCGCTGCAGCCGCGATCAGCGCCCTCGCGTTTGTCAGCGTCCTCGCCTACCACGACCGCGCCCGCTGGGTCGGCGGCGGCTGGATGCTCTTCGGGCTTATCGGCTACGTCGTATATCGCCGCTTCGTCGAGGGCACGAGCCTGACCGAGCGAGTCTCGGTCAGCGAGCAGGCCCTGACCAAGACCGTGCCGAAGCTCGAGTACGGCACGATCCTCGTGCCCGTCTTCGGAACCAAGCTCGATGACGACATCGTCGGCACCGCCGGGCGGCTGGCGGCCGAGAGCGAGGGGCCCGACTCGGAGGAAAGGCGGCCGCGGGTAGACCTCATCTACGTCGTCGAGGTGCCGCTGACGCTGCCGCTCGACGCGACCCTGCCGGACGAGAAGATGGAGCGGGCGAACGAGGCGATCGGGCGGGCGCTGGAGGTCGGGCTCGAGTACCCCTCGGTCGACGTCACCTCGCGAGTCGTGCGCGCCCGCTCGGTTGCAGCCGGGATCGTCGAGGCGGCCCGTCAGGGCCAGGCAGAGGCGATCGTGATCGGCGGCGAGCCGCCGAGCCGGATCCGCGGCGGAGCGGTCCTGGGCGGGGTCGGCGGGCAGCGCCGGCAGGCGCTCGGAGACGTCACCACCTACGTCCTCGAGAAGGCGCCCTGCCGGGTGCTGCTGACCGCTCCGCCGGAACCGGGGAACGACGCCCCCGGCGCGGCGGAGGAGCCGCCGAGCCAGGCGCCGCCCAGGCAGTAGCCGGGCATCTGGGCTTGTGTAGGGTGCGGGCAATGTTCATCGTCATCGTCGGCTGCGGCCGAGTCGGCTCCTCGGTGGCGCGCCATTTGCTGCGCGACGGCCACGACGTTTCCTGCCTCGATGAGGATCCCGAAGCGCACGCCCGGCTCGAGCTGGGGCTGGATCAGAGCTGGGAGGACCTTGGCGGCCAGTTCACGGTCGGTACCGCGCTGGAGATCGACGCCCTGCTGGAGGCCGGGATCGAGAAGGCGAATGCGTTCGTCGCCTCCACCGACGGCGACAACACGAACATCATCATCGGCCAGATCGCCAAGAAGCGCTTCGGGGTTCCGACCGTCGTGGCGCGGATCCTCGACCCGCTGCGGGCCGAGTGGTACGAGCATCAGGGCCTGCACACGATCTGCCCGACCCGGGTCGCGATCGACATGCTCGTAGCCGACATCGAGGCGGCGACGAAGCAGGACGGCGGAGCGTCTCCAGATCCCGTCGGGACGGGTTAGGGGCGGCCCGTGTACATCATCATCGTCGGTGCCGGCAAGGTCGGGTGGAACCTGGCTCGGGAGCTGATCGAGAAGGAGCACGAGGTGACCCTGATCGAGAACAACCGCCGCCGCTACGAGACGGTCGAGCAGGAGCTCGAGCACAGCGTCCAGTACGGCGACGCGTCGGAGCTGTGGGTGCTCGAGCGAGCCGGGATCCAGCGCGCGGACATGGTCATCGCCGTGACCGGGGACGACGAGGACAACATGCTGATCTGTCAGGTCGCGCGGGAGAAGTACCTCGTCCAGCAGATCATCGCCCGGGTCAACAACCCCCGTAACCGCCAGCATTTCGAGCTGCTCGAGATCAAGCCGTCGGTTTCGGCCACCGACCTGATCCTGCGGCTGATCGAGCACGAGGTGCCGCAATACGGCCTGGTCCACCTCCTCGACCTCCAGGACGAGGGGCTGGAGATCATCGAGCTGCAGCTGACCGAGGACTCGCGCGTCTCAGGGATGCGGGTCGCCGACCTGGAGATGCCCGACGGCACCCTGCTGATCTCGGTCCTGCGCAGCGGGCGCGGGTTCGTGCCCGGGCCCGATACGACGCTGGAGTCCGGGGACGAGGTTCTGGCGGTGCTCGACCCGGGCAAGGAAGACGAGATCAAGGACTTCTTCGGCCCCGAGGTCGTGACCAGCGAATGAGGGGCGGGCGAGGGCGTGGCTGATCGCGAGGTCGACTTTCTGCTGATCGGCGGCGGGATGGCGGGCGGCAATTGCGCCGCCGAGCTGCGCAAGCGCGGAGCCGAGGGCTCGATCCTGCTGGTCGGCCGCGAGCCGGAGCCGCCGTATGAGCGGCCGCCGTTGTCGAAGGAGTACATGCGCGGGGAGGCCGAGCGCAGCGACGCCTACGTCAACCCGCCCGAGTGGTACGAGGAGAACGGCGTCGACCTATTGACCGGGCGCAACGTGATGTCGCTGGACACCGAGGCGCGCACCGCCACGGTCCAGGGCGGCGAGGAGATCTCGTTCGGCAAGGCGCTGCTGGCGACGGGGGCGAACGTGAACATCCTCCGGGTCGAGGGGGCCGAGAACGAGGGGATCCACTACCTGCGCGCGTTCGGGAACTCCGACGCGATCCGCACCGAGGCTGCCGAGGCCGACCACGTGGTGCTGATCGGCGGCAGCTACATCGGCACCGAGGTGGCGGCCTCGCTGACTGCGAAGGGCGCCAAGTGCACGATCCTGATGATGGAGGAGGTGGCGCTGTCGAGGACCTTCGGCACCGACGCCGGCCGCTGGTTCCAGGACGTGCTGGAGTCCAAAGGGGTCGAGGTGCATGGGGGAGAGGAGCTGCAGGCATTCGAGGGCGACGGACGGGTCAAGGCCGTGGTCACCAAGAGCGGCCGCACGGTCGAGTGCGACGCCGTGGTGGTGGGAGCGGGCGTAAAGCCGGACGTGATGCTCGCCCAGCGCGCCGGCCTCGAGGTCGAAGACGGGATCGTCTGCGACAGTCGCTTGCAGACCTCAGTCGAGGGGATCTATGCGGCCGGCGACTGCTGCAGCTATGACAGCGTCGTGCACGGGCAGCGGATCCGGGTCGAGCACTGGGACGTGGCGATGCAGCAGGGGATGGCGGCGGCCGGGAACCTGCTCGGCGAGGACAAGCCCTACGACGTCGTCCCCTACTTCTTCAGCGACCTCGCCGATTGGGCCAGCCTCGAGTACGTCGGACCGGCCTACGACTGGGACGAGGAAGTCTGGCGCGGTGACCGCGAGGAGGGCGAGTTCCTCGTCTTCTACCTGAAGGACGGCAAGGTGGCGGGGGCGCTCAGCGTCGAGCGCTCCGAGGACCTCAACGAGGCGCGGCGGATGCTCGCCGACGGCGTCGACATCTCGGGTGCGAAGGAGCAGCTCGGGGATCCGGAGAGCGACCTGAGCGCGATTAGCTGACGCCTGGACATGCGGCACCGGCTCCTCTAGCTATCCTCAAAACGCTTCGTTGCGCCCTGGTGTAATTGGCAACACGCCAGCCTCTGGAGCTGGAATTTGGGGTTCGAGTCCCTGGGGCGCAGTTCGAAGGATCCGTCCTCTCCTCATGCGAACATGCGTTCGCATGAGGACGAACAATCCTGGCAAGCGGATGCCTTCGGAAACGCGCCGGCTCGTCGGCGAGAGGTTGGATCGCGGCCTCAGCTATTCCGAGATCTCGGCCGAACTCGGAATCGCGAAGTCCACGATTGCCTACCACGCTCGGCGGCTCGGCTTGCCCGCAGATGATCGCGCGGCTCGCCGTTACGACTGGGTGGCGGTTCAAATCGCCTATGACCGAGGGCTGTCCGTGCGCCAATGCTCTCGGCAGTTTGGCTTTTGCCTCGACTCTTGGAATCAGGCAGTGAAACGCGGAGACATTCGACCGCGCCCCAGTGCGATGCCGATGGAAGATCTTCTCGTGATCGGCCGGCAAACGAATCGCAGTCATCTCAAAGGGCGATTGCTTCGCGAGGGGCTGAAAGAGAATCGCTGCGAGATCTGCGGGATCACCGAGTGGAACGGAAAGCCACTGAGCATGGAACTCCATCACGTGAACGGCGACGGCAAGGACAACCGGCTCGAGAACCTGCAGGTTCTATGCGGTAACTGCCACGCCCAGACCGACAATTGGGGCGGCCGCGGAACGGGTAGGAAGGTGGTCGGGGGCGAGTAGCTGGTCGACGAATTCCCTGCTCAACGCGGCTTTCCCTCTGCTACCTTCGCCACACGATGAGACTCGCCGTCTGTCTGCTGGCAACCCTTTCGATCTCCCTCGTCGCGGTCGGCTGCGGCGGCGATGACGACTCGTTGCCCGAGACGCCGGTCCTGACCCCGACATCCGAGGCGCCGGGAGACCTCTCGCGCGAGGAGCTGATCTCCCAGGCCGACGGGATCTGTGCCGAGGTCAACGCCGCTGTCGGCGCGGTCGACTCGGCGACCGCAGACGCCGCCAGCCAGCTGGGCCAGAAGGCCGACCTCTACGAGGGCTTGATCGAGCAGATCCAAGACCTCGGCGGCGACAGGGATCCGGAGCTCTCGGAGATGTTCACCGCCGGTGAAGAGCTGGTTCAGGCCGAGCGCGACGCCCAGCTCGCCGCCGAGCGCGGGGACGACGTCGCCTTGGAGGCGGCGGAGGAGGATGCCGCCGCCGCCCTGGCCTCGTTCCAGACGGCGGCCTCGGACTACGGATTCGAGGAATGCGGCGAAGGCCCAGGCGCGCCCTCCTCGACAGCCCCCACCGACCCCAGTGACGTGACGCCGGTGACGCCGGTGCCGACGGCCCCGGCCCCGGTGGCCCCCGCACCGACACCGGCACCGGTCCCAGTCGCACCGGCTCCACCCGCAAGCCCGAGCGGCGGCGCTGGAAGCGGCGGCGGCGGCAGTGGAGAACCGAGCGGCGACAGCGGCGGCGGCAACGCCGGCGGCGGCGGCATCGGTCCCGGCTGAGCCCGCCCGACCGCCACGCCAGGCCTCAGCCCCCACAGCGTCTACGCCGCTGCCGACTCCTCCCAGGCGCCGTAGAGCCGCGCGTAGGAGCCGTCTGCGTCGATCAGCTCCTCGTGGCTGCCCGACTCGACGATCCGCCCGCCTTCGAGGACGACGATCTTGCCGGCCCGGCGGATCGTCGAGAGACGATGCGCGATCACGATCGCGGTGCGGCCGGCGAGCAGGCGCTCTAGGCCCTGCTCGATCACCTTCTCGGTCCGCACGTCGACGTTCGATGTCGCCTCGTCGAGGATCAGGATCCGCGGCTCGGCCAGCAGGGCGCGGGCAAAGGCCACCAGCTGGCGCTGGCCGGCCGAGAGCTGGACGCCCCGCTCGCCGACCTCGGTCTCGATCCCCTGCGGCAGCGAGTCGATGAACGCCGTCGCTCCCACGGCCGCCGCCGCGATCTCGATCTCCTCCAGCGCCGCGTCGGGCCGCCCGAAGGCGATGTTCTCCCGCACCGTGCCCGAGAACAGGAATCCCTCCTGTGGCACGATCCCTAGCTGGCGCCGCAGCGCCCGCTGCTCGACCCCGCGCAGGTCGAGCCCGTCGACGAGAACCCGCCCCCGCTGGGGGTCGTAGAAGCGCGCCACCAGCTTCGCGAAGGTCGACTTGCCGGCCCCGGTCGCCCCGACCAGCGCCAGCGTCTGCCCCGGCGGGACATGCAGGTCGATGTCCTGCATCGCCCACTCGACCGCCTCTCCCCGCTCGGCCGCTGCTTCAGCTTCGTCGTCATAGGAGAACGACACGCCCTGCATCTCGATCTCGCCGCGCAGCCGGCCGGGGTCGACCGCCCCCTCGGCGTCGGTCATGTCGGGCTCGGTGTCGAGCAGGTCGAAGATCTTGTCCAGCGCCGCCATTCCCTGCTGGTAGGTCGTGTAGAGCTGCGAGAGCTGCTGGATCGGGTCGAAGAAGGTCGCCAGGTAGCCGACGAAAGCGACCACTACGCCGATCTCGATCGCCCCTTCGAGCGACTGGTAGCCGCCATAGAGCAGGATCACCGCGGTGCCGACGGCCGAGAGCAGCTCGACCGCCGGGAAGTAGGCGGCGTTGAGATGGACCGTGCGCATGTTGACGGCCCGGTTCTCCTCGTTGAGCACCGACATCCGGTCGATGTGGCGCGGCTCCTGGCCGAAGCTGCGCACGACGCGGACGCCGCTCAAGGTCTCCTGCAGATAGGCGGTGATCGCGGCGATCTTCTCCCGGGTCAGCCGGTAGGCGCCGGCAGACGCGATCCGGAAGACGATGCTTGCCACCGCAAGCAGCGGAAAGGTGACAAACGTCACCAAGGCCAGCTGCGGGTCGAGCGCGAGCATGATCGCGACCACTCCCAGCAGCGTCAGGGTGCTCGAGAAGAGCGTCGTGATCCCGTCGGTGACGAGCTGGTCGAGCGCCTGCACGTCGTTGGTCATCCTCGAGATCAGCACCCCGGGGCTGCGCCGGGTGAAGAAGCCGATCGACATCCGCTGCAGATGGGCGAAGATCCGCTCGCGCAGGTCCTGAAGCACCCGCTGTCCGACCCAGCCGGTCAGATAGGTCTGCGCGTAGCTGGCCAGTGCGTAGACGATCGCGCTGGCGACGAAGATCGCGGCGATCAGGTTCAGCGCCCCGACGTCGCCCTCGTTGATCCCGGAGTCGATTGCCTCACCGGCGAGATACGGCGGCGCCAGTCCGGCCGCCGTGGCGACAATCAGGGCCGCGAACATCAGCGCCACCTTGGTCCGATAGGGCCGCAACAGACCGAGCAGCCACTTCACCTTGCGACCGCGCTCGTCCTCGCCGCGAACCAGCCGCCAGAGCGCGGCGAAGAGGAGGAAGACCTCGCGCAGGCGGTTGCGCTCCGGCGACCATGTGGCCTCCTCGCGCTCCTCCGCATCAATTTCCGCCCGCGTGCTCTGCTCTCGCTCGCTCTCGCGTCCGCCGCGGGCGGGTGGTCGCGGGTTCCGCCTCTGATCGCTCATAGCCGCGCCAGCTCCTCGCGCTCCTCGAGGTCGCGCTGCAGGAACACCGAGTCCGCCAGTCCGTGCTCGGCGATCTCGCGGTAGAACGAGCAACCCTGTAACAGCTCGGCGTGGGTCCCACGGTCGACGACCCGGCCGCCGTCCATGACCACGACCTCGTCGGCGAGCGAGACAGTCGAGAGCCGGTGCGCGATCACGAAGGTCGTGCGCCCGCTCATCACTTCCTCCAGGCCGCCCTTGACCGCCGCCTCGGTCTCGGCGTCGACGGACGAGGTCGCGTCGTCGAGGATCAGGATCCGCGGATCGGCGAGCAGCGCCCGGGCGATCGCGACCCGCTGCCGCTGGCCTCCCGACAGCGTCAGGCCCCGCTCCCCGACGACGGTGTCGTAACGGTCGGGCAACCGCTCGATGAATTCCGCCGCTTGAGCTCGGCGGGCGGCCAGCTCGACTTCCTCGCGGGTTGCCTGCGGCCGCGCGTAGGCGATGTTCTCAGCCACCGTGGCCGAGAACAGGAAGCTCTCGTCGGCGACGAAGGCGATCTCCGACCGCAGCGAGATCAGGTCGACCGAGCGGACGTCGATTCCGTCGACCTTCACCTCACCCTCGGAGGGGTCATAGAGGCGCGCCACCAGCGCCACCAGGCTCGTCTTGCCCGACCCGGACGGCCCGACCAGCGCCACCGTCCTGCCCGGCTCGACCTCGAGGTCGACGTCGCTGAGGGCCGGCCCGGCTCCGTCGTAGCGGAGGCTGACGCCGCGCATCTGCACCCGGCCGCCGCCGGGCGGCATCGGCGGCGCACCCGGGGGGCTCTGGATCTGTGGCTCTCGGTCGAGGATCTCGAACAGCCGGTTTCCGGAGGCGACTGCCCGCTGCGCCATCCCCAGCGCGATCCCGAGCATCCGCATCGGCGCCGCCAGAATCACCATGTAGGTGTAGAAGGCGGTGAACTCGCCCAGCGTCAGGTTGCCGTTGATCACCTCGCGCCCGCCGACGAACAGGACCAGCGCGATCCCGGCCTGCGGCAGGAGCCCGATCAGCGGCGTGTAGAAGGCCCGTAGCCGATTCGAGAAGACGCTCTGGTCGAAGACCCGGTCCACAGCGCGGCGGAAGCGCAACAACTGGTGCTCCTCGCGGGCGAAGGCCTTGACGATCCGGATCCCGGAGACGTTCTCCTCCGCTTCGGCGGTCAGCTCGGCGATCCGCTGCTGGACCTCCTGCAGCGCCGGCCGCGAGCGCCGGTTGTAACGGGCGGCGGTGAGCACGACAAGGGGGGCGGGGGAGAGCGCGAGCAGTGCCAGCCAGGGCTCGACGGCGATCATCACCGCCGCGGCGAGCGTGATCGTGAGCAGGTTCTGGGTGATGAAGATCAACCCGTAGCCGAGGAAAAAGCGGATCGACTGCAGGTCCACGGTCGCCCGCGACATCAGCTGCCCGGTCTGCTGGGAATCGAAGAAGCCCAGCTCCAGCGTCTGCAGATGGGCGTAGATGCGCTGCCGCAGCGTGTACTCGACCGCCAGCGAGACGCGGCCGGCGACCAACCGCCGCACCACCGTCAAACCGAGGCGCAGAACCCCGGCGGCGAGGATCGCCAGCGCCAGCGGCAGCAGGTCGGGGCGGTCGCCGCGCTGAATCGCGTCCACGGCCTGGCCGACCAGCCAGGGGATCAGCACGGTCATCCCCATCGCCGCCCAGGCGAAGACGAGCGAACCCCAGAGCGCGCGCCGGTGGGGGCGCAAGAACCCCAGCAACCTGCGGAACGTGCTCATCCGATACGACTATACAAAGTGAAGTATCGGCGGCCCTCGCCCTCCGCGCATACTGTGTCGATGCGTCCTCCGGCCGCCGGGTTATGCGACAGCTGTGTCCACCAGCGCCTCGTCCACAACACCCGCGGCTCGACCTTCTCGCTCTGCGAGCGCTCCCGCACCGATCCCGCCTTCCGCCGCTATCCGCGCCTGCCGGTGACCCGATGCCGAGGCTACGAGCGGCGCTGACCGCCGCGGCGCTCGCCCTCCTCGCGGCCCTGGCGGGTTGCGGAGAGGGGGGCGGCGATGGCGATCGCCCGACGACTGCAAGCCGGGCCGGCTCGGCCGCGTCGGGCTCTTGGCGGGCGCTGCAGCCGGCGCTGCTTCGCCGCACCGAGGTCGGCGCGGCGCGCATCGGTCGCTCCGTCTACGTCCTCGGCGGCTTCTTGCCCTCGACCGAGACCACGGGCGCGGTCGAGCGTTACGACATCCGCCGCGATCGCTGGAGCCGGGCGGCCCCGCTGCCGATCGCGGTCAACCACGCCGCGGTGGCGTCGCTTGGCGGCCGCCTCTACGTCTACGGCGGCTACGCCGACTCCAGCTTCGGGGCCGTCACCGCCGCCCTGCAGCGCTTCGACCCCGCCACCGGCCGTTGGCGGCTGCTTTCAGAATCGTCGCTCCCGCGTGCCGCCGCGGGCCTGGTGGCGATCGGCGGGCGGCTGTTTGCCGTCGGCGGCGCTGCCGGCGGCCGAGCGCTGGACCGACTCGAGGTCTATGACCCCGCCGCCGACAGCTGGAGCGACGGCCCTTCGATGAAGGTCGCGCGCGAGCACGTCGCCGCCACCGCGGCCGGCGGCCGTGTCTACGTCCTCGGCGGCCGCACGGGGGGCGAGAACCTGCGTGTCGCGGAGAGCTTTGGGCCGGGCTCGGGCGCCTGGCGCCGCGAGCCGCCGCTCGATGTCGCACGCAGTGGCTTCGCCGCTGCCACGGTCGCCGGCCGGGTGGTCGCCTTCGGCGGCGAGGAGCTGGGCCCGGGCGGCAGCACGATCAAGCCGGTAGAGCTGCTGGCGCCCGGGGCGCATCGCTGGCGACGCCTGGCCGGGATGCGGACTCCGCGTCACGGCCTCGGCGGCGCATCGCTGGGCCGCCGGGTCTACTCGCTCGAAGGAGGCCCCGAGCCGGGGTTTGCCTTCTCGAACCGCCTCGAGGTCATTGGATTGCCTTCGCGGCTTCTGCGCTAGATACCTTCCCCTCGCACTCGGCATCCGAATGCGGCGTGCCTGGGTTGCGGGCATCGGGCACGATCTCGAAGTTGGTCACGGCATGAAACGGCGTCGAGGCGCCGTTGTTCTGCGCCAGCGTGATCACGAGTCGATAGAAGCCCGCCGGGAGGCGCTGGTAGAAGATCGTCGGCTTGGTCGCCGGCGAGTAGAGGCCCGCCGAACCGATCCGCTGCGCCAGGAGTCCGTTGGGACCGGAGTGGGGCGGGTAATCGAAGGAGCGCCCGATCAGGCGACCGCTTCCGACCGGGCTGTTGATCGCCCGTTCGAGCTTTTCGGGCTCGACGCAGTTCGGCACCCGGTTGAGCGAGAAGCGGATGTGTCCCTCGCCGAGCTGCGGCGCAAGGCCAAACTGCCGCGGGGCGAGGCGGAAGTTCTCGATCGCGACCTCGACGACTACGGCCCGACCCGACTGGCGGGAGCCGTTGCGGGGGGCGATCACCTCAACTCGCGGCTCGCCGGGCACCTCCAGCGTCCGCCGCTGCGGCGTTTCCTCGCCGTCGCCGAGCAGCACCAGCAGGGCCACCACCGCGGCTGCCGCGAGCACTGCCGCTGACGCAAGCTTCCACCTCATCGAGGCGGGAAGATTACGCGCCCTCGGGGCCCTCGGATCGGATAGGTTGCGCTCTGAGCGAGAGCGGGAGGAAAGGACCGATGGACGCGACGCAGCTGAAGAGGATTCCGATTTTCGAGGGTGTGCCCGACGAGGAGCTGCGGGTGGTGACCACGTTCGCGACCTCCGAAGAGGTCCCCGAGGGGGCCGTGATCGTCAAGGAAGGCGACTTCGCGAACCATTTCATGGCCATCGAGGAGGGGACTGCCAAGGTCATTCGCGACGGTCAGGAGGTCGGGCAGCTGAGCGCCGGCGACATCTTCGGTGAGATGGGATTGCTCGACAAGGAGAAGCGCTCAGCCACGATCGAGGCGACTTCGCGCGTCCGGCTGATCAAGATCGAGCGCTGGGAGCTGCAGCGGATGAAGAAGATGCTGCCCGACGTCTACGCGAAGATCGAGCAGCTTGCCGCCGAGCGGCACGGTCCCTGAGGCTCAGCCCTTCTTACCGGCGATCGCCCGCTGCAGCTGCGTCTTGCTCATCCTCGAGCGCCCGTCGATGCCGAGGCTCTTGGCCTCGTTGTAGAGCTGGTCGCGAGTGCGGCCCTTGGGACCGCTGGTGCCGGAGCGCTTGCCGCCGCGGCGCGAGGAGGAGATGTCCTGGGTCGAGGTCCGCGAGTGCTGCCGGGACTCCCTGACCTGGCTCGCTCCTTGTTGACGGTTCGGGCGGCGATCTCCTCGGCGCGACCTTCGGAGCGGCCCTGATCTCGCTGGCTCTTCTTGATCTTCTCGTACTGGCGGGCGCGCTTGGTTCCCTTCTTGACTCCACGCGGCGGCACGGTGGCCTCCTTTCGCTGCGGTCCATGTCCCGCTTACCCCGCAACGAAGCCGAAAAACGCCTGTAGGGTGCGCGGTGCCTGCAAGCCCAGCTCGAGCAAGGAGGATCGATCCTGTCGCGGCCCGACGCAGCGCTGCTGGAGCGGTTTCACCGCACCAAAGAGCAGTGCGTTCGAGACGAGCTCGCGGAGCGGTTTCTGCCGCTGGCGCGGACTCTGGCCTTTCGCTACCGCAGCAGCAGCGAGTCCATCGACGACCTGATTCAGGTCGCATCGCTGGGGCTGATCAAGGCGCTTGACCGTTTCGACCCGGGCCGAGGAACCTCATTTCAGGCCTTCGCCGTGCCGACGATCCTCGGTGAGCTGAAGCGTCACTTCCGCGATCGGGTGATGCCACTGCACCTGCCGCGAGGCGTCAAGGAACGGGTCCTCGACGTCAGCCGCGCAGCCGAGGCGCTCACCTCGGAGCTGGACCGCTCGCCGACCGTCGCCGAGATCGCGGAGCGAGCCGAGATCAGCGAGGAGCAGACACTGGAGGCGATGCAGGCCTTCGAGGCGACCCGACCGATCTCCCTCGACGTGCCGGTGTTCGGCGAAGACGGAGAAGCGCCGCCGGCTGCCGAGACAGTCGGAGGCGCCGACCCGGCGCTGGAGCGGATCGACGCCCAGCTCGACGTTCGCGACGCGATGGACGTCCTCGACGACCGCGAGCGCAGCTGCGTCCGCCTTCGCTTCGCAGAGGATCTGACCCAGGAGGAGATCGCCGTCCGGGTCGGCGTCTCGCAGGTCCACGTCTCCCGCATCCTCCGACGCGCGCTGGAGAAGCTGCGCGCGCAGGTCTCGGCGCAGAACCTCGAGCACGCCACCTGAGCCTCGGATAGGGCGTCGAGGTGTAGGGGGATGGCAGGCGGGTATTGGAGCCCTGCTGACGTGTGGTCGCGTGCTGGGACCGCGGTCACCGTCTTGGCGAGGCAGTTGAGCCTCCCTGCCGAGCTGTGCCCGGCCCGAGCGCCGGGCACAGCTCATTTCTGAGCGCAAGAAAGAGAAAGGCGGCCGCGCATCCATACGCAGGCCGCCTCTCGGGCAGGGGTATACAAGGGGCTTATCGGCAGCCTCCGCGCCGGACTTGAGCCCGCAAGAGAAGTTTCTTCGGAGGGCCGGCGGGGGATACGGAGACAGGAGCTCTCGATGAGCAGACGGGCAATCGCAATCGCACTGGCGGCCGTCGCCGCCGTGATCCTCTACCGGCTTCTCCGCCAGGCATCCGGGCCCGCAGCGCCCGGCCCTTCATCCGGACCTCCCGCGACGGAGTCGGAGCCGAATCGCTCGGCCGTCGCCACATCCACCCGGGCCGACCTCTACAAGCAGGCACAGCGGCTCGAAATTTCGGGGCGCTCGTCGATGAACAAGGAGCAGCTGGAACGGGCGATCGAGGCTGCCAAGCGCGCCGGCGCCTAGTCGAGCCAGAACCAGACTCGCGACCCGCCGTTGTGGTGCGAGACCCGGTTCGCGAGCGCGTCGACGATGCGGTTGCTGTAGTCGTTCGAGGGGCGAAACTGAAGCGATCTCGCGGCGCTGGCTCCGACCACCTCACCCCATACGTGACCGCGGCGGCGCCATACGCGGAGCCGAATCGCCTCCGTGGATGGCCGCTTGACCGCTTGGCCGACCAACTCGCTGACGACCACCCTGAGATCAAAGAGCCGATCCTGAGGCAGGCGATCGGACAATTCAGCCATAGCCCGCCGCGCCCGGCCGGGGGCGAGGCGATCAGGCTCCAGGTCGATAACGATGCTCTGTCCTTCCATACCGAATAGTTGGTACCCAATCGCCGGCAGCCCACACCTCAGCGGCCAAGTTCGTCGGCGCCGACATCAGGTCGCCCCCGCGGAAGGGGCGTTCCATCGATGTCGCGGCCGGCGCCGGCGACGCGGATCCCGCGGTCCACCGCCGCCGCACGCGGCGCGAAGGTGCACGTCTCCGCGGGCCGGCGCCCGCAGCCATCGAAGCGGGAAGCTTTCGATGTTCCCAATCCGCCTGGCGCGGCCGCCGTCTCGGAAGCTGATCCGCTCGACGAGGTTGTTGGCGAGCAGCCCCGAGGAGCGTGGGAAGCGCACGTCCAGCGAGCTGAAGGCATTGGCGGCGCGGCCGGTCTCGGCGACCGTGTTGTGGAGCACCCGCACGTTGGCCGCGTTGGCAAGCTCGATGCCGGTGTCGTACTGGCGGATATCGGCGACCACCGCGTTGCGGCGAATCACGCCGTCCGTGTGCCCGTCGCCGGCATCGCCGGTCAGCCCGAATCCGATTCCCCGCGCGCAGTTCAGAATCAAGTTGTTCTCGACCAGCGTGTCGCGAGAGCGTCGCCAGAAGTGCACCGCGTGCTCGGCGACCTCGCCGTCCTCGCAGTAGATCCCCTCGAAGCGATTCCGCCGCACCCGCCACCGGTGGGCGCCGTGGGCGTCGATGCCCCCCGTGTAGCAGCCGAAGGCACGCTCGATGTTGCGCCGCCCCGCAGCGGTCATCCGGAAGCTCGAGCACTCCACCCGGGAGCGATGGACCCAGCCCGTCCGCGAACCGTTCGGGTTCGCCTTCACGAACTGCTCGCCGCTGTCCAGCATCCGAACCCGGTGCAGGCGTAGCCCGCCGATACTCGCTTGCCCCTCGGGCGGGACCGCGTGGACGAGATGGTCCTTGGCACGGGTCAGCGTCACCTCGGCGATCGTGATCCCGCTGGCTGCGACTCGCAGCAGCGCGCTGGGGCCATAGCCGCCGTCGAGGACCACCCCTCCGGGGTCCCCCGACCGCGAGCGGAGCGTCACCCCGTGACGGGCGAGCGTCAGCCCGGCCGGATCGCGGACCCGGTAGTGCCCGGCCCGCAGCCGTACCGTTGCGCCCGCGGGTGCGTCGCGCAGGATCGACGGCAGGCGCTCCGTCTGTCCGGGACCGACGTCGATGATCCGCCCGTTCGGTGCCGCAAGCGGGCGGCAGGCGGACGGTCCCGTCGTTGCTGCTCCGGCGGCCGGCGATACGCCGCAGAGGAGGTACAGCAGCGCGAAGGTCGCAGCTCGGCGCACGATGCCGGAGGAGGGACTCGAACCCCCGACACGCGGATTATGATTCCGCTGCTCTAACCAGCTGAGCTACTCCGGCGGGGAGCGAATCGTAGCGGCGGGGTCGGGGTGCTTATGGTGGCGGAATGCGCTGGTTGGTCGACGGCATGAACGTGATCGGGACACGGCCGGACGGGTGGTGGAAGGACCGCGACGCGGCGATGACGAGGTTGGTCGATCGGCTCGAGCGATGGTCGGCACGGACCGGGGAGGACGTCACCGTGGTCTTCGAGCGACCACCGCGGCCGCCGGTCACCTCGCCCGTCATCGACGTCGCCCATGCGCCGAAACCCCGGGTCGATGCCGCCGACGACGAGATCGTCAGGCGATTGAAGACCGACCCTGAGCCGCACAACGTCCGCGTCGTGACCTCCGATCGGGCCCTCGAGGAGATCGCCCGGGCGCTCGGGGCGCTCGTTCATCCGGCAGCTTCATTCCGCGACGAGATCGAGGAGGACTAGGCGGCGGCGTCGAGCTCGGCGACCTCTTCCTCGCTCAGCTCGAGGCCGGCCGCCGAGACGTTCTCCTCCAGGTGCTCGACCGAGGAGGTGCCGGGGATCGGCAGCATCATCGGAGAGCGCTGCAGGAGCCAGGCCAGCGCGACCTGGCCGGTGGTCGCACCGTGGCGTTCGGCGATCTCGGCCGCCGGTCCTCCCGGCTCGGCGAGGTCGCCGGCGTTGAGGGGAAACCAGGGGATGAATCCGATCCCGAGCTCCTGGCAGCGGTCGAGAACGCCGTCGGAGTCGCGGTCGCCGAGATTGAAGCGGTTCTGCACCGAGACGACGTCGAGGATCTCGCGCGCCTGCTCGAGCTGCTCGACGGAGACGTTGGAGACTCCGGCGAGGTGGACCTTGCCCTCATCCTGCAGCTCCTTGATCGCCCCGACCGACTCCTCGTAGGGCACTTTGTCGTCGGGCGAATGCAGCTGGTAGAGGTCGATCTGCTCGACTCGGAGCCGTCGCAGCGACCCCTCGCAGGCCTCCCTCAGGTGCTCGGGCCGGCCGTTTCGCGGCCACTGCCCGGGACCGGTGCGCTCCAGCCCGCCCTTGGTCGCGATCGTCACCTCGTCGTAGGGGTGCAGCGCCGCGGCGATCAACTCCTCGCTGACGTGCGGCCCGTAGGAGTCTGCGGTGTCGATCAGGTTGATGCCGAGCTCGACCGCCCGACGCAGGACGGCCTTCGCGGCCTCTTCGTCGTCGGGCGGGCCCCAGACCCCTTCGCCGGTGATCCGCATCGCGCCGAAGCCCAGCCGCCGCACATCGATCTCGCCGCCGAGCGTCAGGGTCCCCGCCGACTCGTCGCGCAGCGCTTCCACGGCGTTCATTCGGGCCTGTCCTTGACCAGCTCGTAGCGCAGCTCGACCATTCCGCTGCTGAAGGTACGGGTGCCGAGCAGCTTCATCGGGCGGTCGATCGGCTTCTCGAACAGCGCCTTGCCGTCGCCGAGGACGATCGGGACGATCGTCACCAAGAGATCGTCGAGGAGGCCCTCCTCGATCATCTGGCTCGCCACCGGCCCGCCGCCGAGCACCCACAGGTCGCGGTCGCCGGCCGCGGCCAGCATCTCGGGATGAACGTCCGCGATCGGGCCGGCGTGGAAGCGGACGTCAGCCCCCTCGGCGACCGGCAGGTCGCGGCTGGTGAGTATCCAGGTGGGGCGGTCGCCGTAGGGCCAGCTCATCCCCTCCCGGAGCAAAAACTCGTAGGTCGCCGAGCCCATCACCAGCGCCCCGATCCCCTCCATGTAGGCGTCGACCGCGCCCCTCGCCGACTCGCCCTCGGGCTCTTCCCCCTCCTCGTAGGGGCTTTCGTAGCCCATCAGCCAGTCGATTCCGCCGGCGGCATCGGCGATGTAGCCGTCGAGCGTCGCCGCGGCGAGGTACTGGGTTCGCGCCATCGCACAAGGTCTATCGAATCGGCATCCCCGGCCGCTCGAGCCGAACTAGCCTGTCCGGCGTGTCCGAGCTGACAAAGGCGATCTCCGCTGTCGTACGCGACTGCCTCGGCGTCTCCGCGGGTGAGGAGGTACTGGTCGTCTGCAACCCGGCCACCCAGGCGCTGGGCGAGAGGATGCGCGGGGAGGCCGAGGCCGCCGGAGCCGACGCGACCCTGGCGGTGATTGGCGAGCGCCGCTCCCACGCGGCGGAGCCGCCGGCCGCGGTCGCGGCGGCGATGGCGGCCGCCGACGTCCTCCTTGCGCCGACGGTCCAGTCGCTCTCCCACACCGCCGCCCGAAAGGCGGCGACCGAGGCTGGAGTTCGCATAGCGACCCTGCCCGGCGTCACCGAGGAGATGCTTGCCAGGGTGATGAGCGCCGACATGGCGGGGCTACGCCGCAACGGGAAGGCGATCGCTGCCCGTCTCGATGCCGGCGCCGAGGCCCGCATCGTCTGCGGGAACGGCAGCGACCTTAGGCTCGGCATCGAGGACCGCACCGCGATCGCCGATGCCGGCGAGCTGAGCGCGCGCGGGGCCTTTGGCAACCTTCCCTGCGGCGAGGGCTTCATCGCCCCGGTCGAGGGGACCGGCGAGGGGACCCTGGTCGTCGACGGCTCGATCGCCGGGGTCGGCCGCGTCGCCGAGCCGGTGACTCTGACGGTCAGGGAAGGACACCTGGCCGAGGCAAGCGGCCGCGATGGTGCCCGGCTGTTGGAGCTGCTGACCGAGCACGGGGATGACGGCACCAACGTCGCGGAGCTCGGCATCGGCACCAACGAGAAGGCGAAGCTGACCGGCGAGATCCTCGAGGACGAGAAGATCCTCGGCACCGCCCATCTCGCCTTCGGCGCCTCGGCGGCGATCGGCGGCACCGTGCAGGTGCCGGTCCACCTTGACTGCGTCGTCCTCGAGCCCGAGGTCAGCGTCGACGGCGAGCCGCTCCTGCGAGCGGGCCAACTGTTGGTCTGAGCGTGGCGCTGCTGGCGGCTCCGAACATCTCCGAGGGCCGCGACGCGGTAACAATCGCGGCGATCCGAGCAGCGCTCGACCGGCGGCGGGCGGTGCTCGACCGCCATTCCGACCGCGACCACAACCGCACGGTCTTCACCCTGGCGGGCGAGCCCTTCGTGCTCGAGCCGGCGCTCGAGGCGGGCCTCGACGAGGCGATCGAGCGGATCGACATGCGGCGACATCGCGGCCTGCATCCGTGCGTTGGTGCGCTGGACGTCTGCCCGCTGATCTGGATCGCCGAGGAGGACCGGGGCACCGCCAGGGAGCGGGCGATGTCCGTTGCCGAGTGGATCGCCCGCCGCGACGTTCCCGTCTTCCTCTACGGCGACCTTGCGACATCGGCAGAGCGGATGGAGCGGGCCTACTTTCGGGAGGGCGGCCTGCCCCGCCTGGCCGAGCGGATGGCGGCAGGCAAGCTGCGTGCCGACCTCGGCCCCCAGGCGCCGCACCCGACCGCGGGCGCCACCCTGATCACCGCCCGCCCGCCTCTCGTCGCCTTCAACGTCGAACTCGACACCGCCGACGCGGCGATCGCGCAGCGGATCGCCGCCGGGCTGCGCGAGTCAGGCGGAGGGCCGGCCGGGGTGCGGGCGATCGGCCTGGCGCTGGCGACGGGCCGGGCCCAGGTGTCGACGAACGTGCACGACCCGGCTTCGGTGCCGTTGCGCCTTGTCGTCGAGCGGGTCCGCGAGCTGGCCGCCCACCTCGGCGCCCGACCGGTCGAGGCGGAGCTGGTCGGCCTCGCCCCGGAGGCGGCGCTCACCGACTACCCGGCCGACGTTCCGATCCGCGGCTTCGACCCGGCGCTACACCTGATCGAGCGCCGCCTGGCGACATGAGCCACTCGTTGCGGTGGGCCGGCGCTGGCGCCGGCACAGGCAGGTCAGGCGGCGCAGCCGCCGCAAATTGTGCGTAGCTAGGATCGCTGCATGGCCCAGACCCGCAAGCGCCGCCGTCGCAAGCACCGCGGAACCCAGGGCGGGCGGATCGACACCGGTCGCCGCCGGGGGCGCCCGCAGAGCCGCCAGGAGGCGAAAGCCCGGGCGCGATCCAAGCGCCGCACCCCGGCCACTCGCTTCGACAACCCGCCGACCTGGCGCGGGGCGACGATCCGCGGCCTCGTCGCCGCTGCCCTCTTCGTCGTCCTGCTGCTGGCGGCTTTCGGGCGCCCGGCCGGGGAGGCGCTCGCCTTCGGCGCCTTCATGCTCGCCTTCTACATCCCGGCCGGCTTCTTCATGGACACGATGCTCTGGCGCCGGCGCGAGCGCAAGCGAATCCGCGAAGGGAGCCGCTGACGTGGACGTCCGCATGCTGACCGTCGGACCGGTGGCCGAGAACTGCTTCCTCTTTCGCCGCGACGATGCCGAGACGGCGCTGATCGTCGATCCCGGCGAGGAGGCACCGCGGATCCTGAAGCTGGTCGAGGAGCTGGGCGTGAAGGTGGAGGCGATCCTCCTCACCCATTGCCACTTCGACCACATCGGCGCCGTCTCCCCGGTCGCCGCCGCGACCGGGGCGCCCGTTTACTGCCCGCAGATCGAGGTGCCCGTGCTGGCCGACATCATGGCCTTCGTCCCCTGGCCGGGGTTCGGGCCCTATGAGAGCTACGACGCCGACGAGACCGTTTCCGGCGGCGAGACCCTGCAACTCGCGGGTCTCGAGCTGGAGGTGATCTTCACCCCCGGCCACAGCCCCGGGCACGTGACCTACTCGGTCCGCGACGAGGCGGCGATCTTCTCCGGCGACGTCCTCTTCCAGGGCTCTGTCGGGCGCACCGACTTGCCGGGAGGGGACTGGGGGACGCTGCTGGAGTCGATCCGCACCTTGGTCGACGGCCATCCGCCCGAGACCACCGTCTATCCGGGCCACATGGGGATCACCACGCTCGAGGCCGAGCGGGCGTCGAACCCGTTCCTGGCCGAGCTGGCGCGCTGAGCGGCTCACCGTATGGGTAAGGTCGCGCCAGCGATGGCCGGCAAGCTCCAGGCACCCCGAGGGACCTTCGACGTCCTCCCGGATCAGTCCGCCGATCGCGCACGGGTCTATGTCACCGCGGCGGCGATCCTGGAGCGGGCAGGCTACGGGCGGATCGAGACCCCGGTGTTCGAGGACACCGAGCTGTTCGCGCGCGGGGTGGGGGAGACGACCGACATCGTCCAGAAGGAGATGTTCAGCTTCGAGGACCTCGGCGGGCGCAGCATGACCTTGCGCCCCGAGGCGACGGCGCCGATCTGCCGCGCCTACATCGAGCACGGCATGCAGAAGCTGGCCCAGCCGGTGAAGCTCTGGTCCTGGGGTCCCTACTTTCGCTACGAGGCGCCGCAGGCGGGGCGCTACCGGCAGTTTCACCAGGTGGACGTCGAGGCGCTCGGCTCGGACTCGCCGCTTGTCGATGCCGAGGCGGTGATGCTCCTCGACGACCTCCTCCGCGAGCTCGGAGTTCCCGGCGTCACCCTTGCGCTCGGCAGCCTCGGATCCGCCGAGACGCGCGCCACCCACCGCGACGAGCTGCAGGCCTACCTGAGGGCCCACGAGGCCGAGCTCTCCGCGGACGTGCGGGAGCGCATCGACACCAACCCGTTGCGGGCGTTCGACTCCAAGGACGAGCGGACGCGGACCGTGATGGCGGAGGCGCCGAAGCTGATGGACAGGCTCGACGGCGCCGACGCCGAGCACTTCGCGGAGGTCAGGTCGCTGCTCGACACGGCGGGCGTCGAGTACGAGCTCGATCCGACCCTGGTCCGGGGCCTCGACTACTACACCCGCACCGTCTTCGCCTTCAAGTGCGAGGGGCTGGGCGCCCAGTCCGAGGTCGGTGGCGGTGGGCGCTACGACGGCCTCGTCGAGCTGCTCGGCGGCCCGCCGACGCCGGCGGTCGGCTGGGCCGCGGGGATCGAGCGAATCCTGCTCGCGATCGGCGAGTCGGACCGCTCGCCGGCCCGGGACGTCTTCGTCGCCGTGGCCGACGCTTCCGAGCGCCAGCGCGGTCTGACTCTGGTCACCGAGCTGCGCAAGTCGGGCTTCTCGGCCGAGCTCGACCTGGCCGGGCGGAGCATGAAGGGGCAGCTCAAGCAGGCCGACCGGATCGGCGCCCGGCACACCGTGATCCTCGAGTCCGACGGCTCGGCCCAGCTTCGCGACATGCAATCGGGCGAGCAGCGACCGGCCGACCTGACGAAGCTGGCGGAGGAATTGCGGTGATCGACCAGATACCTGCTCCGCGGCCGAACACCTACCGCGACACCTGGTGCGGGCAGGTGCTCGAGGACCGAGTCGGGTCGGAGGCACGGGTCGCCGGCTGGGTGCACCGGCGCCGCGACCACGGCGGGCTTATCTTCATCGACCTCCGCGACCGCACCGGCCTGGTGCAGCTGGTCTTCAACCCCGACGAGGCGGGCGGCGCCCACGAGCTGGCCCACCGCCTCCGCGCCGAGCACGTGCTCAGCGCCGGTGGCAGCGTCGTCCGCCGTTCCGAGGACACGGTCAACCGCGAGCTGCCGACGGGCGAGTTCGAGCTCCGCGTAGCCGAGGCCGAGCTGCTGGCAGATTCCGAGACGCCGCCGTTTGAGATCGAGGGCTTTCACGGCGAGGTCGGCGAGGACGCCAGGCTTCGCTACCGCTACCTGGACCTGCGCCGGGAGCGGATGCGCGACGCGCTCCTCCTCCGCCACGAGGTGACGACCGCGATTCGCGAGTACCTTGGCGGCGAGGGCTTCAAGGAGATCGAGACCCCGGTACTGACCCGGTCGACGCCGGAGGGCGCCCGCGACTTCCTCGTTCCCAGCCGCCTCCAGCAGGGGTCGTTTTACGCCCTGCCGCAGTCGCCGCAGCTGTTCAAGCAGCTGCTGATGGTCGCCGGCTTCGAGCGCTACTTCCAGATCGCCCGCTGCTTTCGCGACGAGGACCTGCGCGCCGACCGCCAGCCCGACTTCACCCAGCTCGATCTGGAGATGTCGTTCGTCGAGGTCGACGACGTGATCGAGCTCAACGAGCGGCTGATCGCCAACGTTCTCGGCCGCATGGGGGTCGAAGTCGCGCCGCCCTTCCCGCGCCTGCCCTACGACGAGGCGATGGCCCGCTTCGGCTCCGACAAGCCCGACACCCGCTTCGGACTCGAGATCGCCGACCTCACCGACCTCTTGCGTGAGACCGAGTTCAACGCCTTCCGCTCGGTGATCGAGGACGGCGGGGTCGTCCGCGGCTTCAACGCCGGCCGCAGGGAGCTCTCTCGCGCCGAGCTCGACGGTCTGATCGAGGAGGCGAAGGAGCTCGGCGCCAAGGGACTCGTCTGGGCGTTTCGGGAGGGAGACGGCTGGCGGGCGCCGATCGCGAAGTTCCTCTCCGCCTCGGAGCTGGCAGCGCTGAACGACCGCCTCGGCGCCGCCGAGGGAGAGCTGATGCTGGTCGCCGCCGACAAGCCCGCCCGCGTGGCGGCGATCCTCGGCGGCCTGCGCCAGCGGCTCGGCCACCGCTGGGGCCTGATCGACGCGAGCGCGCAGGAGCTGACCTGGATCGTCGACTGGCCGCTGCTGGGATGGAGCGAGGAGGAAGGCCGCTGGGACCCGCTCCACCATCCGTTCACCTCCCCTGCCGGGGAGCTCGACCCGGATCGCCTCGGTGAGGCGCGCGCGCTCGCCTACGACATCGTCTGGAACGGCGTCGAGCTGGGCGGCGGCTCGATCAGGATCAGCCGACCCGAGGTGCAGAGCGCAGTCTTCGAGGCGCTGGGGATCGGGGCCGCGGAGGCCGAGGAGCGGTTCGGGTTCCTGCTCGAGGCGCTGCGCTTCGGCGCCCCGCCCCATGGAGGCATCGCCTACGGCCTCGATCGCTGGGTCGCGCTGCTGCACGGCACCGACTCGATCCGCGACGTGATCGCCTTCCCCAAGACCGCCTCCGGCGGCGATCCGCTGACCGCGGCTCCGGCGCCCGTCGAGGAGCGCCAGCTGCGCGAGCTCGGCATCTCGCTGCGGGCGCCGCGCCCGCCGGGCCGATGAGCCTGCGCGATCGGCTGCGCCGCGGCGGCGCGCAACGCGAGCCGATCCATGTCGGCGACCCCCGCTTCGACGAATGGGAGGTGGTGCGGGATTTCGACGACCTGGCGACCGCCCAGGCCTTCGAGCAGACGCTGCGGGAGGCCGGCATCGAGGCGGCGATCACCTCCGACTGGCCGCTGGACCGCTTCGACCGCGGCGACATCGCCCTGCGGGTGCCGGCCGGCAGCTGGGGCGACGCCGAGGCGCTGCTCTCGAACCTCGATTGACCTCGATCCGCGGGCGGGCTGGTGCTACCGTTGCCTCGAGGCTCGAGTCCGTACGCGAGCCGCCTCATACTTGACCCAACACAAGCGGCTCGGGAGCCACCGTTCCGCGGCCCCGTGGGGTCGTGGACAGGCACCCACCTTCTATGAAGGGATCAAAGCCGGGGGCGGTAGCGGCGGACTGGGGCCTTGTTGATGAGTGACGCGTTCGAGCACTTCCTCGCCGACTCCTCGCGACGCGGACCGCCGCCTGCGGGCGCCTTCACGGGTGCCGCCGGGGGCGCGGCCTGCGGGGACCTGGCGCGGATCTCGCTGACCGTCGAAGCCGGGCGGGTGACCGCGGTCAGCTTCGACTCCGAGGGCTGCGGCGCCACCCGCGCCGCCTGCGCGGCGGCAGCGGAGCGAGCCGCAGCTGCGCCGGTGCTCGCAGCGGCGCAGATCGGCGCCGCCGAGCTCGATGCCGCGCTGGGAGGCCTTTCCGCCGCCCGGGCCCACGGGCCCCAGCTCGCGGCCGACGCGCTGCACAGGGCGCTCGCGGCGGCCGCCGGCTCCGATCGCCGCCTCGCCGAGGATTCGCCGGGGCGGGTCCTGGTCGCGATGTCAGGCGGAGTCGACAGCGCCGTGGCGGCGCTGATGGAGCGCGAGCGGGGGGCGGAGGTGGTGGCGGTGACCGTGAAGCTGTGGACCGACCCGCGGACCGACGGCGCCAAGGCCTGCTGCTCGCCGGAGGCGGTGCTCGGAGCGCGCCGCCTTGCCCACCGGCTCGGAATCCCGCATCTGACCCTCGATCTCGAGGATGTGTTCCGGCGCCGCGTGGTCGGCCAGTTCGTCGCCGGCTACGCCGCCGGGAGGACCCCCAACCCCTGCGTCCTCTGCAACGGCGAGGTGCGGATCGCCGCGATGGCGGACCTCGCGGAGCGGCTCGGCGCCGCCTGCCTGGTCACCGGCCACTACGCCCGCGTCGTCGACGACGGCGCCGGACCCCTGCTGACCGCGGCATCCGACCCGGCCAAGGACCAGAGCTACATGCTGGCGGCGCTGGCGCCGCCGCTGCTCGGTCGGCTGCGATTCCCGCTCGCCGATCTCCGCAAGAGCGAAGTGCGCGAGATCGCCGCCCGCCACGGCTTGGAGGTGGCCCGCAAGCCCGAGAGCCAGGATCTCTGCTTCCTCGCCGGGCAGGGTAAGCGCGAGTTCCTGCGCCGCCACGGCGGCCTGCACGACCGCGGCGGCGAGATCGTCGACCGCGACGGCGAGCGCCTGGGCCGCCACCGCGGCCATCACCACTTCACCGTCGGCCAGCGCCGTGGCCTCGGCGTCGCCTCCGAGCGGCCCCTCTACGTCCTCGCCACCGACGCCCGGTCCAACCGGGTCACGATCGGCGCCCGCGCCGAGCTGGAGGCGCGGGAGGTGCGGGTCCGCGATGCCGTCCTGCATCGTCCCGGCGACACGGTCGACGCGGTACGGCTCCGCTACCACTCTGCATCGGTGCCGGCGTCTGTGCCGGCGGCGAACGGCGCCGGCCGCTACGACCGGCTGCGGCTGGAGCTGCACGAGCCCTTCGCAGGGCCGGCTCCCGGCCAGACCGCGGTCCTGCTCGCCGGCGCGGCGATCGTCGGCCACGGCACGATCGTCGCCTGATCGGCTTAGTCTCTGGCGCTGATGAAGGCGCAGGAGATACGGGAGCGATACCTCTCCTTCTTTGAGGAGCGGGACCACCTCGTGGTTCCCTCCGCTTCGCTGATCCCCGCTCCCGAGGACACCTCGACCCTGCTGACGGTCGCCGGGATGCAGCCCTTCAAGCCCTACCTGCGCGGCGACGAGAAACCGCCGCACCCGCGGATCGCCGACGTCCAGAAGTGCTTCCGCACCCCCGACATCGAGGAGGTCGGCAACACCCGCCGCCACCTGACCTTCTTCGAGATGCTCGGCAACTGGAGCTTCGGCGACTACTTCAAGGCGGAGTCGATCGCCTGGGGCTGGGAGCTCTCGACCGAGGTCTTCGGCTTCGCGCCGGAGCAGATCTGGATCACCGTCTTCGGCGGCGACGACGAGCTCGGGCTGGGTCCCGACACCGAAGCGATCGAGATCTGGAAGCAGCAGGGCGTCCCCGAGGAGCGGATCGTCCTCCTGCCCCGCTCGGAGAACTTCTGGCAGGCGGGGCCGACCGGCCCCTGTGGGCCCTGCTCGGAGCTCTACCTCGATCGCGGCGAGCGCTACGGCGGCGCCGACGAGCGCCCCGGCGACGACACCGATCGCTACCTCGAGTACTGGAACCACGTCTTCATGACCTACGAGCTGCACGAGGACGGCTCGCTGACGCCGCTGCCGCAGAGCAACATCGACACCGGGCTGGGGCTCGAGCGGATGGCGGTCCTTCAGCAGGGAGTCGACTCGGTCTTCGAGACCGATCTCTTCCGGCCCCTCGTCGAGCTGGCGGAGGAGCTCTCGGGCCGCGGCTATGACGACGATGAGGCGACGACGCGGGCGATGCGGATCATCGCCGACCACTCGCGAGGGATGACCTTCCTGCTCGCCGACGGGGTGGTGCCGTCGAACGAGGAGCGCGGATACATCCTCCGCCGGATCATGCGGCGGGCGATCCAGAAGGGGCGGGCGCTGGGGCTCGAGGCACCCTGGCTGGGACGCTTTGCGGAGCGCACGATCGAGTCGATGGGCGACACCTACCCCGAGCTGGTCGCCGAGCGCGAGACGATTCTCGGCTGGGTGTCCGACGAGGAGGAGGCCTTCGGCCGCACCCTGGACCGCGGCACCGAGCTGCTGGCGCGGCTGATCGCCGAGGCGAAGGGGACCGAGACCTCCTGGGTCGCCGCCGAGGAGGCCTTCAAGCTCCACGACACCTTCGGCTTCCCCTACGACCTGACCCGGGAGCTGCTCGCCGAGCAGGGACTGTCGGTCGACGACCAGGGCTTCGAGGAGCTGATGGAAGAGCAGCGGGCGCGGGCTCGGATGGGGATCGCCTCTGCACACGGCTCCGAGGATCGCCACGGCAAGGTGATCGCCTTCGCCTCGCAGGCGCCGCCGACGCGGTTCATCGGCTACGAGACGCTGCGGACGACGACCGGCCTGGCGGCGGTCGAGGCCGACGACGGCCGGGCCCTCGTCAAGCTCGAGGAGAGTCCCTTCTATGCCGAAGGCGGCGGCCAGATCGCCGACTCGGGCAACCTGCGCTGGCAGGGGGGAGAGGCCCGGGTCCGCGACGTCTACAGGGTCGGCGAGGACCAGGCAGTTGAGATACAGCCGGCCGCGTCCTCGCAGGGAGCGTCAGCGACCGATGATCCGAGCTCTGCTCGGATTCGTCCGGGCGCGGCCGGGTGGCCGCAGGGATCACTCCCGACAGCCGGCACCGCCGTCGAGGCCGAGGTCGATCGCGTGACGCGGCACGCGACGATGCGAAACCACACCGCGACCCACCTGCTCCACGCGGCGCTGCGGGAGCGCCTCGGGACCCATGTCCGCCAGGCCGGGTCGGCGGTGCGGCCCGACAAGCTGCGCTTCGACTTCACCCACGGCCATGCCGTGGGCGCCGACGAGCTAGGTCAGATCGAGGACCTTGTCAACGGCTGGATCAAGCAGAGCCGCCCGGTGCGCTGGCTGCAGATGGAGCGCTCCGAGGCCGAGCGGCTGGGGGCGATGGCGCTGTTCGGGGAGAAGTACGGCGACTGGGTTCGAGTCGTGGAGGTGGAGGGAGTGTCGCGCGAGCTCTGCGGCGGCACCCACGTCGCCAACACCGCCGAGGTCGGGATCTTCAAGCTCGTATCCGAGGGCTCCAGCGCCGCCAACGTGCGGCGCGTGGAGGCGCTGACCGGACCGGCGGCGATCGACTGGTACAGGGAGCGCGCCGAGGAGCTGAGCGAGGTCGGGGAGGTGCTCGGGTCGCCGCAGGACCCGCTCGGCGGGGCCCACCGTGCCGCCGAGCACCTTCAGGCCGCAAGCGAAGGAGCCCGCTCCGCCCAGCGCGAGCAGCTCTCCGAGGAGGCCGAGCGCCTGGCCGCGACGGCGGACGAAGTCGCCGGCCTGAAGCTGATCGTCGGTACCAGCCAGGGGGATCAGCGAACCCTGCTCGAGCTCGCCAACCGCCTCCAGTCCTCGCTCGGGGAGACCGCGATCGTCCTCGGCGCCGCCGAGGCGGGCAAGGTCGCCCTGGTGGCCCTGTTCAGCCGTCAGGCAGTCGATCGCGACCTCTCCGCTGCGGAGGTGGTGCGCGAGGCGGCGGCGATCGTCGGCGGCGGTGGTGGGGGACGCGACGACATGGCGCAGGCCGGGGGCAGCGATCCCGCCAAGCTCGACGATGCGCTTGGCAGCGCCCGCCAGGCGATCGATCGGGCGCTGTCCTAGCGACGCTGATGCGGATCCTGGCCCTCGACTACGGCAGCGCCCGCGTGGGCTGCGCGCTCAGCGATCCCAGCGAAACGCTGGTGCGGCCGCTGGCGGCGATCGGCCCAGACCCCGAGGCGATCGCGAAGCTGGCGCGCGAGCACGAAGTGGAGCTGGTGATCGTGGGCCTGCCGCTGAACATGAACGGAAGCGAGGGGGGGCAGGCGCAGGAGACCCGGGCCTTCTGCGCCCAGCTCGAGTCCCGGCTCGAGGTCCCCATCGACACCTATGACGAGCGCCTGACGACGCGGATGGCGCAGGCGAGCCGCCGTGGCGGGGCGGAAGCCGACGAGGACTCGCTCGCCGCCGCCCACCTGCTGGAGGGGTATCTGGCCGAGCGCGGTCGGCCAGAGGGTCGCGATGAGCCCTGACGACTGGTTTGCCGACGACCCCTTCGTCGATCCCGCGGACCCGCAGGCGGCGGAGCGGGAGCGGCGTCGTCGCGAGCGCGAAGAGCAGCGGCGCCGGCGCGAGCCCGAGCCAGCGGCTGAGGAGGCGGCTGAGGCCGACAACCCGTCGCCGCCGATCGAGCGGCCGCCCCTCCAGCCGCCGCCGCCCCTGGACCCGGAGCCGGCGCTGCAGCCCACGCCCGCGCCCGCAGGCGGCCGGACGATCAGGCGAAGCCGGCTCGGGCCGTTGGCCGCGCTCGTCGCCGGCCTGCTCGCGCTGGCCATCCTCTGGGTTCTCTTCCAGCCCCTCCACGGCGACGGCAGTGGCCGCGTCGTGGTGGAGATACCCAAGGGCGCCAGCGTCAGCGAGGTCGCCGACATCCTCGATCAGGAGGGAGTCGTATCGAGCTCGGCGCTGTTCCAGCTGCGGGTGACCCTGGCCGGCAAGCGTTCCGAGCTCTACCCCGGTAGCTACACGCTCGCCGCCGGCATGAGCTACGGCGATGCCCTCGACGCGGTCTCGACGGCGCCGGTCAAACGCACGATCACGATCACGGTCCCCGAGGGTCTCAGCCGCGACCAGGTGGCGCCGCTGCTCGACGACGCAGGGGTCAGCGGCGACTACCTCGAGGAGACGATCCGCTCGCCGTTGTTACGACCCGCCGACTACGGGGGAGAAGGCGCTCGCAACCTGGAGGGGTTCCTGTTCCCCGCCACCTACGAGCTGCCGGCGAAGGGCACCGCCAAGCAGCTCGTCGAGCGCCAGCTGGCCGCCTTCGAGGAACGGATCGCCGCCATCGATCTCAGCTACGCGAAGTCGAAGAACCTCGACGTCTTCGACGTCTTGATCATCGCCTCGATGATCGAGCGCGAGGTGCAGGTGCCGAGGGAGCGCCGCCTGGTGGCGGCGGTGATCTACAACCGGTTGCGCGACGGGATCCCGCTCGGAATCGACGCGACGATCCGCTTCGCGGTCGGCAACTACACGGAGCCGCTATCGCCCTCGGAGCTGGAGATCGACTCTCGCTACAACACCCGCCTATACGCCGAGCTGCCGCCGGGGCCGATCGGCAGCCCCGGCGAGGCGGCGATCGAGGCGGCGGCCAACCCGGCCCGAGTCAACTACCGCTATTACGTTGTAACCCCCTACACCTGCGGCGAGCACTCCTTCTCCGCCGGGTTCGCGGAGTTCGAGCGCAACGCGGCGGAGTATCAGCGCGCGCTGGAGGCGGAAGGAGAGGCCCCGACACGTTGTTGAGGCGATCGGTCAATGCCCGACGGAGCAAGTGCGGCTGATGCGCCTTGCCGTGCTCGGCCAGCCGGTCGCCCATTCGCGATCCCCGGCGATGCAAAACGCCGCCTTGGCGGCGTTGGGGCTCGAAACGCAGTGGCGCTACGAGGCGATCGAGGTCGGACCGGACGGATTCGAGCGCCTGGTCCGCTCGATGGAGTCAGAGGGATTCGCCGGCGCCAACGTGACCGCTCCCCCACAAGGGGGCGGCGTTGGCCGTGGCCGACGAGCTCTCGGAGGTGGCGCGGGAGATCGGGGCCGCCAACACCCTCGTCTTCGACGAGGGCCAGATCCGCGCCTACAACACCGATGCCGAGGGGTTGCTGAACGCGCTGCCGGCGTCGCCGGAAGGGACGCGTTCGCTGGTGCTCGGGGCCGGGGGGGCCGCCCGCGCAGTCGTCTGGGCGCTGGTCCGCGCCGGCGCCGAGGTCGAGGTCTGGAACCGAACCGGGCTCCGCTCGAAAAACCTCTGCGCCGAAGTCGGCGGCCGGCCGGTCGACGAACCGAGCGGCGGCGACTACGGGCTGATCGTCAATTCGACCAGCGGTGGGCCTCGGCGGCGAGGACCCCTTCGAGGAGCTTCCGCTGCTGCCCGGCCGTTTCGGCGAAGGCCAGGTGGTCGTCGACATGGTCTACGCCTCCGGGCCGACGCGGCTGCTCGAGGCAGCCGAGCGCGGCGGAGCCCAGACGGTCGACGGGATCGAGGTGCTGGTCCAGCAAGGGGCGATCTCGTTGCGGATCTGGACCGGAGCCGATCCGCCCCTGGAAGTGATGCGCGAGGCGGCGCAGGCTGCCTGCTAGCTTCACCGAAGTGGCAAATCTACGTCTCGTCGACTCAACTTCAGGCCGCCAGGATCGACTCCGGTCCGGTCCTCGGGATTTGCCCGACCGGGAGGCGTTCGACGCCTACTCACGAACGGTCGCGGGAGCCGCGGAACGGCTCGGCCCCTCGGTCGCCCACCTGACGGTCTCCCGGCAGACCCGGCGCGGGCGGCGTGCCGTCGGCGCCGGCAGCGGCGTCGCGATCACGCCGGACGGCTTCATGCTCAGCGCCGCACACGTGGTCGGCGAAGCGTCCGGCGGCAGAGCGGCCTTCCCGGACGGGCGCGAGCACGACTTCGAGGTGATCGGCACCGATCCGCTCTCCGACCTCGCTGTGCTGCGGGCCGAGGCGCGCGATCTCCTTCCCGCCGAGCTCGGCGACGCCGAGGAGCTGCGGGTCGGGCAGCTGGTCGTCGCGATCGGCAGCCCCAACGGCTTCAGCGGCTCGGTCACCGCCGGGGTCGTCTCGGCGCTGGGACGCTCCCTGCCCACCCGCACGAGGTCGGCGACGCGCCTGATCGAGAACGTGATCCAGACCGATGCGGCGCTGAACCCGGGCAACTCCGGGGGAGCCCTATCCGACGGCCACGGCCGGGTGGTCGGCATCAACACCGCGGTGGCGGGGGTGGGTCTCGGCCTCGCGGTGCCGATCAACGAGGCGACCCGGGGCATCGTCGCCTCGCTGATGAGCGAGGGCAGGGTGCGGCGCGCCTATATCGGCATCGTCGGCGGCTCGCGGCCCTTGCCGCCGCGCCTCGCCGCCGAGGTCGGGCGCCGGCAGGGGATCGAGGTCGTCGAGGTCGTCGACGGCAGCCCTGCCGCCGGCGCCGGGTTGCGGCCCGAGGACGTGATCGTCGACGCCGGCGGCGAGCCGCTCGGCGACGTCGGCGACCTGCAGCGGCTGATGGTCGCCGACCGGATCGGCCAGCGGCTGGCGCTGCGGATCCACCGTCATGGCGAGACGCTTGAGGTCGACGTCTTCCCGGAGGAGCTCGAGACCTAGTCGCGCTGGCGGCCGCGCTTGGGCTTCGGCTTGGGCTTCGGCTCCGCCGCCTTGATCCGGCCGACGAGCCGATCGGCGACGATCGCGCGGATCGGGAACCTGCCGGCCCTGTCGACGATCAGGTCGAAGCTGGCCGGGGCCAATCGGGTCATCGTCTCGGTGAGGCCGAAGCCGGGGATCGTGATCTCGTCGCCGAAGCTGCCGCTGACCGCCAGCTGCAGCTGATCCCCGGGTCGCAGGACGATCGTCGGCGGCTGCCGGTTTGAGATCCGGATCTGCTCCCGCACCAAGCGACCGCCCGAGGGCGCCGAAGCGGCCGTCTGGGGGGCAGTCGCCGCGCCGGTTCGGGTCGCCTCCGGTGGTGTCTCGTGGGCCCGGATCGGACTCCGGAGTGGGGACCAGAGCCGCTGCCAGGGTCGAGACCGCGAGCAGCACCAGCATCACGATGACCAGCCGGCGAGCGGCCATTCAGGCGGGTCGGGGGAGGGGTTTGGGCATCGCGTCCGCCGATAGCCTAGGCGCGTCATGAGCTTTCGCTTCTCCACCGCAGGCGAGTCGCACGGCCCCGGGCTGGTCGCGATCGTGGAAGGCCTCCCGGCCGGGCTCGAGCTGGACCGCGAGGCGCTCGACCGCGACATGGCGCGCCGACAGCTCGGGCATGGCCGTGGCGGCAGGATGAAGATCGAGCGCGATTCGGTCGAGGTGCGGGCCGGAATCCGCCACGGGCGCACGCTCGGCAGCCCGATCGCGGTCCTGGTCGCCAACCGCGACTACGCCAACTGGGAGGAGCGGATGAATCCATGGCCGGTCGAGGCGGAGGTCGAGGAGGTCCACCTTCCCCGCCCCGGCCACGCCGACCTCGTCGGGATGCAGAAGTTCGGGCATTCGGACGTCCGCAACGTGCTCGAGCGGGCCAGCGCTCGCGAGACCGCGGCGCGGGTCGCCGCGGGGGCCCTGGCCAGGGCCTTCCTGGCGCGTGTTCGGGGTCAGCGTTCACAGCCACGTGATCCAGATCGGCTCCGTGCGGGCGCCGGAGTCGGAGTCGCTGTCGCCCACGGACTTCGGCGCCGTCGACGACGATCCGGTTCGCTGCCTCGACGCCGAGGCGAGCGCGGCGATGGTGGCCGAGGTCGATCGCCTGCGCAAGGCCAACGAGAGCCTCGGCGGCAGCTTCGAAGTACGGGCCTTCGGTCTGCTGCCGGGCCTCGGCTCGCACGTCTCCTGGGAGGAGCGCCTCGATGGCCGGCTCGCGCAGGCCGTCGCCTCGATCCAGTCGATCAAGGGCGTCGCGATCGGCGAAGCCTGGGATGTCGCCGGGCGCCCGGGCTCGGAGGCCCACGACGAGATCTTTCACTCGCCCGACCGCGGCTTCTTTCGCGAGTCCAACAACGCCGGAGGTCTCGAGGGCGGGATGACCAACGGCGAGCCGTTGCTGGTGCGGGCGGCGATCAAGCCGATCTCCACCCTGACCAAGCCCTTGCGCTCGGTCGACACCGAGACCAAGCAGCCGGCGCAGGCGCTGCGCGAGCGGACCGACTCCACGGTGGTGCCCGCGGCCGCGATCGTCGGCGAGGCGATGGTCTGCCTGACCCTGGCCCGCTGCTACCGGGAGAAGTTCGGCGGCGACCACATCGACGACGTTCTGGCGGCCGTGGAGGCGTACAAGCAGCGAATCGGCTGGCGTGACTAGCTCCGCCCCGGCCCGCCGCGGACGCGGGAGCACAGCGAGCAAGGCTGCCGGTAATGGTGGGTGCGAGCGACGCGAGACGCAGAGCGAGGCGAGCCGGCTATTTGCTTCATCGGTTTCATGGGGGCCGGGAAATCGACCGCCCTGGCCGCGGCCCGCGACGCCGGGCTGCAGACGACCGAAGTCGACGAGCTGCTGGAGCGCGAGCTGGGGATGGGTATCGCCGCCGCCTTCGAGCGCCTCGGCGAGGACGGATTTCGCTCCCGCGAGGCCGAGGTCGTCGGCGCGCTGCTGGACCGCGCCGACGGGGGCGCGATCGCGCTCGGCGGCGGCAGCGTGTTGTCGGCCAGGGTGCGGGAGGCCCTCGCGCGCCATCTCGTCGTCTGGCTGCAGGTCGACGCGGAGACCGCCTGGCGGCGGATCCGGGGCACCGACCGCCCGCTGGCGACCAGCCTCGAAGACGTAAAGGGGCTGCTGGCCGAGCGGCTGCCGCTCTACGAGCAGCTGGCCGACGCGATCCTGATGGCCGGCGATCCCTCGACCGCCGCCCGGGCTCTGCCGGCGATCGAGGCGCTGCGAGACCTGCCCGCAGGAACGCGATTGCTGTGGGCAAGCAGCGACTCTGGCCAGTACCCGGTCCTGGTCGGGGAGGGGCTGCTCGGCGCCGGCTGGTGGCCGCTTGGGGGCGATCGCTTCTGCGTCACCGACAGCACTGTTGGGCCGCTGTACGGGGAACGCCTCGGCAGGCTCGCCGCCCGGATCGACGTCGCCCCGGGCGAGCAGGCGAAATCGCTGTCCGAGGCGGAGCGGGTGCTGCGCGAGCTCGCTGCCGCCGGCATGACCCGCGCCGACCACCTCGTTGCCCTCGGCGGCGGCGTCGTCGGCGACCTGGCCGGATTCTGCGCTCACACCTACCAGCGTGGGGTCGCCGTCGTCCAGGCCCCGACCACTCTGGTCGCCCAGGTCGACTCCGCCTACGGCGGCAAGACCGGTGTCGACCTTCCCGAGGCCAAGAACTACGTCGGCGCCTACCACCAGCCGGCAGCTGTGATCGCCGACACCGAGACGCTGCAGTCCTTGCCCGCAGCGGAGCTGAACGCCGGTGTCGCCGAGGTCGTCAAGACGGCGCTGCTCAGCGGCGGCCGGCTCTGGGAGTCGGTGCGGGAGCTGGGGGAGCAGCCCGCCGACTGGGCCCGGCTGGCCTTCGCCTGCGCCCGCTTCAAGTGCGAGGTCGTCGCCGCCGACGAGCGCGACGCCGGCCCGCGCCAGGCGCTCAACCTGGGCCACACCGTCGCCCACGCAATCGAGGCTGCCAGCGGCTATCAGCGCTACCGGCATGGGGAGGCCGTGGCGCTAGGTCTCTTGGTCGCGTTGCGGCTCTCGGACGCCCCCGGGCTGCGCGACGAGGTTCGCGACCTCCTCGAGCGCCACCAATTGCCGATGCGGCTTGATCCCGAGGTCGACCTGGAGGCGGTGATGGCCGCCGTGGAGCGCGACAAGAAGAAGACCGAGGAAGGGGTCGGCTTCGTGCTGCTTGCCGGGCCGGGAGAGCCGCGCACCGGGCAGATCGTCGATCCGGCTAGGGTGCGCGACGCGGTGGAGGAACTGGTCTCGTGAGCTCGGCGCGCAACCGCGTCGAGGTGCTGCACGGGGTCAACCTCGACGTCCTCGATCGCCGTGACCCCGACATCTACGGCGGCCTCTCGTTGACCGAGCTGGAGGTGAAGATCAGGCGGTGGGCCCGCGAGCTGGGCCTGGAGCCGCGCTTCTTTCAGACCAACTCCGAGCGGGAGTTCTGCGAGTACCTGCACCGGCTGCCCGAGCTTGCCGACGCCGCAATCGTCAACGCCGGTGCCTGGACCCACTACAGCCGCGCGATCGGGGACGCCCTGGAGGTCTCGAGGACGCCGGCTGTCGAGGTCCACCTCTCCGACGTCGAGGCCCGCGAGCCCTGGCGCCAGGTCTCCGTCTTTGACGGGATCGTGCTCGCGAAGATCGCCGGTAAGGGCCCCGACGGCTATCAGGAGGCGCTGAAGCTGCTCGCCCGCGAGCTCGGGGCAAGCTGATGCGCGGTCGCGGCGATCGGCTCGCGGAGCTGGTCTCCGGACGCGACCTCGACCTGCTGCTCGTCACCCATCTGGTCAACGTCCGCTATCTGACCGGGTTCGGGGGGACGAACGGCGCTTGCCTGTGCGGCGCCGACCGGCGCCTCTTCTTGACCGACTTTCGTTACACCGAGCGCGCCGCGGCCGAGATCGAGGGCTGGGAGATCGAGACGCTGACCGAGGACTGGCTTCCCGGTGTCGCCGGCCGGCTCGCCGGCAGGGTCGGATTCGAGGACGACCATCTGCCGGTGCGATCGCTGGCCAAGCTCAAGGACGCCGTCCCCGACGGAGTCGAGCTGGTGCCGGCCGGCGGCCTGGTCGAAGAGCTGCGCCGGGTCAAGGACGATGCGGAGCTGGATGCGATCGCCGCCGCCGCGGAACTGGCCGACGACGTATATCGCTGGACGCTCGAACAGGGACTGGCGGGTCGCAGCGAGCGCGCGGTCGCCCGCGCCGCCGAAGCCCGGATCCGCGAGCTCGGCGCCGAGCCATCCTTTCCGCCGATCGTCGCCGCGGGCGCCAACGGAGCCCTGCCGCATGCCGAGCCCGGCGATCGCGAGATCGGGCCGGGCGAGCTGGTGATCTTCGACATGGGGGCCGAGCTGGACGGCTACTGCTCTGACTGCACGAGGACGTTCGTGACCGGGGAGCCGGATGGGCGGGGCCGCGAAATCTACGAGCTGGTGCGGGAGGCGCAGGCAGCCGGTCTGGGCGCGGTCGCGGCCGGTCGGGAGGGCAGGGCGGTCGACGGCGTGGCGCGGGAGCTGATCGCCGCAAGCGGCCATGGCGAGCGCTTCGGGCACGGCCTCGGGCACGGCGTCGGGACCGAGGTCCATGAGGCGCCGCGCCTCAGCCTCCGCTCCGAGGACACCCTGCAGGCGGGCGAGGTGGTCACGGTCGAGCCGGGGATCTATCTACCGGGGGAGCTCGGGGTGCGGATCGAGGATCTGGTCGTCGTGACCGAGGACGGCCATCGAAACCTCAGCGGCCTCGGCAAGGAGCTGACGCTGGTCGATTAACGGCTGAGATCGAGGTCGGCCGAGATCCGCTTCGCGAGCGCGACGATCAGCTCCACCGTCGCCTCGACGTCCGCCAGCTCGACCATCTCCACCGGCGAGTGCATGTATCGCAGCGGGATCGAGACCAGGCCGGTCGGGATGCCGGCGCGCGAGATCTGGATCGCGTCGGCGTCGGTGCGGGTCGAGTTGCCGCTAGCCTCGATCGTGTGCTCGATACCCGCCTCCTGCGCCGCCCCCAGCAGCAGCTCGAAGACCTTCGGCGAGAGCGTCGAGCCACGGGCGATCACCGGCCCGGAGCCGAGCGGGTGGCTGCCGGTCTCGCGCTCCTCGACACCGGGAGCATCGGTGGCGTGGGTGACGTCGACGGCGATCGCGAGGTCGGGACGGACCGCGAAGGCCGAGGTGCGGGCGCCGTACAGCCCGATCTCCTCCTGCACGGCGGCAACCGCAGCCATCCGCCCGCCGACCGAGACGTCCTCGTTGCAGCGGCGCAGCGCCTCCAGGCTCACGTAGGCGCCGAGGCGGTTGTCCATCGAGCGGGAGATCAGCCGTGAGCCGGCGAGGCGCACCGGCTGACCGGCGATCACCACCGGGTCGCCGATCCTGACCAGCGCCAGCGCCTGCTCGCGGTCGGAGGCGCCGATGTCGATGTGCATCGACTTCAGCTCCACGACCTTCTTGCGCTGCTCCTCCTCGAGCAGGTGGATCGGCTTGCGCCCGACGACGCCCGCGACCGGGCCGTCGATTCCCTGCAGCTCGACCCGCTGGCCGACCAGGATCTGCGGATCCCAGCCCCCGATCGGCGCGAAGTAAAGGAACCCCTTCTCGTCGACGTGGGTGATGACGAGGCCGATCTCGTCGATATGCCCGACCACGGCCAGCAACGGCCGGGCATCCTCGTCGCCGATCGCCGCCACCGAGGAGCCGAGACCGTCGCTGCTCAGGCTCGCGAACGAGGCAGCCTGGCGCCAGACCGCGCTGGCCGGCGCTTCGTGCCCGGACGGTCCGGGAGCACGCAGCAGCGCATCGAGAAGTGACGGCGCCTCACTCACGATCCGCAAGTATTAATGGTCGGGCTTGCCGGACGCGCAAGAATCCAGCTTCATGTTTCACTTCGATGCCTCCGGAAGGAGCCGCGCATGACCAAGGTCGTTCACTGTCCCTGCGGAACCGATGTCAAGGGTGAGACCGACGACGAGCTGGTCGCCAATGTCGAGCAGCACGTCCAGGCCGAGCACCCGGACATGGTCGGAAAGATGAGTCGCGAGGAGATTCTCGAGGGTGCCCACGACCACTGAGCCGGCGCTCTAGCCAGTCGGCGGAGCCTCGGACCTGAGCTCACGCCGGACGCGGTTGCGCGCCTCGCCGTAGCTGACCGTCTCGTAGACGATCATCGCCGCGAGCAGCGCCACCAGAAGCGAGAGGAGCAGCAGCGGCGAGATCTCGATCCCCAGCGGAATCAGCGCCAGGAGGAGGAACGCGAGTCCGAGCCGCTGGCGGTTCAGCGTCTGGACGTGGCGCAGGCGGAATGCGACCAGGGCCAGCAGATAGGTGGCCACCCCGCCGAGCAGCGCAAACGCCGGAACCGTCTTCAACGGCTCCTCGACGTCGCCGATGATCTTCTTCAGTCCGAGAGCGACGAGGATGATCCCCGCGACCATCGGAAAGTGCATGTAGGAGTAGGAGTCCCGCGCCATCGCGTTCTGCTCCCGGCCCGCCTCGGCTTGGGCGAGGCGGCGGGCTGAGACGAGCGCGACGACATCGAAGTAGAGCCACCACATCGCCGCCGCCAGCCCGATTCCCAGCATCGCCGCGGCGGCGATCCCCCAGGTCAGGCCGAGCTCGGCGCCGACCCCGATCGCGACTATCGACTCGCCGAGGGCGATGATCAGGATCAGCCCGTGGCGCTCGGCGAAATGGCCGGCCACGAGCCTCCAGCCCTCGGTCCCGAAGAAGTACGGCGAGCCCATGTCGAGGACGAGGATCGCTGCCCAGGCGGCGAGTTGTGCGCCTTCGAGGAAGGAGGCGCCGATCAGCAAGCCGACCGAAACCCCGGTGCTGATTGCCAGGCCCTGGACGGAGTGGCGCAATCCGGGCTCGTCGCGGCTCGCAAGCACGAAGAGGGCGATATGGGCGGCGCGAACGACGCCGTAGGCGAGGACGAACTCAAGCGCCAGGCCGCCGAAGGCCTCCAGCACGCAGAGGCTGACGATCAGCAGCCCTCCCATGGCGGCGAAGATCGCCAACCGCACGGCACCCTCCTCGGGGTCGACGACGCTGGTCAGCCACGCAAAGCCGGTCCACGACCACCAGAGCAGGCCGAGGATCACGAGCCCCTCCGCAAGGCCCTCCCAGGTTGGGTGGTCGGCCATCAGCGCCGTGCACTGGGTCAGCGCCAGCACGAAGACGAGGTCGAAGAAGAGCTCCAAGGGCGTGACCCTCTCTTCCTCGCGCATCACCGGGCTCAGCCGAGGCCTGCGCGTCGTCGCCGTCTCCACCCGGCAAATCCTTGCAGCCACGCCTTTCGTGACTTCGCGACCCAAGCGTCACATTCGCCCCGCCACCCTCCCTCGGTCGCCGGATTCATGTCTCGTCGTCCCGCCGGCCGCAATACTGCCGGCAAAGTGGCTTCCGAAGCTGTCGAGATCGTCAAGCGCGGCTACGCCGCCTACGAGGCCGAGGGGATCGAAGGTCTCGTTTCCTTGCTCGATCCGGAAGTCGAGTGGCGAAATCCTCCCGACTCGCCAATTGCCGGCGTCTTCCACGGCCACGACGGCGTGCGGGAGTGGCAGCGGCTCACCGACGAGGTTTTCACGGAGCTCCGATTCTGGCCGGAGGAGATCCTCGACGCGCCCGACGGCCGCGTGATCGCGTTCTTAGTTGCGAAGGCGCGGGGCCGAGGCAGCGAGCTCGCGATCGAGGTGCCGTTCGCCCACGTGATCGACATCCGCGACGGCAAGGTTGTCGCATTCGCGATGCACTCGAATGTTGCCGAGGCGCGGGCGGCGGTTGGCCTCGAGCCCTAGCTACCCTCTGCGCCCGTGATCTCCACCAACCAGTTCCGCAACGGCAGCCACATCGAGATCGACGGGTCGATCTACCGGATCCTCGAGTTCCAGCACGTCAAGCCCGGAAAGGGTGGGGCCTTCGTGCGCACGAAGCTGCGCAAGATCGACGACGGCAGCGTCCAGGACAAGACCTTCCGGGCCGGCGAGAAGTTCCGGCCGGTGCGGACCGAGTCGCGCAAGATGCAGTACCTCTACGACTCCGGCGAGGCGGCGGTCTTCATGGACAGCCGCGACTACGAGCAGATCGAGATCCCCCGCGACCTCGCCGAGGAAGCGATGCAATGGCTGCTTCCCAACCAGGACGCCGACGTCCTCTTCGTCGACGAGCGGCCCTCCGACGTCCAGGTGGCGAGCGCGATCGACCTCAAGGTGACCCAGACCGAGCCCGGGGTGAAAGGCGACACGGCCTCCGGCGGCGGCACCAAACCGGCGACGCTGGAGACCGGCGTCACCGTCCAGGTGCCGCTGTTCATCGAGGAGGGCGAGACCGTTCGAGTCGACACTCGCAGCGCCGAGTACGTCTCCCGCGCATGAGCCCGCAGCGGGCGACCCACCGGGCGTGAGCGACGATGCGCCGTTCCGACCAGCGCCGCGACGCGGTCTTCGCCTGTTACCAGCGCGACGTGACCGGGCGACCGCTGGCGGACCTGATCGCTGACGCAACTCCCTTCACCCGCGAGCTTGCCGAGGGCGTCGAGGCCCGTCGGCCCGAGCTCGACCAGGCGATCGCGCGTCATGCAAAGGGCTGGTCCCTGGAGCGGATCTCGCCGCTGGACCGAAACATCATGCGCGTCTGCCTCTTTGAAGTCGCCCACCGCGACGACGTCCCCACCGAGGTGGCCCTCGACGAGGCTGTCGAGCTGGCGAAGCGCTACAGCGGCGCCGACGCGCCGGGATTCGTGAACGGGATCCTTGGGGCCGCCGTCCGGGCGGGGGAGGTGGCGTGAACCGGCTGGCGGAGATCACCGAGCGCCTGGAGGCGATCACGGCGGCGCTCGGGGACGCCGACACCGGGGACGAGCAGGCCGCCGAGCTGACCAGGGAGGCGGCAGACCTGACGGCCGAGGCGGTCGAGGAGGTGAACCGCAGACTGGGCGACGAGTCGGGCGAGGAGGCGCGGTGAGCGCCTATCCCGAAGACCTCCGGGGCCTGGTCGAGGAGCACCTGGGTGGGCTGCGTTTCGCAACCGGCTCGGCGACTTTGGGCCTCGAGGAGGCGATGCGCTACTCGCTGTTGGCCGGCGGCAAGCGGATCCGCCCCGTGCTGGCGCTGGCGACGGCCCGGGCTCTCGGCCGCGAGCCGGAGCGCTATCTCGCCGCTGCCTGCGCGCTGGAGCTGGTCCACACCTATTCGCTGATCCACGACGACCTGCCGGCGATGGACGACGACGAGCTGCGTCGCGGGATCCCCACCTCGCACGTCAAGTTCGGCGAGCACGTGGCGATTCTTGCCGGCGACGGCCTCTTCGCCGAAGCCGTGCGCCTGTTCTGCGAGCAGCCCGGCGAGCCCGAGCGGGTGCTGGCGGGACTGCGTGAGCTGGCCGCGGCGACGGGGGTGGACGGGATGGTCGGCGGCCAGTACGTCGACGTCACCCAGGGCGAGCTCGACGCGGAGCAACTGCGGTCGCTGCACGACCTCAAGACCGGACGCCTGATCTCGGCCAGCGTCGGGGTCGTGATCCAGCTCGAGGCGCTCAGCGAACCTGAGACAATTCCCTACCGGCGCTTCGCGGATGAGCTCGGGGTCCTGTTCCAGATCGTCGACGACATCCTCGACGTGACAGGCAGCGACGAACAGCTCGGAAAGCCGCACGGAAGCGACGAGCGACATGGAAAACTCACCTACGTCAGCCTGTTTGGACTCGACCGAGCACGCGAGCTGGCCACCGACTCCCACGCAAGGGCCGCCGCGGCGCTGGCGGAGGCCAACGGGGAGACGACCGACCTGAGCGCGGTCGCCGAGTACATCTTCACGAGGCACGAATGAGCAGCGACAAAGACGACAAAGCCGAGAACCCGCCGCCCCTGCTGCCCGGGATCGAGTCCCCTGCGGACCTGAAGGAGCTCGACGAGGAGCAGCTGACCCAGGTAGCGCAGGAGATGCGCACCTACATCATCGACGTGATCGGCGAGATCGGCGGTCACTTCGGCGCCAACCTCGGCACTTGCGAGCTTGCGGTCGCGCTGCACAGCCTGCTGGAGAGCCCGCGCGACAAGGTCCTCTGGGACGTCGGGCACCAGGCCTATCCGCACAAGGTCCTGACCGGCCGTCGCGACCGCTTGCCGACGATCCGCCAGTACGAGGGCCTGGCCCCGTTCTGCTCGATCTTCGAGTCCGAGCACGACATCATGGGCGCCGGGCATGCGTCGACCTCGGTCGGCTACGCGGTCGGGCTCAAGGAGGCGATGCGCCACGGCATCGGCACCGACGGCAAGGTCGTCGCCGTGATCGGCGACGGCGCCCTGACCGGGGGAGTCGCCTACGAGGCGCTGCACGCTGCCGGCGGCCTGCAGACGCCGATCGTGATCGTCCTCAACGACAACGGGATGTCGATCTCCCCCAACGTCGGCGCCCTCTCGGGCTACTTCAACCGGGTGCGACTCAACCCGCGCCTCTACCACGCCCGCGAGGGGGTCGAGGACAGGCTCACGAAGCTGCCGCTCGGGCTCGGCAAGCGGATCGAGCGGCTCGGCCCCGAGATCAAGTCGGCGATCAAGGCCTACTGGGCGCCGGGGCTCCTCTTCGAGGAGCTCGACCTCGCCTACGTCGGGGTGATCGACGGCCACGACGTCAAGGCGCTGCGCAAGGCGCTCGACGAGGCGTTCGAGGCGGACCGGCCGGTGGTCGTCCACATCCAGACGGTGAAGGGGAAGGGCTTCGCTCCGGCCGAGGAGGGCGGCCTGGAAGGGATGGAGAAGTGGCATGCGGCCAAGCCCGGGTCGATCGTCGGCGGCAAGCCGGCCACGAAGCGAAAGGTCGTCGCGGTCAAGGAATCCGACGCCCCCGACTCGATCGCCCCCGAACGCCTCGAGAAGCCGCCCGCGCCGGCCACGCCGCCGCAGTACACCCAGGTCTTTGGCGACGCGATCGTGGCCGAGGCCCGCCGCGACCCGCGGGTGATCGGCATCACCGCCGCGATGGCGGGGGGGACCGGACTGCAGAAGCTCGCCGACGAGGTGCCCGAGCAGTACTACGACGTCGGGATCGCTGAGCAGAACGGGGTCTTGCTGGCCAGCGGCCTCGCCCTCCAGGGCGCCAAGCCGGTCTGCGCGATCTACTCGACCTTCCTGCAGCGCGCCTACGACCAGATCATCCACGACGTCTGCCTGCAGGAGCTCGACGTCACCTTCGCGATGGACCGCGCCGGACTGGTCGGCGACGACGGTCCAACCCACCACGGCGCTTTCGACGTCTCCTACCTCCGGCCGCTGCCGAACGTGGTCCTGATGGCCCCCCGCGACGAGGCGATGCTGGTCCACATGCTGCGGACGGCGATTGCTCACCAGGGCCCCGCGGCGCTGCGTTACCCACGCGGGGCGGCGGAGGGGGTCGAGCTGCCGCCCGAGCCGCAGCCGATCCGGATCGGCACCGGGGAGTTGATCTCCCAGGGCGAGCAGGTGGCGCTGGTCGGCTATGGGTACGGGGTCCAGGTGGCCTTGGCCGCGCGCGACGTCCTCAACGGCCACGACCTCGACCCGACCGTCGCCGACGCCCGCTTCGCCAAGCCCCTCGACACCGAGCTGGTCGAGCGCCTGGCGCTCCAGCACGACCTCCTGGTGACGATCGAGGAGAACGTGCTGCCGGGCGGGTTCGGCTCCGCGGTGCTCGAGCACCTCGAGGACGCATTCGCCGATCGCCCCGACGATCGCGCCAGGGTGCTGCGAATCGGGCTACCGGACCGCTACGTCACCCATGGGAAGCCGGCGCTTCTGCGCGAGGAGGTCGGCTTCACCGGCGAGGACGTGGCCGAAAGGGTGCTCGCCGCGACCCGGTCCCCGCAGGCCGTCCTGGGCTGATCTGTCAGCCGGCTTGGCTCGGTGAGCTCACCGGCGGCGAAGCCGGTAGAAGCGTTCGTCGAACCGGAAGAATCGTGCGACCGCGTCCGGCTGGGAGTCGGCGATTTCCACATCCGTGATCGCCCAGTCGGGGAATGCGGCCTCCACGTCGCCTCGGCTGGCGCCGCGCGGTAAAGGTCCGCGGCGGCGCGGCCCGAAGACGTCCAGCAGAACGCTCGCATCGTCGGTGGTGATCGCGGTCACTTCGCGCCCCATCGCCATGCGCTGGTCGTCGGTCAACCCGTGAAAGGTCCCGGTGTCGAGGACCAAGCGAAAGCCGCTGCCGACGTCGCTGGACTGCAGGTTTGCCACGTCGGCGTTGACGAGGCGCATGTCGACGGCCGCATCCCGGGCTCGTTCGCGTCCACGCTCCAGAGCCTGCTCGACTACATCGACTCCGGTGACGTCCCATCCTCGCTGGACGAGCCTGACGCCCCACACCGCGCTTCCGCAACCGAGATCGAGGGCCGCGCCGTACGGTGGTTCGCGTCCCGACTCCTCACGATCGAGGAGCTCGGCGAGCTTGTCGGCGAACGGAGGATGCTCGGCGAGGTCCTCCCAGGGGTGAAAGCCGAGCCGGTAGAACAGTCGGTAAGGGACTGCCACGCTTCAGTAGCGGCGATCGTCGGGTGGCCGCTCGACCACCCGCTCCCGCTCGACCGGCTGCTCGACGACGCGGTCGCGCTTGCGCTCGCGGTCGGACCAGATCGCCTCCTGGACGAAGTAGAGGACCAGCCCGGCCGCTCCGGCGATCATCAGGATCAGCCCGATCGTGTCCATCTCGACGTCCTGGATGTCGAAGTTGGTCGCGTAGCGGAGGATCGCTCCGGCGGCAAGCAGGAAATATTGCGGCGGCGATCGTCATCTCGCCGAGCAATCTACCCGTGCCGTCGGCTGCGCAAACGGCGAAGCGCCGGCTGCCTTGACGGCTGCCGGGAGGCCGGGATACGGTCGTCGTGATCCCAACCAGGAGGCCTTGATGAGTGTTGTCATTCGCTACAGCCCGACCGGTCTGACGAAGGAGAAGTACGACGAGGTGAGCAACGGAATGGAAGGGTCCGGCTCCTGGCCACCGGACGGGCTCGACATGCACGTCTGCTTCGGCAGCGACGGCGACCTACGGGTCAGCGAGATCTGGGACTCCGAGCAGCAGTGGCGGACGTTCAGCGAGCAGCTGCTGCCGGCGCTGGAGAAGGCCGGGCGTGCAGACCGCCGGCGATCCCGAGGTCTTCGAGGTGCACGAGCTGCAGAAGCGCTAGCGCGAGGCGCCCACCGGGCTAGCGGGCCGACGCGGCAGGCGTCTCGCTGGAGGGCCGACCGGCGCCGGTCTCCTCGGCCCCGAGAAGCCTGTGCACGAGCTGGATCGCGATCGAGCCCTCGCCGACAGCCGAAGCGACCCGCTTGACCGATCCGTGCCTCACATCACCGGCGGCGAAGACACCGGGCATGCTCGTCTCCAGCGAGAAGGGCTGCCGGTCGAGCGGGAATCCGGAACCGGCGTCGACGTCTTCGCCGGTCAGCAGATAGCCATCCGGGTCCCTGGCGATCTCGTCCGGAAGCCAGTTGGTGTGGGGGCGGGCGCCGATCAGCACGAAGAGGCCATCGGCCGCGACCGTTTCAGACTCTCCGCCGGTGCGGTCTCGCAAAACGAGGTGCTGGAGCCGCCCGTCGCCTCCGCCGCCGATCACCTCGGTGCCGGTGCGCACCTCGACGTTCGGGGTCGCCTGTAGCTGCTGAAGCAGGTAGTGCGACATCGTCAGCGATTCGGCCCGGACCACCAGCGTGACACTGCGGGCGAAGCGGGCGAGATGGAGGGCGGCCTGACCGGCCGAGTTCGCGCCGCCGACGACGTAGACGTCCTTGCCCGCCATCGCATGGCCCTCGGAGACCGGCCCGCCGTAGAAGACCCCGGCGCCGATCAGAGCCTCGAGGCTCGGTAGGTCCAGGCGCCGATAGCTGGAGCCGGTGGTGAGGATCACCGCTCGGGCGTTTACCCGCAAATCCTCGGCGATCGTCACCGACAGTCGGTCCCCGACCCGCTCGAGGCTCGTCGCCCGCTGCATGAACGCGAAGCTCGCACCGAAGACCCAGGCCTGCTCGTAGGCCTGCTCGGCGAGCTGGCTGCCGGTGACCCCGCGCGGGAAGCCGAGGTAGTTGCGGATCTGCGAGCTCGAGGTCGCCTGTCCCCCGATCCCGCCCTCGTCGAGGACGAAGGTGTTGAGGCCCTCGGAGGCACCGTAGACCGCTGCCGAGAGTCCGGCCGGCCCCGCGCCGGCGATGATCACGTCGAATTCATTCCTCTCGACGTCGACGAAGCTGCCCGTGGCCTGCGCGATCTCGAGGTTCGTGGGGTCACTCAGAATTCGCCCGTCGGGCAGGACCATCATCGGAAGCTTTTCGCCGGGGCCTGCCAGGGCGAGCAGCTCTCGCCCTTTCGCCGAGTCAGCCAGGCAGAAGGCGTGTGGAGTCGCGCATCGCTGAAGCACGTCTCGCAGCTCATACGCCCTGCCGGACCACTCCTCGCCGACGATGTGGATGGTGTGCGGGGCCGTGCGCCTGGCCTTCGTCCATTCGAGCAGGAAGCTGGTGATCGCCTGGTGAAACAGCTCGTCCGGTGAGTCGGAGGGTCTGAGGACGTAGTAGTCGATCCGCCCGACCGCCATGGAGTCGAAGATCGCCTCCGCGGTCTCGCGCTCCGCCCACGCCCCCCAGGGCACGAGCAGTGCCCGCTTGGTGTGGGGGTGCAATTGCCGAACCCGCTCCAGCAGCTCGGAGCCGGTCGTCTCCGGGTGCCACTGACCCGCCAGCACCAAGGCCATCTCCTCCTCGTCCTCAGCGAGCTGCTCGACAAGCCTGAGCGCCTCTTCGGAAGACCCGGTGCAGGTAATGCGATAGTCGCTCCCGTAGCGCTCGGTCAGCTCCCGCTCGACGTCGCTCAAGGCTGCCGGCTCGGACTCGAGAGCTAAGAGGACAGGTGCGGACATCTGCGTTTCGAAACTCTAGACAGCCGGGGCCCGCCGCCGGCAAAAAAGACGCCCCGCCTGGGAGGGCGGGGCGTCTGGGGTACTACAGGGAGGAGAGATATGTATCTCTATATGTGGATCTGTGGGAGGTAGGTGGGCTCTTTATGCACCGCGGGCGCTGAACCGCGTTGAAGCGGTCAGCACCAAATGTGCGGTGCCGAACCCGACCAAGAAAGCTGTTGCCGCAGGCTCCTGACCAAACAGGCCCACGGCGAGTCCGGTCAACACCGTCAGCGCAGCGATCGCGTAGTCGAAGCTCGCGTGCGCGCTGAGCGGGATCGTCCGTTCCTCGGTGGCGGTCGAGATCGCAAGGCCCATCAGGACCGCTCCGAGGGCGACCGAGAGGCCCCCCGCCAGCGCGCCGAAGCCGATCAGGAATGGAGCTGCGATCAGCGCCGGCGCCGCGAGGATCTCGATCACCGAGTGCGTGGAAAGTGGAATCGCTCTTGCCGTCATCGAAATTCAGGCTACGAACGTATGTGCGGTTCTTGTGTGACTGGGGTCACTCTCGGCACTCCGTGTCAAAGGCAACTTGGAATCCATCGGTAGGGGCATTCAGGCCACATGGCGGAGCGGCGCTACCGTTCGCGCGTGAGCAAGGTTCGCCTCGACAGGGCCCTGGCTGAGCAGGGGCTTTTCTCATCGCGCACCGCAGCGGCGGCGTCGGTGCGCGCCGGCGAGGTCCGCGTCGGGCCCGACGGCCCGATCGCGCTGAAGCCGGGACAGCTCGTCAACGCCGACGCCGACCTGCTCGTCGAGCAAAGACAGCGCTTCGTTTCGCGCGGGGGCGTGAAGCTCGCCAACGCGCTTGCCGAGCTGAACGTCGACGTCGAGGAGCGCAGCGGTCTCGATCTCGGCGCCTCGACGGGGGGCTTCACCGACTGCCTGCTGCAACACGGCGCCGCGCGAGTCGCGGCGGTCGACGTCGGCTACGGGCTGATCGACGCCCGCCTGCGTGAAGATCCGCGGGTGAGCGTTCTCGAGCGGCAGAACGCCCGCGACCTGGTCCCGGCCGACCTGCCCTTCGAGCCCGACCTGGCGACGATCGACGTCTCCTTCATCTCCGCTCGCAAGGTGCTTCCCGCGATGGCGCGATGCCTCGCCGACGGCGGAGAGGCGCTGGTGCTGGTCAAGCCGCAGTTCGAGCTCGGCCGCGCGCGGGTCGGTCGAGGCGGGGTGGTTCGCTCGGCGGCGGATCGCCGCGAGGCGATCGTCGTCGTTGCCGAGGCCGCTCGCGAGCTGGGGCTACCGCCGCGCGGCCTGGCGGCGTCGGGCCTGCCCGGCCCGAAGGGCAACCTGGAGACGTTCGTGTGGTGCGGCGGCGAAGGACCGCAGGTTGCCGACCTCGAGGCGGCCGCCTTGGAGGTCGACCCGTGAGCGACGAGCGGCGGACCGCGGCGCTGATAACCCACTCCCATCCTCCCGCGGCAGCGGAGGCGGTCGCGACCGCCCTGGCCGTCGCGAGCGAGGCATCGTGGCGGCTGGTCGCCACCCCGGAGGAAGCCGCCAAGCACGGCCCCGAGGTCGAAGGAATCGAACAGGTCGACAAGCTGCCCGAGCGCCCCGACCTCTGCCTGGTGCTCGGCGGCGACGGCTCGATCCTCTACGCGCTGCGCCGCTTCGCCGGCACCGAGGTGCCGGTGTTCGGGGTGAACCTGGGGACCGTCGGATTCCTCGCCGCCGTCGAGCGCTCGCAGGCGGAGGAGGGCATCCGGCGCGCTTTCGCCGGCGAGCTGGAGACGATCGAGCTGCCCGGGCTCGAGGTCACGGCCGGGTCGGGCTCGGCGGTCGGCCTCAACGACGTCACCTTCGCACGACGCCCGCACGGCAGGGTCGCCGAGCTCAGCTACCGGATCGCCGGTGAGGAGGTCGGCCACGTGCGCTGCGACGGCCTCGTCGCCGCAACCCCGACCGGCTCCACCGGCTACAACCTCGCCAACAACGGCCCGATCCTGGCCTGGGGGGTCGAGGGCTACGTGGTCAGCTACATCGCCCCGCACTCGCTGACCGCCCGGGCGCTCGTCGTCGCCCCCGGCGAGGTTCTTCACGTCGGCAACGCGACCGGGCGCGAGCCGGTCGAGATCGCGGTCGACGGCGACCCGCTGGGCGAGCTGGCGCCGGGCGCCGAGGGCGAGGTGCGGTTTCGCGACCGGGTCGGGCGGCTGGCGCAGATGCCGGGCTCCAGCTTCTACCACCGGATCCGCGAGAAGTTCGGCCACCTCGCCGTCTGAGCGAATCCGGACGGCGAGTCCGTCGCCGCTCGCTGCTAGACAGGGAACGGTGTTGCGCGAGCTGAGGATCGAGAACCTGCTGTTGATCGAGCGGGCCGAGTTGCAGCTCGGCGCCGGGCTCAACGTGATCACCGGCGAGACCGGGGCGGGAAAGACGATCCTCGCTCATTCGCTGGACCTGTTGATGGGCGGCCGTGCCCGCGCGCAGATCGTCCGTCCGGGCGCCGGCGAGGCCTGGGTCGAGGGGACCTTCGACCTCGAGCCGGAGTTGCTCGCCGACCCCGAGCTGGCCGAGATCGCCGCCCGTCTGCCCGAGGGAGCCGAGGAAGTGGTGCTGGGCCGCCGCGTCTCGGCCTCGGGACGCACAGCGGCGTTCATCGCCGGTCGCAGCGCGACCGCGGCCGACCTCAGCCTGCTCGGGGGCCGTCTGTTCGCCTTCTATGGCCAGCACGAGCACCGCCGGCTGACGCTTTCCTCGGCCCAGGTCGAGGTCCTCGACGGCTTTGCCGGTGCCCAGCACCTGAAGCGCCGCCGCCGTTACCGCGAGGCCCACCGTGAGCACGCGCAGGCCGCTCGCCGGCTGGCCGAGCTGCGCGACCGCGACGGGGCGCGGGAGCGCGACCTCGACCTCTATCGCTACGAGCTTGGCGAGATCGAGGCCGTGGCGCCCGAATCCGGCGAGGATTCCGAGCTGGCCGCCGAACGCGATCGGCTCCGCTACGGCGAGAGCCTCCGCTCAGCGGCGGCAGGCGCCCACGCGGCGCTGGCGGGCGAGGAAGACACCCTGCCGAGTGCGATCGCTGCCGTCTCGCAGGCGAGGGGCGCCCTGACCGCCACGGAAGGCGTCGACGCCGACCTCGACGCCCTCGGCGAGCGCGTCGCCGCCCTCGCGGTCGAGCTGTCCGAGCTCGGCTCGGAGCTGCGCGCCTACACGGAGCGGGTCGAATCCGACCCGGGCCGGTTGGTGGTCGTCGAAGAGCGGCTTGAGACCCTCCAGCGCCTGCAGCGAAAGCACGGCGGCGACACCGAGTCGGTGCTCGCTCACGCCGATCGCTGCCGGCGCGAGATCGAACGGCTCGAGAATGCCGACGAAGAGGGGGCGGAGCTTGAGGCACGGCTCGACGCGGCTGCCCGCGACCGCGACGACCTCGGCAAGAAGCTCTCCGCGACACGGATCCGCGCCGCGAAGGCACTGGAAAAGAATGTCGCGGCGGAGCTGGAGCAGCTGGCGATGCCGGGCGGGCGGCTCGAGGTTCGGCTGCAGCCGCATCCGCAGGACGCGGGCGTCAACGGACTGGAGACGGTCGAGCTGTGGGTGGCGCCGAACCCGGGACTCGAGCCGGCGCCGCTGCGCGACGCCGCCTCCGGGGGCGAGCTGTCGCGGATCATGCTGGCGCTGACCCGCCTGGCGGAGGGCGCCGGCGGGCGGACGCTGGTCTTCGACGAGATCGACGCCGGGGTCGGCGGCGGCACGGCGCGAGTCGTGGGCGAGCGGCTCCGCACGCTCGGCGAGGGCTGCCAGGTCGTCTGCATCACCCACCTGCCGCAGGTCGCCTCACAGGCCGGCGCCCACTTTCGAATCGAGAAGGGCGTCGAGGACGGCGCCGCCCGGGCGCAGGTCGAGCAGGTCGAAGGCGAGGAAAAGGTGGCGGAGATCACCCGCATGCTCGGCGCCGAGCGCGACGACCGCACCGCAACCCGTCACGCCCGCGAGCTGCTCGCCGCTGCCTAGCAGCCCACGCTTGACCTAACCTCACTGCGTGGCAACCGCCAGCCGCCGCCGCATCGGATCCCTGCTGACGCGACGCAACGGCGTCGTCGAGGGGGGCGCGATCCACGGGACCGCCCGCCTCGGGCGCAAGACGAAGCATCTCGTCAAGCGCCTGCGACCGTCGGACATCGCGGTGATCGATCACACCAACATCGATCGGATCGCGGCAGAGGAGCTGATCTCCACCGGAGTGCGGGCCGTCCTCAACGCCTCGCGATCCTCCAACGACCGCTATCCCAACGCCGGCCCGCTGCTGATTGCCCGGGCCGGAATCCGCCTCATCGACGTCCCCGGCGCAGATCTCTTCGAGATCCTCAAGGACGGCGACCCGATCGCGATCGATGGCGGAACGGTGATCAGGGGCGGGGAGGAGGTCGCGCGGGGAACCACCCTCGACGCCGCCGACCTGGCGACCCAGCTCGAGCGCCAGCGCGCGCAGATCGACAGCGCCCTGGCCGCATTCGCCGAGAACACTGTCTCCCACATCCGCCAGGAGGGAGACCTGCTGACCGGGTCGATCCAGTTCCCGGCGATGCGGACCGACTTCCGCGACCGCCATGTCCTGATCGTCGTCCGCGGCACAACGCACCGGCGCGATTTGCAGGCGCTGCGCGCCTATATCCGCGACGTCCGCCCGGCTCTGATCGGGGTCGACGGTGGCGCCGACGCGCTGATCGAGGCGGGCCTGAAGCCGGACATCGTGCTCGGCGACATGGACTCGGCCAGCGACACGGCGCTTCGCAGCGGCGCCGAGCTGGTCGTGCATGCCTATCCCGACGGCCGGGCGCCGGGTCGCCAGCGGCTGCTCGACCTCTCGCTCGAACACAAGGTGGTGCCGGCGGCGGGCACCAGCCAGGACGTGGCGATGCTAATGGCCTTCGAGAAGGGCGCGGCGCTGATCGTCAGCGTCGGCGCCCATTTCAACCTGATCGAGTTCCTCGACAAGAACCGCGACGGGATGTCCTCGACCTTCCTGACCCGCCTGCGAATCGGCGAGACGCTGGTCGACGCGAAAGGAGTGAGCCGCCTCTACAACCCCGGCCTCAGCCTCGGGCCGATGGCATGGTTCATGCTCGCCTTCGCGGTCCTACTGGTGATCGTCGTGATCACCTCGCCGGCGCTCGACGACCTCTTCGAGCTGCTCTGGCTGAAGATCAAGATCTGGCTCGGGATCGACTGACCCGAAGGTTCGGCCGGGCTCGCGATCTAGGCTTCCACCCGCATGGGCTACAGCCCCCGCTACCACGTCGCCTCGCTGACCGCGGTCTTCCTGGCCCTGGCGGTCGGGATCCTGATCGGCGCCGAGTTCGGCGACGACGTCGTCTCCAGCACCCGCCAGAACCTCGAGCAGAGCCTGAGCAGCAACCTCGCCGACGAGCGCGAGCGCGCCGCCGAGCTGGGGTCGGAGCTCGCCCGGACAAACGAGTTCTCCGAGCTCGTCTATCCGGCGCTGGTCGGCGATCGCCTCGACGGGCAGCGGGTCGGGATCCTCGCGCTGGGCGGTTTGTCCGGCGATCTCTCCGCTCAGATCGAGGATGCCCTGCAACCGACTGGAGCGAGGTTGGTGGCGGTCGGCGTGGTTCGCGAGCCGCCGGACCTCGGCGGCCTGGCCGGCGAGCTCTCGGGGACGCGCTTCTCGGATCTTGAGACCAACAACGACACCGTGCAGGCGCTGGGGACAGGGGTCGGGCGTCAGCTGGTCGTCGGCGGCGCGCTCCTGGACAAGGTGCAAAGCGAGGTCTTCTCCCGGGTCAGCGGGGCCTTCGGTGACATCGACGCGCTGATCGTCGTTCGCGATCAGCCCGACGACCTCGACTCCACCGAGCGCGTGGCAACGGGACGGCTGGAGTCGGGGCTGATCGATGGGGCCACCGCGACCCGGGTCGTCGCCGTGGGGGTCGAGAACGAGGACGCGGATCCATCCTCGATCCCCTTCTTCCAGTCGCGGGACATCGCCAGCGTCGACAACATCGACCAGGTGGCCGGTCAGGTGGCGACGGTGTTCTCGCTGCTCGGCGCCCGGGGCAGCTTCGGAACCAAGGACACTGCCGACAGCCTGCTGCCGGACCTGCTCGAGCCGAGACCGGGGACGTCGGCGCCGGATGGACCTCCCGCCGCGCCGCCGCCATCTTCTCAGCGAGACTCCGGCGCCGGCGCCGGCTGATCCCGGATGGAGTGGATTGGCCTGCCCGTCTCGGTCGCGCTGGCGATCCTGATCGTCCCGGCCGGTGTGCGGGGGCTGATCGACGCCGGCCTCGTGCGCAGCAACTACCGGCGGCGCATGCTGGCATTTCCGCTCGGCGCCGTGCTCGCCACCGCGGCGCTGGTGGCGCTGGCGCCGCTGGCCTTCCTCGACGACCGGGCCGACCTGGAGCTGCTCGATCCAGACCTGCGCCGCTGGATCACCTACGTCCTCGGTGTCGCGTTCCTGGGCTTCCTCGACGACTCCCTCGGCCGCGGCGACGTCGCTGACACGCCGCGCGGCTGGCGCGGCCATGCCGCCGCGCTTCGCGCCGGACGTCTCTCGACCGGGGCAATCAAGGCGATCGGGGCTGTCGCCCTGGCCGCTTACGTCGTCTCCGGGCTGGGGCTGGAGTCCTGGCGCTATCTGGCCGACGTGCTGTTGCTGATCCTGGCCACCAACCTCTTCAACCTGCTCGACCTGCGGCCCGGGCGGGCGGAGAAGGGGCTGGTCCTGTTGGGCGGCGCCCTCTGCCTGGCGGCCTGGACGGCGCAGCCGGTCGAGTTGCTGGGGATCTTCTGCGGGCCGATCATCGTCGGGGCAGCGTTCACCCTGCGCGAGCGGGCGATGCTCGGCGACACGGGATCGAACCTGGTCGGCGCCGTGGCCGGGGTCTGGCTGCTGACCACGTTGGGTGACGGCGAGCGCCTGATCGCGCTGGCGGTGGTCGCGGCGCTGACCGTCTACGGCGAGGTGCGGTCGATCTCGAGGGCGATCGAATCGCTTCCGCCCCTGCGCTGGCTAGACTCGCTCGGCAGGGTCAGATGACGAGAGCCAACCAGGGAGACACGCGCTTCATCTTCGTCACCGGCGGCGTCGTCTCGGCCCTCGGAAAGGGGATCACCTCGGCCTCGATCGGCCGGCTTCTCGTCAGCCGCGGCTTCCGCGTGCAGCTGCAGAAGTTCGACCCCTACATCAACGTCGACCCGGGGACGATGAGCCCCTTCCAGCACGGCGAGGTCTTCGTCACCGAGGATGGGGCCGAGACCGACCTCGACCTCGGCCACTACGAGCGCTTCACCGACGAGAACACGTCGCGCGCCTCCAACGTGACCGCGGGAGCGGTCTACAACTCGGTCATCAGGCGCGAGCGGCGCGGCGATTACCTGGGGGCGACCGTGCAGGTGATCCCGCACATCACCGACGAGATCAAGAACCGGATCCTGATCGTCGCCGAGTCGCAGGCCGTCGACTTCGTGATCACGGAGATCGGGGGGACCGTGGGCGACATCGAGTCGCTGCCGTTCCTGGAGTCGATCCGCCAGCTCTACACCGACCTGGGGCCGAAGCGCTGCATGTTCGTGCACCTGACGCTGGTTCCGTATGTCGGCCACGCCGGGGAGCTGAAGACCAAGCCGACCCAGCACTCCGTCAACGAGCTGCGGCGGATCGGGATCCAGCCCCATGCGCTCGTCTGCCGTTCCGAGGGCGGCCTGGACCGCGAGATCCGCCGCAAGATCGCCCTCTTTGCCTCCGTGCCCGAGGAGGCGGTGATCTCCGCCCGTGACGTCGACAACATCTACAAGGTGCCGCTGGTTTTTCGCGCCGAGGGCGTCGACGACCTCGTTCTCGACCACTTCGGCGTCGAGGGCGAGGCGCCCGACCTTTCCGAGTGGGAGCAGATGGTCCGCCGCGCCGACGCGGCGCAGGGCACGGTGCGGATTGCGCTGGTCGGCAAGTACGTCCAGCTCGCCGACGCCTACAAGTCGGTGATCGAGGCCCTCGAGCACGGCGGGTTTCACCACGAGGTCGAGGTCGAAGTCGAGCTGGTCGACTCAGAGGAGTTCGATCCCGAGCGGCTGCAGGGCGCGGACGGGATCCTGATTCCCGGCGGCTTCGGCGAGCGCGGGATCGAGGGCAAGGTGGCGGCGGCGCGGATCGCGCGCGAGCGCTCGATCCCCTACCTGGGGATCTGCCTCGGGATGCAGATCGCGGTGGTCGAGTTCGCTCGCTCGGTGGCCGGCATGGACGGCGCCAACTCGGCCGAGTTCGACCCCGAGACTCCGTTCCCGGTTGTGGACCTGCTGCCGGAGCAGAAGGAGGTCTCCGAGATGGGGGGGACGATGCGCCTCGGCGCCGACCCGGTCAAGCTCCACGAGGGCACCAGAGCGCGGGAGATCTTCGGCGAGGCGGTCATCTATAAGCGCCATCGCCACCGCTACGAGGTCAACAACCTGCTGCGCCGCCGGCTCGAGGACGAGGGCCTGGTCTGCGGCGGAACCTCGCCGGACGAGCGCCTGGTCGAGCTGGTCGAGCTTCCCGATCACCCGTTCTACGTCGCCTCCCAGTTCCACCCCGAGTTCAACTCGCGCCCGAACCGCCCCGAGCCGCTGTTCCGGGAGTTCATCGGCGCCGCGGCGCGGCTGGCCGCCGAGCGCGGGCCCGCCATCGCCAGCACCGAGGCGCTCGAGCGGGATCAGGCGGGCGACATCGGCGTCCGCCGCTCGGTCTGAACCCCGCCGGCGACCGGCGCCGCGAGATCGTCCGGCGGGTCTTCGCGGAGTGGAACGCAGGCTCGCGCGAGGTGCCCGTCTGGACAGATCCCGGCATCGTCGTCCGCTCGGCGATGACCGGCCACACCTACCGGGGGCCCGAAGGCGTGCTGCACTACATGAGCGACATCGACGAGCAGTTCGAGTCCTGGCAGCTCGAGGCGGAGGAGATGCGCGACGTGGGGGAGGAATGGCTGCTCGCATTTGGCCGGGTCCACCTGCGCGGTCGCGCCAGCGGGATCGAAATGGACGTGCCGTTCGCCTGGCTGATCCGGTTCCGCGAGGAGCGGGCCCTGGATCTGCAGATTTTCTCGAGCCATGAAGAGGCAGAGGCCGCCGCGAAGGACCTCGAATAGCCTTTGCCGGGTGAGCGCCGAGCGCCTCCACGAGCGCTTCGTCCGCCTCTGCGAGGTTCCCAGCCCGACCGGCTCCGAGCGTGAGGTCGCCGACTCGGTCCTGGCGGAGCTGCGCCAACTCGGCGTCGAGGTGACCGAGGACGGCGCCGCCGGTCCGGCCAGGGCGGGGGCGGGCAACCTGCTGGCGCGGGTGCCGGGCCGCGACGATCGCTGGGTGATGTTCACCGCCCACCTCGACACGGTCCCCCATGACGGGCCGATCGACGTCGTGCTCGCCGACGGCGCCTACCGCAGCGAGGGCGAGACGATCCTCGGTGCCGACAACAAGGCTGCGGTGGCGGTGCTGATCGAGCTGCTGGCAGGAGCCGCGCGCGAGCCGCGCGCGGTCGGGATCGAGGTCCTGCTCACCGTCGCCGAGGAGGACGGACTGCGCGGGGCGAAGGCCTTCGACACCTCTTCGCTGCATTCGAAAGTCGGCTTCGTGCTCGACCACGCGACCCCGATCGGGGAGGTGATCACGGCTTCCCCGACCTACCAGCGGATCGTCGCCGACTTCGAGGGCGCCGAGGCGCACGCGGGAATCAGGCCCGAAGCGGGGCACAGCGCGATCGCAGCCGCCGCGGCTGCGATCGCGGCGATGCAGCTCGGGCGCCTCGACGAGGAGACGACCGCGAACGTCGGGGTGATCGAGGGAGGGACGGCCACGAACGTGATCCCTCGTAGCTGCCGGGTCGAGGGGGAGGCGCGCAGCATCGACGCCGCCCGCGCGGCCGAGACCGTCGGCGCGCTTTCGGAGGCCTGCGTGTGGGGTGCCGGCGAGCACGGATGCGACGTCGACGTGCGGATCGAGGAGGTGTTCCGCGGCTACCGGACGCCGTCCACCTCGCCGGCGCTGGCGCTGGCCGAGCGCGGGCTGCGGCGGGCCGGTGTGGAGCCGCAGCGGGCCGCGACGGGAGGGGGCAGCGACGCCAACGCCCATGTCGCCGCCGGCTTCGACTGCCTGCTGCTCGCGAACGGGACCGAGGGCAACCACACCGCGCAGGAGAGCGTCGCCGCCCGCAACCTCGACCTGATGCTCGAGGTCTGCGAGGCGATCGCCGAGGAGGCCGGGTGCTGAAGCTGCGGCGCGGTGTCGTCGTCGAGCTGGTGCCGTTGACCGTCGAGGTCGACGGCGAACGCCGTCCCGCCTGGGCGGACACCTCGATGGTCGGCGAGGTCCAGGAGGGCGACGAGGTGATCGTCAACACCGAGGCGCTCGACCTCGGCCTCGGCTCGGGGGGTTTCGACCTCGTGCACGTCAACCTGACCCGCGGGCTCGACGCCGGCGGCAGCGCCGATTCCCACGTCATGAAGCTGAACTACTCGCCGATCCAGCACCCGGTCGCCCCGGTCGAGCGCCGCTCCGAGGAGGTCGGGGACCGCGGTGTCGGCATCCCGGTGCTGGTGATCCCGATGCACGGTCACCTGGCGCCGGCGGCCTGGGCTGCGGCTCAGGCCCAGCCCGGGACGCGGGTCGGCTACGTGCAGAGCGCCGGCGGCGCGCTACCGGGCCGGATCTCCCGAGACGTTGCGCAGCTGCGCGGCCTCGGCCTGCTCTGCGGGCACATCACCGCAGCGCCGGCCTACGGCGGCGAGCAGGAGGCCCTGCACGTCGCCGGGGCGCTCGATGCGGCGGCGAACCGGCTCGGCTGGGGTGCGGCGGTCGTCGGCCCGGGTCCCGGGATCATCGGCTCCGACACTTATCTCGGTCACGGCGGGCTGGCGGCGCTCGACAATGCCCACGCGGCGCTGGCGCTGGGAATGCCGACGCTTGTCTCGCCGCGTCTGTCGAGCGGCGACCCGCGCTCGCGCCACCTCGGGCTCAGCCACCACACCAAGACCGTGCTGGAGCTGCTGCTGGGCGAAGTCGAGGTCCCGATGCCGGGAGCCGTGGAGGAGGTCGTCGAGGTGATGCTGAGATCCCCGCGCGACATCACCAGCGGACAGAGCCGGTAGACCTCGACGCCTACGCGGCGAGCGGGCTGCCGACCCGGGTGATGGGCCGCGACCTCGAGCAGGACCGGCTGTTCTTCGCGGCGGCGCTGGCGTCGGGGCGCGCCCTCGCCGATGTCGCCCGCTTCGGGGCGGGGGACGGGTGATGGAACCGGTCGAGTCGAGGGTCGTCTTCGAGGGCAAGCTGGTCACGCTGCGGATCGACTCCTTCGAGGCCGAGGGCGGCTCGACCAGCGAGCGCGAGATCGTCGCGCACCCCGGAGCGGTCGCGATCGTCGCCCACGACGAGGAGCGCTTCTTCATGGTTCGCCAGCGGCGCGAAGCGGTCGGGGTCGACGACCTGCTCGAGCTGCCGGCCGGAAAGCTCGACGTCGACGAGGAGACGCCGCTGCAGGCCGCCCAGCGCGAGCTCGAAGAGGAGGTCGGGTTGCAGGCGTCGGACTGGCGACCCGTCAAGCGCTTCTACTCCAGCCCCGGGTTCACCGACGAGGAGGTCCATGTGTTCTTCGCCACCGGGCTGCGGGAGACCGAGCCCGACCCCGACGAGGGGGAGGAGCTGGAGATCGTGCCGGTCCCGCTCGGCGAGCTGGAGGCGACGATCTCGCGCTGCAGCGACGCGAAGTCGCTGATCGGCCTGCTGTTGCTGCGCGACGCCCTGAATCGCTGATTGCGCGGCAAGGGATGCCGACGGGCGGGGAGAACCTGGCCGCATGGCGATTGCCGTCAAGCCGCCGCCCCAGCCGACAGTGCCGAGCGGCGAGGACGGCGGGCGCTTCGAGGGACTCGTGCTCGACTTCCTCTCCTACCTGGAGCTGGAGCGCGGCCTCTCGCGCAACACGCTCAACGCCTACCGGACCGACCTGCTGCAGTTCGGCGAGTTCCTCGCCTCGCGCAAGGGCGATGCACTGGCGGCCAGGCCGACCGATGTCGCCGACTTCCTCGCCGACCTGGCGACCGGCAATGGCCGCCCGGCCTGCTCGGCTTCGACGATCCATCGCAAGGCCGCCTGCCTGCGCTCCTTCTACAAGCACCTCCGTCGCGAGGAGCTGGTCGACGAGGACCCGACCGCCGCTCTGACCGCTCCGCGGCGGGCGAGAAAGCTTCCCCAGGTCCTCAACTACGCCGAGGTCCAGCGCCTGCTGGCGGCGCCGCGGGGCGATTCCCCGGCGCTGCGCCGAGACCGGGCGCTGCTCGAGGTGATGTACGCGTGCGGGCTGCGGGCCTCGGAGACGATCGGCCTCGAGCTCTCGGACGTCGACCTCCAGCACGGCTTCCTTCGCGCCCGCGGCAAGGGTTCCAAGGAGCGGCTGGTGCCGCTCGGGCGACAGGCGGTGGCGGCGGTGCAGGCGTACCTGCGCAGCGGCCGTTCGGAGCTCGTCCGCCAGCGGCCCGAATCGAAGCTGTTCGTGAACTTCCGGGGTGGGGCCCTGACCCGGCAGGGCCTCTACAAGATCGTCCAGCGCCACGCCCGTGCCGCAGGCCTGGCGGACCGGATGAGCCCGCACACCCTGCGACACAGCTTCGCCACCCATCTGCTCGCCGGCGGTTGCGACCTGCGGGCGGTCCAGGAGATGCTCGGCCACGCCGACATCTCGACGACCCAGATGTACACGCACCTCTCCGGGGAGCAGCTGAAGGCGGTCTACTTCCGCGCCCACCCCCGCGCGGCCGCTCGCTAGCCTCGCCGGGGTGAGAGCCGCCATCCCGCTCCTCGCGGCCTGCGCGGCCGCGGCGCTGCTCGCCGGCGGTTGTGGAAACGAGCGCGCGGAGCCCGCCGACCTCGACCAGGTCGGCGCCGGCGGCGAGACGATCCGCTTCGAGGGGTCCGCGGTGGCCTTTCGGCACCCGAAGAGCTGGCTCGCGATCGGCTCCGAGCCCCCTCGCTACGCACAGCTCAGCTCCGGCAGTGCCCTCCTCGTCGTCTACGGCTATCCGCGCCGCGACCTGGCGATGGATTCCGCGAGCGTCGAGGCCTCGCGGCAACGGCTGATCTCCTCGCTGCGCCGCCGCGCCCCGGGGTTCCTGGTCCTGGGCTCCGAGATCGGCGAGGTCGACGGGGCGCCGGCGGTCGAGATCCGCGGCCGCGGCCGGGTCGCGGGAGAGCTGGTCGAGACCCGGGCAGTGCACGTCTACACGCCCGCCGTGGAGTGGGTGATCGACGCCTACGCGGGCCCGCGGCAGTTCCGGGAGGCGAACAGGATCGCCTTCGAGCCGTTGCTGGAGTCGATCGAGCTCGGCGACGAGCTGCCGCCCCCCGACGCGGGGGAGGTCGAGTAGGTGCCCGAGCTGCCCGAGGTCGAGGTGATCCGCCGCCAGCTCGAGCCGGAGCTGGTCGGGAGGCGGATCGAGCGTCTCGAGATCCTCGACCCCCGCTGGTCTCGCCCGATTGCGCCGGCGGAGCTGGAGGGTGCGATCGCGGGGCGGGAGATCGAGGGGCTGGGCCGGCGCGGCAAGTACCTGCTGATGGCGCTCGAAGGAGACGAGACTCTGGTCATGCATCTGCGTATGACCGGCAACCTCCTGCTGAATAAACCGGCGGCTGCTCGGCTCCCACTCGTGCGCGAAGAATCAGATACGGACGCGCGCTCGTTCCCGCGTCCGCGCCGCCGGGGGCGAGGACCCGCCGCATTTACGAGCTCAGTTTCTGCTCGACGACGGGCGCGAGCTCTGGTTCACGGACCCGCGCCGCTTCGGGGAGGCGTTCCTGCTCGACACGGCGGCGCTGGAGGAGCGTTTCCGGGGCCGGCTCGGGGTCGAGCCCTTCTCGGCCCGCTTCACCAACGAGGCCCTGGCCGCGATGGCCGCCGGCCGCCGGGTGCCGCTGAAGTCGTTCCTGCTCGATCAGTCGGGGGTTGCCGGGGTGGGCAACATCTACGCCGACGAGGCGCTCTTCCGGGCCCGGCTGCATCCGCTCTCGCCGGCCGGCTCGCTGCGAGCCGAGCACGTGGAGGCCCTGCGCGAGGGGGTGATCGCGGCGCTTCGGGCCGGAATCGAAGGCGGCGGCGCCTCGATCGACGACTACCGCGATGCGCTCGGCGAGCCGGGGTCGATGCAGGACGAGTTCCTCGTTCACACCCGGGAGGGGAAGGACTGCCCCCGCTGCGGAAGGGAGATCCGCAGGATCGTCGTCGGTGGTCGCTCGACCTACTACTGCCCCGGATGCCAGGTCAGATTGCGCCGCCGGCGCAGTCCGGCCCGCCGGACGGGGGCACGAAGTGGCTGAGATCGCGGCCCCGGCAGGCTTTTCGATCGGCCACTGGACCGATCGCGGCGCCCAGACCGGCTGCACGGTTGTGATTCCGCCGCCCGGCTCGCGCTGCGGGGTCGATGTTCGCGGCGGCGGGCCGGGTACGCGGGAGACCGACGTCATCGGTCCGTTCGCGGGCGCCCACGAGGCCAGCGCGATCCTGCTCTCGGGGGGCAGCGCCTTCGGGCTCGCCGCCGCCGACGGCGTCGCCCGCTGGCTCGAGGAGCGGGGCCGGGGACACGCGACTCCGGGAGGGATCGTCCCGATCGTTCCCGCGGCGGTCATCTACGACCTTGCGGCGGGGGACCCCGCCGTGCGGCCAGGACCCGAGCAGGGCTATGCCGCCTGCGAGGCGGCGGCCGAGGGAATTCCGCAGCGTGGCCGGGTCGGCGCCGGCAGCGGCGCCGCCGTCGGCAAGATCCTCGGCCGCGAGGCGGCGACAGCGGCCGGGGTCGGCTTCGCAGCCGCCACGACCGGCAGCGGAGAGGTCGTCGCCGTGCTGGCGGTCGTCAACGCCTTCGGAGACGTGCTCGACGAGGACGGCTCGGTGCTGGCGGGTCCCCGGGGCGAGGACGGCGCGACGCTCTCCAGTGCCGGCTGGATCGCGGCGATGTCGACTCCGCCCGACTGGAGTCGCCTCGAGGAGCGAAACACGACCCTGGTCTGCGTGATGACCGACGCCGGGCTGGACCGTTCGGCCTGCGCCCGGATAGCCCGCATGGCCGGCGGCGGCGTCGCGCGAGCCGTCGACCCGGTGTTCTCAGACGTCGACGGGGACGTCGCCTTCTGTCTCTCCTCGGGCCCGCCCCACGAGGACCGCTTTACGGCCCTGGCCGTCGGCACCGTGGCCGCGACCCTCACTGCGACGGCGATCCGCGACGCCGTCCGCTCCTCCTGATCGGGGCGACCTCCGTGCTCTCGCCGGCGAACTGTGTCCCCTGACCGTCTCCCAGCGGGGTAAACGGGACACAGTTCGCTGTTCGCGTCCGCTCGGTGAATCATGCTCGTTGGTCGTGCCCGGCACGTTCAAGACCGAAGCGGTGGTCCTGCGCAGCATCCGCTACGCGGAGGCGGATCGGATCCTGCATCTCTACTCGGTGGCGCGGGGGCGGATCGGAGCGATCGCCAAGGGCTCCCGCAAGCCGCGCTCGCGCTTCGGCGGCCGCCTGGAACCGTTCTTCCGGCTCGACATGGTCCTGCACGAGGGCCGTGGAGAGCTGGCGACCGTCACCGCTGCGGCGACCCTCGACGGCTATCCGCGGCTGCGCTCCTCGGGCCCCGCGATCGGGGCCGCCGCGCGCGCCTGCGACGCGGTGCTGCGGCTGCTGGACTCGGTCGAGCCCAACCCCGCCGCCTACAACCTGCTCTGCCGCTATCTGTCGTTGCTCGATCAGGCCCCGCAGGCCGATTCGGCCGGCCTCAACATGGCGCTGTCGTTTCGGCTCAAGCTGGCGCTCGCGGCCGGCTTCTCGCCCGAGCTCTCCTCCTGTGCCCGCTGCGGCGAGGCCGAGCACCTGGCCGGCTTCTCGGGGGCGGCCGGGGGAGTGGTCTGCGCGAGCTGCGAACGGGGCGCCTTCCAGCTCGGCCCGGAGGCGCATCGGTTCATGGTCGACTCGCTGGCCGAGCCGCTCTCGGAGGCCCCGGTGGCCGACGAGCGCGCCTTGCGCCAGGTTGAGCGGGCGGTGTCGGAGACGCTGGAGCACCACGCCCACGTCCGTTTGCGCGCCGCGGCCTGAGCGCCGGCTCAGGAGGAGGGCCGGTAGATCCGCTCGGCGATTCGCAGGCTGACGCCCCGCGTTCCCAGCTTCGAGCCCCGCATGATCCAGCGGAAGGTGCGCCCCGGGACCATCGAGCGCCGGCCCTTGTCGAAAGCCGCCAGCGCCTCGGCGACGACCTGCTCGGGGCTGATCGCGCCGGGCATCGTGTTCGTCGATTCGTCGTAGCCGGCCACCTGTTGCCACTCGGTCGGAACCGGGCCCGGGTTGACGGCGAGAACGCGGACGCCGCTGCCGCGCAGCTCCGCGTGCAGGGCCTCCGCGAAGTGCAGCGCGAAGGCCTTGCTGGCGGCGTAGACGCTCTCGTAGGGGAGCGGCTGCATCCCGGCCGTCGAGGCGACGACGATGACGCCGCCGCGGCCGCGGGAGACCATCGCCGGCAGCAGCGAGCGGGTCAGGATCACGACCGCCTCGCAATTGACCCGGACCATCTCCGCCTGGGGCTGCGGCTCGATCTCCAGGAACCGACCGCGGGCGCCGAAGCCGGCGTTGTTGACCAGCAGGTCCACCTCGGCGCCGAGCGCCGCGACCCGGTCCGGGAGCTGCGCGGCCTCGGTTGCGAGGTCGCAGCCGATCACCTCGGCGTTCGTCGGCAGCTCGTCGGCCAGTCGCTGGAGGCGATCGGTGCGGCGGGCGACGAGCAGCAGCTCGTAGCCGCGTCCCGAGAGCTGGCGGGCGAACTGCTCGCCGATTCCCGACGAGGCGCCGGTCACGAGGGCGGTCTGGGCCACGGCCGCCAGCCTATCCCGGCTGCCATGGGAGCGGCTCATAGAATCGACCGCGGAGAGGATCGCCACTTGGAGAGCGCCACCAGCACCGCCGCCGACGGTGGTCGACATTGACCGCCCCAGAGACGGTGAACCTCGACCACCCCGCCGCCTCCTGGGTCTTCGACTTCGACCAGGGCTCGCGGGAGATGCGGGAGCTGCTCGGCGGCAAGGGCGCCAACATCGCCGAGATGACGAGGTTCCTGGGTCCCGAGCGGGTCCCGGCCGGGTTCACGATCACGACCGAGGCCTGTGTCGCCTACATGCGCGGCGGCGAGCAACCGCCCGGACTCGCCGAACAGGTGGATCAAGCGCTGGCGCGGCTCGAGGAGCGGGTCGGCAAGCGGCTCGGCGACCCCGAGGACCCGCTGCTGGTCTCGGTCCGCTCCGGCGCCCGGGTCTCGATGCCTGGGATGCTCGACACCGTGCTGAACCTCGGCCTCAACGAGGGCTCGACTGCGGGGCTGGCCGCCCGGACGGGCAACGAGCGGTTCGCCGCCGACGCGCGGCGCCGATTCGTGCAGATGTTCGGCAACGTTGTGCGGGGGATCCCGGGCTCGCGCTTTGAGGCGGAGCTGCGGCAGGCGCGGCAGCGAAAAGGGGCCGACGAGGACACCGGCCTCGACGCTGAGGACCTGCGCGATCTGACCGCATCCTTCGAGCGGATCTTCACCGAGGAGACCGGTGAGGAGTTCCCGGCCGATCCGCGCAGCCAGCTCGAACAGGCGATCGACGCCGTCTTCGACTCCTGGCGGGGGGAGCGAGCGGTCACCTATCGGCGACTGAACCGGATACCCGATGAGTGGGGTACGGCTGTCAACGTGCAGCAGATGGTGTTCGGAAACAAGGGTCAGACCTCGGGCTCCGGGGTCGCCTTCAGCCGCGACGAGCGGACCGGGGCGCCGCAGCCGTCGGGGGATTTCCTCGTCAACGCGCAGGGGGAGGACGTCGTCGCCGGGACCCGCAACCCGCAGGACCTCGGCGAGCTGGCGGAGCGGATGCCGGAGTTGCACGCCGACCTGCTGGAGATCCTCGGCCGGCTGGAACGCCACTACGGCGACATGCAGGACGTCGAATTCACGGTCGAGGAGGGGACGGCTCTACCTGCTGCAGACCCGCAACGCCAAGCGGCCTGCGCAGGCAGCCGTCCGGTTCGCCCGCGATGCGGTTGCGGAGGGGCTGCTCGACCGCGAGCGGGCGCTGCTGACAATCGATGCCGAAACGCTGGAGGCGCTGTTGCACCCGGTCTTCGACCCCGGCTTCGAATACCAGCTGCTGACCCGCGGCATCGCCGCCTCGCCCGGAGCCGCGAAGGGGGCGATCTCGCTCAGCGCCGCCGACGCGATCCGCCGCGCTGCCGACGGCGAGGACGTGATCCTCGTCCGGCCCTTCACCGAGGCCGACGACGTGGCCGGCTTTCACGCCGCCCGCGGCATCCTCACCTCCGAGGGGGGCAAGGCCTCACACGCGGCGCTGGTCGCGCGCGGCATGGGCAGGCCCTGCGTCGCTGGTGCGTCGGCGGTGGCCATCGACGAGAGTGCCGGCGTCGTCCGTGTCGACGGGACCGAGCTGGGAGTCGGGGACCGGATCGCGATCGAGGGGACCAGCGGTGCGGTGACCCTCGACGACGTGCCGCTGATCGACCCCCAGATCGGCGACGACTTCCGCGAGGTCCTCGGCTGGTGCGACGAGCTGCGGGACCTCGGCGTGCGCGCCAACGCCGATTCGGCCCGCGACGCCGCCAAGTCGCGGGACTTCGGCGCCGCCGGGATCGGCCTTTGCCGTACCGAGCACATGTTCTTCGGCGAGGACCGGGGCGAGCTGGTGCGGGGGATGTTCATCGCCGCCGAGAGCTGGCGCCGGGCGCGGATCCGCGCCGAGCAGGAGGACGAAGGAGAAGGGGAGACAGAGGAGCTCGATGCCGCCGAGGCGGACCTGCGCCGTTCGCTGAAGGAGCTGGAGGCGCTGCAGCAGCGCGACTTCACCGCGATCCTGCACGAGATGCGGGGCCAGCCGGTGACGATCCGGCTGCTCGACCCGCCGCTGCACGAGTTCCTGCCCCTGCAGCACTTCCAGGATCGCCTCCGCGACCTGGAGGCGGACGGCGAGGATCGCGAGCGCGAGGCCGCACAGCGGGAGGCGGAGATCGTCGAGGACCTCCAGGAAGCCAACCCGATGCTGGGGACGCGGGGGATCCGGCTCGGGATCCTCTTCCCGCAAATCTACGAGATGCAGGTGCGGGCGCTGATCGGCGCCGCCGCCGAAGCCGCCCGGGCCGGGGACGCTCCCCGCCTGGAGATCATGTTGCCGCTGGTCGCCTACGAGGCCGAGCTGGCAGCCCTGCGAGAGGTGGTCGTGACGGCGGCCGACGAAGCGTGCCGCGAGGCAGGGGCCGAGGTCCCCTATTCGGTCGGGACGATGATCGAGCTGCCGCGAGCCTGCCTGATCGCGGACCGCATCGCCGCCCACGCCGACTTCTTCAGCTTCGGCACCAACGACCTCACCCAGACGACGCTGGGGTTCTCCCGCGACGACGTCGAGGGCAGCTTCATCCCCACCTACCTGGAGCGGCGGATCCTCGACCGCAGCCCCTTCGAGACCCTCGACGCGCCCGGGGTCGGCGAGCTGGTGCGGATCGGGACCGAGCGCGGCCGGGCGGCGAACCCGGAGCTGACCTGCGGCGTCTGCGGCGAGCACGGCGGCGACCCCGAGAGCGTGCGCTTCTTTCACCGCATCGGCCTCGACTACGTGAGCTGCTCCCCCTACCGGGTCCCGATCGCCCGCCTCGCGGCGGCGCAGGCGGCGATCGCGTGAGGGGCGGCCGGTGAGCGACCCGGTCACAGCCGGCCCGGGGGCGCTGGAGGAGCGGGTGCGCGCCGTCGAGGAAGAGCACCTCTCGCCGCTTGGAACCCCTTCCTACCCGGCCCGGCGCCGGCGCGAGGAGGCCGACAGCGCCGTGCGGACCCCGTTCCAGCGCGACCGCGACCGGATCGTGCACTCGAAGTCGTTCCGGCGCCTGAAGCACAAGACGCAGGTCTTCGTCGCCCCCGAAGGCGACCACTACCGGACCCGCCTCACGCACACGCTGGAGGCCTGCGGGATCGCCCGGACCGTGGCCCGGGCGCTGGGGCTGAACGAGGACCTCACCGAGGCGATCGGCCTCGGCCACGACCTCGGCCACCCACCGTTCGGGCACATCGGCGAGGAGGCGCTGGACGCGGCGCTGCGCGAGCGATGCGACGGCGAGTTCCGCCACAACGCGCACTCGCTGCGGGTCGTCGACGTGCTGGAGCGAAACGGCGGGGGATTGAACCTGACCGAGCCGGTTCGCGACGGAATCCTCAACCACACCGGCCCGGTGAAGCCGGCGACGCCGGAGGGGCGGATCGTCAAGCTCGTCGACCGCGTCGCCTACATCAACCACGACATCGACGACGCGCTGCGGGCCGGGATCCTCGCCGAAGGAGACCTGCCGAAGGGTGAGATCGAGCTGCTCGGCCCAACCGGCTCGCGGCGGATCGACACGCTGGTGCTCGACATAGTCGAGCGCTCGGCGGCGGCCGGGGACATCGTCCAGAGCGAGGAGGTGGGCGGGGCGATGCTGCGGCTGCGGAAGTTCATGTTCGACAGCGTTTACCTGGGTCCGGCGGCGCGACGCGAGCACCAGCGGGTCCAGCGCACGATGAGAGCCCTTTTCGACCACTACCTCGCCCACCCCGAGGAGGTTCCCGGCTGGGAGCCCGGGGCGGACGCGTGCGAGCGGGTGACCGACTACATCGCCGGGATGACCGACCGCTACTGCATCGCGGCCTTCAAGGACCTTGCGGTGCCCGAGGAGGCGCGGTTCTAGGCCCGCGGCCGCGCGGACCCCTAGGCTCGATGGCGATGGCGAAGATCTCCGCGGACAGCATCGACCGGGTGCGGCAGGCGGCCGACATCGTCGAGGTGGTCTCGGCCCACACCGACCTGCGGCGCCAGGGGGCCCGCTGGCTGGGGCTGTGCCCGTTTCACGAGGAGCGCACGCCGTCGTTCTCGGTCGACCCGCAGGAGAAGCTCTACCACTGCTTCGGCTGCCAGGTCGGTGGCGACGTCTTCTCGTTCGTGCAGGAGAAGGAGGGGATCGGCTTCAGCGAAGCGGTGGAGATGCTGGCCGAGCGCAGCGGCGTGGAGCTGGTCCGCGAGCAGGAGGACCCACGTGCGGAGGCCCGGCGGCGCCAGCGGGCGCGGGCCGGCGAGTTGCTGGAGCGCACGGCCGCCTTCTATGCCAGCTACCTCTGGGAGTCGAGCGAGGCGGCGAAGGCGCGCGACTACCTGGCTGAGCGCCGTCTCGGGGAGGAAGTGCTGCGCGAGTTCGGGGTCGGCTATGCGCCGAGCGCCTGGGATCAGGTGCTGACGCGGGGCCAGCGAGCCGGCTTCTCTGTCGCCGAGCTGCGCGAGTCGGGGTTGGTTCAGCGCGGCCGGCGTGGGGGCGAGTACGACCGCTTTCGGTCCCGGATCATGTTCCCGATCCGCGACCGGCGCGGTCGCGTGGTCGGGTTCGGGGCCCGGGCGATGCGCGCCGAGCAAGGGGCGAAGTACGTCAACACGGCCGAGACGGAGCTGTTTCGCAAGAGCCGCATGCTCTACGGGATTGAGCGGGCGAAGGGGCCGATCGCGTCGGCTGGGCGGGCGGTCGTCGTCGAGGGCTATACCGACGTGCTGGCGCTTCACCAGGGCGGCGTCGCGGAGTCCGTCGGCGTGATGGGCACGGCGATCACCGAGGACCAGGTTGCGGCGCTGTCGGGAATGGTGGAAGAAGTGGTGCTGGCGCTGGATGCCGACTCCTCTGGCCAGGAGGCGATGCTGCGCGCGCAGCGGGTTGCGGCGGGCCGGCAGATGCGGATCCGGGTCGCGGCGATGCCGTCCGGCGAGGACCCGGCGGACATGCTGGCGGCGGACGGCGGGGTGGAGCGGTTCAGGGACCTGGTCGAGCGGGCGGTGGAGCTGGCCGAGTTCCGGGTCGACCTGGTCCTGGCAGGGGTCGACGTCGCATCGCCGGCCGACCGCGACCGCGGGTTGCGCGAGGTGGCGCCGGTGCTGGCGCAGATGGGGGAGACGGCGAGCCGCGACGAGTTGGTGCGGCGAGTGGCGGAGCGGCTCGACCTGGAGCCTTCGATGGTGGTCGGGAAGGTGGCTGCGGCGCCGACCGCGCCGCCGCGCGAGGATCGGGTTTCCCTCGTGCCGTCTGGTGCCGACGAGCCGGTTGAACGGCCGGCGGAGCTGACCTCGCGCGAGCGGCGGGAGCGGGCGCTGCTGGCGATGTGCGTGGCCCTGCCGGGGGAGGGGGCGGAGTACCTGGAGCGCCTGTCGGGCGATCACCTTTCGGCCACCGGCGCCCGCGCGCGCGAGTGGCTGCGGCTGCACCTCGAAGACCCGACCGGCCAGCTTCCCCACGACGACCGCGAGCTGGCGGCCGTGGTCACCGAGCTGGTGATGACTGCCCGTACCGAGCCCGCCTCGGCGGAGGCGATGGAGCTCAACTTCATGCTCCTCGAGCAGCGTCGCATCGAAACCCGGATCGGCGAGGCGGGGGAGAGCGGCGACTACGAGAAGCGGGCCGAGCTGAGCCGCGAGCGGGCGGCGCTGGTGGAGCGAATCGCGCGGGCGGAGCAGGTCGCCTGGTGACGTTGCGGAGGCTTTTGCTGCTCTGCGTTTGCGCGGCGGCCGTGCTCGCGGGTTGCGGCGAGAAGGAGGAGCCAAGCTTCGACGCCGGGACCGATGCGCCGCCGGTCGCCTGCACGGAGATCGGCTGCGACTCGGGCCTGTTCCTCGACCTGGCGCCGCTGAAGAGCGGTCTGCCGGCGGCGCAGCGGATCGAGCTCTGCCTTGACTCGACCTGCCGCACCTACGACCTCTCGCGTATCGACCTCGTCAACCTCACCGACGAGGGGCTGCGGGACGGCCAGCAGGTCGAGGTGAGGATGATCATTTACGGCGGCGGCGACAGGGTGCTGCGGCGCAGCACAGTTCAGGCCACCGTCCGCAAGGCGCAGCCGAACGGCCCCGAGTGCCCTCCGACCTGCTTCCAGGTGCCCGTGCGGCTTGACCCGGAGACGCTGCAGCTCGTCGCCCAGGGCTGACCTTGAAAGGGAACACACGTTCGCTTTTCCGTCCGACCCCTGCGGGACACTTCCCGCATGGACAAGAGCTTTCTGGAGGAGTGCCTGGCGATGGGGATGTCGCTAGATCAGATCGGCGAGCGGGCTGGGAAGCATCCCTCGACGATCAGCCATCACCTGAGCAAATGCGGCCTCAGCGCAAATGGCGCTCAAAGGCACTCGGCGCGGAGAGAGCTCGACCGAGAGCTGCTTCAGGCGGCCCTTGACGAGGGCCTGACCCTCTCCGAGATGGCCCAGGAGTTCGATCGTGGAGTCACGACGATTCGATATTGGCTCAGCCGGTACGGGCTCGAAGCCACCGGAGGCAGGCGTCGGCAAGAAGCCCGACAGGCCAAGCAGCTGGGTCTTCGCCACATCGAGATGCACTGTTCCCATCACGGCAGGACGATGTTCGTCCTCGAGAACCGCGGGTCCTACAGATGCATGAAATGCCGCTCGGAGAGGGTCGCGGCCTGGAGACGACGAGCGAAGAGGCGCCTGGTGGAGGAAGCGGGGGGCAGATGTCGCCTATGTGGATACAACCGCTTTGTCGGAGCGCTGCACTTCCACCACCTGGACCCGGAGACCAAAAGCTTCTCGCTCTCGATGCGAGGCTGCACCCGCTCGTTTGCCGAGCTTCGCGAGGAGGCGGCCAAGTGCGTATTGCTCTGCGGCAACTGCCACGCGGAGGTCGAGTGTGGCGCCGTGGAGGTGGTGCCGTAGGAGATTCGTTACGAAGACTCCCCCGGGTGGATTCGAACCACCACGAACTGATTAACAGTCAGTCATGCTGCCGTTACATCACGGGGGATCTTTGGTCTGCCTTGTGACAGACAGCGGGCGAGGGCCATTGTAAGGAGGGCACGGTCAGCCGGCCGCGACGAGGTTCTCCACCAGCTCCGCACCCCGCACCGCGCCGTCGTTTTCCCGCGACCACGTCGCGAACTCGCCTGCCCGGGCCGCAAACGACGGCTCGCCCAGCATCTCCCGCACCACCCAGCGCAGCGGCCCGGGCCGGCAGAGCCGCCAGGGGATCGAGCGCCCGACCCCGGCCCAGCTGATTCGCGCCGCCGTCTCCGCCATGTCGCCGACGGCGGGCAGGGCCAGCACCGGCACACCGAACGCCAGCGACCGCGCCACGGTTCCATGGCCGCCGTGACAGACGACCAGCGATGCCGCCGGAATCACCTGGCTGTAGCTCAGCCAGTCGACGAGCACTGCGTTGGCCGGGACCTCGATCGGCTCCCGCACCTCGACCCGGTTGGTCGTCGCCACCACCCGCACGGGCTCTTCCCCCAGCGCCTCCAGCGCCGTCCGCACCAGCCGGTTGTCGCGATCCTGCGAGGTGCTCGGCGCAACGAGGACCAGTGGATTCTCTCCCGGCGGCAACTCGATGTCGGCGTAAGGCAGCTCGAAGGCCATCGGGCCGGTCACCTTCACACCCGGCGGCCACGGCCGCGGGTACTCGAGCTGAGGAAAGGTTGCCACCAGCGCCAGTTCGCGGCTGATGCCGCCGTGGAAGTGAGCTTGTGGGGGTAGGCCGAGTCGCGATCGCTGGGCGTTCAGCTCTTCGCGTCCCCGCCGCAGCCCCGTCTCCAGGATCGGCAGCCCGGCCCGCCACATCGCTCGCCCGACCGGAGTCCGGGGCGGTTGCACGCCGACCGCGAAGAACGGCAGGCCCGGTTCGTGGACCGGATAAATGTGCGGAATCAGCGTTGCCCGCGGCACCCCCGCGACCTCGGCCGCAAGGGCCGGCGCCAGGGTGAGGATGTCGCTAACCACCGCATCCGGGCGCAGCTCCTCCAGCAGCGGCGCTAGCGCCAGGGCGGCGTCGGCGGCGCTCGCTCCATCGGTCGAATCGGGCTTCGGGGGCGGGAAGACCCGGTACTTCTCGGCGGCTCGAAAGCCCAGCCCGCACCCCTCGACGGCCTCGCGCCACCGCTCCCAGCTCTCAACGACCACCTGATGGCCCCTCGCGTCCAGCGCCCGCGCCAGGGCGATCGCCGGAAACGCATGTCCGGGGTCGCCGAACGCCGCGACCAGGAAGGTTCTCCCAGCGCCGCTCATGGCGCTCCCGCGGGGATGAAAATTCTCATGCGATGGCGCCGCTCTCTTCCACACGGACGGGGAGGGCGCTATCCATTCTCCGATGCCGAGGCGCCGCAACCGAGCCCAACGCCTGCGCACCTCCGTCGAGTTGCTGCCCCGGCACACCCGCGAAGCGATGCTGGCCGGAATCGCCTCCAACCAGATCATCGTCGGCGCCTACACCGACCGCGGCGGTGGCGTCTGCCCGATGCTCGCCGCCCACCGCATTGGCGGTCGTACCGATTTTCCCTCCTTCGCCCGCGCCTGGGACGAGTTCACCCGCGCCCGGCGCCCGCGTCAGGCCAGCCGACGCGAGATCGGAGTCCTGCGCACGTACCTCGAGATGAGCCTGCTCAGCGACGAATCCGGGGGCGAGTCGCTGGTCCAGATCGCCGACGGCATCCGCCGCCGGCGCGGGATCGCCAGCCGCCCCTCCGATCAGCATGGCGCCGCGCCGCCGCCGCCGGCGCGCGACGTCTTTCGCGTACGCGACCTGCGCCCGCGCCGCCGGCGTTCGCGCGAACCTCGCGGCATCGACCTCTTCGAGGCGACGATCGCCGCCGACGCAGAGCCTCGCGTCGGCGCGCCCGCGGGCCGGCGCGGCGAAGCTACGGCGAGTCGACGGCCTCACCCGGCCGCGTGAAGACGATCTCCGGCACGCAGCAGTAGCGCGACGTCCGCAGCAGGAAGCGGACTGCCTCCGCCAGGTCCTCGGGCTGGATCATCTCCTCGGCCTTGACCTGCTCCTTGACGAACTCGGTCATCGGCGTGTCGACGAAGCCCGGCGCCAGCGCCGTGCACTGGATCCCCGCCTCCCCGAGCTCCTTCTGCGTCCCCACCGTGAAGTTGATCACCGCCGCCTTCGTCGCGGCGTAGACCGAGAGCCAGGCCTGCCCGGTCTTGCCGGCGATGGAGGCCGTGTTGACGATCAGTGCCTTGCCGTGCTCGGCCCCGGCCTCGCGCAGCATCGGCAGCGCCTCCCTGGTGCCGATGATCAGCGCCCGCAGGTTGATCCCCAGCTGCATGTCGAGGTGCTTGGTCTGGATCTGGTCCATCGGCTGGCCGATCCCGACCCCGGCGTTGTTGACCAGCACGTCGAGGCGCCCGTAGGTCTGCCGGTGTCGCTCGAAAATCGCGACCACGTCCTCCTCACTGGCCATGTTCGCCGCCATGCTCTCGACATCGAGCCCGTCGGCGCGTAGCTCGGCCGCCGCCGCCTCCAGCTTCTCGGGGCGGCGGGCGGAGACGGTCAGCGCATATCCGTCCTCGCCGAGCGCTCGCGCGATCGCCAGTCCGATGCCGCTCGACCCACCCGTGATCAGTGCCGCACGCTCAGCCAAACTCCACTCCTCTCCGAGGCTCTCAGGATCGCGCCACCCTAGTACGCCGCCGCGCGAGGCCGGCGACTCGGGGCCCTGCCGGGTTTCGACGCTGAATAACATTGCCGACGTGCGCGTCCCACGAGTCGCCGGCGCAGTCGCATGCCTGCTCGCAGCGGGTTCGCTCGCGCTCGGCTGCGGCGGCTCGGACTCCGACTCCTCGACTACGGCCGAGGTCAGGAATCTCCCGGCGCCGCCGGAGAGCGATTTCCCTCCGACCAACGGCCGATCCCTGGGCGAGGTGGTCGACCTCGCCGACGGGCCGGCGCAACTCGCCGTGGCACCCGCCTCGCAGGTCTTCAATCCCGGCCCAAACCGCTACTCGTTCGGGGTCTTCGAGCTCGACCGCACCCAAATCCCCGACGCCAAGGTGGCGCTTTACTTCGCCAAGGTTCCGCCCAGTGAGCAGACCGCTCTGCCCCCGTCCGCCGGCAAGTCAGGGCAGATCACCGGATCCGGCGCCGGCCAGGAGTCCAAGCCCCCGCCCCCGGCGGCGGCCGAGGCACTTGACCAACCGGCGGTCGGGCCCTTCACGGCTGAGGTGCACAGCCTCGAGACCCAGCCCGCCTTCCGCGCCCAGACGACATCCAGCGATCCCGACTCGGCGCTGGCCGTCTACGTGACCGAGATCGATTTCCCAAGTCCAGGGGAATGGCGGATCGCCGCCCTGATCGATCAGGGAGACGAGCTGACCGCACAGCTGCTGCCGAGCGCGATCGTGGGCCAATACGCGAACGTCCCTTCGGAGGGCGATCAGCCGCCGCGCATCCATACGCCCACCGCCGCCGAGGCCGGGGCGGACCTATCGCAGATCGACACCCGGATCCCGCCCGACACCCAGCATCAGGCCGATTTCTTCGATGTCGTCGGCGAAAAGCCCGTCGCCCTCTTGTTTGCGACCCCCCAGTTCTGCCAAAGTCGGGTTTGCGGCCCGGTCGTCGATGTGGCCGAGCAGGTGAAGGAGACATACGGCGACGAGGTCGAGTTCATTCACATGGAGATCTTCAACGACAACGATCCCGGCAAAGGGGTGCGCCCCCAGGTGCGCGACTTCAACCTCCCAAGCGAGCCGTGGTTGTTCGTGATCGACCGCCAGGGCGTGATCCGAACCGCGATCGAGGGCGCATTCGGCGTCGATGAGCTGGAGCGGGCAGTGCAGGGGGTGAGCGGAACGTGAACGAGGCCAACACCGACACCGCTCTGCTCGAGTCCTTCGCCGACGAGGCGAAGCGGCGCTGCGACGTGATCACCGCCGGCCTGGAGACGGGGACCACCGACTTCGAGACGCTGCGCGGCGAGGCCCACGGCCTCAAGGGCACCTCGGCCGTGGTGGGCCTGCAGCGCCTTGCCGAGCTGGCCGGGCTGATGGAGTCAGACCTCGCCGAGGCGGCCAAGTCGGGCGAGCTCCGACCCGGCCGGGCCCGCCAGATAGTCGACGCCGCGAAGGCGCTCGCAGATGGCGCCGCAGCCGCAGCCGAGGGCAAGGAAGAGCCGCCTGACGTCGGCCGCTCCCTGGCGCAGTTGTTCAGCGCCTGATCCGACCGCCTTCGCCCGCGCTACGCTCGCCCCCGCGGGCCGGTAGCTCAGCTGGTCAGAGCAGCGGACTCATAATCCGTCGGTCGCAGGTTCGAGTCCTGCCCGGCCCATACAGTCCAGGAAATCGCGCCTGAGTTAAGATCAGCCCACGGATGTGGGCCCCGGATCAGATGCAAGGGCAGGTCGTGCACCCCTCGTTGGCGTAAAAGGGCCGGGAGTACGCATCCGCAGTTGCGGCACTCGCAGCCTCTGTCGTCGGGCGCGCCGGGAAGGCCACTGCAGAACTGACCGCACCCGCCGCAGTGTTCGCCGTCGGTGTCCGTATTGGCGCAGGCGCCCTTGCCGCGCTTCGGACAGCACTGGTACCTGGGCGCATCCGGGCACGTTGCAGCCGCAGGCGCCGCAGTTCTCCTCGTCGTACAGCATGTCCTCCCTTGCGATCAGCCTGGCCGCCGCAGCAGGCCTCGCGTACGGGGGTTGCCGCAGGTGTCGCCGCACCGCCTTCGGCCCGGCGGGCATCGCTTCCTGCACCTCCCCCTGTAACAGAGCTCGCCCCTCTCGCAGGGCTTGTTGCAGCCGCCGCAGTGGCCGGTGCTCCTGTCGGTGTCGATGAGGCAGGGGCGCTGCCCTCCACTGCGGCAGCACTCCCAGTTCCCCGGCCCCAGGCTTTACTCGTTCGTAGAGCCGTTCCCCGCAGCAGCGCTGCGTTTGCGGGTAGCCGCATCTGTTTCCGCAGCGCCGCTCGCCGGGGAACAGCTCGGCGCAGCTGAAGCATTCGCAGGGAGCGCCGGCGCCGACGCCACAGCTGCAGACCTCGTTGTCGCCGCACAATATCGCCGCCGCAGTTGCAGCGACTCCGGCCGCGGGGACGCACACTCGTAATCGCAGCCGCGCTCGCCCTCGGGACAGGAGCGATTGCAGCTCGCCGCAGTGCTTGTCGGTCTGGCTCAAGCTGAAGCAGCGCTGGTCGGTGGCCTCCTCCGGGTCACATCTGGCGGTTGGCCGGCCGAAACGATCTTCGCCGCAGACTCAGCGCCAGGTTGGGCAGCGCGATGAAGCCGATGCTCGGGGCAATCGAAGACGTCCTCGCAGGCCTCGGCCCGGCGTTGGCGCCTCGAGCCGATCCCTGCCAGCGCCTGAGCCGGCCAGGCGAGGACGGCGGTCGTCGCCACCCAGGCGCCTGCACCGCGCACGAGCAGCTCGCGGCGGCGCAGCGGCGGGCCGAGTGTGCGACGCGCTGCAGTGCTGCCAGGTACCGGGCGGGACCCGTACCAGCGTCCGAGCGAGCAGCTCCTTGAGCTCAACCACGCCGGCCGTGATCGAGCTCTCAATCGCGCCCTCTCGCCCGCGAGGACGGCGCTCGGCGTCCCCTGGGCGCCGTAGGCCACGTACACCTCGGACTCCTGCTCGAGGAGAACATCGCGGCGCCGGTGCTAGTCGGGGGCCACCACATCGCCGTCGTGGTCGCGCTCAACCACCGCAATCGTCAGCTCGTCTGAGTGCTGGCGCTGCCAACGGGCGACCACCGGCGCCATCTCGATGCACGGACCGCAGTTGCGTTCGCTGAACAGCAGCAGGAGAGGGCCGGCCGCTGGCCCGTAGGGAGTCTTGTGCGTGTGGCTGTCACCGGAGAGGCCGGGAAAGCGATAGCCGGGTGCGGGCGTGCCGACGGCGAGACCCTCGGGGGCTCCGGCGGCAGGGCCAGCCGTGGTTTCGCCGGGGGCGCCGCGGCGAAGCCAGGCGGGCAACGGCCCCCCGACACGCGCTGGGAGCCCGAGGCCGGCGATTGCTCGAGCTGCGAAGCGCCCTAGCTCGGTCGCGAAGAGGAAGGCGAGCGCCTCCAGGTCCGAGGTTTCGCGCCACCGTGCGCCGGCTCGCAGGCGTGGAGTGGAGCTGGCCGAAGCAGTGGCAGTCGGGAGCGCGCCCATGGCTCAGGTTCCAGGCGATCGCGACGCAGAAGAGGAGCAGCAGGGCGAGGGCTGCGAGGGCGCCCCATAAAGCCGTCGGGCCGGCGATCAGGGCCCCCGCGATCGCGAGCTCAGCCAGCGGCAGCAGCGTCCCGAACACCGCAGCGGCTCTAGCCGAAACTCCGAACTCGCCGATCGCGCGGCGCGAGCCCGGCAGGTCGCGTAGCTTCGCCATTCCGGCGGCGAGGAACACCGCCGCCAGCAAAAGCCTCCCCAGCAGGAGGGCGAGAGCCATCGCTGCGAGCCTACGCTCGCCGAGGTCGGTGGTGCAAGGGGAAAACTGGGAAGCCGCTACCAGCCCCGTCACTCCTGCGGGGGATCAGGCGATGGGCGCGTCTAGCTTCGAACCAGCGTCCCCTCGCGTGTGAAGCGACGATTCGTACGCGACCCGGCTCCTCCTCGCGTAGAAAAGCGCTAGCCAGGTGGCATCGACCGCAGTTCGAACCTTGTCCCGAACTTTGTCCCCGACTCCAGCGAACACCTTGGACAGGATCGAACTGAATCGAACTCTCAGCCAGGATCGAACCGATGGACAGGATCGCGAAGGTCCTCCTGGTCCGTCCTTCGGAGGTTCGAGTCCTGCACGGCCGCATCCGTGACGGCGACTCCGAAGTCGGTGCGGCCGATAGTCAAGCCGTGTGCCAAGCTCGGCCGGAAACGTGTGTCACCCGAAGTACGAATAGTGAGGTTGGCGGGCGCTCCTGCTCGGGCGGATGCTTGAGGTTCCGCTCCCAAAGGAGGAAGCGATGAAACGGATCAGCATCTGCGCGCTGGCGCTGGTGTTCTCGGGCGCCCTCTTGGCGACACCGGCCGGCGCCGCCGTCCGCCACTTCGAGGGATCGATCACCGGTGGCGGCACGGTCGATTTCGACGTCGAGTTCAGGCGAGGGGTGCCGAGGCTGGCCGGGAACTTCGAGTTCAGCGGCATGCCGGTGACCTGCGAGACCGGCGGTAACACACGCGCTCGGATCAGCACCTCGAACGTCGTCAACATCGCCGACGGCAAGTTCGTCTACGTGTTCCGGAGCTTCAAGGCGAGAATCGCCGGCCGAATCAAGGGCAACGACGTGCAGGCGTTCGGCAAGGTCAACTACGGACCTTCGGATCTGAGCGAGACACGGACCGGCTGCAGCACAGGCGGGCCGCGGAATTGGAGGGCGCACCTCTAGCCCAGGCGCGGTTCAGCCGAGCCGTCAGCCGGCCTGGCCGCTTCCGTCCAGGCGTGGGGATTGCGGTTCTCGTTTGGAGGGTGCCGAACGGGGGAACTGCGTAGAGGACGACGTCCTCAAGGAGGAGAGACATGTCAACAATCGCGATCATCGCAATCATCATCGGAGTCCTGATCATCGGCGCGCTGCTGCTCGCGGCGAGCCGCAAGAGCGCCGAGCGTCGGCGATTGGGTCAGGCCCAGACGGAGGCCAAGCACGACGACGTCAGGCATCACCGTTCGGAGGCGGAGGACCGCAGGGTCGAGGCCGCCCAGGCTGACGAGCGGGCCAAGCGGGTCGCTGCCGAGGCCGATCTTCACGAGGAGCGTGCCTCGCGGCGCGAGGCCGAGCTGGACCGCTAGCCACTAGAGCGCTACCCAGGAGTGGGGTGAAAAAAGCCCCGCAAGCAGCCGATAAAGGGGGCGTGATCATCGGCTGCATCGCCCTCGGCATAGTTATGTTGATCTGGGTCTTGACCTGGGAGCCGAGCGATGGCGCAGATGTGCCGTCGCCGCAGGGCCCGGGTCCGGGCGCAACCGCCTAGCGGCGGCGTCGCTGCCCTGACTTGACCCGCCCGCGGCGCTCCAGCCGGGAGCGGCTCGCGTCGGCGGCGCGCACCCTTTGCACGCGACCGAGATCGCCGAGAAGCAGCGTCTCGGCGCAGGTTCGATGCCAGTGGTGGTGCTCGGTGCCGCCGAGGCGATGCACGTACTGAACGACCACGTGGTCGGCGCCGATGTCGATCTCGCCGTGACAGCCGGGACAGCGGTAGAGCTTCTGGGAGATGCTGCGCACCAGCCACGCTTCGTCGCCCTCGCTGGTATATCCCCGCAGGCTCCAGCGGCTGTCGGGGAGTCCTTGGAAGTCGTCCATCGCGCCGGTCGCTAGCGTCGCGAGAGCCAGCCGAAGCCGATCGCCATCGCCAGGTTGCCGGCTCCCGCCAGCCGCAGCCCCAGCTTCGCGCCCGGGCGGCTGATCGCCGGGGACTGCGCCCAGAGGGCGTCGGTCGCGATCTCGGTTCCCCGAAGCCATGCCAGCGCCCACCAATCGCGCGGCTCGCCCCGCCTCGCCGCCACGGCGTGGGCGGCGGCGAAGGTGAGCCAGATCGGCCCGCAGCGCCGGAACAGGTGCGCCGCCTCCGGACTGGGCTCGTCGTGGCCGAGGACCCTCAGCGTCGCCTCCGGGGCGGCTATCGCGGCCGACCCGAGCACGACGTCGAAGACGATCATGTTGCGATTCGTGTCGCGGAGGACTCGTTCGAGGGTCATCGCGCCCATCCAAGCACAACGAGTTGGGAGCCCACCCTTGCGCCTGGATGAGACCGGCTAGAAGGGAAAGCGCACGGCAGGGCGAATTTGACCGCCGTGACCAGGACCGCGACAAGGACCCGGCCGCAGCGCAAGAGCCTCTCGGCCTACATCACCGAGCGCTTCGATGAGTTCTCTCGCTCGCAGAAGGACGTCGCCCGCTACATCGTCGACCATCTCGACGAGGCGGCTTTCCTGACCGCTGAAGAGCTGGCACGCCGCGCGAGCACCTCCTCCTCCACGGTTGTGCGTTTCTCTCAGGCGCTCGGCTTCGAGGGCTATCCGGAGCTCCAGCAGGCCGCGATCGAGGAGTACCGCAACGGCAGCGCAGCTCCAAACGGTCAGACCGAAAGCGGGCCGCTGTTCTCATTCGACCATTCCGAGTTCGAGGCCTCGCTGGGCGCCGATCACGCAAACCTCGAGGAGACGGCCCGCGGCCTGACCCGCGAGCAGATCGAAGCTTCGGTCTCGGCGCTTGCGACCGCCCACCGGGTCGTGATCGTCGGCGTCGACCAAATGGCCTTCTTCGCCAGCTACCTGCGCCACATGCTGAGCCTGCTCGACATCCGCGCCGAGATCGTCGCCAGCACCGGGGGAGAATCGCTGCAGCGTCTCGGCCGGATCGACGAGGACACGCTTGTGATCACGCTTTCGGCCGGGCGCGCACACCCGCTGCTGTTGCGGGCAATGAAGCTCGCCCTGCACCGGCGGGCGCGCACGCTGGCGATCTCCGACGCCACGCTCTCGGAGGTCGGCGAGCATGCCGAGCTGACGCTCTATTACTCCTCCAACAGCCCTTCCTTCGCCCGCTCCAACACAGCCCTGATGGCGCTCGTGCAGTCACTCGCCTACGGCATCTACGCCCGCGACGAGGCCGCGCACCGCGACCGCATCCGCGCCTACAAGCTGAAGTAACGCTTCCTCCCGCAAGCAACGCCAGCAGGGGGCCCGCCGAGTGCGGGCCCTCTGCTGGGGGGGGGGGGGGGGGGGAGAGGGAGGGGAGGGCGAGGGGAGGGGGGGACGGGCAGCGTAGGGGGCGATAGAGACGACACCGCATCGCTGCGCGCGGCAACGCATGCGGATGTAGCGCGGCGCGGCTCGCAGTGACGCGGGCGGGCCGCTGGTCGGCCATCCGAACTCGTTGTACACGAGGGACGCCGAGGCCGACTGCGCCATCCGCGCCCGCACGTACGCCAGGTCGGGCCCGGGGTGTCGCCATACGTGTGTAGCGCGACGGCGTCGATCTGCCGACCCGCTCGGGTCAGCTCTCCCAGAGGAATCGGCCGGTCCCATCCAGTCATGGACCCGTCGGGCCCGTACGTTGTGCGGCGTCCCAACCAGACCACCTAGGATCACCCTCGCCCGGCGAAGCGTGGATCTCCGCCGCGGCATGAACAGATCGGTGTACCCCGGGTCGAGCCGGGCACCAGAATCCACAGTTGGGCTCGTCCAGATCCGAACTCCGCGCCGGCAGATAGGGGTCGGGCGCTCACTCCAAAACGAGCCTTCCTTTCCGTAGCGGTGGACGACCGCTCGGGCGTACCAGCAAACGGGCCGGGTGGTGGGGGCGGGTGCCCGACCTCTAGATCGCACGAACGCGCCCAGCTGGGGGCGCCGATCAGGTAGATCGAGGCACGCACCCCGGCGTGCCAGCGCGGCATCGGTGCGATCGAAGGCTCGAAGCGAGTGACGGCATGGCTGAGGGCGCTGAAGGCTCGACCTCGTCCACTGCGGGCGACGCGTGGCTGCCGATCCCGAGCCTCCGCATAGCTGCGGCGTGACGCCGCACGGCGGCGTGCCCCGTAAGGTCAGCAAGTGCAGCCATTGTGCGTTGACGCCGAAGAATCCAGCCGAGTGCGCGGGCCCGGCGGGTGCTGCGTTGAGCGCCGCGACGCCGCCGCCCAGCCCTCCGAGCGCGACCCGACGCAGGCGAGAAACGCCAGCAGGGGTAGAGAGGTCCTTGGGTAGCGCCGGGCCCGTGCTCTCGCACCAATCAAAGGTAGTGGTTTGCGCATTCCGCTGTTGACGGTGGCCGTTCCGCGCCTGTTACGCAGCCAGCTCCCGTCGCTGGCTATGGCATCTACGCCCGCGACGAGGCCGCGCACCGCGACCGCATCCGCGCCTACAAGCTGAAGTAACGCTTCCTCCCGCAAGCAACGCCAGCAGGGGGCCCGCCGAGTGCGGGCCCTCTTGCTCGCGGCCTTCTATATTGGGCCCATGACCGAGCGGGCCACATTCAGGCTCAAGACCGGCCTGGCCGAGAACCTCAAGGGCGGGGTGATCATGGACGTCACCGACGCCGAGCAGGCGCAGGTCGCCGAGAAGGCGGGCGCCTGCGCGGTGATGGCGCTGGAGCGGGTCCCCGCCGACATCCGCGCCCAGGGTGGAGTCGCCCGGATGGCGCCGCCGGCGAAGATCAAGGAGATCCAGGCCGAGGTGACGATCCCGGTGATGGCGAAGGCGCGGATCGGGCATTTCGCCGAAGCGCAGGTGCTGCAGGCGCTGGAGGTCGATTACATCGACGAATCCGAGGTGCTGACGCCCGCCGACGAGCAAAACCACATCGACAAGTTCGCCTTCGAGATTCCGTTTGTCTGCGGCGCCACCAACCTCGGCGAGGCGCTGCGGCGAATCAGCGAGGGAGCGGCGATGATTCGCTCCAAGGGCGAGGCCGGCACGGGCAACATCGTCGAGGCCGTGCGGCACATGCGCGAGATCACCGGAGCGATGAAACGGCTGGCGGGACTCGGTCCCGAAGAGCTCGCTGCGGCCGCCAAGGAGCACCGCGCGCCCTGGAGGTCGTCCGCGAAGTCGCCGGGAAGGGGCGGCTCCCGGTGCCCCTCTTCTGCGCCGGAGGCATCGCGACCCCGGCCGACGCGGCGCTGATGATGCAGCTCGGCGCCGAGGGCAACTTCGTCGGCTCGGGAATCTTCAAGAGCTCTGATCCCGCCGTTCGGGCTCGGGCGATCGTCGAGGCCACGACCCACTACGGCGACCCTGAGCGCGTGGCTGCTGCTTCGGCGGAGCTGGGCGAGGCGATGCCGGGGCTGGAGATCCCCGCCCTGGCCGCCGCCGACGCCTTGCTCCAAAACCGCGGGGCCTGAGGTGGCGAGCGCGTCCACACAGCCGCGCCCGGACGCGGTTCAGCTGGCAATTGGTGTCCTGGCGATCCAGGGCGACTTCGCCGCCCACCTGGGAAAGCTGCGCGAGCTGGGCGCCGCCGCGACCGAGGTACGGCGCCGAGACGATCTCAACGGGCTTGACGGTCTCGTCATCCCGGGAGGCGAGAGCACGACGATCTCGATGGGGATCGAGTCCGCCGGACTGGAGCCGGCGATCCGCGCCCATCACGCCGCCGGGCGACCGATCTTCGGCACTTGCGCGGGGATGATCGTCCTCGACGAGGAGCACCTCGGCCTGCTCGACGCCCGGGCTCGCCGCAATGCCTTCGGCAGGCAGCGGCAGAGCTTCGAGGCCGACCTCACGATCGAGGGAATCGGCGAAGAGCCGATGCGGGCCGTCTTCATTCGCGCCCCGGTGATCGACCGCCGCGGCCCCGGGGTCGAGGTGCTGGCCGCATTCGGTTCGGATCCGGTCGTGGTCAGGCAGGGAGGCCTGCTGGCCTGTGCGTTTCATCCCGAGCTGACCGACGACCTTCGTCTGCACGCACTGTTCATGGCGATGGCGACCTCCGCGCAGGCAACCGGCGCCGAGCGGGCGACCCAGGAAAGCCGATGAAGGACCCTCGAGTCCACAATCTGGCCCGGATCCTGGTCGGCTACTCGACCAAGGTCAGCGAGGGTGAGGTGGTGGCGATCGACGGCGAGAGCGCCGCCGAGCCGCTATTGGCGGCGATCTACGAGGAGGTGCTGAAGGCGGGCGCGAATCCGATCCTCAACGTCGCCCTGGCGGGCCAGGCGCCGGCTTACTACAGCCTTGCCAGCGACAAGCAGCTGGAGTGGGTGTCGCCGGTGTCGGAATGGATGGTCGAGAACGTCGACGTTCGGATCGCGGTCGGAGCATCGACGAACACGCGCGAGCTGTCCGCGGTCCCGCCCGAGCGGCAGACGAAGCGCCAGGCGGCGATGGGTGAGCTGATGGCGCGCTCGATGGAGCGCAGCGCCGAAGGCTCGTTTCGCTGGGTCTACACGCTGTTTCCGACCAGCGCCTACGCGTCGGAAGCCGAGATGAGCCTGACCGACTACGAGGACTTCTACTTCGGCGCCTGCCTCGCCACCGACGGCGACCCGCTGACGGCCTGGGAGCGCGCTTCGGCGGAGACGACCCGTCTGGCCGAGTGGATCGCGGGTCGGGAGGAGGTGCACGTGACCGCGCCCGGGACCGACATCCGCCTCGGCGTCGCCGGCCGGACGTTCATCCCCTGTGTCGGCGACCGCAACATGCCGGACGGGGAGTTCTTCACGGCGCCGATCGAGGATTCGGTCGAAGGGGAGGTGACCTTTCACCTGCCGGCGCTGGTCGGCGGCCGCGAGGTCTCAGGCGTGCGGCTGCGCTTCGAGGCCGGCAAGGTGGTCGACGCGACGGCCGAACGCGGCGAGGAGTACCTGATCAAGCTGCTCGACACCGACGAGGGGGCCCGCCGCCTCGGCGAGCTCGGCATCGGGACCAACTACGGGATCGACCGTGGCACTCTGGAGGTGCTGCTGGACGAGAAGATCGGCGGCACCGTTCACATGGCCGTCGGGCGCTCCTATCCGGAGTCGGGCGGGACCAACGAGTCCGCCGTGCACACCGATCTCGTCTGCGACCTGCGCCGCGGCGGCAAGATCGAGGTCGACGGCGAGCTGCTGCAGGAAGACGGCAAGTTCGTCGTCTAGAAGCTCCGAGCCCAAACTCACTGGTTCGGCAACGGCGAGCCTGCCAAGACGAAGAACCAGGCGGTCATCGCCAGCACAGCGAGGATCACCGAGCCGACGATCACCGTCTCCAGCACCGTCGCCGAGCGCGGTGTCGTGGGGGTGTCGCGCATGCTCTTCAGCCAGGCCGGCCTGATCGGACTGACCGTGTTGGTCCCCGTGATCCGCACGTAGAGGCCGTTCAGGCGTCCGAGCAGCCAGGCGATGATCAGGATCGAGATGACGATCCCGACGAAGACCAGCATGTAGGGCCCGCCACTCGGGAACTGGGTGTCGGACAGCATCGAGCCGATGTAGATCCAGGTCAGCGGGATCGCCGTCCACAGCGAAATCGCCGCGATCAGCATCGCGACGACGACCAGCATTGCGGCGACGTTGCGAACCGGGCCTCTGTGCGCTTCCTCGGGGGGCATGGCTGCCTTCATAGAATCACAGCCATGTCCGGGCACTCGAAGTGGTCATCGATCAAGCACCGAAAGGCGGCGGTGGACGCCAAGCGGGGGCAGCAGTTCACGAAGCTGGCCCGTGCGATCACGGTCGCCGCGCGGGAGGGCGGCGGAGACCCGGACGCCAACCCAGCCCTGGCGACCTCGATCCAGAAGGCGCGTGACTTCTCGATGCCCAAGGACAACATCCAGCGGGCGATCGACCGCGGCACCGGCGCCGGCACCGACGCCGAGGCGATCGAGCGGGTCGTCTTCGAAGGCTACGGGCCCGGCGGTGCCGCGATCCTGATCGAGGCACTGACCGACAACCGCAACCGCACCAGCGCCGAGGTCCGTCACGCCTTCACCAAGCACGGCGGCAACCTCGGCGAGCCGGGCTCGGTGGCCTGGATCTTCGAGAAGCGCGGCGTCGTCGTGGTCGACGGTGGCCGCTACGGCGAGGACGACCTGATCGCGGCGATCGACGCCGGTGCCGAGGACGTTCGCCACGACGGAGACCTCCTCAAGGTGATCGCCGAGCCGGCTCACCTCAGCGCCGTGCGGGAGGCCCTCGAGGGCTCCGGAATCGAGGTCCAATCCTCAGACGTCGCGATGGAGCCGAAGAGCACGGTCGAGATCGACGAGGGCTCCGCCCGCACCCTGCTGCGCCTCCTCGATGCCCTCGAGGAGCAGGAGGACGTCAACGAGGTGCACGCCAACTTCGACATCCCCGAGGAAGTCCTGGAGAGCGCCGCGGCCTAGCCGCGCCCGTCGCTGGCCTCGCGCTGCGCGACGGCATCCGAGTAGGCCTGATCCAACTCGGCTGCACCACGTCGGTCTGGTTCGGGGATCTCCAGCCGCGCCTCGAGGATCGGGATCGCCTCTTCGGGCCTGCCGGCCAGGCGCAGGGCGTTGCCGAGGTTGAACAGCGCGTAGGCGTAGGGAGGCGTGCCCTCGGGTGAGGCGTCGACCGCCTGCTGAAGGATCGGGATCGCCTCGTCGTATTGGCCCGCCTGGATCAGCGCGAAACCTTGGTCGTTCAGCGCCGCGCGCCGAAGCCCGCTGCTGACCGGGGTGGGCGGCGGCGGGTGGCGCGGGAGCCGGCTCCTCGGCCGGCGGCGGGCGGCGGGGCCTGCGTGCGGTCGGGCTGAGTCTGGCCGCGGTCCCGGTTCGCGACCGGCTCCGAGCCGCCGTCGCCATCGCCGCTCAATACCACGAGGGCGATCAGGAGCCCGGCGGCGATGCCGATTGCCCCGATCGCCAGGGCCCGGACCCGGCTGTCTGGGCGCGCCTCCCTCTCGGGCGGAATGAAGGGAGGCCTTTCGTCGCGCTGAGACGCCGCCGCAGATGCAGGTTCAGCCGGCAGCGGGACCGCCGCCGGCATCTCCCGCGTCGCGGCGACCGGTTGGGTGTCGACACCGCGCTCGATCGCCTCCCGCAGCCGGCGCACAAGCTCGCCGGCCGATGCCGGCCGATCGCCGGGTCGGAGGACATCGCCTTTCGCAGCGCCGCCGCGGCGGCGGGCGAGGCGTCGGGATCCGCGTCGAGCAGATCCGGGGCGCCCTGCTCGATTCGGCGCACGACCTGTTCGGGCGACTTCTCAGGATGTGCCCGGCGGCCACTCAGAAGCTCGAAGGCGACCGCCGCGAGCGAGTAGACGTCGGCGGCGGCGCCTCCCGGCTCGCCGCGGAGTCGCTCCGGGGCGATGTAGGCGAGGGTCCCGATCACGTTGCCCGAGCCGGTGATCGCGGTCGCGTCGACCGCAGTTGCGATCCCGAGGTCGGCGAGCTTGGCGGTGCCGTCCTTGGCGATGAGGATGTTCGATGGCTTGACGTCGCGGTGCACCACGCCCTGTTCGTGAGCGTGGTCAAGCGCCGCGGCGATCTGACTCAGCAGAGCGAGGCTGGCGGCGGAGTCGAGCGGCTCGCGCTTCAGCCGCTCGGCGAGCGACTCGCCGTCGACGAACTCCATCACGATCAGGATCGCGTCCTCGTCGCTGACGGTGTCGAAGATGGCGACGATGTTCGGGTGGTTGAGCGAGGCGCCGAGGCGGGCCTCGCGGCGGAATCGGCGTAGCGCCTCCTCGGGGGCCTCGCTGGGCAGCTGCTTCACGGCCACCTCGCGGCCCAGGACCTCGTCCTCGGCCAGCAAGACCCTTGCCATGCCGCCGGTTCCGAGGCGGCGCAGGCGGCGATAGCGGCCCGCCAGAAGGGTTTCGGGTCGGTCGGTCAGGCTTCCCATTCTGGTCCAAGTGCCACCGGTGAGCGCCGTCAAACCGGCTCCAGGTCCAAAGAGGCATCCGGGCGCCGGTCCAGAATCTTTCCGCATGGGCACGAGGTGGGTGCGATGAAGATCGTCATGGGTATCGATCCCGGCGCCGCGAACCTCGGTTTCGGCGTCGTCAGGGTGGAGGGAAGCCGCATGGTCGCGCTCGACGGCGGCGTCGTCGAGACGACCCCCGATCAGCCTTTGGAGCGGCGCCTGGAGCGGATCCACCGTGCGATCGCGGAGCTGGTCGAGTGGCACGAGCCCCAGGCCGTGGCCCTCGAGGACGTCTACTTCGGAAAGAACGTGCGCTCGGCGATGGCGGTCGGCCAGGCCAGCGGGGTGGCGATGCTCGCCGCCGCCCAGCGGGGGGTGCGGTGCTTTGCCTACACGCCGCAGGCGATCAAGCTGGCGGTCTGCGGCTCCGGATCGGCCGGCAAGAAGCAGGTCCAGCAGATGGTCGGGACGCTGCTCGGGCTTCCCGAGCCGCCTTCGCCCGAGCACGCCGCCGACGCGCTCGCGGTGGCGATCTGCCACGGCGGTGCGGCCGGTCACCGGCAGACGCTTGAGGCACTGGGCGACGCAGCCGTGCCGCGCCGGTTCAGAGAGCGGCTGGCGGGATGATCGCCGCCGTTCGCGGCGAGGTCCTCGTCCGTCGCCCCGACCACGTGGTCGTCGACGCCGGTGGGGTCGGCTACCGGCTTGCCGTCTCGACCGAGACCCTGAAGGCGGTACCGGCAACCGGCAGGGTCGCTTTCCTGCACGCGGAGCTGATCGCCCGCGAGGACACGCTCGCCCTCTATGGCTTCGGGTCCGAGGAGGAGCGAGACCTGTTTCGCGAGCTCATCTCGGTCAGCGGCGTCGGGCCCAAGGTGGCCCTGGCGGTGCTTTCGGGCGGCGCCCCTCGCGACCTTCTGCGGGCGATCGCTGCCGGCGACGCGAAGCGCTTCCAGGCGGTCCCGGGGATCGGCAAGCGAACCGCCGAGCGGATCATCGTCGAGCTGCGGGAGAAAGTCGCCGGCGCGCTGGAGCAAGAAGTCGCGACCGCCGCCGCGGGCGACGACCCGCGGGCGCTGGCTCGCGACGGGCTCGTCAACCTCGGCTACGCGCCACTCGAGGCCGAGCAGCTTCTCGACGGAGTCGACAGCGACGACCCCGAGCAGCTGATCGCCGGCGCCCTGCGCCGGGCGGGAGCCTCCCGCAGATGAGCGGACCACCCGAGATCGAAGGCGTGCATCGGATTCCCGCCGCCGCCGAGACCTCCGAGGTGCGGGCCCGGGCGCCGGCGGCGGCTGACGAGGAGCTGGACCGCTCGCTGCGGCCGCAGACGCTGGGCGACTTCGTCAACCAGGAGCAGGTCACCGAGCAGCTTGCGATCTTCATCGAGGCGGCGCGCCGTCGCGGCGAGCCCCTGGACCACGTTCTGCTCGCCGGCCCTCCGGGACTGGGCAAGACCTCGCTGGCGCACATCGTCGCGGCCGAGCTGGAGGTGCCGATGGTCCAGACGGCGGGCCCGGCGCTGGAGCGCAAGGCCGACGTGGCCGCCTTCCTCACCGCCCTGGAGCCGGGCAGCGTCTTCTTCATCGACGAGATCCATCGACTTGGCCGCGCCGTGGAGGAGACCCTCTATCCGGCGATGGAGGACGGGCGCCTTCCGGTGGTGCTGGGCCAGGGAGCCGGCGCCCGCACGGTGACGCTTCCCTTGCCGCCCTTCACGCTCGTCGGTGCGACGACCCGCAGCGGCCTGCTGACGACTCCGCTTCGCGACCGCTTCGGCGTCTGCCATCGACTCGAGCACTACCGCGCCGAGCACCTGGCCCGCATCGTCGAGCGCTCGGCGGCGATCCTCGAGGTCGACGTGGAGCCGGACGCCGCGGCGGCGATCGCCGCTCGCTCGCGAGGGACGCCGCGGGTTGCCAACCGCCTCCTGAAGCGGATTCGCGACTTCGCGGAGGTGCGCGAGGCCGGCGTCGTCACCGCCGAGGTGGCGATGGCCGGGCTGCAGATGCTGGAGGTGGACGGGGCCGGGCTCGACCGCTCCGACCGGACGCTGCTGGAGACCGTGGCGAACAAGTTCGGCGGCGGGCCGGTCGGGCTCTCCACCCTGGCCGTGGCGATCGGCGAGGAGCAGGACACGATCGAGGATGTCCTGGAGCCGTATCTGCTGCAGGAGGGACTACTCAAGCGGACGCCCCGGGGCCGAGTCCTCACCGCACGGGCATTCGAGCACCTCGGCCTGCCGGTGCCGGAGGCCGCGACAAGCCTGTTCTAGGCGCGAAGCTCCTCAGGCGCGTCTACTAGCCTTGTCGGAGCATGCCCTTCTTCATCTGCCCGAACTGCGGTAACCGCGAGCTCAGCGTCGACCGCTCCGCCGGCTTCAGCGCCCGCCCGAAGAGCTGCTCGAAATGCGGCTTCGGGTTCGTCTTCGAGCTGCTCGACGACTACTACCCGGCTCCCAACGCCGCCTTCTTCACCTGCGATCAGGAGACCCGCGTGATCGACGCCGGCAAGGGCAGCTTCGAGCTGACCGGGCTCACGGACGAGGACGTGATCGGTCGTCCGGTGCGCGAGGTGCTCGGGTTGCGCTGGCTCGAGGAGGGCGGGGGCGGAAAGCCCGCCGACGCCAACGGCGACGGCTTCACGGACCCGATCGAGACCTCACTGGAGTGGGGGGTACGCTCGCTGGGCCGCCGGGTGTCCGTCAACGCCGAAGGCGACCTTCCTGCGGCGGCGGTCGCCGATGTCTTCCCCGCCTATGACGACGACGGCGGCCTGCTGATCGTCCTCACGCCCGACAGCGACAGCTAGCCCGACAGGCTTGCCCCAGAGAGTGGAGAATCCCGTCTAGATGGGCGCCCGCCGCCGCAACCTCTTCGTGCTGCTCTTCGTCGGCCTGATCATCGCCGTCTCCGGTCTGGTCATCGCGACCAAGGAGACGCGGCTCGGTCTCGATCTGAAGGGCGGGGTCGAGCTGATCTACCAGGGCCAGCCGACCGGCCAGGTGACCGAGGTCACCAACGAGGACATCGACCGCGCGGTGAACATCATCCGCGAGCGGATCGACGAGTTCGGCGTTGCCGAGCCCGAGGTCTCGCGCCTCGGCACCGACCAGATCACGGTCAGCCTGCCCGACGTCCAGAACGCCCAGCGGGCGATCGACCAGGTCGGAACGACCGCGCAGTTGTTCTTCTATGACTGGGAGCCGAACCTGCTCGGAATCGAACGTGCCGTCGGCGGCACTCCGGGTGCGCAGCCGCCCGAGCAGGCGCTGCGCGAGCTGGAACGGATCTGGACCCAGGCGGGGCGGCTCCCCAACGACCAGCTCAACCGCCAGCTGTTGCTCGCGGGAGCGCTGCCGACCGCCTATGAGGCCGTGCAGCTGGCCTCCGAGCAGCCTCCCGACCAAGACTGCGACGAATGCTCGGAGCGGGTCCCGCGCTATTACCTCTTCGAGCGCGGGCAGCGGCATGACCTTGTCGCCGGTCCCGAGAAGGACCGCCAAGACCTCTTCGTGAGCCCGACCGGGGAGCCCCGACCCCGCAACGGAATCGTCCTCTCGGTCCCCCCGGGGACCCTCGTCGTCTCCGAGCAGCCGGTTGACGCCGAGGGGGAGACGATCCCCGAGGAGGAGCACCCACCGGGGTGGTATGCGCTCAAGGACCGCCCGGCGCTCTCGGGGACCGACATCAAGAACCCCGAGCAGAACTTCGACCCGACCACAAATCAGCCCAACGTCACCTTCGAGTTCACCGACGACGGGCGGGAGGCGTTCCAGGAGGTCACCCGCCAGATCGCTCAGCGTGGCCAGTCGCAGGCGATCGGGCCCGTCGACCCCGCCACCGCCGGCTCGCTGTCGGGGCACTTCGCCGTCGTCCTCGACGACGTCGTCGAGACCCGGCCGATCATCAACTTCGTCGAGAACCCGGACGGGATCGACGGGCGCACCGGAGCCGAGATCTCCGGCGGCTTCACCTCCGTGACCGAGGCGCAGGACCTGGCGACGATCCTGCAGATCGGCGCCCTGCCGATCGACCTGCAGCTGATCAGCCAGAGCGAGGTCTCGGCGACTCTCGGTGAGCAGGCGCTCGACCAGGGCCTGACCGCCGGCATCGTCGGCCTGATCCTGGTGATCGGATTCCTGATCGCCTACTACCGCTTCCTCGGCATCGTGGCGACGCTGGGCCTGGCCGTCTACGCGGTGTTCTTCTTCGCGCTGATCAAGCTGATCCCGATCACGATGACGCTGCCCGGGATCGCCGGCCTGATCCTCACGATCGGCGTCGCCGCCGACTCCAACATCGTCATCTTCGAGCGGATCAAGGAGGAGGTACGGGCCGGGCGCAGCCTCTCGACGGCGATCGCGGTCGGCTACCGCAAGGGAATCGCGACGATCGTCGACGCGAACGTGATCATCCTGCTGACCGCGTTCATCCTCTTCGTCCTCGCCACCTCGGGTGTCAAGGGCTTCGCCTTCACGCTCGGGGTCGGGACGATCGTCTCGCTGTTCACGGCGGTCGTCTTCACGCAGGCCTTCCTGGGGATCTTCGGCCGCGGCAAGTTGATGACCTCGCCGCGGCTGCTGGGGGCGGGGGAGGAGCGGGTCCGCTGGCACTTCGACTTCATCGGCGCCTCGCGCTGGTTCTTCTCGATCTCGGGAGCGATCCTGGTCATCGGGGCCCTTTCGCTGGCCGGCAACGGGCTCAACTTCGGGATCGACTTCGAGTCCGGCTCTCGGCTCAATTTCTCCCCCGAGCAGACGACCGACGTCGACCAGGTCCGGGACGTGCTGCAGACCCAGGGCCTCGGCGACGCCGAGATCCAGGAGGTCTCAGACGAGGCCTTCGGCGACGGCTTCCAGATCCAGACCGGCGAGCTGCAGCCCGGCAACGTCGACGAGGTTCGAGGCGAGCTCGCCTCCGAGTTCGGGATCCAGTCCGGCAGCTTCGAGAACACCAGCGTCGGGCCCACCTTCGGCGAGCAGGTCGCGCGCAGCGCCGGCTACGCGATCGTCTTCTCGCTGCTGCTGATCTCCGCCTATGTCGGCTTCCGGTTCGAGGGCAAGTACGCGGTGCCGGTGTTGATCGCGGTCGCCCACGACGTCCTGATCACCGCCGGCGTCTACTCGCTGACGGGGGAGGAGGTGACCAGCGCCACCGTCGCCGCCTTCCTGACCATCCTCGGGTACTCGCTCTACGACACGGTGATCGTCTTCGACCGGATCCGCGAGAACGTGCCGCGGATGCCGCGGGCGGCGTTCTCGCAGATCGTCAACCGCTCGATGAGCGAGGTCCTGACGCGATCGCTGATCACCGGCCTCTCGTCCGTCTTCCTGGTCGCGATGCTGCTGGTATTCGGAGGCGACACGCTGAAGGCTTTCGCCTTCGCGATGATGGTCGGGATCGCGTCCGGTACCTACTCGTCGATCTTCATCGCCTCGCCGGTGCTGACGGCCTGGAAGGAGCGCGAGCCCGCGCTGGCCGGACGGCGGGCGCGAATCGAGGCCGCGATGGGCCATGTGCCGGCGTTCGTCGAGCAGGTCGAGGTCGCGAAGCTCGAAGATGGCGAGGAGCCGCTCGAGGTGGCTGAGCCGGAGCCGCGCCAGCGGGCCCAGGAGCTGGCCATCGAGCAGCAGCCGTCGCCACAGAGCGCCCACGAGGTCGAGCTTCCTGAGGAGGAGATCGGCGACGGCGCCCCCGAGACTCGAGACGATGACCTGGTCGAGGCGGGGGCCGCCGCCGACCCCGAGCGGCCCAGCAAGAGCGAGCGCAAGCGCCGCCAGCGTCAGCGACGCCGCAAGCACGGGAGGAACCGGTGAGCCTCGTCGTCTGGTTCACGATGGGCATCGCCCTCTGGCACTTCACGATCTTCGTACCGGACCGCTTCTGGCAGGGCATCGTCGGGGCATTCCTGGGCTCGATCGCCGGTGCGATGGCCACCGGGACGGTGGCGCAGATCGCCGCCGGGCGATCGATCGGCGAGACCGACATCGCCACAGCGCTGGTCGCCGTGCCCGGGGCGCTGCTGGGAATCGCGGTTATCTACGCGATCGGCGCCCGCTCCGAGCGGGTCTGAGCGCGCTCTCTCCGCTCTCTCGGTCCTTCTAGGCGCACCAATTGCGGCGCCTTCGGCGCCTGACCTGCCTGTGCCGCGGCTAACCGCCGCGGCCAAGGCCAGATATTCCGTCTAGGCCCGTTCTTAGCCTGGCAGCGTGCCGGATTCCGCCACCGCCTTTCAGGCCCAGCCCTTTTCCTATGCCGAAGCCCGCCGGCTAGCCGACGACCTCGGCGTCAGCGAGCCGATCGCGATCACGCTGGTGCGGCGCGGCTACCGGACGCCGGAAGCGGCGCACAGCTTCCTCGCCGCCGACGAGAGCCACGATCCGGATCGATTCGCCTCGATGGACTCCGCCGTGGCCCGGATCCTGGCCACGATCGCGGCGGGCCGGCGGATCAGCGTCCACGGTGACTTCGATGTCGACGGCGTCTGCGCAACCGCGATCGCGGTCGGGACGCTGCGCGATCTGGGCGCCGATTGCGACTGGCTGATCCCCGATCGCCTCGCCGACGGCTACGGGCTCACAGAGGCCAATGTCGAGGAGCTGCACAGGCGCGGCTCCGGGCTGATCCTCACCGTCGACTGCGGCATCACCTCAGTCGCCGAGGTCGAGCGCGCGAAGGCGCTGGGGATGGAAGTCGTCGTCTCCGATCACCACCAGGCAGGAAGCAAGCTGCCCGACTGCACGATCCTGCACCCGGAGCTGAGCGGCTATCCGTTCGGCGGCCTCTGCGGTACCGCCGTCGCCTGGAAGTTGAGCCAGGGCCTCCGAACCGCCGCCGGGGAGGATCCGCGCGAGGCGGAGCGGGACCTCGACCTGGTCGCCCTGGCGACGGTCGCGGATGTGGTCCCGCTGGTGGGGGAGAACCGCTCCCTTGTCCGTCGCGGGCTCAAGGTGGCACGTCGCTGCGAGCGGGTCGGCCTGAGGGCGATCGTCGGCGCGGCCGGCTGTGACCCCGCCCGGCTCGACGAAGGAGACCTCGCATTTCGAATCGGCCCCCGCGTCAATGCCGCCGGGCGCCTCTATCGAGCCGACGCCGGCGTCGAGCTCTTCCTCAGCGAGAGTCCGGACCGGGCGGAAGCGATCGCCGCCGAGCTCGATCGAGCCAACCACGAGCGCCGAGCGACCGAGCGCGAGGTCGAGACCGCAGCCGAGGCCGCTCGTCGCGAGCTGCCGGAGCCGCTTCGCGACGCCGCAGCGCTCGTCCTCGCGGGCCCGGGTTGGCACCCCGGGGTGGTCGGGATCGTCGCCTCGCGTCTGGCCGAGCGGCACTTCCGGCCGACGATCCTGATCTCGCTCGACGGCGAAGGGGGAGCCCGAGGCTCCGGCCGCAGCATCCCCGGCTTCGACCTGCTCGCCGGACTGGAGGCGGCATCGGGGTGCCTGCAGCGCTTCGGCGGCCATCGGGCCGCCGCGGGGCTTGAGCTGGAGGCCGCCTCCGTGGAGGAGTTCCGGCAGCGCTTCGTCGCCCACGCCGAGGCGATCCTGGGCAGCGATCCGCCGCGCAAGGTGGAGCCGATCGACGCCATGGTCGGCGGGCTCGGACTCGGCCTCGACCTGGCCGAGGAGCTCGAGCGCCTGGCTCCGTTTGGCGCCGGCAACCCCGCGGTGAGGCTGCTCGTGCCGGGCGCCCGGGTGCGGGACGTGACCTCGATGGGGGAGGGCAAGCACTCCCGGTTCAGCCTCCACAGCGGCGCCCGGCGGGCGGTCGGGGTGGCCTTCGGCCGGCCGACGCTGGCCGTCGGGCCCGAGGAGGCAGTGGACGCCGCGGTCCGCCTCGAGGTCAACCAGTGGAACGGGGCGCTGGAACCGCGGCTGGTCCTCAAGGAGCTGTTCGCCCTCGACGGCGAGACCGAGGCTGCGGCCGATCGGGTCCAGCACTCGTGCCGCTGCGAGCCCGCGGAGTGGTGGCAGCGGCTGGAGGACGAGCTGAGCCGGCCCGAGGAGGACACCCTTCCAAGCTCGGGCGACCGCTGGCGCCGCGAGGTCGCGCGCCCCGGCAGCTCCACGACCGCGATCCTCGCCGAGCTGGTCGCCAGCGGCGAAGCGGTGGTGGGATTGTGCGCCGATGCCTCGCGCCGCTCGGCGCTTGCCAGCGGCGCCGCCAGCCTGGCCCGCTTCGGCGGCGCCGGTGCCACGGTGGTTTGCGGTCGCTGCGCCCGGCCCTCGCCCGACCCCAACCCCTCCGGGCTGCTGCTGGCCGACTACGCGATCCTCGAGCTGGAGCCGGCGCTGGTGGCAGCCCACCGGCACGTCGTCCTCATCGACCCGCCGTGGTCGCGGCGCCTGGCAACGCTCACCATGCAGCTCGCTCGCGAAGCGGAGGGCTATCTGCACCCGGCCTGGGGCCATGCGGAGGAGCGCTTCACGCTCGAGGTTCTCGACGAGCAGCTGGGGCTGCGGGCGCCGCTGCGGGCGATCTACCGGGACCTGCGCGAGGCCGGGCCGCTGGCCGAGGAGGAGCTGCGGGCGCTGCTCGCCGGCAGCAGCCGTCGCCCGCGCAGCCCCGAGCTCGCAGGTCGCTGCCTGCGGGTGCTGCTGGAGCTTGGAATCGTGCGAAGCCTGCCCGAGCGGGGCGCTCGAGCCTTCGGGGTCGTATCCTCGGATGCGACCGATCTGGAGCGATCGCGGGCCTTCTGCGCCTACCGCGACCGCCACGAGGAGGCGAAGCGATTCCTCGCAAGCCGCAGACAGCCGTAGGCACCGAGAAGCCCGACCCAGCCGAGCGCGCGGACGGCAACGGTGCAGCCGTGCCCGCCGATCGCAGTGGCCACACTGCCGTCGGCGCACCCGTGATCGTCCACCGTGAAGCGCCGGTCGACGCCGTCACCGGCAAGCTCAGCCCCGATCAGCGGCTGCTGCTCGGCGACCTCTTCGCGCTGATCGAGGAGTTCGCATCCTCGGACGGCGATGGGGATCGCGCCTCGCACCAGGTCGATCGCGAAGCGGTGGAGCGGGCCTTCGCGTTCGCCTGCGAGCGCCATGCAGACCAGAAGCGGCGCTCCGGTGACGAGTTCATCACCCACCCGGTCGGTGTCGCCCGCATCTGTGCCGGCATGCGGCTGGACACCGAGACGCTCTGCGCGGCGCTTCTGCACGACACGGTCGAGGACACCAGCGCCAGCCTGGAGGAGATCCAGGCCTCGTTCAGCGAAGAGGTCTGCCAGCTCGTCGACGGGGTCACGAAGCTGACCGAGATCACCTTCGAAAGCCGCGACGAGCGCCAGGCCGAGAACTACCGCAAGATGATGGTGGCGATGGCCACCGACGTCAGGGTGATCCTGATCAAGCTGGCCGACCGCCTCCACAACATGCGCACGCTGGCGGCGCTGCCGAAGCAAAAGCAGATCTCCAAGGCCCGCGAGACGCTTGAGATCTACGCGCCCCTCGCCCACCGGCTCGGGATCCACGCGATCAAGTGGGAGCTCGAGGACCTCGCCTTCGCGACCCTGCACCCGCGCAAGTACGACGAGGTCAAGGAGCTGGTCGCCCAGCAGCGCACCGAGCGCGAGGTCTACGTCGACGACGCCGGCGGCTTTCTCTCCGGCGAGCTGAAGAAGGTCGGGATCGAGGCCGAGATCTCAGGCCGCGCCAAGCACTTCTATTCGATCTACACGAAGATGACCCGCAAAGGTCGCGAGTTCAACGAGATCTTCGATCTCACTGCGATGCGCGTGATCGTCGGCTCGGTGAAGGACTGCTACGGGGCGATCGGGGTCATCCATTCACTCTGGAAGCCGCTGCCCGGCCGCTTCAAGGACTTCGTCGCGATGCCGAAGGCGAACATGTACCAGGCGCTGCACACGACGGTGATCGGCCCCGAGGGCAAGCCGCTGGAGATCCAGATCCGCACCGCTGAGATGCACGAGCTGGCCGAGTACGGGATCGCCGCCCACGTCGCCTACAAGGAGGGCGGGGCGGGCGACCCGCAGCGCGAGAAGATGACCTGGCTGCGCCAGGTGGTCGAGGCGGAGGGCGAACAGGACCCGGCCGAGTTCCTGGAGTCGCTGAAGGTCGATCTGTTCGAGGACGAGGTCTTCGTCTTCACCCCCAAGGGAGAGGTCAAGAACCTCTCCGCCGGCTCGACGCCGCTCGACTTCGCCTATGCGGTCCACACCGACGTCGGCCACCGCTGCGTGGGAGCCAAGGTCAACGGCAAGATCGTCCCGCTGCACTACCAGCTGAAGTCGGGGGACATCGTCGAGGTGCTGACCGCGAAGCAGGAGCGCGGCCCCTCGCGCGACTGGCTGAAGCTGGTGCGAACGGCCCGTGCCCGCAACAAGATCCGCGCCTGGTTCAAGCGCGAGCGCCGCGAGGACGCCGAGCGCCACGGGCGCGAAGCCCTCGAGGAGGCGCTGCGAAAGCGCGGCCTGCCGATGCAGAAACTGGCCGGCTCGCCGCTGCTGGCAGACGTGATCCGCGAGACGGGGTTCCGAAAGGGGAGCGAGTTCTACATCGCCCTCGGGCAGGGCAAGATCACCGCCAAGACCGTCGCCAACAAGCTGATGCAGCGGCTGAAGTCGGGCGAGGCGGTGGACGAGGACGAGCCGCTGGCGCTGAAGGAAGGCCGTGAGGACGAGGCGCGCCGCACCAAGGAGGCCTCCAACTACGGGATCCAGGTCAAGGGGGTGGAGGATGTTGCCGTCCGCCTCGCCAAGTGCTGCCGGCCGGTGCCGGGGGACGAGATCGCCGGCTACGTGTCGCTGGGTCGCGGGATCACGATCCACCGCGAGGACTGCAAGAACGTGCGGGCGCTGAAGAAGGCGCCCGAGCGTTTCGTCGACGTATCGTGGAGCGGCGACAACGAGGCCTCCTACCGGGTCGAGCTCCAGGTCGACGCCTGGGACCGGACCCGGCTGCTGGAGGACCTCTCGCGGACCTTCGCCGAGGCGGGGCTGAATATCCTCGAGGCGAGCTGCACTACCAAGCACCCGATGGTCAAGAACCGCTTCGTCGTCGAGGTCGGCGACACCCAGCAGCTCAAGCAGTGCATCTCGCGGATCCGCAACGTCGACTCGGTCTTCGACGCCTACCGGATCACGCCGACCGGCTGAACTCGGTGGGCGCGAACGCGGACTACAGCCGCGTCGTGCTCGACGCCTTCAACCGGGGAGATCTCGACGCGATGCTCGCCTGCAGCGAGTTCGCGTCCCGCGGCTCTTCGCACTCGTAGCGCGTCGCCCGATTAGGCGAGGCCGGCGTCGCGAAGGGCCTGTGCGTGCTCGAGATAGTGGTCGGCCGCAACGATGCGCCCGTCGCGGACCTGGTAGACGACGGCCGAGGGCTGCTCGACCTCGACCGGGGAGCCCTGCAGGGTTGCGAACGTCGCCGCGAGCAGGACGATCCGGCCATCGGGAGCGGTCCGCGCGTCCTGCGTGTCGATCCTGAAGCGATCAAACGGCTGCAGCCATTCGCGCCAGCCGGCGCGGAACCCCGCGGCGCCGCGAAACGGACCCGCCATCCCTCCCATCGGACCCGCATCGGGAGTCAGGAACCGCACCTCGGCGTCGGAATCGAACAGCTCGGCAATTCGAGCCCAGAAGGGCTCGTCGTCGATCAGCTCGCACATGTTCAACTTGCCTTCCCGCAGCTCGGGCGGGAAGACGTCGAGGACGACCTGCATAGGCTCGGCTGCCACGGTTCAGAGCTTAGACTCGGCGTGATGGGACTGACGGTGGCCGTCACCGGACCCACGGGTGAGATCGGCAAGCCGCTGCTTTCGGCGCTGGAGCGAAGCGACGAGGTGGAGCGAGTGCTGGGGATGGCACGTCGCCCGTTCGACCCCGCCGGCGAGGGCTGGTCGAAGGTCGAGTACCGCCAGGGCGACATTCTCGACCGCAAGGCAGTAGGGGCGCTGGTCGGGGAGGCCGACGTGGTCGTACACCTCGCCTTCGTGATCTTCGGCAGCCATTCCGAGACGCGGCAGGTGAACCTCGAAGGCAGCCGCAACGTCTTCGAAGCGGCCCGCGAGGCCGGACCGCAGCGGCTCGTCTACACCTCCTCGGTCGCCGCCTACGGATTTCACGCCGAGAACCCCCAGCCCTTGACCGAGGAGGTGGGGCCGCGCGGCACCGAGGACTTCTACTACTCCGCCCAGAAGGCGGAGCTGGAGGCGCTGCTCGACGAGACCCTCCTCGGCTCGCCGGTCGACCGGTACGTGTTCCGGCCCTGCATCGTCGCCGGGCGCCGGGCGACGATGCTGGTCGAGCAAACGCTGAAGCAGATCCAGGTCGGTGGCAGGCTGCCGGTCGTGCAGAGGGCGTTGACGTCGCTGCCGATCCTTCGCCCGGTGCTTCCCGACAGCGGGGTCCCGTTCCAGCTCGTCCACCACGACGACGTCGCCGCAGCGCTGGGGGCCGCGATCGCCGGCACCGGCAAGCCGGGCGTCTACAACCTCGCCGCCGACGGCGAGATCACGGTCGCAGATCTTGCGACGGCGCTGGATTGGTACTCGGTCCCGGTCCCCGACCTCGCGGTTCGCCTCGCTTCCGAGGCGGCGTCACGGCTCTCGTTCCTCTCCGCCGAGCTGGAGTGGGCCAACGCGCTGCGGGTCCCGGTGCTGATGGACACCCGCGCGGCCCGGCGCGAGCTCGGCTGGGACCCGCTCTACGACGGCGCCCAGACGCTGCTCGAGACCGTCGAGGGCGCACGCGCCGAGGGCCTGCTCGGCTGAGCCCTAGGCGCTCGCCAGCGCCTCGCGGATCCGCTCCGCGACAGCCTCCATCTCGCTCTCGTCCGCGTACTTGGTCCGCGGCCAGAAGAAGCCCCGCAGCCCGTCCTTGCGAACCCGCGGCACCACGTGCACGTGCAGGTGGGGGACGCTCTGGCTGACGACGTTGTTGATCGCCACGAAGCTGCCCTGGGCCCCCATTGCCGCCGGGACCGCCCGGGCCAGCGTCTGCGCGGTCGCAAAGAACGGGCCCACCTCGTCGGCACTCAGGTCGAGCAGCGTCTCGCGATGCTCTCGCGGGATCAGCAGGCAGTGGCCGTGGAAGAGCGGGCGGTGGTCAAGGAAGGCGATTGCGTGCGGCTCGTCGAGCACTATCGTCGCCGGCTTGCGGCCGGCAGCGACGGCGCAGAAGAGGCAGTCCTGGTCAGGCAACGACGGTCAGCGCGCGCGGCTCGACGATCAGCTCCACCTCTTCGTGGGCGCCGATGTAGTCGCCGTCGACCTGGACGGGGAACGGGCGCAGCTCACCGGCCGCGTCGCGTGAGATCGAACGGATCACGGCATGGTCGATGCTGTCGAAGGCCTCGATCTGTCGGTGATCGGCTGCACGCAGGCGGGGATTGAGCAGGCGCGGGATCAGGGTCGGCACGTCGCGCTGGGCAGCCCGGGCCAGGACCGCCAGCGAGAGCGATCCGTCGTCGAGGCTGACGTTCTCGCAGACCCGCACCGGATTGGAGCGAAAGTAGGTGAACGGATCCGAGTTCTGCACGATTGCGGTGATGCCCTGGCGCTCCTGGCCGTCGACGGCGACGCTCATGCGGACCGGGTCGCGCAGGTAGCGGCGGTAGAAGCTCGAGATGGCGGCCCAGGTGTAGTAGTAGTGGCCGGCCCGGGCTTTCAGCTGCGGGTGGGAGTCGACTCGCTGCACGACCGTTGCGTCCAGCCCGACACCGCAGGCAAAGACGAAACGCCGCCCGTTGACATCGCCGAGGTCGATCTTGCGGGGGCGGAAGTCGTCGGCGATCGAGAGCAGGTGCTCGGTGGCGTCGACGACGTCGTCGGGGATTCCCAGCGTGCGGCAGACGACGTTGGTCGAGCCGCCGGGAAGAACGGAGACCGGGACGTCGGTCCCGACCAGGCCGTTGGCGACCTCGTTGAGGGTCCCGTCGCCACCGAAGGCGACGACGATGTCGTATCCGCCGTCGCATGCCTCGCGGCCGATCTCGGTCGCGTGATCGCGGGCCTCGGTCGAGATCGCCTCGACGTCGTAGCGGCCCTGCAGGGCATAGACGACGAGGTTGCGCAGCCGATCCGAGACGGTCGTCGCGTAGGGGTTGACGATGATCAGCATCCGCTTCTTCGACGCCCGGGCGCGAAACGGCGCTGTGGTGGGGGAGGCCGGAGCAGATTCGGGCAGGGCTGCGGTTGGCACGCTGGCCACTGTCAATCCCTAAACCGGGCCCGGCATCGCGTTACCCGGAGGCCTCGAAGCGAACGATCTCGCCGTCGGAAACCTCGCCGACGCGACCCTCGTTGATCAGCAGGTCGACGTGGCCGATCACCTCCGACAGGGTCAGGAAGGCCTGGGTCACGGCGACGTTGCCCCACAGTGCCTGTGCGATCTCGTAGCCGGTCTTCGGCTCCTGGACCAGTAGGTGGTGGATCTTCTCCTTGCGCTGCTCGTGCTTCGCGAAGCGGTCGTCGATCAACGCGACGTGGTCGGTGATCGGCTCGCCGTGGCCGGAGAGGACGATCTCGGCCGGCATCTCCCGCGTCCGGCGCATCGAATCCAGGTAGACGGCGAGCGCCTGGGTGCGCTCGCTGGAGCCGTCGAGCGGGCGGGTGATGAGGGGATTCGAGGAGATGTGCTTGATGAGGTGATCGGCTGCGATCAGGATTCGCCGCTCCGCGTCCCAGAAGACCGTGTCGGAGGGGCTGTGCCCGGGACGGTGCAGTACCCGCAGGGTGCGGTCCCGGAAACCGATCTCCTCGCCGTCGGCGAGTGGGCGGGTGACGCGGGCACGTGCGCCCCAGGCCCGAAAGCTCCGCGAGACGCTCTGCAGCGCGAAGACGACGTTCTCGGGGATTCCGTGGCGGAGCATCAGCTCGGCGGCGAACTGGTCCTCGCGCTCGGCGTCCTCGCCGAAGTTCGCCAGGCGCTCGACGGCGACGTCGATCGCAGCGACGTCGGCGCCGGAATGATCGACCAGGATCTCGACCAGGCCAAGATGGTCGATGTGCTGGTGGGTGAGGATGATCAGCTCGAGGTCATCGATCGAGTGACCGCGCTCTGCCAGCTGGGCCTGCAGCTCGTCGAGTGCCTTGCCGGAGTTGGGCCCGGTGTCGATCAGCGTCAGCGGATCGTCCTCGAGCAGATAGCAGTTGACGCGTCCGACCGCGAACGGAGTCGGGATTCGCAGGCAGTGGATTCCCGCGGCCTCAGCCTTGGCCAGGGCCTGCTCGGCTGTCAGGCTCGCGGTCACCCGCGGATCAGGCCCAGGACCTCGTCCCGCCGCCGCTCCATGTCCTCGCCGGAGACGAGCGACTCGAGGTTCAGCCTCAACAGCGGCTCGGTGTTCGAGGGGCGAACGTTGAAGTGCCAGTCGGGGTAGTCGACCGAGACCCCGTCGAGACGGCTGATCTCGGCATCCGCGTAGCGCGTCGCTATTTCCTCGACCTTCGCCGCCGGGTCGCCCACCTCGCTGTTGATCTCGCCGGAGATGAAGTAGCGGGAGCGAAAGCCGGACATCAGGTCGACGAGCCGTTTGCCCTCGTTGGAGAGAAGCTCCAGGACCAGCAGGGCCGGGATCATCCCCGAGTCCGCAGACCAGAATCGGCGAAAGTAGTAATGGCCTGACACCTCGCCCCCGAAGGCGGCGTCCTCCTCCCGCATCCGGGCCTTGAAGAACGCATGGCCGACGCGAGAAAGCTCGGCCCGGCCGCCGGCGGCAGTCACCGTCTCGGGCACGGCGCGACTCGATCTGGGGTCGTAGAGGATCGTCGCCCCGCGCTGCTTGCGGAGCATCGACCGCGCCAGCAGCGCACAGACGAAGTCGCCGTCGCAGAAGGCGCCGTTGTCGTCGATGAAGAAGCAGCGGTCGGCATCGCCGTCCCAGGCGATTCCAAGCTCCGCACCCTCGGCGAGGACGGTCTCCGTGATCAGGCGCCGGTTCTCCTCCAGGAGCGGGTTCGGCTCGTGGTCGGGGAAGGCGCCGTCGGGTTCGAAGTAGAGCTCGACCGGGTCGAGGCCGAGGCGGCGCAGGATCGGCCCGATCATCGGTCCGGCCATGCCGTTGCCGCCGTCGACGACGACGCGCATCGGGCGGACCTGTTCGGGCTCGATGAAGGACAGCACGTGATCTCGAAACTCCTCCCAGACATCGGCCTCCTGGAGGGATCCGCCGCCCGGCGCGGAGCCGAGCCCGCCCTCGATCTCTCGCTGCACGTCGCCGATGCCCGCGTCGCCCGAGAGCGCCAGCGCGCCCTCGCGGACCAGCTTCACGCCCGTGTAGGCCTTGGGGTTGTGCGAGGCGGTCACCATCGCACCGCCGTCGAGGTCCCGAGAGCCGACCAGGAAATAGAGCATCTCGGTGCCGACCTCCCCGGCGTCGATCACGGTCGCACCCTCGAAGATCAGCCCGTCGCGCAGCTCCTCGGCCATCCTCGGTGCCGTCAGCCGCATGTCGCGACCCAGGCCCACCCTCAGGTCGTGCGGGTCTTTGCCGCGGAGCCTTCCCAGCACACGGGCGAAGGCACGCCCGATTGCGTGCGCGGTGGTCTCGTCCATCTCGGACCCGTGCAGGCCGCGGATGTCGTAGGCCTTGAAGATGCTCGCCGGAGCGAGCGGAGCGGCCTCGGTCAAAGGTCCTTCAACGCCTCATAGCTCTGCTCGAGCGACTGCGGCATCACCCGCGTGTCGGCGATCACCGGCATGAAGTTCGTGTCGCCGCCCCAGCGCGGCACGACGTGCATGTGAATGTGGTGCTCGAACCCCGCGCCGGCCACCCGGCCCTGGTTGAAGCCGACGTTGTATCCGTGCGGCTCATAGACCTCCTCGAGCCGGTCCATCGCTCGCTGGGCAAGCGACATCATCTCGGCGACGGTCTCCGGCGGAAGCTCTTGCAGACGGGCCAGGTGCGCGTAGGGGGCGACCATCAGGTGGCCGTTGGTGTAGGGGAAGAGGTTGAGCAGCACGAAGCTGTGCTCGCCGCGGTGGACGATCAGGCTCTCCTCGTCCTCCTCTCGGCCGGGCTTGGCGCAGAAGATGCACTCCTCCTCGCTGTCCTTGGCGGCGTCCTTCACGTAGGCGAGGCGCCAGGGCGCCCAGATCCGGTAGTTGGCCACACGGCTGATCCTACGTAGCCCGTCCCGTCCGGGCAGTTCGCCAGATTGGGGCCGTGTTCATCGTGCAACTGACCTGTTCGGACGAGCGCTGTGCCGAGGAGCTTGAGGCGGTCGTCGAGACCCTCGAGGCGATCGACGCCGTCTGTTGCGAATGCGGTTGCTGCACAACGGTGCTGACGATTGCCGATCTGGACACCTCCTCGCCGCCGATCGAGCTGCGTAGAGCCGCAGGCCGCCTTCAGCTCGCCGCTTAGCGCGGACCGGGACTAGAGCCAGCCGCGGTTGCGGAAGTAGGCGAGCATCCCGATCAGGATCGTCGCCATCCCGGCGATCACCGCGTAGAAGTCCTCCGGGTCGCCCTCGCCGGGAACGCCGACGTTCATCCCCCAGATGCTGGCGATCAGTGTCAGCGGCAAGACGATGACGCTGATCGCGGTGAGGACGCGAAGGATGTCGTTGACGTTGTGGGAGATCACCGACTCGTTGGTGTCCTCAAGCGCCTCGACGACCTCCTTGTAGTTCTCGAGCATGTCCCAGATCCGCTCGTGGGCGTCGACGATGTCGTCGAAGTAGATCTCCAGGTCGAGGTCCTCGGCCAGGTAGCGGCCCTTGACCGTCTCCAGGTCGCGCAGGACCGGCCGCTGAGGGCGGATCACGCGCCGGAAGTTGATGATCTCCTGCTTGGCGTTGGAGAGGTCGCGGACGATCGCCTCCGAGTCTCCGGAGAAGATCTCCTCCTCCAGGGCATCGAGCTTGTTGCCGATCTTGCGCAGCATCGGGAAGCAGTAGTCGAAGCTGTCGTCGACGATCCGGTAAAGGAGGTAGCCGGAGCCGCGCGAGAAGAGCTGGTCGCGCAGCTCCTCCTTGGCGCGCGAGCGCTCGAACAGGTACTCGACCGGCTGCAGCGGCTGGTTGGGGATCGTGATCAGAAAGCCGGGGCCGACGAAGAGGTCGAGCTCGCCGGTTCCGAGTCGGCCCGCCGAGCGGTCGAAGATCGGAAAGTGCAGGACGATGAACAGGTAGTCGTCGTACTCGTCGATCTTCGGTCGCTGGTTGCGCGAGAGGACGTCCTCGAGGTCGAGGGCGTGGAAGGAGAAATGCTCCTCGAGCCAGGCCCGCTCAAGCGCGCCCGGGCGCTCGATGTTGACCCAGCGCAACCCTTCGGCGTCGATCTGCTCGACGTTGGGCGTCTGGGGCTCAGGCTGCGCCGGCGAGATGAGCTCGCTGCGCCGCCCGGCCCGTCTTAGTCTCGGCTTCGGAAGGTTCGGCATCGCTGGGGCTCATCTTGTCGTCAGGCGTGGTCGCCACGGTGAACACAAGGTTAGAGGGCGGCGGCGATGCGACCGGTGCCCGGGTTGCGAGAATCGATCGCCCCGATCGAGCTGCAGGAGGAGAGATGGACCTACGCGAGTTGCAGGCACCGCTGAAAGCCGACTATCGGGCCCAGCCCGAGCATGCCCAGATCACTCTCAGCGCCCGCGGCGAAGCCGGCGACGAGGCGATCAGCTGCTCGGTCGATCTCGGCCGGGCGATTCAGGCGGCGGAAGCACACCCGGGCGTCGGCGGCGCCGGCACCGCAGCCTGCTCTGGGGACCTGCTGCTCGGCGCGCTCGCGGCCTGCGCGCAGCTGACCTGCCAGATGGTGGCCACGGCGATGGGCATCGTGACGGAGCGGATCGAGGTCGTGGTCGAGGGCGACCTCGACCTGCGGGGCACCCTCGGCCTCGATCGCTCGGTGCCGGCGGGCTTCGGTGAGATCCGGATCCGCTTTGAGATCGACGCGCCCGAGGCCGACGCAGAGGAGCTGCAGCAGCTGATCACCAAGACCGAGCGCTACTGCACGGTCCTGCAGACGCTGCGCGCCCCGTCGCCGGTGCGCACGCTGATATCGTTCCCGGCCACATAACCGCCACATCAAGAGGGGTGGAGGGACTGGCCCGAAGAAGCCCCGGCAACCACCGAGGACCTTGCGTCCGAGATAGGTGCCAACTCCAGCAGGCGCTGTACGAAGGCCTGGAAGATGTGGGGAGATGTCCGATCGGACCTCTGCCCCACAACAGGGCGGAGGTTTTTTTCAGCCAGAGGAGGACGATCGGATGTCTATCGAGAGCCTGATTTGCAAGGAGTGCGGCGAGAGCTATCCGCTCGAGGCGCGCTTTGTCTGTGAGAACTGCTTCGGTCCGCTGGAGGTCTCCTACGACCACTCGGGCCTCGACCCGGCCGAGACCCGCCGCCGGATCCAGGCCGGATCGCGGGGGATCTGGCGCTATGCGGACTTCCTGCCCTTCGCGGGCCGCCCGAGCGACCCGCTCGAGCCCGGCCTGACACCGCTGGTGCGCGCCGACCGGCTCGCGGAGCGGCTCGGGCTGAAGGCCGAGATCTGGATCAAGAACGACGCCGCGAACCCCACCCACTCGTTCAAGGATCGTGTCGTTGCGGTGGCAATCGCGAAGGCCCGCGAGCTGGGCTTTGAGACCGTCGCCTGCGCGTCGACCGGCAATCTCGCCAACGCGGTCGCCGCACACGCGGCCGCTGCCGGGCTCGACTCCTACGTCTTCGTTCCCGCCGACCTCGAGGAGCAGAAGCTGCTTGCGACCGGCGTCTACGGAACGAAGCTGATCGGGGTGCGGGGGACCTACGACGACGTCAACCGCCTCTGTACCCAGCTCGCCGAGACGCGGCCCTGGGCCTTCGTGAACGTGAACCTGCGTCCGTATTACGCCGAGGGCTCGAAGACGCTCGCCTACGAGATCGTCGAGCAGCTCGGCTGGGAGCTGCCGGATCGCGTCGTCTGCCCGATCGCCTCCGGCTCGCTGTTCACGAAGATCGGCCGCGGCTTCGAGGAGTGGGTGGAGCTTGGGCTGGTCGGCGCGGGCGCTGTCGCATTCAACGGCGCCCAGGCCGAAGGCTGCAGCCCGGTGGCAACCGCGTTCGCCGCCGGTGAGGGAGTCTGCAAGCCGCAGCGACCCGACACGATCGCCAAGAGCCTCGCGATCGGCGATCCGGCCGACGGGCCCTACGCGCTCGACCTGGCGCGCGGCAGCGGCGGCGGCGTCGACGCCGCCGACGACGAGGAGATCCGCGCCGGGATCCGCCTCCTCGCCGAGACGACGGGGATCTTCACCGAGACCGCCGGTGGGGTCACGGTGGCCGTGCTCGCGAAGCTGGCCGCCCGCGGTGAGATCGCCGACGGCGAGCGAGTCGCGGTCGTGATCACCGGCGAGGGACTGAAGACGCTCGACGCCACTCGCGATGGCTTCCGGATCGAGGAGATCGATCCGCAGCTGGAATCCTTCGAGTCCGCCTTCTCCGAGCAGGCAGTCGCTTGATGGCAGTCACCGTGAAGATCCCGACCCAGCTGCGCGCCGCGACCGACGGGGAGTCCGAGGTCGAGGTCGACGGGTCGACGGTCGGGGAGGCGCTGGACGCTCTGTTCGAGGAGCACGACGGGTTGCGGGAACGGATCACCCAGGACGGCGATCTGCGCCGCTTCGTCAACGTTTATGTATCGGGGGAGGACATTCGCTTCCAGGATGGCCTCGAGACCCCGCTCGGCGACGGTGACGAGGTGACGATCCTGCCGGCCGTCGCCGGCGGCTAAGCCCCCCCGGCGCCGGCCGTCAATAATCACCGCCGATGACCCCGGCGGTAGTGATCCTCTGCGGTGGACGCGGCACTCGGCTGCGTGAGCGGACCGAGTCGGTGCCGAAGGCGCTGGTCGAGATCGGCGGTCGCCCGATCCTCGCCCACGTGATCGACATCTACGCGGCGCAGGGGTTCGAGCGATTCCTCCTCTGCACCGGCTACCTGGGGGAGATGATCGAGGACTTTGCGCAGCACCAGACCTGGCCGCCGGGGGTCAGCGTCGAAGCCGTCGACACCGGGGTGGAGACGCCGACCGGCGGCCGGATCAAGCTGGTCGCCGACCGGCTCGGAGGGGGGACCTTCTGCGCCACCTACGCCGACGGTGTCGCCGACATCGACCTCGCCGCCCTGCTCGGCTTCCATCGCGATCACGGCCAGACGGCGACGATGACCGTGGTGCGTCCCCACCTGCAGTGGGGGATCGCCGAGTTGGCCGGGGACGGACGGGTGGCGGGCTTCGCCGAGAAGCCCCGCAGCGAGCATTGGATCAACGGCGGCTTCTTCTGCTTCGAGCCGCAGGCCCTGGACTACGTCGGCACCGACAGCGTCCTCGAGCGGGAGCCGCTGCAGCGGCTGGCGGCCGAGCAGCGCCTGTTCGCATACCGGCATCAGGGCTTCTGGGACTGCATGGACACCTACAAGGACGCGGTCGTCCTCAACGACCTCTGGGAGGCCGGAAAGGCTCCTTGGGCGGCCGGGGTACGAGGATGAAGCGCTCGCTGGTCACCGGGGCCAACGGCTTCGTCGCCTCGCAACTGACGCGCGCCCTGCTCGATCGGGGCGACAGCGTCACCGCGCTGGACCTGCCGGCCTCCGGCCTGACCGGCCTGGCAGTGCACGGGATCGCTGCCGCGGTGGAGATGGTCGAGGCCGACCTGCGCGACGAGCAGACCGTCGAGGCGGCGGTCCAGAGCGGCCAGTTCGACGCCGTCTTCCATCTCGGCGCCCAGACCCTGGTCGGCCCGGCGATGTCGGACCCCGCCGCGACCTTCGACGTCAACGTGCGGGGAACCTGGACCTTGCTGGAGGCCTGCCGGCGAGCCGAGGTCCCGGCCGTGGTCGTGGCCTCCTCGGACAAGGCGTACGGGCCGCCGGTGGAGCTTCCCTACCACGAGGGGCTCTCGCTGCGACCGGCCTCCCCCTATGAGGCGAGCAAGGCAGCCGCCGATGTGATCGCGCTCAGCTACCGGCCTGCCTACGGCCTCCCGGTGGCGGTGACCAGGTTCGCGAACGTCTACGGCGGCGGGGACCTCAACTTCTCGCGCCTGGTCCCCGAGGCCGTGACCGCGGTCCTTGACGGGAGACGGCCGGTGATCCGCTCCGACGGGACCCCGGAGCGCGACTTCCTCTATGTCGACGACGCCGTTGCCGCCTACCTGGAGATCGAGCACGCGGTCGGCGCTGGAGGCCCGGCCGCCGGCGAGGCGTTCAACGCCGGCGGCGAGCGTCCTCACTCGGTCGCCGAGGTGGTGGCGCTGGTGGGCGAGGTGGCCGGCACCGGGATCGAGCCGGAGATTCGGGGGACCGGGAACCCGGCCGGCGAGATCGACCGTCAGTTCGTGGACTCCGCCAAGTTGCGCCGGCTGACCGAATGGCGGCCCACGGTGGAGCTGCGGGAAGGCCTGGAGCGCACGATCGAGTGGTACCGCGAGCATCCCACCGTGCGGCCATGAAGCCGGCCGGCTGGGAGTTCGCGGAAGGGGCGCCGATTGCCGACGGGCGGACGATCGTCAAGAGCCTCGGCGGCGGCACCCGCTACGAGGTCTTCCTGGTCTGGGACGACCGCCTCTTCGCGCTCGCGGTCGCGAAGCTGTTGCGCCCCGACCAGGTCGAGGACGAGAAGGCGCTGCGGGATCTCGGGCACGAGTGGGAGATCCTTCGCGAGACCGCCCACCCGGTGCTCGTGCGCGGCTTCGACGCGGTGCTGGAGGGCGAGCACCCTCATGTCCTGATCGAGCACCTGGAGGGGCCGTCGCTGCGGCGGCTGATCAAGCGCGGCGGGCCGTTGCCGCTGCAGCAGCTGCTGCCGCTGGGGCTGCACGTCGCCGGAGCCCTGCAATACATGGCCAACGCCGGTCTCGTGCACCTCGACGTGAAGCCCGACAACATCGTCATGGGAGTCCCGCCGCGGCTTATCGACCTCAGCATCGCCCGCAGCCTGGAACGCGCCGCGCACACCAAGGCGCCGATCGGGACCGACGCCTACATGGCGCCCGAGCAGTGCGCCGAGGGCGGATCGATCGGCTCCGCGGCCGACGTCTGGGGCCTCGGCGCGACGCTGCACCATGCGATCGCCGGCGAGGTGCCGTTCCCGCGCCAGAAGGGGGACCGTGACGACGAGGACCCGGCGGTCCGGTTCCCGCAGCTCGACGGATCCGCCCAACCCCTGCCCGACCACGTGCCGGCCGAGCTGGGGGAGCTGGTCGGGCGGATGCTGGCCAGGGCGCCCGAGCAGCGTCCCGGCGCCGATGAGGTCGCTGCGGGTCTGGAGCCGCTGGTGTCGGAGCTTCCGCGCCGGATGCGGTTCTCGCGGCGCGGACTCGCGTGATCTTCGCCCGCGGCTGGGGTTGGAGCGTCAGGGAATCCCAACGACTGGGAGGAATCGATGCAATCCAACCAAGGCAAGAACACGCACGGCGCCGGTGCCCGGCGCGCCTACCTGGCGCTGAGCACCGGTGAGGCCGAGCTCGACACACGGCCTTCGCCGCTGCGACGGGCATTGGCCCTGGCGCTGGCCGGGCTCTGCCTGGCGGCGTTTCCGCTGATCTGGAGCGCCTACGCGCAGGGCCACGGTGGCGACGGCGACGGTTCGATGGCCGTCAACTCGTCCGGCCACTCGGGGTCCAACTCAGGCCCGGGATCGGGTCACGGCGACGACGACGAGGGCGGCGACGGCAACAGCGGTCACGGCGGTGGCGACGACGACGACACGACCACCAAGGCGACCGCGACCGGAACCACCCGCGGCACCGGGCCGAGCAACACCAACACCAACGACACCGCGACCGGCACGGTCACCGACCCGACGGGCACGACTCGCGGCACCGGGCCGAGCAACACCAACACCAACGACACGGCCACCGGCACCCGGACGCGCAACGGCCACGACCCGACGGGACGACCCGCGGGAACAGGCCCCAGCAACACGAACACCAACGACACAGCCACCGGCACCCGCACTCGGGGTCGGTGACACAGATCGGCACACGGACCGGGCGCTGAGCCCGCCGATCGCCGAACGAAGGGGCCGGGCCGTCGCCCGGCCCCTTTGCTTGCCATCCTTGCGCAGCCATGTGTGGACGGTTCACGATCACCAAGAAGGACACAAAAGAGGTCGCCGACCGCTTTCAGGTCGAGCTGGAGAAGGCCCTGGAGGAGAAGGTCGAGGGAGCGATGGGTCGCTTCAACGTCGCTCCCACCCAGGAGATCCTCACCGTTCGATCCTCACCGGACGAGGAGGAGGCGGCGCGCGGGGAGCGTGAGGCGCGGCTGATGCGATGGGGCCTGGTCCCGCGCTGGGCGAAGGACCTCAAGGTCGGCTACCGGATGATCAACGCCAAGACGGAGCGCCTGCAGGAGTCGCGTGCCTACGCGCCGCTGATCGGCAAGTTCCGCCACCGCTGCCTGATCGTCGCCGACGGCTTCTACGAGTGGATGAAGGCCGAGGACCCCAAGCAGCCGCGCCAGCCCTGGCGGTTCACCGTCGACGGCGGGGCCCCGTTTGCCTTCGCCGGGATCTGCACCCGCAAGGAGTGGGAGGGGGAGGAGGCGTCCGACGACGGCTGGCTCTACAGCTGCACGATCATCACCACCGAGCCGAACGAGCTGGTCGCGAAGGTGCACGACCGGATGCCGGTGATCCTTCCCGCCGGCGACGCCGAGACCGCCTGGCTCGACCCGCGCCTGAGCGCCGAGGACGCGGTCGAGATGTGCGTGCCGCTCGACGCGGGACGGATGGACAGCGCGCCGGCGAACCCGAAGCTGAACAAGGTCGGCAAGGGCAGCGAGGGCCCGGAGCTGCTCGTCGCTCCGGCCTGAGCGTTCAGTCCAGCCTGCCCGCGGTCCTTGCGCGAGCCCGGCTCGACCCGGCTTCGGCAATGCAGTCGATCTCGGCGCCGGGGGCCTGTCTGGTCCTCCACATGGTCACGAAGCCGAGGCTCTCGGGCCCGTCGCCTTGGCGCGGCGGCAGGTCCCAGATCCAGGTCTGCTCGCCCTGCTGGTAGCGGGCCCATTCGACGAGCACGTCCTCGGTATCGGTGTACTGCTCGACCGCGTCGCCGACGTCGACGCCGACGAGGTCGGTCCCCTTGGCGTTGAAGCGGACCACGCTCAGCTCGGGCACTGCCTGCGTCTCCAGGTCCTCGCTCGGCAGCGGGTAGGCAGCCCGCTTGCCGGGGGTGCGAGCGAGCACCGAGCGGGGCGACGGGGTCACCGTGCAGCGAGCCTGTGAGCGACCGTTGAACCCGCCGCGGTCGAGGTCGAGGCTGGCGGCGATGCGAAATAGCCGATAGCCGCCGGCGTTTGGCCGCGTAGACTCGATCCCGGCGCCGCTGATCTGCAGCCGGCCGTCGGGCCCGAGATCGACCGGCTCCGAATCGGCGATCTCAGCGCTCTCCTCCCAATCCAGTCGCTCGCCGCCCTCGTCCTCGTCGATCGTCAGCAGGGCCGTCGCCGCGGACAGGATCAGGCCCACCACGACCACCGCCACCGCCCCCCGCGGCAGCGCCAGCTTTTCGCCCGCGTCCATCAGCGCGCCCGACAGGATTCGAACCTGTGACCTCCGCCTCCGGAGGGCGGCGCTCTATCCAGCTGAGCTACGGGCGCAGCGGGGTGAGTGTAACCGGGCAAACCAGCAGCCCCGCGGCGGCTCTACGCTAGGGCCCGATGGACCTCTCGGTCGCCTTCCTGGGCACCGGCGGCTCGGTGCCGACCGCTCGCCGCGCCACCGCCAGTGTGCTCGTCGCGCGTGGGGGGGAGCGGCTGTTGTTCGACTGCGCCGAGGGGACCCAGCGCCAGATGCAGCGCTCGCTGGGCCTCGTGCAGGTGGACGAGATCTACCTGACCCACTACCACGCCGACCACTTCCTCGGCCTGCCTGGACTGCTGAAGACCTACGACCTCGGCGACCGACAGGCGCCGCTGACGATCTACGGCCCCCGGGGCCTGACGGAACTGTTCGAGACCCTGCGGCGCATCTTCGGCCGCACGGGCTACCCGCTGGAGCTGGTCGAGCTCGGCCCCGGCGATGCGGTTCCCCATGACGGCTACGAGATCCGCGCCTTCGGCGTCGAGCACCGGGTCACCGCGCACGGCTACGCCCTCGTCGAGGCGAGCCGTCCGGGCCGCTTCGACCCCGAGCAGGCCCGGCGGCTGGGCGTTTCCGAGGGCCCTGCCTTCGGCGCTCTGCAACGGGGCGAGGAGGTGCAGGGCGATGACGGCTCCGTCAGTCCCGATCAGGTGATGGGGGAGGGCAGGCAGGGACGTTCGCTGGTGATCAGCGGCGACACGGCTCCCTGCCTGGAGACCGTCGAGGCCGCCCGCGGTGCCGAGCTGCTCGTCCACGATGCGAGCTTTGCCGAGGAGGAGGTTCAGCGGGCCGCCGAGACCGGCCACTCGACCGCCGGGCAGGCCGGGGCGCTTGCCGGCGAGGCGGGCGTGAAGTTGCTGGCGCTGGTCCACATCTCCTCCCGATACCACGTCGGCGCAGTGCTCGAGGAGGCGCGGGAGGAGTTCGAGGCCACCGTGGCCCCGCGCGACTTCGACCTGGTCGAGATCCCGTTCCCGGAGCGCGGCGAGCCGCAGCTGATCGAGAACGGAGCCCGGGAGCGGCGCGACGAGCGGGCGTCGCCGGAGGAACCGGTCGACACGGTGGGTGACTAGGCGCGAGAGGCGAAGTCGGCGATCGCGGCGGCGACCGCCGGCGCCTGGTCCTCGGTCAAGAAGTGCTTGGCGTCGATGAGGATCGGCTCGTCGACACCGAGGAACTCCTGCACCGCGCGGCGTCGCTCCTCGCCAAGCGCAGGGTCGCGACGGCCCCAGACGACCTGGGCCGGATAGGACCGTTGCGCGAGCCCGTCGCGGAAGAAGCGCTCCTTCTCCGCCGTCAGCTCGAAGCCGCGCATGATGCGCAAGAAAGCCCGGCCTCTGTCGCCGCGCTTCAGCAACCCGTGGTAGGCGCCCAGCTCGGCCCGCGACACGGCGGCGCGATCCCCGATCGTCTGCAGGTACAGCACCTCGATCATCGCCGGCCGGTTCATCGACCGCAGCCAAACCTCGCCGACACCCCGGATCGAGAACGGGTGCATGCTCCAGGGTCGTCGGAAGCCGTCGACGTCGACGAGCGTGTTCAGCGCCGTCAGCGAGGCGACACGACCGGGGTTGCGGATCGCCCACTCGAACCCGATCGGCCCGCCGATGTCGTGGACGACGAGGTGACAGCGCTCGATCCCAAGCGCGTCGATCGCCGCTGCGGTCCAGCCCGCCAGGCCCGACCACGAGTAGTCGAAATCCTCGGGGCGCTCGGCCAGCCCGAGGCCGGGGAAGTCGAAGGCGATGCCGCGCAGCCCCCGGCTCGACAGCTCCGGCAGCAGCTTGCGGTAGAGGTAGGAGCTGCTCGGCACGCCGTGCAGGAGGACGACCGCCTCGCCTGGACCCTCTTCACGGACGAAGCTGGCGACGCCGCCGGCCTCGAATTGGCGCCCGGCCGCCCGGTGCGCTTCGATGAGCGACTGCCAGTCCACGCGCCGATCTTCCCACGCCGCGGCCCCTGCTACTCTCGCCGCGTCGGTTCCTTTAAGGCGGTCCTGTGAGGCCGGGAAGGAGCGAGTGTGAGCGAAACGGTCGTGCTCGAGCGCGACGACCTGAGGCGGACGCTGCGGCGGATCGCCCATGAGATCGCCGAGAAGAATCCGGGCCCGGAGGGCTTGGCGCTGGTCGGGATCCACACCCGGGGCGCGGTCCTCGCCCGCCGCCTCCATGCGCTGGTCGGAGAGCTGACCGGGGCGGAGGTCCCGCTCGGCGACATCGATATCTCCTTTTACCGCGACGACGTCGGCCGCCGCCCCGGCGCACAGCCCGTCGTCCACGCCTCCCACCTCGACTTCGACCTCGCGGGTGGAACGGTGGTGCTGGTCGACGACGTGATGTTCACCGGCCGAACCGCGCGGGCGGCGATCGAGGCGGTCTTTGACTACGGGCGCCCGGCGCGGGTGCAGCTCGCGGTTCTCTGCGACCGCGGCCACCGCGAGTTGCCGATCCGCCCCGACTACGTCGGCAAGAACCTGCCGACCTCGCGCGCGGAACGCGTCAACGTGCGGCTGGAGGAGACCGACGAGGTCGACGAAGTGACGATCAGCGGCGACGAGGGCGGCGCGGCGCAGCAGCGCCGGGCCAGCGTCCTCGCCGCGGAAGGGGAGGACGAGTGAGGCACCTGCTGTCGATCGATCAGCTGAGCAGGCCCGAGATCGAGGCGATCCTCGATCGCGCCGAGAGCTTCGCGGAGGTGGGCAGGCGCGACATCAAGAAGGTCCCGACCCTCCGCGGACGGACGGTGGTGAGCCTCTTCTACGAGGCGAGCACCCGCACCAGCTCCTCGTTCGAGCTGGCCGCGAAGCGGCTCTCGGCGGACGTGGTCGCGATCAAGGCAGCGGGCTCGGCAGTCGACAAGGGCGAGTCGCTGAAGGACACGGTGGCAACGCTCTCGGCCTATGACCCGGCCGCGATCGTGATCCGCCACCCCTACGCGGGTGCGGCACAGCTGGTAGCCGGCTGGACAACCGCTTCCGTGATCAACGCCGGCGACGGCAAGCGCGAGCATCCAAGCCAGGCGCTGCTCGACGTCTACACGCTGCGGCGACGCCTCGACTCGCTGGAGGGCAAGCGAATCTGGATCGTCGGCGACGTCCTCCACAGCCGGGTCGCCCGCTCCAACCTGATCGCCTTCCAGCGGATGGGAGCAGAGGTGACCGTATGCGGCCCGCCGACCCTGATCCCGCGCGGGATCGAGGAGCTGGGCTGCGCGGTTGCTTACTCGCTGGAGGGACTCGACGAAGCCGACGTCGTCTACGCCCTGCGGATGCAGCGTGAGCGGATGAGCGAGAGCTTCGTGCCCTCGCTGCGCGAGTACGCGGCACGCTTTCAAATCGATGCCCGGCGGCTGGGCCCGCGTCAGCTCCTGATGCACCCGGGTCCCGTCAACCGGGGCGTCGAGCTTGCCGGCGAGGTGATCGACTCGCCGCAGTCGCTGATCGCCGAGCAGGTCGCGTCGGGGCTGGTCGTGCGGATGGCGATCCTCTTCGAGCTGCTGGCCGGCAGCGACCGGCCGGAGACTGTCGGCGAGGGCGCCGGCGCTGCGCCGGCGCCGATCGGGCAACCGGCGTGAGCCAATCCACGCAGCCTTTGTCGGTCCGCGACGGGGCGCCCGCGGAGCTGGTCCTTCGCAACGCCCGCGTGCTCGACCCTGCCGCCGGCATCGACGGCGTTCACGACGTCGTCGTCCGCGGCGGCCAGGTCGCCGAGCTGGCCAGCCCGGGGTCGGCGGCGGTCGACGGGACCGAGGTCGTCGAGGCCGAGGGACTGCACGCATTCCCCGCCTTCTTCGACCCCCACGTCCACCTCCGCACCCCCGGGCGCGAGGACACCGAGGACATCGAGACGGGGACTCGCGCCGCGGCTGCCGGCGGCTACGCCGGGATCGTCGCGATGGCCAACACCGAGCCGACGGTCTCCACGGCGGCCGACGTCGAAGCGTTGCGCGACAAAGCCCGCAACGAGGCCTCGGTCGGAGTCGGGTTCCTGGCCACGGTGTCGCGCGAGATGCAGGGCGCAGAGCTGACCGAGATGGCCGAGCTTCGCGACGCCGGCGCGGTCGGCTTCTCCGACGATGGGCGTCCGGTGCGAAGCGCCGGGCTGCTGCGGCGGGCGCTGCAATATCAGCGTCTCTGCGGCGGCGTGATCGCGCTGCACGAGGAGGACCCCGACCTCTCGGCGAGCGGCGTGATGCACGAAGGACCCGTCTCCGCCGCGCTGGGGCTGGAGGGGATCCCGGCGATCTCCGAGTCGACGATGATCTCCCGCGACGCCGCTATCGCCGGCTACGAGCAGGCCCGGGTCCATGTCCAGCATCTCTCTGCCGCGGTCTCGGTGGAAGCCGTGCGAGCGGCGAAGGCAGGCGGAGCGCAGGTCAGCTGTGAGGTGACGCCGCACCACCTCTGCCTGACCGACGAAGCCGTCCGCTCGCTCGATGCCCGCCGCTTCAAGATGAATCCACCGCTTCGCGCCGAGGAGGACCGCCTGGCGCTGATCGAGGGTCTGCGCGACGGAACCATCGACTGCATCGCCACCGACCACGCGCCGCACGCGGCGGATGAGAAGGAGGTCCCCTTCGAGCAGGCGGCGATGGGGGTCACCGGTCTCGAGGTGGCGTTCGCGGCGCTGCACACCGATCTGGTCCTCTCCGGGGTGCTCGACCTGGCACGGCTGGTGGAAAAGCTCGGCGCCGGAGCGGAGGTATTCGGGCTACCTCGCCACTCCCTCGCCGAGGGCAGCGAGGCCAGCCTGGCCCTTTGCGACCTGGGAGCCGAGTGGACGGTCGGCGACGACGGCTACGAGAGCCGTTCGGACAACTGCTGGGCGGCGGGCCGGAAGCTCCAGGGACGGGTCCTGATGACCGTCGCCGCGGGCCAGGTCGCCTACAGGTTGCGCAGCTTCTCGATGGGAGTTGCGGCTTGAAGCTCGATCGCGACAGGGCGGCGCTGGTCGTGGTCGACGTTCAGGAAGCCTTTCGCAGGGCCATCCCCAACTTTGCCGCGGTCGCCGATGCCAGCGCGAAGCTGGTCCGCGGTGCGGCGGCGATGGAGGTTCCGATCCACGTCACCGAGCAGTACCCGCAGGGGCTGGGGGAGACTGCGCCCGAGGTCGCAGACCACCTGCCCGGCGGGGTGGTGCCGGTGGAGAAGGTCCGCTTCTCGGCCGCGGAGGCTGAGGGGTTCGACCTCGGCGGCCGCGATCAGGCGCTGGTCTGCGGGATCGAGACCCACGTCTGCGTCAGCCAGACGGTGCTCGACCTGCTCGACGCCGGTGTCGAGGTGCACGTCGTCGCCGACGCGGTCGGCTCGCGCACGGAGGAGAACCGGGCCCTGGGGCTGCACAAGGCCGAGCAGGCGGGAGCGGTCGTGACCAGCGTCGAGACGGCTCTGTTCGAGCTGTTGCGGGGGTCCGACGCACCCGAGTTCAAGCAGGTGCAGGACTTGGTCAAATGAGCGAGGTGAGCGACTATGTCTGACTCCACGCGAGGCGAGCTCGTGCAGACCGATGGTGGGGTCAAGTGAGCGGCTACGTCTTGCTCGAGGACGGCGCCCGCTTCGACGGCGACCTCTGCGGAGCCCCGGACCAGGTGACCGGCGAGGTGGTCTTCAACACCGCGATGACCGGCTACCAGGAGGCGGTCACCGACCCCTCCTACGCGGGCCAGATCATCATCTTCACCTACCCACTGATCGGCAACTACGGCGTCTCCGGCGCGGCGATGGAGTCCGACCGGGTCCAGGCGCGGGCGGTGATCATGCGCGACGCCCACAACGGCGAGGACGTCGCCACCGCCGAGGGCGGCTGGCTCGATTGGCTGGCCGACTGCGGCGTGCCGGCGATCAGCGGCGTCGACACGCGGGCGCTGGTCAGGCACATCCGCGACCGGGGATCGATGCGGGGCGGCCTGTTCGGCGCCGGTCTCTCCGAATCCGACGCCGAAGCGGCGATCGAGGCCGAGCCCTCGATGGCCGGTGCCGACCTGGCCCGCACCGTGACCCCGCCGGAGCCGGTTCGCTTCGACGGTGACGGGCACCACGTGGTCGGGATCGACACCGGGATCAAGCTGAGCATCATTCGCCAGCTTCGCGAGCGAAGCTGCCGCGTCACCCTGCTTCCATGCTCAGCCTCGGCTGACGATGTGCTCGCGGAGGAGCCCGACCTTGTCTTCCTGGCCAACGGACCGGGGGATCCGGCGGCGCTCGACTACGTCGTCGAAACCGTGCGCGAGCTGGTCGGGCAACGACCGGTGTTCGGGATCTGCCTCGGCCACCAGCTGCTCTGCCGGGCCGTCGGCCTCGACACCTTCAAGCTGCCCTTCGGCCACCGCGGCGCCAACCATCCGGTCAAGGACCTGGAGACGGGCAAGATCGACATCACCTCCCAGAACCATGGTTTCGCGGTCCAGGGCCCCGGCGGCGAGCCGACGATCGAGGGCGACGAGCCGGTGCGCTGGGAGACCGACTTCGGCGCCGCCGAGCTCTCGCACCTCAACCTCTACGACCGCACCGTCGAGGGCCTGGTCCTCAAGGACGTGCCCGGGGCGACAGTCCAGTACCACCCCGAGGCCGGCCCCGGCCCCCACGACGCGCGTTATCTGTTCGACCGGTTCCTGGAGCTGGCGGAGGCCAGGCGATGAACAATGTCGAGCTCACCCGCGCGTTCTGGCGAGTCTGGGACGAGGACGGCCTGGGCGCGCTCCTGACCCGCTATGACGAGTTCTTCACCGAGGACGCCGAGTGGCGACCGCCGATCAGCCAGGTGTCGGGCGAGCGTTATGTCGGCCGGCAGGGTTTCGAGCGGTATGTAGCCGATGTCGAGGAGTCCCTGCGCGACACGGGCTGCGAGATCCAGGAGGTCGCCGAGATCGCGCCGGGCGTGATTCGCTCCAGGGTGCGGTTCCACGGCGAGGGCTCGGCAAGCGGGGCGGTGATCGACGCCCCGATGGTTGGGGTCGCGCGCCTTCGCGACGGTCGTGTCTACTGGGCCTGGGGGTCTTACGACATCGCCAAAGCCGAGAAGGCCGCCGAGGCGCTCGCCAGAGGCGAGAAGGTCGAGGTCTAGCGACATGGACGAGCCATTGACCGAGGCACAGCAGAGCAACCTCGCGCTGGCGGCGCGGGTGGTCGAGGTTTATGAGGGCCAGGGGCCGTGGGGGGTCCACGAGCACTTCCACGAGTTCTTCCATCCCGATTTCGCCTGGACGCCGGCGGTCTCTCAGCTCGGCGACGACGTCTACACCGGGAAGGACGGATTCCAGCAGTGGGTGACGGACATGGAGGCCGTGGCGACGGAGTTCACCCAAACCGACATCGAGTACTACGCCTTCGGCGATTGCCATGTCCTGGTGCTGGGCCAGATGAAGCTGGTCGGCAGAGAGAGCGGTGTGCCCTTCGAGAGCGAGTACGGGGCGCTATACGAGATCGAGGGCGGCCGGGCCAGGTCAGGGCGCGCGTTCCTTTCCCACGCCGAAGCCACGCGAGCGATCGAAGTCGAGAGCAGGGCCGTCGATGCCTAAGCGCACCGACATCAACAAGATCCTCCTGATCGGCTCCGGCCCGATCGTGATCGGCCAGGCGGCCGAGTTCGACTACTCGGGCGTGCAGGCCTGCAAGGTTCTGCTCGAGGAGGGCTACGAGGTCGTGCTGGTCAATTCCAACCCGGCGACGATCATGACCGATCCCGAGTTCGCCACCGCCACCTACATCGAGCCACTGCTGCCGGGCCCGGTCGCGAAGATCATCGAGAAGGAGCGGCCCGATGCGCTGCTGCCGACCCTCGGCGGCCAGACCGCGCTCAACCTGGCGATGGCGCTGCACTCCGACGGCACCCTGGAGCGCCTCGACGTCGAGCTGATCGGCGCCGACGCGGCGGCGATCCGGCGGGCCGAGGACCGGGAGGAGTTTCGCCGCACGATGACCGAGGCCGGCCTGCGAATCCCCTGGTCGCTGACCGTCGAGAGTCTCGCCGAGGCCGAGCAGGCGCTGGCAGGCGGACGGATCCAGCTCCCGGCGATCGTGCGCCCCGCGTTCACGCTCGGCGGCCACGGGGGCGGCGTCGGCAACACCGAGACCGAGCTGCGCCAGGTCGTCTCCGAGGGACTCGCCGCCAGCCCGATCAACCAGGTGCTGGTCGAGGAGTCGGTGCTCGGCTGGGGCGAGTTCGAGCTCGAGGTGATGCGCGACCGCAACGACAACGTCGTGATCATCTGCTCGATCGAGAATGTGGACCCGATGGGGGTCCACACCGGCGACTCGGTCACGGTCGCGCCGGCGCAGACACTCACCGACCCGCTCTACCAGGAGCTGCGAAACCAGGCGATTCGCGTCATCCGCGCGGTCGGGGTCGAGACCGGAGGCTCAAACGTCCAGTTTGCGGTTCATCCCGAGAGCGGCGAGATCGTCGTCATCGAGATGAACCCGCGAGTCTCGCGCTCCTCGGCGCTGGCCTCGAAGGCGACCGGCTTCCCGATCGCAAAGATGGCGGCCAAGCTCGCGGTCGGCTACGCGCTGGAGGAGATCCCCAACGACATCACCCGCGCCACGCCGGCCTCCTTCGAGCCGACGATCGACTACGTGGTGACCAAGATTCCGCGCTTTGCCTTCGAGAAATTCCCCGGCGCGGAGGGCCGGCTCTCGACCTACATGCAGTCGGTCGGCGAGGTGATGGCGATCGGGCGGACATTCCGCGAGTCCTTCGCGAAGGCGCTGCGTTCGCGGGAGCTCGACTCCGAGCCCGAGATCCCCGATGACCGCGAGGCCCTGCTGGAGCGCCTGCGGACCCCGTGCCCGGAGCGCTTCGATCTCGTGCTGGCGGCTTTTGCGAGCGGCATCGACGTCGAGGACGTCCACGGCAGCTGCCTGGTCGATCGCTGGTTCCTGCGCGAGCTGCAGGCCCTGGCGCAGTCCGGGGACGGCACCGAGGCGCTGGCCCGCACCTATCGGTCGGTCGACACCTGCGCGGCCGAGTTCGAGGCCGCGACCCCCTACTACTACTCCGCGCACGAGCGTCCCGGCAGTGCCTCCGAAGTGCGTCGCGGCGACCGCGATTCGGTCGTGATCCTCGGCGCCGGGCCGAACCGGATCGGCCAGGGCATCGAGTTCGACTACTGCTGCGTGCACGCGGCGATGACCGCGCAGGAGATGGGGCGCGACGCGGTGATGGTCAACTGCAACCCCGAGACCGTCTCCACCGACTACGACACCTCCGATCGCCTCTACTTCGAGCCGCTCACAGCCGAGGACGTGCTCGCGGTCTGCGAGCAGGAGGACCCCGAGGGGGTGATCGTCCAGTTCGGCGGTCAGACGCCGCTGAAGCTCGCGCGCGGGCTCGAGCAGGCGGGAGTGCGATTGCTGGGCACGCCGGTCGACGCGATCGACCTGGCCGAGGACCGGGGGCGCTTCGGGGCGCTGCTGCGCCGGCTCGAGATCAAGCATCCGCCCTACGGCACGGCGCTGTCGGCCGACGAGGCGTCCGTGATCGCCGAGAAGGTCGGCTTTCCGCTGCTGGTGCGCCCCTCCTACGTGCTCGGCGGCCGGGCGATGGAGATCTGCTACTCGACCGACGACCTCGGCGCCTACCTGGAGGCGAACGTGAAGGCGGACCAGGAGCACCCGTTGCTGCTGGACCGCTTCCTCGAGAACGCGATCGAGGTCGACGTCGACGCGCTTGCCGACGGGGAGGAGGTGTTCGTCGCCGGGATCATGCAGCACGTCGAGGAGGCGGGGGTCCACTCCGGTGACTCGGCCTGCGTGATCCCGCCGATGAGCCTCGGCGAGGAGATGCTGGAGGAGATCCGCGCCACCACCCGGCGGATCGCCCTCGAGCTAGGTGTCGTCGGCCTGATCAACATCCAGTACGGGGTCGCGGGGGGCTCGCTGTACGTGATCGAGGCCAATCCGCGCGCCTCGCGCACGGTTCCGTTCGTCTCCAAGGCGATCGGCGCTCCGCTCGCCAAGCTGGCCTGTCGGCTGATGCTGGGGTCGCGGCTGTCCGAGCTCGACCTGCCGCAGCGGCGGGGGGACCACGTCAGCGTCAAGGAGGCGGTGCTCCCCTTCGCCCGCTTCGCCGGCGCCGACGCTGTGCTGGGACCGGAGATGAAGAGCACCGGCGAGGTGATGGGGGTCGGGCACGACTTTCCGACCGCATTCGGCAAGGCGCAGGCCGCCGCCGGCGTGTCGCTGCCGACCGAGGGCGCGGTGTTCATCACCGTCACCGACACCGACAAGCCTGCTGCGACCCAGATCGCTGCACGCTTCTGCGACCTCGGCTTCGAGGTGATCGCGACCGCCGGCACCGCGCAGGCGATCTCGGCGATGGGGGTGCCGGTCCGCCAGATCAAGAAGATCGGCGAGGGCTCGCCCCACGTCGTCGACCTGATCCGCGAGCGCCAGTGCGACTTGGTCATCAACACGCCGACCGGCTCCGGCGCTCGGGCCGACGGCTACGAGATCCGCTCCGCGGCGGTGCGCCGCGGGATTCCCTGCGTGACGACGATGACCGGCGCCTCGGCGGCGGCACGGGCGATCGCAGCCCAGCGGGAGAACGGCGCCGGAGTGCAGAGCCTGCAAGAGCTCCATGCGGCGGCCAGGGCTGCCGCCGATCGCCCGTGACCGAGCGCGTCCTGGCCCCGTTCGGGCGCCGCGTCTGCGAGGTCGTCGACAACCACGCATCAGGCGGCTACCGGGTCTTCTCGCTGCGCGACGGCACTGGTCCGGCGCCGGCGGCGGGGCAGTTCTACATGCTGGCCACCGAGCGCGGTTGGCAGCAGCGCTCCGAGCGACCGTTCCTGCCGCGTGCGTTCTCGGTCGCCGACGCCGAGGTCACCGAAGAGGGCCTGCGACTGGACTTTCTGGTCGAGGGCGTCGGTCCGGGGACCGAGCGGCTATGCGGTCTGAAGGCAGGGGAGGGGGTCTGGCTGCACGGACCGCTGGGGCGACCGTTCGGCGATCCGCGGGACCTCGTCTCCGGGGCGGCGGGAGCGATCCTGGTCGGGGGCGGGATCGGGGTGGCTCCGCTGGCGATCCTGCGGCGACAGCTCACCGATCGCGGGGTGCCGACGCGGATCCTGCTCGGCTTTCGCGACCGCGAGCACAGCGGCGGGGTGGAGGACCTGTTCGCGTGCTGCGAGGTGCGGCTTGCCAGCGAGGACGGCCACGTCGGCCATCAGGGCTACGTCACCGACCTGCTCGCGGTCCTGCTCGAGGGGGGCGATGCCGGCAGCGGGGTCGTCTACTCGTGTGGGCCGCCGGCGATGCTGGAGGCCGTCAGAGTGCTTTGCGCCGCCCGCGGGGTGGCCTGCGAGCTGGCGATGGAATCGCCGATGGCATGCGGCTACGGCGCCTGTTTTGGCTGCGCGGTGCCGCTTTCCACCGGCGGATACATGCGCCTCTGCGTCGACGGACCGGTCGTCGGTGGCGAGGAGATCGAAACCGCCTTGGTCGCAGGAGCCGGACATCGATGAGCCTGGGGGTCGACTTCTGCGGGATCCAGCTCGAGCACCCGGTTATCAACGGCTCCGGGACCTTTGACGCGATCGCGGCCCGGCGGGCGTTCGGCGAGGCGCTGCTGGAGCGCTTTCCCTTCTCGGCTTTCGTCTCGAAGACGATCACGCTGGAGCCGCGGGCCGGGAACCCGCCGCCACGCCTCTGGGAGACGCCGGCCGGCTTGGTCAACTCGATCGGGCTCCCCAACAAGGGGCTGGAGGGATTTCTCGCCGATGACCTGCCCCAGCTGGCCGAGCTTCCGGTGCCCCTGATCGTCTCGGTGATGGCGACGACCAGCGAGGACTTCTCCCGCCTCGTCGCCGAGGTCGGCGCCCGGGAGGAAGTTGCTGCGGTCGAGCTCAATGTCTCCTGCCCCAACGTCCACTCGGGACTGATCGTCGGGGAGCAGCCGGCCGAGACCGCTGCCCTGCTGGAGGCGCTGCGCCCGGTTTGCCAGAAGCCGCTGCTGGTCAAGCTGACCCCCAACGTCGCCGACCCCGCAGCCGTCGCCGTCGCCGCGGAGGAGTTCGGCGCCGATGCGATCTCGCTGATCAACACCCTGAAGGCGGTCGGGATCGATCCCGTCACCCTGCGGCCCTGGCTGGGTGGCGGTGGCGGCGGTCTCTCCGGGCCTGCGGTGCGGGCAGTCGCCCTCGCCCAGGTGCAGGCGGTGGCCGGCGCGGTGACGGTTCCGGTGGTCGGGATGGGGGGGATCGCCGATGGCGACGATGCGCTCGCCTTCCTCGCCTCCGGCGCCTCGCTCGTCGCGGTCGGGACCGAGAGCTTCCGCGACCCCGCGGCGGGCGAGCGGGTCCGCGCCGGACTCGAGAAGGCACTCGCAAAATGCGGCTTCACGTCGCCGGGAGAGGTATCGGGTAGAGCCCTCAAGGCAAGCGTGGGAGCCGAAAAAGGGCTGCAAACAAGGCCTCCATCGGGCTCCGAATCCGGCTAACGCTGGACCTCGACCGGAGGTCCAGGTGAATTTGACCAGAAATCGTCCCGGACCCCTTGCGCGTGCCTGGACCGTGGTTATACTCGCCGCCCAGATGCCGGCTTCGGTCAAGACCTCCGCAGCGGCCCCAGAGAGGTCTCTCGACCAGCGGATGGACGCTCTGAAGCGGGCCAACGACATCCGCTCCGCGCGGGCGACGCTGAAGAAGAATCTCAAGGCCGGCAAGGCCAGTATCCATACGCTGCTGCTGGACCCGCCCGAATACGTGCTGACGGCGAAGGTCTTCGACATGCTGCTGGCGGTGCCCAAGTACGGCCGCGTGAAGACGAACCGGGTCCTCGGCCAGTGCCGGATCTCCCCCTCGAAGACCATCGGGGGTCTCTCCGAGCGGCAGCGGGCGGAGCTCGTCAACCAGCTTCGCCGCTAAGGCTGGGGCAGCCCCCGCCGGCCGCGGACGCGGGAGCGAGGCGGTGTCCATGTCTGATTCCTCACCGCCGAGCGAGAGCAGAGCAGCCGGCGAAAAAGTCTTTGTGATCACCGGGCCCTCCGGGGTCGGCAAGGGGACGCTGATCGCCGAGTTGCTGGCTCGCCTCCCCGAGCTTGAGCTGTCCATCTCAGCGACCACCCGCGAGCCCCGGGAGGGCGAGGTCGACGGCCGCGACTACCACTTTCTGGCGCCCGAGGAGTTCGATCGGCGAGCGGATGCGAAGGACTTCCTCGAGTTCGCCACTTACAGCGGCCACCGCTACGGCACGCTGCGCTCGGAGGTCGAGCGCCGGCTGGCGGTGGGGCGCTCAGTGGTGCTCGAGATCGAGGTTCAGGGTGCGCGCCAGGTCCGGGCGGCGATGCCGGAGTCGATCCAGGTCTTCATCGCGCCGCCGGAGCCGTCCGCGCTCAGGCGCCGCCTCGAGGCCCGGGGGGCCGACTCCGCCGAGGCGATCGACGCCCGCCTGGCGGTCGCTGCGCAGGAGCTGGCCGCCCAGGACGAGTTTGCCTATCGGGTCGTCAACGACGATCGCCAGCGCGCCGCGGACGAGCTGGAGCGGATCGTGCGTGGGGAACTAGGCCAATAACTTGCGGCGCCTGCGGCGCCTGACCTGCAACTGCGGCGGCATGGCCGCCGCCCATCATCCCCTACACTCTTCGGCCCGATGATCAAGCCTCGCGTCGACAAACTGCTCGTGCACACCGACTCCCACTACGCGGCCGTCGTCGTGGCCGCCAAGCGTGCCCGCCAGATCAACAGCTACTACCACAACCTGGGCGAGGGCAACTTCGGCGAGTACCCGCCGCCGATGGTCGAGACCCCGGCCGGCAAGAATTACCTCTCGATCTCCCTCGAGGAGCTCGCTGAGGGCAAGCTGGCCTACCAGTACCGAGTCTGACCCGGAGGCCAGGCGATGGCCAGGATCCTGCTCGGGGTCAGTGGCGGGATCGCCGCCTTCAAGGCCTTGGAGCTGGCGCGGCTCGCGACCCAGGCGGGTCACGGCGTAAGGGTGCTGATGACCGAAGGGGCCGGCCGCTTCGTCGGGCCTGCCTCCTTCGAAGGCATCGTCGGCGCACCGGTGCTGACATCGGAGTTCGAGCGTGACCCGCTGCGCGGCGCCTTCCCCGGCGACTCGCTGCCAGAGCACGACCCGATCGGCCATCTCGAGGTCGTCGCCAACGCCGACGCCTACATGATCGCGCCGGCGTCGGCCAACACGATCGCCAAGCTGGCGGCCGGCCTGGCGGATTCGATGGTCACGACGTCCTTCCTCGCCTGCGTGGCGCCCCGGCTCGTCGCCCCGGCGATGAACGACCGGATGCTCTCCGACGCCGCCACGCAGGCAAATCTGTCGCTGCTGCGCGAGCGAGGGGTGATCGTCATCGACCCCGCCGAGGGTGCGCTGGCGTCTCGAGGCGAGTTCGGCAAGGGCAGGTTGCCGGAGCCGGATGCGCTGCTGGCGCGGCTGGAGGCGGTTCTGCCGGCCGGCGAGCGGCCCTGGGACGGCCTTTCGGTCCTCGTCACCGCCGGGGGCACCCGGGAGCCGATCGACCCCGTGCGCTTCGTCGGCAACCGCTCCAGCGGTCGGATGGGGGTGGCCCTCGCCGAGGCGGCGGCCCGGCGCGGGGCCGAGGTAACCCTGATTGCCGCCAACGTCTCACTCCCTGAGCCCGCGGGCGTGCGGCGCATCGACGTCGAGACGGCGGCCGATCTGTCGGCTGCGACACGGCGCGAGTTCCCGAGCTGCCGAATCCTGCTGATGGCCGCCGCGCCGGCCGACTTCACTCCCGTCGACGTCGCCGGAGCGAAGATCAAGCGAGAGGGCAGGCGGCTGGACCTCAGCCTGGAGCCGACCGACGACATCCTCGCCGCGGTGGGCCGGAAGCGCCGAACGGGCCAGGTCGTGGTCGGGTTCGCCGCCGAGACCGGCTCGGGAGGCGTGGAGCGGGCGCGCAAGAAGCTCACCCGCAAGGGCGCCGACATGATCGTCTTGAACGATGTTGCCAATCCCGAGATCGGCTTCGACTCGATGCGCAACGCGGTGACGCTGATCGAGGCCGACGCCGAGGTCGCGATCCCGATCGACTCCAAGCAGGCGGTTGCGGAGGCGATTCTCGACCGGGTCGAGGTGCTGCGGAGCGCCGCCTCGCCGGCCCCGAGGCCCTGACCTCGCCGCCTACACTGGGCGGATGGCCGACACGCAGTCCAGAGCGGAGTCCGAATCCACCTACCGGCTCTATCGGCGCGGGGTCGAGCTGCTCGAGGACGGAAGCTTCGAGGCGGCGACCGGGCCGCTTGCCGAGGCAGCCAGGCGGGCGCCGGAGAAGAGCTCGGTCAGAGAGGCTCTCGGCCGCGCCTATTTCCGCAACCGTCAGTTCGAGGAGGCGGCAACCGAGTTCGCGGCCGTGCTCGAGACCCATCCGGTCAACGACTACGCGCACTTCTGCCTCGGCCGGGCCCTCAGCCTGACCGGCGACGTCGTCGCTGCCCGCCATCACCTGGCGCTGGCCTCCAACCTGCGGCCGGACCGCCGCGACTACCGGATCTACCGCGAGCGACTGGCGCGCGGCGCCTGAGCCCCGCTGGTGCGGGCGCTCGTCCAGCGGGTCAGCCATGCCTCGGTCTCGGTCGAGGGGAGGCGGGTGTCGGAGATCGGCCCCGGAATCCTCGTGTTCGTCGGCTTTGCCGCCGGCGACACCCACGACCAGGCGGCAAGGCTGGCCGCCAAGCTGACCCGGCTGCGCATCTTCGACGACGGCGAGGGGCGCATGAACGAGGCGCTCGGGCAGCGGGAGGCGCTGTGCGTGAGCCAGTTCACCCTCTACGGCGAGGCGCGGAAGGGGAATCGCCCCAGCTACGCCGCCGCGGCCCGCCCGGAGGTCGCCGAGCCGCTTTATCAGGCCTTCTGTGAGGCGCTGGGCGCGCGGCGCGGAATCTTCGGCGCCCGGATGAGCGTCGAGCTGGCAAACGACGGCCCGGTGACGCTGATGCTGGAAGCCTGACCATGGCGAGATGCCTGCGACGGCGGTCCCGGCGCCGACCGGGACGGAGGCTTGGGAGGCCACGGCGGCGGTCAGCGCTTCGATCGCTGCGAGGTCCGGCAGACCCTTCCCTGAGCTTGGCGGAGCCCTGATCGCGGGGCTATACTCAGACCAAGCTTTTCCACAGTTCCAAGAACAGTGTCGAGAAGTGGGCCTGGCCCACTTTTTTTTCCGCCCGGAGGACCCTCGAACAGGCGAATGAACGACCTACAGGAGGACATAGAACAGCGGCTGGCGGGGCTCGATCCGAGCCTCGAGCTGATCGCCCTGGAGCAGACGGCTCCCGATGCGCTGCGCCTCTATGTCGACCACCCCGACGGCGTCGACCTGGGCCTCTGCGAGCGGGTGACTAACGCGCTGCGGGACCTGCTGATCGACTACTCGCTGGAGGTCTCCTCCCCGGGCGCCGAGCGACCGCTGACCAAGCCCGAGCACTTCCGGCGCTTCCTCGGCCGCAAGGTGCGGGTGCGGACCCGAGAGGCGCTCGAGGGTCGGCGCAACTTCACCGGCACGATCGAGGCCGCGGACGACGGCGGCGTCGAGGTGGGGCTTCCCGAGGGCAAGGTACGGATACCCCTCGAGCGGATCCGCCGATCAAACCTGATTTCGGAGGTAAGCAACCCATGAGCAAGGAGATCGTCGACGCCGTCAGGGCGCTCGAGCAGGAGAAGGGAATCGCCGCCGACACGCTGATGGACGCCCTTGAGGACGCGTTGCTCTCCGCGTACCACAAGACGCCGGGGGCGGCGAAATACGCGCGGGTCGACCTCGACCACGAGACCGCCGATTTTCGCGTCTTCGAGCTGATCCTGCCGCCGGAACTGGAGGAGAAGCTGCTCGAGCAGGCGATCGACGAGCAGGAGCCGTCGATCGACCCCGAGACGGGGGAGATGCGCGAGCCCGAGGAGCCGCAGCTCGACCCCGAGATGATTGCCCCCTACGAGGACCAGATCTCGACCCGGGACGTCACCCCCGACGACTTCGGCCGCATCGCCGCCCAGACCGCCAAGCAGGTGATTCTGCAGCGGATCCGCGAGGCCGAGCGGCAGATGATGTTCGACGAGTACCAGGACCGCGTCGGCGAGCTGATCACCGGGATCATCCAGCAGTCCGACAAGCGCTACACGCTGGTGCAGCTACGCGAGCGCGTCGAGGCGCTGCTGCCGAAGTCCGAGCAGGTCTACAACGAGCGCTACGACCACGGGATGCGGATCAAGGCGGTGATCACCGACGTCTCGGACTCGCTGAAGGGCCCGAGCATCGTCGTCTCGCGCCGCAACTCGGAGCTGATCAAGAAGCTCTTCGAGCTGGAGGTGCCGGAGATCGCCGACAAGCTGGTCGAGATCGTCGGGGTGGCTCGCGAGCCCGGCTACCGCTCGAAGATCGCCGTCGTCTCGCATGCCGACGGCGTCGATCCGGTTGGCGCCTGCGTCGGGCCGCGCGGCTCCCGTGTGCGGATGGTCGTCTCCGAGCTGCGGGGCGAGAAGATCGACATCATCCCCCACAACGACGAGCCCGCCCGCTTCGTCGCCAAGGCCCTTTCGCCGGCGCGGGTTCGCGAGGTGCTGGTCGACGACGAGGACAAGCAGGCTACGGTGATCGTGCCCGATGACCAGCTCTCGCTGGCGATCGGCCGCGACGGCCAGAACGCCCGCCTCGCAGCCAGGCTCACCGGCTGGCGGGTCGACATCAAGTCCGAGACCGAGTTCTCTCAAGAAGACGAGATGGAGTACGAGGGCGAGGAGACGTTCGATGGCCGCTGCATGGCGGTGCTCTCGAACGGGCGCCGCTGCCCCAACGCGGCGATCTCCGGCTCCACGTATTGCGGCCTGCCCCAGCACCAGGCGCTGTCGCGGTTCGAAACCAGCCAGGTGGCAATCCTGGCGGCGCTCAGCGACGAGGAGGTCTCGCTGCTTGCAGATCCCGAAGCGCCTGAGGCGGAGACGGCCACCATCGTCGAGAAGGCCGCGGCCGGCTTCGAGGCCGACGAGCCTGCCGAAGAAGGTCCCGAAGAGCCTGCCGAAGACGCTCCCGAGGCGCCTGCCGACGAAGCGGCCGAAGAGCCTGCCGACTCTACGCCCGTTGCCGAAGAGGACGCCATGGAGGCTGAAGAGCCCGCGCCGGCTGAAGAGACCGGAGAACCCGAGCCCGAGCCCGAGGAGCCGCAGGAGCCCGGGGCGGCTGAGGGCCCACAAGACCACGCCGACGCCGACGCCGACGGGACGGCGCCGGAGGCCGCCGACGGGGCCCAGCCCGATGACGAGTCCGCGCAGGGAGAGCGGGTGCCCGAGACCGCGGTCGAGGAGGCCGAGTAGCGACAGTGGCCCGCAAGCGCGTCCACGAGATAGCGAAAGCTCAGGGGATCACCAGCAAGGAGCTCCTGGCGGCGCTGAACGCGGCGGGAATCGAGGCCAAGGCGGCGGCATCGAGCGTCGAGGAGGCCGACGCGCTGCGGATCATGGCCGCGAGCAAGACATCCGACGGCGGCTCCGACGGAGCTGCTGCAGCTTCCGAGAAGGCCCCCGCGACGAAGCAGAAAGCGCCCAGCGAGACCGCGGCGCCGAAGTCCGCGGCCGGGGGGAACGGCAAGACCGCCAAGCAGGCCGGCGCCGGGTCCGGGCAGGCTGCCCGCCGCCCCGTTCGTCCGGGCGAGGCCGGGCAGGGAGCGGCGAGCGGAGGCGGGGCCGGCAAGAAGCGCCGCCGGGTCGTGATCGACTCCCAGGCAGCCCGTCGCGATCAGATGGGCGGGCCGCCGCCGCACCGGCCGCCGCGCCGTAGGGGCGGGCGCCGGCGCCGGCCGCTTCTGGACGAGGGGCCGCCGAAGCCGCTCGAGGTCGGCGAGCTTGTCGCCACCAAGGTCCCTTCGGGAGCAACCGTCCGCGAGGTCGCCGAGCTGCTCGACCTCAGCAGTGCCGAGGTGATCAAGAAGCTGATGACGATGGGCGAGATGGCGACGCTCACTCAGACTCTCACCGACGAGAGCGTGAAGGCGATCGCCGAGGAGTTCAATCGCAAGATCGAGATCGTCACGGCGGCGGAGGAGGAGGTCGAGGAGCCGGCCTTCGAAGACGCCGACGAGGACCTGGCCGAGCGCCCGCCGGTGGTCACGATCATGGGCCACGTCGACCACGGCAAGACTTCGCTTTTGGACGCGATCCGCGAGACCGAGGTTGTGGCCGGTGAGGCCGGGGGAATCACCCAGCACATCGGCGCCTACCAGGTCCATCACTCCGACAAGACGATCACCTTCCTCGACACGCCGGGACACGCCGCCTTCACCGCGATGCGAGCCCGGGGGGCCGAAGTGACCGACGTAGCGGTGATCGTCGTCGCGGCCGACGACGGCGTGATGCCGCAGACCAAGGAGGCGATCGACCATGCCCGGGCCGCCGACGTTCCGATCCTGATCGCCGTCAACAAGATCGACCTGGAAGGCGCCCAGCCCGACCGGGTCCGAAACGAGCTCGCCTCGGACGGCCTCAACCCCGAGGAGTGGGGCGGAGAAACCGTCTATTGCGACGTCTCCGCAAAGACCAAGGAGGGGCTCGACAACCTGCTCGACATGATCATCCTCGTCTCCGATCTGGAGGAGCTGGGAGCCAACCCTTCCGCGCCCGCCTCGGGGACGGTGATCGAGTCCCAGCTCGACCCCGGGCGCGGTCCCGTGGTCAGCGTGCTCGTGCAGCGCGGCACGCTCGAGGTTGCGGACGCCGTCGTCGCAGGCCCCCAGTGGGGGCGGGTGCGAGCGATGCAGGACTTCATGGGGGACCGCGTCCAGAGCGCCGGTCCCGGGATGCCGGTCGAGGTGCTCGGTTTCGACGGCGTCTGCGAGGCGGGGGAGTTCGTGCAGGCCGTGGAGAACGATCGCCTCGCGCGCCAGCTCGCCCAGGAGCGCGGCAACCGGCTGAAGACCGAGGCCCTGGCTCGCAGGCAGGCCCGCAAGGTGAGCCTGGCGGAGGTCTTCGCCCGCTCCGAGGAAGGCGAGATCAAGGAGCTGAACATCGTCCTCAAGGCGGACGTCGCCGGTTCCTTGGGCGCCCTCCAGGACGAGATCGCCAAGGTCCCCCAGGAGCAGGTGGCCATCAACGTCATCCACGCCCAGACCGGCGGCATCAACGAATCCGACGTGATGCTCGCGTCGGCCTCCAACGCGGTCATCATCGGCTTCAACGTGCGGCCGCTGTCAGACGCACGCCGGGCCGGCGAGACGGAAGGCGTCGACGTGCGGACCTACTCGGTGATCTACAAGGTGACCGAGGACCTGCGCGCGGCATTGGAGGGGATGCTGGACGCAGTCGAGGTCGAGGAGACGATCGGCGAAGCCGAGGTCCTGCAGATATTCAAGGCCTCGCGGGTCGGCAACATCGCCGGCTCGGTGGTCAACGAGGGCAAGGTGGCCCGCGACGCGAACGTGCGCCTGATCCGCGACGGCACCGTCGTCTGGACCGGGCGGATCGGTTCCCTGCGGCGCTTCAAGGACGACGTCACCGAGGTCGAGGCCGGTCAGGAGTGCGGCGTCGTTCTCGACGGCTACCCCGACGTCAAGGTGGGCGACGTGCTGGAGCTGTTCCAGACCAAGCAGGTCGAGCAGACGCTCGAGGGCTGAGGGCCTGGGCCCGCGGGCCCTGTCGCGGCAAACACGCCCTCGACCCTCGACTCAGCGCCCCGCCGAGCGTCGAGTACCGGGTCAATTCCGGTCTTGTGGCGCTTTCTTCGCGTATACGACGAGGAAAGCGCCAGGCCGCGGTCTCTTACCCTGCATTCGTGACCCCGTTCGTTTGTCTCGTCGAGCTGCAGCTGCACTACAACGACTCGCACTCGCTGAAGGGCAAGCGCAAGCAGGTGACCTCGCTGAAGGCGCAGCTGCGGCAGCGGTTCGGGGCAACGGTCGCCGAAGTCGACGGGCATGAAACCTGGCAGCGAGCCGGCTTGCTCTGCGGCCTTGTCGGCGACGTCGCAGTCGGCGATCGGGGCGCCGAGCTGGCCCGTTTCGCCGAGAGCCGCTGCCCCGACGGGTGTTCGGTGCGCATCGACGTGCTCAGCCTCAAGGACCTGCGCGACTGACGGCCGATCGCCTAATCCGAAGATGGGGCCTTCGGACCGCTGCCGCAGGGCCTTCAGGCTTCATCGATATAGTCGGCCCGCGATGCCAACCGCTCGGATGCGGCGCATCAACGAGGTACTGCGCGAGGTGATCGGAACCGTGATCAGCACGGGCCTGAGCGACCCGCGCATCGGTTTCGTGACCGTGACTTCCGTCGAGACAAGCCCCGACCTGCGAACGGCAAAGGTCTTTGTGAGCGTGCTGGGTTCCCAGAGCGATCGCGAGTCCACCCTTGACGGTCTGCGTTCCTCACACGGCGTGATCCAGTCGCGTATCGCGGCGGAGACCCGGATGAAGCGCACGCCCACGCTCAGCTTCGAGTACGACGACACCGTCGAGAAGGGCGTCCGCATCTCCCGATTGCTCGACAGCGAGACGTGAGCGAGCCCACCGGGCTGATGACCCCCGCGATCGAGCGGGTTGCCACAGAGCTGCGCGCTCGCGACCGGTTCCTGCTCACAACCCACGAGGGCCCGGACGGCGACGCTTTGGGCTCGCTGCTGGCGATGCACCACCTGCTCGGCAAGCTCGGCAAGGACTCGGTGATGTTCCTGGCCGCGAAGGAGTACCCGCTGCCGATCGAGTACCGGTTCCTGCCCCTGGAAGAGGTCTTCCACGAGCCGCCGGCCGACATCGCCGACCGCACGGTCGTCTTCCTCGACTGCGGGAACATCGACCGGATGCCGGTCGAGTTCCTGCGCAACGGCGGCCAGCAGCTGATCAACATCGACCACCATCACGACAACACCCAGTTCGGGGACGTCAACCTCGTCGACGTGGAGGCCTCCTGCACGGCGGAAATCGTCTACGACCTGGCGCTGCTGCTCGGGGTTCCGATCTCGCCCGAGATGGCCGCGGCCCTGTACGTGGGCCTGGTCACCGATACGGGCCGCTTCATGTACGAGAACACGGGCGCCCGTACCCACCGTGTCGCAGCGGCGCTGGTCGACGCCGGAGTCGACGTCGACGACACCTACCGGCGCCTCTACGAGCACGTTCCGCTGGAGAAGCTCCGCCTGATCTCACGAGCCCTGGACGGGATCCAGCAGCGCTGCGAGGGAAGGGTGGTCCTGGCCTACATCACGGCCGACGACTACGCCGCCACGGGCGCCGACGAGGCGATGACCGAGGGGATCATCGACCATCTGCGTTCGGTCGAGGGCGCCAAGGTGGCGGTCCTGGTCCGAGACCTCGGCAGCCGCGGGAGGGCGGCGCGCAAGGTCAGCCTGCGGTCCAGCGGCGGCGAGGTCGACGTCTCCGCGATCGCCCGAGCTCGCGGAGGGGGCGGCCACCTGCGCGCGGCCGGGTTCTCGACCGATCTCACCTTCGAGGAGCTGGTCGAGTTCATCTGCGGCGAGGTCGACGGGCAGCTGCCGGGCTGAGATGGTCCCCGGCGGGGACCAGCCCGCTGTGCTGCTGTGCGACAAGCCGGCGGGGATCACCTCGCACGATGTCGTCGACGAGATCCGCCGCTCCCGGCCCGGGCTGAAGATCGGTCACGCCGGCACCCTGGACCCGTTCGCGACCGGGCTGCTCCTGATCCTGCTCGGACGCGCCACCCGCCTGCAGCGCTACCTGATGCCGCTGCCGAAGACCTACCGCGCGGTCGCCCGGCTCGGCTGGCGTTCGAGCACCGGGGACCGTGACGGAGAGCTGAGCGAGACCGGGCGAGTGCCTGAGGAGCTTCGATTGCCGACCGGCGAGGTGGCGCAGCGAGTTCCGATGACATCCGCGGTGCGGGTCGGCGGCGAGCGGCTCTATCGCAAGGCGCAGCGCGGGGAAACGGTCGAGACGCCGCAGCGATCGGTGCAGGTACACCGGGCCGAGCTGCTCGATCAGGACGGAGATCGGGCCCGGTTCGAGATCGAGTGCTCCTCGGGCACCTACGTTCGCACCCTGATCGAGACGCTCGAAGACGCCTACTGCGAGGAGCTGCAGCGGCTTGCGATCGGGCCGTTTCGGGTTGAGGACGCCGGCCGCGAGCTGCCCGCGAACGAAGCGCTTTCCTTTCTGCCCGAGCTGGGCCTCGACGCCGAGCAGGCGCGGGCGGTCACCCATGGCCGCCCGTTGCCCACCCCTGCCTCGGCGGAAGGCCGGCAGCCGGTGCGTTTGACCTTTGATGGAACACTTCTCGCCGTGGCGCGACGCGAGGAAGACGAGCTGCGGCCCGAGGTGGTGCTGCAATGAGCGCGGCAGCGAGCGAGCGTCTAGGTCTGATTCTTCGCGAGCGAGCGAAGCGCGAGGCCGTCAAGTGAGCATCAAGGTGACCAGGCTTCCCGATGCCGAAGCCCGGCCGCGCCACGTTGCGATCGGAACCTTCGACGGCGTCCACCGCGGCCACCAGGCGGTGATCAAGGGCGCCGACACCGTTCTCACCTTCGACCCCCATCCGCTCGAGATCCTGCATCCCCCCGCGCTGCCGAAGATGATCATGCCGTTTCCGGTCAAGCGCGACGTGATCGAGGGACTCGGAGTCGAGGAGCTGGTCGTGATCCCCTTCGACGAGGCGTTCGCGGCGATCGACGCCGAAGGCTTCGTCGAGCAGGTGCTGGTCGAAAAGCTCTCCGCCCGTAAGGTCTCGGTCGGAGAGAACTTCCGCTTCGGGGCGAAGGCGAAGGGCGATCCCGAGATGCTGGCGGCCCACGACGGCTTCGAGACCCGGATCGTGCCGCTGGTCGAGGTCGACGGGGAGACGGTCTCCTCGACCCGGATCCGGGCGCTGGTGGCGGCAGGAGACGTCGCCGCGGCCCGCCGTTGCCTGGGGACGCCGTTCATGGTCGAGGGAACCGTGGTGACCGGCGACCAGCGCGGCCGCGAGCTCGGGTTCCCGACCGCCAACATCGTCCCCGACGACAGCCTGGTGATCCCCGGTCACGGCGTCTTCGCCGCCTTCGCCGACGGACTCCCGGCCGCGGTCAACGTGGGGGTGCGGCCGACGTTCGAGAGCGGGCGAGGAGTGCTGATCGAGACTTACATCATCGATCACGACGAGGACCTCTACGGTCACACGCTGCGGGTCGCGTTCGTGGAGCGGTTGCGAGGCGAGCGGCGCTTCCCGACAATCGAGGAATTGATCGCCCAAATGCATGCTGATGTTGAGCAGGCAAGAGAGGTCTGCGCGGCGGTAGTCGAGCGCGGCACGTCTGCTAGCTTCCAACGGCCGTGAGCCCCGCACCGGGGACACGGCGCTTTTTTCAATGGGCCTGACCAAGGAAAAGAAGGCAGAGCTGATCGGCAAGTACGGCCGAGCGGACAACGACACCGGGTCCGCAGAGGTCCAGGTCGCGCTCCTGACCGAGCGGATCAACGAGCTGACCGGGCATCTGCGCGACCACAGCAAGGACCACCACTCACGGCGGGGCCTGCTGATGCTGGTAGGCAAGCGGCGCCGGCTGCTGCGCTACCTGGAGCGCGACGACCTCGAGCGCTACCGCGCCCTGGTCGCCGATCTCGGCCTGCGGAGATGATGGGCGGCGACTCTTTGTCGCCGCAGAGGCAGGTCAGGGCCCCGCAGGGGCCCGCAAGGGCTAGTCGATGATCCAGGCGGGCGAGACCGCGCCCGACTTCACGCTTCGCAATCAGGACGGCGAGAAGGTCACGCTGTCGGAGATGCGGGGCCGCAAGGTGCTGCTGGTCTTCTATCCGAGCGATTTCAGCCCCGTTTGCAGCGACCAGCTCTCGGTCTACCAGGAGGTGATCCCGCAGATCACCGCGACCGAGACGACGGTGCTGGGGATCAGCATCGACCACGTCTGGGCGCACAAGGCCTTTCGGGACAAGCTCGGCCTCGAGTTCCCGCTGCTGGCCGACTTCCATCCCAGGGGCGAGGTGGCGCAGAGCTACGGCGCCTACCTGCCCGACTACGGCACTGCGAATCGCTCGCTGGTTCTGATCGACGAGGAGGGAGTGGTGCGCTGGGTGCACGAGTCCCCGACCCCGCTCGAGATTCCGGGCGCAAATCTGATCTTCGACGCCCTCCAAGCCACGGCCTAGCGCCGTGACCGAGCTGACCAGCAGCGCCGTCCCCGACTGCGGCCCCGGCGACCATGTGCGCGGAGAGGGTCAGCCGCTGATCGTCTACGCGGACCTCGGCTGCCCGCACTGCGCCGGGGAGTGGGGGCCAATCTCGGCGCTGCCGACGCGGATCGCTTTCCGCCACTTCCCGATCGCCAGCAAGCATCCCCGCTCGCCGGCCCTGCATGCCGCCGCAGAGGCGGCCGGGCGCCAGGGCCGGTTCTTCGAGATGGTCGACTCGCTGTTCGGCGACCGCGGCCGGACCGACGACCCGCATCTCTGGGAGCGTGTCCGTTCCCTCGGCCTCGATCTGGAGCGCTTTGAGGCCGATCGCCGCTCCGAGGAGGTCGCTGCGCGGGTGCGGCGCGACTTCGAGTCCGGCATCAGGGCCGGCATCACCGGAACGCCGGCGATCTTTCGCTCCGGGGCGATGATCGCGATCGAGGATCTGCGGATTGGGGGCTGAGGGTTGCCAAACCCGGCCATGTAACATCGCCCGGGACAGAGAACGAGAGTTCTGAATCAGATTGGCCGCCAACCGGGCGGCCGGAGGTACAACTACATGAGCATGTTTGAGACGAGTCGCGTCTCGGTCGAGGTCGGCGAAAGCGAGATCTCCTTCGAGACCGGCAAGCTCGCCAAGCAGGCGAGCGGCGCGGTTGTCGTTCGCGCCGGGGACACGATGGTCCTCTGCACGGCGACGATGGGCAACCTGCGCGACGTGGACTTCCTTCCCCTCACCGTCGACGTCGAGGAGCGGATGTACGCCGCGGGCAAGATCCCCGGCTCGTTCTTCCGCCGTGAGGGACGCTCCGGCGAGAAGGCGACGCTGACCGCGCGCATGATCGACCGGCCGATCCGCCCCCTCTTTCCGAAGGGCTGGCATCACGAGACTCAGCTGGTCGCCACCCCGATGTCGGTGGACCACGAGCACCCCTACGACATCCTCGCCATGAACGGCGCCTCCGCGGCGCTGGCGATCTCGCCGATCCCCGTCGCCGCCCATGTCGGCGCGGTGCGGGTCGGCAAGCTCGAGGGGGACTTCGTCGTCAACCCCGAGGAGGAGTCGCTCGACGAGCTGGAGATGGACCTGATCGTCGCCGGCACCGACGAGGCGATCCTGATGGTCGAGGCGGGCGCCGACGGCGTCACCGAGGCGGAGATCCTCGATGCCCTCGACATCGCCCACGCGGAGATCAAGAAGCTGGTTGCGGCGATGGACGACCTGCAGAAGCAGGCCGGCAAGGAGAAGCTCGAGGTCGAGGCGCCCTCGATCGACGAGGAGCTGGTCGAGCAGATCCGCTCCGAGTTCGGCGCCAAGATCGACGAGGCGACCTCGATCGCCGAGAAGCTGGCCCGCCAGGACGCCGCGCAGGCGGTCGGCCTGGAAGTCCAGGAGCAGTATGCGCCGGCCGGCGAGGACGGCGAGCGTGACTCCGCCCGCGAGGCGGACGTCGCCGCCGCCTTCGGGAAGGTCGAGAAGGAGACGATCCGCAAGCGGATTGCGGTCGACAAGAAGCGCCCCGACGGTCGCCAGGCGGACGAGATCCGCCCGATCGAGTGTGAGGTCGACATCTCCCCGCGTGTGCACGGCTCGGCGCTGTTCACCCGCGGTGAGACCCAGATCCTCTCCAACGTCGCGCTCGGCACGACCCGCATGGACATGCGGCTCGACACGCTCGGACTGCAGACCACGAAGCGGTTCTGGCACCACTACAACTTCCCGCCCTTCTCGGTCGGGGAGGCCGGCTTCATGCGCGGGCCCAAGCGCCGCGACATCGGCCACGGGGCGCTGGCCGAGCGGGCCCTGGCCGCGACGGTTCCGCACGAGGACGACTTTCCCTACGTGATCCGGGTCGTCTCAGAGACGCTGGAGTCCAACGGCTCCTCGTCGATGGGATCGGTCTGCGCGTCCTCGATGGCCCTGCAGGCCGCCGGGGTGCCGGTTGAGGCACCGGTGGCGGGCGTTGCGATGGGCCTGATCAAGGAGGGCGACGACTACATCGTCCTCACCGACATCGCCGGCGTCGAGGACCACCTCGGGGACATGGACTTCAAGGTCGCCGGGACCGCCGAGGGCATCACGGCTCTGCAGATGGACATCAAGATCACCGGCGTCACCTTCGAGATCCTCACCGACGCGCTGAACCAGGCGCACGAGGGACGCCAGTCCATCCTCGGCAAGATGGCCGAGGCGATCGACGGCCCGCGCGAGAAGCTCTCCAAGTACGCGCCGGCGATCGAGACGATCAAGATCGACCCCGAGAAGATCGGTGCCGTGATCGGCAAGGGCGGCGAGACGATTCGCGGGATGCAGGAGGAGTTCGAGGCCGAGATCGACATCGAGGACGACGGCACGGTTCGTGTCTACGCCCCGACCGGCGACCTGGTCGAGGCCTGCATCGCTCGCATCGAGTCGATGACCAAGGAGGCCGAGATCGGCGACCGCTACCAGGGGGCGAAGGTCGTCAAGACGACCACCTTCGGTGCCTTCGTCGAGCTGACCAAGGGCACCGACGGCCTGCTGCACATCTCCAACGTGAAGCCGGGGGAGCGGGTCGACACCGTCGACGACGTGCTCAAGTCCGGCGAGGAGATCGACGTCACCGTGGTCGAGGTCGACAAGGAGCGTGGCCGGATCGGCCTGCGGCTCTCCGACGACCCGGCGGTCGAGGGCAAGAGCCCGGAGGAGCTGGCCGCGGTCGGCTCCGGCGATCCGGGACCGCGCCGGGACGGCGGCGGCCGTGACGGCCGGCGCCGCGATCGCGAGCGGCGCCCGCGCCGCGACAGCGACCGCAGTCGTTGAACGTAGCCGCGCATGAGCTAACCGAGCTCGACTCGGGCGTACGGGTGGTGACGGAGACCGTCCCATCCGTGCGCTCTGTCGCGCTCGGGCTCTGGGTGCGCACCGGCTCGCGCGACGAGACCGCGGCCCAGGCCGGGGTCTCGCACTTCCTCGAGCACCTGCTGTTCAAGGGGACCGAGCGGTTCTCGGCGATCGAGATCTCGGAGCGCTTCGACGGTCTGGGTGCGGCGGTGAACGCCGCCACCGGCAAGGAGACGACCCACCTCAACGCCAGGCTGCTCGACGAGCACACCGAAGAGGTCTTCGACCTTCTCGCGGAGATGCTCCTCGCCCCGACCTATCCCGAGGTCGATTCGGAGCGGGAGGTGGTCTTGGAGGAGATCGCGATGTACGAGGACGAGCCGCAGGACCGGGTCCATGACTTCCTCGCTGATGCCGTGTTCGGATCCCACCCGCTCGGCCGCCGTGTGCTGGGTGATGCGGAAGTGATCGCGTCGATCCCGGTGCCCGATATCGACGCCTACCACCGAGCCCGCTACACGGCGGGGAACGTGGTCGTGTCCGCGGCAGGCCATCTTGATCACGAGCGTGTCGTGGCGCTGGCGGAGCGGCTCGTGCAGCCCGCCCCGCCGGCGGGCAACGGATCGGGCATGGCGGAGCCCCAGCAGCCGGCAGGGCTCTCCTTCAACGCCAAGGAGACCGAGCAGTACCACATCTGCTTCGGGGCCCCCGGGATCCATCGCGCCGACGAGCGCCGCTATGCCCTCGCGGTGCTCGACTCGATCCTCGGCGGCTCGACCTCCTCACGGCTGTTCCGCGAGGTACGGGAGAAGCGCGGCCTGGCCTACGCGATCGGCTCCTACAGCGAGCAGTACACCGACTCTGGGCTGGTGGCCACTTACGTCGGCACCCGCGAGGACAACGTCGAGGAGGCCTGCGCGATCATCGGCACCGAGCTCGGGCAGATGCGATCGGAGCCGGTCTCCGAGGACGAGCTGGGACGGGCGAAGGAGCACGTCAAGGGCCGGCTGGTGCTGTCCTCGGAGTCCACGGCAGCGCGGATGTCGCGGATCGGCCGGGCGACGCTGTTCGACCTGCCGATCTACACGCTCGACGAGATGATCGCCAAGGTCGACGCAGTCGACGTCGCCGCGATCACCGATCTCGCGACCGAGCTGTTTGCAGCCGAGCGGCTCTCCGCTGCCTGCATCGGCGCCAGCGAGGATTGCTTTCGCTCGGCGCTGAAACCCGTCAGCGAGGCCCTCGCAGCGTGATCCGGGTGGTCGTCTCCGGCGCCGCCGGCCGGATGGGAGCGGCGGTCGTCGAGGCCGTCGAGGCCGCCGAGGGGGTCGAGCTTGCCGCTGCAGCCGACCCGGCGCTCGGCACCGAGCTCTCCGACGCCCTGGAGGGCGCCGATGTCTGCGTTGATTTCACCACCCCCGATGCCGCGCCCGGCAACGTGCGGACCTGCCTCGGGGCCGGTGTGCATGCGGTCGTCGGCACGACCGGGTTCGACGTCGCGCAGCTGCGCGAGGCGGCCGAGGGTGGGGGGGAGGCGAACTGCTTCGTCGCTCCGAACTTCGCGATCGGCGCAGTGCTGTTGATGCAGGCATCCCGGCAGATCGCCGCCCACATGCCGGAATGCGAGATCGTCGAGTTGCATCACGACGCCAAGCTCGATGCGCCGTCGGGCACCGCGATGCGGACCGCCGAGCTGATCCGCGAGGCCGGCGGGAACGTCCACGAGCCGATTCACTCGATCCGCCTGCCGGGACTCGTCGCCCACCAAGAGGTCGTTTTCGGCGGCGTCGGGCAGACGCTGTCGCTGCGCCACGACTCGATCGACCGACGCTCGTTCATGCCCGGCGTCCTGCTGGCGGTGCGGCGGGTTGGCGAATTGCCCGATCGCTTCACCGTCGGCCTCGAGCGTCTCCTCTAGATCTCGGGCGATACCCTCCGCACGATGACGGCCCCGCGCGGCGTAATCACAGCGATGGCGACCCCCTTTGACGAGGACGGGGGCCTGGACACCGAGGCCGCCCGCCGCCTCGCCTCACACCTGGTCGCCAACGGATCCCACGGCCTGGTGGTCGCGGGGACGACGGGCGAGTCCCCGACCCTCGACGACAGCGAGAAGCTGGCGCTGCTGGAGGCGGTCGTGGCGGAAGTCGGGTCGCAGGCTTTCGTGATCTGCGGAACCGGCAGCAACGACACCCGCCACTCCCGCGAGCTGACCAAGGCTGCGGCCGACGCAGGCGCCGATGCCGCCCTCGTCGTCACGCCCTACTACAACAAGCCCAACCCGGCCGGGCTGCGGGCCCACTTCGAGGCGGTGGCCGCGGCTGCTCCGGTGCTGCCGATCATCCTCTACAACATTCCCTCGCGGGTGGTCGTGAACATCGAGCCGGCTCTCCTCTCCGAGCTTTCCGCGATCGACAACGTCGTCGCCGTCAAGCAGGCCAACGACGATCAGCTCGGCAAGATCGAGGGGCTCGAGGTCCTGGCCGGAAACGACGGCGTCTTCTACCGGGCGCTGGAGCTGGGCAGCGCGGGCGGAATCCTCGTCGCCTCGCATCTGGTCGGCCCGCAGCTACGCGAGATGTGGGACGCGGCCGAGGCCGGGGAGCTGGGGCGCGCGGCGGAGATCGACGCCGGCCTGCGCGATCTCTACGCCGCCTTGAACGTGACGACCAACCCGATTCCAATCAAGGCGGCGCTGGAGATGATCGGCTTGGACTCGGGCCGGATGCGGCTTCCGCTGGCACCCGCCGACGCCCAAGAGCAGACGACGATCCGCGCCGCGCTCGAAGGCGCGGGGCTGTTGGCGACCGCAGGCTGACGATGGCGGGCGCGCTGCGGGTCCTCCCCCTGGGGGGACTGGGGGAGATCGGCAAGAACATGACCGTCGTCGAGTACGGCGATCGAATCGTCGTCGTCGACACAGGGCTGATGTTCCCGACCTCGGAGATGCTGGGCATCGACCTCGTGCTGCCCGACTTCTCCTACCTTCGTGAGCGGGCCGACCAGATCGAGGCGATAGTTCTGACCCACGGCCACGAGGACCACGTCGGCGCCCTTCCTTACGTGTTGCGCCAGATCGGCATGCCGCCGGTGATCTACGGCGGCCTGCTGACGATCGGCCTGGTTCGCTCGAAGCTCGACGAGCACAAGCTCGGCGAAGCGCCGCTACAGGAACTGCCGGCCGGGGAAAAGGTCCAACTCGGGCCATTCGAGCTGGAGCTGGTTCACCTTTCGCACTCGATTCCGGACATGCGCGGGGTGCTGCTGAGGACCGAGCTCGGCTCAGTGCTGCTGACCGGCGACTACAAGTTCGACCAGACGCCGGTCGACGGGCGCCCGGCGGACGTCTCGCGGCTGGCCGAGATCGGCCGCGAGGGCCTGCTCCTGCTCGGGGGTGACTCGACAAACGCTGACCGGCCCGGTGTCGCTCCCTCCGAGTCCAGCGTCGGGCCGGCCCTGCTCGACACCTTCTCGCGCTGCTCGGGTCGAGTCATCGTCACCAGTTTCGCCTCCAACATCCACCGCGTTCAGCAGGTGATCGATGCCGCGCAGCAGCTCGATCGACGGGTGGCGCTGGTCGGCCGGTCGATGCGCAAGAACTTCAACATCGCCTCCAACCTGGGCATGGCATCGGCGCCTTCGGGGCTCTTCATCCAGCCGAAGGAGATCGCCGACTTCCCCGACGAGAAGGTGATCGTGATCTCGACCGGCAGCCAGGGGGAGCCGCTGTCGGCGCTGCGACGGATGGCCAACAACGACCATCGCGACGTCGAGCTGCACTCCGGCGACACCGTTGTCTTCTCGGCGACCCCGATCCCCGGCAACGAACGGGCGGTGAACGACACGATCGATCGCATCTACCAGCTCGGAGCCTCGGTGGTGACCGCTTCCGACGCTCCGATCCACGCCTCCGGCCACGGCTGGCAAGAAGAGCTGAAGCTGATGCTCAACCTGACCCGCCCCCGCTACGTGATGCCGATCCACGGCGATCACAAGCGGCTGCGGCTGCACGCCGAGCTGGCCCACTCGGTTGGGATCGATCCCGATCGCGTGTTTCAGGGCCGCAACGGCCTACCGCTGCGGATCGACGATCGGGGCGCCGGCTTCGATGACGACGTCCACGCCGGGGTGATCTTCGTCGACGGCGTCGACATCGGCGACCCCGACGACGTTGCGCTGAGGGACCGCCGCACGATCTCAGCCGACGGGATCTTCATCGTCGTCGCGACGATCTCCTCCGACGACGGCGCGGTGGCCGCGGACCCGGAGGTGATCTTCCGCGGCGTTCCCTTCCTCGAGGAGGCGGAGGGCTTCGTCGACGAGCTCAGGGACGTGATCGAAGATTCGCTCGAGGACGCTGCCCAGGCGGGCACCCGTGAGCTGCACCTGATGCAGGAGGATCTACACGACGTAGTCGCCGCCTTCGTCTACGAGCGGCTCCGCCGTCGGCCGATGGTCTTGCCGGTGGTCGTCGAGGTCTGAGTCGGGCCGCGCCAGCGGTCCGGTTGAAAAAGCAAGCCGCCGGGCTCAAGGGAGGGGGAGCCCGGCGGCTGCATTCGGCCAAAGCCGAAGGAGGAAGGCCTGGCCGGATTTCTTGGAGGGCACCCGGCAGACCTTTTTGTCTCGTCCGCGAAGGAAGATAGGACGCCGGTCTAAAGCGCCCTTAAAGGATGGGTAACGACTTGCTCAGATCTGGCCAACGGGAGTAGGACCCGGAACAACGCCCCGCCGCTCGCCGAGTCGCGCACCTCGACTTCGCCGCCATGTGAGCGCGCCACGGCTCGCACGATTGCCAGGCCGAGCCCGGTGCCGGACCCGCCGGCGACGTCAGCCGGGCCGCCGCCGCGTGCAAAGCGCTCGAAGATCTGATCCCGTGCGTGCTCGGGGATTCCCGGACCGTCGTCGGCGACGTCGATGGAGACCCGGCCCTCGGGGTCGCGCCGCTGCAGGCAGAGCTCGACCCTGGCGCCGGCGGGGGTGTGCCGGACCGCGTTCTCGAGCAGGTTGAGGATCATCCGGTGCAGCTCGTCGGGGTTGCCTTCGACCGCGATCGGCTCCCCGTTGGAGACCCCCAGACGACGGTCGCCGGAGACGACGGCGACCTCCGCAGCGGCGTTGCCTGCGATCTCGGCGATGTCACAGCGAGTCCGCTCGCCGATGCGGCCCGCGTCGGCGCGGGCGAGAAGCAGCAGGTCGGCGACCAGCCGCGTCATCCGCTGCGAGGACCGCAGCGCCGAGTCGACCATCTCGCGCCCCTCGGAGCGATCCGGCTCGGAAAGCGAGGCTTGCAGCAGCTCCAGGTTCGCGATCACGCTGGTAAGCGGCGTGCGCAACTCGTGTGAGGCGTCGGCGACGAACTCGCGCTGTTTTTGCATCGCGCCCTCGCGCTCGGTCCGGGCGGAATCGAGCGCCCGCAGCATCTGCTCCAGCGTGCGGCCGAGCTCGCCGACCTCGTCGTCCACCCTCGGCTGCGGCATCGTGCGCGAAGGGTCGCGGGTGGCGGCGATCTCGCGCGCCGCTGCGGTCAGCGAAGCGATCGGGCGCATCGCCCGCTCGGCGATCGCCAGCCCCGCGAGGCTGGCGAGCAGCGTCCCGCCGAGGACGCCGGCGGCGATGAAGAGCCAGAGGCGCTCGATCGTCGATTCGACCCGCTGCTCGCTGCGTCCGTACTGCAGAAAGCCGGCGACCTGGTCCGACTGAGGGCTGATCAGGCTGGTGGTCGCGACGTGCAGCGCCCCCACGTCACGGACGCCCTCGGTGAGCGGACCGAGCTGCGCTGCGCCGGGGCTCTGGCGGAAGAGCTCTCCCTCGACGTTGTACAGGCGCACCGAGGCGTCGTTGGGAAGCACCAGGTCGTCGAAGCCGGGAGCGTCGATGATCTCGGGGCCGGCCAGGGTGTCCTGGATTCTTACCTCGGGCGCCAGGGTCGAGACGGTCGCGGCCAGCTCACGATTGAAGTCGCTGCGAATCCGCTCGCTGACCAGGTGGCCGACGACGCCGGCGAAGACAAGCAGGATCGCCAGGGTCAGACCCGCCGACGCCAGCGCCAGGCGCCATCGAACCGGCCAGTGGCGCGGCCGCAGGGCCTGGAGGCGAGAGCGTTTCGCGGTCCGGGCGGCCATCGCTAGTCCTTCAACACGTAGCCGGCGCCACGCTTGGTGTGCAGAAGGCGCGACTCGCCGCCTGCCTCGAGCTTGCGGCGCAGATTGGAGATGAAGACGTCGATCGTGTTCGTGGCCGCCGCCGGGTCATAGCCCCAGACCTCGTCGAGCAGGCGTTCGCGGGAGACCACCAGGTGCTTGTTGCGCATCAGGTACTCGAGCAGCTCGAACTCGCGGTTGGTCAGCTCGATCTCGCGCTCGTCGCGACGCACCTCACGGCTGTCCGGGTTCAGTCGCAGGTCGGCGACCGAGAGCGAGGCGCTGCCGCGCGGCGGCCGGCGGCGCAGCAGTGCCCGCACCCGCGCCAGCAGCTCCAGGCGTTCGAATGGCTTGACCAGGTAGTCGTCGGCGCCGCTGTCGAGGCCGCTGACCCGATCCTCGGTCTCGACCCGTGCGGTGAGCATCAGAATCGGCACGTCGCCGTCGTCGCGCAGCCGGCGGCAGACCTCGATCCCGTCCATCCGCGGCAGGCCGAGGTCGAGGACGACGACGTCGGGGAAGAAGTCCGCCGCCACGTTGAGGGCCTCGACTCCGTCGGCCGCCGTCCGCACCTCATAGCCCTCTGTGCGCAGCGAGCGCCGCAACGCGTCGGTGATCTCGACGTCATCCTCGACGACCAGCACGCGGCCCTCGCCTGCCTGGGGGTCGGTGAGCATCGACCGATGTTAGCCCCGGTCCGATGCCTTTCAGGCACCCTTTAGGGCGAATTTAGGCTGCTCTCGGCACCCCTCCCGCGGCGTTTGGCCCGAAACGCCGACATGACCAGCGAAACGGGCCCAAGCCGGGCGTGCGCAGGGGTGTTCGGGCCGGCGTCGAAAGGTCAGCCATGTTCGTGCGGCAGAAGCGCCGCCGTGCCCCCGCGCGCCGCGGGGCCTCGCGGCCGGCATCCCGGGGTCGCTCGGCGCCGCGCAGGCGCTCGCGACCGGCGCCGAGGCGGGCGCCGATCCGCGCCAGGCCTCGCGGGCGAGTCGAGCAGCGCCACCTCGACGTGATCGGGTTGTGCCTGATCGCGCTCGGCGCCTACCTCACGTTAGTCCTCTACTTCGGCTGGGACGGCGGCCGGGTCGGCTCGGGGGCCGAGACTGGGCTGACGTTCCTGCTCGGGAAGGTCGCCTACGCGGTTCCGGTGATGCTGCTGGGGACGGCGGCAGCCTTGATCCTGAAGCCGTTCCTGCCCGCGATTGCGCCGCTGCGAACCGGCGGCCTCTGCCTTCTGGCGGGGCTGCTGCTGGCCTTCGCCGCCCAGACCCTCGGCCTCGGCCCCGACCAGCCCCCGCGCGGTGACAGCTTCGACTCGACCTGGTTCGAGGACCACGGCGGCCTCGCCGGGGAAGGCATCTACTGGCTCTCGAGCACCCTCTTCCAGCGGCTCGGTGCGCACATAATCGCCCTGCTGCTGCTCGCCGCCGGCGCCCTGTTGCTGACCGGCACCTCGATCGCGACCTTCCTCTCGGGCACCGGCCGGGCGCTGCAACGGGCGCGGCAGGGCGGTGGCGAGATGGCGAAGACGGTCGCGCAGCGGCGCGGCGATTGGCGTGCAGAGACCGAGCTCGAAACCGCCCTCAACCCGACCGAGCTCGTCAATGACTACGACGTCGAGGCGGACGTGACCGCAGCCCTCGAAGACGAGCCCGACACGCATGAGTTCGAACCGGAGCCCGACGCACCCGCGGCTCCGAAGACGAGGTGGCGTCGAGGGTGAGACCGGCAGCGCGGACGCGGGAGCGAGCGCCGGTCCATCTCTGGTTCCTCCGGCGCGAGCGGGAGCAGAGCAGCTGCCGGAAGGTGGTTCCACCCCGATGGGCCGCAAGCGCGGCGTTACCACCTCGGAGGAAATCGCCTACAAGCCGCCGCCCGAGAAGGTCCTGGAGAAGGGCAAGCAGGACAAGGGGCCCGACCCTCGAGATCACGAAGCGGTCAGTCGCAAGCTCGTGGAGACGCTGGGCCACTTCGGCGTCGAAGCAAGGATCGTCGGCATCGTCAGCGGGCCGCACGTTTCCCGCTACGAGCTGCGGCTGGCGCCGGGAACAAAGGTCAAGAAGGTGACCGAGCTCACCAACGACCTCGCCTACGCGCTGGCCTCGACCGAGATCCGAATTCTGGCGCCGATCCCGGGCAAGCAGGCGGTGGGGGTCGAGGTCCCGAACTCTCGCCGGCGGATCGTCCGCCTCGGCGACATCTACGCCGGTCGCCCGGCGAAGTCCTCACCGCTGGCAGCCTGGCTGGGCAAGGACATCGCCGGCAACGCGGTCTGCACCGACCTGCAGAAGATGCCGCACGTGCTGGTCGCCGGGACCACCGGCTCCGGCAAGTCGGGCTGCATCAACGCGATTCTCAGCTCGATCCTGATGCACGCCTCGCCCAACGAGCTGCGCCTGGTCCTCGTCGACCCGAAGCAGGTCGAGCTGAACCACTACGAGACCGTTCCCCACCTCCTGACCCCCGTGGTCACCTCGCCGCGGCTGGCGGCGAACGTGCTCGCCAACCTGATCGGGGAGATGGAGAGCCGCTACGGGATCATGGGCCAGGCCCGCTGCCGCAACCTGGCGGAGCTGAACCGCGTTCGCGCAAAGGCGCGGGAGCCACAGCTGCCGCACATCCTCTGCGTGATCGACGAGCTCGCCGACCTGATGATGGTCGCCCCGGCCGAGGTCGAAGACTCGATCATTCGCCTGGCCCAGAAGTCGCGCGCGACCGGGATCCACCTCGTGCTCGCCACCCAGCGTCCCTCCACCGACATCATCACCGGAACGATCAAGGTCAACATTCCGGCGCGGATCGCCTTTGCCGTCTCTTCGCAGACCGACTCCCGGGTGATCCTCGACCAAGGCGGCGCCGAGGCCCTGCTCGGGCAGGGCGACATGCTTTTCCGGGGCGCCGGTACCTCGAAGCTGCAGCGGATCCAGGGGGCCTTCGTGACCGAGGAGGAGATCGCCCGCATCACCTCGCACTGGTCCCGCCAGGGCGAGCCCGAGTTCGAGGACGAGCTTCTGGAGGCGCGCGAGGAACCGGGGGAGAGCGGCGGCGATGACGACTTCGACCCCGACCGCGATGACCTTCTCGAGGACGCGATTCGCCTCGTCGTGCAGACCGAGACCGCCTCGGTCTCGATGATCCAGCGGCGGCTGCGGGTCGGCTACACCCGCGCCGGCCGCCTGATCGACATGCTCGAGCGGCGCGGGGTGATCTCCGGATACGAGGGTTCCAAGCCCCGTCAAGTGCTGATCACCCAGGCCGACCTGCCGCGGGTGCTCGGTTCCGGTGTGAAGACCGGGGTCGAGCCGGAGGCCGAAGCGGTGCCGGATCCCGAGGTCGTGTCGGCCTCCGTAGACGCTTAGGCCCTCCCGCCGAACGTCCCGCAGTACCCCTCAGAGCGCGTAGTCCGGGACGTTCGGGGCAGACCGTGAGGCTCGGCCCTCGCGGCCAGTGCCGATAATAGGCACGGTGACCATGGAGATCGGCAAGACCCTGCGCGAGGCACGGATCCGCCGGCACGTCGACCTCGCCGACGTGGAGGCGGAGACGAAGATCAGGGTGCGCTACCTGCGGGCGCTGGAGAACGAGGAGTGGGACATCCTCCCCGGCGGCGCCTATACACGCAGCTTCATCCGCACCTACGCGACCCATCTAGGCCTCGACGGCGAGCGCCTGGCAGACGAGTTCCGGCGCAGCGTCGAGGACCCCGTCGGCGAGCGCTATCCGCGCGTCGAGACACCCGCTGGGCGACACGCCCCAGCGCCCGTCGCGGCGTCGGGCTCCGGGGGCGCCCGGCTCGAGGTCTCGCGCGGCGCTCTGGCGGCGCTGATCTCGGTCGGCCTGATCGTGCTGCTGGTCGGGATCGGGCTCGCGGGCGGCGGCGGGGACGGGGGGGACGAGACCGATGCGCCGGCTCGAGATCAGGCCGAAGCTCAAAGCGAGCAGCGAGAACGGGAGCGGCGCCAGCAGGCGGATCGCGTCTCCCTGCGGCTGACTGCGCTTGCCGACGTCTGGGTCTGTCTCCTCGACAGCGAGGACACGCCGCTGGTGAACGGGCAGATCCTCGGCGCCGGTGCCGAAGAGGGGCCGTTCGGGTCGCGCAGCTTCACTGTCGCATTCGGCAACGGGCAGGTGGAGATGGAGATCGACGGCAGCGCGGTTGACGTCGAGGACACCCCGAATCCGGTCGGTTACGAGCTTCGGCCCGGCGAGCCCCCGCGGCCGCTGGAGGAAGCGGAGCGACCGCTTTGTCTGTGAGTCCGGAGCGAGGCGAGCAAGTATCTCTGGTTCTGGTGCGAGCCGAGCGAAGGACGAACATTGATGAAGGGGGCCCCTGAAATGCAGGCGGTCCGGGCCGGGATCGTCGTCACCGGGACCGAGGTACTGACCGGCCGGGTGACCGATCGCAACGGGCCCTGGCTCTCGGAGCGGCTCGGCGAGCTGGGCGTCGACGTCGCCCACATCCTGGTCGTCGGCGACCGCCCGGCGGACCTCGAGGCAGCGCTTCGATTCATGGCCGCCGAGGGGATGGACCTGATCGTCACCTCGGGAGGCCTCGGCCCGACGGCGGATGACCTCACCGCCGAGATCGTGGCTCGGTTCGCGGGGCTGGAGCTGCAACTCGACGAGGGGATGGAGGAGAAGATCGCCGCAATCCTGCGCGGCTTCGCTCGCCGGCTGCGGCTCGACGAGGACGCGATTCGAGCCGCGAATCGAAAGCAGGCGATGATTCCCGCGGGGGCGATCGCGATCGACCCCGTCGGCACCGCCCCGGGGCTGGTCGTGCCGGGCGGCGACGCGGTCGTGATCGTCCTCCCGGGCCCGCCACGCGAGCTGCAGCCGATGTGGGGCCCGGCGACCGAGTCGGCGCCCGTGCGGGAGATCCTGCGGTGGGCGACACCGCTGCGCGGCTACACGTTGCGGATGTTCGGAATCCCGGAGTCCGAGATCGCCCGCAGCCTGCGCGAGATCGAAAGCGAGGGGGTCGACCTCTCGGCGGTCGAGATCACGACCTGCCTGCGCCGCGGCGAGATCGAGATCGACGTCCGCTACCGCGACCAGGCCTCCTCGATCGCCGAGACGGTCAAGCGGGGGATGGTCGACCGTCACACCCGCTACCTGTTCAGCACCGACGGGGAGACGATCGACTCACAGGTCGCGGGTCTGCTGGAGGGTCGGCGGCTGGGACTGGCGGAGTCCTGCAGCGGCGGCCTGCTGGCGGCGAGGATCACAGAGCTTCCGGGGGCATCCGCGTATCTGCTCGGCAGCGTCGTCGCCTACTCCAACGAGGCGAAGATCGAGTTGCTTGGCGTCGACGAGGCGCTGATCGAGGCCCACGGCGCAGTGTCGCCCGAGGTCGCGGCGGCGATGAGCGCGGGGGCGCTGGGGCGCTTTGGCGCCGACGTGGCGGTGTCGATCACCGGCATCGCCGGCCCGGACGGCGGCAGCAAGGAGAAGCCGGTCGGGTACGTCTGCTTCGACGCACGTCTCGCCGACGGCCGCCGCGTCGCCCGGGACCCGGTGATCCCCGGCGGCAGGGCCGACATCCGCGAGCGCTCGGCGCTGGTCGGGATGCACATGCTTCGCACCCTGCTCGGCGACACCGAGCCGCCTCTCTAGCTGCACGACACGGATTTGTCACATCCCGGTGTTGCGGCGTGCGTTTGGGGCCCCTAGCGTGGTCGGCGGTGGCGAAGGAGCGACTGAAGAGCCCGCGGGTGCGGTTGTTCGTCGCCCTCGACCTGCCCGCTTCGGTGCGGGAGGGGATCGCCGAATGGGGCCGGTCGGCGCTCGCCGACCCGGCTTTGCGGCCGGTTCCGCTCGACGCCCTGCACGTAACGCTGGTCTTCCTCGGCTGGAGCCGGGAGCGCGACATTCCGCGCGCCGCCGAGATCGTCAACGGCGTCCGGGCCGCCGCTCCGAGCCTTCGGCTCGAGCCCGAGCCGGTCACGATCCCGCGTCGGCGTCGCGAAAAGACCCTGTTCGCCCTCGATGCGCCGTCGGAGGCCGCGACCGCGCTACAGCAGGCCTTGGAGGCGGAGCTCGTCGAGGCTCGTCTCTACAAGCCCGAGAAGCGGCCCTTCTGGTCGCACGTGACGGTGGCCCGGGTGCGCCGGGAGAAGGCCGGGAAACGGCGTCATATGGCGGTTCGCGCACCACCGGGGCCGATCCCGGAGGCGCTGCGGGCCCCTTTCGAAGGCGTCCGGGTGACTCTCTACCGTTCGGTCCTCCAGTCGGCGGGTGCGCAGTACACCCCGCTGGCCCAAGTCGAGTTGCCCACAAGCACAGGCCCTGGGCAGCGGTGAGGTGAAGAGATGGCAGAAGAGAAGCGAGTGAACTTGAAGGACGCATCGGCGAAGGACGCCAAGGCGAAAGACTCGGCGCTGGCGGCCGCCGTGACCCAGATCGAGCGCCAGTTCGGCCAGGGCTCGGTGATGCGGATGGGCGACCGCGACGCGGTACCGGTCGAGGCGATCCCGACCGGGGCGCTGTCGCTGGACCTGGCGCTGGGGGTCGGCGGGGTCCCCAAGGGCCGGATCGTCGAGATCTTCGGCCCCGAGTCCTCGGGCAAGACGACGCTGATCTACCACATCATCGCCGAGGCCCAGGCACGTGGCGGGGTCTGCGCCTTCGTCGATGCCGAGCACGCGATCGACCCGGAGTACGCGCGCCGGATCGGCGTCGACACCGACGAGCTGCTGATCTCACAGCCCGACTACGGCGAGCAGGCGCTGGAGATCGTCGACGTGCTGATCCGCTCCGGCGCCGTTGACGTGGTCGCCATCGACTCGGTCGCCGCTCTGGTCCCGCGCGCCGAGCTGGAAGGCCAGATGGGGGAGACCCAGGTCGGCCTGCAGGCGAGGCTGATGTCGCAGGCGCTGCGCAAGCTGGCCGGCAACCTCAACCGGGCCAACACGGTCTGCCTGTTCACCAACCAGATCCGCGAGAAGATCGGGGTGATGTTCGGCTCTCCCGAGACCCAGCCCGGCGGCCGGGCGCTGAAGTTCTATTCCTCCCAGCGCCTCGACATCCGCCGCATCGAGACCCTCAAGGAGGGCACCGAGGCGGTCGGCAACCGCTGCCGGGTCAAGGTCGTCAAGAACAAGGTCGCGGCGCCGTTTCGTCAGGCCGAGTTCGACATCGAGTACGGCGCCGGCATCTCCAAGCAGGGCAACCTGATCGATCTCGGGCTCGAGCACGACCTGGTCCAGAAGTCGGGCTCGTTCTTTTCCTACGGGGAGCTGCGGCTCGGCCAGGGTCGCAACAACGCCAAGCAGTTCCTGACCGAGAACGCCGAGATCGCAAATGAGATCGAGGCCAAGATCCTCGAGAAGGTCGCCGCCGACAAGGCCTCCGCACAAGCCCCGCCAGAGGCCGCGGAGACGCCGGCGGAGTCAAGGCCGGCCGAGGCGAAGGGCGCAAAGCCGAAGGCGCCCGAGCGCAAGGCCGCCTGAGCCGGTCGCCGTGGCGCAGGAGGCGCTGGCGCTGGCTCTACGGGCGCTCGGGCAAAAGGAACGCAGCGTCGCGGAGCTGGGGCGCTGGTTGCACGAGCGCGGCGTCGCCGAGGACGAGTCGGCCGATGTCCTCGACCACTTGATCGCGATCGGAACTCTCGACGACGCTCGGTTCGCGGCCCGGTTCGCGGCCGACAAACGGGAGCTGTCGGGCTGGGGCAGGGACCGGATCCAGGCAGCGCTCCTGAAGCGGGGGATCGCCCGGGATGAGATCCAGTCGGCTCTTTCGACTGCGGCCGACGAGGACGAGGACGAGCTGGAGCGCGCCCGCGACCTGCTGCGCGAGCGCGGCGTGGATCTCGGCGACGATCGCGGCCGCCGCAAGGCCCTGGGCCTGCTCGCGCGCCGAGGCTATGACTCCGAGCTTGCCTACCAGGCGATAGCGAGCTTGCAACCTGGAACTCGCTTGTAGGGCGTACTACCCTTTGGGAAGGCTGTTTCGACAGCCGTTGAGAGACGAAACTTGATGCCGCGCGAGCGGCCTTGATACGCGGCCCGTAACCCTGCCGGATCCGGGGGCCCGGGCCGGGAGAGGAAGCGATGGAGATCCGGTCTTGGCTGCCTCCCTGGATGCGGCCGCGCACGGAGAGTGCGACCGACCAGCCCCAGCCGGGCGACGACGGCGTGGATGGAGGGACATCCCGACCGCAGACGGTGGCCACCGATGCTGCGGACGAGCCCGGTGCCGGCGTCACACCAGTCGTGACTCGAGACGGTGACGGCGACGCCGGGGCCGAGCTCCGAGCCCGGCGCGAAGAGCTCACCCGCATGGAGGAGCGCGCCCTGCGAGAGGTGGAGTCGGTCGAGACGCGGATGCGCGAGCTGGAGCGGCGACGAGAGGCGCTCGACGACCGCGAGCGCAACCTGGCTCGCGACCAGGAGAGCCTCAAGCAGGCAAAGCGCCAGCACCTGCGCGAGCTGGAGCGGATCGCGACGCTGAGCGCGGCCCAGGCGCGCCAGATCCTCCTCAAGGAGGTCGAGGAGGAGGCGCGACACCAGGCCGGTCTGACTCTGCAGCGGATCGAAGAGGAAACCCGGCTCGAGGCCGAGCGCCGCGCCCGGGGGATCCTCGCCGTCTCGATGCAAAGGCTTGCCGCGACCCAGGCCGGGCAGACGACGACCCGCATGGTCCAGCTTCCCAACGACGAGATGAAGGGACGGATCATCGGCCGCGACGGGCGCAATATCCGCGCCCTCGAGAACCTCACCGGCGTCGACTTCATCATCGACGAGACCCCCTCGGCGGTCGTGCTGTCGAGCTTCGACGGCGTCCGCCGGGAGGTCGCCCGGCTGACCCTCGAGCGGCTGATCGCCGACGGCCGCATCCACCCCGCCCGCTGTGAGGAGGCCTTCGAGCAGGCAAGCGCCGAGATCGACGACCGGGTCGTTGAGGAGGCCGAACGGGCACTCCTGGAGGCCCGTGTGACCGGCGTGCACCCGGAGCTGGTCCGGCTGCTCGGAAGGCTCAAGTTCCGCACCAGCTACGGCCAGAACGTCCTCGATCACCTGGTCGAGGTGTCCCACCTGGCGGCGCTGATGGCGGCCGAGCTCGGCGCCTCCCCGGAGGTGGCGCGGCGAGGCGCTCTGCTGCATGACGTCGGCAAGGCCGTCAGCCACGAGGTCGACGGCACCCACGCGATCATCGGCGCCCGGCTGGCACGCCGCTACGAGGAGCCCGAAGCGGTCGCCCACGCGATCGAGGCCCACCACAACGAGGTCGAGCCGCGAACGGTCGAGGCGGTGATCGTGCAGGCTGCCGACGCACTGTCGGGCGCCCGTCCCGGCGCCCGCGGCGAGTCGCTGGAGCAGTATGTGTCGCGGCTGCGCGACCTGGAGGAGATCGCCCAGCGCCACGCCGGGGTCGAGAAGGTCTACGCGATGCAGGCCGGACGGGAGATCCGCGTGATGGTGGACCCGGGCGACGTCGACGACGAGGCGGCGGCGCTGATCTCACACGAGATCGCCACCGCGGTCGAGCGCGAGATGGACTATCCGGGCCGGATCAAGATCACCGTGATCCGCGAGAGCCGAGCGACCACTTACGCCAAATAGCGGCGCACGAAGCAGCCGCAGGGCCCCGATAGGATCCGCGCCGATGTCGAACGAGACGCTCTTCTTCGTCTTCGGGCTGGCGCTGACCGCGGCGGCGCTGGTGGTCAGCTTCGCCGGCCTGCGAAGTAGGCGTTTTCCGCCCTCGGGATTGGTCCTCGGCGGCGTCGTGGCGATGTTCGCGGTGCTGGTCCTGGGAACGGCGGTCTTCGGGGTCGCCAACGCCCGCGACGAAGCCGAGCACCGCGAAGCCGAGCAGGCCGAAGAGGCCGCAGCGGAGGAGGCGACGGCGCCCGAGCAGTCGACGACCGGCGCTGGCGCGCCGGCGGGGGCCGGAGCGACGCTGCAGCTCGCCGCCGATCCCGCGGCGCTCGAGTTCGACAAGACGGAGCTCGCCGGCAAGCCGGGCGAGGTGACGATCGAGTTCACCAACCCGGCCCAGATCGCCCACGACGTGGCGATCCTGCGCGGCGAGGAGGAGCTCGCGAAGTCCGACCTGATCAGCGAAGGCGAAACCTCGGTCAGTGCTGAGCTGGAGCCGGGCCAGTACACGTTCATCTGCACCGTCCCCGGCCACGCCGAGGCGGGTATGCAGGGCACGCTCGCTGTCGAGTAGCTGGCCCCGTAGCGTCTGCGCATGGCCATGCACGTCGCATTCCTGCGCGGGATCAACGTCGGCGGCCATAAGGCCTCGAAGCAGCAGCTGGCGGCGGCGTTCGCGCGGCTCGGATTCGATCGGGTCTCGACCTTTCGCGCCAGCGGCAACGTGCTCTTCGACGCCGAGCGGGCAAGGCCGAAGCCGGAGCCGATCGAGAGGGAGCTGGCGAAGGAGCTTGGATATGAGGTGCCGGTCTTCCTGCGCTCGGCTCGGCAGATCAGGGCGGTTGCCGCCCGCGAGCCGTTCACGCCGGCGCAGATCTCGGCCTCGAGCGGCAAGGCCCAGGTGTCATTCCTCGCCCGGCGACCCACGAAGGCGGCAAGCGCAAAGGCCTTGGCCTTGGCGACCGCCGATGACCCGTTGGCAATCGAAGGCGCCGAGCTCCATTGGCTGCCCAAGGGTTCGATCAGAGAGTCGGGTCTGGACCTGAAGGCTCTCGATCGGCTGCTCGGACCCTCGACGATGCGAACGATGGGAACTGTGGAGCTGATCGCCGAGCGGTTGTCAGACTCCTCAGGCTGAGGTCACGTTGCGACCCTCGTTCAGCAGACGCGCCATTCGCGGGATCTTCTATCTCGGGGGAGTAGTGGCGACCGGCGCCGGGCTCCACACCGCAGCTGCCGGCGCCAGATCGCTGCCGAATCAGGAACTGGCGAACCCGTCCGTGGAGAGCGAGCTGCGCTTCTACGGGGCCTTCTATCTCGCCTACGGCCTCGCCGCTCTACAGATCGCGCCCCAAGCGGACACGAACGCCAACGCCGTGCGGGCGCACATGGGAGTCCTGTTTGCGGCCGGTCTGGCGAGGGCCGGCGGCTGGCTCGCCGTGGGCAGGCCGCACCGATTCCAGCTCGCCCTGCTCGCCGTCGAGCTTGCCCTGCCTCCCTCGGTCGTCGCCTGGCAGGCACGGATCGCCCGCTAGAGGCCGTGATGCGGCCACTCCGGGGTCTCTCCCGCCTTGAAGGCGCCGGCGCCGATCGCGTGCGAGTCGCGGCGCAGGAACATCGACAGGGTCGCCTCGGCCTCGTTACGGAGCTGCTCCTCGAGCGGTCGGCCGACGTTTCGCATCAGCGTCTCCTTGTCGGTGCGGATCGCGCCCTGTGGCAGGGCGGCGATCTCGTGCGCCAGCTCGAGCGAGCGCTCCAGCGCCTTGCCAGCGGGGACGACCTCGTTGACGAGGCCGATTCGCAGCGCTTCCTCGGCATCGACAGGGCGCCCGGTGATGATCAGCTCGACGGCCTTTGTCCAGCCGACGGCGAGCGGGAGCCGCACCGTCATCCCGTCGCCGGCGACGATGTTCCAGCGTCGCTCGAGGGCGCCGAAGACGGCGTTCTCTGCGGCAATGCGGATATCGGCCAAGAGGGCCGTCTCGAGGCCGGCTGCGACCGCCCAGCCGTTGACCGCCGCGATCACCGGCTTGAAGACGTCGGCGCGGCGCGTGTAGCCGCAGACGCCCGGCTCGGTGTGCAGGTGGCGCCGAAACTCGTCCCAGCCGGGTTGCTCCCAGGCCGCCGCGTCGGCGAGGTCCCAGCCGGCGCAGAAGGCATCGCCGCTGCCGGTGATGACGAGAACGAACTCGTCGTCGGCATCGCGGAAGCGCTGCCAGGCGTCGTGCAGCTCTGAGTTCATCTCCCGGCTGATCGCGTTGCGCTGGTCAGGCCGGTCGAGGGTGAGGACGGCGACATGACCGTCCAGCCGGTAGTCGATCGTGCTGTAGCTCATCGGGCTCCTCTTTCGCTGGTGCTGGGCGCGGCGAACGCTACGCTCTCGCCGATGGCCGGCAAGCGCTATCACGTGACCACCTTCGGGTGCCAGATGAACGAGCACGACTCCGAGCGGATGCGGGGAATGCTGGAGTCGCTCGGCTACGAACGGGCCGAGGAGCGCGCCGAGGCAGACCTGATCCTGTTCAACACCTGCTCGATTCGCGAGTCCGCCGACAACCGCTTCATCGCCCACCTGGGGGAGGCGAAGCGGCTGAAGTCGGAGAGCCCGGGACGCGTCGTCGGGGTCGGCGGCTGCTGGGCGCAGTCCGTGAAGCACGAGGTCTTCGAGCGCTTCCCGTTTGTCGACGTCGCCTTCGGTCCCGGCCAGATCCACAAGCTGGCCGAATTCCTGACCGCCGACTCGCTGAGCGCGCAGGGGTACTTCGAGTTCGAGGACTTCTCCGGGCATTTGCCGGCCAGCCGCGAGCGCCCGTTCCAGGCCTGGCTGCAGATTTCCCAGGGCTGCAACTGCGCCTGCGCCTACTGCATCGTCCCCTCCACCCGCGGGCGCGAGCAGAGCCGCGATCCGGCCGAGTTGATCGCCGAGGTCGAGACGTTTGCGAGCGACGGCGTCCGCGAGGTGACTCTCCTGGGCCAGAACGTGAACAGCTACGGACGCGACCTGGCGCAGGCATCTCGGCTCAGCTTCGCGAACCTGCTGGCGCGCGTCGACGCCGTCGACGGCATCGAGCGGATCCGCTACACGAGCCCGCATCCCAAGGACATGCGCGAGGACGTGATCCGTGCCCATGCCGAGCTTCCGGCGCTCTGCGAGCACATCCATCTGCCGCTGCAGTCGGGCTCCAGCCAGATCTTGAAGCGGATGCGGCGCACCTACAGCCGCGAGCGCTACCTGGATCGAGTGGCGCTGATCCGCGAGCACCTTCCCGACTGCGCACTGACCACCGACATCATCGTCGGCTTCCCGGGCGAGACCGAGGCCGACTTCGAGCAGACGCTCGAGGTCGTCGACGAGGTCGGCTACGACGGCGCCTTCACCTTCCTGTTCTCGCCGCGGCGCGAGACCGAGGCGGCGACGATGGACGGGCAGGTTCCGCACCGCGTCAAGGTGGAACGGATGCAGCGCCTGGTCGAGCTGGTCCAGCGCCGGGCCACCGAGCGGGGCCAGCGCTTCGTCGGCCGGGCGATGGAGGTTCTGGTCGAGGGCACCAGCCGTACCGACCCCTCGCGCCTGCGCGGCCGCACCCGCCACAACAAGACCGTCAACTTCGAGGGGACCGCGGCAGCCGGCGAGCTGGTCGAGGTTGAGATATCCGCCGCAACCTCGACCACGCTGAGCGGCAGCGAGCGAATCCTCAGCCGAGTCTCCTGAACGTAGTCGCCATCTTCGGTCCAACCGGCGTCGGCAAGACGGGGGTAGCGATCGCGCTCGCCGGGCAGCTGCGCGAGCGCGGCGAAGACCCGGTGGCGGTCAACTGCGACTCGATTCAGGTCTACCGTGGGCTCGAGGTCCTGAGCGGCGCCGCGAGCGCCGAGCAACAGCAGCGGCTCGAGCACCGCCTGCTCTCCCTGATCGCGGTCGAGGAGGGGTTCAGCGCCGGGCGCTACGCCGAGCTCGCGCATGCCGAGATAGACGGGCTTCTCGAGCAGGAGCGTCGGCCGATCGTCGTCGGCGGCACCGGGCTCTACCTTCGCGCGGCGCTCTCCGACCTGGATCTGCGGCCACCGGTGCCGGCAGACGTTCGGGCCGAGGTGGAGGGCCAGATCGCCGCGGGGGGCCCGGAGGCTCTCCATGCCGAGCTTCCGCCCGAGATCGCCGCGACTGTCGACCCGGCCGATCGCAAGCGGGTTGCCCGCTGGACCGAGCTGCTCCGGATGGGCATAGAGCCGCCGGCATCCAGCACGAAGATCTGGACTGCCAAGCCGCGGCATCCGACGCTGCTCGTCGGCCTGACTCTCGATCGCGACGAGCTCGATCGACGCATCGACGCCAGGGTCGATGCGATGGCCGCGGCTGGGGCGGGGGAGGAGGCCCGCGCCGCAGTCGAGGCCGGCGCCTCACGGACCGCGCGCGCAGCGCTCGGGTTCGAAGGTTTCCTCAGCAACGACCTCGGCGCGGTCAAGACGGCACATCGCCGTTTCGCGCGCCGTCAGCTGACCTGGATGCGGAAGCTCGAGGCGGCCGAGATCATCGATTGCTCCGGGCGGAACCACGATGAGGTCGCTGCCGAAATATTCTCGAAGCTATGACGGTGCGCTTCGAGAAGTGGCAGGCGCTGGGCAACGACTACGTGATCCTCGAGTCGGGGTCGCTGCCGTTTGAGCTGAACGCCGGGCGCGTGCGACGGATCTGCGACCCGCACTTCGGGGTCGGCTCCGACGGGGTCCTGCTCCTGCGCCGGCTGGACGGGGACTCCGAGGCGATCGCCGAGCTGCGGATCTTCAACCCCGACGGCTCCGAGGCCGAGCTGTCCGGCAACGGCGCCAGGCAGGCGGTGCTCTACATGCACCGGCACGGCTGGACCGAGGAGGAGACCTTCACGATCCGCACCGAGGCCGGCCCGATCACCCCGACGATCACCTCGCCGCGCACGGCGACGATCGAGATCGGGCGGGCGAGCACGCTCTCCGACGACTATCCGGAAGGTCGGCCGGAGGGGAGGGGCACCCTGACCGCGTCCGGTCGCGAGTGGGGCTTCCAGCACGTCTCGATCGGCAATCCGCAGTGCGCGATCGAGGTCGGAGCCGAGCTGGAAGACCTCGACCTGGCCGCGATCGGCCCCGCGATCGAGCGCCACGAGCTGTTCCCCAACCGCACCAACGTCTCCTTCACCCGTACCGAGGGCAATCGCGTCCGCGCCCGTATCTTCGAGCGGGGGGTGGGGGAGACGCTCTCCTCGGGGACCGGCGCCAGCGGCGCCGCGGTCGCGGCCGTCCTGCGCGGCTCGCCGAGCCCGATCACGGTCGAGCTCGACGGGGGCGAGCTCGAGGTCGAGGTCTCAGAGCAGCTCGAGGTGCGGCTGAGCGGCTGGGCCGAGCCGGTCTGCGCCGGCGAGCTGTCCCCGGAGCTACTTCAAGCACTGGCCGATCTCTAGGCTCCCGGCGATGGCGCTGACCGACCCCTCGAAGCGGCTCGAGGCGATGCCGCCCTACATGTTCGCCGAGCTGGAGCGCAAGGTCGCCGACAAGCGCGAGGCGGGGGTCGACGTGATCAGCCTCGGGATCGGCGATCCCGACGAGCCGACCTATCCCCACATCGTCAGCGCGATGCAGGACGCGGTGGGCGATCCTGGCAACCACACCTACCCCAGCAATCGCGGCCGCCCCGAGTTCCGCCAGGCGTTCGCCGAGTTCTACGGCCAGCGCTTCGGGGTCGAGATCGACGCCGACCACGAGGTGATCCCCGCGATCGGTGCGAAGGAGTGCATCTACAACCTCTGCTTCGCGTTCCTCGACCCCGGCGACGTCGCCCTCGCCGCCGATCCCGGCTATCCGGTCTACACCGGCGGCCCGATCCTCGCCGGCGCCCGGGCCGAGCTGCTGCCGCTGGTCCCGGAGCTGGGCTTCGTCCCCGACCTCGGCGCCGTCTCCGCCGATCTGGCCGCCAAGGCGCGCCTGATGTTCCTCAACTACCCCAACAACCCGACCGGCGCCGTCGTCCCGGAGGGCTTCTTCGAGCTGGTGGTCTCGTTCGCCCGCGAGCACGAGATCCTCGTCGTTCACGACAACGCCTACTCGGAGACGACCTACGACGGCTACGTGGCGCCGAGCTTTCTCGCCACGCCCGGGGCGGCGGAGGTCGGGGTCGAGGTGTTCTCACTCTCGAAGGGCTTCAACATGACCGGCTGGCGCTGCGCGGCGATCCTCGGCAACGCGGACGCAATTGCCACCTACTGGCGCTTGAAGACGAACATCGATTCTGGACTCTTCGATGCGATCCAGCTCGCCGGCGCCGCGGCCCTGCGCGGCCCGCGCGGCCCGCTGGAGCGGATGAACGAGACCTACGCTCGGCGGCGGGACCTCGTCGTCGCGGCGCTGCGTGAGATCGGCGTCGAGGTGGCGCCGCCGAAGGGCACGATCTATGTCTGGGCCCCGGTTCCGGAGGGGCAGACCTCGACCTCGTTTGCCGAGCTGGTGCTGGAGGAGGCGGGCGTCGTCATCTCGCCAGGGTCGATGTACGGGCCGAGCGGCGAAGGGTTCTTTCGCATCTCGCTGACCACCCCCGACGACCGGCTCGCCGAGGCGGTCGAACGGATGCGGGAGCACCTCTCCTGAGCCGCTAAGCGGAAGGGGGGACCCAGCCCCCGAGCCGCTTCTCGAGCTCGATCGCCACCGCAACCGAGAGATGGTCGCGACCCGGGCCCGCCGCGACCTGAACGCCGAGCGGCAGGCCTTTTCGCCCCAGTCCCAGTGGAACCTGGGTGACCGGGACCCCGGCGAGGTTGAAGACCACCACCGGGGTGATCGAGAGCGGCCGCCAGACGATCGTCCCGTGCCGGGGCGCGACGCGGGGATGGGGAGGGTGCAGGAGGACGCCGTCGCCGATCGTCGCCACCACCTCCGTGGCGAAGGAACGACCGGCCGCGAGCAGGCGTTGCGTACGTCCCTGGGGCAGCCGGGCCGAGAGAACCTCACCGGCGATCAGGAGCCGGGTCGGGAGCGTGTGCGGACCAGAGCGGCGCAGGAAGGAGCGAATGCTGAGCGAGTCGGCGCCGGCGTCGGTGAGGATCTCCTGCACGCCGGTCCCGGCCCCCTGCTGCAGCGCCGTGACGTAGAGCTCGAAGGCGCGGCGCATGTTTCGCATCTCGACCCGCCTGACCTTCGCGCCTGCTGCCGAAAGAGCTGCGGCGGCGCGTTCGCGGGCGTCCCGCAACTCCGAGGTCGCCCGGCGGTACGAGGCACCCTCGCTGATCAGTACGTCAAGCCCATCGATCGACACCTCGCCCGGGTCGCCCAGGCGCATCGGGACGGACTCCGAATCGGCGTCTTCAGGGCCTGCGATTGCCCGCAGCAAGGGCATCAGGTCCTCGGCCCGGCGAGCCAGCGGACCGGTCGCGAGCAGACGCCAGGACTCACCGGAGGCCTCGGGGAACATGCCGGAGTTGGGGACCAGGCGCGGGGTCCCCTTGTGGCCGAAGACACCGTTGAAGAAGGCCGGAGTGCGGATCGAGCCGCCGATGTCTGAGCCGAGCCCGAACGGAGAGCCGCCACAACCAACTGCGGCCCCCTCGCCCCCGGAGGATCCGCCCGCGGAGCGGGCCCTGTCATAGGGATTATGGGTGCGACCGTAGACACGGTTCTCGGTCTCGACCCAGAGGGTCAGCTCGGAGATGTTGGTGACGCCGAGCGGGATCGCCCCGGCGTCGATCAGGCGCTGCGCCGCCGGTGCCGTGGAGCGGCAGCGGAACTCACGCCGGGCGACAACCCCGGAGCAGTTCGGCATCCCATCCAGCGAGATCGCTTCCTTGATCGTGCAGGGAACACCGTGTAGCGGTGGCAGATCGTCGGGCCCGGATCTGACCTGTTCGTCGGCCTGCGCTGCCTCCTCACGGGCGCGCTCGAAGCGGTCGGCAACCACGGCGTTGGTCCAGGCGAACCGCTGCAGGCGCTCGATGTGGGCCTCGACGACGTCGGCCGAGGAGACCTCGCGGCTGCGGATCGCGCCGGCGAGGTCGACGGCGGAGCGCTCGATCAGCGGGGCGGCACCGACCGTCATCGCCCGGAGCGCTTCTGCCAGTAGCGGTCGAGGCCGAGCCACTGCTGTTCGGGCGGCACGGCCTGCAGCATCGCCGTGGCGCTTTCTGGTCCGACCTGAGCGGCGATGTCTTCGCGCAGCCGGCGTTCGAACGCCTCCGCGTCGAGCTTCCGCGCCCGCGTCGCCATCTCACGCAGGCGGCGGCCGGCGAGGTCGAGGTGGGGACCGGGATCATCGACGGCCCCGAAGTGGGTCAGGCCGAGACTGGAGGCATCCCAGGCCCGCACCAGCTCGATCGACGCCTCCCAGGCTTCGACGTCGATGTCGGGCGGCGGCGTCGGAGGGAGGACGAAGTCGGCCGGCGGTATCCGCACCGCGGCGACGTCGCCGACGAAGGCGCGGCCACTCTCGGCGTGCATGTAGCAGACGTGGTGAGACGCATGGCCGGGGGTGTAGGCGACGTCGAAGCCCAGTACCCGCTCGCCACCCGAGAGCGGCCGCAGATTGGCCTCGGGCACCGGCAGCACCTCGCCCCAGAGCCGCTGCATCTGGTCGCCGTAGAGACGCTCGGCGCTGCCGAGCAGCTTCGAGGGGTCGGCAAGGTGCCGGGCGCCGCGCTCGTGCACGTAGACCTCTACCTCGGGCCAGCGCCGCACGATCGCGCCGCTGGCGCCGGCATGGTCGAGGTGGATGTGGGTCAAGAGCAGCGCCTGTGGCGGCTCGCCTCCCAGCGCCTCGACGAGGGTGGCCAGCGACGACTCCGGGCCGGGGTCGATCAGCACGTCATCGACCTGCCAGCAACCGATCACCTTCTCGCGGCCGAGGTGGCGGACGTCGATCAGGCGCACCGCCGCAACCTAAACGGTGGGCGGGAGCGAGCGCCGCGACGCTCGCTCCCGCCCCTCAGGCCCTACTCGACTTCGGCTTCGGCGATCATCCCCTCGGCCACATGCGGGGGGCCACCCTGGCGGTCGGAGATGAAGCAGAGCAGCGCGTATCTGCCCGACTTCAGGTCCAGCGTCACCAGCTGGCTGGTACCGCCCTCGAGCACGGCGGTGCTGACGCCGGCATTGAAGGCGACCGGCGGCTTGCCCTTCTCATTCTTGGCGAATGCCTCCACGTCCTCGATCGTCCTGCCCTTGAGGATCGGGAACGCCTCCAGGTGGTGGGGCTCGGCACCGCCGTTATCGAACAGGACCTGGCTCCTTCCTGCCGTAAGGCCGTCAGCCTCGAATGTGTACTCACTCGCCGTCACCGTGGCGTCGGCGTCCGGCAGCTCTTCCTCGCTCTCCTCGCCGCCGACCTCGATCGTCGGCACAGCTTCGGCGCTCGGGAGGCCCTGAAGGGCCGAGGTATTGAGCACGTAGTAGGTCCCCGGCTCGAGCAGCTGCGTGACGCTCTGGGAGGCGCCGCTCGGAGTGGCCGGGATGCCGCCGCCGGCGAAAAACCAGTCCGCCAGTGCCTTGCCTTCCAGCGATGCGCCAACCTGCTTGAACGTCTCCGCCGCAGAGTGATCCCCTGTCGTGCGAATCAGCTGCACGTCGGCCGCGCCCTTGGCCGAGTTCTCCAGCGTGATCGCGGCTACCCCCGCCTCGGCGGACGAGGGAGCCTTGACGATGGTCTTTCCCTGCGCGGGCTCGCCCTTCGCCGCATTACCGATCGTGATCGCGATTTGCTGGACGTCCTCGCCACCGCCCTCGTCGTCATCGTCGCCACAGGCGACGGCGGTGAGCGCGAGGACTGTCGCGGCGAGCACTGCCAGCGCGCGCAGCCGTGATCGGAAAGCCTCGGTATGCACCTGATTGCCTCCTTGGTCAGATCAGCAGGGGCCCCTGCGGGCGCCCGGCACACTAGCCGCCCTGAGCCGGCCACTCCATACCGAATTCTGGGTGACCTGGCGGCCTACAATCGTCTCAGTGCAACGCTCAAGGGACGGCCGCAACACGCAGACCGGCGACGGCACCGGGACCGGCGTCGCGAATCGGCGCGCCCGCCAGCGGGCGCTGGCGATCGGGATCACCGACGGCAGCGGAGCCGAGGATCCGCTGGCGGAGCTGAAGGAGCTGCTGCGGACCGCCGGGGTGGCGACGGCGGGGGAGATGGTCCAGCAGCGATCCAGCCCCGACCCCGACCGCTATTTCGGGCGCGGCAAGCTGACCGAGCTGAAGGCGGAGATCGCAGCCCGCAATGCCAACCTGGTCGCCTGCGACGACGAGCTGGCTCCGCGCCAGGAGCGAAACCTCGAGGCGGCCCTCGGGGTGCCGGTGATCGACCGCACCGCGGTGATCCTCGACATCTTCGCCGACCACGCGCACTCGGCCGAGGGCAAGCTGCAGGTGGAGCTGGCTCAGCTGGAGTACAACCTCGCCCGCATGCGCGGGCTCTGGACCCACCTGGAGCGACTGGGTGCGGGAAGGATCGATGGCGGAATCGGCACCCGGGGACCGGGCGAGTCCCAGATCGAGACCGACCGCCGCCTCGCCCGCGACCGGATCTCGGCGCTGCGTCGCCAACTGGTGCGCCTGGAGCGCAATCGCGGCGTGATGCGGGCCCGGCGCGAGCGCGCTGCGATCCCGCGGGTGGCGCTTGCCGGATACACCAACGCCGGCAAGTCGACGCTGCTGAACGCGATGACCGGAGCCGAGGTGGGGGTGGGGGACAAGCTCTTTCACACCCTCGACCCGACGACCCGCAGCTTCGAGCACGGTGGGCGCCGCTACCTGCTGACCGACACCGTCGGCTTCATCGAGAAGCTGCCCCACCAGCTGGTCGAGGCGTTCAAGGCGACGCTCGAGGAGACCGTCCTCGCCGACCTGGTCCTTCACGTCGTCGACGCCGCCGCGCCCGAGCCGCGCCGGGCAGCGGACATGCGCGCGGTCGACTCGACCCTGGATGAGATCGGAGCCGGGAAGACGCCGCGCCTGCTGGTTCTCAACAAGTCCGACCTCCTTGATGCCGAGGAACGGCGGGAGGCGCTGCTCGAGCACCCCGACGCCGTGCTCGTCTCCGCTCTCGACAGCGAGGGGATCGAGGAACTACGAGGTCGCCTTGAGGCGGCCTTCGCGGACACGCTGCGGCCGCTGGAGCTGTTGATCCCATACAGCGAGGGAGGCCGGCTCTCCGAGCTCTACGAGGTCGCCGGCGACCTGGAGCGAACCGAGCGCTCCGACGGCGTCCTCGTCCGCGCCCGGGTGCCGGTCGGTGAATTGCACCGCTTCGCGGACCTGAGCGCCAACGGCGTCCGCCCCTGACCGGGTCCGGCTAGGGTTCGGCCGCGATGGAGATCCGCTTCCAGCGCCTCCAGGAGGATGCAGTGCTCCCGAGCCGCGCCCACGACGGGGACGCCGGCCTCGATCTCTATGCAGCCGAGCCCGCCCACCTCGGCCCGGGCGAGCGCTGGAGCGTCGGCACCGGCGTCGCAGTCGAGATCCCGCAAGAACACGCAGGTCTGGTCCTGCCACGGTCGGGTCTCGCGCGCGAGCACGGGATCGCCCTGGTGAACAGCCCCGGGCTGATCGATTCCGGATACCGGGGAGAGATCCGGGTTTTGCTCCTCAACACCGATCCGGCCGAGGTGTATCGGGTCCGCGCCGGAGACCGGATCGCCCAGTTGCTGGTGACGCCGATCGCCGCGGCCGAGCCGGTCGAGGCCGCGGCCTTGGCCGAGTCGGGCCGTGGGGGCGGCGGTTTCGGCTCCAGCGGGCGCTGAGCCGATCGCCGCTCCAGCTCCGGACCCCGTCTCGCGCGCGCAGCGGATGCTCGAGGCTGCCCGGGAGAGCTCTGGTGCAGCCGGCGGCGACCTCGAGGATCTGGAGCCGGCCGAGGTCTGCGGCGATGGGGCCCGGATCGCCTTCTGGGTCAACCTCTACAACGCGATCCTGCTGGCGGAGATGCGATCACGCCCGCGCAGCGGCTCGCTGCTGCTGCACCGGCGCCTGTTTCGCCGCGCCGGGCTGCGGGTCGGCTCCCAGCGCTACTCCCTCGACGTGATCGAGCACGGCGTGTTGAGGGTCAATCGGCGGCCGCCGTATGCGCCGCGACGACTTCTTCGCCGCTCGGACCCCCGGCTTGCAGCGGCGCCCTCGCGCCTCGACCCCAGGGTCCACTTCGCGCTCAACTGCGGTGCGGCTTCGTGTCCCCCGATCCGTTCCTACGCGGCTCAGGACATCGATCGCCAGCTCGATCTGGCCACCTGCTCGTACCTGGCGGCCGAGGCGACGATCGACGCCGAGGCGGCGACCGTGACCCTGCCCGGGCTGCTGCGGCTGTACCGGCGCGACTTCGGCTCCCGCCGGGCCCAGCTCGAGCTGCTGGCCAAATGCCGGTCCGGCGATCAGGCCGCCTGGCTGCGCGAGAACGCCGCCCGGGTCCGGGTGCGCTACTCGCGCTTCGACTGGACGATCGCCGCCGGCGCCACGACGTAGCGGCTCATCCGGCGAGCGCGGCGCGGCGGGCGCTCTCGTGCGCCGCCGCCTCGAAGTCGTCGTCTAGCGGGGCAAGCGGCTCGATCTCGCCATAGCGGCGCCCCAGGGCCCGTTCGACCAGGTGATCGGCGAGCCAGGCGTTCTTGGGCAGCAACGGGCCATGCAGGTAGGTGCCGACCACGTTCTCGCGCCGGACCCCCTCCAGGCCGTCGGTGCCGTTGTTGCCGAACCCCTTTACGACCCGGCCCAGCGGCTCGGCACCGGGGCCGAGGTGGGTGCGGCCGCCGTGGTTCTCGAATCCGGCCAGCAGCCGCGCCGAGCCGCCGAGCTCGGTCTCGATTGCCACGTTGCCGATCAGCCTCGGACCGGGCTCGCGCACGGTCTCGAGGTCGGCGAGACCCAGCCCCGGAATCCGCTCCTCGCCGAGCTGGTAGCTGTGGCCGAGCAGCTGGTAGCCGCCGCAGACCGCGAGCACGACGGCGCCGTCGGCGGCCGCAGCGGCGATCGACTCGCGCTTGGTCGCGACCATGTCCGCCGCAACCATCCGCTGGTCGCGATCCTGCCCGCCGCCGATGTAGAGGAAGTCGTGGTCGCCCGGGTCGAAGCGGTCGCCGGGACCCGTGGCGGCGTAGGAGAAGCCGATCCCGCGCCACTCGCAGCGCCGCTGCAAGAAGACGATGTTGCCCCGATCCGCATAGATGTTCATGTGGTCGGGATAGAGGGCCAGCAGCCGCAGCTCCATCAGATCGGCCCCAGGATCGCCACCGTCGAGCCGACATGGTCGTCTGAGGGCGGGATCGCGATCGTGTCCTTGAGCCGAAGCCCCGCGGCTGCGGACTCGCCTTCGAGAACCTCCACGGGAAGCGCATTGAGGAAGACCTCGTCCTCCTCTTCGCCGGTGGCCCCGTTCGGCGAGACCGTCAGCCGCCGCCTGATCACGGTGACGCCCTCCTCGCGCGGGCGAATCGTCATCGGCTGGCTCGAGCAGACCCACCCTTCCACCTCGCGCAGGTCGGGCAGTGGAGGGTCGCCCTCGCCTCGCCCAAGTCGGTCGACGATGGCGACGGCCGCGCGGCCCTTGGCGCCGAGGTGGGTGGCGATGGAGCGAAGGCAGGCAGGGCGCTCCTCGGGGCCGAGCAGCTGCAGGAGCTGCATCGGCGCCAGGACGAGCGGGAAACGCTTCCCGAGGGCGAGAGAGCGAGCGTCGCCGCTCACGACCGTCACGTCGAGCCCGGCGCGGGTGGCGCGCCTGCGCAGCTCGGCGGCGAATTCGGGGACCAGCTCCACAGCGGTGACCGCGTGGCCGCGACGGGCGAGGTCGATCGCCACCCGCCCGGTGCCGGCACCGAGGTCGAGCAGCGGGCCGCCGGCGCTCTCGGCCAGCTCCCGCCAGAGCGAGAGGTCGGCGGCGTAGGAGCCACATTCGAGATCGTGCCAGACGACCGCCAGGTCGATTTCGCTTTCCGCCAGCCGCCTCACGCCCAGTAGTCCTTCGCCAGCCCGCGGTCGGCGAGCAGCGTGCGCAGCTCCAGCAGCGCGGTGTAGGTCGGCAGGGCGAACAACCGGCCGGGCGCCGCCTCGACAGCGGTGTCGAGCGAGTCCTCGATCCCGGCAACGACCTCGATCGCCGACTCCGGCCAGCCGGCGTACTTGAGCCGCAGCGCCATCTCCGCTGCCCGGGTACCGGAGCAGACGACCCGCCGGATCGACCCGGCGAGAAGCTCGAAGTCGGCGTCCCAGACCCAGGAGACGTCGCGTCCGTCGGCGATGCGGTCGTTCAGCGCCAGCCACAGGTCGAGCCCGTCGCCGTCCTCTTCGAGGCGCAACGTGCGCAGCACCTCGTTGGCCCCGGCCGGGTTCTTGATCAGCAGGATCGAGACCGGCTTGCCGGCAATCTCGATCGTCTCCACGCGACCGAACACGGCTCGCGTCGCTTCCAGGCCGCCGCGGATCTCGGCCGGCGCGAGCCCCAGCTCGAGCCCGGATGCCACCGCGGCGAGCGCGTTGTAGACGTTGTAGAGACCGGGCAACGGCAGCTCGACAGCGATCTCACCTGCGGGAGTGGCGATCGTCACCGCCGAGCCGCGCATTCCTTGTAGCTCGACCTTCGTGGCGGTCACCGACGGGACCGGGCGGTCAGCGCCGCAGTTCGGGCAGGCGTAGTGGCCGAGGTGACCGACGAACGCCCGCTCGTAGGAGTAGGCGTGCCCGCAGCGGCGGCAATGCTTCGCGTCGTGGGCGTGCTGAAGCTCGGGCAGCGCCTGGGAGGGGTCGTCGATGCCGAAGTAGGAGATGCCGGGTCGCGGTTTCCCGTCTGCGTCGCGGCCGAGATCGGCGACCAGCGGGTCGTCGGCGTTGAGGGCGAAGCGCGTTCGGCCCGCACGCTCTGCCACCAAGGCGGCCCAATCGTCGGCGAGCGTCTCCAGCTCTCCATAGCGGTCGAGCTGGTCGCGAAAGAGGTTGCCGAGCACGATCAGCGACGGCTGCAGCTGCCCGGCGACCCGCCGCAGCCACGCTTCGTCGACCTCGAACAGCCCCTCGCGGCCGTCTTGCTCGAGGAGGGCGGTGGCGACCCCCCAGGTCATGTTGGAGCCGGCGCGGTTGTGGACCGGCCGGCGCCCGGCGGCGGCGAGGATCGAGGCGATCATTGCGGCGGTGGTGGTCTTGCCGTTGGTTGCGCTGACCACGGTCGTGTCGCCCTCGAGGCGGGCGCCGAGGCGGGCGATCGCATCCGGTGCCAGGCGCAGCAGCACCCGTCCCGGCAGCGTCGTGCCGCCGCCGCGACCGCTGACGCGGCTGGCGGCCCCGAGGGCGCGCGACAGCGCGATCTTCGCCTCGAGCAGGGGAGCCCGCCGATGTCGAGGCGCAGTGTCCACCGCCGTCACCCCGCCGCCGGAGGCGCGAGTATCTCCAGCGCCCGCGGCAGGAGCCGAAGCGACGCCGGGAGATCGGTGATGTGCTCACCGTCCGCGTAGACGGCGAAGGGGCGGTTGGCGCTCAGCTCCAGGTACGGCGCCCGAAGGACCTTGACCTCGTCTGCCTCGATGTGGGTGCCCTTGAACACCTTCAGCAGGATGCTATGGACGAAGCGGAACTTGCCCACGTCGCCGAGCATCACGATGTCGAACTCTCCGTCGTCGAGCTCGGCGTCGGGAGCCGCGTACATCCCGCCGCCGTAGGCCTTGTTGTTGGCGGCGGCGATCCCCCAGCCTGTGAAGCGAACCCGGTCCTCACCGGCGGCAACCGTGAAGCGCGCCGACCTCCAGCCAACCAGCGCCCGGATTGCGGCATAGGCGTAGACGAGGTTGCCGCGAATGAACTTCGTCTCGTTTGCTATCCGATTGGCGTCCGAGTCGAAGCCGACGCTGGCGATGCCGAGAAATCGCTGGCCGTTGACCTCGCCGACGTCGATTCGGCGGGTGTGACCCGCGGCCAGCACCGCGACCGCCCCGGCCGGGTCGCTGGGGATGCCGAGCACCCGCGCGAGATCGTTGCCGCGGCCGCCGGGGATGATCCCGATCGCGCCGTCGGTCCCGGCCAGTGCCCCGCCGACGATCCCGACCAGGCCGTCGCCACTCATCACCACCGGCACCTCGCCGTTCTCGGCGGCGCCGAGGGCCTCCTCGACGGCGTGCTCGGCGCTGCGGGTCCGCTCGACACGGAACGTGATCCGCTGCTCGTCCAGCGCCTCCTCGACGCGGGGAAGCAGCGCCATCGTCCGCCCCCTCCCGGAGGAGGGATTGACGAGCAGCGCCAGCGGCCGGCCATCGAGCTCCATCGGGTCAGCCTATTTTGCTAGGGCGACTGAGCCGGCTCTTCGAGTCGACCGACCCAGTACGTCCCCTCGCCGGCGCTGCCCGTCGCCGCGGTCTCGATGCCGCGCTGGGCGAACTTCCACCGCAGCAGCCTGTCCGAGGTGAAGAACGGCGTTTGCGAGCCCCAACTCGCGGCGACGATCACGTGCCCGCCAGGACGCAGCACCCGGCCGATCTGATCGAAGAACGGGGGCATGTTGAGCTGGGCGACGAGGTCGAAGTAGCCGTCGGGATAGGGGAGCGCAGCGGCGTCGCCGGTCTTGAAGGCGATCCGGCCCTCGGGATCGAGTCCGACCTTCTCGGTGGCCAGGCGGACCATCTCCTCGGAGATGTCGACTCCGCGGACTCGGGCCTGGGGGAACTCCCGGGCCAGGAAAAGCGTTCCCTCGCCGGTACCGCAGCCGATGTCGAGGACGCGCTCAGGGGACCGAGGCACATCGAGGACCGCGGCGGCCAGCGGCGCCAGGTGGGGAACTCCGCCGGCGCCGGTGCGGTCGTCCCAGCCCGGAGCCCTGCCGGTGAAGAACTCGCGCATCGGCCCGCGGACCAGCGGCCAGGCCCACGGCGCCCGGACAACGAGATTGTTCATGGTCCGTCCCAGCAGTCGTTCCCGCGAGCTCGGGCCGGTCGTCCGCGAAGCCACGTGACGATGATCCCAACTCGCTAGGGTCACCGGCCCATGAACGGCGAGCGAAGCGACGAACGCTCCCCGGACCGGCGCTTGATCGTGCTCGGGGTCTTCGCCCTGATCGCCGTCGCTGCGGTCGCCGCGGTGCTGATCGGGCGCAGCGGATCCGACGAAGACGCCGAGACGACCGAGGCTGCCGTACAGGGCTGCCGAACGGTCGACCGGCCGGAGCCGAAGAGCGTCGATCTCGATGCTCCCGAGCAGACAGTGAAGCGGGGCGATCGGCTGACCGCGGTCGTGGAGACGACTTGCGGCGGCTTCGAGATCGCCCTGGACACGGACAGGGCCCCGAAGACCGTCAACTCGTTCGCCTTCCTCGCGCGCGAGGGCGTCTATGACGGCGTCCCGTTTCATCGCATCGTCCCCGGCTTCGTGATCCAGGGAGGCGACCCGCTGGGGAACGGAACCGGCGGGCCCGGCTACAGCGTCGACGAGCCGCCGCCGGCGAACCTGGCCTACACGCGCGGCGTCGTCGCGATGGCGAAGTCCACCGCCGAGCCGGCGGGGCGCTCGGGGAGCCAGTTCTTCGTCGTCACCAACGCCGACGCCGGTCTGCCGCCGCAGTACGCGCTGCTCGGCAGGCTCTCCGAAGGGCTGGAGACGGTGCAGCGGATCGCAGCAGTGCCGACCCGTTTCGACGAGCAGCCCCGCAAGCCGGTCGTGATCGACTCGGTCAGCATCGAAACCGGATAGTCGATGGCGAAGGCAGAAGTCGGCGATCCGGCCCCGGACTTCGAGCTCCCGGGCACGGGTGGCCGTACTTACCGTCTCTCCGACTTTCGCGGCGCTCGGCTGATCCTCGCCTTCTACCCCGGCGACTTCACGACTGTCTGCACGAGGCAGTTCTGCTCCTATCGCGACGAGGGAGGGCGCCTGGACTCGCTCGGCGCCGCGGTGCTCGGAATATCGCCGCAGTCGGTCGACTCGCACGAGCGCTTCCGCACCGAGCACGACCTCAACGTGCCGCTCCTGGCCGACGAGGACCGAACCGTCGCCAAGGCCTACGGGGTAACGGCCGGCCCGGTTGTCCGCCGCTCGATCTTCCTGATCGACGAGGAGGGCGTGGTTCGATATCGCCACGTCGCGAAGCTCGGGCTTTCGTTTCAGGGCGTCGACGACCTCGAGCGAGCCGTGGCCGGGCTGGATTGATGGCGCCCCCGGCCCTCGAGTCCCGGCCGTTCAGTGCCGGTGAGGGATTGGTGCTCGAAGGGGAGTCGGTGGGGGAGGGGGCGGCGGTGGTGCTCTGTCACGGGATCACGGCGACCCGGCGCTACGTCGTGCACGGATCGAAGCTCCTCCCACGCAGGGGCTACCGCCTGGTCAGCTTTGACGCCCGCGGCCACGGCGAGTCCGGAGCCGCCCCCGCCGGCCAGGGTTATGGATACCCCGAGATGGTCGCCGACCTCGAATCGGTGCTGGCGGACCAGGTGGAGGCGCCGTTCCTGCTCGCCGGCCATTCGATGGGTGCCCACACCGCGGTCGCCTACGCCTTGCAGCGCCCGCAGGGGCTGGCCGGGTTGGTGCTGATCGGCCCGGTCTACCGGGGGATCGTCCCGGACGAGGCGCTCGAATACTGGGACGGTCTCGCAGCGGCGCTGGACGAAGGCGGGCCGGCGGGATTCGTCGCCTACATCGACGAGCAGGGCCTCGATCCGGCCTGGCGCGAGACGGTGCTGCGGATCACCCGCGAGCGAATCGAGCTGCACCGCCGGCCCGAGGCACTCGTAGAGGCTCTGCGCGAGGTGCCGCGGTCGCGCCCGTTCGAGTCGATGGACGAGCTCGAGTTCCTCGACCTGCCGACCCTTGTCGTCGCCAGCCACGATGTCGCCGACCCGGGCCACCCCTATGGAGTCGCGCAGGAATACGCGGAGCGGATCCCGGGCGCAGAGCTGGTCAGCGAGGGGGAGGGAGAGTCGCCGCTGGCATGGCAGGGGGGCCTGCTGTCGCGCGAGATCGCGGCCTTCTGCGAGCGCGACGACGTCGCCGAGCGATTGCCGAAGTCGTCGCGGCCGGCCCAATAACCTGTAAAGCGTGATCGACGACGGCGAGAGCGTCCACTACGCGGCAGTGAAGAAGGGCACGCCGGTCTACAGCTCCGACGAGGTCGAAGTCGGACGCGTAGAGGCGATCCTGGACAACTTCCGCGAGCACATCTTCGACGGGGTGGTCTTCGAGGACACCGACGGCGTGATCCGCTTTGCCGACGCCCCCGAGGTCCGTCGCACCGCCGAGCGCGGCGTCACCCTGGCGGTCAACGCCGAGGAAGCCGGGCGCCTGCCGCCGCCCGAGAAGGGCCACGCCAAGTTCAAGCCGAACGTGCGGGCCGGTCGCATCGGTCGCCTGTTCGGCGGCGGCTGGAAGCGCCAGTAAGCGCCGAACGTCCCGCAGTGCCTGCTGGGGAGGGTATTCCGGGACGTTCGGCGGGTCCTGCGAGGCCTGCGCAGGACCTAAGTAGACATAAGACAGATTATCCCGCGTTGAATTCGCGCTGCTGGCGCCTCAGTCGTCCCGCTCGCTGCGCCCATCCCCCTCGATCTGCAGCAGCGGGTGCTCGGCGTGCTCGACCTGCAAGGTGACGTGGTCGAGCTCGAAACGTTCTCGCAGCAGGTCCTCCAGCTGCTGTCGCTCGGCGTGGCAATCGGCCTCCTCTGCCACCAGTACGTGGGCCGAGAGGGCCGGAAATCCCGAGGTCACCTCCCAGAGGTGCAGGTCGTGGACGTTCTCGACCTGCGGCCGGGCCGCCATCGCGCGGCCGATCTGGTCGGGATCGAGGCCCTGCGGCGCCGCCTCCAGCAGGACCCGTCCCGAGTCGCGCAGCAGCCCGTAGGCGGAGCGGAACATGATCGCGGCCACGAACAGGGCCGCGATGCCGTCGGCGCGGTAGAAGCCGCTGATCAGGATCACGGCGCCGGCGACCGCGGTGGCGATGAAGGCGATCAGGTCGGTGAGGATGTGCTGATAGGCGCCCTCGACGTTGAGGCTGCTCCGGTTGGCCCTCGAGAGGATGTTCGTCGCCGCCAGGTTGACCGCAATGCCGGCGATGGCGACGAAAAGCACCGTCGCCCCCTCCGTCTCGGGCGGATCCGTCAGCCGCCCGATGCCCTCGTAGACGATCCACACGCCCAGGACTGCCAGCGTGACCCCATTCAACTGCGCGGCGAGGATCTCGGCTCGCTTCAGCCCGAAGGTGTAGCCGCCGCCCGCCGGCCGTGCGGCAAGCCGCATCGCCACCAGCGCAAAGCCGATCGCCGCCGCGTCGGTGAGCATGTGCGCTGCGTCGGAGAGCAGCGCCAGCGAGGAGGCGAGGATGCCGGCGACGACCTCCACGCACATGAAGCCGAGGATCAGCGCCAGCGCCAGCCGCAGCTTTGCCCGGTCGGCCTCTGGCGAGACCGCATGAAAGTGACCGCCGCCGTGGCTGTGGCCGTGAGCCGTCGCCATCGGCTCCAAGGCTAGAGCGTCGAGCCGCCGTCGCTCAGCGGTCGGTGAGGCGGAATCCGCCCCGCATGCGGGGCTCGGAGCCGACGATTCGCAGCTGCGCCGAGTCGGCCCGTTCGGAGCCCTCGGCGCTGTCGTCGCCGTCGCCGGAGATCAGCACCAGGCGCTGCCGAATCGGCGCCTGCTTGTGCTCCCGGGGTGTTTCGCCGTCCCTGCGCTCCATGATCGCCTGAACCCTGATTCGGCGCCATGGCGCGGTCTCTTAGCCCCGTGGGGCACATAACTCGAAAACTCGAGCGCCCCTCTCCCCCTAAATTTGGTAGCTGCGGCGGCGGCGCAATCAGTCGCTCGGTTTGGCGCTGACCGGCTCCCCCTCCGGCTCAAGGCCGGGCTCTGAATGCGCGGCGCGGTCCTCGTATGCCGCTCGGGCCGACGGGTCGAAGTCGGCCAGGACCTTGTCGGCCTTCAGGAACCGCGCGATCGCCTCGCGGCCGCGCCGCGGGACCACCGTCATCACCTTGGCGATGTACTGGGTCGAGCGCGGTATCCAGACTTCGAAGCGGCCGGTCTCCAGCGCCTCGACGATCGCGTCGGCGACCTCCTCGGGCTCGACGTTCTTGACCCCGCGCGCCTCTTTCAGCCCCGCGGCGAGCTCGGTGTTGACGACCGCCGGCATCACGCAGGAGACCTCGATCTCGGTCCCGTCGAGCTCGGCCCGCACGGCCTCGCAGAGGCCGACCACGGCGTGCTTGGTCGCGCAGTAGGTGGCGCCGCCGGGGAAGCCTCCCTTGCCGGCCTGGGAGGCGATGTTGACGATATGGCCGCTGTTGCGCGGCTCCATCCTCTCCAGCGCCAGCTTGGTGCCGAAGATCACCCCGTGCAGGTTGATGTCGATCATCCGCTTCGCGGTTGCGTCGTCCTCGGCCGCAAATCGCCCCAGCGGCATGATCCCGGCGTTGTTGATCATCACGTCGACAGGTCCCAGCTGCCGCTCGGTCTCGTCCAAAAAGGAGGCGAAGGATTCGCGCTCGGTGACGTCGAGCGGCAGCGCAATCGCTCCCCCGCCGAGGCTTTCCGCAGTCTGCTCCGCCAGCGTAACGTCGAGGTCTCCGATCGCGATCCGGCAGCCTCGCCGCGCCAAAGCGATCGCAGTCGCCTTGCCGATCCCCCTTGCTCCACCGGTCAGGGCGACGACCTTGCCGTTCAGCGGTCGTGTCTCCTTGGCCATCTCGTTCTCCTCTCAGCCCGCAGGCTTGTAGACGCTGACCACGGCGGCACCGCCGAGTCCGATGTTGTGCTGCAGGCCGACCTCGGCGCCGTCGACCTGGCGCGCGTCGGCCTCACCGCGAAGCTGCCAGGTCATCTCCGAGCACTGCGCGAGGCCGGTGGCCCCGAGCGGATGACCCTTCGAGATCAGGCCGCCGGACGGGTTGACGACCCAGCGGCCGCCGTAGGTCGTGTCCTCGGCCTCGACAAGCTTGTGCCCCTCGCCCTCCTCGGCCAGTCCGAGCGCCTCGTAGGTGATCAGCTCGTTGGCGCTGAAGCAGTCGTGCAGCTCGACCACGTCGACGTCGTCAGGTCCGATTCCGGCCTCCTCGTAAGCCCTCTCGGCGGCCTTCTTGGACATGTCGTAGCCGACGATCTTGATGCAGTCGGCCTCCTCGTCGAAGGTCGATCCCATGTCGGTGACCATCGCCTGGCCGACGATCTCGACCGCGCGGGCGCCGAGGTCGTGCTGCTCGACGAACCGCTCCGAGGCGACGATTGCGCAGGCTGACCCGTCGGAGGTCGGCGAGCACTGCAGCTTGGTCAGCGGCTCGTGGATCATCTTTGCCGCCTTGATCTCGTCCAGCGAGTACTCCTGCTGGAACTGCGCATAGGGGTTGTTGACCGAGTGCTTGTGGTTCTTCCAGCCGATCCAGGCGAAGTGGTCGGGCTCGGAGCCGTAACGCTCCATGTGGTCGCGCCCGGCGTTGCCGAACATCTGCGGCGCCGGCGGTGAGGCCTCCGGTTCGCGCAGCTCGAACATCCGCCCCGCGTGCTTGTCGATCGGGTTCGTGCGATCGGTCCACTTGACCCCGAGCGAGCCCATCTCCATCTTCTCGAAGCCGAGCGCCAGGGCACAATCCGCGAGGCCGCCTTTGACCGCTTGGCGCGCCATGTAGAGGGCCGACGACCCCGTCGAGCAGTTGTTGTTGACGTTGACGACCGGGATCCCGGTCAGGCCGAGCCCGTAGACGGCCCGCTGGCCGGAAGTCGACTCGCCATAGCAAAAGCCGACGTAGGCCTGCTCGACCGAGTCGTAGGGAACGGCGGCGTCGGCGAGCGCCTTCTCCCCCGCCTCCTTCGCCCAGTCGGGGTAGTCGCCCTCCTTGGTGCCGGGCTTGTCGAACTTGGTCATCCCGACCCCGATCACGAAGGTGCGATTGCTCATCTGCTCTCCCGGTCACCCGCGGGCCCTGAGGCCCGAGTTTGGCTGCGTGGCCAGGAATCTAGCGTGCGCCCGATCCAGGCGCTCCGAGGCTCACCCGAGGTGCGGCATGTGCTCCCAGCCGGCGACCGTGTTGCCCTCGGCCGGGATCGGGCTCTGCTTCAGGATCCGCGCCAGGTGGACCACGTTGTGGGCCATCCAGGCCGAGGTCTTCTGGGTGTATTCATGACTCTCGCCTCCGGCCTCGATGAACGATGGCCCGGGACCGGCGTCGCCGACCCAGTAGGTGTCGGCGTTGGGCGGGATCGCGAAACCGAGGTGGCTGAGGTTGAACAACGTCGTCTCCGCGCAGGCGTGGGCCCCGTCCTCGTTCCCGGTCACAACCACGCCCCCGACCTTGTTGTACATCGGGTACTGACCGGCGTCGTTGGTCTCCTCGTACGTCCCGTCGAGGCGCTCGATCACCATCTGGCAGACGCTGTTGCGGACCCCGAACCAGATCGACATCCCCAGGATCAGGATGTCGGCGGCCTTGATCTTCTCCAGTATCTGCGGCCATTCGTCACCATCGCCCATGTCGGAGACGACGCCGAAGGGAATCTTGTAGTCGACCGGGCGCACCGTCTCGTGAGCGACTCCGAGCTCGTCGAAGTGCCGGGTGACCATGTCGATCAGGGCCTGCGTGTTCGACTCCGCGGGCGATGGCTTCAGGGTGCAGTTGAGGATGATCGCGGTGGGCTCCATGCCCGCAAGTCTAGGTTCGACGGCGATCGCTACGCCGTACCCTTGAAGCTCCGTGTTCGCCGCAGTCAGCTCCGATCCGGCGGCAGGAGTCGGGATCCTCGCCGCCCTCGCGGCGGGAGTCGTCTCCTTCCTGTCGCCATGCGTATTGCCGCTCGTGCCGGGCTACCTCTCGGCGGTGACGGGTGTCTCCCCGAGCGAGCTCGACGACGCCGGCTGGAGGCGGGTGCTCGGCCCGAGCCTGCTGTTCGTGGCCAGCTTCTCGGCGATATTCATCCTCCTCGGCCTCAGCGCGACCGGGATCGGCTCCGTCCTCAGCGATAACCGGGAGCTGCTCGAGAAGATCTCGGCGGCGCTGATCATCGCGATGGGCGTGGTCTTCGTCGGCGCCCTGTTCGTACCCCTGCTCAGCCTTGAGTGGCACGTCGACGCCCTGATGGAGCGGGCCGGCAAGGGCGGGCCCGTCGTCGCCGGCGCCGCCTTTGGTATTGCCTGGACGCCCTGCATCGGCCCGACCCTCGGCGCGATTCTCTCCGCCGCGGCCCTCTCCGACTCCGCCGCCCGCGGCGCCTTTCTGCTCGCGGTCTATTCGGCCGGCCTTGCGATCCCCTTCCTGCTCACTGCGCTCGCCTTCTCGCGGATGACCACGGCGTTCGACGTGGTAAAGCGCCACTACCGGTTGATCATGGCGATCGGCGGCGTGATCCTGATCGCGATGGGGATTCTGATCTGGACCGGTGAATTCTTCCGGCTCAACGTCGAGGTTCAGAGCTGGATGAGCGACCTCGGACTCGACTTCTGGAACGAGGTCTGACCCGGCCTTAGTTGCGCTCCGGAGCTGCAGGCACCGGCACCTCTAGCGGCTCTCCCACCGCCTCCACCTCTTCCAGGCCCGAACCGTCGACGTCGCGTGAGCAGACGATCCGGAATCTGCCCGTGCCCAGCTCGGGATCGGCGACGATCGGCAGGCCGCGGATCTGCTCCCATCCAAGCCGCTCGACCTCGAAGGGATTCATCCGCACCTCGGCTGCCGGATAGGGGCAACTCTCGTTGTGCTGGTCGATCGCTCTGGAGATCGCCTCGAGGTTCTTGGCCTCGGCGCTCACGGGCCGAAGTCTAAGCCCGGCGGCGTCTCCCCTCCCCCCTACGCTCCGACCGTGAGCCGGATCATCGCCCACCTGGACATGGACGCCTTCTATGCCTCGGTGGAGCTGCGCCGGCGCCCGGAGCTGCGCGGCAAGCCGGTTGTCGTCTGCGGATCCGGACCGCGGGCGGTGGTGACGACGGCCAGCTACGAGGCCCGCAAGCTCGCCGGCATCCATTCGGCGATGCCCGCGGCAACTGCCCGCCGGCGCCTGCCGAACGCGATCTTCGTCCACCCCGACTTCGCGGCTTATCGCGAGGCTTCGCAGCAGGTGATGGAGATCGTCCGCGCCAATGCCGAGCGGGTCGAGGTGGTCGGGCTGGACGAGGCCTACATCGACCTGACGGGGCTGTTCTCGCCCAAGGCGCTGACCCGCCGAATCGCGAGTGCGATCCGCGAACAGGCCGGCCTCACATGCTCGATCGGCCTCTCCGAGAGCAGACTGCTGGCCAAGATCGCCAGCGAGCTTGCCAAGCCGGCGGGGCTGGTTCGCCTCAGCCGCGAGGAAGCGCTGGAGCGCTTTGCCACTTCTTCCCCCGGGTTGATCCCCGGCATCGGCCCGAAGACGGTCGAGCGGCTGGCGCGGCTGGGTATCGTCAGCCTGGCCGAGCTGCGCTCGCGGCCCGAGGCCGAGCTGACCGAGGCCTTCGGGCCCCGCGCCGGCTCCTGGCTTCGGCGGCGGGCGGCGTTCGAGGACGAGAGCCCGGTCACCTGCGTTCGCGAGACGAAGTCGCAGTCGGTCGAGACCACATTCGACGCCGACGTCTCCGAACCGGCCCAGATGCAGCGTTCGATCGCAGCGCAGGCCGAGGAGCTGTCGCGCCGGCTGCGCTCCCGGGAGCTGCGGGGGCGCACGATCGGCATCAAGGTGCGCCTCGACGACTGGACGACGGTGACCCGCGCTCGCACCCTCGAAGACCCGACCAACGACGCGATCGACATCGAGGCCGTGGCCCAGGAGCTGCTGCGCGCCTACTCCCCTCCGCGGCCGGTACGGCTGCTGGGCGTCCGCGTCGCCGGCTTCGCGGCCTCCCCGGCCGCCGCCGCCGAGCCCCAGCTGGCGCTGGAGCTCGGCAGCTAGTGCGGCGGCGCGATCAGCGGTTGGTCAGCACCGACCCGGTGTCGGGGAAGCCAAGCCGCTGCTTGGTGGCCTCGGTGAGGTCGTACTCGCGCCCGGCCGCGTAGGGGCCCCGGTCGATCACCGGCACCGTGACGCTGCGGCCGCGATAGCGGAGCTTGACCTTCGTCCCGCAGGGGAGCGACTTGTTGGCAACTCCCAGCATCCCCGGCGTCAGCGTCTGACCGCAGGCGGTGGTGTTGCCGTAGAAGCCGGGCCCGTACCAGGACGCGGCGGCATAGCGGTAGGCGGTGACGCGACGGATGACGCTGCGGCTGCTCTTCGCCAGCCGGTTGGCGCCGACGTAGGCGCGCACCCGGTAGGTCCCGGTCGTATCGGGCTTCCAGCGCAGCGCGAAGCGCCCGTCAGCGGAGCTTTGCTTGCGCAGCACCTCGCCGCCGGGCCCCCTGACGACCAGCTTCACCTTGCGCTCGCCTCCCGGCCTGATCCGGCCGTTCAGCCGTACGCCGTTGCCGAGCACGAGGTGATGCTTGGCGATGTGAAACGCGGTCCGCGATCGGACCGCGATCGAGTCCGGCAGCGAGGCCTGGCCCCGGGCGGGGACCGCCCGCAGGGCGCCGCTCCGCAGGGCGCGAGCCTTGGAGCTGTAGTTGCCGCGCCTGTCGGTGTGAATCTCTCGCAGCAGCCTCCAGCCCTTGGCGCCGGCGGGCCGGAACTTGAGTCTCACCTTCATCCCTCGGTTGCCGGGGACGGTGCCGGCGATCTTGAAGCGCTCGCCGAATGCGAGCGTCCGCTCGGTCGCGGACAGGCGAGTCGCCCGGGATGGGCTCTCGGCTGCGAATGCGATGCTGGTTGTGGTGGCGGCGGCCGCGACCGGCAGCAATGCCCAGGCCATGGCGCGCCTCCGTCGAAGGCGGAAACGCCTCACGGTGAATCACTCGCTTTCTCTGCTGCCTGCGGAGTTAGCTGTCGGGCTCGCGATGCCGGCGTCGGTGCCTGGCTTCGCTAAGAACGGATCACCGTTCGATTCGCCCCTGCCGCACTGGCTGTCCTGCGGCGCTGGTTCCCCCGCTCGCCCCGCGCTCGCGGGACGACTCGGCAGATCGTTTGACCGTACGTCTGTTCGATCGGCGAAGGTAGGGGGCGCCGCAGCGGCCTTGTGTGATCCCGGTCACGTTGCATGGTCCTGCAACCGATGCGCCAAACGGCTTTGCAAAGCCGAATATCGGGCCGTTTTGCGCCTCTCGGCGACTATGCGAAGATGCCGCTGTGCGAGAGGACCGGTTGAGCGGGCTCGACTCCTCGTTCCTGCATCTGGAGCGTTCCGGGGCGCACATGCACGTCGCCTCGACCTCGCTCTTCGAGGGGCCTGCCCCCACCCACGAGGAGTTCCGCGAGCACATCGCCTCGCGCCTGCACCTGGTCCCGCGCTTCCGCCAGAAGCTCCGCTTCGTTCCCTTCGGCCAGGGCAGGCCGGTGTGGGTCGACGACCCTCACCTCAACCTCTCCTACCACGTGCGCCAGACCGCCCTGCCGCCCCCAGGATCCGAGGAGCAGCTGCGGACCCTTGCGGCTCGAGTCTTCTCGCAGCAGCTCGATCGCTCGAAGCCGCTCTGGGAGCTGTGGCTGGTCGAAGGCGTGGAGGGGGGCCGCTTTGCGATCGTCGGCAAGAGCCACCACGCGCTGGTCGACGGGGTCTCGGGAGTCGACATAACCACCGTCCTCTTCGACGCCGCCCGCGAGCCTGAGGTTCCCCCCGATCCGGGCACCGAGTGGCTGCCGCGGCCGGAGCCCAGCAGCGTGAAGCTGCTCGGCGAGGCGCTGCTGGAGCGGGCGACGAGCCCGCGTGAGATCGTGCGCGGCGCCCGGGCGACGCTCCGCGGGCCCCGCCAGGTCGTCAGCCAGCTCGGCGGCGGCGTCTCGGCGGCGAGCAAGATGATCGGCGCCGGAATGTCGGCCCCCTCGTCTCCGTTCAACGTCGAGATCGGGCCGCATCGGCGCTTCGCCTTCGTGCGCGCCGACATCGACGAGGTGAAGCGGGTCAAGAACGAGCACGGAGGGACGGTCAACGACGTCGTTCTCTCGGTGGTCACCGGCGCCCTCGGCAACTACCTGCGCGCTCGCGGGCGCGACACCGCCGACCTCGAGCTGCGGGCGATGGTCCCGGTCAGCGTCCGGGCGGAGACCGAGCAGGGCGCGCTCGGCAACCGCGTCGCGGCGATGATGGCGCCGCTGCCGGTCTGGTGCGAGGACCCGGTCGAGCGGCTGCGCCTGCTGACCGCCGCGATGGGAGACCTGAAGGGCTCCAACCAGGCCGTCGGGGCCCAGCTCCTCACCCAGCTGACCGATTTCGCGCCGCCGACGATCGCCGCCCAGGCGGCCCGGCTGCAGCCTCGACAGCGCTTCTTCAACCTCGTCGTCACCAACGTGCCCGGCCCGCAGTTCCCGCTCTACGTGCTCGGGCGCGAGATGGAGGCGATGTACCCGATGGTGCCGCTGGCCCAGCGCCAGGCGCTCTGCGTGGGGATCTTCTCCTACAACGGCCAGCTCAACTTCGGCCTGATCGGCGATTACGACGCGATGGCCGACCTGGAGAGCTTCGGGCTCGACCTCGAGGCGGCCATGGAGGAGCTGTCCGCGGCGACGCCGAAGCCGAAACGGCGCGGTCGCGCCAAGGCCAAGCCGGCAGCCAAGAAGGCGTCGCCGCGCAAAGCGGCGGCCAAGACGGCGAGCCGCCGCAAGAGCCCCGCGCGCGCAGCCTCGCGCTCCGGCTCCTAGCCGCCCGGCGCCCGCCGCCATCGCCGCAGCGCCAGATCGGGCGCCAGGCGCAGCAGCTCGCCGAGCTCGTCTTCACGCTCGCGATCGAACGCGGAGCCCGAGGCGGGGTCTGCGAGTCCAGGGTGGACCATCCATTCGGTCCAGCCCTCGGCCGGCTCTCCCCCGCCCTCGACGTGGGCGATCTCGATCGGCACCAGCGCCTCGGTCGGCTCGACTCGGCCGATCAGCCGGTCCGGGGTCGGGATCCCCGCTGCCCGCAACCGGTCCCGATGCGCGTCGTCGACTGAGCGCACCCGTACGCCGAGGCCTGCGGCAAGCCGGACGATCTCGTCGTGGTGGATCGGGTTCGCATGCCGGTGGTGATGGCCGTCGAGGAAGGCCGGCGGGCGCTGAAACAAGTCCTCGAATCGGCGCAGCTGACCCTGCACCGGATCGTCCCCCGCGACGGCCTCCGCGAGCTCCAGGTGCAGGCCGATCTCGACGCCGGCCTGGGCGAGCGGCCCGGGTTCGCACCCCGCTCGCCGCACCATCGCCCCGACCGCGTCGATCGCACCGGCGTGCGCGGCGGCGAGGATGCCCTCGTCGTAGCGGCGCGAGTACCCATAGTCGTCGGCGGTGATCGTCAGGCGCGCAGGCCACGATTCGCCGAGATGATCGCCGAGCCCGCTTCGCCGCGCCGCCCGGCTCAGTACGATTCCGGGCTGCCAGGGGTGGGGCGCCCTGATGCCACTGTTGGCTGCGCCCCATGGCCCCACTTTGAACAGACGAGTTTTGGGCCGCCGCGGGCGGCACGGAAAGGAATCGAGTTGATGAAGGACGCACGCCTGCGCTTTACGCGCAAGGCCACGCTCTTGACGCTGGCGGTGGCGCTGGTCGCCGTCGGCGTGGCAGGCTCCGCCGTCGCCACCGGGTCCTCGGACACGGCGGCACGTGGGGCCGGCGGCGGGACGCCGACGATTTACGCAACCTTCAGCAGGCAGAAGGGGTTGCGCTTCGTCGGCCCCGACAGGATCAAGGCTGGTGCCAACCTGCGGATCGTCAGCAGCACCAATCCGCGGGTCTTCGGCCCACATACGTTCTCGTTGGTTACCCGCGGTGTGCTGCCGAAGACCAGGGCTGCACGGCGCAACTGCTTCGCTCGCAACCACATCTGCCGCGACATCGGCGGCTGGCACGACCTCCGAAACGGGCAGGTGACCACGAACCCCGCCGAGGCAGGCGAGGACGGCTGGGACACGCTCGGCAACCTGAACCGGGAGGGCGATTCCTGGGTCACGGGTCGCCGCGGCTCATCGCTGACCCAGCAGGTCAGCATCGATCCGTCGGACGCCCCACAGCGGTTGTATTACCTCTGTGCAATCCACGCGTTCATGCAGGGTTCGATCAACGTCGTTCCCTAGCTCAAACGAGCTGAAGTTCCGCCGCCGGGCATTCCTCGGGATGCTCGGCGGCGGCGCCTTGGCGCTGCTGGCGCCGGTGCGGCTGCGGCCGCGGGAGCTGCTCGGGCTCACCGACAGCGCCTTCGGCGCCCCCGGCCGCCCGCGGCCCTTCCGGGCGCCGCTGCGGATCCCGCGGGTGCTGCGCGGCGGCCGGCTGCGGATCCCGATGCGCGAGGCGGCGGTCCAGGTCCTCCCGGGTCCGAAGACGCGGATGTGGACCTACGACGGCACCTTCCCCGGCCCGACGATCCGCCGTCGCGCCGGGCAGCGGACCGAGGTCACCTTCGAGCACCGGCTCGGGCGCAAGGCCGGCGAGCTGACGGTTCACCTGCACGGCGGGCACAACCGCTCCGAGTTCGACGGCCAGCCCGGCGGCAATACGCCCTCGCGACGCCCCTCGCTCTACTGCCGGATCCCGGAGGGACTCTCGGAGCGGGCCTCCGGCAACGACCTGCTGATCCGCCCCGGCGGCAAGCGCACCTACGTCTACGACCTGATCGAGGAGGGCGAGCCCGAGCGGGCCGCCTTCCAGTGGTACCACGACCACCGCCTCGACCGCACCGCCCCGAACGTCTGGAACGGCCTGGCGGGGATGTGGATCATCGACGACGACTTCGACGCCGCGCTGGGCTTGCCGGCGGGAGCTCGCGACATTCCGCTGATGATCGCCGACCGCTCCTTCGACCGCCGCAACCAGCTCACCGACCCGTTCGGCACCCAGCGCCCGCCCAACGACCAGGTCGTCGGCAGCTACGTGCTCGTCAACGGCGTCTATCTCCCCCACCACCAAGTCTCGGCCCGCCGCTACCGGCTGCGGCTGCTCAACGTCTCCAACTTCCGCTCCTACAACCTCTACCTCTCCAACGGCGCGACCCTGCACCAGATCGCCACCGAGGCCGGCCTGATGCCGCGAACGGTGAAGCGCAAGCGGGTGCTGCTCGGCCCGGCCGAGCGGGCCGAGGTGATCGTCGACTTCGCCCGCTCCGCCGGCGAGGCCGTGGAGCTGCGCAGCGATCGCCGCGGCGAGGGCGGCAACGCGCTCGGAGCGCGCCCCTACGTCGGGCCGCTGATGCAGTTCCGGGTCGGCAGGCGCCGCCGCGACCGGACCCGCCTGCCGCGGCGGCTGCGACCGCTGCCGGCCTGGGCCGAGGAGGCGCCGAGGGCGCCCGACCGCAGCTGGGTGATCTCGATCGGCGGCATCTTCATCACCTCCTGGCTGATCAACGGCAAGACCTTCAATCCGGGCCGCTCCGACGCCTTCCCCATCCTCGGCACGACCGAGACCTGGGCTCTGACCAACCGGACCAAGGTCAGCCACGTGATGCATCTCCATCACACCGACTGGTACCTGCTCGAGCGCAACGGCAGGCGGCCGAAGCCGTGGGAGGACTGCCTCAAGGAGAGCTTCTTCGTGCACCCCGGCGAGACGATTCTCGTCGCCGGGCACTTCAGCGACTTCACCGGCAAGTACGTGATCCACTGCCACATGCTCGACCACGAGGATCACGGCCTGATGACCCAGTTCGAGGTCGTCGCCTCCGCCGCGGCCCAGCCGGCCTCCGACGAGGTGGCAAGGCGTCGCCGGGGCGAGCTCCCGCAACCGCCCGGGGCGCCGACCCTGGGTCTTCCCGAGCCCGAGCAGGTGCAGGGCTCGTCGCTGCAGTTCACCCCGCAGGCGCCGCCGGGCGAACGCCTGCGGCGGCTCGAGGTGGCCGTGAACGGTGGGCTCGAGCGCACGCTGGAGGGAAATGCGTTGCAGGAACCGGTACGCCTGCCCCTGCCGGTTGCGGGGCAGAGCCGGGTGACGGTTGTCGCCCACACGGCTGACGGCCGGCTGATCGGAGCCACTCGCGACTACGTAGGGCTGCATAGGTGAGTTCTTCCTTGCTGGCCGATTTTGAATGTGCCAACATCCCCTCCCGCAATCTTGCGGCCGAACCTCGTCGGGTGGGCGCCTAGGAGGGTGTCGTGGCCAAGATCGACAGCACAGATCAGCCCGTCGAAGAGGGCGGACCCGAGCAGGACCGCGTCGCGGTCCCCGAGACGCCTACGCTGGCCGAGCCCGAGGAGCTGTCGCCGATCCTTGCCTCTGCAGAGGAGCAGGTGCAGTCGGTGCTCGACGCGAGTCACCAGGCAGCCCAGGAGATCCTCGAGGACGCCAAGGAGGAGGCGGCCCGCTACGTCGACGAGTCGCGCCGTGCCCGTGTCGCTCGGCGCCGCGAAGAGCGCCGGCGTCGCAAGAACGGCGGCGGCAACGAGGAGACCCCGAGCGCTGAGGCGGAGTTGATCGACCCCGAGGACGTCACCCCGCCCGTGTATGAGACCGGAAACCAGGTCAACTCGGTTCTGCAGGCCACCGAGCAGGCGGCCGCGGAGATCATCGACAGCGCCAAGGATGAAGCCAGGCGCTACCTGGAGGAATGCCGGGTGCGAGCGGAGCAGCTCGGCGAGCGGCGGGTGAGCAGGATCGCCGCGATGGTCGACGAGCTCTCCAAGCAGGTCGAGGAGATCCGCGATCGGGCACAGGAGCTCGAAGCCTCGATCGGCCGGGCACGCATGGCGATGGTCGAGGATCTGGAGTCGGAGGGCGACGCCTACGCGGAAGCTCTGGCCGCCTCCGCGCCCGACGCCGACGCGCTGCTGCAGCCGCTGCCGCCGCGCCGAACACCGTCGCAAAAGGTCCGCACGACCGAGGGTATGCGGATCCTGGTCATGAACATGCAGGCCTCCGGAGCGGATCGCGGGGCGATCGAGCAGCAGCTGCGAAGGAGCTTCGGGGTCCAGGACCCCTCTTCGCTGCTCAGCGAGCTCCTGCCCGCAGCCACCCGCGGTCGTAGCTAGGCCCCCGGCCTCAGTACGAAGCCGTCCCCGGCCGCTGGCATTCTCAGCGGCCTGAAGGAGCGCGGCCGACACTCTCTGACCGTCGCCGGCGAGCCGGTCGCGGTGCGGGTCCGGGAGTCCCCGCGCTCACGCTCGGCCCGGCTTGTGGTCGGGCCCCAGCGACCGCTGGAGCTGATCGTTCCCCGCGGTACCGACACGGCCGAGATCGACCGGCTGCTCTACCGAAACCGGGACTGGATCGCCCGCAAGTCGGCCTGGGCGGACGAGATAGCGAGCCGGCCATCTGCCCTGGGGCTCGACCGGCCCGGGGTCGTCTGGCTGGGCGGCGAGGCGATCCCGGTCCGGCGCCGCAACGGGTCTCGCGCCGTCGCCGAGCTCGGGCCGGAGGGACTGCTGGTCTCGGGACCGCCGCAGACACGCGTCGCGGCGATCTCCCGCTGGTATCGGCGCGAGGCCCGCAGCCGCCTCGGCGGCGCGGTCGCCGAGCACGCCCCTCGCCTTGATGTCGAGCCGGCCGGCCTGGGCGTGCGCGACCCGCGCACCCGCTGGGGCTCGTGCTCTGCCCGGGGGACGCTTTCGTTCTCCTGGCGCCTGATCATCGCCCCTGCCGAGATCCTCGACTACGTGGTCGTTCACGAGCTGTGCCACCTGCGCCACCTCGATCACTCACCGGCTTTCTGGGCCCTGCTGGAGCGAGCCCGCCCGGGGTGGCGAACCGAGGCGGCCTGGCTCGAGCAGCACTCGCACGAGATCGGCAGCTATGAGCCGCAGCTCTGACCGCGGTGATCAGCGCAACAGGCGGGCGCGAATCGTGAACGGCACCTGGTTGCGGGTGTAGCGCCAATCCAGCCGCCGCGGGTCAAAGCCTCGCTGCCTGGTGTCGGCGTTGACGACCACCGCGGTGAGGCGGTCGAAGCGCCCAGGGCGTCGTAGCGCCGTCGACAGCAGGCCGCCCTGGCGCCGGAATACGAGCCTCGAGACCACGCTGCCACGACGCTCGCCGCCGATTCTTCCGACCAGCGCCAGCGCCACGGTGGTGCGGCCCGGCGCCCGGACGCTGACCCGCAGCTTCCGGCCCCCGCTCGGCCGCAACGCGAGCAGCTTGAAGGTGGTGTGGTTGAGGCGCCGCACGATCGGGCGCCGAAATCCGAGCCGGCCGTTGCGCCGGAAGTCGGGATAGCGGCGGGCCTCGGGAAATACGCGCGCGGTGCGCCATTCGGCGACGTCGCGGCAGAAGCGGGCGAAGTCGAGATTGAATCCCGATCGGCCGGCGCGGCGGATCGCACGGCGATAGCTGCCGACTCCGAACCCCGCCGGTCGGACCTTTCGGGCTCCCGACCAGGCGTTTCGGACGATCTCTGCGCCGTAGCGGCGTTGCAGCCAGTGGTTCCAGACAGCGGTGCCGTAGAAGCGGATCGACCGCGCGGTCAGCGGCGTGTCGACGCGGCGGACCCAGCGCTTCAGATAGCGCAGATAGTCGTCGATCCCGTCGAAGACCTGATCCTCCATCCAGGTTGCCGTCGCCTCCGAGATCCAGGCGTCCTGGAAGGCGTCGTAGCCGAAGTGCAGCACGTGGCTGTACTCGTGCGCGAGGGTCACGGCGACGTTGTCGGCTGCCCTCGTACCGGGGAACTGGCGCCGCGAGAAGTCGTCGTCGATGACCAGGTATCCGTAGAGAGAGCGCGGGAAGCGATGATCGCGCGAGCGCTGACCGCGCGTCCGGCGCCGCGTAGCCGAACAGGCCGACGTCGCCGATGTCGGCAAGGTAGACGTCGGTCTTGCCGGCGCCGCCTCCACGCGTTCGGTCCGGCTTCGGCTCTCGCCAGCCAAGCCGCCCGTTCTCGATTGCGTGCGACCGCTCGGCGACGAGCTGGATCAGCTCGACGTAGTCGGGGACGCCGTCGCCGTCGCCGGCTCCGTTGGCGTCCGCCAGGCGCGGCGCGTCCGAGCCGCGGACGACCCAGTGCACGCAGAAGTTCGGCGTGCAGGCGGGTGACGCCGGGGCCTCCGGAGCGCGCCAGCTGTTTCCCTGTGGATCGCGCCGGCTGGTCGGACGCGCCAACAGCCCCTCGGCACGCTCGCGAGCGGCCCCCGACAATCCCGGGAAGGCACGTACCAGTCGCATCAGCACCGGCGTCAGGTCCGCCTCCCCCCTGCCGCCGCGCTCGATCAGCCGCTCGGCGCGCGAGACGACAGCGGCGGCGCGCTGCGCGGTTGTCGCGCCCGTGGAGCTCGACGCGTGTCCTCGTTGCACCGCGGCCGGCGAGCCCGCCGCCGGCCAGGCGTGCGCGACGAGCGCTCCAAGAACGAGGGTGACCGCAAGCTGACGAGAGGCGGCCACCGACCGCAGCCTACAGCGCGCACCGGGTCCGGCGGTGCGGCGGCCATACTTCGAGGATGGAGACGAACGGCGGCCTGAGAGTGGCGCTGGCGCAGATCAATTCCACGGTCGGCGACCTGGAGGCCAACGCGGCCAAGGTAGCCGACTGGACCGACCAGGCCCGCAAGGAGGGAGCCGATCTGGTCGTCTTCCCCGAGCTCTGCCTGCCTGGGTATCCGGCCGAGGATCTCTATCTGAAGCGCCATTTCGTCGCCGCCAACCGCACGATCCTCGACCAGCTCGCCGGCGCAACCCGAGGGATCGTGGCCCTGGTCGGGTTCGCCGAGCCGACCGGGCCTGGAGCCGGCCACGTTGCCCACAACTCGCTTGGCGTCCTCGCCGACGGCGAGGTGCGAGCCGTGTACCGCAAGAACCGGCTGCCCAACTACGGCGTCTTCGACGAGCAACGCTACTTCGAGCCGGGCGACTCGCCCGCCACCTTCGCGGTCGGCGAAACCCTGGTCGGATTGACGATCTGCGAGGACTGCTGGGTCGAGGGACCCCCGGCGTCGCTGGAGGCCGCCGCGGGAGCCGAGCTGATCGCCAATCCCTCCGCCTCTCCCTACAACAGGGGCAAGGGGCGCGACCGGGAGCTGATGTTCGCCGAACGCGCCCGCGCCTACGAAACCTCGCTTGCCTTCTGCAACCTCGTCGGTGGCCAGGACGAGCTGGTCTTCGACGGTCACAGCATCGTCCTCGATCCGAGCGGCGAGCTGATCGCCAGGGCGGTGCAGTTCGAGGAGGAGCTGCTGGTCTGCGAGGTGCCGCGCGGAAGCGGTTCGCTCGCCGAGGTGTTGTCCGACGTCGACGAGGTCTACGAGGCGCTGGTGCTCGGTCTTCGCGACTACGTTGAGAAGAACGGCTTCCGCCACGTCGGAGTGGCGCTGTCGGGAGGCGTCGACTCGGCGCTGGTCGCCCTGCTGGCCGTCGACGCGCTCGGGGCCGACCGGGTCAGTTGCGTGGTCATGCCCTCCCCCCACTCCAGCGACCAGACGCAGGCCGATGCCCGCGAGATCGCCGCCGGCCTCGGCGTCGAGGTGATCGAGATCCCGATCGCTTCGATGATGGCCGGCTACGAGGAGGCCCTGGCAGGCGTGTTTCGGACCGCTGCCTCCGATGACGGCGAGTCCCCCCGCCTGCCCCGCGACCCGGCCCGCCCCTCCGAGCCCGACCTCGCGGCGGAGAACATCCAGGCCCGGATTCGCGGCAACCTGATGATGGCGCTGTCCAACAAGCACGGCTGGCTGGTCCTGACGACCGGCAACAAGAGCGAGATGTCGGTCGGCTACGCGACGCTCTACGGCGACATGGCGGGAGGCTTCGCGGTGATCAAGGACGTACCGAAGACGCTTGTCTACGAGCTGGTTCGGCGCCGAAACCAGCGTGGTGGCGACCAGCCGGTCCCGGCCTCGGTGCTGGAGCGAGCGCCGTCGGCGGAGCTGCGGCCAGACCAGCGCGACAGCGACTCCCTGCCCCCCTACGACCTCCTGGACCGGGTCCTCGAGGCCTACGTCGAGCGCGACCAGGGTCGCGACGAGATGGTCGCGGCGGGCCTGCCCGCGGAGGTGGTCGACGAGGTGACGCGGATGGTCGATCGCTCCGAGTACAAGCGCCGCCAGGCACCGCCGGGGATTCGCATCACCCCGAAGGCCTTCGGCCGCGACCGTCGCCTGCCGATCACCAACCGCTACGCCGGCGGCTCGAGCGTCCCGGACCAGCCGTATACGATTCGGACGTGCGTCGGTGCGGACGACGACGGTCATCTGCGCCAGCGCGCAGAGCCGCTCCTCGCCGTCTCGCACCTCGGCCTCCCAGACCCAGGTCGTGCGGCCGCGATGGCGCACCCGCGCCTCTACCACCGCCACTCCCGCAACGATCGGGCGCAGGAAGCTGACGCTCACCGCCTGCCCCATTGCCTGCATGCCCTGATCACGCACGGCCATGAACGTCGATCGTGAGCAGACGCTCTCGACCAGGCTCGAGATCACTCCGCCGTGGAGCAGACCGGCCGGCTGTTGCAGCTCCTCGCGGACCGAGACCCGCACCCGCGCGTGATCGGGGTCGTCGTCGAGCCACTCGGTCCCGAGCAGCTCGTCGAAGGGCGAGCGCAGCGACATCGCGCCGCAGCCTATCCGTCGTCGGTCGGCGAGCCGTCCGGGGGGCTTGGCCTCAGCAGCGTGGCCGCGATCAGGGCCCGCACCAGGACCAGATCCAGTGCAAGCCCGGTCGCGACCAGCAGGCCAAGTCCCTTCATGAACTCCAGCGAGGAGGCGAGCAGCGCCAGCGCGATCACGGCCGCGGTGGCGCTGGCGACGATGCCGGCGGCGGCGGCAAGCGGATAGCCGCCGTCACGGTCGGCGCTGGCCGTGCCGGGTTGGTCGGCACGCATTGCGGCCAGTGTCGCCGCTCCCTGCGCCGCCGAGGCCGCGGCGACGGTGACGACGCCGGCCGCGAGCCAGCCGACGCCGATCGAGAAAGGATCGAAGTCCAGCAGCTCGTCGAGGCGCCCGTCCTGATAGACGAGCACGCCGATTCCGGCCGCGGCGGCGGCGGCCGGCAGGGCGCTGAGCGCCGTCGCCAGGGCCGCCAGCGGCCGGCGTCCCGCCAGCAGGCAGATCGCGCTCAGGGCGACGAAGGCGGCGCCGGCGGCGATCAAACCCCGCGAGAGCGAGATCGGCGGCGGGGCCGGTGCGGCCAGGGCCACCGGGTCGAGCCGCAAGACCGGCAACCCGAGGACCAGCAACGCAGCCGCCGCCAGCAGACCGATCGCCACCGCCGCCGGGCGGTTCCAGCCGACGGCGGCAGCGAGGCGCTCCAGGCGCCGCTCTGTGAAGCCCCGGTCCTCAGGTTCGAGCCCCCAGAGCGCAGTCGCGGCGCCGATCGATGCGATCGAGAAGGGAACGGCGAGCAGGCTGGCCAGCACAGCGCCGAGGGCCAGCCAGGACAGATAGGAGACCCCGACCCCGAACAGGGCGGCGAAGACGACGGCGGAGGCCGCCGCCGCCGAGATCGGCACCGCCGTCGGGGCACCGCGGCGGGCCAGCCTGCACAGCAGGACCCCCGCCGGGATCCCCCCGCAGGCGGCGCCGACGAGGGACAGCACCGACACCTCGACCAGCAGCGACAGCGCGATGCACAGGGCTCCGGCGACGAGGACCGTCGCCGCAGTCGCGAAGACGGTCGCCAGGGCCGCCCTCGACCCGAGCGCGCCGATCAGGACCAGGGCGACGATCGGAGCCGCGAGCAAGAGCAGCGTCAGGTCGTCGATCGCCTCCGAGCGGGCTTCGGGAAGCCTGTTGGCGCCGCCGGAGAACGAAAGCTGCAACTGGCCGGCGTCGAGCGTCGAGGTCAGGGTGGCCACCGCCCGCGCGTTGAGGGCGGGGTCGTCGGCCAAAGCCACGGTCAGGGTCACCGAGCGGCCGTCGGCCGAGGTCGGGCTTCTCCTGACCCGCTCGACCCCGGGCGTCGTACGCAACCGCGAGCCGATCACCTCCAGCGCAACCTGGTAGGAGCCCGAGCGCACCGGCTCGGTGCCGCGGACGGTGATCTGCAGGGGCGTCGTCTTCGAGCCGGCGCCGCCGAGCGTCAGCCGGCTCTCCCCGATCCCGATCACCAGCCCCGCCGCGGCCGCGAGGACCGCGACGCCGGCCAGGACCCGATCGGGCTGACGGGCCGAGAGGCGGAGAATCCTCGCTCCCACACCGGGAAAATAGCTGCGCCGACCGGCGTCCAGCCGCAACCCGAACCCGTAGGCTTCCCGCCGTGGCACTGAGCGAGGACCAGAGGGCGATGCTGCAGCTGCTCCTGCAGCGCCGCCAGAGCTATGACGACATCGGCTCGTTGCTCGGGCTCGAGGTCGATGAGGTCCGCTCGCGGGCCCGGGCGGCGCTGACCGAGATCGGCGGCGAGGATCCCGACCGGTCGGTCGGCCTCACCGACTACATGCTCGGCCAGGCGGACCCGATCGGTCGCGCCGACGTCGCCCGTCACCTGCAGGCCGACCCGGGCTCGCGGGCGCTGGCCGAGCAGCTCCTCGCCCAGCTTCGCCTGCTGGCCCCTGACGCCGATCTTCCCTCCCTGCCCGCGGCCAAGCCGGGCCGCCGCGCCTCAGCGCCCGCGGCGGCCACCCCCACTCCGACCAGGCCCGAACCCGAAGCCCCCGAAACCGGGCGAGGCTCGCCGATCGGCGCCGTCTCCGGGCGGCAGCGGCGTCTGATCGGGGCCCTGCTCGGCGGCGGGCTGCTGGTCGCGATCGTCGTCCTCCTCGCCACCGGCGCCCTCTCGGGAGATGACGGAGATGCCGAGTCCGCCGATACCGGCACCGAGGCGGCCAACACCGATTCCGGCACCGAGACCCCGGTCGCCGAGGACACCCTGACGCGGGCGGTGCTGACCTCGCCGAGCGGCGGCGAGGCCCGCGGCGCGGCGCTGTTCGGGCGGATCCGCGACGTTCCGGTGCTGGAGGTGCGGGCCGTCGGTCTGGAGCCGTCGGGCCAGGGCCGCAGCTACTACGTCTGGCTTTACCAGTCCGACCGTGTGGCGCTGCGGGTCGGTTCGGTCAAGGTCGGCGAGAGCGGCCGGATCCTCTCCCAGATCCCCCTCCCTTCCCAGGCGCTCGGGTTCGTCGCCAACGGAACCTTCGGCTCGATCGTCGTCTCGCTGACCGGCGACCAGGCTTTCCGGGCCGAGGTGCAACGGGCCCGCCGCGAACGGCAGCTACCGCGTTTCCTCGGCCAGAAGGTGATGCAGGGCGAGATCACCGGGCCGGGCGTCCAGGGTGCCGCCGCGCAGGGCGAGACGCCCGAGGACGGCGGCTAGCGCCTATCTGAGACGCGGCTCGCCGGGACTCAGAGCCCGGCGACCTCGCGGGTGCGCTCGCTGGCCGAGGCTGCGCTTGCGCCCTGCTCGGCGGCGAGCTGATCGAACTCCCTGATCGCCTCCGGGACGACCTGGCCGGTCCGGCGCTCGGCGATCGCAGAGACGAACAGCTGGCGGATCGGCAGCAGCTTCAGGAACCAGCGCGGGTAGGCGACGCGACGGCGGCGCTCCGCGATCGCGCTGACGACCTCGTCGATCGCCGGCGGCAGCGGGTAGGTGCGCGCAAACGGGCGCGGCATCTCCGCCTTCGCTCGCTGCAGCAGCGGCATCTCGCGCTCGCCGTCGGTGACCATGTCGGTGTCGAGGAAGAGGAAGTAGGCGACGCCGACGGCGACGCCGAGCGGCAGCATCTCGACCCGCAGGCAGTCGCTGAGCGCCTCGACGCCGGCCTTGGCGGAGCAGTAGGCGCTCAAGCCGGGAGCTCGCATCACCGCCGCCGTCGAGGCGATGTTGAGCAGATAGCCGCCGGAGCGCTCGAGGTGGGGCAGCGCGGCCCGGTCGGTGTACATCACGCCGAGCAGGTTGATCTCGATCACCCGCTCCCAGGAGCGGAGGTCCTGGGAGCGCAAGGGGCCGCCGGTGGCGATGCCGGCGTTGGCGACGACGACGTCGAGGCCGCCGAGCGCTTCCGCGGCCTCGTCGACCGCCGCGGTCACCTTCTCGTTGTCGGAGACGTCGCACTCGGCGACGAAGGTGCCTTCGCCGCAACGCTCGGCGACTGCCGCCATCCTCTCCGGCTCGAGGCCGACGAGCGCGATCCGCGCCCCGTGCGAGGCGAGCCGTTCCGCGAGCGCGGCGCCGATTCCGCGCGCCGCCCCGGTGATCAGGACGCGCTTGCCCGTCAGTCGGGAGAGGTCGGCCGAAGCCACACGGCGACCATATGGGTCCGGCGAGACCCGCGCAAGCGGACCGCGACCTAGCCGGGCAGCAGCTTGCCCGGGTTCATGATCCCGGCCGGGTCGAGCCGCGCCTTCACCGCCTGCAGGGCCTCGACGCCGGTGGCGCCGATCTCGGCCTCCATGTAGGGGACGTGGTCGACCCCGATCGCGTGGTGGTGGGTGATCGTGCCGCCGGCGGCGACGATCGCCTCGCAGGCCGCCGTCTTCGCCAGGCGCCACTGCTCGATCTCCGCCCCCCGCCGGGCGCGGGCGATGAAGGTGAAGTAGAGCGAGGCGCCGTCGGGATAGGCATGGGAGAGGTGGCAGAAGACGAGCCCGGGCGTTCCCTGCGCGGAGAGCGCGCGGTGGATCGCTTCGCCGACCCCGGCGTACAGCTCGCCGAGCCGCGACCAGGTGTGGGAGGTCTCGAGCGTCTCCGCCATCGCCCCCTGGTCGAGCAGGGCGTCGCGCAGGTAGGGGCCGTGGTAGCGGCCCGCTTCCCAGGAGCGCCCGGCCCCCTGGCCGAGGTAGGCGGCGCCGCCGGCGCGCAGCTTGCGGACCGCGAGGGCGCGGCGCCGTGCCACCGCCTCGGTCTCACCCTCCAGCCCGAGGATCATCAGGCAGCCGCCGGCCACCCCGCGCATTCGCAGGTAGCGGTCGAGGAGCCCGCGTCTCGAGCCCCGCGGACCCGAGAGAGTCAGGGAGATCTGCGTTTCCTGCTCGTCGGAAAGCCGGATCACGTCGGGAAGGGCCTCGTCCTGGGCCATCGCGCGGACGATCTCGGCCCCGGCCTCGAAGCTCTCCACGTACCACGCCTCGTAACGCTTCTGCGCCGGCAGCGGTCGGACCCTCACCGTCACCTCGTCGATCACCCCCAGGGTCCCCTCCGAGCCGAGGGCGAGCTCACGCAGCGCCGGTCCGGCGGCGCTGTGGGGCGTCTCCAGCGTCTCGCATCTCGCCCAGCGGAGACAGCAGGCGGGCCGAGGTCACCAGGGCGTCGAAGCGCCCGTAGCCGCTCGACGCCTGCCCGGCCGAACGGGTGGCCGCGAAGCCGCCGATCGTCGCGTACTCGAAGGACTGCGGGAAGTGGCCAAGCGTCAAGCCCTCTCGCGCCAGTGCCGCTTCGGCCTCGGGGCCGCGCAGGCCCGGCTCCCAGGCGGGCGGTCAGCGACAGTGCGTCGACTTCGACCGCGCGCAGCGCCCCCAGGTCAAGGCTGACCAGTCGCTCCTGCGCGCCGCGGCGGGGAGCGACACCGCCGACGACGCTGGTGCCGCCGCCGAACGGGACCACCGCCACCCCATCGTCGGCGCAGGCGGCGAGGAGCAGCTTCACCTGCTCGGCGTCGGCGGGGAGCACCACCGCGTCGGGGGCCTCGTCGAGACTGCCCAGCCGCAGGCGGGCGAGGTCCGCGTAGCCCTTCCCGGCCGCGTGGCGGAGGCGATCCTCGTGCCCGCTCAGCACCTGGCCGGGCTCAAGCAAGCCGGCGATCGAGGCCGGCAGCGGCTGCGGCTCCGGAAGGCTCACCTCCTCGGGCAGGCCCGGCCGGTGCCACGGCTGCAGCTCTCCCAGCTCGGATCGCAGCATCGACAGCACCGGCGCCTCCAGCTGCGGCTCGATCGAGGGGTCGCCCCATCCCCACCACTTCGAGTCGCGCCGGGCGCTGTCAGCCACCGTCGCCCACCAGCGCCTGCTCGATCCCATCCAGGGCCTCGTCGAGGATTCCGCCCTGGCCGCGCCCCATCATCGGCGAGCCGAGCCGCGAGAGGCCGCGCAGCGTCTGCCGCGATGTCAGGCGTACCTCGGTGCCGCCGTCACCGGGGCTGAGGCCGATCTCCAGCACCGAGCTGCGCAGGTGGCGCTCGAAGGGTGTGTCGGCGAGCTGCTGCTCCCAGATGTAGCGCTCGCCCTCGGCAGCGCTGATGCAGCGATAGTCGGCCCGGACTCCCCGCCCGGCAGCCGTCTCCAGCACCGTCGTCCACTGGCTTCGCTTGCCGGTGCTGGTGCGTTCCACGTTCTCGACCCGGGTCGTGCGCGGCCACCAGCGGGGCAGGTTGTAGGGGTCCGAGACGAGGTCCCAGACCGCGGCGGCGGGGGCGGCGACCGTGCGGCGGCGGGTGACCTTGGGCATCAGCCGCGGTTGGGCTTGGCCCGCGCGGCGTGCAGGGCCCTCACTCCCCCGCGAGGCGCCGTAGGTCGCGGACCAGCAACAGGTGCTTGAGGTGGCTCACGGTCGCGGCCAGGCTCTCGAGGCTCTCCAGCGCCTCCTTGCGCCGCTGCGGATTGCGCGAGCGCAGCGAAGGCCCGAGCAGGGCCTCGAGCAGGTTTGCCTCGCGGTCGGCGGAGGAGCGAAAGACGCGCAGGTTGCGAGCGCGCGACTCCGACCCGTGACAGCTCGTTGGCGGAGCGGACGATCTCGCGATCGGTCTCGTCGTAGACCGTCTTTCCATCGCGTTGCTCGGGCTGGATGATGCCGAAGTTCTCCAGCTCGGCGACCAGCTCCTCGCGGGCGCCGGTGTCCTCGATCAGGTCCTCCAGTCGCAGGTAGGCGGTCGAGGTGTTGACCAGGATCGCGCGGCGAACCGCGGCGCTGGTCGGCCCCCGCTCGCCCCCGACCTCGATGTCGCGGCCGGCGGCAAGCTCCTGGCGAATCACCCGCAGCGGCAGGAACTCGTCGCGCTGCAGGCGCAGGATCGTCCGCAGGCGCTCGACGTCGGACTGGCTGTAGAGGCGGTATCCGCCCGCGGTTCGCCGCGGCGTCAGCAGCTTCTGGTCCTCCAGGTAGCGGATCTTCGAGATCGAGATGTCGTCGAACTCGCTCTGCAGGACCTTGCAGACGGCGCCGATCGTCAGCGCCTTGCGGGGGCGGCTGGCCGAGTCCGGTCGCCGAACGCGAACGCTCGCCGGCGTCGGTCCTCGCGCGCTTCTCCGAGACCGCCATCAGCGCTCCAGATAGCTGAGCTTGTACTTGCCGACCTGGATCTCGTCGCCGTCCGAGAGCCGGTGGGACTCGATCCGGCGCCGGTTGACGTAGGTGCCGTTCAGCGACCCGAGGTCGTCGATGTAGAGGCCGTCGCGGCGACGTACCAGCAGGGCATGGTTTCGCGACACGGTCACGTCGTCGAGGAAGACGCCCGCGTCGGGGCTGCGGCCGATGCTGATCCGGTCCTCGTTGACCGAGAAGCTCTCCCCCGCCCTGCCGCCGCCGGAACGGATCACCAGCGCCGCACCGGCCTGCTCGACAACGCGGTCGATGTCGACCGGCTGCATCTCGCCGGTCTCGGCGACCGTGTAGGTCATCGTCGTCGGCTCGTCGCCGCCTTCGGAGCGGCCGAGGTAGGCGCCGCACTTCTGGCAGTAGTTGGCGCCCTCGGGGTTGACGAAGCCGCACTCTGGACAGTGGACAGCCATGGTCGGCCTGGCCTCAGGCGGCGGTGTTGTCCTTCGGAGCGCTGCGGGCCTTGCCGGCGAGGATCTCGGTCAGCTGGCGGACGTCGTCGCCGGAGATCAGCGAGTCGCCCTGCTCGCGCTTCTGGCGCAGCCGGTTGACCAGCTCGGCCCGCAGGATGTCGATCTTGCCGTGCAGCACGCGGCGCCGGTAGGAGACCTCCTGCTCCTCCTCGGTGAGCTGCTCGATCAGGGCCTTCAGTTCTGGTCCTCGAGGGCCCCGAGGTCGGGAAAGGTCTCCTCCATCTCGCTCCTTGCTTGTGGCCCGCCGATCTCGCGATCGCCGGCGCGGTGGTCTGTGGGGCGATTATAGGTCGCCGCGCGCAAGGTTCAACCAAAGCTTTAGGTTTATGAAGAGTGAGGGTCGGCTTGCAGGCGCCGCGCGCGCCCGCATGCCCAGGCGTGCGTAGAGGATCGTCGCCGCGAACGCCAGGACCAGGCCGAAGATCAGCAGCGCCGTCGGCACCCAGCCCTCGAAGACCATCGCGAAGAAGATCGCCGACATGATCGGGAAGACCGCCAGCCGGCCGAGCCAGTTGACCTCGATGTCGACGCCGTGGCGGAGGCCGTACTGCGCCAGCGCCAGGGTCACCGCCTCGCGGACCACGACCAGCGCCAGCGCCCAGCGGGGCAGCAGCTCGAAGTGCCAGCAGACGGCGGCCCCGGCGAAGATCGTCAGCCGGTCGACGACCGGGTCCAGGAGCGCTCCCATGCGGCTGTACTGGCCGGTGACCCGGGCCAGCAGCCCGTCCAGGTAGTCGCCGGCCGCGATCAGCCAGAACAGGATCGCCGCGGCGGCACTGCGCCCGTCGCCCGAGTCGAAGGCCAGGTAGAGGAAGACGGGGATCGCGGCCAGCCGCAGGTAGCCGACCATGTTCGGGATCGTCAGCGGCCGCAGCGGCTCTCCGGCTGCGGGTCTGGGCGGGCGCCGGGGCGGTACGGTCGAGCCCGAAGAGGCGCCGCAGCCGGCCCGGTCCGAACGGGGCCGGAGCGCCCACCCGCTACTCCCGGGACTCGAGCAGGCCGAGGGCTCGGCCGGCCGCTTCGGCGACCGGAAGGCGATCCTCTTCGCCGCTGTCTCGCGCGCTGCGCCTCGACGACGCCGTCGGCGAGGCCGCGACGCCCGACGACGAGGCGCAGCGGGCAGCCGAGCAGCTCGGCATCGGTCAGCTTCTCCCCCGGTCCGCTGTCGCGATCGTCGTAGAGAACCTCGGCGCCCCGCCTCCGACAGCTCCTCGTAGAGGCGGTCGGCGGCCTCGCGCTCGGCCTCGCCGGCCTTCGCCGAGCGAGACCAGATGAGCCTGCCAGGGCGCCAGCGACCGCGGCCAGACGATTCCCTTCTCGTCGGCGCTCTGCTCGATCGCGGCGGCGACGATTCGCGCCGGGCCGATCCCGTAGCTGCCCATCACGATCGGCTGCTCGGAGCCGCTTTCGTCGAGGTACGTGGCGCCGAGCGGCTCCGAGTAGCGTGGTTCCGAGCTTGAAGATGTTGCCGACCTCGATCGCGGGCTCGATCTCGATCGTGCCCCCACCGGGGGCGGCGTCGCCGGCCTCGACGGTGCGGACGTCCACCTCCTCGAAGGAGAAGTCGCGGCCCGGCCGCACCCCGCGCAGGTGAGCGTCTGCCTGGTTGGCGCCGGCGACGAAGGAGTCGCCGTCGATCGCCGCGTCCTTGAGGATCGGGACCTCGGCGCCGACCGGGCCGACGAAGCCGGCCGGCCCCAGGTGTTGCTCGATCTCGTCCTCCCGCGCGGCCCGAAAGGCCTCGCCCGAGCGCATTCTTGAGCTTGATCTCGTTGAGGCGATGATCGCCGCGCACCAGCACCAGCAGGAACCCGCGCTCCTCGGCGACCACCGGCATCGCCTTCAGCAGCGACCCGGCGTCGACCCCGAGCGATCCGGCGACCTCCTCGACCGTGGTCAGGCCCGGGGTGGCAGACCGACTCCGGCGCCTCCAGCGCCGGCGGCGCCTCGAAGGGCTGCGGCTCGGCCGAGGCGACCTCGACGTTGGCGGCGTACCCGGGCGCCAGGGCGACTTCGTTCTCGCCCGCCGGGCAGGGCGCCATGTACTCGTGCGCCCCCGAGCCGCCCATCATCCCGACGTCGGACTCGACCCGGTACCAGCGCAGCCCGCAGCGGTCGAAGATCCGGTCATAGGCCTCGATGTGAAGGTCGTAGCTGCGCTGCAGGCCCTCCTCGTCGCGGTCGAAGGAGTAGGCGTCCTTCATCCGGAACTCCCGCGTTCGCAACACCCCGGCGCGCGGCCGCGGCTCGTCGCGCTCCTTGGTCTGGATCTGGTACAGGATCAACGGCAGGTCGCGGTAGGAGCGGACCTCGCGGGCGACGTGGTAGGTGAGCGCCTCCTCGTGGGTCATCGCCAGCACCATCTCCGCCCCCTTGCGATCCTCGAGCTTGAACAGCTCGTCGATCCCGTAGCGGCCGGTGCGCTTCCAGGGCTCGGCCGGCTGCAGGATCGGCATCGACATCTCCAGGGCGCCGATTCGCTCCATCTCGTCGCGGATGATCGCCTCGGCCTTGCCGTGAGCCCGCCATCCGGCCGGGAGATAGGTCCACAGCCCGGCGCCGAGCTGGCGGATCAGGCCGGCCCGGACCATCAGCTTGTGGGAGACGGCCTCGGCGTCCGCCGGGGCCTCCTTGAGGGTCGGCCAGAAGAGCTGCGAAATCCGCGTCATCGGCGACGTAAACTAGCTTCCCTCCCGATGATCGCGGACCACCGTTGCCCTGCTGCTCGTGGTCGGCCTCGCACTCGGCCTCGCTGCTCCCAGCGCCCTCGCGGCCCGTGACCAGGAGACCGTGTTCGACGCGACCAACGATCTCCTGCTCGCCGAGACCGTCGAGGCGCGTGAGGCGGTGCTGGACGAGCTGGCCTGCGCTCGGGGTCGACACGATTCGCATCGTCGTCCCCTGGCGCTCCGATCGTCCCCTCCCCCGATGCCGCCGAGATGCCCGCCGGCTTTGACCCCACCGATCCGGCGGCCTACGCGGGCGGCGTCCTCAACTCGATCGACGAGTCGATCCGGGGCGCCGAGGACCGCGGGATGCGGATCCTGCTCAGCCCCTCGGCGCCGATCCCCGACTGGGCCAGCGCCTCCGGCGCCAGCCCGGTCTCCGACCCGGATCCCGCGGCATTCGAGCAGCTGATGATCGGCCTCGGGCGCCGCTACGACGGCAGCTTCGGGTGCGGCCTGCCGATCTGCCTGCCGACGCCGCTCGAGCCGCTGCCCACGGGTCCGGTGCTGGAGCCGATCCCGCGGGTCGAGTTCTGGTCGATCTGGAACGAGCCCAACCTCGACCTCTTCCTGCGGCCGCAGTTCCGGCGCGGAAAGCCTGTCGTCGGCAGCCTCTACCGGAGCCTCTTCCTCGCCGCCCGCAGCGGCTTGCAGGCGTCCGGGCACGGCGGCGACACCGGTCCTGATCGGCGAGACCTCGCCCAGCTCTGGGCGCACCTCGACGGCGCCGCTCGACTTCATGCGGCAGGTGCTCTGCCTCGACGCTCGCTTCCGGCGCCGGCGCTCCTGCCAGCCGCTGACGGCCGACGGCTGGGCCCACCATCCCTACGACCAGCGCGGGACGCCGTTGCGCACCTCCTCGGAGCAGGTCCTCGGCGTTCCTTCGCTCAAGCAGGCTGATCGAGGGCGCTGCGCCGGGCCGCCCGGGCGGGAGCGACGACGAGCCGGTTGCCGGTCTACGTCACCGAGTACGGGGTCGAGAGCGTTCCCGATCCCAGCGGAGTCAGCCTCGCGCAGTCAGGCCGAGTTCCTGGCGATCAGCGAGTTCCTGCTCTGGCGCGACCCATGGGTGCGCTCCTACGGCCAGTACCTGCTCGTCGACGACGACCCCGCTCAGGCGATCGCATTCCAGTCGGGCCTGCGTACCCACAGCGGGACGGCAAAGCCCTCCTACCGGGCCTTCCCGCTGGCGCTGGCCGTGCGCCGCGCCGGTCCGCGGCTGCGCTTCTGGGGGCACCTGCGACCCGCTGCGGGGACGGTCGAGATCGAGGCCCGCGGCCGGCGCGGCCCGGCGCGTGTGATTCGCCGCCTCGACACCGACTCGAGCGGCTACTTCGCCTTCAGCGCCGGGGCCGGCGACGCCCGGCGCTGGCGAGCCCGGGCGACGCTTGCGGGCGGCGAGGTGCTCAGCGGGCCCTTCGTGCGGGCCTACGCGTTCCGGTGACACGCGGCGGGCTCTGCGCCCTGGCCGTGGCGGGACTCGCCCTGGTCTGGCCCGCAGGCGCCGAAGCGGGCCGGGTCCAGCAGACGATCTTCGACGCCGGCCCGGGGCTGCTGAACGCCGACTCCAACCAGCGCGCCAACCGGCTCGACCAGCTGCAGCGGCTCGGCGCCGACACGGTTCGCCTCGTGCTTCCGTGGCGCTCCTTCGCGCCGTCGCCGGGACGCAGGCGCAAGCCCGACGGGTTCTCCCCCCTGGCCTCGGTCGACTACCGCAGGCAGCCCTTCGCCCGCCTCGACGCGATCCTGATCGGCGCCAGGGGGCGGGGCATGAACGTCCTGCTCACCCCCTCCTCTCCGATCCCCGACTGGGCCAGCAGCTCGGGCTCCAGCCGGCTCGCCAACCCCGAGCCGATCGAGTTCTTTCGCTTCGTCAGCGGCGCTCGCCGCTCGCTATGACGGGATTCCCCCGATCCCCGGCGATCTCTCGTGCATTCCAGACCCGCCCCGCCCCTGCGAGCCGGAGTCGGACCGGGAGCTGCCGCGGGTTCGCTTCTGGTCGGTCTGGAACGAGCCCAACCAGGACCTCTTCCTGCGCCCGCAGCGCCGTGACGGCAGGCCCTACTCGCCGCGCCTGTACCGGCGCCTGTTCCTCGCCGCGCGAGCAGGCGCTGCGGGACACGGGCCACGGCAACGACCGTCTCCTGATCGGCGAGACCGCTCCCAGCGGCGGTCGCGGCGGCGTCGACCCGATCGACTTCATGCGCGGTGTCCTCTGCCTCGATCGCCGTTTCAAGCCAAAGCGCGACTGCCCGAAGCTCGAAGCCGGTGGCTGGGCCCATCACCCGTACTCGCTCGGGCTCGCCCCCTACGAGCGCTCGCCCAACCCGGACCTGATCAACCTGGCGCGAATCGACCGCCTCACCGGCGCGCTCGAGCGGGCCTACCGGGCCGGGGCCCTGACCCGCCACCTCGACGTCTACATGACCGAGTACGGGATCCAGACCCGCCCCGGCGGCGAGTTCGGGGTCAGCCTGCGCCGCCAGGTCGCCGAGCTGGCGATCTCGGAGTTCCTCGCCTGGCGCGACCGGCAGGTTCGCTCCTATGCCCAGTACCTCCTCTTCGACGACCCGCCCGAGTTCGAGTTCTCCTTCACCACCGGGCTGCGGCGAAACAACGGTCGCGCCAAGCCTGCGCTACCGAGCTTTTCCGCTGACCCTGCTGGTCAGGCGCAGAGGGACCCGCGGCGTCGCGATCTGGGGACACGTACGGCCGGCCGACGAGCGGGTGCGGGTCACGGTGTCCTATCGGGACAATGGCGGCTTACGGCGCTTGCGCCGGATACGCACCAACCAGCTCGGCTACTTCAGCTTCCGATCCAGGCACCGCAGCGGCCGCCGCTGGCGGGCCGAGGCCCGGCTGCCGAACGGCCGCCCACTGAAAGGCGTCTTCGTGGGAGCGGTCCGCTTCTGAAGCGCCCCTCTGGGATTGCCGTCGGCGCCCTGGTCGTCGCCTTGCTCGCAGGTTGTGGCGGTTCGGAGCGAGTCCGGACACCCCGCAGGCTCCCGAGGACCTGCCGCAGGACCGCAAGCCGCTGATCTTCGAGCCCGGGCCGATCTACCTTTCCGGGCCGCTTCGCGACCAGACTTTGGACGAGATCGTCGAGCTCGGCGTCGACACGGTCCGCGTGACCGTCTACTGGAACGACGCTGCGCCGGAGACGGAGCCGAGCCGCTGGGACCCCGCCGACGCCGCCGATCCCAGTTACGACTTCGCCCAATACGACGAGTTCGTCCGCGCCGCCGCCGACCGCAACCTGAAGCTGCTGATGACGATCGCCGGCCCGGCCCCGTTGTGGGGCAGCCGCGCCGGCAACGAGCTGACCCCCGACCCCGATCGCTTCGGCGAGTTTGCGGCGGCGGTCGCGGGCCGCTACCGGGGTGATGTGCAGATGTGGTCGATATGGAACGAGCCGAACATCTCGCTCTTCCTGCAACCCCAGCTCCGCGACGGCCTCCCCTACTCGCCGCTTCTTTACCGGCAGCTCTACCTCGCCGCGCAGGAGGCGATCGCCGCCGCCGATCCCGGTGCCCCGATCCTGATCGGCGAGACGGCCCCGACCCGCGGCCTCGACGGCGTCGATCCGATTCCCTTCGCTCGGGGCGTCCTCTGTCTCGACCCGGAGGCGCAGCAGGATCCCGCCTGCGACAGCGGCGAGATCGATGCCGCCGGCTGGGCGACGCATCCATACGGGCCCGGGCAGACGCCGCCGTTCGAAGATCCTCCCGGAGCGGACTTCGTGACCCTTCCCTCGCTGGCGAACCTGGAGCTGGTCCTCGACGAGGCCGCAGCGGCTGGAGCCGTGCCGGAAGGGTTGCCCGTCTACGTGACCGAGTACGGGATCCAGAGCAGGCCCGATCCGCTGGCGGGGGTGCCGTTGCAGGCCCAGGCCGATTACCTGAGCATCGCCGAGCGCCTCGCCTACGCCGACCCCCGGATCGCCGCCTTCGCCCAGTACCTGCTGCGCGACGACCCGCCGGACCGGGCCCCGGGCGAGATCTACGGGGGCTTCGAGTCCGGGCTGCGGTTCTTCGACGGTCCCGCCAAGCCCTCGCTGGCGTCCTTCCGGCTGCCGCTCGTCGTCCGGCGCCAGGGTGAGCAGGTGGCGATCTGGGGCCTGGTCCGCCCCTCAGAGGGGCCCACGGAGGTTGAGATCCACGTCGCCGACGGCGGCCGCGAGAAGCTGTTGCGGCGCCTGCAGACCGATAGCGCCGGCATCGTCGAGATCGACTCGGAGTATCGCGACGGCAGGCTCTGGCAGTTGCGCTGGACCGGCGCAGACGGCGCCGGCTTCCGGGGGCCCTGGACGCGCGCCTACGAGTTCGAGCTGCCGGAGCGCGACTGAGGGCTCAGGCCCGCGTGAAGCGCCGCCCGGCGGTGGGCGATGCCTCTTCGTCGAGCAGCACCCGGTCCGACTCGCCCCGCTCGGCGGCCTCGTGCTCCAACTGCGCGATCCGCTCCGGAGTCAGGTCGCCCGCGTTCTCCTCCTCGATCTTGGCCAGCCAGTCGGCCCCTTCGCGGGACTTCGCGGCGTCGACCTCGACCTTGCCGCGGTCCAGCGAGCGGTCGATCTCCTCGAACAGCGCCTCGACGAGCTGCGCCTGCGGCACCTTCCGCAGCGGCTTGCCGTGGGCGAAGATCAGGCCCTCGTTCTTGGCGCCGGTGATCCCGAAGTCGGCGTGTGAGGCCTCGCCGATCCCGTTCACCGCGCAGCCCAGCACCGCGACCTCGATCGGCTCGCTGTAGCCCTCCAGCCGCTGCTCGATCTCGGCCACCACGGAGTCCATGTCGAACTGCAGCCGGCCGCAGGTCGGGCATGCGATCAGCACCGGGCCCCGCTCGCGCAGGTGCAGCGCCTTGAGGATCTCCCAGGCGACCTTCACCTCCTCCTCGGCGTGGAAGGTCGAGAGGCTGATCCGGATCGTGTCCCCGACTCCGTCGGCGAGCAGAGTGCCCAGCCCGACGGCCGACTTCAGCGAGCCCGACCACTTCGTCCCCGCCTCGGTGATCCCGAGGTGCAATGGATAGGGGATCCGCTCGGCGAGGAGCCGGTTGGCGGCGATCGTGTTCGGGACGTTGGTCGACTTGATCGAGACCTTGAAGTCGGTGAAGTCGAGGCCCTCCATCAACTCCACGAACTCGACCGCCGCTGCGACCAGCGCCTCGACCGGGCTCTGGCGCTCGAGCTCGTGCAGGTGCTTTGGCAGCGAGCCCGAGTTGACCCCGATCCGCATCGGCACCTTGGCGGCCGTCGCCCGCTCGGCGACCTCGGCGACCTTCTCGCGGCCGCCGATGTTGCCCGGGTTGAGCCGGATGCAATGCGCCCCGGCGTCGATCGCCTTCAGCGCCAGGGTGTGGTTGAAGTGGATGTCGGCGATCACCGGGATCGGCGAGTCGGCGACGATCGTCCGCAGCGCCTCGACGTCCTTGTCGCGCGGCACCGCGACGCGGACCAGGTCGGCCCCGGCGTCGGCGACCTTGCGGATCTGCTCCATCGTCGCCGCGAGGTTGGCGGTTTCGGTCTTGGTCATCGTCTGCACGGCGACCGGCGCACCGCCGCCGATCGGCACCCCGCCGACGAATATCTGCCGCTTGGAAGCCACGAATCAAGCCTAGCGGGGACCTCTGGCGAGGCCTGTCAGCCTGGACTGGTCGGGTCAGAAGGCCTCGCGAGCCGCGCGGGAATGCAGCTCGTCGAGGCGGCGGCGCTGATCCTCGGCCCGATCGCGCAGGGTTTCCAGCTCAGCGCGATCGAGCCGCGAGTCGGTGTCCGCATTTGCGAGCAGGCTGTGCCAGAGCTCGAGCTTGCCGGTGACCCCCATGATCATCCCCTCGAGCTCCATGACCCGGCTCAACGGCGAGTAGCCGAAGACCTTGCCGTTCGGCTTCAGGCGGGAGGCCAGTTCTCCGAGCTGGGCGCCGAGCTTGCGCCAGGTCCGCTGCCGGGCCCCGACCCGCGCCATCAACCGTTCCAGCGATGCCTGGTCCTGCTCGATCGCCTTCGCGATCTCGCCCATCTCCCGGCCGATCTCGTTGTCCGAGTTCTCGCTCGCGATCCGGTGGGCCAGAGACACACCGCCACCCGAACCCGCCCAGTGATCGGCCAGATAGATGTGGAGCAAGCGCTCGGACTCGCCGACCATGGGTCGGATATTCCCGCCCAGCCGCCCGGTCAAACTGCGTGAATCGCGAACGCTTGACAATCGCAAGTCGTTCGCAATAAGTTCTTCCCGTGACCGCCACCCACTCCGCCCCTCCTGTCGAAGCACTGGACCTCGAGGCGGCGACGGAGGCGCTGCGAGCCGCCGGACTTCGGGTTTCGATGGCGCGCCGCCTGCTGCTGGAGGCGCTCTGGGAGGCCGATGAGCCGCTGAGCGCCGAGCGACTGGCGGAGCTGATCGGCGACGGCGCCGACGTCGCATCGGTCTACCGCAACCTCGAGGCCCTGGAGCGAATCGGGCTGATCCGCCACTTCCACCTCGGTCACGGGCCCGGTCTCTATGCACGGACATCCCTGGCGGCGCGCGAGTACCTCGTCTGCGACGTCTGCGGCTCCCACCGGGCCGTCGATCCCAGCCAACTGGACGCGGTGCGCGAGCTGATCCGTCGCGAGCTCGGCCACGATGCTCGTTTCACCCATTTCCCGATCGGCGGCCGCTGCCGCGATTGCGCGTGAGCTTCGACTTCCTCTTCGAGCCCGTCGAGGTGGTCGACGCCTGGCTCGAGGGACTGTTCGCCGGCGCCCCCCTGCTGGTTGCCCTCGGCATCGCCTTCCTGCTCGGACTGAGGCATGCGTCCGATCCCGACCACCTCGTCGCCGTCACCTCCCTGGTCGCCTCCGACCAGGGAGGAACGCGATCGGCGGCGAGGCTGGGCGCCTGGTGGGGTCTCGGGCACGCGGCAACCCTGATCGCGATCGGGATGCCGCTGATCTTCTTCAAGTCCGAGCTGCCGAGCTGGCTCGAGTCGGGCGCTGAGAAGGCGGTCGGGCTCGTGATCGTGGTCCTCGCCGCCCGTGTCCTCGTCAAGTGGCTGCGCGGGGACTATCGCGCGGCATCGCATCCACACCCCGACGGCAGCGACCATCGCCATCTTCACCACTCCGAGCATCCTCACGGCCACGACCGGGCACGCACGCCCGGTCAGGCCTTCGCGATCGGGCTGCTGCACGGGCTGGCGGGCACCGGCGCCGTGGTCCTGCTGCTGATCGCGGCGCTTCCCACCCAAGTCGAGGCCGCCGCGGCCCTGGCTGTCTTCGCGCCGATGTCGGTGCTCTCGATGGCGGCTTGCACAACGGCCTTCGCCTGGGTGCTGACCAGGCGGCCGATCGAACCGATTTACCGCACGGTGCTGATTCCCGTTCTCGCCCTTTTTGGCCTCAGCTTCGGTCTCTGGTACACCGGCATCAGCTGATGCCCGTCAAGGTCCTCTTCAAGTGCGAGATCTGCGCGGCCGAGCCCGATGCCGAGACCCGGCGCGCGCTCGAGGCGCAGCTGCAAGAGCTGCTCTTCGGCACTTACCTCGACGCTGACCCGGGGCACTGGCTGGTATGGCACGGCGGCGGCCTCTACGGCCGCACCCGCTACGCATGCGGCGCGCACCGGGGTGAGCTCAAGGCCCAGGTCCGCGAGCACTACGGATGCATCGGCCCTCACCCCTGGGCGATGGGGCCCCACACCGTCAAGGTCCTGCGGCGCGGCCGGATCACCGCCCGCAAGCGGGTCGGGCCAGGCTGGTCCGCTCGCCCCCGCTGGGGCCCGACGGTCTGAGACGCCGGCCGCCAGCCGGGACCGAGGCCGCGGGTCAACCGCGGCGGCCGGACAGGGTCGCTGCCGCAACCGCAGCCTGCCCGTAGGAGATGCCGCCGTCGTTGGGGGGCAGCAGCCGCGGCACCAGCACCCGCAGCCCGCTGGGCGCGAGCAGCTCGCAGGTTCGCTCCAGCAGCAGGCGGTTCTGGAACACGCCTCCGGAAAGCACGACAAGGCCGATGCCGCGGCGCTCGGCCGCGGCCGCCAGCGCCGTTGCCGTCGCCGTCGCGACGGCGTTGTGGAAGCGGCCGGAGAGCTCGGCAACCGGCACTCCCGACGCAGCGCCCTCGCTCACGGCACCGACCAGCTCGCGTGCGTCGAGCAGCAGCGCGCCGCCGTCCTCGGGCCCGGCCTCGACCAGCGGCAGCGGGTAGTCGCGACCCTCGCCGGTATCGGCAGCGGCCTCGAGCTCGGCCGCTGCCTGTCCCTCGTAGTTGACCGCGGCACGCAATCCGCAGATCGCGGCAACGGCGTCGAACAGCCGGCCCATGCTGGTCGTGGGCGGCGAGGCGACGCCGCTGCGGAGGAGTTCGCAGACCTCCTCCCAGCGCTCCGGATCGACGGCGCCCACAAGGGCCGGCGGGATCGCCGGGCTCGCCTCCCCTCCGGACTGCCAGAGCCATGCGCAGGCCATCCTCCACGGCTGCCTGATCGCCGCCGCTCCGCCGGGCAGGCGCACCGGCCACAGCAGCCCCGCCCGCTCGTAGCCGTCGAGCCCGCCGGCGAGGAGCTCACCACCCCAGATCGTCTCGTCGGGCCCGTATCCGGTGCCGTCGTAGATCGCCCCCAGCGCGGGCCCCTGCTCTCCGTGCTCGGCCAGGCAGGCGGCGAGGTGGGCGTGGTGGTGCTGAACGGGGAAGTGCTCGACCCCCTGGCGCTCGAGCGCGTACTTGGTCGAGAGGTAGTCGGGGTGCAGGTCGTGGGCGACGACAGCGGGCTCGACCGCGAACAGGCGCTGGAAGTGGTCGACTCCCTCCCGGAACGAGGTCAGCGTCTCGTAGTTCTCGAGGTCGCCGATGTGATGGCCGACCCATGCCCGCCTGCCCTTGGCGAGGCAGAAGGTGTTCTTCAGCTCCGCCCCGCAGGCAAGAAGCGGCGGCGCCTCGACCGGTAGGGGGACGCTGACCGGAACGAAGCCGCGCGAGCGTCGCATCATCAGCGCCCCGGCTGCTTGGGGGGAGTTGGCGGACCCGGCGACCGCCCGCAGGACCGAGTCGTCGGTACGGGTCTCGATCGGACGGTCGTGCAGCAGGAAGAGGTCGGCGATCTCCGCCAGCCGAGTCAGGGCCTCGTCGTCGCGGTAGGCGATCGGCTCGTCGGAGACGTTGCCGCTCGTCATCACCAGGGCCAGGCCCGCGTCGGCCAGCAGCAGCGCGTGCAGCGGCGAGTAGGGCAGCATCACCCCGAGATCGGGTGACAGCGGCGCCACCGACGGGGCGACGGCGGCCGAGGCGAGGCGTCGGGCGATCACGATCGGCCGCTCGCGGCCGGCCGAGCAGCTCCGCTTCGCGCTCGTCGATCTCGGCCAGCTCGCGGGCGGCGTCGAGGTCGCTCGCCATCAAGGCGAACGGCTTGTCCTCGCGGTGCTTGCGGCTCCGCAGCGCCGAGACCGCGGCCTCGTCGTCCGCCCGGCAGGCGAGATGGAAGCCGCCGACCCCCTTGATCGCGACGATGCGCCCGTCGAGCAGCGCCTCGGCCGCCGCCGCGACCGCGTCCCCTGTCTCGAGCTCAGTCCCGTCGCGATCGGCGAGCCAGGCACGCGGGCCGCACTCCGGGCAGGCGTTGGGCTGGGCGTGGAAGCGGCGGTCGCGCGGATCCTCGTATTCGGCGCGGCAGCGCCCGCACATCTCGAAGCCGGCCATCGTCGTCAGCGGGCGGTCGTAGGGGACGCCGCGCACGATCGTGAAGCGCGGCCCGCAATTGGTGCAGTTGATGAACGGGTAGCGGTGGCGGCGGTCGCCCGGGTCGAGCAACTCCGCCAGGCAGTCGGCGCAGATCGCGGTGTCCGGGCGAGACCAGGGCCTCGGGCTCGCCGCCGGCGGCGCTGGCGCCGATCGCGAACTCGCGATCTCCCCGCGGGTCCTCCTCCTCGGTCGCCAGCCGCTCGATCGCAGCCAGCGGCGGTGCCTCGTCCGGCAGCCGCTCGAGGAAGCGCGCGACGGCGCCGGGAGGGCCCTCGACCTCGAGCAGGACGCCGCGCTCGTCGTTGAGGATGTAGCCGCCGAGCCCGTGTTCGGCGGCGAGGCGGTAGACGTAGGGTCTGAACCCCACGCCCTGCACCGTCCCCTCGACCCGGGCCCGGACCCGGCGCCGCCCGGCGGCCGGCGTCGCGCTCAACCGGCCTCCGCCACCGCCGGGGCCAGCTCGACCAGCTCGCGCAGAGCGTGGTAGGCGCTCGCCTGCGCCTCCTGGATCCGCGGGATGTGCTGCGAACGGGTGACGACGACGTGATCGGCGAGGCCCTCGTCGGCGACCCGCCCGCCGTCGTAGCCGACCATCGCGATCGTCGCCAGATCGCGGCGACGGGCCTCTTCCAGCGCCAGGATCATGTTCGCCGAGTTGCCGCTGGTCGAGAGCGCGATCAGCGCGTCGCCCGGCCGTCCGTAGGCGATCACCTGGCGCTGGAAGATCGCCTCGATGCCGACGTCGTTGCCGACCGCGGTCAGGATCGCCGAGTCCTCGGTCAGGTCGATCGCCCGCCTTGGCAGCCAGCCGCTGCCGGGAGGCGGATAGCGGAAGTCCGCGACCGCGTCCATGGCGTCGGTGGCCGAGCCGCCGTTGCCGAGCGCCAGCAGCTTTCCTCCGGCCTCAAAGCAGCCCCGCAGCGCGGCCGCCGCGGCCGCCAACGTCGCTGCGCCGTCGCCGAGGGTCTGCTCGCGCAGCTCGCTGACCTCCGCCGCCTTCATCGCCGCGCTTGCGGCCACGTCGGAGACCACCGCCTCGAGGTCGGTCTCGGACTCGGCCAGGAACGGGTAGAGAAAGCTCGAGTGACCGGTGTCGTGGACCGGCCCCGCCTCGCGCCCGGAGAGCAACCCGCGGTGGTCGAAGAAGACGTGAACCAGCTCCCAGAGGACGTGGTAGGCGGTCTCGGCCAGCTCCTGGCGCACGTAGGCGTCCTCGCCCGGCACCTCGAACTCCCACTCCGCGCCCGCCGGCGCGAAGGAAAGCGTCAGGCAGCCTCGCCGGCGAGCCGCGGCGAGGGCCGCCGCGACCTCTTCCCCGCCGGGCCCGTCGGGACCGAAGGCGATCGCGATGTCGTCCGGCTCGGCGACCAGGTCGACCTGAGCCGCGAGCGGGCCGCCGTCGCGGGTGAGCCCGATCGCCGGCAGCGCCCGCTTGCCGACGATCACCGGGTGCACGAACTCCACCGTGACGTGACGGACGTCGGAGCGGGCCGAAGGCGAGACGCCGAGGGCCACCAGGCGGCCGCCGCGGGCGAACCGCTCGGCCATCGCGTGGCAGAGCCAGGCCAGCCGCTCCGCCTCGTCCTCGAAGAAGTGCCGGTTGGCGTCGATGCGAGCTTCGAGCAGGGCGGCGACCCGGTCTTGCAGCACCGCGGCGGCGGGCGCTTGCGTCACGCTCAGGCCCCGGCGGCTGCGGTTGCCGACCCCTCCCGCGTGGCGACCCCGGAGAGCCAGGCGCGGAAGCCCTCCACGCCCTCGCCGGTCTTGGCGCTGACGAGCATCTTCTCCACGTCCGGGTTGACCGCGTCGACGTTGTAGAGGAACTTGTCGAGGTCGAACTCGAGGTGCTCGAGCAGGTCGGTCTTGTTGACCACGACCAGCTCGCAGGTGCGGAACATCAGCGGGTACTTGAGCGGCTTGTCCTCGCCCTCGGTCACCGAGCAGACCATCGCCTTGGCGTCCTCGCCGATCCGGAACTCGGCCGGGCAGACGAGGTTGCCGACGTTCTCGACCACCAGCAGGTCGATCTCGCCGAGCGGCAGCGCCGGCAGCGCGGTCCGCACCATGTTGGCGTCGAGGTGGCAGTCGCCGCCGAAGCCGTTGTCGGTGTTGAGCTGGGTGACCGGGATGTGCAGCGCCGCCAGCCTGTCGGCGTCGAGGCTGCCCTGCACGTCTCCCTCGAGGACGCCCACCCGCGGCCCCAGGCCCGGCAGCGCCGCCTCCAGCAGGGTCGTCTTGCCCGCCCCGGGGGCGCTCATCAGATTGACGACCCGCACCTCGTGGCGGTCGAAGTCGGCCCGGTTGGCCTGGGCGATCGTCGTGTTGGCGTCGAGCGCGTCCTCGGTCACCTTCACCTTGGTGCGATGCAATCGGGCCTCCTTTCCTCGATCACGATCGAGTCGACCTCGAACTCCTCGCCGCGGACGACCTCGGCGCCGCCGGCAGCGCACTGCGGGCAGCGGAACATCGGCGGCATCAGCAGGTCGCCCTCCTCCTCGGCCGGTCGCGGCGCCGGGTCCCATTCCCGGTCGCAGGCGCCGCAGCGCAGCAGCGCGTCGACCAGCTCCAGCTCCAGCTCGGCGCCGTCGCTGAGGGTGTCCTTGGAGACGACTCCGAAGTAAAAGCGCAACGAGTCGGGGACGACCTGTCGCAGGCGGCCGACCCGCATCTGCACCGAGCGCACCGGCCACCCGTCGGCGTGCCGCAGGGCGGTCTCCTGGATCGCGCCGGCCAGCGAGAGCTCGTGCATCAGGCCCTCCCCTCCCCCGCTGCCGCCTGCTCGGCGTCGGCGTCGGCCTGCATGATCTCGATCTGCTCGAGCACGACGGCGATCGCCGCCTCGACCGAGGCCTCAACCGACGCCGAGAGCTCGACACCCATCTCCTCGACCTCTTCCGGCTCGCAGGCGACCACCACCACCTTGCCGGGCCAGCCGTGCACCGCCTTGACGAAGCGCAGCACGGTCTGCGGGTCCATGCCGTGGGGGTTGAGCACCTCGCCGTCCTCGATCCCGGCGTCGATCTCGGCCGGGTCGGGCTCGAGCACATAGAGGGTTCCCGGCTCGCCTCCCTGGCTGCTGGCGTCGATCAGGATCAAGCCGTGATAGCCGCGCATCACCTCGTAGGCGAGGTCGAGCCCGCCGGTGCCGAAGTCCATCACCCGGACTCCACCGGGCAGCCGGCGCTGCTCGAGCCGGCGGACGACATGGCCGCCGAAGCCGTCGTCGGTGAGCCAGGAGTTCCCCACCCCGGCGACGAGGATCTGCGCCTCGATCTCCTTCACGCGGTCACCTCCACCTCGTCGCCGAAGAAGAACAGATAGCGGCCGGTGTCGCGCAGCAGGTCCTGGCCGGGATCGTCGTCGACGGTGACCCCGAGGTAGATGCGGTCGTCGTAGCCCTGGTAGATGCGCTCGACCGTCGCCGTGCGACCGTCGAGGATCTTGTCGAAGACGTCTCCGCCGGTTCCCGGGCGTAGGACGACGGTGTCGCCGCGGCGGATCCGGGTGCCTGCGACGCTGGTCTCCTCCTCGCCCTGGATCTCATCGTGCCCCGGCGGCGGCTGTCGCTGTGCGTTTGGCTCGGTGTAGGTGAGCCTGCCGTGCAGGTCGAGCATCTCCTCGCCGGTGGCGGCGTCGGCGCGGGCGATCATCTCCCGCACCGCCGAGTCCTGCTCCGCGATCGACTCGCGCTCGGGGTCGGAGAGGGCGTGCACGTGCAGCAGCAGCGCCTCCTCGATCTCGGTGTTGTCGAAGAGGTTGCCGAGGCTCTCCGGCGCCAGCTCCGGATGCTCGGGAAGCACGATCGCGGCGCCCAGCACCGCCCGGTCTGACTCGTCGACCAGAACCGGGAAGGTGTTGACCGCGTCACACCCCGCCACCGCCGCGCCCTGCTCGCCGTCGCGTTCGAGCGGCGAGACAAACCTTCCGCCCTCCGCCTCCAGCAGCGGGTGGACCGAGAGCAGGCTGTGGTGCAGCGCCTCCGCTCGCGAGGCGTCGGCGGGGGCGTCGATCGCGGTCGCGTTGTGGACGCAGAGCTTGACCCGCGACAGGTCGGGCCCCAGGGGTTCCGCCCGCATCCGGACCCTGCCGCTGACGGCCGGGCCGTCGCCGGCCGCGGACTCGAAGCGGAACTCCTCCCCGACCCCCTTCCCCCGGCTGAGGTCGGCGAGGGTCGCCGGGCCCACTTCCAGCCGGCGCTCGGTCGCCCGGTGGTCCTCGCCGGCGGCCTGCAGAAAGCGCACGGTTCCGCTCACCGTCGCATCGGCCCCTGCCTCGAGCACGCACTCCAGCCGCGCGATCGGGAAAGCCGCCGGCTGCAGCTCGGCGTAGGCGGGCGGGTAGACGATCCCGAACGGAGTCGGCGTCGCGTTCTTGGTCGATCCGGGCGTGTAGGGGTAGAGCGCGTAGCCCTCGTAGAGAAGCGAGCTGACCAGTTCCTCGACCCCGCGGCTGCTCACGACTCGCCCCCAGCCGCATCGAGCAGCTCCAACACCGCCTGGTCGTAGGTCGGCAGCCCGCGCTCGACCTTGCGCCGGCGCAGCGCCTCGAGCGTGTCGCGCTGCAGCGGCAGCCAGCCCCGGTAGGGGTAGTAGGCGTCGATCATCCGCTTCCAGGTCTCGATCGGCAGCTTGAAGTCGGCGACCGTGTCCCACGGCACCTGGACGATCTGCAGGCCGCCGCCCTCGTCCGGGTAGTAGACGCTGCCATTGAAGTGCAGGGCGAGCGGGACCTCTCCGCCCTCGAGGTTGTGGAAGTAGCGGGTCGCGGCCAGCTCGAGGTCGTAGTTGCAGAGCACCGGCATCTCGACCGAGGTCCGGCCCCGGAACGCCTGCACCAGCACCGACTCGGTCGACCACATCATCCGCTGCGCCGAGGTCGCCCAGCGGTGGGGCTCGCCGAACAGCTCCGCCAGGCGGTCGCGCTCCTCGGGCTCGTAGGCGCGCTTGATCGGCTCGATCTGGATCATCACCGTCAGCGCCGCCATGAAGACTTCGCGCTCGGATCGGTCTTCGACCTCGAGGCTGAAGGAGAGGGTCGGCGCCGCCGCGTGGAGGACGGGAGTGGCGCCGGCGACCTCGAAGCGCAGCCAGGGCCTGCCGTCCGAGGGCCCTGTCTCCGCTGGGCCCTTGCCACCGACATCCGCCTCGACCGCCGCCGGGCGGTCGGCGATCCCGCTCATCCGCTCGAAATCCCCGCGCGCTCGCGAATCCGCTCGAAGAAGCCGGGGACCTCGCGCTCGATCGCGGCGCCGCCCGAGATCCCCTCCCAGTTCGCCTTCACCGCCCCGACCAGCGCGTAGCACTCGTCGATCGGCACGATCGCGAACTGCGCCGGCTCCGAGATCCGGTTGACGACCAGCGCCTCGGCGTCCGGCTCCAGAGTCGCGAGCACCGGGTTCGCCTGCTTGAGGTCCTCCCAGGCGCCCAGCTCCAGCTCGGACTCGGTGGCGCCGGCGGGGCTGGGGTACATAGCCACCATCGCCCCGGTGCCGCTGCTCCACATGAAGAAGGCGAGGCCGATCGGGATCTGAAGCCGGCCCCAGACGTCGTCGGAGAGCTGGAAGTCCTCCAGCCAGAGCACCCGGCTGCCGGTCGGCCGGTATTCGGGATCGGCGGCCCGCTGCGCCCAGCAGCTCGTGCAGACGCAGAGGATGCGCCGGTCGCCCAGCGCCAGAAGGTGGTTGTGCTTCTCCTGGATGCCGGCGCCGCAGAGCTCACAACTCTCCTCCAGGGTGCCGGCCCCGGGCTCGGCGGCGCCCGGCGCCCCGCTCGCCAGCCGCCGCAGGTTGGCGACCATCGTCGAGCGCCGCCGCGCCGCGACCTTGTCCTCGATCGGCCCTCCGTGGCCGTTGGCGCCGCTCGTCATCGAGGGATCGCAACCCTGATCCTGCCCTCCGAGCCGAGCAGAGGGACCGGACCAAGCTGGATTCGTTCGTCGTCGAGCGAGCGCCCGGCGCGGGGCAGGAAGTAGCGGCGCTGGCAGCCCGGGCAGGCGAGCACGCCTTCGCTGAGCTCGCCCCCGGCCAGTGCGGATCCGCAGTCGGGGCAGGAATCGAGGTAGGCGAGCATCGAACCGTCGACCCTGGCGACGATCAGGCGGGCGCCGTCGACCTCGATCCCGGTCAGCGAGCCCTCGGCGAGCCCGTCGAGCTCGCCGTCGAGGTCGTGCCAGGCCGGGCCCTGCGGCGGCGACCCGTTGCCGCCGCTCGACTGGATCACCGGAAGCTCGGTCCCCGAGATCTCCATGGCAGCCCGCTGGTGGGGGTCCTCGAGCCCCTCGACCTCGATCCCCTGCAGGTCGGGTGCCGCTTCCTCGAGCGCCGACTTGATCGCCAGCTCCAGGGTCGCCGAGGACGCCGGGCAGCCGTCGCAGCTCCCCTGTAGGCGCAGCCGCGCGACGTCGCCCTCGAGCCCGAGCAGCTCGACGTCGCCGCCGTGGGACTCCATGTATGGGCGCACCGACTCCAGCGCCTCCTCGACCCGTTCCGCGATCGGCACCGGGTAGAGGTCGTGGATCAGCAGGAGGCTTGCGACCATCCCGTCGCCGGCGAGGCGCTGGCGAATCTCCGCACCCGCCTCGCCGCCCTCGTCGATCGCGGCGACGATCCGGGTCAGGCCATCGCCGTAGAGCTCGAGCACCGCGCCGAGCAGCTCCTGGGCCAACGCCCGCGCGCGCGGCTCGGGAAGCCGCTCGACCTCCTCGGTCAGCTCCTGGACCCTCTCGATCAGCGCGTCGGGGTCGACTGGGCCGCCCGTCTCGCCGGCGGCGGGCGGCCCGTTCACGGCTTCGGCCGGCACTCCTTCGCGCCTCCTCAGCTCATCCCGGTCGGGGTGTGCATGACCTTGCGCACCCGGCCTGCCCCGGTGTACATGTGGACGCCGCAGGGCAGGCACGGATCGAAGCTCCGCACCGTCCGCATGATGTCGACGCCCTTGAAGTTCTCCGGGCCGTTCTCCTCGAAGATCGGCGTGTTCTGCACCGCATCCTCGTAGGGGCCGGGAGTTCCGTAGGTGTCGCGCGGGTTGCTGTTCCACGGCGTCGGCGGGTAGGGCTGGTAGTTGGCCACCTTGCCGTCGCGGATCACCATGTGGTGGGAGAGCACCCCGCGGGCGGCCTCGCAGAAGCCGACCGAGACGGCGTCGTTGGGGACCTTGAAGTCGTTCCAGGACTTCGTGCGCCCCTCACGGACCTCCTTCAGCGCCCGCTCCAGGCAATGCAGCCCGATCAGCGCCGAGTAGGCCTGGTGGTAGGTGCGGGCGCGGTCACGCTCGATCGCGTTCGACTTCTCGGGGATGTGCCACTCCAGCTCCATCTCCGGCTGGCTGGCCGTCCGCGGCAGCACCATCTGCAGGCTGTGGCCGGTCGCCTTCGCGTAGCCGAAGTCGACCAGGCCCGCCTTCGCGGTCACCCACTGGCGGGCGAACGGCCCACCGCCGGTGTCGCTGGCGACGTAGGTGTCGTTGCGCGCGTCGTACATCCGCGGCGACGCCACCCAGCTGTACTTGTCGGCGAAGTCGCGCTTCTGCGGCTTCGGCAGCGTCACCTTGTTCCACGGATGGCGCTTGTCGACCGGGTTGCCGAGCGGGTCCTCGGTGACGAAGGTCTCCTCATCGGTCCAGTCGTCGAAGTACGAGCTGCCGAGCAGGATCCTCATCATCCCGTTGATCTCGACAAGGTCGGTCGAGACCAGCTCGCCCTTGAAGACCACTCCCGGGGTGACGTAGCGCTTGCGCCCCCACTCCGGCATGTTCTTGTAGTTGTAGTCGACGTAGTCGGGGTCGTCGAAGTAGCCCCAGCAGATGATGTCGGTGTCGCGATAGCCGACCATGTCGTACCCCGGCAACTCCTGCAGGAAGAAGTCGTAGAGGTCGTCGTGCATCGGCACCGAGCGCTTCGTGTAGTCGATGTAGCGCATCAGCCGCACGTAGTAGTCGGTGCAGGTCTGGTGCGTGATGTCGACCGTGACCCCGCCCGGCATGATCGTCGAGGGGTGCGTGTGCCGGCCTCCGAACAGGCAGTACATCTCGCGCGTGTAGCGCGCCACCTGGAGCGTCTCCAGGTAGAAGTCGCCGGTGAACGGGTTCAGCGACCGCATGATGTCGGCGATCGTCTTGTAGCCGTGGATGTCGGAGTGCGGAGCCGGCGTCGACTCCGCCTTCCCCAGCAGCGTGGGATTCGTCTCCTTGACCATCTGCTCGCAGAAGTCCACGTTCGCCATGCAGTCGTTGAAGATCGCGTGGTCGAACATGTAGTCCGCGGTCTCGGCGAGGTTGTAGCCGAGGTCGCCCAGGGCCGGCGGCTTGACGCCGTAGGCCATGTTCTGGTTGATGCAGGACGTGGTGCAGTGGTTGTCCCCGCAGATGCCGCAGATGCGGCTGGTGATGAAGTGCGAGTCGCGCGGGTCGATCCCCTTCATGAAGATGTCGAAGCCCCGGAAGACCATCGAGGTCGAGTAGCACTTCTCGACCTTCTGGGCGTCGAAGTCGATCTCCGTGTGGATCCCGAGGCTGCCGACGATGCGGGTGATCGGGTCCCACGACATCTCCTTGACGCCAACCCTCCTCTGGGCCGGCGGCGTCTGCGTTGTTGCCATTTTCAGACTCTCCTAGTTCTCGTGCTTTTCGATGTCGTCAGGACCCGCGCGGCGCGTAGCCGGGGGATCGAGACTTGTAGCCGGACGTCAGCTCGTTGCCGGGCTTGCGCCATTCGGGCTCGCGGTCGTACTTGTTGCGGATGTTGCGCCTGCGGAAGGTCCGCACCAGCGGCCCCCAGGTGAAGCGCATCGTGTTTGCCGCCAGCGCGCCGGCGGCGTCCTCGTCCATGAACGGCATGTACTTGTCGGGGAAGCCGGGCATCGTGCAGGCCATGCAGATGCCACCGACGTTGGGGCATCCTCCGACCCCGCTCTGCCAGCCGCGGACCGGGACGTTGCACTTGACCACCGGCCCCTTGCAGCCGAGCTTGACCAGGCAGCGGTGGTCGGATCCGTACTCGGTCGCGAACTCCCCCTGCTCGGCGAAGCCTGCCCGGTTGCAGCTCTCGCGCACGGTGCGCCCGAAGAGCCAGGTTGGCCGGTGGGCCTCGTCGAGATCGGGGATCGGGGCGCGGCCGGCAAGATGCAGCGCCAGGTACAGCAGCGCCTCGGTCGTGTTGTCGGGCTGCGCCGGGCAACCGGGAATGCAGACCACCGGCAGGCCGGCGCTCGACTTCCAGTCCCAGCCGAGGTAGTCCGGCAGCCCCATCGCCCCGGTCGGGTTGTTCTTCATCGCCGGGATGCCGCCATAGGTGGCGCAGGTGCCGAGTGCGACCACCGCGGCGGCCTTCGGCGCCAGCCGGTCGACCCACTCGTTGGTGGTGATCGGCTGGCCGGTGTCGCGATGGTTGCCCATCGCGGCCCAGTAGCCCTCGCCGCTCAGCTCCTCGTTCGGGATCGAGCCCTCGACGACGAGCACGAACGGGTCGAGATTGCCCTCCTCGGCGTCATACCACGCCTGCATGAACTCCTCGCCGACCTCGTATGCCAGCACCGGGTTGTGGACGATCACCTTCGGCATCCCGGGGATCGCCTGGGTGACGATGTCCTCGAGGCTCGGGTCCACGGCGGAGGTCATCGCGACCGAGTCGCCGTCGCAGCTCAACCCCGTCGTCATCCAGATCACGTGGGCCTCGACCGCCTCGGTCTTGGCCTGATCGGCTACGAACTCGGTCGCTGGCATCTGTGGGTCTCCTCTCTACTGCTTGGTCGCTTCAAGTCGTCTTGGGGTGTTCTCATCAGCAGATCCTCGGCAGCGGGTCGCCGGCGAGCATGTCCATCACCCGCTTGCCTCCGAAGGCCGTCTCCACCAGCACCATCCCCGGCGGCTCCGTCCGAACCTCGCCGATCTCAACCGCGTCCTCGCAGCCGTCGACCTCGCGAAGGGCGGCGAGGGCTTCGGCGCTGCGGTCGGGATCGACGAAGGAAACGAACTTGCCCTCGTTGGCGATGTACATCGGGTCGATTCCCAGCATCTCGGCCGCTCCGGCCACCGACGGGTGGACCGGGACGTCGCCCTCTCTGACCAGCATCGCGACTCCGGATGCGCGCGCGAGCTCGTTCAGCGCCGAGGCGACGCCGCCCCTGGTCGCGTCTCGCATGCAGCGGATCCCGTCGCCGGCGGCGTCGAGCAGCGCGTCCACGGCCGGCCACAGCGAGCGCGTGTCGGAGACGATCTCCGAGCTGAGCTCGAACTCGCCGCGGGCGAGCATGATCGCGGTGCCGTGATCGCCGACCGAGCCGGAGACGATGATCCGGTCGCCCGGGCGCAGCGAGCGGGTCGAGAGGCTGGCTCTATCGTCGAGCTTGCCGATCCCGGCCGTGCAGATGTACATCCCGTCGGCGTGGCCGCGCTCGACGACCTTGGTGTCGCCGGTCACCACCTCGACGCCGGCGGCGGCCGCTGCCGCGGCGATCGCCTCGACCTGCGCCCGCAGCTCCTCCGCCGGCAGGCCCTCCTCCAGCACCAGCGACAGGCTCAGCGCCGCCGGCCGCGCCCCGGCCATCGCCAGGTCGTTGACGGTTCCGTTCACGGCCAGCTCGCCGATCGACCCGCCCGGGAAGCGCATCGGCCGGACCACGAAGCTGTCGGTGCTCATCGCCAGGCCAAGCCCGTCGATGTGGACGACGGCCGAGTCGCCCAGCTCCTCCAGCGGCTCCGAGGCGAGCGCCGGCACCAGCAGCCCCTCGATCAGCGTCTGGGTCGCCTTGCCGCCGGCGCCGTGGGCCATCGTCACCGTCTCGTCCTTGAAGCGGGGCCGCTTCGCGCGGGCGGTCTCGATGATCCCGAGGATCCGTTCCTCCCTGGCGCTGACCGCCTGCGCCATCAGACCAGCTCCCTCTCGCGCGCGAAGCGGCCGTAGTTGTAGTAGGCGGCGCAGGCCCCCTCCGGGGAGACCATGCAGGTGCCGATCGCGTGCTCCGGGGTGCAGGCGGTTCCGAAGACCTTGCACTCCCAGGGCTTGATCACGCCCTTCAGGACCTCGCCGCACTGGCACGCCTTCGGGTCCGCGACCCGCACCCCGGGGACCTCGTAGCGGCGCTCGGCGTCGAGCTCGGCGTAGGCGTCGGTCAGCTTCAGCGCGCTCTGCGAGATGAACCCGAGGCCGCGCCACTCGAAGTGCGGCCGCAGCTCGAACACCTCGGCCATCACCTTCAGCGCCGCCAGGTTGCCCTCGTAGGGGACGACCCGCTGGTACTGGTTCTCGACCTCGCAGCGGCCCTCGGCGATCTGGGCGAGGATCATCTGGATCGAGGCGAGGATGTCCAGCGGCTCGAAGCCGGCGACGACGATCGGCTTGCCGTAGTCGGCGGGGATGAACTCGAACGGGCGGGCGCCGACCACGGTCGAGACGTGGCCGGGGCCGATGAAGCCGTCGAGGCGCAGGTCGGGCGAGTCGAGCAGCGCCCGCAGCGGCGGCACGATCGTGACGTGGTTGCACATGCAGAAGAAGTTGGGCACGCCCTCGGCCTTGGCGCGCTTCAGGGTCAGCGCCGTGGAGGGCGCGGTGGTCTCGAAGCCGATCGCGAAGAAGACGACGTCGCGGTCGGGGTTCTGCTTGGCGATCCGCAGCGCGTCCAGCGGCGAGTAGACCATGCGGATGTCGGCGCCCTCGGCCTTGGCGTCGGTGAACGTCTGCTCGGAGCCCGGCACCCGCATCATGTCGCCGAAGCAGGTGAAGATCACGTTCTCCTCGCGGGCCATCGCGATGCCGTCGTCGATGCGGCCCATCGGCATCACGCAGACCGGGCAACCCGGCCCGTGCACGAGCTCGACGTTCTCGGGCAGCAGGTCGTCGATCCCGTACTTGTAGATCGAGTGGGTGTGGCCGCCGCAGACCTCCATCACCTTGTAGTGGCGGCCGGGCTCGATCGAGGCGAGGATCTTGCCGGCCACCGCGCGGCCGAGCCCGGCGTCGCGGTACTCGTCGACGTACTTCATCGTCATGCCCCCACCTCGGCCGCGTGGGCGATCGCGGTGCCGGCGTGGACCAGCAGCCGGTCGCCCTCGCTCACCGGCTGCACGAGCGCGATCTCGACGCTCGCCTGGGAGCCGTCCCCGGCGCTGCAGAGGGCCAGCTCGCGATCGCGGTCGATGCGCTCGATGCGCATCTCGACGGCCTCGTCCCCACAGGTGATGCACCCCGCTTTGGTGATCACAGCTGGAGACGGGGCCGGCGGTCACTCGCGCCGTTCCCGGTTGAGCCTCATTCGATCACGCTCGCCTTCAGCTCCTCGAGCTCGGCCTCGTAGTCGGCGCCCATGCCCTCGAGCATCTTGCGGGTCGCGATCGCCTCTTCCTCGTCGACCTGCGAGATCGCGAAGCCGACGTGGATCAGGACCCAGTCGCCGGTCCCGACGCCCCCGTTCTCGTCGAGAAGGCCGATGTTGACGTTGCGCCGTACGCCGGCAACGTCCACTTCGGCGAGGCGGTTGACCTCGTCGACCATCCCGGTCACTTGGCCTGGAATCGCCAGACACATCGAACGACTTTCTCCTTAATCCCCCAACGGCCGCCGCTTCCAGAATCAGGTTGCTGACGCCTGTCCAGCGAACCTACTCTCAATTCTGAATCTGTCAAGCGCGACAAATTTGATCGGAATTAGCAGCTTCGTAGGAGACAATGGCCGCGAATGGCAGCCGACGACCTCCTCCAGCGCCAGGTCTACGCGAACGGCGAATACAGGGCGTTCGGGGAGCTGACGGCCGATGACGCGAGGGCCCAGGCCGCGGCGTTGCGCGGCGTCTCCGGCGGCGGGCTCGACGCCAAGGTGGGCCCCGTGAGGGCAGCCTGGATCGAGCTCGCGAAGCTCCTTGATGCCTCGGGCGGAACGGTCGCCGACCTCGGCTCGGAGGACGTTGCACGATTCGCAGAGCGACTGTGGGTCACCCCCCCGGGCGGAACGCTTCTGCCTTGACTTGGGCGGACTATCCGGCTCCTCAGCGGGTACTAGCTGAAAGGGCCGCACTGCGCTCGACCGCAAGCGAGGAGGAGAGCATGCAAGAGGAGCAGCCAGAAGAACGCAGCGAGGAGCAGGGCGAAGATGCAGAGGGCGCGCTCACCGAAGACAACCCTGAACCGGGAGAAGGTCCTGGAGAGGGGGATCGCGGTCTCGGCACACAGACCGGCGGCGCTGGCGGGGGCGAGTCCGAGCCGATGCGCGGGAGTACCCATTCCGGCCAGGGAACGGCCGCACACGGCGGGGCGCCCAACGAGGAGACTCGCGACGACGACTGATCGCCGCAGATCGACTTAACCGACTCAACCAAGGAGATTTCAATGCCCGACGAGAAAGGCAAGGACATCACTCCCGACGAGGAGATGCCCGACACGTCATTGCACGCCTATAAGGATGAGAAGGAGGACCAGATCGAGGGTCCCTTCAACGACGAGGGCGAAGCCGACGCCGATCAGGTCAAGAACACCGGCGGCGCTACCTCCGGCGGTCCCGGCGGCGAGGCCGACGGCGAGGACGACCCCTCCGACGTCTGACGAGCCGCCGCCTTGCCTCGCGCGTGACGTGCGGAGGATCGTCCCGAACCTCTTCGCTGCCGATCCGGCTTCGACGCAGGCGTTCTACACGGGCCTGTTCGACCTCGATGTTGCGATGGACATGGGCTGGATCGTGACCCTGGCATCGGCGCAGAACCGCAGCACCCAAGTGAGCGTGTTCGAAGCCGACGCCGAGGATGGCCGCGACCCATTTTGCTTCGATCGAGGTCGACGACGTCGACGCGGCTCGTGTTCCTAGGAGCCGTCGATGAGTGCCGCCCGCCGCCGGTGACCGGCGAGGCCTAGGTCGCGGCGACGAGCATTACAAGCGTGTCGGGCCGGACACCGTCCTCCGACATGGCGGTAGCGGCCTCCTCGGTCTGGAGCGCAGCCATGACTCGGTCCATGTCAGGGATCTCCATCAGCACGGCGACGCGCTCCGGGTTCTCCGGATCCACGAACTCGCGGATGCCGGTGACGCCCAGCGGCCCGAAAAACTTCTCGCGATTATCGGACGCAAGCCAGTGGTCCTTGTCATCGATCTCGTGATACGCGATTACGGTCGGCATGAAGTGCTCCCATATGAATCGACGGCGGTTTGCGGTGGCAATGTACTCCGAACCCACGATCGACGGGTAAACGCCGATAGCGGTTTTCGAGACCACCATGGGCGGGTAACGGCCGAGGATGCTCGAGACGACGATTCGACGCGCGGCAACCGGATTGTCGGTCGCGCGCGCCCTGTTCGGCGTCGCGATGATCGTCGCCCCGCGGCGGATCGGCGAGGCCTGGATCGGCGAGCCCGGCGGCTATCAGCGGGTCGGGGTGCTGACCAGATCCCTCGGGGCTCGTGACGTCGTCTTGGGAGCCGGCGCCGCAACGGCGCTGGTGAGCGAGAACGGAGCCGCGACGCGGCTGTGGCTCGGTGGGCAGGCGCTGGCCGACCTGATCGACTTGGCCGGCACGGTGAGCGCCCGCGACCATCTGCCGCAGCGCGGCTTTCGGCAAACGGTTGTGCTGGCCGGCGCATCGGCAGTCGTAGCCGGGGCCGCCGCGGCAGTCCTCGACTAGCGACCGCCCGGCGCCCGAAAGCGGCGTTGACTGGGCCTGGCGCCCGTGGTCGAATAGGCGCTGTGAGGGTCGGTCGCAGACGCACGACTGGAGTTGCCGCAGTAGCCGCCTTCCTTCTCCTTGCCTGGGCGCCGGTGGCAAGCGCCGCCCAGCACCTGATCTCGGTTCGCGAGGTCTATCCGGGCAGCGTCGCCGAGCCGAGCGCCGAGTTCGTAGAGCTGCAGCTCTACGTCGGCGGTGCGCGGACGCGACGGCAGGCTTGTCGATTTTGGCTTCAGAGCCCATGGCCTACGCTGCTGTTCTTGGGCAAATGCGAGAACCACTGAGTCGTCAGCGCTAAGACTCGTGCGAGGGGAGAGACGCGCAGTGAGAGACCGCGCGGCGTGCACCATCGCGACGAAGGAAAGTTGGGCGCTGGCGCGCGTGGTGGCGGCCTCATTTGCGGAGCATCATCCAGACGTCCCGGTCCTCGTCTTGCTTGCAGACGAGCCACAGGGGGCTTTCGACGAGGCGTCAGAAGCCTTCAACGTTCTGGAGCTGCGCGACCTTGGCCTTGCCTCGCGCAGCGGCCTTACCTTCCAGTAAGGACAGCAACAACTCAGCTATGCGCTGACTCCGTTCCTGCTGGGGCACCTCCTCGAACAGGGCTACGAGCGGATTCTCTTCATCAAGCAGGAGAGCCTCGTGACCGGGGAGCTCAAGGAGGCCTTCGCCAGCCTTAGGACGGCCTCTATCGTCCTGACCAGGCACCTCCTCCGACCGCTGTCGGGATGTGACGCGGAAGAACGCGAGCTGTTGATCCTCCAGGCTGGGCTCTACAACGGTGGGCTCGTTGGGGTGGCCGATCGAACGCAGGGACGGCAGTTCGTCGAGTGGTGGCAGGACCGAGTCAGAGACCACTGCCGCCTCGCTGTAGGCGAGGGAATGCACTTCGAGCAGCGCTGGCTCGACCTCGCCCCGGGCTATTTCGAGGAAACCCACATGATCCGCGACGCGGGCTGCAACGTGGGGCACTGGAACCTCTCCAGTACGCCCTACGGATCCACGAGGGGCGCGTCCTGATCGGGGAGTCTCCCTGCTCGCTTGTCCGCTTCAGCGGCTTCGATGAGCGCGATCCCGAGCGCGTCTCACGCTACTCCGATCTCCTCCTAAGCGACATCGGTGCGGCGGCTGAGGTGTGGCTGGCCTACGCGCAGCGTCTCGCTGCGGCCGACGTCCGCGCGACGCGGACCTGGCCGTACGCTTACGGCTGCTTCGCCAACGGAGTATCGATACCCGACATCGCGCGCGATTTGTACCTCGAGCTCGACGCGGGGCGGGAACGGTTCGGAGACCCGTTTGAGGTCAACGAAGGCACAAGCTTCTTGACTGGTTGTGCGAGCCCGTGGACGAGTGCGACACCGAGCCGGCTGTGACCCGACTTTGGGATGCCATTTACCGCCGGCGGGCGGACCTCCAGCGCGCCTTCCCAGACCATCTCAGCACGCACCGGCAAGCGTTTCACGACTGGGCCGCACATAGTGGGACACGGGAGCACGGCGTGGAGGGTCCTCTCGCTCCCTCCCAAGCCGGCTCGGCATGAGAGGCCTCGCGGCATGCACCGTCGTCGCCACGAATTACTTGGCGCATGCGCGGGTGCTGGCCCATTCCCTGAGCGAAAATCATCCAGACGTTCCCCTCTACACGCTGGTGATCGACTATTCGGACACCTGCTTCGATCCGAGGAGCGAGCCCTTCGAGGTGCTTCGACTCGAGGATCTGGGTGTCTCCGATCTAACTAGCCGATGCTTCCGTTACTCGTGCAAGGAGCTGGCCACGAGCAGCAAACCGCTGGTTTTGCACGCGCTGCTCGAGCGCGGGTTCGACCAGGCGCTGTTCCTCGACTCGGACATGCTGGTGATGGGAAGCCTCGGTGTCCTCGTTGAGGAGATGCGTCGCGGATCCATCGCGGTAACGCCCCACTTGCTACAGCCGCCGAGCGGAGCCAACCGTATTCAGCGCGAGCTCAACATCCTCCGCAGCGGCGTGTTGAACGGCGGGGTAGTTGGGCTGGGAGAAGGAAAATCCGCTCGGCGCTTCCTGGACCGGTGGAGCATGCGCTTGGCGACGCACTCCCAGCTAGGTATCGAGCATGGCCTGCACTACGACCAGCGCTGGCTTCACCTCGTCGGGAGCTACTCGGAAGATCTCGTCGTGATTCGAGACCCAACGATCAACGTCGCCTACTGGACAGTTCCCGAGCGGTCCCTGCGGATGGACGGGGAGACACTTTTGGTGAACGGAGAGCCATGTCGGCTGTTTCACTTCAGCGGCTTCGACCCCCGACACCCCGAGCGGCCCTCGAAGTACGCGAAAGACCTGAGCATGAGGGACCTGGGCTCGGCCGCGACAATCTTCGAACGCTACGCCTCTCTGCTTCGCGCCGCCGGCGCCGAACAGACGCTGCGGCTTCCCTACTCCTTCGGGCGCTTTGACGACGGCGTCGAGATCCCTGCGGTCGCACGACTCGTGTACGGCCAGTTGGGCGAGACCGCCGATCGGTTCGGCAACCCCTTCGCGGTCGGCAAAGGCAGCTTCCGCGAGTGGCTCTGCGAGCCGGTGGATGGGCGGGGGTGGCGTCGCCGCCGTGTCAGCCGCCTCTGGAACGCCCTGTACGGCCGGCGCCCCGACCTGCAGGCGGCCTTCCCCGATCATCTGGGCGCAGATCGCGTCGCGTTTTGCAAGTGGATCCGTGAGAGCGACCCCGCCCTCCACGAGATCGACGCAGCGTTCCTGTAGGGGCGGCACCGCGACTTCAGCTCCCAGTTTGACTGAGCCCGGCACCCGTGGTCGAATAGACGCTGTGAGGATCGCTCGCAGACGCACGACTGGAGTTGCCGCAGTATCCCCTCTTCCTGCTCTTGGCCTGGGCGCCGCTGGCAAGCGCCGCCCAGCACCTGATCTCGGTCCGCGAGGTCTATCCGGGCAGCGTCGCCGACCCGGGCGCCGAGTTCGTCGAGCTGCAGCTCTACGCCGGCGGCCAGCAGTTCGTCGGCGGTCACGAGGTGCGGGTCTACGACCAGGCCGGCTCGGTGACCGGCACCTACAGCTTCACCGCCGCCGTCGCCAACGGACAGAGCCAGCGATCGATCCTGATCGCGACGGCCGCCGCGCAGACGCAGTTCGGGGTCAGCGCCGACCTGACCGCGGCGGCGCCGGGGATGAGCCCGGCCGGCGGAGCCGCCTGCTGGGACAGCTTCGATTGCGTCTCCTGGGGCTCCTTCAGCGGCTCCCTCCCCTCCCCCGCCGGCTCCGCGGCGGGCGCGATTCCCGACGGCTCCTCGCTGGTCCGTTCGATCACGCGAGCCGGATCTCCAGACGACGCTCGACGGCTCCGACGACAGCAACTCCAGCGCCGCCGACTTCGCCGCCTGCAGCACGCCCTCGCCACGCAACAACGCCGCCGCTCCCGGCCCGCAGCCCTGCGACGGCGCCGGCGGCGGCCCGGACACCGACCCGCCGCAGACGACGCTCCGCGGCCGGCCCGCGAACCGCACCCGCGACCGCACGCCGACCCTTCGTTTCGGCTCCGACGAGTCCGGGTTCGAGGTTCCTCTGCAAGATCGACAGTGGCGTCGTTTCGCTCCTGCCGCTCGCCGTTCACGACCAGGCGCCTCTCGTTCGGACCTCACACACGTGAAGGTCCGCGCGGTCGACCGGGCCGGGCAACCGTGACCGCTCGCCGGCTGTCGACACCTTCAGGGTCGTCAGGGGCTGAGGAAGAACAGCCATGGCTCAGCACGTACAAGCCGGAGACCTCGAGATCTGGACCGAGCAGGTCGGCGAAGGTCCGGACGTCCTGCTGATCGGCGGCCTCGGCGACACCGTCGAGTCGTGGCAGTTCCAGCTCGACGGGCTCGCGGACCGATACCGGCTGACCGCGTTCGACAATCGCGGCGCGGGGCGAACCGCGATGCCCGACGGTCCGGTCTCCGTGGAGGCCATGGCTGACGATGCGGCGGCGGTGCTGCGGGCGCTGGAATCCGCTCCGCTCACGTCGCCGGCTTCTCGGGGGGCAGCATCTTCTGCCAGGAGCTGGCGCTCCGCCACCCCGAACTGGTGCGCAGCCTCGTCCTCCAGAGCACGCTGGCCGGTGATTGGACCCCTACTTTCGCTCCTGGCTCTACTTCGTCCGCTGGCTGGTCGAGGTCGCACCTACCGAGCGGGCATTCCTCGAGGGTTCTTCCTCTGGATCTACACGGCGCGGGCGCACAACGACGGGACCGTGGACCAGATCATCGAGGAGGTGCTCGCTTTTCCCCACAAGCAGGCGAACGAGGACCTGAAGCGATTTCTCGACGCCTTCGTCGACCACGACACCACTGACCGCCTATCAGAGATCACCGCGCCGACGCTCGTGCTCGCCGGCGGTCGCGACACCAGACCTCGCGGCCGCCGCTCTGCCAGCGCCGTCGCCGAGCTGATTCCCGGCGCCGGTTCGAGGTCATGGAAGAGGAAGCCCACCAGCCCTTCCAGGAGGTCCCCGACGAATGGAACGCCCGCGTCGACGCCTTCTGGCAGGAGGTCGAGGGGTCAGCTTGAGCCGCGACGAAAGGTCAGCCGCGCGGCGCAAATCGAACTAGCCCCGCGTCGCCTCCAGGTCGGCCAGATCCTCCTTGCCGACCCAGGCCTCGAGGATCCAGCCGAGGTGGTAGGGCCGATCGGTGCGGTTGACCTCGAGCGTCTTGCGCGCGTCCTTCAGCTTCGGCGGCTTGACCAGCGAGGTCGCCGTGCGGCTGTAGAGGTAGGCGCGCTCGACCCGCTCGCGGCGGCGGATCGAGCGGTAGATGATTCCCGCCTCGCGGTCGAGCATCTCCACCTCGAGGTCGTTGCGGCCCCAGATCCAGTCCAGCCCGTAGACGGCGGCGGCGCGGTAGCGCAGGTCCTCTGTCGCCTCGGTGAGGCCGTGCAGGCCCATCGGGGCCATCGCGTCCTGGTGCACCGAGTAGAGCTCGTAGGGCTCGACGATCGTGCCCCGCTGGGCGTCGTAGATCCACGGCCAGCCGCCGTCGGGCAGCTGCAGCGCCAGCAGGCGGTCGCCCACCGCCCGCCCTGCCTCGCGGGCCTCGGCGTCGTCGCGCAGCCGGGCCAGCTGCGAGAGGGCGAGGACGCCGTAGATCTGGGTCGCGAAGTTCGGGAAGCGCCGGCGCGGTCCGCGAGCGGTGTGCAGCAGCAGGCCGCTATCCGAGCGGCGCTCCTCCAGCAGCTGGGTCCGCGCCTCGGCGAGGATCCGCTGTCCCGCTTCGGTCTCGCGCCGGGCCTCGGACTCGACCAGCCCGATCACGATCCAGGCCAGCTCGGGCCCGATCAGCGACCCCAGCGAGCCGCGGTCGCCAAGGCGCCGGTTCAGCGCCGCGATGAGCTCCTCGGCGGCGGTGCCGTCGGCGCGCGACTCCGCCCACAGCGCCAGGCCGCAATCGCCCGCGGTCAGCTCCTCGGAGCCGAGCTCGGAGAGGATCCTGCTCCGCAGCGCCCCGGCGTGGAACGGATGCGCGGTGTCGTGCTCCTCGGCGCGCAGCAGGCCGATCAGGACGATCAGCGTGTAGCGCAGGGAGCGTCCCTGCGGGCGGCCGCCGTTCTCGGCCGAGATCTCGTGGCAGAAGACGCCGTCGGCGCACTGCATGCTCGGCAGGCGCGCGAGCGCGAAGCGCTCCAGCTCGCGCACCCGCTCGACGGCTGTGGGCTCTGCTTCGGTCACTTTCGTGCTTCCTCGAGGTGGCGCCGATCGTAGATAGTCACCCCGTCGTCGAGCATCCGCTCGAAGGTCTCGAACATCTCCTCGAGCGGCTGGCAGAGGATCTCCCCCCTGCCGAGCCGCACCGATCGCATCCCGCCCTCGAGGAGACGTTTGCGGACCTCGGACTCCAGGCCGGGATCGACGTCGATCCGGCCCGGCCCCAGCCGCGGATCGTGGACCAGGGTCGAGACCTCGACCTCGCTGCCGTCGGCGCTGAGGCAGCGGGTCCGGATCGGCTCCGGGCAGAAGACGTCGATCGGGTACGGAGGCTCGCGAACCACCTCGAAGGAGTGATACATCGTGATCGCCCGCACGCCGGATCCGAAGAAGACCTGCTTGGCGCCGTGCTCGCGCAGGGCGACGAACGGGGTGCCGGGCCCAAACGGCGTCGCCGCCATCTCGTGCCCGGTGACGACGGTCTCGGCGCCCGCGCCCCGGGCGCACATCGAGTGGGTCGGGTGCAGGCTGCGCAGCGTCCCCGGCGCCAGCCGGAAGGCTTCGCTGACCGCCCCCATCCGGGAGGGATCGCGGCGAGCGTCGAAGACCGGGTGGCGGCGCAGGTGCTCGATCGCCGGGCCGGTCAGCGGGTAGGCGGGCATCGCCAGCAGCCCCCGCTCGCCGACGATCCGCTCCAGGGCTTCGATCACCGCCTCGGGCCCCCCTTCGATCGTGCCGAAGGACGCCATTCCCGCCTGGAAGAAGACCGCGTCGCCCTCCCCCAGCCCCGCCTCGCGTAGCGCCGACTCCAGCTCGCCGTCGCCGATCCGCAGCGGCCGCAGCCGCTCGCGGGCTCGGTAGCGGGCGCTGCGGTAGCGCTTGCGGGCGCGGCGCAGGCCGTCGCGGACCGGGCGCGGCGCCCGCCGCAGCAGGTTCTTCATCGCCAGGACGCTACGGGTCAGGAGCCGTACAGCTCCTCGATCTCGGCTTCGTACTTCTCGGCGATCGGGCGCCGCTTCAGCTTCATCGTCGGCGTCAGCTCGTCGCCTCCCGGCTCCCAGTCCTCGGGCAGGAGCTTGAACTTCTTGATCTGCTCGACCCGGGCCATCTTCGCGTTCGCCTCGTCGACGCCCTCCTGGATCGCGGCGATCGCCGCCTCCTCGGTCGCCAGCTCTTCGACCGAGCGGCCCTCGAGGCCGTTCTCCTTCGCCCAGGTCGGCGCGTAGTCGGCGTCGAGGACGATCAGCGCCACGTTGTAGGGGCGCCGGTCGCCGATCGCGACGCACTGGCCGATCAGCGGGCTGGACGCCTTCAGATGCGACTCGATGTTGGCCGGCGACATGTTCTTGCCGGCGGCGTTGATGATCAGCTCCTTCTTGCGGTCGACGATCTTCAGGTAGCCGTCCTCGTCGAGCTCGCCGATGTCGCCGGTCAGCAGCCAGCCGTCCTCGAAGGTCTCCTCGTTCTTGTCGGGGAGGTTGCGGTAGCCGGGCATCACGCAGTCGGCCTTGACCAGCACCTCGCCGTCCTCGGCCAGCTTCAGCTCCACCCCCGGCACCGGCGGGCCGACCGTGCCCAGCTTCACCTTCTCGGGCGGGTTCAGCGTCGCGACGCCGCAGGTCTCCGACATCCCCCACAGCTCGCCGACCGGGACCCCGATCGCGTGGAAGAACTCCAGCACCTCAAGCGGGGTCGGCGCGGCACCGACGTTGACCGCCACGATCTCGTCGAGGCCGAGCTTTGCCCGCAGCTTGCTGAACAGCATCTCGTCGGCCTGCTCGACGCCCTTTGCCAGCTCGTCGGGAACGTCCTCTCCGGCCTGCTCGAGGCGGACCTTCTTGATCGCCGCGGCGACGCCCTGCTGGGCGGGGCCGCGCTGCTCCTCGGGCAGCCCGTCGAGCTGGGCCTCGATCCCGGCCTTCAGCTTCTCCCAGATCCGCGGCACGGCGAAGAACCAGGTCGGCTTCACCTGCGGCAGGAACTCGACGATCCGCCGCGGGTCGGGGCAGATCGTGACGCTGAGGCCGCGGGTCACCGGCAGGTAGTAGTGGGCGCCGCGCTCGGCGATGTGGGCGGCGGGCAGCCAGGAGATGATCTTGCCGCCGCGCTCGGGCAGCTCGATCATGTCCTTGACCGAGTAGGTCAGCGCCATCAGGTTGCGGTGGGTGAGCTGCACGCCCTTCGGCGGCCCGGTCGTGCCGGAGGTGTAGATCAGGGTCAGCAGGTCGTCGAGGCCGACGTCGGCGGCCGCGTCGGCGGGATCGAAGTCGGGGTCGCGCTGCTCGAGGTCCTCGAGGGTCGTCGTGTCGCCGTCGCCGTCGATCACGATCAGGTGCTCGATCTCGGGGAGGTCCTTGCGCGCCTCCTCGAACTGCTCGAGGAAGGCGGTCTCGACGATCGCGACCTTGGCGGCTGCGTCGCCGACCACGTAGGCGATCTGCTCCGGTGAGGAGGTCTGGTAGATCGAGAACGGTACGCCGCCGAGGGCGACGGCGGCGAGGTCGCAGGGGATGAACTCGGGCCGGTTGTTGAGCATGATCGCGACCGTGTCGCCCTTGCCGACGCCGAGCGCCGCCAGCCCGCCGGAGATCCGCTTCACCTTCGCGGCGAGGTCGTTCCAGCTCCAGGAGACGCTGTCGTCCTCGGTGCGGATCGCGACGTCGTCGCCGAGCCGCTCCGTGGTCGCCAAAAAGGCGTGGTAGACGTTGTCGTGCTCGGGCTCCTTGCCCGGGCCGCCGCTCGCGTAGCGCTCAGCCGTCGTTACTTCCACCGCTCTCCTCCTCGTTTCGCGGTCCTTGCAGCGAGAAACTACCGCACCTCGAAGCCCTCGCCGGTGAGCCGCCCGATGTCGTTGGAGAGCCCGATGAAGAACAGCATGATCACCAGCACGAAGCCGACCGCGCCGGCTCGCTCCATGGTGCTGAAGGCGACCGGCCGGCCGCGGATCTTCTCGACCAGGCTCCAGAAGATGTGGCCGCCGTCGAGGGGCAGGAACGGGAACAGGTTGATCAGGCCCAGCGAGAGGCTGATCACCGCCAGCAGCAGCAGCGCCCGCTGGGCGGAGAAGTCGATCGCCTCCTGGGTGACCTTGTAGCTGCCGACGACGCCGGAGACCTGCTCGCGCTGCTCGGGGTCGAAGATCCGCGCGATCACCTCCACGGTCTTGGTGGAGATGAACCACATCTCGTCGACCGAGCGCTCGGCGGCGCCGGCGGGCCCGAGGTCGACCCGCTTGGTGCGGAACCTGAAGCCGAGCCGGTTGCGCTCGACCTCGGAGTCGTAGGCGGGCCGGATCTCCAGGGTGCGGGTCTGCCCGTCGCGTTCGATCTTCACGAGCGCCGGGGTGGCCGCGAGGCAGCCCTGGCGGGCCTCGCCGGCGCATTCGTGGCTGTTGATCTGCTCCGCCAGCTCCGTCTGGTCTCCGCTCTGGCCGTCGACGGAGACGATCCGATCGCCGGCGACCAGCGCCCCGGCGGCCGGCGAGCCCGCCTCGACCGAGCCGACGATGCTGGTCGGCTCGGCGAGGTCGTTGCTGGCGAACAGCGCGAAGAAGATCACGAAGGCGATGACGATGTTCACGAACGGGCCCGCGGCGATGACCACGATCCGCTTCCAGACCGGCTGCTTGTAGTAGCCGCGGTGGGCGACCTCCGGCGGCAGCTCCTCGTCGGGGTTCATGCCGCTGATCTTCACGAAGCCCCCGAGCGGGATCGCCCCGACCCCGTACTCGGTCTCTCCGCGCTTCACCGAGACCAGCTTCGGCGGGAAGAAGAGGAAGAAGCGCTCCACGCGCATGCCGGTCGCCTTCGCGGCGGCGAAGTGCCCGGCCTCGTGCAGGATGATCAGCGCCGCGAAGCCGGCGAAGGCCAGGAACCAGCTCACGCGGGTGCCAGTTCCTTGGCCAGCTCCCCAGCTCGCTCGCGAGCTTCCGCGTCGCAGGCGAAGAGGTCCTCGAAATGCCCGACGCTCTGGGCCGGCATCGCGTCCAGGGTGCGCTCGATCACCTCGGCGATCGCCGTGAAAGGGATCTGCGCCGGCGAGGAAGGCGGCCACCGCGACCTCGTCGGCGGCGTTGAGCACGCAGGGTGCCGTCCCGCCCGCCTCGCCCGCCTCCCGCGCCAGCCGCAGGCAGGAGAAAGTCTCCAGGTCGGGGTCCTCGAAGCTCAGCGTTCCGACGGCGGCGAGGTCGAGCCGCGGCACGTCGACGTCGGCGCGCTCGGGGAAGTGGAGCGCGTAGGAGATCGGCACCCGCATGTCGGGGTAGCCGAGATGGGCCAGCGTGGCGCCGTCGTTGAGGTCGACCAGGGAGTGGACGATCGACTGCGGGTGGACGACGACCTCGATCGACTCATACGGGCACGCCGAACAGGTGGTGGGCCTCGATCATCTCGAAGCCCTTGTTCATCAGCGTCGCCGAGTCGATCGTGATCCTCCCCCCCATCTCCCAGGTCGGATGGGCGAGCGCCTCCTCGATGCTCACGTCGCCGAGGTCGGTGCGGCCGCGGAACGGTCCTCCCGACGCGGTCAGCACCAGACGCTCGATGGTTCCCGGCGGCTCCGCGTTGATCAGCTGGAAGAGGGCCGAGTGCTCGGAGTCGACCGGCAGCAGGCGCGCGCCGGTGCCCTCGGCGAGCGCGGTCACCAGCTCACCGCCGATCACCAGGCTCTCCTTGTTGGCGAGCGCGACGTCGATCCCCTCGCTGAGCGCGACGATCGTCGGACCGAGGCCGGCGGCGCCGACGATCCCGTTCAGGACCAGATCGGCCTCGCTGGAGGCGATCAGCTCCCGCACGCCCTCCTCCCCGTCCAGCACCCTGCCGCTCCACTCTCCGCGGGCGCGCTCGGCGGCTGTCGGGTCGTCGAAAGCGACCATCGGCACGCCGTGCTCGCGAGCCTGGGCGAGGGCCTGCTCCCAGCTCGAGGCGGCGGCCAGGCCGACGACCTGCAGCTCATCCGAGGCGGCGACGATCTGCAGCGCCTGCGTGCCGATCGACCCGGTCGAGCCGAGAATGACGACCTTCTTCATCGCCGAGAGAGGATAGGGAGGGCTCCTCGCTGCCCGCCGCCTCTCTCAGCGCAGGGTGGGGCCCGTTTCGGGCACCTGCGACTTCGTTTCGGGGCCGGGGGACCGCGGGTCGAGGTTAATCCGCTCTTGCTTTCACGCGAAAGCAGTAGCTACATCGACGAGAGCGACATTCCGCTTGGATCGCCTGCGGGATACTGGTCGGGCGAAGGCTTGGGAGGCGACGTCGTTAGTCGCGAACCTCCGCTTTGCGCGACGTATACACGAGGCCCGATTGGGCGACTACACGAGGAAGGGTGACTCGGATGGTGACGGCAGCAGCTGGAGGCGGCACGGATAGATCGGTTGCGGAAGAGCTCCGCAGGCTCGGTGTCAAGGGTGTCCTCGTGCAGTTGGCCGAGCGCGGCCAGCTCCTCGCCGTGAAGTGCGAGATGCCGCAGTGCTACCACCACAAGGGGCGTGGCGAGTTCGATCAGGTCACGACGCCACGCACCAAGTGGGCCCCCTCGCCCGACCACTACCCGGTCCTCAAGTCGGCCGGCGGGCACCTCCGCCCCGAGAACGTTCGACTTGCCCACATCCATTGCAACAAGCGGGACTATGAATGGCGGAAGCAGATCCGGACGCTGCTCGCGAAAGGCAAGTCCCTCGCCGAGATCGCCGAGGTCCTGAACAGGAAGGGTGTCCCCCCGGCCCACGGTACGAACCGATGGACGGCCGCGATGGTGCGCAAGGCCTACGTGTCCTAGGCCGGGTTCGGGCTGGGTGCTGCTTTGCGCGAGGCCCGGTAGCCGCCCGGGACGGACCGAGCCAGCCGGATCGGTGTCAGCCGCTTGCGACGAGGAAGCGCTCCAGCCGCTCTGCGAACCGTGGCGCTGCGGCGACGAAATGCCCGGCGCCGGGTGCGACCAGCCGCACGGCAGCTAGAGCGGCGGCCAGGGCGTCGCAGACGCGCTCGAGCCCGCGCGTGTGACCCCCCGACGCCACCAGCGACGGGACGGCTGCTGCCCGGATCGGCTCGAGGGGCGGACGGGCCTCGCCTGGTAGGCGCCCGCCGTGCGCCCGGCGTACGCCGCTTGCGACCGCTTCCGGCAGCGGCCCGTCATCTACCCCCGGCGCGCCCGCCATGCGCAGGAATTCACGCAGCGTCTGTGGATCGGCGTCGAGGCCCTCGGTCAGCACCGTGTCTCCGATCCGTTCCAGGCGGTTGACCTCCGGATCTCCGGAGGCCAGGTAGAAGAGCGGGGGCTCGATCAGGGTAAGAGAGCGCACGTCCTCGGGCCTCCGGGCCGCGGCGATCAGGGTTCCAAGGACGCCGTAGGAGTGGGCGATCACGTGGGGACGCGAGCTCAACAGCGGCAGGATGTCGGCGGCGTCGACTTCGAAGTCCTGGCGCCCATCCGGGGGCGCCGGGCTCGGGGGGTAGCCGCGACGATGGACCGAGGCGAGCGTCCAGCGCGCGCTGAGAGGCGCGAGCGCTCCCCAGGTCGTGTCAGGGCTTGCACCTCCGTGCACCAGCAGGATCTCCGGTCCCCGTCCTTTGCGCGTCACCGAGATCCCGCTCACTGCCCGAGGGTAGAGGGAGGAGGCCAGCGCCGGAACGGCCTCCCCCCTGGTCGACAGCGTTACGCCGTCGCCGCGTACGCGTGTGCCAACTCAGCGGCGAACTCCTCGAACTCGGTCGGGGTCGTGTTGCTCTCGTTGCGACCCTCGAGCGAGTGCAGCTTGCCTTCGCTCAGCGCCTGGTTGAACTCGACGAACTGGGCAGCGAAGTCGGGCGAGAACCCGGCGGCCTCGGTGAGGATCGCCACCAACTCTTCGTCGGGCAGCTGGACGTACGCGAGGTCCGGCTCGCCGATCGCCGCGCCGATCGCCGCCGTGGCCTCGGCGTAGGTGAGGTCACGCGGGCCGATCAGCTCGCGGACCACGGCGCCGCTCCAGTTCCGCTCGCGCAGCGCGCCGGCGGCGACCGCGGCGATGTCGGCGGTGGCGATCATCGGCACCTTCGCTTCGGGCGCGACGGAGTCGGCGACCACGCCCTCGTGGCGGATCGTCTCCAGCGCCGCGTAGAAGCCCTCGTAGAAGGCGCCGGGGCGCAGGATCATGAGGTTGACGCGGTCGAGGGCCCGCAGCCGCCGCTCCTGTCGGTGCAGGCTGGCGATGAACCCGTTGCCGCTCGCCAGCTCGGCGCCGAGCGCGCTCAGCGCGACCACATGGCGCACACCGCTCTCGCGAATCGCCGAGGCGATCGCCTCGCCGCGCCTGTCCTGGTCGGCGTGGTAGTCGGGCAGAGTCGGATCGAGCGCGGTGAGCGTGTAGACCGCGTCGGCGCCTGCGAAGGTGCCTAGCAGGTAGTCGGCGTCGCGGACATCGCCTGCGACGGCCTCCGCTCCGAGCGCGTCGAGCTCGGCCAGCTTCTCCGGCGAGCGCCCGAGCGCGCGCACCTCCTCGCCGCCTTCGAGCAGCAGCTCGGTGATCTTGCGGCCTGTGTTTCCGGTTGCTCCCATCACGGTGATCATTGTCGTTCCTCCTGGGTAAACGTCATTGCAGTCCATCCAGTATGAGGTGCGCGACAGGGACTTACTATGACGTGGCGTCCGTGATTTATGCTCGTTCGTCCTCATGACTTGGAGGTTCGATCCACCCGTGTCATGCTGCTGGGGTGACCACGCATCCCGATCCCTGGCCCTCGGCCGCCGATCCGCTGGGCGAGGCGCTGCACTTCCTCGAGCTGCGCGGCGCCTTCTACTGCCGCACCGAGCTCACCGCCCCGTTCGGTTTCGAGCTGCCGCCGCTCGAGGGCTACCTGTGGTTTCACGTCATCACCGGCGGAAGCTGCTGGCTCGAGGCGCCAGAGGCCCAGCCGCGGCGCCTGGCCGCGAGCGAGCTGGCGCTCGTCCCCCACGGCGAGGGCCACCGGCTGCGCAGCGAGCCCGATGCGCCGGCGCCGAGCATCTTCGAGCTCGAGCGCGAGCAGCTCGGCGAGCGCTACGAGATCCTGCGCCACGGCGGGGGCGGCGAATCCACCGACATGGTCTGCGGCGCCGTGCGCTTCGATCATCCGGCGGCCCGCAAGCTGCTCGCCGTGCTGCCGCGAATCCTCACCTTCGATCCGGCAACGAGCCCGACGCAGCTCGAGTGGCTGCGCTCCACCCTGCGGCTGATGGCGCTCGAGGCGGAGGGGCTGCGACCCGGCGGCGAGACCGTGATCACCCGCCTTTCCGACGTGATCGTCGTGCAAGCGCTGCGCGCCTGGCTGGAGAGCGACCCGGTGGCGCAGTCGGGCTGGCTCGGGGCGCTGCGGGACCCGCAGATCGGGCGCGCAATCTCGCTCATCCACCGCGAGCCCGGCCGCCCGTGGACCGTCGCCTCCCTCGCTGACCAGATCCCGATGTCGCGCTCGGCCTTCGCCGCACGGTTCACCGAGCTCGTCGGCGAGCCGGCAATGAGCTACGTGACCCGCTGGCGTATGCACCTGGCCGCCGCGGCGCTGCGCGACGAGGGCGCCACCGTGGCCGAACTCGCGGATCGTTTCGGCTATCGCTCCGAGGCCGCGTTTGCGCGCGCGTTCAAGCGCGTCGTGGGATCACCGCCCGGCGCCGTACGGCGGGCGGGGCCGGTCGAGACGATCGCCGCCTGACCCCCGCTTGCCGCCTCATGCGCCGACCGATGAGTTTGCGGCGGCGAGTCGGGCTTGCTAACGCTCCGACGCCGCGGACGCGTCGCTTGACGCATCTCCGGCGTCGCCGGCGCCCTCGCCGAGGGCGTCGACGCCCCCGCCAATCAGCTCTCGTGCCCTGTCGCGATCAGGTCCATGAGGCTCATGGGCTCCCCTTCGCGCGATAAGGAGTAGCGCCGCCCGCAGCGCTTCCTACGGAGCTTGCTGCTCAGTAAACGAGCAGCACGCTCAGGTAATACCCGGCGACGACGGTGAAGAAGACCGCGTCGAGGCGGTCGAGGAGGCCGCCGTGGGGGCCGAAGATGGTGCCGGTGTCCTTGCGGCCGAGGTCGCGCTTCAGCAGCGACTCGAAGAGGTCGCCGAGCGGCGCCAGGGCGGCCACGGCGGCGCCGATGATCAGGGCGTCGGTGCCGGAGAGCCAGTCCTGGTAGAGGCCGGCGAACCAGAAGCCCATCGTCCCGATCACGAAGCCGCCGATCAGCCCCTCGACGGTCTTGTTGGGCGACAGCTCGGGCGCGAAGCGGCGGCTGCCGAACATGCGGCCGGTGGCGTAGGCCGCGGTGTCGGTGACGAAGGTCCCGACCAGGACGTCGATCAGCAGAGCCGCGCCGTGCAGCGGCAGGTCGCGCAGCAGCACCGCGTGGACGAGGGGCAGCCCGATCCAGACGACACCCAGCAGCGTCACCCCCATCGAGATCGTGATCCCGTCGCGGTGGTTGCGGTCGGCGCCGAAGACGAACAGCAGCGGAAACGCCGCGGTGGCGACGAGGAGGATGTTGAAGGCGGTCCCGAAGTGGGCGGCGGCGATCATCCCGGCAACCGCGAGGTAGGCGGCGATCTGGATCGGCCGCAGCTTCGCGGTCATCACGAAGTACTCGCGCAGCGCGATCCAGCCGAGACCGACCATCGCGACCGCGAACACCGGTCCGCCGGCGACCGTGATCGCAATCGCAAACAGGATCCAGGGGAGCGCGACGGCGATGCGACGGGCCGTCTCGCTGCCGCGACGCCGCGCCGGCGGACGCTCGACCGGGCGCGGCCGCTCGTCCTCGAAGAGGTCGAACGGCGCCGCCTTCTCGTCCAGCAGCTCCTCGCCGCCGAGGACCTGCGATTCCTCTGTATCGCTGAACGTCTGCTCGGCCCGCCGCAGGCTCGGCTCTCGGCGAGCCCGCCACCGTGGCAACCGTCGGCCGCCTCCGCGCTCCATCGCTAGGCCCTGGCCCCGAAGCGCCGCCGGCGGGCCTCGAACTCCTTCAGCGAGGCCTCGAAGGCCTCGCGGCTGAAGTCGGGCCACAGCTCCTCGCGGAAGACGAACTCCGAGTAGGCGCACTGCCAGAGCAGGTAGTTGGAGACCCGCATCTCGCCGCTGGTCCTGATCAGAAGGTCTGGGTCGTGCATCTCGGGCGCATAGAGGTGGCTGCGGAACTCCTCCTCCGACTCACCGCTGAAGCTTCGCGCCGCGTCGACGATCTCCGCCCTGCCGCCGTAGTTGAAGGCTACGAAGAGGGTGATGCGGTCGTTGCCGGAGGTCATCTCCTCCGCCCACTCCATCCTCTGAACCAGGTCCGGGGCGATTCCCTCACGCCGGCCGATGAACCGCATCCGCACCCCTTCCTCGTGCAGCTCCGGGGTCTCGGCGTCGATTCGCTCCCCGAACATCGCCATCAACCCTGCTACCTCCTGCTCGGATCGCGACCAGTTCTCGGTCGAGAACGAAAAGACAGTGAGCTCGCGGACTCCGAGCTCGACCGCGTCGCGAAGGCGGGCCTTGACGACGTCGGCGCCCGCCCGGTGGCCCTCCAGCGGCGTCAGGCCCTGGCGCTGCGCCCAGCGACCATTGCCGTCGGTGATGATGGCGACGTACCGCGCGGACGCGGTCACACCTCCAGGATCTCTTCCTCTTTGCCCTTGAGCAGTCCGTCGATGTCGCTGGTCGCGTCGTCGGTCAGCTTTTGCAGGGTCGACTCCGCCCGGCGCTCGTCGTCTTCGCCCGCGTCGCCCTCCTTCTTCAGCTCCCGCAGATCGTGCATGACGTCGCGGCGAACGTTGCGGATCGCGACCTTGCCCTCCTCGGCGACGCCGTGGACGACCTTGACCATCTCCTTGCGGCGCTCCTCGGTCAGCTCGGGGATCTGGAGGCGGATCACGTTGCCGTCGTTGGACGGCGTCAGCCCGACATCGGACTCCATGATCGCCTTCTCGATCGCCGAGATCGAGGACTTGTCGTATGGAGTAACCGTCAGCAGCCGCGCGTCGGTGGTGGCGACGTTGGCGAGCTGCTTGAGCGGCGTCTGCGTCCCGTAGTAGTCGACGACGATCCGGTCCAGCAGGTGCGGCGAGGCACGGCCGGTGCGCACCGTCGCCAGCTCGCCGCGGGTCGAATCGACCGACTTGTGCATGCGGCCCTTGGCGTCGTCCAGCAGCTCGTCGATCAGCTCGTTCTCCACGGCCCGATCCTATTCCTATGAGACCAGGGTGCCGACCCGCTCGCCGGAGACGATCCGGTCGATGTTGCCGGGATCCTCGAGGTTGAAGACGTAGATCGGCAGGTGGTTGTCCATGCAGAGTGAGAGCGCCGTCGAGTCCATCACCTTCAGGTCGCGCTCGATCGCCTCGCGGTGGCCGATCTCGGGGATGAAGGTGGCCTCAGGGTTGGTTGCGGGGTCGGAGTCATAGACGCCCTCGACGCCGTTCTTGGCCATCAGGATCGCCTCGGCGTGGATCTCCAGCGCCCGCAGCGCCGCCGCGGTGTCGGTGGTGAAGAACGGGTTGCCGGTCCCGGCGGCAAAGATCACCACCCTTTCCTTCTCGAGATGGCGCATCGAGCGGCGGCGGATGTAGGGCTCGGCGACCTCCTTGACGTCGATCGCCGAGAGGACCCGGGTGTGCTCGCCGACCTTCTCCAGCGCGTCCTGCAGCGTCAGCGCGTTGAGCACCGTCGCCAGCATCCCCATGTAGTCGCCGGTGGCGCGATCCATCCCCCGCGCGGCTGCCTCCAGCCCCCGGTAGATGTTGCCGGCGCCGACCACGATCGCGATCTCGACGCCGCGGCTGCGAGTGGCGCTCACCTGCTCGGCGATCTGCGTCACCCGCCCGGCGTCGGTGCCGTACTCGAGGTCCCCCATCAGCGCCTCCCCCGAGAGCTTCAGGAGGATGCGGCGAAATCTCGGCTCGGGAGCCCCCATGCGCGGTGGCGAGCCTATCTCGCGCCCGGCTCAGGCCTCGCCGACGCGAAAGTAGGCGAAGCGGGCGATGCGGACGTTCTCGCCCGTCTTCGCCGCGATCTCCTGGCGCAGCTCCTCGATCGTCTTCGAGTCGTGCTTGTCGGCGTTGACGTGGGGCTGGTCGAGCAGCGCCACCTCCTTGGCCCACTTCGCGAGCTGGCCCTCGACGATCTTCGCGACCACCTCGTCGGGCTTGCCCTCCTCGCGGGCCTTCTGCTCGAAAACTCGCTGCTCGGCCTCGCGCTCGGCGGCCGGGATCTCCTCTGCGGAGACGAAGCTCGGCGCCGTCGCGGCGACGTGCAGGGCGATCTCGTAGGCAAACGCCTTGAAGTCCTCGTTGCGGGCGACGAAGTCGGTCTCGCATTGGACCTCGACCATCGCCCCGACTTTGTCGTTGGCGTGCACGTAAGAGGAGACGACGCCCTCGTTCGTCCCCCGCCCTTCGCGCTTTGCAGCCGAGGCCTGCCCCTTCACGCGCAGGATCTCGATCGCGCGGTCGACGTCGCCCTCGGCCTCGGCCAGGGCCGTCTTGCAGTCCATCATCCCGGCGCCGGTGCGGTCGCGCAGCGCCTTCACGTCGGCGGCGGATGGGCTCACTTGGGTTCCCCTGCCTCCGGCGTCGCGGCCGGGGCCGGTTGCGGACGGGGCTGGTTGTTGCGGCTGGCGCCTGGGCGGGGGGAGCCTGTGGCGGCTGTGGCTGGCCCGGTGCAGCTTGCGGCTGGCCCTGCTCGGCGGCCTGCTGCGCCGCCGCGGCCTCTGCCGCGGCTGCCTCCTCGGCTTCCTTGCGCGCCTTCTCCTCTTCCTCGCGCTTGCGGCGCTCCTCCTCTTCCTTGCGCCGCTTCTCTTCCTCCTCGGCGCGGCGGCGCTCCTCCTGCGCTCGCCAGGCGCCGGAGCCCTCGTCGACGGCGGAGCCAATCGTCGAGATCACCAGCTCACAGGAGCGGATCGCGTCGTCGTTGCCGGGGACCACGTAGCTGACCGGGGTCGGATCGCAGTTGGTGTCGACCAGGCCGATGATCGGGATTCGCAGCCGGGCGGCTTCGCGCACCGCAATCTCCTCGGTCTTCAGGTCGGTGACGAAGACCGCCTCCGGCACCCGCTCCATGTCACGTACGCCGCCGAGGTTGTACTCGAGCTTGGCCAGCTCGGCCTGCATGCCCATCCGCTCCTTGGTCGGCAGCAGCTCCAGCCGTTCGGTGTCGCGCAGCTCGGTCAGCTCGTGCAGGCGCGAGATCCGGGCCGAGATCGTGTTGAAGTTGGTCAGCAGGCCGCCCAGCCAGCGCTGGTTGACGTAGGGCATCTTGCAGCGGTCGGCCCATTCCTTGACCGAGTCGCGGGCCTGCTTCTTGGTGCCCACGAAGAGGATGGTGCCGCCGCCGCTCGCCAGCTCGCCGGCGAAGCGCCGTGCGTTCTCGAGCAGGTCCTGGGTCTGCAGCAGGTCGATGATGTGGATCCCGTCGCGCTCGCCGAAGATGTAGCGGCGCATGCTCGGGTTCCAGCGTCTGGTCTGGTGGCCGAAGTGGACTCCGGCCTCCAGCAGCTCTTTGATGCCGGCTTCGGCCATCGAAGGTCTCCTTGGTATCGGTTGAAGCGACCCTCGCCGCTGGACGGGACCCGGCATTGACTTCGCCGGGCAGGACCCCGCTGCACGAGGAGGGGTTGGATTTCCGAGCCGCGGAGTCTACGCAGGCGCGATCTCAGCCGTCGCGGGCCTGACTCAAGGCCCGTTGCAGGTCCTCGGGCAGGTCGGAGTCGAAGCGCAGCCGCCTGCCGTCGCCGGGATGCGCGAACGAGAGCCGGTGGGCGTGCAGGAACTGGCGCTCGAGCCCGTGCCGGCCGGGCTCGCCGTAGGTCGAGTCGCCGGCCAGGGGATGCCCGATGGCGGCGAAGTGGGCGCGGATCTGGTGCGTGCGGCCGGTCTCCAGCCGCGCCTCGAGGTAGCTGTCGGCGCCCAGCAGCTCGAGGACCTCGAAGTGCGTCCGCGCCTCGCGCGAGGCGGCGCCCGAAACAGCCATCCGGTGGCGCTGTCTGGCCGAGCGCCCGATCGGCGCGTCGATCGTCCCGGTCCGGGTTTTCAGCCGTCCCACGGCGAGCGCCAGGTATGCCCGCTCCACTTCGCGGCGGCGAACGGCGGCCTGGAGGCTCTTCAGCGCCGCGTCGGTGCGCGCCACTACCAGCAGGCCGCTGGTCCCCTTGTCGAGCCGGTGGACGATCCCGGGACGGCCGGGGTCCTCGCCGCCGCCGAGCAGGTCGCCGAGCAGGTCGACCAGGGTCTCGCCCCGGTGCGAAGGCGCCGGATGGACGACCAGGCCGGCCGGCTTGTCGACCACCGCCAGCGCCTCGTCGACGTAGACGATTCGCAGCTCGGACTCGCTCAGCGTCGCTCCTCGCGCAGGTAGATCCAGGCCAGCGTGGCGACCCCGGCGGTGATCGCGACGTCGGCGAGGTTGAACGGCGGCCAGGCCGGCAGGTCGATGAAGTCGGTCACCGCGTCGATGCGGACTCGGTCGGCGAGGTTGCCGAGCGCGCCGCCGGTCAGCAGGCCGATCGCGACCCACATCCCCGGGCGCGAGCCTTCGCGGGCGAACAGGACCAGGATCAGCGCCAGCGCCGCCACCGTCAGCGCGATCAACCCCGCCCCCTGCCCTTCGGAGAGCCCGAAGGCGATGCCGCTGTTGTGGGCGTTGGTCAGGGTCAGCGGGCCGATCAGGTCGACGTCCTCGCCGAGGAACAGGTTCGCCTCGACGATCGCCTTGCTCGACCTGGTCGAGCGCGACGACGAGCCCGCACAGCGCCAGCGCCGGCCGCCAGGGCACGGCCCGAAAGGCGCTCACCCTTCGATCAGGCCGACCAGCACCGCCTGCGCGACGAAGAGGAGGAAGATGCCGATCATCGGGCTCAGGTCGAGCGCGAAGCCGCCTCCCCCGATCGGCGGCAGGAAGCGCCGGAACAGGTTCAGGTAGGGGTCGGTCGTCTCGGTGACGAAGTCGAGCACCGCGCGCAGCGGGCGGCTGTAGGGGACCCGGGGCAAGAACGAGATCAGGATCCGGGCGAAGATGAGGATGATGTAGACGATGAAAAGCGCGCTGACGTAGTCGGCGACGTCGCCGCGGGTGATCGCGTAGCGCAGCTCAGGCATCGCCGCGCATCCTCGCAAGCGAAGCGGCCACGGCAGCGGCGAACGCATCACGCACTCCTTCGCGGTCAAGCGCCTCCAGCCCCGCCTCGGTGCTGCCGCCGGGCGAGGCGACGGCTTCGATCAGCTCCTCGGGCGCGCGGGTGCGCAGCAGCTCCGCGGTGCCGGCGGCGGTGTCGACGGCCAGCGAGCGGGCCAGCTCGGGGTCAAGCCCCTCTGCGGCGGTCGCCATTGCGATCGCGTCGACCACCAGCGCCAGGTAGGCGGGCGGGCAGCCCATCGCGGCGGTGGCGAGATCGATCAGCTCGTCCTCGATCACCTCCACCCGACCCAGCGACTCCAGCAGGTCGACGACGCGGCGGCTGAGGGCGTCGTCGACGCCGCTCGCCGCAGCGAAGCAGATCACCCCCTTGCCCACCTCGACCCCGAGGTTGGGCATCACCCGCATCGCCGCCGACTCGGGGAAGGCCGCCGCGACCCGCTCCACCGGGGTCGCGCCGAGCATCGAGAGCACTGCCGGCGCGCCCTGCGCCCCCGGGGCGACCGACTCGAGGTCCTTCGGCTTCACCCCGAGGACGAGCAGATCGCTTCGCTGCGCCAGCTCTTCGTTCGAGCCGACCGCTTCGCCACCGACCTCCGTCGGCCAGCTCGCCGGCCCGGCCAGAGCCGGAGTCGGTGAACAGCATCCGGTCCGGTTTCGCGTCAGCCGCCGTCCAGCCGCGGGCCATCGCAGCGACCATGTTTCCCGCGCCGAGGAAGCCGACGACCATCGGGCGCAGACTAGTCGCGCCCCGGCAGCCCCGCCTCGCGCAGCGCCGCAGCGCGGTCGTCGTAGTTATCGATGCGAACGATGAGGCCGTCCTCGATCGAATTGATTTGTGCCCATTGCCACTCCACCTTTAACCCGCTTGTGTGGCCTCTGCCCCGTTGCCAGGCGAGGATCACGATGCGCCCATCCGGTGCCGCCATCATCTCGTCCACCCCGGCCTCGTAGTCCTCCAAGACCTCGAGCCACTCGTCGAGGAAGCGCCGCACGCCGTCCTTGCCTCGATACACAGGTTCGGGCCAGTCCCGGAAGTGGGTCATGTCCCAGTAGATGTCGTCGGAGTAAAGCTCGAAAATCCCGTCCAGATCGCCGGCGAGCCAGCGATCCCAGGCACGACGGACGAGGGCCAGCTCAGATTCCGCCATCGGCGCTTCGCCGGACCCCGAGGGCCCCTAGGACTGGTTGAAGAAGCCCTTGTCGATCAGGCGGGCCTTCTCCTCGGCCGAGACCTCGACGTTGCGAGGCGTGAGGAGGAAGACCTTGTCGGCGATCCGCTGCATGCCGCCGTCGAGCGCGTAGGTGAGGCCGGAGGCGAAGTCGATCAGCCGCTTCGAGAGCTCGTGGTCGGCGGTCTGGAGGTTGAGGATCACCGGCACCGTGCGCTTGAACTGGTCGGCGACCTGCTGGGCGTCGTTGAAGTTGCGCGGGATCACCAAGTGCACCTGGACGTCGGAGCCACCGTTCCCTTCGACCGGGCGCAGGACCCGGGTGCGCGAGGAAGCGATCGGCTCGTCGTCGGCGAAGATGTCGTCGATCTCGTCGCGGCGGGCGCGGCGGGCAGTCGGTAGGCGGCGAACCGGCGCGTCGCCGCCGCGGGCGCGACGCGAGGTGTCCAGCGGCTCGTCGCCGGATGTCTCCGGGTCGTAGTCGTCGTACTCGGGCCCGTAGTCGTGATCCTCGGCGAGGCCGAAGTAGACGGCTGCACGGTGCCAGGTGTCTCGAATGGCCATTGGGTATCGACGTCTTTCGGGTCTGAGAGGCCTACTCCTCTAGGGATTATGCCGCAAACGACCGTGATCTCAGCCGTAGAGGACGGTCCCGAGACGAATGATCGTCGCCCCTTCTTGCACCGCAACCTCCCAGTCTTGAGAGGTACCCATCGAGAGCCGGGGCAAACGGTGCTCGGCGGCGAGCTCCGCCAGGCGCGCGAAGTGCGGCCGCGACGCCTCCGGGTCGTCGCTGAACGGGGGCATCGTCATCAGCCCACCGACCCGGACCGGACAGCGCTCGAGGAACTCGCCCAGCTCGGCCGCGGGCAGGCCGCCCTTTCCCTCCTCTCCGGCGACGTTAACCTCAAGCAGCACCTCGGTCTCGTCGCCGCCGTGGCGCCCCAACTGCTCGAGCGCCGACTCGCTGGCCACCGAGTGGATCAGCCGGCAGGCCGGCAGCAGGCTCTTCACCTTGCGGCTCTGCAGGTTGCCGATGAAGTCCCACTCGAAGGCGTCGCCCCAGCGCTCCCGCTTGGCGCTCAGCTCCTGCTGGCGGTTCTCCCCCACCAGCCGCACGCCCGCCTCGGCGAGCGTCCCCATCTCCTCCAGGGCCACGTACTTAGTCGCGGCGAGGATCTCGACCTCCGCTCCACTCCGCTCTCGGACCCGGGCCAGGTTGTCCGCGATCCGTTCGGCGTCGAGGCCCTGGATCTGACCCGGCATCAGGCCTCGATCCAGGCCAGGCCGGCTTGGCGCCCGGTGCGCCCGGCGTCGCGGCGGTGGGAGAAGAACAGCTCGCGCTCGCAGGAGGTGCAGAGCCCGCTCGCCTCGACCTCCTCCACCCCGGCCTCGGCGAGCAGGCGGCGGGCGACCTCGGCCAGATCCAGCATCCGCCCGTCGGCGACGCCCTCGCCAAGCGACGCGAAGGTAGCGGTCACCTCCTCCCCCACCTCGTAGCAGCAGGGCCCGATCCCGGGCCCGATCGCGGCCGCCTCGGCGCTCACGGCCTCGGCCCCGTGACCGATGATCCCGCCGGCCATCCCGCGCCAGCCGCAGTGCAGCATCGCGAGCCCGCCGGGGCCGGAGAGCGCAACCGGCAGGCAGTCGGCGACGAAGACGAGCGGCGCCAGGCCGACCTCGGCGGTGAGGTGGCCGTCGACCAACGGGACCTCATCTTGAGGGTCGGCGAACGGGGCCGGGTCCTGCGGTGCCCTGTGGGTGGCGATCTCTGTGCCGTGAACCTGGCGGCCGATCACGACCCGCGCCGGGTCGATGCCGACGGTGGTGGCAAGCCGGCCCCGGTTCTCGAGCACGGCGAGGCGGTCGTCGTCGGTGAGGATGCCCAAGTTGAGGCTCTCGAAGGCGCCCTCGCTGACCCCGCCGAGGCGGGTCGAGAAGGCGGCACGCGCTCCCGGCAGCTCGGCTTCGAGCCAGCGAGTTCCGTTCCCCTCTCGCCACTGCACCAGGGGGACTATGACTCAGTGCGGGCGGCGGCAAGCGCCGCCGCGAGCTCATGATCGCGGCCCGAGGCCTCGCCGTCGAGCTTGGCGTCGAGCGCCGCCGCCAGCCCTGCGCCGACGGCCGGCCCCGGCTCGACCCCGGCGGCGATCAGGTCGTCGCCGCCGATCTCGAGCACCACGGACCGCCAGCGGGCGACGTAGTCGTCGAGCCACTCGCCCCCCAGGGCTCGGCCGATCGCCAGCTCCTCCGGGGAGGCGCCGCGGGCCGCCCGCACCGCCTCCGAGGGTCGGGCGGGACGGGCGGCGGCGAGCTGCGGCGCCCGGCCGAGCTGACCGCGCGCGGCCGCGAGGAGCGTGCTGTCGCGCCGCGCCACCTCGCTCCAGGGAGGGCCCTGCAGCAGCGAGCCGAGCCCGTCCAGCAGCTTCAGCCGCTCGGGCCCGAGGTCGATCAACCCCCACTCGTCGAGCAGCCCGAATGCCCGGACGGCCTCCGGCTCGGCGGCGATCCTGGCCAGCTCGGCAAGCCGACGGTCCTCGGAAACGGTGCCGAGGTCGACGGCTCCGAGCAGCTCGCGGGATTCGGGCGCGAGATCGAAGCCGAGCCGAGCCGCGTAGCGGGCGCCCCGCAGAGCGCGCGTCGGGTCGTCGACGAAGGACCGCGGGTGGAGAACGCGGAGCAACCCGGCGGCGAGGTCCGCGCGGCCGTCGCAGGGGTCGATCAGGGTGGGCTTGCCCTGAAGCGGGATCGCCATCGCGTTGATCGTGAAGTCGCGACGGCGAAGGTCCTCGTCAAGACCGGCCGGGGTCACCGTTGGGAGAGCCCCCGGGTGCTCGTAGGTTTCCGCCCGGGCGCGGGCAAGGTCGACCTCGCGGTCCCCGAAACGGACCTTGGCGGTCGCGAATCGCTCGTGCTCGAGCACCTCCTCCCCGAGCGCCGCAGCGACGGCCCCGGCGTCCCCTTCGACCACCAGGTCGAGGTTCGGAATCGCCGTTTCGCCGAGCAGCAGGTCGCGCACGGCACCGCCGACCAGATACAGGGAGACGTCGCCGGCGGCGCTGCGCAGGCGCTCCAGCTCCGGCAGCGCATCGGCAAGGGCGGCGGCAAGGTCTTTATCGCTTCGAAGCGGGTTTGACATAAGGGCTCTTCCCTACCATGACCCGTTCTTCGGATGCCGGATGAAGCTGAAAAGACCCCCCGCTGGTGGCACGACCGCCGCAAGCTTGCGGCGGCGATCGGGGCCGCCGTCCTCGTCATCGGCATCGGGGCGGCGATCGCCTACAACGCCCTCAAGCGCCCCGACGACGTCGACCGCGGCGAGGAGGTGGTCTTCAAGGAGGAGCAGCCGAAGCCGGTCGTCAGGACCACCAACTGGACGATGTTCGGCTACGACCGCCAGCGAACCCGGTTCCTGCCCTCCGACAAGGTCAAGCCGCCGTTCACGCGCCGCTGGAAGTACGGCGACCGGCCGCTGCTCGAGTTCCCGCCGATCTTCGTCCGCTCGAAGGAGCTCTGTGACCGCAAGACCAAGCTCGGCTGCTCGGGCCGCCTGTTCTTCGTCAACAACAACGGCCGCGCCTTCTCGCTCGACGCCAACAGCGGCAAGATCATCTGGCAGCGCAACGTCGCCGAGCTCAACGCCACCTCCCCTGCCTACTCCCGCGGTCGCCTGTTCATAACCAACCTCGCCCCGGGCCAGGCGCTGAGCCTCGACGCCAAGACCGGCAAGACGATCTGGAAGCGATCTCTGCCGGGGCGCTCGGAGTCCTCGCCGATCGTGGTCGGCAACAAGGTCTTCTTCGGCTGTGAGAACGGCGAGCTGTTCGCGCTCAACGCGAAGACCGGCAAGACGAAGTGGAGCACGCCGACTGGAGGCGAGGTGAAGGCGGCCCCCGCGTATGAGAACGGGATCCTCTACGTCGGCAACTACAGCGGCATCATGTCGGCGATCAAGGCGTCGAGCGGCAAGGTCAAGTGGCAGACCAGCGCCCTCGGACCCGGCCTCGGCGTCGCCGGGCGCTTCTACGCCACCCCCGCGGTCGCCTTCGGCCGCGTCTACAGCGGCAACAACGACAGCCGCGTCTACTCCTTCGACGCCAAGACCGGCGAGCTGGCCTGGACCTACTCGACCGGGAGCTACGTCTACTCGGGCACCGCGGTGGCGAACACCAAGGACACCAAGCCGACCGTCTACGTCGGCTCGATCGACGGCAACATCTACGCGCTCAACGCCCAGACCGGCGACCCCCGCTGGGTCGAGTCGGCGCAGGGCCCGGTGATCGGGTCGCTGAGCATCGTCGGCGACACGGTCTACGTGGCGACCTTCGAGGGGACGACCACCACCGGCCGCCGGTTGCGCGACGGCAAGAAGGTCTTCGAGTACACCACCGGCGCCTACATGCCGGTGATCTCCGACGGCCGGCGGATCTATCTGACCGGCTACTCCTCGATCCACGCGCTCGACCCGGTCACTCCCAAGCAGGCCAAGCAGGCCGAGAGGGAGCGCCGGCAGCGCAAGCGCGGCAAGCGCTAGAGCCGGACCGGGATCCCGGCCTCCGCGAGGTGCTCCTTCGCCTCGCGGACCCGGTAGGTCCCGTAGTGGAAGATCGAGGCGCAGAGGACCGCGTCGGCGCCGCCCTCGCTGATCGCCGCGGTGAGGTGCTCGAGGCGGCCGGCGCCTCCTGAGGCGATCACCGGCACCGGCACCGCATCGGCGATCGCCCGGGTCAGCTCCAGCTCGTAGCCGTCCTCGGTCCCGTCTCGGTCCATGCTCGTCAGCAGCACCTCCCCCGCCCCGCGCTCGGTCGCCTCTCGCGCCCACTCGACCGCGTCGCGCTCGGCGGCGACCCGCCCGCCGTCGAGGTAGACGCCGTAGCCGCCGTCCTCGCGCTTGGCGTCGATCGCGATCACCACGCACTGGGCGCCGAAGCGGTCAGCCAGCTCGCCGAGCAGCTCCGGCCTGCGCAGCGCCGCCGAGTTGACCGAGACCTTGTCGGCGCCGGCGTCGAGGACCGCCTGTGCGTCCTCGATGGAGCGGATTCCGCCGCCGATCGTGAACGGGATGAAGACGTTGTCGGCGGTGCGGCGGGCAAGCTCGACGATCGTCTCGCGACGCTCGTGCGAGGCGGTGATGTCGAGGAAGACCAGCTCGTCGGCGCCCTCGGAGTCGTAGCGCTCGGCCAGCTCGACCGGGTCGCCGGCATCGCGCAGGCCGACGAAGTTGGTGCCCTTGACGACCCGCCCGCGGTCGACGTCGAGGCAGGGTATGACGCGCTTGAGGACCATTGCGACGAGGGTAGTCGAGGGCTGCTAGAGCCCGGCCGTCGCCGTCGCCAGCCGGCTGCGGTGTCCGCTCAGCGGGTCGAGGAGCTGGAACACGGTGCCGCCGTTGCCGCCGATGGTGACGCTGAAGTAGCCGCGAGGATTGTCGGGGGTCACGGTCCGAAGCGGCAGGCCGTTGACCAGGATCACGGTCAGCCGTCCGGCGCGACGGCCCCTAGCCGCTCCCCAGACCTCCACGGTTCCGAAGCCGCTCGGACGGACGGCGATCGGCATCCGGAAGGCGAAGTAGGCGGGCTTCGCGGGGCCGTCGATGAATCGCAACCCGGTGTTCCAGAACGGGTCGTCGTAGATCAGGTACTGGGCGAAGCTGGCGATGCCGGGATCCCGCCACTGCAGGTACTCGGCCACGTTCAGGCTCTCGGCTTGCGCACGAGGCCGACAGCAGCGGCCTGCGCACCGGATGCCACTGGAACCCTGCCTCGGTGTTGTAGACCGGAAGGTCGTCGGGCAGTCGGCCGCTCTCGGCCAGCTGCCGCAGCAGCTCGGCCGGGCGGCCCGGCTCTGAGGCCGTCCAGTCGTCGAGGTCGGGATCGAGGTTGAGGGCCGGCGCGGCGCCGTTGGCGGCGCTGTAGAGGTGCGTCGTCAGTCCGTCGGCATCGAGGCGGCGATAGCCGTCGCATTCACGGCGAACGGCGTCGGCTCCCGTGTAGGGCCGCAGATCGGAGTCCACGCAGGCCAGCTCGCGAACGAACAGGCCCGGCGCCATCGAGCCGACTCCGGCCGGGACGCTCAGCCCGGTGGCCGCGGTCTCGGCGAGGTAGATGCGGGAATCGCGATGCCCGCTTCGCCGCAGGGCCCGGGCGGCGGCGACGTAGAGGCGCCGGTAGAGCACCGGCGACCAGGGGATCGTCTCGCGGCCGATCCGCTTCCACTGCGGCGAGAGGAAGGTGCGGCCGTTGGGCTCGTTCCAGAGCGACCACTCGCCGACCTGCGGCAGGGGCCGGTTCTCGCCCGGCGGGACGAAGCGACCGCTGTAGCGCCTGCCGAGCGCGCGAACGAACTTGGCGAACTGGCGCACCCGCGGGGAGCCGTCGGCGAGGCGAGCCCAGTGGGGCAGCTTCAGGAGCGTGCCCGGGATCGAGGAGGCCGAAGCCGGATTGAGCATCAGGGCGATGCCGCGCCTGCGTGCCTCCCGCACCAGGCTGTCGAGCATCATCCAGCGCCGGGGGCTGTAGAGCGCCGAGGAGGGGTTGGCGGGATCGCCGCTGGGCCTGGTCCGCGCCGACCGGTCGGCCAGCGGGTACCGCCACCAGACGACCGCCCGGATCTTGTCCACCCCCAGGTCCTGCATCTGGTCGAGGGCTCGGATCTGCTCGGGCCGCGAGCGCTGCAGCAGGTGATGGTCCTCCTCCATCAACAGCTGCTGGGTGGCGCTTGCTCCGGCCTGCCCCGGCGACGCGGTTGCGACGAGCATCAACCCCACCCACAGCGCGATCGCTGTCCGGGCGGATCCCTCGCCCACCGGGAAGAGCCGGAACGTCATGTCCGCGCAGCGACGATAGCCGCCGAGGGCGGAGCCGTAAAGGGCCCTAGGCCGGGTTCAGCGCCCGGTCGCCTTCGGCGACGGTGAAGGCGCCCTCATAGAGCGCCTTTCCGACCACAACCCCTTCGACGTTCTCGGGGGCCGCGGCAGCCAGCGAGCGAAGGTCGTCGAGGTCGCCGACGCCGCCCGAGTAGAGGATCCTCGCCTCGCTGGCGTCTGCCACCTGCCGCATCTCGGTGATCCCCGGACCAGCCATCGTCCCGTCGACCTCGATCGGCGTGAACAGGAATCGAGCCACCCCGCGCCCGGCCAGGTCCGCGACGGCGGCGCGGGGATCGGTCTCGCTGCTCTGCGTCCAGCCCGCCAGCGCCACGGTCCCGGCGCGGGAGTCGACCGCGACGACGACGCGGTCGCCGTGCTCCTCGAGCATCGCGGCGAGGAATGCGGGGTCGCGCAGGGCTGCGGTTCCGATCACGACTCGCTGGGCGCCGGCGGCGAGCGCCGCGGCGACCGCATCGCGGTCGCGCAATCCGCCTCCGGCCTGCACCGGGCAGTCGACCGCGGCGACGATCCTGCGCAGCGCCTCGAGGTTTCGCGGCTCCCCCTCGCGGGCGCCGTCGAGGTCGACCACGTGCAGCCAGCGGGCGCCGTCCTCGTGCCAGCGGGTCGCGGCGTCGGTGGGGTCGGCGTCGTAGCGCGGTCTCGCGCTCGTAGTCGCCCTGCAGCAGCCGGACCGCGCGCCCGTCGCGGATGTCGACCGCCGGGATGAGGATCACGCCGGCGCCGGCGCCGCCGCGCAGATGCGGGTGAAGTTGGCGAGCAGGCGCAGCCCCGCAGCGCTCGACTTCTCGGGGTGAAACTGGACCCCGAAGACGTTCTCGGACTCGACCGCGCAGGCGAATCGCTCCCCGTAGGAGGCGCTGCCGAGCGCCAACCCGTCGGCGGGGCGAGGGGCAAAGGAGTGGACGAAATAGAAGGGCGTCTCGGCGGCGATTCCCTCGACCAGCCGGGACGAGCGCTCCCAGCGAACCGGCGACCAGCCGATGTGGGGCACCTTCAGGGATCCGGAGCGCAGCTCGGTCACCTCTCCCTCGAGCAGGTCGAGCCCGCGGGCGCCGCCGAGCTCGGTCGAGGAGGCAAACAGCAGCTGCAGGCCGAGGCAGATGCCGAGGATCGGCTTCGCCCTCACGTCGCGATCCTCGAGCAGCTGATCGAGGCCGAGGTCGCGGATCCGGGTCATCGCCGCCGGGAAGGCTCCGACCCCCGGCAGGACGATCCCGTCGGCCGCTCGGGCCGGCTCGGGGTCGGCGCTGATCAGCGGCTCCGCGCCGACGCGCTGGAGCGCCTTCTCGACCGAGCGGAGGTTGCCCATCCCGTAGTCGAGGATGCAAATGCGCGGCCCGCTGCTAGTCACTCAGGGTTCCCTTGGTCGAGGGCACGTCGGGCTCGTCCGGATCGACCGAGACGGCCACCCGCAGCGCCCGCGCGAAGGCCTTGAAGCAGGCCTCGATCATGTGGTGGGCGTTGGTGCCGGAGCGGACCCACAGGTGCAGGGTCAGCTTGCCGCTGTTGGCGACGGCGCGGAAGAACTCCTCCGCCAGCTCGGTGTCGAAGCCGGCGATCGTGGTCGCCGGCAGATCGGCGTCGAAGGCGCAATAGGGGCGCCCGGAGATGTCGATCGCGCACTCGCCGAGCGACTCGTCCATCGGCACCAGCGCCTGTCCGTAGCGACGGATCCCGGCACGGTCGCCCGAGCGCCTCGTCGAGCGCCTGGCCGAAGACGATGCCGACGTCCTCGGTGGTGTGGTGAGCGCCGGTCTCCAGGTCCCCGCTGGCCTCGACCTCGAGCCCGATGCGCCCGTGGCGGGCGAGCAGCTCGAGCATGTGGTCGAGGAAGCCGACCCCGGTCGAAACCTTCGCCGCGCCGCCGTCGAGATCGAGCGAGAGGCTGATCTCGGTCTCCTTGGTGGAGCGCTTCCTTTGCGCGGTCCGCGTCATCGCCTAACCCTCGCAGACTCCCCGTGCACCGGCAGGCCCTCGGCTCGGGCGAGAACGTCGACGGGGGCAGCCAAAGCCTCTGCTGCGTCGCCGGGAACGCGAACCTCGGCGATCTTGCGCCGGAAGGTTTCCGGCCCCAGTGGACCGGAGAAGCGACCGGCGCCGCCGGTCGGCAGCACATGGTTTGAGCCGGCGGCGTAGTCGCCGAACGCGGTGGCCGTCGCCGGCCCCACGAAGACGCATCCCGCCGTCTTGATGTGGTCGACGAGCGCGTACGCGTCCTCGCTCATCAGCTGCAGGTGCTCGGGCGCGTAGGCGTTCGCGAGCGCGACCGCGTCGGCGAGGTCGGGGACGTGGACGACCGCCAATGACGCGTCGGCGACGCTCGGGCGCTCGGCGGCCGCCTCCGTGGTCCTGTCGACCAGGGAGTCCAGCACCGCCTCCTCGACGGCCGTTGCAACCAGGGGGCTGTCGGCGCCGTGCTCGGCCTGCGCGCAGAGGTCGAGCGCCGCCCAGTCCAGATCGGTGTCGTGGCCGACGACCGCCATCAACTCCGACGGGCCGGCGAGGGAGTCGATTCCGACCTGCCCGTAGACGCGACCGCTTTGCCTCTCGCACCCATGCGTTGCCGGGGCCGGCGATCACATCCACGGGAGCCACCGACTCGGTCCCATGGGCGAGCGCGAAGATCGCCTGCGCGCCGCCCATCGCATAGACCTCGTCGACGCCGCACAGGGCCGCCGCTGCGAGCGTCACCGGGTCGAGCTCGCCGTCGGGTCCCGGAGGCGAGGCCAGCGCTATCCGCGCCACGCCGGCGACCGCGGGCCGGGATGCAGCCCATCAGGACGCTGGAGGGGTAGGCGGCTCGCCCGCCGGGCGCGTACACACCCGCCGCCCTCACCGCAACCTCCCGGACCGCGACCGTCTGACCCTGCGGCAGCTCGACGGTCCGCAGCTCGGAGTCGAGCCCCGCCTCGGCGACCGCCCGCACGTTTGCAGCGGCCAGGTCGAGCGCCGCCCGCAGCGGCGGATCGAGATCGGTCAGCGCCGCTTCGAGGCGCTCGCGGCTCGACCCGCAGCGCTGCCGGCGGTCGCTCGGTGGCGTCGAACCGGCCGGTCAGCTCGAGGACCGCCGCATCGCCGCGCTCGCGAACCTGACGCTCGATCGGCTCCACGTCCACCGCTCCCGCCGCGCCCAGCGACCACTCGCGGATCGCCGTCGCCACCGCGGCCGGCTCGCTTCCATTCGAAGCTCTGCACCTTCATCGCGTCGCCTCCCGCAGCCGCGCGGTCAGCGCGTCGACCTCGGCCGCGCGCAGCTTGTGGGCGACCCGGTTGGCGACGAAGCGCGCGGTCGAGACCGCGATCTCCTCGCGGACCTCGAGGTCGTTCTCCTCCAGGGTGCGGCCGGTCGCCACCAGGTCGACGATCCCGTCGGCGAGCCCGACCAGCGGCGCCAGCTCCACCGACCCCTTGACCTCGATCACCTCGGCCCGGCGGCCGGTGTCCTCGAAGTGGCGCTCGGCCACGCGCGGGTACTTGGTCGCGATTCGCATCGCGCCCAGACGTCGCTCCGCCTCGCCCAAGCTGGGGTCGCCTCGGCGAGCCGCCAAGACCATCCGGCAGCGGCCGTAGCCGAGGTCGAGCAGCTCGAAGACCATCCGGTCGCCCTGCTCGAGCAGCACGTCCTTGCCGGTGATGCCGACGTCGGCTGCGCCGGCCTCGACATAGGTCGGGACGTCGGAGGGACGCATCGTCACCAGCTCGATCTCCCCTCCGGCGAAGATCAGCGAGCGCGAGTCCCCGCGCAGGCCCGAGACGTCGACCCCGGTCCGCTCGAGAACTTCGATCGTCTCCTCGAGCAGCGCTCCGCGGGGAACCGCCAGCTTCAGCGGCCCGTCGGACTTGGCCCGCCCGGCGGCGGAGATCCGCGGGCTCATCCGCCCTCTCCCCCACTCGAGCGCAAGCGCTCCTCCTCGGCCTGGGCGACGTGGACGCGCTCCAGGTAGAGGCCGAAGCCGGCGGCCGGGAGCGAGAGCCCGAACCGCCCCGTCAGCTCGTCGTAGCGACCGCCGCCGCCGAGCACGTAGCCGAGCGCCGGGTCATAGACCTCGAGGATCGCGCCGCTGTAATAGCCGAGGTCGCGCAGCAGCCCGAGGTCGACCTGCACCCGAGCGGCGGCGTCGCGTGCTTCCAGAGCCTCGAAGGTTCCCTGGATGCGGGCCGTGGCCCGCTCGACGGCGCTGCCGCCGATCGAGCGCGCCTCGTCGAGGACCTCACGCCCGCCGCGCAGCTGGGTCAGGGCGAGAAGCGTCTCGCATTGCTCGTCGCTGACGCCGTCGACGGCGGACAGCTCGGCCTCCAGGCCGACCAGGTCGTGGATCGCCAGCTTCTCGAGCGCGGTGTCGCGCGCTTCGCCTTCGACGCCCAGCTCGGTGAGCAGGGCCCGGTAGAGCTCCGCGTCGCCGAGCCCGATCACCGCCCGGGTCAGCCCGGCGGCATCGAGCGCCGCCTCCAGCACCTCGACCACCTCCGCCGTGCCCTCGGGCGCCGGCGCGCCGAGCAGCTCCACCCCCGCCTGGGCGAACTCGCGCATTTGCCCGCGCTGGGGACGAATCGCCCGATAGGCGTTGGCGATGTAGCAGAGGCGGAACGGGGGCTGCGCCTGCGCGAAACGGGTCGCGACCAGGCGCGCGATCGGGATCGTCATGTCCGAGCGCAGCGCCAGCAGGTCGCCGCCCTCGTCGAAGAAGCGGTAGGCGCCGCGAGCGGTCCGCCCGTCGCCGCGCGACATCACCTCGTCGTACTCGATCGTCGGCGTCTGCACCTCGCCGTAGCCGAAGCGCTCGAAGACCTCGATCAGGGCGAGGTTGAGCCTGCGCAGCTCGCGCATCTCGTCGGGCAGCACGTCCCGCGTCCCGGGTGGGATGGGATGGATCATCGGTTCCTCCGGAAGAGCCTATGCAGGGACTTCCGAGGAAACCCGCTCGATATGCGCCCCGAGCGAGCGCAGCCGCTCGTCGATCTGCTCGTAGCCGCGGTCGATCTGGCGGATGTTGCCGATCTCGGAGGTGCCTTCGGCGGCCAGGGCGGCGATGAGCATCGCCATCCCGGCGCGGATGTCGGGGCTCTCGACCCGCTCGCCGTGAAGACGGCTCGGACCGCTGACGATCGCCCGGTGGGGATCGCAGAGCGTGATCCGAGCGCCCATCGCGACGAGCTTGTCGACGAAGAAGAGGCGGTTCTCGAACATCTTCTCGAAGATCAGGATCTCGCCCTCGGCCTGGGTGGCCAGGGCGAGCGCGATCGAGGTCAGGTCGGCGGGGAAGGCGGGCCAGGGCCCGTCCTCGATCTTCGGGATCGCGTCGCCGAGGTCGGCCTGCACGCGCAGGTTCTGCTCCGGGGGAACGATCACGTCCTTGCCCTCGACGATCGACTGAAAGCCGAGCCGGCGGAACTGGCGCCTGACCATCATCAGGTCGTCGGGCTCGGCATCGCGGATCCGCAGCTCGCCGCCGGTCGCCGCGGCGAGCGCCATGAAGCTGGCCACCTCGATGTGGTCGGGACAGATCGTGTGCTCGGCGCCGTGCGAGCGAGTCCTGTCCGTTGATCGTCATCACGTTGGAGCCGATCCCGTCGACCCGGGCGCCCATCTTCGTCAACAGCCGGGCCAGGTCCTGGACGTGGGGCTCGCAGGCGGCGTTGCCGATCGTGGTCGGGCCCGGGGTGAGCGCCGCCGCCATCAGGGCGTTCTCGGTTCCCATCACCGACGGCTCGTCCATGAAGATCCCGCAGGGCTTCAGCCCGTCCGGAGGTGCCGCCAGCTCGATCCAGCGATCGCCGCCGACCCGCGCCCCGAGCTCGGCGAAGGCGTCGAGGTGGGCGTCGAGGCGGCGGCGGCCGATGAAGTCGCCCCCCGGCGGCGGCATCCGCGCCTCGCCGAAGCGCGCCAGCAGCGGCCCGGCGAGCAAGAAGGAAGCGCGGATCCGGCTCGAGAGGTCCTCGTCGACCTCCGCCCGGGCGATCGTCGCGGCGCGCAGGCGGACGCTGTTGTCGGCCACCCACATCACTTCGACGCCGAGCCGCTCAAGCAGCGCCAGCTGGGCCTCGGTGTCGCGGATCCGCGGCACGTTGTGGACCAGCAGCTCGTCCTCGGTCAGCAGGCAGGCGGCGAGGATCGGCAGGGCGGCGTTCTTGTTGCCGGCCGCGGTGACCTCACCGCTCAGCGGCACGCCTCCTTGTATGACGAATTTCTCCATTGGAAATGCCTGCAAAGAGCGGTCTTTTGCGAGAACGCGCGCGGCTCGGGCAGGCTCGCCCGTAGGCGCGACTAGGGTAACAGTGGGGATGGCTGCTCCAACCCGAGATCAAGCCTGGGCGCTCTTCTGCGAGTGGACCGAGTCGGACTCGCTGCGAAAGCACGCGCTCGCGGTCGAGGCGGGGATGCGTGCCTACGCACGGCGCTACGAGGAGGACGAGGAGCTGTGGGCGGTGACCGGCCTCGTCCACGACCTCGACTACGAGCGCTACCCCGACCTCGACACGGGCCACCCGCGCTACGCGCTGAAGGAGCTGCAGGATCGCGGCTACCCGCAGGACGTGATCGATGCCGTCGCCGGCCACGCCGACTTCCTCGGCGTGCCGCGGGAGACGCTGATGGCCAAGGTGCTCTACGCCGTCGACGAGATGTCGGGGTTCGTCACCGCCTGCGCGCTGGTGCGGCCGACCGGGATCGAGGGGATGAAGCCGAAGTCGGTGCGCAAGAAGCTCAAGCAGCCGTCGTTCGCGGCGGCCGTCGACCGCGATCAGCTTCAGCGCGCCGCCGAGGAGCTCGGGGTGGAGATGGACGAGCACATCCAGGTAGTGATCGACGCGCTCTCCGAGCACGCCGACGAGCTTGGCCTGCAGGGCACCGACGGCTGATGGGTCGCGGCGCCAAGATCGGGATCGGCGTACTCGTCGCACTGGCGATCCTGCTGGCGCTGAACACGGTCGTCACCAACCAGCAGACGAAGTCGGCCGAGGTGACGGTCGAGGGCGGCCAGATCCTCGAGCTGGCGGGGGGCGATGTGCAGGTGTTCGACAGCGGTGGCGCCGCGGAGCCGATCGTGCTGATCCACTGCTACACCTGCGCGATCGACTGGTGGGACGCGATGGTGCCGCTGCTGTCCAGGACCCACCGCGTCGTCGCCATCGATCTGCTCGGGCACGGCGGCTCGGAGAAGCCGCGCTCGGGCTATGCGATGGAAGAGCAGGCGGCGCTGGTCGCGGGGGCCCTGAGCAAGCTCGGCGTCAGCCAGGCGACGGTGGTCGGTCACTCGCTCGGAGGCACGGTCGCCACCGCGCTTGCAGAGACCTCGCCGGACCTGGTCCGGCGCCTGGTGATCGTTGACCAGGCGCCCGACGGCAGCTTCGGTGAGCTGGACTTCCTCGCCAAGCTCAGCTACGCGCCGGTGGTCGGCCAGGCTGCCTGGCGGCTGGCTCCGGACGCCCTGGTCAAGGAAGGCCTCGGGCAGGCATTTGCCCCCGGCTACGACGTCCCCGACGCGTTCGTCGAGGACCTGGAGCGGATGACATTCACCTCCTACGAGGACTCCGTGGAGGCCGAGGACGACTTCACCGACGAGCGGCCGCTGGACGAGCGGATCGGGGCGGCCGGGGTGCCGCTGCTGGTCATCTTCGGCGCCGAGGAGCAGATCTACGAGCCGAGGGAGGCGCTGAGCGCCTACGCCGACGTGCCGGACGCCCAAACCGGCTGATCGCGGGCGCCGGCCATTCCCCCAACGTCGAGCGGCCGGCGGAGACGGCACGGCTGGTGCTCGACTTCGCGCGGGGCGGCGAGACGCCTGCCCCCGGTAGCTTGATCCCATGAGCGCCCGTAACCCCGCCCCCGAGAACTCGATCAGCCCCGAGGGCAAGGCCAAGGCCGAGGCAGAGCTCGAGCAGCTCCGCAGGGTGCGCAGGCCCGAGATCGTCGCGGCGATCAAGGCCGCCCGCGAGCACGGCGACCTGAGCGAGAACGCCGAGTACCACGCTGCTCGCGAGGCGCAGGGGCTGAACGAGGCCCGCATCCGTTATCTCGAGCACCATCTGGCGGGGGCGATGGTGAAGGAGTCGTCCGGCGGCGAGCGGGCCGGTGTCGGCTCGCTGGTCAGCTTCCGCGACGGCTTCGATGGAGAGACAAGGGAAGTGACCCTGGTCCACCCGCTGGAAGTATCGGTCGCCGAAGGGAAGATCTCGGTCGAGAGCCCGATCGGCGAAGCGTTGCTCGGCGCCCGCGCCGGCGAGCAGGTGGGGCTGAGCACGCCTCGGGGCGAGAAGCAGCTGCAGATCTTCGCGGTGAGCTAGACAAGCGCCGACCGTCCCCTAGGCTTAGGGGCATGTGTCGAAACATCCGCACTCTCCACAATTTCGAACCGCCCGCGACCGAGGACGAGGTCCACGCCTCTGCGCTCCAGTACGTGCGCAAGATCAGCGGCTCCACCAAGCCCTCGCAGGCCAACGCGGTGGCGTTCAACCGCGCCGTCGACGAGGTGACTCGAGTCACCACCGAGCTGCTCGACTCGCTTGTCACCTCGGCGCCGCCCAAGGACCGCGAGGTCGAGGCGGCGAAGAAGCGGGCGCGGGCCGCCGAGCGCTACGCGGCCTGAGCTAAGCCGCGGATTCGTACTCGGCGATCAGGCGCTTCGGCGCCCGTAGGCGCCAGGCCTCCTCGAGCAGCTCCGCCAGCTCCACCGGGTCGACCTTCTCGAGCCGGACGAGCACGTAGGGGTAGCCGTCGTAATGCGGCGTCGAGAAGAACACATCGGCGTTGCCCTGCAGGAGCGCCTCGCGCTCGCCCATGTCGATCACCCGCAGGACCAGCGCATCGGGGTCGGTGCGCAGCCGGCAGAGGCCGCCCTTGCCGGCGACCTTCAGCGCCGGGGTGCCGAACCAGCTCCCGACCTCGATTCCGGGGAATCGCTTCCCGATCGCGACGACGTCGTCCCAGTCGGGCACGACCGGCTCAGATCGGCTGGCAGCGGGCCGGCCTCGGACCCTGGCCCTGGTTGCCGCCGTTCGGGCCTCTGCTGCCGTTGAAGAAGGCGACGCACTCGAACTTGCCGTCGGTCACCACGACCGTGATCGTGCCGACGTGGCCGTTTGGGCCCTCGAGGTTGTGGTTGCAGCCCTGGTCGTCGCCGTGGTGCCAGATCGCCTGGTTCTCGCGCGGCTCGTTGGGCTCGAAGTTGATGCAGGTGAAGTCGTTGTGCACGACCAGCGTCCAGCGATACCTGAGGTCGCGCCCCTCGGGACTGGTGGCTCGCTGGGTGTAGGTCGTCTGCGACTGAGCCTGCGTGAACTCCGCCAGCAGCGGCTTCAGCTGCGGCGGCTGCGCGAGGAGGAGGTTGCGCGGCTGAGCGTCGACGATCGCGTGCTTTAGGTCCAGCGCGCGTTCCAGCTTCTGGCGAGCCTCTTGCCTGCGGCCCTGCTTCAGGGCGGTCTCGGCTGCCTCGTCGATGCGCCGCACTTCGACGAAGTCGTCCTTCAGGCGCTCGAACTTCGCCTCGCCGATCTTCCCGGCCCGAGCCGCCTTCTCAATCGCGTCGAAGGCCTGCTCGAGATTGCGGCGGGCGGAGCGGAGATCCTCGAGCGCCTTGCGGTTGTTGACGTTGCGCGCCAGCTCCTCCCCATTGAGCGCCTCGTTGAGGTCGATGAGCATGCGGCTGGCCCGCGGCCTCCGGCACCACCCGCAAGCAGTCGCCGGACCTCTCGCCCTCGATGCGGCCGCGGAAGTGCAGCGAGTTGCAGTTCCCGTCCGGGCTACGGATGAACCCGCGAGCGCTGAACGGGTCCCCCACGCCGGGCTCGACCGCGCCGTTTCGATCGGCCTCCAGCCCCACGCCGGCGTGGGGCCCCTCGAGGACGATGTAGGGACCCGACAGGTCCTCGGCGGAGCGGGAGGTCCCTACCAGGGTCAGCGAGCAGATGGATCGCCAGCGCGCTCAGCCCGAGCAAGGCTCCGGTCGTGCCCCTCGATCGAACCTGCTTCCCCCAGCGGGCCACCGCGTCGATCATCCCCGCTCGCCGCGACCGCGTCAAGCGCGTATTCGGGCTACTGCCAGCGGCCGCCGGCCTTGGCCCATTCGGCCATGTGCTCGGTCGAGCAGAAGTCGTCGGCGACCCGGTGCTCGCCGCGGTGGCGGACCAGCAGCACGTGCACCTCGCCGAGCTCGGCGCCGCAGTGGGCGCAGGTCTGTGTGCCCTGGTCGACCGCCTCCGGGCTCGGTCAGCTCACCGGCTTCCCAGTGCGGGCCCTGCATCGCCCAGGGGACGACGTGCTCCAGCCGGCAGAACACCGCCCGTCGCGCCCCTGCCGCCTCGTAGGCGCGAAAGCCGTCGGACTCGTCGACGTCGGCCCCGCACCAGGTGCACTTCTCAGCGCTCAAGGGCGGGTTAGGCTCGTGCGGGCATGGACGCGCTGAGGATAGTCGTGCTGGAAGGCGACGAGACCGGCCAGGAGCTGCTCGAGCAGAGCCTGCGGGTGCTGGACCCGGGAGTGCTCGGGATCGAGCTGGAGCTGGAGCGGTTCGACCTCTCGCTGCAGAGCCGTCGCGCGACCGACAACGGCGTCGTCCACGAGGCGGCGAAGGCGATGGCGGCCGCCGGCCTCAGCCTCAAGGCGCCGACGATCACCCCCGAGGGAGCCGACGACGTCGGCAGCCCGAACCGGATCCTGCGCGAGGAGATCGACGGCGAGGTGATCATCCGCACCGGGCGGCGGCTGCCGGGGGTGACGCCGGTGGCCGGCGTCCATCATCCGATCTCGGTCTGCCGGATGGCGACCGGCGATGCCTACGGCGCCGAGCAGTGGCGCGAGCCGATGGACGGCGACGAGGTCGCCTACCGCACCGAGCGAATCCTGCGCTCCAACTGCCGCGCCGTCGCCGAGTACTCGTTCCGCACCGCGCAGAAGATCGGCGGCAAGGTCTACGGCGGCCCCAAGTGGACGGTCAGCCCTGTCTATGAGGGGATGCTGAAGGAGGAGATGGACGCCGCCGCCGAGCGCCACCCCGAGGTGACCTACCAGCCGGTGCTGATCGACGCCACCCTGGCCGGGCTGGTCACCGGCGCGGCCGACGGAGCCGATGGTGATCCCCTGCCTGAACCGCGACGGCGACCTGCTCTCGGACCTGGTGCTGCCGTTGTTCGGCTCGATCGCCGGCGCCGAGTCGGTCCTGCTCGCCCTCGACGCGGAGCTGAACCCGACCGCGGTGATGGCCGAGGCTCCCCACGGCACCGCGCCGGCGCTGCTGGGCAAGGACATCGCCAACCCGATGGCGATGATCCTCGCCTGCGCGGCGCTGCTGCACTACGCGGCCGAGAAGGGTCACCGGGAGGCCGAGACCGCCTCGCGGGCGATCTACGAGGCGGTGCTGGAGTGCACCGCCGCCGGCATCCGCACCCCCGACCTCGGCGGCCACGCCTCGACGAGCGAGTTCACCGCCGAGACGGTGAAGCGGGTGAAGGCCAAGCTGGAGGCCTGGAAGAGCCGCTCTTAGAATCGCTGTTGAAGTGACCCCGCGAGGCACCGACTGGAGCCTGGCGCTGCTCGTCTCGCTCCTTTTCGCGACCGGACTGCTGACCTGGTTCAGCGGCAGCGAGGCGAACGCGTGGGTGTTCGCCAGTCACGGGATCGCCGGCGGCGCGCTTGCCTTCCTGCTCGGCTGGAAGCTGCGGCGCGTGGCCGGGCGGCTGCTCGATCCCGCGAGCTGGGATCGCCGCACCCTCGCCGGGTTCTCGGTGCTGTTGCTCGTTGGCCTGACCCTGCTCTCGGGCTGGGTCTGGACCAGCTTCGGAGCATTGGGCCTGGCCGGCTACACCCTGCTCGCCTGGCACACGCTGCTCGGGATCTTGCTGACTGCCGCCGTGGCGATCCACCTGGCCCTGAGGGCCAAGCCGCCTCGCCGCCGCGACGTCGCCGGCCGCCGCCAGCTTCTCGAAGCCGCCGCGATCGGCCTCGGCGGCCTGATCGCCTGGCGGGTGCAGCGGCCGCTGGCAGCCGCGCTGGGGCTGCCGGGCGCGGACCGGCGCTTCACCGGCTCCTATGAGGCCGACTCGTTTGCGGGCAACGCGTTTCCGACCACGTCCTGGGTCGCCGACGACCCGCAGCCGCTCCAGCCGGATCCCTACAGGCTGGCCGTCGAGGGCGAGGTCGAGCGAGCCTTGTCGCTGCCGCTGGAGGAGCTCGACGGCCGCGACGAGCTGGTGGCGACGCTCGACTGCACCGGCGGCTTCTACTCCGAGCAGCGCTGGCGCGGCGTCCGGCTCGGGTCGTTGATCGATCGCTCGCAAGCGCGCTCGGCAGCGCGACATCTGCGAGTGGTCTCGGTGACGGGGTATCGCTGGAGCTTCTCGATCGACGACGCGCGGGAGATGCTGCTCGCGACCAGGGTCGGCGGCGAGCCCCTCTCCCACGGACACGGCGCGCCGCTACGGCTGGTGGCCCCCGGCCGGCGCGGCTTTCAGTGGGTCAAGTGGGTGAACCGGGTCGAGCTGCACTCCGAGCCCGATCCCGCAGCCTTCCCCTCGACCATCCTCAGCAGCTTCAGCGCCGCCGGCCGGGGCGCCTAGGCGAGGACTTCGCGGAGCTTGTCGAGCATCTTCTGCTCGCCCTCGCTTACCCGCTCCGCCTTGAACCCCATGAAGCCACCCTCCTTGGCCGCATCGGCTGACCGCTGCGCCGCGGTGAGAAGCCACTCGCGAAAGCCGGCGGCCTCCTCGGGAGTGGCCTTCTCCGCAAGCAGGGCGTTCACGCCCCGCAGCTCCTCGAGGATCTCCTCTCCGGCCATCGCGCCGCGGGGCTTGAAGTCGCCGAGCGGGCTCTGTCGCTGTTGAGCCTTCTCGGCGAAGCTCTTCGCGACGGCGTCGACGAGCTCGCTCTGGTCGCCGGACTGCGCGGCCTCGGTCACCGTCTTCAGCGTCGCCATCGACTCCTTGACGGCCTCGATCGGCCCGCCGGGGTCGGCGAGCGAGATCGCCATCCCGGCGACGATCGGCGATCGCTCGAGCCGCGTCCATTCCTCGTCGGTGAAGTCTTCCCTCGTCGTCATCAGCGGCTCCCGATCCAGCGGCCCGCCCATCGGGCCGTTCGGGCCTACGCTATCGCGCCGCCGGAAGCCGGCTTTAGACGATCGGCCCGCTCGGCTCGTCTTGCTCGAGCCGCGCGTCGGGGAGCCGCCGCCACTGGACGATCTCGTCGTCGCGGATCAGGAAGGCGGTGCGGGCGAGGTTGCCGGTCCCGGGCCCGCATTCGCCGGCGCCCGGGCGCTCGGTGAGGCGGAAGGTGGCGGCGATCAATCGGCCGAGCGGGCGGGCGCCGACCAGCTCGGCGCCGCAGGGCAGGGCGCGATTGAAGTCGACGATCTCGTCGCGGGTCGAGAGCTCGATCGGCGGGGTGCCGTTGGAGACCACGCTGGGCAGGGCGAAGTAGTCGGCGGCGCCCTCGATGTCGCCGTCGCTGAGGGTCCGGCTCCAGTCGTCGATCACGGCCACCGAGCCGTGTCCGGCCGGCAGCTCGATCCGGCCTTCGGGCTCGGTGCTCGGCGCATCGTCGTCACCGCCACAGGCGCCGAGGGCCAGCGTCGCCAGGACAAGTGCGAGCGCGGCCCGCAGACGTGGCGATTGCATTAAGCCATCATCGCAAGGCTTGACTCTCTCCTTCCTCTGTACGAACATGTGTTCGTATGGTCGTGGCATGCGTGCTGGTCCCCCGCTTCTCGCTGATCGCCGCCTGTGGTGAGCGAGGAGAGCTGTTGCGGGAGCCGGCGGCGCTGGCGCCCGAGCCCGGCGCCAACCTCTCCGTCGGCGACGTCTCCGGTGCGGCGGAGGCGCACGGGGTGCGGGCCGGAATGCGCCTCGGCGAGGCACTCTCCCGCTGCCCCGAGCTCCTCCTCGTGCCGGCGGACCCAAGCCGGGCGGCGGAGCGATGGGAGAAGGCCCTGCGGGCGCTGGAGGGAATCGGAGCGGCGGTCGAGTCGCAGCGTCCGGGCGAGGCCTTCTTCCGTGCTGACGGCCTGCGCGGACTCCACGACAGCCTGACCGGAACGCTGGCTGTCGCCCGTCGCGCCGTCGCGATGCCGGCGCGAGTCGCAGCGGCGCCGAACCGCTTTGCCGCCTACGCGGCCGCGACGACCGCCCGCAGCCGCTCCCGCGGCGGGCGCGAGGTCGTGGTCGGCGCCAGCGAGCTGCGGGCCTTCCTGGCGCCGCTGCCGGTGGCGACCCTTGCCCCCCGGCTGGGTTGCGAGGAGCGACAGGCGCTCGACCTCGTCGCCACCCTGGAGCGCCTCGGGATCGCCGAGCTGGGGGCGCTGGCGGCGCTGTCCGCTGCCGCGATCGCCGATCGCTTCGGGCAGCTCGGCCTGCGGGCGCGGCGCCTGGCGCTGGGCGAGGACGATCCCCCCCACCCCCGTCCTCCGGGCGAGGAGATCGCCGAATCGCTGGAGCTGCCCGAGGCGGCCGGCGGCGGCCAGCTCGAGCGGGCGCTGGAGCTGCTGGTCGACCGCCTGCTCGCCAACCCGGCCCGTCGTGAGAGGACAGTGCGGGCGCTGGCGCTCGAGGCGCGGCTGACCGGCGGCGGCAGCTGGAGCGCGAAGGCGGTGCTGCGCAGCCCCAGCGCCTCCGCGAAGGTCTTGCGCCTGGTCCTGGCGCCGAAGCTGGGCGCGTTGCCCGGGCCGGCGGAGACGCTGCGCCTGTGCGCGCAGAGCCTCGGGCCTAACGGCGGTGACCAGCTGGAGCTGTCGCGGCGGGGCGAGGAGCAGCGGCGCCAGCGGCTCGCCGAGGCGCTGCGCCAGGCTCGCGCGGCCGCCGGGGCCGGGGCGCTGCTGAAGGTGCTCGAGGTCGACCCGGAGTCGCGGGTGCCGGAGCGAAGGGCGATGCTGACTCCATTCCCGGAGCGATGAGCCCGGGGCCGCGGCGCCTCTATCGCCCCAGGCGGGCGCAGGTCAAGGCGGATCGGGAAGGGCTTCCGCTGGCGCTTGCCGAGACCGAGGTCGAGGCGGTGCGGGAGGCATGGGTGGTCGAGGACCGCTGGTGGACTCCGCGGCCGCTGCGGCGTCGCTACTACGAGCTGGTGCTCGCCGACGGGCGCGACGTGACCGTCTTCGAGCAGCTGCCCGAAGGCCGCTGGTACCTGCAGCGCGGCTGATGGAGTTCCCCGCTCCACCTCTGGTCACCGAACCGGCTCTGCCGGGTCAGGGTGGTGACGTCTCTTCCGCGGGTGGTGCGGCGTGGCCCGATTGCGGCGAGCGAAGAGAGCCGGAAGCGGGTCCGCCGCGACAGGACCCGCGGCGACGGTCCCTCCTACGTCGAGCTGCACAGCCACTCCGCCTTCTCCTTCCTCGACGGCGCCTCCACCCCGCTCGAGCTGGCCGCCACCGCGGCCGAGCTCGGCTACCCGGCGATGGCGCTGACCGACCACGACGGCCTCTGGGGCTCGCTGGAGTTCGCGCTGGCCTGCAAGGACTTCGGGGTGCGGGCGATCACCGGCGCCGAGGTGACCGTGTCCGGGGGCGCCCACCTGACCCTGCTGGTCGAGACCCCGGCCGGCTACCGCAACCTCTGCCGGCTGCTGACCGAGGCCCACTCCCACACCCGCGACAACAGGCAGCGAAAGGCCGAGCAGCCGTGGGTGGCGCTGGAGCGGATCGAGCAGCTCGCCGAGGGGCTGGTCTGCCTCTCCGGGTGTGCTCGCGAGGGGGCTGTGGCCGCGCCCTGGGAGCGCGGCGACACCGGCGCGGCGGAGGCGATGGCGCGACGGCTGCTCGCCGCCTTCGGCCCCGACGGCTTGCGGATCGAGCTGCAGCGGCCGTTCTGGCGCCGCGACCGGGCCCGCAACCGCTGGCTCGCGGCTCTCGCGCAGCGCCTCGGGGTCGCCTGCGTCGCCAGCGGCGACGTCCATGCCCACGACCGCTCCCGCGCCTGGCTGCAGGACACCCTCGTCGCGGTGCGGCTCGGGGAGACGCTCGACGCCTGCGAGCCGCAGCGGCGCGGCAACTCGACCTCGGTGCTGGCCTCCCCGCAGGCGATGGCGGCCCGCTTCGCCGAGCATCCGGGGGCGGTGGCGGAGACGCTGCGACTGGCCGAGCGGCTGCGCTTCGACCTCACCGAGGAGCTCGGCTACCGCTACCCGGGCTCCGAGGACCCTGGCGCCGATCGCAAGCTGGCGCAGCTCTCTGCGCAGCTGCTCGCCGACCGCTACGCCGGCTCGCCGGACCGCGCCGAGGCCGAGCGGCGCCTGGCGGAGGAGCTGGCGGTGATCCGCAAGCTCGGCCTCTCGGGCTTCTTCTTGCTGCACCGCGACCTACTGGAGCTGGCCCGCGAGGTCGCGGTCGAGGTGCGGGGGGCGAATTCCGCTCGCCAGGTGCTTCCCCCGGGTAGGGGGCGGGGCTCGAGCGTCAGCTCGATCGTCTGCTATCTGACCGGGCTCTCGCACGTCGACCCGGTCAAGGCGGAGCTCTTCCCGGGCCGCTTCCTCAACGCGGAGGTGCGCTCGATGCCCGACATCGACCTCGACTTCCCCCGCGACGTGCGCGAGAAGCTGATCCCGCGGGTGCACGAGCGCTACGGGCACGAACGCTCGGCGCTGGTCGCCGCTTTCCCGACCTACCGCTCGCGCGGCGCCGTGCGCGACCTCGGCAAGGCGCTGGGGCTGCCGCCGGGGGAGATCGAGCGGGTGGCGCGCCAGGTCGACTTCCACGGCGGGGCCGAGGAGATCCGCCGCGACGTCGCCGGGGCGATCGGCGAACGGCGGGCGGACTCGCTGCGCTGGCGGCGGCTGGTTGAGCTCGCGGGCCAAGCCCTGGGCCTGCCCCGCCACGCCTCCCAGCACCCCGGCGGGATGGTGATCTCGACCCGGCCGCTGGTCGAGATCTGCCCGGTCGTGCCGGCGGCGATGGAGGGGCGCCAGATCGCCCAGTGGGACAAGGATTCCTGCGCCGACGCGGGCTTTTTGAAGATCGACCTGCTGGGGCTGGGGATGCTGTCCGCGGTCGAGCGCTGCGTGGAGGAGATCGGCCGCGTGCGCGGCGAGCGGCTCGACCTCTCGCGGATCCCGCTCGACGACGAGCCGACCTTCGAGTCGATCCGCGCCGCCGACACCACCGGGGTCTTTCAGATCGAGAGCCGGGCGCAGATGCAGATGCTGCCGCGGACGCTGCCGCAGAACCTCGACGACATCACCGTGCAGGTGGCGCTGGTGCGGCCGGGGCCGATCCAGGGCGGCGCCATCCACCCCTACATCGAGCGCCGACGGCTGCTGCGCGAGGACCCCGGCTACGAGATCCCCTACGACCACCCCTCGCTGGAGCCGGTGCTGCGCGACACCCTGGGGGCGATCGTCTTCCAGGAGCAGGTGATCGAGGTGGCGATGGCGCTGGCCGGCTTTTCCTCCGGCGAGGCCGAGGGGCTGCGGCGGGCGATGAGCCGCAAGCGCTCCGAGGCGGCGCTGCGCGCCTACCACGACCGCTTCATCGCCGGGGCGTGCGAGCGCGGGGCCTCGGCGGAGGTGGCGGAGAAGGTCTTCGCGCAGATCCTCGGCTTCTCGGGCTTCGGCTTCCCGAAGGCGCACTCGGCGGCGTTCGGGCTGCTCGCCTACCAGTCGGCCTGGCTGCGGGTCCACTACGGGCCCGAGTTCCTCTGCTCGCTGCTGAACGAGCAGCCGATGGGCTTCTATCCCCCGGACGCGCTGGTGCACGAGGCGCAGCGACGCGGGATCGAGGTGCGGGCGCCCGACGTAAACCGCAGCGGCGTCGATTGCCGGGTCGAGGACGACGGCTCGCTGGCGGTGCGGGTCGGGCTCGGCTACGTGAAGGGCGTCAAGGAGGAGGAGATGAAGGCGCTGGCCGGCGAGCGCGATCGCGGCGGCGGCTACGCCGGGATCGCCGACCTGGCCTCGCGCTCGGGAGCGAGCCGGGACGGGCTGGAGCGGCTGGCCTGGTCGGGGGCACTGGACGAGCTGGCCAAGACGGCGCGGCGGCCGGCGCTGTGGCGACTGGGGGCCGCTGCCGGCGGGCGGGCGGTCGGGGACGGGACCCAGCTGGCGCTGGAGCTGGAGCCGCCGCGGGCACCGCGGCTGCCGCGGCTGGGCCGCTGGGAGACGGTGCTGGCCGACTACGCCACAACCGGGATGACTCTCGGCGACCATCCGCTGGCGCTGCTGCGTGGCGAGCTCGGCGAGGAGGTCCTGCTGGGGACAGACCTGGAGCGGGCCGAAGACGGCGGCGTGGTCGAGGTCGCGGGGCTGGTCGTCGCCCGGCAGCGGCCGGCGACCGCGAAGGGCATCGTCTTCATGCTGCTCGAGGACGAAAGCGGGACGATCAACCTGATCGTGCCGCCGCCGGTCTTCGAGCGTTTTCGAGGGGTCGTGCGGACGGCGCCGCTGCTGCGGGCAAAGGGGCGGCTGGAGCGGCGCCAGGGGGCGATCAACGTGGTCGTCTCAGAGCTGCGGGTCCTGGAGCGGCCCGACCTGCCGCTGGCCGAGGTGCGCCAGATCGAGCCGCCGACCTCGCGCGAGACGGGCAAGGACGAGGAGGAGCGGGCTGACGGTCTGCCACGCCTAGACGAGCTGCGCGAGGCGCGGGAACGGGCGGTGGCGGAGCTGCGGGCGGTGGCTCCGGTCGCCCACAGCTTCGGCCGTCGTGGGCGGTGAATGCAAGAAGCCCTGCAAACCCCGGGATCCGTCCGGGTACCCACGTAGGTTGCGAACCCATGTTCGAGTCAAAGACACGCTTCATCGACCGGCTCGCCGACGCCGTCGACTTGGTGGTCGACTTCGCGACCCTCGGCGAGTACGGGTTCGAGCCGGTCGCCGAGCCGACTCCGCCATGCGCACGACGCCACCGCGACCGGGGCTCAGGGCCTCGGCTCGCGGTGATCGATCGCGCTGGTCGGCTCCCAGCCCGGTCTTAGCCCAGACCTAGACGCGGCGCGATCTGTCGTGATCCTTGGCGACGAACCGCTCATAGATGAATAGGAGCAGCATGGTTCCGATGATTGCTCCGACGAGACCGCCGAGATCGAACTTGTCGTCGTCTCCGATGCCCAGCAGCTCGGCGAAGATGAAGTAGCCGACCAACGACCCGGCCAGGCCGAGAATGATCGTCATCACCAACCCCATCTGCTGTCGCCCGGGCAGCAACGCCCTGCCGAGGAATCCGGCCAAGAGGCCGAGAATCACGGCTCCGATTATCTCTCCGACCATCTGATCTCCCTTATCTCCTGAATCGTGGTTGAAAGTCCTTGGTGCTGGGCCGAGGATTCCCCCTCGCGCCGATCACCAAACGCCTTCGTCGCCCCCTTGACTTCAAGCACACTTGAAGTTGTACGGTGACCGAGATGCCGATTCTCGACAACGGAGGCCGCCGATGACCAAGACCCAGACCGCCAGCGAGCGAATCATCGAGGAGGTCACCTCCTGGCCCGGGGTCGTGATGGGTCGCAACGCCCGCGGCGGGCTCGCCTTCATGCTCGGCCGCCGCGAGCTCGGGCACCTGCACGGCGACCACGCACTGCATACCGGCTTCCCGAAGGAGGTCTGGGCGGAGTTGAAGGAGCAGCGCCGGATCGTCGACCACCCGGTCTTCCCGGGAAAGGCCGGTCCGGCGGCGCGCAAGATCGAGACCGAGGCCGACGTCACCGACTCGATCGGCCTGCTGCGGATCAACTACGACCGCGTGATCGCCCGCTACGGCCTTCCGGAGCCGGCAGAGGCCGCCTAACGAAGAGAGCCGCCCCGAAGGGCGGCTCTGTGTAGCTAAAGAATCGGCGGCGACCTACTCTCCCAGGAGGTTGCCCTCCAAGTACCATCGGCGCTGAGGGGCTTAACTGCTCTGTTCGGAATGGGAAGAGGTGTTTCCCCCTCGCTATACGCCACCGAAAGTTTGCGAGACCAAGCCTCGGTGGAGCTTGAAAACTGCACAAGCCGGAGTAATAGAAATCCGTCAAGCCCTCGACGCATTAGTACCGGTCGGCTGAATGCATTGCTGCATGTATACCGCCGGCCTATCAACCTGGTGGTCTCCCAGGCGTCTTACTCCCTCTAGGGGATGGGAGAGCTCATCTCGAGGACGGCTTCCCGCTTAGATGCCTTCAGCGGTTATCCGTTCCGTGCGTAGCTAACCTGCAATGCCCTTGGCAGGACAACAGATACACCAGCGGCACGTTCATCCCGGTCCTCTCGTACTAGGGATGACTCCTCTCAACTCTCCAACGCCCACGGCAGATAGGGACCGAACTGTCTCACGACGTTCTGAACCCAGCTCGCGTACCGCTTTAATGGGCGAACAGCCCAACCCTTGGGACCTACTCCAGCCCCAGGATGCGACGAGCCGACATCGAGGTGCCAAACCGGTTCGTCGATGTGGACTCTTGGAACCGATAAGCCTGTTATCCCCGGAGTACCTTTTATCCGTTGAGCGACGGCGCTTCCACTTGCAACCGCCGGATCACTAAGCCCAACTTTCGTTCCTGCTCGACCCGTCGGTCTCGCAGTCAAGCTCCCTTGTTGCCTTTACACTCTGCGCACGATTTCCAACCGTACTGAGGGAACCTTTGGGCGCCTCCGTTACATTTTAGGAGGCGACCGCCCCAGTCAAACTGCCCACCTGACACTGTTCACCGCCCGGATAACGGCGCGGTGTTAGAAGCCCGGACTACCAAGGGTGGTATCTCAAGGTTGACTCCCCGGCGGCCAAAGCCACCGGTTCACAGTCTCCCACCTATCCTGAGCGAGATACCCCAGACTCCAATATCAAGTTGCAGTAAAGGTTCACGGGGTCTTTCCGTCTAGCCGCGGGTACTCGGCATCTTCACCGAGACTTTAATTTCACCGAGCCCCTCGTTGAGACAGCGTCCAAGTCGTTACGCCATTCGTGCAGGTCGGAACTTCACCATGAATCCCGCCGTTTCCGACGGGGGCAGACTATCCCTTCACCTCGCCGCCCTTCCGTAGGACGTCATCGCTTGTCGTCGATGACGAATGCTCCCTAGAAGTGGCTGTGCTGACGAGGGTCGGCGTATTGCCCGCAGACACTGTGTCCGCGAGCCTCTCCTTTCGGATCAGTCGTTACGGGGTCACTAGGACTTCCCTCGGGATCACCATCTGACGCGACGCTGAAACGTCGCCAGGAAGGCTTCCCCGATATGAGCCGATACTCGGGCCCACTCTCGCGAGCAGGCGGGGCAAGTTGTTACTTACCCGACAAGGAATTTCGCTACCTTAGGCACTTGTGTTACTCCCCAGCATCGCTGGGTGGCTAGGTCGTTTCGGTTCCGCCTAGCTCTCCATGTCGCCATGGAGGTCGGACCATATCTTCGCTCCTACCGTGGAGCGTCTGGCATATGGCCTCTGAGGATTCTGTCGAGGAGCACCTGCTTGTCCAGCCGCCGCTGCTTGCCTGCCATATTCATGGAGTAGGCAAGCTCGACGATGTGCGCCAGACCTTCAGGTGATCGGTGGAAACCGCATTCGAGCAATCGCAATGCGGCGATGAAAGCGGAGTAGTCCGGGCCACGCGCCGAGAAGCGCATGCAGCGCTTCAGAAACGGCACGACGCGCTCGGACAATGGATCTCGAGAGAGGATCGAGTAGACGAGGACGTCCGGATTGCCCGGCTTGGGCTTAATCCGGCCGGCATCGAAGAACTCTTGGGCCATCTCGAGAAGCGAGGCTCTTGAACGGTGCTGGTAGATGAAGAACTCCGGTTGGACATAGATGCCCAGCCTGACGGTCGGGTGCCTCTTGAGTGCAAGATGCACGCTCCCCTCACCTTCGACCAGACCAGCCAAGAACCAGAACAGCTGCTCCGCGCTCGACAGTCTTTCCTGCTGATTGTCTGCACTGACCGAATTGTCACTGCCGACGATCGCCATGGTGTTGATCGTACGGCGAGTACCGGTCAGATACTCAGAGTTTCCAGCATATAGCCAGATTTTGTAACGGCCTCGTTACAAAGTTGACCGTTATAGTTACGGCCGCCGTTTACCGGGGCTTAGCTTCACTGCTTCGCCGTCCCGAAGGACAGCTAACAGGTCCGCGTAACCTTCCGGCACCGGGCAGGCGTCAGCCCCTATACGTCGTCTTGCGACTTAGCAGAGGCCTGTGTTTTTGGTAAACAGTCGCTTGGACCAATTCACTGCGGCCCCCTCGGGCTCCCTCCGTATGGAGTTCACCCTACCGGGGCGCCCCTTATCCCGAAGTTACGGGGCGATTTTGCCGAGTTCCTTAACGAGGGTTAGCTCGCTCACCTCAGTATGTTCTACATGTCCACCTGTGTCGGTTATCGGTACGGGCACGCGAATCCTGCCTAGAGGATTTTCTTGGAGGCATGGGATCGGGGACTGGCCGGCGGTCAAGCCAGCTGGCATCGCACCTCGCGTCAGAACGCCGCTGCGGATTTACCTACAGCGACTAGCTACGTGCTTGCCCCAGGACAACCATCGCCTGGGTTCCCTTACCCTTCCCCGTCCCCCCATCGGTCATAACGGATTCGACGTGGTACAGGAATATCAACCTGTTGGCCATCGGCTACGCCTTTCGGCCTCGCCTTAGGTCCCGACTAACCCTGAGCAGACGAACTTTACTCAGGAAACCTCGGACAATCGGTGGAGGGGATTCTCACCCCTCTATCGTTACTCATGCCGGCATTCTCACTTCCAGACGCTCCACCGAGGCTCACGCCACGGCTTCATGCAACTGGAACGCTCTCCTACCGCGTACAGAGCCCGCAGGCCTGCACACCCATAGCTTCGGAGGCTAGCTTGAGCCCCGTTGAATTATCCGCGCCCGAACACTTGACCAGTGAGCTGTTACGCACTCTTTCAAGGGTGGCTGCTTCTAAGCCAACCTCTTGGTTGTCTTTGCATTCGGACATCGTTTGCCACTTAGCTAGCACTTAGGGTCCTTAGCTGATGGTCTGGGTTGTTCCCCTCTCGCGTACGAAGTTTATCCCCCGCACGCTGACTCCCGAGTTAACCGTAACGGTCTTCGGAGTTTGCCTGAAGTCGGTAACCTGGTAGGGCCCCTAGTCCAAGCAGTGCTCTACGGCCGAAACGCAATCACTCGAGGCTATACCTAAATATATTTCGGAGAGAACCAGATATCTCTGGGCTTGATTAGCCTTTCACTCCGATCCACAGGTCATCCGCCCAGTTTTCAACCTAGGTCGGTTCGGCCCTCCACGAGGTCTTACCCCCGCTTCAGCCTGCCCATGGATAGCTCGCCCAGTTTCGGGTCTACCGCCAGTGACTGTGTCGCCCTATTCAGACTCGCTTTCGCTGCGGCTCCGCTCATCGCTTAACCTCGCCACTGACGAGTAACTCGCCGGCTCGTGATGCAAAAAGCACGCCGTCACACCCGAAGGTGCTCCGACCACTTGTAGGCACGTGGTTTCAGGTACTATTTCACTCCCCTTCAGGGGTGCTTTTCACCTTTCCCTCACGGTACTAGTTCACTATCGGTCACCAGGGAGTATCTAGCCTTGGAGGGTGGTCCCCCCAGGTTCAGACCGCGTTTCACGGGTGCGGTCCTACTCAGGAACATCAATCGGCAGGTCAGTGCGCTTTCGCCTACGGGACGATTGCCCTCTTTGGTGCGAAGTTCCATTCGCTTCGGCTAACACCTGACTTGGTAACTGCCGCCGAGCCGGACACGGCTCGGGCATGATGTCCTACAACCCCCGGCAGGCAACGCGTGCCCGCTTACACCTGCCAGGTTTAGGCTGATCCCTTTTCGCTCGCCACTACTCAGGGAATCTCGGTTGATTTCCTTTCCTCGGGGTACTTAGATGTTTCAGTTCCCCCGCTTGCCTTCCAGCGGCTATGTATTCACCTCTGGATGACGCCGCATTACCGGCGCCGGGTTGCCCCATTCGGAGATCCGCGGGTCAATGGCTGTTCAGCTCCTCGCCGCGGCTTATCGCAGCCGTCCACGTCCTTCTTCGACTCCTGGTGCCAAGGCATCCACCATGTGCCCTTCATATCTTGACGGTGAGTCAGCCTGGGCGCCGAAGCGCTCAGGCCGCTATTACCCATATTGGCTTGTGCAGTTTTCAAGGTCCACCGAGGCGCACACAGCGCAGGCCTTGCGCCGGCGGTCTCTCAAAACTGAGCAGCGTGGCGGCGATCCGCCCGAAGGCGATCTCGCCGGCGAACCCGGTCGACGTTTCAGGAGGCGCCTCATCTCGAGCACTGAGCTCGAGTACAGGCGCCGCTCCCTCGCCGGCGAGGCGGAATGCCCCGGCGACGTGGTGAGCTCCCTAGAAAGGAGGTGATCCAGCCGCAGCTTCCGCTACGGCTACCTTGTTACGACTTCACCCCAATCACGAGCCCCACCTTCGACGGCTCCCTCCCTTGCGGGTTAGGCCACCGGCTTCGGGTGTTGCCCGCTTTCGTGGTGTGACGGGCGGTGTGTACAAGACCCGGGAACGTATTCACCGCGGCGTTGCTGATCCGCGATTACTAGCAACTCCAACTTCATGAAGGCGAGTTTCAGCCTTCAATCCGAACCGGGACGCGCTTTGTGGGATTCGCTCCACCTCACGGTATTGCAACCCTCTGTACGCGCCAATGTAGCACGTGTGTAGCCCTGGATATAAGGGGCATGATGACTTGACGTCGTCCCCACCTTCCTCCGGTTTGTCACCGGCAGTCTCCCATGAGTCCCCAACTGAATGCTGGCAACATGGAACGGGGGTTGCGCTCGTTGCGGGACTTAACCCAACATCTCACGACACGAGCTGACGACAGCCATGCACCACCTGTGAAGGTGTCCCGAAGGAAGACCGTGTTTCCACGGCTGTCACCTACATGTCAAACCCAGGTAAGGTTCTTCGCGTTGCGTCGAATTAAACCACATGCTCCGCTGCTTGTGCGGGTCCCCGTCAATTCCTTTGAGTTTTAGCCTTGCGGCCGTACTCCCCAGGCGGGGCACTTAGTGCGTTAGCGACGGCACGGGAGGAGTCGACACCTCCCACACCTAGTGCCCATCGTTTACGGCGTGGACTACCAGGGTATCTAATCCTGTTTGCTCCCCACGCTTTCGCGCCTTAGCGTCAGTACCGTCCCAGCGAGCTGCCTTCGCTATCGGTGTTCCTCCTGATATCTGCGCATTCCACCGCTACACCAGGAATTCCACTCGCCTCTTCCGGACTCTAGCCCGGCAGTATCCATCGGCTTTCAAAGGTTGAGCCTTTGACTTTCACAACGGACTTACCGGGCCGCCTACGCGCGCTTTACGCCCAATGATTCCGGACAACGCTAGCCCCCTACGTATTACCGCGGCTGCTGGCACGTAGTTAGCCGGAGCTTCTTCTGGAGGTACCGTCAATCCGCACGGCTATTCACCGGCGAACCTTCGTCCCTCCTGAAAGAGGTTTACAACCCGAAGGCCGTCTTCCCTCACGCGGCGTTGCTGCGTCACGCTTTCGCGCATTGCGCAAGATTCCCCACTGCTGCCTCCCGTAGGAGTCTGGGCCGTGTCTCAGTCCCAGTGTGGCTGATCGTCCTCTCAGACCAGCTACCCATCATTGCCTTGGTAGGCCTTGACCCCACCAACAAGCTAATGGGCCGCGGACCCCTCCCGATGCGGAGGCCGAAGCTTCCTTTAGTGAACTCACTTGTGTGTGTTCACCACATCCGGTATTAGCCCGAGTTTCCTCGGGTTGTCCCAGTCATCGGGGCAGATTACCCACGTGTTACTCACCCGTTCGCGGCTTTGCCCCAGGCAAGCCTGGTTCGTCGCTCCACTTGCATGTGTTAAGCACGCCGCCAGCGTTCGTCCTGAGCCAGGATCAAACTCTCCGTGAAAGTACTTCTCGAAGAGCTGTCATGCCTGGCGTGGCCGCCGGGTACACATCCACGGCGACCGGCATGACGGGTCAAAATCAACCCGGGCGGCACGCCGAAGCGGCCGGCCGGGCCGGGCTCGATCACTCCCGCGGGCCGAAGCCCACGGGGTGCACGCTGCTCAGTTTTCAAAGACCGCTTGCATCCTCGAGCGGCGGGACTCGCCGCACTCGGTGCAGTGGTGCAGGCCGCAGCCTGCCCCAAAGGACGGAGGAGTATAGCGTCGCGACGCCTGCCGCTCAAGCACCCCGCCGGGCGGTGTCCTCGCCGCCGGGCCTCAGCCGACCCGAAAACGGGCGTGCCGGCGCTTGCCGAGCTGCAGAACCCGGCCGTCGAGAGCGGCCGGCTCGAAGTCGAGATGCTCGGAATCGATCACGCTGCCGTCGAGCTTGACACCGCCCTGGGCCAGCAGCCTCCGAGCCTCGCTGCGGCTGACCCCGAAGTGCTCCGCCAGCAGGGCCGGGAGATGGACCGCGGCGCCGGCCGGGATCGCAACCTCCGGCATCTGCTCCGGCGCCTTGTGCTGCACGAAGAGGCGCTCGAAATGCGCCTCTGCTGCCTCGGCCGCCGCCTGGTCGCAAAAGCGGGCGACGACGCGCCGCGCCAGCTCGCGCTTCTGGTCTCGCGGCCCGGCATCCTCGGGGGGCTCGACTCCGAGGACGAGGCGGTAGTAGGAGTCCATCGCCTCGTCGGGGATCCGCATCACCTTGCCGAAGATCTCCTCCGGGGGCTCCGAGACGCCGATGTAGTTGCCCAACGACTTGCTCATCTTCTGGGCCCCGTCGGTCCCGACCAGGATCGGCAGGGTCAGAACCGACTGCGGCTCCTGCCCGTAGGCGGCCTGCACATCGCGGGCGAACAGCAGGTTGAACTTCTGGTCGGTCCCCCCCACCTCGACGTCGGCGGAGACCGCGACCGAGTCATATCCCTGCAGGAGCGGATAGAGGAGCTCCAGGGCCGAGATCGGCGATCCGGCCTCCATCCTGCGTTCGAAGTCGTCTCGCTCCAGCAGCCGCGCGACCGTTGCGCGCGCAAGCAACCCGAGCAGGTCCTCGGGCGCCATCCGCAGCCATTCGCTGTTGAAACGGACCTCCGTCTGCTCCCGGTCGAGGACGGCAAACGCCTGCTCGGTGTAGGTGCGAGCGTTGGCCTCGATCTCCGCCTCGCTCAGGACTGGGCGTTGCGCCGAGCGGCCGCTCGGGTCCCCGACCCGGGAGGTGAAGTCGCCGATGATCAAGACCACCGTGTTGCCGGCGTCCTGGAACTGGCGCAGCTTCGAGAGCGCCACTGTGTGGCCGAGATGGATGTCGGCGCTCGTCGGGTCGATGCCGAATTTGACCCGCAACGGCCGGTCGCCCTCGAGCTGTCGCTGCAGCTGGCCCTCGGGCAGGACGTCGACGGCGTTGCGGACCAGCCCGCCGGTGGCCTCCGCGGGCGTGGTCATCGCAGCCTGCCGGCCCTCGGGAACGTCACCAGGCCAATGCTAGACTGCGCCCCCGGCTCGGAGGGTCCTGGATTTGCTGTCTTCCACCGGCGTCGCAGGTCACTCGTCGCGGCGCTCGCGCCGCCTCTCGCTGGGCCTCCCCGCAGACGCGACTTGATGGCTTCACGACGCACAGAGCCGCGCCCTGAGCGCGCCGAAGATACCGAGCCCAAGCCGGACTCCAAGCCGGAGCCGGTCGCCTTCGAGACCTCCGAGATCGAGTTCGAGTTCGACAGCGATCCCGAGTTCGTGCCCGGACGCCGCTCGTCTCATCCCGAGGAGGGAACACCCGAACCGGCCAGCGCTGTCGAGGAGTCCGCCAACGGCGACCCGGCCGGGTCAACCGTGACGCCGGCCCCGCCGCGCGACCGCCGTACCAGGCGAATCGATCGCGAGCTGCCGGCCGCGCTGCGTCGCAACGGCGCCCGCGCCAAGGAACGCGGTGCTGGTCGACCACCCGGCGGCTCCCTGCCACCGCCGCCGGCGCCCCCCGCACTGCCGCCCCGCGGCAGCCGGCCCCGGCTGAAGAGGCTGCGGGTGCTGCTGGTACTCGCCGGCCTCGCGATCCTGGCCATGGTCTCGACCGTCTTCGGGATGATGATGGCGGTCTCCCAGGACCTGCCGGCGATCTACGACTTCGCCCAGTACAAGGCCTCGAAGAACAGCGTCGTCCTCGACGCCCAGGGTGAGCCGGTCGGGACCCTGACCTCAGACCAGAATCGGATCCTGCTCAGCTCCGGTCAGATCTCCGCCAACATGAAGAACGCCGTCGTCGCGATCGAGGACTCGCGCTACTACGAGCACGAGGGGGTCGACTTCCAGGCGATCGGCCGGGCCCTGTTCCAGGACGTGCTCTCCCGCAGCTTCCAGCAGGGCGCCTCGACGATCACCGAGCAGTTCGTAAAGAACGCCCTCGAGGCCCAGGGCAGCCGGACGATCTTCCAGAAGTTCCGCGAGGCCGCGCTCGCCTACCGGCTGGAGCAGAAGTGGACCAAGGACAAGATCCTCACCGAGTACCTGAACACGATCTACTTCGGTCAGGGCGCCTACGGAATCGAGGCGGCCGCCCGCACTTATTTCGGCTGGAACCACCCCGGTTGCGGCACCCAGACCGATCCCTGTGCCGACGAGCTGCTGCCCGAGGAGGCGGCGCTGCTGGCCGGCGTGATCTCCTCTCCGGCCGCCTATGACCCGAAGACCTTCCCCGACAGCGCCCTCGACCGCCGCAACCTGGTCCTCGACCGGATGCGCGAGCAGGGCTACATCTCCGACGAGCAGCACCAACAAGGGACCAGTCAAGCCCTCCCCGCCGGAGACGACATCGAGCCGCCGCGGATCGACTCCGACGCCCCTTACTTCACCTCCTGGGTGCGCCAGCAGCTGGTCGACCGCTACGGCCCCGGCCGCACCTTCTTCGGCGGCCTCGAGGTGACGACGACCCTCGACCTCGAGCTGCAGGCGGCCGCCGAGAGCGCCGTACGCACCTATCTGGGCGGGATTCCCCCGACCGCCTCGGTGGTCGTGATCGACAACGAGAACGCCGGCGTCAAGGCGATGGTCGGCGGCCCGAACTTCGACGAGAAGCCGTTCAACCTGGCCACCAACGGCCACCGCCAGCCGGGGTCGTCGATCAAGCCGTTCATCCTCGCGACCGCGCTCGAACAGGGCATCTCGCCCTACTCGGTCTACGAGTCGGCGCCGCAGATCTTCAGCTTCGGGGAGGAGGGCAAGGAGAAGTTCCCGGTCAACAACTACGAGGACCAATACCTCGGCTCGGCTGACCTGGTCACCGCAACCCAGGCCTCCGACAACTCCGTCTACGCGCAACTCGGCCTGGAGTCGATCGACGGCGGCACTCAGGCAATCGCCAAGAACATCCAGGACCTGGGCGTCAAGACTCAGCTCTCCACCAATCCGGCGATGGTCCTGGGCGGGCTGAAGGAGGGCGTGACACCGCTGGAATGGACCCATGCCTTTTCGAGCCTCGCCAACGGCGGCGTCCGGGTAAGCGGCACTCTCGCCCCAGACGCCGCCAGCCCGGTCTCCTACCTCGAGGTCCGAAACGAGGAGGGCGATCTGATCAAGGACGAGTCGGTCCCCGACGGGGACGCCGAGAACGACTCGATCGAAACCCGCGTGCTCGACGAGGAAGCCGCCGAGACCTCGAAGGACATCCTCCAGGGCGTGATCACGGCCGGAACCGGCACCAACGCCGACATCGGCGACCCCGAGCAGTGGGGCAAGACCGGCACCACCGAGAACAACGGCGACGCCTGGTTCTGCGGCGCCACCGACGACGTCACCGCCTGCGTCTGGGTCGGCTACGCCGACTCGACGACGCCGATGCTCTACGACTACCTCGGCGGTCCGGTCGACGGCGGTACCTATCCGGCCTTGATCTGGGCTTCGGTGATCTCCGCCTGGGAGGAGATCCAGGCCCAGAACGCGGCCGAGAACGCCGCCGAGGAGGCCGAGAGCGAGCCTGAGTCGAGCGACGAAGCGGCGCCGGTCGACCCGGTCGAGCCCGTCGATCCGGCCCCCGTGGAGAGCGCTCCCGCTCCCAGCGAGGAGCCCGCTGCACCGGCGCCCGACCCCGAGCCGGCGCCGGTCGCTCCTCCGCCCGCACCGGCTCCGGCGCCTGCCCCCGCTCCGCCCGCACCGCCGTCCGACAGCGGCGGCGGGATCAGCGGCGGCGCCGCCCCCGGTTAGTCGCTCAGGCCGCCGCCTGCAGGCGCGGCCGGGGCCTCGAGACGAACCTGCTGCCGGCGGCGCAGAAGCGCCACGGCCGCTCGGTCGCCTTGGTGATCCCGATCCGGGTGCCGGCGAGAATCTCGACCGCCCGCCACTCCTCGTCGCGCTCGAGGAGCCGAAACGGCTCCGCGGTCAGGTCGGCACCGTTCAGCGACAGCCCCACCCCCAGCGCCTCGGTCAGCTTTCCCGGGCCGGAGCAGAGGTCCTCGTCTGGGCGATCGCCGCGTCGCTCCCGCATCCGCTCCAGTCCCAGCGTCGGCTCCAGCGCCCTGATCAGCACCGCAGCGGCGCGCCCCTCCGGCTCGGCGACAGCGTTGAGGAGGCTGTGGATCCCGTAAGAGAGGTAGACGTAGGCGCGGCCCGGCTCCCCGAACAGGACCTCGGTGCGGGCGGTGCGCCCGACGAACGCGTGGCAGGCGGGGTCGTCGCGCTCATAGCTCTCGGTCTCGACGATCACCCCTCCGCAGCCCTCGACCAGCAGCGTGCAGCCGACCAGGTCCCGGGCCACGGTGTGGACGGAGCGGGCGAAGAACTCGGTCGGCAGGGCCGCCGTCACTGGCGCTGCTCTTCGCGGACCCGCGCCGCGACCGCGCCCAGCGTCTTGCGGGCCAGCTCGATCTGCTGATCGACGCTGCGCAGCGAGGTGCCGCCTTCGATCCGCTTCGACTCCAGCCAGCCGGGCCGGCGCAGAACCTCGTAGTAGGACTCGTCTAGGTGCTCGGAGTGGCGGCGCAGGTCCTCGGGGGTGAGCTCGGAGAGCGTCTGGCCGCGCTCGAGCGCGTCGCGGACGAGCTCGCCGACGATCCCGTGCGCGTCGCGAAACGGCACCCCCTTGCGGACCAGCAGGTCGGCGATCTCGGTCGCCGCAAGCATCTCGTCGCCGGAGGCGGACTCGAGGCGGTCGCGATCGAAGGAGATCCCGGCCAGCATCCCCTCGGCGACGTCGAGGCTGAGCTCGATCGTGTCGACGGCGTCGAACAGCGGCTCCTTGTCCTCCTGGAGGTCCTTGCTGTAGGTGAGCGGCAGCGCGTGCATGGTCCCGAGCAGGGTCACGTAGTCGCCTGTGATCCGGGCCGCCTTGGCGCGCAGGAGCTCGGCCGAGTCGGGGTTCTTCTTCTGCGGCATGATGCTGGAGCCCGACGAGAAGGCCTCGCTCAGCTCACAGAACCCGAACTCGGTGCTCGACCAGATCACGATCTCCGAGCCCAGCCGTGAGATGTGCATCGCGCACGCCGACGAGGCGGCCAGGTAGTCGAGGACGAAATCGCGGTTCGAGGCGCCGTCGATCGAGTTCGGGCTGACGTGCTCGAAGCCGAGCTCGTCGGCGACGGCGCGCCGGTCGATCTCCCAGTTGACGCCGGCCAGGGCGCCGGAGCCGAGCGGCATCAGCCCGGCGCTGTCGAGGGCGAACTGGAAGCGCAGCACGTCGCGGCTGAACATCCAGAAGTAGGCGAGCAGGTGGTGGCCGAGGTAGACCGGCTGGGCGCGCTGCAGGTGCGTGTAGCCGGGCATCGGCCAATCGCGATGCCGCTGCCCGAGCGAGAGCAATCGCTCCATCACCCCCTCGAGCAGCTCGATCGCCCGCAGCGAGTGCGACTGGACCACCATCGCGACGTCGGTTGCGACCTGGTCGTTGCGCGAGCGGCCGGTGTGCAGCTTGCCCGCCACCGGGCCGACGATCTCGGCGAGGCGGCGCTCGATCGCCATGTGGATGTCCTCGTCGGCCTCGGAGAACTCGAACTCACCCCGCTCCATCTCGGCGCCGACCTGCTCGAGGCCGCCGACCAGCCGATCGAGCTCGGCCGCCTCGAGGACGCCGACTCCGCGCAGGGCTCGAGCGTGGGCAAGCGACTGGTCGATGTCGTAGGGGGCCAGCCGCCAATCGAAGTCGATCGAGCGGTTTAGGCGCCAGAAGCGCGGATCGGGTTGCTCGCGGAAGCGGGACATTCGGACGGGCATTATCACCTCACCTCGCCCCGATTAGGGTGTCGGTGTGCGCTTTCTCGTCACCGGCGCGACCGGCAAGGTCGGCAACGCCGTCGCCCGCCGCCTGGCCGAGAGGGGCGATCAGGTGGTGGCGCTTGTCCGCGACGTTGCCGCCGCCCGCGCAGAGGTCCCCAACGGCGTCGAGCTGGTGCCCGGGGACGTCACCCGCCCGGAGACCGTCCACCGGGCCTGCGAAGGGATCGACGGTGTCTTCAACTGCATGGGCATCTACGAGCAGTGGCTGCCCGACCCGGCCCGCTTCGAGGAGGTCAACGCGCAGGGCGCCCTGACCGTGATCACCGCCGCTCGTCAGGCCGGCGCGAGCCGCGCGGTCCACACCTCGACATTCGACGTCTTCCACGCCGAGACCGGCGGCACCCTCGACGAGACCAAGCTGGCCGACTACCCGAAGGGGACCGCCTACGAGCGATCCAAGCAGCACGCCGAGGAGCTGGTGCTGGGCGAAGCCCAGGAGGGAATCGAGGTCGTGATCGTCAATCCGGCCGGGGTCTACGGACCCGGTCCGTGGGCGTCGGCCGGCCTCGACAGCGGCGATGCGAGACGCGATCCGGCGGCGCCTCCCCGGCCTGCCGCCCGGCGGGATGACCCTCGCCCACGCCGACGACGTCGCTGCCGGGCACCTGGCCGCCTTCGAGCGCGGAGAGCCCGGCGAGCGCTACATCCTCGGCGACGGCTTCGCGACATCGAGGGAGATCGCCGCGCTGGCGGTCTCCGAGGCCGGCCGCGGCTGGGTGCCGCCGACCCTTCCCGAGCCGGTTGCCAAGACCCTGGCCGTCGCCGGGGAAGGAGTCTCACGCGTGATCGGGCGTCCGCCGCTGCTCGGACGCGGACAGCTCCACTTCCTCCTCTGGCAGGGCGCGCGTGGACAACTGCAAGGCCCGCGAGCAGCTCGGGGTCGAGTTCAGGCCCTGGCAGCAGGGGATTCGCGAGACCGTGCGCTGGATGGCCGAGACGGGGCGGATCTAGCCCAGCGCCTCGGCGAGCGCCTCGCAGACACGCTCGACCTGCGAGGACGTGATCGAGGTGAAGAAGGGCAGCGCCAGCGAGCGCGCCGCAGCGTTCTCGGCGACGGGGAACTGACCCTCCCGGTAGCCGAGCTCGCGCAGGTGCGGGAAGAGGTGGATGCAGGGCAGGTAGGCCTTGCTGGCGACGCCGCGGGCGCGGAGCCCCTCGATGACCGCGTCGCGGTCGCGGCCGGGCTCGAGCTCGATCACGTAGACGAACCAGCTGCGCCGCTCCGGGCCTCGTCCGGCGATCGGGCTCGAGACACCGTCGATCTCACCCAGCGCTCGCTCGTACAGCTCCGCCGCGGCCGCCCGGCGCTCGAGGATCCGGTCGAGCTGCTCGAGCTGGGCGACGCCGAGCGAGCAGGCCAGCTCCGAGAGGCGATAGTTGAAGCCGAGCCCTTCATGCTCGAGCCATCCCATGTCGGCGGCGCGGCCCTGGTTTCGCTCGCTGCGAATGCGGGCGGCAAAGGCGGCGTCGGGCGCGACGACCATCCCCCCCTCACCGGTCGTCATCTGCTTGTTGGCGTAGAAGGCGAAGGTGGCCGCGTTGCCCCGCGTCCCCACCTGCAGACCCTCCGAGTCGACCGCCCCGAGCGCCTCGCAGGCGTCCTCGAGGATCCCGAGTCCCCGCTGCGCGGCCGCGGACTCGAGTGCCGGCATCGCCGCCGGGTAGCCGAAGATGTGGATCGGCAGAAGCCCCACGGTGCGCTCGCCGGCCGCGTCCTCGACCGCAGCCGGGTCGAGGTCGAGTGTCTCCGGCTCGACGTCGCAGAAGACCGGTCGCACCCCTTCGTAGAGCAGGCAGTTGGCGGAGGCGACGAAGCTGAAGGGGCTGGTCAGGACCTCGTCTCCGGCTCGCCAGCCGAGCGCCCGGACGGCCAGATGCAGCGCCGCGGTGCCGCTGGAGACGGCGACCGCGTCCTCGACCCCGAGCCAGGCGGCGAAGTCGCCCTCGAAGCGTTCCAGCATCGGGCCCAGCGACAGGCGCCCGGACCGCAGCACATCGGCGACGATCTCCAGCTCGCGCTCGCCGAGCTCCGGCCGGGCGAGCGGAATCTCTTCGCTCAAGACCGCCTGGTCCCCTGGACCGACATGCCGCGCTCGCTCTCGGAGGTGCGACCACGGGGCTGGGACGCGAACTCCAGCGACTCCACCAGCGCCTCCCAGGAGGCCTCGATGATGTTCTCCGAGACGCCGATCGTGCCCCACTCACGGTCGCCGTCGGAGGTGTCGAGCAGCACCCTGGTGACGGCGTCGGTCCCGTGGCTCTCATCGAGGATGCGGACCTTGTAGTTGGTCAGCTCGACCGCGGCGAGGTGTGGATAGCGATCGCTGATCGCACTGCGCAGCGCCCGGTCGAGCGCGTTGACGGGCCCGTTTCCCTCCGCGGTGCGAACGAAGCGCTCGCCGTCGACCCAGATCTTGATCGTCGCCTCGGTCTGCACCTTGCCGTCCTCGCGCTTCTCGGTGATGACGCGGAAGCCTTCGAGCCGAAACAGCGGCTCATAGCTGCCCGCCTCCTTGCGCAGCAGCAGCTCGAAGGAGGCCTCGGCGGCCTCGTAGTGGTAGCCACTGTGCTCGCGCTCCTTCAGACGCTCGACAGCCCGCTGGGTCGACTCGGGGTCGAGCTCCAGCCCAGCCTGGCCGGCCTGCGTCTGCACGGTCGCCTTGCCGGAGAGCTCCGAAGGCAGCACGTCGCGCTGGTTGCCGACCGCCTCCGGATCGAGATGCTCGAAGGTGCGCCGGTCGGCGGCGACCCCGGCGACGTGCATCCCGCCCTTGTGGGCGAAGGAGCTGCGGCCGACATAGGGCTGGGCGGGGTCGGGGGTGAGGTTGCACAGCTCGGCGATGAAGTGAGCGGTCTCGGTAAGGGTCGCGAGTTGCTCGGGGCTGACGCACTCGAAGCCCATCTTCAGCTGTAACGCGGGCAGGATCGAGACCAGGTTCGCGTTCCCGCACCGCTCGCCGTAGCCGTTGACCGTGCCCTGGACGAGGCGGGCGCCCTCCCGCACCGCGGCCAGCGAGTTGGCGACCCCGCACTCGGCGTCGTTGTGGGTGTGGATCCCGACCTCGCAGTCGCCGCCCAGCTGACCGACGACGGCAGCGGTGGCCTCGGCCACCTGGTCGGGAAGGCTGGAGCCGTTGGTGTCGCAGATGGTGACGTTCTCGGCCCCGCCCGCAAGCGCGGCGCGGAGGCATTCGAGCGCATAGCCGGCGTCCTCGCGGTAGGCGTCGAAGAAGTGCTCGGCGTCGTAGACGACCCGTTTGCCCTCCTGCGCGCAGAAGGCGACCGAGTCGGCGATCATCGCCAGGTTCTCCTCGCGGCTGACCTTGGTGACCTTCTCCAGGTGCAGCGCCCAGGTCTTGCCGACCAGGGTCACCACGGGGGCAAAGCACTCGACCAGCGTCCGCAGAGCCGGGTCCTCGGACGCCGCCACACCGCGCCGGCGGGTCATTCCGAAGGCGCAGATCGTCGCCGCCTCGAGCTCCAGCCCTGCCAGCAGCTCGAACAGCTCCGCCTCCTTGGGATTGGAGGCGGGGAAGCCGGCTTCGATCATCGTCACGCCGAGCGCGTCCAGGGCGCGGACGACCCGCACCTTCTCCGAGGCCGAGAGCGACATCCCGGGACCCTGCATGCCGTCACGCAAGGTCGTGTCGTAGAGCTTCACCTGATCCATTCGATGCCTTTCGAGATTCGAGGGTACGAGCGCGTGGCCTGCCGCTAGGCGGCCGGGGTAATTCGCTCGCCCGCTCCCTGGCGCCGAGAGTCCGTGCCCTCGCGCTCTGTCCCCTCGACCGGGTCCAGCCACTCCAGGTACTCCTCGGCGCGCCCATAGAGCGCGTCCTCGAACTTCGACTGCACGTGACGGGTGATCTCCCCCGGGGCGCCGAGGTCGTGGTCGTCGATCTCTCGCACCGGCACCAGCTCGGCCGCGGTGCCGGTCAAGAAGACCTCCTCGGCCAGGTAGAGCTCGGCCCTGGCGAGGTCGCGCTCGACGACGGTGTAGCCGAGGTCGCGGGCGATCTGGATCACCGACTTGCGGTTGATGCCGTCGAGGATCGAGGCCACGTGCGGCGGGGTGACGATCTGGCCGTCGCGAACGCAGAAGATGTTCTCCCCCGACCCCTCGCAGACGAAGCCCCGCTCATCGAGCAGGATCGCCTCGTCATAGCCCGCGTTCGCGGACTCGGTCTTGGCGAGGATCGAGTTCAGGTACTGGCCGGAGGCCTTGGCGTGCGGGATCAATCCGGCAGGCGAGATCCGCCGCCAGGAGGAGACCCGGGCACGGACGCCGGCGCGCTTGCCCTCCTCGCCGAGGTAGGCGCCCCAGGGCCAGACGGCGATCATCACCTCGACCGGGCAGTCGGGCGCGTAGAGGCCCATCTCGCCGTAGCCGCGGAAGGCAAGCGGGCGGATGTAACAGCTGCGCAACCCGTTGCGGCGGATCAGCTCCTTGGTCGCGGCGCCGATCTCCTCGACCGGATGCGGCAGAGACAGGTAGAAGAGCTCGGCTGACTGCGCGAGCCGCTGGAGGTGGTCGGCGTGGCGGAATATCGCCGGCCCGCGCTCGGTCTCATAGCAGCGGATCCCCTCGAAGACGCCGGATCCGTAGTGCAGCCCATGGCTGAGGACATGGACCTTGGCCTCGTCCCAGGGGACGAACTCGCCGTTGTGCCAGATCCACTCGGCCTTTTCCATGCCGGGATTATGAATTACGAATTTAGCCGCGGCGGTTAGCCGCGGCAGAGGCTGGTCAGGCGCCGGAGGCGCCGCAATTATCGGTCGAGGGCGGCGAGCACGGCTTCGGTCATCTCCTCGGTCCCGACCTCGACCCTCTCCGGGAGGTCGGGTACCGGCGCGGTCTGGGAGGCATCCGGCGCCAAGTCGGGCGTGCGCAGGCCGCGCTCGAGGACGGCGTCGACGGCGGCCTCGATCGCCGCGGCTTGCGCGGGCATCTGCAGCCCGTGTCGCAGCATCATCGCCGCCGAGAGGAAGGTGGCGAGCGGATTGGCGATCCCCCGGCCGGCGATGTCGGGCGCGGAGCCGTGCACCGGCTCGAACAGCCCAGGACCGCTGTCGCCGAGACTGGCGGACGGCAGCATTCCCAGCGAGCCGGTCAGCATCGCCGCCTCGTCGCTGAGGATGTCGCCGAACATGTTCTCGGTCAGGACGACGTCGAGGTCTGCCGGGCGGGAGACCAGCTGCATCGCGGCGTTGTCGACCAGCAGGTGGTCGAGGGAGACGTCGGGATGAAGCGCCCCGACCTCGGTCACGACCTCGCGCCACAGACGCGAGGTCTCCAGCACGTTGGCCTTGTCGACCGAGGTAACCCGCGGGGAGCGCCCGCCGGGCTGCGATCGCTGCCGCGCGGCGTCGAAGGCGACCCCCGCGATGCGCTCGATCTCGGGCCGGGAGTAGGCGCAGGTGTCGAAGGCAGCGTCTGCTGTCCGGCCCTTGTCGCCGAAGTAGATCCCGCCGGTCAGCTCCCTGACGACGAGCAGGTCGGTGCCGGCGATCCGGTCCTCCCGCAGCGGGCTGGCGCCGACCAGCGCCGGGCTGGGCCGGACCGGGCGCAGGTTCGCGTACAGGCCGAGCCCCTTTCGCAGCCCTAGCAGGCCCTGCTCAGGCCGGGGAGCGTCCGGATCGGTCGTGTCCCACTTCGGCCCGCCGACCGCTCCCAGCAGCACCGCGTCGGCCTCCCGGCAGGCGCCGAGAACCGAGTCGGTGAGCGCCGAGCCGTGGGCGTCGATCGAGGCACCGCCGACCAGGTGCTCGCTGAACTCGAACTCTCCGAGGACATCGAGCACTCGCAGGGTTGCGGCGACGATCTCGGGGCCGATGCCGTCGCCGGGCAGGACCGCGATTCGGCGAGCGCTCACGGCCTGCGGGCCTCGATGTTGAGCCGCACGTAGTCGATCACGAGCGGCTCGCCGGCCTCGGCGGCGACTCGATCGACGAACGGGTCACGCAGCTCTGCCGGCAGGTGTTGGAGGTGGGGGCCGAGCGTGACCGCTTCGAGATACTCGCGCGGGCGTTCCGGCTTCACCGACTTCGGCTGCAACCAGCAGCGGACGCCGGCGAAGCCCGCATCCCGCAGGCGTCGTTCGGTGTCCTGCGGCGAGGCGAAGTTCCAAAGCGAGGGCAGGTCTCGAAGGTGCACGGCGAAGGTCGCCTCGGCGGCGACGGCGCGGATCGTCGCGGCGAGGGACGCGACATTGCCCTCCCCCCCGCACTGGGCCACGAGCATTCCACCGGGCGCAAGCGCCGCGAACAGGCGCGCGAAGAGGCGGTCGTGGTCGAGGAGCCAGTGAAAGACGGCGTTGGAGAAGACGGCGTCGACCTGCTGCTCGAGCTGCAGCTCGGCCAGATCGCCTTGCCGCACGTCGGCCGCCTCGCCGAGCCGCTCGCGCGCCTTCTCGACCATCGAATTCGAGGCGTCGACAGCGATCACCCGCCCAGCGGGCAATCGCTCCACCAGGGCCTCGGTGACGCGGCCGCTTCCGCAGCCGGCGTCGAGCACGGTCTCGTCCCCGCGCAGCGGCAGCCGCTCCAGCACCTCCTGGCTCCATTCGTACTGGGGCTGGGCCACCTGGTCGTAGACCTCGGCGTCCCACTCGCGCGGCCCCGTGTGGGAGGTCCGGGCCACTGCTCAGAGTTGCGTCGTGACCGGGCCGGCGGCGGACCGCCCGGAGCGCTCGAAGGCATCGATCGCCGCCTCGCGCTCCAGGGTGATCCCGATCTCGTCGAGACCATGGCTGAGCCGGTGCTGGACGTCGGGCTCGATCTCGAACCGGAAGACGCCGCCGGCGCAGTCGACCGTCTGATCGTCGAGGTCGATGCGAGCCGCGCCCGCCTCGGCGACCGCGCGGCAGCCCGGCTCGTCGAGGACCACCGGGAGCAGCCCGATCTTGGTGCAGTTGACGTAGAAGATGTCGGCGAAGGAGGGCGCCACGATCGCCTCGAAGCCGAAGTCCTGCAGCGCCCACGGCGCGTGCTCGCGCGAGGACCCGCAGCCGAAGTTGCGACCGGCGAGCAGGATCGGGTTGGGCTCCAGCTCGATCTCGCCGTCGCGGATCCAGTCGTAGAAGAGGAACTCCCCGAAGCCGGTTCGCTCGATTCGCTTCAGGAACTGCTTCGGGATGATCTGGTCGGTGTCGACGTCGGCGCGATCGAGCACCGACACCTTGCCCTCGATGACCTCGACGGGCTTCATGCCCAGGACCTGATGTCGACGAAGCGGCCTTCGACCGCCGCCGCCGCCGCCATCCTCGGGCTGACCAGGTGCGTGCGCCCGCCCTTGCCCTGGCGGCCCTCGAAGTTGCGGTTCGACGTCGATGCGCAGCGCTCGCCGACGTCGAGGATGTCGGGGTTCATTCCCAGGCACATCGAGCAGCCGGCCTCGCGCCACTCGAACCCGGCGGCGCGAAAGACCTCGTCCAGCCCCTCCTCCTCGGCGCTCGCCTTCACCTGCTGGGAGCCCGGGACGACCATCGCCCGTACCGAGCGGGAGACCTTGCGGCCGTCGACCATCGCCGCGGCGTCGCGCAGGTCCTCGATCCGGGAGTTCGTGCAGGAGCCGATGAAGACGCGATCGAGACCGATCTCGGTCATCGGCGTGCCCGGCTCGAGGTCCATGTAGGCAAGGGCGCGCTCGGCGGTCTCGCGGTCCACCGGACCCTCCAGGGAGGCGGGATCGGGAACCGAGCCGGTGACCTCGACGACCATCGCCGGGGTCGTCCCCCAGCTGACCATCGGGGAGATTGCGGCGGCGTCGACCTCGACCTCGGTGTCGAAGCGGGCTCCGGCGTCGCTCGGCAGGCTGCGCCAGCGCTCGACCGCGGCGTCGAAGTCCTGCGGGGCTCCGGGCCGCCCGCGGACCCAGTCCACGGTCGTCTGGTCGGGCGCGATCATCCCGGCGCGGCCGCCCCCCTCGATGGTCATGTTGCAGATCGTCATCCGGCCGGGCATCGAAAGCGCCTCGATCGCCGGACCGGCGTACTCGACCGCATGCCCGACCATCCCTCCGGTGCCGAGCCGCCCGATCGTCGCCAGGATCAGGTCCTTCGGCGTCACCCCGTCGGCGAGGGCACCGCGGTAGTCGATCCGCATCGTCTTCGGACGCTTCTGGATCAGGCACTGGGTTGCGAGGACGTGCTCGACCTCCGAGGTGCCGATGCCGACGGCGAGGGCGCCAAAGGCGCCGTGGGTCGCGGTGTGGCTGTCGCCGCAGACGATCGTCATCCCCGGCTGGGTCAGGCCCAGCTCGGGCCCGATCACGTGCACGATCCCCTGCCGCTCGGAGCCCATCGAGTAGACCGGGATGCCGAACTCCTCGCAGTTTCGCTCCAGCGTCTCCACCTGGACCCGGGACAGCTTGTCGGCGATCAGGGCCGCCGCCCTGGTCCCGTCGGTGGGCACGTTGTGGTCGGCGGTGGCGACGGTCTTGTCGGGACGGCGGACGCCGCGACCGGCGAGGCGGAGGCCCTCGAATGCCTGCGCGGAGGTCACCTCGTGGACCAGGTGCAGGTCGACGTAGATCAGGCCCTCGGCCACCTCGTGCTGCTCCCAGATCTTCTCGAACATCGTTTGCGCCACGATCAGCTCCTGCGAAGGCCGGCTGCGATCACGGCCAAAAAGCGGGTCGGCTCGGGGCCCGGGTTCTCGAAGTGGTGCGGGAGGTCGGCGTCGAAGGTGACGCTGTCGCCCGCCGCGAGCTGGTGACGGGAGGCGTCGACCAGCAACGCCAGCCGGCCCTCGATCACGACCGCGGTCTCACGGCTTCCGGGCTCGTGCATCGGCGGGTCGTCGGGTCCCCCGGTCGCCGCGCCGGGGTCGAGCGAATGCAGGGAGACGTCGGCGCGCTGTCCGGGCAGGGGCGGGGTCAGCTCCTCGAAGGCGTGGCCGTGGCGCTTCGCCCCTCGGCGCTTCCCGGCCCGGGTGACGACGACGTGCTCGGCTTCGTCGAGTCGCAGCAGCTGGGAAAGCGTCAGCTCCAGGCCGGCAGCGATCTTCGCAGCCACGGTCAGCGTCGGGCTGGTCTCGCCCCGCTCGACCTGGGAGAGCATCGGGGCGCTGACCTGGCTGCGCTCGGCGAGGTCGCGCAGCGAGAGGCCCATCGCCTCGCGAAGGGCCCGCACACGAACGCCGACGCTTCCGTTCAGGTCAGGCCGTAGGTCACGTTCGGAGACGGCGGGCGTCATCGGGCGTACGGTATCACGTACGCTCGTATGCCAGATGCGACTGCTGCCGGCTAGCGCTGCTGGCCCGTGGGCCTGATCAGCATCTCGTTCACGTTGACCCGCTGCGGCGCCGAGACCGCGTAGACGATCGCGGCGGCCATGTCGGAGGCCTGCAGCACCTCGCCGGTCGATTCGCGCATCTTCTCGATCGCGTCGACGACCATCGGATGGGTGTTGTGGCCTTGCAGCTCGGTGTCCACGAAGCCCGGCTCGAGGCAGGTGACGCGGATCTTGGAGTGGGCACCCTCCTGGCGCAACGCCTCCGAGAATCCGGTCACCCCCCACTTGGTCATGTTGTAGACGCCGCTGCCGAGGCCGGCGGTGCGGCCGGCGACGGAGGAGACGTTGACGACGTGCCCGCCGCCGGCCTCCCGCATCAACGGCATCGCCGCTTGCGTGCAGTAGAGGAGGCCGAGCAGGTTGACCTCGATCATCGTCCGCCACTCGTCGGTGTCGGCGCCTTCGATCGGACCGAGCAGCATCACGCCGGCGTTGTTGACGAGGATGTCGATGCCGCCCATCGCCTCGGCGGCTCCCTCGACGAAGGCGCGAGCCGCGGTCTCGTCGGAAACGTCGACCTCGAACACATGGGCGCCGCTTTCCCCGTTGGAGATCCTTTCGGCGAGCGAGTCGAGGCGGTCGCGACGGCGAGCGCCCAGCGCGACGACGGCGCCTTCATCGGCCAGCGCGACCGCGGTCGCCTCTCCGATTCCCGAGGAGGCGCCGGTGATCACCGCTCTGCGTCCAGCCAGGGCTCCAGGCACGAATCGGAGCCTAACGGGTGAGCGGCGCTTTACCGCCTTTTGTGTATCTATACTGCCGCGCAGGAAAACCTGCCGAGTCCCTCCAGGCACGCCTGGAGGGAGCGGGGGAACCAAAAGGGACAGGAAGTCCCAGGGGCGAATCGGAGACCACGTCCGTAGCGCTGCTCTTTTTGCGCGAGCCCGCCAGCTAACCCCGCAGGCTGCAGAAAGAGAGGATTCCGTTGGACTCCAGTCGTCCCCTTGCGGTTTTCGCTTCCAGCGCGCCACGGATGGCGCTCGTTGCTGCAGCGATCGCCGCCACCCTGGCGCTGTTCCCTCCATCGTCTGCCGGCGCTGCGTCGGCGGGGGCCTCCGAGCGCGCCCGCGGCTGTCCGCACGCTCGCACCCTGCCCGCGAAGGCGACCAACAGGCAGCTGCGCATCGCAGTCCGCTGCCTGGTCAATCATCGCCGAGCCGCGAAGGGCCTGCATAGCCTCAAGGTCAGCAAGCGATTGCGAAAAGCGGCCACCGGTCATTCTCGGGCGATGGTGCGCTACGACTTCTTCTCGCACTACAGCCTTTCCGGCCGCAGCTTCTCGACTCGGATCCGCCTCGCCGGGTACCTCGCCGGCGCCAGCAGCTGGCGGGTCGGCGAGGTGATCGGCGCCGGCACCGGGCGCCGCGGGACGGCGCGATGGATGGTCCGGGCCTGGATGCAAAGCCCCGGCCACCGCGAGGAGATCCTCACCCGCGGCTACCGCCACCTCGGCGTCGGCGTAACCGACGGCTTCCCCGGTGGCGGCCGCCGCGGGGCGACCTACACGATCGACTTCGGAACTCGCGGCTAGCCCGACTTAGGGCCCGGGCGTCCGCTCGACCGCGGCCTCGGCCGTGGCGGCCTCCGCCTCGCGGATCGCAGCTCCCTCGAGCGCGTTGGAGAGCGCCCGGACGTAGGCGCGGGCGGATGCCTCGAGGATGTCTGTGGCGACGCCCTGGCCGCTCGCCAGCCGCCCCGCGGCGCGCAGCATCACCGTCACCTCGCCGAGCGCGTCCTCACCCTCGGTGACGGCTTCGACCGCATAGCGGCGCAGCTCGCATTCGGTGTCGGTGGCTTTCTGGATCGCGCGAAAGATCGCGTCGACCGGGCCGTCGCCGGTAGAGGTGCCGGTCGCCTCCTCGCCGGAGGGCATGTTGACGGCGACCGTCGCCGTCGGCTCTCGACGGGAACCGGCCTGGACCTCGAACCAGGCCAGGTTGTAGGACTCGGCCCGCTCGCGCATCTCGTCGGAGACGATCGCCTCCAGGTCGAGAGCTGTCACCTGCTTCTTCTTGTCGGCGACCTCCTTGAAGCGTTTGAAGGCCTGGTTCAGCGCCCCGCCCTCGACCCTGAAGCCGAGCTGCTCGAGAGCGTCGCGCAGCGCGTGGCGGCCGGAGTGCTTGCCGAGCACGATCGAGTTCGACTCCAGCCCGACCTCGGTCGCATCCATGATCTCGTAGGTGGTGCGCTCCTTCAGCACCCCGTCCTGGTGGATCCCGGACTCGTGCGCGAAGGCGTTGCGTCCCACCACCGCCTTGTTGGGCTGCACGGCGTAGCCGGTCAAGCGCGAGACCATGCGGCTGGTCCGCGCCAGCTCGCGGGTGTTGACGCCAGTCGCCAGACCGTGCACGTCGCTGCGAGTCCGCACCAGCATCACGATCTCCTCCAGCGAGCAGTTGCCGGCACGCTCGCCGATCCCGTTCACGGCGCACTCGACCTGCCGGGCGCCCGCCAGCACTCCGGCATAGGAGTTCGCCACCGCGAGGCCGAGGTCGTCGTGGCAGTGAACCGAGGTGCGCACTTCGCGCAGACCGGGCACCAGCTCAAAGAGGCGGGCGAAGTAGGCGACGTACTCCTCGGGGGTCGTGTAGCCGACGGTATCGGGGATGTTGATCACCGTCGCCCCCTCGGCGACCGCGATCGCGCATACCTCGGCGGTGAACTCGATCTCAGCACGGGTCGCATCCATGGGCGAGAACTCGACGTCCTCGCAGTAGGAGCGCGCCAGCGCGACCGCCGCCCGGGCCTGGCCCTTGACGTCGTCGCGGGTCGTCTGCAGCTGGTGGGTGATGTGGATGTCGGAGGTCGAGATGAAGGTGTGGATGCGGGGCCGCGGCGAGTCCTTGATCGCCTCCCAGGCGGCGTCGATGTCGGCCTTGTGGGTGCGGGCGAGCCCGCAGATCACCGGCCCCTCGACTCGGCGGGCGATCTCGCGAACCGCCTCGTGGTCGCCCGGCGACGTGATCGGGAAGCCGGCCTCGATGACGTCCACCCCGAGCCGCGCAAGCTGCTGCGCGATCTCGACCTTCTCCTGCGTGTTCAGCGAGATGCCCGGCGACTGCTCGCCGTCTCGCAGCGTTGTGTCGAAGATGTGGACGCGGTTCGCGTCGTGGTCCTGGCCCATCGGCCTACTCCTTCTCTCTTGCTTCGAATGACCCTTGTCTCTCGCGGCTGACGCGCCGCCCAGCGCTATTCCCCCCGAAGGGGGAGGAGAAGGAGGAGCGCGAGGCTGTGGGCAGCTGGGGTCATGCGCTGTCCGCAGCTTACCGCAGGCCTAGAAGCGCTCGTCGTCGCGGCCCGGGCCGCCGAACAGGAGGTCCTCTCCCCCGCCGCCACGCAAGACATCGTTGCCCGGGCGGCCTAGCAGCAGGTCGCTCCCGGCCCCGCCGTAGAGGCTGTCGGCGCCGCCGCGGCCGACCAGCCGGTCCTCCCCCGGCCCCCCGAGCAGCCGGTCGCCGTTGGCGCCTCCGATGACGTCGTCGTCCCCGGCACCGCCGTTGAGGATTGCCGAGCGCGGCACGGGGCCGGCCACTGCGATCGTGTCGTTGCCGCCGCGGCCGCGGACCAGGAAGGCGGCGATTCGGGAGGCCGGGCAGCGCAACTCATTCGGATCCTCGGGCGGGTTGACGCAGTCGTCGACCGGCGGCACCGGCCCGTTGGCGCGGATCAGGTACTCGCTGCGGTCGCGGCTGAGCGCGATCGAGATCTCGTTTGGCCCATCTCCGCCTGTCAGGGCCAGCGTGAAGGTCTCGGCGCCCATGCCGCCGGAGGCGCCGGACCCCGGAGGAAGCACCGCTGAGAGCGCCAGCGCCAGCGCCGCCAGTCCAGCCGTCCGCACTAGGGAACCAGCACCACCTTGCCGATGTTGCGGCGCTCGCCGATGCAGCGGTGGGCATCGCCGGCGCGCTCGAACGGGAAAGCCTCGGCGACAACCGGCTGTAGCCGTCCATCCTCGAGATCGGCCAGCAGCGGTTCGATCATCCGGTCGATGCTCTGCTCGCGATCCCACCAGCTGAGCATGTTGAGCCCGAAAACGCCCTTGTTCTCGTTCATCATCGAAAGGCTCTTCCACCACGGCATCGTCGCCAGCGGCATCGCGGCGAGGCTGCGCAGGGTGGCGACCAGGTCGCGCCCCTTCTCATTCGTCGCCTCCGAGAGCCCGTACATGATCAGCCGTCCGCCTGGCCGCAGCAGCCGGTAGTCCTTTCGAAACGAGGTCGGGCCGAGCGCGTCGAAAGCGACGTCGATGCCCTCGCCGGCCGTAATCCGTCGCACCTCCTGCTCGAAGTCCTGGTTGCGGTAGTCGATCGCATGGTCGACGCCGTGCTCGTGGAGCGCGTCGTGCTTGGACGCCGAGGCGGTGCCGAAGATCTCGGCGCCGATGTTGCGGGCGATCTGGGTCGCCGCGATCCCCACCCCGCCGCCGGCGGCGTGGATCAGGACCCGTTCATTCGCCTTCAGGCCACCCATCACGACCAACCCCGCGTAGGCAGTCGCGTAGGTGACCGGAAACGCCGCGCCCTCCTCGAAGCCGAGCCGATCCGGGAGCGGCAGCGCCTGGGACTCCGGAACCGTGATCAGCTCGGCCTGGCCACCGAAGCGGGTGCCGGCGACGACCCGGTCGCCGACCGCGACCGAGCTGACTCCCTGCCCGACCGACTCGATCTCTCCCGCGACCTCGTAGCCGAGCACGCAGGGGGGCTTGGGCGCGTCCGGATAGAGGCCGACCCGCGCCATCGTGTCGGCGAAGTTGAGGCCGGCGGCCTTGACCGCGATCCGCACCTCACCAGGGCCGACGGGCGGGTCCGGGCGCTCTTGGACCTCGAGCACCTCCGGACCGCCTGTCCGCGTCAAGACGACGGCCTTCATCGGCGCAAGCCTAGATGGCCGCGATCACTGCCGCTGCGTGTCGTTGCCCGGACCGCCGTTCAGCGAGTCCCGGGCCGGGCCGCCGTTGAGGGTGTCGTCCCCGGCACCGCCCTTGAGGGTGTCCTTGGCCGGGCCGCCGTTGAGGGTGTCGTTCCCGGGGCCGCCTCCGAGGTTGTCGGGCCCGGGCCCGCCCCGAAGGGTGTCATCGCCGCCGCCGCCAACGAAGCGGTCGGCGCCGCCGCTGCCGAACGCCTCGACATCGATGTCGACGGCGGAGCTGACGAAGGCCCTGTCGTTGCCGCCGTCGAGGCGCAGCGAGAACTCCTCGGTCCCGATGACCGGACAGCGGATCTGGTTGCGAGACACTCGAATGCACTGCGGGGGCAGCGGATCGGAGATGTCCCCGGTCGAGTCCGTGATCAGGTAGTCACGGTTGCGCTCGGTGAGCACGATCCCGACCTCGTTTCGCTCCGGCCCGCCCTTGATCACCAGGCGGTTTCCGCCCTGCACCGGCACCGAGTCCACGGTCACCGCGGCGGCGAGGCCGACGAAGGCGGTGACGGTGATCAACGCGCCGGTGAGCAGGGCAAGGATCGCCCGGCGGCTCATGCCCCTACTCATACCTCAGGCCGCCCGGCGGTCAAGGCCGATTGTCGGTAGCGGGCTAGAGGTCGACGGAGCGGCCGACCGAGAAGCCGTCTTCGCCGAGGATCCGCTCGATCGTCTCCGCGCGTACGGGCGCGTCCGTGGTCAGCGCCATCACCGCCTGCTCGCCGCCGGACTCGGCGCCGACCGCGGCGGAGATGATGTTGACGCCTTCCTCGCCGAACATCGTCCCGACCCGGCCGATCATCCCCGGCTGGTCGCTGTAGCGAAAGACCGCCAGGTGACCGGCGAACGGCAGGTAGAAGCCTTCGCCCCAGACCGAGACCAGGTGGGGGACGTTGCGCGGGCCGACCCCGGTGCCGGCGACCTCGACCGACTCGGAGCCGCTCTCAATCCGCACCGTCACCAGCTCGGTGAAGTCCTCGGAGGAGGTGTCCTTGGTCTCGACCAGCTCGATCCCGCGCTCCTCGGCCATCTGCGGAGCGTTGACCAAGTTGACCGGCTCCTCGGTGTGGCCGGAGAGGATCCCGACCAGGACCGAGATGCCGAGCAGGCGAGTGTCGTATTCGGCCAGCCGGCCGCGGAACTCGGCGCTGACCCGGTCGACCGAGCCGTCGCCGAGCCCCTGCGCGAGGCGGCCGAGCTTCTCGCACAGCGGCACGAACGGCGCCAGCGCCTCCATCACCTCGGGGCGGACGGCGACGATGTTGACCGCGTTGGTGACGACGCCCCCGGTAAGCGCCGCGGTGACCTGCTCGGCGGTGACGATCCCGGCCCGGTCCTGCGCCTCTGCAGTGGAGGCGCCGAGGTGCGGGGTGACGACGACGTCCTCGCGGGCCAGCACCGGGTGGTCGGTGAACGGCTCCTGAGGGAAGACGTCGAGGGCGGCGCCGGCGACCTTGCCCGACTCCAGCCCGGTCAGCAGCGCGTCGAGATCGATCAGCTCGCCGCGGGCGCAGTTGACGATCCGCACCCCGTCCTTCATCCGCACGATCGCGTCGGCGTCGATCCAATCGACGGTCTCGGGGGTCTTCGGCAGGTGCAGGGTGATGATGTCGGCGCGCTCGTAGACCTCTTCGCTGGTCGCCATCCCCTCCACCCCGAGCTCGCGGAAGCGCTCTGCGGAGACGAACTTGTCGAAGGCCACGACCTCCATGTCGAAGGCCTGCGCCCGCCGAGCGACGAGCTGGCCGATACGCCCGAAGCCGAGAACGCCGAGCGTCTTGCCGTAGAGCTCTGACCCCTTGAAGCTGGAGCGCTCCCAGCGGCCTTCGGCGAGAGAGATGTTTGCTCGCGGGACGTTGCGGCAGAGCGCCAGCACCAGCGCCAGCGTGTGCTCGGCGGCGGCGACCGAGTTCGACTCGGGCGCGTTGGCGACGACTATGCCCCGCTTCGTCGCCGCGCCGATATCGACGTTGTCGACTCCGGTGCCGGCGCGGCCGATCACCTTCAGCCGGTCGGCGCGCTCGATCAGCTCCGCGTTCAGCTTCGTGGCCGAGCGGATCAGGATCGCGTCGTACTCGCCGATTCGCTCGGCCAGCTCCTCGGCGCCCATCTCCAGTTCCAGGTCGACCTCGAACTTGTCGCGCAGGAGGTCGACCGCCGAATCGGCGATCTTCTCCTTGATCAGGACCTTCACTTGGTCACGCCGGCGACGTTCTCGACTACCCAGTCGATGCAGGCGGTGAGCGCCTCGACGTCGGCCGGCTCGACGGCGGGGAACATCCCGATCCGCAGCTGGTTGCGGCCCAGCTTGCGGTAGGGCTCGACGTCGACGATTCCGTTGGCGCGCAGCACCGCCGCCAGCGCCGCGGCGTCGACGGAGTCGGCGAAGTCGATCGTGCCGACGACCAGGGACCGCTTCGCCGCTTCGGCGACGAACGGGGTTGCGAGGGCGGCAGCCTCCGCCCATTCGTAGAGATGGCCGGACGACTTCTTGGTTCGTCTGACGCACCAATCGAGCCCGCCCTGCGCCAGCATCCACTCGACCTGGTCGGCGAGGAGGATCAGGGTCGCCAGCGCCGGCGTGTTGTAGGTCTGGTGCTTGCGGGAGTTCTCGAGCGCCGTCGCGAGCGAGAGGAAGGCGGGCTGCCAGCGGCCGGCGGCGCCGTCGAGCTCGCCGATCCGCTCGATCGCGGCGGGGCTGAGCAGCGCCAGCCAGAGGCCGCCGTCGGACCCGAAGCCTTTCTGCGGCGCGAAGTAGTAGGCGTCGGCCTCGCCGACGTCGACCGGCAGCCCGCCGGCGCCCGAGGTCGCATCGATCAGGACCAGCGAGTCGCCGGCGCCCTGCGGCCGCACGACCTCGACCATCACCCCGGTCGAGGTCTCGTTGTGGGCCCAGGCGATCGCGTCTGCGCCGGGGTCGGCCACCGGCCCGGGCGCGTCGCCGGGGTCGGCCTCGACGAGGATCGGATCCTCAAGGAAAGGTGCGCCCGCTGCGGCCTTGGCGAACTTGGAGGAGAACTCGCCGTAGGCGAGATGCAGCGAGCGGTCGCGGACCAGCCACGCCGCCGCCGCGTCCCAGAACGCCGTCGCGCCGCCGTTTCCGAGCGCCACCTCGTAGCCCTCGGGAATCGAGAACAGCTCTGCCAGCCCCTCCTGCACGCCGGCGACCAGGTCCCGGACCGGCGCCTGCCGATGCGAGGTCCCGATCAACGCGGCCCGCTCGGAGAGGGCCTCGAGGGCCTCCTTGCGGACCTTCGAGGGACCGCAGCCGAAGCGCCCGTCGGCGGGCCGCAGCGCGGCGGGAATCTCAGTCGTCTTCAGGGTCTCGGTGGCCACGAGGGCGACAGGTTAGAGACCCGCCGGGGCGAAAAACCTGGCTCTAGGTCATCAGGAGCGAGGCGTCTCGCCGCTCGTCTCGGGCGTCGTGGTCTGCGGAGCCGTCGCAGGCGCATCGGCGGCGGCGGTATCGCCGGGAAGCTCTCCGGTGGCCGGAACCTGACGCTGCCAGGTCTTGTTCAGGTCGCTTTGCAGGTAAGCGAAGAAGGCCGGCGCGATCACGATGTAGAGGATCAGGGCGATCCAGCCGTTGATCCCCTCCTCCCCGCGCCCGGAGAGCCGCGCGGCGACCTGCGTCCGCTTCGAGGTGTTGATCAAGGTCATGATCGCGGGGACGATCACCAGGGCGCCCGGGAAAAGGGCCACTACCGATGTGCCGGGGCTGTCGCCGAGCTCATCGGTCCCCTTGGCGCGCCCGTACTGGACCATCTCCTTGTTGACGTAGTACCACCAGAAGAGGATGTAGATGCCGAGCGTCACCACGCTGAGCACCGCCACAGCCAGCGGGCTGCGGATCTTCGCCTCCGCACCCTCCGGATTGCCTTGAATCGGGACCTGCTCAGCCATCGTGACCCCTCTCGATGCGTCGGGTTTCAGCATCCACGCTACATGCTGCGATCGGATGTAGGCTGGCGCCGCTGCCGAGAACTCCGACCCGGAGGACCGCGTGTACCCAGTCACCTACGAGGCCGAGTACCAGCGCCAGCCAGACCGTGTGACGACGTTTTTCCGGCTGATCCTGGCGATCCCCTGGCTGATCGTGGCCGTGATCTATTCGATCGCGGTGCTGGTCACGGCAACCATCGCCTGGTTTGCGGTCGTGATCCTCGGCCGCTATCCGAACGGCCTTCGCAACTTCAACGCAGGGATGCTCCGTTACTTCGTCCGGGTAGGCAGCTGGGTCTCACTGCTCACCGATAGGTACCCGTCGTTCGGCATCGACGAGGATCCGACCTATCCGGTGCGGTTGCAGATCGCACCGCGACCCGAGCGCCAGAGTCGGCTGACGGCTTTCTTCCGGCCGATCCTGGCGATCCCGGTCCTGATCGTCGGCTACGTGATGCAGGGCATTCATCAAGGAGCGATCGTCGTCGGCTGGCTTGTGATCGTCTTTCGCGGCTACCAGCCCGCAGGCGTCCACAACGCCCTCGTCTTCACCACCGCATTCCAGGCCCGCGTCTACGGCTACGTCCTGCTGCTGACCGACGACTACCCGCCGATCGGAGACGAGGCGGTGCAGGTCGGCGACACGCGCCCGTCCGCTCCCGCCGCTGACCCTCCTCCCTCTCCGGCAGCCTCGTGAACCGATGAGCGACGAGGGCGCAAAGGTCGTCGAGGGCGAGGGCTACGCGGTTGGCCACATCGACGACCTCGGCGAGGGTTACGGGTTCCGCAAAGTCCGCAAGGGCCTCGGCGTCACTGCCTTCGGCGTCAACGCGATCGTGATCCCGCCTTCGTATGAGACCGGCGCCCACTACCACGAAGAGCAGGAGGAGCTCTACTTCGTCCACCGCGGTCGGCTGGAGCTCGAGTTCGGTGACGGCTCCCGGCACGAGCTGAGGGAGGGCAGCGCCGCCCGGGTCGACGCCGCCACCGTCCGCAAGGTCCGCAACCTCAGCGACTCCGAGGACGCGGTCTACCTGGTCGCCGGCGGCAAGGACGGATACGTCGGCCGCGACGGAAAGGCGCCGGAGGACGAGGAAAGCCCGCGCGGGCCGGGCTTCTAGGAATTACCTGGGGCGGCTACGCCGCCTGACCAGCTGCTGCGGGGGCGCAACGCCCCCGCTTAGAACTCGGTGTCGATCCAGGGCATCTTCGCCCGCAGGTCCTTGCCGACCGTCTCGACCTCGTGATCGGCCGCCTCCTCGCGCATGCGGTCGAAGTTCTCCCCGCCGGCGCGGTTCTCGGCGATCCACTCCTTCGCGAACTCGCCCGACTGGATGTCGGCGAGGATCTGCTTCATCGCCGCCCGCGACTCGTCGCCGATCACCTTTGAGCCGCGGGTCATGTCGCCGTACTCGGCGGTGTTGGAGATCGAGTAGCGCATCCCCTGGATCCCCTTCTCGTACATCAGGTCGACGATCAGCTTCAGCTCGTGCAGGCACTCGAAGTAGGCCAGGCGCGGGTCATAGCCGGCCTCGACCAACGTCTCGAAGCCGGCCCGGACCAGCTCCGTGGCGCCGCCGCAGAGCACCGACTGCTCGCCGAAGAGGTCGGTCTCGCACTCGTCCTTGAAGGTCGTCTCGATGATCCCGGCGCGGCCGCCGCCGATCCCGCTGGCATAGGCGAGGACGGCCTCACGGGCACTGCCGCTGGCGTCCTGGTGGACCGCCATCAGGCAGGGAACTCCCTGTCCGTCCTCGTACTGTCGGCGGACCAGGTGCCCCGGTCCCTTCGGCGCCACCATCCCGATGTCGACCCCCGCGGGGGGGTCGATCTGGCCGAAGTGAATCGAGAAGCCGTGCGCGAACATCAGCAGGTTGCCCTCGGCGATCCCGTCGGCGATCTCCGCCCCCCAGACCTCGGCCTGCTTTTCGTCGGGCAGCAGGACCATCACCACGTCACCGCGGCTGGCGGCATCGGCGATTCCCAGCACCTCGAGGCCGGCAGCCTCGGCTTGCTCACGACTCGAGGAGCCCTCTCGCAACCCGACGACCACGTCGACCCCCGAGTCCTTGAGGTTGAGGGCATGGGCGTGCCCCTGGGAGCCGAAGCCGAGGATCGCGACCGTCTTGTCGTCCAGCAGCGAGAGGTCGGCGTCGGCGTCGTAGAGCATCTCTGCGGCCATCGGAGCGGGCAGGCTAGCGGAGGGCTCGACGCAGCAGCTTCCCCGAAGGGGTCCGTGGCAGCGCCGCCGCCAGCTCGACTCGCTTCGGCACCTTGAAGGCGGCCAGGGAGCAGGCGCAATGGCGGCGCAGCTCGTCGACCGTCGCGGTGGAGCCGTTCTCGAGCACGACGACGGCGGTGACCGCCTGCTGCCACTCCGGGTCCTCGCGACCGACGACCGCGGCGTCGAGGACCTCGGGATGGCGGAGCAGCACCTGCTCGACCTCCGCCGGGGCGACGTTCTCGCCGCCGGTGGAGATCATGTCGTCGATGCGGTCCTCGACGTAGAGGAATCCCTGCTCGTCGATGCGGCCGAGGTCGCCGGTGTGCAGCCAGCCGTCGGGGTCGGCGCATCCCGGCGCTACGGTCGGGCCCTGGACGAGGATCTCGCCGTCCTGAATCCGCAGGTGAGTGGTCAGCAACGGGCGTCCGGCGGAGCCGAGCATGCGCCGCGCCTCGGCCGGCGCCAGCGTCGTCACCTGCGAGCAGGCCTCGGTGAGGCCGTAGGTCTGCACCACCGTGGCCCCCCGGCCGAGCGCCTCCTCGAGGGCGTCCTGGGGAATCGGCCCGCCGCCGACGAGGATCGTCCGCGGGCCGCTCAGGTCGGCGTCCGCGTCGAGCAGCCGGACCAGCATCGTCGCCACCAGCGAAACGAGCGATGCCTGCCGATCCTCCAGCGCCGCGGCGACGCGGTCGAGGTCGAAGCCGTCATGGAGCACCGCCGTGGTCCCGTAGATCACCGAGCGCATCACGATCGACAATCCGGAGATGTGACTGAGCGGAAGGCAGCAGAGCCAGCGGTCGTCGGGCTGGACGCCGATGTTGAACGCCGAGCCGACCGCGCTCCAGAGGTGGTTGCCGTAGGTGAGACCGACGGTTCGGGGCGGGCCGGTCGAGCCGCTGGTCATGATCCGGCAGTGGACGTCCGCCATGTCGTGCTCGCCGAGCAGCGGCAGGTCGGCCTCGGTCTGGGTCAGCTGCCCGGCGTCGCTGAGGTCCACGGCCGGGCGCTCGGCAGCGAGGATCGCCTCCCGCTCGGCCGGTGCTAGACGCGGACTGAGCGGCAGCACCACGGCCCCGAGCTTCATCAGCGCGTGGACGAGGACCACCTGCTCTCGGCCCGGGTTCATCGTCAGCGCGGCGGTCGCTCCTCGCCGCACCCCGTAGGCGGCCAATCGCCGCGCGACCCAGGTGGCCTCGGCCTCCAGCTCGGCGTAGTCGACCTTCGATCCGTCGGCTTCCAGCGCCGTGCGGTCCGGACAGCTCTGGGCTCGCTGAGCCAGCCAGTTGTCGAGTTTCACGGCGCTGTCATGGCTGAACGGTGGCTATCGTTGCCACGCATCATGCCGATTCGTCACAAGGACGCCCCGGCCGAGGAATCGCTCTACGCGCCGATCGAGTGGCAGCCGGCAGCGGAGTACGGCGACGTTATCTACGAAAAGGGCGACGGGATTGCCAAGATCGCGATCAATAGACCCGAGGTGCGAAATGCCTTCCGCCCTCAGACGCTGGCCGAGCTGCGCGACGCCTTCGCCCGCGCCCGCGACGATCTCGAGGTCGGCTCGATCATCTTCACCGGGGTCGGTGAGGAGGCCTTCTGCTCGGGAGGCGACCAGCGGATCCGCGGTGACGACGGCTACATCGGCGATGACGAGGTCGCCCAGCAGGGCGTCGGGCGCCTCGACGCCGGCGACCTGCACGTGCAGATCCGCCGCCTTCCGAAGCCGGTCGTGGCGATGGTCGCCGGCTATGCGGTCGGGGGCGGCCAGATCCTCCACCTCGTCTGCGACCTGACGATCGCCGCCGACAACGCCCGCTTCGGGCAGACAGGGCCGCGGGTGGGCAGCTTCGACGGCGGCTTCGGGGCCAGCCTGCTGGCGCGCAACATCGGCGTCAAGCGGGCCAAGGAGGTCTGGTTTCTTTGCCGGCTCTACGAGGCCCCCGAGGCGTTGCAGCTCGGCCTCGTCAATGCGGTCGTGCCGCTGGCCGACCTGGAGCGCGAGACGGTCGCCTGGTGCCGGGAGATGACCGCCCTATCGCCACTCTCGCTGCGCCTGTTGAAGTCGAGCTTCAACGCCGAGGAGGACGGCCTCACCGGCCTGCAGCAGCTCTCCCACGACGCGACGCTGCTCTTCTACATGACCGAGGAGGGCCAGGAGGGTCGCAACGCCTACCAGCAGGGACGCAGCCCCGACTTCTCCAAGTATCCGCGCCGGCCTTGAGCGCGGAGCGAGCGATGCGTCTATTTCTGATTCTTCGCGAGCGAGAGAAGCGCGAACTTTCGCCTTGAGCGGACTTCGCATCTGGGTGATGGCGGCGCGCGCTCGCACGCTGCCGGCGGCGATCGCACCGGTGCTGGTCGGAACCGCCGCCGCCGTCGAGGCGGCCGGTGAGCTTCCGCGACTGGGGGGCTTCCTCGTCGCCCTGCTCGGCAGCGTCCTGATCCAGATCGGCACCAACCTCGCCAACGACTACTCCGACGCCCGCCGCGGCGCCGACTCCGCCGACCGGCTCGGTCCGGTCCGGGTCACCTCGGCCGGGCTGGTGACGCCGAGGCGGGTGCTGTTCGCCACCTGGGCGGCCTTCGCGGCCGCGGTCGCCTGCGGCGTCTACCTGACCGTCCTCGCCGGGCCGGTCATTCTCTTGATCGGGGCGCTTTCGATCGCGGCGGGCGTCCTCTACACCGGCGGGCCGCGTCCCTACGGCTACGCCGGGCTCGGCGAGCTGTTCGTATTCCTGTTCTTCGGCCTCGTCGCCGTCAACGGCTCCTACTACGTGCAGCTCGAGGATCTCGCCTTCCTGCCCCTCGGCCTCTCGGTCGCGATCGGGTTCCTCTCCACCGCGATCTTGGTCGTCAACAACGTCCGCGACATCGAGACCGACCGCCGGGCCGGCAAACGGACGCTGGCGGTGCGAATCGGCCGCCAGCGCTCGCGCCACTTCTACCTGGGGCTGATGATCGGGGCCTACGGGGCTCTCCTGCTGACGATCGCGATCGCCGGCGGCCCCTGGTGGGCGACTCTCGGCCTGATCTCGACGGCGCTGGTCGGCCCGCCGTTGCGGGCGGTGCGGACGCGGACCGACGGGCCCTCGCTGAACCGGGCGCTGGCGGGCACCGGTACCGTCCTGGCGCTGTTCAGCCTCCTCGTCTCGGCCGGGCTGCTGATCGCGAGCTGAGCCGTGCCGATCGAAACGGTCGAGGTGATCCCCTACGCGCTGCCGTTCCGGGAGCCCTACGTGACCGCGCGGGGGACGCTGACCGAGAGGGCGATGGTGCTGGTCCGGCTGCGCGACGAGGAGGGCGCGGTCGGACTCGGAGAAGCGGTGCCGCTGTCGCTGCGGACGGCGAAATCGCTCGAGCAGGTGGTCGCCGAGCTCCGTGCCTGGGCCGAGCGACCCGACGGTGGGGACTTGCCCGGATCGGCGCCGGCGCGCTGCGCGGTCGAGACCGCGCTGCTCGACCTGGCCGCGAGGCGCAAGGGGGTTCCGGCCTGGTCTGTGCTGGGAGCAGCAACGGCCGAGCCGGTTCGCTGCAACGCGACGCTGGCGGCCGGCGAGCCCCAGGCCGTCGCCCGCAGCGCTGCTGACTGGGCCGCGGCGGGGTTCGATGCGTTCAAGCTCAAGGTCGGCGTTCCGAAGGACCTCGATCAGGTGCGGGCGGTGCGGGGCGCCCTCGGCGGCGCAGCGGAGCTGCGCGTCGATGCCAACGCCAGCTGGGGCCCGGCGCAGGCGCTTCGGAGCCTGGAAGCGATGGCCGCCGAGGGAGTGAGCCTCGCCGAGCAGCCCTGCGCGACGCTCGAGGACATGGCGCGGGTCGCGCGGCGAGTGGAGATGACGATCGCCGCCGACGAGAGCGTCACCGAAGTCGCCGATGCGCAGCGGGCTTCCCAGCTGGGCGCCTGCGACCTGGCCACCGTGAAGCTCTCCAAGGTGGGCGGACCAGCGGCCGCGGTCGCGATCTCAGCCGTCATCCCGGCCTATCTCTCCAGCGCCCTCGACGGCCCGGTCGGCATCGCCGCCGCCGCCCACACCGCGCAGATCCTTCGCGAGCAGGGCAACGATGCCGGCATCGCACACGGCCTCGCCACTCAACGCCTATTCGCGGAAACGATCGCTGCGGTCGAGTGCGAGCTGCGCGGCGACCTCCTGCATCTGCCGGGCGGCCCCGGGCTGGGAGTCGAGATCGACGATGCAGCGCTGCAGCGACACCGGCTCTAACGTCTGAGCGACGCCTGTGGATCCGACGAACCGCAACACCGCCCTCGCCTCGGCCTTCGTCGAGGAGCTGGCCCGCTGCGGGGTCCGCCACGCAGTCCTCTCCCCCGGCTCCCGCTCGACGCCGCTGGCGCTGGCGCTTCACCGCCAGCCGGCAATCGACCTGACGGTTATCGTCGACGAGCGCTCGGCCGGGTTCTTCGCGCTCGGCGCCGCCCAGTCCACGCAGGCGCCCGTGGCGGTCCTCTGCACTTCGGGAACAGCCGCCGCCAACCTGCATCCCGCGGTCTGCGAGGCCGACGAATCGGGCGTACCGCTGATCCTGCTTACCGCCGACAGGCCGCCGGAGCTGCGCGGCATCGGTGCCGGCCAGACGATCGATCAGCTGAAGCTCTACGGCGATGCGGTGCGCTGGTTCTGCGAGGTCGGCACTCACGAAGCCGACGACGCCGGCCTGCTCCACTACCGCTCGGTCGCCTGCCGGGCCTGCGGGGTCGCCCGCGGCGAGCTGCGGCCGGGCCCGGTCCATCTCAACCTTGCCTGGCGGGAACCGCTGGCGCCGGTCGCGGACGAGAGCGCGGTCACGGCGAGCGACCCGCTGGCGCTCGAGGGCCGCGACGGCCGACCGCTGACCGCGGTCACGCGCTCGGCATCGGAGCCCGACGGCTTCGTGCTCGACGAGCTCGCCCGGCATGCAGGCGAGGCGCGATCGGGCGCGATCGTCGCCGGCCGCCAGAACGACCCCAGCCTGCGCGACCCGCTCGCCCGGTTGGCCAAGGCGACCGGCTTCCCGCTCCTTGCCGAGCCGACCTCACAGCTCCGCTGGGGTGGCCACGATCGCACCGCCATCATCAGCGCCTACGACGCCCTGCTGCGAGCAGGAGCGCTCGCGGAGGCGCCGGTCGAGCTGGTCCTGCGCTTCGGCGAGATGCCGACCAGCAAGCCGCTGCGCGCCTGGATCGCCAAGGCCGAGGCCGAGATCGCGGTCGACGCCGCGGGTGGCTGGAACGAGCCGACAAACCGGGCCGCGGCAGTCGTGCGGGCCGATCCGGCCGCCCTGGCCGACGGGATCGCCGAGCGGCTCGAGGGAACCGACCGCCGGGCGCCGTCCGCGTGGCTCCAGGCCGAGGCTGCCGCCCTGCGGTCGTTCGCCACCGAACTCGAGGCGCTGGAGACGCCGAGCGAACCGGGGTTGCAGCTCGCTCTGGCGCGCTGCTACCGCGACGGGGACCTCGTCTACACGGCGTCGAGCATGCCGATCCGCGATCAGGAGGCGTTTCTGCCGCCGGGAGACGCCGACGTCCTCTTCCTGTCCAACCGGGGCGCAAACGGCATCGACGGGCTGGTCTCCTCCGGGATCGGCGCCGCTCACGCCAGCGGGCGGCCGACGACGGTGCTGACCGGCGAGCTGGGCCTGCTCCACGACATCGGCGCCCTGGCGGCGCTGGAGGGCGTCTCGACGCCGGTGCGGGTCGTCGTCATCAACAACGGCGGCGGCGGCATCTTCGACTTCCTGCCGCAGGCCGAGGCGATGGACGAGGACGAGTTCGAAGTGCTGCTCGGCACCGCCCGCCGGCTCGATCTGTCCGCGGCCGCCGCCGCCTTCGGGGTCCCCCACCGACGGCTGGGCAGCCTCGCCGACCTGCAAGGGGCACTCGCCGCAGGGACCGGCCTGATCGAGATTCCCGTCGACCGCCGCGCCAACTTCGAGCTGCACCGGCGGCTCAACGCCGCCGCCGAATCGGCCCTGACTGCCGTCTTCTAGTCTCCGAACGCACCCGACACAGAGGTCGAAGATGCCCGAGAAGCCGACGCTGTACGTATGCCACGGCGATGACGGTGGCCCGAGGATCCATCCCTGCCGGCGCGTTCAGGAAGCGATGCGCGAGGCCGGCATCGAATACGACAAGGACATAGCCGGGCACGGGAACCCGATCCCGTTCCTGCGCAAGGGCAGTCGCGACGAGCTGCGTGCTGCGACCGGCACCGACAAGCTGCCGGCCCTGAAGCTGGCAGACGGGACCGTGATCGTCCATTCGCGGAAGATCCTCCGCTGGGTCGAGGATCAGAAGGCGACCGCCGGCGGACCTAGCCGCTGAGCAACGGCAACAGCGCCTCCAGCTTCACCTCGGTCTCGGCCAGCTCCGCAGCGGGGTCCGATCCGGCGACGATCCCGCCGCCGGCGTAGAGGTGGGCGGTGCGGTCGCGCAGCAGGGCGCTGCGCAGGGCAACGCAGAACTCGCCGTCCTCGCTTGCGTCCATCCAGCCGACCGGGCCGGCGTACCAGCCGCGATCCATTTGCTCGAGCTCCTCGATCGCCCCCGCGGCCGCCGGCCAGGGCTCCCCGCCGACCGCCGGAGTCGGGTGCAGCATCCCCGCCAGCTCGATCGCTGAGCGCGGCTCCGCAAGCTGGGCGACGATCGGCGTCGCCAGGTGCTGGATGTTGGCGACCGTGACGATCTCGGGATCGGCCCCAGCCTCCACCCAGACCGCGTGACGCTGCAGCGAGCGCACTATGCGTCGCGAGACGATCTCGTGCTCGCGCCGGTCCTTGTCGCTTCGCAGCAGCTGCTCGCCGAGATGGTCGTCGACCGCCGGGTCGGAGCTGCGCCGGGTCGAGCCCGCCAGGGCGACGGTAGAGAGGCTGGCCCCCGCACGCCGCAGCAGCAGCTCCGGGCTGGCGCCGAGGAAGGCGCCTTCGGGCGTACCGCAGCAAAAGCAAAAGCAGGATGGGAACAGCTCGCGCAGGGCGGCGAAGACCGGCGCCGGATCGAAAGCCGATGCCGCGGAGACCACGACCTCGCGGGCGAGGACCAGCTTTGCGAGGTCGCCGGCCTCGATCCGCTCCACAGCAGTGGCGACGGCCCGCTCGAACTCTCCCGGAGACCGGACGCTGCGGATCCGCGGCGCGCCGCTGCGATGTGGCCCGAGGACCGGCAAGGGCAGCTCGCGAAGTCCGGCGAGCCGCCGCCCCGCCTGCTCGAGCACCGCGGCCGGATCCTCGCCGGGCCCGCCCAGGGCGTTGACGGTGACGAAGGCGCGGTCGCGGTCTCGGCACAGCGACAGCTCCGGCAATGTCACCGAGGCCGGCTCGAACGAGGACCAGGCGGGCGCGCGGCCACCGTCGTCGGCGAAGGCAAACCCCCCGCACCAGAGCGGCCCTGCTCCCGCCGGCGTGTCCTCGGTACCGATCACGATCGCCTCTCCGGCGATCCGCAGGCAGGCCTCGGCGACGTCCCGGAACCGGGCCGGGCCGCGAGACACTGCCTCGTGGACGCTGCCGATCCCGCCGAGCGCAAATCCGCGCTCCGGCTGCTCCCAGCAGAACCAGCGGTCCGAGGCCAGCCTGGAGCCGAAGGCGACCGCGGTCGGGTCGACCTCGCCGGCGGGAGCGGTCACCGAGACCAGGGTGCGGCGGGCCCGCTGACCAGCTTCCTCGAAGCCGCGTTCCAGCTCGGCGAGGAGCGCGCCGGTGTCGAGCGCGAGCGTCACGCCCGCAACTCTAGGCAGCGCCCGCCCTAGTCGCCGCCGCGGGCGATTGCGATCTCGCCGGTGCGGACCATCTCGACCAAGCCGTGGGGGCGGATCATCCGCTCGAAGGCCTCGATCTTGTCGGCCGAGCCGGTTACCTCGATCGTCATCGTGCGACGCGCGACGTCGACGATCTTGGCCCTGAAGATCTCCGCGAACTGCATGATCTCGGCCCGGTTCTCGACTGCCGAGGAGACCTTGAACAACGCCATCTCCCGGGCGATCGTCTCCTCGGGCTCCATGTCGCGGATCTTCAGGACGTTGACCAGCTTGTGAAGCTGCTTGGTCACCTGATCGATCGGGTGGACGGCGCCGTCGAGGGTCAGGGTGATGCGGGAGATCTTCGGGTCGTCGGTGGGGCCGACGGCCAGCGTGTCGATGTTGAAGCCGCGGCGGGAGAACAGGCCCGCGATGCGGGCGAGGACGCCGGGCTTGTTCTCGACCAGGATCGAGAGGACGTGCTTGCGGCCGGTCAGCGCTCCGGGGACGCTGAGGTCCTCGAGCTTGACCAGCTCCGGTGTGCCGGGCTCCCCCATCACTTCCCCGCTACCCCACCATGTCGCGAGCGGCGGCGCCCGCCGGGATCATCGGGAAGCAGTTCTCCTCGGGGGTGACGCGGACGTCGACCAGCACCGGCCCGTCGGCTGCCAGCGCCTCGCGCATCGTCTCCTCGACGTCGGCGCTCTGCTCGCAGCGCATCCCGGTGGCGCCGAAGGCCTCGGCCAGCTTCACCCAGTCGGGGCTCGGCCCCATCTCGACCGAGCTGTAGCGGCGATCCCAGAACAGCTCCTGCCACTGGCGGACCATCCCCATGTAGCCGTTGTTCATCAGGAACACCTTGACCGGGATCTCGTGGTGCACGCATGTGGCGAGCTCCTGGCAGGTCATGATCAGGCTCCCGTCGCCGGCCAGGCAGACGACCTGCTCGTCGGGGCAGGCGACCTTGGCGCCGATCGCCGAGGGCAGCCCGAATCCCATCGTTCCCAGCCCGCCGGAGTTGATCCAGCGCCGCGGCTTCTCGAAGCCGTAGTACTGCGCCGCCCACATCTGGTGCTGGCCGACGTCGGAGGTGACGATCGCGTCGCCCTCGGTGGCCCGGAACATCGCCTCGATCATGAACTGCGGCTTGATCTCGCCGTCGGCGCCGTCCTCGTAGCCCAGTGGGTACTCCGCCTGCCAGGCGCCGATCTGCTTCCACCACCCGTCGAGGCGATCGGAGTCGGTCTGCAGGGCGCGGTACTCGCGGGTCAGCTTCGGCAGCACCTGCTTGGCGTCGCCGACGATCGGAATGTGCGCGGGGACGTTCTTGGAGATCTCCGCCGGGTCGATGTCGATGTGGATGAACTTCGCCCGCGGCGCGAACTCGGACAGCTTGCCGGTGATCCGGTCGTCGAAGCGGGCCCCGACGGCGACGATCAGGTCGGCGTTGTCCATCCCATAGTTGGCCGCCCGGGTGCCGTGCATTCCCAGCATTCCCAGCCACTGGTCATGGCTGGCCGGGAAGGCGCCGAGGCCCATCACCGTCGAGGTGACCGGGAAGCGGTCCGAGAGGCAGAGCTCCCGCAACTCCTCGGAGGCGTTGGCGTTGACGACGCCTCCGCCGGTGTAGAAGATCGGCTTGCGGGCATTGGCGATCGCCTTGGCGGCGATCCGGATCTGCTTGATGTTGCCCTCGGTCGAGGGCTTGTAGCCGGCCAGGTCGACCGGGTCGGTGCGGGGCTCGTACTCGATCTCCGCCCGGGAGAGGTCTTGCGGCACGTCGATCAGGACCGGGCCCGGCCGTCCCGTCGAGGCGACGTGGAAGGCCTCGTGCACGTACTCGGGGATCTGGCGCGGGTCGGTGACCTGAAATGAGTGCTTGACGAAGGGAAGCGTCGAGCCGAGGATGTCGGCCTCCTGGAACCCGTCGGTGCCGATCAGCTCGGTGCGGACCTGGCCGGTGACGAAGACCGTCGGCACCGAGTCCATCATCGCGTCGGCGATCGCCGTGACCAGGTTGGTTGCACCGGGCCCGGAGGTGGCGAAGGCGACCCCGACCCGGCCGGAGGCCTTCGCGTAGCCCTCGGCAGCGTGGCCCCCGCCCTGCTCGTGGCGGACCTGGACGTGGTCGATGTCGGCGTCGACGAGGGCGTCGTAGGTGGGCAGGTTGGCACCGCCGGGGATGCCGAAGATGTGCTTCACACCCTCGGCTTTGAGGCTTTCCATCAGTGCGTCGGCGGCGCGCATGGGCGAGCGATGGTAGCAGCGGGTCTGAGGCCGCCAGCAGGGCTTTTTTGCGCCGAGATCGGCTCTAGACTCGTCCCGCCTGGATTGTTCATGGGGACCGACGGGCGCCGCAGGCCGGCGCCGCCAACGAAGGGAGAAACATGAACCGCGAGCGCGACTACTGGTGGTTGCCGCTGACGGGCGCGATATTCGTCGTGCTGGTGATCGTCGGCGGGATCATCGGCGGCGAGCCACCCAGCGCCGACGATCCGACGGCGGAGATCGTCGAACACTACGTGGACAACAAGGATGGGATCCTGATCGGAAGCCTCGTCAGCATGATCGGCGTCTTCTCCTTTCTGGTCTTCGCCTCCTATCTGCGCAACCTGCTGCGAGCCGCTTCCGGCGACCGCGGGGTGCTGGCGAACGTCACCTTTGCGGGCGCGATCATCCTCGCGGTCGCCGGCGCGATCGACGGGATGATCCTCGTCGCGCTCGCCGAGGGCGCAGACGATCTCGAGCCCACGTCGGTGGAGGCGCTGCAGGGCCTCTGGGACAACGACTGGATCCCGTTCGTGCTCGGCGCCGGCACCTTCCTGCTCGGGGCCGGGCTCTCGACGCTCTCCCACGGGGCGTTGCCGAAATGGCTGGGATGGATCGCAATCGTCCTCGGGGTCGTCACCTTCACCCCGATCGGGTTCGTCGGCTTCCTCGGCGGCGCGCTCTGGATCCTGGTCGCCAGCATCGTGCTGACCCTGCGGGCACGGCGGGCCGGCGCGACGCCGGCCGGCCCGTCAACCGCGAGTCCGGCTGGAACCCCGGGCGCCAACCCCTAGGTCGGCGCCCTCCAGCTCACCCGGGCGCCACCGCGTTCTCGGCTCGATCGCTCGCGCGATCACCCGGTCGCGGTGGCGCTCGATGATCGCCAGCATCGAGCGGACCAGCTCCTCGCCGAGGTGGGTCGGGTCCAGGCCGAGGTCGAGAAGCTTCGTGTGGGTGGCGTTGTAGTAGTGGTCCTCGAGCTCGACCCGGGGGTTGGGGAAGGTCTGCACCCCGACCTCGTGACCGACCTCGGCTGCACAGCGCTTGACCAGCTCCGCCAGCTCGGAGACCGAGAACTGCTCGGTGAACTGGTTGAAGACCCTGAACTCGCCCAGCTCGCCCGGGTTGGTGGCGGCGAGCTCGACGCACTGCAGGGTGTCGCGGATGTTGAGGAATCCACGGGTCTGCCCGCCCCTGCCGTAGACGGTCAGCGGGTGGCCGATCACCGCCTGGACGCAGAAGCGGTTCAGGACCGTGCCGAAGGTCTCGTCGTAGTCGAAGCGGGTGATCAGCCGCTCGTCGCGGGCGGTCTCGTCGGTCTCGATTCCGTAGACGACACCCTGGTTTAAGTCGGTGGCCCGCAGGCCCCAGATCCGGCAGGCGAAATGGATGTTGGTCGAGTCGTGGACCTTGGAGCAGTGATAGAGCGAGCCCGGCTGCTTGGGAAAGGGCAGCGTGTCGCGCCGGCCCTTGTGCTCGATCTCGATGTAGCCCTCCTCGATGTCGATGTCGGGAGTGCCGTACTCGCCCATCGTGCCGAGCTTGATCAGGTGGCAGTCGGGAACCCGGTCGCGCATCGAGAAGAGCAGGTTCAGGGTCCCGATCACGTTCGTGTGCTGGGTCTCGACCGCGGTCTGGCGCGACTGCATCGAGTACGGCGCCGACGCCTGCTCGCCGTAGTGGACGACGACCTCGGGCATAAAGCCGGCGACGACGCGGTCGAGGAAGTCGCCGTCCTCGATGTCGCCGACGTGGGCGGCGATCTCACGGCCCGAGACCTCGCGCCAGGCGTCGATCCTCTCCTCAAGGGTGAGGATCGGGGTCAGCGAGTCGGTCGACTGCTGCAGGTGCCAGCGCCGGCGGGAGAAGTTGTCGACGACCGCAACCTCGTGGCCGCGATCGGAGAACCTCAGCGCCGTCGGCCAGCCCAGATAGCCGTCGCCCCCGAGGATGAGAACGCGCATGACCGCGGCAGGGTAGACGATGCCAGCCGCCGCGGCTAGCGGCGGCACAGGCTGGTCAGGCGGCGCAGCCGCCGCAATTGCGTGCCTCGCGGCTGTACCTTGCACACGTGGCGACGCGATACGGCGGCCGCGCCGGGCTAGCGGCGCTGATCGGGATCCTCGCCCTCGGGCTCGGACTGCGCCTCGTCTACGCCGCCGAAGGCCGCGACTACCGGCCTCCTGACGCCCGCGTCTACGAGCAAATCGCCGAGAACCTCTACCGCGACGGTGAGTTCAGCGCCCGCGGGCCGCAGACGCCGCGCCTCTACCAGCCGAGCAGCACCTATTCCCCGGGTCTGCCGCTCTTCGCCGCCGGCGTGTACGGGCTCAGCGGCGGTGTTCACCTCGAGCTGGCGCGGATCGCGCTGGCGCTGCTCGGCGCCGCGACGGTCTGGCTCGGCTACCTGATCGGTCGCCGCCTCTCGGGACCCGTCGCAGGTTTGGTCGCAGCGACGGCGATCGCCGTCTACCCCGCCCTGCTCGAATACCACGGGCTGCTGCTCACCGAGCCGCTGGGAGCGTTCCTGCTCGCCGCCGCCGTGCTCTGCCTGCTGCGGGCCCGAGACGAGCCTGGCCTGGCCTGGTGGATCGGGGCCGGGGCGCTGCTCGGCGCCCTGGCGCTGGTCCGGGCCGAGTACCTGCTGGTGGCGATCCTGGCCCCGGCGCTGGCGCTGGCCTGGAGCTGGCGGCAGACCGGATTTCGCGCCGCGTTCGCCGGACCGCTGGCGACGGTGCTCGCCGCGGCACTGGTCCTGGCCCCCTGGACGATCCGCAACCTCGTCGTTCTCGACGATCTCGTCCCGGTGTCCACCGGGGGCGGCAAGGTCCTCTTCATCGGCACCTACCTGGACGCCGACGGCGATGGCTCCGAGTTGCGGGCCTTGCTGCTCGAGCGCCGCCCGGCGCTGCGCGCCCGTCTCGCCCGCGCCGGCCCGCCCAGCGACCCCGATCGATACGTCCTCGAGCGGTTGCTCGCCGACCTCGCGCAGCAGGCCCACCCCGAGCTGGACAACGACGCGGCGCTGCGGCGGCTCGGCTGGCGCAACCTCCGCGACGCGATTGCCGATCGCCCGCTCGATCTCAGCGCGATGCTGGCGACCAAGGCCTACGCGACCTGGACCGATCCGGCCCGGGGAGTGATGGGCCCGACTCCTTGGCGGGTCTTCCAGCTCGGCCTGCTGGTGCTGGCGCTGCTCGGGTTGGCAACCCTTGCGCTGGCACGACGCTTCGAGGCACTGCTGCTGGGACTGATCCTGCTCTACGTCACCGCCGTCGCGGCGTTGCTGATCGCATCACCCCGCCGCGCCCTGATTCCGCTGCCGCTGATCTGCGCCCTGGCGGGAGTCGGTTTGGCCTTCGCCTTCGCCTTCGCGCGCGAGCGGCTGCCTTCCCGCCCCCGGTAGCGCTCCTATCCTTCCCGGCCATGTCCCGCCTCACCATGCGCCACGGGCGGGTCACGCTGATGGTGCTGGCGCTGATCCTCGCGGTTGGCCTCGGGTTGCGGGTCGAGCGGGTTATCAATCCGAACGCCGACCCCGGCGACGACGCGCTCGCCTACACCGCGCTGGCGAAGTCGCTGTATGAGGAGGGCTCCTACGGCGGCGAAGACTTCTCGAACTCGAGCGACTGGTCTCCCGGCGCACCGCTGCTTTACGCCGGCCTCTACTACGTGACCGGCGCCGCCCGCGACGGCGCCGCCCGTCTGCTGCAGGCGCTGCTCGGAACCCTCGCGATCCTCGCCGTCTACCTGCTCGGACGGAGGATCAACTGCCGGCCCGCCGGTCTGATCGCAGCCGCAGCCGTCGCCGTCTACCCACCCTTCATCCACTCCACCGGGGCCCTGCTCAGCGAGCCGGCGGCGATCCTCACCCTGCCGACGGCGGTCTTGGCTTTCCTCTGGGCGGCCGAGCGCCGCAGCGTCTGGGCCTGGGCTCTCCCCGGGGCGCTGCTCGGGATCACCGCCCTGATCCGGCCTGAGTACCTGGCCGTCGGGGCGGCCCTGGCTCTGCTGGCCCTGACGCTGCGCTGGCGCGCCGGCGGCGCCCGCCAGGGACTGGCGACGCTTGGCGTGCTGGCCGTCGCGATCGCGCTGCCGCTGGCGCCCTGGGTGGTGCGAAACGCGATCGCGATCGACAAGGCGACGCTGTCGACCGGCGGCGGCAAGGCGCTCTACGTCGGCACCCACCTGCCCGCCGACGGCGAGTACCAGCGGGTCAAGGCGACGCTGCTGGAGCGCTTCCGCGGCCGCGAGCTGGAACCGGACTCCGAGGCACTGGACCGCGTCGATCCCGAACCGCTCTTCGATCGCGTCGCCGCCCGTCATCCGGACCTGCCGCGCGACGAGGCGCTGGGCAAGATCGGCCGCGAGCAGCTTTCCGACTATCTCGGTGAACAGCCGGGCGACTACACAGCGATGACCGTGCGCAAGGTCTGGCGGATGTGGAGCAGCGGCGTCGGCGAGGCGATGGAGTCGACCCCGGGGCGGGCCGTGCAGGTGCTGGTCGTCTTTGCGGGCCTGGCCGGCATCGCCGTGCTCGCGATCCGGCGCCGCAGGCTGGAGGCGGCCGTGATGGCGATCCCGATCGCCACAGTGACCGCGATCGGCGCCGTGACCCTGGCCAGCAACCGGCGCAGCGAGGTGCTGATGACACTCGTATTTCCTCTCGCCGCCACAGCGCTGACCAGCGCCTACTCACGCCTATCCTCTACACGCCGCGCGGCCTGAGCGCCCCGGCACCCTCTCCGATGAGCCACGCGAGCCTGTTCCCATCAGAGCTGACCGCCTTGCGCACGGCGGGCCTCCTCGTCGCGGCGGGGATCGTCGCCTTCGCGCTGATCCGGCGCCGCTCGCTGCGAAACGTCGACGTCCTGATCCTGCTGGCGGCCGGTGCCGGGCTGGCGATCGTCTCCGGCACCGAGCTGACCGACGAGCTGCTGGAACGTTTCTCGTTTGAGCGCGGCAACGGCGGCCGCATCCTCGGGCTGGCCGTGTTCGCGATCTTCGTCCTCTTCGGGCTGATCCTGCGGGCGCTCGCCCAGGCGGGACGAAACTCGCGCGAGCTCTCGGCCGTTCTCGAGGGCCTGGCGGCGGACGAGTTCCGCCAGGCCGACCTGCCGCGCCGGTTCGCCGACAAGGTCGCGGTCCTGATCCCGGCCTACAACGAAGCCGAGAACATCGGCTTTGTCCTCGACCGGATTCCGGCCGAGGTCTGCGGGCGCCCGACCGAGGTCCTCGTCGTCGACGACGGCTCCCGCGACGGGACCGGCGACATCGCCGCGACGCGCGGCGCCGCGGTGTCGCGCCACGTGATCAACCGCGGCGGCGGCGCGGCGCTGCGGACCGGCTACCGCTTGATGGTCGACTCGCAGGCCGAGATCGTCGTCACCCTGGACTCCGACGGCCAGCACCTGCCGGCGGAGATGGAGCGGCTCGTGAAGCCGGTGCTCGACGGCGAGGTCGACGTCGCCCACGGCTCCCGCGTCCTCGGGCACGCCGACCGCAATCACCGCTCGCGTGAGCTGGGGATCGTCTTCTTCAACCGCGTCGTCTCCTTCATCACCCGCACCCACGTCACCGACTGCTCGAACGGCTACCGCGCCGTCCGCACCACGGTCCTGCCCCAGCTCGTCCTGCGCCAGGAGCAGTTCCACACCTCCGAGTTCATGATCGAGGCGATCAAGCGCGGCGTTCCCGCCAAGGAGGTGCCGGTGACGGTGGAGCGGCGCCTGCACGGGCACTCCAAGAAGCCGGCAGTCGTCCGCTACGGGCTCGGCTTCGCGAACGCGATCGTCCGCACCTGGCTGCGCTAGCTGGCCGCGCCCAGGGCCCGAATCAGACTTGCGGGTGGCGAACCTCGGACGGGTCGGGGAGGTAGAGGTCGGTGCCGCAGCGCGGGCAGACCTGCACGTAGAGCTTCAGCACCTTGCCGCAGGTCGGGCATTGCCGCTCCGGCTCGAGCTTTTCGGAGCGATGGAGGAAGACCGCGATCAACCCGGCGATCGGCAGCACCGCGCCGATCGCGAACCAGAGGAAGAAGGAGCTGCCCTTGCTGCGGCCGACGATCGCGGTCGCGAGACCGAAGGTCAGGGCGATGAACAGGTACTCGAGGCCCACCGCTACATTCTCGCGCCCGGGGCGCGTCGGGCGGGCGCCTAGCGGGCGACCGGGCGGTGCGAGCCGCCCGCCTCGTAGACCTCCGCCCGCAGCGGTTCCGGGTGGCCGATCGAGCCGACCTCGGCGAGGTCGCGCCGGAAGGGCAGGCTGACGGTCCAGTCGACGACCGCCCGCACCTTGCGCGAGAGGCCCGGGATCTGACTCATGTGGTAGGTGCGGGCCAGCCACCAGGCCGGGAAGCCGCTGAACGTGCGCCGCCCGATCCGCCCCACCGCCTTGTAGCGGCCGAGGTTGACGAAGGCCGCCTTGCCGCGGTATTGGAAGCGCTGAGGTGAGCCGATCCCGAGCGCGGCGGCGATGTTGCGGGCCGCAACCGGTCCCTGTCGCACGGCGTGCTGGGCAGTCGGCGGGCAAAGGCCGCCGGAGGGGTCCGGGGCGGCGGCGCAATCGCCGATCGCCCAGACGGAGTCCATCCCGCGTACCCGCAGGTACTCGTCGACGGGAACGCGGCCACGGTCATCGAGGGGCACGGCGAGGTTGCGAAGGCTCGGGTGCGCGGTGACCCCGGCGGTCCAGACGGCGGTCCGGGTCGGCAGCGTCTCGCCGGTCGAGAGCCGGGCGCTTTCGGCGGTCAGCTCCTCCAGCGTCGTCCCGAGGCGGATGTCGATTCCGCGGCCGCGCAGCTCGCGCAGGGCGTAGTCGGCCAGCCGTGCGTCGATCTCCGGCAGCACTCGGTCGGACGCCTCGACCAGCACCCAGCGCATCCCGTGCAGGCGGGCCCGCGGGTAGCTCTCCATCGCGTCGGCGGCGAAGTCCTGCAACTCCGCCAGCGCCTCGAGGCCGGCGTATCCGCCGCCGACGAAGACGTAGGTCAGCAGCTGCTCCTGGCGAACCGGATCCTCGGTCGCGTTGGCCGCCTCCAGTGTCTCGACGACGTGGTTGCGCAGCCAGATCGCATCGGCCAGGCTCTTGAACCCGATCGCGTGCTCGGCGAGCCCCGGCACCGGCAAGACTCTCGAGACCGACCCCAGCGCCAGCAGCAGCTGGTCATAGCGCAGCTCCTCGGTCTCTCCCTCGTGGCCGCGCAACTCGACGGTCCGCGTCGCCGGGTCGTGGGAGTCGATCGCGCCGATACGCAGATATGTGCGGTGGAGAATCTCCCGCAGCGGCGTGACGACGTGGCGCGGCTCCAGCGTGCCCGCCGCAGCCTCGGGCAGGAACGGCGTGTAGAGCATGAAGTTGACGTCGTTGACGAGGATCAGCCGCGCCGACTGGCGCGGCAGCAGCCGCTCCAGCTCGCGAGCGGCACTGGCGCCGGCGAATCCGCCCCCGGCGATGACGACGTTGTTGGCCATACCCGCAGCTTAGCGAGCTTGTAACACATTGTTACAAAGTGCCGGAAGTAACTTGCCCCCGCGAACTGTGTCCCGTTACCCCCGCCTGGCGACGACCAGGGGACACAGTTCGGGCCGGCGGTTAGAGGTCGAGTTGCTCGCGGATCAGGCGGTTGACCTCGCCGCCGTCGGCGCGGCCCTTGGTCTCCCGCATCACCGCGCCGACGATCACCCCGATTGCCTTCTGGTTGCCGGAGCGAACCTGCTCTGCGGCCTCGGGGTTGGCTTCGACCGCCCCCGCGACGATTGCCTCCAGCTCGGAGGCGTCGGAGATCTGGAGAAGCCCCTCCCGCTCCGCAAGCTCCTCAGGGTTCAGGCCTGTCCCATCCTCGGTCACGTAGAGGCCAAGGATCTGGCGGCCAGCCTGGTGCGATAGCTGCTTGCTCTGGACCATGCGGATCAGATGCGAGAGCAAGTCCGGTTTGAGGCTCGTTTCCGTCACCTCCACCTTGCCTGTCTGTCGGAGTGCAGCAGCGAGCTCTCCGGTAATCCAATTCGCCGCCACACGCGGTTGAACTTCGTCGGAGGCCGCCAGCACCGCCTCGAAGAAGCTGGCTCGGCCCGGGTCTGCTGCAAGTCGCATTGCTTCATCGGATGCAAGACCCATTTCCGCGTAGCGCTGCGCCCGCGCCGCCGGAAGCTCGGGCAGCGCCTCCCGGGCAGCCCGAAGCATCTCCTCGGTCGGTGCCAGCGGCACCAGGTCGGGCTCGGGGAAGTAGCGGTAGTCGTGCGCTTCCTCCTTCGAGCGCAGCGGCGTCAGCGCGCCGCTGGCGGGATCGAAGTGCAGGGTCTCCTGGACGACCGGCTCGCCAGCCTCGATCAGCTGCCGCTGGCGGGCAAGCTCGGCCTCGATTCCGCGCTCGAGGAACCGAAAGCTGTTCATGTTCTTCAGCTCGGTCTTGGTGCCGAGCTCGGAGGCGCCGCTCGGGCGTACGGAGACGTTGGCGTCGACGCGCAGGCTCCCCTCCTCCATGTTCACGTCCGAGACGCCGAGCTGGCGGATCGTCGTCCGCAGCAGCTGCGACCACTCCCTGGCCTCCGGGGCGCTGCGGAGGTCGGGCTCGGAGACGATCTCGACCAGCGGTGTGCCGCCGCGGTTGAAGTCGACCAGCGAAGCGCCGGAGCCGTGGATTCGCCCCGACTCGCCGACGTGGATCATCTTCGCGGCGTCCTCCTCGAGGTGGACGCGGTGAATCCGTACCTCGCCCAGCCTTCCTCCTGAGGCAAGCGGGATGTCGTACTGGCTGATCTGGTACGCCTTCGGGTTGTCGGGATAGAAGTAGTTCTTGCGGTGGAAGATCGACCGCGGGGCGACTTCGCATTCCAGCGCCGCCGCGATCTGCAGCGCGTAGCGGATCGCCTTCTCGTTGGGGACCGGAAGGACGCCCGGGTGAGCGAGGCAGACGGGACAGGTGTGGACGTTGGGCTCGTCCCCGAAGGAGAGCTCGCAGCCGCAGAACATCTTCGTCCGGGTCGAGAGCTGAACGTGGATCTCAAGTCCGATCACCGGCTCCAGGTCAGCCGCCATCCGCGCCCCCCGGTCGGGCCTCGAAGCCGATCCCGCTCTCGAGGGCGAACGCGGCTTCGAGCAGCTGCTGCTCGCCGAAAGCGGGGGCGGCGATCTGGAAGCCGACCGGCAGCCTCGGCCCGCCCCCGTCCGGCTCGGCGAGGCCGGCCGGGATCGAGATCGCCGGAATCCCGGCCAGCGACATCGGCACGGTGAAGTAGTCGTTCAGGTACATCGCCAGCGGGTCGTCGGTCTTCTCTCCGAGGCCGAAGGCGACCGAGGGCGAGGTCGGGGTGACGACGAAGTCGAAGCGCTCGAAAGCGGCCTCGAAGTCGGACGCGATTCGGGTGCGGACCCGCTGGGCGCGACCGTAGTAGGCGTCGTAGTAGCCCGAAGAGAGGGCGTAGGTCCCGAGCATGATCCGCCGCCTGACCTCGGCTCCGAAGCCGTCGGCGCGGGTCGTCTCATACATCGCGATCAGGTCGCCGGCGTCGGACCGGCGGCCGTAGCGGACCCCGTCGTAGCGGGCCAGATTCGCCGAGGCCTCGGCTGGGGCGATCACGTAGTAGGCGGAGATCCCGTGCTCGGCGTGCGGCAGCGAGGCATCCTCGATCTCGCCGCCCAGCGACTCGATCGTCCGAAGGGTCGCCTCGAAGACCTCGCGAACCCCGGCCTCGATTCCCTCCTCGCCGAGCCCCTCCGGGACGCCGAATCGCAGCCCCGAGAGGTCCTCGCGGCTCGGAGCGCGGACGCCGCCCTCGATCCCGACTGAGGTCGAATCGCAGTCGTCGCGACCCTCCATCGCCGCCAGCAGCAGCGCCGCGTCGGTGACGTCGCGGGTCAGCGGGCCGCACTGGTCCAGCGAGGAGGCGAAGGCGATCATCCCGTAGCGCGAGACGGCTCCATAGGTCGGCTTCAGCCCGACGATCCCGCACAGCGCTGCCGGCTGGCGGATCGAGCCGCCGGTGTCGGTTCCGATCGCGCACGGCGCCAGGGCGCCGGCAACCGCGGCGGCCGAGCCCCCCGAGGATCCGCCGGGGACGCGCCCCCGGTCCCAGGGGTTCAGCACCGGCCCGAAGGCCGAGTTCTCGTTCGAGGAGCCCATCGCGAACTCGTCCATGTTCGTCTTCCCCAGCACTCCCGCGCCGGCCTCTCGCAACCGCCGCACGGCCGTGGCCGTGTAGGGCGGCTCATAGCCGTCGAGGATCTTCGAGCCGGCGGTGGTGGCGATTCCTTCGGTGCAGAAGATGTCCTTGACCGCGACCGGGACGCCGGCCAGAGCGCCGGAGCCGTCAGCGGTCGCCGGCCCCGGACCGTCGCCAACGGTCAGATAGGCGTTCAACTCGTCTCTGCTGGCCGCCTCCGCCCAGGCCGTCCGGTATTCGTCCCCGCCGAGATCGCCGGCGGCGATGCGGGCGGCCGCCTCGGCGACCGTCAGCTCGAGCAGCTCGCTCATCTCCTAGGCCTCGGCCTGGGGCGAGGGCACCCGAAAGGCACCCTCGGCGGGATCCGGCGCCGGTCGCAGGATCTCCTCCTTGGGCCAGCTGGGCCGGGGCTCGTCGGGCCGCAGGACGTTCTCGAGCTCGACCACGTGCGAGGTGGGCGGCACCTCGTCGAGGTCGAGCCGGGCGATCCGGTCGACGTGCTCGAGGATCGAGGAGAGCTCTTGCGACATCACCTCGACCTCCTCCTCGGAGAGGCGCAGCCGGGCCAGGCGGGCAACGTGGAGGACCTGCTCGCGGTCGATCACAGCGGGGATTCTAGGAACGGGCGCGCCGGATAGAGTCCGCGCCGGCATGCGGGGCGAGAAGGCCGAGAAGTTCGTCGTCGCCAACCTGCGGCTGCTCGCGGCCAGCTTCGCGCTCGTCGGCTTCCTCTTCATCGCCTTCCCCGACGGCGTCCTCGACGTGATCTCCGATCTCGGCGACGAGATCGGGGACTTCACCCGCGCACCCGAGACCGAGGAGAAGCTCTGGCTTGCGCTCGGCTTCGCCTACATGGTCGTGATCACCGGCATCTGCCTGGTCGTGCAGGCCGATGTGCCCCGTTACCGGCCGCTGTTGCTGGTCCTGGCGGCAGGCAAGGCCGCCTCCTCGCTCGCCGCCCTGGGGTTCTACCTATTCGACTCCGACGTCTTCATCTACCTGCTCAACTTCCTCGTCGACGGCTTCCTGGTCTTCGCAGCGCTTTGGCTTTGGTCGCTGTCCGGCCGCATCGGCCGCCCCCCCGCTCCGGGCTGAAGGCGTGCGCCGGGGCTCAGCGCCGCCGAGCTGAGAACCCTGAGCGCGATCTGCGAGGCGATGGCGCCGGGCTACGACGGCCTGCCCGCCGCAGAGCGCGAGGTCGACGTCTCGGGGCCGATCTCCCGCTTTCTGGCCGAGCTGCCCCCGCGGGCAGTCTCCAGGCTGCGTCTCGGCCTGCGGGTCTTCGAGCTGCTGCCGTTCCCGTGGCGCTTCAGCCGCCTCGACCTCGGCGCCCGCGAGGACTACCTGGCCCGCATGGAGTCGTCGCGGATCGGCGTCTACCACGACCTGTTGCTGATGGGAAAGGTCCTCTGCACGCTCGGCTACGCGGTCGCCCCCGCGGTCAAGGAGCGGGTCGGCTATGAGGTCGCCTGCCGCCTCTCCGACGGAGCGGTGCCCGAGCCGTCGGGTTCGCTCGGGGACCTCGAGGCTCCCCGCGACGGCGAGGAATGCGACGTCGTCATCGTCGGCTCGGGGGCCGGCGGCGCCAGCGCCGCCGCATCGCTCGCCGAGGCGGGCCTCGATGTCGTCGTCCTCGAGGCCGGCGCCCACTACGACCGCGACAGCTATCCCCGGGATCCGATCGAGGCGATCACCGGTCTCTACCGCGACGCCGGCCTGACGGTCGCCGAGGGCAGGCCGCCGGTTCCGATCCCAGTCGGCCGAGCCGTCGGCGGAACCACCGTGATCAACTCGGGAACCTGCTTTCGCGCCCCGGAGCCGGTAATGGAGCGCTGGCGGCAGGAGTTCGGGCTCGCCTGGTCCGGCGAGGAGCTCGAGCCCGACTATGCCGAGGCGGAGGAGTTCCTGCGGGTGCAGGCCTTGGATCCGGAGCGGATGGGCCGCAACGGGCAGCTGGCGATGGAAGGGGCGCGGGCGCTCGGAGCCAGCGGCGGGCCGATCCGGCGCAATGCCGGCAGTTGCGTGCAGTGCAGCTCCTGTCCCTTCGGCTGCCCAATCGACGCCAAGCGCGGCATGCACGTCAGCTACCTGCCGCGCGCGGTCGCCGCCGGCGCCCGCATACGCGCCGGGGTCGAGGTGCGCAGACTGATCCTCGAAGACGGCGTCGCCCGCGGGGTCGAGTGCCTGGCCGACGGATCGCCCGGCCGCAACGGCACCCGGCGGCGATTCTCGGTCCGCGCCCGGACCGTGATCGCCGCCGCCGGCGCCCTCGGGACCCCGGAGCTGCTGCTGCGCTCGGGGGTCGGCGGCGCTCAGCTGGGCCGCAACCTCCACATCCACCCCGCCTGCTGGGTCGGCGCCCGCTACGGCGAGGAGGTGCGCGGCTGGGAAGGGGTGATGCAGAGCTACTACGTCGACGAGTGGGAGCCGCAGCGGATCCTCCTCGAGGCGACGTTCACGCCGCTGCCCTTCGGCGGCGCCTGGCTGCTCGGAACCGGCCGCAAGCACCAGGAGGCGATGCTCGGCTTTGCCAACGTGGGCTCGATCGGCGTCCACCTCTCCGACGAGTCGGCCGGCCGGATCGGGCTCGCCGGAGACGGATCGCTGCGCGCCACCTACCGGCTGACCGGAGAGGATGCCCAGCGACTGGTCTTCGGGATCGCCCGCGCGGCCGAGATCCACTTCGCGGCCGGCGCCACCGAGGTCTATCCCAACATCGGCCGGGTCGGCGTCCTGCGCCCGCGGGACCTGGCCGGGTTCGAGGGCACCACCTTCAAGCCCTCCGAGCTTCGCCTCGAGGCCTTCCATCCGATGGGCACGGCCCGGATCAGCTCCGAGGAGCGGACCGGGGTCTGCGCTGCAGACGGCTCGGTGCGGGGCGTTGCAGGCCTGTTCGTCGCCGACGGGTCGCTGTTTCCAACCTCGGTCGGCGTCAATCCGATGATGACGATCGTCGCCTTTTCCAAGCGGGTCGCCGCGGGAATCGCCGCCGCCCGGTAAGAACCACTGCGGCGGCTCCGCCGCCTGACCTGCCTGTGCCGCGGCTAAGCCGCCGCGGCCGAAATCATTCCTGGCTCATCGCCCGCCAGGCTCCGGCGGCGATCGCCAGCGATGCCCCCAGGGCCAGATAGAGGCCGGTGCGCCGGCTTCCCTCCCCAACCGGGTCCAGCAGCCGCAGGAGGACCAGCAGGGATGCGATCCCGCCGCCGATCACGGTCAGGGCCGTGGCAGTGATCGGGACATCGGTCTTGGCGTTGCTGGCCGAGATCAACGGCAACGCCACGGCCGCTGCGCCGACGACGGCGAGCAGCAGGTCGAGCACCGTCAGCGCCTCCCAGCCGTCGGCGGCGCCGAACCAGGGCAGAAACAGCGCCGCCAGCAGCGCCAGGCCGGCGACGCCAGCGATCAGCTCAGGGGGCCGGATCCTGCTGGCTCGCATCGGTGGAGAGGGCGCCCGGGCTCGCGGATCGGCACCGGGCGGCTGTGCGGCTGTCAGGGGCCGCTCGAGGGGGGCGGCGACCCACTCGGAGGCGGCGCACCGCCTGAGGGTGGCCCCGATCCGCTCGACGGCGGCGGAGGTGGCGGCGGGGGCGGGGACGAGCTCGGTGGCCCGGCGCCGGGACCGCCCCGGTCGCGCTCGCGCTGGTCTCGGGCGGCGTCGCGATCGCCGGCACCGCGATCGCCGGCACCGCGATCGCTGGAGAGCCGGTCGGCGGCATCCTGGAAGGAGGTTCCCTCCTCCTGCATCGCGAGATAGGCCCCGTAGGTGACCAATGCAGCCGCGATCAGGCCGAGGAAGACGCCGATCTTGCGATCGAGGCTTCCGGGCGGATCAATGATCCGGTAGAGCACCAGCAGGGTGGAGAGCGCCCCGAGCAGGGTCACGACCGTGCTGAGCGGGAAGTTGACGCGGGTGTCGGTGGCCCGCACGACCGCAGCGCCGACCGCGGCGACGACGGTCAGCAGCAGGATCAGGTCGATGAAGTCAAACGAGTCCCAGGCGTTGAACGAGGCATCGATTCCGACCGAGCCGAGCGCGGTGTCGACCTCGCCGCCGGCACCAAACCACTTGAAGAACATGAAGATGAAGAGGGCGATCGCCGAGCCTGCAGCGATCTTCTCCCCCTGACTGAGCCTGTTTATCTCCATCACTCCTCCATCGGTCGACGAATGAGGTCGACGGGCACCCTACACCGCTCCCACGGCGGAATCTCGTGCCCGCGCGGCGGCCAGCGTGTTGACCATCAGCATCGCGATCGTCATCGGGCCGACGCCGCCAGGGACCGGGGTGATCGCGGCGGCCACTTCTGCCACCGGCTCGAAGTCGACGTCGCCGACCAGACCGTCCTCGGTCCGGTTCATACCCACGTCGATGACGACGGCGCCGGGCTTGACGGCGTCGGCGCCGATCATCCGCGCCACCCCGACCGCAGCGACGAGGACGTCGGCGCCGCGACAGACCGCCTCCAGATCGCGAGTCCGCGAATGGCACACGGTCACGGTGGCATCGCGCGCCAGCAGCAGGCTGGCGAGGGGGCGGCCGACCAGCTTCGAGCGCCCGACGACGACGGCCGCGGCTCCCCGCAGCTCGACTTCCTCGCGGTCGAGCAGCTCCAGGACCCCGGCCGGGGTGCAGGGAACAAGCCCCGCCGCCCCGCTGGCGAGCAGGCCGGCGTTGGTCGGGGTCAGGCCGTCGACGTCCTTGCCGGGGTCGATCGCCGCCACGACCGCATCGGCGTCGATCTGGTCGGGGACCGGGAGCTGGACCAGGATCCCGTCGACGCCGGCATCCTCGCCGAGGGCGGCGACGAGCTCCAGCAGCTCCGACTGAGTCGTCTGGGCGGAAAGGCCGTGGTGCAGCGAGCGCATCCCCGCTTCCTCGCAGGCACGGCGCTTGTTGCGGATGTAGATCTCCGAGGCCGGATCCTCGCCGACGATCACCGTCGCCAGAGCCGGGGTTCGGCCGCACTCGCGGGCGAAGGCGGTCACCTCGTCGCGGACGCGCTCGCGCACCTGCGCCGAGATGGCCTTGCCGTCGATGACCCGGGCGCTCATCGTTTCCGGATCGGCGCGTAGTCGGCCATCAGCTTGCGCTCGGAGCCGTCGTCGGCGAAGCGGACCGTGATCACCCCTCCCGCCTCGACTCCGGTCACCACCCCGTCGCCGAAGCTGGCGTGGACGACGTCGTCGCCGGTCGCCAGCTCCAGCGCCGGCCCGGGTTCGATCGCCGGTCCGGGCGCCCCCGCGAGCGCCGGCTCCCAGCGGCTTGCCGGGGCGCTGGAATGACGCTCGGTCAGCTCCGCCGGCAGCTCGTCGACGAATCGCGAGACGATCCCGGGCTGGCGGCGGCCGCCGAAGATGCGGCGCTCGCGGGCCCAGGTCATGTAGAGCAGCCGCCGGGACCTGGTGATGCCGACGTAGCAGAGCCGCCGCTCCTCCTCCTCGCCGCCCTCCTCGAGCGCCCGCAGGTGCGGGAAGACACCCTCCTCGCAGCCGATCATGAACACCGCGTCGTACTCCAGCCCCTTCGCGTTGTGCAGGGTCATCAAGGTCACCAGCGTCTCGTCGCGCTCCAGCTTGTCCTGCTCGGTGAACAGCGAGATCTGCTGCAGGAACTCCTCCAGCGGCGGCGTCTCGCTGGCACCCTCGAGCTCGCGGTTGGCGTCGAACTCGGCCGCGACACCGATCAGCTCCTGCAGGTTCTCGATCCGCCCCTCCGCCTCGACCGTACGCTCCGCCTCCAGGGCCTCGAGGTAGCCGCTTTCGGCGAGCACCGCCTCGAGGACGTGGGCGACGGGCTCGTCGTGGGCGCGGGCGCGCAGCCCCTCCACGGTCTCGTGAAAGCGGGAGATCGCCTTGATCGCCGCCGCCGCCATGCCGGGCACCTCCTCGGCGCGACCGGCGACCTCCCAGATCGGCAACCCGGTCGTGTTCGCGTGCGCGGCGAGCCGGCCCTGGCTGGTGTTGCCGATCCCGCGCCGGGGCGAGTTGACGACGCGGGCGAAGGAGATCTGATCGGAAGGGTTTGTCAGCAGGCTCAGGTAGGCGACGGCGTCCTTGATCTCGGCCCGCTCGTAGAACTTGGTCCCGCCGATCACCTGGTAGGGCAGCTCGAAGCGGACCAGCGTGTCCTCGAGCACCCGGCTCATCGCGTTGGTGCGGTAGAAGACCGCGATCTGCGCGCGGGAGATGCCCTCCTCGTCGACGAGTCGCTCCACCTCCCCCGCCACCCAGCGCGCCTCTTCGTGCTCGTCGCCGAGCTCGGAGAGCTGCACCGGCTCGCCGCCGCCGATCTCGGTCCAGAGCCGCTTCTCGATCCGCTGGCGGTTGCGCTCGATGACCGCGTTGGCGGTCGAGAGGATCGTCTGCGTGGAGCGATAGTTCTGCTCCAGCTTGACGACCTCCGCCGCAGCGAAGTCGCGCTCGAAGTCGAGGATGTTGCCGATGTCGGCGTGGCGGAAGCCGTAGATCGACTGGGACTCGTCGCCGACGACCATCAGGTTGCCGTGCTCCTCGCAGAGCAGCTGCAGGAGCCGGTACTGGGCGCGGTTGGTGTCCTGGTACTCGTCGACGAGCACGTGGCGGAAGGTGCGGCGCCAGCGCTCGCGGGCCTCCTCGAAGAGCTCGATCACGTTCACCGTCCGCACCAGGAGGTCGTCGAAGTCCATCGCGTTGGCCTCCAGCATCCGCCGCTCATAGAGCGCGAAGACGTCGGCGGCGGTCTGCTCGAAGACAGAGCCGTGGGTCTCGCGGTAGCCGTCGACGTCGAGCAGGCGGTTCTTGGCGCCAGAGATCTGCGCCCGCAGGGCCCGCGGCGGAAAGCGCTTCGGATCGACCTCGAGCTCGTCCATGCAGCGCTTGATCATCCGCAGCGAGTCGGCCTCGTCGTAGATCGTGAAGGCGCGCGAGTAGCCGAGCCGCTCGGCCTCGACGCGCAGCATCCGCGCGCAGGCGGAGTGGAAGGTCGTCACCCACATCGCCCGCGTCGCGCGGCCGACGAGCTGCTCGACCCGCTCGCGCATCTCCCCCGCCGCCTTGTTGGTGAAGGTGATCGCGAGGATCTCGCCCGGGCGAGCCATGCCGGTCGCGAGCAGGTAGGCGATCCGGTGCGTGAGCACGCGGGTCTTGCCCGAGCCGGCCCCGGCAAGCACCAGCAGCGGGCCATCGCCGTGGCGGACCGCCTCGCGCTGGGGAGGGTTCAGCTCCGCGAGCAGCCGCTCGACGCGGTCGGCGCCAGGCTCGGTCGGAGCCCCGTGACTATGCGGAGCCGGCTCCGAGGGCGCTGCGGCGCTGCTCGCTGACACTCAGGCGAGCATAGCCACGCCCGCGGCGGGGGCTGGGGTCGCTACGCGGTCAGGGGCCGCAACCCTGAAACGCGGGCGCGAGCTGCTCGAGGGTCGCCGCTGAGCAGGGCCTCTTGGACCTGGTCCGGGGGGCCGGTGCGGAAGTTCTCCGCCACGCAGGCGGCCTGCTCGGGAGTGGCGGGATCGTCGCCCTTCACAGCCGTTTCCTCGACCGCGGCGGCGAGGGCTTCCTGGTCGAACTCGACGAAGGAATCGATCCGGTCCAGCTTCCACTCGTCGTCCTCTGAGACCAGCGAGATCGCCAGCGTCTGGCCGTCGAAGTTGCCGCCCTCGAAGGCGACCGACGCGGTCGCGGCATCGCCGTCCACCTCGACGTCTGATGACCTCGACCGAGTCGGGCTTGTTGGCGGTCTCGGGCGCCGACTCCTCGCAGGCGCGCACAGCGGCCTGGCCCTGCTCGAACTCGGTCTGCTCGACGAAGGACTGGGTGAGCAGCTCCGTGCAATCGGCCGGGTCGGTGCTGCTGATCGAGGTCTCGATCGCCTCGGTGACCTGGTCCTCGTCGCTGTCACCGCCGCAGGCGGTCAAGGCGAGGACAAGAGAGAGCAGCAGGACAGGCAGCAGGACAGCGCGCTGGGACACGGGTGACCTTTCTGGTCGCGGGAAGCCGGCGCGCGCAGCCTATTTCAGCCGCCGGCCGAAGAGCGCCCGCGCTTCGGCCGCAGCTCGGAGACCTTGCGCTCGGACTGCTCCTCGCCGCCGAGCTCGGCGAGCCGCTGCTCGAGGCCCGCGATCCGCTCCGAGAGCGCCTTGATCGCGTCTGCGACCGGATCCGGAAGATGGATCCAGTCGGCGTCGGGGCCCTCGACCTTGCGTCCCTCGACGCGGACCGTGTGGCCGGGGTTTCCGACAACCGTGGCCCGCGATGGCACGTCCTCGACGACGACCGTGTTGGCACCGACCTTGGCGCCGTGGCCGATCGAGATCGGGCCCAGCAGCTTGGCGCCGGAGCCGATCGTGACGTTGTCGCCGACGCTGGGATGGCGCTTGCCGCGCTGGAATCCGGTCCCTCCCAGGGTGACCCCCTGGTAGAGGGTGACGCAGTCGCCGATCTCCGCCGTCTCCCCGATCACCACTCCGGAGCCGTGATCGATGAAGAAGTCGGCGCCGATCCGCGCCCCGGGGTGGATCTCGATTCCGGTCATGCCGCGGCACAGGTAGGCGATCGCCATCGGGGCGAGCGGAACCTCGGCCTGGTGCAGGACGTGGGCCACGCGGTGGGCGAGCAATGCCTGCACGCCGGCCCAGCTGGAAAGGATCTCCACGGTCGAGACGCCGCGCGCCGCCGGATCGCGGTCGCGGGCGGCGGCGACGTCGGAGCGCACCTCCCTGGCGATGCGTCTGAGGGTTCCGAGCCCGAACATGCCTAAGGAGCAAAGAATGGCAGGGACATGTAGCGCTCGCCGGAGTCGCAGACGATCGTGACCACGCGGCGGCCCTCCATCTCCGGGCGGGCGGCGACGTCGAGCGAGACGCGGAGATTGGCGCCGGCCGAGATGCCGGCGAGGACGCCCTCGCGCTTGGCGGCCAGGCGGGCCGTCTCGAGCGCTTCTTCATCGTCGATCGAGACCACCTCGTCGACCACCGACCGGTCGAGGACGTCGGGCACGAACCCGGCGCCGATCCCCTGGATCTTGTGGGGACCGGGAGCGCCTCCCGAGAGCACCGGCGAGGCGGCCGGCTCGACGGCGATGACCAGCGTGTCGGGGCTGCGCTCCCTCAGCATCCGCCCGACGCCGGTGATCGTGCCTCCGGTCCCGACCCCGGCCACGAAGGCGCCGACCTCGCCTCCGGCGGCCTCCCAGATCTCCTCCGCGGTTGTGCGCCGATGGACCTCGGGGTTGGCGGGATTGGAGAACTGCTGGGGCATGAATCCCTTCCGCTGCTCGCAGATCTCGCGGGCCAGGTCGACGGCTTCGGACATCCCGCCCAGCGAGGGCGTCTCGCGGACCTCGGCCCCGTATGCCCGCAGCAACTTGGAGCGCTCGCGGCTCATGCCCTCGGGGAGGGTCAGGATCAGCTCGTAGCCGCGGGCGGCGCAGACCATCGCCAGGGCGATGCCGGTGTTGCCGCTGGTCGGCTCGACGATCACGCCCTCGCCGGGGACAAGCAGGCCGTCGCGCTCGGCGGCATCGATCATCGCTACGCCGATTCGATCCTTGACCGAGCCGCCGGGGTTGAAGTACTCCAGCTTCGCGCAGACCTCGGCCCCCAGCCCCTCGCCGAGCCTGCTCAACGCGACCAGCGGCGTGCCGCCGACGACCGCCGACGCCTCCGGCCCGATCCGCAACGCTTGCGAGCTCGCCTCGATGGGTGGGAACGTACAGCCAGGGGCTTAGACTTCGCCGCCGGGATGGGGCAGCGGGTCGGGACGACCAACCAGCGAGGAGTGCAGATTCTCACGCCCGAGGGCGTGACCGACCCGAAGCTGGTCGAGGACCTCTCCGCCTCTCTCGAGCGTGCGGTCGAAAGGGGTGGTCCGGTCATCGTCGACTTCAGCGCCACCGATTACCTCGATTCCGCGGCGATCGCGACGATTGCCAGCGCCGCGCAGCTCGATGGAAACCCCGGCCGCCGGATCCACGTCGTCGTCAGGCCGCAGACGCAGCCGGCCCGAGCCTGGTCGATCGCCGGCCTGGTCGAGCACATTCCCTCCTTCTCCAACACCGCGGCTGCGGTGGCGGCGTTCCCGCATCGCGGCTAGCTTTCGCCGGATGCCGAGCGACAACTGGGAGCGCACCCGCGCCGGCTACGAGGCAATGAATCGCGGCGACTTCGACGCGGCGCTGGAGATGGTCGACCCGGAGGTCGTATGGGTCGACGAGCTGCCCGACCAGCACGGCGAGATCCGCGGCCGGGAGGCGGTGAAGCAGGTCTGGCAGGGGGCGTTCGACGCGTTCAACGACGTCCGCTTCGAGACCGACGAGTTCATCGATCAGGGCGACCGCGCCTTCCATGCGATCCGCATCACCGGCAAGGGCCGCGGCAGCGGTGCGCTGACGGAAATGCGCTGGTATCAGGCCTCCTTCCTCGGTCCCGGCGGTCAGGCGATCAGGTTCGAGAACTACACCGATCGCGCCCGGGCCCTGGATGCCGCCGGCGCGCTCGCGACCTCAGAGAGGATCGAAAGCGTGCGGCGCTGGCTGGCGGCGATCAGCAGCATCGACTACGACGCCGCCATTGCTCTGGTCGATCCCGACATCGTCCTGGTCCCGCCCGGCGGGCAGCCACCGTACCGGGGCGCCGAGGACCTGCGGCGCTGGATCGAGCCGGACGCGTTCCAGGGCCAGGTGGCGAAGCTGCTGCAGGCGATCGTCACCGCGGACGGGACGACCCTGGCCAGCCACCACGTCAGCGCCCGGGGTACGAGGAGCGGAATCGAGCTGGACACCGTCTCGTGGTCGGTCTGGCGCTTTCGCGAGGACGGCCTGGTCACCCGGATCGAGATCCACCTCGACCACGAGGATGCGCTCCACGCCGCCGGGCTTGGCCCTGTGGAAGATCAGATGTAGTACATGCCGCTGCCGGCCGCCTCGGCCTCGCGGCGGGCGATCTCGGCGATCGTCGTCTCGGTGAAGACCTTGCGCAGGGCGCCGACGCCCTCGGCCCAGATGCCGCCGGCCTCGTCGGCCTCCTGGCCGATCTTGCCGTCGAGGGCCTGGACGACCTCCAGCACCTCGATCTCCTCGGCCGGGCGGGAGAGGGTGTAGCCGCCCTTCATCCCGCGGTGGCTGGTCAGCAGGCCGGCGCGGCGCAGGGTCGAGAAGAGCTGCTCGAGGAACTGCTCCGGGATCCCGCGCCGCTCGGCGAGCTCCTTGATCGGCACCGGCCGATCGCCCGAGTGGACCAGCTCGGCCATCGCGACGACGGCGTAGCGCGACTTCGAGGTGACGGAGATCACCGCTCCTTTCTACCGGATGCCGAACTGTCGCAATGGCCGAAGATTCGGGCCCGCAGCGGGCCGCGGCTCGGTTAGGATCGGACCAACCCGGTCCTGGGTCCGTAGGTCTTTCCTGAAACTGCGCGATTGGAGGCTGAGCTTCTGAGCGAGCGCCCACGCTGCCTTGTCGTCGACGGCCATCCTCTCGTTCGTCTTGGAGTCCGTGACCTGCTCGAAGGCGACTTCGAGATCGAGGACGTCGGCAGTCGGGCTGAGGCGGTGGAGCTGGTTCGCGACGTCGGCGACTTCGACGTCGCGATCGTCGACATGCGCTCGCCCGCCAACGGCAGCCGGGACCCGCTCAGCGGCCCGGAGACGATCAGGGCGATCGGCAAGGTCGAGCCCTCGCTGGGGATCGTCGCCCACGGCGAGCGCCCGGAGCGCCACCTGGCAAATGCGGCGCTGCAGGCAGGTGCGAGCTCCTACGTAAGTCGCGCGGCCGACGCCGAGCAGCTGCGGGCGGCGGTCGACGCCGCCCTCGACCGGGAGAGCTTCGTCGACCCCGCGGTCCCCCCGAAGGGACGCCACGGCAAGCTGACCCGCCGCCAGCGGGAGCTCCTGCAGCGGCTCGCGGACGGCGAGTCGACGACGATCGCCGCCCGCGAGCTGGAGCTCAGCGAGGAGACGGTGAAGACGCACATGAAGAACATCCTCGCCCGCCTCAGCGCCCGCAATCGCCCGCACGCCATCGCGATCGCCCTGCGCGAGTCGCTGATCGAGTAGGGGCCGGCGGCTAGATCCAGCCGCGGTCGCGGGCGGTGAGGACCGCCTGGGCGCGGTCGACGGCGCCGATCTTGCCGTAGACGTTGTGCAGGTGGGTTCGGATCGTGGAGACGGAGAGCTGCATCTCGCCGGCGATCTGCTTGTAGACCTTGCCTTCGGAGAGGTGGCGAAGGACGTCGAGCTCGCGGGCCGAGAGCGGGCAGGGCTCGCTGGCGCGCGGCGCCGCCTGACGCGCGTAGGGAAGCTCGTAGAGAAGCTCGCGCAGGCTTTCGGCGCTGAGCCCGCAACGCTCGCCGATCGTCCGCAGGCGCTCGGGGGAAACGGCCTCGCCCGTGCGCGTAGTGGGCGATCATGTCGGCGGCGCTGACCAGCGCCGCCAGCCCGTCGGCGTCCTCGGCGTGGTGGCGCTCGATCGCAACCGCGATCCGCTGCGGGATGTTCCAGCGCCGGGCCAGCACCCCGCCGACGAGCGCGTGATCGATCCCGAGCTGCTCGCGCTCCTCCCGCAGGCGCTGCTCGGGCGGCTTGGCCGCCGCTTCGAGGTAGGACTTGTAGCCAGGGTGCAGGCGGGAGATGACGAGACGGCCGACGTCGTGCAGCAACGCTGCCACGGCCAGCTCCTCGCGGGCCCCGAAGTTGGTCGTGCGGGCGATCTGGTCGGCAGCTCTCTGGGTTGCGATCGCGTGGACGCGGAAGTGCTCGGGGCGCAGCTCCCAGCCCCCGTTTGCCTCGAAGAAGTCATAGATCGGCGCCGTGCCGGCGATCGCCAGCACCCCGGAAGGCTTCAGGACGTCGATCGCACTCGGCACGCTGGCAACACCGCCGGAGGCGAGGCCGCTGCGATTGGCGAAGCGCAGCACCGCGATCGTCAGCGCCACGTCCGACTCGACGGTCTCGACGATGTCGGCAACCCGCGCGGTCTCCGCGGTCGCGGCGCGCATCACCCGCTCGCGCGACTCCAGCAGGACCGGGAATCGCTCCACGGTCTCGAAGGCCTCGGCGAGGCGGCTTCCGGGAGCGGCGCGACGCCCGCGCCCTGCCTTCTGGGGCACCTCGTGGGCCTTGCCGCGGCCGTTGGATGGGCTGTTGCTGTCTGCCATCGATCGTCTGATCGGCCTCAGGAGTCGCCTGGGAGTGGACGTTTGACCGACCGCCAACCTCATCGGCACATCGGTCGCCTCGGTTTAGCTGCGAGCCCCCAGGGAGGCGGGCCTCCCCAGGCACGACTCAGGGCGCGGCTGCGTCTTCCGCGGGCCCAGCCGCGCGCAGGCGCTCGATCGCGGCGTCGATCCGCGCCAGCGACTCCTCGCGGCCCAGCGCCGCCAGTGACTCGAAGATCCCCGGCGAGACGCTCGAGCCGGTGATCGCGACCCGGATCGGCTGGTAGAGGCGGCCCGGCTTGACCCCCATTCGCTCGACCAGCGGCGCCAGCGCCGCCTCGATGGCGGCGGCGGAGAAGCCGTCCGCGCCGGCAAGCGCGGCCCGTGCCCCCTCCAGCAGGGACAGGGCATCGGGCCGCATCACCTTCTTCCACGCCTTCGGATCATCGACCGGCGGCTCGAAGAGGAAGCGGATCAGCGGCCAGACCTCATCCAGCGTCTGCGCCTTCTCCTGCGCGATCGCCGTCGCTGCGCGCAGGCGCTCGTCGGGATCGCGGCCGAGGTGCTCCCCAACCGCTTCCGCGTAGCTCTCGAGCGGCATCTCGCGCATGAAGCGGCCGTTGATCCAGCGCAGCTTTTGCTCGTCGAAGATCGCCGAGGCTCGGCCGACGTCGCCGATCCGAAACCTCTGCACCAGCTCCTCGGTCGACATCAGGGTCGTGTCGTCGGTGGTCCCCCAGCCCAGCAGCGCCAGGTAGTTGCGGACCGCGGCCGGCAGGTAGCCGGCCTCGCGAAGCTCCTGCACCGATGCGGCGCCGTGGCGCTTGGAGAGCTTGCGCCCGTCGGGGCCGTGCAGCAGCGGAAGATGGGCGTAGCGGGGCGGGTCGTGTCCGAGCGCCCGCAGCACCAGCAGCTGCTTGGGGGTGTTGGAGAGGTGGTCGTCGCCGCGGACCACGTCGGTGATCGCCATCTCGGCGTCGTCGACGGCGACCGCGAAGTTGTAGAGGGTCGAGCCGTCGCCGCGGGCGACGACGAAGTCGTCGGCGCTGCGGTTGGGAAACGAGACCGGGCCGCGGATCAGGTCCTCGACGACGGTCTCGCCCTCGTCGGGCACCCGCAATCGAACCGCCGCCCCGGGCTCGCCGGTCGGCTCGCCGCGGTAGCCGCGATCGGCTCCGTGCTCGGCCTTCCACGCCTTCACGTCCTCGGCCGTGGCGCCGTCGCGATAGGCGGCGCCGGATTCGAGCAACCGCGCCAGCGCCGCCTGGTGCGCTGGGGCGAGCTGCGCTTGCGAGTACGGGCCCTCGTCCCAGTCGAGGCCCAGCCAGCTCAGCGCATCGAGGATCTGCTCGACGTTCTCCGGCGTCGAGCGCTCGCGGTCGGTGTCCTCGATCCGCAGCACCAGTGTGCCGCCCTCGTGGCGGGCCATCAGCCAGTTGTAGAGTGCGGTCCGGGCTCCGCCGATGTGCAGCGCACCGGTCGGTGAGGGGGCAAATCTGACTCGGAGATCGTGACTCATGCTGATCGGCGCGCATGTTTCCACAGCCGGTGGCCTGTCCAAGGCGATCGAGCGCGGCGCCGAGCGCGGCTGCGAGTCGATTCAGGTCTTTCACCAGAGCCCGCGTGCGTGGCGCCCGACCCGCTACGGACCCGGGGACTTCACGGCCTTTCGCGAGGCGATGGACTCGTCACCGGTGCAGGCGGTGATCATCCACGCCGTCTACCTGATCAACTGCGCGACCAGGGACAGGGAGATGCGGAAGAAGTCGCTGACGTCGCTGACTCACGCGCTGACGATCGGGGAGGGGATCGGCGCCGCCGGGGTCGTCCTTCACCCCGGGGCGCAGAAGGGCGAGCCGCACGGACCCTCGATGAAGCGGGCCGCGAAGGTGATCGCCGAGGCGCTGGAGGAGACCGAAGCCTGTCCGCTGCTGCTCGAGCAGACGGCCGGCCATCAGGGGCTGCTGGGCCGCGACTTCGACGAGCTGGCGCGGCTGATCGAGCTGGCCGGCGGCGGCGAGCGGCTCGGCATCTGCCTCGACTCCTGTCATCTGTTCGTGCAGGGCTTCGACATCACCGACGCCGAGCACCTGTCGGAGGTGCTGGACGAGGCCGACGCGAAGGTCGGCCTCGATCGCCTCGGCGCCGTCCACGTCAACGATGCCGGAGCCGCGCTCGGCTCCTGCCGCGATCGCCACGCCAGCGTCGGCCAGGGAGAGATGGGGCGCCGCGGGCTGGCGGCCTTTCTCTCCGAACCGCGCTTCGAGGGCCTCCCGGCGACCCTGGAGACTCCGGGTCCCGAGAAGCGCGGCCCGGACCGCAAGGAGGTCGCCGCCGCGAAGAGGCTGCGAAAGTCCGGGTTGAAAGCGCGGACGAACTGAGGGGAGGACCATCGCGATGCTCGACCACGTCGGAGTCGAGGTCTCCGACTACGAGGCCAGCAAGGCGTTCTACGCAGCGGCGCTGGCGCCGCTGGAGATCGAGCTCCTGATGGAGCCGGTGCCCGGCGCCGGCGGCTTCGGCCACCCGGCGGGCAAGTTCGCCGGCATGCCGTTCTTCTGGATCACGGCCCGCGAGCGGCCAACGGTCAGCGGCGCCCACATCGCCTTCTCGGCGCCTTCTCACGAGGTCGTCGACGCCTTCCACGCCGCCGCGCTGGACGCGGGAGCCTCGGACAACGGCGCCCCGGGCCCGCGGCCGATCTACCACCAGCACTACTACGGGGCCTTCGTCCTCGACCCCGACGGCAACAACGTCGAAGCCGTCTGCCACCTGCAGGCGAGCTAGGCGGCGCCGGACGGGGGGCCGGCGGGCTTGCTGGGGATCCTGAACATTCCCTGCATCAGCGCCGCGAAGGCGACGTCGCCGGAGATCTTCAGCTTGCCGCTCATGAACATCATCGGCCCGGCGGCGTTGCCGGTGACCAGCTTCATGAAGTCGACTCCGGAGAGCGTCATCGTCACCCGGGGCTCGCGGCTCGGCTGATCGGTGGCCGTGCAGGTCCCGTTCTCGATCACGACCTCCCAGCGGTCGGGGTCGCCCTCGGGGCGGGTGATGGTCCAGTGGATCACCGCGTCCTGGCCGCCCGGCTTGTACTCCTCCTGCATGCGGCGAAAGACCTCGGCCTGCATCTGCTGACCCTGCGGGCCGTAGACGCCCTCGGCGATCTGCTCGTCGCTGGCCTGGCCGATCAGCGCCACGACCTGATCGACGTCGACCTCGTTGAGGTTCATCGTTTCGTTCATGCCTGCTGCCTCCCTATCGATCGAGCCCCGCGGACGGGACCTACTTGACGTGCACGCCGGAGATCGCCCGCGAGATCACCAGCCGCTGGATCTCCGAGGTGCCCTCGAAGATCGTGTAGATCTTGGCGTCGCGGTGCATCCGCTCGACCGGGAACTCGCGCGTGTAGCCGTTGCCGCCGAGGATCTGCATCGCGCGGTCGGTCGTCCAGACCGCGACCTCGCCGGCCTTCAGCTTCGACATCGAGCCCTCGGCGTTCTCGAACGGCATCGCGTTGCGGCCCATCCAGGCTGCGCGCCAGACCAGCAGCCGGGCCGCGTCGATCTCCAGCTTCATGTCGGCGAGGGTGAAGGCGATCGCCTGGTTCTCGATGATCGGGCGGCCGAACTGGACCCGCTCCTTGGCGTAGTCGAGCGAGTACTCATAGGCCGCCCGGGCGATGCCCAGCGCCTGTGCGCCGACCGTCGGCCGGCTGGCCTCGAAGGTCTGCATCGCCGCCTGGGACTGGCTCTTCTTGCCCTCGCGGACGCGGGCCAGGCGCTCGTCGAGCTTCTCCTTGCCGCCCAGCAGGCAACTTCCAGGGACGCGGCAGTCGTCGAGGTGGACGTCGGCGGTGTGCGAGGCGCGAATGCCGTGCTTCTTCACCTTTGCGCCCTGCTCGCAGCCCTCCGTGCCGGGCGGGATGACGAAGGCCGCGTGGCCCCGCGACTTCAGGTCGCGGTCCACCGAGGCGATCACGACGTGGACGTCGGCGATGCCGCCGTTGGTCGCCCAGGCCTTCTGTCCGTTGAGGACCCATTCGTCCTTGGCCTCGTCGTACTTGGCGCTGGTCCGGATCGCGGAGACGTCGGAGCCGGCGTCGGGCTCGGAGGAGCAGAAGGCGGCGACCTTGGGATCCTCGGCGCTGCCGAAGCACTGCGGGATCCACTCGCCCATCTGCTCGCCGGTCCCCTGCCCGAAGATCGCGGCGACGGCCAGCGAAGTGCCCATGATCGACATGCCGATGCCGGCGTCGCCCCAGAACAGCTCCTCGTTGGCGATCGGCAGGGTCAGGCCGCTCTCGTCGGCCCAGAACTGGGCCAGGGCCTCGAACCCGTAGAGGCCGATCTTGGCGGCCTCCTGGATCACCGGCCAGGGCGTCTCCTCGCGCTCGTCCCACTCGGCGGCGGCGGGCCGGACGACCTGCTCGGCGAAGCCGTGCACCCAATCGCGGATGTCCTGCTGGTCCTGGTTGAGCTTGAGGCTGAAAGCGGTCTCGCCGGGCTGCGGACGCGGCGCCGTTGGTCGCCTCGGCGACCAGCGCCTCGGCGCTCGCCTCGACGGCCTCGGGGTCGTTCTGGGTCTGGGTCTGTGGTTCGGCGGTCGGCTCGCTCATCGGCGCAACTCTACACGAAATGATGTCACATGTTTCGGTGCAGCCTTTGCTCCAGCCAGGCCCGCGCCCGCCGGCGAGGCGGATCAGGTCAGCGCGCGCGCAGGTCGAAGGCCCGCAGGCCCTCGGGACCCTCGTCGGTGCAGTCGAAGAAGCGCGGGTTGACGCAGTCATAGGCGGGTCCGTCGCCCTCGTAGGCGCGCTCGACGGCGAACTGGCACTGGGGCAGCGGGTCGCCGGTCATCTTCACGCCGCCGAAGCCGCCGGGGGCAAGCACCGGCTCCAGCTCGACCTCGGCCGCAAAGACCTTCTGCATGCAGCCGAGGTACTGGCGGCCGTTGAGCATGTCGACGTAGCTGTAGAGGTAGCGGCAGCCCAGCTCGACGCAGCCGCGCGGCTCGACCAGCTTGTCGCAGAACGAACGGCAGCTGCCGGCACTCTCCGGCCCTGGCCGCCCTCTCCTCTTTCTGCTGCGCGGGCATGGGCCGAAAGTCTAAGCCGAGACCGGGGCCGTGAAAAGCGCCCGCGCGGCGATCATGCGGCCATCACTCCGGGGCCGAGCAGCACGTCGAGCTCCGCCCGCAAACCGCTCGAGGGCCGCACCCGGTAGTCGGGCCCGAAGCGCAGGCGCCGCATCCCGTCGCGCGTCTGCATCTCCAGCAGCACCTCGGTGTCGCCCTGGAAGTGCTCGAAGACCGCCTTCAGGTCGTCGACCAGCGCCGGACGGAAGTCGGCCGCGTTGATGCGCAGGGTCAGCGGCCCCTGCGGCCGGGCGGCGGTCGCCGAGCGCTCGATCTCCGCCTGGTCGGGCTCGAAGCGCTCGGCCTCCTGGACGATCAGCTTCGTCTCGCCGCGCTCCTTGTGGTCCACCCGACCGCGGACCAGGACGACCGCGTCGACGGCGATCACCTGCGCGCTCGCTGCTTCGTCGGCCTTGAAGACCAGCATCTCCACCTGTCCCTCGACGTCGTCGAGGGTCGCGAACATCATCTGGCCGCCGTTCTTGGTGCGGATCTTCTTCGCCTCGGCGACGATCCCGCCCACGGTCACCCAGGAGCCGTCGGGCCGCCCGGCCAGGTCCGCCAGCGAGCAGTCGACCCGGGCGCGAAGCGCCTCGCGGACCTCGGAGAGAGGGTGGGAGGAGAGATAGGTGCCCAGCATCTCCTTCTCCAGCGCCAGCAGCTCGCGTCGCTCGAACTCGGGGGCCGAGATCGGGGGGCGCTGCACAACCGACCCACCGGCGCCGGCCGCCTCACCGAAGTCGAAGATCGAGCCCTGCCCGAGCATCGCGTCCTCCTGGGACTTCTGCCCGGCCGATTGGGCGGCCGGCAGGGCCTCCAGCATCCCTCGCCGCGAGGACCCCGTCGAATCGAGGGCCCCGCACTTGATCAGGCACTCGATCGCCCGCTTGTTGACCGCCCTGCCGTCGACCCGCTCGCAGAAGTCCCAGAGGGTCTGAAACGGGGCCTCGTCGCGGGCACGGAGGATCGCCTCGACCGCCGCGTGGCCGACGTTCTTGACCGCGTCGAGCCCGAAGCGGATCGCCCGCTCGGAGACCGAGAAGCTGTGACCCGAGGAGTTGACGTCGGGCGGCAGCACCTCGATCCCCATCTCCTCGCAGCGGTTGACGAAGAAGGGGACCTTGTCCTTGGTGTTCATCACCGAGGAGATCACCGCCGCCATGTACTCGGCCGGATAGTTGGCCTTCAGGTAGGCGGTCCGGTAGGCGATCAGCGCGTAGCAGGCGGCGTGGGACTTGTTGAAGCTGTAGTCGGCGGCGGCCTCCATCAGCGACCACAGGTTCTTCGCCACCCCGGGCTCGGTCCCCGAGTCCTGCATGCCGGACATGAACATGTCCTTCATCGTCGCCATCAGGTCGCGCTTCTTCTTGCCGATCGCCTTGCGGAGATCGTCGGCCTGGGCCGGGCTGAATCCGGCCATCCGCTTGGCGATCTCCATCAGCTGCTCCTGGTAGAGGACGCAGCCGTAGGTCGGCTCGGTGATCGGCCGTAGCCGCTCGTCGGGGATCCGGACCGTAGCCGGGTCGGCCTTGCCGCGGGCGTAGTCGGGGATGTAGCGCATCGCTCCGGGGCGGTAGAGCGAGACCAGCGCGACGATGTCGTCGAACTCCGTCGGGCGGACCTTCTTCATCGCCTCCCGCATGCCCTCGGACTCGAGCTGGAAGACCCCGGTCGAGTCTCCGGCGGCGAGCATCGCATAGGTCTTCGCGTCGTCCATCGGGATCGAGCCGATGTCCAGCTTCACGCCCCGCGAGCGCTCGACGATCTCGACCGCGTCCTCGATCACGTCGAGGTTGCGCAGGCCGAGGAAGTCCATCTTCAGCAGCCCGATCTCCTCGATCGGCCCCATCGAGTACTGGGTGACGATCTTGTAGGTGCGCTCGCTCTTGACGCCGTTCCCGTTTCCGTTCCCGTTTCCGATGCTCGCGCCCTTGTCCTCGGCGAGCTGCAGAGGGACGATCTGCTGTAGCGGCCGGTCGGCGATCACGACCGCCGCAGCATGGATCGAGTTGTTGCGGATGATGCCCTCGAGACCCTGCGCGACGTCGATGATCCGCTTCGCGTCGGGCTCGGCGTCATAGGTCTGACGCAGGTCCTGCCCCGGCTTGAGGCAGTCCTCGAAGCGTGGGTTGCGGCCCATGATCGGCTCCGGGATCAGCTTCGCGAGCCGGTCGCCGGTGCCGTAGTCGAATCCCAGCACCCGGGCCGCGTCGCGGGTCGCGGCCCGCGGCGCCATCTTGCCGAAGGTGATGATCTGCGCCACCGACTCGCGGCCGTACTTGTCGGCGACGTAGCGGATCACCCGCTCGCGGCCCCGGACCGAGAAGTCGATGTCGATGTCGGGCATCGACTTTCGCCCCGGGTTGAGGAAGCGCTCGAAGAGGAGATCGTTGGCCAGCGGGTCGATGTCGGTGATGTTGAGCGAGTAGGAGACGATCGAGCCGGCGGCCGAACCGCGCCCGGGCCCGACCGCGATCCCGTTCTCCTTCGCGAAGCGGACGAAGTCCCAGACGATCAGGAAGTAGGACGCGAAGCCCATCTCCTCGATCACGCCCAGCTCGAGCTCGAGCCGCTCGCTCGCGGCCGCCGGAGGCGGGCTGCCGTAGCGGGCCTGCAGCCCCTCGGCGGCGATCCGCCGCAGCATCTGCGCCGGCTCCTCGCCGTCGGGGCTCGGGTAGCGAGGCAGGAGAAGGTTTCCGAGCTCGAGCTCGACGTTGCAGCGATCGGCGATCTCCAGCGTCATCGGCACCGCCTCCGGCCACTCCTCGAACGAGGCCGCCATCTCCTCCGGGCTCTTGAGGAAGAACTCGTTGCTGTCGAAGGTCAGCTTCGGTGCCTGCAGCGTCGACTTCGTCTGTACGCAGAGCAGCGCCGCGTGGTTGTCGTAGTCCTCGCGCCGCAGGTAATGGACGTCGGCGGTGCCGACGAGCGGGCGGCCGACCTCGCGGGCGAAGCGGACGATGCCCTCGTTGGCCTTCTGCTGCTCGGCGATGCCGTTCTTCTGCACCTCCAGATAGACCTGCTCGGGTCCGAAGGCCTGCAGGAGGTCGTCGAGGTGGGCGCGGGCGTCCTCGGGGCGGTCCTCGACCAGCCGGCGGCAAAAGCGCGACTGCAGGCAGCCGGTGAGGGCGATCACCCCGTCGGCGTGGCGGGCCAGCAACTCCAGGTCCACATTTGCCTTGCCGCGCGCAAAGCCCTCCAGGAAGGACGCCGAGCTGAGCTGGACCAGGTTCGAGAAACCGGTCTCGTCGGCGGCCAGCAGGGTCAGGTGGTTGCGCTCGTAACGGATCTGCTCCTTGACCGCGTGGCGGTCGTCGACGAGGTAGGCCTCGAGGCCGATGATCGGCTTGATCCCGTGCGTTCGGCAGGCCTTGTAGAGATCGACGGCGCCGTTCATCACCCCGTGGTCGGTGAGTCCCAGCGCCGGCATTCCCAGCTCGGCCGCACGGGCCGCCATCGCGTCGATCTTGCAGGCGCCGTCGAGCAGCGAATACTCGCTGTGGGCGTGCAGGTGGACGGCGCTGGGGACGGTCATCGGCGTCGGCCGGACTATGCCAATCCCCGGGGACGCCCTCGTCGGCCTGATCTCGCTTTTGTCGCAGTTTCGGGCCCAAGCCTGGCTTAGGATCCGATCGTGATCTACCTGCTCCGCCACGGCGACGCCGAGGACGGCGAGGGCATGCCGGACGCCGAGCGGCGCCTGACCGAGAAGGGGAAGCGCCAGTCCGCGGCCGCGGGCCGGGCCCTGGCGCGCTGGGGCTCGGCGATCGAGGCCTGCCTGACCAGCCCCAAGGTCCGGGCCGAGCAGACCGCGAGGCTCGCCTGCCGAGCCGCTCGGGACGTGGAGGTCGAGAGCTCGAGGCGCTGCGCGGCGGGGCTTTCGACGCGGCGGCGCTGGCTGCCGGCCGCGGCGAGTCGCTGCTGGTCGGCCACGAGCCGGACTTCTCGGACGAGGTGGCGCGCCTGACCGGCGCCAGCGCGAAGCTGAAGAAGGGCGGCGTGGCGGTGATCGACGGCTCGACGCTGGTGGCGCTGTTGCGGCCGAAGGAGCTGCGCGCGATCGGCGGCTGACCGCCGATCCCCAAGCGCTTGAACGTCCGGGCTGCCCGCTATAGGCGGTACTGCAGGACGTCGGCAAGGGCGCGGCCGGCTAGCCGGCGCACACCCAGGCGCCGGGGCCCGAGTCGGCCCAGATCTGGGCCGCGATCTGGTCCTGCTGGTCCTTGGTGGCGTCCTGCGGGGCGCCCTCGCCTCCGTAGAGGTCCCAGGTCGAGGGAATGATCTGGTAGGCGCCGCCGGCACCGCTGCTCGGGTTGACGGCGCCGTAGTTGCCCCCCGACTCGCACATCACGATGTAGGCCGGAATCGAGTAGGGCCCGCCGAGCCAGAGGCCGAGCTGCTCCTGCGCCGCCTGCTCGCTCGCCGCCTGCTCGGCGGCGGCGCGAGCGGCCTGGATGTCCTCGATCCAGCCGCCGATGTTGGCCCGCAGGGTCTCGATCGTCGCCATCCGCGAGGCGGCGACTGTCTGCAGCTCGGCGGCCTGCGCCGCCGCCGCGGCGCGAACGGCCGAGATCTCCTCTCGAGCCGAGGCGAGGCGAGCGTTGTAGGCGTCGGCGCGCGCCTTTGCGTCGCGCACCGCGGTCAGCTGCCGGCGCACGGCGTCGCGCACCTGCTCGACCCGCAGCGCAAGCCGGCTGTCGGCCTCCTCGATCGCGCGCACATAGTCGGCGGTCGCGATCAGCTCCTCGAAGCCGTCGGAGCTGAGCACAAGCTCCGCCATGTCGGGCGAGCCGCTCTTGTAGATCGCCACCAGGCGCCCTGCAAGCACCGTGCGGGCGCGCCGCAAGCGGCCGCTTCTCGATCGCAAGGTCGCGCCGCGAGCGCGTCACCGCGGCGCCGAGCTCGGCGGCCCGCTGCTCGCCGACCGCCAGCAACGCCGTCAGCTGCTGCTCGTGGGCCAGCGCCGCCGCCGCTTCCTGCTGGGCGGCCAGCAGCTGGGTCTGGTCCGCCTCCAGTTCCGCGGCCAGGGCGCCGGCCTGGGCTCGCGCGTCGTCGACCTTGTCCTGCAAGGCGCCGACGTCGGCCGCAGGGGCCGGGGTCGAAGCGATCAGCAGGCCTGCCAGCAGCAGCGCCAGGGCGCCGGCGCGAAGCCGGCGCGAAGAGGGCTTGTCATCGGGTGGCACTCGGCTGCTCCTTCGGGCGCCTACGGGGTTAGCTGTCGGGCTCGCGCCGAAGGAGTGGCGCTACTCTCGATTCGCCCCTGCGGCCCGGCCTCGATGCCGTGACCGCCGCGGTTCCCCCGATCCCAGGATGGGAATTCGGCGGTGTCGAGCGCGGAAGCTAGCTCAACTGTGAGCGAACGCTAACGGGTTGACGATAAGGCGGGCGCGATCTTGCAGCCCACGCCTGGGTCAGCCTTCGGAGACGTTGCGTGAGGCGGCCAGGTAGCCGCCGAGCAACAGCGCCACGACCCCGAATCCAAGCCCGACGCGCAGCTGGCGCCCGTAGCGGTAGAGGATCAGGGTCTTCACCGCCGTGACGACGATTCTGCCGATCAGCTTGTAGATCATCCTCCCTCCTCCTTCCCGCGATTGCGGATCCTATGCGCCATCCGGCTCTGCAGCGAGAAGAGCTCGATGAAACCAGGGCTGGCAGCCTGCGAGAACTCGCCCCCCGACTCCCCGAAGCCGGCCAGCGAGCGGTCATAGAGCGCGTAGGGCGAGGATCGGCCGACCGGGGTCACCGACCCCTTGTAGAGCTTCAGGGTGATCTCGCCGCTGACGTGCCGGTTGGCCGACTCCATGTAGGCGTCGAGGTCCTCGCGCAGCGGCTCGTGCCAGAGCCCCGCGTAGCAGAGGTAGGCCCACTGGCGGTCGAGCTGGTGCTTGAAGTTGTTCTGGTGGATCGTCGAGACCAGCTTCTCCAGCTCCTGATGGGCGCTGAGCACGATCGCGGCCGCCGGCACCTCGTAGAGATCGCGCACCTTGAGGCCGACGATCCGGTCCTCGATGTGGTCGACGATGCCGACCCCGTGGCGCCGGCCGATCTCCCCCGCCCGTTCGAGCAGCGCCACCAGCCCGAGTCGCTCGCCGTCGAGCGACACCGGCCGCCCCGACTCGAAGCCGAGCCGCAGCAGCTGTGCTTCGTCGGGCGCCGCCTCGGGCCGGGTGACGAGCTGGAAGACGTCGTCGGCCGGCGGCGAGTCGAGGTCCTCGATGCCGCCTCCCTCCGAGGACCGGCCCCAGAGGTTGTCGTCGATCGAGTAGGGCGGCGCCTCGGTGCCGCCCTTGACCGGGATCCCGTGCTCCCGGGCGTAGGCGATCTCCTCCTCGCGGCCCATCCGCCAATCGCGCACCGGCGCGATCAGCTTCAGCCCCGGATCGAGCGTCGCCACGGTGGCCTCGAGGCGGACCTGGTCGTTGCCCTTCCCGGTGCAGCCGTGGGCGATCGTGTCGCAGCCGCTGGCCCGCGCGTGCTCGACGCCGAGCTTGGCGATCAGCGGCCGGCCCAGGGCGGTGAAGAGCGGATAGCCGCCGCCGTAGAGGCCGTTGGCCTTGATCGCCGGCAGCACGTATTCCTCGGCGAACTGCTCGCGGGCGTCGACGACGATCGCCTCCAGCGCGCCCAGGTCACGGGCCTTGCCGGTGATGACCTCGTAGTCCTCGCCCGGCTGGCCGAGGTTGATCGTCAGGGTGACGATCTCGGCTTTGTAGGTCTCCTGGATCCAGCGCAGCATGACGCTGGTGTCGAGGCCGCCGGAATAGAGCAGCAGGACGCGTCCGACGTCCTCGGGGGTCGCCTGGTAGGACGCAACCGGGGCTGGGAAAACGGGCTCGTCGGCCATCTTGGCGGCGAAGTCTCGCACGGAGCCTGAGGCCGCACCTGCCGGCGATGTCAGACTGCACGCGTGCGGGCAGTCGCGCGGATCCTCTCGATCGCCCTGATCACCGCCGGGATGGTGGTGCTCGCCGACGTCGCCCTGACGCTTGCCTACCGGGAGCCGGTCTCGTCGATCTACGGGGCGATCAAGCAGAACGCCGCCGCCGATGAGCTGGAGGACCTCGAAACCCGCTTCCCGAGCGCAGCCGATCGGCGCGCGATCGCCCCGATCCGGGGCGAGCGGCGGCGGGTGCGAATCCTCGCCCGGCGCTTCGCCCGCCAGGCCGAGGAGGGCGACGCGATCGGGCGGATCCTGGCCCCGACGATGGACGACCTCGACGCGGTCGTCGTCCACGGCACCGACACCGGCAGCCTCCAGAAGGGCCCCGGGCACTACCCGCAGACCCCGTTCCCGGGCCAGGGAGGGACGATCGGCATCGCCGGGCACCGGACGACCTACCTGGCGCCCTTCCGTCATATCGACTCGGTCGACAAGGGCGACCGGATCGTGCTCGAGATGCCCTACGCCCGGCTCACCTACCGGGTTCAGAAGTCGGCGATCGTCGAACCGAGCCAGGTCGGCGTCGTGCGCCCGGTCGGTTATGAGCGCCTGGTCCTCAGCGCCTGCCACCCGCTCTACAGCGCAGCCGAGCGGTACATCATCTTCGCCGCTCTGAAGGGAGTCAGCCTCAGGGCGCCGGGGCGCTGACGCCGCCGCCGCCCGAGTCCCCGCCCTCGGTCTCGGTCGTCTCCGTCGGCGTCGTCTCGGTCGTCTCCGGGGCCGTGGTGGGAGCGGTCTCCGTCGTCTCGGTGGTCTCCGGGATCGTCGTCGTGTCGGTCGCCGTCGGCGTCGCCGCGGTCTCGCCGGGATCCTCGGTCGCGAGCGGAGCTGCCGGCTCCGTTGTCGGGTCGCCGTCGTCTCCCCCGCCGGCGACGACGACCACCGCGATTATCAGCCCGACGATCACAGCAAGCAGGGCGGCGACCAGGAAGCGCGAGCCTGAGCCCCCGTCGGAAGGCTCCTCCGGCTCGGGGCCGCCCATCACCCGGGTGGGGTCCTCGTTCATTCCTCCTCCGAGCCGAGCACGGCATCGAGGATCCGCGAGGCGTCCTCGACCCCCAGCTCGCCCTTGAGCCTGGTCTCGATCTGGGAGCGGCTGCTGCCCGCAACCGCCATCTGGATCGCCAGCAGGCGGGCGCCCGACAGCGACAGCTTCCCGGTCGAGGGATCCTCCTCCTCTGGCTTCCCGGTCGAGGGGTCCTCCCCTCGCTCGGCGGCGTCCCCGTCGGGCTGCACCGACCGCAGGCGGCTGGGCGCAGGCGACTCCGGAGCGGGCTCCGGCGGGGGCTGCTCGCGAACGGGCGGTGCCGGCTGAAGATGGGCTTCGCCGCCGACGCCGGCCGCCTCTTCGAGCTGGGCGCGGGCGTTGTCCAGCGCCGAGACCAGCGTCTCCAGCTGACCCCGGAGGGTCTCCGCACGATCGACCAGCGACTCGGTCAGCTCGGCGACAGCCCGGATTCGCTCCGCCGCGGCCCGATCGCTGTTGCGCCGCGACTCGTCGACGTAGCGGCGCGCCTCGGTCTCGGCGTCGTCGAGAATCCCCGCCGCCGCCCGCTCGACCGCCTCCACGATCGCGGTGACGCGCTGCGAGGTGCTCGACAGCCCTGGCGGGGGTGGAAGGCTCTCTCCCCCTGGCCGCTCGCCCTGCCCGGCGCCCCCTGTCGGCATCTCGCTCAGCTGATCTTGCCGCGGTCCGAGGTGAGCCGGCGGAGCGCGAAGCCGATCGAGGTCATCGCGAGTGCCACCGCCAGCAGTGCGATCAGGTCCAGGCCCGTGAACGGCAGGCCGCTGACGACCTCCTTCTGAAGGCCGGTCTCCTCCGGACCCCCCTCGACCTCGGCGCTGACCTGGGTCGCGGCGGGCTTGTACTGGGCCGAAGTCGGGCTTTTCTGAGCCTGCGCCGCCGCGGGAGCCAGGGCGATTCCGGCAGCGCAGAGCGCCGCCGTGAACAACCGCAGCCGCCGTGAGGTCGTCCCCCACGACTGATGGCCCATTTTGGGAAGGCTGGTCATCGAGTCTCCGGATCAGCGCACACGCGATCCAGGGCGCGCGGGCCCAAACAGTTTCGCAAAGGGCCGGGGACAGCGCAAGAAGATGGGCTCCCTGCACGTGCCCTTGCCGGCTAATTCGAGCGATCGGTGGAGCGGCTCCCGCGCAGTCGCTTCTCCAGGCCGGCGATCTCCGAGCCATCCGGGTTCAGCTCCCGCGCCCGGGCCAGCGACAGCCTCGCCGCGGCGGGGTTCGACCTCAGCAGCGCCCGGGCGAGGAAGTAATGGGAGGCGTAGTTGTCGGGAACCCGGTCCTCCGCCTCCCGCAGCGCCGACAGCTCCCGCGCACGATCCCCGACCCGGCCGGCGATGACGCCTTCGATCAGAAGCGGCCGATCGTCGAACGGGTTCAGCGATGCGGCCCGATCCAGGTCTGAGTAGGCGCTTTCGAGGTCGTCTCGCCAGCTCTCGACGGCCCGGTTCGAATAGCGCTCGGCTACGAACAGCGGCACCGCGACCAGCGCCAGCGCCACGGACGCCGCCAGAGCCACCGCGCGGATGCCTCTCGAGGCCGCCGGGACGCCGTCCGGCACCGCCCTCGCGACAGCGACTCCGAGCAGGTAAATCGCCGGCGCGGTGACTCCGGGGTAGTTCCAGAGCCAGTCGTAGGAGGCCTGGACCAGCCACTGCGTTGCCGACGCCAAACCTGCGGCGGCAAGGGTCGCCGCCAGCGGCCCGCTGCCTCGAGCCCGCCAGGCCGCAACCGCTGCAGCGCCCAGAAACAGGGCCAGCAAGAGCAGGCCGGGGGCACCAAGCTCGGTAAGCATCAGCATCTCCAGGCTATGGGGGTCCTGCGGAGTCTCCGGGCTCTGCCGCTCACGGAGGTAGGAGAACGGGAACGAGCCCGCGCCCTGGCCCGCCAGCAGATGGTCACCACCCTCGTCGAGCGACACTCGCCAGAAGTCCTTGCGGTTGGAGCCGACGTTGGCGCCGAACCGCGCCCCCTGGCTGCTCAGATCGGGATTCCCGATCACGCCGAACTCGGCCACCCGCTGGTCGAGGAACTCGACCGGTCCTCCGCGCCGTTCGACGAAGACCGCCCCCCCGACGACGACGGTGACGATCGCGATCGCGGCGGCGACACGGGAGATCCACCGCACCCGCCTCGCCCCGAGGTTGAGCCTCGAGTAGACGCCCCGAAAGACGATCGCCGCGGCCAGTGCCGACAGCGCCGAGCTGATCGCGATCGCCCGAACCGCGTCGTTGAGGAGATCCATTGCGATTCTGTCCGGGCTCCCGTACTGGAACACGTCGAGGAGGGTCGAGAGAACCGGCAGAACCGGCAGCGCGGCCAGCGCCAGCACCGCTGCCGCCCGCAGCCGGTGCGGGGACATCACCAGGTAGACGAGCAATGCCAGCGCGGCGGCGGGCAGCGAGCCGCGGCTCTGCGCCAGGATGGCCAGCTCGATCAGCATCGTCGAGAATCCGATCGCCAGCGCCCGCACGGCCCAATTGGTCCGATCGGCGGTGGCGATTGCGAGCAAGGGCCAGGTGCAGATCAGAAAGAAGGCGGCGTTGGCGTTGCGATAGCCGATCGGGAAGGCGAGCGTCGCGTCGCCATGCAGGTAGGAGGTGGCGTCGGTGCCCGTCGCGAGGGCGACCGCGGTCGCCACTCCCACCCCGGCGCCGGCGATCCCCACGGGGGCCAGCGCGACGAGGCCCTGGCGGTCGAGCACCTGGCCGGCGCAGATGCCGAGCAGGAGCAACGCCGCGTACAGGAAGGCCTGCTCGGCATCGGCGAGCGCCGCCGCCGGGGCCGGCGACCAGAGCATCGAGAGCAGCGTCCAGACGGCCAGGCCGAGGAGCGCCAAGACGGCGATCCGTGCGCTGCCCGTGACACGGACCCCCACCCGAGCTGCAAGGAGCAGGGCGGCGACCGCGAAGACCGTGATTGCCCCCGGATAGAAGACCGATCCGAAATAGGCCCCGTCCTTCCAGCCCCACCAGGCGAAGACGACGGTCAGCATCGCGACGATCGGCAGCGCCGAGGCTGCGGGCAGGGGCATCGGAGCGCCCGGCGACACCTCCTCGGTGGGGTGGCTCTCCGGGGAGGGCATCGGCCGGCCACGGTAGCGGACGAAACGGCCGCGTCGGCTGTCACAATGCGCGCGCAGGACGAACGTCCCGCGCAACGAACGTCTCGTAGCGATGGCACCCCCGCCGCCGAATCCAGCTGCCGATTGGCTTCAGCCTGCCGAAGAGCAGGAGGGGCTGAAGCGCTACGTCAGCACGATCCGCGAGCGCTGGCTGCTGGTGCTTATGACGGTTCTGATCACGCTCGGGATCGCGATCGCCTACCTGGCCACGGCGACCAAGCAGTACGACGGCGAAGCCGATCTGCTGATCACCCCCGTATCCAGCGACGACCCGACCCTCGGCAGCCTGGGACTGATCCAGGAGTCGGCCGATCCCACCCGCGATGTCGAGACCGCCTCGCAGCTGGTGACGAACATCGCCGTCGCCGAGCGCGTTAGGGAGGAGCTCGACTCCGGCCTCAGCGCCCAGGAGCTGCTCGGCAAGGTCGACGCCGAGCCGGTCGCGAACAGCAACATCGTCAACGTCACCGCCCGCGACGACTCGGCGGAGGGGGCGCGCGAGCTCGCCAACGCCTTCGTCGACGCGGCGATCACCGATCGCACCGAGCGCCTGCAGGCCGAGATCGACGAGCGCCTGCCGGCTCTCGAGGCTCAGCTCGAGGCGCAGCCCGAGGGCGCCGACACGAGCTTGATCGATGCCCAGATCGCCCAGTACGAGACCCTGCGGGCCGGGCCCGACCCGACGATCAACGTCCAGACCCGCGCCGCGCTGCCGAGCGGTGCGGCGACGCCGAAGCCCACGCTGACGATCATCGGGGCGCTGTTCGGGGGCCTGGTCCTCGGGATCGTCGCCGCCTTCGCTTCCCAAGTGCTCGACCCGCGGTTGCGCGACGAGGCCCAGCTGCGCCGCCTCTACCGGCTGCCGGTCCTGGCTCGGATCCCCAAGCAGCGGCGCTCGCGCTCGCGCAAGCCACTCGCTCCGCGCGAGGTCGCGCCGCCGATCTCGGAGGCCTACCGGACTCTGCGGGCGACCCTCTCCGGCGGCCTGCGGACCCCTTCACCCGGCCACGGACGGGTGATCCTGGTCACCGGATCCTCGGCGTCGGAGGGCAAGACGACCACGGCGCTGAACCTGGCTGCCTCGCTGGCGATTGCCGGCCACCGGACGATCCTGATCGAGTCCGACCTGCGCCGGCCGGTGCTCGGCGACCTGCTCGAGGCCGAGCCCGAGCACGGTGTCGTCAGCGTGATGATCGAGCAGGCCACCCTCGACGATGCGTTGATCACGACCGAGGCCTACGGGCCGAATCTTCAGTTGCTGCTGTCCAAGCCCGACTACAAGGGCGGCTGGATCGCCGACCTGTTCTCGATCCCGGCCGCCGACCAGATGATCGAGGACGCCCGCAGGCAGGCGGAGTTCGTGATCATCGACTCGCCGCCCCTGAACGAGGTCGTCGACGCGCTCCCGTTTGCGACCGCGGCGAACGACGTGCTGATCGTGGTCCGGCTCTGGAACACCCGGGTCGACAAGCTCAGCCACCTCGGCGAGCTGCTGGCCGAGAACGGCGTCCGTCCGGTCGGCTTCGCAGTCGTCGGCACGCGGCGTCCGAGCCGCAGCGAGTACCACTACTACGTCGACCCCAAGAAGGGGTTCCGCGACCAGCCTCCCGAGCAGCTCAGCGTCGCCCGCCAGTCCGACGCCTGAGCCGCGCCGAGCCCTAGGCCGGTCGCGAGCGCAGCCGCGCCCGCACGTGCACCCGGGCGGTGCTGGAACGGCGCAGCTTCGCGCGCGCCCCCGGCCTCAGCCGCGCTGTCACCCACGCCTTGCGGTGGGCACCGAGCCGAGCCGACGCCTTCGCGATCCGTGTCGAGCGAAACCCGAGCCGCCGTGCCGCCTTGCGGCTGACATCGGAGCGCAGCTCCACCCGGCAGCTGGCCGTGCAGCGGACCAGTGCGCGGACGCCCTGCCGGCGCAGCCGGCGGGCCGAGCTCGGCACCCGGACGCGCAGGACGCGGAGCTTGGGCCGGCGCGGGCCGGGGCTCGAAGCGGGCGCCGGCAGCGCCGCCGAGCCGGGAGCGATGGCAGCGGCGAGGCGGGCGCGCGCGGAGCTCAAGGCCGTCTGGCTGACCGTGGACTTGTAGGCGGCCGAGGCTGTGGAGCCGAACATGCCCTGGAAGATCGCCGCCGCTTCGCCGGCGCGGTTCTGGCGGGCGAGGATGTGCAGGTACTCGTAGTCCTCGCGGCCGTCGCGCAGCCGCTTCAGGCGGATCGACTCGATCGGGATGTCGTGCGCGCCCCCGATCGCGATGCTGCCGTTGGAGCCGCCGGGAGTCCCCGCGTAGAAGAGGTTCCCGTCGCCGTTGCCGCCCGAGGCGTATTGGTTCGTGGCCGCGGTCGAGAGCGACTGGGTGGTGTTGTAGTAGAGCTCGCCGCTCGCCTTGTAGGCAAATGCCATCCACCCCATCGCCCGGGCCTGCGAGGCGGGGGCGTCGATCGCGTAGCCGGGCCAGCCGTCGTAATCACGCGATTCGACCGGTCCGCCGCTGCATCCGTGGCTGCGGCAGGACGCGTAGAGCCAGAGCTCATTGGCGGCGTCGCCGGCCAGGAAGCCGTCGTAAGCCGACCGCTGGCTACCGCCGCCGGGGTAGGCGATGTGGTTGATCAGCGTCGTCAGCACGTCGATCTGACCGGTCGCCCGCTGGGCCTCCGCCGTCTTGATCGACGCCGTCACCAGCTTGCGGACTCCCGGCCACTGCTGGTCGGCGAGCTGGGCGGTCTGCCGGCACTGCTCCCAGGCACTGGAGCGGCTCTCGGGCTCGTCGCAGTTGTAGAGGAAGAAGCGGTCGGCGAACCCGTTCTGCGACGCCACCCTGCGCCAGTCCTCGAGGCACCTGCTTCCCGAGGTCACGCAGCCGTTCCACCAGACTCCGATCGAGGTCAGGCGAGCGCCGGGCAGCAGAACGCGTGGATCGGTGCCCTGGAGCAGGGGCAGCGCATAGCGGGTGAAGTAGGAGCTGGTCGGCGCGCCTGCGTAAGGCCGTGCGATCGTGACCCGGTTGTTGAGTCCCGCGGCGGCGAACAGGGTCTGCAGCTGCCAGGCCTTCTCCTGGTTGCGCCCGCAGCTGGAGCTGCCGGTGAAGGCGCCGCAGATCTGGCTGGTGCTGACGAAGAAGGCGCTCTTCAGGGTCGAGGTCGACGGCAGCGAGAAGCCGAGCACGTTGAGGCTGACCGAGACGGTGTTGAGCGTGCCGCCCGCGTCGCGAACCGCCAGCGATCCCCGGTAGACGCCCGGCCTTTGGCCAGCCGGGACCAGGATGTCGACCCAGACCGCCACCTGGTCCCCGGCGGCAACGTCGATCGGGAAGGCGTTGCGGGTCTCGCCGTAGAGGCTGTCGCGCTTCGGTATCAGCGCGTCGGGCCAGAGACCGGTGTCGCCCTCGCCGTCGGAGCGCTGGGTGACGCGGTAATAGCCCTGGCGGTAGATCGTCGTCGAGGTGACGGGCAAGGTCGCTCCCCCGGGGCCGGTCAGGGGCGCTCCCTGATCCACGCTCAAACCCCGCAGGCGCTCGGGCCCTGCCTGGATCAGGAGCTGAAACGACTCCGCCTCGTTCTGGGCGGCGCTGATCGTCGCCTCGCCTGTGCCGCCCGCCGGGGCCACGCGATCAGGCCGCAGCGTCGCCAGCGAGTCATAGACGGTGACCTTGGCGGTGGCTGCTGTCGCGGAGGCCGGGGCGAGGGCGAAGGCCAACAGCGACGATAGGGCAACCGCGAGCGCGGTCCACCCGGCGGCATGAAGTCTTCTCGGTGCGGAGGCGGCCATGATGCTCCGCACCCATCGGAAGAGACCCTGGAGCGGTTGAGAAGTACCGGGCCAGCCGAACATGCGTCCAGCGGTGCCTGGCGCCCAGATTCACACCCCGGTTCTCGGCGCAGCCCCGCCCAGCTACCCTCCCGAACGAGGGCGCCTGACCGTGGACGATCAGCAACTAGAGCGCTACCTGTCGGTCATGCGCAGCCAGGGGCGCCGGGCGGGCAACCTGCGCTTCGAGATGGGCAAATGTTCGGCCGGGTCTCGCTTCGGAACAGCTCCGTTCTCGACATCGGCGCCGGCCGAGGGGATACGAGCCTCTATGCGGCCTCCGCCGGAGCGGCGCGGGTGGTCAGCCTGGAGCCGGAAGCGGCGGGGTCGCACACCGACATGCAAGCTGCATTCGAGGTGAGCCGCGACCGACTTGGGCTGCACCAGGTGGTCCTGCGAGGGGAGACGTTTCAGGATTTCGACCCTGGAGACGACCGCTTCGACGTCATCGTCTCCAAGGCATCGATCAATCACCTCGACGAGGAGCGCTGTGTCCGGCTGCACAGCGATCCAGGAGCGCGGCAGGAGTATCGGCAGATCCTCGGCAAGCTGGCCGAGATTGCCAATCCGGGAGCCCACCTGATCGTCTGGGACTGTGCTCGGCGGAACCTCTTCGCGCAGCTCGGGGTCAGGAATCCGTTCTTTCCGGCAATCGAGTGGCACAAGCACCAGCAACCCGCGCTATGGGCCGAGCTCCTGGAAGGGGTCGGCTTTCGCACTCCTGAAATCCGCTGGGAGACGTTCAACACCCTTCGAGCACCGGGACAGACGCTGTTCGGCAACCGCGTGCTCGCCTACATGACTACGAGCGTGTTCTGTCTGACCATGCGCCGCGCCTAGCGCTCTCGCCCGGTTCGTCGAAGCCGGCTGGCACAATGGCGCCGTGACGATCCGGGCCCCCCGGGGCGAAATCTGGCTGCTCGGCGCGTGCGGGGCGCTCGCGGCGATGATGGGGTTGCTGGCCGGGATCGACGGTCGATTGGCGATCGCCTTCGCCCTCGCCATCGCCTTCGCCCTCGCCGCGCTGGCCGACCTCACCCTCGGCCTGGCGCTGTTCACGTTCCTGGGCTTCGTGGTCGTCGTGCCCAACTTCGCCGGCGAGACGATCAGCATCATCAAGCTGGCAGCGTTGCCGCTGCTGTTCTCCTGGTTCGCAATCGTCACCCGCAAGGGCGACTCGCAGCGCAACTTCATCGCCGTCCACCCTGCAATCTCGCTGGCGATGGGGTTGTTCCTCGCTTGGGCGACGGTCAGCTACGTCTGGGCGGAAAACGGCAACGACGTGCTCTTCTCGGTCTTTCGCTACGGCCTGGCGGTGATCCTGGTCCTGATCGTCTACACGGCGGTACAGCGAGAGCGCGACGTGGTCCTGGTCACCGGCGCGATCGTGCTCGGAGCGGTCTGCGCCGCGGCCTACGGCTTCCTCAACCCGGCGCCCACGGAGTACGGCCAGTTCGACCGCCTCAGCGGCACTCTGGGCAATCCCAACGAGCTGGCCAAGGCCCTCGTCCTCGGGGTCGGGCTGAGCGGCGGCCTGGTCGCGATCGCGAAGACGCCGTTGACCCGCGGGGCGGCAGCCGGCGCCGGGGTCCTCTGCCTGGTGGCGTTGCTGGAAACGGGCTCACGGGGAGGTCTGATCGCCCTGGGGGCGATGCTGGTCGCGGTCGTGGTCCTGGCCCGGGGCCGGCGCCTGGCATTGACGCTGGTCACGCTGACCGTCCTGCTGGGAGGTATCGCCTACTTCGTGATGGCGGCTCCCGAAAAGAGCAGGGAACGGATCCTCAACCCGGGCAGCGGAACCGGCCGGGTCGACATCTGGACGGTCGGACTGAGGATGGTGAATGCGAACCCGGTCGAGGGGGTTGGGGCGGGCAACTTCGAGGTTGCTTCGATCCACTACCTGCTCGAGCCCGGCGCATTGCCCAGCAGCGAGTACATCGCCGACTCGCCCGAAGGCGCGCACAACATGTACCTGCACGTTCTCGCCGAGCTCGGGATCCCGGGCGCGATCTTGTTCCTGTTCATCATCATCTTCTGCCTCGGTTGTGTCCTGGCGGCGCTTTCGCGGTTTCGCGCCCTCGGAGAACGCCGGCTTCAGGCGTTGGCCACCGCGATCGCGGTTTCGCTGATCGGCCTGCTCGCCGCCGATCTCTTCGCATCCGAGCAGTACGCGCGAGAGCTCTGGCTTCTGCTCGGGTTCGGGCCGGCGCTCTTGGCGATCGCCAAGCGAATGGAAACGGATCCTGCCGCAGCCCCGGTCTGACGACCTCCCGGCGGGACATGGCCCGCTGCGGAACACGCTGTTCTCGTTCTTGAGCTCCGGAGCCGGGGCCGTCTTCAGCTTCGCTCTGACGCTGTTCCTGGTCCGAGCGCTGGGGACCGCCGACTACGGCGTGCTCGCCCTGGCGGTCAGCGTCGGGACCCTGGTCCTGGTGTTCTCCGACCTCGGTATCTCGGTCTCCACCGCCCGCTTTGTGGCCGAGAGCCCGTACAGCCGGATGCACGCTGCCGGGGTGCTGCGGACGGGGCTGGCGCTGAAGCTGATCGCAGGCTTGTTGACGGCCCTGGCGCTGTTGCTGCTCGCCCCCGTCATCGCCGACGCCTACGACACGCCGGAGCTCACTCTGCCCCTGCGCCTGATGGCGGTCGCGGCGATGGCCCAGGGGCTGAGCGATGTCTTCTTCGCCTGGTTCACGGCTTTGGGCAGGATCTCGCTCAACCTCCGCTGCCGGCTGGTCGGAAGCTCGACGGAGACGATGTCGAGCGTCTGCATCGTGCTTCTCGGCGGCGGCGCCGCGGGCGCAGTGGCCGGTCGGGCGATCGGCTTCGCCAGCGCCGGCTTGCTGGCAGCCTTCCTCGCCGTCCGAACCGTGGGCCTGCCGGCGCTGCGAAACAGGCGAGCCGGTCGCTTTCCGGCCTCCCAGATCGCAAAGTACGGCTTTGCGCTGCTGATCATCGACGGTGCCTTCATCCTCTTCGACCGCACCGACGTGCTGATCATCGGCGCCGTCCTCGGCACCTCCGCCGCCGGAGTATTCGACGCAGCGTTTCGCATCATCGCCTTGCTCAAGTACCCGGTCACCTCGATCAGCGCCGGCTTCGCACCGCGGCTGGCCGAGGGCCGGCGTCTGGCCGCCGATTCGGCGCGGTTCGTCGCCGCTCTGCGCTACTCGCTGCTGCTCTATCTGCTGCTCGCCGTCCCGACGCTCGTATGGGCGGGGCCGATCGTGAAGCTGCTCCTCGGGCAGGACTTTGCGGGCGCCGAGCCGGTGCTGCGCGCCTTGGCGCCGGTCGTGGTGATCTCCGGCCTCAGCCCGATCCTCGCCAGCGGGGTCAACTACCTGGGCGAGGCCCGGCGCCGGATTCCGCTGGCGATCGCGGCGTTGGCGATCAACGTGATCATCGACCTCCTGCTCGTCTCCCGGATCGGAATCGTCGCCGGGGCGATCGGCACCGGCGTCGCCTACGCCGTCTATACGGGCGGCCACCTGAGGATCTGCCAGCAGGCCCTGGAGGTACGGCTGGCCGGCCTCCTGACGACCTTCGGTCGCGGCGTGATCGCGGCGGCCCTGGCCGCCCTGGTGCTGCTCGCCTTCGGCACCAGCGACCTTTCCGTGTTCGCCTGGATCGCCGGCACCGTTCTCGCCACCGCTGTCTATGTCGGGACGCTGCTCGTACTGCGCGAGCTCAGCGTCGAGGAGCTTCGGGCCGGGAGCAGGCTGCTGGGGAGGCGCCTGCGTCCAGCCGAGGAGCCGGCCACCGCGGGCGGCATCAGATGAGCACAACACACGGCGGCAGGGTGCTGATGGTCGTGCGTCCCAGCATTGGCGGTGCCTTCGGGCACGCGCTTCGCCTCAGCGAGGCGCTGGCCGGCCGCGGTTATGAGAGCGCCCTCTGCGGGCCCCACGAGCAGCTCGCGGACAGCATTGCGCCGGCCGTGCTCCAGGTCGACATCCCGCGCCGCCCGGATCCCCTTCGCCACCCGGCGGCGATCGTCCGCCTCGGCCGCATCTACCGTGAGTACGAGCCGGACGTCGTTCATGCCCATGGCTCTCAGGCCGGCGTCCTCGCCCGGCTGGCCCGAGTCGCCGCCCCGCGGATACCGGTCGTCTTCACGCCGCACAACTACGCCTTCACGAACCACTTCGGGACCGGCCAGCGCCGCCTCTACCGATCGATCGAGGTCGCCTTGGCGCCACTCGCCACCAGGGTGATCTGCGTCTGCGAGGCCGAGCGCAGGATCGCGGCCCGGATCGGGCCCTCGAAACGGACCCGAGTCGTCTACAACGGGATCGAACCGCTGGCGTCCTCCCCGCCGGACCCCGCCGTCGCCCGTCTTGCCGAATCGGGGCCGCTGATCTCCACTGTGGCCGAGCTGCAACCCCCGAAAGGGGTCACGACCCTGATCGCCGCGATGCCCGAGGTGCTGGAGCGCGTCCCCGACGTCAACCTCGCGGTCGCGGGCGATGGGGTCGAGCGGCAGCGATTGGAAAGCCAGATCCTCGAGCTCGGCCTGACCGGCCGGGTGCATCTGCTCGGATCCATAGACAATGTCGCCGGATTGCTCGGGGCCACCGATGTCTTCGTCCAGCCCGGCTGGGCCGAGTCGCTTCCCTATTCGCTGCTCGAGGCGATGGGGATGAGCCTGCCGATCGTCGCGACCGACGTCGGCGGAGTCGGTGAGGCGATCGAGGACCGGGTGACCGGGCGGCTTGTCGCCTCCCAGGACCCGCTCGAGCTGGCGGCCGGGATGACCGACCTCCTGCTCGACCCCGAGGCGGCGGAAGCGCTCGGCAGGGCGGCGCGGGGACGGATGGACTCGCAGTTCCGGCTCGAAGGGATGGTCGAGCAGACGCTCGGCGTCTACCGGGAGGTAGGGCTGCCGTGACCGCGAGGGGGCCGGAGGTCCGGGTCATGCACATGATCACCAGCCTCAACAACGGCGGTGGCGCCGAGACGATGCTGCTGCGGTTGCTGGAGGAGCTGGGAGACGGGCGCGACGGCCACCACGTCTTCTCGCTGCGGCCACGCGGGATGCTGGCCTCTCGCGTCGAGGAGCTTGGTGTCCCGGTCGGGGCTTTCGGGATGAGGTCAAGACCGGCGCCCGCCGACGTGATGCGACTCGGGCGGGTGATTCGCGAGTCGCGCCCGGCGGTCATCCAGACCTGGATGCTGCACTCGAACGTCCTTGTGGGGCTCGCCGCGCGAATGGTCTCGCGATCACCAGTCGTCTGGGGCGTGCACCTGACCGAAGTCGATCGCTCGACGCTGGGCACCAAGGCAGCCCTGATCCAGCGATTCGAGGCTCTCAGCTCCTGGTCGGTGCCGTCGCGCATCGTCGCCTGTTCGATCAGCTCCGAGCAGGCGATGTTGCGACTGCGGTATCGCCGCAACCGGATCGTCACGATCCCGAACGGTTTCGACCTGGCTCAGTTCCGGCCCGACCCGGCCGCCCGCGAGGAGGTCCGCCGCGAGCTCGGCATCCCCCCCGGCTCGCTGGTGATCGGCCATGTGGCTCGCTTTCACCGCGTCAAGGACCACCCCACGCTGGTCGCCGCGGCGGCCAAGGTCTTCGATCGATGCCCCGACGCCCGCCTCGTGCTCTGCGGGCCGCACATCGAGCCCGACAACGCAGAGCTGATGGCGCTGGTCGCGCCGCTCGGCGATCGAGTTCTGCTGCTGGGCCGGCGAACCGACGTGCCACGGGTGCTCAACGCCTTCGACGTCGGGGTCTCGTCGTCGTCGGGCGAAGCGCTCTCACTCGCGATCGGCGAGACGATGGCCACCGGGGTGCCGATGGTCGCGACCCGGTGCGGGGACGCCGAGGAAGTCATCGGCGACACCGGCGAGCTGACACCGATCGGCGACCCGGCGGCGCTTGCCGAGGCGCTGTTGCGGCTGCTCGCGATGGACCCCGAGAGACGGGCTGACCTGGGCCGGCAAGCCCGGGCCCGCATCAGCGCCAGCTACGACTTGAGGTCGATGGCCGACCGGTATCAGGCGGTCTGGGCCGAGGTGGCCGGGGGATCGCCGTCGGCCTGACCACCCGCAGCGCCTTGCAGGACGTCGATCCATTGCTCGCATACCGCCGCCGGACCGTGATTGCCCTCGACGTACCGCCGCGCGTTCTCACCCAGCGAGGAGCGCAGCTCCGAGTCGGTCCAAAGCGACGCTGCCGCGGCGACGAAGCGGTCGAATGAGCCGTCGGCGACGATGCCCATCTCGGCGCCGGAGATCAACCCGTCGGGGTCGGACGAGAGGCTGAGCACAGGGACCGAGCGCCCCCACGCCTCGAGGAACACGTTCGGCATGCCCTCCCACTCCGACGTCGACACGATCGCCGTCGCGCGTCCGATACGGGCCAAGACCTCTTGACGCCGCAGTGGGCCGACCAGCTCGAGGTTCTCGACTCCCGCAGCCTCGTGACGGATCCTCGCCTCCAGCTCGTTCTCGGCCTCGACGCCTGGAGCAGCGACCATCACGAAGCGCGCCTCGGGCAACGCGAGAGCGAGCCGCAGCAGCTCTTGCGGTCGCTTGTAGGACGTCATCCGGTTGACCCACAGAAAGCTGTCCGGCTCGCCGGGCTCCTCATCGACCGGCTCTGCGAAGCTCCGGATCAGCTCCACCCGCCTCCGCTCTCCGAGCAGACTCCGGGCAAGGCCAAGCTGGTGCCCGGTCTGAACCACGACCACGCCGGCGGACCGCAAGCCGTGCAGATATACGGCGTGCTTCAGCCGCGAGCCGTGGATCGGCTCCCGGGCCAGGTCGAAGTCATTCGCGGTCGAGAACACCATCCCGCGGCGATGCAGGCGACAGAACTCCGCCACGACCCCGACGTAGACAGCGCTGGCGCGGACCACGTAGACGCGGGCGTCAACCGCTCGCAGCGCCCGCCAGATCGAGAGCGCCTCGCGGATCCGATTAAGGCCCGGTCGTGCTCCTCGATAGGGGTCCCGCTGATAGACCGTCAAGCCCTCCGATCCAAGCGTCGAAGGCTCAGCGATCGGGAAGACGATGTGAGCCACCCGCCGGTCCCGGGCCGCCAACTCGCGGGCCAGAATCGTCATCTGCAGCTCGGCGCCGCCGCCTTGCGGGGCGTTGGCGTCGTAGTAGGCGTTGCCGAATGGCGAGTAGATCGCGACGTCGTGGAGAGTCGCGGGCCGGCGCCGCTTCAAGCGCTGCCGTCGCCCTGCGCGTGGGCGACCTGTTGCGAGAGGCCCTGGCGCAGATCGACGCTGGGCGAATAGCCGAGGTCCTTGCCGGCCCGCGAGGTGTCGCCGCCGGTGCGGTAGACGTCCCCGGCCACCGGCTCGCGGTTCTGCACATCGATCTCGGTTGCGGTCAGCTCGGCGATCAGCTCGATCACCTCGCGGACGCTGACCTGGGTGCCGCCGGCGATGTTGTAGGCGGTGCCGGGCTCGCCCTGGGTGGCTGCCGCGATTGTCGCCGCGACCGCGTCGGCGACATAGGTGAAGTCGCGGACCTGGGAGCCGTCGCCGAAGACAGTGATCGACTCGCCCCCAAGTGCGCCGGCGATGAAGCGCGTGAAGGCCATGTCGGGGCGCTGGCGGGGACCGTAGATGGTGAAGTAGCGCAGCGCCACGGTCGGCACCCCGTATGCCCTGAAGTAGAGACGGCTGAGGTGCTCGGCGGCGAGCTTGGTGACCCCGTAGGGGGAGATCGGCGCCGGGGTGTCGTCCTCGCGGGTCGGGTAGCGCTCGGCCTCGCCGTAGATCGAGGACGAGGAGGCGAAGACGAAGCGGTCGACCGTGGCCGACCGGCAGGCCTCGAGCAGGCGCTGGGTGGCATGCACGTTCTCGTCTAGGTAGACGCCGAAGCTCTCGCCCCAGCTGCTGCGCACCCCCGGCTGGCCGGCGAGGTGGAAGATCACGTCGGCCTCGCCGACCAACCACCCGAGGTCGAGCTCGTTGAGGTCGCCGTCGACCAGCTCCAGCCCGCTCCCGGCCAGCGGCTCGAGGTTGGCCCGCTTGCGGGCCGGGTCGTAGTAGTCGGTGAAGGCATCGACACCTCTCACCACGTGCCCCTCCGCCAGCAGCCGCTCGGCCAGGTGAGAGCCGATGAATCCCGCCACCCCTGTTATCAGCGCCCGCATCGGCGTCACAGCTTAGGAACGGGCGCGGCGGCGGCGAGGGCGCCGGCCAGCAGCTCGACCGCCCGATCGACCTGTTCGGCCTCCACGGTCAGCGGCGGAAGCAGCCGCAGCGAGGCGGGCTCGGGCGCGTTGACGATCAGCCCCGCCTGGAGAAGGCTCTGCGCAACCGCGGCGGAGTCGATCCCTGCCGAGAGGCCGACTCCGATCATCAATCCCCGGCCCCGGACCTCCTGCACCCCATCCAGGGCCTCCAGGGAGCGGCGCAGCCGCTCGCCCGTGGCGCGAACCTCGCCGCAGCAGCCCCGGGTCGTCGACGACGTCGAGCACCGCCAGCGCTGCCGTGGCGGTGAGCGGGCCGCCGGCGAAGGTGGAGCCGTGATCGCCTTTCTCGAGCACGCTCCCGGCCTGCGGCGAGGTCACGCAGGCGCCGATCGGCATCCCCCCTCCCAGCGCCTTGGCGGTCGTCAGCACGTCAGGCCTCACCGGCGTCTGCTCGTAGGCCCACAGCGAGCCGGTCCGCCCCATCCCCGTCTGCACCTCGTCGAGGATCAGCAGCGCTCCGCTGGCGTCGCAGGCCTCGCGCGCCGCCAGCAGCGTCTCGTCGCTGAGCGGATAGACGCCCGCCTCGCCCTGAAGGGGCTCGATCATCACCGCCGCCGTGCGCTGGTCGACCGCCTCGCGAAGGGCTCCCGGATCGTCGAACGGCAGCGAGCGAAAGCCCGGCAGCATCGGCCCGAGGGCCGGGTCCGCCGCCAGCCCCGGGGTCGCCGACAGGGCGCCGTAGGTCCGCCCGTGGAAGTCACGCTCGAAGCTGAGGATCTGCGGCTCGACGATGCCGCGGGCGTGGGCGTGCTTGCGGGCTATCTTGATCGCGCACTCGTTGGCCTCGGCGCCGGAGTTGCTGAAGAAAACCCGCCCGCCGAGGCTGGACTCCGAGAGGCGCCGGGCCAGCTGGACCATCGCCTCGCTGTAGTAGAGGTTGGAGACGTGCATCAGCCGGCCCGCCTGCTCGCGCACCGCCGCGACCACGTCCGGATGGCAGTGGCCGACCGAGCAGACCGAGATCCCGGCCAGGAAGTCGAGGTACTCGCGTCCCTCGGAGTCCCACAGCCGCGCCCCCTCGCCGCGCACGAACTCGACCGGAGCACGCCTGTAGGTCTGCATCACGTAGCGCTTCTCGAGCGCCTGCAGCTCGGCGAGCTTCACGGGGTGACCATGGTGCCGATGCCGGCGTCGGTGAACAGCTCCAGCAGCAGCGAGTGCGGCCGGCGGCCGTCGATGATGTGCGCGTACTGGGTGCCGCCGCCGATCGCGTCGATGCAGCCCTGCAGCTTCGGCCGCATGCCGCCGGCGACAGCGGCAAGGCGCTCCTCGACCTCGGCGACGCTGGCCCGCGAGATCAGCGACCCTTCGTCGCCGGGGTCGGCAAGCCAGCCGACGACATCGGTGAGGAAGATCGCCTTGTAGGCGCCGAGCGCCCCGGCCACCTTGCCGGCCGACTCGTCCGCGTTGACGTTGTAGGAGTTGCCGTCGCGGTCCGAGGCAGCGGAGGCGATCACGGGGATGTAGTCGGCGGCGATGTGGTTGAGGACATCGACGTCGACTCGCTCGATCGAGCCCACGAAGCCGACCTCCTCGGCGTTCTCGACCGGCGCCACCTCGAACAGCGTCCCGTCCTCGCCGGAGAGCCCGACCGCCGGCTGCCCGTGGCGGTTCAGCCGCCGCACGATGTCGGAGTTGACCTTGCCGAGCAGGACCATCTTCGCGACCTCGACGGTTTGCGGATCGGACACCCGCAGGCCTTCGTGGAAGCGCACCTCCATCCCCAGCCGCTCCATGTAGTGGCTGATCTCGGGGCCGCCGCCGTGGACGATCACCGGGTTCAGGCCGACGTACTTGAGCAGCACGACGTCGGCTGCGAATGCCTCCCGCAGGTCCTCGTCGCGCATCGCGGCACCGCCGTACTTGATCACCACCGTGCGCCCGTGGAACTCCCGGATGTAGGGGAGCGCTTCGAGCAGGACCTCTACGTTCTGGCTCATGTCGTGTACTCGGCGTTGAGGCTGACGTAGTCGTGGGTCAGGTCGCTGAAGAAGACGTGGGCGTCGGAGCCGCCGCGGCCGAGGCGGACCGAAAGCTCCGCCTCGCGCTCCTCGCCGGCCAGCTCGCCGGCGTCGATCTCCGCCGGGCCCAGCTCCTCGAGCTCCTCGCCGGCCAGCGCCATCCCCGCCGCCTGCGCGATCCGGCCCCAGTTGGGGTCGCGGCCGTAGAGCGCCGTCTTCACCAGCGGCGAGTTGGCGATCGCCCGCGCCACCCGCTCGGCCTCCTCGGCCGAGGCTGCCTCGGTGACCCCGACCCGGCCGACTCGAGTCGCCCCCTCGCCGTCGGCGACCACCTCCAGCGCCAGCTGCAGCAGCACCGCCTCCAGGAGACCCGCCGGCATCGCCTTCCCGGCGGCAGCGGTCGCCTGCAGCAGGATCGCGTCGTTGGTGCTCATCTGCCCGTCGACTGTGATCCGCTCAAAGGAGGCTTCCGTCGCGGCTGCCAACAGCGCCTGCGGATCGGCCACCTCAGCGTCGGTCTGCACGAAGCAGAGCATCGTCGCGAAGCCCGGCTCGATCATCCCGGCGCCCTTGGCCTGAGCGGAGAGGGTGACCCCCCCGGCGCGGACGGCAACCCGCTTCGGCCAGCGGTCGGTGGTCGAGATCGCCTCGGTGAAGGTCTCCGCGGCTTCGGAGGAGAGGCCGGTTGCGGCGGCGGCGATCCCGGCGCTCACCGACTCGACGTCGAGCGGCACCCCGATCACGCCGGTCTCGGCCACGGCCACCGACTCCGCCTCGAGGTCGAGCGCAGCCGCCGCCTCGTCGCGCATCCGCAGCGCGTCGGCGTAGCCCCGCTCGCCGGTCGCCGCGTTGGCGTTGCCGGAGTTGACGACGACGGCACGGATTCGATCCGCCGCGCAGCGCTCACGGCAGACGCGGACCGGCGCCGCGGCGGCCGCGTTGCGGGTCAGCAGCAGCGCCGACGAGACCTGCTCGGCGTCGCAGACGAGAATCGCGAGGTCAGTCCGCCCGCCGCCCTTGAGGCCGCAGGCGACGCCGGCGGCGCGAAAACCGGGCGCCAGCGTCTGCGAATCCGCCTCCTCGGTGCCGGCCGGAGGCTCGACCCAGCGCGAGCGGAAGAAGCTCTCGCTCACAGTAGGCCCTCGGTTTCGTCGAGGCCCAGCATCAGGTTGAGGTTCTGGATCGCCTGCGAGGACGCCCCCTTCCAGAGGTTGTCGATCGCGGCGAAGACGAGCACGCGGTCGGGCCGCGAGACGGCGTTGATCCGGCAGAGGTTGGTGTCGCGGACATCGCGCACGCCCGGTGGCAGGTCGACCAGCTCTACAAACGGCTCCTCGGCGTATCGGTCCCCGAACAGCTCCTCCAGCTCGTCCTGGTCCACGCTTCGGGTCGGTCGCACATAGCAGCTGACCAGCTCGCCCTGGTCGAGCGGTACCAAGTGGGGGACGAAGGTCAGCGACGGCTCGGATCCGATCGCGTGCAGCTGCTCGAGGATCTCCGGCTCGTGGCGGTGCCCCTGCGCCTTGTAAGGGTTCGAGTTCTCGACCAGGGTCACGAAGTGGTTCTCGTCCCCTCCTCCCCGGCCCGAGCCAGAGATCCCGGACTTAGCGTCGACGACGACGTCGTCGATCAGGCCCGCTGCCGCGAGCGGCGCCAGCGCCAGCAGGGTCGCCGTCGGGTAGCAGCCCGGGTTGGCGACCAGCTCCGCCCTGCGGACGGCGTCGCGGTGCAGCTCCGGCAGCCCGTAGGCGGCGCCCTCGAGCAGCTCCGGCGCGCCATGGGCGCCGTACCACTTCTCGTAAAGCGGCAGGTCGCGGAGGCGGAAGTCCGCCGAGAGGTCGACGACCAGCGCCCCGAGTCCGCGCAGCCCGGCCACCACCGGCGCCGACGCCCCGTGCGGGTAGGCGACGATCGCGGCATCAACCTCCTCGGCCTCGGCGAGGTCGAGCTCCTCGAGAACCAGGGGCACCCGGTAGCGCGGATAGAGGCGGTCGAGCCGCGTGCCGGCGTCGCTGCGGCTGGTGACATGGGTCAGCTGCAGGCGCGGGTGTCGCCACACGAGCTGCGCGGCGAGGGCGCCGGCGAATCCGGAGGCTCCGGCCACCAGCACCCGGGCGGCCGGGTCGCCGTCGAGCGGTTGCGCGGTGTGGTCACTCACGAAGCGCCCCTCCGATCGATTCGAGCTGCTCGCGGATGCGATCGCGCAGGTCCGCGACCTCCTCGTCGATGAGGGTGCGATCGGCGGCGCGAAACTCGAGTCGCAGGGCGAGGCTCTTGCGACCCTCGCCGACCTGCTCGCCGCGGTAGAGATCGAAGACCTCGGCCGAGCGCAGCAGATCGCCGCCGCCGGCAAGGACGGCAGCGCGGACCCGCGCGGCGCTGACGCTCTCGTCGACGACAACGGCGACGTCCTGGTTGACGGCCGGGATAGGAGATCACGTCCTCGTAGCGCTCGCTCCCGTAGCGAGAGGCCTCGAGCAACGGCGCCAGATCGACCTCGAAGCCGGCCGCTGCGTCGAGGTCCCACTGGCGACAGACCAGCGGGTGCAGCTCGCCGATCCAGCCCGCTGGCCGATCGGCGACCAGAATCCGGCCCGCCCGGCCCGGGTGCAGGAAGGGCTCCTGGCCCTCCTCGACCTCGATCGAGGCGCCGAGCTGGCGGACGAGCGCCTCCAGCACCGCCTTGAGGGCGAAGAAGTCGACCGCCTCCCCGCCGCCGCGCCAACCCGGCCCGAGCAACGGGCCGACGGCGACGGCACCGATCCGGTGCGGCTCATAGGCCGGCGCGGGCTGCCGGCCGGCGAACTCGCCGCCGAGTGCGCCCGTCGAACGCTCCCCCTCGCGCAGGTATGCGCGGCCGGACTCGAACAGCGCCACCCGCTCGGCGCCGTGGGCGAGGTTGTAGCGAGCCGCGTCGAGCAGCGAGGAGAGCAGGGTCGTGCGCAGGCGCGAGAACTCCTGCGAAAGAGGGTTGGCGACTGCGATCGGGGCGCCGCGCGGCTCCTCGGGGGACAGCCGCAGGCGGGCGGCCGTCTCGGGCCCGGTGACGCTCAAGGTGACCAGCGCATCGAATCCAAGGTCGCGCATCACGTCCTCGGCGCGGCGGCGCATCAGCTGCTCGCGGGTGAGGCGGCCGGTGTGTCCGGCTGTCTCAGGCAAGGTCGGGGTGAGGTGCTCGTCGTAGCCGTGGATGCGGCCGACCTCCTCGATCAGGTCGACCTCGCGGGTGACGTCGTAGTGGCGGTGGAAGGGAACCTCGGCGTCGATCTCGCTGTCGCGCCGCGCGACCGCGAAGCCGAGCCGCTCCAGATAGGTCTCGCAGAGCTCGGGCTCGACCCGCATCCCGAGCAGGCGGTCGGCCCGCTCGGTCCGCAACGAGAGCCGGTGCGCGGGGGGCACCTCGGCGGCAGCGTCGATCGTGCCCGGATGCAGCTTCGCTCCGCAGAGCTCGACGATCAGCCGCGAGGCGATCCGCTGGGCGCGGATCGCCAGCTCCGGGTGCAGCTGCTTCTCGAACCGGTTCGAGGCCTCCGAGCGCAGACCGAGCCTGCGCGAGGTGCGGAGGATGTTGACCCCGTTCCAGGTCGCGACCTCGAGCAGTACCGAGGTCGTCGTCTCGGAGACCTCGGAGACCTCGCCGCCCATGATCCCGGCGATCCCCGCCGGGCCGTTGCGGTCGCAGACCAGGACGGCGTCGGAGTCGAAGCGCCGCTCGACGCCGTCCAGCGTGCGCATCGTCTCCCCCTCCTCCGCCGTGCGCACGATCAGCGCCCCGTCCGGCACCTTGGCCAGGTCGAAGGCGTGCAGCGGCTGCGCGGTCAGCAGCATCACGTAGTTGGTGATGTCGACGATGTTGTTGATCGGCCGCTGACCGGCGGCGATCAGCCGCGCCTTCAGCCACAGCGGCGAGGGCCCGATCTTGACTTCGCTGAAGACGCGGGCGGTGAAGCGCGGGCAGAGCTCGGGCACCTCGACCGTGACCGAGGCGTGCTCGGAGGCCTCGCCCTCCCCCGTCGCCTCGGCGTCCTCCTCCCACGGCGCCGGAGCCAGCGGTGCGCCGCTGAAGGCGTGGACCTCGCGGGCGACGCCGTAGACGCCGAAGCAGTCGACGCGGTTCGAGTTGACCTCCAGCTCCAGCACCTGCTCGGAGACCGGCAGCACCTCGGCGAGCGGGGTCCCCGGCGCGGGAATACTGCCCGCCGCCTCCTCTGCTTCGCGTCCGGGGGCGGCGGGGTGGTTGGCGTCTCCGAGGACGACGATCCCGCCGGCGTCGTCGCCGATCCCAAGCTCCGCTTCGGAGAGGATCATTCCGTCGGATTCGACGCCGCGCAGCTTCGCCTTGCCGAGCTTCTCGCCGCCCGGCATCACCGCCCCGGGCAGGGCGACGGGCACGGTCTGGCCGCCGGTGACGTTGGGCGCGCCGCAGACGATCGTCCGCGAGCCGTCGCCGGTGTCGACCTCACAGACGCTGAGACGGTCGGCGTCTGGATGCGGGCCGGCCGAGAGGACCTTGCCGACGACGAAGCCGTCCGGGTCGGGCGGGCCGAGCCGCGAAACCCGCTCGACCTCGGCGCTGCGCATCGCGATCCGGTCGGCCAGCTCCTCGACCGGCAGACCGGGGTCGCAGTACTCGCGTAGCCAGGAATAGGGCACCTTCATCGAAACTGCTCCAGGACGCGGACGTCGTTCTCGAAGAACTTGCGCAGGTCGGGGACGCCGTGCTTGAGCAGCGCGATCCGCTCGATCCCCATCCCGAAGGCGAAGCCCTGCACCCGGTCGGGGTCATAGCCGTTCTCGCGCACGAACCCGAACACGTTGGGGTCGACCATCCCCGAGCCGAGGATCTCGATCCAACCGCTGCCCTTGCAGAGCGAGCAGCGGGACTGCCGTCCTCGAGCCTGCCGCTCGACCCACAGCGAAAGCAGGAGACGTCGACCTCGACGCTCGGCTCGGTGAACGGGAAGAAGCCGGGCCGGAAGCGGGTTTCGCGCTCTGGACCGAAGATTCCCCGCGCAAGCTCGTCGAGGGTGCCCTTCAGGTCGGCGAGGGTGATGTCCTCGCCGACGGCCAGGCCCTCGACCTGGTGGAAGACCGGGCTGTGGGTGGCGTCGAACGGGTCGGAGCGATAGCAGCGCCCGGGCACGACGATGAAGATCGGCGGCGGCTGTGCCTCCATCGCCCGCACCTGCATCGGCGAGGTGTGGGTGCGCAGGACCACGTCCTCGGGGCCGGGCGGCAGCTCGCCGGGCTCGATGCGCAGACCGGGATCGAGGCTGGCCGGATCGACGTAGAACGTGTCCTGGGACATCCGCGCCGGGTGGCCGGGCGGATGGTTGAGCGCCGTGAAGTTGTAATAGTCGAGCTCGACCTCGGGCCCCTCCATCACCCGGTAGCCGAGGCCGACGAAGACGTCCTCGATCTCGCGCATCGTGCGCAGCAACAGGTTGCGCGAGCCGGCCGGGGCGGCCGGGGCGCCGGGAAGCGTGACGTCGATCCGGTCCCCTGCAAGGCGGCTGTCGATCTCGGCGGCGTCGAGCTCGGCGTCGCGGGCCTCGAGCTGTGCCTCGAGCGCCGTGCGGGCCTGATTGCCGGCCTTGCCGACGGGCCCCCGCTCCTCGGGCGCCAGTTCGGCAATCCCGCGCAGGATCGAGGTCAGCTCCGCCTTGCGGCCGAGGAAACGCACCCGCAGCTCCTCCAGCTCGGCTGTGCCGGGCGCCGCGGAGATCGCCGCCTCGGCCTCCGCGCGCAGCTCCGATATCCGCTCAAGCGTGCTCATCGTCGACCTCCCTTTCACCAATGGCTTCGCTCACGCTTCCTCGCGAAGAGTCAGAGATGGACGCTTCGGCGCGTGAGCTCGCCCGGCTCGCGACGATATCCGCTCGCAGGCGATCGCCGCGGCCGCCGCGACGTTCAGCGACTCCGGCCCGCCCGGCCGCAGCGGAATCGTCACCTCGGCCTGGCAATGCTCCAGTACCTCCGGCGGCAGGCCCTCGCGCTCGGCGCCGAGGCAGACGGTCGCCGCCCCGGCCAGGGCATCGGGCCCGTCGCCGCCGCGGGCGACCATCGCCAGCCGCGGCTCCGGCGTCGCCTCCACCCCGGCCCGGCAGACGGGCTGGGCGAAGATCGCTCCCATCGTCGCCCGCACCCCCTTCGGCGAGAACGGGTCGGCGCAGTCGGGTCCGAGCACGACCGTGCTTTCGAGCAGGGCGTGGGCGGTGCGGACGACCGCCCCGACGTTTCCGGGGTCCCCGACCCCGTGCAGGTAGATGCAGACCGGGCCCGCGGGCTCGCCCCAGCGCTGCGGCCAGACGGCGATCACCCGGGTGCCGGAGCCGAGCGCTGAGGCGGCGCCCAGCAGGGCGGGCTCGACTTCCTCGCCGTCGATGCCGCTGCCGGGCGCGGTCAGCACCAGCTCCGGCGTGACGCCGGCCGCGAGCCCGGCCGCGTGCAGATCCTCGCCCTCGGTGATGAACAGGCCGTGGCGCTCGCGTTGCTTGCGGTCGCGCAGCTTGCGGACCAGCTTCAGCTTCTCGTTGTCGGGGGATCTGATCATCGGTTTCGTGCGGTCTGTGCGTGTAGCTCAACAAAAAGGGCGGACCTTGCGGTCCGCCCGGGAGGTGCAATGAGTGCGGTGCGGCTAGGCGGCCGCACCCTCCCGGGCGAGTTCGACGAATCGGCGGAACGCATCGCGGTCGTTGACGGCGATGTCGGCGAGCATCTTGCGGTTGACCTCGACCTCGGCCAGCTTCAGGCCGTGCATCAGCTCCGAGTAGCTGAGGCCCTCGGCCCTGGCGGCGGCGTTGATGCGGATGATCCAGAGGCGGCGAAAGTCACGCTTGCGGTTGCGCCGGTCGCGGTAGGCGTACATCCCCGAGCGCTGCACCTGCTCCTTCGCGAACCGGTAGGAGGAGTGCTTGCGCCCCCAGTAGCCCTTCGCCTCCTTCAGCACCTTGCGGCGCTTCTTGCGGGCGTGGACGGACCGCTTCACGCGGCTCATTTCCCGCCTCCGAGCAGCGTCCGCACCCGCTTGCGGTCCTTGGGCGAGATCTCCACCGGGCGCGCCATACGGCGCTTTCGCTTCGGCGACTTCTTCTCCAGAATGTGGCTGGAGTAGGCGCGCCGGCCGCGCAGCTTGCCCTTCGCGGTCTTGCGAAACCGCTTCTTGGCGCCTGAATGGGTCTTCATCTTCGGCATCGGGAACCGAGTATTGAAGCAGACGACTAACGGCGGAGCGCGTCGCGAAGCCGACGCAGCAGCGGGCTGCGGCGGGCGCGTCGGTAGGAGGCCCGCTGAGCGCTGACCGCGAGGCGTGCCGTGCCGCCCCGCGGCCCGCGCGGGAATATCCCGATCTCCTCGATCGTCCGCTGCGCGTTGCTCATCTCGGTGTTGACCGCTCCGACGCCGGTACCCCACTCACTGCTGCGCCCGTCCTCGATCGCCCGGCGGATTTCGTCGACGGCGAGGATCATGCCCGGGCTGTAGCGCCGCAGCTCCTCCGCGAAGCCGACCTTGAGCGGGTAGCGCCGCCGTCCGTCGTCGATCGTCAGCTCGGCCGCCAGCGGACGACCGTCCAGGCGCAGGAAGACGAGGTTCAGCAGGCCCTTCTCGGAGGCCCACGCGGTGGCCTGGCGGTAGAAGCTGCTCAAGTGGGGGGATTGCCGGATCGCCGTGCCCTGCGACGCTTTCCATCCCGAGGCCTCGAGCTCCAGGAACCGCTCGAACCCGACGTCGGTGATCTCGACTTCGATCTCCAGCTCACCTTGCTCGGAAAGCCGGCGACGGTTGCGGCGCAGCTCCTTGCGCCTGCTCCTCCCCAGCTTCGCCTCGTACTCCTCCCAGGTCTCGGCCGGGTCAACGTAGAGGGAGGGCGCCGAGCCAAGCTCCAGCAGCCGGCCCGCGCCCAGCTCGGCGGCGGCGCGAGCCGCCGCCGCAAGCGGCCCCGCGGCGTCGACGCGGCTGAGGATCAGCCCGGCTCCGCTCTCACCGACGGCGGCGGCGATCGCGGCTCGCAGGTCGTCGGGCTCCGCGGCCACGCCCTCGAAAAGGGGCGAGTGGATGTTCGAGCAACTGCGAAGGAGGCCGAGTCGGCTGCCCAGCGGCAGCACGGCGGCCAGCTCGCCGTCGTGGCGCAGGGTCACGATGAATGGCTCGCCACTACCGAATGCCGTCCACCAGGGCTCGATCCAGCCCGGGCGCGCGAAGGGCGAAGCGCCGATGCGGACCGCGAGATCCTCCCACTCGTCCGCCACGGCATCGAAGGAGCGAACGATCTCCAGGCCAGGCAAGCGCCTAGATTATGCGGATGCGGTTCCGCTCGCTGGCCTTGCGCGGAGGGCTCGCGGGTCGGGCCGTTCTCGAGCGCGCCGACCAGCTTGCGGCCTCGGTGGCCCCCAAGGACCGCCCGGGGCTGTTGGTCTTCGTCTTTCACTGCGTCTTCGCCGACCGCAGCGAGGCGGACAACGGCCTGGTCGATCCCCACGAGCGGGCGACGGCGGCGGGGCTGACGCGGCTGTTTGACCACCTCCGCGAGCACGGGTACCGGTTCGTCAGCGCCGCTGACATCGACCGGGGACTTGCGGCCGGAGGCCGCTACGCGCACCTGACCTTCGACGACGGCTTCGCCAACAACCTGCAGCTACTCGATCTGCTGCCGCGCGAGGAGGTGCACGCGACGATCTTCCCATCGGCGAACCACGTCCGTGGCGGCAAGGCGTTCTGGTGGAACGTCGTCTACCGGGAGCGCCGCCGGCGCGGCCAGGAGGGGTCGATCCCGGCCGAGTACGGCCGCCTGCGACAGATGACGCCGGCCGCGATCGACCCCTACCTGGAGGCGGAGTTCGGCCCGGGAGCGCTGGCCCCGGCCGGCGACCTCGACCGGCCGCTGACGATGGGTGAGCTGCGCGACCTGGCGGCCTCGCCGTGGGTGGAGATCGGCAATCACACGCTCGATCACGCGGTCCTGCCGCGCTGCTCGCGGGCGCAACAGCAAGAGCAGATCAGCGGCGCCCAGCGCTGGCTGGTCGACGCACTCGACCGGACGCCGTTCGTGATCGCCTATCCGAACGGCGACGTCGACGACGGCGTCGCCGAGGTGGCTCGCGAGCAGGGCCTGCGACTCGGCGTCACAGTGGCTCCGGGCCGAAACGCGGTTCCCGTCGGTGCCGGCGCGCGGATGCGGCTGAGCCGCTTCCGGATCGTCTTCGACCGCCGCGAGAAGGCACGCATCCGAGCGGTTCGAAGCTCGATCCAGCTGGCCGCCGCGGCGCGGGCGCGGGTGATCGGACGCGGCTGAAGGTCAACCGCGGCTGCGAAGCCGCCGCAGACGATTCAGTCGCTCCGTCCCCAGCCAACGCCGAAGCCGGCCGCTCTGCCCTCTGGCCACCGCCTCGGGCAATGCCTGCAGGCGGGCGAGCGGATAGCGCGCACCGCGGCGGTATGAGGTTCTCCACGCCAGCGGCCTGTCGTCGTCGGCGAGCTGATGCTTGTCCTCGGATTCACCGCCGCCGAGGTCGAAGAGGTCGTCGCCGCGCTCGAAGGCCTCCTCGATCGCCGCATGTGCGCTGAGGATTCCCGGCGCATAGCGGCTCCAGCGTTCGTCGAACCCCTTGTTCCAGGCTGCGACCGTCCCTCCCGCCGCCAGCAATACCCTGGCGCTGATCGCCTCCCCGTCGGGGCCGTCGATCATCCACATCCGAAAGCGGCCGCTCTCGATCAGCTCCGTCCCCACCTCTCCGAGCATCGGGATCGCGTTCTCGGGAACCGAGGATCCGCCGCGTCCCGTCCACCTGGCGAAGTGCAGGCGGGCGAATGCCTCGAGGTCTCGCTCGAGGCTGGAGATGTCCGCCGGCCGCAGGACCGCCCCCTCTGCCTCGATCTTGCGGCGCCGGCGCCGCAGCTCCCGGCGAGGCTTGCCGCCCCGGGCCGCAAGCCAGTCCTCATAGGAGGCGGAGTCCAGGTCGATGACGGGGCCGCTGCGCTGGACCTCCTCTCGGGTTATCAGTCCGCCCGGGTCGGGCCATGCGGCCGACAGCAGCTCAGGCCACCGCGAGGCGGAGTCCACCCCCTCCCAGGCCACGACGTCGGGCCTGACGTCGGCGGCGAGCACGGTGGCGATCGACGCCGCCACCTCGCGCTCGCGGCCTGGCGCGGCCACGACGCCGAGGCGCGAGGCCAGGCCGCCGCTGATCAGCCGGAGCTTGGTGACGCCGATCCGACGCGACGAGTAGAAGGGAGCCAGGCCGACCAGCTCATCCCCGGCTTCGACCGCAATTACGGCCATCTGCGCGCCGTCCGGCGCCAGGTGTCGCCACCAGGCCTCCACCCACGCCGGGCAGCCGAAGGGAGATCGAGCGGCGACGGCGAGTCGATCCCAGCCGCTGCGCAGCTCCTCGAGCTCAGAGGCCTTGCCGATCAGCCGCGCCGACAGTCCGTTGTCGGTTTCGCCGCCTGGCTGGGCGCCCGGGGCGCCCGTCTCTGCCGCCCCTGACTGCATGGCCGGATGCTAACCGGGCCGCAAGCGCTCAAGTGGACCCGTAGCGAGGCCGATCTGCGCTCGATGAGCGTATTGCTCGCTGGGTACGATCCCAGCCGATGAGCGGGCCCGCCAAAGTCCTCATCACCGAGGCCGACGGTCGCTGCGCGCCGGCTGCCTGCGAAAGCCTCTCCAGGGCCGGCTACGGCGTCGGCACAGTCAGCAGCGAAGGGCTCTCGCCGGCCCAGTGGTCTCGTTTCTCAAACCACCAATTTCGCGCTACCAACCCGCGCGACTCGAGCCGCAGCTTCGCCGAGGAGGTGGCGACGATCGCCCGCGACGGCGGCTTTGCGACCGTGATGTGTGGAGGGGACTCGTCGCTGGTCGCGATCTCCGAGAACCGCGATCTCTTTGACGGTGTGGTGGAGCTGGGCCTTCCGCCCGCCGAGGTCGTCGACGAGTGCATCCGCAAGACCAGCCTGCTCGAGAAGGGACGCCAGGCAGGTCTGGTCGCTCCCGAGACAGTTTCCTGCGCCGATCCGGCCGAGGCCCGCTCGGCGGCGAGCCGCCTGGGCTATCCGGTGTTGCTGAAGCCTCGCGGCACCGTCTTCTCCGCCAACGGACGCGTCCAGCAAAAGGGCAGCGCGATGGTCCGCGATCAAGCAGAGCTGGAGGCCGAACTGCCGAAGTTCGGACTTCCCGTGCCTGTTGCAGCGCCGCGAGATCGGCCCGGTTGTCTCCGTAGGAGGGGTCTTCGCGGAAGGGCGGCTACTGGCTGTCGCGCCGAGCAGGTACATCCGCACCTGGCAGCCCGATGCCGGCAACGTGACCTTCTCGAAGACGATCGACCCCCCAGCGCCGTTGCTGGCTCGGGTCGAGTCGCTGCTGGCGTCGTTCGGCTGGCAGGGGATATTCGAGCTCGAGGTGATCGAACGGGCAGACGGGAATCTCACCGCGATCGATTTCAATCCTCGCCTCTACGGCTCCCTCGCCCTCGCGGTGAGGGCGGGGGCCTCGCTGCCCGCAATCTGGTGCGACTGGCTGCTCAAAAGCCAGGCGGGGCCAAACCAGACCGCCAACGGGGCGACCCACACCGCGCGCAAAGGCATGTACTACCGCTGGGACGACGGCGATTGGCGACATGTCTGGAGGCATCTGCGCGACGGACGGCCGGGGAGCGCGCTGTCGGTGCTGCGGCCCCGCCGGCACACGGCCCATCCCTACTTCAGCGGCAAGGACCCTGTGCCGGGGATCATCAGGGGCGTCCAGATGCTGCGAAACGTCGCCTCCAAGGCCGCGGCGCGATAAGGGGAGCGAATGCGGATCGCCTACGTAGTCGGGACGCGCCCGAACCTTGTCAAGACGGCACCCGTGATCGCGGCGCTGCGCGATCGCCTGCCCGACGCCGGGCACACGATCGTGCACACGGGCCAGCACTACGACCGGATGATGTCGGCGATCTTCCTCGAGGAGCTGGGGGTGCCCGAGCCCGACGAGATGCTCGAGGTCGGCTCCGGCAGCCACGCCCAGCAGACGGCGTGGACGATGGAGCGTCTGGAGCCGGTCCTGCTGCGCTCCGAACCCGACCTCGTCTTCGTGCCGGGCGACGTCAACTCCACCCTCGCCGCGGCCCTCACCGCGGCCAAGCTGCAGATTCCGCTCGCCCACATCGAGTCCGGCCTGCGCAGCTTCGATCGCACGATGCCCGAGGAGGTGAACCGGATCGTCGCCGACACGCTCTCCGAGCACCTGTTCCTGCACAGCGACGAGGCGGTCGCAAACCTGCGTGCCGAGGGCATCGCCAACGGGCGGATGCACTTCGTCGGCAACACGATGATCGACACCCTGGTCGCGCTCGAGGACCGGTTCCGAGCCGCCGGGACGGCCCGGCGCCTCGGCGTCGCGCCGGGGTCGTACCTGCTCGTCACCCTGCACCGGCCGGCGCTGGTCGACGGACCGCTGCTGGGTGAGGCGATCGACCGCCTCGCCGCCGTGTCGGCCGAGATGCCGGTCGTGTTTCCCGGTCCATCCGCGGACCCGCAAGATGATGGGCGACGCCGGCGCCGATCATCCGGACCTGCATCTCGTCGACCCGGTCGGCTACCTCGACTTCCTCTCCCTGGAGGCCGACGCGGCCGGCGTCCTCACCGACTCGGGCGGGATCCAGGAGGAGACGACCTACCTCGGCGTGCCCTGCTTCACCCTGCGAGACAACACCGAGCGGCCGGTGACGATCCGGGCCGGCACCAACACCCTGCTGGGGCTGGATCCGGCGCGGATCGCCGAGATCCCGAAGCTGCTGGAGCGGCGACGCGACCAGAGTCCGGAGCCTCCGGAGATGTGGGACGGCAACTCCGCCGCCCGCATCGCCGCCCTGATCGCAGAGCGGTACTGAGCGCTCAGCGGCGCCGCGAGATCAGCGAGGCCAGCTTGATGCGGGCCCGGTCAAGCGCCTTCGGGCTGACGTCGGTGTTGCGCATCGCCACCGAGAGAGGGCCGAACAGTCCGGTGGCGACCTTCATCGCCGCCGCCCGGCGGCCTCGCGCGGCGAGGATCCGCAGGTACTCGAAGTCCTCGCGGCCGTCACGCAGCCGCTTCAGCCGAATCGACTCGATCGGGATGTCGTGACGGCCGCCGATCGCCGGCGCATCGCCGAGCCCGTTTGCGGATCCTGGATAGAAGAGCGTCCCGTCCCCGTTGCCGCCTGACTCGTACTGGTCTGACCAGGCGGTGTCGAGGGCATCGGTGGTGTTGTAGTAGAGCTCGCCTGTGGCCTGGTACTCGAAATGCCAGCCATCCCATCGCCCGTGCCTGCGGCGCCGGGGCGTCGATCGCATAGCCGGGCCAGCCGACGGAGTCGGGGTAATCGACCGGAGCGCCGGCGCAGCCGTGGCTGCGGCAGGAGGTGTAAAGCCACAGCGACCGCTTGACACCGCCCCCCCTGGTGCTCAGGTAGCCGTCGTATTCGGGCCGTTGGTTGCCGGATCGGTTCGAGCCGCCGGAGCCGATCAGGTCGTTGACGACCGGAGCCAGGATGTCGATGCGGCGATTCAAGCCCGCCCCCGCGAAGTCCTTGGCATCGTCGATCGAGGCGGTGACGAGCATCCGCACCCCCGACCACTGTCGCTGCGCCGAAGCCGCGACCGAGCGACAGAAGTCCCATGCGGACGGATCTCGGAGCGGCTCGTCGCACAGGTAGAGAGAGGCGCGATCGGCAAAGTGGTGCTTTCTGGCCAGTCGGCGCCAGCCTCGCAGACAGCTTCTGTCGCCATCGAGGCAGTTCCAGGAGATCGTGATCGCCGTCAGCCTGGCGCCACGGAGGCGCAGGGACTTGCTGGTCCCCTTGATGAGAGGGCCGATGAAGCGGGTAAACAGACCCTGCTGTCCAGCGGTGTTCGGGGCGGCGCCCGCATCGATCGCGAACGGGCTCGAGAGGGTGAGGCGATTCTCGAGCCCGGCCCGCGCATAGAGGGATTGCAGGCGCCAGGCCTTCTTGCTGTCTCCGCGACAATGGCGCTCGCCGGTGTGGGCCTCGCAGACGTTGTCGAAATCGTTGTCGAAGGAGCTGGCCAGACCCGATCGGGAGGGGATGGCGAACGGTCGCACCCGGAGCCTCACCGGGACCTGCACCAGCACTCCGCGGAGGTCGCGCACGGCGACGGACCCCCGGTAGACGCCGCTTCGCTGCCGGCGCGGCACCAGCACGTCGATCCACGCCACCACCTTCTCCCCGATCGTCAGGTCGACCGGAAAGGCACTGCGTTTCTCACCGTAGAAGTAATCCGTGGCGGGGATCAGGGCGTCGGGCCAGAGCCCGGGCCCCCCTTCGGAGTCAGATGGGGGCTTTCGCTCGGTGCCGACCCGGTAAGGGACTTCGCGGTAGATCGTGATGTTGCCGGCCGGAATCCTTGCGCCTCCAGGACCTTCCAGGGCCCGGTTCTTGACGACGCTGAGGTCCTTGAGGATCCCTCCGGTCGCCTCGACGACGACCTGGAAGGACTCGAACTCGTTCTTGGCCGCGGTCAGCGCCGCGTGACTCGGCAACCCCCTCGGCGTCGGCTGATCGAGAAGTACGGTCGTCAGCGACCCGGCGACGTCAACCTTGGCCGCTCCGCTCGGCTGCGGGATCGGAGGCGGCGGCGGATTGCCGGGGCAGTTGACGACCGGGATGCAGCTCTGGGCGCCCGCGACCGGCACGCTGACGAGCGCAAGCGCGGCGAGCAGGATCAACCACCTGAGAGCGCGGAGGGAAGGCAAGGCCTGGACGCGAGGCTAACGAATCAGCGCCGGCCCAGCGCCACTAGGCGGCCACCGGCCGCAGCAGTCGCGCCGCCGGGTCGATCGCTCCCTCGGCGGCGTAGCCGAGGGCGCGCATCGTCTCACCTGTAGCGGCATCGATCGCCGCCACGTCCTCGGCCGACAGCCTCTCCCGCCAGCCCGCTCGCATGTCGCGGACACCGAGGCGCTCGTCGACGAACTCGTGCGGCGTCCGCTCGGGGGACAGCCCGCAGAAGCCGTACATCTCGTCGAGGAGCCGATGCGGGTCGGCGACGAAGTCCTCGTAGCGGACCTCGACGTAGCGGTCGGGCGCGGTGTCGGCGGCCTCCTCGCGGGCCCGCTCCACCACCGCTCGCCACTGCACCGCGGCCAGGGCGACCGGAGAGTCCCCGAGCTCATGCCAGCAGTCGAGGTCCTCTTGGCGCAGACCTCCCTCCCAGGCAGGAGTGTGATGGCGATCCCGCTGGCGCCAGAACGGCACTCGCATCAAGGACTCCACGACGGCGCGACTGTCGCGGACGACGTGCACGAACTCTGCATCCGGGAAGATCTCCGAGAGGTAGCCGATCCTGGCCGGCCCGGTGAGCTTGGCTGTGAAGCGCTTCTTGCCCTGCAACCGGGAGGCGGTCGAAACCTTGGAGCGGAGGCGGCTCCGCTCCGCCCCGGTCGGCTCGACCCGAGCAGGAAGTCGTGCCGGAACCTGTCGCCGAGGCAGTGGCCCCAGACTCCGTAGTTGTCGCCCGAGGCCTCGACCGGGGCCGCCCGCAGCCGTTCGAGCAGCGCTCGGCCCTTTCCCGGCTTTCCGGCCTTACCACCGCCGGTGCTGGGCCGCATCCCGGTCAGCCGCGAGATCGCCGCCAGCCCGGTCAGCTGCGGATACCGGTGCACGTACTGCGAGAACCAGCCCAGCCCGGGGTGAGACGCGAAGGCGTTGAACATCACGCTGGTGCCGCTGCGCGGCATGCCAACGAAGAAGATCGGGCGATCGATCCCGGAATCCCGCCTCATCGATATTAAGGCTAGGGAACTTGGGCCTTCGATGCGCCGTCTCTGCTCGGCGCCAGCAGCATGCTCATGTTGCGCCCCTCCTGGAGGGGCTCCTGCTCGATCACGGCGAGGCCGTCGAGGTCCTCGAAGAGGCGCTGCAGCAGCGCCCGGCCGCGCTCGGGATGGGCCTGCTCGCGACCGCGGAACATGATCGTCACCTTGACCTTGTCCTTGCCGTTGAGGAACCGCTCGACATGGCCCTTCTTGGTGTTGTAGTCGTGGTCGGCGATCTTCGGGCGCAGCTTGATCTCGCGCACGTTGACCTGCTGCTGGTGCTTGCGAGCCGCCTTTAGCTTTTGCTCCTGCTCGTACTTGTACTTCGAGTAGTCGAGCAGACGGGCGACCGGAGGGCTCGCCTCCGGCGCGACCTCGACCAGGTCCAGGTCCTCGTCCTGGGCGCGCTTCAGCGCCTCGTCGGTCGGGATGATCCCGACGACCTCTCCGTCGGCACCGACCAGCCGCACCTCGGGAACCCGGATCCGCTCGTTGAGGCGGGTCGGGTCGCGCTCGGGCGGGCGCCGATCGAACCTTCGCGGGATCGGCACTAGGTGTACACGGAGCGGAAGGGCTTCAAACGGACGAGAGGTCGGGGCGTGGGCACGGCGTGCGCATCAGCGCTGCGGAAATGTCGTGCCGGCGATCAAGTGAGCGCAGTATAGAGGCCTAGGCGTCGGATTCCGTTTGCAGGCGCTCGGCGAATTCGGCAACCTCCATCGCCCCGAGATCGCCCTCGTCGTGGGAACGCACCGAGACAGTGCCGGCGTCCAGCTCCTTGTCCCCGATCACCAGCATGTAGGCGGCCCGCGCGAGCTCCGCGTCGCGGATCTTCTTTCCCACCGATTCGGAGCGCTCGTCGACGCCGACCCGGAGCTGCTCGGCGGAAAGCTGGGCGGCGATCTCACGCGCAGAGTCGAGGTGGCGATCGGCGACCGGCAGGATCAGCACCTGGACCGGCGCCAGCCAGACCGGGAAGCGGCCCCCGTAGTGCTCGATCAGGATCCCGACGAAGCGCTCCATCGAGCCCAGCAGCGCCCGGTGGATCAACACCGGGGTGTGCTCGGCGTTGTCGGCGCCGGTGTAGGTGAGACCGAAGCGCTCGGGCATGAAGAAGTCGAGCTGACAGGTGCCGCACTGCCAGGACCGGCCCAGCGCATCGGTGACGTGGAAGTCGATCTTCGGCCCGTAGAACGTGCCCTCCCCGGCGGCCACGTCGTACTCGCGCCCCTGGCGGTCCAGGGCCTCGCGCAGCGAGGCCTCGGCACGGTCCCACTGGTCGTCGGTGCCGATCGACTTGTCGGGCCGGGTCGAGAGCTCGACCCGCACCTTGTCGAAGCCGAAGCGGGCATAGAGCTCGTCGATCGCCTCGCAGATCGAGTCGACCTCGTCGGTGACCTGATCGAGGGTGCAGAAGACGTGCGCGTCGTCCTGGGTGAAGGCGCGCACGCGCAGCAGGCCGTGCAGCACCCCTTCGCGCTCGTAGCGGGACACGTCGCCGAACTCGGCCATCCGCAACGGCAGGTCCCGGTAGGAGTAGGACTCGGAGCCGAAGACCAGGCAGGCGCCCGGGCAGTTCATCGGCTTGAGCGCGAAGCGACGCTCGTCTCCCTCGCGCTGGGAAGGCTCGGCGAAGAACATGTTCTCGCGGTAGTTGTCCCAATGGCCGGAGCGATGCCAGAGCTCCTCGTCGAGCACCCGCGGCGTCTTGATCTCGACGTAGCCGCGCTTTCGCAGCTGCCCTTGCACCTCGGCCTCGATCGTGCGCAGCAGGGCGGTTCCGCTGGGAAGCCAGAACGGCATTCCGGGGGCCTCCGGGCGCAACCGGAAGATGCCGAGCTGGGGCCCCAGCTTGCGATGGTCGCGGGCCTTTCCCTCCTCGATCCGCTCCAGGTGGTCCTCGATGTCCTTCTTGGAGAAGAAGGCGGTGCCGTAGATGCGGGTCAGCATCTGGCGCGTCTCGTCGCCGCGCCAGTAGGCGCCGGCCAGCGAGTTGAGCTTGAAGGCGGCGATGCGACCGGTCGAGGGCCCGTGCGGGCCCAGGCAGAGGTCCTCGAAGGGGCCGTTGCGATACAGCGACACCGTCTCCGCGCCCCCCTCTTTGACCAGGTCGGAGATCAGCTCGACCTTGTAGTCCTGTCCGGCGGTGCGAAAGTGCTCGATCGCCTCCGCGCTCGGCAGCTCGCGGCGCTCGAAGGGCTCGTCGGCGGCGATATGAGTGCGCATCACCTCCTCGATCCGGGGCAGATCCGCGTCGGTGACCTTGACCCCGTCGGGGAACTCGATGTCGTAGTAGAAGCCGTCGGCGATCGGCGGGCCGATCGAGAGCTTCGCCTGCGGCCAGAGCTCCAGCACCGCCTCCGCCATCACGTGTGCGGCGTCGTGGCGGAGCAGCGCCAGCGCCTCGGGATCGCGATCGGTGACGACCTCGATCGAGGCGCCGTCCGGGAGCGGCGCCGAGAGGTCGGCGATCTCGCCGTCGCGGCGGATCGCCAGCGCCGCCTTCGCCAGGCCGGGCCCGATCGCCGCCGCGGCATCGGCGCCGGTCGCACCGGCCGGCAGCTCGAGGGTGCTGCCATCGGGCAGCTTTACGGTGAGATCGGCCACCGGGTCATGCTATTCACGGGCCTCGCCCTGACGAGCTTGGCGGACGGCGATCAGCGGGCAGTCGCTGGTGCCGGAGACCGGTTCGGTGGCTTCGAAGAGCACGTAGGGGTCGGCGATGCGCGCCCGGCGCAGGCCGGGTAGCGGCGGCGGGCCGCCGGCCTGATCGCGGATCACGAAGCGCACGCCGGCCGGCAGGCCCCCGCCGGCATCGTCGGCGCGGATGCAGACCCGCCCTCCGCGCAGCTCCCAGGCCAGGTACTCGGTGCCGTGCTCGTCCTCGAGCAGGGACCGCGGCGCCAGCACCAGCGTCGCCGAGGAAGAGAGTTGCGGGCGCAGCGTCGCCAGCCCGGAGCTGTAGGAGGTCGGGCCGACCGGCGCGTTGGCGAGGGCGAGCAGCGAGCAGACGCCTGCCGCGACGACGAAGGCGGCCGCCGCCAGCGGAGCCAGCGCTCCGGTAGGCGAGGGCTCAGACCGCGAGCGCGGCAGATCCAGCAGCGGCCTGACGATGATCGCCATCGCCAGCGGCGCCGCCATCGCCACCGCCTTGGCGGCGGTGTAAGGGGTGCCGCCGATCCTGGTCGCGGCGTAGATCGCGGCGGCGGCGAACAACGCTGCCGGCAGGGCGGTCTCGCCCCGGCGCAGGCTCCAGACCAGGCCCCAGGCCAGCAGGACGAGGGCAAGGGCGACGCCGGCGTAATAGCCGACCGCCGGCACGGCGCCGTCGCCGGGGGTGAGGCGGAAGTCTCCCGACGGCCAAATGCCGAGAGCCTCGAAAGGCGAAATCTGCCCAAACAGGTTGCCGAGGCCGGGGCCGCCGGGATCGAAGGTCTCAAAGCGCCGGAAGTCGAGCATCCGGCCGATCTCGGGAGCGACCAGGATCGCGAAGACCAGCAGCGCCAGTAGCCCCGGCCGCATGGCGCCGCGCAGCAGCTCCGCCGGCCCGCGATCACCTGAACGCAGCAGCTCGAACGCCGCCCACAGCACGAATGCGCCGAGCAGCCAGGCGAGGCCGGCAAAGCTGTAGACGAAGACGGCTCCGGCGGCGATCAGCGCCAGCGGCACCGCCCGCAGGGCGCCGCCGCCGTTGCGCGACAGCCCCGCCAAGCCGATCGCGAAGGCGAGCACGAACAGCGCCAGCATCGTCTCCTTGAAGGCTCCCTGGGCAAAGTAGGAGGCAACCATGTAGGGCAGGCCGACCAAAAGGGCGCCGACCGTGCGACGCGCGGGCGAGAGTCCCGAGAGGGCCCCGAGGGCGGTCAGCGAGGCGAGGATGGAGGTTGCGACCGTGAGGCCGGAGAAACCCTGCACAAGCCCGATCCCGAGACCCTTCTCGAGCGCGACCACGACCGCGTGCGGGCCGAGCGGGTACCCCTGGACCAGCAACGGCGACCCGGCCCCGTCCGCGAGCCGATCCGCGGCCAGCAGGTGCTGGGACATGTCGGGGTTGAAGCTCGTTCCCAGGATTCCGAACCGCCCCTCGACGAAGAACGGCAGCGAGGCGGCCAGCAGTGCAGCCAGAGCGACCGGCCATCCGGCCCGCAAAGCCTCGGATGCGTCCTCCACACGCCCTCGCAGGTAGAGAATCGCCAGCGTCGCAAGGGCGGCGACCGCCAGCGCCGAGACCAGGCCGTCGCCCGGCATCCGCACCGTCGCCCAGCAGATCGCGCAGACCAGCGCCAGGCCGACGGCCGGCGCCAGCCAGGACCACCGACGGCGCCCGCACAGCGACATCGCGGCCTGGCCGATCGCCAGCGAGGCCGCACATACCGCCAGCACCGATGCATAGGTCGCGACCATGGGCGCTACTGGGCTCGAACCAGTGACCTCCAGCTTGTCGAGCTGGCGCTCTCCCAACTGAGCTAAGCGCCCGGGAGGCCTGAATCTAGCAGCGAGCGACGGACTCTCCGGCCGCCGCTGAGACCCCCATTGGTTGCCGTCTTGCACTATTTGGCATAGCGGCGAAACCTTTGGGGAATACGAGTGTTAACTTCTACTCAGACCGCCGCATCGCGCAGCGACGGGGAGGAACCAAAGACTTGAAGCTTGAGGACTGACGAGCCTGCGACGAGTTGTCGCTGGTGGCACGTCCTTCGGAAACAAAGGGCCCCTTCCAGGGGCCCTTTTCCGTTCCTCAGTCGCGGCGCGGATCCACGGCCAGCGTCAGGCCTTCGACGCCGCTGACCCGCACCGCCTCCCCAATGGCGGCACCGAGTTCACAGCGCGCCTTCCAGATCTCGCCCCGCACCCGCACCGTGCCCGACGGGTCACACGCCTCGACCACGACGCCCGCCTCGCCCACCATGCCCTCGGCGCCGGTCTCGACCCGCCGCCGTCGCAGCCAGCGCTGCCAGAGGGCCAGCTCCAGCACCTCCAGCGCCACCGCTGCGACGACCAGGGCGATCCCGAGCGCCGGCGACAGCACGAAGACCAACAGCAGGATCGAGATGACGATCAGCAAGCCGCCGCGATCCTAGAGTCACTCCCTAACCTCGGTCCGGTGAGCACCGCCGAGATCACGATCCCCGGCTCACCCGCCTACCTGCGCGAGGCACGCAAGGCCAGGCTGCTGTCCTGGGCCAGCCTCGGCTACATGGCGGTCGAGGGGTTGGTCGCGATCGCCGCCGGTATCGCGGCCGGTTCGATCGCCCTGATCGGCTTCGGCATCGACAGCGCCATCGAAGGCTTCGCCAGCATCGTGATCGTCTGGCGGTTCACCGGTTCCCGGACTCTGTCCGAGTTCGCCGAGCGCCGCGCCCAGAAGCTCGTCGCGCTGCAGTTCTTCGTCCTCGCACCGTATGTGGCGATCGAGTCCATCCGCGCCCTCAGCGGAGCGCACCACGCCGACGAAAGCCTGGTCGGCATCGTCCTCGCGGCGACGAGCCTGCTGGTCATGCCGCTACTCGGCCGGGCCAAGCAGCGGATCGGCAGCCGCATCGGCTCCTCGGCGACGGCCAGCGAGGGCAAGCAGAACCTCCTCTGTGCCTATCTCGCCGCGGCGCTGCTGGTCGGTCTGCTCGGCAACGCACTGATCGGCGCCTGGTGGCTCGACCCAGTCGTCGGCCTCTTGATCGCATTCGTTGCCGTCCAAGAGGGCCGAGAGGCCTGGCGCGGCGACGCCTGCTGCGCCCACTAGAAGGCGCCTACCGGAATCGAACCGGTGTAAACGGCTTTGCAGGCCGCTGCGTAGCCACTCCGCCAAGGCGCCGGAGGCGCCAAGCGTAGCGGCGGCTACGAGCCCAAACGGGCGAGTGCCTCGGCGATTGGCGTCTCGCCCGCGAACAGCTCGAAGGTCTTGCCGATCGTCGCTTCGATGTCGAGACAGGCGAGCAGGGTCGCGGCGACGTCGTCGCGCGGGATCGGCCCTCGGCGGCCCAGCTCGGTCGACGCGTCGACCTTGCCGGTCCCGGGATCGTCGGTCAGCGAGCCGGGTCGCACGATCGTGTAGTCGAGTCCGCTCTCCGCCACCGCCGCGTCGGCTTGGGCCTTCGCCTCCAGGTAGGGGCGCATCTGCTCGGGCCCGGCCGCCGGGTCGTGGGCACCGATCGAGCTGACGATCAGGTAGCGGCGGATCCCGTTGGCCTTCGCGGCCTCGATCAGCTTCACGGCTCCTCCCAGGTCCACGGTGCGCTTGCGCTCCGGCCCACTTCCGGGCCCGGCGCCGGCCGCGAAGACGACAGCGTCGGCGCCCGCGACAAGATCGGTGATCTCCTCGCTCTCGAGGTCGGCAACGACCGGCCGGGCTCCGATCTCCTCCAGGTCGGACGCATGGTCCGGGTTGCGGATCAGCCCCCGAGCCGTGTCACCGCGCTCGGCGACCAATCGCAGCAGCCGCATCGCGATCTTGCCGTGCCCGCCTGCGACGAGAACGTCCATCGGCCGACCCTACCGAGGGTGATCGGGCCGGGTGTTCGTCCTCGGAAACCAGGACCCGCCCGCCGGCACCCGGTACTCGGCGGTGCCGCCGGCCGTCGTCGCCCCGATCAGGGCCAGGAAGGCACCGATCTCGAGGCTGCGCACGATCAGGTAGGTGTGGCCCCTGAGTGCGTCGTCGGGCCGCCCCGGTTCTTCATCACCGCAGCCGCGATGGCGAGGACTATTACAACGCCGATGATCGCGCCGATGATCCCTCCGAAGTCGAAGACGTCGGTGTCGCCGATGCCGAGCCCGACGGTGAAGATCAGGTAGCCGAGCGCGGCCCCGGCGAGGCCAATGAGCACCGAGACGCCCCAGGACTTCGGGCCGCTCATCGCATGGAACGGATCGCCCGGCATGATCACGCGGCCAATCACACCGGCCAGGAATCCCACGATTGCGGCACCGATCATCGACTTCTCCCTTGCTCGCTCCGTTGCCAGTCACCTGGACTCTACGCCGCTCGGCGAGTACGAGCAGGCGACGTCGCAGCCGCTGGGGTCAGATTCCCAGGACCTTCGCCTTCTGGCTGGCGAACTCCTCGTCCGTGAGCACGCCTTGTTCGTGAAGCTGACCAAGTTCCTTCAGTCGCTCCGTTGTCTCGGCAGTCACTCCACCCGACGCCGCTGGGGCGGGGTCGACGGGCTCAGCCTGCGGCGCGCTGTCCTGCTGTTCTGCAGCCTGCTTCTCGTCCATGTGCTTCTTGGCAGCGACGGCGGCTCCGCCGAGTGCGGCTAAACGTCGTCTGCGTTGGCGTCTGTCTCGCCCCATGCTCGACCTCTCCTTCGATTCGATCCTCGTTCGAGGATCTCACAGGCGTTCCACTTCTCCAAATCCCGTCGACCCCTAACGGAGTGACTCGCGGAAGTTCTGCTTTCCATGCGAAGCGGCAACTTCGGGGATCGGCTGGCGCCAGCCCCCGTTGCAGCGGCAGCGCGAACGTTCCGGATCCCTCAGCGGCGGCGCCCGACGACCATCGCGATGCCGCCGCCTCGCCGGATCGGCTCGGCTACGGCGAGCAGGCGCCCGCGCTTGAGGAACTCGATCCCGGTAGCGGCGCCGATTTCCAATCCGGGACAGAGATGAACTCCTGCCCGTAGGAGCTGGCCGAGTACCTGGGCCTCGGGGCTGGCTGTGAACTCGGGCTCGGCCGTGGTCAGGGTGCTGTTGCGCTGTGAGGCGCGCGGCGCGGCGATCGCCTGCGGCAGCGACTTGCCGAGATCGAAACGCTCGATCAGGATCTGGAGCACGGTTGTGATGATCGTCGAGCCCCCCGGCGAGCCGAGCGCCAGCACCGGTCTCTTGCCACGGGTGACGATCGTCGGGGCCATCGAGCTGCGGGGCCGCTTGCGCCCGTTGGGCGCGTTCGGGTGGGAGGGGTCACCAAAGTTGAAGTCGGTGAGCTCGTTGTTGAGGAGAAAGCCCCAGCCCGGTACGACGATCCCGTTGCCGCCGGTGGACTCGATGGTGAACGTGTAGGAGACGGCCATGCCGCGGCGATCAACGACCGTGAGGTGGGTGGTCGACGTCCCCTCGGTGTCGACGCTTGCTCGAGCCGCGCCCGCCTGGTTGTCGCGTGGCTCGCCCGGCGCCACCGGGCCGGCGTCAGCGGCCTGGTCGGTGATCAGTGCTCGCCGCTCGGCCGCGAACGAGTCGGAGAGCAGGCCTTCGAGCGGCACATCAAAGAACGCCGGGTCGGCGAGGAAGGCGTCGCGGTCGGCGAATGCGTAACGCGAGGCCTCGAGATAACGATGCAGCGCCTGCGCTCGATCGGCACCCAGGGGCGAATAGCCCTTGAGGATGTTGAGCGCCTCGGCGACCGTCGAGCCCCCGCTCGACGGCGGGCCCATACCCCAGACGTCGAAGCCGCGATAGCGCACCCGGGTCGGCTTCCGCCCCAGGGCCGTGTAGGCCTTGAAATCGCGCCCGGTGATGAGGCCCGGCCGCCAGACGTGGTCGGCGCTCTCAGCGATCGGCGGGTTCTCGGCCGCTTCGACGATCGCGTCGGCGATTGGGCCTTCATAGAAACCGGCGCGGCCGCGATTGGCGATCCGTCGATAGGCGCGGGCGAGGTGGCGGTTTCGCAGCAGCGTGCCGACGTCGCGCGGGGTGCCATCGGGATCGAGGTAGAGCGCAGCGGTCGAGGGCACATCGTCGAAGTAGGCGACGTTGAGCGCGGTCTGGTCAAAGAAGGTCTGGTCGACCCGGAAGCCTTCACGGGCCACCTCGATTCCCGGCTCGAGCACCTCGCCCAGGCTCATCGTGCCGTGTCGTTGGAGCGCCCTGACCCAAGTGGCCACGGTCCCAGGCACGCCAGCGGAGAGGCCGCTGAAGCGGGCGGAATTGAAATCGAGTGGCACGTCGTTCTCGAAGAACGAGCGCGGCCGCATCGCCGCCGGCGCGGCCTCGCGGCCGTCGATGGTCGTCACGCGCCCCTTCGGCGTGCGCACAAGCATGAACCCGCCGCCGCCGATCCCGGCCGAAAACGGCTCGGTGACCCCGAGCACGCCGGCGGCCGCAACCGCGGCGTCGACCGCGTTACCGCCGCGTCGGAGCGTCCTGATCGCCGCCTGCGTCGCCAGGCGATCGACGGTCGCTGCCGCGCCACCGGGGCCGCGGGCGAGGTGCTTGTCACCCGGCTGACCTCGCGCCGCATCTGCGCTTACAACGCTTGCCTGCGCGCCTACCCAGAGCGTCGCCAGCGCAACGCCCGCGAGCAGTTGCCGGCGACGACGCGCGCTCGAATCCTGCTCGCTCTCTGCCACCCGCTTACCCTAGCCGCCTGGCGCGAGACTATTCCGACGCTCGGCTTCGGAGCGACCGAGAAGAGCGAGTGATGGAATTCCGAAAAGAGCGGCTGAAGGGATTCGAACCCTCGACCTTCTGCATGGCAAGCAGACGCTCTAGCCAGCTGAGCTACAGCCGCGCGCGGCGCCGATCATACCGTTGCCCCTGGCTAACCTGACCGCGATGTACGAGCACCCGCACACGATCGATAACGGCAGCGGCGAGCAACTGACCTTCGTCGCGGTCCGCCAGGACGAGCAAGGCGAGTTCCTCGAGGTGCGCAACACGGTCAGCCCGGGGGCAGGCCCGCCGATGCACGCTCATCACCTCCAGGAGGAGGCCCTGACCGTCGAGCGCGGCACGATGGGCTACCAAGTGCTCGGCGAGGAGGAGCGCCGAGCAGACGCCGGCGAGACCGCGACCTTCGCGCCGGGCGTGGCGCACCGGTTCTGGAACACGGGAGACGACGAGCTCGTCTGCACTGGCCAGGTCCGCCCGCCGGACAACATCGAGTACTTCCTGACCGAGATCTACGCCTCGATGCGGCGCAGCGGCGGCGATCGCCCGGGTCTTTTCGACGCCGCGTATCTGTCGCTGCGCTACCGCGATGAGTTCGAGATGCTGGCGATCCCGCGCCCGGTGCAACGGGTCCTGTTCCCGCTGATCGTCGCCGTGGGCAAGTTGTTCGGCCGTCACCGGCGCTTCGCCGGCGCCCCCGAGCCGGTGCGCCGCAGCGCCTCCGAGCACGCCTAGAGCTCGAGTGACGCGTGGTGCCGCGGTACTGCGTATGAAAGCGCGAGAATTGGGTAGTCTCTCCCAACTATTCGGTAGTGGTTCCAACCAACGACAGGGAGAGTCAACAGCTCATGACCCGACGCATGATCGCGACCTGCGCAGCATCTTTGGCGCTGTTTGTCGCCCTCTTGGCGCCGAGCGCGGCCTCCGCATGGGCCCCCGCTGACCAGGCCACCGTCCACCCCGGCGTGCAGACCTTCACCGAAGGCGCCCAGTGCACGGCCAACTTCGTCTTCCAGGACGGCGGCGGCACCTACCTCGGGCAGGCGGCGCATTGCGCCGGCACCGGCACGGCGACGGAGACCAACGGCTGCGACAGCGGCTCGCTGCCGCTCGGCACACCGGTCGAGATCGACGGCGCCAGCAGGCCGGGAACGCTCGTCTACAGCTCCTGGATCGCGATGCAGTCAAACGGCGAGACGAACGTCAACGCCTGCGACTACAACGACTTCGCGCTGGTCAAGATCGACCCTGCGGACGTCGCGAACACCAATCCATCGGTGCCGGGATTCGGCGGACCGACCGGAGTCGCGGCCAGCCCTGGCGAGCTCGGATCGACCGTCTTCACCTACGGCAATTCCTCCCTGCGCTTCGGGGTCTCCCAGCTGAGCCCCAAGCAGGGCACGGTGGTGCAGAACGGCGGCAATGGCTGGACGACCGACGTCTACACGGTCACGCCGGGCATCCCGGGTGACTCGGGCAGCGGCTTCCTGACCGGCTCCGGGGCGGCGTTCGGAACCCTGAGCACGGTTCAGATCGCCCCGCTCGCCGGCTCCAACGGAGTCAGCAACCTCTCCCGCGAGCTGAGCTACGCGCAGGCCAACGGCTTCGGCGGCCTGGCGCTGGTGCCGGGCACCGAGGCGTTCAACCCCGACCTGGTCGGGGCGATCGCCGGCGCCTGAGCCAAGTAACGCGTTCCAATCTTCGACGGCGCGCCTTCGGGCGCGCCGTCGTCGTTTCGGGAGGCGGTCAGCGCTCCAGCTCGGCCAGCAGGTCGCCGGTGTCGAGCGGGGCCGAGAACATCTCGACCCCTTCGCCGTCCGTGGAGCGCGGCCACTGCTCCTGCGGGCGGTCCCAGTAGAGCTCGACCCCGTTCTGGTCGGGATCGTTGAGGTAAAGCGCCTCGCTGACGCCGTGGTCAGAGGCGCCGGTGAGCGCGATCCCGGCTGCGCTGACGCGGCGCAGAGCTTCGGCGAGCGCCCGCCGAGTCGGGTAGCGGATCGCGGTGTGAAAGAGCCCGGTGGTGCCAGGCGGCGGGGGCGAGCCGCCGCGCGACTGCCAGGTGTTGAGCCCGATGTGGTGGTGGTAGCCGCCGGCGGAGACGAATGCCGCCTCCCGACCCCAGCGCTGCTGGACCTCGAACCCGAGCACCTCGCAATAGAACTCCAGCGAGCGCTCGATGTCGGCCACCTTCAGGTGCACATGGCCGATGTCGGCGCCGGGATCGATCGCAGAGCCTTCGCTCATCGGTGAAACCTAGTCGCCGTCGAGGGCCGCGTTGACCAGCGCGTCGGCGTCGGCGTTCTCGTCGCGCCGCACATGGCGGATGCTCCACCGCTCAAAGCCGCCAAGCCCCTTGCGAACCTCGGCGTGCAGGCCGCGCAGGTTGGCGTCCTTGACCTTGTAGCGGCCCTCGACCTGGCGCACGATCAGCTCCGAGTCGCCGACCAGCTGCACCGCCGCCGCCCCGTGCTCGCGCGCCAGCTCGATGCCGAGCAGCAGCGCCCGGTACTCGGCGACGTTATTGGTCGCGACACCGATCCGCTCGTTGCGTCGCTCGAGGACGGCGCCGGAGCTGTCGCGCAGGACGGCGGCGATCGCCGCCGGGCCGGGATTGCCGCGGGAGCCGCCGTCGACGTTGACGGTCAGGGTCGAATCGCCCCCGTTCACCTTTGCGATTGATCGTGACCGGGCGCCAGGCCTTCGTCGAGGGGAGCACCGAGCTGCAGCCGGCCCTCCTCGGCGACCGCGTTCCATTGCCGGGCCGGGGCGTCGAGCTCGCCGAGCTCATACCCCTGGTCGATCTGGTAGACGGGGCGCAGCTCGTCGCGCAGGTCGACGCCCCATTGGTACCAGCAGAGCTCCCAGGCGACCGTGATCCGTACCTCGCTGGGCGAGCCGGCCGCCGAGCCGACCGAGATCCACGGTGATCCCAGGGTCCGCATCAGGCCGGCCACGGTCCGCGACTCACCGCTGGCGTTGAAGCGCCAGATCGCGCGCTCGAAGCGGCTCTGCGGCGATTCGGGGACCGCCGCCATCCCGACCCGGGCCCCCGGAGCCGCAGGATCGGGACTCGGGCGGGGCCGAAGGTCGGGTCCGTTGTCGGCTTCCTCGGGCTCTTCGTCGACGGGCACCGGCTCGGCGCCCGCCTCCCGCCGGGCGCCGCGCAGAAGTGCGCTCAGGCCGCCGCCGCGGCGCCGGCGCGACGGCGCGGGCGTCCGCTCGCCGGCCAGCTCCTCCCAAACCCAGCCGAGGTGCTCGGCGCGGGCGCGGCAGAGCTCGCAGACGGCTCGCGGCTCGTCGTCGGGCGTCAGGTAGGTGCGGGTGCGCTCGCCGGCCAGCATCGTCCGCCCACACACCGAGCATGTCTCGATCGTGCTCAAGTGGCCTCTCCGGCCACGGTATCAACGGCGTCTGGCGGCCCCGTCGAGGCCGGCGCGCCGCTCAGGCATTGACCTCTTCGCCTTCCCTGGCCTGGGCGATCACCTTGTCGGCGAGATGCGCGGGGACCTCCTCGTAGCGCTCGAACTCCATCGTGTAGTCGGCGCGGCCGCCCGAGATCGACCGCAGGTCCGGCGCGTAGTCGAGCACCTCGGCCATCGGCACCTCCGCCTTGACCTCGGTCACCGAGCCCTTCGGCTCCATTCCCAGGGGCCGGCCGCGGCGCGAGTTGAGGTCGCCGATGATGTCGCCGACCACGTCCTCGGGGCAGCTCACGGTCAGCTTCACGATCGGCTCCAGCAGCACCGGCCCGGCCTCCGCCATCGCCTGCTTGAAGGCCATCGAGCCGGCGATCTTGAACGCCATCTCCGAGGAGTCGACCTGGTGGTGCTGGCCGTCGTAAAGGCGCACCTGCACGTCCTTGACCGGGTAGCCGGCAACGGTCCCGTGCTCCATCGCCTCGATGACCCCCTTCTCGACCGCGGGGATGAAGCTGCCGGGGATCACCCCACCCTTGATCGCGTTGACGAACTCGAGGCCGCTGTTGTCCTCGCCGGGCGAGATCTCGATGTGGCAGTCGCCAAACTGGCCCCGTCCCCCGGTCTGCTTCTTGTAACGGGCGTGGGCCTTGGCCGGCTTGCGGATCGACTCCTGGTAAGGCACCCGCGGCGGGTGCAGCTCGATCTCGGCCCCGAAGCGGCGCTTCATCCGGTCGACGATCACCTCAACGTGGACCTGGGTCAGCCCGGCGATGATCTGCTCCCCGGTCTGCTGGTCGCGGTGGATGTCGAGGGTCGGGTCCTCCTCGGTCAGCCGGCGGATCGCCGTCGCGGCCTTTTCCTCGTCGCCCTTCGACTTCGCCTCGTAGGCGAACGCCATCACCGGCGCCGGCAGGTCGAGCGGCGGGAACGAGATGTCCGTCTGCTTCTCGCTGAGGACGTCTCCCGCGCTCGTCTCCTTCAGCTTCGCGACCGCGCCGATGTCCCCGGCGCCCATCTCGGTCGCCGGCTTCAGGTCCTTGCCGATCGGCTCGCCGAGCTGACCGATCCGCTCCTTCTTCTGCTGGCTGACGTTGACGACGTGCGAGTCGGAGCTGATCGTGCCCCGGTAGACGCGGAAAAGGTTGATGCGGCCCGTGTAGGGATCGGCGACGGTCTTGAACACGTAGGCGACCAGCGGGCCGTCCTCGTCGGGCTCGATCTCGATTTCCACGCCGTCGGCGCCGGTCGCGGTGATCGCGCCGCGCATCGCCGGCGAGGGCAGGTCCTCGACCAGTGCCTGCAGCAGCCGGTCGGCGCCCAGGTTCTTGGTCGCCACACCGCAGGTGACAGGGAAGATCTTGCCGTCGGTGACGCCCCTTTTGAGCACGGTGACGATCTCCTCGTGGTCGATCTCCTCGCCCTCCAGGTAGCGCTCCATCAGCTCGTCGGAGTTCTCGGCGACCTCATCCATCAGCTTCTCGCGGTACTCCTCGGCCTGCGCGCGCAGCTCCTCGGGGATCTCGACCTCGGTGCCGCTGCCGCGCTCGCTGCTCTCGTAGGTGAAGGCCTTGAGGTCGATCAGGTCGATCACGCCAGAGACCTCATGCTCGGAGCCGATCGGGATCTCGGTGGCGACGACGTGGTTGCCGAAGGCGCCCTGGAGCGACTCGAGAGCGCGGAAGAAGTCTGCCCGCTCGCGGTCGAGCATGTTGACGAAGACGAGGCGCGCCAGGCCCTCGGAGTCGGCCCGTTGCCAGAGGCGCTCGGTGTGGACCTCAACGCCCATCACGGCATTGACGACGACTACCGCGGCGTCGGCGACCCGCAGGCTGGAGGCGACGTCGGCGACGAAGCTGGGCTCGCCGGGGGTGTCGAGCAGGTTGATCTCGCGTCCGTCGAAGTCGAAGGAGGCGATCACGGCGCCGATCGACATCTCGCGCTCCTGCTCGTCGGGCTCGTGGTCGGAGACCGTCGACCCCTCCCCCACCGTCCCCAGCCGGTTGACGGTGCCCGACTCGTAGAGCATCGCCTCGTGGAGGCTCGTCTTGCCGCTTCCGCGATGACCGATCAGCGCTACGTTGCGGATCCGGTCGGCGGCCTTGTGGGGCATTCTGAGCGCTCCTCTCCTCGCTTGCCTCTCCCGGCTCGCACTATATGCGAGGCCGCTCGGGGGCTAGGCGCCTTGGAGCTGCGACTTCAGCCGCATCACGGCCTTCGTGTGCAGCTGGGAGACGCGGGACTCGGTGACGCCGAGCACCTCGCCGATCTCGCGCAGAGTGAGGTTCTCGTAGTAGTAAAGGGCGACGACGAGCTGCTCGCGCTCGGGCAGCGAGCCGATCGCTCCGGCCAGCCGCTCCTTGATCTCGCTCGTGTCCAGCGCGTCCTGAGGATCGGAGGCCGAGGGGTCGGGAATCGTGTCCAGGAGCGAGACCTGGTCGCCCGAGGAGTCCGAGATCGTCCACAGCTCATCGAGCGCGTAGACGGAGGAATTGGCGATCTCCAGCAGCGAGGACTGCAGCTCGTCCTCGCTGATCCCGAGCTTCTCGGCCAGCTCTTCTTCGGACGGGGCGCGCTGCAGCTCGTGCTCGAGCTTGGCCTGGGTCTCCTCGATCTCCCGGGCCCGCGAGCGAACCGAGCGCGGCACCCAGTCCAGGGAGCGCAGCTCGTCGATGATCGCACCGCGGATCCGCGTCATCGCGAAGGTCTCGAACTTGATCCCCCGCTCGGGCTCGAAGCGCTCGATCGAGCCGATCAGCCCCATCAGGCCGTAGGAGATCAGGTCGGCGTCGTCGACATGGGAGGGCAGGCCGGCGCCCAGCCGCCCGGCGACGAACTTGACCATCGGCGAATAAGCGACCACCAGTCGCTCCCTTGCCGAGGCGTCGCCCTCCCCCTTGTAGCGACGCCAGAGCTCCCGCAGCTCGACCTCTTTTACCCCGGTTTCCATTTACCCCGGCTGCGATTCTACGAGTCGCCGCCGTCGCGGCACCCGGAGATGGCTCTGCGGTGTCGGATTTTCAACCTCTCAGGCCCGTGGATGGGTGTTTGCGTACTGGGCTCGCAGGCGGGCCGCGTCGACCCGAGTGTAGATCTGCGTGGTCGAAATCGACGCGTGGCCGAGCAGTTCCTGGATCGAACGCAGGTCCGCCCCACCCTCGAGCAGGTGGGTGGCAAAGGAATGGCGCAGCGAATGCGGCGTGACGCCGCCGGACAGCGCCGCATTGCGAAGCCAGCCATTGAGCCGGCGCCCGACGTCTGACGTCGAGAGGCGGCGTCCGCTCTTGGAGACGAACAGCGCCGGCTCGGAGGCGTCAGCGAGCGCGGGGCGGCCCCGGGCCAGGTAGCGCTCGAGCGAACGCTGCGCGGGCTCACCCACCGGCAGCAGCCGCTCCTTGGACCCCTTGCCGAGCACCCGCACTTGCTCGGTCTCGAAGTCCACTGCACCGAGGTCGAGATTGACCACCTCCTCACAGCGCAGGCCGCACGAGTAGACGAGCTCGAACATCGCCCGGTCTCGCAACTCCAGCGGGGTATGGGCGGGAATCCGGTCCAGCAGTGCCGCCGCCTGCTCGCGCGACAACACCTTCGGCAGCTTTGTGGCCCGCTTCGGGCTGGCGACGAGGTCAGCCGGGTTCTGGGCCACCCGCTCGGTTCGGACCAGGAATCCGTAGAAGCTGCGGATCGCCGCCAGCTTGCGGCCCACGGTCGCCGGGGCCGCACGCTCGGCGGACAGGCCGGCTCCGTAGCGGCGCACGTCGCGGTGGCGAATGTCAACCGGGTCGAGCCCGCGGGCAGCCGCCCACTCGCTGAGCTGGCCGAGGTCGACCGCGTAGGCCCGTCGGGTCCGCTCGGCGGCCATCTGCGCAGCCAGGTCGCGGTCGAACTCGGCCAGCGCCTCTTCCCATGTCATGGCGCTAAGTTCGGCGCCTGGCGCCCAACGCCTGCGGCTAACCGATGTAGACCGGGGTCCCGACCGGGACCATGTCGTACATCTCGATGACGTCGTCGACAGCCATTCGCATGCAGCCATGCGAGGCGGCGGTGCCCAGCGAGTAGGTGGCATCGGTGCCGTGGAAGCCGACGCCGTCTGTGACTCCCATCCAGCGCGCCTTCAACGGGTTGGCGGCAGTGCCGCCGGCGACAACGGTGCCGGCCAGCTCTCCGGTCCATTCGGAGTTGGGAACGCTCCAGACTGGGTCGACTGCCTTCGAAGTCACCGAGTAGAGGCCGTAGGGGGTCGGATAGGCGGGCTGGCCGACCGCGATCGTGTACTCGCGCGCCAGCTTCAGGTCCTTCCAGACGCGGGCGGTATAGCTCGCCTGGTCGACGGTGATGTAGGTCGGGTACTGCGCGGCGACTTCGCTCGTGGTCACCTCGGGCTTGGTGATCCTGACCTTGGCGACGATCGTCCGTGACTCCGAGGCGCTTCCGGCCAGCGCCGCGAGCTGCTTCTCGAGCAGGTTGTCGCGCAGCTTGCGCCCGGTCTCGCCGGAGACGACGTTCAGCGAAGCCGGAGTCGGGCTGACGGTCGCGTCGACCGCCTCGCGGTCGATGTCGCCGGCGACGCGCCGGACGAAACGATTGATCGCCGGCTGGGAGTAATCGATCTGGGCCTGGATCTGCTCGTCAACCGAGCCGCCGCTGACGTAGCGGACCAGCCGGCCGGGGAGGCCGCCCTCCTGGCTGACCTCGATCGCTTCCTCGACCATCGCCTCGATGTCGGTGCGAACCTTGAGGCGGCGAGGGCCCAGCCTCCAGCTATCGCCGCGGTAACTCACGACGACCGCCTTGCGCAGTGGTCGCAGCAGCTGGTGGCGCAGCAGCTCCTCGGCCTCACCCGCCTCCAGGCCGCCGACGTCCACCCCGCCGACGGTGACGCCGTTGGCGATCTCGTCCTTGCGGGAGTCGTCGTAGGCATAGGCAGCGAACGCCCCGCCGACCAGCAGGATCACCGCGGCTACCGCTATTACCAGTGGCCAGCGGGCGAAGCGGCGCGGCGACTCGGCCGGGAACTGGCCGTAGCCGGGGTGCCCGGGATCGCTCTCGCTCTGCCTTCGTCCAAGTCTCATCTTCGAAGCTCCGTCCCCCGGCGGCAACTACACGCTGCTAGGCAAAAGTGTAGGGAGCGGGTCCGGTCGACAAACCCGCTTCACGGCCGTGCAAGTGCCGATGCGTACTCAGCTCCGTTCGTGGCCCCGGGCGCCCTCGATCGCCTCCAGCACCTCGTCGCGGGCTCGGCCCGAGCGCTCCAGGCGTTCGATCTGGTCGAGCTCGGACTCGTCGAGGGTGGCGAAGAGCGCGATCGCCTCCTCGGACTCCAGCAGCGAGGGGTCCGGGACCGCTGCGGCCTCGAGCGGCGTCGGTGGCCCCTCGCCTTGGGGCGCCAGCGTCGCCTCGGCGGTCGGCGGCGAAGGCTCGAACAGCCCGCCCTCCTCGTCGACCCGCTCGCCGGCCCCCGAGCCTCCCTCCCTGCGAACGTGGGGGCTCCAGCGCAGGAACTCCTCGACCTCGCGTTCGTAGCGGTAGGGCTCCTTGATCCCCGCCAGCACCGGGCTGAGGCGGAGGTGCTCGCCGAGCGCCAGCACCGCCTCGCGCGACGTGTACTGGTAGCGAAACTCCTCGGCCTTGAGGCGGCGATTGTCGAGGCCGCGGCCAAATCGCATCTGGCTCAGCATCTCGTCGGGGACCCGGAAGCCGAGCCGGCGCAGGGGACCTACGAAGAGGCCGGTGCCCCAAGGCGGCAGCAGCGGCAGCGGCCGCTTGCCGAGCAGGTCGATGACCTCCGACAGCGCCAGCACTCCGTCGCCGGCGATGTTGTAGATCCCGGGCATGTCGTGGAAGGCGGCGTGCTCGAGCGCGTGGACGACGTCGTCTTCGTGCACGAATTGGTAGCGGGGATCGAAGCCGAGGATCATCGGCACCAGCGGCAGCGAAAGCATGCGGATGTGGGAGGTGTCGACGTCCGGACCGAGGACGTTGGCGCAGCGCAGCACCGTCACGGTGACGGTGGGGCGCTGCTCGGCGAAGTCGGCCACCGCCGCCTCGGCTTCGATGATGTCGCGTTCGATCGCCGTTCGCGGCGGGTGCTTGCGGCGCATCTCCTCGGTGAAGAAGGCCGGGTCGTCCTGCTCGCAGCCGTACCAGTGGGCCGAGCTCTTGAAGACCAGCCGGGTCACCGGTGAGTCGGCACCGGTGCAGGCGGCGAGGATGTTGAGGGTGCCGATGACGTTGTTCTCGTGCGCCTGCGCACGCGACGTCGCGATCGAGTCGACGACCAGCCTGGTGTCGATGACGGTGTCGATCTCGGCCGCCTTGACGATCCGCTGGATCAGCGAGTGCTGGTTGTCGACCTTGACGTACTCGGTCCGCTCCAGCTCGCGGGTCGGGGCAAGGGTGTCGACGCCGACGATCGCTTCGATCTCGGGAAACGACTCCAGCGCCTGCGCCAGCCGGCCGCCCCAATAGCTCGACAGGCCGGTGATCAGGACCCGGCGGGCACCGTCGGGGCCGCTCATCCGAACCAGACCGACTTTCGAGCCCCGACCATCTCGTGCAGGCTCTCCTGGATCCGAGCCCGCACCTCTTGCGCCACCGTCTGCACCAGGGACTTGTCGGCATCCGGGTCGCCACCAAGGGCGACGGTGTCGATCGGCTCCAGGAAGCGGACCCGGAACTTGGCCGGCAGGTAGCCGAGCATCCCCAGCGGCCCCAGCCAGGGGAAGGTCGGCGTGAGCGGGAAGTAGAGCAGGCCGGTGAGGCGCTGCAGGGGCCGGACGTGGGCGAAGATCGGTGCCGCCTCCTCGGCCCCGACGACGCAGACCGGGACCAGCTTTGCCTGCGCGCGCATCGCCGCGGCGACAAATCCTCCGCGCCCGAAGCGCCGCAGCCGGTAGCGCTCGTGGAAGACCTTCTCGGTTCCCTTGCGGCCCTCCGGGAAGACCAGCACCAGCTTCTGCTCGTCATAGAGCAGCCGTTGCACGTTGGCGGGGTGGGCGGCGACGCAGCCGATCTTCGGCGCCAGCATCGAGAAGAAGGGGTAGCCCTTGAAGAAGTGCTCGACGGTGATGTTGAGGTCCCGCGGCACCGGATGCTCCTCGCGGATCGCCCGGGCGATCACGGCCGCGTCGGGGGGTAGGGCGCCGGAATGGTTGGAGACCAGCAGGGCGCCGCCGCTTGCGGGCACGTTCTCGATGCCCTCCACCTCGGCCCGAAACCAGTAGCGGTAGAAGAACTCGATCACGGTGCGGTCGAAGAGCTGCTCGAAGCCCTCCGACCTCCCCCAGTCGTCGATCGTCCGCTCGGCCTCGATCGCCGGCAGCAGATCGCGCCGGCGCTCGGCGGGCAGCTGCGCCGGTGCCGCCTCCTGCTCGCGGTCGGTCACCGCGCTCAACGGGGTTCGCTGGGCCATCGCGAACAAAAATAGCTCTGCTGCCGCCTCGACGTGTGGCGGATATGTTTGCGCGCGTGCGCACGAAGGACCAGGTTCGCAAGGCTGTATGGAAGTCGATGGACCGGGAAGGCGTCTCGCGCTTCCCCGGCGCCGAAGGGAGGATCCCCAACTTCGCCGGCGCCAAGCTGGCGGCGGAAAAGCTGACCGGGCACCGGGTCTGGAAACGGGCCCAGGTGATCAAGGCCAACCCCGACTCGCCGCAGACCCATGTCCGCCGCGCGGCGCTCGAACAGGGCAAGACCGTGATCATGGCGGTGCCGCGGCTGCGCGATCCGCATCCCTTTCGCGTCCTCGACCCGAAACGGCTCAGCAAGCGGGCGATCAAGGAAGCGTCGACGATCAAGGGAGCCCTGCGCCACGGCCGCGTCACGGCCGTCGACGACCTGCCCGAGATCGACATGGTCCTCTGCGGCGCGGTGGCGGTGAACCTCAGCGGCGCCCGGGCCGGCAAGGGCGGCGGCTTCTCCGATCTCGAGTACGGAATCCTGATCGACGCCGGCAAGATCGACGACCATTCGGTGGTCGCCACCACGGTGCACCCGATCCAGATCGTCCGCCGGCACCTGATGATGACCGCCCACGACCTGCCGGTCGACCTGATCGCCACCCCGCGTGCGGTGATCGAGGTCGAGCGCCAGTACGAGCGGCCCCGCGGCATCCTCTGGGACCACCTGCAGCCGCCGCAGATCCGCGAGATCCCCATCCTCGAGCGGATGGGGTATGCCTGACTACGGCAATCCCGACCCCGAGTGGCTGCGAATCGACTGGCGCCGGCACCGGCGCCGCGTCGAGCTGCCGGGGGCGGAGGTCAACTACGTCGAGATCGGCCAGGGCCCGCCGGTCGTGTTGGTGCACGGCCTCTCCGGCTGCTGGCAGAACTGGCTCGAGAACCTGCCCCACTTCGGGCGCTCCCACCGGACGATCGCGCTCGACCTGCCGGGCTTCGGCGACAGTCCCGAGCCCTCCTGGAAGATCGACATCCCCGCCTACGGGCGGCTCCTGCACGACTTCTGCGAAAAGCTCGGCGTCGACGGCAACGCGGCGCTGATCGGCAACTCGATGGGGGGCTTCGTCGCCACCGAGGCGGTGATCGAGCAGCCCGGTCGTTTCGAGCACTTGGTGCTCGTCTCCGCCGCCGGGATCACCTACGCGCGGGCCCGCAACGAGCCGGCGGCGATGCTGGGGCGGGTGGCGCAGGTGACGGGACCGATCCTGGCCCGCTTCAACCGGATCGGGCTGGTGCGCCCACGGGCTCGCCAGGTCGCCTTCCGCGGACTCTTTCGCTATCCGAACCGGCTGCGCCCGGAGCTGCTTTGGGAGCAGGTGGAGCCGGCGCTGCGCAGCCCCGGCACGGCCGACGCCCTGCGGGCCCTGTTCGGCTACGACGTCCGCGACCGCCTGACCGAGATCGAGATCCCGACCCTGATCGTCTGGGGCTTCAACGACCGCATCGTCCCCGTACAGGCGGCGCTCTCCTATAAACGGCGGGTCCCGAACTCGCGGCTGGAGATCTTCGAGCGCACCGGTCACCTCCCCCAGCTCGAGCGGCCGGCGCGGTTCAACGCGGTGGTGGACGAGTTCCTGGCGTCGTAGCTAGCCGGTGACGGCGCCGAGCGAGGCGGAGCCGACGGTGGCCGCGTACTTGGCCATCACGCCGCTGCGGTAGGCCGGCTCGGGCGGGCTGTACTCGCGGATTCGGCTCGCGATCTCCTCGTCGGTCAGCGCCACCTCGAGGCGGCGGCCGTCGATGTCGATCGTCACCTCGTCGCCGTCGCGCAGGGCGGCGATCGGGCCGTCCTTGATCGCCTCGGGGGCGACGTGGCCGACCATCAGGCCGCGGGTGGCGCCGGAGAAGCGCCCGTCGGTGATCAGGGCGACTTCCTCGCCGAGGCCCTCGCCGACGATCGCGGCGGTGACCTGGAGCATCTCCCGCATCCCCGGCCCCCCGGCCGGGCCCTCGTTGCGGATCACGATCACGTCGCCGGGCTCGATGCTCTGCGCCTTGACGGCGCCGAAGCAGTCGCCTTCCGACTCGAAGACCCGCGCCGGGCCGGTTTGGCCGCGGCGCTCGGTCCCGGCCAGCTTCACCACCGAACCCTCCGGAGCCAGGTTGCCGCGCAGGATCGCCAGGCCGCCTTCGGGCTTGAGCGGATCGGACAGCGGGCGGACGACCTCTTGCCCGTCGGTCTCCTCCGCCGCGGCGGCGACCTCGCCGATTGTCTGCCCGGTCACCGTCAGCGCGTCCTCGTGCAGGGTCCCGGCCTCGGCCAGGCGCTTGAGGATCAGCGGCACGCCTCCGGCCCGGTAGAGGTCGGCGGCCACGAACCGGCCGCCGGGCTTTAAGTCGGCGAGCAGCGGCGTCCGCTTCGAGATCGTCTCGAAGTCGTCGATCGCCAGCTCGATGCCGGCCTCGCGGGCGACCGCGAGCAGGTGCAGGACCCCGTTGGTGGAGCCGCCGGAGGCGGAGACGCAGGCGATCGCGTTCTCCAGCGACTCGCGGGTGATGATCTTGCTCGGCCGCAGGTCCTCGGCGAGGACCTTCATCACCAGCTCGCCGACCTGCTCGGAGACATCCTCTTTGCCGGCGTCCTCGGCGGGGACCATCGAGGACCCCGCCGGAGAGATCCCCAGCGCCTCGAAGGCGCAGGCCATCGTGTTGGCGGTGAACTGCCCTGCGCAGGCGCCGGCACCGGGGCTGGCGACGTCCTCCAGCTCGCGCAGATCCTCGTCGCTCATCTCGCCCGCCGCGTTGGCGCCGATCGCCTCGAAGACGTCCTGGATCGTCACGTCGCGGCCGCGCCAGCGACCGGGCAAGACCGAGCCGCCGTAGAGCATCAGCGAGGGGACGTCGAGCCGGACCAGCGCCATCACGCAGCCCGGGATCGTCTTGTCGCAGGCCGAGAGCGCGACGACCGCGTCGAACTGGTAGCCGCGGCGCCGCCAGCTCGATCGAGTCGGCGATCACCTCGCGGCTGACCAGCGACATCTTCATCCCCTCGGTCCCCATCGTCACCCCGTCGGAGATCGCGATCGTGTTGAACTCCATCGGGGTGCCGCCCGCGGCGCGGACCCCGTCCTTCACGTGAGAGGCGAGGCCGCGGAGGTGAAAGTTGCACGGCATCGCCTCGATCCAGGTGTTGGCGACGCCGATCGTCGGCCGGCTGAGCGCATCGTCGTCGAAGCCGATCCCCTTCATGTAGGCGCGGGCGGCGGCGCGGTCGGGTCCGTCGAAGACCGCCGCGGAGCGCGGGCGGGGCAGCTCAGCCACGGCGTCCCTCCCACTCGCGCAGCCGGCGCAGGTCGCGGCGAACCTGCTCGGGATCGACCTGGCGGCCCGGAAAGTGCATGTTGGAGTCGGCGATCAGCCCCCGCTCGTCACCGTGCAGGGCCATCCACTTGGCGAGCACGTCGTCGGAGTCGGGAAGCCGGGTGCCGGCGGCGGGATCGCTGGAGTCGGGAAAGCCGACGCAGTACTCGTTCAGCAGCTCGCCGCTGCGTTCGTCGAAGGCGATCACCGGCCGATGCGGGTAGAGCAGGTAGCCGTAGCCGGCCCCGGGACCCGAGCCCCCGGCGACCCGGATGAAGCCCAGCTCCCGGTACATCGCGTAGGCGTGCTCGCCGACAACCGAGAGCAACAGCTGCTGCGCCTTGCGCTCGGCGCGCAGCTCGCGGCCGGGGTCGTAGGCGACTCTCTGTGGGGCCGAACGCCGCGTGGCAACCCGGCGGGCGCGCAAACGCTGGCGCAAGTCGGGGCCGAACGCGAGCGTCGCCAGCAGCGCCAGGGCCACGAAAATCGCGGCCGCCGCAACCGACATTTGCCGCTCAGCCCCCGGCCGCCCGGGGAAAGAAGATCACGCGCTCGGCGTCGCGCGGGATCTCGTCGAAATCACGCACCATCCTCGCCTCGCGCCGGCCGCCGGTCTCCGCGGTCGGCACCGCAGCCCACATCCCCTCGTCGAGCTGGCGGCGGAACTCCTCGATCAGCCGCTCCTCGTCTTCAGAGACCTCGATGTCCCCTTCGGCGAGGAGGACGTCGCCATGCCCTGGCTTCATGCGGACGAATCTCATCTTCTGGATTATGACCCCGAAGGCTCCCCGAACGCGTCGACGGGGCCGGCGCCGCTGCCGATCTCGCGCAAACCGGCGCCGATCGCCGCCGCTGTCACGGCCCGGGCCTCGACTGCCGCCTCGCGCACGCCGTCGCCCTTGGCGAGGCATGCCGCCAGCGCCGATGAGTGGGTGCAGCCGGAGCCGTGCGCGGCGCCATCCGGGTAGCGGCGGCCTTCGATCCGCAACGGATCGCCGTCGCCGTCGTAGAGGAGGTCCGATCCCTCCTCGGTATGGCCACCGGTTACGACCACCGCCGCCGGCCCGAGCGCGTGGACAGCCTTCGCCAGCTCGTCCTGAGCGGCCTCGGGGCCCGAGCCGGTCAGCTTCCGCGCCTCGGCGATGTTCGGCGTCGTCACCGTCGCCCGCGGCAACAGGCGCTCGATCAGCGCCGTAACCGCCTCCGGCGCCAGCAGGGTGGCGCCACTCTCGGCGACCATCACCGGGTCGAGGACGATCGGCGCCTCGCCGACCAGGTCGAGCGCCTCCTCGACCGCCACGATCGTCGCGACGTCGCTCAGCATCCCGATCTTCACCGCGTCGACGCCGATGTCGGTGGCCACCGCCCGGACCTGCGCGACGATCATTCGCGGCGAGACGCTCTCGACCGCGGACACCTCGACCGTGTTCTGGGCGGTCAGCGCCGTGATCGCGGTCATCCCGTGCACCCCGCAGCGGGCGAAGGCCTTCAGGTCGGCCTGGATTCCGGCGCCGCCGCCGGAGTCCGAGCCGGCGATCGAGAGGACCGCCGGGATTCTCCGCCTTGGCATCGGCCAAGCCTACGAGGGCGCCCGCAGCGGTGTGCGCGAGTAGACGCCGAGCGGCGAGCACTCCAGGTAGCCGAGCAGCTCCAGACGGGCCAGCGCGACCGCGGCCGAGGCGCTGGCGGTGCCGAGCTCTGCCGCCACCGCGTCGCAGGTTCCGTCGCTCCGCTCCAGCGCCACCAGGGCCTCGGCGAGCTGCGGCTCCAGGGGCGGCCCCACCCGTCCGATCTCGATCGCTCCCGGCCCGAGCAGGGAGTCGAGGACGTCCTGGGCACCGCGGATCACCAGCGCACCCCCGGCGAGGAGCTGGTTCGGGCCCTCCGACGCTCGCGATGTCACCGGTCCCGGGACGGCACCGACGTCGCGGCCGAGCTGCTCGGCGATGTCGGCGGTGATCAGCGACCCCGAGCGCTGCGCTCCCTCGACGACGACGGTGAGCTGGGCGAGCGCCGCCATGATCCGGTTGCGGGCCGGGAAGGTCCAGCGCCACGGCCTCGTCCCCGGCGGCAGCTCCGACAGCACCGCTCCCCGTTCGAGCAGGCGCCGGTGCAGGCGGCGGTTCGCCGCCGGGTAGGGAATGTCGGGCCCGCTTCCGAGCACGGCGACCGCCGGGCCGGCGTCGACGGCGCCGCTGTGGGCGGCGGTGTCGATCCCGAAGGCCATGCCGCTGACGACGATCAGGCCCGCGACCGCGAGCTCATAGCCGAGGCGCCGCGCCACCTCGCGCCCGTATCCGGTCGCCCGCCTCGCCCCGACGACGGCGACGGCTTCCTCGGGCAGATTTCGAGACAGCAAGCGCCAGTCGCCGACTCCGATCAGGGTTCGCGGGGCGTCCGCGGCGACCGCGAGGGCGCCGGGGTAGGTGTGGTCGTGAGCGCAGCAGGCCCAGCACCCGGCCGTCGCGAGCTGGGCCCGCATGCGGGACTCTCCGATCCGGTCGACCTCGGCGCTCAGCCGCTCCGCGTCCTTGGGCGCCACCGCCTGCGCCAGCCGATCGTCGTCGAGCCGCAGCAGCTCCGCCGAGCGCGAGCCCGCCGCTCCGGTCGCGACTCGCTCCACGTAGGGCGCCAGCCGGGCCAGGAGCCAGGCCCGTCGCAGACAGGCCCCGCAGGCGCTCGGCTCACTCATCCGCTCTCGCGGCGCCGCAGGTGCAGCGCCTGCGCCATCGCCTCCGCCCCGATCTCCGCCTCTGCCTCGAGGTCGGCGATCGTGCGGGCCAGCCGAAGCGCCCGGTCGTGGGCACGGCCGCTGAGCCCGTCGCGGGCGTAGGTGGCGGCCAGCATCGCGGCGGCATCGTCGGCGAGCGGACAGGCGCGGGCCTCCGAAGGTGTCATCTCGGCGTTGCAGCGGCCTTCCCCGAGGCGCCGGTGCTGGCGCTCGCGAGCCCGGGCGACGCGATCGCGGACCGCGGCCGAGGACTCGCCCGGTCCGGCCCTGATCTCGGCCGTGGTGGGCTGCTCGATCGAGACGACGATGTCGAGCCGATCGGCGAGCGCGCCGCTGAGGCGACCCTGGTAGCGACGCACGTCGACGGGCGCGCAGACGCAGTCGGGGCTTCCGTCTCCGCGCCCGCACGGACACGGGTTGGCGGCCGCGACGAGCATGAAGCGGCAAGGCAGCCGGCGGCGGACGCCGGAGCGGACGATCGAGACCGCACCCGCCTCCAGCGGCTCGCGAAGCGCCTCCAGCGAGTCGCGGGCGAACTCGCACAGCTCGTCGAGGAACAGCACACCCCGGTGGGCCAGCGTCACCTCCCCGGGCCGGGGCGGGTTGCCGCCGCCGATCAGCCCGGCGGCTGAGATCGTGTGGTGGGGAGCCCGGAAGGGACGCGCCCCCGCCAGCGGCTCGGTGAGGCGGTCGCAGGCGCTGGCGACCCGCGCCACTTCGAGCGCCTCGTCGCGGGTCAGCGGCGGCAGGATCGACGGCAGGCGCCGCGCCGCCAGGGACTTCCCGGCGCCGGGCGGCCCGACGACGAGCAGGCTGTGGCCTCCCGCCGCGGCCACCTCGAGGGCACTGCGCAGCGCTCCCTGGCCCCGCAGGTCGGCGAGGTCTGGGTCGCTCCCGTTCTCCCCCGCCAGCTGCAGCGGCTGCGGCGCCGGCGGCGCCCACTCCCCCGAGGCCAGCGGTCGCAATTGCGCCAGGCTCTCGACCGGAATCACCTCGATCTGTTCGGCCAGTGCCGCCTCGGGACCGTCGCGGGCCGGGACCACGACCGCCCGCATGCCCCGCGCGCGGGCGGCCTCGGCGATCGCCAGGGCGCCGGAGATTCCCCGTACCGAGCCGTCGAGCGCCAGCTCCCCGGCCAGCGCCAGGTCGGCCAACCGGTCCCAGCGCAGCTGACCGGAGGCCGCCAGCAGCGCCGCCGCTATCGCGAGGTCGAGCCCCGGCCCGGCCTTACGCAGGCTGCCCGGGGCCAGGTTGACCGTGATCCGCCGCAGCGGGAACTCGAACCCGCAGTTGACCAGCGCCGCGCGGACGCGCTCTCTCGCCTCCCGAACCGCGGTGTCGGGCAGGCCGACGATCGAGAAGGCGGGCAGCCCGCGATGGACGTCGACCTCGACCCGGACGGCGCGGGCGGAGATCCCGTCGAGGGTGAAGGTGCGGGCGGTTGCGAGCACCGCCGCGACGCTAGGAGCTGCGGGGTGACGCGTTGCCCGGCGGGCGTCAGGGAATCGTCAGTTTCGACGCGCGATACGCGCGCCTGCCCGGCCTAGCCTCGCCGGATGACCGTCGCCCGCCAGCAAACCGGGCGCCGCGCCGAGGACCTGGTCGCGGCCCGGCTCGGCGCCTGCGGCTGGCGGATCCTCGAGCGCAACGCGCGCTTTCGGGCCGGGGAGCTAGACATCGTCGCCGTCGAGGGACGAGCGCTCGTCTTCGTCGAGGTGAAGGCCGCCCGCAGCGGCGCCGGGCCCTGTCCCCAGACCCCCGAGCTGGCCGTCGGCCCGGCCAAGCAGCGCCGGCTGCGGCGCCTCGCCGGGGTCTGGCTCTCCCAGCGCCGGGCCCCCGCCCGCTGGAGCGAGATGCGGTTCGACGTCGTCGGGGTCACCTTCGGCGCCGGACGGCGTCAGCCGCTATGTCCATCTCCGTGACGCTTTCTAGGAACTGGCCGGCGAGCTCGAGCTGCCTATAGGCGACCGACTGGAAGGAGCGTCGGTGCAGGGTCGAGATTCCGATCCGCGCGATCGCATCGCGATGCTCAGGGGTCGAATAACCGACGTTCTCGTCGAATCCCCAGCCCGCGTAGGTCGCACCGGCGCGCTTCATGAACCGGTCCCGGGTCACCTTGGCGATCACCGAGGCGGCCGCGATCGCGGCGCTGGTGCTGTCGCCCTCGACGACCGCGCGGTGGTCCGGCCCCCGGGCCCCGAGCCGGAAGCCGTCGACGAGGCAAAGCGCCCCTCGCGGCTCCAGCCGCTCCAGCGCCGCCGCGAGCGCCTCGAGGTTTGTCACATGCAGACCGCGGGCGTCGATTCCGCGCACGCAGCGGATCACGACGCTGACCCGCTCGGCGGCCTTCAGGACCCGCGGGTAGAGCGTCTCCCGCAACTCGGCCGTCATCTGCTTGGAGTCGTGCAGCCCGGCCAGGCCGCGCCGGTCCGACAGCGAGATCCGGTCGAGGTCGAAAAGCACGCCCGCGGCGACCAGCGGACCGGCGAGGCTGCCCCGGCCGGCTTCGTCGGCGCCGGCGACGAAGGAAGCGCCGTGGGAGCGGTCGAAGGCGAACAGCCGCCGCGTCCGCGCCAGGCGCCGCCGGTGGGCCTTAGAGGATCCCGATCCGGTCCGGCGGCCAGTAGGTGGCGAAGGCCTTGCCGATGATCCAGTCGCGGGGGACGGGGCCCCAGAAGCGGCTGTCGTCGCTCGAGCCACGGTTGTCGCCCATCATGAAGTAGTGGTCGGGTGGAATGGTTATCTGCTTCGGCAGCGCGCAGGCGCCACCGCCGCCGCAGGGGATGATGTAGTCCTCGTCGCGCTTGACGACCCCGTTGACGACCGGGTGGCCGTTGCGGACGCTGAATCGGTCGCCGGGCCCGGCGACGATGCGCTTGATGAAGTTCTGCTCCGAGCGCTCCTCGGTAGGCCGGGGGCAAGGCTCGATGGCCGCGCGCTGAACCCCGCACTCGTTGCCGCCGCCGTCGGCGCCGGCCGGGGGATGAAAGACGACCACGTCACCGATGCTGGGGTCGGTGAAGTGGTAGAGGAAGCGGTTGACCAGCACCCGCTGGCCGACGTCGAGCGTCGGCTCCATCGACTCCGAGGGGATCTGGTAGGGCTTGACGATGAAGGCCTGGATCCCGAGCGCGAGCCCCAGCGCGAGCGCGACGATCACGACCAGCTCGACGAGACCCCCGCGAGCTGTCTTCGGCTTCGGGATCGAGGGGTTCAGGCCTTGCCCTCGTCGGAGTCACCCTCGGGCTCTGCCGCTGGTTCCTCCCCATCGCCGGCCGTGTCTCCCTGGTCCTCTGCTTCCTCGCCGGGCTCGGCGGGACCGGCGTCCGCCTCCCCATCTTCGGCGTCTTCTCCCTCGGCTTCCTCGTCGGCCTCCTGCGGTTCGGCGACCTCGGCCTCGCTCTGGCTGACGCCTTCCGAGTCGATCGCCTCGGCTTCGCCTTCGGCGGTCGCGGGCGCGGCGATCAGCTCCTCGTCGATGCCCCAGCGCCGCTCGGCAACGCGGGCGGCCTTGCCGACGCGACCGCGCAGGTAATAGAGCTTCGCCCGCCGCACATCGCCGCGGCCGGCGATCTCGAGCCTCTCGATCTTGGGCGAGTGGACGGGAAACGTCCGCTCGACTCCGACGCCAAAGGACTGCTTGCGCACCGTGAACGTCTCCCGGGCACCCGAGCCCTGGCGCTTGAGGACGATGCCCTCGAAGACCTGGGTGCGCCGGCGGGTGCCCTCGACGACCTGGAAATGGACCCGCACCCGGTCGCCGGGGCTGAAGCCCGGAATCCCCTGCCGGAGCTGGCGACGCTCGATGCTGTCGATGATGGTGCTCATTGGCCCGAAAGAAAACCGCGCCGGTGCCTCGAGGCCCGCGCGGTTGCGAAATGGTAGCTAGCTGCTTCGGTGTGCGCGCTCGCGGCTCTGCGCGAGGCGCCAGGCGTGCACCCCGGCGTGGTCGCCGGAGAGCAGGATCTCCGGGACCCCCCATCCCTTGTAGGTCGGAGGCCGGGTGTAGTGCGGGTATTCCGGCCCTCCCTCCAGCGCCTTGCTGAAGGACTCCTCGCGGGCGCTGTCGGCGTGCCCGAGCGCGCCCGGGAGCTTGCGGATCACCGCGTCGGCGACGACCATCGCCGCCAGCTCGCCGCCGGCCAGCACGTAGCGGCCGATCGAGATCTCGTCGTCGGCGAGGTTGTCGTGAACCCGCTGGTCGAAGCCCTCGTAGCGACCGCACAGCAGCGCCAGCCCCGGCTCGGCCGCCAGCTCCGTGGCCAGGGGCTCGTCGAGGAGCCGGCCCGCCGGCGCCAGCACCGCGATCCGCGGTCGCTCCTCCGGGTAGGCGGCCTCCAGCGCCGCGTCGACCACGTCGACCCGCAGCACCATCCCGGCGCCGCCGCCGTAGGGAGCATCATCGACCTGTCCGGCTCCCAGCGGCGTCGTGTCGCGGTAGGAGAGCAGACGCAGGTCGGAACCCCCCGCAAGCGCGTTCTGCACCGGCCGCTGCGATCGAAACCACTCGAACGCCTCCGGGAAGAGGGTGAAGATGTCGAGCCTCACGGGGTCATTCTCGTGCAGCTAGGCGGCGCGGCCCAGCGCCAAGTACCTCAGTCCATGATGTCGACGATGACGCGGCGCTCCATGCGCACCGCCGCGGCCTTGGCGATGGCGCGGATCGCGTTCGCGACCCGGCCCCCCTTGCCGATCACCCGTCCGAGGTCTCCATCGGCGACCGTGATCTCGTAGACGAGGTCGCCGTTCTCCTCGAACTCCTCGACCTGCACGGCGTCGGGCTCCTCGACCAAGGCCCGGGTGAGGAACTCGAGCAGCTCGGTCATGGGGCCTACTAGGTGCCGGAAGCGCGAATGCCCTTCGCGCGCAGCAGCCCGGCCACGGTCTCCGACGGCTGGGCGCCGTGCTCGAGCCAGTGGCGAGCGCGGTCCTCGTCGATCTCGATCAGCGATGGGTCGGTCTGCGGGTTGTAGCGGCCGATCGTCTCGATCGTGCGGCCGTCACGCGGGGAACGCTTGTCGGCGACGACGACGCGCCAGATCGGGTTCTTCTTGGAACCCACCCGTCTGAGCCTGATTCTCACTGCCATAAGGCCGCGTGAGGTTACAGAGTTGCCTAGCGGCGGCGGATCTTCGGCTTCGGCTGCTTGGCGCCCGACAGCTGCGCGGCGAGCTGTTGCGGATCGGGCATCTTGCCCGACGCCACCTGCTTCATCAGCCCGCTGACCTGGTCGAACTGCTTGACGAGCTGGTTGACGTGCTGGACCTTGGTCCCGGACCCGACCGCGATCCGCTTCCGCCGCGAGCCGTTGATCATTGCCGGGTTGGCGCGCTCCTCCGCGGTCATCGAGAGGATGATCGCCTCCAGCCGGTCGAGCTCACCCTCGTCGACGTCGGTGTCGCGGAGCTGCTGCTTCATCCCCCCCATTCCCGGCAGCATCCCCATCAGGTTGCCCAGCGGCCCCATCTTCCGCACCTGGCGCATCTGCTGGAGGAAGTCTTCGAGGGTGAACTGCTGGCGGCGCAGCTTCTCCTGCAGGTCGATCGCCTGATCGGCGTCGACTTCCTTCTCGGCCTTCTCGATCAGGCTCAGCACGTCGCCCATGCCGAGGATCCGCCCCGCCATGCGATCCGGGTGGAAGCGCTCGAAGTCCTCCAGCTTCTCGCCCGTCGACGCGAAGATGATCGGCTTCCCGGTCACCGCCTTGATCGACAGCGCGGCGCCGCCGCGGGCGTCGCCGTCGAGCTTCGTCATCACCACGCCGTCGAACTCCGCCGCCTCGGCAAACGACTCCGCCACCCCGACCGCCTCCTGCCCGGTCATCGCGTCGACGACCAGCAGCACGTCGTGGGGCTTGGTCCGCTTGCGGATCCGCGCCAGCTCGGCCATCAGCTCCGCGTCGATGTGAAGCCGGCCGGCGGTGTCGATGATCAGCACGTCGCGCTCCTCGTCGCGGGCCTGGGCAAGCGCCCACTCGGCGATGTCGACGGGATCGCGGTCGGCTCCCTGCTGGTAGACGTGGGCGCCGGCGCGCTCGCCGACCGTGACCAGCTGCTCGATCGCCGCCGGCCGGTAGACGTCGCAGGCCGCGAGGGCGACGTTGCGGCCTCCCTCGCCGAGATGGCGGGCGAGCTTTGCGCAGGCGGTCGTCTTGCCCGATCCCTGCAGGCCCGCCATCAGGATCACCGTCGGCCCGCCGGAGGCAAAGGCGAGGTCCCGGCCCGAGCCCCCCATCAGCGCCGCCAGCTCCTCGTTGACGATCTTCACCACCTGCTGGCCGGGATCGAGGCTGCCCAGCACCTCCTCGCCGAGGCAGCGTTCCTTCAGCGTCGCCGTGAACGACTTGACGACCTTGAAGTTGACGTCGGCCTCGAGCAGCGCCAGGCGGATCTCGCGCATCGCCGCGTCGACGTCGGACTCGCCCAGCTTGCCGCGCGAGCGAACGTCGGAGAGCGTCGCCTGCAGGCGCTCAGAGAGATGGTCGAACATCAAGCCCAGCTTAGAGGCAGCCCTGTGTCAGCCCAGCAAGGCGCGGGCAAAGTCGGCGGGGTCGAACGGCCGCAGGTCCTCCAGGGCCTCGCCGACGCCGATCAGCTTCACCGGAATGCCCAGCTCGCCGGCGATCGCCAGCGTGATCCCGCCCTTCGCGGTGCCGTCGAGCTTGGTCAGGACGACGCCGTCGACCTGCACCGCCTCGGAGAAGACCCGCGCCTGGCGGAGGCCGTTCTGGCCGGTGGTCGCGTCGATCGTGATCAGGGTCTCGTGCGGCGCTTCCGGGAGCTGCTTGGCGATCACCCGACGCACCTTCCCGAGCTCGTCCATCAGGTTGCCCTGGGTGTGCAGGCGGCCCGCCGTGTCGACGATCACGACGTCGGCTCCGCGGGCCCGGGCGGCGGCGATCGCGTCGAAGGCGACCGCGCCCGGGTCGCCCCCCGGCGCCGAGCGGATCAGGTCGGCTCCGGCTCGCTCGGCCCATTGCGCGAGCTGCTCGGCCGCCGCGGCGCGGTAGGTGTCGGCCGCCCCCATCACGACCGAGAGCCCGAACTCGTTCGACAGGTGCCAGGCGACCTTGCCGATCGTCGTCGTCTTGCCGGTGCCGTTGACGCCGACCATCAACAGCACTGCCGGATCGCCGCTGAGGTCGATGCGGCGCTCCCCGGTGGACGCGACCTCGGCCAGGATCTCGATCAGGCGCTCCTGCACGACGGTCCCGTCCATTCCCACCGCCCCCGACTCGACCTCGCGCTCCAGCTGCTCGACGACCCGCGCCGTCACCGCGGCGCCGGCGTCGGCCAGGATCAGTGCCTCCTCCAGCCGCTCCCAGGTCTCGTCGTCGATGCGGTCGAAGAGGCTGGCGGAGATCTCCTCGGTCAGCGCCCGCCGGCTCTTGGAAAGGCTCTCGCGCAGCCGGCGCAGCACTCCCACCCGGTCGGCCTCGGCCTCGGGCTCGTGGACAGCGGCCGGGGCATCCCGGTCGCCGAGGTCGAGGATCTCCCGCCAGCTGGTTGCCACCGGCGCGCCAGGCTAGCGCCCAGCCCCGGATCAGGCAGCTGCGGCGTCGTCGTCTTCGTCGCGCTCGGGCCGCTCGATCGCGGGCGCCAGCGCCGACTCGGCCTCTGCCTCTGCGGCGGCAACACCGGCAAACGGGGGCGGGCCGGGAGCCTCGCCGCTGGACTCTTCTTCGCGCGGCAGGCGGCGGGAGACGATCTTGGTGACGCCGTCATCGCCCATGCTGACGCCGTAGAGGACGTCGGCGGCGTCCATGGTGCGCTTCTGGTGGGTGACGATCACGAACTGGGCGCGATCGGAGAAGCGGCGGATCAGCTGCAGGAAGCGGTCGATGTTGGCGTCGTCGAGCGCCGCTTCGACCTCGTCGAGGATGTAGAAGGGGCAGGGCCGGGCCAGGAAGACCGCGAAGACGAACGCCAGCGCAACCAGCGACTTCTCACCCCCGGAAAGCAGCGACAGCCGCCGGGTGGACTTCCCGGCCGGGGTCACCTCGATCTCGACCCCGAGCTCCTCGCGCTCCTCCTGCTCGGTCTCCGCCTCGTCCTCGGCTGGGACCGCGCGCAGGCTGACGCGCCGCAGGCGGCCGCGGCCGCCGGGGAAGAGATGCTCGACCATCTGCTCGAAGTTGGTCGCGGTGGCCTCGAAGGTCTCCTCGAAAGCGCGCTCGATCTGGCGGTCGATGTCGCGGATCAGGGCCTCCAGCTCGCGCAGCGCCCGCTCTGAGTCCTCCCGCTGGCCCTGCAGCTCGCCGACGTGCTCGCGCGCCTCCTCGTATTCGCGCTCGGCGAGTGGGTTGACCGGGCCGATCTGGCCGCGCCGGCGCTCGAGGCGCTCGAGGCGACGGTCGATCTCCTCGCGCTCGGCGTCGTCAAGGCGGCCCTCGGGCGCCGGAATCTCCTCCCCGAGCCGGCTGGCGATCGCCTCCAGCTCCCTGGCAGCCTCGGAGCGGCGGTCGGCCAGCTGGGCGACCTCCACCTCGGCCGCGGTGAGCCGGTCGGCGGCTGCCTTCATCTCCGCCTGCAGCTCGTACTCGTGCTTGGCGCAGGCGCGCATCTCCTCGGCGATCGAATCTCCGTCGTTCTCGCCCCCGACGAGCCGGGCCTCGGCGGCCTCGACCCGGGCCCGGATCGCACCGGCGAGCGTCTCGGCCGCCGCGGCGGCGGCGGCCACGCCCTGGTGCTCCGCCTCGGCCCGGGACAGTTCCTTCTGCAGGCCGAGCCGCCGTCCCTCCCCCAGCAAGCCTTCGGCGCGGCGGGCGTGCCGGGAGGCTCGCTCGGCGCCGCTGCGGATCGCCCCCAGGGCGGCGACGCGGTCGGCCTCGGAGGCTTCCGCGCGGGCGCGAGCGAGCCCGCCTGATGCGGCGCCGAGCCCGGCCTCGACCTCGCCCAACTCCTCCTCCAGCCGCAGGATCCGCTTCGCGGGCGCTGGAGCGTCGTCGCCGACCTCCAGCGTCAGCGGCCCCAGCTCGGCCCGCAGCTCGGTCAGGCGGGTCTCCGCCTGGCGGGCCTGATCGGAGAGGTGGGCCGAGCGGACGCCGACCCGCTCGAGGTCGCCGCGCAGCGCCGTCAGCACCCCCCAGGTCCGGGTCCGCTCGCGGTCGCGCTCGGCAAAGCGCTCCTCGGTCGCTCGCCGGCGCTCGGAGCTTTTCGCCAGCCGCCGCTCGACGTCCTCGCGAGCCGAACGGGCCGCGGCGGCGTTTCGCTCCGCCGCCTCGAGGCGTTCGACGCCAAAGCCGAGCTCCTCGCCGACGAGGCGGGCCCGCAAGCCCAGTTCCTCGCGCTCGATTCGGGCGCCCAGCTCCGCCGCCTGCGCCTGGCGCTTCAGCGGCCGCAGACGCGAGCGGGCCTCTCGCTCGACGTCGAGGGCGCGGTCGAGGTTGTCGCGAGTCGCGCGCAGCTTCAGCTCCGCTCGCCGGCGGCGCTTTCGGTGCTTGCCCAGGCCCGCGGCCTCCTCGACCAGCAGCCGCCGGTCGCGGGGCTTGGAGTGCACGATCGACTCCACCCGGCCCTGGCTGATCACCGAGTGCATCTCACGACCGAGGTTGGTGTCGGCGAGCACGTCGACGACGTCGACGAGGCGGCAGCGGGCGCCGTTGAGCCGGTAGCCACCATCGCCGGAGCGGTCGAGGCTGCGTTCGATCGCCAACTCCGCGAAGTCCGCGCCTGCGAGACCGTCGGAGTTGTCGATCACGACCTCTACCTCGGCCCGGCGGCGCTGGCCGACTCCCTTGCCACCGGCGGAAATGACGTCCTGCATCGAGGAGCCGCGGATCGAGTTCGGGCTCTGCTCGCCGAGCGCCCAGAGGACGGCGTCGGTGATGTTCGACTTGCCGGAGCCGTTGGGCCCGACGATCACGCTGACGCCGGGAGAAAAGCGCAGCCGGGTGCGCTCGGGGAACGACTTGAACCCCTTCAGGGTGATCGACTTGAGGTACATGCGGGGTGTGCCTAGGCTTGCGGTTGGGTCGGACGCAAATCGGCGGCTCACTTGCCGAGGCGCTCCAGCGCCTGCTCGGCCGCGACCTGCTCGGCCGCTTTCTTGCTTCGACCAGAACCCCGCCCGACCTCCCCACCGTCGAGCATCGCGATCACCTCGAAGGTGCGGTCATGGGGCGGTCCCGCCTCGCTTGCGACTTCGTAGGTTACGCGGGCGCCGCGGCGTGCGAGGGCCTCTTGCAGCGCCGACTTGAAGTCGATTCTCGTCTCCGATGCGAGCTCGATTCGGGGCTGAAACGCCTCCGCGACCGCGGTCGCCGCCGTCTCGAAGCCGAAGGCCAGAAAGCAGGCCCCGATCAGCGCCTCGGTGACCTCGGGCAGAGGGCGGCCCCCCCTCAGCAGCGTCTCGGCCGGGATCCCGGCGATTCGGGGTCCGGGTTCCGCCTCGCGCAGCATCTCCGGGACCCCCAGCTGATGCCCGACCTCCGCGCAGGAGACGCCGCTGACGGCCTGGTTATGGATCTTGGTCAGGCGGCCCGAATCGACGGAACCAAACCGCGCGAAGACCTCCGCCGCGACGGCGAGTCCGAGCACGCTGTCGCCGAGGAAGGCGAGCCGCTCGTAGGAGTCGACGCGCTGCGCGGTCCAGGAGGAATGCGTCAGCGCCTGGCGGCGCAGGTCCTCCGGCAGGTCTGCGATCAGTCCCGCCAGCGTCGCCACCGCCGGGTCGACGTCGGAGCTCAACCTCCGGGCCTCAGGCCGGCGCGTGCTGGACGACGAAGTCGACCGCGTCGCCGACCGTCTGGATCTTCGCTGCCTGCTCTTCGGATATCGAGATTCCGTAGCGGTCCTCGAGCTCCATGACCAGCTCGTAGAGGTCCAGCGAGTCGGCGTCGAGGTCCTCCTTGAAACGGGTCTGCTCGGAGATCCGCTCCGCGTCGACCTCGAGCTCGGCGGCGAGGTGGTCACGCACCAGCGAGATGACTTCGTCCCGGGTCACCGGGGGCTTCCTATCACGGCCCGGCCTCGGCCGCGCGGCCCGCCAGCGCGCCGCGGGTCGCGCCGGCGCCGCGCAGCATCTCAGCGGTTCGCGCGGGCGCGTCGACCTCGACACAGCGCGCCGCCAGCCTGATCGCGTTGGCGATTCCCTCGGTCCCGGAGCTGCCGTGGGCGACGATCGCGATACCGCGCAGACCGAGGAGGATCGCGCCGCCGGTGTTGTCGGGATCGAGCTCGCTTCGCAGGCCGCCCAGCGAGGGTCGCATCAGGGCACCGCCGACCGCAGCGACAGGATTCGAGCGGGCGGCCTGGCGGATCGCCCCGACGACCAGCCGCGCCGTGCCCTCCATCAGCTTCAAGGCGACGTTGCCGGTGAAACCGTCGGTGACGACGACGTCGGCCACGCCGGCGGGCAGGTCACGGCCCTCGACGTTGCCGAGGAACTCGATCTCGGTGGACCCCTCCAGCTCGGCGTGGGCGCTGACCACCTCCTCCCTCCCCTTGCCGGACTCCTCGCCGACCGAGAGAAGCCCCACCCGGGGGCGCTGCACGCCGAGGACCGCCTCGCTGAAGGCGGCGCCGAGGAAGGCGAACTGGACCAGGTGCTGGGAGCGGACCTCGACATTGGCGCCGACATCGAGGAACAGCACGCTGGCGGCGTCGCCGGAGCCGGGCAACGGGATGCGCGCCGCCAGAGCCGGTCGCTGAACCCCCTGCAGGCGCCGCAGTCCGAACGTCGCCGCCGCCATCGTGGCGCCGGTGGAGCCGGCGCTGACCAACGCCTGCGAGCGCCCCTCGGCGACATCGGCGGCGGCACGGACGATCGAGGTGTCGGGGCGGGAGCGAACCGCCGGGACCGGATCGTCCTCGTTGCCGATCCACTCCTCGGTGGGCACGACTTCGATTCCTTCGGCGCCGTCGAGGGCGAGCGCGGACGGGGGGCCGAAGACCCGCAGGCCGATCCCGTCGGCGGCCGCCCTGCGGGCGCCCTCGGCGAGCGGGCCGAATCCCTGCTCGGCACCGAAACCGTCCAGGGCGACGATCGCCCCGGCTCCGGACATCTACTCCTCCGAGTCGGGGGCGGGCGCGGTTCGTTCGGTGACCGGGCGGATCACCTCACGCCCGGCGTAGGTCCCGCAGACCGGGCAGACCCGATGCGGCAGCCTCGGGCTGTGGCAACGGGGGCACTCGTTGAGACGCGGCGTCGCCGCCGTGTGGTTGGCGCGACGCTTGTCCCTGCGGGTGCGCGAGGTTCTCTTCTTCGGGACCGCCATGGGCCGGGGCATGGTAGCGACACCCAATGCCCTTTCGGCACCCGGCGGGCAGCACCCGCATCGTGCCTACTGAAGCTCGCGCAACTTCGCCCAGCGGGGGTCGCCGCCCTCGTCGTGCCGATGCTCGGCCGGATCGGCATCGTTGAGGGACTCGCCGCAGACCGGGCACAGCCCCGCACAATCGGGCCGGCAGAGCACTTGTGCGGGAAGCGCCAGGGCCACCGCGTCGCGAGCCCAGAGGCCGACATCCAGCTCGCCGTCGGTCACGTAGGGACTGCGCAGCTCCTCGTCGCCGCTGACGGGCTGGTCGACCTCGCGCACGTCGACCTCGGTCGCCAGCCCGGCCGGCTCCAGGCAGCGCATGCAGGGCCCCTCGACGCGCAGCGGGAAGCGCAGCCGCAGCGCGTGGCCGGAGCTGGTCCGAGAGACGTCGAGGCGGACCTCGACCGCTGCCGGCGCCGGGGCATACACCTCGCCTCCGAGCTTCGCGGGCGCCAGCGGCAGCGGCAGGCTGAGGCTCTTCGCCTCCCCATAGGACAGCGCCAGGCCGTTGAGGTTGACTGTGGTCGTCATACGATGCGCCCCCTTGAGCGAGGGTAACGAGAGCGGTCAGTTTCACTGGCACCCGGAGACGTATCTGGAGACGGTCCGGGCCGAGGTCCCCCGCTACGACGAGCTCCAGGAGGCGACCGTCTCCGCGATTCCCTTTCCGCCCGAGCGAGTGCTGGAGCTCGGCATCGGCACCGGCGAGACGACCAAGCGCCTGCTCGACGCCTACCCCGAGGCCTGGGTCGTCGGCCTCGACTCCAGCCCCCAGATGGTCTTTCGCGCCCGCGAGACCTACGACGACGTCCAGCTGGCGCGGATGGAGGACCCACTTCCCGACGGCCCCTGGGACCTGGTCATCTCGGTGCTCTCCGTGCACCACCTGATCGACGAGCAGAAGCATCTCCTCTTCCGCCGGGTGCGTGAGCAGTCCCGGGCGCTGGTCCTCGGCGACGTCGTCAAGGCGGAGCGGCAGGTGACGCCAATTCATCCCGAGCACGACTATCCCGACAGCCCCGCGGAGCTGGCCGAGTGGTGCCAGGGCGAGGTCGTCTGGGAGGCGGACGACCTGGCCGTGGTGTGCGCCGTCTACGACTAACGCCCAACCCGAGAGGAGCGAGATGAGCAAGGTGCTCTACGAGAAGCGCGATCGGATCGCCTACCTGACGATCAATCGACCGGAGGCCCGCAACGCGATCGACCCCGACGTGCACCGGCTGATGATCGAGGCCTGGACCGATTTTCGAGACGACGACGGCGTCGACGTGGCAATCCTCACCGGCGCCGGCGATGCGTTCTGCGCCGGAGCCGACCTGAAGACCTACATCCCGCCGATCATGCAAAGCGCGCGCCCGGGCGAGATCCGCGAGATCGTCGAGCTGGGGCTGAACGGCTTCACTCGCGGTCTGCATCGCATCCACAAGCCGATCGTCGGCGCGATCAACGGCTGGGCGCTGGCGGGAGGGCTGGAGACCGCGCTCGCCTGCGACATCCGGATCGCCTCCGAGCGGGCGATGTTCGGCTCCTTCGAAGCGCGGCGCGGCTTTCACCACGGCGACGGCGGGCTGGTCCGCCTGGTCAACGCCTGCGGTGTCGGCGTCGCCTCGCACATGCTCCTCACCGCCGAGCCGGTCGACGCCGCGCAGGCGCTGCAATGGGGCCTGGTCACCAAGGTCGTCCCCCACGACGAGCTGGTCGCCGAGGCGGAGACGGTCGCCCGGCAGATCCTCCGCAACTCGCAGCGAGCGGTGCGCTCCGCCAAGCAGACGATCCTCGACGTGATCGGCCAGCCGCTCGACATGCAGCTCCGCACCGAGGCCTGGAACGCCTACACCTGTGCCGACCCGGAGGAGACGAAGGAGCTGCTCGGCAGCTTCTACGAGAAGTCCGACCCGGGCCGCGCAGGCTCACACCAGACCGAGCTCTGACGCCCGCCGATCAAGCTCCCGTGTCGTAGCCCGGCCGGGCGATCGCGAGCTTGCGGGAAACGTGGTCTCGCAGGGCGGCGGCAAGCTCGTCGAGCCGGTCGTCCATCTCCCCCGCCCGGATCCGGCTCGCGAGCTCGGCCTGCAGCTCACGAACCGCGGCATCGAGCTGCTCCGCCGGCGGCGGCTCCGCGCCGAGCAGATCGGCGAACAGGGCCAGGTCCCGGCGCCGCGGCTCCTCCCCGGCACGCAGCTCGCGGGCGACGACAGCGCAGAGGTTGGCGGCAACAAGGACCCTGAACCTCTCCTCGCTGGGGACCGCCGGCCGCAGCTCCGCGAACAGGAACTCGGCCACGGAGTCGAGGAGCTCGGCGGCCTCGGGGCGGTCCTGAGTCAAGCGATCAGCTCCAGCAGGTCCCACTCCGGCTCGCAGATTCGCCGACCTAGCGAGGCGAGCTCGTGGCTGCGGCGCAAGCCGCTGCGATGGTCGTCGGCCTGGCGAGCGCAGATCACCGCCCATTTGACGTTCCCGAACGCCTCCCAGTAGCGGACCCGAGAAGGATCGAGAGGAGCGCCGCCGGCTTCCTCGTAGGCGGCCAGGAAGGGGTCGAGATCGCCGACGCCGGCGACGGGAAGGTCGTCGTTGCCGAATCGCCAGGACCGGACGCAGAGCCATCCGACGTCTTCGGCCGGATCTCCCAGGTGCGACAGCTCCCAATCGATCACCGCCGCCAGCCCGCTCTCGTCGACGATGAAGTTGCCGAGCCGGAAGTCTCCGTGCACGAGTCCGGGCTCGACCGGCTCGGGGCGGTTGGCGCGTAGCCAGCGCAGGCCCAGCTCGACCACCGGCAGCGGCTCGCCGATCTCGTCGATCGCCTGCTCCCAGTAGCTGAGCTGCTCCAGCGCCGGGTCGCCGCCCGGCATCGGCAGGCCGGTCCGGTCCGGATCGATCGAGTGGATCCGGGCCAGCGCGCCGGCGAGCTGGCCCGGCAGCTCCCGCCGCGCCTCGGTGAGCTCCGGGCGCCGCAGGACCCGCGGCGCCACCGATTGCCCGGACACGAACGAGGTCAGCATGCCCGCCGTCTCGAAGCGGCCGCCGTCGGGCTCGCAAAGGAGCGGCTCGGGGACCGGCACACCGGCCTCCTGCGCCAGCCCGATCAGCCGGAACTCGGTCGCCTGGGGGACCGGCGCCTCGGCCCCCGGCGGGTCGCGCCGCAGGACGAAGCGCCCGGCGGCCGTTTCCACCCGCAGCGTTTCTCGGGAAGCGCCGCCCGGGATCCTGCTCAGCTCGAGCCCGTCGGCAGCGAGGTCCAGCTCACCGAGGGCGGCGAGGACACCGTCGCGCAGCGCCTCCTCGAGGGGCTGCGCGGTGGTTACTCCTCTTCGATTGCGACAGGCTCTTCGTCGCGCCCGGCGAGCCGGTCGCGGCCCCGCTGCACGGCGGCGAGGAACTTCTGCAGGTTCACCTCGAGGGTGTTGAGGATCTCGTCGGCATAGTCCTCGGCGCCGAGGCGGATCTCCCGCTCGCGCGTCCGCGCGTCTTCGACGATCTCATCGGCGGCACGCTCAGCCTGCTTGGTGACCTCCTCGTCGGAGATCAGCCGGGCCTGCTGCTCACGCGCCTCGCGGACGATTCGCTCCGCCTCGCGCTTGGCCTCCGCGAGCATCTCCTGGCGCTCCTTGACGATCCAGCGCGCCTGCTTGATCTCCTCGGGAATCGTCGCCCGCATCTGATCGAGGAGGTCGTAGATCTCCTCGCGGTCGACACGCACCTGATCGGTAAGCGGGACGGGACGAGCGTTGTGGACGAGGTCGTCCAGCTTGTCGATTAGGACCAGTACGTCCATTGGCAGATCGTAAGCCTACGTGTCAGTCAGTGGTTTGGCGCAGAAACCGTGGTTTGCTCGCCTTTTTGCAAACCATCTCCCAGCCGCCGAAGCGCGACAGCCTACAGACCGCATCCCCACCGCGCTAGGAGGTCCCGAGCCGCTCCGCCAGCGCCTCGGCGACAGGAGGCGGGACGAGGTCGGACACGTCGCCGCCAAATGTGGCCAGCTCCTTGACACCGGTTGAGGAGAGGAAGCTGTAATGAGGGGAGGCGATGATGTAGATGCTCTCGATCTCGGGGTCGAGCTTGCGGTTCAGCTGCGCCATCTCGAACTCGTACTCGAAGTCGGAGATCGCCCGCAGCCCCTTCACCACCGCGGTGGCCCCGACCTCGCGGGCAAACTGGACCAGCAGCGAGGTGAGGATCTCGACCTCGACGTTCGCAAGCTCTGCCGTCGCCTCGCGGACGAAGCCGATCCGCTCCTCGCCGCTGAACAGCGTCTTCTGCTTGCGGACGGGGTTGTTGACGACGCCGACGACAACGCGATCGAAGACGTGCGCCGCGCGCCCGATGATGTCCAGGTGGCCGTTGGTCACCGGGTCATAGCTACCCGGACAGACGACCGTGCGGTGCCCGTCGCTCATTCGTTCGCCTCGTAGAAGCTGACCTCGGTGCGCTCCGTAGCGGCGCTGTCGAACAGCCATCAGCGACTGGAGCCGCAGCGGCTGCCGGGCGGCGCTGTCGACGATCACGCGCCCTCCCGGCGCCAGGAGCCCTTCCAGGTGGCTGTCGAGTTGGGGCCCAACGCGGTCGGCGAGTCTATAGGGGGCGTCGACGAAGACGAGGTCGTAGCTGCCTTCCGCCTCCTGCAACCACGCCGCCACCTCGGCGCGAATCAGATCGACGCGATCGCGCAGACCGAGCTTCTCGACGTTCCCGAGCGCCGGCCGGATGTTGTGGTCGACCATGGTCGCCCGGGCGGCTCCGCGCGACAGCGATTCGATCGCCAGCGCGCCGGTGCCGCAATAGAGGTCCAGCACCTGCATCTCGTCGACCTCGCCGAGGGCGGAGAAGATCGCCTCGCGGACCCGATCCGAGGTCGGCCGGACCCGCCAGCCCCGCGGGGCGACCAGACGCTGGCCCCTTAGCTCGCCGGCGATCACGCGCATCGAGGTGCTCCCCTCAGGCCGGTATCGGCTCTGCCGACTCGGCGCCGAAGCGCCGCCGCACCTCGTCGAGGAGCGGGCCGAGTTCGGGCGCCTGCGGTGAGCCGTGCCGGCGCAACTGCTCCAGCGCCTCCTCGCGGGCGTCGAGCAGGGTCGCGGTGTCGTCGGGGAGCGAGGCGACCGCAAAGCGGGGCAACCCGTGCTGGCGGGTGCCGAGGATCTCGCCCTCGCCGCGCAGGCTGAGATCGACCTCCGCGAGCGCAAAGCCGTCTGCCTGGGAAGCGACCGCCTGCAGTCGCCGGCGGGCGAGCTCGCCCGCCTCGGCGGCGAAGAGCAGGCAGTGCGACTCGTGCGAGCCGCGGCCGACCCGGCCCCGCAGCTGGTGCAGCTGCGATACCCCATAGCGCTCGGCGCTTTCGATCAGCATCACGGTCGCATTCGGCACGTCGATCCCGACCTCGACCACCGTAGTGGCAACGAGCACGTCGGTCTCCCCCGCTGCGAAGGCCTCCATCGCGGCCTGCTTGGCGGCCGACGGCATCTGGCCGTCGATCACGCCAACCTCGAAGCGCTGGAACTCCTCCTTTGCCAGCCGCTCGGCCTCCACCCGGGCGGCGCGTGCCTGCAGCTTCTCGGACTCCATCACCAGCGGGCAGACGACGAACGCCTGGCGGCCGGCGCCGAGGCAGCCGCGGATGAACTCGTAGGCCCGCGGGCGGCGGTCCTCCTCGACGAGCCAGGTCCGAACCGGCGGCCGACCGGCCGGGAGCTCGTGCAGGGCGGTCGTGTCGAGGTCGCCGTAGGCGGTCAGCGAGAGCGTGCGCGGGATCGGCGTCGCGGTCATGTGCAGGACGTGCGGCGCGGTGGCTCCCGGGCCTTTGGCATCGAGTGCCGCGCGCTGGTGGACGCCGAAGCGATGCTGCTCGTCGACCACGCAGACGGCGAGGCTCGAGAACCGAACCGGGTCCTCGATCAGGGCGTGGGTGCCGACCACGAGCCCCAGCTCACCGCTCGCCAAGCGATCCAGCGTCGCTCGCCGGCGCGGCGCCGGGGTGGCGCCGGTCAGCAGCTCGAACGGGACCAGCTCGGCGCCGAGCAGGCGGCCGAGGGTCGCCGCATGCTGCTCGGCCAGCGTCTCGGTCGGCGCCATCAGCGCCGCCTGGTGGCCGGCATCGAGCGCCCGCAGCATCGCGTAGAGCGCGACCACCGTCTTGCCGCTGCCGACCTCGCCCATCAGCAGCCGTTGCATCGGCTCGCCGGCATCGAGATCGGCGCCGATCTGCTCGCAGGCGCGGCGCTGGTCACCGGTCAACTGAAACGGCAGCGACCGCAGCCAGCGCTCGACCAGCTCGCCGTCGCCCGTCAGCCTCGTTGCCGGCCGGACGCTGCGACGGGTCTGACGCCGGGTCGCCAGCGCCACCTGGTAGAGGAACAGCTCCTCGAACGCGAGCCGGCGCCTGGCCTCCTCGCAGTCGGTGCGCGTCTCGGGGAAATGGACAGCGTTGAGCGCATCTGCGGCAGAAGCCAAATCGCGCCGCGCCCGCAATTCCGCCGGCAGCGGCTCGATCGCGTCTTTCGTCAAGGCCATCGTCTGCCAGACCCACTCGCGGATCCGCGAGGCCTTCAGCTTCTCGGTTGCTGGATGCACCGGGACCAGCCCGGTGGTGTGGAGTCCGGGAGGAGGAGCAGCAGGCGTCCCGGCCCGCGGGTCCTGTCGCGGCAGGGGACCCACCGGCCCTGCGGTGTAGGCACTCCTCGGGCCGGTCCCCCCTGCCGCGCCACCCGCGGGAGACACGATCTCGTACTCCGCCACCCTGAACCCGCGACGGTCGGAGGTTCCGACCAACAGCATCTCGGTTCCGGCGGCCAGCTTCTCTACGAGCCAGGGCTGGTTGAACCAGGATGCCTTGGTCGACCCAGAGTCGTCGGAGACGGTGGCCTCGACGATGGTCAGACCGCGGCCGCGGGGGCGGCGCAGGCGGACGGTCTCGACCTCGACCTGAACCGTCGCCGCCTCGCCGATCTCGAGGTCGGCGAGCGGGACGACCTCGGAGCGGTCGCGGTAGCTGTGGGGAACGTGGAGGAGGAGGTCGCCGAGGGTTTCGAGGCCGGCGTCGCGGGCGGCGGCGGCAAAGCGAGGGCCGATCCCATGCAGAACCGTCAGCGGCAGCGCCAGGTTGCTCGGACGCGGCCAGCGAACCGGCGCTTTCAGCAACGAGGATCTGGAGACCCGAGCGCCGGCGAACCCGAACCTGCTGTCCACCTCCGGAACCGTCAGACCTCGGCCGACGCGCCGCGATGGCGCCGGTAGGTCTCCTCGACCCATCGATAGCCGCGGCGGTCGGCGAGCGAGCGGCGAAACTCCTCCCACTCGGACGGCCACTCCGAGGGCATTTCGTAGGGGAACTCGGGTGGCGCGACGAGCGGCGAGAGCAGCGAGGCGGCGGTCAGGTCGGCGACCGAGAACCCGTCTCCGACCAGGTAGTCGCCATCACCGAGCTCTGCCTCGATGCGATCGAGGGCAGAGACCGTCGCCTCCCGCCCCTTCTCGGCGCCACCGTCGTCGGCGCCGAGGGCCCGCTCGACGGCACGGCGAATCAGCGGATAGGCGACGGTGCTGAGGACGCGGTGATGCGCACCGAGGCCCTGGGTCGTCGACGCCACGGTCAGCTCTCGGTGCGGCAGCATCGCGTGGAAGACGGCGGCCCGCAGCTGCGGGCCGAGGCGGGTGTCGAAGTGGTCCTCCAGCTCCAAGCGCGTGGCGCCGGCGGTCCGGATCGGAGGGATAGAGCGGCGGCTCCGGGTGTCGGCGCTCGAGCTCGGCGACGATCTCGGTCGAGTCGCCGATCACGTCCTCACCGATCACCAGCACCGGCGTCGTGCCGGTCCCCCCCAGCCGCCGGGAGCGAATGCCGTGCGGCCCCGGCGCCAGCGAACGGCGCTGATGGGCGACGCGCTTGTAGTCGAGCGCCCAGCGGGCCTTCTCGTTGAAGTGCGAGAAGCGGATCTGCCAGAGGACCGGCAGCGGCGATCCGTTGTTCACTGCGCCGCCAGCAGCCACCACCAGCTCGGCTGCCCCCCCTCGTGGATCTCCACCTCGACCCCCTGCGGGGCGTGGTTGCCGATCTCCTCGGCCGGGATCGGGGCGCCGGCGCCGCCGAGCACGGTGACGATCTCCCGCCCCGCGGCCAGCTGTTCGATCGCCGTCGCCAGCGTCGTTCCCGCCCCGCCCCAGGCGACGATCTCGTCGCCGACGAAGCCGACGGCGTCACCGCGCCGAAACCTGCCCTGGGCGTCGTCGCGGGCGGCCGGGGCGACGCCGCCGGTGGCGATCGTCGCCAGCGCGGCCTCCAGGCGGGCCGCATTCTCCTCGGCCTCCTGCTCGCGGTCGATCTCGACCAGGGCAAGCAGACCGCCCTGCTGAGAGGTCGAGGGGACGACCCGGGCATCCTTCTCGGACAGCTCGCAGGCGCGCTCGGCGGCCATGATCACGTTGGCGGAGTTCGGCAGCACGATCACCTCCTGCGCGGCCACCTCGTGAATTCCCGCCAGGACCTCGTAGGTCGATGGGTTGAGCTTGTCCCCGGCGTCGACAACGGTCGCCCCCAGCTCTTCGAAGAGACGCCGCAGGCCGTCGCCGCTCGCGACGGCGACCACCCCCGTGCGCCCGTGCAGCCGGGCCTCGCGGGCGGCGATCTGCTCGCGCATGTCGGCGACATCGAGGTTTGTGACCGCGCCGGCGCCTTCGAACAGGGCCACCGCCGACTCGGGCTGATCGGTGTGGACGTGCACCTTCAGCGTCGCCTGGTCGCCCACCACCAGCACCGAGTCGCCGAGCTCCTCGAGGCGAGGGACGAACTCTCGCCCGATCAGCTCGGCGCCGGAGACGATGAAGTTCGTGCAGTACCGGTAGCGGCTGTCCTCGTGGTGTGGCTTGGTCAGCCGTGCGGGCTCCTGGCGCTCCACCACCGGATGCTCGGCTTCGTCGCCACGAAGCCCGGCGACCATCCCGGCCAAGATCAGGACCAGCCCGTACCCGCCGGCGTCGACGACGCCGGCCTCGCGCAACACGTCAAGTTGCTCGGGCGTGCGCTCGACGGCGCGCTCACCGTCCTCGATCGCCTTTTCGAGCACCCTGGCGAGGATCGCGTCCTGTTGCTCGCGACTGGCCTCGCGCCCCAGCCGCTGCTCGCCTGACTCCAGGTGGGCGAGCTGACGAGCGACCGAGTGCGCCATCTCGCGGAACACCGTCAGCATCGTCCCCTCAACGGGTTCGCGCACCGAGTCATAGGCGGCGTCGGCGGCGCTGGCGAACGCGGAGGAGATCAACACCGGGTCGACGAGCTCCCCAGGCCGGCTGGCAAGCTCCTCGGCGGCCCCGCGGACGATCTGGCTGAGGATCACTCCCGAGTTGCCGCGAGCGCCCATCAGCGCAGCGCGGGCCAGCGCCTCGACGAGCTGGACGCGGCCGATCTCGTCGACCATCTGGCCGTCGAGGTGATCCAGCTCCTCCATCACGGCGCGCATCGTCATCGCCATGTTGTCGCCGGTGTCGCCGTCGGCGACCGGGAACACGTTGAGATCGTTGACGTCCTGGCGGCGCGACTCCAGGTAGGCGTAGGCGGCGCCGACGACACGGCGAAACCGCTCGATCGATGGGTCGGGCATCGCGGTGAACATACCGCCGCGTGCGGGCTCCCGACACCGCCGCCCCCGGACCTCCCCCGCCTCGGCGACCAGCCACCGTCACCCCCGGACCCTCCCCCGCCGCGGCGGACGCGGGAGCGAGCGCCGGTCTATGTCTGACTCTTCCGGCGCGAGCGGGAGCAGAGCACGCGGCGGAAGTTGTTCAGGCCTTGACGATTTTGTTGCTCTTCAGGCAGCGGGTGCAGACGTAGACACGGCGCGATCGAGCGCCGTCCTGGATCCGCACCTTCTGAAGGTTGGGGTCGAAGCGCCGCCTCGTGGCGACCATCGAGTGGCTGCGGGAGTTCCCGAACGCCGGCCCCTTGCCGCAGCTGTGGCATACCCTTGCCATCGCGATGGAAGATGGTAGCCGGATCGAGGTCGCGCCATCGCTGAACGGCCCCACCGACAGCGGCCAGGGCGGCTACTCGTGCGGGCTGGTCGCCGGGCTGACCGGCAACCCGGCGCAGGTCACCTTGCGCAGCCCGGTACCCCTTGATACCCCGCTACCGGTCGAGCGGCCCGACGACGGAACCGTCGTCGTCCGGGACGGGGAGACGGTGGTCGCCGAGGGCCGGCCGGCGGAGCTGGGAGACCTCGAGGTGCCCGATCCGCCCCGCGTCGAAGAAGCACGGGAGGCGAGCCAGGGCTACGAGAGCAAGATGGAGGCGTTCGTCCACTGCTTCGTGTGCGGGCCGCGGCGCGCCGACGGTCAGCGGGTCTTCGCTGCGCAGGTCGGCGACCGGCCGCTTGTCGCCTCCGCCTGGACGCCAGGCGATGACTGGCTTGCAGGCGAGGGCGGCATGGTCCGACCCGAGTTCGTCTGGGCGGTCCTCGACTGCCCGACCTACTTCGCCAGTGCCCTCGAGCGTCCCGGCCTGTTGGCACTGCTCGGCCGGCTGACGGCGGAGCTGATCGCGCCGGTGCGGATGGGCGAGCCGCACGTCGTGATGGCCTGGCCGCTCGGCATCGATGGCCGCAAGCACATCGCCGGCAGCGCCGTCGCCTCGGCGGAGGGCGAGATCCTCGCCCGCGCCCACAGCATTCACATCGAGGTCAGCGAAATTCCGTCGCCAGCAGCGCCATCCGCATCGCCGTGAGCGCGGCGCCGCGGCCCTGATCGCGCTTGTCTCCGCCCGACCGCGCCAGCGCCTGCTCGATCGTGTCGCAGGTCAGCACCCCGAATGCGCAGGGGATGCCGCTCTCGATCGCGACCTGCTGGACCCCTCGCGCCGTCTCGGCGCAGACGTGGTCGTAATGGTCCGTCTCGCCCCGGATCACCGCCCCCAGGCAGACGACTCCGGCGAAGCGCCCGCTTTCGGCGCAGAGCTTGGCGGCCAGCGGCAGCTCGAACGCTCCCGGGACCGCGTAGGTGTGCACCGAGGCGGCGCTGACGCCGCCCTCGGAGAAACCCTCGACGGCGCCGTTCGTGAGCCGGTCGGCGAGATCGGAGTAAAAGCGCCCGGCGCAGATCGCGAACTCCATCCGCGACAGCGACTCGCGCTCTTCCTCGCTGAAGCTCGGTACCTCGGTCCCCGACTCGTCGGGAGCCGCGGACTCCCCGTCGGCCTCGAGCTCCTCGACACCCCGCTCCGCCTTTCGCAGCTCGTCAGCCATCCTCGTCGCGCTCCTGCTCGGCATGGATCATCTCCTCGTCGAGGGCGAGGCCCTGGTGATGCAGCGAGTGTCCGAGCTTGTCTCGCTTTGCCCGCAGGTAGTCCTCGTTGTGGGGATTCGGGATCGCCTCGATCGGAACCTGTTCGGTCACAGAGAGGCCGTATCCCTCGAGGCCGACGATCTTCTTCGGGTTGTTGGTGAGGATGCGGATGCTGGTCAGGCCGAGGTCGCCGAGAATCTGCGCCCCGATCCCGTAATCGCGCAGATCGGCCGGCAAGCCCAGCGCCACGTTGGCGTCGACGGTGTCCATCCCATCCTCCTGCAGCTTGTAGGCGCGCAGCTTGTTGAGCAGGCCGATGCCGCGACCCTCCTGGGAGAGGTAGAGCAGAACCCCCTCGCCCTCTCGCTCGATCATCGCCAGCGCCGCGGCAAGCTGGTCGCCGCAGTCGCAGCGCAGGCTGTGGAAGACGTCTCCGGTCAGGCACTCGCTGTGCACCCGCACCAGAACGTCCTCGGCCCCGTCGACCTCGCCCTTGACCATCGCCACGTGATGCTTGTCGTCGATCAGCGATCGGTAGCCGACCGCGGCGAACTCCCCGAAGGCGGTCGGCAACGTCGTCGCGACCACGCGCTCGATCAGCTTCTCGGTGCGGCGCCGGTAGGCGATCAGGTCGGCGACGGTGATCATCTTCAGGCGGTGGCGCTCGCAGTAGGGAGCCAGGTCGGGTACCCGCGCCATCGAGCCGTCCTCGTTCATCACCTCACAGATCACTCCGGCCGGGATCAGGCCGGCCAGCCGCGCCAGGTCGACGCTGGCCTCGGTATGGCCGGTGCGCTCCAGCACACCGCCCTCCTTGGCCCGCAGCGGGAACATGTGCCCCGGCACGACGATGTCCTCGGGGCGAGAGTGGGGGTCGATCGCGACCTGGATCGTGTGCGCACGATCGTCGGCCGAGATTCCCGTGCTGACCCCGGCAGCGGCCTCGATCGTGACCGTGAACGCCGTCTCCAGCGGCGCTTCGTTCTTTGCCGCCATCAGCTTCAGGCCGAGCTGCTCGCAGCGCTCGGCGGTCAGCGCGAGGCAGATCAGGCCCCGCGCCTCTTTGGCCATGAAGTTGACCGCTTCGGGCGTCGCAAACTGAGCCGCCATCACGAGGTCGCCCTCGTTCTCGCGGTCCTCGCCGTCGCAGACGACGACCATCCGCCCACGGCGAATCTCCTCGATCGCCTCCTCGATGGTGGCGAACGGGCTTGGCGATTCGCTCGTCCGCACGCCCTCCGCTGTCTGCTGCTCGGCCATGGCTACCTGTCTTCCTCGGGGGTCAATGGTTGCATCAAGCGCTCCACGTACTTCGCCAACACGTCGCACTCGACGTTGACCAGCCGCCCGGGGCTCGTCTCGCCGAGGTTCGTGCGCTCCAGCGTCTCCGGTATCAGCGCCACCTCCAGCCAGTCCTTTCCGAGCTCGGAAACGGTGAGGCTGACGCCGTCAAGCGTCACCGAGCCGCGCTGCACCAGGTAGCGCATCAGGCCGGGCCCGGGCGCGACGCGAAGCCGGCGCGAGAAGCCGTCCTCGGTGATCGAGGTCACCTCCGCGGTCCCGTCGACGTGGCCCTGGACGATGTGGCCGCCGAGCCGGTCGGCCGCGCGCAACGCCAGCTCCAGGTTGACCCGGTCGCCGGCGCGCAAAGGCCCCAGCGAGGTCACCGACAGGGTCTGGTTCATCGCCTCCGCCTCGAAGCCGTCGCCGTCGCCGGCCGTCGCGGTCAGGCAGACCCCGTTCACGGCCACCGAGTCGCCGGCGGCGATCTCCGCCCCCAGGGAGGTCGAGACGCGAAGCCGAGCCCCCTCCGCGCCGGCGTCGAGGGCGGCGACGGTGCCGAGATCCTGGACCAGGCCGGTGAACACCGCTACCACTCCCGCAGCCGGGCTCGAATCAGCAGGTCGTCACCGACCCGCTCGGCATCGGCGGCCAGCGCCCGGGTCGCATCGGCGACCCGCTCCACTCCGGGGCCTTCGATCGCGGCGCGGCCGCCGCCGAGCAACAGCGGAGCGATGAAAAGCCGTACCTCGTCAATCTCGCCGGCGGCGGCGAAGCCGCCGGCGAGCGTTGGTCCACCCTCCAAAAGCAGGCTGGTGATCTGGCGCCGGCCGAGGTCGGCCAGCGAGGAGAGAAGCCGGCTCGGCCGGTCGGCGCCGCCGGCGACCGCGACCTCCGCTCCGGCATCGCGCAGCGCCGCAACGCGGGCGGGCTCCGCTTCGGGCGAGACGAAGACGAGCACCGGTGCGACATCGAGGCTCGCGAGCAGTTGCGAGCCCGGCGGCAACCGGGCGGAGGAGTCGTAGACGACCCGCAGCGGTTGCCGCTCGGCCTCGGAGCCCCGGGCGGTCAGCAGGGGGTCGTCGGCGCAGGCCGTGCCGATTCCGACGGCGATTGCGTCGGCCTCGGATCGCCACCGGTGCACAAGCGATCGGCTCTGCTCGCCCGAGATCCACTTCGAGTCTCCGCCGGCCGTCGCAACCCGGCCGTCGAGAGAGGTCGCCATCTTCAGCGTCACCAGCGGCCGGCCGAACCGGGCGTGCTTGCGAAACGCCTGGTTGAGCAGCCGTGCGGCGGCGGCTTCCGCCCCGGACGCCGGCTCCACCGCGATGCCGCCGTCGCGGAGAATCCCCGGTCCCCGCCCGGAGGCCTTCTCGGAGGGGTCGTCGGAGGCGAACACGACGCGACCGATGCCCGCCTCCAGGATCGCCTCGGTGCAGGGCGGTTGGCGACCGCTGTGGGCGCACGGCTCCAGGGTCACGTACATCGTCGCCCCGGCGGGATCCTCGCCGCGGCGCCGGCAGTCCTCGAGCGCCGCCCGCTCCGCGTGCAGGCCGCCGAGCTGCGCGTGGTGGCCCTCGCCGATCACCTCGCCGGCGGCCACGACCACAGCCCCGACCATCGGGTTCGGGCTGACTCGGCCCCTGCCCAATTCGGCGAGCTCGAGGGCCCGCCGCAGGTGGGTCCGATCCTGGTCTGTCGCCTGCGAGGTGCTCGTAGCGGCTCCTTCGCCCGATTGACTGGTCAGTCAACCAGGATTGTACGGCGAGGGGACCACAACCACGGCTACGCTTGGCGGCCCGCGATGAAGCTGATCATCCAGATCCCCTGCCTGGACGAGCAGGCGACGCTCCCGGCGACGATCGCCGACCTGCCGCGGCGGATCGACGGAGTCGATCGCGTCGAACTGCTGGTGATCGACGACGGCTCCACCGACCGCACCGTCGAGGTGGCCCGGGAGTTGGGGGTCGAGCATGTCGTGCGCCTGACCAACAACAAGGGACTCGCCGCAGCCTTCCAGGCCGGGCTCGACGCAAGCCTGAAGCTGGGCGCCGACCTGATCGTCAACACCGACGCCGACAACCAGTACAGCGGCGCCGACATCCCGAAGCTGATCGCGCCGATCCTCGCCGGCGACGCGGACATGGTCGTCGGCGACCGCCAGGTCGCCCAGAACGAGAACTTCTCTGACAGCAAGCAACGCCTGCAGCGATTCGGGAGCTGGGTGGTGCGGCGCTTCTCGGGCACCGACATCACCGACACCACCTCCGGCTTTCGGGCCTACAACCGCGAGGCCGCCCTGCAGCTGATCGTGGTCGACAACTTCACCTACACGCTGGAGAGCCTGATCCAGGCCGGCAAGATGCTCGTCGCCGTCGACCAGGTCCAGATCCGCACCAACCCGAAGACCCGGGAGTCGCGGTTGTTCGCCAGCACCGCGGCATACGTGCGCCGCAACGGGCTGGCGATCCTGCGCATCTACGCCCGCTATGAGCCGTTGCGGGTCTTCTTCAGTGCCGGGGTGCTGGTGCTGCTGCTCGCCCTCGCCGCCTGGACTCCCTTCCTCGCCGACTGGATCCTCAACGGCGACAGCAGCGGTCACATCCAATCGCTGATCCTGGGCGCGGTTCTTTTCATCGCCGCGGTGCAGCTTTTCGCGCTGGGAGTGATCGGCGACCTGCTGGCCGGGCAGCGGGTGATGACACAGCGCGTCTTCGAGCGGGTGCGCCGGGTCGAGCTGCAGCTGGGGGTCGAGCCGTCGCACTACGACCGTCCCGCCTCGGCGGCGGCCGGCGAGCAGCCGCAGGACGTCACCGCCGAGCGGATCGGCGTCTAGGTCTAGCCTCCCCGCCCAGCGTTGACGCAGGGAAACGGAGAATCCGCGCCTGTCGCGGCGGTCGACTACGGCAAGACCGCGGGCTTTCTCTCGATCGGCGTCGGCCTCACCGGGCTGATCACCTACGCCTACTTCTTCATCGCATCGCACGAGCTTTCACGAACCGACTACGGCGAGATCGCCGTGCTGTGGTCGGCGGTCTTCATCACGGTCTCGACGCTTTACCGGCCGATCGACCAGCTGCTCTCCCGGCACGTCTCGGAGCGGCTGGCGCGGGGCGAGCCGACCGCCGAGCCGATGCGGGTCGCAGCGCGGATCCAGCTCGGCCTCGCATTCGGCTTCGCGGTGGTCGCGCTGCTGCTCAAGGAGCCGCTGCAGGAGGACCTGCTCGACGGCAACGAGACGCTGTATTGGATCGGCTTCGCGGCGACCCTCGGCTATGCGGCGAGCTACTACGCGCGCGGCTACCTGGCGGGGATCCGCAATTTCGTCCTCTTCTCGATCCTGATCATCACCGAGTCGATCTTCCGCACCGGCTTCGCAGTCGCCGTCGCGATCGGGCTGCTGAGCGGCCAGTCCGCGGTCGCGATGGGCATCGTCGCCGCCCCCCTGCTCAGCCTTGCTGTCGTCCCCTTTGCGTTCCGACAGCGAGCAAGACGCACCAAAGATGGACCCGCCGCCCCCGGACGCGGGAGCGAGCGCCCGTCCGTATCTGATTCCTCGGGCGCGAGCGGGAGCGAGGAGGCGGCGGATTCTTTCCCTTCGTCATGGCACCGGATTCGCGGCCGCCGTCCTGCTGATCATGCTCAGCGAGCAGACCTTCCTCAACGCCGGACCGCTGCTGATCGGCGCCAGCTCGGGCGCCGCCGCGGCGGGGTTCATCTTCAACGTGCTGATGATCGCCAGGGCGCCGCTGCAGCTCTTCCAGGCGGTCGGGACCAGCCTTCTCCCCCACCTGACGACCCTTCACCACACCGAAGGCGCCGAGTCCAACCGGGCGTTCCGGCATTCGGTCCGCCTCGTCGTCGTCGCGGTCGGCGCTTTCACGGCGTTGGTCGCTGTCGTGGTCCTGATCGCCGGCCCGGAGCTGATGCAGCTCGCCTGGAGCGACAAGTTCACATATCCCCGCCAGGACCTGCTGATCGTCACCGCCGGGATGGGCCTCTACCTGATCGCCGTGACCCTGAACGCGGCAGCGCTGGCGCAGGGCCAGGTCCGCCGTGCCTCGCTGCGCTGGGTCGCCTGCGCAGCCGCCTTCGTGGCCTGGAACCTGGTGCCGCTGATCGAGGACGAGTTCCTGCGCACCGAGGTCGGCTTCACGGCCGCCGCAGGACTTCTCTGCGCCCTCCTTCTCGCGATCTACCTGCGCCCCCACGAGCGGGCCGAAGACGTCCCGGCAAGCGGCTCCACCGAAGAGCTGGAGGCCCAGCTCGCGGCTGCCGACGAGGGAACCTAGGCCGAAGGCCTACTCGGCGCCGGCGGCAGCGGCGATCTCGGTGTAAGCGGCGGCCGGGTCCGCGGCCCCGAACACGGCCGAGCCGGCGACGAACAGCGACGCTCCCGCCGCCGCCACCGAACCGGCGCTGCGGGGGTCGATGCCGCCGTCGACCTCGATCGCGGCCTCCCCGGCCAGGGGACGCAGTCGCGCCACCTTGTCGGGCGAACTGTCGATGAACGACTGCCCTCCCCAGCCGGGGTTGACGGTCATGCAGAGAACGATGTCGGCGGCGCCGCGAAGCTCACGAATCGACTCCGCGGCGGTACCGGGGTTGATTGCGATTCCAGCCAGGCAGCCGAGCTCGCGGATCGCGCCGAGAGTGCGGTTTGCATGCGCGGTCGCCTCCGCGTGGATGCTGATCGAATCGGCGCCGGCCCGGGCGAACTCGGCGATCTGCTCCTCGGGGCGCTCGATCATCAGATGGACGTCGAGTGCTCCGCCGGCATCGTGGACCTGGTCGGCGATCGCCCCCGCGACAAGCGGGCCGATCGTGATCGGGGGGACGAAGTGCCCGTCCATCACGTCGACGTGGATCAGCCGTGCGCCGGCGTCCATCACCTCGGTGACCTGGGCGCCGAGGCGCGAGAAGTCGGCGGAGAGGATCGAGGGAGCGACACGGCGGGCGCCGAACAGGTCGCGGCGCCAGGCGGCTGACTTCGTCGCGGCTTCCATCGGGGTTAAACCGGCTTCAGCATCGAGTCGCGGCAGTGCTGGCAGATCATGTCCTCGGTGCTGCTCATGCGGGCGATCGTCTGGTGCTCACCGCAATTCGGGCATTGCGAGACCAGCTCGTAGCGCCGCAGACAGTACACGCAGCGAAAGCGTCCCGGCAGCTGTGTCGGCCGCAGCCAGGGCTCCCCGCAACCGGGGCAGGCCGGGCGCGGCACCGGGCTCTCGCCACTGGCATCTGCCGCGAACACATGTCAATCATGCCTTCTTCAGGCGGGCGAAGAAGAACCCCGTCGTGCGATCGCGATCCGGTCGCACCTGCAGGAAGCGCCGATCGTGTGTGGAGACCAGCTGCGGCGACAGCGCACCGAGATCGTCGACAACAAGCTCGTCGAGGGCCTGGTCGGACTCCATGGAGGCGATCTGCTGCTCGTTCTCCTGCCGGCAGATCGTGCAGGTCGAGTAGAGGAGCACGCCGCCGGGGCGCAGGCAGCGCCAGCCGGCCCGGAGGATCTCCCCCTGCAGGCTCGCCAGGCGCTCGATTCCCTGTGGGGACTTGCGCCAGCGGGCGTCGGGTCGCCAGGCAAGCGTCCCCAGGTCCGAGCAGGGAGCGTCGACGAGCACCCGATCGAAGGAGCGGGCCAGGTCCAGGCGCCGGGCGTCGGTCTCGATCACGGTCACGCTGCGCAGGCCGAGGCGGGAGGCCTGGGTGGCCGCCTGCTCGGCGCGGTCCGGATCGACCTCGACCGCGATCACCTCGCCGCGATCCTCCATCCGGGCCGCGATCTGCCCGGTCTTGATTCCCGGCCCGGCACAGAGGTCGAGGATCTGCTCGCCGGGGCGTGGGCCCAGCAGCTCCACCGCCGCGGTGGAGCCCCGTGACTGGGGCACCAGCTCTCCGGCCTCGATCTGGGGCATCGCCGCGGCGATGCTGCCCTCGATCAGGATCGTCTCCTCCAGGCCCAGCGGCGGCTCGACCTCCGGCCGGCGAGCATCGGCGCCGGCCTCGCGCAGAGCCTCGAGCACCACCGCGGGGTCGGCGCGCAGCGTGTTGACCCGCAAGGCGCGCTCGGGCGGCCGGTTGGAAGCCGCCAACAGCGAGCGCGCCGCCTCGGATCCCTGCTCCCGCCACCACAGCTCGGTCAGCCAGCGCGGTGCCGAGTGGGCGATCGCCGCCGCCGCAGGGGTCGAGTCGTCCTCGAGCATCTCCTGGAGCTGCGACCGCTCGCGGATCGCCTCTCGCAGGACCGCGTTGACGAAGCCCGCCGCGTGACCCGCCCCGGCCCGGCGGGTCAGCTCGACCGCCTGGTCGACGGCGGCGTGATCGGGCGTCGCGTCGGCGAACAGCAGCTCGAACAACCCCAGGCGCACGGCGGCCGCAACCGGAGGGTCGAGCAGATCCGGAGACCGTTCGGCGAGGCGCCGGATCGCCTCGTCGCTGGTCCCCCGCCGCTGCACCGCGCCGTAGGCAAGCCGCTGGGCCTGAGCGCGATCGCGTCCGGCGAGCGAGCGCCGGTCAGCCTCCGACCTGAACGCGACCTCCGTGAACGCGTCGCGCTCGAAAGTGGCGCGGACGACCTCGAAGGCGAGCGATCGAGCCGGCGACGGGGCGCTCACGTCGTCGCGGCCCGGCTGGGGGGCCGGTGTCCGCGCAGGTAAGCGTCGATCGGCATCGGTCGGCCCCCGGGGGGCTGCACGACCTCGAGCGCCAGCTCTCCGGCGCCGCAGCCGAGCAGCAGCCGCCCGTCGTTGACCTCGAGGCGGCCCGGGTCGAGTCGAGATGCGCCCTCGTCGGCACGGGCGGATCTGACCCCGAGCCGCTCGCCGTCGGAGATCTGCAGGTAGGCGCCGACGTGCGGAGTCAGGGCTCGCACCCGCCGCCCCAGGTCCGCAGCCGAGAGTGCGGGATCGAGCCGGCGATCTGTGGCCTCGATCTTCTCCGCGTAGGTGACTCCGTCGTCGGACTGCTCGACCAACTCCAGCTCGCCCGCCTCGCGCAGGTCCAGCGCCCGGATCAACAGCTCGGAGCCCACCTCGGCCAGGCGCGGCGACAGTGAGCCGAAGTCGTCCTCGGGTCCGATCGCCACCGGCTCCTGCAGGGCCACCGGTCCCGAGTCGAGGCCCGCGGTCACCCGCATCACGCTGACGCCGGTCTCCTCGTCGCCGGCCATGATTGCCCGCTCGATCGGAGCCGCGCCACGCCAGCGAGGCAGCATCGACGGATGCACGTTGAGCATCAGCGCCTCCGAGAGAAGCGGGTCGCGGATCAGCTGCCCGAACGCACAGACGACGACCACCTCGGGCTTCGATTCGCGAATCGCCCTCGTCGCGTCGGGATCGTTGACGTTGGGCGACTGCAGGAGCCGCAGGCCCAGCTCGCGGGCCGCCGCCGCGGCCGGGGGCGGTTGCGAACGCCGGCCCCGCCCCCGCGGGCGGTCGGGCGGGGTGACGACGAGCGCCGGAGTGTGAGGGCCCTCTGCAAGCCGGCGCAGGACCGCCGCGGCGAAGTCGGACGTGCCGAGGTAGGCGGTGCGGCTCACGCCGGGGCGGGCGCCGGGTCGGCGTCGCCCTCGTCCGAATCGGTCTCGAGACCGGCCCCCAGGTCCGCCGCCGGGCTGTACTCGCCACCCTCGCGAAGCGCTTTCAGCGCCCCGCGGCGCTGTTCGCGCTCGGTGCGATCGAGGATCAGAACCCCGTTCAGGTGGTCGATCTCGTGCTGAAGGACGCGGGCCTCGAGGCCGGAGGCCTCGATCGTGATCAGCTCGCCCGCCGAGATCGAGACCGCGGACCCGGGCATGCAGCGGCCTCTCGACGTCGACCGAGACCCGCGGCAGGCTCAGGCATCCCTCCTCGGCGAGGGCGAGCTCGTCCGACAGCCAGTCCACCTCGGGGTTGATCAGCGTCGAGGGCTCGGCGTCCGCGCCGGCCTGGAAGACCAGGACCCGTCGCAGGATCCCGAGCTGGGTCGCCGCCAGGCCGACGCCCATCCCGTCGTGCATGACCCCGATCATCCGCCCGACCTCCGCCCGCAGGGGCTCGCCGAAGTCGGTCACCGGCGAAGCGACGCTCTTCAGGACCGGATCGCCGAACTTGACGACTTGGCCGAGGGCGGCGTCGCGGCGGGCAAGCAGCTCGGGGTCGAGCGCCGGAGCCTCGCCGGTCTCCTGCTCGACGACCTCGGTGTCCGCATGGTCGGTCACCGAGCCGAGTTTATTTGGGCCTCACGACTTACTGCGGATCGACGTCAACTCCGAGCGCGACGCCGCGCAAGGCTCGCTGCGACGCCAGCCGCTCGACCACGGACCGCGTCGCGTTGACTGCCGCGGTCCGGTCCTCGGCCTTGATCAGCAAGCGGCGCCGGTGGCGGTTGCGGCGGCGAAACATCGGCGCCGGTCCGAGCAGCTCGGCGTCGGCTTGCAGCCCCGCGGCGAGGAGATCGCGAACCTCGGCGCCGATGTCGTCGAGACGCGCCTCGTCCTCGGCCGCCAGGCCGACCCGGATCAGGTGCGAGAAGGGCGGATAGCGCAGGGCTCGGCGGCGCTCCAGCTCACCGGCCAGGAAGCCCGCTGCGTCGTGGCGAGCGCCGTGGGCGATGCTGGCCGCCTGCGGGGCCAGCGTCTGCACGATCACCCGGCCCCCGCCCGCCCCGCGGCCGCTGCGGCCGGCCAGCTGCGCAACCATCGCGAAGGTTCGCTCCTCGGCACGGAAGTCCGGGAAGCGCAGGGTCGCGTCGGCGTCGAGGATCGCGCTCAGCGTCACCTGCGGGAAGTCGTGGCCCTTGCCGACCATCTGGGTCCCGACCAGGACGCCTCCTTCGGCTTCCGCAAACCGGGCGAGGATCTGTGCGTGGGCCCCCGGACCGGCGGCGCTGTCGGAGTCGAGGCGGAATACCGGCGCCGGCGCCAGCCGCTCCGCAAGCAGGCTCTCGATTCGCTCCGTGCCGGCGCCGGCTTGTGCCAGCGTCGTCGAGCCGCACTCCGGGCAGGATCCCGGCAGCGGCGCGACGTGCCCGCAGTGGTGGCAGGAGAGGCGCCGCTCGTGGCGATGGACGATCAGCGAGACGTCGCAGCTGGGGCATTGCCAGTGGTGTCCGCAGGAACGACAGGTCAGCCAGGGAGCGAACCCGCGGCGGTTGATCAACACGATCGCCTTCGAGCCCGAGCGACAGACGCCCTCCAGCGCCTCGAAGGTGATCGCGTGCAGCGGACCCGAGCGCGGGTCGGCGGCTTTCATGTCGACCACCTCGACCGGGGGCAGGCGGCGCCCGTCGGCGCGCCGGCGCAGCTCCAGTCGCGGCAGGGCCCAGCTCTCCGGCCGCGGCGTCGCCGACCCGCTGACGATCACGGCGCCGCAGTCCGCACTGCGCCGGCGCGCCACCGCACGGGCGTCGTAGCAGGGGTCGCCCTCCTGCTTGTAAGACGGGTCGTGCTCTTCGTCGACCACGATCAGCCCCAGGTTGCGCACCGGCGCGAAGATCGCCGAGCGAGGCCCGACGCAGACGCTGGCCTCGCCGCTTCGCAGACGCCGCCACTCGTCGTAGCGCTGACCGGGCGCCAGAGCCGAGTGAAGGACCGCCAGCCGGTCCCCGAGCCGGGCCCCGAATCGGGCAACCGCCTGCGGTGTCAGCCCGATCTCGGGCACCAGCACGATCGCGCCGCGACCTCTCTCCAGGGCCGCCTCGACGGCGGCCAGATAGACCTCGGTCTTGCCGGATCCGGTCACCCCGTGCAGCAGCAGCTCCCGGGGTACGCCGGCCTTGCCGTCGAGGCCGGCCTGGATCGCCGCGATCGCCTCGGCCTGCTCATCGCTGGGCGTCACCCGCCCGGCCGACCCCGGCAGCCGCACCGGCGGCGGAGACCGCCGCAGGTTCGATTCGGCGGTCGTGATCAGACCGCGCCGCTCGAGCCGCCGCAGCGCCGCCCGGTCGGCGCCGACCGACGCGGCCAGCGACGGCCCGCTCTGCTCGCCGCGGCCAAGCGCCTCCAGGACGGCGCGCTGACGGGCTCCGAGCCGGCCCTCTCCCTCCAGTGCCGCGATCCCCTCAGCTGTGATCTGCGCCCGCAGCTCGCTTCGGGCCCGCACCCGCTGCCCCCCGGCGCCGGTCCCGGGCGGCAGGACGAGGCTGAGCCCCCGCGACGGGGTCGAGCAGTACTCGCGCCCGACCCAGAGGCCCAGCCGGACCAGCTCCGGCGAGACGCCCGCCTCCAAGGCGCCGATCGGCTCCGCAAGCCGCTCCGGCGGCAGCTCCGAGGACTCGGCCAGCTCTACCACCACCCCGAGCAGGCGCCGCGGCCCGAAGGGGACCCGCAAGACGGTCCCGACCCCGACATCGGCCATCTCGGCAGGAAGGCGGTAGTCGAACGGGCCCCGCAGGGCGCGGGCTGTGGTCAGCGGCTCGACCCGGGCAATCGCCATGCGCCCACGCTACGAGGCGCCGCGGACGCGGGGCTGGCGTCGCCCGGTGGCCTCAAATATGCTCGTTGAGTGAGCCTCAACCTCAGCCCGGGTGAGCAGGTGATCTTCGAAGGCCACCCGTCCTGGCGGGCGATCCTCGGCTTCTACCTGAAGGGGATCCTGATCGCGGCGATCGTCGGAGTCGTGGCCTCGCTGGCCAGCGACGACAACGGCCTCGTCTTCCTGATCGTCCTGGTGATCATCGCCGCCACCGTGCTGGTCGGCTTCATCAAGCGCGTCGCGACGACCTACACGATCACCAACCGGCGACTGAACATCAAGCGGGGCGATCGTCTCGCGGGAGATCCAGGAGACACGCCTGGAGCGGGTCCAGAACGTCAACTACAGCCAATCCGCCTTCCAGCGGGTGATGCAGATCGGCGACGTCGACTTCGACACCGCGGCCTCCGACGCAACTACTACTTCATCTTCGCCGGCGTCGCCGAGCCGGGCGACGTCGTCCATAAGGTGGATCAGGCGACCGGCGCCTCCGCGCCCGGCAGCCATGGCCTCGGCGAGGCCCAGCCTCCGCAGCGCTAGGCCTGAGCAGCGCTAGGAGACCGGAGCGGTCTCGCCGGTCTCGAGGCCGGCCGCTCGGCGCAGCTCCTCGACGCGGTCGGTGCGCTCCCAGCTGAAGTCGCGGTCGTCGCGGCCGAAGTGGCCGTAGGCGGCGGTCTTCTGGAAGATCGGCCGGTGCAGGTCGAGCTCGCGGCGGAAGGCGCCCGGGCGCAGGTCGAAGTGCTCCTCGACGATGCGGGCGATCTCGGTGTCGGAGATCTTGCCGGTGCCGAAGGTCTGCGACCATCAGCGAGACCGGGTGGGCGACGCCGATCGCGTAGGCGACCTGGATCTCGCAGCGATCCGCGAGTCCGGCGGCGACGACGTTCTTGGCCACGTAGCGGGCCGCGTAGGCGGCCGAGCGGTCGACCTTTGAGGGGTCCTTGCCCGAGAAGGCGCCGCCGCCGTGGCGGGCGGCGCCGCCGTAGGTGTCGACGATGATCTTGCGGCCGGTGAGGCCGGCGTCGCCCATCGGCCCGCCGATCTCGAACTTGCCGGTCGGGTTGACGAGGAAGTTGTCGAGCAGCTCGCGCTCGGTGAACAGCTCCTTGTAGTCCTCGTGCAGGACCGGCTCGACGACGTGCTCCCAGAGGTCGGGCTTGATCAGCGCCTCGGCGTCGAGGTCGGGGGCGTGCTGGGTCGAGATCAGCAGCTTGCAGATCTCGACCGGGCGGTCGTGCTCGTAGCGGACCGTGACCTGGGTCTTGCCGTCGGGCCGCAGATAGGGAACGACCTCCGCCTTGCGAATCTCGGCCAGGCGCTTGGCCAGCGTGTGGGCGATCTGGATCGGCATCGGCATCAGCGCCCGGGTCTCGTTGCTCGCGTAGCCGAACATCATTCCCTGGTCGCCGGCGCCGGCCCGGTCGAGCTCCTCGTCACCGTCGCCGCGGCCGGTACGCGATTCATAGGCCTGGTCGACGCCCTGGGCGATGTCGGACGACTGCTCGTCGATCGCGGTGATCACCGCGCAGGTCTCGGCGTCGAAGCCGTACTTGGCGCGGTCATAGCCGATCCGCTTGATCGTCTCGCGGGCGATCCGCGGGATGTCGACGTAGGTCTCGGTGGTGATCTCGCCGGAGACGACGACGAGGCCCGTGTTGACGAGCGTCTCGCAGGCGACCCGGCCGTTCGGATCGTCGGCCATCACCGCGTCGAGGACGCCGTCGGAGATCTGGTCGCAGATCTTGTCGGGGTGCCCCTCGGTCACCGACTCCGACGTGAACAGGTACTCGCCCTCGGCGAGTGGCTGGTAGGGGCACATGTTGGGGTCGATCTCCTTGGCTACTCGATGTGCAGGAAAACGCTCGTCTGAAGACGGTCGCCGCTGCTTTCGACGCTCAGGCCGAGCGCCCGAAGCCTCGCCAGATCCTCCTGGAACGCGGAGACGATCTCGGCCAGTCCTCTCGGCTCGGCGAGCCTGACCAGCCCGGCGAGGTTGAGGAAGACTAGCGCCGAGACCTCGCCCCCGACGGGTTCCGTCGCGTCGCGGTAGTCCTCGCTCTCGGCAAGGTTGTCCGAGCCCTCGATCGCCTGCTCGACACCGGCCGGATCGGTGGCGACGACGAGCCGGTTCTCGAACACGGCGTAGGACGGCTCGAATCCGGCGCTGAGACCGACGCTGCGAATCTCGACCCCTTGCACCTCGCTGGTGGACAGGGTCGGCGCCCGCCCGGTGACAAGGGGATCGAAGGCCGAGATCAGCGGCGCCTGCAGGCCGGCAACGACCTCGCGCGCCTGCTGCTCGTCGACGTCGTCGAAGACGGCGGTCACGTAGGGGACCGGCTGGGCGGGGGTGACGCCGATCGTAGCCTCGCCCTCCAAGAGCGGCAGCAAGTCGCGTTCGATGCCGGATCCGCCGGCGGTCGAGAGGTCGGCGTCGAGCCGCTCGACGGCGTCGGCGATCCCCGGGAACGCGGCCTCGGCCTGGTCGAGCAGCAACCCGACGGTCTGCGACGGCTCGCCGACCGCGAGCAGGGCAAGGGTGTCGGAGGCGAACCGCGATGCCTGCGACGGCTCGAAGGCAGGAAAGGCCGAGAAGAAGCTTGGAGCCGCCTCGGCGGCATCGGGGTCGAGCTGCGAGGTGAGCTCGACCTCCAGCCCTGCTTCGCCGGCGGTGAGCGCGGCGGTGATCCCCTCGCTGGCATCGAAGTCGGTGAAGGTGTCGAGTTGGTCCGCGACCCCACCGCGGTCGGCCAGCAGGGCCTCGATTCCGTCCCGGGAGACGTAGACGTCGGCGAGGCGGTCCGCGGGCAATTCGTCGCGCGCCCGCTGGGCCTCGTCATCCTCGGAGAGCGGCTCCACCTCGGCGGCGGAAGCGTCGATCCCCGCCCGCACCGCAGCCGCCCGCCCCAGCAGCAGGAAGCCGTCGCTCTCGGCGCTCGCGAGACCGTCCCGGTAGGTGCTGACGTCGACGCCGCGATACGGCGTCACCTCCGACGCCGCGCCGCCGATCTCCGCCAGGAAAGCACTGGCTCCCGCAGGGTCGCCGATCGCCAGCGCCAACAGCAAGGCCGGGTCTCCGGCCGGGTCGACGAGCTGCGCGGCGGCAGCCTCGTCGCCGATCCACTCGAAGACGTCGTCTGCCAGGTCGACCTGCACGCCCGGCCCGAGGGCCCGGAACGAGCCCTGCGCGATCGTGACGAAGTTGGGAAAGCGATCGGCAAGCTCAGCGGCGTTCTCGTACTGGCTCGAGTCGGGGTCCAGGTTGAGGTGCGCGTAGGCAAAAGCGTCGGCGGGCACGAAGGCGATTGCTTCGTCGTCCGGCGGGCATTCCTTGGCGGGCGAGAGCTCGCACGACACCCCCGGCAACGGCACCAGGCGAATCAGCGCGTAGAGGCCGAGGATCAGGACGACCGCCGCCAGGCGCCGGCGAAACGTGAGCGAGCGCTGAAACCAGAGCCCGCGCAGGGAGCGGCCGGCTGCCGCCGGTCGCGGCCTGGGGATTCGCGGTCGTCGCAAGGCTCGGCGGTTATACCCGACCGTCGCCGGCCGCCCGCCCAGTCGGGGCCGAGGTGCGAGCGCGCTTGCGGCGCGTGCGGGGCACGAACTCGAGGACCAGCGGCACCCCCTGCAACGCGTAGGCCTCGCGGAGCCGGTTCTCGAGGTGATAGGACCAGTCGCGGGTCAGCAGCCGCCGGTCGTTGACCTGGATCGCGAACCGGGGCGGGCTGACGCCGATCTGGGCCGCGTAGTAGAGACGCAGCCGCCGGCCCCGCCGCGACGGGGGTGGCGTACGGGCGGCGACGTCGCCGACGAGCCGGTTCAGCTCCGGGGTCGGGATCCGCTCCGCGGCCCGATCCGCCAGCGCCAGCGCCTGGTCGAGGAGCTTCGACACGTTGCGCCCGGTCAGCGCCGAGCAGGTGACGACAGGGGGTCGCAGCCGCATCTTCCGGGCCGCGCGAGCCTGGGCGTCATCGAGGTCGGTGCGGGTGACGTCCCACTTGTTGAGCGCCAGCAGCGTCGCGCAGTCCGAGCGCATCGCCAGGTCGGCGACCCGGAAGTCCTCGGCGGTCAGGCCCTCGGAGGCGTCGCAGACGATCAGCGCCACGTGGGCCCGCTCGGCGGCGCGCTCGGAGCGAAGCTGGGCGTAGTAGTCGACGCTGCCCGCCACCTTCGCGCGGCGGCGCAAGCCGGCCGTGTCGATCAACAACACGCTGCGACCTCCGATCTCCACCTCGGTGTCGATCGCGTCGCGGGTCGTGCCGGCGGCGGCGGAGACGATCACCCGCTCGGACCCGAGCAGCGCGTTGACCAGCGAGGACTTGCCGACGTTGGGCCTGCCGATCACCGCCACCCGCACGGCGCCGTCGCCGGCGGCCGCCGGCGCCCGATCGCCGAGCAGCTCGACGACCTGATCGAGGAGATCGCCGGCTCCGAGCCCGTGGGTGGCGGACACCGGCAGCGGCTCCCCCAGCCCGAGCTTGTTCAGCTCCGCCCCCAGGTATTCCTCGCCGGGCCGATCGACCTTGTTCGCCACCACCCGAACCGGGACCGCGGAGCCGCGCAGCGTCGCCGCCAGCTCGGCGTCGCCCGGGCGCAGGCCGGCCCGCGCGTCGACGACCAGCAACACGACCTCCGCCTCGGCGATCGCCTCGCGCGCCGATCGCTGCACGTCGCGGGCCAGCTCGGCGTCGTCGAGGAGGTCGATTCCGCCCGTGTCGACGAGGTCGAAGGCAACCCCGTTCCACTCGCAACGCAGCCGCTTGCGGTCCCGCGTCACCCCGGGCTCGGCGTGCGTAACGGCGTCGCGCCCGCCGGCCAGCCGGTTGACGAGCGTGCTCTTGCCGACGTTCGGAAACCCGACCACCGCCACCGTCGGCACGCTGCTCACGGCAGGCCCCGCTCCCGCGCGGCCGCGACGACCTGTTCGACGACCTCGTCGAGCGAGAGGCCGGTGGTGTCGACCTCGATCGCGTCCTCGGCCGGTCTCAGCGCCCCGTGCTCGCGGACGCGGTCGCGATCGTCGCGTGCCCGCTGTGCGACCAGGACCGCTTCCGGCTCCTCGCCGCTCTCGGTCGCTCGCCGGCGGGCCCGCTCCTGCTCGGAGGCGGTCAGGAAGACCTTCAGCGGCGCGTCGGGACTGACGACGGTGCCGATGTCGCGACCCTCGGCGACGTAGTCGCCGGCGGCGATCAGCGCCCGCTGGCGCTCGACCATTGCCTCGCGAACCTCCCGGTGGACCGAGACAACCGACGCCGCCGAGGTCACGGCAGGATCGCGAATCTCGTCGGTCACGTCGCGGCCGTCGAGGCAGACCCGCCCGTCGGCAAGCTCGATCGACAGCGAGCGCGCCAGTGCGCCCATTCCCCCGGCGTCCTCGGGGTTCACACCCTGCTCCAGCCCGGCCAGCGCCGCGCAGCGATACATCGCACCCGAGTCCAGATAGGTGATCCCGAGCGCGCCCGCCACCGCCCTTGCGACCGATGACTTGCCCGCTCCGGCCGGTCCGTCGATCGCGATCACCATGGGCTGCAGCGTAGATATGTTTCGAGCAAGCAACCGCGGAGGAGTGCATGCAGACCTGGGACCTGACCAGCCTCGACGTCAAGCCTCAGCCAGCCAGAGGTGATCGATTCCGACGCCGAGGGGCGGGCGATCGTGATCCAGCTTCCCGCCGGTGAGATGCTCGGCGAGCACCAGGTCCATGAGCGGGCGCTGCTGGTCGTCGTCTCGGGGAAGATCGAGGTCGAGGACTCCGGCGGCACCAGCGTCGGCGGCGGCCCCGGGTTGATGGCGACGTTCGACCCCAACGAGCGCCACGAGGTGCGGGCGGTGGAGGACTCGCGGCTGCTTCTCGTCCTCGCCCCCTGGCCCGGCGACGGACACCCGAGCCTGCGCAACGCCTAGGTCAGCGCGCCAGTGACGCCAGGTCGCGCTCAAAGCCCGGGTAGCTGACCTCGATCGCCTCGACGCCGTCCACCTGGGCTCCGTCGATCGAGGCGAGCCCGGCGATCGCTCCCAGCATCGCGATGCGGTGATCCCCGGCTGCGGAGACCAGGCCCCCGCGCAGTTCCCCGCCGCCCCTGACGATCAAGCCGTCCGCGGTCGCCTCGGCGTCACCTCCGAGCGCCGTCAGCGCGGCGACCACGCTCGCAATCCGGTCTGACTCCTTGGCCCGCAGCTCGGCCGCGTCGCGGATCACGGTCTCGCCTCGTGCGAAACAGCCCGCCAGCGCGATCAGCGGCAGCTCGTCGATCGCCAGCGGCACCTCCTCGGCGCCGACCTCGGTCCCGACCAGCTCCGATGCGCGAGCCCGGATCCGCCCCGCCGGCTCGCCTCCCGCCTCGGACTCGACCTCGGTCTCGATCCGCCCTCCCATCCGCTCCAGGATCGCCAGGGCCCCGAGGCGGGTCGGGTTGAGTCCGACGCCGGTCAGGGTCAACTCGCTGCCGGGCACGATCAGCGCCCCGAGCAGGAAGAAGGCCGCCGAGGAGAAGTCGCCCGGGACGGCGATCGGTCCCGGCTCCAGCGCATCGACGGGGCGAACGCTGATCGCATCCCCGTCCCGGCTCAGGTCGACGCCGGCGGCGCTCAGCATCCGCTCAGTGTGGTCGCGGCTCGGGGCCGGCTCGCGGATCGTCGTCGGCCCCTCGGCCAGCAGCGCCGCCAGCAGCAGGCAGGACTTGACCTGCGCGCTCGCGACCGGCAGCCGGTAGTCGATCCCGCGCAGCGGCGCCGCCTCGACCTCGAGCGGCGGCAGGCGATCGTCACGGCAGCGGATCTCGGCCCCCATCTCCCGCAGCGGTTCGGCGATCCGGTCGACGGGCCGGCGGCGAATCGACTCGTCACCGTCGAGGCTCCAGGCACCCCGGGGCTGCCCCGCGAGCCAGCCCGGCAGCAGCCGCAGGAGCGTGCCGGCGTTGCCGACGTCGATAGCCGCCTCTCCGGCGCCCCGCAGTCCGACGCCGGAGATGCGCACCGAGAGGCCGGTCTCGCCGTCGCTGTGGTCGACCACCGCCCCGACGGCACGGGCGGCGTTCAGGGTCGCCCGCGTGTCGGCGGAGTCCAGAAAGCCGTCGACCTCGGTCCGCCCCTCTGCCATCGCCGCGATCAGCGCCGCGCGATGGGAGATCGACTTGTCCCCCGGCGGGCGCAGCGACCCGCGCAGCGCCCCGGCGGGCGCAAAGCCCCTGCGCTTGGGCTCGCTCAAGGGACCTCGGATCCGACCACGCTGGCGCCGTGCCCCAGCTCCCGGACCAGCTCCAGGGCGCGCTCGGCCTGCTCAGCGCCGGCGATCCACAGCGACACCGCCCCCGACTCCATGTCTTGGGCGGGGTAGAGCGCCATGTCCTCGATGTTGACCCCGGCCCGGCCCAGCGCCAGCGCCAGCTCGGCGACGGTGCCTGGCCGGTTGGGCACCCGGACACGGAGCTCCTGCAGCGGTCCGCCGGCCATTTCTCCCTCCAGCAGCGACCTGCGAGCGTCGCCGGCGCTCGCGTGCCAGCTGCGCACCGCCTCCCCATCGGCGCTGCGGATCAGCGCCGCCGCCTCGCGCAGCCGCTCGGCCACCGCATCGGCGGCGCTGGCGACGGCTTCGCTGTTGGTCGCGAAGATGTCGCCCCAGATGGCCGGGTTGGCGCCGGCGACGCGGGTCGAATCGCGCAGGCTCGGGCCGATCTCGGGCGCACGCTCGGAATCGGAGCTGAGCTGCTCCAGCGCCTCGCCGACGAGGACGTTGGCGATCACGTGCGGTAGGTGGCTGACTGTCGCCATCAGCCGGTCATGGGTCTCGGCGTCGATCGCCTGCGGGCGGGCGCCGAGCTCGGCAATCGACCGCTGCAGGCGGTCGTAGAGGAGCCCGCCCGAGCGCTCGGTCGGCGTCAAGTACCAGCGCGCTCCGCTGAACAGGTCCTCGCGGGCGTTGCCGACTCCCGACGTCTCCGCCCCGGCCAGGGGGTGGCCGCCGATGAACCGTTCGTCGGATCCCAGGGCGGCGACGATTTGGCGCTTCGTCGAGCCGACGTCGGTGACCGCGCAGTCATCGCCGCTGGCCTGCAGCGCCTCTCGGGCCAGGTCGGGCAAGCCGCCGACCGGAGCGGCGCAGAAGACGAGCTCCGCGCCTTCGCAGGCCTCGGCGACGCTGTCGGCGCCGTGATCTATCGCCCCGACCCCGCTTGCCGCTGCGAGAGTCGCCGGGTCGGGGTCATAGCCGCGGATCTCGGCCTGCAGGCGCCGCCTAGCCGCCAGCCCGATCGAGCCGCCGATCAGGCCCACGCCGAGGACGGCGACCTTCATTTGCCGCGGCGCGCCCTGACCGCTGCGGCGAGGCGCTCCAGCGTCGAGACCGTGCTCTTCCAGTCCATGCAGGGGTCGGTGATCGACTGTCCGTAGACGAGCTCCCCGGTCAGCTCTTGGCGCCCTGCGACCAGGAACGACTCCAGCATCACGCCGACGATCGCCCGGTTTCCGGCCTCGACCTGGGCTGCGACGTCGATCGCGGCGCTTGCCTGGCGGTCGGGGTCCTTGCGGCTGTTGTCATGGGAGACGTCGATCAGCAGTCGCTGCGGCAGCTCGGCGGCGCGGAGCTGGGCCAGCGCCGCCTCGACCGCCTCCGAATCGAAGTTGGGGGCGCCTTTTCCGCCTCGCAGGATGATGTGACCGTCGGGGTTTCCGGTCGTGTGCAGGATCGCCGGAACGCCGTTGTCGTCGATGCCGGCGAAGGCGTGGGACGCCGCCGCAGCCCGGACCGCGTCGACCGCAACCTGGACGTCGCCGTCGGTGCGGTTCTTGAAGCCGATCGGCATCGAGAGCCCGGAGCCGAGCTGGCGATGGATCTGGCTCTCGGTCGTGCGGGCGCCGATCGCACCCCAGGCGACCGCGTCGGAGATGTACTGGGGAGTGATCGGGTCGAGAAACTCGCAGCCGATCGGCAGGCGGAGGTCGAGCACCTCGAGCATCAGCTGGCGGGCGAGCTGCAGGCCGGAGTTGACGTCGCCGGAGCCGTCCAGATGGGGATCGTTGATCAGCCCCTTCCAGCCGGTGGTGGTGCGCGGCTTCTCGAAATAGACACGCATCGCGACCAGCAGGTCCTCGCCGAGCTCGTCGGCGGCGCCGGCGAGGCGGCGGGCGTAGTCAAGCGCCGCATCGACATCGTGGACGCTGCAAGGCCCGACCACGACCAGCAGCCGGTCGTCGCTCCCATCGAGCACGGCGGCAACCGCGGCGCGGCCGTCGACCACGAGTCCCTCCCGCTGCCCGCCCAGGGGCAGCTCCTCGAGCAGGCTTACCGGCGGGACCAGCTCCACGATCCGGTCGATCCGCAGGTCGCGGACCCGGTCTCGCACCTGTTCCTTGACTCCAATCACCATCTTGTCGCTACCTCTCTCCAAAGCCGGAAGATCGTACTTTCTGGTGCCTGCGAGCCCGATTCGCGCACGCAATGCGGGTGGGATGGCGCCCGGCGAGGTGGAGATCGGGTCGCGACGCAGGGTCGCGGGCCGGACGCCTAGCTAAATCGCCAATACCAGGAGTAGCGCGGGGCAGGCGCGAGCGCGGCGCGGTCGCCGGTGGTGCTCGCGTCAGTGCCCTTCTGCTTCACGTCGCTTTGCTTTGTAGCAGTTGGCGACGGGTGCGTCCAGCCGCGCGCCGCCCTAAACCAGGTCCTGCAAGGCGGCCAGGAAGCGCTGGTTCTCGGCGTGGGTGCCGTAGGTGACCCGGATGTGCCCCGGCCCGCCGAGCGGAGTGCCGGGGCGGACCAGGACCTTGCGCTGTTCCAGTCCCTCGACGACCGCGTGCTCGTCGGCCTCGCCGAGATCGACCCAGGAGAAGTTGGCCTGCGTCTCAGCGGTCCGCAGGCCGATCCCGCTCAGCTCCTCCTCGACGGTGACCCGCTCGACGATCGTCTGCTCGACCCGCTCGAGGACGTCGTCGGAGTGCAGGACGGCCTCCGCGGCGGCGGCCTGGGCGATCGCGTTGACGCTGAACGGCTGGCGCACCGCGTCGACCGCGGTGCGGAAGGCGGCCGGCGCGATCGCGTAGCCGACCCGCAGCCCGGCCAGCCCGTAGCACTTGCTGAAGGTCCGCAGCACGACCAGGTTCGGGAAGTCGGCCAGCAGGTCGACCGTGGTGTCGGGGTCGTCGGTCTGCTGGAACTCGATGTAGGCCTCGTCGAGGATCACCGTGACGTGGCCGGGAAGGCGCTCGCAGAAGGCGCCCACCTCGGACGCCGCCAGGTAGGTGCCGGTCGGGTTGTTGGGGTTGCAGAGCAGGACCAGCTGGGTCGCCGCGGTGACCTCGGCCGCAATCGCCTCGAGGTCGTGGACGTAGCCCTCGCCGAGCGGCACCCGCACTTCCCGCGCTCCCGACAGGGCCGGCAGGTAGGGGTACATCGAGAAGGCCGGCCACGCGTAGACGATCTCCGCCCCCGGCTCGCAGAGCGCCTCGGCGGCGGCGAGGAGGATCTCGCAGGAGCCGTTGCCGACCACGATCCGCCCCGGCTCGGTCTCAAAGCGCTCGGCGATCCGGCGCCGCAGCAGCGTCGCGGCGGGGTCCGGGTAGCGGTTCATCGCCCCGGCTGCCCGCTCGATCGCCTCCACCACCTTCGGGTGGGGCGGGATCGGCGACTCGTTGGAGGCGAGCTGGGCGACGTCGCCGGCGGCCACCGACTCGGGCGCGGCGCCGGCGGGAACGCCGGCCCGGTAGCCCGGCATCCGGGCGAGCTTCTCGGCGAAGGTGACGGTCATCGTCGCCTGACGGTACTGGTACTCCGCATAAATGTTCGTGCTTTGCTCGGCGCCGCGAAGAATCAGACGTAGACGCGCGCCTCGCGCCGCACTCACTGTGCCGCGTGCAGGTCCGAGCGCAGTCGCCGTGCCTCGCCGATATAGGTGTGCGCGGGCTGGTGGCCGTCGGCGGCGTGGTAATGGACCATCACCCGGATCACCCTCGCCATCGCACCCGGGACGTCGATCTCGCGGGCGCAGAGCAGCGGCACGGCCTCCAGACCGAGGTTTCGCGCCGCCACGGCGGGAAACTCCGCATCGAGGTCGCCGGTGGTCGTGAACAGACAGCTGACCAGGTTTCCGGGTTCGAGCCCGTTGCGCTCCAGGAGCTCCCGCATCAGCTGCTCCGTCGCCGCGACGATCGCGTCGGGCTGGTTCGCGTCCGCCTGAACGGCGCCCCGCACGGCGAAGAGGCGCTCGCTCAACGGGGTCCCTTTCTGTTTGCGGGTCGGCGTCTTCTCATCGGCTTCGGCGGGGCCTTTCGGGGGCGCGCATCTTCCCAGAGGCGGGCGACCTCTTCACCGCCGAGGCGGCGGCTGTCGCCCGGCTCGAGGTCGCCGAGCTCGACCGCACCGAAGCGGATCCGCGCCAGCGCGCTGACTTCGTTCCCGATCGCCTCGATCATCCTCCGCACCTGCCGGTTGCGGCCCTCGCGGATCTCGAGCTCGACCTCGAGCTCGCCGCGGCGGCGCACACGGGCGGGAGCGGTGACCCCGTCCTCCAGCTTCACCCCCCGCTCCAGCCGCCGCAGGTCACGCTCGGCCGGCGGCCGCCGCAGCGTCGCGCGATAGACCTTGCGGACCCCGTAGCGGGGATGCGTGAGCCGGTTGGCAAGCTCGCCGTCGTTGGTCAGCAGCAGCAGGCCGGTGGAGTCGACGTCGAGGCGCCCGACCGGATAGAGGCGGGCAGCCGACTCGACCAGCTCGACGACGGCCTTGCGCGAGCCCGGCTCGTGCGCCGTGGAGACGACGCCGGGAGGCTTGTTGACCGCCCACACCTCGTGCGCCTCCGGCTGCACCCGCCCCCCGTCCACGAGCACCTCCGAGTCCTCGCCGACGTCGCGGGCCGGGTCGCGCACGACCTCGCCGCCGACCGTGACCCGGCCGGAGGCGATGATCTGCTCGGCCGCGCGGCGGGAGGCGACGCCGCAATGGGCGAGGTAACGCGACAGGCGCACCGCGGCATTGTTGCGTCCCGGCGCCCGGCCGCCGGTCCGGACGGGCTAGGTGGCCTCAGCGAAGCGGCTAAGCGAGCCCGACGGCTTTGAGGGCCGCATCCCGATCCATATAGCCCTGGATGCGAACCACCCGTCCTCCACTGACCGCCAGGACAACTGCGGTCTTGAGCTCCAGCTCGACTCCGCTGCCCTTTCCGCGCCGGTATTCGTGCAGGAGCACAACGACGTTGTCGCCGGCGTCGATGAACTCCTCCGCCTCCAGGCGGCGCTCCTCCCACGCCTCCAGATCCTCTTTCTCGAACGTCTCTTCGATCTCGGACTGACCATGGGCCATCCGGCCCTCTTCAAGCCCGCCGACGGTGCCGTGCATCTCAACCTCGGGATCGACCAGCTGTGCTGTCTTTTCCGCGTCCCCTTGCAGGAACGCCTCGTAGGCCTCCCGAGCGATCTCCACGTTCTCCTGCGACATCGCCGGTTAGACCTCGGCGCGCTGCTCTCCGGCCCGCAGCAGCCGGTCGCGCAGCTCGCGCTCGTCCTCCGGAGTCGGATCGAAACGGGAGGGGTCCGGCAGTTGGTCGAGCCCGGCCAGCCCGAAGAGACGCTCGAAGAGCGCCGTGGTGCGAAAGATCATCGCCCCGAATCGCGAGCGCCCCGACTCCTCGATCAGGCCGCGCTCGGTCAGCGTCTGCACCGCCGACTCCGAAGCGACGCCGCGGATCCGGGCGACCTCGGGCCGCGACACCGGCTGCAGGTAGGCGATGATCGCCAGCGTCTCCGCCTGGGCCTGGGTCAGCGGCGGGGTGCGCGGCTTGGCCAGCAGCCGCCGCGCCGCCGCCTCTGCCTGCGGATCCGAGGCGAGGGCGAACCCGCCCGCGACCTCGCGCAGGACGATCCCGCGCCGGCCCTCGGCGAGGTCCTCGCGCAGCAACTCGATCGCCTCCGCGACCTGCCCGGCGCGCGCTCTCCGTCGCCTCGGCCAGCTCCTCGGCGCTGACCGGCTGCGGCGACAGGTACAGCAAGGCTTCGATGGTCCTACTGAGCTCGCTCACCGGCTTCCTCCTGACGGCTGATCGTGATCGGCCCGAAAGCCGCCCGCTGGTCCCAGGTCACCTCGCCCTTGCGGTAGAGCTCGAGCAGCGCGAACAGGGTCACCGCCTGGGTCAGTCGATCCTGGCCGCCGAACTGCTCGTCGAAGTCGAAGCGGGGATGCGCCGAGAGGACGTCCCGCAGGGCCCGCAGCCGTCGCTCCAGCGAGACCGTCGGCCGGATGTGGCTGGTGTCGGGGGCCGGCGGGACGGCCAGCAGGTCGCCGAGGGCGGCGGCGAGCTGGTCGGGCTCGTAGGCGGCCGTGGCCGCGTCCAGCGCCACCCGGCGCAGCTCCGGCGGCAGCGGCGCCGACCGGTACAGGTAGCCCCGCTCGGACTCGAAGCGCTCGGCGAGCATCGCGGCGGCATCGCGGTAGCGGCGGTACTCGAGCATCCGGGCCAGCAGCTCCTCGACCGCCTCCTCGGCGCCGATCTCGCCGATCTCCTCCTCGGCGCCGGGGAGCATCAGGCGCGACTTCAGCTCCAGCAGCACCGCGATCAGAAGCAGGAACTCGGTCGCGACCTCGAGGTCGAGCTCGCCCTCGCGCTCGAGGTGCTCGACGTAGGCGACGACCACCTCGCCCAGCTCGACTTCGAGCAGGCTGATCTCCTCGCGCAGGACGACCGCCAGCAGCAGGTCGAAGGGCCCCGCGAAGACGTCGAGGTCGAGCTCCAGCTCGCGAACGCTCACCGGCGGAAAGCCTAGAGCGCGGGTCGGCCGCAGATCGGCGGCCGGGCTACTGGCGCTGGTCGTCGGCGCCGGCGCCGCCGCGAAGGACGTCGACGCCCTGGCCGCCGCGCAGCACGTCGACGCCGGCTCCGCCGAGCAGCAGGTCCCTGCCGCCGCCGCCGCGCAGCGTGTCCCGGCCGCCGCCGCCGCAGAGGACGTCGTTGCCGCCCAGGCCGGAGAGCACGTCGTTGCCGCCGAGGCCGAGGATCACGTCGCGCCGGCCGGTCCCGCGGAGGACGTCCCGGCCTCCGGTTCCCACCTTGGTCGCCAACTTGCCGTTACAACGAGGCGGCGGCGGCGAAGCACAGCCAGTCGGCGTGAAAGGAGCCTCGGCCGTGCTGGTCGTCCCCGGGTCCTCGTAGCTGGTGACGAAGAAGCGAGTGGCCACGGTGTCGCAGCTCGCGGGGTTCTTGATGAAGGAGGCGAACAGCTCGATGTCGATCGCGTCGATCCTGATCGGGATATTGAACGGCGGCCCGGTCGTCTGGGGAAAGTCTCTGATGATCGTCTCCAGCACATTGAGCTGCGGGTTGACCTGGGTTTTCCCGCGCTGGTAGGTCTTCCCGGTCGGTGCGTCGAGCACAATGCCGAGACCCGGGTACACGTCCTCCGGGGTCGGCGCGGTGTAGTAGACCCGGCCCGAGACCTCCTCACCCCCGACCGCCCCCATGATCGTCAACGTCACGGTGGTGATTCCGATCTGGGTGTTGGCCGGGCATCCGTCGGCCAGGAAGGTCTCGACGGGGCAGGTCGGCGCAAAGGCATCGGGGCTGATCCCCTTGGGAAGCTGCTGGGTGAGGTCCTTGATGTGCTCGGAACCGCCGAACTCGATGTGGATGTTGAACCGGGTGGCGGCCCCGGCCTGGGTGGTTCCACCCTGCGAACTGTCCACCGGCTGACCCTTTGGGTTCTGCAGTGGGATCGCGGCCTGGGCCACCGCGACCGGCAACAGGAGCAGCGCGAGCAGGACGGCGAGACGGCAGCGGAGTCTCATCGCCGCGAACCCTAGCGGGGAACCCGTCCCCCTCAGCTGGATCGCCCGTCCCCGGGCGACCCGACCCCCATCCGCTCCCGCACGTCGGCGAGGGTCGCGGCGGCGATCTCGCGGGCCTTCTCGGCCCCGGCGGAGAGGGTCGCCTCCAGCGCCGCCTCGTCGGCCCGCAGCTCCGCGTAGCGGTCGCGCACCGGGGCCAGCAGCTCGACCACGGTCTCCGCCACCCCGCTCTTGAAGTCGCCGTAGCCGGCGCCCTCGAACTCACGCTCGACCGCGGCGGGATCGACTCCGCGCGCCACGGCGGCGATCTCGATCAGGTTGCTGATTCCGGGCTTGCCGTCGTCGCGGACGATCTCCCGCCCCGAGTCGGTGACCGCGCTGCCGACCTTGCGCCGGATGACGTCGGGCTCGTCGAGGACGTAGACCGTCCCGGCTTCGCTGCCCCCCGTCGTCGACATCTTGCGCTCCGGTTCCTGCAGGTCCATCACCCGCGCTCCGACCTCCGGGATCCGGTGCTCGGGCTCGACCAGGGTCTCGCCGAAGCGCTCGTTGAAGCGGCGGGCGATCTCCCGCATCAGCTCGATGTGCTGGCGCTGGTCGTCGCCGACCGGGACCTCGTCGGCGCGGTAGGCCAGCACGTCGGCCGCCTGCAGGACCGGATAGAAGAACAGCCCCGAAGGGACGAACGCCTGCGACCGGCCCTCGAGCAGCTCCCGCTTCTCCTTCCACTGGTGCATGCGGTTGAGGTCGCCCCAGGCCGTCACCGACGAGAGCAGCCAGGTCAGCTCGCTGTGCTCGCGGACGTCGGACTGGCGAAAGAGGATGCAACGAGCGGGGTCGAGCCCGGCGGCAAGCAGAATCGCCGTCGTGTCGTAGAGGCGCTGACGTAATTCCGCGGCGTCGTAATCGACCGTGATCGCGTGCAGGTCGACGATGCAGTAGATCGCCGGGTCGCCCCGCTCCTGGCCCTCGACGTACTGGCGGATCGCACCGATGTAGTTGCCGAGGTGCTTTCGGCCGGTGGGCTGGATGCCGGAGAAGATCTTCACCCGGTTGCTGAGGCTATAGAGCGGTGTCGATGCCGCTGCCGGCACCGGCACTCGCCCGAGAAGGGCGAGCGCGAGGCGACCGAGTTCTCGGCAGGATCCCGGCGATCGCGAGCCCGAGGTGGAAGGCCTCGGTCGAGGCATTGGCTCCGGCGGCCGAGGATCGCGGCGATCAGCGTGAAGCGCTGGGTTGCGGTCACCGCGGTCGAGTCTACGGGCGGCCATGTGGCGCGAAACTCGCGCTATGCGGGAGGAAAGCGCCACACCGGAGGTCTCCGGTCCCCGGGACTCTCGGAGCCGAGCGGCGTAGTCATCGCAGAGCTTCGGGCTCCCGCAGCTGGTGCGCCGGAGTGAAGAAGTTGCGGTAGGCGAGCGTCGTCGCGACAAGGGCGGCAATCGCGACGCTGCCCAGCAGCGTGTAGAGGAGGATCAGCTGCAGCCGCACCGCGTCCACCGGGTCGGCGCCCGCGAGCAGCATCCCGACCATCGTCCCCGGGAAGAAGATCAGCCCCGTCGTCTTGGTCGAGTCGACCAGCGCGATCATGCCGCTGCGAAGCGAGCGGCGCACGATCGGCGCCGCGGCCTCGCGGGACGTCGCGCCGAGCGCAAGGGTCGCCTCGATTCGTGGCCGCGCCTCGCTCATCTCGTCGCCGAGGCGGTTCAGCGCCACCGCCGAGGCGGTCATCGCGTTGCCGATCACCATGCCCCCGACCGGGACCAGGTAGCGGGGCTCGGGCTCGAAGATCCCCAGTGCGACCACCAAGCCGAGGGTTGCGGCCCCGGCCAGCGCCAGGGCGATCAGCAGCGGCCAGAAGGCCGCCGGCACGTTCCTGGCTCGGGCGCGAGCCGTGAACGCCCCGAACACCACCATCACGATCAGCAGCGCGAGAACCAGCAGCAAGGTGTCGGCGTCGAAGATCGCCTGGATCACGAAGCCGATCGCGGTCAGCTGCAGGAACGAGCGGACCAGGGCGATGCCGATGTCGCGCTCGAGGTCGGCGTCGCGCCAGAAGGAGACCGCGGCGGCCAGCGCGACCAGCGCGACCGATCCGAGCACCTCGGCGAGGCTGACCTCGATCGAGCTCAATGGAGCACCTTTTCGATCGGCCCGCACTCGCCGATCCGTCCGGCATCGATCCGCACCACCCACTCCCCGAGCCGTCGCGCCTGCTCGGCGTCATGGCTGACGAGGACGACCGAGATCTCGAGATCGCGCCGCAGCGCCCGGAGCGTCAGCTCGACGGCATCGCGGGCGGCCTCGTCGAGCGCCGAGGTGGGCTCGTCGAGCAACAGCACCCGGGGGCCCTGGACCAGCGCCCGCGCCAGCATCACCCGCTGCTGCTCGCCGACGGAGAGCTGGGTGACATCGCGATCGGCGAAGGTCACATCCAGGCCGGCGTGCACAAGGCAGCGCTCGTGGTCGGGCCCGACGCCGGCAAGCCGGGCCGCGTAGGCGAGGTTGTCGGCCACGGTCCCGCCCAGCAGCGCCGGCAGCTGCGGCACCAGTGAGACCTCACGGCGCAGCCCGAGCGGGTCGCACTCGGTCAGCGGTCTGTCGCGATAGGAGACGCTGCCCGAATCGGGATCGGCGAGCCGGTTCAGAAGCCGCAGCAGGGTCGACTTGCCGCTGCCCGAGGGCCCGACGATCGCGGTCGCGCCGGCTGGAAGGGTCGCCGAGACCGAGTCGAGGACGAGCCGGCCGGCGCGCCGGAGCGACACTTCCCGCAGCTCGAAGAGCACGGCTGCATGATCACAGCGATGAGTCTCGCGCCGCGCCGCGGTCTCACTCACATGGGCGCAAGAAGCCTCTCGCTCGTCATAACGTCGCAGGGCCGCGGTCGCCAGCCTGGAAGAATCGGGTACAGGTGAGCTGATGGCAAGAGCGATTTGGTCAGGAACGATCTCCTTCGGGCTGCTGAACGTGCCCGTGAAGCTCTACAGCGCGGTCTCCCGGAAGACGATCCGCTTCAACGAGCTGCGCGAGTCCGACGGCGCCCGCGTCCGTCACCGCCGGGTCGCGGAGGGAACCGACGACGAGGTCGCCTACGAGGAGATCGTCAAGGGCTATGAGATCTCGCCCGACCGCTATGTCGTTCTCACCCGCGACGAGCTGGCCGAGCTGGACCCGAAGAAGACCCGCTCGATCGACATCCAGGACTTCGTCGACATCGGCGGCATCGACCCGATCTACTTCGAGAACCCCTACTACCTCGGCCCGGCCGAGGGAGCCGAGAAGGCCTACTCGCTGCTGGCCCGAGCGATGGAGTCATCCGGCAAGGCCGCGATCGCCCGCTTCGTGCTGCGAAACCGCGAGCACCTTTCGGCGATCCGCGCCCACGACGGCGTCCTGACGATGACGACGATGCGCTTTGCCGACGAGGTCGTCGCCCCTGAGGAGCTCGACGACGTGCTGCCCCAGGAGAAGCCCAAGGTGCAGAAGAAGGAAGTCGAGATGGCCGAGAAGCTGATCGACTCGCTGACCGCCGACTTCGACCCCGGCGCCTACCGCGACGAGTACCGCGAGGAGCTGCTGTCGCTGATCGAGCAGAAGGCCGAGGGCAAGGAGATCGTCGCCTCCGCCTCCGAGGAGCCCGAGCCGACCAAGGCCCCCGACCTGATGGCGGCGCTGGAGGAGTCGATCGCGGCAGTGCGCGGCGAGGACCTCGGCAAGGGCGCCTCGAAGGGCAACGGCGGCGGCCGCGCCAAGGCGAAGCCGGCGAAGTCGAAGACCTCGAAGTCCTCGGGCTCCAAGTCGGGCAGCAAGTCGTCGAGCCGCTCGCGCTCGAAGGCGAAGTCGCGCTCCTAGCGCTTGGCGGGCTCAGACCGCACCGTCGAGGTCGAGGGCCGGGAGCTGAAGCTCACCAACCTCGGCAAGGTCCTCTACCCGAAGCCGAAGTTCACCAAGGGCGAGGTGATCGACTACTACGCGCGGATCGCGCCGGCGATCGTTCCCCACCTCTCCGGCCGGCCCCTGACCCTGCGCCGCTTCCCGGAGGGGGTCGACAACCTCGACGCGGCGTTCTTCGAGAAGCGCTGCCCAAAGCACCGGCCCGAGTGGGTGAAGACGACCAACGTCGACGCGGGACCGCGCGCCGGGGGGATCGACTTCTGCGTCTGCGACGGCCTGCCGACGCTGATCTGGATGGCGCAGCTGGCGGCGCTGGAGCTGCACCCGTCGCTGTCGCTCTCGCGCCGCCTCGAGCAGCCGACCGTGCTCGCCTTCGACCTCGACCCCGGCCCGCCGGCGAACATCATCGACTGCTGCCGGATCGGCGTCCGCCTGCGCGAGATGTTCGGGCACTTCGACCTCGAGTGCTTCCCGAAGACCTCGGGGTCCAAGGGCCTGCAGGTCTACGTGCCGCTGAACACCAAGACCGACTACGACGAGACCAAGCCCTTCGCGCGGGCGATCGCGCAGCTGCTCGAAAAGCAGATGCCGAAGGAGGTCCTGTCGAAGATGAGCAAGGCGGAGCGCAAGGGAAAGGTCTTCGTCGACTGGTCCCAGAACCACCAGCGCAAGACGACGATCGCCGTCTACTCGCTACGAGCGCGGGAGCGGCCCACCGCCTCGACCCCGGTGACCTGGGACGAGGTCGAGAAGGCGCTGGCCGATGAGGATCCCGATCTGCTCGTCTTCGAGGCCGACGAGGTCGTCGAGCGCTTCGAGCAGCACGGCGACCTGTTCGCGCCGGTGCTGGAGAAAAAGCAGCGGCTGCCGAACATCGCCAAGATGACCGGCTAGTGCGGGCTGCGCGCGCATTCACGGTCAGGACGATCCGAGCGATGAAGATCGTGGCCCGCGACGGCCGGATTCCGAGGCCGCTTCGGTGGATCGCAGGCTTGAGCCTGTTGCCGATTCCCGGTCCTGTCGATGAAGCGATTCTCGTCCTCATCGCACCGGTGTTCCTTGCCTTCTACCGCGCCCCCTTGACCGAAGCGTGGAGGCGAGCGGGCTAGGCCACCACTGCGTCGATCTCCACCAGCGCCCCCTTCGGCAACGCTGCGACGCCGACCGCGGCGCGGGCCGGAGGCTGGTCAGCGAAGAACTCGCCGTAGGCCTCGTTGATCGCCGCGAACTCGCCCAGCTCGGTGGTGTAGATCGTCAGCCTCAGCGCCCGGTCGAGGCTGGTCCCGGCCGCCTCGCAGACGGCCTCCAGGTTGCGCAGGCAGCGGGTCGCCTGCTCCGCCGCGGCCTCGCCGACCAGCTCACCGCTGGCGGGGTCGAGCGGAAGCTGACCCGAGCAGAAGAGAAGGTCGCCGGCCCGGACCGCGTGGCTGTAGGGGCCGACCGCCGCCGGCGCGCCGGGGGCCTCAATCGCCTCTCGGATCGACATCGGTCTCCTTTCGTCGTGGATAGCGCTGCTCGACCTCATAGCCCTCGCCCGCCAGCGACTCGACGATCTGCGCCGCGTGGTCGGCGCCGCGGGTCTCGATCACCAGCTCGACGCCGGTCTCGGCCATGTGCAGGTGGACGCCCTCGCGGAGGTGGCGGACGTCGACCACGTTGGCGCCGGCGGCCGCGACCCGCTCGAGCAGCTGCGCCAGACCTCCCGGCCGATCGGAGATCCGCGTGAACAGGACCGCGCCGCGCCCGTGCAGGGCCTCGCTGCGCCGCGCCACCGCGACCAGCAGCTCCTCGTCGATGTTGCCGCCCGAGAGCACCACCGCGGTGCTGCCTTCCGCCGCCGGCTCCACCTCACCGCCCATCAACGCCGCCAGCCCGACCGCCCCGGCCCCCTCGACGACGAGCTTGGCGTCGGCGAGCAGCGCCGCCATCGCGTCGCCGACCTCGTCCTCGGAGACGACCACCACCCGGTCGACCCAGCGCTCGACCAGCGCCAGGGTCAGCTCACCGGGCCGCTTCACGGCGATCCCGTCGGCCACTGTCCGGGCCGCCGTCACGGCCTCGGCGCGACCGGCGGCGAGCGAGCCTGGATAGGGAGCACAGGCGTCGACCTGGACCCCGATCACCTCGACCTCGGGTCGGGCCGACTTGACCGCGATTGCGACGCCGCTGATCAACCCGCCGCCGCCCAGCGGAACCACGACCGAGCGCAGGTCGTCGATGTCCTCGAGCAGCTCCAGGCCGACGCTTCCCTGTCCGGCGACGACGTCGGGGTCGTCGAAGGGGTGCACGAAGACGGCTCCCTCGCGCTCGGCGAACCGCAGCGCGGCCTCGACGCAATCGTCGACGGTTCCCTCGCAGGGATGGATCGTGGCCCCGAAGCGGGCCGCCGGCTCGACCTTGGAGACGGGGGCGTCGGGCGGCACGAAGAGATCGCAGCGGGCGCCCTGGCGCTGCGCGGCGAGCGCAACCGCCTGACCGTGGTTGCCGGCGCTGCCGGCGACGACTCCCCGCTCGACCGTGCCTTCGCTGCTGCGCAGCTTGGCGCTGGCGCCGCGCAGCTTGAAGGACCCGCCCTGTTGCAGGCTCTCCGCCTTCAGCGCCAACCGGCCGCCGCAGCGGGCGTCGATCGCCGGCACCCGCAGGGTCGGGGTACGGCTGACCAGGCTCGAGATCCGATCGCGCGCCCGCTCGATCCGATCGATCCCGACCTCGTCCTCGCTGCTCATGCCGTACGGCCAGGCTACCGCCGCATCGAGGCCCGTCGAGAGCGTCGCTAGTCGAGCGGCTGGCGCAACACCGGCTGCCGGGTCGCCCTGACCTCGTCCAGCCTTCGCACCGGAGTCGTGTAGGGCGCCTCGGCGCTGATCGCGGAATCGCGCTCGGCCTCGGCGAGGATCTCCTCGATCGCGTCGGCGAAAGCGTCGAGGCTCTCCTTGGTCTCGGTCTCGGTCGGCTCGACCATCAGCGCCTCGTCGACCAGGAGCGGGAAGTAGATCGTCGGCGGGTGGAAGCCGAAGTCGAGCAGGCGCTTGGCGAGATCGAGGGTCTTGACGCCGAGCGATCGCTTCATCGGCGCACCGGAGAGCACGAACTCGTGCATGCAGTGGCGATCGAAGGCGATCGGGAGGTTCTCCGCCGCCCGCCCCTCCCCGAGGCGCGCCTTCAGGTAGTTGGCGTTCAGGACCGCTGTCTCGGAAGCCTCGGCCAGCCCGTCGGCGCCGAGGCTGAGGATGTAGGCGTAGGAGCGCACGAAGACGCCGAAGTTGCCCTGGAAACCGCGCAGGCGCCCGATCGACTTCGGGCGCTCCTGGTCGAGGTCGAAGAACGGCCGGTCTCCGCCGTTGGAGCCCTCGCGCCGCACCACCTGCGGACGCGGCAGGAAGGGCTCGATCCGCTCCGAGACCGCGATCGGCCCGGCGCCGGGGCCGCCGCCGCCGTGGGGCTGGCTGAAGGACTTGTGCAGGTTGACGTGGACGATGTCGAAGCCCATGTCGCCGGGGCGCGACTGGCCCATCACCGCGTTCAGGTTGGCGCCGTCGTAATAGAGGGTCCCACCGGCCTCGTGGATCAGGGTGGCGATCTCGGCGATGTTCTCGTCGAACAGCCCCAGCGTGTTCGGGTTGGTCAGCATCAGGCAGGCGACGTCGTCTGTGACCTTCGCCCGCAGATCGTCCATCTCCACCCCGCCGCGCTCGTTGGTCGCCACCTTGACGACCTCGTAGCCGGCCATCGTCACCGAGGCCGGATTGGTGCCGTGCGCGGTGTCGGGGGTGAGGACCTTGGTTCGCTCCTCGCCGCGGTCGCGCGTGGTAGGCGCGGGTCAGCAGCAGCCCCGCCAGCTCCCCGTGCGATCCCGCCGACGGCTGCAGGCTGACGTGCGGCAGGCCGCAGATCTCGGCCAGCGACCGCTGCAGCAGCCACATCAGCTCCAGCGCGCCCTGGGCGCGGCCAGGGTCCTGGGCCGGGTGCAGGCGGGCGTGGCCGGGCAGCGCCGCGACGCGCTCGTTGAGGCGCGGGTTGTGCTTCATCGTGCAGGAGCCGAGCGGATAGAAGCCGGTGTCGAGGTCGAAGTTGCGCCGCGAGAGGCGGTTGTAGTGGCGGACGATCTCGGGCTCGGAGATCTCGGGCAGCCGCGGCGGCTCCGTGCGCAGGTGAGCGGCCGGGATCAGCTCCTCCAGCGGCCGCTCCGGGACGCCGGAGGCGGGAAGCTGGGCGGCCCGCCGGCCCGGCTTTGACTTCTCGAAGATCGTCACCGCCCGCTCGCGCTGCATCGGCGTCTCGGACACCCGCTCGGTCATCTGACTCCCGCCTTGGCCCCCGACAGCTCGCGGACGGCTGCGCCCAAGGCATCGGCGAGCGCGTCGATCTGCGCCTTCGTGCGCCGCTCGGTGATCGCGATCAGCAGGCCCCCCTTGAACTCGGGGTAGTCGGCGGCGAGGGGATACCCGGCCGCGATCCCCCGCGCTGCGCAGAAGTCGAGCGCCTCCCGCAGCGGGGCGTCGAGGGTGACCCCGAACTCCCGCACCACCGGCGCGTCATGCAGGAGCTCGACCCCGTCGACGGCCGCCAGCCGCTCGCGCGCATACGCGGTCCGCTGTACGAGCAGCTCGCCCAGCTCGCGGAAGCCTTGCCGGCCCAGCCAGGCGAGATGGACCATCGCCCCGAGCGCGTTCAGCGCCTGCGCGGTGCAGATGTTGTGGGTCGCCTTCTCGCGGCGGATGTGCTGCTCGCGGGTCTGCAGAGCGAGGACGAAGCCACGCCGCCCGTCGACGTCCTCGGTCTCGCCGGCGATCCGGCCCGGCATCCGCCGGACGTGCTCGTCGGTGGCGCAGAAGAACCCGAACGACGGCCCGCCGAAGTCGAGCCGGTTGCCGAGCGGCTGGCCCTCGCCGACGGCGATGTCGGCGCCGCACTCGCCGGGAGGCCGCAGGATCCCCAGCGTCATCGGGTCGCAGGCGACGACGAGCAGCGCACCGTGCTCCTTTGCCTCCCCGCCGAGGGCCTCGACGTCCTCGACGGCGCCGAGGAAGTTGGGGTGCTGCAGGAAGACCGCGGCCGTCTCGCTCGTCGACCGCTGCCGCCAGTTCGTTCGGGTCGGTGAGCCCGTCGGCGAGCCCCACCTCGACGACCTCGGCGCCGTAGCCCTCCGAGTAGGTGCGGAGCGTCTCGCGGCTATGGGGATGGACGCCGCGGGAGATCGACGAAGCGGCGTCGCTTCGTCGCTCCCATCGCCAGGTAGCCGGCGGAGGCGACGGTCGACGGCCCCTCGTAGAGGCCGGCGCTGGAGACCGGAAGCCCGGTCAGCTCCGACATCGCGGTCTGAAACTCGAACATCGCCTGCAGGCCCCCCTGGGAGATCTCCGGCTGGTAGGGCGTGTAGGGGGTCAGGAACTCCGAGCGCTGGGTGATCGCGTCGACGATCGCCGGCACGTAGTGGTCGTACATCCCGGCGCCGAGGAAGCAGGCCTCGCTCTCGGCGTCGGCGTTTCGCCGCGCCAGTCCGGCCAGGCGCTCGTAGACCTCGGTCTCGCTGATCCCGGCCGGGAGATCCAGCGCCCGGCCCAGGCGCAGGTCGGCCGGAATCTGGGCGAACAGCTCCTCGATCGATCCGGCACCGATCGCCGCCAGCATCTCGCGCCGGTCGGAGTCGGTCGCTGACGTGTAGCGGCTCACCAGCCACAGGCTAGTGGTGGCCGCGGCAGGGCTCTAGCCGTCGTCGAGCAGCGCCTTGTAGGCGGCCACGTCGAGCAGCCGCTCGGCCTCGGCGGCGTCGCTGAGCCGCACCTTGACCAGCCACCCGTCTCCGTAGGGGTCGGAGTTGATCCGCTCGGGAGCGTCGGCGAGCGCCTCGTTGACCTCGATCACCTCGCCGGAGAGCGGCGCGAAGACGTCGGAGACCGCCTTCACCGACTCGACCTCGGCGTAGGCGCTGTCCTTGCTGATCTGCGAGCCGACCTCGGGTGGGTCGTAGAAGACGACCTCGCCGAGCGAGTCCTGCGCGTACCAGGTGACCCCGAAGGTCGCCTGGTCCCCGTCGAGCCGCGCCCAGTCGTGCTCGGGGTGGTAGAGGAGGTCCTCCGGGTAGCTCGCCTCTGCCAAATCAGCTCTCCTTCCTGTAGAGGGGCTTTGACCCTATGCGGGCCTGACGCCGCTTGCCGCGCACGTCGATCTCGATCTCGGTCCCCGGCTCGGCCAGCTCGGGCGGCAGGTAGCCCATCCCGATTCCGATCTCCAGCGAGGGCGAGAAGGTGCCGCTGGTGACGACACCCACCGCCTCACCTTCATTGAGGATCGGGTTGTCGGGGCGTGGGATCCCCTTGCCCTCGACCTTGAACGGCGCCAGCTTCTCGGAGGGACCGGCGGCCCGGACCTCGGCCACAGGCTCGGCGCCGACGAAGCCGGTCTCCTCCTTGCAGCACCAGCCGAGGCCGGCCGAGATCGGGTCCCGCTCAGGGGTCAGGTCGTTGCCGTGGAGGTGAAAGCAGACCTCGAGGCGCAGGGTGTCGCGGGCGCCCAATCCGCAGGGGACGACGCCGGCGTCGAGCAGCTTCTCCCAGGCGAACACGGCGCCGGCCGGGATCGAGCAGCAGCTCGACCCCGTCCTCGCCGGTGTAGCCGGTTCCGCAGATCAGCCCGGGCGCCCCCGCGATCGCCGTCGGCACAACGTGCATCCGCGGCGGCAGGTCGAGGCCGAGGGCGCCGGTGACGATCCGGCGCGCGTTCGGCCCCTGCACCGCCAGCATCGCCCAGCGGTCGGCGACGTCGCGCAGCACGCAGTCGTAGTCGTGCACCCAGCGGGCCATCCAGCGCAGGTCGCCGGCGTGGTTGGCGGCGTTGGTGACTGTGAGGAAGTGCTCCGGGGCGAGGCGGTAGGTGAAGAGGTCGTCGACGACGCCCCCCTGCTCGTTGCAAAGGACCGAGTACTGGGCCCCGCCGACCTCGATCGCCGTGACGTCGTTGGAGAGCACCCGCTGCAAGAAGGCGTGGGCCTCCGGGCCCTCGGTCTCGACCTGGCCCATGTGGGAGACGTCGAACATGCCCGCATGGGACCGAACCGCGAGGTGCTCCTCGCGGATGCCGTCGTAGGAGACCGGCATCTCCCAGCCCGCGAACGGGACAAGCTTGGCGCCGGCTTCGAGGTGCTGCTCGGCAAGCGGGGTGCGGCGGAGGGTCTCCGTGGCCACGGAGAGGGAGGCTATCCGGCGCTGTACGAAGCCAGGAAGCTAGTCGCGCAGGAACGGCGGCACGTCGATGTCGTCGTCGTCGACGCGAAGGCTGCGCAGGTCGGTGTCCTCGGCCGAAACCCGCGGCCCCCGGCTCTCGTAGCGACGCCGGACCCTTTGCGGCGAGCGCGCCAGCAGCTCGAAGCCTTCGAAGCCGGTGGCGATCACGGTCACGCGCACCTCGTCGGTCAGCGACTGGTCGACGACGGAGCCGAAGATGATGTTCGCGTTGTCGTCGGCCTCGGCCTGGATCAGCTGCGCCGCCTCGTTGACCTCGAACAGGCCGAGGTCCTCGGGGCCGGTGATGTTGAGCAGCATCCCGGTCGCGCCGTTGATCGACTCCTCGATCAGCGGCGAGGTGATCGCGGCCTTGGCGGCGTCGGCGGCCCGAGTCTCGCCGGAGGCCGAGCCGACGCCCATCAGGGCCGAGCCGGCGTCGCGCATGATCGTGCGGACATCGGCGAAGTCGAGGTTGATCAAGCCCGGGATCGTGATCAGGTCGGTGATCCCCTGCACGCCCTGGCGGAGGATGTCGTCGGCCATCTTGAAGGCTTCCAGGACGCTGGTGCGCCGCTCGACCGCCTGCAGCAGCTTCTCGTTCGGAACGATGATCAGCGTGTCGACGTTGTTGCGCAGCTTCTCGATGCCCTCCAGCGCCTGCTGCATCCGCCGCTTGCCCTCGAACTCGAACGGCTTCGTCACCGCGCCGACGGTGAGGGCGCCGATCTCCTCCTTGGCGATCTCGGCGATCACGGGCGCGGCACCGGTCCCCGTGCCTCCGCCTTCGCCGGCGGTGACGAAGACCATGTCGGCGCCCTTCAGCGCCTCCTTGATCTCATCGCGACTCTCGGCTGCCGCCCCGGCGCCGACCTCGGGATTTCCGCCGGCGCCCAGCCCGCGGGTCAGCTCCTGGCCGATCGAAAGCTTCATGTCGGCGTCGCAGGCCTGCAGGGCCTGGGCGTCGGTGTTGACCGCCAGGAACTCGACGCCGCGGATTCCGGCATCGACCATCCGGCTGACCGCGTTGGTGCCGCCGCCGCCGGCCCCGACGACCTTGATCACCGCGAGGTAGGTGGATTCCATCTCCCGATCTCCGCTTGCCCGTGCATGTCCGGGTCTTTGTTCGAGTTGAGCCCTTGTTCCGTCCGAGGCTTCAGCAATGCTTAAGGGTTGTAAAGCTTGCCGAGGCAGCGGGAATTGCGCTCAACGTAAGGTATTCCGGGTCCTCTGTCAAACCCGCGGCAGGTATCGTGCAGCGGCAAACTCTCAACCATGGATTGAGCCTTTTTCGACTCTAACCCTCGAGTCGAGGGTTTCAGCGCGGCTGGGCGCAAACGGTGCTCTCCGGCGCAAATGGCTTTGCAAGCGGGATTCGGCCCGGTCCGAGCAGGCGAGGTCGCGCTTCCCCCGAGGGTCGGCCCGCGGTCAGCCGGCGGCGGGCAGCGTGTGACCGGTTCCTCCGACCGCCGGACGACGGGCCGAGGACAGGTCGACATAATCCAGCACGGTCAGCCCTGGATCGGCGAGCACCGCCGCGGCAGCGCGCCATTTCTGGCCGGCCTTGGCGGCGGGCCCGAAGCGCAACTCGATCCCCGAGGTGAGCTCCACCACAACCCCTTCCGAGGTGTAAAGGCTGTAGTCGACGAGCGGTCGCAGCGCTTTCGGGGTCCCCCCCAGCACCCTTGCCTGCTCCAGTGTCGTTCCGGTCAGTCGCCGCCGCTTCGGCGCCTCATCCAGCGGCAGGCGGGGAAGCTGCAGATCCGCAGCGGGCAAGCCGCGGAGGATGGTCCCGTCCGCGGCCACCGCGACAGCGCCGGACCCGGAACCGATCAGGGCGGCGGGACGGCGCCGGGTGACCTCGATCGTCAGCGTGTTCGGGAAGCCCGGCTCGGCGCTGACCGACCTGACCAGCGGGAAGTCCTTGACCGCCTCGTTCAGCGCCGCCGGCCGGAGATGCAGGGTCGTCATCTCACGGCCCGCCTCGACCAGGGCCTCGCGGACCGCGGCTGCGTCGGCCGCGGCGGCCGGAACCCCCTCGACCTTGACCGTCTTGACCGCGACCAGGCTCGAGTCCCGCAACCACCAGGTGTAGGCGGCTGCGAGGGCGAAGGCGAGCACGCAGAGTCCCAGCGCCCAGCGCCCGAAGCGGCCGCTCGGCAGACGCAGGCGCTGCACCGTGGCGACGGCGGCGCTCACCGCAGCTCCCAGTCCTGCGGCCAGCGGACGTCGCCGAGGACCTGTACCTCCGGCTCCAGCACGATTCCGAACTGCTCGTGGACGCGGCGGCGCCCTTCGGCCATCACATCGAGGATCTCCGCGGTGGTTGCATCGCCGGTGTTCTCGACGAAGTTGGCGTGCTTTGGGGAGAGACGGGCTCCGCCGCGCGTCAAGCCTCGGCCTCCGGCCGCCTCCAGCAGCTGCCCCGCGGTGCGCCCCTCGGCCCGCTCGTCGTCGGGATTGCGGAAGGTCGAGCCAAAGGTCTTGATCCCCGACGGCTGGGCCTCGCGCCGCCGCTCCCGCATCGCGGCCATCGTGGCCTTGATCTCGGCTTCGTCGCCGGCCTGGAGCGAGAAGCATGCCCGCGAGACCACCTCCCCATCGGCGAGGTTGGAGCGCCGGTAGGCGAAGCCGAGCTGCTGCGGCTTGCGGCGGTCGCGGCCGCCGGCGCTGCAGACCTCGACCCACTCCAGCACCCGCCCCAGCTCACCCCCGTAGGCGTTCGCGTTCATCCTCACCGCGCCGCCCGTGGTGCCGGGGATGTTGATCCCGAACTCGAGGCCCCCCAGCCCCCAGCCGGCCGCCTTCGCCGCCGCCGAGGGCAGCCTGGCGCCACCGCCGCACAGCACGCGGTCATCGGCGCGCTCGATCGTCGCCAGCTCGCCATCCAGCTTTATCACCAGTCCCCGGAATCCATCGTCGGCTACGAGCAGGTTCGAGCCGGAGCCGACCACTCCTACCCGGATTGCTTCCGAGTCCGCCCAGGCGAGCAGCTCGACCAGCCTCGTCTCGTCCTCGGGGCGGGCGAAGAAATCCGCCGCGCCGCCGGTCCTGACCGTGGTCAGCCGCGCTAGCTCGTAGCCGCGCAGGACACCCTCAGGCATGGTCACCGTCCCGCGCCAGCCGATCGGCGAGGCCGACGACGTCGCCGGCGCCGATCGTGACCAGGATCTGACCCTCGCGCAACCGCGGCGCCAGGGCCTGAGCGGCGCGGTCGATGTCGACCAGCCACCAGACCGGCCGGCCACCGGCTCGGTCGGCCGTCGCCTCGGCGACCCTCAAGCCGCTGACCCCCTCCAGCTCGCCCACCGGTTGCTCCCGCGCCGGGTAGACGTCGAGGACGCCGACCTCGTCGGCGAGCGCAAGCGCCGCTCCGAACTCCTCCGCCAGCGCCTTCGTGCGCGAGTAGAGGTGCGGCTGAAAGACCGCGATCAGCCGCTCCGGCTCGAGTCCGCGCAGCGCTTCGAGCGCGGCCCGGACCTCGGTCGGATGGTGGCCGTAGTCGTCGTAGATGCGAGCGCCCGAACAGGTCCCCTTCAGCTCCAGGCGCCTCGAGACGCCCGGGAACTCGCGCAGCGCCTCGGCCGCCGCGGCGGAGTCCTCGCCGAGCAGCTCGATCGCCGCCAGCGCGGCGCGGGCGTTGAGGACGTTGTGGCGTCCCGGCACCGCCAGCGGCAGCCGCGGCGGGCCTGGCCGGTCGGGGTCGAAGCGGATCGAACGACGTTCGGCCGTCAGCGCGTCAAGCCCGGGCTCTGCTCCGACGGCGACCGCCTCGGCCGGGGCGGCGAACTGCGCGAAGGCGGCATTCAGCTCCGCAAGCGAGCCCCAGCGCGAGTGGTGGTCCATCTCGAGGTTCGTGACCACCGCGACCTCGGGCCGGAGGGCGAGAAAGCTGGCGTCGCTCTCATCGGCCTCGGCGACCACCCATTCGCCCTCGCCCCAGCCCGCATTGGCCGTTTCGCCGCCGGCGCCGATGCCGGGCAGCTCACCGCCGAGGAAGAACGCCGGGTCCCGGCCCGCCGCCCGCAGGCACCAGGTGACCATCGCGGTGGTCGTCGTCTTGCCGTGTGTCCCGGCGATCGCCAGCAGCCGCTTCTGCGCGCACAGCTCGGCCAGCAGCTCACCGCGGTGCAGGACTCGCTGTCCCCGTTCGCGGGCCAGCGCCAGCTCCGGGTTGTCGTCCTCGATCGCGGTCGAGACGACCACCTCGGCGTCCGCCGCCAGGTTCGCGGCATCGTGCCCGACGACCGGCTCCAGGCCGGCGTCGCGGAGGCGCTGCAGGTATGTGGAGTCGGCCCGGTCGCTGCCGCTGACCGCGGCTCCGAGCCGATCGCAGACCAGCGCCAGCCCGCTCATCCCGGCGCCGCCGATGCCGACGAAATGAAGCCTGCGGTCCTTCATCGCCCTTCGCTGGCGGCCGCCAGCAGTTCCTCGGCGATCCGGGCGGCGGCATCGGGCCTGGCCAGCGCCCGCGAGGCGGCGCTCATCTTCGCCAGCCTCGCGTCGTCGGAGAGCAGCCCTTCGACGACTGCCGTCAGCCGGGACGGATCGAGGTCGGAGTCGGAGAGGACGAGCGCTGCCCCGGCTTCGGCCATCCAGGCGGCGTTCAACGTCTGATGGTCGCCGGTCGCATGCGGATAGGGGACCAGGATCGCGGGCCGGCCGGCGGCGGTGAGCTCGAAGATCGAGCCGCCCGCGCGGCCGAGGACGAGGTCGCTGGCCGCCAGCGCGTCGCCGAGGTCGGGTTCGTAGGCGAGCAGCAGATAGCCGTCGCGGTGCGCTGCCCTCGAAAGTCGCTCCTGCAGATCGTCGTGATCGCGGCGCCCGGCCAGGTGGATGACGTCGAACTCCCGCTCGCCGCCTTCGGCAAAGGCGGCAAGCGCCGTCTGGTTGACCGACCGGGCTCCCTGGCTGCCGCCGACCACGAGCAGGCAGCGGGCGGCGGCGGCGATGCCGAACCGGGCCCGGGCGCTGTCGCGCTCGGCCCGCAGGACGCCCGCGGGAACCGGGCGGCCGGTGACCAGGTAGCGCTCCCCGTCGCGCCCCTGGATCGGGAAGGCGAGGCAGACCCGCCGCGCCCGCCGCGCAAGCAGGCGGTTGGCGAGGCCGAGATGGCTGTCGGCCTCGGTGAGGACGAGCGGGATCCGCAACGACGACGCCGCCAGCCCCGCCGGGCCGGCGACGAAGCCGCCCCCGCCCATCACGGCATCGGCGCCCCGGCGGCGTAGCGATGCCCGGGCCGCCGGCACCGCCAGCGCCGCCCGGCCGACCGCGGCGGCGGCGCGCAGCGGGTTGCGGCGGTCGATGCCGCTGACGGCGAGGAAGTCGATCTCGTAGCCGGCCGCTGGGACCAGCTCGGACTCGATCCGCTCGCGCGTACCGAGGAAGGAGACCTCGGCGCCCCTATCCCGAAGCTCGTCGGCGACCGCTATGGCCGGCACGACGTGGCCGGCGGTCCCCCCGGCCGCTATGACGATTCTTGGCAACGCGGGCTCCACTCCTTCCGCGGGCCGGCGAGCGCCCGCCCTCGACGACGCGCAGTTTGCCAGCGCCCGCTCGGCTCGCGGGTCTTCGGCGGGTCGGCTTCGCGGCTGCGGTGGCCGTCCCGCCGCGGGCAACGTTGAGGATCAGCCCCACAGCCGTCAGCGTCACCAGCAGGCTGCTGTTGCCGTAGGAGACGAACGGCAGCGGCACCCCCGTCAGCGGCGCCAGGCCGGTCACCGCGCAGAGGTTGATCACCGCCTGGACGAGGACCAGCGAGGTGAGGCCCGCCGCGAGCAGCTTTCCGTAACGGTCCTTGGCACTCTGGGCGATCCGGAATCCGGCGTAGCCGAAGAGCCCGAACAGGCCGATGATCGCGGCGATCCCGACGAAGCCGATCTCCTCGCCGATCACCGCCGCGATCATGTCCGTGTGGGCCTCGGGCAGGTAGAAGGCCTTCTGAACGCCGTCGCCGACCCCGACCCCGGCGATCCCCCCCGAACCGAGCGCGATCTTCGCCTGCAGCGCCTGAAAGCCGGCCCCGGCCGCATCGGCACCGGGGTTGAGGAAGCCGACCAAGCGCGCGCGCCGGTAGGGCTCGATCATGATCGCGACGAGGACCAGGACGCCGATCACGGCGCCGATCAGCAGCAGGTCGCGAAGCCGGGCGCCGGCCGCGATCAGGGTCGCCCCGACCGCGAAGGTCGTCACCAGCGCCGTGCCCAGGTCGGGCTCCATAAGGACCAGCAGGCAGGCGGCACCGGTGACCAGCAGGTAGGGCAGCATGCCCCGGATCGTGCGGGTCATCTTCGGCCGCGCCGCGAGCATGTGTGCGCCGTAGAGGACCAGGGTCACCTTGGCCAGCTCCGAGGGCTGGATCTGCAGGAACCCGGAGCCGATCCAGCGCGTCGCTCCGTTGACGGTGGTGCCGATCACGAGCACCGCCACCAGCAGGCCGAAGGAGAGCGCCAGCAGCGCCGGAGTAAGCACGCGGACGGCACGCAGCCCGTGACGGGCGAAGACGTGCATGATCACGAGGCCCGACGGCGCCGAAGAGCAGCGTCCGCTTCAGAAAGAAGGCGCTGTTGGAGAGGTCGCCGTCGCTCAGCACCCGGGTCGTGGAGCTGGCGGAGAAGACCATCACCGCGCCGAAGGCGAGCAGGCAGAGCGTCGCCGTCAGCAGCAGGTTGTACTCGGTCGAGTTGGCCGTCCTGGCCGAGCGCCGGCTCATCGAGAGGTCCCGGACGAGCTCGCGAAACCGCTCGCCGCGTTGCTCGAAGTCCTCGAACTCGTCGAAGCTCGCGCAGGCGGGCGAGAGCAGCACCACCTCACCGGGTCGCGCGGCGGCGGCCGCATCTCGCACCGCCGCTTCGAGCCCGTCGCAGCGGTGCAGCTCCACCCCGGCCTCGATGACCCCGGCCAGCTCCCGGGCCAGGCGGTCGGCCGTGGCGCCGATCAGGTAACAGGCGACGCAGCGCTCGACCACCGGCTCGGCGAGCGCGGCGAACGGCTCCCCCTTGTCGCTGCCGCCGAGGATCGCGTGGACGCCGCCGTCGAAAGCCCGCAGGCCGACCGTGGCCGAGGCGACGTTGGTCGCCTTGGAGTCGTTGACGAAGCTGACCCCGCCGACCTCGGCCACCGGCTCGAGGCGGTGCGGGACGCCGGCGAAGCTCGTCAGCCCCTCGCGCACCGCGCCCTCGTCGAGCCCCATCGACAGCGCCGCCGCCGCGGCCGCCATCGCGTTCTCGGCGTTGTGGGGTCGCCGAGAAGGGCGAACTCCTCCCGGCGCAGCAGCGGCTCGCCGCCGTGGAAGATCGTCTCGCCGCTGAGCGAGACCTCGCAATCGGGGCCGGCGCCGTGGCAGAAGGCGACCCGCTTCGCACAGCCGCCGAGGTCCTCGCCCGGCCAAGCGCCGGCTCGTCGGCGTTGAAGACCGCGACGTCCTCGTTGGCCTGCCGGGCGAAGATCCGCAGCTTCGCGGCGAGGTAGTCCTCCAGAGTCCGGTGGCGGTCGAGGTGGTCGGGCGCCAGGTTGAGGAAGACCGCGCACTCGGGCGCGAACGCCTCCGCGTCCTCGAGCTGGAAGCTCGAGCATTCGCAGACCACGGTCGCCGACGGGTCGAGGTCGCCGGCCAGCGACGCCAGCGGCGTGCCGACGTTGCCGGCGACGGCGACCGGCTCGGCGGCGGTGCGGTAGATGTGCCCGAGCAGCTCGGTCACCGTCGTCTTGCCGTTGGTCCCGGTGACGGCGACGAAGCGGTTGGGGATCGCCCGCCAGGCGAGCTCGAGCTCGCCGATCACCTCCAGGCCGCGCTCGCGGGCGGCGGCGATCACGGCGGCCTCCCGGGGCACCCCGGGGCTCTTGACGACCGTCCGGGTTCCCTCCAGGAGCTCGATTCCGTCCACATCCAGACTGACTTCGACGCCCGCTGCGGCCAGCCCTGCCGCCTCCTCGGGGAAGCCGGAGTCGCAACCTCGCACCCGCTCTCCGCGGGCGGCGAGCAGCCTCACCGCGGCCGCCCCGGAGCGGGCCAGCCCGACGACCAGGAACGGCCCCTCGGGCAGCGCCGGGCGGGGCTTGCGTGGCGGCGGTCCGAGCATCAGTTCTAGGTTCGCCCACCGAGCCGCGCGGTCCCTGTCGGCGAATCGTCGCTAGTGCGGCTAGTCGCTGCAGCCCGGCCGCCTTCGAGGGCGGCGTTCCACGGCTGCGCAGGATCCGCCAGCCCGCCCACTGGCCGTCGCGGATCGTCCAGATGTGGGCGATGTCCCGCTCGAGCACCGCCTCGCTGTCTCGCATCCGGGTCGCCTCGTGGAGGACGACCACGACGTCGTCTCCGGCAATCGACCAACTCCTTGATCTCCGAGCTGATAGTCGACCCAGCCGCTGAAGTAGGTCTCGATGACCTGGCGCACCCTTCAACTGAAGATCGCCGGCCGTGTCTCGCGCGGGTGGCGCATTTCCTGGAGATCGAACTACGTGTCTCGCGCGGGTGGCGCGGCAGGGGGGACCGGGCCGAGGAAGCTTTAGCTACCGCAGGGCCGGTGGGTCCCCTGCCGCGACAGGACCCGCGCGCCGATACCTACGGACCGATCGACTGCTGGTACAGCGTGAACCCGATCCCCGAGCAGACCGCGGCGATGATCCAGAAGCGGAGCATGATCTTGGTCTCCGACCAGGCCAGCATCTCGAAGTGGTGGTGCAGCGGCGCCATCAGCAGGACCCGGCGGCGGAAGGTCTGAAACGCGAAGACCTGGATCGCCACCGAGAGCGCCTCGATCACGAAGATCCCGCCGATGATGATCAGCAGCACCTCGGTCTGGGTCATCACCGCCAGGGCGCCGATCGCGCCGCCGAGGCCCAGGGACCCGGTGTCGCCCATGAATATCGAGGCCGGAAAGGCGTTGAACCAGAGGAAGCCGATGCAGGCCCCGACCAGGCAGGCGGAGAGCAGCGCCAGGTTCTGCTGGTCGTTGGTGACGAAGGTGATCGCCGTGTAGGCGAGGAGGACGATCGCGCAGGAGCCGGCCGCGAGCCCGTCGAGCCCGTCGGTCAGGTTGACGCCGTTCGAGGTCCCGGCGATGACCAGGAAGACGAGCACGAAGTAGAGCACCGGCCCGAGGTCGATGCTGGCGTCGCCGAGACGGAAGAACAGGGTCGGCTCGAGGCCGACCTCGTGCCGGGCGACCCACCACAGAAACAGCGCGAACAGCAGCTGCGCGAGCAGCTTGTAGCGGGCCGAGAGGCCGAGCGAGCGGCGCTTGACGATCTTGATGAAGTCGTCGAGGAAGCCGAGCCCGGCGCAACCCAGCGCGACGACGAAGACCGCCATGCTCTGGGTGTCGCGGTCGGAGAGCACCAGGTAGGGCACGCAGATCGAGGCGAAGACGATCAGCCCGCCCATCGTCGGCGTCCCCGCCTTCGTGTGGTGCTCCTGGGGGCCCTCCTCGCGGATGTGCTGGCCGAACTCCTTCAGCCGCAGGTACTCGATGAACTTCGGGCCGAGGAAGATGCAGATCAGCATCGCCGCCATCCCGGCGATCAGGACCTCACCCATCGCGCAGCTCCTGCAGGGCTTCGGCGACGCGCTCCAGCCCGGCCGAGCGGGAGCCCTTGACGAGGACGACGTCCCCCGGGCCGAGCTGCTCCGCGAGCAGTTCGGCGGCCTCCTCGGGCTCGGCGACGAGCTCGTCCGGGCCGTAATCGCGGGACGCTTCCCCGACTCCGATCAGCAGGTCGACGCCGTCGGCCCGTGCCGCTGAGCCGATCTGGCGATGGAACTCGGCCGCATCAGGCCCGAGCTCGGCCATCTCGCCCAGCACGGCAACCCGCCGGTCCGGCATCCAGCGAGCCGAGGTGCTCGAGCGCGGACCGCATCGAGACCGGGTTGGCGTTGTAGCAGTCGTTGAGGAGGATGATCTCGTCGCCCAGCTCGAGGCGCTCGCCGCGCAGCCGCGAAAAGCCTATCCCCGCCGCCCGACCCGACATCTCCTCCAGGGTGGCGCCGAGGGCCAGCCCGGCGGCGATCGCCGCCAGCGCGTTGGCGAGGTTGTGGGCCTCGCCGAACGGAAAGCGAAACTCCTGCGCCACTTCGCCGGTCGCGATCAGCGCCTCCGTGTAGTCGGGCCCCGCCCGCCGCTCCCGCGCCTCCACGTCGCCGCCCGGCCCGAAGCGCAGCAGCCGCGGCACTCCATCCAGGTGCGGATCCAGGAGCTCGGCGTCGACCGGCACCACCGCCGCCCCGTCGGCGGGAAGGCCGGCCAGGATCTCCGCCTTCACGGCCGCGATCGCCTCCACCGAGCCCAGCAGCTCGACGTGGACCGGGCCGACGTTCGTGATCACTGCCACGTCTGGTTCGGCGATCCCGGCCAGCTCGGCGATCTGCCCGGCACCGCGCATCGCCATCTCCAGGACCAGGGTGTCGGTCCCCGCCGGCGCCGCCAGGATCGCCAGCGGCAGGCCGATCTCGGTGTTGAAGTTCTCCGGGCTGGCGTGCACGCGGCCGGGCAGCAGCACGCGGGCGATGTCCTTGACCGAGGTCTTGCCGACCGAGCCGGTGATCCCGACCACCCGCGCCCCCAGCGTTCGCCGCCACTCCCTGGCCAGCTCCTGCAGCGCGATCAAGGGATCCTCGGCGGCGAAGACCCAGCCGCCGTCGAGCCCGGCGGCGCGATCGGGGCCCACCACCACCCCCCAGGCGCCCGCCGCCAGCGCCGCGGATGCATACTCGGCGCCGTCGGAGCGCTCCCCGCGCAGCGCGAAGAAGAGGTCCCCCGGGCCGGCCTCGCGGGAGTCGATCACCGCCCGCTGCGGCGCGCCGTCTGCTCCCGAGGAGACGATCCCCGCCCCCATCGCCTCCGCGATCCGCGCCGCCTCGAGCTCGATCACGGCCCCACCAGCCTCCGCAGCTCCTCGCGGGCGACCTCGCGGTCGTCGAAGGGGATCTTGCGCCCGGCTTCGAACTCCTGGCCCTGCTCGTGGCCCTTGCCGGCGATCAGGACCGTGTCCCCCGGTCCCGCCCGGGCGATCGCCGAGGCGATCGCGGTCCGCCTGTCCACCTCGACCTCGACCGAGCCGCTCTCGCCGGCGCCGGCGAGGATCTCGGCGATGATCGCCTCGGGGTCCTCGGAACGCGGGTTGTCGGAGGTGACCACTGCGAGGTCGGATAGCTCGGCCCCGAGCCGCCCCATCTGCGGGCGCTTGTCGCGGTCGCGGTCGCCGCCGGCGCCGAAGACGGTGATCAGCCTGCCGGCGGTCAGCCGCCGCGCCGCCCGCAGCACGTTCTCCAGCGAGTCGGGGGTGTGGGCGTAGTCGACGAAGACCGCGAACTGCTGGCCTTCGTCGATCGGCTCCAAGCCGCCCCGGGACACGCTCGGCGGCCGCCAGCCCCTCGGCCGCGACCGGCGCCGAGACCCCCAGCGCCGTCGCCGCGGCGAAGGCCCCGAGGGCGTTGGCGACGTTGAAGTGGCCCGGCAGCGCGGTTCGGACTCCGGTCGACTCCTGCGGTCCTTCGACGGTGAAGGCGGCGCCGCCGGCGTCGAAGGTCACCTCGGTGGCGCGAAAGTCGGCCTCTGCACCCTCGGCCGAGAAGGTCAGGCAGTCGAAGTCTTCGGCGAGGCGACGGCCGTAGGGATCGTCGACGTTGACGATCGCGGCGCCGGGCTGCATCTCGAACAGCATCCGCTTGGCGGCGAAGTAGTCCTCCATGTCGGCGTGGAAGTCGAGATGGTCCTGGGTCAGGTTCGTGAACAGGGCGACGCTCGAACTCGATCTCGTCGGCGCGGCCGCAGGACGAGCGCGTGCGAGGAGACCTCCATCGCGCAGGCGCGGTCGCCCCGATTCAGCATCCGCCGGAACGTCGCCTGCAGGTCGATCGCCTCCGGAGTCGTGCGCACGACCTCTTCCTCGACACCCCCCACGACCTGCATCACCGTTCCGAGCAGGCCGCACTGGCGCCCGCTCTGCTCGAGGATCCGCCGCAGCAGGAAGGCCGACGTCGTCTTGCCGTTGGTGCCGGTGATCCCGGCCACCTGCAGCTCGCCGGGTCGGCCGGCCCCAGAAGCGGGCCGCGATCGGCGCCATCGCCGCCCGGGCGTCGGCCACCCGCGCCTGGGCCACGTCCAGCGACAGCTCCCGCTCGACGACCAGCGCCGTGGCGCCGGCCTGCACCGCGGCGGGCGCGAAGTCGTGCCCGTCGGTCTTGCTGCCGGGCACGCAGAAGAAGAGCGTCCCCGCGCCGGCCTTCTGGCTGTCGTAGGCGAGATCCTTGATCTCCACCGCGAGATCGCCCGTGGTGCCGTCGACGTCCGCTCCCTCGAGCAGCTCTGCGAGCTTCACGGCGGCCGATTCTAGGTCGGAGCTCCGACCCTCCCGCCTACTCGGGCGGCACGCCCAGATAGGGCAGCGCGAACTCGGCGATCTCGCCGAAGGCCGGCGCGGCCACGGTGCCGCCGTAGTAATCGTCGCCGGCGGGCTCGTCGACGACGATCGCGACCAGCAGGCCCGGGTTGCTGGCCGGCGCGAAGCCGATGAACGAGGCCACGAAGCGGGTCTCGGAGTAGCCGCCGTCCTCGGCGACCTCCGACGTCCCGGTCTTGCCGGCGAGCGTGTAGCCGGGGACGTTGACCTCCGACGCGGTGCCTCCCTCGGCGAGCACGCCCTCGAGCATCGAGCGCACCTCCGCGGCGACGCCCGAGGAGATCACTCGGCGCCCCTCCGGCTCCGGCAGCTTCTCCCCGTCGACGCGCTCGACCAGGCGCGGTGTTCGCAGGACGCCGCCGTTGGCGATCGCCGCGTACCCGGCCGCCATCTGCACCGGGGTCACCGAGAGGCCCTGGCCGAGCGGCAGGTTGGCCATCGTCGTGCCCGAGTATTCCTCGAGCGCCGGCACGATCCCGCGCTCTTCGGCCGGGAACCGGACCTCGGTCGGGCGGCCGAAGCCGAAGCGGTTGATCCACTGGCTGAAGCGCTCACTGCCGACCTGTAGCCCGATCGTCACCGCGCCGACGTTCGAGGACTCGGCGAGGATCTGGGCCACCGACAGCGTCTCGGTGAGACGGTAGTGGGACTCCTCGATCACCCGGTCATAGACCTTGATCTTCGGCGCCAGCGTGAAGGCGCTGTGCGGCTCGACGGTTCCGTCCTCGAGCGCCGCGGCGACGGTGAAGGCCTTGAAGGTGGAGCCCGGCTCGTAGGTGAATCCGGTCGAGCGGTTGAGCAGGTCGGCGGTCTCGGTGCCGGCAAGGTCGTAAGGATCGACCGGGGGCCAGTTGGCCATCGCGAGGATCTCCGAGTTGCGGGGGTTCATCACGATCGCCGCCGCCCCGCGCGGCGCGTAGGTGGCGCCGATCCCGGCGAGGACGTCCTCGGTTCGGTCCTGGATCGCCGGGTCGATCGTCAGCTGGATGTCGCCTCCGTCGCTGGCGGCGCTCACCGTCTCCAGTCGGATCGGCTCCCCGAGCGCGTCCTTGACGATGATCCGCTCGCCGTCGTCGCCGCCGATCACCTCTTCCTCGCCGGCTTCGAGGCCGGTCAGGCCCTGGTTGTCGATCCCGACGGCGCCGACCACCTGCGAGGCGAGCGCGCCCTGCGGATAGGTGCGGCGCGAGTCCGGGAGCTGGCCGATCCCGGGCAGCTTCAGCGCCGCGATCCGCTCCGCCGTCTGCAGGTCCACCTTGCGGGCCACGTAGGCGAAGCCCGATTCGGCGCTCAGCGCCTCCAGCACCTCGTCCTCGCTCATCTCCAGCAGCTCGGCGAGCTTGGCCGCGGTCTGCCCGGGGCGCTCGACCTGGTAGGGCGTCGCGAAGATGCTCGCCGCCTCCTCGGAGACCGCCAGCTCGTTGCCGAAGCGGTCAAGCACCCTGCCCCGCAGGCCGGGCACCATCACCGTCTCGGTCTGTTGCACGGCGGCCTGGGAGGAAAGCTCGGCCCCCTTGACGCCCTGCAGCCAGAACGCCCGGCCGAGGATCAGCGCGAAGAAGAGCAGGAAGGCTGCGAAGAGGAGGCCGATCCGCCGCTCGATCAGGCGCATCGTCGGCCCTCCGGCCGCCTAGCCCGCCGCGGCGAGTCGCCGGGCGGCATCCTCGATCGCCTGCGGGCCGGCGTCCCGGTATTTGACGTCGCTGGGGGCCGGAACCGAGAGGCCCAGCGAGTAGGCGGCTGCCTGGACGCGCTCGTGGGAGAGGCGCTCGCCGATCCGCGCCCGCAGGACCGAGTTCTCCTGGCGCAGGGTCTGGATCTGCGCGTCGATCTTGCCGGCCGTGGTGCCGATGCTCAGAGTGGCGACGTTCAGCGCCACGATTCCGGCCAGCAGGATCCCGAGCACACCGATCCAGATCCTGCCCCGGGTCAGGCCGACGATCGCCCTGGTGTCGGGGAGCTGGCGCACCGCGACCGCGGTGCGGCCGACGGCGATCGGGATCAGATGCCCGCCCGGCGGCGTCCGCGAGCCGGTCCGGTGTTGGCGGGAGCGAGAGGCGTGGGCGCGGGTCGTGCGGCGCGGCGCCGGCGCGCGGGCAGGGGATTTGCGGGCGGCGGCAGCGGCCATCAGCCCGAGCTCCGCGACGACGAGACCTTGACCGCAGCGCGCAGATGGGCGGAGCGAGCACGCGGGTTGGCGGCTACCTCGCCCGCTTCGGGGGCGACGGCGCGGCGGGTCAGCAGCTCGGCCTCGGGCTCGCCGCCGCAGACGCAAACCGGCAGCTCCGGCGGGCAGACGCACCCCTGGGCGCGGGCGGCGAGGAAGCGCTTCACGCGGCGGTCCTCCAGCGAATGGAACGAGATCGCGGCCAGGCGCCCGCCCTCGGGCAACAGCTCCCAGGCCAGCGGCAGCCCGGCGTCGAGCGACTCAAGCTCCTCGTTGACGGCGATCCGGATCGCCTGGAAGGTGCGCTTGGCGGGGTGCCCGCCGCCGAAGCGAGCCGACGACGGCACCCCCGCCTTCGCCGCCGCGGCGAGCTGTGAGGTCGAGGTCAGCGGCCGGCGGCGGACGATCTCGCGGGCGATCTGGTTGGCGAAGCGCTCCTCGCCGAAGCGCCGCAGCACCTGGGCGATCCGCGACTGCGGCCACTCGTTGACGAGGTCGGCGGCCGAGAACTCCTGCCCGCTGTCCATCCGCATGTCGAGCGGCGCGTCATAGGAATAGGAGAAGCCCCGCTCGGCGGCGTCGAGCTGCAGGGAGGACATCCCGAGGTCGAGGTAGACCATCTGCGCGCTGATGCTTTCGGCGCGCAGGGCTCGCAGCCCTTCCGCGTAGTCGGCGCGCAGGAAGCGCGTCCGGCAGGCGACGTCGCGGTCCAGCTCTGCGAAGCGCGCCGCCGCACCGGGGTCGCGATCGATCCCGATCAGCGTCCCCCGCGGCCCGATCCGCTCTGCGATCAGACGTGCGTGGCCACCGCCTCCGAAGGTGCAGTCGACCGCCGTGTCCCCCGGCTCGGGGGCCAGCAGCTCGACCAGCTGCGGGGCGAGGACGGGTACGTGCTCGGTGGGCATCTCTATAAGAGTGGCGACTGCGGTCATCGCGACTCGGCCAGGCCCTCGGCGAGCTCCGGGGCCGATCGGTCGAGTTCTGCCTCCTGGCGCGTCCAGGCGTCGGCGTTCCAGACCTCCAGGTACTCGCCGGCGCCGATCACCACACAGGGGCCGCGCAGCCCGGCATGGTCGATCAAGGGCTTGGGGATCCGGATCCGCCCCGCGGAATCGAGCTTCTCGTCGAAGGAGCCGCCGTGGAAGCGCCGCCGCAGGCTGCGGGCGTCGCGCCCGAAAGGGCTGTGGGGGGAGAGGAAACGCTCCGAGAGCGCCTCGAAGTCGGCGGTCGTCTGCAGCCAGACGCAGGGGTCGAAGCCCTTGGAGAGAACCACTCCGTCAGCGAGGGCGGCGCGAAAACGTGCCGGCACCGTGAGGCGGTCCTTGGAGTCGAGGCTGTGCTCGTAAATGCCCCGGAAAGCCAACTTCCTGAGTCCTCTCTGGCGCCAGGGCCGGGAAAGAGTTTGGACCGAGGTGATGAGGTGGGAGGAACCTCACCACCCCGGTCCTTGGGCTACAACTCGGGACCCACGCTAACCCACGCAGCCCCACTTTGCAACACATCACAGCCCGGGAATCGAAGACGCTCCGTCGGACGGAACTGCTACCCACCGCCCGCGAGACTCGCAATCGGCTCTGGAATCGCGAAAACGGCCCATCGCTCGGGGCGCCGATCGGCCTGCTGACTGGGCCCGAGCTGCAACTCGGCTTGCAATAGATTCCGCCCGATGAGCGAGGCGATGGCGGCGGCGGAGGCCGAGAGCCGAGCCGCGGAGCCGGGTCAGAGCGCCCCCGACGACGCCGACGATCTGCGCGGTTTTCACTTTCGCCGCCTCGCCGCCAAGTCGCTGACCCGGGTCCTCGGGGCCCTCTTCGTGGTCGCCGCCGCAGTCGCCGGTGCGCTCCTGCTCGGGCCGGCGTTCGCGCTCGCCGGCGCGGGACTGGCGGTCCTGCTCTCACTGCTGGTCGTCTTCGTCCTCGCCGACTCCGCCGCCGAAGGAGCCTTCTTCGAGGTCTACGCCGGCGAGCGGGGCCTGCGGCTGGAGGGAAAGGGCCCGCTGCCGCCGGCGACGCCGCTGCTTCGCAAGGGCGATGAGCGCTACGGGGAGCGGATCATGCGCGGCCCGCTCGGCGACGGGGCCGACGGAACCCTGGCGCTCTACACCTATGAGACTGAGCACACCGACAGCGAGGGCCACCGCCAGACCAACTATTACCGCTACACGCTGGGGATCTCAGAGGTGCCGGAATCGGCCCTCCGGGCGCCGGAGCTCTACTGCCGGCGCAAGTTCGGCTTGCGGGCCCTGGAGGGTCTGGAGGATGCCTTCCGCTCCGCGGAACGGATGGAGCTGGAGAGCGAGGCACTCGACGAGCGCTACGAGATCTTCGCCGGCCGCCAGCAGGACAGGAATTGGTTGCGCCAGCTCTTCTCCCCCACCTTCATCGTCTGGCTCAGCGAGACGGCGCCGGAGAAGTTCGCCTTCGAGCTGGCCAACGGCACCCTGTGCTGCTTCGTCAGCGGGCACCGCAAGAGCGCCGCCGAGCTGGACACGATGCGAGAGGCCACGGCGACGGTGGCGGGGCGGCTGCGCGAGGAGGCGCGCGAGTAGCGATTCAGAAGCCGCCGACCAGCCGCTCGGCGTTGGCGACCAGGCTGGCGACGATCATCAGCAGGACCGAGGGCACTAGCACCAGCGCCACCACGAGCTGGATCTTCGGCGCCGCCCGTCCGGCCCGTTCCTCGGTTTGCCGGCGCAACCGGCCCCGAAGCGAGTGCGCCTGGCGATAGAGCTGGTCAGCCAGCGGGGACCCGAATCGCCGCGAGCGCTCGATCGCGGCGCACATCGCCGCCAGCTCGCTCCCCGGAACCCGCCGGCGCAGGTTGCGTAGCGCCTGGTCGGGCGCCCTGCCGCCGGCGACCTCGGCGACCGTCGCGCCGAGCTCCGCGGTCAGGGGGCTGTCCCCGAAGCCGCGAGCTCACCGAAGGCGGCGAATGCGCTCCGTCCCGATGCCGTGCTCACCGCGATCAGATCGAGAGCGTCGGGCAAGGCGCTGACGAGCAACCGTCGTCTTCGGCGCGCGATCCGCTCCAAGAGCGGCGTCGGGAACCAGGAACCCCGCCGCGGGCAATCCGATCGCGACCAGGATCGAGAGCCGCCCGGGCGCCCCCGGCGCCGCGATCCAGGCAACCGCACCGGCGAATGCGGCGCAAGCCGGCTTGGCAAGGAGGACGTCCCGCACGCTGAGGCGATCCGTGAGTCCGGCGCGGGCGATTCGCACCGGCACGCCAAGCCTCAGCGCCGCTCCGAGCGAGCGACCGCTGAGGCCGGCAGCCCGGGGGCGCGCCTTGCCGGGCCGGGCGCGCTGCGATCCATTCGTAAACGGCGGCGAGCATCAAGAGCATCGCCGCGAGCCGCCAGCAGCGGCGGCCAGCTCACTCGGCAACCCGCGAGAGCCGTCTGATCAGCGCGAAGCCAAGCAGCTGCAGCGCCACAGCCGAGGCGAGCAGCGCCGCAGCCGCGGGCGCGGTGAGAATGCGAGCCAGGAAGCCCGGCTGCATCAGCTCCGCGAACAGCGCTGCGCCGCTGGGCATCGCGACGACCAGCAGACCGGTGAACCGAGCCTGCGCGGTGGCTGTTCGGGCGTCCTCGGCAGCGCGATCCCGCTCCGCGCTTCCCTCGGCGAATCGCCGCATCAAGGCGGCAAGGTCGCCGCCCGCGAGTCGCTGGCTGAGAACGGCAGCGCAGAACGCGTCGACCCGGGCGGATCGCAGGCGCCGTCGCAAGCCGTCCAGCGCCGGCGCCGTCGGGCATCCGAGGTCGAGCTCTGCCCCCAGCCGTGCAAGCTCTACCGCCGCCGGGCCGTCCAGGGAAGCCGTCGCGGCGCGCAGGGACGCCCGTACCGAGCGACCGGCGGTGAGTGAGTCGGCAACCGCGTTGGCGACGTCCGGAATCGACGTCTCGACCGCTCGCCGATAGCGCGCCCGGCGGCGCGACACGACCATCGCCACAAGTCCGGGACCCGCAATGGCCAGCGGCAAGGCGACCGAAGCGCCGGCAACGAACCAGCCACAGGCGATTGCCGCCAGCGCTCCGAGACCAGCCAGCCGGCGGCGCTCGGGGGTCGACGGCGCGTATCCCTCGTTGCCGGCACGCACCACGGGATCGAACGGCAGCTCTGATCCAGCCGGCCAGCGCCGGAGCAGCGAGGAACGCCTCCCGGATCGCAACGGCGCCGAGCGCCCCGGCCAGCGCACCGAGCATCAACGCCGCCGGATTCACGCCCTGACCATCGATCGGGCCGCCGTGGTCCCGGCCGTTCGGACGACCTCGGCGATCTCGGTCACCCGACGGGTCCCGTCCAGGTGTCTCTCCAGGTGCACGACGAGATCCAGGCCCCGCTGCACCTGCTCGCGTACGGCGTCGTGCGGCAGTCCGACTCCGGCCATCAAAGCCAGGGTTTCGAGGCGGCGCAGTGCGTCGACCGGCGAGTTGGCGTGCACGGTCGAAAGCGCCCCTTCGTGGCCCGTGTTGAGCGCCGTGAGCAGATCGAGGGCCTCCGGGCCCCTCACCTCGCCGATCACGATCCGGTCCGGTCGCATGCGGAGGGCGTTTCGCAGCAGATCGCGGATCGACACCTCCCCCCTGCCCTCGACACTCGCGGGCCGGCTCTCCAGTCGCACGACGTGGGGCTGCATCAGGCGCAGCTCGGCAGCGTCTTCGATCGTCACCACACGCTCGCGCGGCGAGATGAAGCTCGACAAGGCATTTAGGAGCGTCGTCTTGCCCGACCCGGTCCCGCCGCTGACGAGGATGCTGCGGCGCTCCGCCACGGCGGCCTCGAGCAGATCCCGCATGCCGCTGTCGAGGGTTCCCAGCTCCAGCAGACGATCAGGACCGGGCCGCTCAGAGCTGAAGCGGCGAATCGAAACCGCCGGCCCGTCGACCGAGAGCGGCGGGATGACGACGTTGACCCGGGACCCGTCGGCGAGGCGTGCGTCGACCATCGGGCTGAGCTCGTCCACTCGTCTGCCCAGCGGGCGCCAGAATCCGCTCGATCGCGTTTCGCAGCGATTCCTCATCGGGGAACCGCACCTGTGTCTCCTCGATGCGCCCCATGCGTTCCACGAAGACGCAGCCCGGGCCGTTGATCATCACCTCCTCCACCCGCGGGTCCTCCATCAGCTCGTCGATCGGCCCGAGCCCGGCCGTCTCGCGAAGGATTCGCGCCTCCAGGGCGGCTTGGTCCGCGGCACCCAGGAGCGCCGCATCGGCAGCGACCAGCTCCCGCACCGCCGCGGCGACGTCAGTGCGAGGCGGCCGGCCGCCGGCCGCCTCCGTCCGCCAGCTCTCGATTAGCCGCTCTCGGAGATCGGCCGCCATTTGGTCGAGGTCACGCTCCCGAGGGTCCACTTCGACTCAAGCCAAACGAGTGCCGATGTCTCCCCCGCACACACGGCGCTAGGCTGGCGGAGATGGCGACTGTCGAGGTCCGCCAGGCCGACATCACCACCCTCCCGGTCGACGCGATCGCCAACGCTGCGAACACCGAGCTTCGCCACGGAGGCGGGGTCGCCGGGGCGATCTCCCGGGCCGGCGGACCAGAGATCCAGCGCCAGAGCGACGAGCTCGCCCCGATCGGACTTGGCGATGCGGTCGCCACAGAGGCGGGGGAGCTGCCGTCGAGGTGGGTGATCCACGCCGCGACGATGGAGCTGGGCGGGCCGACCTCAGAGGATGCGATCCGCCGCGCAACTGCCAGCACCTTGCGAGTCGCAGACGAGCTTGGAGCCGATTCGCTGGCGTTGGTCGCCTTCGGAACCGGCGTCGGCGGCTTCCCGCTCGACCGCGCGGCGCTGATCGAGGTGGAGGAGGTCAACCGGCATCTCGACCAGGGCTCGGCGCTGGAGCGAATCGTTTTCGCGGTCCACGACCAACGGGCTCGACTGGCCTTCGAGGAGGCATTGGTCGAGCTAGCCACGGGCTACGGGTTGGGGCGAGTGTGCAGTTGACCGCAATATCTCCGGTCAACGGCAATCTCGCCGGCGAATCAGCGCCGGCGCGGGTCTAGCCTGAGCAGGCCAGCGCTACAAGCGCCGGTCAGCGCCAATCCGGCTACGAAGCTCGCGTCGTTGCCCCAGCCATCCGTCAGCACGGGGACGAGCACGTAGGCGATCCCCGTGAAGAGTCCCCAGACCAACAGCCCGACGAGGGTCCACCGCAACGCCTGCACGCATTTCGCATCGGCCCCGCCGAGGCAAACCTTGAGGCGACGATCTCGGACCCCCGAGTCACGGTCGCGCTCGCAACAGCGTCACCTGGCGGGCGAAGTTCTCGGCCTCGATCAGCTCCAGCGCCTGCCGCCGCGTCAGGCCGAGAATGGCTGTCCGCCGTCGACCCCGGCCCCGCCGAGGGGGCCGACAGCTCGAGCCCGAGCAGCGGCACCCGGGAGGCGGCGACATAGGTTCGGCCCCGTGCCGGTGCTGCTTGGCTCGCTGGTGACGACGACGTCAACCGTCGCATCCCTTGCCGCCAGATCTGTTCGAGACGAGGGCCTCGGCGCCGCTGACCGTGATCTGCACGGGGCGCTTTCCCCGCCTAAGCCGGGCGGCAGCAGCCGGCCGTGGCTTTCGGGGCGCTCGCAGTAGCGCGCCGGTGACGTAGGAGCCCGGGAGTGATCGCGAAGCGAGGCTGCAGCCCGATCGCCTGCTGCGGGCGGCGGAAGGCGCCGGACGGGATGAAGCGGGTCGGGAATCCGACGCACCTCGAGCGCCGACTCGAGGTCGGCGGGCATGATCGTCCGACCCCGCTCGATCGGCGCAGCCGCCACGACCACCGGCCGTAAGGGCCCAAACCTTCGCGCGACGCTGGTCCCGTAGCCCTGCGTGATCGCGGCCGCCATGACCGCGGCGACGATCGCGACCAGCGCGAATAGGAGCGCGCGACGCCGACGGTTGACCGGCGCCATCGTCGCCGATCAGGCGGCGCGCAGGCCGCCGGAGGGAGCGAGCGGAAGCTCCAGCACCGCCACGGATCCTTGCTCGGAGCGCTGCAGCGCGAACCGTCCCCCGTGAGACGCGGCAACCTCGCGCACCACGTCGAGGCCGTGACCGCGCCGCCGGCCCCCGGTCAGCCGTGAGATTGCCTCGCGTGGCGTCTCCATGCGCGGACTGGGCCGCGAGGCGATGCCGCTGTCGAGGACCGCGACGCGAACTCGTCCCTCCCTGACCCCCGCGTCGACCACCACCGAGGGGCCGCCGTGCTCGAGAGCGTTGACGATCAAGTTGTCGATCGCTTGCGCCAGGGCGCTGGGCTCGGCGATCACCATCGCATCCGAGCGCAGCCGCAATTCCAGTGATCCGCCGCTGAGGGCTGCTCGTCCCCGCCAGCGTGCCACCGCCGCTTCCAACAGCCCCCGGCAGCCCACCGGCAGCCGATCCCTCGGGCACGGTCCGCCGTTGACCTCTGCGTCGAGCCGGGCAAGCGCGGCGATCGCGAGATCCAGCGTCCCGGCCAGGCGCTGCCCCGCGGATCCCGGCAGCGCCAGGACCAGACCCTGAAGAGGCCGGCGCAACTCGTGCAGCGCCCTGTTGATGGCCGAGCGTCGGCGGACGCCGTTGACGCCCTGCCCGGCGAGCGCAATCGCAAGCATCGCCGAGATCGGCCAGCCCGCGGCCACCGTTTGGGCCAGAGTCCTCATCCTTCGATCAGCCTGTAGCCGACGCCCCAGCAATTGACGACGAACCGACCATGGTCGGGGTCGAGCTTTCGCCGCAAGCGACTTGCATGGGAGTCGAGCGTCCGGGTTCGACCCAGCGAGCGGTAGCCCCAGACGTCGCGCAGGAGCTCCTCCTTGGAGAAGACGCGGGTCGGGTCGGAGGCCAGCGCCCGCAACAGCGCGAACTCCTTGTTGGAGAGCGCGCACCTGCCGGTCGCCGACCCGGACCTCGCGGCGGGCTGGATCGACGGTGATCTCGCCGACTCGACAGGGGCCTTCGCGGCGATCTGTGCGGCGCCGCAACACCGAGCCGATCCGCGAGCGCAGCTCGGGGTAGTGGAACGGCTTGACCAGATAGTCGTCGGCGCCCGCCTCGAAGCCCGCGAACCCGGTCATCGCAGCTGCCCCGGCCGGTGACCACGATCACCGGCAGATCGGGGTCGAACCGGGCGGCCACGCCGTCGGCGCCGCGGATCTCGCGCAAGACGTCCAGGCCGGCCGCGTCGGGCAGCAGCAAGTCGAGCACCAGGAGGTCGGGCTGCTTATAGGTGCAAAGGCGCAGCGCGTCGGAGGCGCTCGGGGCGGGCAGGGCCGCGAAGCGGTCTGCGGTCAGGTGATCGCAGAGCAGCTCGAGGGTCGGCTGTGTCGTCTTCGCAGACGACGACGGTCGCGATCTCTGTCCGCTCGGGAAGCAGCGCTGCTAAGCGGTGCCGCCGGCAAACCTCTCCCCCCTCGGCGCCAGCTCCAGCACGGCCGCGGCGGAGCGACAGCGAAGGATCCGCCGGGAAGGGACGGCGAGAAATCGCTCGAACCACTCCCCCGCCAGGATCGAGGAAGAAGACATCGAGCGGAAACCGCATCCCGAATGTGTGGACGCTGCGACAGCCGGGGATCAGCAGGCCTCCAGCGGCCCGCTCGACCGCCAACCCGGCCAGCCCCAGCAACCGCGCCCGGCGGTCCACCGCGATCGGCACCTCCTCACCGAGGATCCGGGTCCGGGGCAGGCGGCGAAGCCGCCGGGAGGTCGGGGGGCGGCACTGAAGGGCAAGCCCTCGGCACTCGAAAGCTCTCCCCGGATGGCCGGTGGACCGGGGAGGCGCAACGGATCGCCCGCGGTGCAAACGCTCGTTCAGGGCAGACACCGGTGCCTCACGCGGATACGATGCTCGTAATGATGCGGGCCCTGCAGCGGAGGGATCCGCCTCCGCCGTCAGGCCCCCCAATCGTGGAAAAGAAGACCACTCGCAGAGGCAACTACGAATCGGGCTCGGACTACGTCCTCGAGTACGGCGAGCTCCGGTTCTCCTTCAACGAAGAGGACTTTGCCCAGCGGGTCGAGCAAGCGGCGGTGAAGCTCGGCTTCGTCGGCCAGGGGCTCTCCGGCGAAGAGCTGGAGGATCTCCTCGACCTCGCGGTCAGCGGCGAGATCTCCGAGCCCTCCTCGCCGCTCGGCGAGCACATCAACGAGAACTGGGACGACCTCGTCGGGCCTGCCAACCGCAGCCTCGTGCACTGGATCCGCCGCCTCGTCTTCCGCGGCGCCTGGCTTGACCAGCGGGTCAAGGAGGGCGAGCTCGACGTCGCCTTCGACGAGACCAGCCAGACCTTCGGCTACGTGCAGCCGGACCGCGGCTCGGAGCTGATCGAGCTCTCCAAAGAGCCGTCCTGGAAGCGGATCGCCTACCGGCGTTGATGGCGGGCCGGCGCGGTTAGCGCCGGCACAAGCAGGTCAGGCGCCGAAGGCGCCGCAATTACAGCGCCGATAGAAGGTCGGCGTTCGACGCCGATCCTTCGATCCGCTCCCGCAGCAGCGCCGCCGCCTCAGCGGGTTCGAGCCCGTGGATGGCCGCGCGCAGCCGCCGCGCAGCGGCCAGCTCGGTTTCGTCGCGCAGCGTCTCCTCCCCGGTCACCGACGACCGCGAGGCGTCCAGCGCCGGGACGATCCCCGCCGCCGCCAGCCCCGCGTCCAGCGCCAGGGTCGCGTTCTCGGTCGTCTCCACTGCCTCGAGGACGCCGTCGCCCTCGCCGGCCAAGACCGTGGCCACCACGGTCAGCGACCCGCTTCCCTCCTCCTCCAACTCGCGGCCGGCGCCGAAGAATCGCTTCACGGCGGCCGAGTCGCGGCTGGCCACTCCGAGCCTGGTCAGCGAATCGATCACGAGAACGACGTCCTCGCCCAGCTCGACCCGGCGCTTGGCCCGCGCCAGAGCCAGCTCGGCATGGCGGAGCTGGTCGCCAACCTCGAGGTCGGCAGCGGCCGCAGCGATTTCCACGCCCGGCGCGCCGCGCCGCCAGGTCGGTGATCTCCTCCGGCCGCTCGTCGACGAGCAGGACGACGACCCCAGGCGCCTCCGGTGCGGCGGCGATGGCGGCGACCAGACCGCGAAGCAGGGTCGTGCGCCCGGAGCGCGGCTCGGCCCGTACCAGCAGCCGCTGGCCGTATGCAAGCGGCGCCAGCAGGTCGGCGGCCCGGGTCAGGACGTCGCCGGAGTCGATCTGCATCGCCAATCGCCGGTGCGGGGCGACCGGCGTCAGCTTCTCGATCCCTCCTTTGCGCTCCTCGACCGGTTCGGCGCCGTTGACCCGCTCGACCCGGATCAGGGCCGGATGGCGCTCGCCGCGCCGCGATGGGCGGGCGGGCCCGGCGATCTCATCCCCGGCGCGAAGCTCGCAGCGGCGGATCTGCGACGCCGACACGTAAACGTCCTCAGCGGTCGAGTCCAGCCCTTCGAGCCGCAACAGCCCGTGGCCCTGGGGCAGCACGTCGAGCACCCCGGTGACCGGCTCTCCCGCCTCGTCGGCGATGGCCTCCTTGGACTCCGGAGCCTCGGCGTCTGAATCGACCTCATCCGTCTCTGCCCCCGTGGCCTGCTCGGCCTTCGGGCGGCGCGGGCGGCGTCGCCGCGGCGGCCGCTCGCGGGCCGCCGCCGGCTTCGGCTCCTCGGCGGCCTGGGGCTCATCGCCCCCTGCGTCGGCCTGCTCGTCGGCACCCCGCACCAGCAGCTCCTCGACCAGCTCGTCGCGGCGCAGCATCCGGAAGCGGGGCACGCCCGAGCGCGCCGCAAGCTCGTGCAGCTCAGCAAGGTGCTTCGTTTCCAGTTCGGCCTTGGTCATCTCAGCGCGAGCGGCCCAGCCGTCGCGGGGCGGCAGCTTAACGGGGGTTGCGCTGCCTCAGTGGGCCGCGAGCCGCTTCTCGGTCAGGCGCCGAAGCCACTCGCCGAACTCCGGCCGCGACTCCCAGTCGGCGCGGAACTTCTCCGCGCCCGCGGTCGTCAGCGGGTGGTCGAGCATCTGGTGCAGGACCTTGGCCGGCACGGTCGCGATCTCACAGCCCAGCCGGGCCGCGGCGACGATGTGCTCGGGGTGGCGGATCGAGGCGGCGATGATCTCCGAGGTCATTCCGCCGGCGCGCAGGGTGTCGGCGATCTCCTCGACGACCACCGTCGAGTCGATCGAGATGTCGTCGAGGCGGCCCATGAAGCAGGAGACGTAGGTCGCGCCCGAGGCCGCCGCGAGCAGCGCCTGGTTGGGCGAGAAGACGAGCGTCATGTTGACCGGGATGCCGTCGTCGGTCAGCTCCTTGGTCGCCGCCAGGCCCTCCTTGTTGAACGGGACCTTGACGGTGACGTGCTCGTGCAGCTCCCGCAGCGCCCGGCCCTCGTCGACCATCCCCTCGACGTCCTGGGAGACGACCTCGGCCGAGACCGGACCGTGAACCAGGTCGCAGATCCGCCGGATGATCTCCTCCGGCTCGCCGTCTTCCTTGGCGAGCAGCGAGGGGTTGGTGGTGGCGCCGGAGAGGATGCCCCAGGAGGCGATCTCCTCGACCTCTGCAACTGACCCTGTGTCGATGAAAAGTCTCATGGACCTAGGTTAGCTCGCCCTGGTCGATGCCTTCCTCGGCCGCGGCGCCGACCCAGGCCTCCGCCTCGGCGCCGACGCGCTTCTTCGACCAGCCGAGCTCGCCGCCGATCGCCGCCGCAACCGGTCGCACGGACTCCGCATCGCGAAGCTGCGGCGCGGCGAGCAGCCCCAGCCGCGTCCGCCGCAGCAGCAGATCGGCGACCGAGCGCACCTGCTCGAGGCGTGCCGCGATCACCGCCTCGGCCAACAGGTCGGGGCGCCCGGGGACGATCGGCGCCGCCAGCTCCGGGCGCTCGCGGGCGAGGTCGAGGACAGCACGCGCGGCGTGCCCGTAGCGAAAGGCGAGCTGGCGCACCGCTTCCTCGCCGACCCCGTCGGGAGCCCTGAGGTCCTCGGGCGAGGCCTCCATGCCGAGTGGAATCTCCGCGGTCCGGCAGGGAGCCTCGCGGCCCTCGCGCTCGACCAGCCGATCGACGGTCTGCTTGGCCATCCGCCGCCAGGTGGTCAGCTTGCCGCCGGTGATCGTCAGCATCCCCGAGGAGGTCTCATACAGCTCCGCCTTGCGGGAGATGTCGACCGACTTGCGCGGGTCCCCGGTCGAGATCAGCGGCCGCACCCCTGCGTAGGCGCCGGTGATGTCGGCGGCGCCCAGCGCGGTGCCGAAGTAGGAGTTGACCGCATCGAGCAGGTACTCGACGTCGGCCTCGGCCGGCTTCGGATGGGCGATGTCGCCGTCGAAGTCGTTGTCGGTGGTGCCGACCAGGGTGCGCCCGTACCAGGGCAGGGCGAAGATCGTCCGGCTCTCGCCCGCCGGCACGATGCAGGCCCCGCCACCCATCGGCAGCCGCTCCTCGTCGAGGGTGATGTGGGTGCCGCGACTGGGGGCGATCCGGGGGACGTCCTCCTCCTCGGCCACCTCGGGCCGGATCCGATCGGCCCAGACACCGGTGGCGTTGATCACGCAGTCGGCCTCGACCTCGATCCGCTCGCCGGACTCTGACTCGGTGAAGGCGACGCCGTCGGCCTTGCCGCCGCTCTCGGTCACCTCGGTCACCTCGGCTCCGTTCAGCATCACGGCGCCGAAGCGCTCCGCCTCGCCGAGCACCGTCAGCACCAGCCGGGCGTCGTCGGTCTGGCAGTCGTAGAAGAGGTAGGCCGACTTCGGATCGCGTGCCTTCAGCGACGGGATCAGCTCGGTGACCTCGTCGCCGTCGATCGTCCGATGCCGGTCGGGCGACCAGTAGGCGTCCTCGTCGGTGTCGCGGGAGGAGCGCATCTCGCGGCGGCTGCGGCCGACGCGGGTGGTCGCCATCACGTCGTACATGTTCAGCCCGATGCCGATCCGCCGGTCGCGCCGGTCCTCGCCGAGGGTGGGGACGACGAACGGGGTCGGATAGACGAGGTGCGGCGCCAGCTGCACCATCAGCTGGCGCTCCAGCAGCGCCTCTCGGACCAGCCCGAGGTCGAAGTTCTGCAGGTAGCGGAGGCCGCCGTGGACCATCTTCGAGGAGCGGCTGGAGGTGCCGGCGGCGTAGTCGTCGCGCTCGATCAGCGCCACCGAGTAGCCGCGGGTGGCGGCGTCCAGGGCGACGCCGGCCCCGGTGATCCCACCGCCGACGACCAGCACCTCGAAGCGCTGGCCGGCGATCGCCTCGATCGAGTCTGCACGGGAGAGCATCGCTAGTCGAGGTGGGTGACCAGCTGCGAGACGGGCGGGCGCTCGGGCGCCGACTGCTCCTGGCGGGGATGCCCGAGATGAAGCAGGGCGACGAAGCGCTCGTCCTCGGGCAGGCCGACGGCGACCCTGCCGGCCTCGGTTCGCAACAGCTCCGGGGTACGCCAATACCCGGCCAGGCCGCGGGCGTGCGCCGCGAGCAGGACGATGTAGCAGGCAACCGCGGTCGAGTGCAGGTCCTCTTCCTCGGTGATCGGGTCGCCGCCGAGCACGCAGGAGGCGACGACCAGGGTCGGGCAGCGGGCCAGCTTTGCGGCCCCTTCGGGCCCGGCAGCCTCCTGCAACCTGTGCAGCGACTGCGGGCCGAGGACTCGAAAACGCCAGGGAGCGGTGAGGTGATGGTTGGGCGCCCAGCGCGCCAGCTCCAGTAGCTGCTCGAGCTGCGGGCGCGGAATCGGCTCCGGCGCGAACGCCTTATGCGTGCGCCGGCTGCGGATCGCCGCCTCGACCTCCATCGGGCGAGCGTAGCCGAGCCGGGCGCCCTACCAGGATCGGCGCCTGCCGAGCCACCAGGTGACGCCGAGCGCCGACAACGCCGAGCCCAGCCCGATCCCAACCGGCGCCAGCGGCGAGGAGGAATCGTCGCGATCGTCGGGCAGCGGGACCGGTGCCACCGCGAGGCGTCCGCGGGGGTCCGGGGTGGCCTTGGCGTTGGCCTCGCCTGCGGTCGCCGCTGCCGCTCCGGAACCGGAGGTCTCGGCCTTCGCTCCCGGGGCTGCCGACGCCCCCTTCTCCGCTCCCGATTCGGAGGCCGTCGAGCCAAGGCCTTCGCCGGCAGCCGGACCCTTCTCACCGGAGCGATCGGCGGCGTTACCGGCCGGAGGCGGCTTGCGAGCGACGGCGGCGATCGGGAATGACTTCCCGGCCACGGCGACGAGTGCCTGCCCGGTGACCCAGATCGGGGTCTGATCGCTGGAGCGCGAGTAGCGGATGTGCCCGTCTGGTGCCTGTCGCGCGGTCAGGTAGTCGAGGCCGCTGGCGCCGGCCTCGCGGATCGACGCGGGCGCCAGGCCGGCGGCGATCATCCCCTGCAGCGCCCAGGCGGTCGACTGGGAGTTGATCGCCCCGGACCCGCCGACCGTGAAGCCCCCTCCCCGCAGCTGCGCCCGGCGCAGGTAGCGCAGCCCGCGGCTCAGGACCCGGTCTCCGCGCACCACCTGCAGGACCGCTCCGGTTGAGTCGGCGTCGCTCGGGGCCCCGGGGACGACCCCCCAGCCCCCGTCGTCGTTTTGCACCTTCCGCAGCCAGGAGAGCGATTCGCGCAGTCCGGCCGGGGAGCCGCCGGCACGCAGGGCAAGGATCCCGAAGGCGGTGTCGTTGGGCCAGCCCTCAAAGGAGCCGTTGCGGCGCATGCGGCCCCGCAGCTCGGCCAGCAGGTTGCGCCCGGCGAAGTCCCGCGGCTCCACCCCGGCACCGACCATGGCCAGGGTCGTCCGGGCCAGGTCGCCGGTGCTGTTGATCTCAGCGGCGTTGCGGGCGAGGAAGCCGATCGGCGTGGCGCCTGCGCGCTTGACGTCAAGAGGGTTGCGCCCCGAGGCCTCCAGCCCGAGCATCGCCCAACCGGTCATCGAGACGCTCGATTCGCGGCCGGGTGTGGAGCCGAAACCGCCGTCGCGGTTCTGAACCGAGGCCAGCCAGCGAGCCGCCGCGTCGGCGTCTGCCGCCCGGGCACTCGCCGGCATGAGCAAGAGGACGGCGAGCAACAGCGCTGCGACGCTGCCGCCCCGCAGGCCGGGGCTCCAGCCGGGCTGCGCGGGCCGCTCGCCGGAGCCACGCTTCCACTCGAAACGCTCCCGAAAGCGGACCAGCATCCGCACCATCGCCGGGCCGGCGACCAGCGCCAGAGCGACGTTGCCGATCGCGTGGGCAGCGTCGAACGGGACCGCCCGCACCTGCAGCGCCCAGAAGCGCTCCCAGGAGAGCTCGCCGCCGTAGCTCGGCATGATCGAGAAGTTGAGCAGAACGCCATAAGCGAGCCCGGCGAAGCCGCAGGCTGCCGCCAGCGTCAGCCGCCCGGCCCGGCCGCGGGTCACCGCGCAAAGCGCGGCCCCGAGGATCCCCGCCATGCCCCAGCCGGCCATCTGCCAGGGCGTCCAGGGACCTTGGCCGAGCCAGAAGTTGGAGACGACCCCGGCGAGCGCGCCGACGACGAAGCCGGGGCCGGCGCCGATCGCAAAGCCCGAGAACAGCGCCACGTCGGTGGTCGCAACGACGTTGGGGATCGGCGCCAGCGCGACCCGTCCCGCCACGGCCAGGGCGGCGAGCGCCGCGACCAAGGCCACGATCTGCGACGGCGGCCGGGCGCGCTCGTACCAGGCGAAGCCGCCGACCAGCACCGCCCCGAGGACGAGGAAGCTGGCGAGCTGCCAGCTCATCGGTCCTCCAGCAGTGCGGCGCCGTCCTCGGGCGTCACCACGCCGGGTGCGTCGAGCACCCGCGCCACCTCGGTCGCGAAGTACCAACCCCCGGAGAGCACGTCGCCGGCCGGCCCGTCGGCGATCACCTCACCGTCCCCGAGCAGGACGACGCGCTCCGCGAACGAGGCCGCGAACTCGACGTCGTGAGTGGCGACGATCACCGCCGCGCCACCACCAGCAAGTGAGCCGATCAGCTCCGCGAGGTCATCCTTGCGGCCGCGGTCCATGCCGCGGGTCGGCTCGTCGAGGGCAACCAGTCCCGGTAGCTGCCCCGCCTCCGCGCGGCCAGCCGATGGCGATCGCCAGCGCCAACCTCTGCCGCTCACCCCCCGACAGGTCCCGCGGATCGGCATCGACCAGGTGCTCCAGCCCCACGGCCGGCCAGCGCCTCTCGACCCTCCTCCCCCGGCAGCTCCTCCCCCACCCGCTCTCGGACCAAGAAGTCGCCCGGGTTCTGCGTCAGCAACGCCACGCCTTGCGGCACTTCTACTTTGCCTGCGATCGGCTTCAGCAGGCCCGCGGCGGTCCTCAGAAACGTGCTCTTCCCCGCCCCGTTCCTTCCCATCAACGCGACCCGTTCACCCTGTGCGATCTCAACGTCAATCCCTCGCAGTACCTCGTGGATCTCGTCTCCTCTGTCGAGCTCAACCCACAGATTCCGCGCTGCCAAGGCCGTCGAGGGAGGCGTCGATGCGCCTCCCGAACGTTTTGCGCGCGGGAAGCCGCCGCGAAGCGGCGGATTAAGAGTGCGAGTGAGGGAGGGGCTCGACGCCTCGTTCACCACCGTTGCGTCGCCCAGGATCTGGCGCGCATCGCGGACACCAACAGGAAGCGGTTCGATGCCCGCCCGGGAGAACAGGCGAGCCGCTGGAGTGGCCAGGGCGGGGTCGGCGTCGATCGCCCAGGCGAGGAAGTCGCGCGGGAGGCCGTCGAAGGTGATCGACCCGGCGTCCATCGCGACGACGCGGTCGGCCGCGGCCAGGCAGCGCTCGAGCCGGTGCTCTGCAAGCACGACCGCCACGCCCCACTCCTCGTTGAGGCGGCGAAGCAGCCAGATCAGCTCGTCGCCGGCGACCGGATCGAGCTGCGAGGTCGGCTCGTCGAGCAAGCACAAGCGAGGGGCGCGTGACCAGTGCCGCCGCGAGCGCGACCCGTTGCAGCTCGCCGCCCGAGAGCGTGTCGACGGCGCGAGCGAAGCAGGTGAGGGATCGCCAGCGCCAGGGCCACCTCCTCGACGGCGCGGGCGCGGTCCGTCGCCGACGCCCCGTGTAGCTCGAGCGGCAGGGCGATCTCGGCGCCGACCGTTGTCGAGACGACCTGCGTCTCCGGCTCCTGGGCGACGTAGCCAACGGTGGGCGCCAGCTCGCCCGGGCCGGCGTCGGCGGTGTCGAGGCCGGCGACCCGCACCGTTCCCGACAGCTCGCCGCCGAAGAAGTGCGGCACCAGCCCGCAGGCGGCCCGCAAGAGGGTCGTCTTGCCCGAGGCCGAACGGCCGGCCAAGACGACGAACTCGCCCGCACCGACCTCGAGCGTGACGTCGCTTAGCGCCGGTCGTGAGGCGGTGGCATAGCGGTAGCCGAGCGCCTCCGCAGTGAGCGTTGGCGCGATTTGCGGTGGGGCAGCGAGGTCAGGCACGGCGCCCTCTTTGCGCCTTGCGCCGGCCTCGAACCGGAGTCAGCCCGGCGGCGACGAGCAACGCTGCCAGGCCGAAGATCGCACCCCCGCCGCCCAGTACGACCGCGGGGTAAGTCTGGAAGTCGTCTGCGCCGGCCAGCTTCGCAGCCACCGACGCGACGATGACCGCAGCGCCGACCAGGTAGAAGCGAAGGTCGTGCCTGGTCTTCCTGGCGACCGCCGGTCCGGGGCGCGACTGGAGCCCATAGCCGCGCAGCTCCAGCGTCGCCGCGACGTCGACCGCCCGGTCCAGCGAACCTGCGAGCAGGCGGCGTGCCAGAGCCGCGCGGCCGACCGGCGCTGCCGCCGGCCCGCGCAGCGATGCCGCCTCCCCGAGGCGAGCCGCGTCCGCCGCGGCGACCGGCACCAGACGGGAGATCAGCGTCGCCGTCAGCGCCGAGCGACCGGCGACCGGGCGCAGCAGACGCAGCACCTTGTCGGGATCGACGCAGGCGGAGTAGACGGCGAGGGCGATCATCGCGACCATCGCCCGCAGCCCGATAACCGCCCCGGCGGCCAGCGCCTCGGCGGTGACGTTCACCTGGCCCAGCACCGGCCAGTCGCCGAGGCGGGCGAGGACGGTGTCGCCGCGATCGGTGACCAGCCCGTTGACGATCGTGATCAGCAGCGCCAGCGAAAGCCCGAGCCGCATCGCGGCCCGAACGGCGCGGCCGGCGCCGGCGGCGAGACCGGCGATGGTCGCCCCGGCCCCCGCGGCGGCAAGCACCAATGGGTTGGAGAACAAAAATGCGGCGGCGACGAAGGAACCCAGGTAGACGATCGCGGCCGCCGCCGAGGCGCCTTGCAGCAAGCCTGGCCGCGGTGTGTAGGCAAGTGGCGACCTCATCCGACCGGAACCGGGATCGCCTGGCCATCCTCGACGCCGACCGCGTAGCGGTCCCGCAAGCTGCTCGGCGTCAGCGCCGTCGCCGCGGCCTTCACGCCGGCGGTCGACGTTCCGGTCAGCAGCCAGGTCGGCGGCTGCTCGAAGCGGCGGGTGGCGGCGACGAGCCCTGCTGTCGCGGCGAAGGCGCGCCTCGGCTCGCCGTCCTCGCCGAGGGCGAGGATCCGAAAGCCCCCCGAGCGCGGCACGACGTCCACGAAGACGCCGCTGTACTGCGGGCCGCGCTCCAGCCGGGCGGCCACCGGGTCCTCCCGCAGCCGCGACCAGGGGCCGACGAGGACGCGGATCGCGTCATCGCCGGTGCCCAGACGAGCCCCCGCCTGCCGCAGTGTGTTCTCGACCCGTTGACAGACCGCCGCCACCGTCCGGCATACGACTTCGGTGGGGTGCAGTTCCCCCTCGTAGCCGCCCGCGAAGGGCTGCGGGAAAGAGCCGACGACCGCCGGGACCCGCATCGCCGCCGTCCAGTCGCGATGATCCCACCAGATCCTCTCCCCTCCCTCGAGCGAGAAGTCGGCGGCACCGACCGAAGACTCGACTCCGTTGACGTAGAAGAACCAGTCGAAGAAGCGGCCGCCGCGTCGATCCCCTTCCAGGCCGTCGATTGACTCGACGAAGCCGCCGCCGTAGCGGGTGGTGATCTCGGCGCTTCGGTCGAGGACTCGCAGCACCGTGTCCGACTCGGTCACGTCATCGGCGGTGCGCCGCAGCTCCTGGCCGGTGCCGTAGTCACGCGTGATCGTCAGCGAGACCTCGCCGGCGTCCTCTCCGGCCCCGAGGCCGCAGCCGGCGGTCGCGAGCGCGATCAGCGCCGCGACCGCCGGGCTGCAGCGGGCGATCACGCCGGACGAATCCTCCGCTCGCAGCCGCGGGCCACGTCGGTCCCGTTGAGCAGAACGGTGTCGACACCGCGGCCACAGTTGACCCGGTCGGGCCCGCCGCCGCGAACGTCGACTCGGTCTCTGCCACCGCGGGCGCTGATCCGGTTCGGGCCGTTGCTGCCGGCAATCCGATCCGCATCAGTGGAGCCGAATATCGCCAGCGCCTGCCCGGCCGGGCAGGCGGCGAGGGTGTCGGCCACGCAGACAGGCGCCGCGTTGGAGGGAATCGCCCCCGAGACTCGGGCCCGAAGGGTGCCGCTGTCCTCGAGGCTGACCGCGGTCCTGCCGTCGGTACCGGTCGGCAGATCGGCGCCGTTGACGGTCACGCCCGCCGCGGGGGTGCGGGCTCCGGTGTCGCTCCAGCGGAAGACCCGCACCCCGAAGGGCTGGCCGGCCTGCGCCCGCGCCGGCGCCAGCAGCTCCAGCTCGTCGGGCGGCGGGAAGGTCGGGGTCAGGTACCAGAGGATCTCCTGGCCGGGCCTGACTCGAACCTGGTCACCGCCGACCTGGGAGCCTTCGTGATCGACCTTCAGGTACCAGAAGGCGCTGCCGCGGGCCTCGAATCCGCCGATCCCGCAGATCCCGAGGCCGAAGTCGAAGGCGTCGGTGACCGAGAGCGGCCGCAGGCCGCGGTCGGACTCGGAGGCATCGCTGACCAGGCCGAGGGCGGTCGGGCCCTCGACGGCCACACGGCGGCCGCTGCCGCCGGTGCCGGAACCGAAGCAATCGGCACCCGGATCGGTCTTGATCCGGACGGTGTCGGTGTACTGGCGCTGCTCGGCGAGCACGGCGCCCGCCGTGTTTACGACGCGCAGGTCGACGCCGACTGTCCGGGCCGAGGCAACGCCGGTGGCGGACAGAAGTAGGCAGACGGCAAGCGCGCATGCGGCCGCCAGCCGAGATGAGCTGAGAGTTGGCATCGAAGCCACCCTTTCCTCGAGGGTTGTCATGGCTCGGCCGGGGACAGGTCTCCTGGCTTCCGGGCTCGTCCGCCGCGCCTTCCCAGGGAGCTCTGTGTCGCCCCCAGTGGCTGGCATGTCGCCGTGCGGCTTCGTTGCCCGGTCACAGTGGCGGGACCGCGCCGGCTTCGCACCGGACTTCCCTTGACCACCGACCGTATGTCGCCGGGGGAGTCTAGCCCTTGCCGCCGGGCGCAGCGTGTGGCTCGCCTCACTGTGCCCACACCCAGGTGTGGGACCCCTGGGATAGCTGCGCCGAGCCCTGGGGTGCCTTGCTGGGAGCCGTCGTTGTCGCCTACGTTGACCGCCGACTCGATCGGTCAGGAAGCGATGCGGACAAACCTCACAAGAAACTCGAGCGGCGGCGGATCACGGAACCAGGGCAGCGTTGCGCGCCGAGCGGGCGATCAGGTCCGCGACCCCGGCGCACTCCGGCCCGAGGCCGTAGCCGACCGCGCCGGCCTGCACCTGGCCGGCGGCGATCGTCAGCTCGGCGACCAGCTTCGACCTGTCACCGGCGCTCTGCGGCGGTTGCCCGCCGGTTGCGCCGGTCAGGTCCGCGGCGCGGGAGAGGCCGGTCTGGAAGCGGTCCAGCGCCGGACTCTCCTCCAGTGGAGGCGGCAGCGCCTCGACGCGGCTGCGGAGGTCGCCGATCACGAGCCCATAGGCCTCCGCCCGCTCGGCGATCGTGGCTCCACGCAGGTTCTCGGTCTCGATCAGCCCGCGCCGGAACGGGCTCAGCCGGCAGGCGTCCGCGGCCGCCTCGACGTATTGGGCTTTCGGCAGCGGCTGCAGGGTCTCCGCATCGCCCCCCGACTCCGAGGAGAAGACGCCGGCCAGTGCCAACACGCCGGCGATCGCCGCGACGCCGGCCAGTGCCGCGGCTCCGAGGATCCATCGGCGCCGCCTGCGGGGGGCCGCCCTCGGTCCGTTGCGCAGTCGCCGGTCGCTCGGCTGCCGCCGGTGCCTGCAGCTCTTCTCCCTCGAGGATCTGGTTCTCGAGCACCAGCTCGACGAGGCGGATCCGTTTCTGGTTGTGGGGCAGCGGCTCGACGCCGAACTTGCGATAGAGCGTCCGCAGGTGCGCCTTCACCGCGTCGACGCTGAGGAAGACCTCGGCGGCGATGTCGTGATTGGTGGCCGGGGTCGCGTAGCGGTTCTCGCCGATGCAGGGCCGGCACAGCGCCAGCAGGATCTGGCGCTGAGTGTCGGTCAGGGCCAGATCGGCGGCCGAGATCGCCGGCTCGCCGCCCGGCTCGGTGCCGGTGGGTGTGGAGTCGCTCGCCATCACCCGTATCGTTTCACCAGATGCCGTCGACAGAGGCCGAGGAGGTGCCGAGGATGAGCCGTCGCACTCGAACGACCGCAGCGGCGCTGGTGCTCGTGATCGCGACGGCGCTGATCGCGCTGCCGGCGCTGGCGCCGGCCCACGGCGGCTACAGCGCCGCCGCCGCCAAGCCGCAATTGAACAACGATCCTTTGCGTCTGGTTGGCCGTGGCGGCTACGCAACCGACCGGCGCCATCAGGCGGTCCGGGTCACCGTCTGCCTGCAGAAGCGCTATGGCGACCGCTACTTCGACGTCCGCTGCAATACCGCCTCCGACGGCGACCGTGCCGTCCGGGCACGGGTCAGCGTCCCCGGCTGCGTCGACGGCAGCTGGCGCACGACCGCAGTCGGGCAGGCGCTCGGCCGCGGCGAGTGGAAGCACACCGAGGTCGACGTCAGCGCCGTCAAGCGCTGCTGATTCCTCGCTTGCCGCGAGCTAGCGCGGCTCGATCCGGTAGACGGGGCCGTTCAGCGAGACGATGTAGACGCGCCGCCGCCGGTCCTCGCCGAAGGAGACCGGGGAGCCGACCCGCAGCCCGGTCGAGCGGGCGCCGCGGACGCGCCGCAGCCGCGGTGCGATGCTGCGCACGTCTCCCGCGCAGAGGTCGGCGTAGAGGTAGCGTCCGAACAGGCCCGCCAGACGCGGATCGCCGACCACGTAGCCGCCGGTGATCGAGCAGCCGCGCGAGTGGGTGTAGACGTGGATCGGCCGCTCACGGTTGCGGGCGCAGGACCCGTCGCACTCATAGCGGGCAAACCCCTCGTACTCGTCCCAGCCGAAGAAGGCGCCGCGGGCGCTGCTCAGCGTCTCGTAGTTGACCTCCTCGAAGGTCTCCTGGCCGACGTCGGCGATCGCGATCCGGGGTCGGGCGGCGGTGACGCGGTCAAACGAGAACCGCCACGGGTTTCGCAACCCGTAGGAGAAGATCGCGTTGCGGCCGCGGCGGCCGACGAACGGATTGCTGCGCGGGACGCTGTACAGAGCCCGGCCGTCGGGGTTGCGGGGGTTGATGCGGAGGATCTTGCCCAGCAGTGAGCGCTTGCTCTTCGCGTCGTCGCCGGGGTCGCCGGGGCCGCCGCCGTCGCCGGTGGCGAGGTAGAGGAGGCGGCCAAGGAACTGCAGCTGCCCGCCGTTGTGCGTCGTCTCGGGCTGATGGCGGATCCGCATCACGGTGCGGCGGGAGCCGCGTGCCGCGCGCAGCCGGCTGCGGCGCTTGAACTCGTCGATCCGCAGGTCTCCGCGGCGGTCGTTGTAGAAGACGTAGAAAAGCCGATTGCGCTCATAGCCGGGGTGAAAGGCGACAGAAAACAGCCCTTGCTCGTAGTTGAAGTTGACGATGCCGTGGATGTCGAGGAACGGACGGCGCAGCTTGCGACCGCCGCGCAGGACCCGGATCCGCCCCTTCTGCTCGACGACGAAGACCAGACGCGGAAAGCCGGGCGCCCCGGTGACGTAGATCGGCGTATCGAAGCGCCCGACCCGTTTCAGCTTCACCCCGGCGCGGCCCTCGGCCGCCGGCTGGGCGCTGCCGGCGATCGCCAGCGCAACGATCGCCGCCGCGCCCGCACCGAAGATGACAGCCCTGCGCCGCATGCGCCGATCATCGCAATCGGCGCAGTCGCCCGCTTACCTAGAATCCCCCGCCTGATGACCCCGCTGTCGCAAAACACATGAGCTCCAAGTCGCTGATCATCAGAGCGGTCGGCGCGCTCGCGATCGCCGCGGCGCTGTTCTTGATCCTCAGCGGTGGCGACGATGACGACGGCGGCTCCGAGCAGCAGGCTGCGGCACCGGCGCAGACGACCACGTCGGCGGGCTCGCAACAGCCCGAGCCCAAACCCCGGCCACAGAAACCGCAGATTCCCGTCATCGAGGTCGTCAACGGCGAGCCGGTCGGCGGCCTACGGGAGCTGGAGTTCCAGAACGGCGAGCGGATTCGCTTTCGCGTCGACTCCGATGTCGCCGACGAGGTGCACGTGCACGGGTACGACATCCTCCGTGACGTGACCGCCGGCGGTAGCGTCAGCTTCGACTTCCAGGCCGACCTTGAAGGGATCTACGAAGTCGAGCTCGAGCAGCGCGGCACCCATCTGGCCGAGCTGACCATCACGCCCGGGTGATTCGGCCGCAGCTGGCCCACGTCCTCGTCGCGCGCGAGGACCTGCCGATACCCGAGTGGCTGTTCGCCTGGGGGGCATCGATCGTGCTGATCGCGTCCTTCTTCGCCCTCTCGGTCGCCTGGCGCAGCCCGCTGCTGCAGGCCGACAGCTGGCGGGGGCGGCTCGCGATGCCGCAGGGGGCGCTGCGGGTCGGCGCCGAGTGGCTGGCCGGGCTGGTCGGGGTAGGGCTGCTCGGGCTGACCATCTACGCCGGCCTCGACGGGACCGAGGCGCCGGATCGCAACTTCTCGCTGACCTTCGTCTTCGTCACCGTCTGGATCGGCTTCCCGGTACTGAGCGCGCTGTTCGGCGACCTCTTCCGTCCCTTCAACCCCTGGCGGGCGATCGGCCGCGCGAGCGGAGGCCTGTTCCGGCTCCTCACCCGCCAGGCGCCGCACCGTCTCCCCTACCCCCAGTGGCTCGGCCGCTGGCCGGCGGTCGCGGGACTGTTCGCCTTCGCCTGGCTGGAGCTGGTCTACGGCGCCAGCTCCGGCAACACCCCGGCGCTCGACCCCCATTCGACGGCAGTCGCGGCGCTCGTCTACTCGGGGATCACGTTGGCGACGATGGCGCTCTTCGGCACCGAGGCCTGGTCGCGGCGCGGCGAGACCTTCTCGGTCTACTTCAACATGTTCTCGCAGCTATCGCCGCTGGAGCTGCGAGACGGCCAGCTCGGGGTCCGGCGGCCGCTCTCGGGCGCCCCGCGCTGGAAGATCGTGCCCGGCTCGGTCGCACTGGTCGTGGCGGCGATCGCTGTGACCAGCTTCGACGGCGCCCAGGAGGGGGCGCTGCGGGAGACGATCAACGACACCTTCGAACGGCTGGTCGACGCCGGCGCCAGCCTGGTCACGGCGCTGCGCACTACCGAGACGCTCTACATGCTGCTGGCATTCGTGGTGCTGGGGCTGGTCTATCTGATCGGCGTCCGCGGCATGCGCACGGTGCGCGGAGCGCCGTCGCTGCGCGAGCTGCGCAACGGCTTCGCACACACCCTGATCCCGATCGCCTTCGCCTACCTGCTCGCGCACTACTTCAGCCTCCTCGTCTTCCAGGAGCAGGCGCAGTTCACCTACCTGCTCTCGGATCCGCTCGGGACCGGCACCACCGACCTCTTCGGCACCGCCGGCAGCGGGGTCGACTACGGGGTCCTGGGGGCGAACGCGATCTGGTACGTGCAGGTGGGGGCGCTGGTCGTCGGCCACGTCGCCGGCCTGGTCTTGGCCCACGACCGCGCGATCGCCTACTGGGGCGACTACCGCGACGCCTCCCGCTCGCAGTACTGGATGCTGGCGGTGATGGTCCTGTTCACCTGCTTCGGGCTGTTCCTGCTCTCCTCCGCCAACGCCTGAGCGCCGCGGCGACCGGGCTAGGTAACCCGGATCCGGCGCAGCAGCTCGCCGCCGAGCGAGTGTTGGCCGCCGGCGGCCTGCACCAGCAGCGGGCCGTCGAAGGGCTGGCGCTCCAGCGCGGTCAGCTCGGCGCCGGGACCGATGCCGCGCTCGGCGAGGTAGCGGAGCATCTCCGGGTCGGCGTCGGAGACGCGGGCGAAGGTCGCCGTCTGCCCCGGTCGCAGCTCCGAGAGCGGCCGGCTCCCGTCCTCGCCCAGCGGCGCCAGCTCCGGGCCGGGGATCGGGTCGCCATGGGGGTCGTGGCTGGGCTCGCCGAGCTTGGCCGCGATCAGCCGCTCCAGATCCTCGGAGATGTAGTGCTCGAGCACCTCCGCCTCCTCGTGGACGCGGTCCCAGGCCATCCCCAGGACTTCGGCCAGGTAGGACTCCAGCAGCCGGTGGTGGCGGATCACCTCCAGCGCCAGCCGCTCGCCGGCCGCAGTCAGCGTCACCCCCTTGTAGGGCTGATGGCGGACCAGGCCGCGTTCGTCGAGTCGCTTCAGCATCGCCGTCGCGGTCGCCGGCGTGACTCCGAGCCGCTGCGCCAGCTCGCTGGTTCCGACCGGGCTCGAGGCGCGCTGGGCGAGCGTGTAGATCGCCTTCGTGTAGTCCTCGATCGCCTCCGAGTTGTGGCCCGGCTCCGGCCGAGCGTGGGTCGAGCGGGCGGCCATCAGACGCTCACCAGCAGGCCGGTGACGTACATCAGCGCCAGCCCGGCCAGCAGCCCGGCGACGCTGAGCGGATGCAGCGCCCGGCCCTCGTCGTCGCGGATCGAGGGCAGGAGCTGCTGGATCACCTGGGCGATCGCACCGGCGCCGGCGCCGAGCAGGAACGCCGCCAGGCTGGAGTTGAAGGCGGCGGCGCCGATCACCGCCCCGAGCACTGCCGGCGCCCCGGCGATCAGGCCGAGACCGGCGAGTCGGGCCAGGCCCGGCGGTTCCTCGGCGAGCGGCGAGACGATCGCCAGCCCCTCGGTCGTGTTGTGGATCGCGAAGCCGACGACGAGGAAGGTCCCCAGCGCCAGCGACCCGATCGCGTAGGCGGACCCGATCGCCAACCCCTCGCCGAGGTTGTGGAGGCCGATCCCGATCGCGATCAGCAGCGCCAGGTAGAAGCCGCCCGCCCCGGCCGAGGCGGCGCGGTCGCGACGCGCCGACATGTGGGAGTCGATCGCGGACAGCAGCAGGTAGGCGGCCAGCGCTCCGATGAAGACCAGCCCGGCGCCCCCGAACGCCTGCGCCCCGGACTGCGCCACCTCCACCCCCTCGCCGACGGCGTCGATCGCGAGGAAGGCCAGCAACCCGACGGTCAGCGCCAGCAGCAGCTGCAGCCAGCGCCGGTCGATCCGCCGGGCGAACGGCAGCCAGAGCATTCCCAGGGCGACCGGGATCACGCCGACGTAGATGCCCAGCAGCGCCATCAGGCCGAAGAAGCCCGAATCGGTGGCCGGGGTCTCGGCGGCGACGTCGATCGCGTGCTCGACCGTCCCCCCGGTCGCGGTGAGCAGGAAGATCTCGTAGGCCTGCCCCTCGACCCAGGCATAGGGGATCGTCAGCGTGGTCGCGGCGAGCCGGCCGACCTCCTCGGTACTGGCGCCGAAGTCGACGTAGGCGTCGTTGACGGAGACCTGGGCGATCTCGACCGGGTCGGGGCCATCGTTGCGGACGACCAGCTCGATTTCGACCCGGCTGCAGGGTCGTGCGCTCGACGGTCAGCTCCTCGACCGGAACGCCGTTGCGGTCACCGAGCCCCGGGGCGCCGAGCAGCGCGAAGGCGGCGATCGCGGCGGCGATCAGCGCCAGCGGGATCAGCCCCAGCGCCCAGGCGGGCAGCCGCGAGGCGACGGGCAGGCGCTCGGTCGCTCCGCGAGCTTCCATCACACCATCACCTAGCTGACCTCGAAGAACCCGAGCCAGCCGAGCTCGGCGAACTCGGTCTTGTGGGCGTGGAACATGTAGCGGCCCGGGTGCGGGAACCGCAGCTCGAGGATCCCGCGCTGCCCCTGCGCCTGCATGATCGTGTCCGTGTACTCGATCGGGGTCAGCGAGGTCCCGGTCGGGAAGTAGTTGAAGAAGTTGGCGTGGATATGGAAGGAGTTGATCGGGTCGTACTCGGTGATGTTGAGCAGGTAGATCCGCACCAGCTCGCCCCGCTTGACCTTGATCGGATGGCGGCCGTAGTGGAAGCCGATCGAGTTGACCGCGTAGACCTCGTTGCCGAAGTCGAAGTTGGTGTCGAAGGCGTTCATCACCATCGCCAGCTCGTCGGCCTCCTCGCGCCCCTTTGCGGGATCGACGATGAAGAGGCCATAGAGGCCCTTGGCGATGTGCTCGGCCAGCGGCGAGACGTGGCAGTGGTAGTGGTGGATCCCGAACGGCTCGGCGGCGAACTCGTAGCTGAAGCTCTTGCCGGGCTCGATCAGGCCGCCGCCCCGCCCCTCGCCGATCCCCGGCATCCCATCCATGTAGTCGGGATGGATGCCGTGGAAGTGGATCGTGTGCGGGTGCTGTGAGCCGTTGACGAAGCGGATCCGCAGCCGCTCCCCCTCGCGGCAGCGCAGGGTCGGACCCGGGACGCGGCCGTTGTAGGTCCAGGCGGCAAAGTTGACCCCGGGAGCCACCTCGATCTCCTTGTCGACCGCGACCAGCTCCCACTCGCGCAGCACCCGGCCGCTGGCCAGCCGCCGCGTCTTGCCCCAGTCGAAGTCGCGCACCAGGTCGGAGGGGTCGAACCCGTTGCGGCGGTGATCGACCTCCGGGCCGGCTGCGAAGCCGCTGTGGGTGGCGGCGCCGGTGTCGTGGCCGCTGGCGGGGTGCTCGGCGGTCGCCGCCTCGGCCCCCTCCAGCGCATCGTGGACGCCTTGATGCGGGATCAATCCGTGCAGGACCGGCAACGACGCCCCCGCTGCGGCGGCGCTGCCGAGCAGCTTGCGGCGGCTGACCTTCATCGGGAAGGCCGCGGTCCCGGAATCGTTAGACGCCTCATATCCGAGATTGTGACAGATCTAAATGTCGTTCCCCCGCCGAGTAGGGGCCGAGAACGCCGCTACCAGGTGTCGACGAATCGGCGCGCCGAGCGCGGCTGCGGCTCCGGGTCCGGCGCCGCCGCCAAGGTGGCGGCGATCAGACGCCGGGTCTCGGCCGGGTCGATCACGTCGTCGAGCTCGAACAGGGTTGCCGCGTTCAGCGCCTTGGCGCGTTCGTGGGCGATCTCGGTCAGCTCGCGGACCCGCTCCTCGCGCTCGGCCTCGTCGGCGATCGCATCCAGCTCGCGACGAAACCCCAGCCGTACCGCGCCCTCGAGGCCCATCGGGCCCAGCTCCGCCGTCGGCCAGCCGATCGTCAACAGCGGCTCGTGCAGGCTGCCCGCCGCCATCGCCTGGGCGCCGAGGCCGTAGGCCTTGCGGAGGATCACCGCCACCAGCGGCACCCGTAGCGCGGCGCCGGCGACGAACAGCCGCGAGCAGCGGCGCACCAGCGCGGTCGCTTCGGCCTCCGGGCCGACCATCATCCCCGGCGTGTCGATCAGCGACACCAGCGGCAGGCCGAAGGCATCGCAGAGCTGCATGAAGCGGGCCGCCTTGTCGGCGCCGTCGGCGGTGATCGCCCCGGCGAGGTGGATCGGGTTGTTGGCGAGGACCCCGAGAGGGCGGCCCTCGATCCGTGCCAGCGCCGTGACCATTCCGGGCGCAAAGGCCTGGCGCAGAACCGTCACCGAGCCCGTGTCGGCAAGGGTGTCGATCAGCGGCCGCACGTCATAAGCGCGCCGGCGCCGCTCCGGGACCACCTCGCGCAGCGCCGACTGGTCCGCCTCCTCGCCGGGTGCGAGCGAGCCCTGGAAGTAGCCGAGCAGCCGCCTCGCCACCTCGACGGCCTCGGGCTCGCCGGCGACGGCGACGTCGATGACCCCGTTGCGCACCTGCATCGAGGCCGGGCCGACCTGATCGGGCTCGACGCTGCCCAGTCCCCCACCCTCGATCATCGCCGGCCCACCCATGCCCAGCGACACGTCCTCGGTCGCGACGATCAGGTCCGAGGAACCGGCGATCACCGCGTTGCCGGCAAAGCATCGCCCGGAGACGACGGCGATCCGGGGCACCAGGCCCGAGAGGCGTGCCCAGAGCGCGAAGGCCCGCGTCTCCAGCGCCGAGACGACCGCGTAGTCGGTGTCGCCGGGCCGCCCTCCCCCGCCTTCGGCAAAGAACACTGCCGGCAGCCGCAGCCGATCGATCAACTCGAAGAGGCGGTCCTTCTTGCGGTGCCCGATCGCGCCCTGGGTGCCCGCGAGGACCGTGTAGTCATAGGAGAGGACCGCGCAGGCGCTGCGCTCCCCGAACAGGGCCGCCGTTGACCCTGCCGACGCCCGCAACCAGCCCGTCGGCCGGAGTCCGCTCCAGCAGCTCGCGCAGCTCGCGGCGGGCCCGCTGCGCGGCGACGCCGAGCGCCCCGTACTCGACGAACGTTCCCGCGTCGACGAGGTCGGCGATGTTCTCGCGCGCGGTCCGCCGGCCCACCGCGTGGCGGCGCTCGACCGCCTCCGGCCGGGCCTCGTCACGGGTCAGCGCCTGGCGCTCCAGCACCTCGGCCAGGTCGGCACGGAGATCCATCGGCGAAGCCTCGCACAGCGCGCGCCGCTGAAAGGAATGCTGCCGGCCTCGATCGGGGCCAACCCGGAGGTGCCGGTCTGTGAAAGTTGGTCGATGAGCCGCAGGCGGCGTGAGCTCGGGTCGATCGCCCTGCTCGCCGGGGGCCTGGTGGCGCTGCTGCTCGCCACCGTCACGCTCTATCTGCAGGAGCGGATCCTCGACGGCGATCGCTTCGCCGATTCGGTTGTCGCCAGCCTCGACGACCCCGACGTCAACCGCTACGTCTCGGCCCGGATCACCGACCGGGTGATCGACCGCGTCGATCCCAACCTCGTCGCCGTCAACCCGCTGGTCGAGTCAGCGGTCGGAGCGCTGCTCGACACGGAAGCGCTTCGTGCGGCGCTGCGGCGAGGAGTCCTGGTCGCCCATGGCGCCGTCTTCGACCGCGACCTTGATGCGGCGGCAGTGGCGGTGGCCGATGTGGGGGCGCTGATCCGCCCGCCGCTGGAGCGGCTGGACCCACAGGTCGCCGCCCAGGTGCCGCAGGGGCTGGACACCGAGATCGCCAACTTCGCCGACCAGCCGCTGCTCGTCGACAGCGCCCAGGCGGCGGACACGCTGAATCGCTGGGCGGGCGTGTTGCCGGCCCTGGCGATCCTCCTCCTCGCAGGCTCGGTCCTGCTCGCACCACATCGCCGTCGAGCGGCGATTCGCGCCGGCCTCGCAATCGTCTGCGTCGCGGCGGTCTCGATCGTCGCCTACGAGGTCAGTCGCGGAGCGCTGTTGAGCCGCGTCGACGGCGGCGATCGCGATGCCGCGGCGGCTCTTTTCGGCGAGCTGTTCGGCGCCCTGGTGGGCTGGGAGCTGGCGGTGGCGGCGCTGGGCGTCGTCCTCGCCACCGCCGCTGCGGCGACGACCCGTCGTTTTGACCTGCACGAGCCGCTGCGAGGGGTCTGGGCCTACGTGACCCGTGAGCCGCAGGGCGCCAGGGCCCGCGCGACCTGGGCCCTGGCGCTGACTGCGGCCGGCATCGCGATGGTGCTGGCGCCGGGCCGGATCCTCGACGCGATCGTGATCGTCGCCGGCGCCTACCTGATCGCCCGCGCCGTGGGCGTCGCCGTCGGGGCTCTGGCGGAGCGGCGGGGCTGGTCGGCAGAGCCGGCCGAGCCGGTCTCCGACCCGCGCCGCCTGCTTGTCACCGGGGCCGTCGTGGTCGGCCTCTGCGCGCTGGTCGCCGGGGTCGGGCTCTCGCTCGCGCTCCGCGACGACTCCGAGCCGGCGACTGCCGCGAAGCCAAGCGGCGCCTGCAACGGAGAGCGGGCGCTGTGCGACCGGCGCCTGGACCAGGTCGGCTTCGCGGCCACCCACAACTCCTACGCCGGCTCGGGCTACCCGGGCTTCCTCTTCCCCGCCCAGGAGGGGACGATCTCCTCCCAGCTGGCGGCGGGGGTCCGGGGACTGTGGATCGACACCTACTACGGGGTCCCCGGGCGGCGGGTCTTCACCCGCACCGACCTGATCGATCCCGCTCTCAATGCCCAGCTAAAGGAAGAGCTGGGGCCGGAGTTCGAACGGGCCGCGGCGCAGGCGCGGGATCGAATCGCCGATCCTCCGGCCGACGCGCCGCGGCGGATCTACCTCTGCCACGGCTTCTGCGAGCTGGGAGCGGTCGAGGCCGGGGACGCCTTCCGGACGATCGCCCGCTTCCTCGACCGCAACCCCGAAGAGGTTCTGATCATCGACATCGAGGACTACACCCGGCCCCGCGACACGGTGGCGCTGCTGGAGCGAAGCGGCCTCGCCGACTACGTCTATAGGGGTCCGGATGGGCCACCCTGGCCGACCCTGCGCGAGATGATCGACTCCGGCCAGCGGGTGCTCCTCGTCGTCGAGCATCGCACCGAGGGCGCCCCGTCCTGGTACCGCCCCGCCTACAAACGGATCTTCCAGGAGACGCCCTTCACCTTCAGGGCGCCGGACCAGATGAACTGCGCCCGCAACCGAGGCGCGGCCTCCAACTCGCTGTTCCTGATCAATCACTGGATCGCCACCGACCCGACCCCGAGGCCATCCAACGCGGCGATCGTCAACGCTTATGACTTCCTGCTCGATCGGGCCCGCCGCTGCGAGCGCCGGCGGGGCCTGTTCCCGAACGTCCTCAGCGTCGACTTCTTCGGCGAAGGACAGCTGCAGGCCGTCATCGGGTCGCTCAACGACGTTAGTCAGTCCACCAGCCCGGAATGACCTCGCCGTCGCCGTCATGGCGGGCGCCGACCGCGATCAGTTCCAAACCTTCCGAGCCCGCCTCGAAGCAGCGGGTCACGCCGGGCGCAACCCGGACCGCGTCGAGACGCTCGACGTCGACGACCTCGTCGTCGAGCTTCAGCCGCCCTGAGCCGGCCAGCACCACGTAGACCTCCTCCGCCTCATCGTGGCGGTGGGCAAACGGCTGGCGCTTGCCGGGCTTGAGGCGAATGTGGCCGACGCCGGTGCGCTCGGTTTCGAGGTCGGCGTTCGCGAACCGCGCCTCCTGGATCTCCTCGACCCCGAACTTCGGTGCCGAGTCCTCGACCTCGGTGAGCTTTTTCAGCGTGTAGGGAGCGGCCACGATTTCCCCGGCGCCGGAGGTTAGCCGCTACCGTGTGAAGCAGCAGTCGTCCGTCGGGCTCTCACCCTTCCTCTCCCTTGCGAGCGACCCACCGGTCAGAGGGACGGAGAACGGGAACGTGATGGACAGCGACCTATCCGCGCCGGCGGCTCCTGAAGCAGGCAAGGTTTCGGAGGCTCACGACTCGCCGCTGGCCGAGCTCTCCCGGGAGATGGTGCGCCTCTACAAGGAACAGTTCGGGCGCGGCCCGACCAAGGCCAGGACGAACTTCGCCGGGCCGGATACGGTCATCTGCACGCTCGAGCAATCGCTCACGCCGGCCGAGAAGAACCTCGTTGCAATGGGCGAGCATCAACGATTGCGCGACGTTCGCCTCTACTTTCAGCACGCCACCGAAGATAAATTCGTCGCGGCCGTCGAGGGCGTCCTCAACCGCAAGGTGTGGGCGTTCGTCAGCGGCATGGACGTCGAAAAAGACGTCTCCTGCGAGATCTTCTACCTCGAACCGCCGCCCGCGGTCACGGCTTAGCTGAACCGGCGCCGATCAGGGCGCCGCGGAGATCGCCTCGACCAGGTCTCCGACTTCTTCTTCGTCGATGTTCGTGGCAAGGTCGCCCTGGCTGACGATGCCGACCAGATCATGGCCGTCGATGACCGGCAGCCGGCGAACTTTGTGGTCCTTCATGGTTCGCAGTGCCTCGCGGACTGAGTCGTCGGCCCCGATCGTCACCGGCTTACCCTCGCCGAGCTCGCCGGCGTTGGTCGAGGCAGGATCCTTGCCCTGTCCGAGCACCTTGACCGCGATGTCACGGTCGGTGAGCATTCCCTTCAGGCGGTTGTCCTCGCCACAGATCGGAAGGGCTCCGACGTCGAGGTCGGCCATCTTCTTCGCGGCATCGACGATCGACTCGTTCTCGCCGACGCACTCCGCCCCGCCTGTCATCACTTCACGCGCAGTCTTTCCCATCTCGGCCTCCTAGTCGTTGGTTGTTGCAATGCCCGAGCCGCTACTCGGGCTCGGGCGCCTCTTCGCCGGGCCATGTGCCTGTCAAGCGGGCAAAGCCCCGGCGAGTGCCGTGGTCGGTCAGGCCCTTGACGAGGCGGAAGATCGCGCCCTCGACCAGCAGAGCGGCGATCAGCTTCTTCCACTCGAATTCGCGGTGCTTGGCGTCGGGGGGCTCGTCCTTGTCGATCAGGCCCCAGATCTGCTCGAAGATCTTCTTCCCGACCAGACCCGCGATCAGGCCCAACCCGATGCTGAATGGGGTAAAGACGATTTTCATCGTTCAGGTGTCCCTTCCGAGAGAGCGACTTGCAGTTCGGCCTTCGTCATTCTCGACCGGCCGGCGATCCCGCGTCGTTTCGCCTCCTCGTAGAGCTGGGCACGGGTCGACTCGTTGAGGTCCTGGGCTCCGTTGTCGGAGGGCGCGGAGCGGATCGGCTCGATCGATTCGGCCGCGGCCTGCAACGCCGGTCCCTTCCCTCGCCAACGAAGCCGGGCGACGACCAGGCCGGCGACGAGAGCCGCGGCGAAGAGCGTTCTCAGAAGCTTCGAGAGCATCCTTTTCCAGAAGTCACTCAGGTGGCTGGCGGCGGGGGTTCCGCCCAGGCCTCCGAGTCCGAGGTGTCACTCCCCAGCCCGAGGCTCTGGCGCAGCTCCTCGCTCCGCGCGAACGCAATCGCCGCTCCCAGGGCGCCAAGACCGAGCATGATCGCCAACCGCCTCCCCCAGCGCTTCTTCGGCTTCGTGCGTCCGGACTTGAGGGCCTTGCCCGCTTCGCTCATCGAGCGAACGGCTTCGCCTAGCTGGCGCCTGAGCTTCTCGTCGCGGGTTGGCTTCACGCGGCGCTTCGAGGCTCGCTGGTAGGCATCGCGAAGCCTCACCGCGGCGTCGCGCAGATTGTCTTGCGCGTAACCGTTGTCGACCAGCCTCTCCACGTACGGGCCAATTCGGGATGCGGTGTCACTTGCGGCCATCATCTCCTCCTCTCGTTGGTGACCCGATTCATCGGGACAGGATCCATCCGACGACGATCCCCGCCGCGAAGGCGCCCGCGAGCGCGAACGGCACCGGGTTCTCCTGCGCCGTCGCGGTGACCTGGGCGCGGTTCTGGGTCGTCTCGCATTGGGCGAACAGCTTCTGATCGCACATCCAGCAATGTCCGCAGGAGATGTTGAACGGGATCACGACGCGATCGCCCTTCTCTATCTGGCCGACCTCCGGCCCCACCTCCTCGACGATGCCCATCGGCTCGTGACCCAGCACGTCGCCGGCATCGATGAAAGCGCCGAGCACCCGGTAGAGATGAAGATCGGAGCCGCAGAGGCCTGTGGAGGTGATGCGAACGATCGCGTCGGTCGGCTGCTCGATCCGCGGATCGGGCACATCTTCGACCCGAACGTCTTCCACGCCCTGCCAGGTGACAGCCTTCATCTAGCCCTCCGAGATCGAGATTGCAGTGCCAAATCCTGTACCGGCCGCGGCACCGCCAATAAACGGCGGCTAGCGCGATCGCGCTGCGGAACGGCTGCTCCTCGTGGAGCGTCCCGACGAGGGGCCTCGCGAGCCGCGCTTGGTCGTCCGGCGCGTAGTCGAGCCGCCGCTGGCGGAGCTGCGCGAGCGCTTGCGGCTGGAGCGGCCGCTGTTGCGCTGGCTGGCCGGCACCTCGGCCGTCACGACGGCGTTGGTCAGCGTCGCGATCTGGCGTTCGAGGAATCTCGCCATCCGTTGCTCCTCGCGGAGGATGCTCTTCGCAAGCCGCGCGGTCTCGCGATCTCCAACCTTCTCGGCGAAGGCCTCGATCGTCCGGTAGGTGGCGATCTCAGCCGCCTCCTCCATGTACTCCTGGCGGGCGTTCTTGAGCATCGACTCCTGCTCGGCCGGACCGAGCGGGGAAGCGCCGCGCACCGCGTCGAGCTGCCCCTTCAGGGCGGCGCGGCCCTTGCCGACGGCGGTGCTGACCGTGGTCTGTGCGGCCTGGACCGTGGAGCTGCCACCCAGGCCCTTGATTCGGCGCTCCACCTGTCTGGCGTGATCCTTGGTCTCCTTCAGGTGCTGCTGCAGCCGTTTCTTGTAGGGCGCCTTCGTCGTCATGCCGATATGCAGCTGCAACGCCGTCTCCAACTCCCGCTCCTTCGCGAGAGCCTCGTTCAGATACTGGACAAGCTTGGTGTCTCTTTCGTTCATGTCAGCCATCGTGCGCTCCTGGTTCGTGGTCTGGGACAAGCGGAGAACTACCCGCGCGAGGAGGGCGGAAACTGCCTCGCGCCCACGCCCGTCCGCAGCTCTTCGATTCGGCCCGTTGCCCCCGCCTCCTCGAGCGGCGGTGCGGCGATAGAGAAACGCAGCCTGGATGGGATTTGAAGCCGACCACGATGGGTACTCGCTGCCGACCAACAGAGGAGGAGCGATGGCGGAACTTACGACGTTGGAGGAGAAGCTGGCCGAGGTCCTGGGGCTCGCCCAGGCCGCCCAGGATGCGACCGAGAAGGTGGAGGGCCTGGTCGAAGACGAAGAGCTGGGCGCCAAGTTGCGGCAGATGAGGGAGGAAGCCGAGGAGACCGAGAGCCGCTGCGCCGGCCTGGCGGAGAAGCGGGACGGAAAGAAGACCGCGATCTTCGAGAAGGCGCGGGAGACCAAGGCCGAGGCGACTGAGATGATGTCCACCTATCTCGGCGAAGAGGCCGACGGACTCGACGGCTTCGAGTTCCTGACCATGGCCGAGGCCGGAGAGGTTGGCCACTGGGCCGTTCTGGGCAAGCTCAACGAGCGGGCAGATGAAGAGGAGGTCGGCACCCTGGTCGACTGGGCGCTGCCGATCCAGCGCCGCCACTTCGAGGACGTAAAGGACGGGTCTTTGAAGCTGGCGGCCGAGGAGGATCCCAACGCCTAGGCCGGATGGCGTTCTTTCACTGCTGTCCCAGCTCGTCGGACCTCCAGCGGCTCCTCGACCCTGAGCAACAGGTCACCAGGCCCGACGCTCCGCACCACAGGCCATGCGACAAGTGCGAGGGGCTAGCCCAAGTCCTTTAGCGGTCTCGTCGCCGGTCCCTGCAGGACGGCGCCGTCGGCCGCAAAGCGGGAGCCGTGACAGGGGCAGTCCCAGCTCTGCTCGGCGTCGTTCCAGCGCAACCGGCAACCGAGATGGGTACAGGTCGGCGCACCGCGCTCGCGCAGGCGGTCGGCGAAGAAGCGAAAGCCGGTGTCGGCGTTCTCCTTCAGCAGCGAGCCGGCCGATGCAAGCGGCTTCAGCCGACTGGAGGAAAACGCATCGGCAAAGGCGGAGTCCCTGCCGCTGAGGACTTCGGCCAGCGCGAGTGCAGCCGCGGTACCGGTCGTCAAGCCCCACTTGCCGTATCCGGTCGCCATGTAGAGGCGGCTGGTCAGCGGCGTGACAGGCCCGATCAGCGGCGCTGCGTCGGCCGAAACCCAGTCCTGCGCCGACCAACGGGCGACCGGTCTGCCGACCTCGAAGTGATCAGCGGCGAACCGCTCCAGGGTCAAGTAGCGCTCGCGATGCGAGCGCGCCTGGCCCACCTTGTGCCCCTCGCCGCCGACTATCAGCGCCTCGCCCTCCTCGCGAGGGTGCGAGCGGATCGAGCGCGTCGGCGGGCCGGCGCTGATGTGCATCCCGTGCGCCAAGTCGGCCGCGGCCTCGAAGGCCACGCAATAGGAGCGCTGGGCATGGGTGCGGGCGAAGGCCAGCGATCGATCGAGGATCGGCGTCAAGGTCGCGAGCACCACCCGATCGCAGACGACCTCACCGGCTGTCGTTCGCACCCGGCACGGCGAACCGTCGCTGACGCCGGTCACCCGACTTCCCTCGAAGATGCGGACCGTCCCCTCGTCGAGCCCACCTGCGAGCCGGGACAGGTAGGCATAGGGATCGATCTCCGCCTGACCGGCCAGCGCCACCGCACCGGCGGTCGGATAGGGAAGCGGCGCTTGCTCGAGCAACTCGACTGCCAATCCCGCTACGGCAGCCGCTTCCGCCTCTGCCTCGACCGCCGCCCGCTGGTCTTTCCCGTCGGCGTAGGTGAAAGCGGTTCGGCGCCGGAAGCGGGTGTCGGGGTGAGGCTCGGCGTGCCGCGCGATCCATTCGAGCGCCTCGACGTTGGCGCTCGCGTAGACGGCGGCCGCCTCATCGCCGTGCTTGTCGCGCAGGCGGCTGTAGATCGTCGCCTGCAGAGCCGACAGCTTCGCGGTGGTGAACGAGCTCACCCCGAGGCCGATCCGATCGGCCTCCACCAATGCCACCGAGACGCCCGATTCGGCAAGCAGCCTCGCCAGCGTGACGCCGGTGATCCCCGCGCCGACGATTACCACCTCGGCGCGGTGCTGACCTCTCAGCGACTCCTGGCGGCGGGGCGGGTCCTGCTCAAGCCAGGGAGGAGCGTTGCGCGCGGCCTGGCTCAGCTCGATTTCTTGCCGCCTTCGCGTCCGGCGGCGCGCTTCTGGGACTTCGAGCCGCCGCTTCCCTTACCGCTCTTCTTGCCGCCCTTGCTGGACGCGTCCGGCGAGTTGGCGATCGAAGCGGCGCGCTGCTTGCTCATCCCCTTCTTTCGCAGGCCCTCGTATTGCTTGTCGTCCTTGACGCTGGGACCGTGGTCCTTGGCCATCGCCTTACCTCCTGGAGCCGAGTCGAGATCGTTGCCAGGTGCCGTCTACCCGTCGCCTCCGATCCGAAGCGCGGATCAGCCGCGGCTCGCCGCCGCCGAACCGCGCTAGTACTCGTCGTGCAGCTGCCACCAGCCGTAGGGCGGCGTCTGCGGGTGTCCCGCCGGGCTGTCCTCCCACTCCTCCTGGCGCCCGAGCGGGGTCAGGTCCAGAAACGTCCAGACGCTGCCGAGCGCTTCGACCCCACGGCTCCTGGTCGCGTAGGTGAGGAAGACGCGGTCTCCGTCGCGCAGGAAGACGTCGAGGGAGAAGTACTCGGTCGTCCCGCGCACCTTCTGGAACTCGTTGCCGATCGTCGTGTACCAGGGCATCGGCCAGCCCATCCGGCGCTTGAACCGCTCGATCTGATCCTGCGGCGCCGTAGAGACGAGCGCCAGGGTCGTGTCGCGGGCGTTGATGTGGGCCAGGTGGCCGATCTGGTCGGTGAACATCGAACAGCCACCGCACGGCTCCCCATCGGGCGGAAACCAGAAGTGGTAGAGGATCAGCTGCCGGCGTTCCTCGAAGAGGCCGGGCAACCTGACGGCCCCGTTCGGCCCCTCGAACTCGTAGTCGGAGGAGTACTCGACCATCGGCTGGCGGCGCCGCTCGGCGGCCAGCTCGTCGCGAGCCTTGGTCGCCTGCTTCTCCTTCGCCAGCAGCGCCTGGTTGGACTGCTGCCACTCCTCTTCGCTGACGATCTGCGGTAGCTGCATCGCTCCCTCGATGATGGTAGAAGGCCTCCGTGTCGCCACGCAAAGACCTTCTCGAGACCTACTTCGAGGGCTTTCGGCACAGCGATCACGAGCGCATCCTGGCCTGCCTGACCGATGACGTCGTCTGGGACCTTCCCGGCTACTCCCACCTCGAGGGCAAGGCGGCCTTCGACCGGGAGATCGAGAACGAGGACTTCGCCGGCAGCCCTACCCTGACCGTCGATCGCTTGATCGAGGAGGGCGACACCGTCGTCGCGATCGGCGACGGCGAGGGCACCCACAAGAGCGGCGAGTCGCACCGCTTCGCCTTCTGCACCGTGTTCACGTTTGCCGGCGAGAGGATCCGCCGGGTCGAGTCCTACGTCGTGCCGCTCAGCTAGCCCGCGCGATCTGGTCTGCGACCGCCTGGCTGCGGTAGTCGAAGATCCGCTCCAGGTCACGGCGCACGAACGCCGCGTGGGCGATTCGCCCGACCGGGCCGAACGGCAGCGCATAGCGAACCCGGTCGCCGATCACGGCCGCGCCGTCGCCGTCGGGCTCGAGCGTGTGAGTGTGCTCCCAGAGCGTGTACGGGCCGCGCAGCTGCACGTCGACAAACCGCCTCGGCGGCTCCCAGATCTCGATCCTGGTCCGCCAGCGGATCCGTATCCCGTGCAGCTTCAGCCGGTAATCGATCAGCGTCCCTTTCCGCATCGTGATCGGCTCCGGGGTGACCATCTCGAAGCAGAGCCACGGTGGGGTGATCGCCTCGAGATTGCGGGCGTCGGCGAAGAACTCGAATGCTCGCGGGGGTGGAACCTCGAGTCGCTGCGACCGCTCCAGCAGATGGACCCCTGAGCGGCTCACCGGAGGGCCGGGAGCCCGGAGTCCTGCTCTCGCAGTGCTTCACGCACGGTCTCTGCGAACGGTCGCGGGTCGACGTCGAAGAGCGCCGCGCCGGAGGGGTCGCGAACCACGGTCTCGGTGCTGAGGCCTTCGATCAGCGGCTTCGCCACGCCGGCGTCCACAGGCGTCACAAGGCCGATCCACAGCGAGGAGAGCCTCGGCGTCAGCAGGGGCACCGGGAGCATCGTCGGCTTGCGCTTGCCGAGCTCCACCGCAACCGTGTCGAGCATCTCGCCGTAGGAGATCACCTCGGGGCCGCCGATCTCGATCTCCCGGCTCTTGCTTTCCGGGGTGCGCGGCGCCTGCTGGAGGTAGCCGACCACGTCGTCGATGCCGATCGGCTGGGTACGGGTGCGCAGCCAGGCGGGCGCGACCATCACCGGCAGCCGCCTGACCAGGTAGTAGAGCGCCCGGAAGGACTCGCTGCCCGAGCCGACCACCATCGCAGCACGAAAGTAGGTCAGCGGCGGGCCATGGGCGGCGAGCGTCCTTGCCGTCTCGTGCCGGGAACGCAGGTGCTCGGATCCAGGCTCGCCGAGCCCGCCCAGGTAGATCACCTGCTCGACCCCCTCACGCTTCGCCATCTGCGCGAAGTTGCGGGCCGCTGTTTGCTCGCGGGCACCGAAGTCGCCGTCACCTCCCCGCCCCATCGAGTGGATCAGGTAGTAGGCGGCGTCGATCCCCTCGCCGGCGCCGCGCAGGCTGTCCGCGTCGAGCGCGTCGCCCTCATGCAACTCGTGGCCCCGCGCTTCGAGGGGCTCGCCGCGCGAGCGGTCGCGGACCAGGCAACGGACCTCGTCCCCGTCGGCACCGAGCGCTTCCGCGAGCCGGCCGCCGACGAACCCTGTCGCCCCGGTTACCAGCGCCTTGCGGCTCATGCGCTGCCGTTCAGCCGCACCTCGGCGACGCCCAGCGCCAGGCCGAAGATCGCGTGGCGCCAGGTCGCCTGCGCCAGGGCGCGGCGGTTCCCGCCCAGCCGCGGCAGCTCGTGCCGGGCCGGATGAAAGCGATCGATCAACCTGCCGAGCGGCCAGAAGCCGAAGTTCTCGGCCATCGCAGCCGTCAGCCCCCGCACCGCGGGTGGGCCGACAAGGTGCTGGCGGGCAAGAGCGTAGGCGGCGCCAAAGGCGGCGCCGTTGCCGAGGTGAACCGCCAGGCCCGCAGCCGGCCAGGCGCGGCCGCGGGTGACCAGCTTGCCGAGCAGCTCGACGTCGTCGTAGGCCGACCCGCCGACCCGCTTGTCGAGCGGCTGCTGAAGCGCCCAGAGAAGAGCGGCGGCGCCACCGGCAAGCGCTCCGTTGAGGCTGCGACGAGCCATCAGCGCTTCCGCAACGCGTCTGGCTTGTGGGCCGCCTCTGAGGTCAGCTTGCGTTTCACCCTTGCTGTGCGTCTCACCTTGCGGTGTGTTCCAGGAGACACGATCGCCCTGCTTGATACCCCGGGGGCCATGCGAGTAACGCGAAGGCGACGGCGGCCGCGGGCGGGCGTGACACCGCCCGCGGCCGCCGTTGCAACCCGAACTCAGTCCTGCGGAGGCATCAGCACGCGGTTGATCGCGTGGATGATCCCGTTCTTGGCGCGGATGTCGGTTTGGATGATGCGGGCGCTGTTGACGAACGCGTTGTTGCCGCGAACGTCAAAGCGAACCCGGCTGCCTTCGGCGGTCTTGGCGCGCTCGCGCTCGACGACCTCGCTCGCCGGCACCTTGCCCGGGACGACGTGGTAGAGGAGCACCTTGCGCAGCTTCGACCGGTTGTTGGCGAGCGCGTTCAGGGTTCGATCCGGCAGCTTCGCGAAGGCGCCGTCGGTCGGCGCGAAGACCGTGTAGTTCTTGCTCCCCGAGAGCGTTCCCGCCAGACCGGCGTCCTGGACCAGCTCGACCAGGGTGTCGAACTTCGGCGACCCCGCCGCCGTCTCGACGATGTTCTTCCGCGGCGCTGCAGTCGCGACGGCGACTGAGAGCGCGAGTATCGCGACTGCGGCGCTGATTGTCATCATGCGTCTCGGCATGGAACCTCCTCGATCGTTGTTCGGACGCTGCGAGCTACGCGCGCCTCGGCTGCGGCGGTTGACCGATCGAGGGCCAACCGCGGGCGGTCAGGGGCCGTATCTAGGTTCATGGAGGCTTTCGCCGGAAGGCTCGTCATGCCCTTGATCGGCGCCCGCAGTCGACGCCGGCCGCGGTCCGTCGACCCCGAGGAGGGCGCGATCGCGAGCGCACTGGCGCGACGAGATCCGGACGCGATACGCCTGGTTCAGGAACGCTACGGGCGGGTGCTCGGCGGCTACCTGCGACAGGCCCTCGGTGATCCCGGCGCGTCCGAGGACGTCTTGCAGCAGGTCCTGGTCGAGGTCTGGCGCCGGGGGCCGGACTACGACCCCAAGCGGGCCTCGCTGATGACCTGGATGATGACGATCACTCGCTCACGGGCGATCGACCACCTCCGCCGCCGGGTCCCCGAGCCGGTCGACAACGTGGAAATGCTCGATCGCGCCGAAGCACCGGTCGAGGACCACCTCGACGAGCTGGTCGAGCGCTGGCGGCTTGCCGAGCTGCTGGGCCGGATTCCGCACCAGGAGGCGCTGCTGCTGCGAATGCGCTTCTACGACGACCTCTCCCAGGCCGAGATCGCCGACCGCATCGGCGTCCCGCTGGGCACGGTCAAGTCGCGCATGGTCAGCGGCTTGGCGCGGCTGCGCGAGCTGATCGTTCGCGAGGAAGGCGAGGAGGCCGGGCGATGAGCACGCGGGAGCTCGCCGCCGCCTACCTGCTCGGAGAGCTCGAGCCCGTCGAGCGTGCTCGCATCGAGGAGCGGCTGCGGGAGGACGATCGAAGCTCCGCGCCGAGGTCGAGGCGATGCGACCGATAGTGACCCGCCTCGAGCAGCTCCCCGGGGACGGCTGGCCCGACCTCGACGACACCGCACCCGGCGACGGTCGACCTCGCCGCGACCCCGAGTCCACGCAAGGCGCCGCGGAGCTGGAGGCTGCGGCCGGCGATCGCAATCGCTGCGCTCGCCGGTGCGCTGCTGGTCGGAGTGGCCGCCGGCACCCTGCTGGGCGACGACGGCGGGTCCGCCGGCGAGGGCCCGACGATCGCGCTGGACGCCTTCCCGCCCGCGTCCTCTGCAACCGCCGCGGCAACGCTGACGATGTCAACGCCCGAGCAGATGCAAATGGACGTGACCGGAGTGCAGCCTTCGCGTCCGGGCGAGTACTACGAGCTGTGGCTGATCGACGGCGCACAGCGAACCCTGCCGATTGCAGCGTTCCGGGTCCCGGAGGGTGGCAGCACCCGGCTGGCGGTCCCGCTGCCGGCCGATCCCGGTGAGTACCGCTTCTTCGACGTCAGCCGCCAGCGAGCAAGCGAGGGCACCGCGCACTCGGGTGACTCGATCCTCCGCGGCCCGTCCTCGCCCTCCTAGCTTCGCCGCTTAGGTTGGCGCCATGATCAGGACCAGTTGTCGGCGGCGAGCTCGGCCGGGTCGGGCACTTCGATGGGGCCCTCCTTCGGGGTGCCGATCCGAAGCGGATTGCCGAACGGGTCGCGCAGGCCGCAGTCGGTCCCGTAGAAGCGCTCGGTCGGTTCCTCGGTGAACTCGACCCCCTGGGCGAGCAGGTCGGCGTGGGTCTTGTGGACATCGTCGACGGAGATGATCGCCGCCACGCCCATCGCCCCCTTGGTCACCAGCTCGCGGATCTGCTCGGCGGTCGCGTCGTCGTGCGCCGGCGGGCCGGGCTTCTCCAGCAGCAGCTGCTGGTCGGGCTGACCGGGGAAGTTGACCGTCAGCCAGCGCATGAAGCCGAGGTCGGCGTCGGTGTTGACCTCGAAGCCGAGCTTGCCGACGTAGAAGTCGAGCGCCTCGTCCTGATCGAGGACGTAAACCTGTGTGTGGGTGATTTTGTTTGGCATGAGGACGAGGCTAACTCTCGTCTCGCGCCCTCGCTTCTCCGAAACTGCTCGGTCTTGTCCACGCTCTTGCGAAGCAGGCCGGGACAGCCCGCAGGTCGGCTGCCCGCCACCGATAGGTGGTCGGCGGCTCCCCGACGACCTCGCTGAACGTGCGGCTGAACGTCCCCAGGCTGGTGAAGCCGACGTCGAAGCAGATCTCGGTCACGCTGCGATCGGTCTCTCTGAGCAGGAACATCGCCCGCTCGATCCGGCGGCGCTGCAGGTAGCGATGCGGCGTCTCGCCGAAGGTGTGGCGGAAGACGCGGATGAAATGCGCCTCGGAGACGTAGGCGATCCGTGCCAGCGTCGGGATGTCGAGCGGCTTCGCATAGTCGCGATCCATCGCGTCGCGGGCGCGCAGCATGCGGCGGTTGGACTCTTCGACGGCTCGACTCACTGAAGTCGGACCGGTATCAGGGCTCTACGGACTCGTCGACTCCACTTCAACGACCAGGTTGGGACCGTGCTTGTCTCGAACCGGTCGAGCACACCCGAGTCAACGAGTCGGTCCCGCGCCTCCTGCACGATCCTGGTCGAACATCGGCCTCCAGGTGTCGTAGTCGCCGACCTGAATACGGGTGATGATGAAGGCGGACACGACGCCGAATCTATCCAGATTCCGTCGCGCGCAATACAGTCAGCCCGATGAAGGCCGTCGTCTGCCAGAACGCCGATCTCGAGGTTGTCGAGCGACCGGAGCCGACGCCGGGGCGCGGGCATGTGCGGCTCACGGTGTCGCACTGCGGGATCTGCGGCTCGGACCTGCACGCGCGCCATGGTCTCGACGACTGGGCCGACCTGGCCAAGATGGCGGGCTATGACCGCCTCGGCCGCTCGGATCAGCCGGTCGTCTTCGGCCACGAGTTCTGCGGCGAGGTCGCCGAGTACGGCCCCGGCTGCAAGGGCGACCTGCCGACCGGCACCCCCGTCGTCGCGCTGCCGCTGATCCGGGGCGAGAGCGGAATCGACACGATCGGTCTGTCGGTCCACGCGCCCGGGGCCTACGCCGAGCAGCTGCTCACTCAGGAGTCGATGGTGCTGGCGGTGCCCAACGGCTTAGATGCCGAGGTTGCCGCGCTGACCGAGCCGATGGCCGTCGCCTGGCACGCAGTGCGCCGTGGCGAGGTTGGCAAGAGGCAGGTCGCGATCGTGATCGGCTGCGGCCCGGTCGGCCTGGGCGTGATCCTGATGCTGAAGGCGAAGGGCGTGCGCACGATCGTGGCAAGCGACTTCTCGTCGCGGCGCCGCGAGCTCGCCGCGGACTGCGGTGCGGACGTCGTGGTCGACCCCGCCGAGTCCTCCCCGTACTCCGCTGCCGGCGATCGCGGCCACGTCGCCGACATCCCCGCGGCGCTGGAGCTCGCTGTCGGCACCCGCGAGAAGCTCGGCCGCCTGCCGATCGGGTGGTGGCATGTCTGGCGCGCCGGCGAGAAGCTCGGCGCCGCGCCCAAGCACCCGGTGATCTTCGAGTGCGTGGGCGTCCCCGGCGTGATCGAGACGATCGTCGACAGCGCCCCGCTGTTCTCGCGCGTGGTCGTCGTCGGCGTCTGCGTCGGCCCCGACCGCTTCAAGCCGGCGATGGCGGTCAACAAGGAAATCGACCTGCGTTTCGTGGTCGGTTACACGCCGCTCGAGTTTCGCGACACCCTGCGGATGCTGGCGGAGGGCGATGTGGATCCGCGACCGCTGATCACCGGCGAGGTCGGGCTCGGCGGCGTAGAGGCAGCTTTCGCGGCGCTCAGCAACCCGGAGACCCACGCGAAGATCCTCATCGACCCGAGGAGCTCGGCTTCCGAGCCCGCGGCGCCGCTCGACGCCGCTTAGTGACAAGCGGTCGCGCCGCCGCTCTACCTCCCCAGCCCGCGCAGCACTGACGCCGCCGCGTTCGCTCCCCCCATCCCGTGCGCTCCCGGCCCGGGTGGCGTCGCAGCCGAGCAGATGTAGAGGCCGTCTGCGCAGCGGTAGGGATCGAGGGCGATGCGCGGCCGCGCGAACAGCTGCAGCGGCGTGTTGGCGCCGGTGATGATGTCGCCGGCCGGGTAGTTGGCGTTCTGCGCCTCGAACTCGGCCGGCGATCGGCTCACCTTGGCGACGATCCGCTCGCGGAATCCGGGAGCGAAGCGCTCGACCTGGGCGATGATCGCCTCGGAGGCGTCGCCGTCGTATCCGGCGGGAACATGGGCGTAGGCCCACACCGGGTGGAGGTCGCCGTCGGATCGCGAGGGGTCGGCGAGGTACTGCTGGCCGACGAGGACGAAGGGGCGTTCGGGCATCCGCCCCCGGTTGACCTCCGCCTCGGCGTTGACCAGCTCGTCCAGACCCCCCACCGCGTGCACCGTCCCCGCCCGCCGGCAGATCTCGGCCGTCCAGGGCACCCCGCCCTCGACCGCGAGGTCGAGCTTGAATGCGCCCGGGCCGTGCTTGTAGCGGCGAAAGGCGCGGGCCACGCGCGCCGGCAGCCGGTCGCCGGCGATCGCGGCGACGTCCCGCGGCGCCAGGTCGAAGATCACGGCGTCGGCCTCACCCAGATCCGTCCAGCGAGCTGACCCGCATTCCCGTCTCGATCCGCCCCCCGTGCGTGGTCAGCGTCGCGGCCAGCGCCGCGGTGATCGCGCCGGAGCCGCCCTTGGCGACCGGCCAGCCGTAGGCGTGGCAGGCGCAGACGAGGGCCATCCCGACCGCCGAGGAAAGCGGGCGGCTCAGGGGCGAGAACGCGTGGCCGGCGACACCGGCGAACAGCGCTCCCGCCTCCTCCGAGCCGAGGCTCCGCGCAAGTGTGGCCGCCGGAACCAACGTGCGCATCCCGAACAGCGCCAGCCGGACCGGGTGACGGGGCAGGTGAAGGACCGGCCGCACGAGGTCGTCGCGGTTGAGCTCCGCGAAGCCGCGCGGCCGGGCGGCCGAAGGTCTGGCGCCATCGCCGGCCCGAATCGCCCAGGCCCGCCACAGTCTGCTCGAGCGAGCGGAACATCGCCCCCGCCCTCCCCCCGTCGAGCGGGTGGGCGAGGTCGACCTCCGGGTAGCACCACTCGAGGCCGTGCTCGTCGAGACCCAGCGGCTCGAGGCCGGGAGAGCTCGCCGCCAGGGGGTGAAACGCCGAGCAGTGGTCGCTGATCAGCCCGGGGCGGATCAGCTCCGAGCTGCGGGCGCCGCCGCCGATCTCGCCGGCTGCCTCGAGCACCGTCACCTCGACGCCGGCGCGGGCGAGGGTCGCGGCGGCGCTCAGGCCGTTCGGGCCCGAGCCGACGACGATCGCGCTGCTCATCCCGCGACGGTGCGCTCGACCTCGACCGGGATCGTGCCGGAGGCATCGAGCCAGGGCTCGCGCGAGGTCATCTCGTGGCAGCGGACCAGGCCTTCCTCGATGAGGCCGGTCTTGACGTCGAACAGGCGGTAGCGCTGCCCCGGGTTGCGGAACTGGTAGGTCGGCTGGGACTCGAGCGTGACGATGCGGATGTCGCCTTCCTTCAGGTTCATCCGCTCCTGCACCGCGGCAAGCAGCCGCTCGTCGTGGAAGTGGCCGTCGCCGAAGTTCCAGCCGACCAGGCAGCCGACGACCAGCTCGCCGTCGCGGACGTCGTAGGCATCGACGTCGTCGACCAGTCGCGGCAGCAGCCCGTTCAGCGCCCGGCCGTGGGAGTGCATCGCCCGGAACGCCTGGCCCTTGTAGAGCAGCAGCTCGGCGGTCTCGTCGTCGTAGATCGTCGCGATCTGGGTCTTCGCGAACTTCGAGCTCTTCTTGATCTCGTCGTCGAGCCGATCCTCGATCTGGCCCTCCTTGCGGAACAGCCAGAGGCTGGTCGCCCAGTTCCCCGCGTAGTAGAGCATCGCCCAGAGGAACGAGAACTTCTCCGGGAACAGCCGCCCGAGGGTCGGGATAACCAGCCCGCAGAGCGCGATGATCGCGATCAGCAGCGGGCTGTCGAGGGTCGAGAAGGGCACCTCCGCGTACTCCGCGAACAGCCAGACGATCCCGAACATCATGAACAGGTTCCACTCCAGCGGCACCCCGAGCGGGAAGGTCGAGGTGATGTGGATGTGGAAGATCAGCGCCACGGCGACCGCGAAGATCGTCAGCGCGCCGCCGTCGCCGAGCAGCAGCAGGATCGGGAAGCTCAGCTCCAGCGCGGTCCCGAAGTGGGCGCCGAAATGCGCCCGGGAAGATGGCTGGACGCTGTCCGGATGGCGCCGGTAGAGCTGGCGCTTCATCAGCTTCGAGCGGTTCCAGGGGGTGTTCGAGACCATCACCTGGACCACGTAGGAGAAGTGATGGGTGAACTTCGACGTCGCGGCGCCGATCCAGACGAAGACCAGGACCAGCTGGGAGGCGATGACCATGTTGCCGAGCGGGAACAGAAAGGTGATCAGCAGCGGCGCGTAGACGTCGGGCCGGGTCTGCATGAAGGAGACCTTGTCGCGGAGGCCGAGGAGCCCGATGAAGCCGAGCGTGATCGCCACCGCCGCCGGCTCCATCTGGCCGGCGCTGACGTCGCCGAAGACCTCCAGCGCGTCAGCATTGGTGATCGGCTCGCCGCTGGACAGCAGCAGGTAGCCGAGGCCACCGTAAACGCCGCCGGCGAGCAGCACGTCGAACCAGGTCCGGGTGTTGCCCGCGGTCAGCGGCACCTTGTCCGGCCACGGCGGCAGGCGCATGCAGCCGGGCCGCAGCCAGTAGAGCGGCCCCCCGATCGGCGGATTGAAGCGGAACGTCAGCGGCATCGATCCGGAGCCGAAGCCGAGGAACTCCCAGAGCACGGTGAAGACGACGACCTTCTGCCAGACGATCGGCTCGGCCCACCACTCTTCGAAGCTGCCGAGGCCGCCGAGGCCGTCGGTGGTCGCGCCGATCAGGGCGAGCCCGCCGACCGCGAAGATCACCAGCTTGACCAGGTAGAGCAGGTTGACGGCCGTGGGCGAGCCGAATCCGTTCAGCGCCCAGTCCTGGGCCAGGGGCTTGATCTTCTCCAGGTGCGGCTTGGTCCTCCACTCGTTGACATCGACCGGTGGCGGCGCCGGCTGGGTGAATCCCATCGGTGCCTAAGCGTTCGTCCGCAGCTCGGCGAGTGGATCGCGACCGTCCCAGGAACCGCTCGAGGCGATCGGGCGAAACCGCGCGAAGAAGTAGTCGCTGAACCATGGCACGGTTCGCGAGCGGCGCCGGAGCGGGTCGTGGGCGCCCCCGCCGTAGGCAAAGCGAACCACGTCCTCCTGGGAGCGCCAGAGCGAGAACGTGCTGCGCACCAGGGGGTGGTCGCCGAGCCCGATCCTCATCTCGTGTCGCGGATTCGGAGCAAGCTCGCGCACGACCCTGCGGTTGTGCCAGGTGAAGGCCGGCAGGTACCGCGCCCTGAGCCTGGCGTAGGTCATCACCGCAAGCGGCGCGTCTGGGGCGAGCGGCTCGACACCCTCGGTCGATGGGCACCACCCCCGCCACTCACCGCGGACGACCCTGACGGTGTCAAGCGAAATGCTCCAGGACTCCAGGGCGCCGTCGAGGAACGGGCGCAGACGGGCCGGGTCGCTGAGGAACTCGTCGCGCGCCTGACCCGTTTCCCAACCACAGAAGAGGCCCCACCGGGTGGGCGTAGGGCGACCGCCGATGAGCGTGTCCAGCTCTGCCGTGAAGAAGACTCCGGCGGCGGCCAAGCCAGGCGTTTCATCCAGCCCCGTGCGGCGGCGGAGCATCGTGCGCAGCATGCGCCTCGCCTGCCGAGGGGAATGACGCGCGAGGTGAAGCGATGCCGCCATTACCCCGCCCGGCGGCGCTGGACGAGGTAGAGCGAGAGTCCAGCCGGCCCGGCCAACCAGGTGAGGAGCAGCGCCAGCCGAGGCGCTTGATCCCGAGCAAGCGCGTCCTCCCAGATCCAGCGGCCGACAAAGAGGTCGAACGCGATGTAGTGCGCCCAGCCGGCAAGAAAGACGTCCGGACTCGAGAGCGCCTCGCGCACCGCGTCGGGATCGCTGAAGTCGATCGCTCCGCGCTCCACGAGCCCCGAGGCCAGAAGGACGTCGTAAGTGAGGCCGAGTCCGACGAACAGTGGCGTCGCCGCCTGCACCAGCCTGCGGGTCACGCGCGATCGGGGGGCGATGATCATCGCCAGCCAGATCGGCGCCGAAGAACCGTTGATAAGCGCGTATGCCCGCCGCCGACTCGGCGCCAAGGGTGCGGGATCGGCCATCGGACGATCTTATGACGCTAAGCAGGGTCTAAGGCACCGCTACGGGGATTCGAACCCACTACCTAGCGGCGGCGCGCGCTCAAGGGTCGGTGAAGACCATCGGCGCGCGTTCGTCGCCGAACCTGCCGCCGCCCGGGAACTCGTCGAGGACGTAGCAGGGGGCGAAGGTCGCGCTCGGGGGCTGGCCGTTGTTGACGCCGGCCACGCTCTGGCCGTTGCGGATCTCATCCTCGTCGGGATTCTGGCTGGCGGGCGAGTAGTCGGTGTTCTTGCAGTCGTATTGCGGGAAGATCCCGTTGCGCGTCAGCGCGTAGCCGTTGAGGACTCCGTCGGGGAGATAGCCATGGCCGCGATTCGTCGCCAGGCGATTCGGCGAGAGTGAGAGCGTCTCGGTGCTGAGCAGCGAGAACTGCCGCAGGTAGTGACGCGGCGCGGGATCGCTCGACAGCCCGTCGGCGGCGCCCGAGAGGCTGACCGCCGGACCGGCGAGGAAGTCGGTGATCGTCGGGCTCTGGTACTCGAGGTAGCGCAGGATCGGCGTGAGATCCGCAAGGAACGGGTCGAGCTCCACGAGGACCGGCGCGAGCCCGTCCAAGAAGTCGCGCAGCGCCGGCAGCCCGCGCAGGGAGACACGGTAGAGCGGATCGAGGTCGCGGAAGAGGTTGCGGAGGTTCGGCGCCAGCTTGCGGACGCTGCGCAGCGTCGGGCTGAGCTCGCGCGCGACCGGGATCATGTCGCGGATCAGCGGGTTGGCGACAGCGCGGAACTCGTCCATCCGCAGGAGCGTCGCGCGCGTCTCGCGCTGGAACGTGGGCAGGATCTGGATCGTCTCGGCCAGCGCCTCGTCCTGCGTGGCGAGCGCCTCGAAGGTGTTCTTCTGCCCGCGGATCGCCTCGGTCAGCTCCGGGCCCCGCGACGACAGCGCCTCGAAGCTGATGCCCGCATCGCGAACCAGGTCGCGCAGCGCCCGCTCCTGCGTGGCGAGGATCTCGAGCGTGTCGGAGGCGTCGGTGATGAAGGGAGCGAGGTTCCCGATCGCGTCGCTGAAAGACAGCTTGCGACTGCGGATCGCGACGGCCGCGCTCCGCTGCCAGCGCCGGAATGCCATCCGCGTCTCCTCGTCGAACGAGTTGAAGATCTCGTCGATCTGGGTCGACTCCTTGGTCTGCTCGACCCCGAGGCTGCCGCCGTCCGCCAGCGGCCTCCCGGCCGGCTCTGCGCCCGCCGGCAGGTCGACCGCCTCGCCGTGCGAGATCGTCGCCAGCGGCTCTCCGGGACGCGCCGTCCCCGAGGTGAGCTCGACGTACGTCTCCCCCACCACCGTCTTCAGCCGCAGGATCGCCCGCGCGTCGGCCGAGATCGGCGCGAACTTGGGGTCCAGCTCGACCTCGACCGCGGCCACGTCCTTGCCGTTGACCCGGTACTCCGGCGGCGCCAGCTCGATCGATTCCACGTTCCCCACCGAGACGCCGCCGATCCGCACGTCCGCCTTGGTGACGAGCCCTGTGGCCTCGGGGAAGTAGACCGTGAACCGGTAGCTCTTCGACTTGAAGGGCGTCGGGCCGCCGAAGGTGGTCCAGAGGAAGAGCAGCAGCGCGAAGCAGGAGAGGACGAAAGCAGCGGCGACGAAGATCCGGGCGATTGAGGGTGCCTGCTTCTGCATCAGCAGATCTCCGCTACGACGGGGTCGGTGAACCCATAGATGAGCTGGTTCAGCGCCCCGACCGCTGGGTTGGGGTTGGTGATCAGCGACTGGGCTTGTTCGCAGCCCATCGCGGCGTACACGCGGCGATAGAAGCCGTTCCCGTCGCCGGCCGAGAACACCTGCGAGGTGTTGTGGCCCAGCCAGCCCAGCCAGTAGAGGTAGCCCTCGTCACGGCCGGGGGTGCCCTCGGCCTCCGCGCCACGGGGGTTATTCGCGGCCATGTTCCCGAGCCTGTTGAGCTTGCCGAAGATAGCCGCGAGCCGCGGCGAGGCTGAGGCGAAGCCGGAGGCGCCGCGGCGGATGTCCGGAAGCCGGGCGCGGGCCTCGCGCACAAACGGCCTGATCCGGTCGCGGATGACCGGGGTGACCGTCTCGGCGAAGCGGCGGTTCGACTCGTTGAAGGTGTCGAGGTTGCGGGCGAACGGGCGCAGCTCGTCGAAGGCGGGACCCATGATCTGGGCCAGACGCCGCATCGAGCGCAGCGCAACCCGGCCCTCTCGCAGGGTGCCGGGCAGGCCGCGGACGAGCCGCGTCACGTCCGGAGACTCGCCGGCGATCTCGCCCAGGTACTGGGAGGACGACGTGACCAGGCGCGTGAGCTCGAGCTCGGCCTCGCCGACGCGGGTCGTGAGGACTCTCATGTTGTGCGTGAAGCGCGCGAGCTCACCCCGGCGCTCGGCCACGGTCCGGTTGAGCTCGGCCATGTTGCGGTTGATCGGCCCGAGGTTGCCCAGCAGCCTGCCGAGCTCACGGTCGCGGTCCCGCAGGCCCTGCCCCGCGCCGACCAGGAGCAGGCGGAGGTAGGACCGGGTGTCGGCGTCGAGCGCGGAGAGGATGTCGTGGAAGTTGACGTCGGGCAGCGTGTTGGCCATCGGCACCACGTCGCCCTCCTCGTACTCGCCCGCCCCCCTGCTGCCCGGATCGAGGTGGAAGAACATGTCCTTGAGGCCGGTCGAGGGGCGCATGAGGATCGTCGCGTTGCGGTAGATGGGCAGGAACTCGCGATCGATGGCGAAGGTCACCACCCCCCTTCCGTCGACGAGCTCGACGCCCTCGACGTCTCCCACGCGAACGCCGGCAACGCGGATCGTCTGGCCCTGGCCGGGCACGACCGCCTGCGCCGTCTCGAACTCGGCCTTGAGCTCGAAGGGCCGCTCCTCGAGGATCGGGATCCGCAGCCGCTGGTTCTGGACCAGCACCCAGGTGACGAGCAGCCCGATCAGGAACATCGCCGCCACGGCGATCACATTCCGAGCCTGGGCGGCGATCCGGCGGTTCATCGACTGTCCTCCACGAGACGCTCGACGTCGATCTCCTGGAGCCCGAGCACGTCGGCGAGCCGTTGCGTGCGGGCGATCACCTCGGTCTCGCGGATCGCCGGCAGGGCCGCGATCCCGGCTAGGTCCTCGAGTCGCGGGAGGAGCCAGCGCAGCTGCTCGGCGCCCGGTCCGCGCAGATCGTCGAGGTCGGCGCCCGAAACCGGCTGCTGCGACGGCGGCGACCCCGTGCCGGCCTCGAGGTTCGGGGGCTCCTGACGCTCGCAGGGCTGCCCCGGGCTGAAGCGGGTCTTCGCCGAGTCGCTGAGCCGCGGAATCGTCCCCAGGACCGGGAACGGGGTCAGCGCGGCGATTTCATCGCGGCCGGCCGTCGCGGGATAGCGAACGAGGTTCGCGCCGCTCCCCGCGAGCACCCGCAGGTGCTGACCGGCCGCGTCGCCGTTGCGGCTCTCCGAGCCGCTGCCGGTGATGCCGTACAGAGCGGTCTCGAAGTTCCGCCCGCCGACCTCCAATGGGTACGATTCCGGCGGCTCGACCGTCGAGTGCGACCAGGGGATGATCACCTCGTTGAAGCAGGACGAGAAGGCGCGCTGCTGGGCGAAGAGGTCGGTGTTGGCACGTGCGAGGCGCACGAGCGCCGGGACCGTCGGCCGCAGCCTCGCGACTGCGCCGCGCAGCTCGGACCGGGACATCAGGGCGCGGAGCTGGCGCAGCAGCGGCAGCCCCGCCCGCAGCGCCTCGGGGCTCTTCCGCACGCCCGGCAGGGCCTCGCGGGCGAACGCGCGCAGGTAGGGAAGGGCCTCGTTCAGCTCGCGGAAGGTCGGCTCACCCTCGGCGAGGAAGCCGGGTAGCAGCTCCACCGCCCGGCCCAGCGCTTCGTCCTCGGCGGCGAACGCGCCGGTCACGCCGCGTAGGTTCGTGACGAGCTCGCTCAGCGCCTGCTCGTTGCGGCCGAGCCCGCGCAGGACCCGGCCGAGCCCGCGGATGACGCCGCGCAGGTCACCCGGATGGGTACCGAGCTGCGACTCGCTGACCTGCGCGGTGAAGCGGTACGCGGGAGGCGAGGTGCGGAAGAGCTCCCGCAGCCCCTCGGCCCCGCGGTAGTAGATCAGCGCGTTCCCGAGCTGGTCGAGCAGAATCTGTGTGTTGCCGCGGACGGGGCTCTGCAGGGTCGTCAGCACCTCGTCCAGCTGCACCGAGTGCGACGTCCGGTCGAGCCCGAAGGTGTGGCCGTCCTCAACCTTCGGCGCGCTCGGGCTGCCGGGCCGCGCATCGACGAAATAGTTGCCGTCGATAAAGAGCCGCGGCCTGGTCCTGAAAGAGGCATCTTCGGCGAGGGGAAGCGCGCTCTCGTCCAGCGCCATGGTCACCCGCACCGCAGGCTGGGCGTTCCCGAGATCGTCCTCGACCGGCTCCTCGACGAGCTCGACGGCCGTGACCTCGCCGACGTTGACCCCCGCGATTCGCACCGGGGAGTCCGTCCGCAGGGTCTGGGGCGAGGAGAAGACCGCGTGAACCTCGAAGCGGTCGCTCCACGGCAGCTCCTTGCGGAACGCGAGCACCAGCCCGACGACGACGAGCACGACCACGGCGAGTCCAAGTGCCCAGTTCGGGAGCCGCGGGGTGGCGTCCGAGCGTCTCACCTGCGCAACTCCTCCCAGGTCTCGGGCGAGCGCGACTCGACCCGGCTGTCGAACAGCACCCGCTGGAGGTCGGAGTTCCAGAACGCCGTCGTCGGCCCGCGGCTGCCCGGCAGGTCGGAGACTCGGTTGGCGGGATCCGAGAGGCGCTGGCCGGGAACGTGCAGGCGGCCGAGCTCATAGCCGGTCTGGCCGGGCTGGCAATCGGCGTTGCGCTGCCCCGTCGGCGCGTAGGGGTGAGAGTTGACGAGCGGGGACTCGTAGGGGCGGAACTCGCCGGTCGAGGTCTTGCCATTGGGACCGATGCCCGCGTACCCGCCGAGTCCGACCTGCGCCGTTCGGGGCGCCCGGGTAGCGGGCAATCCCCTGGCGCAGGGAGAAGCTCGTGTTGGTGGGCTCGGAAAGAGCACCCGGGAGGTTGGTGAACCAGTAGTTCCAGTAGTTGCAAACCGTCTGCGCGGGGGCGACGAAGCGCGCCAGCGGCCGCGCCGTTCGCAGGGCCTCGCCAAGCCGCTCCAGCGTCACCCCCGTGCTCGGCTGGGTGACGAGCTGCTTCAGCTCCTGAAGGGCCTCGCCGAGCCGCCGGTTCACTGGCGGCGACCTCCGCAGCACCGGCGCGCCGGTCTCGATCGCGTCGTTGACCACCGGCAGCGTGATGCGCAGATCCTCGGCCCCAGGCCGCATCAGACGCGCGAACTGCTCGAGGTTGGCGAGGAAGACGCGCTGGCGCGGGAGCACGTCGATCCCGACCGCGTAGGTCTTCGGTGCCTCGGTGATCGCGTCCTTGAGGCTTTCGGGGTCGGAGGAGATCGCCTCGAACGCCGTCCCGGCGAAGTCGAAGAACTGTGCATATTCGCGCGCCGCAGGGGCGGTGTAGCGGGCGGTCCGCGAAAGCCCGCGGATGAAGCGGGCGAGATCGACCTCGGGGTCGGAGAGCGCCCGCGCGACCGGCAGCAGGTTGCCGAACAGGCGCGGCAGCTCGGCGATCACGTCGTTCAGGGAGACGCCACGCCCCGCGAGCCCGCTGCCGTATCCGACGAGGTTCGCCCGCTGCGCCGAGCGCGTGGGCCGGTTATAGGTGTCGTTGACCTCGTCGAATTCGGTCTGATCCTGGAAACAGCCGTTCTCGGCCGAGGCGGGAATCGAGCGGGCGAAGCGGCCGCCCGCGGCCGGCAGCTCGCAGAGCGCGCCGTCGTCGGTCCCGTCGAAGACGTGCCCTTCCGCTGCCGGCGGCCCGTCGCCCCGCACCACCTCGAGGTACTTGAGGCCGAAGACCGAGCGGTAGCGGACGCGGAAGATCGAGTCCTCCGGCAGCGGCCTGGCGCTCTGATCCAGCTTCAGGTCGATCCTGGCGGCGACCGGGACGACGGCCGTGCCGGCGCCCGCGCCCCCGGCCGGGGTGGAGCCTTCGCCCTCGACCTCCACCGGCTTGATCGCATCGACCATTCCCACCCGCACGCCGCCGATTCGGACGTCGTTGTTGGGGCGGATTCGGGCGGCATTGGGGATGTCGACCGAAACGCGGTAGACGGGCACGAACGGAAGCCCCTGGTTGGCGTTATAGGCGAGGAAGACGCCGACGACCGCGATCAGCACCGTCACCGCCCCGACCATGACCGGCGACCCAGCCAGCGTGGTGAATCTCCCCGACCTCATGGCCCCAGCAGGAAGTCGAGGAGGTCATCGGGTGCCGGCGGGGACCTGCCGGGTCCCCCGCGCGGGGGGGTCGCCCCGAGCCCCCCGAGCAGGTCGTCAGGCAGGCCGAGCAGGTCGCCAGGATCGCCGAGGGGCTCGTCCGTTCCCGCCGCCCCCGGGTCCTCCCCGCCGGAGCCGGGGCGCGGGCCCCCGCCCTCCCCCGGGTCATCCGGCGAATGCTCGCTCCCGTCCGCTTCGAGCGCGCGGCCGACGCGTGCACTCCCGCCCGAATCGCAAAGCGTGCGTTCGGCGTGCTCGGGATAGGTGCCGCTCGGGCATACCGAGGGGTCATAGGGCGGCAGCCCCAGGTCCTCGCTGATCCCCGGCTGGTTGGGGCCGAGCCAGGCCGCGCAGCGGGCGATCTCCCGGAAATCGGTCGTCATCCCGCCAGCCTCCGCGGGGATGCCCGGCTCGCCCGTCGCCGGATCGCGGCCCGAGGTGAAGCTCCCGCACGGGCCGGTCTGGAACTCGACCAGGTTGACGAGCAGCGAGTGACCGACCTGGTCGAACTGGTTGATCGCGAGGGTCTGGTAGTAGGCGTAGTTGAGGAGGCCCTCGAAGCCGGTGTAGCCCTTCGTGTTGCGGGTCCCCGGCGTCTCGCCGGTGCGGCCCGTCGTTCGCTCCGCGAGGTCATTGATCTCGACCGCCCGGCGCGGGTCGTCGAGGTCGCGGAGGAAGTCGGCGATGATCTCCGCCGTCTCCGGCGCCGGACCGGCGGCATCCCCCAGGAGGTCGAGCTCGTCGCGTCCGCGGCGAAGCGCGCTACGGCCCGTCACGGCGGCCTCACCGAGCGAGCCAAGCGAATCCTCGGACGCCCGCTGGAAGACCGGCAAGCTGACGGTGAGCCGGTGAAGCTCGGGAGCGGCCTCGCGCAGATCGGCGAGCAACGGCGCCTGCTGGCGCGCGGTCTCGCCGAGCTGGGCGAGCGTCGGCTCCAGCTCGTGCACGTAGTCGTCGAAGCGGTCGAAACCGCGCGATACGTCCTCGCGGCGCTCGAGCGCGGTCGACGCGACGTCCTCAGCCTCGTCGACGAAGTTGACGACCCGCTCGCGATATCGCGCCAGCTCCCGCGAAACGTCCTCCGAATGGACGTTGAGGGAGCGGATCATCTTCGCCTGGTTGGCGAGGATCCGCGTCACCTGCTCGAACTCGGTCAGGGCCGGGGAGCCGAGCCGGATCGCCTCGCGGAGATTCTCCGGATTGCCGGCGAGGGCGGTTCCGAATTCGTTGATCAGGAGGCTCAGCCGGGCGCGGAACGGCTCGCGCATCGTGTTCGCGACCAGGTCGGGCTGAACCGTCTGCTTGACCCGGCTGGCGGGGATCAACCCACCCTCGGGCAACGGCTCGCCCGCCGGCTGGCAGTCGAGGTAGTACTCCCCGATCAGCGACTGTGGGGAGGACTCGCAGGTCGTCAGGTCGCCGAATCTGGCCAGGTCGCCCTCGACCTCGATCGTCACAACGGCCCGTTTGCGGGCGTTCACCGTGAGGTCGGTGATCGTCCCCACGTTGACGCCGGTGACGCGAGCCTCGGAGCCTTCGACCAGGCCGAAGGCGTTGTACATCTCGACCCGGTAGGTGTGGACCTCCTCGCCCGCAGTCGCGACGGCGACGACAACGCCGCCGAACAGGGCGATCGACGCGCATATGAGCGCGATCCGCCTCATGGCCCGGGCTGCACCAGGGCTGGGTCACAGTCGCCCGGGACCCCATCGGTGAGCGCGCCGCGGTCGGTGAACGGGACGGAGCGCTGGGACGGCCCGAGCGGACGCTCGCTCGAGCCGGGGCAGCGACGGACGTTGCCGGTACTCAAGGCCGCGAGCTGCTCGGCCGGCGTGTCCGGGTCGGCGAGGTTCGGCAGCAGGGTGAGGCTGGGCGCGAAAGTGTTGACGGTCGTGCTCACCCGGGCGAGGCCCCCGGCCGCGTCGGCGTAGCCGGAATGGCCGAACCCGTCGAACCAGCCGACGACGTCGGGGATGTACGAGCGGAAGAAGCTCAGGTTGGGGTGGCCGTTGCGCAGCGAGCAGATCGCCTCGCCGAAGCTGCCCTGGGTGTAGTCATCGTCGGCTGCGACCTCGAGGTCCTCGGGGTCCTCGGGCCCGGGCCCGCACTCCGGGAAGCCCGAGCCGATCGCCACGTCGCGGAGGGGCGGCTGCGCGAGCTGCAGCTCGACAAGGTCGTTTGCCTGCCCCGGGGCACGGATGATCGCCGAGAGGTCGCGCACGGTGGGGACGGCGTCTCGCGCCGTGGCCCGCAGCTCGATGAGGAACGGGAGCAGCTCCTTCGCCGCCGGGCGCGCGGCGACCGCCAAGGGCTGGAGGTCGTCGAGGGCCGCTCGGAGGTTGACGAACGTCGTGTTGGCGTTGCTCAGGAATGGCGGCAGGAGCGAGATCGCCCGCGCGAGCCTGAGCTTGCGATCGCCGATCGCGTTCATCATCAGGTTGAGGTTGTGGACGAGCTGGGGAAGGTCGGAGGAGCGCTCGGCGAGAGCGCCGGCGAAGCGGGAGCCGTCGATGAGGAGCCGATCGAGAGCCGCCTGGTCGGCGTTGAGCTCGGCGAAGACGCGGCGGCTGTTGTAGAGCAGCGGGTTGAGGTACTTGTAGCCGCGGTTGGCCTGGGGCGCGACTCCTTCGTAGGCCCTCGCGAACCCCTTGATGACCCGCTTGAAGTCCTTGACGGTCCGCTCGTCGAGCATGTTGAAGAACTGGTCCACCTCGACGTCGGCGATCGTCTCGGTCCGCGTCAGGACGCCGCCGTCGACGATCTCCTCGCCCTGGCCGTCCGGCGGGAGCGTGAGCTCGACCTGCCGGTTGGCGACGCTCGACAGCGAGGCCCAGCGAACCGTGGCGGTCGTCCCGCGCCGCAGCGGCGCGTAGGCGTCGTCGATGCTGAACGTGACGTTGGCCTGGCCGTCAGGACCCAGCCGGATCTCCTCGACCGAGCCCACGGGCTGTGCGCCGACCACGACCTGATTGCCGGGCACGAGCGCGCTGGCCGCCTCGAACTGGGCGGTGACCTTGTAGCCCCCGCCTCCGGAGATCAGGATGACCGCGGTGACGACCCCCGCCAGGAGCGCCACGATGGCAATGGCGATGGCGCGCCTACGGCCGCTCTCCTCGCCTCCATCGCGCTCTCGTCTGCTGGCCCGCCTCCATTGCCTACTCAAAATTGACGATCTCATATCGCGGACTTCGAGGCGCCGGTTCCCGAACAGCCGCTCCTGGTACCCGTGCCGTAACGCCGGCGTTGTTGACGAGAAATCGCGATCGGCCCGCCGGAGTCCTCCGCCATGGCGAGGAACGACTCGAAAGCGGGAAAACCGGCAGAGAAGCGTGCGTCCGCCTGATAGGGAGCAAACCCACAGCTGGAAAGGCACCGCTACGGGGATTCGAACCCCGGTTTCCGGACTGAGAATCCGGCGTCCTAGTCCCCTAGACGATAGCGGCGGGTCGGCGCCATTTTAGCGAGGCGCCTCGTGATGCCGAGGCCGGTAAATTGGACGTCGCGCGGCTGTGGCGGAACTGGTAGACGCGCGGCGTTCAGGTCGCCGTGTCCGCAAGGACGTGGAGGTTCGACTCCTCTCAGCCGCATTCGAGCGAGCAAGTATGCGCCTGGAGCGAAGTCGAGTAGTGACCCAGCCCCGTGGCTTCGAGGGCGTCTTTTCCGCATGTATCTCCGCCTCCTCGTCGAGGGGCCTCGAGCAGCAATCGCGGAAGGCTCTTCGTCAAGGCCGCCCCAATCCGGCGCACGATCTCCACCTGCTCCTCGGACACGTCCCACCAAGTATTCCGATCACTTCGCGCGACAGGAAAGCGCCCGCCCCGAGGACTCCAGAGGCCAATCCTCAATGAAGACGCCGATGGATGATGTGGGGGCCCCACATAGGATCCCTGCATGGCACCCTCATCCGGCGATGTGATCCTCGAGCTGAAACGCGTCCTCCCCACCGCGCCTTCGGTCGTTTTCGAGGCCGTCAGCGAGCCTGGGCTGCTGGCAAAGTGGTGGGGGCCGGAGGGCTTTACCACTCCGAGCATGGAGTTCTCCCCGCGGGTCGGAGGGACCTACCGGATCGAGATGCAGCCACCGGAGGGCGAGCCCTTCTATCTCACCGGGGAGTTCCGCGAGGTCGATCGGCCCGTGCGCCTCTCCTTCACATTCATGTGGGAGGACCCCGATCCCGACGACGTCGAGACGCTGGTAGATCTCTGGTTCCGGGATCTCGGCGGGTCGACAGAGGTCGCTCTGACTCAGGGCCCGTTCAAAACCGAGGCGCGCCATGAGCTTCACCACGACGGCTGGTCGGAGAGTTTCGACAAGCTCGGGCACCTCTTGTCCTCACGGGCATAGCCAACCCCTCCCTGGCCACGCTGTAGGCGGCGCGACCCGCGGTTGCGACGCCTCCCTGGGCACTCCTCTCCACTGGAGGAAACGAACTACGAGTCCGGGGTGCCGGCCATGTGCACGGAGTTGTGGGTCTATAGCCCGCACAAGTCCGCAGTTGTCCCGATAGCCCTCGGGGCGGCATCACGTCGACCCAGACATGAAAAGGGCGGCCCGTGGGCCGCCCTTCTCCAAACCGCTACTTTCGTCTTCCTATCGCTCCTGGCACTTCTGGGTCGCTGTTGCCGTCAGCTGCGGGTTACCGGTGTAGGTGTCGGTGCCCTTGAAGTTCCAGGTCTTGTTGTTGTCGTGACACCTGGCCGACACGTAGTTGTGTCGCCGGCCACCGGCCCGGTAGGACTTCTGGACCTTGACCTGTAGCGACGCCAACGCCGTGTTCAGCGGCAGCGGGTCGACACGGGCGTCGATGAGCGTCCCGAAGTCGCCGCTGGCCGACTTCAGCTGGGCGGGGATCACGGTCGTAAAGCCGAGGGACTCGGTCCGGGCGTGGATCAGCAGCACCGGCGTGCCGCCTAGGCGCTGGCCGTTGAAGGCTGTGACGAGCACGGCAACCGGGGCGTCGGGGTTGCCCCCGATGTACGCCGTTGCCTGGCCCGTTCCGACCTTGGAGCTCGCGCACTTGGCCCTGGCCTGTGCTGTCGTCGTGCCCTCGATATCCGATGGCTTGCACCTCGCCAGGCCTTGGGTGTCGACCTTGAGGTCGTCGTCGATGTAGATCCTGACCCTGTTCGCCGGCTTGATCGCGCCGTTGCCTCCACATGGCTCCTGACAGGAGGTGGAAGTCGTGAAGTTCAGCGAGGCGGCGCCGTAGTTGTTGTCGTCCTGCTTTTGCGGCGCGACCTTGGCCTTGATCTGGTGCGTATTGGCGGCAAGTGCGATGCCGGCCACGCCTACGGCGAGGGCCAAGCCCAGCACCCAAACGAGATGCTTGCGCATAAAGGTTGTCTCTCCTTGCAGTTCTTGGGAAACCCGAAACCGAAAATCCATTTGCTCGGGTGTCCCGCTTTCTCTCCCGGCCCTGAACCTAACAGAGCCGCTTTGACCTTAGATAAAGCCGCGACGGGTAAAAGTTTCGGTCACCAGACCTAATTACTGAGAACTCGGTAGGCGCGATCGCCAAACGGCTCACCTCGGCGGCCGCTCGAAGACGTGCTGGTAGCGGGTCGCCGGCCGGCCCGTCTGGCCGAGCGGCTGGTAGGGACCCTGCTGGCGGCAGGGCGGCGTCGGGAGGTCGCTGCTGTTGCGGTTGTCGAGGTAGGAGTACTTGCGCAGGCGCCCGTACAGATCCTGCGCCGAGGCGGCGTCAGCCTGGTTGGTGGCTGCCCGGAAGGTTTCCTGCTCGATAGCGCTGAGCTCGGTCCAGAGCCGGAAGATCGCGTTGATGCCGCTCGTGCACTGGCTGGTCTCGAACGACGCCAGGCCGCGGGTGATATCGAGGTAGCCGAGCGGGCGCATGTAGGGGTTGCCGCGGTTCACGGTGAGGCGGCGGGGATAGACGGCGATCGAGTCCGGGCCCAGGGGGACCGCCGTGCGCAGGTAGGCCACGCTGCGGCCGTTGGTCTCGGGCGAGTTTCCGATCGCCTTCGTGTTCGTAGCCGCGGCCGCATTGGCGACGAAGGAGGTGATCTCGCTCTTGTACTGCTCGAGGTTCTGCAGCAGCGGGTCCAGCTGGGCGAAGAACGGGTCCAGGCGCCCGAGCAGGGGCGGCAGGTCCTGGAGCAGGAAGCGGCGCAGCGAGGGGAACCCGTTCGGGGCCGCCGCGATCACCGGCCGCAGGCCGGCGAAGAAGGTCTGCAGCTGCGGCGCCAGCCGCTCGATGTCGATCAAGACCGGCGCCAGGTCGCGGACCGCCGGCCGCAGCTGCTGGACCAGCGGGTCGGTGTTGGCCGCGAAGCGGTCGAGCCGCTCCAGGGTGATCCGCGACTCGTCCTCGAAGGTCGGCAGGACGACGAACAGCCGCTGCAGGTCGCGGTTTCTGCGCGCGGTGGTCGAGAAGACCGCGTTGGTGTTCTCGATCAGGCCGCGCAGCTCGCCCTGGCGCTGGCTGAGCGAGTTGAAGACGACGCCGGTGTTTCGGACCAGCTGCCGCACCGCCTGGCGCTGGGTGTCGAGGATCCGCAGCACCTTGTTGGCGTCGGTGAAGGTCGGCTCGAGCAGCCCCAGGGCGGCGCTGAGGTCGGCGCCTCGCCCCTTGAACGCTGTCGAGGCGTCCAGCATCCAGGTCTGGAAGGCGGCCCGCGTGCGGGCGTCGAAGGTGCGGAAGATCTCGTCGAGCTGGGTCGCCTGTGAGACCTGCGCGGCGGCCAGCTGGCCGCCGTCGGGCAGCGCCGGCTGCTCGCGGTCGCCGGGCGACAGCTCTACGTATGTCTCGCCGAGCAGCGTCTTCTGGCGCAGGATCGTGTTGGTGTCGGAGGGGATCGGCGCGTAGGTGTTGTTGAGCTCGATCGTCGCCACCGCCGAGTCGGCGTCCTCGCCCTTGCCGAGCTCGATCTTCGTCACCTTGCCAACCGAGACGCCGGAGATCCGCACGTCGGACTGGATCGCGAGCAGGCCGGCCTCGGTGAACGGAACCTTGAACGTGTAGCCCTTCGCCTTCAGCGGAGTCGGGCCGCCGAAGGAGATCCACAGGAACAGCAGCAACCCGAAGCACGACAGCGCGAAGCCGGCGATCGTGGCCAGCTGGAAGACGGATGGCGCTTGCTTTTGCATCAGGGGTTGAGCGGGGAGGGGGGACAGATCTCGGCCGAGGTCGGAACCTGGGTCGCCTGCAGGCTGGTCTCCAAGAGGTCGTTCGCGTCGGCGGCGAACTCGGCCAGGCGCACCGTGTTGCAGGTGAACATCAAGAGCCCGCGCCGGACAGGGCCCTCGGCGTCCTGGGCGAGGAAGATCGAGTTGAAGTTGTGGTTCAGCCAGGGCAAGAAGAAGAGGAAGCCTTCCTTGGCACCGGCGGGATTGAACGCCAGCAGGTCGAGCAGTACGTTGAGGTCGTCGAAGGCGCCGCGCAGCCCGGTCGCGGTGCGCCGTAACGGCGCTGCCGCCTGGGTCAGGTGGCGGACCGTCGGCTGCACCTGGCGGGTGAACGGGCGGATCTGATCGCGCAGCGGCGCAAGAGTCTCGCGGAACAGCTCCTGGCTCGACTCCAGCGCCGGCTTCAGCGCCTGCGAAGCCGGGATCAGGCGAAGCGCGGCGGGGCGCAGGACGCGCGAGAAGCGATCCGCGCGCGCCAGCCCGTCCTCGGTCGCCCGCAGGGTTGGGGGCAGCTCCTGCAGGGCCGCCCGCAGCGAGGCCTGCTGGCGGGCGAAGGAGGCCAGCACAGCGTTGGAGGAATCGACGAACTGGGCAAGCTCGGTGTCGTTTTGACCCAGCTCCTCGAGGACGAGCCGGAAGTTGTGGATCGAGCGCTTGATGTTCTGCCGCCGTAGCGACAGCGCCCCGCCGATCTCGGCCAGGTCGCGGGAGAGGGGCTCAAAGCGGCGCAGCCCGGCCGCGAGCTGTCGTCCCTGGCCTCCGAGACCCTCGCCGCCGGCGTTCAGCAGCAGCGCCAGGTAATCGCGTGTGTCGGCGTCGAGAATCGCGAGGATCTCGTCCGGATTGACGTTGGGCTGCGTCTGCGCCAGCGGGATCGCTTCACCTTCGGCCGGTGTCTCGCCCTCGGTTCCGGGGTCGACCTCGACGACCATGTCGGCGAGGCCGGTCTTCGGTCGCAGCAGCAGCTGGGCGTCCTCGTGGATCAGCTCCGCGTACTCAGGCTCGACGTCCATGCGGACGACCGCGCGACCGTCCTCGAGGGTCACCTCCCCCACCTTGCCGACCTGGATGCCGGCGATCGTGATCGCCTGGCCCTGGCCGGGAGTGACCGCCTGCGCGGTGGTGAACTCCCCCTTCAGCTCGTAGAACTCCTGGCCGAGGACCGGGACCCACGCCGGCAGCGACGCCTTCTGGTTGTAGAGGATGATCAGCAGCGTCGCCAGCGCGATCAGCGTCAGCGCCAGGATCGCGATGAAGTCACGCAGGTGCTCGCGGATCACCCGTCTCATGGCGTGTACGCCCTCGGGCTCGGCGGCCCGGCCGCGGCGGCGGGGCCATTGAGATCCGGGATCGGGTTCGCAAAGCAGGGCACGTCGGAACGCAGCGGTGGCAGGCCGGTCAGGCGCGGGCGCGTGCCCAGCGGCGGGGCGATCGTGTTGCCGAACATCTCACCGGCGTCAAAGCCGCCGCCCGGGTTGGCCGACTTGACCTTGACCGGCCCGCCACCGGGCTGGAAGCGGACGTAGATCCCGTTGCCGTCGAAGTTGGCGCTTTCGGCGGCGACCCCGGAGGCGGCATAGAAGAACTCGCGGTAGTTGGGCTGGCCGGAGCTGAAGTCGTTGCCGGCGAAGCTGTCGGCCAGCTCGATGTTCCCGGTCGGGATCAGGTTCTCGTCGACGCAGCGGTTGAAGGCGGTCAGCTCCGGCAAGCCGGCGATCGTCTGCTGAAGCGCCGCTGCCGAGTCGGGTGTGCCGCGGGCCAGCAGCTGCGCGATCGCGCCCAGCTCGCGGTTCGAGAGCAGCGGCTGCGCCTGCTCGAGCCAGGGCAGGCCGGCGGCGATCGTGTCGGGAAGCTCGGCGATCCCGGGCCGCGAGCGCGATCGCCAGCGCCCGCAGCGGCGGCAGCGCCGCGTTCAGGCTGACCAGCGAACGCCGCGTCGTCTCCAGCGTCGGCGCCAGCAGCCGGATCGTCTCGGAGAGGTTCGTCGGACTCGTCGGCAAGCGCGCCGGCGGTGATGTTGAAGTTGGTGATCAGGTCCTGCAGCTGGGCCTCACGCCCGACCAGCGTCTGCGACACCCGGCCCCCCGCCGCCAGCAGCTTGGTCAGGTCGCCGGGCTCGGTTCCCAGCAGCGCCTCGTTGACGATCGCCGAGGTCCGGCCCGCGTCAGCGCCGGTCTCGAATGCGTCGTTGATCGCCGCGGCGGCGGTCTCGCCCTGGGTGTCGGGATCGGCGTCGGCGTCGTCGCTGGGCGACGGCGCCGAGTTGAACGCCGTTCCCAGGCCCTCCAGCAGCAGGGTCAGGTTCGCCCGCTGGGGCGTCTGCAGCGCGGTCAGGATCTCGTCGAGCTGGACCGCGGTCGAGGTCCGCGTGATCGGGATCTCGCCCTGGTCGGGCAGCTCCGCCGCGCTCGGGCTGCCGGGATCGACGTCGAGGAAGAAGTTGCCCTCGAGGAAGATCCGCGGCCGGATCCGCACCGCGGCGTCCTCGCGGATCGGCCGTCCCTCCTCAGTGACGCTGAAGGTGACGACCGAGGCGTTGCCCTTGCGCTCCAGCCCGGTCACCTCGCCGACGTTGACGCCCGCGATCCGCACCGGGGCCTTGTCGGAGACCCGGACCGCGTTGGCGAAGGTCGCCTTCAGCTCGTAGCCGGGGCTGGTGAAGGGGAGCGACTTGGCGAAGGCCAGGTAGATGCCGACGACGATCACCAGGACCACGAACAGCCCGACCGCGAGCGGGCCCGGGCCGCCCATACCCCGGAAGAAGGTCTCGTTGTACTTGGTCGCCTTGCGAGCCATCAGCCGTTCCCCGGGCGGTCGGTGGTCGTTCCCTGGTTACCGGGCACGTTGCCGATCACCGTTTGCCCCGTCTGGTACTGGACGTTGCCGGCCTCGCATTCCCGCGTCTGACCCGGTGCCGCAGTGTTCGGGTAGGGGTTGTAGTGGAGGTGGTTCTGCACCTCGGGGCCGTTGGCGGGCGCCGAGGAGGGCCCGAACTCGGAGTTGACCCGCAGCGGCTGGTCAACGCCGTACTCGCCGAAGATCGTGATCGAGCGCAGCCAGGTGCCGATCCCGTCTCCCTGGCTGACCGTCCCGGCGGCATTGCGGAGCAGGATCGAGGGGTAGCGGCAGACCGTCTGCGAGGGGGTCACGAAGGCCAGGGTCGGGTCGAGGATCGTCGCCGTGCCGCGCAGCGCGTCGATGCCCGTGACCACGTTCGGGTTCTGCCCGAAGCGCAGCAGGGCCTCGGCTGTCGGAGGCAGCTGCGCGTTGAGCACCGGCGTCGCCCGCAACACCGGCGTCCCGACCGTGAAGGCGGATACCAGCTCCGGCGAGGCGCCCGCCAGAGCGTCGGCGGCCGGCTGCAGGTCGGTGAACAGGGCGGCGGAGTGGCGCAGGAAGGGACGGATCCGCGGTAGCAGCTCGATCGCCGCGTCCTCGGCCTCGACGCCGCGGGTGATCGATTCCTGGATGAACGGCCGCGCGACCGCCGCCAGAGCCGTGAACGTCTGATCGAGCGCGCCGAACATGTCGGCCTGCGTCTGCGCGACCGGCGCGACCTCGGCGGCGGCCTGCTCGAGGCCGCGGAAGAATCCCGCCAGGTCGGTCTGCGGCGAGCTGAGATTTCGCATCACCGGGATCAGGCGGTCGAGCAGCGGCGGCAGCTCGCCGATCGCCGCGTTCAGCGAGGCGCCGCGGCCGGCGAGCGCGTTGCCGAACTCGAGCTGGTTCTGCTGGATCGCCGCCCGGACCGGCTCCTGGAAGGTGTTGAAGAGCTGGTCGAGTTCGACCGGCTCCGGGCGCGCAGCAGCGAGCCCGAGCGTGCCTCCCTCGGCCAGCCCCTCGTCGGACTGCCCGGGCGCCACCTCGAGGAACTTCAACCCCAGCGCCGACCGGGCGCGGATGATGAAGGTCGAGTCCGCGGGCAGCGGGTCGACGCTTCGGTCCAGGGTCAGATCGAGCTTCGCGTGCACCGAGCCGTCCTCTTCCTGGACCGGGGTGATCGTCTCGATGACGCCGACGCGCACGCCGCCCACCCGCACCTCGTTGCCTTCGACCAGCGAGTTCGTGTCCGGGACCTCGACCGAGACTTGGTAGGTGGGCGTGAAGGGCAGGCCGCTGTTGGCGTTGTAGGCGAGGAAGACGGCGACGATCACGATCAGCGTCGTCAGGGCGCCGACCAGGACCGGGCTTGCCGTCAGCCGCCCTACCCGTCCTCCCCTCATGGGCTCAGGAGGTAGTCGAGGGCCTCGACGCTGCCGTCGGGCGGCGCCGTATCGGACTGCGGGGCGGCGGGCTCGCTGTCGCCGAAGAAGGACTCGAAGTCGATCCCCGTGCCCAGCTCAGGCGGGGCCACCGCGCCTCCGGACTCCTCTCCGGTCTGCGCCAGGCCGAAGGAACGCGCCACGGCCTCCGGCGTGAACGCATTGCGCGGGAACGCCGTTCCCGGGCCCGTGAAATTGGCGACGCAGCCCGAAAGCGGGAACGTCTGGTACTCGATACAGCTCGAGACGAGGATGTTGGTGCGCAGGTAGTGGCCGAAGCGGTCGAACCCGTTGAGGCTGCCGGCGGTGTTGTAGAAGAACCGCATCAGCGACTCGAAGGCGTCCTCCGCACGCAGGCTGCCGGTCAGCCGGCTGAGGTTGGTCGCCGGGCGCTGGGCGGCGAAGGCGAGCCCGCGCAGCTTGCGCACGATCGGGTCGGCGGCGCGGAGGTCGGGCCCGGCCTCCTCGGCGGCGTCACCGAGGCTGCGCAGCGAGACCGTGGTCGCGTCCGAGAACGGGCCCAGCAGCCGGGTGGCGCGAGTGATCGTCGGCGCCGCGGCCCCGAGCGTCTCGAAGACCGGGCGCGCGGCGTCGGAGAAGCCGCCCAGCTCGCGCATCGTCAGCCGCACCTCGCGCAGCGTCGCCGGCAGCTTGGCGAGGTTCTGCTCCAGCGCCTCGCCGCGCTCGGCGGTGGCGGTGGCGGTCTCCCCGGAGGAACGAATGAACCCGGAAAGGCTGGTCCGCTGGCGGGCCAGCGGCTCCAGGACCGTGTCGGAGTCGCTGGCCAACTGGGCAAGCTCGCGGTTTTGCGCCGCGAGGATCTGCAGGACCTGATCGGTTTCCCGTAGCGCCGGATTGGCCTTGCGGACGATCTCGTCCAGGTCTTCGCCGCGCGCCGCCAGCCCGGCCCCGAGGTCGTTGAGAATCAGGCGCAGGCGCTCCGCGTAGGGCAGCCGCTGGATGTTCTGGATCAGATCGATGTCGACCGCCTTGCCGTTGTTCTCCAGCGGCAGCAGGTACTGGCCGGCGCCCGCTTCGCCCTCTTCGATCTGCTGCAGCGGCGGCGGCGGGTCGGTGCCCGGTGCCCGCGGCTGCGTCGGCTTGCACTCCATGAACTTCTCGCCGATCAGCGACTGCGGGCGGATCAGGCACGAGGCGTCCTCGCGAAAGTCCTGGAAGCCGCCGTCGGCGATCTCGATCACGACAACGGCCTTGCCCGGCACCGCGTGGGGTCCGCCCTCGAGGCTGACGATCTCGTCCGGCATCGAGACGTCGACCGACTTGACGCTGCCAACAGTGGCGCCGCCGATCCGCACGTCCTCGCCGTTGACGATGAAGCCACCGTTGTCGAAGATCGCCCGGACCTCGTAGGAGCCGTCGTCGCCGTTCTCGCCACCGGCCGTGGCCGCGACCATCAGGCCGACCAGAAGCGACACCCCGAGCCATATCGCCAGCAGGCGCCTCATGGCCCAGGCGGGACGTCGGTGGGGTCGCACTTGCCGGCGAGGTTGCCGTCGTCGAGGAACGGGTTGGAGCCAGCGACGGGCTGCGTGGCGCCGCCCGGACAGCGAGTGGTGACGCTGAAGTCGAAGCCGGCGAACTTCTCCTCAGGCGGGATCGGCTCCAGGTTCTGGGTCGCGGCGTTGTAGCGGAAGAGATTGAAGGCGGCTGCCTGAACGCGGGCGTAGTTACCATCGCCGTCGTAGTAGCCCGTGACGGCACCGAGCTTGGAGATCGAAGCCAGCAGCTCCGGCGCATAGGGCCGCGCGAAGCTGATGAACTCCTGGGAGGCGTTCAGCGCCCTGATCCCGGAGCGCGAGGCTGCGGCGCCGCGAGGATGCAGCGGGACGAGCGACCTGACGAGCTCGCCGAGGTCGTTCGAGGGCCCGGGGAGGCTGACGGTCCGGGAGAGGTTGCCGAACACGGGCACCGCGCGGCGGACCACCGGTCGCAGCTGCTCCAGGAAGGGCTCCAGGTCCTTTGTCGCCCGCTTGGAGGTGTTGACGAGCGGATCGAGGTCGTCGAGCGCGGCGCGCAGGTTGACGAAGGTCGTGTTCGCCTGTCGCAGGGTCGGCGGCAGCCCGCGCAAGGAGCGGTCGAAGGCTTCGTTCTCGCTCGCCACTGCCCCAAGCGCCTGGTTGGCGTTGGAGACCAGGCCGGTCAGGTCGTTGCGGCGCTCGGCAACCGCGGTGACGACCTTGGAGGTGTCGACGATGAAGTCGGTGAACACCTGCTGATCGCGGTTCAGCTCCTTCAGCAGCCGGTCGGTTGTCGAGAGGGCGGGAGCGAAATAGCGGTAGGTCTCATTCGCCTCCTCGCCCTTGCCGGCGTAGGAGGCGGCAAAGCCCTGGATCACGTTCTGCAGACCCTTGCGGGTGCGTTCGTCGAAGGTGTCGAAGAGCTGGTCGAGGTCGACCGGCGTTGTCGTCGAGTCGCCGGCGAGCGGCTCTTCCTCGGAGAGCGCCGGCGCGTTGTCGGGCCCCGGAGAGACCGAGATGTAGCGGCCGGCGATCGTCGACAGCGACGGGGTCCTGATCACCGCCGTGGTGCCCTCGTGCAGCTCCTGCTCGACGTTGATCTCGACCTCGGCCTGGTTGTCCTCGGTCAGCTCGATGCTCTCGACGCTTCCCGCCGGGGTGCCGCCGATCAGCACCTCGTTTCCGGGCACCAGCCCGCCGCCGGCCGCGAACCGCAGCTGGTAGCGGTTGCCCTCGTCGCCCCCGAAGATCAGCACGGCGACCATGACGACCGCGGCGACGAGGGCGCCGACCGTCAACACCCGCGCTGTCACGGAGCCGCGCTTGCGGTTAGCGGAGGTTGACGACTGAATTGGTGGATTCGCCGGCGTCGATCCGTCCTTTAGGCGTGATGACCGAGGCCTCCCTCTCGGCGGTCTCCTTCCTGCTGGCGGATCCTATCCCAGCCCCATAGGCAGTCCGAGGGCGCCTAACGCAGGGTTAACTCACCACAACTTCGCCCTGCGGACCCCATCTCCCTGCCCGGCCGGCCTCGGAGATGCCTGCGGGCGGGCTCAGCCGCCGGGCCCGGGCCAATCGTTGGCGAAGCAGGGACGGGGACGCCGATTGGCTCGGCAGGGGTTGACGAGCTTGCCGCCGATTGCCAGGAAGGCCGCTTTCTGGCGCCGCGCCAGCTCGTCGGAGCGCGGATAGCTGTGCGGGTCCTCGCCGTAGCGAGGCGGCCGCGGGGGCAGGTTGGCGTTCGGCGGCGAGGCGGTTCCGCCCTCGAAGCCGAGCGGCCCGCCGTCCCAGTAGACGATCGCCGAGCCGCGCCAAGGAAAGCGCGGCACCGACGCCAGGCCCCAGAACGGCCGCGCCTGCTTGTAGCGGCCCCGGACCAGCGCCGGGCGGTAGAGGCGAGCCCCGACCGTGCGGGCCTCGACCTCCGCGGCCACGTTGGCGACCTGGTGGTCGCCGAAGGCGACGTGCAGGAGCACCTTGTGCCGGGGCGTATCGGCCAGCGGGTCTGTGGTGATGTGCTGCGCGTAGCCGTTGGCCTCGGCCGGGTCCCAGAGCATCTGGATCAGCGCGAACAGCAGCGGCCGCTCGAGCTCGTTCGGGTAGTTGTCGTAGAGCCCCAGCGGCGTGTCGTCGATAGGGCAGATCGGCAGCCCGGCCGCCTCGCAGACGACGCCGCCGAAGCTGCCCTCCGCGTAGGGCTCGAAGTCGACGCTGCGCCGCAGCAGTGTCGAGTAGTTCATCGCCGGGACGCCGAGCACGGCGCGGTTGAAGTCCGGCGCCATCGCGGTCAGGCCGCCGCCGAGGATGCCGCCCTGGCTGTTGCCGTCATAGAACAGGCGCCGGGTGTCGATCACCGAGCGGGTCGCAGCGGTGCCATCGACGTGGAAGGCGGGATCGGAGGAGAAGCCGCCGGGGTGGATCATCGCCCGGCCCAGGTAGAGGAAGTTGAGGAAGCCCTGCTGGGTCCCGTCGGCGAGCAGCGGGAAGTTGGAGAGGTCCTGGAGGATCAGGAGGATGTTCTGCACGTTCTGAGTCGCAAAGCCGAACCAGTCGGTGGCGCAGAACACGAAGCCGTGCTCGGCGGCCATCGCCTGCACGTTGCCGGCGTCGACCTCCCCCTGGCTGCCGAGCAGGCCGTGGCCGTAAAGCGAAGGCCGTGCCCGGCGCGGCCGGTCCCCGTCGACGGCGGAGCGCGGGATCAGGCAGGTGAACTCGGCCTCGGCGACGTTGGCGCCGTCCGTCCCGGCCCCCATCTGGCTCGGCAGGCCGTCGGCGCCGTAGTTGAATCGCGAGCCGGTGCTCGAACAGGAGTCGGTGTCGAGGTAGCAGGGAATCTGGTAGCTACCCCTGACGATGCGGGCGATCAGCTCGTTCTCAGCCGGCGCGAAATCGGTCACCTCGGTGACCTCGAAGCTCGGCGGGTCGCCCTCCACCTTCAGGTTGCGGAGGTTGGCGTCGCCTAACTGGGCGAAGGCGTCGTCGCGGATCCGCAGCATCGCCGCCGAGAGGCTGCGCTCGCTGCGGACGGTGAAGTCCCAGGCCAGGTAGAGGTTGCGGCGCGGGATCTCGGCTCGCCGCAGCGAGGCGAAGATCCGCTCGAAGCCCGCCCGGCGTGCCTCCACCTCCGGCTGCTCTGTGATCAGCCGGTCGCGGTAGACGCGGAACGCGGCCGGCGGGCGCAGCAGCCGCCCCTCGGCGCTGCGGAGCCGGCGCAGGGCGACGACGTAGCGCTGCCCTTCGCGGAAGTTGACCGCCGGGCGCACGATCAGGGTCCGGTCGGCGGGATCGGCCGGGTTGGAATCGATCTCGGCCCAGATCGGGTGCCGCTTGCCGGTGCGGGCGTTGATCACCACCACCGGCTGGGCGGGATCGTCGAAGCGGCCGATGTTCCCCTGCGGAACCGCGCCGGTGCGCCGGAACGCCCGTCGCGTCTCCAGGCCGGGGACCCGGACGACGATCATCGACCCGGGGCTGAACCCGTCGAGGCGGTTGTAGTCGGAGGCCTCGATCGGCCGCCCGGCCTGGTTGCGGGGCATCGAGTCGGCGTCGAAGGCGATCCGCTTCCCGGTCGCGGTCGAGGCATCGGGCGCGGTGTAGAAGTCGTTCGGGAACGGATACAGGCAGACGGACGTGTCGAGCCAGTCGCAGCGCTCGGCATCGGGGGTCGCGATCGGCGGCCCCTCGTAGGGCCGCGACGCCGGGCCGGCCGCCGGAAGCGGCGCTGCGGCGGGCATGGCCACGGCAACGGCTCCAACGGCGACCGTCGCAGCCACCGCCACCGCCGCCATCATGCTCCGCCGCCCGCGCCCCTCAGCCATCGACGCCTCCCACCTGCGCCAGACTAGGCGATGGGGAGCCGATCGCGCGTAGGTTTACCGCGATGGCCACGGCGATCGTCTCCGACCTGCACCTGGCGAGCCTCTCGGGCGAGGACGTGCTGCGCGACCCGGGCCTGCGGCAGCTGCTGCTCACCGAGCTGGCGGGAGCCGAGCGGGTCGTCCTGCTCGGGGACATCGTCGAGCTGCGAGACCTGCCGCTCGCGCCGGCGCTGCAGGCGACCCGCCCCTTCTTCGAGGGCCTCGGCGAGGCGCTTGCCGGGCGCGAGGTTCTCTACGTGCCGGGCAACCACGACCACCGCCTGGCCGAGCCGCTGTTGGAGCGCCGGGCACTGGCCTCCCGCCCGGCCCTGGGGCTGGAGAACCGCTATCGGCCCACCGCCGGCGCGGCGGGCCAGGTCGACCGCTGGCTCGGCGAAGCGCGCCTCGATCTCGCTTACCCGGGCGCCTGGCTGCGGGAGGACGTCTACGCCACCCACGGCCACTATCTCGACTGTCACCTGACCCTTCCTCGCGCCGAATGCGTCGCGGCGGCGGCGGTGATGCGAGCGGTCGGGCGGCCTCCGGACCCCGCCACCCCCGATGACTACGAGCGGATCCTGCGGCCCGTCTACGGCCTCACCTTCGGCCTCGCCCAGTCGGGTGCTCCTCAGCTGATCGGCGGTGCCGCGAAGCCGTCGGAGCGGGCATGGCGCTGGATCAGCAAGGACGGCAGCGGGCCGGCCGGGGCGCGGCGACTGCTCGGCGTCGGGCTCGCCGGGGTTGGCGTGCCGGCCGCGGTCTGGGGCCTGAACCGGCTGCTGGGATCCTCGTTTGCGCCCGACCTCTCGGCGCGGGCGATCTCCCGCGGCGGCATCGCCGCCGCGGCGGAGACGATGCGACGGCTGCGGGTCGAGGCCGCCCACGTGATCACCGGCCACACGCACCGGGCCGGCCCCCGCGGCGACGACCCGGCCTGGCAGCTGCCGGGCGGGGGGCAGATCCACAACACAGGCAACTGGGTCTTCGCCGCCGCGATGCACCGCCCCGATTCCCGCCCCGGCCCCTATTGGCCCGGGACCGTCACCTGGCTGGACGCCGACGGGCCGCCGCGGCGGGTCTCGCTGCTCGCCGACCACAGCGCCCACGACCTGGGAGCGATCGCCCACGGCGGCCGCTTCCGGCTCGCCGCGCTGGCCTCTCGCGATCTCGGGTAGCCGACGCTCGGATCAGCCGGCGCGAGCCAGTCGGCAATGCGGCGGCCGATCTCCTCGCCCGCGTCCTCCTGAAGGAAGTGCGAGGCGCGCTCGATCGGCTGCGGGGGCGGTGCGTTGACCGCCGCCGCGACCCGCTCACCCACCTCGAAGGAGAGGATCGGGTCCGAGTCGGCCCACAGGCAGAGCTTCGGCCGCTCGTCGCCGCTCAGGGCCTCGCGCACCCGCCTCCCCGCGGCGGCACCGGGCATCTCCGGCGAGGTCGGCAACATCAGCGGGAAGGACCGCGGGCCGGCCTTGTACTCGGGACCGGGGAACGGCGCGTCGTAAGAGGCGGCGACCTCGTCGCTCATCCCCCGGGCGCAGGCGTTTCGAACCAGCATCGAGATCGGCAGGTCCTCCGTGCGCTCGACGAAGTCGCGGAACCGGTGCCATGCCTCGCTCATCCGCTGCTCGCCGGTGAAGAAGCCGGTGTCCATCAGCACCAGGCGGGCGATCCGCTCCGGGTGCTCGACGGCCAGCCGCAGGCCGATTGGCCCGCCCCAGTCGTGAACGACCGCCGTCGCGCCGCGCAGGTCGAGATCCTCGAGCAGCCCGGCGCAGAGCTCGGTGTGGCGGTCGTAGGAGTACCAGGCGACGTCGACCGGCTTGTCGGAGCGGCCGAACCCTGCGAAGTCGGGAGCGATGCAGCGATGCCCCGCCTCCAGCAGCGGCGGCATCACCTTGCGCCACAGATACGACCAGGTCGGCTCGCCGTGAAGAAGGACCACCGGCTCGCCGTCGCCCTCGTCGAGGTGCGCGAGGCGGAGGCCGTCGGCGTCGCGGTAGCGGGGTTGGTAGGGGAAATCCGGCAGCCCCTCGAAACGCTCCTCGGGGGTGCGGAGGGCCTCGACAGCCATCGGGGCAACCCTATCGGCGCGCCTGCTCAGGGACCGGTGAAGGTGCCTGAGAAGCAAGGCAGGCCGAGGCAGGCGTCGGTGATCTGGCTCTGCGGGTTCGGGCGCAGGAAGTCGGAGGTCATCTGCTGTTCGGCCGGATCGCGACGGGGGTCCTGGTGGGGGTTGCGACCGCTGCGGTTGGGGAGGTTGGTAAGCGGCGGGGGGTCGGTCCCGATCTGGGCCGGAGGGGGCGCCGGGTTGGGTCGGGTCGGGCCGCTGTCCCAGTAGACGATCGCCGAGTCGGCGAACGGGTAGCTCGTGATCCTCGGGATCCCCCAGAGCGGGTCGACGCCCGGCCAACGCCCGTCGTAGACGACGGGAGCGTGCGCAGAGGCGCCGATCGTCCGCGCTTCGACATCTGCCTGCCAGGGAGTCACCTGATGGTCGCCGAAGGCGATGTGCATCAGCACCTCGTGCGGAGGCGTATCCGGGAAGGGGTCGTCGGTCATCCGGTGCGCGTAGCCGTTCGTCTCGCTGCGGTCCCAGAGCATCTGGATCAGGTCGAGGATCAGCGGGCGCGCCATCTCGTCCGAATAGGCGGGCTCGAAGACCAGCGCGTATGTGCCGAAGTCGACCGAGCGGGGCAACAGCACCGAGAAGTTCATTGCCGGCACGTCGAGCACCGCGCGGGTGAAGTCCGGCGCGATCGCGGTCAGCGCCCCGCCGGCAATGCCACCCAGGCTGGTGCCCTTGTAATAGAGGTTGGAGGGGTCGATCGTCGAGGGGCTGCCGCCGTCACTCGGATCGACTTGGAAGGCGGCGCTGGAGGCGAAGCCGCTGGGACGGATCATCAGCCGGCCCAGCAGCAGCTCGTTGAGGAGCCCCTGCTGGACCGTATCGGTCAGCTCGGGAAAGCGGCCGAGGTCGCCGAGGATCCCGATCGTGTTGGGGATGTCGTCGGCAGTGAGGCCGATTGTGTCGGTGGCGCAGATCACGAAGCCGTGCGCACGGGCCAGTGTGCCCTGCGGGTCGTCGATCGCCTCCGTTGCCCGACCGAGGAGGCCATGTCCGAACAGGAGCGGCCGCCGGCCGGCGGGAACCGTTGCGGCGTCGGGCGCGGTGCGGGGAATCACGCAGTCGAAGTTGGCCGCGTAGCTCCCCTGCAGGGTCGGGTTGCCGTCGGCGCCGAGGATGAACCGGGCGGGCGGCGCGCAGGCGTTGGTCAGATAGCAGGGGACGGTGAAGGTGCCGCGCACACGGCGGGCGAGATCGGCGTTCTCCCCGGCCTGGCAGCCGTCGGCGCCGCAGGGGGCGAAGTTGACGATGCCGCTGGTCGCCGGGTCGGCGCTGACAGGGTCGATCGCGAATGGAACCGTCCCCCCTGTCGGGACCCCGTCGTCGAGGTCGGTGTCGCCGAGTGCCGCGAACACTTGGTTGCGCATGAACAGCAGCCGCCTCGCATTGTTCTCGTCGCTGGCGACCGTGAAGTCCCATGCCAGGTACAGCTCGTCACGGTCGATGCCCGCCCGGCGCAGCTTGCCGAAGATGTTCTCGAAGTCGCCACGCCGCTTGTTGATCACGCGCTTGCGCGACGGCAGCCGATCGCGATAGAAGCGAAAGCCCGCGGGCGCGGTGATCTCCCTGCCACGGCGATTCTTCAGGTTGCGCAAGGCGACTATGTAGCGGTGTCGGGCGTCGAAGTTCTTCGCGGGATGGATCTCCAACAGCGTCTCGGCGGGGCTGTCGGCGTTTGAATCGATCTCGACCCAGATCGGCCACCGCCTGCCCGTCCGGGCGTCGATGACGACAACCGGAGCGTTCCTGCGCCGATATCGGCCGATGTGGTTGATCGGCGCCGCGGCCGTCCTTCTCAGTGCCTCCGGATTGTCGAGGCCGGGGACTCGGACAAGAATCGTCTGACCCGGGCTGAACCCGTCGCTGGCCTGGTAGGGCCGGGCGTCGAGATGGACGCCGTCCTTGTTCGCCGGCATCGAGGCGGTCCTCAAGTTGACGCGACGGTCCGTTGCCGTCCGCGTGTCGCGAACGGTGAAGTGATCGCTGGGGAACGGCAGCAGGCAGAGGCTGCCCCGCTGCTGGCCGATGAACTCGCAGCGATGCGCAGCACGCAGGTTGACCTGCGGAGCTGCGACTGCATTGCTCGCCACCAGGGCGAGCAAAGAGAGTGCTGCTGCGGTTGGCGTCGAAAACCTTCTCAAGCGACTTCTTGGTGTTGCCCTCGCGGTCCCTAGCCCCGTCGGCGCCTCCGCAGGATCGAGAACCTAGCAGCGACGATCTTTCGGCCGCCCAGTCTCCTCCACCAGCGTCCCCCCGCCGAGTCTGCTACCTTGCCGCGCTTCATTTCGTACCAAGATAATCAAGAAAGGTAGGATTGAGCCCCAGATGAGCAAAGGAAGAGGCCGACACCGGCCATTACCGGTAGCCGCAGCACTGATCACGATGCTCCTCCTCGCCACCGGCGCGGTTGCCGGTTGCGGCGACGACGACGATTCCGCCAGCGGCGCAGGCGCCTCCGGCGGCTCGCTCGACATCGTCGCCTACTCCACTCCGGAGACCGTCTACGAAGAGGGCCTACAGCCCGGCTTCGCTGCCACGCCGGCGGGCAAGGGCGTCGAGTTCTCGGGCTCCTACGGCGCTTCCGGCGACCAGCGGCGCGCGGTCGAGGCCGGCCAACCCGCCTCGATCGTCCACTTCGCCCAGGGCGGCGACATGATCGCCCTCGAGGAGGCCGGCAAGGTCGACCCGAGCTGGGACAAGAACAAGTACAAGGGGATCGCCGAGGAGTCGGTGGTGGTGCTCGCGGTTCGCCAGGGAAATCCCGAGGGCATCAAGTCCTTCGACGATCTGCTCACCAAGGACGTCGAGGTCATCACCCCGAACCCGCTCAGCTCCGGCGGCGCGCGCTGGAACATCATGGCCGTCTACGGGTCGCAGCTACACCAGGGCAAGTCCGAGGACGAGGCCCTCGACGCAGTCCGGACACTGCTCGAGAAGACGATCGTCCAGCCGGGCAGCGCCCGTGACGCGCTCGCCGCATTTACCCAGGGCGAGGGCGACGTGCTGCTGGCCTACGAGAACGAGGCGATCAAGGCCCAGGAGGAGGGCGAGGACGTCGAGTACGTGGTGCCGCCCTCGACGATCCGGATCGAGACCCCGATCGCGGTCACGAGCGAGGCGCCCGAGTCCGCGCAGGCCTTCCTCGACTTCATCTGGTCCGACCAGGGGCAGCGGATCTGGTCCGACAACGGCTACCGCCCGGTCAACCAGAAGCTGCTCGACACCAAGAAGTTCCCGGTTCCCGAGGACCTCTTCGAGATCGACGAGTTCGGCGGCTGGGAGACGGTCACCGACGAGTTCTTCGACGAGGCCAGCGGCAAGGTCGCGGAGATCAATCGCGAGCTCGGAGTCCCGTCGGAGTAGACGATGGAAGTGTCGAACCCGGCAACCGTCGCTGCACCCCGGGCGGGCATCCGCCTGCCCGGGGTCGGCGCCGGTCTTGGCAGAGGCCTGATCGGCCTCTACCTCTCGCTGATGGTGCTGCTGCCGCTGGCGGCGGTCGTGGCGGAGTCGACCGAGGGGGGCCTATCGGCGCTTCTGGGACGCGGTCTCCAGCCCGCAGTCGGTGGCGGCGCTGAAGCTGACCGTGATCTGCTCGCTGATCGTCGTCGTCGTCAATGCAGTTTTCGGCACGATCATCGCTTGGATCCTGGTACGCGACCGGTTTCCGGGCAAGGGCGCCGTCAACGCACTTATCGACCTCCCCTTCGCCCTGCCGACGATCGTCGCCGGGCTGACGCTGCTGACCCTCTACGGGTCCGACAGCCCGTTCGGGCTCAACGTCGCCTTCACCCGGGTCGCGGTCGTCTTCGCGCTCTGCTTCGTGACCCTGCCCTTCGTCGTCCGCGCCGTGCAGCCGCTTCTGATGGAGATGGACCGCGAGATGGAGGAGGCCGCGACCTCGCTCGGGGCCGGCGGCTTCACCGTCTTTCGCCGCATCATCTTTCCCAACCTGTTGCCGGGAATCCTCGCCGGCGTCACCCTCGCCTTCGCCCGCGCCTTGGGCGAGTTCGGGTCGCTGGTCCTGATCTCGGGCAACATCCCCTTCGAGACCGAGGTCTCGTCGGTCTTCATCCGCAGCCAGATCGAGTCCGGAAACGTCCCCGGCGCCGCCGCCGTCTCGGTCGTCTTGCTGGCGATCTCGCTGGTGCTCCTGTTCTGCGTCAGCCTGCTGCAGCGCTGGGGAGTGAAGCGTCGTGACCGTTAGCTCGCCGGCGAAGTGGGGCCTGCGCGGGCTCGGGCTCGGCTACCTGCTGCTGCTGCTGCTCGCCCCCGTGGCGATGATCTTCTACAAGACGTTCGAGAACGGCCTCGGGCCGCCGCTCGACGCGATCACCTCGCCGGACGCGATCCACGCGATCCAGCTGACCCTGCTGATGGTCGTCGTCGCGGTCCCCCTCAACACGATCTTCGGAGTCGGCTGCGCGCTGCTGCTGGTCCGCCACCGCTGGAAGGGCAACGCGCTGATCGACGCGATCATCAACCTGCCGTTTGCGGTCTCCCCGGTCGTGATCGGGCTCTCGCTGTATCTGCTCTACGGGGCCGACGGCTGGTTCGGGCCCGCCCTCGCCGAGGCGGGGATCGAGATCCTCTTCTCGACCCCGGGGATGATCCTTGCCAGCGTCTTCGTCTCGCTGCCGTTCGTGGTCAGAGAGGTGGTGCCGGTGCTGCAGGAGATCGGCACCGAGCAGGAACAGGCGGCCTCTACGCTGGGGGCAAACCCCTGGCAGACCTTCTGGCGGGTGACGCTGCCGGCGATCCGCTGGGGCGTCGCCTACGGGATCGTCCTCACCACCGCTCGGGTGCTGGGCGAGTTCGGGGCGGTGACGATCGTCTCCGGCTCGATCTCGGGCGAGACGCAGACCCTGCCGCTGTTCGTCGCCAAGGAGTTCGAGCAGTTCAACGAGGAGGGTGCCTACGCCGGCGCGATTGTGCTGGCGCTGCTGGCCCTCACCACCTTGCTGCTGATGACCGTCGGCAGGCGAAGGACAAAGGAGGAGTCCTGATGGGAATCAAGGTTGAGGGTGCATCGAAGCGCTTCGGCGATTTCGACGCCCTGAAGGAAGTGACGCTTTCGGTGCCCAACGGCTCGCTGACGGCGCTGCTGGGACCAAGCGGCTCGGGCAAGTCGACCCTGTTGCGGGCGATCGCCGGGCTCGAGGAGCTCGACGCGGGCCGGGTGCTGATCAACGACCGTGATGCGACCGAGACGCCGGCGCAGAAGCGGGAGGTCGGCTTCGTGTTCCAGCACTACGCCGCCTTCAAGCATATGACCGTGCTCCAGAACGTCGGCTTCGGCCTGGCGATCCGCAAGTGGGAGAAGTCGGCGATCAACGATCGCGTCCACGAGCTGTTGCGACTGGTCCAGCTCGACGGCCTCGCGGACCGCTATCCCGACCAGCTCTCGGGCGGCCAGCGCCAGCGGATGGCGCTGGCGCGGGCGCTGGCCGTGGAGCCGAAGGTGCTGTTGCTCGACGAGCCCTTCGGAGCGCTGGACGCGAAGGTCCGCAAGGACCTGCGCGCCTGGCTGCGGCGCCTACACGACGAGGTGCACGTGACAACGATCTTCGTCACCCACGACCAGGAAGAGGCGATGGACATCGCCGAGCAGCTGGTGGTGATGAACCACGGCCGCATCGAGCAGTCCGGTAACGCCTCCGACCTGTACGAGCACCCGGCGAACGAGTTCGTGATGAGCTTCGTCGGCGAGGTCAACCGCCTCGGCGAGCACTTCGTGCGGCCTCACGATCTCGAGGTGCTCTTGCAGCCGGCCGAGCGGACCGAGCAGGCGACGGTCGAGCGTGTCGTGCCGCTGGGATTCGAGATCCGGGTCGAGTTCGCGCTCGGGGACGGCAGGGAGCTATGGGCCCAGCTGACCAGGGCCGAGATCGACGATCTGCAGCTGCGCGAAGGCCAGACCGTCCATGTCAGGCCTAAGCAGACAAAGGTCTTCAGCGGCGACCCGGGGTCATCGACCTCTGTAGCCGCTTGAAGAGGCGGGCGGGCGGGGTGTTCCTTGCCGGGTAATGCCCCGCCCCCGCTCGCCGCTCAAGCCAGCCGCCGCTCGAAGACGCACTCCAGCTCCCGCTCCTTCTCCTCGCCGGGCTTCGTCTTGTCGAGCTGCATGATCGCGCTGCGCCCGTCGATCCGCAGGGTCGCGACCTGGTTGTCGAAGTAGGGGCCTTCGCAGAGCCGCCAGCCGATCCCCGGCTCCGGAGCGTCGGCCGCCCCCGCCAGGGCTCGCATCGCGGCGATGAAGGGCCGGGTGAAGCCGACTTTGATTGCGGTTCGCTCGCCGCTGTCGAGGGGATTGCGGTAGGGCGAGCAGACGCCCTGGTAAACGGCGCTCTGTACGCCTGCCTCGGGGCGGAAGCCGACCTGCGCCAGGTAGGCGTGATGGACGTCGCCGGAGAGGATCACGATCGTCGCCGGCGGCTTCCCCCGCTTGCCGGACCCGACTTCCTCGAGGAGCTTGCGCAGCCGTTCGAAGGACATCCCGAACGAAGCCCAGTGGTCGAAGTCGACCGCCCGGCGCAACTGCTCGGCAAGCTTCGCGAACTGCCGGCCCCAGGCACCGTCGCAGACCCGCTCGCCCCAGGCCTCGAGATGGTGAAAGCCCGGCGAGAGCAGATAGGGCACGGTGGTCGCGATCAGCAGATGGTCGAAGTCGCCGTTGGCGTGCTCGACGATCCAGTCCCACTCGTCGTCGTCGAAGATCGAGCGCCGATCCTTGGTCAGCACCCGTCCGGCGCGCGAGTCCATGAAGATCGCCCGGGTGTTGTTGCCGATATCGCGGCAGTAGCTCCACCTGGTGCCGGACTCGGTGGAGTCGATCCGCGTCGCCCACTCGCGCAGCGCCTCGCCGGCGCGCGGATTGCCGCGCACCGTCGGATACAGCTCGTTGTCCTCCAGCTCACGGGGCGAGAGGTTGCCGAGATGCTGGTAGACCCAGTAGCTCATGATCCCGGCGACGACCCGGTGGTGCCACCAGGGCTTGCGATTCATCTCCTCGACCCAGGACCGGGAGAGGTTCCAGTCGTCTGACATGTCGTGGTCGTCCCAGACCATCGAAACGGAGACGGTCGAGAACAGCCAGCGGACCATCGGCTCCTGCCAGCTCTCGTGGTAGAGCCAGGTGTACTCCTCGAAGTCGGTCACCTCCTCACCGGGGGGCTCGTCGGTACCGCGCCGCTCGCGGATCCGCTCCCGGGTCTCGGGTGAGCCGTCGTCGACGTAGACCTGGTCGCCGAGCAGGAACAGCAGCTCCGGCCACTTGTCGCGGTCGTTGCGGGTCATCTCTGTCGCCACGACCCGCAGCGCGTCGAACTCGCGGCCTTCGTCGTGGCGGTCCTTGCTGTGGGTGTAGGGCTCGACGTGCGGCAGGGCGATCCGGCAGGACCCGAAGCAGATGTCGAGCGCCTTGTCGCGCCCCATGGTGCGGATCGCGCTGGGCGGCAGGTCGCTGCCGGGCTCGGGCCAGCGGACCTCGCCATCGAGCTTCACCTCGTACTCGTAGAAACCTCCCGGCTCGAGGCCCTTGATCAGGACGAGCGCGAAATGGTGTCCCTCGACCGTGAAGGCGGGCTCGGTGTGGCCGAGGACCTCCACCTCGCAGGGCTCGTCGGTCTCGACCCAGACCGTGGCCTCGGTCTCGCCGACGTAGCGCAGCAGCGGGCCGAGGACTATCTGCGCCATTGGGACTCCATTCCCACCTGGCGCCGAGTCTAAGCCAGGCTCAGCTCTTGCGATCCCAGTTCTTCAGGTAGCGCATCGGGTCGACCGCCTGGCCGCCGCCGTACCAATCGCCGACCCAGTACTCGAAGTGCAGGTGGCAGCCGGAGGCGTTGCCGGTCTCGCCGACGGAGCCGATCCGCTGGCCGGCGGCGACCGACTGACCGGGCCGTACCAGGGCCGGCTTCAGCAGATGCATGTAGACGAGGTCGGTGTTGGAGCCCTTGGTGTCGATCACCGTGTAGTTGCCGGCGGCGCCGTGGTAGCCGCGGTACTGGACCCGGCCGTCGAGGGCCGAGACGAGGGTCGTCCCGCAGGCGGAGCCGAGGTCGACGCCATCGTGACCGCGCCCGGCGCCGAAGCCGTCCCAGTACTGGTGCGGGCCGCGGACCGGGAACACCTCCTCGGGGATCGCGCTCGGCGGCAGCACCTCGAGCTCGTATGGGGAGCGGTTGGATCGCTCGCCGCGGAAGTCGACCACAAAGGGCCTGCTGTCGATCGCCCCGACGGGGACCGCGGCCTTGGCCCAGGATCCGTCGCGATCGGTGGTGCGGGCCCTGATCGGCCCCTCGTCGCTGCGAAAGACGATCGTGCGGGCGTAGTCGAGCGCCGAGCCCTTGACCCGCACGGTGGCGCCGGGAGTGGCTTTACGGCCGCCGACGCAGCGGGTCAGGCAGATCACGTCGTTGACGCGGGGGCTGCCCGGGGCGACGACACCGCCGGCCGCGGGAGCTGCGGGCGCCTGGACGAGCGTCGCGGCTGCGGCCGCGGCCAGTACGCCGGCAAGGGCGGCCACGGCACGGCGGCCGACGGATGGCGACGCAAGACGCTGGGAACGCACGGAGCCTCTCTTTCTCGAGCCGACGGGGTTAGCTGTCGGGCTCGCGCTGAAAGAGCAGCGCTACGGATCAGTGTCCGATTCGCCCCCGGGGCATCGATCGCGATGATCGGCCCCTGTGGTTCCCCCGTTCCCCGCGAGCGTGCCCGCGGGGATTTGGCAGGTATTCGTGTTGGCGCGGAAGTATACGTAAACCCGTGGCGAGCAAAAGTTTCGCGTTTACTCACAATCCCCAGATGCGACCCGAGAGGCCCCGCCCCGAAGCGGAGATCCGAACCTTGCGCCTGACCAAGCCGGAGCCGCTGTGTCTCGGTTCCCCGACACCGGTGCGCGAGTTCGCCGATCTGCCCGGCGAGGCGGCGGTGTGGCTCAAGGACGACGGCGTCTACGGGCGCTACGCGGGCAACAAGGCCCGCAAGCTGGAGTGGCTGCTGGGCGAGGCTCGCCGGCGCGGCAAGCGTGCCGTCCTCACCGGCGGCGCGCTCGGCACCAACCACGGCCTGGCGACGGCGCTCTACGCGCGGGAGCTGGGGATGCGGACGATTCTCGTGCTGGTCCCGCAGCCGCGCGACGACCACGTGGAGGCTCAACTCGCGCGGATGCGGGCCAGCGGCGCCGAGCTGCACTTCGCCGGCGGCACCGCAAGGGCGTTCGCGCTCGCGGCGACGTTGCTGGTCCGTCGCGCCGAGCCGCCGCTGCGGTTGCCGTATCTGATCCTGCCCGGCGGCTCGGTGCCGCTGGGCTGCCTCGGCTACGTCAACGCCGGGCTCGAGCTCGCCGGCCAGGTCGCGGCCGGTGAGCTGCCCGAGCCCTCCCACGTGGTCGTCCCCGTGGGCAGCGGCGGCACCGCCGCCGGTCTGCTGCTCGGGATGAGGATCGCGGGGCTGCGCTCCCGGCTCGTCGGGGTGCTTGTCAACGACCTGACCCCGGTCAGCGACGCCGGCATCGCCCGGTTGGCGCGCCGCACCCAGCGGCTGCTGGCACGCCGCCGGGCCCAACTGCCGCGAGTCGGCGTCTCCAGGCACGACCTCGATCTTCGCGACGAGTGGCTGGGCGACGGCTACGGACACCCGACCCCGTCCGCCTCGCGGGCGACCGAAGTCTTCGCCCGGGAGGGCCTGACCCTGGACCCGGTCTACACGGCGAAGGCCGCCGCGGCGCTGTTGGAGCTGAACGCCGGCGGCGGCTTCGCGCCGGGACCGGTTCTGTTCTGGAACACCTACATGGCACCCACATGAGGAAGGGGCTGACAATCGCCGCCGGACTGGTCGTCGTGGTGCTGGTCGCATCGCAGCTCTTCCTGGCCGCGTTCGTCAGCAGCCGGGTCGAGGACCGGCTCACCGAGGGCGGCGGCTCGGCAATGGTGTCGGTCGACTCCTTTCCCGCCCTGCGCCTGCTGTTCTCCGACGGGTCGAAATTCGAGGTTCGCGGTAGCGGTCTCGACCTCGAGCTGGCCACGGAACCGAACGACGTCTTCGGCCGCCTCGATGGCTTCGTGACCGTCGACATCGCGATCTCGGCGTCGACGGTGGGAGCGTTTGACGTCCGCGCCTTCACCCTGCGGCGCGAGGACTCGGATCCCTACCGGATGCAGGCGCTGGCTTCGACCTTCGGCGGCACGGTGCCGATCCGGATCGACATGCAGCTCGCCAGCGACGATGGAGAGGTCGAGGTGGTCTCCGGCGGCAGCACCGTCGCCGGGTTCCCGACCGGGCCGCTCGGCGAGGCCTTGGCCGAGGCGGTGCTGGCGCAGCTTTGAGAAGCCGCTCGCCGGGTAAGGTGCGCCCGTGCCCGAGCAAGAAGAGACACTCGACGTCGAGGCGGCGGTGGAGATGATCAACGCGGCCCTGCAACTCCAGTACCGGTCGGCGCTCCAGTTCACGATCACCTCGGGCAGCCTCTTCGGCTTCGAGTTTCAGTCGCTCGGAGACCGGATGTGGGAGTACGGCCGGGCCGAGCTCGCTGACGCCCGTCTGCTGGTCGAGAAGGTCGTCGCCCTCGGCGGCGACCCGGTCACCGAAGTGAGCTCGATGCGCTGGACGGGAGACCCAGGCGATGCGGTCGAATGGCTGATCGAGTCCGAGACCGAGGCCATCGACGCCCTGCAGGCCGCGATCGAGCCGACCGGCCGTGAGGGACGCAGCGAGGCGCTCGAGCACCTCCTGGAGCACCTGATCATGCGCAAGCAGAACCAGGTCGACTTCCTGCTGCGGGCCCGTCGCTCGAGCTGACGGGCGCCGTGCGCGCCCTGGCGATCGTCCATCAGCGCGACGCCGGCCCGGGCGTCTTCGCCGAGGTCCTGCACGAAGCCCGGGTCGACCTCGAGACCTGGCATCCGAACGAGGGCCAGCCGGCGCCGGAACCGGATCGCTTCGACGCGGTCCTCGCCTTCGGGGGGGCGATGCACGTCGACCAGGAGGACCTACACCCTTGGCTGAAGGCCGAGAAGGCGCTGCTGGCGCGGGCGCTCGGCGACGGCGTGCCGACGCTCGGCGTCTGCCTCGGTGCGCAACTGGTGGCCGAGGCAGCGGGCATGAAGGCTCACCGCGCCCCGCAACCGGAGATCGGCTGGCACCGGGTCGAGCTCACCCCCGAGGCCGCCGACGATCCCGTCCTCGGCGGCTTGCCGCCCGTCTTCGAGGCTTTTCAGTGGCACAGCTACGAGGCCCCGCTTCCGGCCGGCTCGGTGGCGCTTGCCCGCAGCTCGGTCTGCCTGCAGGCCTACCGTCTCGGCGCCGCCGCCTGGGGGATCCAGTTCCACGCCGAGGTCGCCGCAGACGACGCCCAGCGCTGGGTGCGCGACTACCGAAATGACGAGGACGCGGTGCGGATCGGCGTCGACCCCGTCGCGCTCGGCAGGGAGACCGAGGGCAAGATCGAGATCTGGAACGAGGTCGGTCGAGCCCTGTGCCGGCGCTTCCTCGCCGCCGCTGCTAGTCCTCTTCGGCCTGGGCGGGCGTCAGGTAGGCGCTCGAGAGCCCTCCATCGACCATGAAGGTCGCGGCGGTGACATAGGAGGACTCGTCGCTGGCCAGGAACAGCGCCGCCTGGGCGATCTCGCGCGGCTCGCCGAAGCGGCCCATCGGCAGGTGGACGAGGCGGTGAGCGGCTTTGTCGGGATCCTTGGCGAAGAGCTCTTGCAAGAGCGGCGTGTTGACCGGGCCGGGGCAAAGCGCGTTGACACGCACCCCGCGGGCCGCGAACTCGACCCCGAGCTCGCGGGAGAGCGACAGGACGGCTCCCTTGGAGGCCGTGTAGGAGACCTGCGAGACGGCGGCGCCCATCACGGCGACGAAGGATGCGGTGTTGATCACCGACCCTCCTCCGGCCTCGAGCAGGTGCGGGATACCGTGCTTGCAGCAGAGGAAGACGCTGCGCAGGTTCGTGTCCTGGACCCGCTGCCAGGCCTCCAGCGAGGTGTCCAGCACGCTGACGTCGTCGCCGGGATTGATGCCGGCGTTGTTGAAGAGGACGTCGATTCGCCCCAGCTCGGAGCGGGCGCGTTCGTAGACGCCGCGGACCTGTTCCTCGTCGGTCACGTCGGCCTCGATCGAAAGCTCGCCGGCAGCGCCGGCGTTGACGTCGACGCCGACCACCCTCGCGCCCTGCTCGGCGAACAGCCCCGCGGCCTCGGCTCCGATGCCGCTGGCCGCGCCGGTGATCACGCAGACCTTTCCCTCCAGGCGATCGGGCATCAGCTCGCCCCGGTCGCGTAGTAGACGTTCTTGACCTCGGTGTAGGCGTCGAGCGCATCGGGACCCAGCTCGCGCCCGACCCCTGATTGCTTGAAGCCGCCGAACGGCGTCGTCACCCGCACCGAGGTGTTGGAGTTGATCGAGATCACCCCGGTCTCGAGCTGCCGCGCCACCCGCAGCGCCCGAGCCCCGTCGCCGGTCCAGACCGAGCCCGAGAGGCCGTAGATGGTGTCGTTGGCGAGCGCCACCGCCTCGTCCTCGCCCTCGAACGGGATCACGCTGGCGACGGGGCCGAAGATCTCCTCGCGGGCGACCCGGTCGTCGTTGGAGACCGGCGCCAGCACGGTGGGCGGAAACCAGAAGCCCGGGCCGTCGGGGGCGTGGCCCTGGAAGGCGACCGCAACGTCGTCATCGAGATAGGAGGCGACCGTCTGCCGCTGCTCGGCGGAGATCAAGGGTCCCATCTGCGTCTCCTCTTCGAGCGGGTCTCCGACCCGCATCGAACCGACCTCGTGCTCCAGGGCCGCCATGAACGGGTCCATGGCCGCCCGCTCGACGAGGATCCGCGAGCGGGCGCAGCAGTCCTGGCCGGCGTTGCCGAACACCGACATCGGTGCTGCCGCGGCCGCCTGCTCGAGATCGGCGTCGGCGAAGACCAGGTTCGCCGACTTGCCGCCGAGCTCGAGCGTCACCCGCTTGATCGTCGCTGCGGCCCCGGCGGCGATCCCCCGGCCCACCTCGGTGGAGCCGGTGAACGCCACCTTGGCGACGTCGGCGTGCTCGACCAGGCGCTTGCCGCAGACGCTGCCGGGGCCCGCGACCACATTGAGAACGCCGGACGGAATCCCCGCTTCGCGCGCCAGGCGCTCCAGCTCGAGCGCGGTCAGCGGCGTCAGCTCGGCCGGCTTCAAAACCACGGTGTTCCCGGCCGCCAACGCCGGCGCGACCTTCCAGGAGGCGATCAGCAGGGGGAAGTTCCAGGGCACGATCAGGCCGACGACGCCGAGCGGCTCGCGGAAGGTCATGTCGACGCCGCCGGAGACCGGGATCGTGCGCCCGAAGACCCGCTCCGGGGCGCCGGCGTAATAGCGGAAGGTCTCGACCACCATCTCCATCTCCGCCCGCGCGTCGCCGATCGGCTTGCCGACGTTGCGGGCCTCGAGCTGCGCCAGCTGCTCCCGCTCGTGCCTCGAGCGTGTCGGCGAGCCCGCGCAGCAGCGCTGCCCGCTCGCCCGGGTCGATCGCCCGCCAGGTCTCAAAAGCCTCGCCGGCCCGCTCGACCGCGGCGTCGACCTCGTCGGCTCCGGCCCGTGGCACCTCCGCCATCACCTGCTCGGTCGCCGGCTCGACGACGCTGATCACGCCGGCACCTCCGAGCGCACAGCCGCGACCAGCGCCGCGACGACTCCGGCTTGCCGTGTCCTCCTCGGGATGCCAGAGGACTCCAAGGGCGAAGCGGCGGCCGGGGATCTCGACCGCCTCGACGATCTCGTCGGGGACCGCCCAGCCGCTGGCGACCAGGTCGGCTCCCAGACCGTCGACCCCCTGGTGATGGTGCGACTTGACCTCGAGCTGCTCACCCCCCGCGGCGCGGGCGGCAAGCGAGCCCGGCTTCAGCCGTACCTCGTGGTTGCCCATCACCCCCGGCGTGCGCCGGTGCTCGCCGTGCCCGAGCAGGTCGGGCAGGTGCTGGATCAGCGTCCCGCCCAGCGCAACGTTGATCACCTGCATCCCGCGGCAGATGCCGAGCAGCGGCATGTCGCGCTCCAGCGCCGCGCGCACCAGCGCCAGCTCGAAACGGTCGCGGGCGGGGAGCGTTCGCGAGGTATGCGGATCCGGCTCCTGCCCGTAGCAGGCCGGCCCCACGTCGGAGCCGCCGGAGATGATCAGCCCGTCGAGGCGATCGAGGATCGCCTCGGGTGCCTCGTCAAGCGATTCGTCGGGCGGCAGCAGCAGCGCGATCGCGCCCGCCGCCTGCACCGCGCGGGAGAAGGCGCGCGTCTGCATCGTCACCTCCTCCTCCCAAGGCCCCCACCGCACGCGGTCGACGGCGGCGGAGATCCCGATCGCGGGGATCGTCACAGTCGCTCGAAGCCCCGGAACCGCTCCCAGTCGGTGACCACGGCCTCGAAGGCCTCGAGCTCGATGCGGGCGCGGTTCAGGTAGTGGTCGACGACCTCCTGGCCGAACGCCTCGCGGGCGATCTCCGATTCCCCGAACAGGTCGCGAGCCGCGTAGAGGGTGTGCGGGACCCGCTCCGCGTCGGCCTCGTAGGCGTTGCCCTCATAGGGGTCGCCGGGATCGAGCTCGTTGTCGATCCCGTGCAGGCCCGAGGCGATGATCGCGGCCAGCGCCAGGTAGGGGTTGACGTCTGCTCCCGGCACCCGGTTCTCTACCCGGCGCCCGGCCCCGTGGCCGACTGCCCGCAGCGAGCAGGTGCGGTTGTCCTCCCCCCAGACCACCGCCGTGGGGGCAAACGATCCCTCCACGAAGCGCTTGTAGGAGTTGACCTGCGGAGCGAGGAAGTAGGTCAGCTCCCGCAGGCAGGCGAGCTGGCCGGCCATGAAACCCTTGAACGCCTTCTCGTCGGAGGCGAAGACGTTCTCCCCGTCGTCGGTCGCCAGCGAGCAGTGGATGTGGCAGGAGTTGCCCTCCAGCTCGTTGTACTTGGCCATGAAGGTGATCGAGACCTCCTCCTGGGCGGCGATCTCCTTGGCGCCGTTCTTGTAGATCACGTGGTCGTCGGCGGTGGCAAGCGCATTGCCGTAGCGGAAGTTGACCTCGTGCTGGCCGAAGTTGCACTCGCCCTTGGAGTTCTCGACCCGCATTCCCGCGCCCTGCATCTCGTTGCGGATCCGCCGCAGCAACGGCTCGACGCGGGAGGTGCCGAGGATCGAGTAATCGACGTTGTAGAGGTTGGCCGGATCGAGGTCGCGGTAGCCGCTCTTCCAGGCCTCCTCGTAGGTGTTGTTGAAGACGATGAACTCCAGCTCGGTGCCGGCGTTGGCGATCCAGCCCCGCTCCGCCAAGCGCTCCAGCTGGCGGCGCAGGATCTGCCGTGGCGAGGCGAGGACGTCGCGCCCGTCGGCCCAGCGGATGTCGGCCATCAGCAGCGCCGTGCCCTCGTGCCAGGGGATTATCCGCAGCGTGTCGAGGTCGGGCGCCATCTCGAAGTCGCCGTAGCCCCGCGACCACGACGACATCTCATAGCCCTCGACGGTGTCCATGTCGACGTCGACGGCGAGCAGGTAGTTGCAGCCCTCGGCGCCGTGCTCGAGAACGACGTCGAGGAAGTGGCCGGCGGTCAGCCGCTTGCCCTGTAGCCGACCTTCCATGTCGGCGATGCAGAGCAGGACTGTGTCGACGGCGCCGTCCTTGATGGCCTTCTTCAGCTCGTCGAGGGTCATGCGCCCAACCTAGCTAACCGCTCTGCCGAGCTCGCCTCAGTCGCGCGTAACCTCGTCTTCCTCAAGGGTGCGGATCGGCCCCTTGTAATGGTCCTTCGCCGAGATCAGGTACCAGGCCCCGAAGATCAGCGGGATCAGGATCGCCAGCGGCGTGTAGTTGACCACGCTGGTGTCGAAGTCGTCGTTCCACGGCAGGCCCGTGGGCGTGTACGGCAGGTCGAGGGCGAACACGACCACGACCACGAAGGCGATCGCGAGGCCGTTGACCAGCTTGTACCTGGCGCCCAGGTTCCATGGTCCCGGCTCGAAGCTGTCGCCCGCCCGCAGCCTCAGGTACACGGGGATGATGTAGGCAATGTAGAGGCCGACGGTGCAAATGCCGGTCAGCGCGAAGAACGCGAACGGGTAGTCGTTCTTGCCGAACAGCGCCGGGATCGTGATCAGCAGCGAGAAGAGCGCCACCCCGATCACGGCGTTGAACGGAACCCGGTCACGGTTGACGCGGCTGAACATCGCCCCACCCGGCATCGCCCGGTCGCGTGAGAACGCGTACCAGGTGCGCGAGGCGCTCGTCATCCCTGCCGCAACGCAGAACAGCTGACCGATGACGGCGATTAGGATCACCAGCTTCGCCGCCCAAGAGTCCAGCGCCGTCTCGAAGATCGAGAACGTTGTGCCGGCGGCCTCGTTGATCGCGTCGACGTCGTTGGCCGCGAACAGGAAGGCCAAGAGCACGAACCAGCCGATCAGCGCCGAGAAGAAAACCGAACGCCAGACGCCCTTGGCGGCGTTAATCGCCGCGTTCTGGGTCTCCTCCGCCGTGTGCGCCGAGGCGTCGTAGCCGGTCTGCGTGTACATCGCAAGCAGGAAGCCGATCGGAAGGACCAAGAACCAGAAGAAGAGGCCGCTGGTGGCGCCGTCGTCGAATCCGGAGTTGTTGATCCGCTCACCGAAGACGAAGCTGACGCTCTGGTGGTCGTCCGGTACGAAGATCAGCAGCCCGATGATCACCAGCACCCCGATCACGTGCCAGCCGACGGAGATGTTGTTGAGCATCGCCAAGCCCCGGTCGCCGAAGATATTCAGCAAGGTGATGACGGCGAGGATGATCAGGAAGAGCAGGAAAGTCTCGTCGAGGATGTGCAGGTCGTCGCCGAAGTTGACGCCGAGGATGTCGAGGGAGTAGAGCCCCAGCAGCGCGTTGAGGAAGAGCGCGGCGCCATAGCCCACCGAGGCGACGATCCCGATCAGGCCGACGATGTTGAACCAGCCGGTCATCCAGCTCCAGCCCGGGCCGCCGAGGTCGTGCGCCCACCAGTATGGCCCGCCGGCGGTCGGGTACTTCGAGGTCAGCTCGGCCATCGAGAAGGCGACCATCAGCACGAAGGCGCAGATCACCGGCCAGCCGATCGATGCCGCGATCGGGCCGCCGTTCTGCCAGGCAAAGGGAAACGAGGTGAACGTCCCGGCGAGGACCGAGATGATCGTGAATGAGATCGCGAAGTTGGTGAAGCCGCCCCAGGCGCGGCTCAAGTCCTGCCGGTAGCCCATCTCGGCGAGCTGGCGCTCGTCATCGCCTGCAGTGGGTGTTCGATCAACCGGCGCGTCGTTCATCCGAGTCCTCCTCCTCGTGCAGCAGATTCGACGCTGCGCGAAAATGGTTTGGCGATCCGACCTATGTGCAAACCGACAATATTCCCGGCGGGCGAGGGCTGTCAACTAATCGCACCGCAATTTGCAGGATGAAGGTCGCCGTCATCGGCGCGGGCGTGGTCGGGTGCGCGACCGCTCTGGCGCTGGCGCGGCGCGGCGCCGAGGTGGTGCTGCTGGAGGCCGAGCCCGAGCCGGGCCTGGCCGCGAGCGGCACAAACTCCGGCGTCTTGCACACCGGCTTCGACTCGCCGCCGGGAGAGCTGGAGACGGAGCTGATCCTCCGTGCCACAGCCCTGCGGGAGAAGCTTCTGGCCCAATTGGGCGTCCCGATTCTCCCCTGCGGGGCGTTGATGCGAGCCGACGACGACTCGGAGAGAGAGGCGATCGCGAAGTTGGCGGCCAACGCCGAGCGCAACGGGGTCGACATACGGCTCGACGGCGACGGCTCGCTCGAGATCCCCGGCGAGTCGGTCACCGATCCGGTCGCCTTCACGACCTCGCTGGCCGCCGCCGCCGGCCGCCACGGTGCCGCACTGCAAACCGGCTTTGCGGTCGCACGCATCGATCGCAGCGGGGAGGGATTGATCCTTGCCGCCGGCGGCGGCGAGTCCGTGCGCTGTGGGGTGGTGGTCAACTGCGCCGGCCTCGGGGCCGGCGCGGTTGCAGCGCTGCTCGGCGACCGCACCTTCGAGGTCTACCCCCGCAAGGGCGAGTTCCTTGTCTTCGAGCCGCCCGGTGAGAGACTCGACCGGATCCTTCTCCCCGTCCCCAGCAAGCAAACGAAGGGAGTCCTCGTCTTCCCGACCCTCGACGACAAGGTGATCGCCGGGCCCACCGCGATCGACCAGGAGGATCCCGAGGACTGGTCGGTGCGACCGCAGGCGCGGGAGGAGATTCTCCCGAAGGCGATCGGGATGCTCCCCCAACTCGAGGCGGCCGAGCCGATCGCCGCCTACGCGGGACTGCGACCGGCCGGCCGCGGCTCCAACTACCTCATCGGGCCCTCGCCCGCCTGTCCGGAGCTGATCAACGTGGCGGCAATCCGCTCGACCGGGCTGACGGCCTCGCTCGCGATCGCCGAGCGGGTCTGCGGCCTCGTCGCCGCGGCGGGTATCGAGCTGGGTCCGGAAGCGCCGCTGGCAGCCGCGACCGAACCGGCCGCCGGCTCCTTCGACGGACCCTGGTGGCTGCGCACGGCGGTGCATCGCGGCGAGGCGGCGATGTGATGAAGGCGCTGCTCGGCATCGACGAGGGAACCTCGGCGGTGAAGGCGGTCCTCTACGACCTCGACCTGCGCCCGCTCGCCGAGGCCCGGCGCGAGAAGCCCCTCTCCCACCCGCGGCCCGGCTGGGTCGAGCAGGACGCTGAGCAGGCGCTGGAGGCGGTCGTCGGCGCCGTCGCCGAGCTGCTGACCGGACCCGACGCCGAGGTCGTCGCCTGCGGGCTCGACCATCAGGGAGAGTCGGTCCTGGCCTGGGACGCCGAGAGCGGCCGGCCGCTGACCCCGATCGTCACCTGGCAGGACAAGCGCTCCCAGGAGGTGCTGGCGCGGCTCACCGATCAGGGACGCGAGGAGGAGGTCAAGCGCTTGAGCGGCCTTCCCCTCGACCCCTACTTCTCGGCCGGCAAGCTGACCTGGCTGCTTGAGCACGACGACGGCGTGGTCGCCGCGCGCGAGGCGGGCACGCTGCGGCTCGGTACCGTCGACTCGTTCATCTGCGACCGGCTCGGCGCCGGGTTCGCCACCGACCCCTCGACCGCCTCGCGCACCCAGCTCGGCGCCCCGGAATGGAACCCGGCGCTGCTGGAGCTGTTCGGCGTCCCGGCAGCGACTCTGCCGGCGATCGAGGACACGGTCGGCGAGCTGGGCGCGCTCGGGCATCCGAGCTGGCCCGTCGAGCTGCCGCTGCGCGCCCGCTGCGTCGACCAGCAGGCGGCCCTGGCGGGGGCGGGCTGCGTCTCCCCCGGTCTCGCCAAGGCGACCTATGGCACCGGCGTCTTCGTCCTCGCGCACGCCGGCGAGCAGCGCCCGAGCCCGGCCGGCGGGCTGTTGCCGACGATCGCGTGGCGGGTCGGCGGCAAGGTCGAGTGGGCGCTCGACGGCGGCGTCTTCACCGCCGGGGCGTTGCTGGACTGGATGAGCCGCGACCTCGGGCTCGCCGCCGACGCGGCCGGGCTCGCCGCCGCGGCGGCGGAGGTTGAAGACAGCGGCGGCGTCCGTATCCTGCCGGCGCTCAGCGGCGTCGGTGCGCCCTGGTGGCGCCCCGACGCCCGCGCCGTCGTCGCCGGGGCATCCGGGCAGACCAGGCCGGGGCATCTGGCGCGGGCGGCGCTGGAGGCGATCGCCTGGCGGGTCGCCGACGTCCTCGGCTCGATGCGCGAGACGGTCGCGATCGAGGCCCTGCGAGTCGACGGGGGCCTGACCCGCAGCGAGCTGTTGCTGACGCTGCAGGCGGACACCGCCGGCGTCCCGGTCGAGCGCGGCGCCGTCGACGCGACCGCCGCCGGCAGCGCCGCGCTGGCCGCGGTCGGTGCCGGCCTCTGGGACTCGACGCTCGAGATCGGCGAGCGGATACCGGTCGGCGAACGCATCGAGCCGACCCGAGACGCGGCCTTCCGCAACTCCGCGCACGCCGAGTGGCGCCGATTCGTCGAGCGGGCCGCCGAGCTCTGAGTGGGATCGGCTCAGGCGCCGGGGCGCCCGGGCAGCAGGGCGCCGAGGATGTGCTCGGTTCCCTCTAGGTGGCGGCGGATCAGCTTTGCGGCCCGGGTCGTGTCGCTCTTGCGCAGGTGGTCGGCAAGCCGGCGGTGCTGGTCATTGGAGCGGGTCAAGACCTCCTCCGGGTGAGGGATGCGGGCGATCAGCTCGCTCATCTGGCCCTGGACCTCGGTCATCGCCCCGACCAGCCGCGGCGAGGCCGCCGCCTCGGCGACCCCGATGTGGAAGCGGATGTCGGCGCGCCGGTACTCCTCGAAGTCGGCCGGCGCCGACATCCTCTCGACCAGCTCGTCGAGCCGCTCGAGGTCGCCCGGCTCGGCGCGCTCGGCCGCCAGCGTCACGGCGCCGACCTCGATCGCGACCCGGTAGTCGAGCACCGCCCAGGCCTTCTCCCCGAGCGGGTCTGCGTCATGCCCGGCGAGCGGCGGCTGCTCGGCGATAAAGGTGCCGCCGCGGCGCCCGCGCCGCGAGACGAGGTGACCGCTCTGGACCAGCGTCGTCAGGGCCTGGCGCAGAGTCGAGCGCGAAATCCCCAGCTCGCCGGCCAGGTCGCGTTCGGGCGGCAGCCGGCTCCCCGGCGAGAGGAGACCGAGCCTGATCGCCGTGCCGAGGCGCTCGACCGTCTCCTCGAAGGTGGTCGGGGGCCGCACGGGCTGGAAGACCGCCTCCAGCGCGGCGTCGCGCTCCATCGCCCAACGGTACACCCGCGCCAACGAGGAGACCGGTTATTACCCGAGACGGTGTGGCCGCCACTCAGCGGCGCTTGCGGGCCGCGATCACCTTCAGCGCGAAGTCGGAGAGAGCCCGGCTGGATCCCTCCGGGCGGCCGTCGTTCTGGCGCCGCGCAGCGGTCACCACGTCGAGGTGGTTGTACCCGGGCAGGATCACCTCTCTGCTCAGCCGCTTCTCGTTCGGCGGCTCGCCCGACATCGGCGGCCCGCTGTCCTCGCCGGAGTTGCTCTCGCTGTCGCCGGCCTGAATCAGGATCGCCGGGCGCGTCGCGGCACCGTCGTAGCGGATGTTGGCCAGGTCGCCGCTGCGGTCGCCGCCGGTTGCGGCAAGGGTTTCGGCGAGGATCCGGGTCGGGAAGTACTGCTCGACGAAGTTGAGCGGCGCCTCGAACGCAACCCGCCCGAGCTGGCGGATGTCGGAGACCTCGCTCTCGCGATCTGTGTAGGGATGCCGGAGTCATTGGGTGTCAGCGGCGCTCCGCCGGCCCCGACCCGGTTGTAGTTCTGCCAGCGATAGAGCGGGCCGTCGGGCGACTCGGGCAGCGCCAGCGTGCCGTCGGGAGCGGGGAAGTTCTTGTCGGTCAAGGGGCCGCCGACTGTGAACCCAACGCTGGAGCGCAGGATGCTGATCGAGGCGGAGTTGTCGTCGAGCACCCCTCCCAGTGCCGCCTCGTTGGTCAGCCGAAAGTCGCGGATGCTCGGCTGGCCGGTCGCGAAGCTGGCGGCATCGCGCGAGTAGAGCAGCCGCAGCGTCAGGTCGAACTCGGGCGTCTCGGGGATCAGGTCGAGGATCGGGGTCTCCTGGGCCGGCTCCTGATAGGCGGCGGTGCCGATGATGCTGAGGGTCTGGATCGTCCTCGGGGTCAGCGGCGGCGCGTCGACGTACGGAGCTCCCCCGCTGGCGGTGCCGAAGGCGCTTCCGGAGACGGGCGGTCCTCCGGCGGAGCCGTCGAGAGAGAAGGTCGTGTCGAGCCCGAAGAAACCGGCGCATTGCTTGAAGCCGGCGTCGCGCCGGGTCTCCGGGTCGCCGTCGAAGTCCCAGCCGGCGAAGGCGGCGGTCAGCGGGCCGCCCAGCGAATGCCCTCCACAGAGGACCTTGCGAGCCCGGCGGCGCTGGCCGGGGATCTCGCGCCGCAAGACCTTGTACCAATCGCGGATCGTGCGGCTGAGCCCGTACTGGCGCAGGAATCCCGCCTCCTCGCGGCTCTTGAAGCCGCTGAAGCCGCGGCCTTCGACCTTGCGGTCGCCGAAGTAGTAGCCGAACGAGACCCGCGGGTCGCGGGCGCGGGCCTGGCCGCGGATGCCGCGATGGTCCTCGAGGCAGTTGGCGCGGCGGTCGAGCGCCCAGAACTCGACGTCCCTGCCGCGGGCGGCGGCATCGCGAACCACGTTGCGGGCAAGCTGGTCAAAGGAGGCGGCGCCGCCGAGGAAACCCGGGATCGCGACCAGGACGGCGTCGGCCTTCCGCGCCAGGCGCGGTCCGCCGGGATTGCGGAAGCGCAGGTAGCTGAGCCAATCGCAGCGACGGGGCTGGGGCGCCGCTGCCGCCGAGAGCGGAGCGTGCAGGCGCACCACCGACTCCTTTACGCGGCGAGCGTCGGGAGCCCCGGAGCGGATCGGGACCTCGATTCGGCGGGGCTTGGCGCGACGATCCTCGTCCGCCTGTGCGACGGCAGCCACCGCCGCCGGCCAGAGGAGGGCAGCGAGAAGCAGGAAGGCGCCCGTCAAGGCGAGCCCGGTCCCTGCGCGGATCGCTGTCGTCCCTGCCGCGATCCGCCGAAGCTACCAGCGCCGGTTAGATTGCCGCGCCAGTCAAGCGATGCCCTCCGTCCCCCGCCTGCCGCTGATCGGCGACCCGCTGCGCCGGGTGCGGGTTCCCCGCGATCTGAAGTCGATCACCACGGTCGGCGACGAGGACCCGCGCGCCGGCGGGATCAGCAAGGCCGCCGTGGAGCGGATCTGGAAGTCGGCCCTCGACCTCTATCGCAGCGGTGTGCATCCCGCCCTGCAGCTCTGCCTGCGCCGCGAGGGCGAGGTCGTCTTGCACCGGGCGATCGGGCACGCGCGCGGCAACGGGCCGCAGGACGCCGCCGACGCCGAGAAGGTGCCGGTCGGGCTCGACACCCCCTTCTGCGTCTACTCGACCTCGAAGGCGGTCACGGCGATGGTGATCCACATCCTCGACGAGCGCGGCCTGCTCGACATCGATGACCGGGTCGCGGACTACATCCCCGAGTACGCAGCGCACGGCAAGGGCGAGATCACGATCGGCCACGTGCTCGCCCACCGGGCCGGGGTGGCGCGGCTGTCGGGCGATGCGCTCGACCTCGACAAGCTGGTCGACCGCGAGTTCCTGGTCCAGCTGCTCTGCGACGTCAAGCCGGCGTCGCGGCCCGGCCGGCTGCTCGCCTACCACGCGGTATCGGGAGGCTTCATCCTCGGCGAGATCGTCGCGCGGGTGACCGGGAAGAGCATCCGCGAGGTGCTCGCCGAGGAGATCCTGCGGCCGCTCGAGTTTCGCTGGGGCAACTACGGCGTCGCCCCCTCCGAGGTCGACGAGGTAGGGCTCGGCTACGTCACCGGGCCGCGGCTGCTGCCACCGCTGTCGACGATGGTCACCCGGGTGCTGGGAGCGCCGATCGACACCGTCGTCGATGCCTCCAACGACCCCCGCTTTTTGACCGCGGTGGTGCCGGCGGCCAACGTCGTCACCTCGGCGAACGAGCTTGTCGCGCTTCTTCGAGCTTTTCCGCCGCGGCGGCGAGCTCGACGGCGTCCGGGTGATCGAGCCGGAGACGCTGGAGCGGGCGCTGACCGAGCAATCGCATCTGGAGATCGACTTCTCGCTCGGCTTCCCGACCCGATTCAGCTACGGGCTGATGCTGGGCGCCCAGATGCTGAGCCTCTACGGCCGCGACACCCAGCAGGCCTTCGGCCACCTCGGGCTGATCAACATCATGGGCTGGGCGGATCCCGAGCGGGCGATCTCCGGCGGGCTGATCACCAGCGGCAAGGCGATCATCTACCCGGAGCTGCCGCGCTTCTACGGGGTGATGCAGCGGATTGCGTCGGAGGCGCCGAAGGTGCGAGGCTCTCGGTCATGACGACCTATCGCAGCCGAGAGCAGGACCTGCAGATCCCCGACGCCGACGTCACCTCCTTCGTCCTCGAGCGCGCCGCCGAGTGGGGCGACAAGCCGGCGCTGATCGACGGCCCGTCGGGGCGCGAGATCAGCTACGCGGCGCTGGCGGAATCGGTTCGCCGTCTCGCCGCCGGGCTCGCGGAGCGCGGCTTCGGCAAAGGAAACGTGCTCGCCGTCTACATGCCGAACCTGCCCGAGTACGCGATCGCCTTCCACGGTGCCGCCTCGGCGGGCGGCAGCTGCACGACCGCCAACCCGCTCTATACCGCCAACGAGCTCGCCCACCAGCTCGAGGACTCCGGCGCCGGCCTCCTGCTGACGGTGCCGCCGTTCCTGGAGGCGGCCCGCGAAGCAGCCGAGCGGGCCGGCATCGCCGAGGTGTTCGTGGTCGGCGAGGCCGAGGGCGCCACCCCCTTCGCCGAGCTGTTCGGGGACCCCGGCGCCGCCCCCGAGCCCGAGATCGACCCCGGCCGCGACCTCGCCGTCCTCCCCTACTCCAGCGGCACCACCGGCCTGCCGAAGGGCGTGATGCTGACCCACCGCAACCTGGTCGCCAATCTCTGCCAGGTCCAAGCCGCGTTCCCGATCGAGCCCGACGACACGCTGATCGGCGTGCTGCCCTTCTTTCACATCTACGGGATGACCGTGATCATGAACCAGGGGCTGCGGGCAGGGGCGACGATCGTGACCATGCCCAGGTTCGACCTCGAGCAGTTCCTCGACCTGCTCGAGAGCCACAAGGTGACCCGCGCCTACGTGGTCCCGCCGATCGCGCTGGCGCTCGGCAAGCATCCCGCCGTCGACGGTCGCGACCTTTCGGCGCTGCGGACGATCATGTCCGGCGCCGCCCCGCTCGGAGCAGAGCTCGCCGAGCAGGTGGCGGAGCGGATCGACTGCAAGGTGATCCAGGGCTACGGGCTGACCGAGACCAGTCCGGTCACCCACATGATCCGCCCCGACGGCGAGAACCGGCCCGGCGCGATCGGCCCGCCGCTGGCGGCGACCGAGTGCCGCCTGGTCGACCCCGAGTCCGGTGACGACGTCGGCGCGGGCGAGCGTGGCGAGCTGTGGGTCCGCGGACCGCAAGTGATGGCCGGCTACCTCAACAACGAGGAGGCGACGCGAGGAACCGTCGATTCCGACGGCTGGCTGCACACCGGGGACATCGCCGTCGTCGACGAGGACGGCTTCTTCTCGATCGTCGACCGGCTCAAGGAGCTGATCAAGTTCAAGGGCTACCAGGTGGCGCCGGCCGAGCTGGAGGCGCTGATCGTCACCCACCCGGAGGTCTCAGACGTGGCGGTGATCGGCGTCCCCGACGAGGAGGCCGGCGAGCTGCCGAAGGCGTTCGTGGTCGCCGCAGGCGAGGACCTCGACCACGAGCAGCTGATGTCGTGGGTGGGCGACCAGGTCGCGCCGCAGAAGCGGATCCGGCTGGTCGAGGCGATCGACGAGATCCCCAAGTCGCCCTCCGGCAAGATCCTGCGGCGGGTGCTGGTGGAGCGCCAGCGAGCAGCGTCGTGACCACGACGCTGCTGACCGGCTTCCCCGGCTTCATCGGGCGCCGCCTCGCATCGAAGCTTCTCGACGCCGATCCCGAGCTGAGGATCGTGGCGCTGGTCGAGCCGCGGATGCTCGACGCCGCCGCTGCCGCGGCCTCGGAGATCGGCGCCGATCGGATCGAGGTCCTCGGCGGCGACATCGGCGAGACGCGGCTCGGCCTCGCCGACGACGACTACGAACGGCTGCGGGCCGGGGTCCGCCGCGTCTTTCACCTGGCGGCGATCTACAACCTCGCGGTGCCGCTGACCGTCGCCCAGCGGGTCAACGTCGACGGGACCGGCAACGTGCTCGAGCTCTGCGCCGCCGCCGAGTCGCTCGAGCATCTCGCCTACGTCAGCACCGCCTATGTGGCCGGCAAGCGGACCGGGGTCGTCTACGAGCACGAGCTGGTGATGGGGCAAGGGTTCAAGAACCACTACGAGTCGACCAAGTTCCAGGCCGAGGTCTGGGTGCGCGAGTACATGGACCGGGTGCCGACGACGATCCTGCGCCCGGCGATCGTGGTCGGGGACTCCAGCACCGGCGAGACGCAGAAGTTCGACGGTCCCTACTACATCCTCCGGGTGATCGCCGAAGCGCAGCGCGCCGGGCGAGCCGTCCCCAACTTCGGCCGCTCCGGGGCACCGTTCAACGTCGTCCCGGTCGACTTCGTCGTCGCCGCGATCGCCGCCGCGGCGTCGGACTCGCAGGCGGTTGGAGAGACGCTGCACCTCGTCGACCCCGAGCCGCTCAGCGCCAAGGAGCTGACCGAGGCGCTCTCGGTCAGCTACTCGGGTCGCTCACCGCAATGGCGGGTCCCGCCCAAGCTCGCCGAGGCCTCGCTGCGCCTGAAGCCCGTCCAGGCCCGCCTCGGCGGCACGCCTCGCGAGTCGATCGCCTACCTCAACCATCCCGTCACCTTCGACACCCGCCGCGCCGTCGCGCTGCTCTCCCCCCACGGCCTGCGCCCACCCAACTTCCGCGACTATGTCGAGGCGATGGTCGGCTTCTTCCGCGACCACGAGGACGACGAGACGCTGATCCCCGCCTAGGGGGCGCGATCAGCCGGAGCCGGAACGCCGGCCCGGGCCCGATGGCCGCAGCGCGTAGCCGGCAGCTAGCAACGCCAGCGCCGCCAGCACCAGGTCGCCCACGACCAGTCCGGTGAAGGGGAGCGGGCCTCCGCCGCCTTCGCCCTGCTCTCCGCCGGCGGCGGCGACGCCGCCGTTACCGGGCGAAGCTTGATCTCCACCGGGGTTGTTGCCGCCGCCACCGGGCGGGGCCGGAGGAGGTGGCGGCCCTGGAGGCGGTGGCGGTCCTGGGGGTGGCGGGGGCGGCCCCGGTGGCGGGGGCGGCGGGCCCGGAGGCGGCGGGGGCGGTCCTGGGGGTGGCGGGGGCGGTCCTGGGGGCGGAGGCGGCGGGCCCGGAGGCGGGGGCGGCGGGGGCGGTGGCGGCCCTGGGCCACCGCCGCCGCGGGTGTCGTTGCCGAAGTCGTTGCCGGTCTCGCTCTCGCCTGGGTCAAGCGTGATCGCAAAGCCCTGCGGGCCCAGGTTCGGGTCGGCGGTGACGGTGTCGCACTCGGCCGGGTCGCCGGTCGGGGCGGTCTGGACCCAGCCGGTCCTGCAGCTCCTCGCAGACGATGTAGTCGCCGGCCGGCAGAGTCAGCGAGTAGCCGCCGCTGCCGCCGGTGGTGTCGGAGGCCTCCGGCGCCGTCGTCGTACTCGGCCTGGTCGAGGTCGCCGTTGGCGGGCTCGTCATCCGCATAGGCGTTGATCACCCAGTTGGCCAAGCCGGGCCATCGCTGCCGTTCTGGATCCCGTCGCTGTTGCGATCGTGGAACTTGATCCCCGACTTGGTCGCATCCTCGGTCTGGTTTCCGAAGTCGTTGTCGGTCTCCTCCTCGCCCGCGTCGAGGTCGATCGCGTAAGCCCTGGTCGCCGAGCTCGGGGACGCTGTGACTCGCTGCACTCGGCGACGTCGTTGTCGGCGTCAGGCTTGGGAGCGGTCTGGACCCAGCCGGTCCTTCAGCACCTCGCAGACGATGTATTGCGCCGGGCGGCAGGGTGAAGCTGTAGGCGCCGCCGGCGCCGGTGTGCCTGGGTGAAGTCGGGGCCGTCGTCGGCCTCGGCTCGAGGTCGAGGTGGCCGTTGGCGTTCTCGTCGTCGCGCGTAGACGTTGATCGTCCAGTCCTCGAGCAGCGGCTCGCCGGCGTCCTTGATCCCGTCGCCGTTCAGGTCACGGAACTTGACCCCCGACTTGGTCGCCTGCTGTTGGTTGCCGAAGTCGTTGCCGGTGTCCTGCTCGCCCGCGTCGAGGTCGATCGCGTAACCCTGGTCGCCGAGCTCGGGGACGCTTGACTCGCTGCAGATGTTGTCGCTGCTCACCGGCGCGGTCTGGGTCCAGCCGTTCTGCAGCACCTCGCAGACGATGTAGGCGCCAGGAGGAAGGGTGAAGCTGTAGGCGCCGCTGGCGTCCGTGTCCTGCGTGAAGTCGGGGCCGTCGTCGGCCTCGGCCAGGTCGAGGTGGCCGTTGGCCTCCTCGTCGTCGGCGTAGACGTTGATCGTCCAGCCGGAGAGCAGCTCTTCGCCGTCGCCGTCCTTGGTCCCGTTGCCGTTGCGGTCGTGGAACTTGATCCCCGACTTCGTCGCCGGCTGCTGCTGGTTGCCGAAGTCGTTGCCGGTGTCCTGCTCGCCGGGGCCGAGGTCGATCGCGTAACCCTGGTCGCCGAGGTCCGGATCCGCGGTCGACTCGCTGCAGACGTTGTCGCTGCTCACCGGCGCGGTCTGCGTCCAGCCGGCCTGCAGCTCTTCGCAGACGATGTAGTCGCCGGGCGGCAGGGTCAGCGAGTAGGCGCCGCTGGCGTCGGTCGTGTCGGTCGCCGCGGTGCCGGCGGCGTACTCGGCACCCCCGAGCAGGCCGTCACCGTCGTCGGCATAGGCGTTGATCACCCAGCCGCTCAGCGGGTCGTCGCCGGCGTCCTGGTCGCCGTTGCCGTTTACGTCCTCGAACTTGATCCCCGACTTGGTCGCGTCCTGGGGCTGGTTGCCGAAGTCGTTGGCGACTTCGGCTTCGCCGGAGGTGAGGGTGATCGCGTATCCGTGGGCTCCCAGCGGTGGCGCGGCGGTGACCTCGTCGCATTCGGCCGGATCACCCGTGGGGAAGGTCTGCGTCCAGCCTGTCTGCAGCTCCTCGCAGACGATGTAGTCGCCGGGCGGCAGGGTCAGGGTGTAGGCGCCGGTTGCGTCGGTGGTGTCGGTCCGCGGCCGGTCCGGCGTCATATTCGCCTTGCTCGAGGTCGCCGTTGGCTCGGTGCCGTCGTCGAGGTAGGCGTTGATCGACCCAGTTCTCAAGCCGGGCTCGTTGCGGCTCCTGCTGGCCGTCGCCGTCGAGGTCGTTGAACTTGGTCCCCGACTTGGTGGCCTGCTCGAAGTTGCCGAAGTCGTTGCCGGTCTCGTCCTCGCCGGAGTCCAAGGTCGATCGCAAAGCCGCCGTCGGCCGAGGTCAGAGGGCCCGGCCGTCGCAACAGGGTGTTGGCTCGGCGCGGCTTTGGGTGCAGCCGGTCTGAAGCACCTCGCAGACGATGTAGTTGCCGGGCGTCCAGGGTGAGCGTGTAGTCGCCGTTTGCAGTCGGTCATCGCCGAGGCGGCGAGGGTGGTCGTCAGTCGGCGCCGAGGACGCCGTCGCTGTCGCCGTGTCCTCATAGGCGCGGATCTCCCAGTTCTCAAGGCCCGGCTCCGGCGTCGTTGGTGCCGTTGGCGTTTAGGTCGTCGAACTTGGTGCCCGACTTGGTGGCCTGCTCGAAGTTGCCGAAGTCGTTGCCGGTCTCGTCCTCGCCGGAGTCCAAGGTCGATCGGCGAAGCCGCCGTCGGCGAGGTCAGCAGGGCCCGGCGGCGCAATCGGGGTCGTTGGCCGGCGCGCGTTTGGGTCTAGCCGGTCTGAAGCACCTCGCAGACGATGTATTTGCCGGGCGTCCAGGGTGAGCGTGTAGTCGCCGTTTGCGTCGGTGATGGCCGAGTGGCCGGCGAGGGTGGTCGTCGAGTCGGCGTCGAGGACGCCGTCGCCGTCGGTGTCGTCATAGGCGTTGATCACCCAGTTCTCAAGGCCCGGCTCGCCGGCGTCCTGGTCGCCGTTGCCGTTTAGGTCGTCGAACTTGGTCCCCGACTTGGTGGCCTCGCTGGAAGTTGCCGAAGTCGTTGCCGGTCTCGTGCTCGCCCGGGGTCAGGGTGATCGCGTAGCCCTGCGTCGCCGAGGTCGGGGTCGGCGGTCGACCGCGTCGCATTCGGCCGGTCTCGTCCGGCCGGGAGCGGTCTGGGTCCAGCCGGTCTGCAGCACCTCGCAGACGATGTAGTCGCCGGGCGGCGAGGGTGAGCGTGTAGGCGCCGGTTTCGTCGGTGGTGTCGGTGGCCGCCGGGCGGGCGACGTACTCGGCCTGCGTCGAGGTCGCCGTTGGCGGCGTCGTTGTCGGCGTAGGCGTTGATCACCCAGCCGCTCAGAGGCCCGGCTCGCCGGCGTCTTGGTCGCCGTCGCCGTTTAGGTCGTCGAACTTGATCCCCGACTTGGTCGCCTGCTGCTGCTGGTTGCCGAAGTCGTTGCCGGTGTCGTTCTGGGCCGAGGTCAGGTTGATCGCGTGGCCCTGCGGAGCCAGGGTCGGAGAGCCGGTGACCCCGTCGCACTCGGCCGGAGCCCCGGTGGGCGCCGTCTGCGTCCAGCCGGCCTGGGCCACCTCGCAGACGACGTAGGCGCCCGGGCGTCAGGTTGAAGCTGTAGGCGCCGGTTCCGTCGGTGGTGTCGGTGGCGGCGGGGCCGAGCGTTGAATTCGGCCTGCTCGAGGTTGCCGTCGCCGTCGTCGGCGTAGGCGTTGATGACCCAGTTCGCCAGGCCGGTCTCGTTGCCGTCCTTGATCGCCGTCGCCGTTGACGTCGTTGAACTTGGTCCCCGACTTGGTGGCCTCGGGAAGCCGCCCAGCCCGGAGCGTGTCGAGCTCGTAGATGTTCTTCAGCCCCGTGCCTTCGGCCTCGCCGGGATTCGGCGACCCAGCATCGTTGATCGTGTACTCGTCGTTCCAGAGGTAGTTCTCCTCGTCCTTAAGGCCGCGGGTCGAGTCGAGCTCGACGTAGGTGAGGTTCTGGGGCGTGAAGTCCTCCCGGTCGTTCTCGGCGTTGTACTTCTTGTAGTTGAAGGCGAACTCGATCGTCGGCCGGGTGACGGTATGGGTGCCGGTGAAGGAGCGCGCTGCTGAGCCGCACGTAGAGCCAGTTGTTGTTGCCAAGGTCCTGGTCGTAGCCATTACCTGCCGTGTCGGTCGGTCGCGGCTGGTTGACGCCGCCGATGCTGCCGACCCCGCTACCGCCAGTCGCCGGCGCTGATGTCCGTGTCGCGGAAGATCTTGACGTTCGACGAATTCGAATCGAGAATGTGGTCGGGACGGCTGTCTGACACTGATTACGCAGAGCGATGCCCGACCGAGGCTGGTTCGGGTCCGGCTGGTTGCCGAGCCGCACCGTGTAGAAGGTGCCGTCGGCGAACTTCGGCGGTCGCGCTTCAGATCGGCGAGTCGACCTCGGAGTCGCCGAACAGCTCGATCTCGAAGAACATCCAGCCGTTGTTCGCGTCGACATCGGCGAAGCCTGTCCGGCCCCGGGTGATGTCGATGTACTCGAAGTAGAGTGCCCTCGCTGGAGAACACGGTGCTTCCTGTCGAGAACTCCGTGTCTGGTCCAAGCCGGAGAGATAAGGCGGGCTTTGGGGCTCTTCCCGGCGGCGGTTGCCATCGGATAAGTGAAGGAGGGCATGTCGGCAGCGCCCGATCGGCTTCTCGGTGATCGATGAAGTTCTTGTAGCGTCTGGTTGGTTGGGCGCTCGTACTGGTCGTTCGTGTGCGAGTCGCACTTGATCGTGCCGTCGGCACCGTCGGAGCCGACGTGCCTGATTCACATACCAGTGATAGGTGCCGGTCGGGGTTGTTCCAGAACTGGTTGTTGCCGGTGACGCAATCGTCGAGCTCGAGCTCGTTTGCATAGAAGGGAGTCGGGGGCGCCTGCGCCCGGGCCGCGTCGGCAAACAGGAGCGCGGCGAGGCCGAGACAGCGCCAGGGTCGATCGCAAGCAGGCGCATCGGCGCAGTCCCCGCCTGGACGATCCCCCCTGCACGAGCAACGGTACTCAAGCCTCGGTTCCTCCGACCCGGCCGACGACCTCTGGGATGGTGCAGCTGATCGACCTGTCAGGTTGACCCTCCTCCGCGCCTACTTATAGGCGGGGAGAGTTTGAGAGCGGTGAGCCGGATTAGGCGCGGATTAGGCGCAAGCGAGGGACCGCGCCGGCCTCAACCAATGTCCGATTCGCTGAGGTTGGCGAGATCAAAGTCCGCCTCCTGGGCGAACTCGATCCGCAGGCGCCTGCGGTAGGCGTCATGGCGCCGCTGCGCGTCGCTGTGGCGGCCCTGCTCGATGTAAAGCTCGATCAGGGCTCGCTGAATCGCCGCGTCGGTTGGCCAGAGGTCGACCTGGCGCTCGAGGTATCTGGTCGCGGCCGCCGGCTCGCCATCCTCGCGGCGGAAGCGCTGCGAGCTGCAACACAGACTCGTGCAGGATGCCTCGCAGCCGCTCCCGCTCGGCGAAGGCCCACTCCGCAAACGGCTCCTCGGCGAACAGGTCGCCGCGATAGAGATCGATCGCCCGCTCCAGGGAGCGGATCGCGATCATGCGCTCCTCGGGGGTCCGCGTCGGCCCCTCCAGCCCGTTCGTCGCCAGGGCGTTGAACTCGGTCACGTCCAGCTCCACGCGCCCGTCGAGGGAGTAGGTGCCGCTGCTCGATTGAATGAAAGAAGACGGGCTGCGTCGAGTGCGCTCGGGCTCGAGGCGGTCTCGCAGGGCGTGAACGAAATGGCGAACCGTGTTGCGACCGGAGGTTCCTGCCTTGGGCCAGATCGCCTCGACTATCTCGTCGACGTGGACGGGCCGGCCGCGGTTCATGACCAGGTACTTGAGGATCTGCCCGGGACGCTGGAGCAGCCAGTCCCCTTCGATCGTGATCTCCCCGGTCGCGACCTCGGTCCGCCCAAGAGCACGGATCCGCAGCCGGGACGGCTCCATCCAGTGCGGCTTCGTGCGCCGGCGCCGATCGTCGAGGAGGCCCTGTCGCAGATGGAGCAGCAAGCGGTCGTCCTGTCCGCCGAGGCGCCGCGCCGTCACCCAGACGGCAGTCGTCGGCGCATCCGGAGGAACGTCGACACGGACCTCGGGCAGCGGCCCGTCCGCCGAGGCCGCCAGCACCGAGATGCAGTGACGGTCAAGCGGCGGGACGCGATTGCAGCCGAACAGCGAGCAACAGGTCGCCTCCATCGAGGCGGCGCCGTCCTCGACGACGGCGAGGATCTGCTCCGCTGCCTGATTGCGGGCCAGAACCCGTCCTTCGCCGTCGGTGACGACGAGACCGAAGGGAAGCTCGCGGATCACATCCGCGGCCGTGGCGTCCCCCAGGGCCCATCCGTTCTCGTGGTCACGGGTCAAACTCGCACCTCAGCGCCAAGTATCCCTAATCCCGGTCTAATTCCTCGCGCATCGGCGGCGATCGCACGGCGCCAACCAGGTTCCAGATGTGACGCAACGGGTAGAACGCCGCCGACTCGTGTTCGTCTTCTTCTCCAACCGGCTCGGATGCGGCGGCTCGCTGCTCGTCTCGGCGGTCGTAACGGCGCTGCTACTGCTCGCCTTCGGCGTCATCGAGCTCGGCTAGCTCTAAGATCACCCGGTCGGAAACGGGAGGAAAGGGATGCTCGGAAGGACTGGCGGCCGCAGGTTGGCAGGGACATTGCTCGCGGCGATCCTGATCGCGGCGATCGCGGTCAGCGGCGTCGTCGCCTTTGCGGCGAGCGACGGCGACTCGCGGCGCGGCAAGCGCTCGCCACTCCGCGAGGTGCTCGCGGTCAGCAACAACTGGGACGGGACCGTCGACCTCGTCGACCCCCACACCTTCAAGCGGCTGAAGCGGATCAACATCGTCCCCGACCGCGCCGAGCGCGAGCTCGAGGTCGCGACCAATCCCGACCGCCTGGCGCTGTTCCTCGCGATTCGCCAGCAGATCGGCGAGGGCAACGACCAGCTCGCCGACGACGCCTTCACCTCGCCCGACGGCCGCTTCATCTACGTCTCGCGGCCGAGCTTTGCCGACGTCGTGGCGATCAACATGAAGACCGGCAAGATCAAGTGGCGGGTCCAGGTCGAGGGCTACCGCTCCGACCACATGGCGATCTCTCGCAATGGCCGGCGGGTGCTGGTCTCGGACTCGACCGCAAACAAGGTCTTCGCGATCGACACCGCCAAGGGCGAGATCGTCGGCTCCTTCCCTTCAGGCGACTCGCCGCATGAGAACAACTTCTCCAAGGACGGCAAGCGGATCTATCACGCCAGCATCGGCCGCGTCTACACCCCGACCGACATCGCCGAGTTCGACACCTCCAAGGGCGCCCGTTACTTCCAGATCGTCAACGCCCGCAACCTGAAGATCATCAAGCGGGTCGACATGGGCCAGGTCCTCGAGGACGCGGGCTATCCGGAGATGAGCTCGGCGGTGCGGCCGATGACGCTCTCACCCGACGAGCGGTTCGTCTACTTCCAGGTCTCCTTCTTCCACGGCTTCATCGAGTACAACCTGAAGACCGAGCGGGTGCGGCGGGTGGTCAACCTGCCGATCACCGAGCACGCGCAGAGCATCCCGCGCGAGGACTACCTGCTCGACTCCGCCCACCACGGGATCGCGATGAATCCGCGCGGAACCCAGCTCTGCGTCGCCGGGACGATGTCGGACTACGCGGCGATCGTCTCCCGCAGGACGGGCGCCTACAAGATCGTCCAGTTCGGCATCGGCGCGAAGCCCTACTGGTCGACCGAGTCCGAGGACGGCCGCTACTGCTTCGTCTCGATCAGCGGCGGCGACCGCGTCTCGGTGATCAGCTTCCGCAAGCGCCGCCAGGTCGCCAGCATCCCGGTCGGCGACCACCCGCAGCGGATGCGGACCGGCTTCGTGCGGCGCTCGTTCGTTCGCTAGGCGGCCGCTCAGGTCCGTCTCAGGGGCCGGGCGTATAAGCCAGCCTACAATCGACGTAGGAGGAAAAGCAATGATCAGGCGATCGAAGATTCTGGTGGCCGGCGCGGCAGCGCTGGCGCTGGGTGCCGCCGGTGCGGGCGTCGCGGTCGCGACCGGTGACGACGACGAGACTCAGAAGGCGATCAGCGGCAGCGCCCTCGAGCGCGCCAGCGCCGCGGCGCTGGAGCACACCGGCGGCGGCGAGGTCTCAGAGACCGAGGCCGGCGACGAGGAGAGCTTCTACGAGGTCGAGGTCACTCGCCCCGACGGAAGCCAGGTCGACGTCCAGCTCGATCGCGGGTTCAACGTGGTCGGCGGCGAGACCGACGGTCCCGAGTCCAGCGAGGACGACGACTAGACGTAGCGGTCAGCCGTGCCGGAGCAGGCGCCGAACCGCTCCCATCATCTCGGTCGTCTTCTCCTCCTGGTCGCCGTCGCCGGCGTCGAGAACGCAGTGCTTGGTGTGGTCGGAGAGCAGCTCCAGGGCGACCTTGTCGAGGGCGGCCTGGATCGCGGTGATCTGGGTGACGACGTCGATGCAGTAGCGGTCGTCGTCGACCATCCCGCTGACGCCGCGGACCTGGCCTTCGACGCGATTGAGCCGCTTGCGGATCGCATCCTTGTTCTGCGTGTAGCCGCGGGTCTCGGTCATCGGTGCTCCCCCTTTTGATCGTGGGCCGGGCCGCTCGGATTGGATTCCTGCATCTGCGCCGGAGCCGAGGACTCGGCTGCGCCGCCATGGCTCTCGTCGTCGCCGGCGGCGAGGTCCGCGGCGAGGACCGCGATGCCGAAGACCGCGGCGGCGATCGTCACCGCGCCGACGATCCGGGTGTCGGGACCGCCGTGGATTCCCGTCGCGTGCACGGCGGTGTGGCCCTTGCCCCTGGCGATCAGCCAGCGGTTGACCGGCACGGTAAGCACGAACGCCACCGCGAGCGCGAACGCCAGGGCGCCCCAGAAGAGGATGTCGCCGAGGCCCGCCTCCATCGCTCCCGGCACCAGCAGCATGATCGCGTTGTCGACCACCTCCATCGTCGCGATCGACAGCGTGTCGGAGGCCAGGGCGATAGGGACCACGGCCGAGAGAGCCAGCCCGGCCCGCAGCAGCGGCAGGCTGGTCAGCAGGTAGCCGAACAGGAAGGCCAGGGTTACGGCGAGGGCGATCGTCCCCAGGTCGGAGAAGCCGAGCGCGGTGCCGATCGCCATCCCGGCCACCTCGCCGATCGCGCAGCCGGTGAGGCAGTGCAGCGTGGCGCTGACCGCCACCCCCGTGAGGGCGTTGCCGGCGGTCGGCATTGCGTGGTGATGAGCGTGCTCGGCATGGGCCTCCATACGCCTCCTATACCTGTAGGGGGTATCGACGCCGAGAAGCCTAGTACACCCCTAGGGGGTATATGCGATCAGCGCGGCTGCGGGACGATGCGGATGTAGGGGCGCGGCGACTCCCAGCCGTCGGGGTAGGTCTCCTTGGCCTCGTCGTCGGAGACCGAGCCGGCGATGATCACGTCGTCGCCCTGCTGCCAGTTGACCGGCGTCGCGACCTTGTGCTCGGCGGTCAGCTGCAGCGAGTCGATCACCCGCAGCACCTCGTCGAAGTTGCGGCCGGTCGTCATCGGATAGACGAGGATCAGCTTCACCTTCTTGTCGGGGCCGACGACGACGACGTTGCGAACTGTCTGGTTGTCGGCCGGCGTGCGCTCGCCGGGATCGCCCGAGGTGTCGGCGGGGAGCATCCCGTAGAGCTTTGAGATCTTGAAGTCGGAGTCCGCGATCAGCGGGTAGTTGGGGGCCGTTCCCTGGGTCTCCTCGATGTCCTTGGCCCAGTCGGCGTGCTTGTCGATCGGGTCTACCGAGAGGCCGATGATCTTCACGTTTCGCTTCTCGAAGTCGGGCTTGATCTTCGCCATGTAGCCGAGCTCGGTCGTGCAGACAGGGGTGAAGTTCTTGGGGTGTGAGAAGAGCACCGCCCATGAATCGCCGATCCAGTCGTGAAAGCTGATCGGGCCTTCGGTGGTCTCAGCCTCGAAGTCGGGCGCGGTCTCGCCAATTTGCAGGGCCATCTGGATCCTCCTCTGGGACGGAAAGCTTCGCCTGAAACGATTCTAGAAGGGTGCTGTCCGGCTACCGTGGCGCCCGCGCCGTGATCGCCCATGTCGAGGCCGGGGCAACCACGGCGCCGCCGTCGACGACGAATTCCGCCAGCGCCTCACGCAGCGCGTCGGCGATCGTCGGCCGGATCTCGTCGACCCGATCGCCCCACATGCGCAGAACCTCGGCCGCCGGGCCGAGCGCCATGTTGAAGGCGACGGCGTGCTCGAGGTCGTCGCCGATCTTGTAGGGCAGGTCCTGGCGGGCGAGCCCGATGTCCTCGTACCCGGCGTGCTTGAGCACGTCGGTGACGGTGTCGGCGTTGGCCATCGAGAACGGCCCCGGCCCGCACCTCGGCGCCTCGGACTCATCCGGCTCCTCGAGGTACTCGGCGACGACCAGCTCGGCGCGGTGCATCACCCCGTTGTCGAGCTTGCGCCGCCAGACGACCATGTTCAGCAGCCCACCTGGAGCCAGAGCCTCGCGCACATTGCGGAGCGCCGCCACCGGGTTTGCGAAGAACATCGTCCCCATGCGCGAGAAGGCGTAGTCGAACGTCTGCTCGAACTTCGTCACCTCGACGTCGCAGGCCGCGAAGCTGACGTTCTCGACGCCCGCCTCGGTGGTCTCCTCGATCGCGGTTTCGATCATCCGCTCGGCGACGTCCACCCCGTGCGCGTGGCCGGCGGCGCCGACGAGCTCCGCAAGGCGCACCGTCGTGTCGCCGAGCCCGCAGCCGATGTCGAGGACCCGCTCGCCCTGCTGCGGCGGGTGGGCCGCGATCGCCGCCTCGCCGTGTTCACGCAGGCCGTCGGCGACCAGGTCCCGGTACTCGATCCAGACCTCGAACAGCGGGCCGTTCCAGGCCTCGGTCGCCTCGACGTTGTCCTCGACTGTTCGAATCGCTTCTTCCATGATCTGGGTCAGGCGAGCAGCTTCGCCTTCTGTCGCTCGAACTCATCGGCGCTGATCGTGCCGTCGTCGCGAAGCTTGGCGAGCCTCTCGATCTCGCCGGCGACGGAGCTCCCGCCGGCCGCTTGCTGGATGTAGGCGTCGAGATTCTTCTGACTCTCCTGCTGCTGCTTGACGGCGCGCTCGCGCATCCCGTCTCCGCGAGCGATCAGGTAGATGATCGCCGCCAGGAACGGCAGGAAGAGCAGGAAGAGCACCCAGAGCGCCTTCGTCCATCCGGAGGTCTGGTGGTCCCGAAAGAGGTCACCGAGAATCGTCGCCAGGACCAGGATCCATGCCATGAACACGAACACCGCCAGGACGGTGAGAAGCCCTTGACCAAAGGTGTACTCGGCGAGCGGGATCAAATGTCATTCCTTTCGTTGGCCGATTGGCCTGCCCGCGGCGAGCGTATCGGACGCGCCGCGCGGCGCGTGAGTGGCACGATGCACGTTTGGACACGAACGCTGCGACAGCCGGCCGGCACTGGTGGCCCTCGTGGTCTGCGCCCTGCTCCTCCTCGCTTCACCCGCTGATGCCGCGAATCTGCGAGCCGGCGCCGGGCGGGCGGACATCACACCGCAGACCGGCTACTACCTTTTCGGCTGGGTCCGCTCCGACGCGCGCGCGCAGGGGCAGCTGACACGGCTCTTCGCGCGGGCGATCGTCCTGCAGCGCGGGAAGAGCAAGGTGGCGCTGGTGTCCGTCGACCTCGGAGCCGTGCCCAACGGCCTCGTCGCAGACGCGGCCGAGCGCGTCGCCGGGCGCGGGTTCAGCGCCCGCAACGTGGTCGTCTCCGCATCCCACACCCACAGCGCCCCGGCCGGCTACTTCAACTACCCCGCCTTCAACACCGTCGCCCCGACCGACACGACCCCGAGCGACTTCGAGCTCGCCGCCCCCGCCGATCCGCAGCTCTACACCTTCCTCGCCGAGCGGATCGCAACGGCGATCCGGCGCGCCGACCGGGACCGCGCGCCGGCCAGCGCCGGCTGGGGCTCGACCCGCCTCGCCGGCCTGACCGAGAACCGCAGCATCGAGGCGCACCTCGCCAATCACGGCATCATCCGAGGGGTCGGCGAGGGCAGCGTCGGTCTCGACCCGCTCGGGTTGTTGCACACGATCGACCCTCTGGTCAACGTGCTCCGCGTCGACAAGCACCTGCGCGGCCGCAGGGTGCCGATCGGGATCTGGTCGACGTTCGCCGACCACGGGACGGTGGTCAAGCCGACCTTCACCTACTACAACGCCGACCACCACGGAGCGGCAACGCGGCTCGCCGAAGGCGCGATCCGGCGTCTGGGGGGCGTCCCGCGCGGCCAGATGGTCGTCAACGCCTACGGCAACACCGACGAGGGCGACATGACGGCCGGGATCCGCCACGGGGGACCCGCGGGAGCGTCCGAGGTGGGGCGGCGCGAGGCGCGGGCGATGGTGCGGGCATGGCGCGGCGCCGGCCGCAACCTGAGCCGCCGGCCGGCGCTCGGTGTGCGCTGGACCAGGGAATGCTTCTGCGGACGGGCGACTGCGGTCGGGCCGGTCGACGAGCGAGCGGTGGTCGGGATGCCGTTCCTGACCGGATCGGAGGAGAACCGCGGCCCGCTCTACGACGAGACCGGGTCGCGTTCGAGGGCTATCGCCAGCCCGTCGCCGACGGACCGCAGGGCCACAAGGTGCAGGTGATCCGGGACACCGGCCAGTTCCCGACGGCGATTCCGCTGACCGCGGTTCGGATCGCCGACCGGGTGATCGTCACCGTGCCGGGTGAGATGACCTCCGGCATGGGGCGGCGGCTGCGATCCGCGGTCCTGCGGGCGGGAACCCGGCATGGCGTCCGCAGGGTCGTCATCTCAGGTGTCGCCAACGACTTCATCCAGTATGTGACGACGCCCGAGGAGTACGACCGCCAGCACTACGAAGGGCGGCACGACGCTGTTCGGCCGCGCCGAGGGCGTCTTCATCCAGGAGCGGCTCGCGGAGCTGGTTCGCCGGCTCGTTCTTGGCCGGCCGCCGCCGGCGCCTGACCCGTTCGACCCTCGCAACGGAGTGCTCGACAACGCCCCCCGCTTCGGGCCCGGCGCCGCCTCGGGTCGGATCCTCGGCCAGCCGCGGCAACATCCGCCGCCTGCAACGCGCCAGCTTCCGCTGGTCCGGCGGGCCGCGCGGCCGCGACCGACCGCTCGACCGCGCCTTCGTCACGGTGCAGCGCCGGGCCGGCGGGAGATGGCGAAAGGCCGCCGACGACCTCGGCCTGCAGATCCTCTGGACAGTCGACTCGGAGGGCCGCTACGAGGCGCGCTGGGAGGCGCCGCCCTGGGCCCGGCGCGGCCGCTACCGCTTCCGCATCACCGCCAACCGCTACCGGCTCGACTCGGCGCCGTTCCGGCTCCGGCGCCTCTCCGCCCTCGAGGCTCGGGTTGATCTGGCCGGCCGCGGCACGGCGGTGGTCACGCTGCGCTACCCCCGGGCGGTCGAGAACCGCGACCTGAGCTGGCGGCCGGCGAGGGCGGCGAGGGGCTCGATGCGGGTGCGGGTCGGAGGCCGCCGGCTCCTGGTGGTGGGCCGGAAGGGTCGCTTCGTGATCAGGGGGCGGCCCGGGGCTCGGGTGGCGCTGCCGGCGGGGGCCGCCCGCGATTCCTACCGCAACACGAACGGGAACCGCCTGCGGTTCCGTCTCTGAGCGGCAGCCGGGCCCGGTGGCGAGGCCCGAGCTCATAGGGCCAGGATCGCCACAGCCTCGGCAGGCAGCACCACGGTTACCTGGGACCCGGGCTCGGGCGCCGACTGCGTCGCGCAGCGGGCGCGGATCTCGCGGCCGGCCACCTGGATGCGAAGGTCCGAGTCGAGCCCCCCGTAGCGGCGCGCCGTCACGACGCCGGTGAGGCAGTTGGCTGCTCCGGAATCTTCGTCGACGACACGCACCCGCTCGGGTCGGATCGTCACCGCCACGCGGGCGCCGGCGGCGAACCCGTTTCGCGCGCCGATCTCCAGCCGGCCGCCGTCGACCGCCACGCGACCGCCCGGTTCGACGGTCCCCGGCAACACGTTGGCGCCGACAAAGCCGGCCACGAACGGAGTCGCGGGGCGCTCGTGGATATCGGCGGGGGCGCCGCACTGCTCGATCGAGCCATCGCGGATCACCGCCAGCCGGGAGCTCACCGCCAGCGCCTCGGCCTGGTCGTGGGTCACATAGAGCATCGTCAGCCCCAGCTCGGGGTTGAGGCGCACGAGCTCCCCCAGCAGCTCGTCGCGAAGGGGAGCGTCGAGGCCGGTGAGGGGCTCGTCGAGGAGCAGGAGCGGAGGATCGGTGACGAGCGCCCGGGCCAGGGCCAGACGCTGCCGCTGGCCGCCGGACAGCTCGGTTGCCGGACGGTCGCCCAGCCCGTCCATCCGCACCAGCGCCAGCGTGCGCCGCACCCGGTCGGCGATCTCCGCGGTGGACGGGCGCCTGCGGCGGTCGAGCACCTGGAGCGGGAAGGCCACGGTCTCCGCCGCGGTCATGTGGGGCCAGAGCGCGGGCGTCTGAAAGACCATTCCGATCCCGCGCCGCTCGGCCGGCACGTCGACTCCCGGACCGTGCAGCGTCCGCCCCCCGACAGCGATGGTGCCCGCGTCGGGGCGCTCGAGGCCGGCCACGCAGCGAAGCGCGGTCGTCTTGCCGCTCCCGGAGGGGCCGAGGAGGCTGAACAGCTCTCCCTCCTCGACGGTGAACGAGACGCCGCGCAAAGCCACCGTGTCGGCGGCCTTCCACTCCTTCTCGAGGTCGCGCACCTCGAGCTTCACGTCATCCCTCCGAGTCGCGCGAGCCGCGGGGCAAAGCGGCGAAGCGCCAGGACCCCGCCGATGGCGAGCAGGCCCACCACGAGCAGCTCGATCACCGCCAGGGCGGCCATCTCTGGGAACTGGCCCGACTCGTACTGCTCGAAGATCCGCACCGCGATCACCCCGGTGTCGGGGCCGGCGAGCACCACCGACGCGGCGAGGTCGCGCATCGCGCTGATCGCGAGGTAGACCCACCCCGCGACGAGCCCCGGGAGCACGAGAGGCACCAGCACCCGCCGGGCTCGCTGCCAGCGGTCCGCACCGCTCACCTGCGCCGCCTCCTCGAGGTTGGTGCCGACCTGCGCCAGAGCGGCGGCGCCGAATCGCATCCCGTAGGGCAACGCCTGGGTCACGTAGGCGATCAGCAGGATCCACAGAGTGCCGTAGATCGGCAGCGGCGCCCGGAGATAGACGAACAGGAGGGCGGCGCCGAGCACCAGGCCTGGGATCGCGAGCGGGACCGAGACGGCGAAGTCCATCGCCCGCCTGCCGCGCACCTTGGCGCGCACGACGAGCCACGCCGCGATCAGCGTCAACAGGGAGGCGGCGGTGGCGCTGCCCGCCGCAAGCAGCAGCGAGTTGCGCAGCGCCGCCAGCGAGGCGCTGTCGTCCGCCAGCGTCGCGTAGGCGTCGACCCCCAGCCGGGTGAGGCCCTCGAGTGAGGGCGCTGAAACGCGGCTGCAGCGACGTGTAGAGGATCATCGCCAGCGGGCAGGACGACCAGGACAACGAGGGTTCCGAGGACGAGCGCGGCGAGTGGGGCGCGCCAGCGTCCCAGCGGCAGGCGGCGCGGTCGGGCACCGCCGCCGAGGCCGCCCCCGTAACGCACCGTGCGCCAGTAGAGCCAGACGCCGAGCGCGATGATCACCACCAGGCCCAGCGCGTATGCACCCGCCTCGCCGTAATCCGCCGGCAGGCGCTCCAGGGCGCGCCAGATCCGCGACGTCAGCACCCAGACGCCGTCGGGCAGGCCGAGCAGAGCCGGCACCTCGAAGGCTTCGAGCGTTCGCACCGCGACCACGAGCGCCGACGCGGCCAGCGCGGGAGCTGCCAGGGGAAGGGTGACGCGGCGCAGGACCGAGGTCGGTCGGGCGCCGCTGACTACCGCCGCCTCCTCCAGCGTGCCGTCGGCGGTGGCGAAGGCGCCGGCCATCAGGAGGAAGACGAGCGGAAGGCTCTGCGCGGACTCGACCAGCACCATGCCGGCGGGGCTGAAGATGTCAACGGTCCCGGTCCCGAGCAGGGCGTTGACGAGCCCGGTCCGCGGGCTCGCTACCAGTATCCAGCCGATCGTGCTGACCACCCCCGGGACCACCAGCGGCACGAGCACCAGCGCGAAGATCGTCCGCCGAAGCGGCAGGTCGGTGCGGACGACGAGGAAGGCGAGCGCGGCCCCCAGCGGCACCGTGACGAGCGTCGTGCCGAGCGTGAACCAGGCCGAGTTCCAGGCCAGCTCGCCCAGGCGATCGGCGCCGTAGGCGTCGGTGAGGTGGGCGAGGGTGAGGCCGTCTGCATCGGTGAAGGCGTTCCAGACGAGATAGGCGGCCGGCACGAGGGCGAGCCAGGCCGATATCACGATCGCACCCGCTCCCGAGCCGGCCTTCAGGGCCCTCGCCACGCGCTTATTATCCTGCGATGCGAGCGGGTCGAAGGGGGTTTGCGACGCTTGGGGCGCTGGCTTGTGTGCTCGCTGTCGTCGCTGGCTGCGACTCCCCCACCGAGTCGGACGAGACCGCCAGCGGCGACGATCCCGGGGTCGCCGAGGTCCGCGAGCAGGTGCGAGGGCCTCGGCGCCGCGGAGCGGGAGCGCGTCCTCACCGAGATGGCGCGGGCGGAGGGACAGCTCGATCTCTACACCTCGCTGGAATCGGATTTGGCGGCGGCGATCGGCGACGCCTTCCAGCAGCGCTTCGGCGTGCCGGTGAAGCTCTTCCGTGGCACCTCGGAGGACGTGGCGGCGCGTGTTCTCGAGGAGGCGCGGGCCGGTCGCATCCGTGGCGATGTGGCGGAGGCATCGGGACTCGCAATGGAGCTGCTCTCCGACCAGGGTGCGCTGGCGGCCTGGGAGCCGGTCGGCGCTGCCCGCCTGCCGGGCGAGGCGCTCTTCGCGGACTGGACCGCGGCGCGCACGAACCGCTATGTGCTCGGGTGGAACACCGAGCGGGTGGCCGCAGGCGAGCGGCCACGCTCCTGGGACGATCTCGCCGATCCGCGCTGGCGTGGCAAGGTCGTGATGGAGGTCTCCGACGCCGACTTCGCCCGCACCCTGATCGAGTACTGGGTGGCCGAGGGAGCGAGCCCCGAGGAGGCCAGCGACCGCTTCGCCGCGATCGCGAGCAACGCCCGGTTCGTGGACGGGCACACCCTTCAGGTCGAGCTCCTGGCCGCCGGCGAGTTCGATGTCGCGGCAGCGGCGTACGCCTACCTGGTAGACGGCGCTGCGCGAGAGGGGGCGCCGGTGGCGTGGCGGCCGCCGGTGGAGCCGACTGTCACCCGGCCAAACGGGCCGGGCATACTTGCCGGGGCGCGGCATCCGGCCGCCGCGGCGCTGTTCGTCGACTGGTTCACGGGCACGGGGCAGCGCGAGCTGCGTCGCCTGGGGCTGGAGCCGGTTCGCAGCGACCTCGCAGAGGAGGTCGATGTCGAGTCCGCGCCGATCGACCTCGACGCCTTCCTGGCCGAGCAGGAGGAGTGGCAGGATCGCTACGAGCGGTTCGTGGAGCTCGGCGGCGCGGGACCGTCGGAGTAGCGCCGCTAGGCCTCGATCACGTGCAGCGGCAGGATCTTCGGCCTGCCGGTGGCGTAGGGCTCGCGGCGCTCGACGCGCGGCAGCCCGGCCTCGCGCCACGAGTCGGCCATGAAGCGCGGGCCCATGCCGGCCGCGGCGAGGGTGCTCAGCGCCGTCTCGCGTACCGCCTCGGCGTCGACGGGGCCCACCCGCGGCGAGACCAGGATCAGCACCTGCGAGATCGGCCCCGAGCGGTCCTCGACGAGCTGGTAGTCGGTGGGGCCGCCGCCGAAGCGCTCGGGCAGCACCTCCTCGACCAGGCGAATCGTGAGCGCAGCCGTGAAGGTCATGCCCTCGGTGGTCAGCTTCTCCCAGGAGCGGATCGTGTGCAGGCGCGTGTCGAGCCCCAGCTCCCCGAGCGCGCAGCCGCAGCGCCCCTGCTCGACGACCGCGGTGTCGTCGCTCTCCACGTTCAGCAGCAGCTTCGGCGCCCGCGACCAAAGCGTGGTGAGCACGAGCGCGCCCTCGACCCGGCGCGTCCGCGCCTCCACGTCGCGCCGCAGGACTGCCAGCTTGTCGAGCAGGAGGTGGACCTCGTCGATGTTGCGTCGGGCGGCGCAGGTGACGCCTATCCGCCCGACCTCGTTGGACTGGAGCAGGGGGAATCCGGTGCAGCCCGCTGTGGTCAGGACCTTGTCGCGGGCGGGGGTGTAGGGCTCGCCGCCAACGCGAAAGGCGGTCCCGGCGATATCGAGCCCCTCCGCCCGCGCCGCCTCGCAAACGCGGACGGCCCCGCTGGCCGTCGTGTTGAGGTAGGGCCGCCTCCCGGCGGCCACATGGCCCGCAAGCCAGCGGGCGACCTCAGCGGCCCGCTCGAGGGGGACGTGGCGGGGCCACGGGATCCCGGCGCCCACGAGGGCGGCGACGGACAGGGTGACGGCGAGCAGGCCGCTGCTGCGAACCGAGGCGCGCGGCGGATACGGCGGTAGCTGTGCGAACCAGCGCTCGGTCCGCTGACCGAGCTTGGCGTGGAGGAGCGCGTGATAGATGCCGGGATTCGCGGGAAGCGAGGGACGCCAGGCCGCGATCGGACGGCCCTCCAGCCCAGCCGCGTTCTGGAACAGCCGCAGGTGCGCGGCGTCTCGGCCGTAGAGGCGAAGGTCGATCGGCACGTAGCGCTGCGGCGCGCGGGTCCCGCCGCCGATCAGGCGCAGGTCGGCCCGCGCCAGCGGGTTCTTGAAGTCGTGCGTGCTCACCGCCAGCTCGAGGCCGGGGCGGGTGATCGGCACCCGGCCCTTCAGCTCGTCGAGGGTGACGCGGATCCCGGCGTCATAGAGCCTCGCCAGCGCGCCCTCGACGCCTTCGCCGCGAACAGCGGCCTCGATGTCCCCCAGCTCGATGCCGGCGTGGCGGAGCAGGGCGAGGTAGGGGCTGTGCGGCTGGGAGTAGACCCCGTTCCGCAGGGTCGCCAGCAGCTCCGCCTCGCGCCGCCCGAGGGCCGTGCGGACGACATCGCGGGCGCCGGCCAGGTCCAGCGGCGCGCGGAGCCAGGAGCCCAGCCGCCGAGCGTAGGCGACATGCGTGGGGATCCTGCCGACGTCGGTGGCGACGGTTCTCGCTGCGGATGGCACGAAGGTGACCCTAGTGAGCGGCATACGCTTCGGGAGTGCCGAAAGCAGGCGACCATGCGGTGCGACGCGCGCTGGCGCCGTTGCGACTCGAGGGCGCGTTGACGCGCTGCGTCGCCGCTCTCGACTACTGGATCCTCTTCACCGTCCGCCTGTCCCGGCGCCCGGGTCCTTGGATCGCCCTGCACGGGCTGCTCTCGGTGCCCCTGCTCCTGCGGATGGACCAGCACCGGTTGGAGCTCGAGCACGGCGGGGAGCGGATACGCGTGCGCTGCCGTACCCGCTCCAGCCGGCTTGGCGGGCTTCTCCCGGGCGCGGCAGCTGCGGAAACCCGCTCGACGGCTGCCGCAGACCGCGATCCTGATCTCGAGGTCGTCCAGGTGCATCCCTGGACGGCGCCGTGGTGGCGCCGGCGCGGCTGGCTGACGGTGCCGGCGTTCGTTCGCTACCAGGGACGCCTCGACTCGGTGCCGCCCCGCGCGCCCCTCGCAGCTCTTGCGCGGAAATCTCGCCAGGGCCGGCCGCAACGGCTTTCGCCCGCGGCCCGGCAACAGCGCGGACTGGGAGCGCGCCCGGGCGATGACCGAATCGTGGGCTCGAGCGCGGTTCGGCTCCGAGGTCTGGTTTCCCCCGCAGCACGCGTGGACCCGGATGCGTCGCCACGGTCGCGTGATCATGATCGGCGACGGCGCACGGGATGTGGCGACGGTGATCGTGTTGTCGGCGGGCGGCGGCGAGGCCTGGTTGGGCCCGCTCGGCGTCGCGGACGGAGACCACGCGCTGCTGCGCGCGGGAGCCCTGACCGCGGCGTACGCTGCGGCCGTTGAGAAGGCACGGCGCTGCGGGGCGTCGACCTTCGACAGCGGCCGCTGCTCGGCTCGGGCCGATGACGGGATCGCGGCGTACAAGCGGCGCTGGGGGTTCCGCCCGAACGCCGATCCCCTCTCTCCCCTTTATGCGCTGCGCGCCGCACCCCCGCCGGCGAGCGCTTCCTGGCGGCCCAGCCGCTCTGGGCCCTGGGTCCGGGCGGGGGCGCTGCGACGTGTGGGTCCCGGTTGAGCAGGTTGGCCCGCCGAAGCCCGCTTCTTGAGCTGCCTGCTTCTAGGTCAGCTACCTGGCGCTAGTCAGCCCACCAGTCGCGCTGGCCCTCGACGTCTTCGCGCGGAGCCTCGCCAAGATTGGGCGCGCCGATGACGATGATCTCGAGGCCGTCGGGCCCGGCCTCGTAGCCTCGCCACGTACCGGGCGGGACGCGCACCACGTCCCACTCCCTGAGCTCGACGATCTCGTCGTCGAGCTTCATCCGCCCGCTCCCGCGCACGACCACGTACACCTCCTCCTGCTGCTTGTGCGTGTGGCCGTACGGAAAGCGATAGCCGGGTGGGACGCGCTGGTAGCCCAGGCCGGATTGCTCAAGCTCGAGCGCCTCGGTCGCCAAGCGGAACTCCAGGTCCGGCGCGCCGTCGAACCTGGACCCGAGGTCCTCCAGGTCCTCCTTGAGGTTCCTGAGCGTGAACGGCACGGCCGCAATCCTATGCGTGCTTGATCGGGGCGACTGGTCAATTTCGCGAACGAGCGAGATTGCAGGATGGTGGCTACCGAATTGCTACCGATTCACTGTGCCCACGGCGCGGACGTGAGCGGTAGCGAGACACCTCAGTAGATCCAACTTACGGCCGCTCGACATCGTCGCCAGTACCACCGCGAAGAAAGTCTGGGCCATCCCCACCGCGGAGGAAATCGTCGCCAGCGCCGCCGAAGAGGAAATCGAAGCTCACCCCACCGAGCAGCCGGTCAGCGCCGGGTCCGCCGAAAAGCCGATCTCGCCGCGTTCCCCAAGGACGAAGTCGGCTCCTGGACCAGCGAAGACCCGGTCGCTGCCCCGGCCCGCATGCACCAGATCATCTCCATGCCCAGCGCAGACGAGATCGCTTCCCTCTATCGCGTCGATTTCGTCGTCACCGCCAAGCCCGGCTATCACCGCGTCACTACCAAACGGAAAGAAGTCGGTAATGACGTCAGACGTAGGGCCGCCAGCTCAATCGGCAAACCGCTGCCGACAGCGGACGAGTCTCGGCGTGAATACGAACCCCTTGCGACCGATGGACTGGTCGAATCCCCCGTCGGACCGGAAGGCCATCAGCGCCACGACGTTTTGGAAGGTGCCCGCCGGACGTGCCTCTCCTACAGCGAGAAGGCGGCCGCTTGGCTGGACGCCGATGGACCCGAGCCGAATGCCCACCGGCTGCTCCACGGGGGATGGTTCCTGGGGCTTCATCTCGACGGTGCCGTCGCCGCCGAAGGTGGGATCGAGTTCGCCCTCTGACGTATAGCGAGCGAGCCAAACCTGGTAGCCGAAAAACCCCACCAACTGCACCACGATCTTCTCGCCCTGGATCGCGACAGGCCCCGCGAGGCCCCGTGTGCCATCACGAAACCGTCACCGCCGCCGAAGCTCGGGTCAGGCTGCCCGTGCGGGGTGTAACGCTTAAGAGCCATGTTTAGGCATCCGTGACAGCCGCCCGCGACGGTATGGGACACGACGATTGCGCCGTCCTGCTGCAGGGCGAGACCCTCGATCACGCCTGAACGCACGACCCCGTCGCCGTCGCCAAAGGTTAGGTCGGGCGACCCGTCAGAGTTGAGCCTTGTGATCTCGCCCCAGCGCGCCGCCACGATCTTCCCGTCCGGCTGTAACGCCAACAGGTCGCCAGCACCCCCTCGGCTACTCCGTCGCCACCTCCGAAGCTGGAATCGAGAGTGCCCTGCTCTGTTAGGCGAATCAGATCTCCGATGCCGCCGCCCGGCGGGCTGCTCCCGATCACGATGTGGCCGTCGCTTTGCATTGCGACCTCGCTGACCGTGTCGCGCGGAAACTCCGAGTCGTAATAGGAAGGTGTCGCGATCGCACCGTCGCCGAAGGAGGTATCACGGCTCCCGTCGAGGTTCAAGCGCACCAGCGTGAGGTCCGCCCGACCTGGCGGGGGCGGCCCCTCGTGAACCCCAACCGCAACGGCGATCTTCTGCTCGCCGACCGCGACCTCTCCGCCCGGTGGAAACTCGCGCAACGCTGTGACGCCGTTGCCCGCAAAGGTGGTGTCGAGGCTGCCATTTTCTGAATGGCGAATAACGACAGCAACGCCTGGGTCAACGTCCGTCGGAAACGGTGACGACGACGACCGACCGAGTGCTATGAAGCGGCCTTCCTGGTCAAGGACAGCGTCGTCAAAGCGGACGATCGAACCGCTCTCGGCCCGAACGCTCGCAGAGCCGGTGCGGCCCGCAGCCTGTGCCCCAAGCGCGATGATGAGGGCGCTCAAAGCGGCCAGCAACACCAAGGTCGACGCCGCCACCAGGTGCCGTGGCCCACGCCTGCCGGGGAAAGAACCGCCTCATGCGCGTGGGAAGACCTGTTTGTTCGGCCTGAGTTGTTCATCGCCGGGAAGCCACTACCCCGCTGCAACACGATCGGACGCAAGCCGATGCGCGCAACCGCCTAGGCTAGGTCAGCTATCGCGGCGTCGTCCGTGGCCGGGTGGTTGCGCAGCAAGCTTGACTACCGAGCCGCCGGAAGGGCTACCGAATTGCGGCGAGCGGAGGCAGGCCGAGCATGGACCGCGTGCCTGAAGATCCCACCCAAGGACCTGAGCGCCGTATTCCCATTCTGTCGCGATCGCCGCAAGACGGAAGTCGGCGCACAAGAAGTGTCGCGCGAGCCGTCCAGAGATTCTATGATCGCCGTCGATGGCTGTCGGTGAGGCCAGACCGGGCTACGAGCTCTGGCGGCCGAACAGGGAGAAGGGCGAGTCGGTCACGACCAAGTTCGTGATCGTCCTCTTGCTGCTGGCCTCGGCCGGCGTTGCGGGGGTGATCACGATCACCGGCTTCTCGCTGCTGGAGGGCGGCGGCGGGATGGGAATCGTCTGCATCCTCTACGTCGCCCTCTACGTGCTGTTCGCGTTCTTCGTCGCCCGCTGGAACCGCGGCGTGCTCCCGGTGGCGGCCGCGTTCGCGATCCTGCTGCTGATCTTCTGCGCCGTCGGCGCCGGCAGCTGGTTCGCCCGCGACAAGGAGGGCTTCGACGAGGCCTTGATCCCGGTGCCGCTGATCGGCCTGCTGGTCGTCGTCCTGATTCCCCTCCAGGTGCTGCTGATCGCGGTCGCGATGATCGGCTTCAACCAGGAGTGGCACGTCGAGGAAGAGCGCCCGATCGGCTCCGGCGAGGACTACGGCGCCGGCGCTGGTCCCGACGACCGGGCCCCGCAGCCGGCCTAGTCCGACGAACTGTCGCCATCTAGTCCCGGGGGCCGGGCGCAGAGTGCGCCGGTTGGGCGATGCCGGAGGTGGGAGTCGAACCCACACGCCCTTTCGGGCAATGGATTTTGAATCCATCGCGTCTGCCGTTCCGCCACTCCGGCGCGATGTCAACGATAGAGCCAGCACCCGGCGATAATCCCCGCCCGTGGACGCCGCCGGCCGCCGTGAGCTGATCGAGAAGCTCTGCTCCTTCGAGGGGCGCTGGCCGGGCACCGACGCCGAGCGGCGCGCCGCCCACTGGCTGGTCGAACGGATTCGCGGAATGGGCCGCCGGGTCGATCTGGAGCCGACCTACGTGCACCCGGAGTACTCGCTGGCGATCGCGCTGCACATCGTCCTCGCGATCGCCGGCAGCCTCGTCGCCCTCGTCTCGGGGCCGGCGGGCTTCGCGATGGTCTTCCTGGCCGCCGTATCCCTCTACCTCGACCAGAACACGCGCTTCTACGCGCTGCGGCGACTGCTGTTCCGGCGCGCATCGCAGAACGTCGTCTCGCCCGGCAGCAATCCCAGGGCGCCGGCGCGCCTGTACCTGACCGCCCACTACGACGCCGCCAAGACCGGAGCCGTCTTCGGGCCGCGCTCCACCCGCACGGCCCGCCGGATCTCCGAGCCGGCCCGGGTCCTGCTGGGGCCGATCCGGTTGATCTTCTGGGCCGGGATCGTCCCGCTGCTCGTCATCTCCGGGCTGCGGATGGCGGGAGTCGGAGCCGGCTGGCTCGACGTCGTCCAGCTGGCGCCGACGATCGTGCTGTTGATCGCCTTTGCGCTGGTGGTCGACATCGCTCTCTCCGCCGTCGTCCCCGGCGCCTATGACAACGCCTCCGGGGTCGCGGCCGTGCTCTCGGTCACCGCCGCCCTCGACGACGACCCGCCGCAAAACCTCGACGTCTGGGTCGTCCTACCCGGCGCCGAGGAGTGCAACGCCCAGGGCATGGCCGCCTACGTCCAGGCCCACCGCAAGGAGCTCGACCGCGAGCGAACCTTCTTCGTCAACGTCGACTCCGTCTCGCACGGCGACGTCCGCTACCTGGCCTCCGAGGGGGCGATCGTCAGCTATCCGATGGACCGCCGCCTGCTGGAGCTGTGCGAGGCGGTAGCCACCGCGACGGAGTCGGGCTCGACACCGATCCGGATTCCGACCCACACCGACGCCCTCCCGGCCCGTGCCCGCGGCTTCCGCGCCACCTCGATCCTCGGCCTCGATAACGGGATGACGCCGCCCTATTACCACATGCCGGAGGACACCCCGGACAAGCTCGACGAGGCGGCGATGACCAGGGCCGTGGAGTTCACGCTGGCCTTGGTGCGGGCGCTGGACCGCGACGTCGGACGCGGCCTCGCCGCGGCGCCCCAGGCCGCCGGTCAGGTATAAGCGCGGCGTGGACCCACTCTGGGTGCCGTCGCCCCGGCTGGTCGAGCGCTCGCGGCTGACCGAGTACATGCGCTGGCTCGGGGCCGAGCGCGGGCTGCGGTTCGACGACTACCAGGCGCTCTGGCAGTGGTCGGTCGACGACCTCGACAGCTTCTGGGCTTCGATCTGGGATTTCTTCGAGGTCGTCTCCGAGAACGGCTATCAGACCGTGCTCGCCTCGCGGGAGATGCCGGGGGCGGAGTGGTTTCCGGGCGCCCGACTCAACTATGCCGAGCACGTCTTTCGCGGCAAGGATGACTCCGCGGTCGCAATAGTCCACGCCTCCGAGCTGCGTGAGCTGGAGGAGCTGACCTGGGGAGAGCTGCGCGGCCAGGTGGCCGCCGTTGCCGCCGGCCTGCGATCACTCGGCGTCGGGCCCGGCGACCGCGTCGTCGCCTACCTGCCCAACATCCCGGAGGCGATCGTCGCCTTTCTGGCCAGCGCCTCGATCGGCGCCGTCTGGTCGAGCTGCTCGCCCGACTTCGGCCCCGCCAGCGTCATCGACCGCTTCGCCCAGATCGAGCCCAAGGTCCTGTTTTCCGTCGACGGCTACCGCTACGGCGGCCGCGACTTCGATCGCCTCCGGGTCGTCGCCGACCTTCAGGAGCAGATGCCCTCGCTGCGACGCACGGTGGTGCTCCCTTACCTCGATCCCGATCCGGATCTCTCACCGCTGGGCGACGCAACCTCCTGGAACGAGCTGACCGAGGCCGACCCCGGCGCAGCGCTCGACTTCGAGCGGGTCCCCTTCGACCACCCCCTCTGGGTCCTCTACTCGTCCGGCACCACCGGCCTGCCGAAGGCGATCGTCCAGGGCCAGGGCGGGATCCTCCTCGAGCACCTGAAGAAGCTGCACCTACACGTCGACCTGCATCCCGGCGAGCGGCTGTTCTGGTTCACGACCACCGGCTGGATGATGTGGAACTTCCTCGTCTCGGGCCTGTTGACCGAGGCGGCGATCGTCACCTACGACGGCAACCCCGGCCATCCCGACATCGACGTGCTGTGGGATCTCGCCGAGGGCGCCGGTGTCACCTGCTTCGGAACCAGCGCCAGCTACATCGCCGCCTGCATGAAGGAGGGCTCCGAGCCGGGCGCAGGCCGCGACCTCTCCAGCCTGGCCGCCGTCGGCTCGACCGGCTCCCCCCTCTCCCCCGAGGGCTTTGACTGGATCTACGAGCACATCGGCGAGGACACCTGGCTCTTCTCGACCAGCGGCGGCACCGACCTGTGCACTGCGTTCGTCGGCGGAGTGGCGCTGCTGCCCGTCTACCGCGGCGAGCTGCAGGGACGGGCGCTGGGCGCCAAGGTGGAGGCCTGGGACGAGGACGGCAAGGCGGTCGTCGGCGAGGTCGGCGAGCTGGTCGTCACCGAGCCGATGCCCTCGATGCCGGTCTTCCTCTGGGGCGACGAAGACGGCAGCCGCTACCGGGCCAGCTACTTCGAGCACTTCCCGGGCGTCTGGCGGCACGGGGACTGGATCGAGATCACCCCGCGTGGCACCGCGGTGATCTACGGGCGCTCGGACTCGACGATCAACCGGCAGGGCGTCCGGATGGGGACCAGCGAGATCTATCGCGCCGTCGCGACCGTCGACGCGGTCACCGACGCCCTCGTGGTTGACATTCCCCGGGCCGGGACCGAGGGCTGGATGCCGCTGTTCGTCGTTCTCCGCGAAGGCATGACGCTCGACGAGAACTTGACGACGGAGATCAAGCGGCGGATCCGCGAGCAGTGCTCCCCGCGCCACGTGCCTAATGAGGTCTTCCAGATCGCCGAGGTCCCGCGCACCCTCAGCGGCAAGGTGCTGGAGGTGCCGGTGAAGCGGATCCTCACCGGGACGCCGGTCGAGAAGGCCGCCAGTCGCGATTCGCTCGCCAACCCTGCAGCCCTTGACTACTTCACGGATCTGGCGGATAGGCTCGCTAACTGAACCGGGTAGGCCGCGGAGGCGTAGAGGCCGCCCGGCGCCGGGTGGCCGAGCAGCCGGGCTGGGCGGGTGTGCCAGCGATGACGGCACGCCGGGAACCGCTCCCGGCGGCGCCGAGCACTGGGCCGCCACGCCCGTCGCCTCCTAGGAGGGTCTGGCGAAACGGCTAGCGGACTCGCCACGGCTACTCCGCAGCCCGACGGCTTCAAGGGCCTCCTTGGGATCGAAAAAGGTTTGAATCCGGACTCCCTTGCCGTTCTTGAATTCGGCTACCGCACCGTGAGGCGATTCGATCTCGGCCTCGCTTGCCGTGCCGCGGGCGCGGATGCGGCCGATTGCGACCGTCCGGTCGCCAAGGTCTCGAATCTCCGAGTACTCGAGATGAAACTCAGAAAGCGTCTCGTACAAATCTCGAAGCCACTCGCGAACGCCCGCGTGTCCCCGGTAGATCGCCTGCTCCCCACCCATCGCGATCAGAATCGCCGAATGCCACTCGACCTGGGGGTCAAGCTCCGACAGCAGCGCTTCGGCATCTGGGCGGTTGATCGCGTCAATCGCGCGCTTGAAGACCTCGACGTTCTCCTGCGACATCGCCCTAGGCCGGGGTGACCGGGTTGCGCCGCTCGGCGAAGGCGCGGTCCTTGCCCTCGGCCATCGCGAAGCGGCCGATCAGCTCCTCGCGCAGCCGGTCCGGCTCGACCACCGCGTCGACGACCAGCTCGGAGGCGAGGTGGAGGATGTCGATGTCGCTTGCGTACTCCTCGCGCTTGGCGGCAACGAAGCGCTCCCGCTCCTCGGGATCCTCGATCGCCTGGATCTGGTTGTAGAAGACGGCGTTGACCGCGGCCTGCGGCCCCATCACCGCGATCGACGCGGTCGGCAGAGCGATGCAGCAGTCCGGCTCGAACGCCGGTCCCGCCATCGCATAGAGCCCGGCGCCGTATGCCTTGCGAACGATCACCGAGATCTTCGGCACCGTCGCCTCGCTGACGGCGCTGATCATCTTCGCGCCGTGGCGGATTATCCCCTGGCGCTCGACCGCGGTGCCGATCATGAACCCCGGCACGTCGGCGAGGAACAGCAGCGGCACGTTGAACGCGTTGCAGGTCTGGATGAACCGCGCCGCCTTGTCGGCCGAGTCGACGAACAGCACGCCGCCCTTCTGCTTCGGCTGGCTTGCGACCACTCCGACCACACGCCCGTCGAGGCGCCCGTAGCCGACGATCAGCTCCTTCGCCCAGCGCCGGTGGACCTCGAGGAAGGACTCCGCATCCAGCAGCACGTCGAGCAGCTCGGCCATGTCGAAGGGCCGGTTCTCGTCACCGGGGACGATCTCGGCGATCGACGCGGCCGAGGCCGGCTCCGCCGGCGGAGCCGGTGGCGGATCGTGGCGCCAGCTCTGCGGCATGTAGGAGAGATAGCGGCGAGCGGTGTCGATCGCCTCGGCGTCGCTTTCGGCGAGGAAGTGCCCGCAGCCCGAGACGGCCGTGTGCATCTTCGCGCCGCCCATCTCCTCCAGGGTCACTGTCTCGCCGATCACCATCTCCGCCATTCGCGGCGACCCGAGGTACATCGAGGCGTTGCCCTCGCGCATGATCACGACGTCGCAGAAGGCGGGGATGTAGGCGCCTCCGGCGGCCGAGGGCCCGAACAGGAGGCAGACCTGCGGCACCTGCCCGGAGAGCCGCACCTGGGTGTGGAAGATCCGCCCCGCGCCGCGGCGGCCGGGGAACATCTGCACCTGGTCGGTGATTCGCGCCCCCGCCGAATCGACCAGGTAGATCATCGGCAGCTGCAGCTTCAGCGCCCGCTCCTGGATGCGGAGGATCTTCTCGACCGTCTTCGGGCCCCACGATCCCGCCTTCACGGTCGGATCGTTGGCCATCAGCGCCACCCGCCGCCCACCGACCAGTGCCAGGCCGGTGACGACCCCGTCAGCGCCCAGCCCCTCCTCCTGCCAGTTGGCGAGCAGCGCCTCCTCGGTAAACGACTCCGGGTCGACCAGCCGCTTCACGCGCTCGCGCACCTCGAGCTTGCCCTGCTCGGCGACCTTCTGGTGGTGGCGCTGAGGTCCGCCCTCCAGCGCCGCCTCGAGCGCGGGAAGGATGTCGGTCACGCCGGGTTCTCGGCGGGGTCCCTGGTCCCGGCTGTGGGGGCGTCGCCGGTATCGGTGCCGCGGTGCTTGCTGGCGGTGCCGGCCAGCGAGCCGGCAAGCTGCTCGAGGCTGTCGAGGAGCAGCTCGCGGCGCTGCTCGAGATCCGCGATCACGGTCTCCAGGCTCTGGCGCTGCTTGCGCGCCTCGCGCATAGTGCGTTCCGCCTCGGCCTTGGCGGCACCGCGCATGTCCTTCGCGTCATGCTCGGCGTCGGCCCGAAGGTCGCGCGACAGCGCTTCGGCCGCCTCCCGAGTCTCCCCCGCATAGGCATCGGCGCCGATTCGGGTCTGCTGGTCGTAGGCGTCGACTTCGGCGCGGGTCTCGTTTGCATAGGCGTCCACCCTCCCCCGCTCGGCCAGGGAGTACTCGTCGGCCGCGGCACGGATCTTCTCGGAGTATCGGTCGGCCTCGACGCGGGCGGCGTTGGCGGCAATACGTGCCTCGTCCAGCGCCTCGCGCGCCTCGGCCTCGGCGTCGGCCTTCAGCGCATCCGCCGCCTCGCCGGCGACGGTCAGCACCTTCGCGGTGCGGCGGCCGATCCGCTCCAGCTCGCGCTGCATCAGCTCCGAATGGGCCTGCTCCTCTCCGCCTCCCTCCAGCCAGTCCGCGAGCTGCTGCAGGAACGTGTCCACCTCGCGGCGGTCATAGCCGCGGCGGGCCATGTTGAAGGTGGCGCTGCGAATCCTCTCGACGCTGTCCTGGTCCACTCTCTCTCCTTGCCCCCTTGGCTGCTACGTGCCCGGATCCACCGGACTCGGCTTGTCGCCGGAGTAATCGTAGAAGCCCCGACCCGACTTGCGGCCGAAATGCCCAGCATTTACCAACTTTTTCAGCGTTTCGGGGGGTGCAAATCGCTGCTCGCCGTAGGCCTCGACCATCACCTCGCCGATCGAGGCGAGGGTGTCGAGACCGACGAAGTCGGCCAGGGTCAGAGGTCCCATCGGATGGCTGGCCCCCGCCATCATCGCGGTGTCGATGTCCTCGATCGACCCCACCCCCTGCTCGAGAGCCCGGATCGCGTCCAGCATGTAGGGAACCAGCAGCCGGTTGACGATGAAGCCGCGGTTGTCGCCGGCGGCGACCGTGGTCTTGCCGAGTTCGCGGCCCAGCTCGAAGCCGTGGTCGTAGGCGTGATCGTCGGTCGAGCCGGCCCGCACCACCTCCAGCAGCGGCATCACCTGGGCGGGGTTGAAGAAGTGCAGCCCGATGAAGCTCTCGGGCCGGCTGGTCGCAGCCGCCTGGTCGGCAACCGCCAGCGAGGAGGTGTTGGTGGCGAAGACCGCATCGTCCTTGACGATCCCGTCAACCTCTCGCCACATCTCGAGCTTGGCCTCGAGGTTCTCGGTGATCGCTTCGATGACCAGATCGCAGTCGGCCAGGTCCGCGTAGTCCAGCGTCCCGTGGATGCGCGCCCGCACGGCATCTGCATCGGCCTGCTCGGCCTTTCCCTTCTCGACCGCGCGCGAGAGCTGCTTCTCGATCTTGCCGATCCCGGCATCGAGGCGATCCTGATCGACCTCCCGAACCACGACCTCCCAGCCGGCCTGGGCGCAGATCTGGGCGATTCCGTGCCCCATCAACCCGCAGCCGACGACGCCTACCTTGCCTATCTCCACACGATCTCCTTTTCTCGCGGTCGCGACGGCCGCGGAGCCTAGTCGGACCGGCTAGGTCGAAGCGGCCTCGAGCTGGCGCTGCATCGCCTCGGCGAGCGCGTGCATGCCGCTCATCGGTCGCACCATCACGGTCAGCTCGGTCACCCGCTCGCCGTCGAAGCGCAGGATGTCGACTCCCTGTACATCGCGGTCGCCCACCTGCGCCTCGAAGCGGAGCACAGCGGTGTCGCCGGTCTCCACCTGATCGGTGTAGCGAAAGTCCTCGAAGACACGCGCCACGGCGCCGAGGATCATCAGCAGCGCCTCTCTGCCCTCGTAGGGCTTGAAGACGACCGGGCTGCGGAAGACGACGTCTTCGGCGAAGAGCTCGGTCGCTGCAGCAAAGTCCTTCGCTTCCGCGGCGCGGCGAAAGGCGTCGCTTCTCACACGGCGACCATATCGGCTGTCGGCGCCTCGCACCTGGCCAGCAGCTCGTCGAGCTCACGATCAATCGCCGCCGCCAGCGCATCGGACTCCGGCAGCGACTCGCGATCCGCGTAGAGCCCGAAGCAGGCTCGGTCGCGAACCGTCGTGAAGCCGATCGAGAGCCCGTGCTGGTCGGCCAGCGGCACGACCGGGAAGGCGCGGCGCAATTCACAGCCGCGCATGTAGAGCGGCTCGTGGGGACCGGGGATGTTGGAGACGACCAGGTTGAAGATCCTCGGGCTCGCCACCAGTCGCGAAGCCGCCATCTGCAGGGTCCGCGGCAGGTAGGCGATCGAGCGCAGGAGCGAGTCGGCTGTCTCCGGCTCACCCACCTCCTTGCGGGCGCCGGCGTCGGCCCGCACCGCCTTGAGGCGGTCGACGGCGTCGGCCTGGTCGCAGGGCAGGTCGACGAACATGAACGAGATCCGGTTGCCGAGCTCGTCCTCCCCGGAGTCGTCGCGCACGCTGACCGGGACCATCGCCTTCAGGCGCAGCGACCCCTCCCCGCGCTGCTCGAGGAACTGCCGCACGCCACCGGCCGCGACGGCGAGGACGACGTCGTTGATCGTCGCCCCGAACTCGCTCTTGATCGTCCGCAGGTCGTGGAGCGGGCGCTCGAGCAGGGCCAGGTGGCGCAGCGGCGAGATCGGCTCGTTGAGGGGGGTGCCGGAGGCGGCGGGACGCAGCGAGCCGGCCAGGGCCTTCGAGGCCCCGAGCATCGTGCCCGGAAGCTCGAGAAGTCGGGCCGGAGAGGCTGCGAGGCGGGCGGACATCGCCGCCAGGCGCAGCTGCTCGCGGACACGATCGGCGAAGGCGCGCAGGAAGAGCTGCGATTCGGCAGGCGGCTCCGACGGCTCCCAGCGCTGCGGCTCGGGCTCTTCGGGGTCGCGGTCGGGGTCGAGCAGCAGGGACGCCAGCTCGACGGCCGCGATTCCGTCGACCATGCAGTGGTGCGCCTTGCCGACGACGGCCAGGGTCCCGTCTTCGAGCCGGTCGGCGATGCAGATCTGCCAGAGCGGACGGTCGCGCGGAAGTTGCTCCGACATCGTGCGGTCGACGACCTCGCTCAGCGTCGAGGCGCCGGAGCGCACGACGTGCCGATCGAGATCGAAACCGGGGTCGTCCACCCACTCGGGGTTGTGCATGCCCAGCGGCACCCGCGCCAGCCGCTGGCGGTAGCGAGGCGCCCGCGGCAGCCGCCGCCCGATGTGGTCGCGAAGCTGCTCGAAGCTGGGTCGTACGGCTCCCTCAGGGGGCGTGAAGACCGCCGCCCATCCGACGTGCATGTGGGCGGTTGGGCTCTCCACCGAAAGGAAGGCGGCGTCGAGCGGCGACAGGCGCTGGTGACTCATCGGCTCTCCTCCTGGCTGTTCGTGAACAGGTGAATCGGCATTCCCTTGCCCGGCATTCCCTCGTTCGGCGCACAGGCATTCCCCCGTCGCTACCACCGTAGTCCGGTGAGTAAACGCTCACATTGCGTCAGCTCAGCGAAGGCGCAATTTGGGCGGAAAACCGGGCCGACGCGCGTGCGACCGGACTGGTCAACCGGCGGCGCTGCGGTGCCAATCGACGGGCCCCGCCCGGAGCACGTGGGCGCCGAGCGGGCGGCCCAGGGTCGTCTGGGCCGCCCGGGATGCCTCCACCAATGCAGGCAGGTCGATCCCCGTCTCGACCCCCATCTCGTGCAGCATCGAGACGACGTCCTCGGTGGAGACGTTTCCGGTCGAGCCGGGCGGCACGGGGCACCCGCCCAGCTCACCGAAGCTCGACTCGAACGAGCTGACGCCCTCTTGAAGGGCGGCAAGCACGTTTGCCAGGCCCTGCCCGCGCGTGTTGTGGAAATGCGCGGTCAGCTCGGCTCCCTGGAGGCGATCCCGCGCCGCGGCGAAGAACTCGCGCACCTGACGCGGGTTCGCCATCCCGGTCGTGTCGCCGAAGGCGATCTCCTCGCATCCCGCCGCGGCGAGGCGCTCGGCAATCGCGAAGACCCGGTCCGGCGGCACCTCGCCTTCGTAGGGGCAGCCGAAGGCGACCGAGATCACCCCCTCGCAGCGGAGGCCCTCCTCGCGAGCGGCGCCGATCGTTCGCTCCAGGCCGGCAAGCGATTCCTCCACCGGCCGATTGACGTTGCGCTGGTTGTGGGTCTCCGACGCGGAGAGGAAGAGATTGATCTCGTCGAATCGGTCGCGCTGGGAGAGCGCTCGCTCCAGCCCTCGCTGGTTGGGGATCAGGATCGAGAAGGCGACTCCCTCGCGCCGGCGCACCGCGGCCAGAACCTCGGCGGCGTCGGCGAGCTGCGGAATCACGTCCGGACGCACGAACGAGGTGATCTCCAGGCGCGGAACACCGGTCGCCGAGAGCAGATCCACCAGCCGCACCTTGTCCGCGGTCGGGATCACCTCCGGCTCGTTCTGGAAGCCGTCGCGGGGGCCGACCTCGCGGATGCGGACCTGGCTGGGTAGCTCGGGCATGTAAGTCAGATTAGGCGGCGAACGTCCCGGAGTCACCGCTCCTGGGGTACTGCGGGAGGTTCAGTTGCTCTTCACGGCGCCGACCGCAATCACCCGGCGCTCGTGGGTGCCGACGCCGATCGTTCGCTCTCCCTCGCGCACCTCGACGTCGAAGCGGAGCTTGCGGTCGTCGACGACCTCGCGCAAGCGCGAGCTGACGGTGCAGATCGCGCCCTCGCCGGCCGCGGCGACGTGCTTGATGCAGACCTCGAAGCCGACCGTCGCCTGCCCCTCGGGAAGGTTCTGGTAGGCGAGGACGGCCGAGTTGCGCTCCATCACCGCCACCATCGCCGGCGTGGAGAGGACGCGGATGCCGATCGTGCCGCCGACGTCGGTGATCAGCCGGTCGGCGACCTCGAAGTCCTCGCTGCGCTCCAGGCCCGGCTCCAGCGTCGTCTCGGCGGGCCGCTCGCTGCTCGGCACCGTGTCCTTCAGCGGCATCAGCTTGCGCGAGGACCCTTCGCTCACACCATCCCCAACCCGCCGCTCACCCCGAGCGTCTCGCCGGTCACATAGGAGGCGTCGTCGGAAGCCAGGAAGGCCACCGCAGCGGCGACCTCGTCCGGGGTGCCGAGCCGTCGCATCTGGGTCGACGAGCGCATCGTTTCGATGATCTTCTCCCCCACCTCGCCGAACTGCTTCGCCCCCATCAACAGCGGCGTCTCGATCGGGCCCGGCGCGATCGCGTTGGCGGTGATCCCGTAGCGCCCGTTCTCGCGTGCGATCACCTTCGTGAAGCCGATCACGCCCGCCTTCGCGGCCGAGTAGACCGCCGAGCCCTTGGAGCCGACCCGGCCAGCCTCGGAGGAGATGCTGACGATCCGCCCGTAGCCCGCCTCCTGCATCCCGGGCAGCGCCGCCGCGGTGCAGTTGAAGACCCCGTTGAGGTTGACCGCGATCACCTTCTCCCATTGCTCGGGCGTCGTCTGGGTGAAGAAGCCGAACTCGTCCGTGCCGGCGTTGTTGACGAGGATGTCGAGGGTTCCCGGCGCCTCCACCGCGGTCCGCGCCGAGTCGAGGTCGGTGACGTCCAGGTGCAGCCCGTATCCGGAGATCTCGGCCGCCACCTCCCCCGCGCCCTGCTCGTTCAGGTCGCCGACCCAGACCTCCGCCCCCTCGGCCGCAAGCCGGCGCGCGGTTGCCGCCCCGATGCCGCTCGCGCCCCCGGTCACGAGCGCCTTTCGCCCCTCGAGCCTCACAGTTCTCGCAGCATATGGGGGTCGGTGCCTAGACTGCCCGCGCGATGGCGGACGCCGAGCAACCGATCCCGATCGTCGGCGGTACCGGTGCGCTGGGCGCCGGGCTGGCGCTTCGCTGGGCCACGGCGGGAGCCTCGATCGTGATCGGATCCCGCTCGCCGGAGCGAGCCGCGGAAGCGGCCGCCAAGCTGAAAGAGCGGGTTCCGAGCGCCGAGGTCGAGGGCCTCGTCAACGAGGAGGCCGCGGGTCGCGCCGAGGTCGTGTTCCTCACGGTCCCGTTCCGGGCCCAGTCGGAGAACCTCAACAACCTCCGCGAATCGCTCCGGCCCGGCCAGCTGCTCGTCGACTGCACGGTGCCGCTGGCGGCCGCGGTCAGCGGCAAGGCGACCCGCTCGCTCGGCGTCTGGCAGGGGTCCGCCGCCCAGCAGGCACAGGAGATGGTCCCGGAGGGCGTGACGGTGGTCTCGGCCCTGCACACGATCAGCGCCCCGATCCTCGCCGACCCCTCCCACGAGCTTGCCGAGGACGTGCTGATCTGCGGCGACCGCAAGGCCGACAAGGCCCGCGTCGCCCGGATCGTCGAGTTGATCCCTGGTCTGCGGGCCGTCAACGCCGGCCCGCTCGAGGCGGCGCGGATCGTCGAGCAGCTGACCCCGCTGCTGATCTCGATCAACAGCCGCTACAAGACCCACGCCGGGATCCGGATCACGGGGCTGCCGGACCAAGATCACTTCGCGTGAGCGCGGAGCGGGCGAAGCATCGCGCTCAGCGCGATCCGGTGCCGTGAAGGTCGCGCTGCTGGCGGGAGGCACCGGCGGGGCCAAGCTGGGCGCCGGGATGCAGGAGCTGCTGGAGGGCGACCTGGCGCTGATCGCCAACACCGCCGACGACATCGAGGCCTTCGGTCTGCATGTCTCCCCGGACCCGGACCTGATCACCTACTGGCTGGCGGGCGAGATCGACGAGGAGCGTGGATGGGGGATTCGCGACGACGGCTTCTCCGCCTTCGAGCGGCTGGTCCAGCTCGGGGCGCCGGACTGGTTCCGGCTCTCCGACCGCGACCTCGCCACCTGCCTTTACCGGACCCACTTCGTCAGCGAGGGAGGCCGGGTCACCGACGCCCAGGCGCAGATCGCCCGCGGCGCCGGTGCCCGAGCCCGGGTGCTGCCGATGAGCGAGACGGCGGTGCGGACCCGGGTTCGGACCGCGGCCGGCTGGCGCCCGCTGCAGGAGTACCTGATCGTCGATCGGGGAGAGCCGGCTGTGGAGGCGGTCGAGCTGGGCGGGATCGAGGCCGCGGAGCCGACCCCCGAGGTCCTCGATGCGATCGCGACTGCCGAGGCGATCGTGATCGGGCCCTCCAACCCGGTGATCAGCATCGGCCCGATCCTGGCGGTGCCGGGGCTTCGGCAGGCGCTCACGGCCTCACCGGCCCCGATCATCGCGGTCAGCCCGTTCGTCGCCGGCCGGGTCGTCAAGGGCCCGACCGAGAGGTTCATGCAGGCCGTCGGCCGACCGGCGACCGCGGCCGGCGTCGCTTCGCTTTACGCCGGCCTCCTGGACGCAATGGTGGTCGACCGCGACGACCCCGATCCTCCACCGGCCGAGCTCCGCACCCACGCGGCCGCGACGCTGATGGAGGGCCGCAAGGGCCGGGAACGGGTCGCCATCGAGGTGCTCGAGTTCGCCGCCGAGCTGGTGAAGGCGGCGTGAAGGCGACCGCGATCGTGCCGGTGAAGCGCTTCAGCGCCGCCAAGCAGCGCCTCGGCCTCTCCGAGCAGGACCGGATCGAGCTTGTCGGCGCGATGCTCGAGGACGTTCTCGAGGCGATCGGCCAGGCCCGGATGATCGAGCGGTCGATCGTCGTCAGCGGCGAGCCCGCGGCCACCTCCCTGGCCGCCGCCGCCGGGGCGGAGCTGGTCGAGGATCCGGCCGATGCCGGGCATTCGGAGGCGGCGCAGATCGGGGTGCGGCGGGCCGGCGAGCTGGGCGTGAGCTGCGTCGCCCTGCTGCCCGGCGATTGCCCGCTGCTCGACCCGCGGGAGCTGGATCGACTCCTGACCGGGGTCCCGGACCGCTATGCGGCAGTGGTGCCGGATCGACACGGCAGCGGCACCAACTCGCTCGTCCTCGCGCCGCCCGATGCGATCGCTCCCGCCTTCGGGCCCGACAGCTGCGAACGACACATCGAGGCGGCTCGCAAAGCCGGGCTGCCGTTCTCGGTCGAGCGCCTCGAATCGCTCGCCCTCGACCTCGACACCCCTGCGGACATCATCGCCCTGACCCGAGAGCTCCACAGCGGTCGTGCCGGCGCGGCCCGGACCGCAAAGGTGCTGGGGATCTGATCGCCGATGGAGCTCCACGTCGTCCCGATCCCCGGCCTGCCCGAGATCGAAGCCGGAGCCGACCTCGGGGCGATGATCGCCGCCCGGGCCCAGCTCGCCGGCGACGACGTGATCGACGTCTCCCAGAAGATCGTCTCCAAGGCCGAGGGCCGGGTCCGGCATCTCAGCTCGGTGAAGCCAGGAGAGCGTGCCGTGGAGCTGGCGGCCCGGCTGGGCAAGGATCCGCGCCTGGTGGAGCTGATCCTCGCCGAGAGTCGCGAGGTCCTCCGAGCCGAGCGGGGCGTCCTGATCACCGACACCCACCAGGGGATCGTCTGCGCCAACGCCGGCATCGACACCTCGAACCTGCCCGGCGCGGAGACGGTCTCCCTCCTGCCCGAGGATGCGGACGCCTCGGCACGCCGGATCCGCGCCGAGATCGGCGCCGCCGCCGGCATCCGCCCGGCCGTGATCGTCTCCGACAGCATCGGCCGCGCCTGGCGGCTCGGCCAGGCCGAGGCCGCGATCGGCTGCGCCGGCCTGCGATCGCTCGACGACTGGCGCGGTCGAAGCGACGCCCACGGCCGCGAGCTGACGGCGACGCTGATCGCGGTCGCCGACGAGGCTGCCGCGGCAGCCGACCTGGTCCGCGACAAGACCAGCCGAACGCCGGTGGCGATCGTCCGCGGCCTCGGGCGCTACATCACGGATTCGGATGGAGAGGGAGCCGCGGCGCTGCGCCGCCCCCGCGACGAAGACCTTTTCCGCTAGCCGGCGGCGCCGGCAGCAGGCTCCGCGTGCTCGGCATGCTCCTTGCCGGGCATCGGCGGCGTCGACCCACCCTCCTCGGTCCACTCCGGCGCCTCGTAGGGCTTGCCGGGGGTGCCGCCGAGACACAGCAGCTGCGCCCCCTCCGCCTGGGTGCGGAGCTTGCGCTTGACGCCGGGACCGACGCGGGCGAAGACTCCGGGGACGAGGTCATATGACTCGCCCTCGACCTGCAGGGTCGCCTGGCCGCTGAGCGCGGTGTAGACCTCCTCCTGCTCGTCGTGGGAGTGGGTGTGCTCGGGGTACATCGAGAAGTCGGGCGGCAGCTCGATCACCTGGATCCCGAACGAGGTGATCCCGAGCCCGGCCCGGACCCGGCGCATGCCGCCGCCGAAGATCGCCTCGAAGTCCTCGAGCTGCTTGACCGTCACGTCAGCCATGGCTCAACACCGCCGCACCGCGAACTCTACCCCTCCGCAGGTCCTCCAGCGCGGCGTCGGCAGACTCGAGCGGATAGGCCTGGACGGTGGTCCGGATCGGGACTTCCGGCGCGATCCGCATGAACTCCTCGCCGTCGCGGCGGGTCAGGTTGGCGACCGAGCGAAGCTGCCTCTCGCCCCAGAGAATCTCGTAGGGGAAGGCCGGGATCTCGCTCATATGGATGCCGGCGCAGACGACGGCCGCGCCCTTGGCGGTCGCGCGCAGCGCCGCCGGTACCAGCTCGCCGGAAGGCGCGAAGACGATCGCTCCGTCCAGCGGCTCCGGCGCCGGGCCGGTTGCCACCCCCGACCACTCGGCGCCAAGCTCGCGCGCGAAGCGCTGGCCCTCGGCGTCGCCCTCGCGGGTGAAGGCGAAGACCCGCCGGCCCTGGTGCGCCGCGAGCTGGCAGAGGATGTGCGCCGAGGCGCCGAAGCCGTAGAGGCCGAGGCGCTCGGGATCTCCGGTCAGCCGCAGCGCCCGGTAACCGATCAGGCCCGCGCAAAGCAGCGGCGCCGCCTGCTCGTCGGGGTAGCCCTCCGGGATCGGAAAGCAGAAGCGCTCGTCGGCCACCGCGACCTCCGCGTAGCCCCCGTCGACGTCGTAGCCGGTGAAGCGGGCGCGGTCGCAGAGGTTCTCCCGGCCCGCCCGGCAGAACCGGCACTCGCCGCAGGTCCAGCCCAGCCACGGCACCCCGACCCGCTCGCCGGCCTCGAAGCGCTGCGCCCCGGAGCCGGAGTCGCGCACCACGCCGACGATCTGGTGGCCGGGGATCAACGGCAGCTTCGGCTCCTCGAGGTCGCCGTCGACGATATGCAGGTCGGTCCTGCAGACGCCGCACGCCCGCACCTCGATGCGCACCTCTCCCGGCCCGGGTGAAGGCTCAGGAAGATCGGCGACTCGCAGCGGTCGCCGCTGCTCGTCGAGTACCAGCCCCCGCACGACGCCTCAGTAGGTCTCGACGATCTCGTACAGCGTCGTCCGCTGCGCCGGCACCCGTCCGCCGGCGCGAGCCGCCGCGATCAGCTGCTCGGGCTCGAGCCGGACGCCGTGGTGGGACCCGGCCATGCGGGAGATGTTCTCCTCCATAAGCGTTCCTCCGAGGTCGTTGACCCCCCAGCGCAGCGCCTCGGTGGCCGCCTCGAGCCCCATCTTCACCCAGCTCGCCTGCAGGTTCGGGATCGTCTTGCCGAGCGCAAGCCGGAAGGCGGCGGTGTGCTTGAGGTTCTCCTCCGCCTCTATCTCCTCGATCCCATGCGTGCGCCCGAGCATCGTGTTGAAGGGGATGAAGCTGAGCGGGACGAACTCCGTGATCCCGCCGGTCCGCTCCTGCAGGGCGCGAATCACCCGCATGTGCCGCGCCAGCTCCCGCGGCTCCTCTATGTGGCCGAACATCACCGTCGAGGTCGAGCGCAGCCCGGCGCGATGGGATGCCTCGATGATCTCGACCCAGCGCGCGACCGGCAGCTTGTTGGGGGAGATCCGCTGCCTGACGCCGTCGTCGAGCACCTCCGCCGCGGTCCCGGGAGTCGACCCGAGGCCGCAGTCGATCAGGTAGTCGAAGACCTCCATCGGCGGCCGGCCCGAGCGCTCGCTCATGAAGTGGACCTCCATCGGCGAGTAGGCGTGCAGGTGGATCTCGGGCGCCGTCTCCTTGGCTAGCCGCAACCAGCGGCCGTAGTCCTCCAGCGTGTACTCGGGGTGGATGCCCCCCTGCATGCAGATCTCTGTCGCTCCGAACTCGATCGCCTCGCCGATTCGGGCCCGGAAGTCGTCCTCGCTGACGTGGTAGGCGTCCGGCGAGCGCTTGCCCTGGCCGAAACCGCAGAAGGCGCAGCCGACCACGCAGACGTTGGTGAAGTTGATGTTGCGGTTGACGACGAAGGTCGCGGTCTCGCCGGCCAGCTCGGATCGCAGGCCGTCGGCGGCGACTCGCATCTCCTCGATCACCTCCGGCCGCGTCTCCGCGAACAGGGCGGTCAGCTCGTCCTCGGTGAGCTCGGCCCCCTCGCGGCCCTTGGCGATCGCCTCCGGCGCCAGCCCGGGTTCGAGCCGCTCCTCGCTACGCCGGCCCGATCCCCGCCTGGGGATGAAGCTCCAGTAGCGGAGCTTGATCACATCCAGCACCCCCTGCTCCATCCATTCGGGGTCCATGTACTGGGGATAGACGCAGAGGCGCTCGGTCAGCGCGTAGCCCTGCGGGGACAGCGTCTTGCGCAGCTCGTGCGGGCTCGGGAAGGCGTGCTCGGGGGAGATGTGGTCGCCGTTGGCCGAGAGGCCGCCGAGGTCCGTGGCGCCGGCGGCGACGAGCTCGGGCCACCAGTCGGAGAGGTTCGGGGGCACCTGGATGCCCACCTCGGGCATCAGCCGCCGGCACTCGGAGATCAGCCGCTTCATGTCCTCGATCGTCACCTCGCAGGCCCATTCGGGCATCGGTGCCGGCTGCCCGTTGGAGATCCCCGCCTCCCAGCGGCGTCGCGATGCCTCGTCGGCGATCTCGGCGACCTCCTGACCGTAGTAGCGCCGGTGGGGGACGAAGTTCTGCAGGATCACCTCCTGGATGTGCCCGTGGCGCGACTGCACCTCGGCGAGCGCCTCCAGCGAGGCGACCCGCTCCTCCTCGGTCTCCCCGATCCCGACCAGGATCCCGCTCGTGAACGGGATCCGCAGCTCACCGGCTGCCTCGATCGTCGCCAGCCGTGCCTGCGGGTGCTTGCTCGGCGAGCCGGCGTGGACGGTCTCCATCAGGCGCCCGGAGATCGACTCCAGCATCAGCCCTTGAGACGCGGTCACCTCGCGCAGCCGGGCCAGGTCCGCCGCGGAGAGGACGCCGAGATTGGTGTGGGGAAGGAGCCCGCGTTCGAGCGCCCGCTCGCAGGCCCAGACCACGTAGGAGGTGAAGTCGTCGTGCCCCCAGGAGCGCAGGCGCTCGGCGACGATCGGGTTGACCTCCGGCCGCTCGCCGGTGAGGACGAGCAGCTCCTTGCAGTTCCGGCGCGTCGCCTCCTCGAGGCGCCGCTCCACCTCCTCAGGAGGATGGAGGTGGGCCTGATGGGTGGCGAAGGAGCAGTACTTGCAAAAGCACCGGCAGGTGCGCGAAAGCGAGAGCGTGTAGTTGCGCGAGAAGGTGACTCTACGCACGAACGCGCAAGCTACCGCACGGGTCCCGGTGCTCCCGTCCGCGTGCTCGGCTGGCCCGGCACCCGCTCCGGCGGCTCGGTCGGCGCAACGCCGCCGGGCTCGAGCACGAACCGGAAGACCGCCGCAGCCAGCAGCGCCCCGACCAAGGGGCCGACCACGTAGGGCCAGGTGCCGCCGAAGGAGTTGGCGACCAACGCCGGCCCGAACCAGCGCGCCGGGTTGAGCCCGGCGCCGCTGAGCGGGCCGATAACCAGGACCGCGAAGCCCAGAGTCGTCCCGATCGCCAGCGGCGCCCAATCCTTGGCGCTCTTGGCCGAGAAGACCGCGGCGAGGATGACCAGCACCAGGCAGAAGGTCCCGAGCGCCTCCACGATCGCGCCCTGGAAGTCGCCGCCGAGAAGGCCGCTGACGGCGGTTGCGCCGTAGTCGGTCGCCCGGCCCTCGTCGAGCAACAGGCCCTTGGTGAGCAGCGCCCCGAGGACGCCGCCCGAGAGCTGGGCGAGGATGTAGACGAGACCGTCGATCGGGTCGATGCGGCGAATCGCCAGGGCCGCGACCGTCACCGCCGGGTTGAAGTGGCCGCCGCTGACGGCGCCGAACATGACGATCAGCCCGAAGAGGAGGAAGGCGTGCAGGAGGCCGACCACCGCGAAGTCGGAGCCGAACTGCGCCTGGTTGCCGGAGGCGACGAAGAGCACCACGACGCTGGTGATGAAAAAGACCAGCAAGAAGGTGCCTACGAGCTCGGCGATATAGGCGGCGATCCCACGTTCCTGCACTGGCGAAGACCTCCTCGGTCGGTTGGCGGGCGGCAGTCTAGCCGGAGCGTCCGGCCGCGTGCTGCTCGTATAGGCGCCTGCCGTCCGCGATCACCTCGATCGCCTCCTCGCGCGATCGCCAGCCGTCCACCTCCACGTCCTTGCCCTCGAGCTGCTTGTAGACCGAGAAGAAGTGGGTGATCTCGCGCTGCAGCTGCTCGGTGATGTCGTCGAGCGTCTCGGCGGTGTTCCAGCCCGGGTCGTGGGTGGGGACGCAGACGATCTTGTCGTCCTCCCCCTTCTCGTCGCGCATCTTGAACAGGGCGATCGGCTTGACCGGGATCACGCAGCCGGGGAAGGTCGCCTCGGAGACGCAGACCATCGCGTCCAGCGGATCCCCGTCGCGGCCGCGGTGGTCGATCAGATAGCCGTAGTCGGTCGGATAGACCATCGACGAAGAGAGAAAGCGGTCCAGCACCACCCGGCCGATCTCCTCGTCGTACTCGTACTTGTTGCGACTGCCCTTCGGGATCTCGATGAAGGCCAGCAGGTCGTCCCCGGAGGCAGGCTCCTCGGCCACCCGCCAACACTATCCTGCGGGCCTCGATGGGAAGGATCGCCGCGCCGCTGGCGGCCGTCCTCGTCGCGGCCACGCTGTCCGGCTGCGGAGGAGACGGCGCTGAACCGGGCGCGCCGGAGGGCGCGACGCTGGTGCTCGACTTCACGCCCAACGCCGTCCACAGCGGGATCTATGCGGCGCTCGAGCGCGGGTTCTACGCCGACGGCGGCGTCGACCTGAAGGTCCGCGAGCCCGGGGACTCGAGCGATGCCCCGAAGCTGCTCGCGGCCGGGCGGGCGGATTTCGCGATCCTCGACATCCACGACCTGGGGCTGGCTCGCGAGCGCGGGCTGGACGTCGTCGGCATCCTGCCGATCGTCCAGCGACCTCTGGCTTCGGTGATCGTGCGCGCCGACGGACCGGTGCGCCGCCCGCGCGACCTCGAGGGCCGCACCGTGGGCGTCACCGGCCTGCCGTCCGACGACGCCGTGCTGGAGTCGACCGTACTGGCGGACGGCGGCGATCCGTCGGCGGTCGAGCGGGTGACGATCGGCTTCAACGCCGTCGCCTCGCTTGCCGCCGGCCGGCTCGACGGGGTGACTGGCTTCTGGAACGCCGAAGGGGTGGCTTTGCGTCGCGCCGGAGTGCCGGTGCGCATCTTCAAGGTCGACCGCTACGGCGCCCCCGCCTACCCGGAGCTCGTCTTGTCTGTCGCCCGCGAGACGCATCAGAGGAACCCGGAGATCGTCAAAGCGGTGGTTCGAGCCACCGAACGCGGTTATCGGATGGTCGTCAAACGCCCGCAGGCCGGTCTCGACGCCCTGATGGCAGCAAATCCGGCGCTCAACCGCACCGACCAGGAAGCTCAACTCGAGGTCGTGCTCCCGGCCCTGCGACCGGCCCCCTTCGACCGTTCGGTGCTGCGGCTCTGGGCGGCCTGGGACCTGCGCCACGGGATCCTCGACCGTCCGATCTCGATCCCGCGTGCCTTCCAAACGGGCTAGGAGTCGCCGAGCAGCCGCTCGACCAGCTGCGGCATCTCGCGCGCCATCCGCGAGCGCGGCACGACCAGGTCGATCCCTTCGGCCTCGGCCACCCGGCGGGTCTCGGCGTCGACGTGCGAGTAATAGCCGAGGACCGGGACCCCGACCGCGGTCAGCGCCTCGGCCGCCTCCTCCTGCAGGTCGGCGATCAGCAGCTCCGTCTCGTCCAGGGGGGCCTCGGCCAGCGATGCGGAGAGGGTCACGTCGTGACCGGCCTGTCGCAGCGTCTCCTCGATGCGGCTGCCGAAGAGCAGGTCCGGGGCGACGGCGACGACGCGCGCCATCTCAGAGCGAGCGGCGCTGGCGGAACTCCTGGCGCACGCTCTCGGGCCGGCCCCACATCTGCACTACCTCGGCGCGCCCTTCGCGAATCTCGCGCAGCCTCATCTCCCCCGCGATGCCTTCCGCGTCGAGCCTGGCCAACGTCCCCTTCACGGTCTCGGCCGCGGCGGCGTGGCCGAAGCTCTGCGCGACGAGGATTCGCCAGTGCCAGTCGGCCTTCGAGTAGGGCTGGGCGTTGATCTGGCTCAGGGCGACCGCGGCCTCGATGTAGCGATCCTCGTCGCCGATCCGCAGATCGAGCTCCAGGTCGGTCCAATCGGCCGGCAGCGCGTCGAGCGCCTGCTGGAAGTCGTCGGCGAGCGCCACGCACCGAATCCTAGACCTGTCGCTCGTAGAATCAGCCTCGTGAGCGCCCCGGCGACGATCGAGGTCGATGCCCAGTACCGGCAGCTGCGCGAGGAGTGCGGCTACCTGGATCGGTCCGAGCGCGGCAAGCTCGCGGTGCGCGGAGCCGACGCGGCGGACTATCTCGAGGGCCAGCTGACCAACGAGATCGCCGGCCTCGATCCGGGCGGCGGCTGTTACGCGGCTCTGCTCGATCGCAAGGGCCACATGCAGGCGGACATGCGAGTGCTGCGGATCGGCGCCGACGAGGTCCTGCTCGACACCGAGCCGGTTGCCCGCGAGGCCGCGCTGCGCCATCTGCGCACCTACAGCATCGGGCGCGAGCTGGAGATCGAAGACCTGACCGAGGAGCGCTCGATCCTGGCGCTGCTGGGACCGCGGGCGCCGGAGCTGGCCGGGGCCCGGGCCGGACCGATCCACTCCCACGGCGAGGTGGAGATCGCCGGCATCCGCTGCCGCGCCGTCGTCACCCGATCGGGCGTCGACCTCTTCTGCTCCCGTGGCGAGGCTGAGCAGCTGCGTGCCGGCCTCGACGGGGCCGGCGCAGTCGAGGTCTCCGAGCAGGCTGCCGAGATCCTCCGCGTCGAGGCCGGGGTGCCGCGTTTCGGAGCCGAGATGACCACCGACACGATGCCGGCCGAGGCCGGGATCGTGTCCGAGGCCGTCAGCTTCACGAAGGGCTGCTACATCGGCCAGGAGACGGTCGCCCGGCTGCACTACCGCGGCAAGCCCAACCGTCACCTGCGCGGGCTTCGCTTCAGCGCTCCCGCGCAGGCCGGAGAGCCGTTGCTGGCCGAGACGAAGGAGCTCGGACGAGTCGGCACCGCGGTCGTCTCGCCGGTCTTCGGCGCCGATCGGCCTGGCGATCGTGCGACGCGAGGCCGAGCCCGGCGACAAGCTGGCGGTCGGCAGCGACCAGCTGACGGCCGAGGTCACCGCGCTGCCCTTCGAGGAGCGGGGATGAGCGCCCGCCGACAGGGGCTGGGCGGCCGGCCGCTGTCTGCCGACAGCCCGCTGCTCGGCGGCCCGCTGCAGGATCCGGATCAGGAGCTGAGCGACGGCAGCGGCGACGACGCCACCGCCGGCGCCGAGGATTCCAATGGCCGCGTCGAGGCCTTCGATCCGCGCCCGGACTACTACGCGACGCCGCCGGCTGCGGCACCGGCCGAGCGCAGCAACCTTTCCGACCTGCGAGCGCTGCTGCCGGCAAGCGACGAGGAGCGGGCGCTCGACGACTGGGGTCGATCGGAGCGTTTTGTCTCCCTCGTCGAACCGGCGCTGAACTTCTATTACCGCTACTGGTTTCGGGTCCAGACCGAGGGGATCGAGCACGTCCCCGGCGACCGCGGGGCGCTGCTGGTGTCCAACCATTCCGGAGCCCTCCCCCCCGACGCGCCGATGATCATGCAGGCGATCCGCAACGAGCACCCGCAGCCACGGCCCGTCTACATGCTCGGAGAGCACTGGTTCAAGGGGTATCCGGGCGTCGGCATGATCGCCAACAAGATCGGCATGGTGGCGGCGCACCGCGAGAACGCTCAGCGCCTGCTCTACGACGAGGGACGGCTTGCTCTCGTCTTCCCGGAGGGTCAGAAGGGCAGCCGCAAGCTCTACTGGCAGCGCTACCGGCTGCGGCGGTTCGGCCGCGGCGGCTTCGTGCGGACGGCGATTCGGGCCCGGGTTCCGATCGTCCCGATCGCCCTCGTCGGCGGCGAGGAGGCGATGCCGATCTTCGCCCACCTCCGCTTCATGCAGCGCCTGAGCGGGCTGATCTACTTCCCGCTCAATCACGCCTTCCCCCATTTCGGCCTTGCCGCCGGGCTGATGTACATGCCGGCCAAGTTCAAGATCCGCTTCCTCGAGCCGCTGGAGATGTCCGGCTATCCCCCCGAGACGGCGGACGACCCGGCCGAGGTGGCGTCGATCGCGGAGCAGATTCGCACCCGGATCCAGCTCGAGCTGGAGCAGATGCTGGGTCAGCGCCGCTCGGTGTGGTTTGGCTGAACCAGCGCCTGCATCCGTCCGCTTCGGTTAGATTCACCCCAGCATGGGTCCCGGGAGTGGCAAAGCTGCGCTCGCCTGCGCGCTCGGCGGACTCCTTCTGGCGCTGCCGCTGGTCGGCTGCGGCGCCGAAGAGCACGCCAACGACCCCCGGCCCCCGATTGCGATCGAGGTCACGGTCAGCCTCGCCGAGGACGAGGTGAGCGTGCAGCCGGCCGAGGTCGGCGCCGGCGGCGGCAACGAGCAGGCGATCTCGCAGAACGAGGGCGTCGAGAACCCCGACTTCGACCCCGACTCCGAGCAGGACGTGATCTTCACGGTCGCCAACCTGACCCAGTTCGATACCAAGCTGGAGATCGACGGGCCCAAGCAGGCGACCTCGGAGTTGATCGTCGGAGACGGGACGACCCGATTCGCGGTCTCGCTGCCGACCGGTGACTACCGGATCGGCGCCGCCGACCTGCCGAACGCCGCCGAGGCGCCGTTCAGCGTCGGCCCCGAGCGGATCTCCTCCCAGAACGACCTGCTGCTGCCCTAGGTGCTGCTGCCCTAGGCGGAGTTCGCGTGGCGCTTTCCTCGCGCTATACGCGAAGAAAGCGCCAATCGGAAAAGCTAGTCGGCCGCGGCGGCTGCCATCGCGTCGATGCGGGCCAGCGGCGCCTCGACCGCCTCGACCATCTCGGCCACACCGTCGCGAGCCTTGTCGACGCAGTCTGTCGCGTTCGTGAGCGCAAGGCGGATCTTCTGCGCCCTCCTCAGCGCCGAGCGAACCTCTTCGGCCGCGGCCATCAGCGCGCCGGCGTCAACTTCGCCCTCCGTCCGCGATGCCATCGCGAGGCGGGCCACCGCCAGCGAGTAGGCGATACGAAGTGCGATCGCATCTGGTTCCTCGCGATCGACCGCGACGATCATCTTGTTGCCCTCGTACTCGCGCAGCTGCTCGCGCCCTGACGGAACCATGTCCTCGTCGGCGACGACGAGAACGGCGAACGACGCGCCGCGCTTCGACATTGCCTCGTTCAGCTCGGCCCAGGCCTCGTTCTTGGACATCCTCTTGCGGTCCTTGGCCTCGAAGACAATCCGCTCGCCGCTCGCGGCAGAGGCCGACCCGAGCTCGACCAGGGTGTCCCCCTTCCTGCCGCCGCCTTCTGAGCGCTCGTCGCCGACGTGGTGGGCCACGTCGTCGCGGGTGTCGGCGATGCGCTCGATCGCCGAATGGACGCGCTCCTCGAAGCTGCGGCCCTTGCGGGTCCCGGCCTCCTCGGCCTCGCCGACCCGCTGATCGGCGGCGGTGCGCTCCTTCAGCTCGACGATCTCGCGAGTGAGCGCCTCGATCCGCCGGCGGCTCTCGACCTCCTCCTTCTCCTGGCTTTCCCGCGACTCCTTGACGACCCGGACCATCGCCTCCTTGAACTCGCCCAGCGGGTTCGCGCCTTCGTCGGAAGAGAAGAGCCTGCGTGATCGCCAGCCGCTGCTCCTCGTTGGCGCGGCCGATCATCTCCTTGATCTGCTGCTGCACCGAGTCGCTGCGGTCGGCCCCGAAGGCGGCGGCGATGCCCTCGGCGAGGGCCTCGTTGCCTTCCTCCAGCGTGCCTGCGAGCTCGTCGTTCAGCTTGCCGACGCCTCGCTCCAGCTCCGCCCGCACGTAGTCGACGTTGGCGGCCGTCTCCTCGCTGTCGAGGACCCGGGTTCCGATCTCGATCGCCCTGGTGACCGTTCGTGCGGGCGCCTGGTCGGCCTCGGCCCGCTCGCGGATCACCCGCGCGGTCCGCTGGTCGGCGACCTCGAGGCGCTCGACCACGATGCGGTCGCCGAGGACCCTGACCGTGCCGCGCTCGTCGCTGAAGGTGAGCTTCTCCGATGCTTCCATGAGGACCCACGAAGGTAGTCGCGGGCTCGGACGCGAAGCTGACAACCTCTCCGCCGTGCGGTCCGACCAGCGCCAACCCACGACCTATGACGAGGAGATCATCCTCGCCGGTTCGGCGGCGGTCGCCGCGACCCAGTCAGAGGAGGAGCGCCTGGCGCGGGTCGAGCGGGAGCTTCGTCTCGGCTTCGAGCGCCTCGGCGAGCTAGGCCCGGCAGTCTGTCTGTTCGGGTCCGCGCGGACCCCGGCCGACGACCCCGAGTACGCGCTCGCCGTCGAGATCGGCCGCCGGATCGGCGCCGAGGGATTTGCCGTCATCACCGGTGGCGGCCCGGGTGCGATGGAAGCCGCCAACCGCGGCGCCCAGGAGGCCGGCGCGGTCTCGGTCGGCCTCAACATCGAGCTGCCCACCGAGCAGGGGCTCAACCCCTACTGCGACATCGGGATCGAGTTCCACTACTTCTTCACCCGCAAGCTGATGTTCGTCCGCTACTCGCAGGCCTTCGTCTGCCTCCCCGGCGGCTTCGGCACGCTCGACGAGCTGTTCGAGGTGCTGACTCTGAACCAGACCCACAAGACCGCCGACATGCCGGTCGTCCTCGCCGGCCGCGACTACTGGAGCGGCCTCTATGAATGGATGCGCTCGGAGCTGGTCGCGGAAGGGCGGATCACCGCTCAGGAGCTGGAGATCGCCTCACTCTGCGACGACCCGGCCGAGATCGCCGCGATCGCCTGCTCGGGGACCGAGGTCGGCGGGTAACGCTCGCGCACCCCGTCGACGAACGCCGCCATCCGGTCGGCGATGCCGGGATCGCGAATCTCGAGCACGTTCTCGGCGTTGCGCTCGCCGGAGCGCGAGAGGTTGAAGGAGCCGAGGAAGGTGGTGTCGTCGGCGACCGTCACCTTCGCGTGCATGAAGTTGTGGACGCTGTCCGGCGTCCAGGGGACCGACCGCTTGCCCGCGAACGGCAGCTGCGAGAGCGCCGTCGCCAGCAGCGGGATCTTCCAGGCCGAGGTGCCGTTGTCGCGCCATTGCCCAAAGACCGCGTCTGTCTGCGGCTCGTCGATGACGCCGGCGATGTCGACGCCCTCCTCGTCCCTCGCCCGCTCGGCGCCGATCTCCGCCAGGGTGCCGAGGATCGGCCCGGCGGTGATCACCGGCGAGGCGATCCGGACCCGCTGTCGGGCCCGCCCGATCGCGGTCGCGATCGCCTGCGAGAGGTCGGGCCCCTGTCCGGGGGTAAACCAGGCCCGCACCGGGATGCCTGCAACCTCGGCCTGCTGCGGCTCGATCCGGCCGCTGCGCTCGACGTCGCCATGCGCCCACAGCTCTTCGAAGTTGGCCCGGTAGGCGCGTCCAACTGGCTCCGATTCGACGATTGCGAGCACGTTCTCCTGCCGGGTCCAGGAGTCGGTGGACCAGTTCGCCGAGCCGGTCCAGACGGCGTTGCCGTCGCGGACCACGTACTTGTGATGCATCAGGTCGGGGACCCCGGGCACGCCGCGAGCCTCGATCGGCAGCTCGGCGAGGATCTCGGGGCGGGTCTGCGGGGGCGGGTGCAGCGCCGGCGGGCGGTCGCTTTCGTGGTTGTAGAGGAGGCGGATCGCGACGCCGCGGCCGGACGCCTCGCGCAGCGCGCCGGCGACCGTGTCGCCCGGCGCACCGGGCAGGCGCACGTCGTAGAGCGCCAGCTCGAGCGTTTCCTGCGCCGGTGCGATGAACTCGGCGATCCGGCGCGCCACGTCCTCGGCGCTCTGGCCTCCGTCTGTGAGGGTGAATTCGTCGATCGCGGTCATGGCTTGGCCCGAAACGCCAGCCATACTGGCGAAACGGGCCCACCGATGGGTGACCGCGGCCGCGCGGCGGTGTCGAGGGCGCCTGGGCGCCGGTAGGATGCGCCCGGTTCAGACCCCGGAAGGAGCAAAGTGGCCGTAGACACCAGCGAAGTCTCGAAGCTCGACGTGGAGCCAGGAACGCTGCCGGAGACGATGGCGGCATGGGTGATCCGCCAGGAGCGCGAGGGCGAGCCGACCGACGCCTTCCAGCTGGAGGAGATCGAGGTTCCCGAGCCCGGTGCCTTCGAGGTGATCGTGCGGGTGATGGCGGCCGGGGTCAACTTCAACAACGTCTGGGCGGCGCTCGGCAAGCCCGTGTCGGTCTTCGGCTACGGCGACCACCCCGAGTACGGCCACCACATCGGCGGCTCCGACGCCTCCGGGATCGTCTGGAAGGTCGGCGAGGGCGTCACCAGGTGGAAGCCCGGCGACGAGGTCGTCGTCCACTGCAACCAGGCCTCCTACGAGGACGTCGAGGTGCACGGCCTCGACCCGATGGCGGCGCCCAGCCAGCAGATCTGGGGCTATGAGACCACCTGGGGCTCCTTCGCTCAGTTCACCAAGGTGCAGGCGCAGCAGCTCCTCCCCCGCCCCCAAAACCTCAGCTGGGCGGACTCCTCCGCCTACGGGCTGACCTACTTCACCGCCTACCGGATGCTGGTCGACCAGTGCAAGGTCCAGCCCGGCCACAACGTGCTGGTCTGGGGCGCGGCCGGCGGCCTCGGCGTCTTCGCGGTTCAGCTCTGCAAGGCGGCGGGCGCCAACGCGGTCGGCGTCGTTTCCTCGGCCGAGAAGGGACAGCTGGTCAAGCAACTCGGCGCCGTCGACTTCATCGATCGCAACGAGTTCGCAGGGATGATGCGCAAGGGCGGCGAGTCTGCCGAGGAGGAGAAGGCGCGATTCAAGGAGTCCCGGGGCTTCGCGAAGCGGGTCAAGGAGATCCTCGGCGACGCGCCCGACTTCGTCTTCGAGCACGTCGGTCAGGCGACGTTCCCGACCTCCGTCTTCGTCGTCAAGCCGTTCGGCAAGGTGGTGATCTGCGGCGCCACTTCGGGCTACACGCTCGACTTCGACGTTCGCTACCTGTGGATGCGCCAGAAGCAGATCATCGGCTCCCACTTCGCGAACGCCTATGAGTGCATGCGCGCCAACCAGCTGATGGCGGAAGGAAAGATCCGGCCGGTGCTATGGCAGACGATGGGCTTCGAGGGAGTGCCGGATGCACACCAGCTCATGCACGAGAACAAGCACCTCGGCAAGATCTCGATCCTGGTCGGGGCGGAGTCCGAAGACCAAGGCCAGGCCGAGGAGGGCCCGGGGGCGATTCGCGCCGAGGTCGGCGCGTGATCGCCCGGCAGCGCTGATGGCCGAGGTCTGCAACGTCGACTGGCGGGTGACCCCGTTTCGGGCCGATCGCTGGCTGGCGCTCTGGGAGCCCGCGGCGGCGCGGATGCCCGCCTTCGGCGCCAAGAGCTGGTCGCTGACCCGCGCGATCGACGACCCGCTTGCCTTCCGTCAGTCGGCGGTCTGGGAGTCCCGGGACGACTTCGAGCGCTACTGGTACTCGGAGGAGATCGAGGCCGCGCGGCGCGAGATCATCGACCTCTACTCGAAGCCGGTCATCACCACCTGGCACTCGCTGGTAGCGGCGAGCTAGAGCTAGAGCTAGAGGCGCGGCAGCTCGGCCAGCGGAGTCGACGCGAGCGCGGTCTGCTCCTCGTCGATCAAGTGGGTGGCACGGCCGAGCTCGAAGGAAAGCCGCCGCTGTGTGGCCGGGCCGCGCCCCAGCGCGTAGCCGAGCATCTGGCCGATCGCGTTGGCGACCAGGCCGAGAGCCAGGACCGGGACCAGGCCGGCGCCGCGGGCGGGGTAGGAACGTCGCACGTCGGGCAGGGAGCGAGACAGTCGCAGCAGCGGCATCAGCGGCGATCCTGCGACCCAGACGAAGCGGCGAAGAGCACTCCAGCGGCGCAGGCGGGCCCGGTTGGCGGCGAAGGTGCGGCCGCCGTTGAACTCCGAGCTGAGGTGAGAGCCCAGCCGGGAAGCATTGAGGTGCCGTGAGACCGCTCGCGGCTCCCTGAACAGCCGCTGGCCGGCCGCCCGCATGTCCTCCTGAAGCACCCACTCGACCTCCAGCATCCGGTCGAGCTCGGTTCCGTAGGCGAGCAGCGCGTCGCGCTTGTAGGAAGTGTGGTGGCCGGGCAGCTCGCTCGCCTCGCCGCCGCCGACCGGCGCCACAGCGGGACCGAAGTCGCTGAACAGGTGAGCCCAGCTGGTCTCGGTCCCGGGATTGGCGTTCTCCAGCGTGCCGCCCACCGCCACCCAAGGACCGGCATGGGCCTCGATCAGCGCCGCAGCCCAATCCGGTCCCGGGAACGAATGCTCCTCGGCACAGCAGACGATCGGCGCCCCGGCTGCCCGGACACCGGCGGCGAAAGCCGCGCCGGTGGACACGAAGGGCCCGGCTTCCACCACCTTCGCGGCGGCGAAGCCCTGCAGCTCGCCGAGGTCGAAATCGCCCTCGGCTCGCGACTGGGCGACGATCACCAGCTCGATTCGCTCGCGGGCGGTCTGGGCACGGAGATGGTGCAGGGTCCGGCGAACCGCTCCGAGATCGGCCGGCGTGACCAAAACGACCGAGATCTCTGCCGCGGCCGGGTTCATAGCTGCGGAAGCACGGCCAGCGGCGTCGCTTCCAGCTTCGCCTGCTCGCGATCAGTGAGGTGAGGGGTGCGGTCGAGCTCGAACGAGAGCCGCCGCATCATCACCGAGCGGGCGCCGAGCGCGTAACCGAGCATCTGGCCGGCCGCGTTGACTACCAGGCCGAGCGCCAGCGCCGGGATCAGGCTCCAGCTCCGAGCCGGATAGGCGCGTCGCACGTCGGGCAGGCAGCGAACCAGGCGAACGGCCGGCAGCAGCGGGGATCCGGCAACCCAGACCAGGCGGCGAAGGCGGCTCCATCCCCTCAGCCGGGCGCGGTTGGCGGCAAAGATCCACCCGCCCTGGAACTCCGCCCGCAGGTGCGGACGCAGCCGCGAGGCATTCAGATGTCGCAGGACGGCCCGCGGTTCGCTGAGCAGGCGCTCACCGACCGCGCGAAGGTCGTCGTGCAGGACCCATTCGACCTCCAGCATCAGATCCAGCTCGCGGTCGTAACGGCTCAAGACCTCGCGTTTGTAGGCGGTGTTGTGGCCGGGCAGCTCAATGGCCTCGCCCCCTCGCAGCGGCGGAACCGCGCAGCCGAAGTCGGTGAACAGGTGGGCCCAGCTGATCCTGGAGCGCGGATTCGCGTTCGTCATCGCTCCCCCGACGGCGGCCCAGGGACCGGAGTGCGCTTCGATCAGGGCCGCCGCCCATCCGGGCTCGGGGAAGGAATGCTCCTCGACGCAGGCGACGATCGGCGCAGTCGCGGCTCGGAAGCCGGCCGCCAGCGCCGCCCCCGCCGCCTCGAGCTCCCCGACGTCGACCACGCGCAGCCCGGCAAAGCCCTCGGCCTCGTCGCGATCAAGGTCGAGATCGAGCGCGAACGGGGAGACGATCACCAGCTCGATTCGGTCGCGGGCGGTCTGGTTGCGCAGGTGGCAGAGGGTGCGGCGGATCGGGTCCAGGCCCGCGCGAGTGACGAGGACGACCGAGATCTCAGCGCCCGGGCCGGTCACCTGTCGCCAGCCGTGGCGATCAGTGCTGCTCCAGCGGCGCCATCGTCAGCCCGGCCGTCTTCAGCTGGTCCCAATAGAGCTCAGCCGGCTCTCGTGGTCCGGTCCAGACGATCGCCTGACCGGATCCGTGGATCTGCTCCGCGAACTGGTGACCGCGCTCCACAGAGATTCCCGGAATCACCCGCGCCAGCGTCCGCGCCACGTGGTCGAAGGTGTTGTGGTTGTCGTTGCGGACGATTACCTGCCAGTTCCCGCCCAGGCCCGAGCCCGGTCCGGCATCGCGCGGCCGCTCCACGGTCGTCGTCGACATCAGGCGAAGCGTAGCCCGCTAAAAGGGGCTGGGAACCCTGACCACGACGTCGTCGAAGCTCGCCACGGCGCCGTCGGCGTTGCGGGCGGATCCGACGGAGACGCTCGCGAACCGGCCTCGCAGAGAGCCGGCGCTGTCGTCAGTCAGGACGGCGAGACGCTTGTCGCCGATGTGGACCAACAGCCGGCAATCGTCGGGGTCCCGGGTCTCGGTCAGGTTGAAGGCGCGCAGCCGCACTTCGGTGGCCCGGTTGGTCCCCTTGATGCGGCGGATGTTCTTGCCGACGGCGAGGAACCGAAGGGTGCCGTCGGGGAGCTGCTTGCGAAGCTGAAACTTCTTCTGCAGCGGGAACACAGCCAGCTGGTACTTGCCACCACCGCCGTTGCGGAGGTTGATCGCCAGGAACATCCGCTGTCGCATCTCACGCGGGGTGCCGCTCAGCAACCGCACCGTGGCCCCGATCTCGAGGTCCCTGCCGACGACCGGGGTGCGGTAGATGCACTCGCCGGTGCGCGTGCCGACCTCAGTCTTCAGCGCCCGCGGCGAGCCGCCCCGGTCGCAGTTGCGACCCGAGAGCTTGACCATCTGCGCCCGGCGCGAGGTGGTGTCCATGTCGTTGCTGTAGATCCCCACTGCGCCCACGGCCGATACCGCCAGCGTCAGGCAGGCGGCGACGGCGAGAAGGGCGATTGGGAGGCGCATTCTCATCGCTGAGGGTGCGGACGCGAGGCGGCCGCACGGGAAGCCTAAACACAGCCACGGCGAGAAGGTGCGCCCGGACCCAAATATCATGTCGGGCATGAGCGCTCACCGGCTCCCCGAGCGCGATCGCCCATGGGTGATGCGGACCTACGCCGGGCACTCGGACGCCCGGCGCTCGAACGAGCTCTACCGGCGCAACCTCAGGAAGGGCCAGACGGGACTCTCGGTGGCCTTCGACCTGCCGACCCAGACCGGATACGACCCGGACCACATCCTCGCCCGGGGCGAGGTCGGCAAGGTCGGCGTCTCGATCGCCCACAAGGGCGACATGCACTCCCTCTTCGACGCCATCCCGCTCGACGAGATGAACACCTCGATGACGATCAACGCCACCGCCGCCTGGCTGCTTGGCCTCTACGTCACGGTCGCCGAGGAGAACGGGATCGAGCGCTCGGCGCTCAAGGGCACGACCCAGAACGACATCATCAAGGAGTACCTCTCGCGCGGCACCTACGCCTTCCCGCCCGAGCCCTCGATGCGGTTGATCGCCGACACCGTCGCCTTCGCGGTCAACGAGGTGCCGAGCTGGAACCCGACCAACATCTGCTCCTACCACCTGCAGGAGGCGGGGGCGACTCCGGTGCAGGAGATCGCCTACGCGCTGTCGACCGGGATCGCGGTGCTCGACGAGGTCAAGCGCCGCGGCCAGGTCTCCGACGCCGACTTCCCGAAGGTCTTCGGGCGCATCTCCTTCTTCGTCAACGCCGGCATCAGGCTGATCGAGGAGATCGCAAAGCTTCGTGCGATGGGCCGGCTCTGGACCCAGATCGGCCGCGACCGCTACGGGGTCACCGATCCGAAGATGCTGCGCTTCCGCTACGGCGTCCAGGTCAACTCGCTCGGCCTGACCGAGGCCCAGCCGGAGAACAACGTGCAGCGGATCGTTCTCGAGGCGCTTGCCGTGACCCTCTCCCGCGACGCCCGGGCCCGGGCGATCCAGCTGCCGGCCTGGAACGAGGCGATGGGCCTGCCACGCCCCTGGGACCAGCAGTGGAGCCTGAGGATCCAGCAGGTGCTGGCGATGGAGACCGACCTGCTCGAGTATCCGGACGTCTTCGAGGGCTCGACGGTGATGGAGGGTCTGGTCGAGGAGCTGACCGAGGGAGCGCGGGCCGAGATGGCCGTGGTCGACGAGCACGGCGGCGCGGTCGAGGCGGTCCCGTACATGAAGGCCCGCCTGGTCGAGTCCCACCGCGAGCGGGTGGCGCGGATCGAGCGCGGCGAGCTGAGCGTCGTCGGCCAGAACGTCTTCACGGAGGGCGAGGACTCGCCGCTGACCGCCGGGGCAGACGGCGGCATCCTCACCCCCGATCCCGAGGTCGAGCGCGAGTGCGTCGAGTCACTCGAGCGCTGGCGCGCCGAGCGCGACGAGGCAGCGGTCCAGAAGGCGCTGCAGGAGCTGGCGCGGGTCGCCGCCAGCGAGGACGAGAACGTGATGCCGGCGACGATCGAGGCGGCGAAGGCGGGCGCGACGACCGGCGAATGGGCGGAGGCCTTGCGCGCCACCTTCGGCGACTACCGGGCGCCGACCGGGGTTGACGGCGCCGCCCCGATCGGCGACCGCGATCAGCTGCTGGCGGTCCGCGAGCGCGTCGCCGAGGTCTCCAAGGCCCTCGGGCACCCGCTCCGGATCCTGGTCGGGAAGCCGGGCCTCGACGGTCACTCCAACGGCTCCGAGCAGGTGGCGCTGCGGGCCCGCGACGTCGGCATGGAGGTCATCTACCAGGGCATCCGCCTGACCCCGGAGCAGATCGCCAGCCTCGGCGCTGCAGGAAGACGTCGACGTGGTCGGGCTTTCGATCCTCTCGGGCTCGCATCTGGAGCTGGTGCCGGAGGTGGTCCGGCTGCTGAAGGCCGAGGACGTCGAGGTGCCGGTCGTCGTCGGCGGGATCATCCCCGAGGCGGACGCGAAGCGGCTGCGCGATGCCGGCGTCGCGGGCGTCTACACGCCGAAGGACTTCGACCTCAACAGGATCATGATCGAGATCGTCGAGCTGGTCGCCGCGCGTAGCGCACAACCACAACCGGCATGAGCGTGAACGGAGATCGCTCGGCCTGGCTGCGTTGCTACCGCTGCTGGTCGCAGAACCTCGAGATCCAGATCCACTACGACGCGATCCGCCGGGTCGACCCCGAGTCGGGGACGCCGACCGACGGCGTCGAAGAGGTCCAGGAGTCGGTGGTCCAGTGCCTGGACTGCATGCATGACCAGCCCCACCTGGTGCTGCAGGGCGATCGCGTCGTCCCGATCGAGGACCGCTGGGAGCGGATGGTCGCCGGCACGCCGTGGGTCGCCTCCTGCACGGTCACCGTGGACCAGGACCAGGTCGAGACCTGCTCCGGTCCGGAGGCGGCGCGAGGCACTCACCTACGGCGCCTTCGGCGATCCCGGCACCCGCGAGTTCTTCACCCACGTGCGCTTCCACAAGCACGACGACGAGCGGATCGTCGTCCACATGCTGGTCGAGCTCTACGCGCGCTCCGCCGAGGAAGCGAGCGAGGTGCTCGAAGACGCGGCCCGGGGGCAGCTGGAGATCACCTCGCTGGCCGAGGAGTCACGGCCGCCGGCCCACGCGTCCGACGAAGCACACTGAGCGAATTCCGCCCGCGTGCTCGCTCCCGCGCGGCCCCGCCTCATCACACCCGGAAGCCTGCGTGGCCGCGCTCTCGCGTCCGCCGCGGGCGGGGCGTACCCCTCCGAGCGGCTTGTACTGCGAGGGCCGCCGGCAGGCGGGCCGAGGAGTTGAGCGAGGAGGGGTGAGACCCGACCGCTACTTGGATCGAGTTGGGCCGGGTTGCTCCGGCGTGTTCTCGTGGCGGGGCGCGGCGGGCCGCTTGGCGCCCTTCTCGCCCGGGTCCTTGACCGCAGACGCGGCCGCCTTCGCCTTGTCCTTGAGGCTGCCCTTGCCCTTGGCGATCTCGCGCAACTCCCCGGCGTCCGCCTTCAGCGCCTCGGTGCCGCCGCGCTTATCGATCGTGTCTTTCGCCTTGTCGGCAAGTCGCTTGAAATTGACCACCGTCGTCTCCTTCCTGATCGTCTACTGGGGAGCTACCCGGCGCGCCGCCGCGCGAACCTCCCGACCAGCTCCCGGTAGGCCGAGAATGCCGGCTTGGCCGAGTAGTCGTCGCGCAGCAGCCCGTAGTGGTGCTGGAAGTTCTGCGAGCCGGTGTTGTGGTCGCGGAGGTCGAACCAGCGGTAGTCGGTGACGTTGTAGGTGCCGCGAAACTCGTGCACCGCGCCGACCATCGCCCGTAGCGCGATCTCCTGCTGGACCTCGCTGCGCCCGGGCCCGGTGGGCCAGCCGTTCTCCTCGACGTGGATCGGGATCCGGGGCCCCAGCCGCGCGATCGGCATGAAGCACTGCCGCAGCTGGCTCATCGCCGCGACGATGCCGTCGCGCTCGTCGCCGGGCGCGCCGGCGGGCGGGAACACGGTGCCGGGATAGGCGTCGAGGCCCACCCACTCGACCGCGGCCCGGAAGCGGGGGCCGCCGTCGCGGAGCGTCTCCCAGAAGCTGCGCTCGCGGTCGGGGTCGGTGCGATAGGCCCAGTTGAATCCGATCTCCAGCTGCTCGTAGCCGCGCCGCCGGGCGACGTCGTCGGCGGCGATCACCCCTCGGATCAGCGCCTCGCGGGCGCCTTCGTAGGCGCTGTCGGAGGCGTCGGGGACGATCGGGTAGAAGTTGACCTCGTTGGCCACCTGGAGGCCGACCACCCCCGGGTTGCGGCCGAAGACGCGGGTCACGTTGCGCACGAATCGGACCCAGCGGCCGATCCGGCCCTCCTGGCGCTCGTCGGGGTGGTAGCGCAGCTGCAGCTCGACCAGGTAGCCGCGCCGCGTATATCCGTTCGCGCGGCGCAGGAACTTCTTGAAGCCCTCTGCTCGGAGCGACCAGAAGAAGCGGTTCAGGCGCAGCACGAACGGCGAGCCCGAAGGACGCAGCTCGCGCAGCGCGGCCAGGGTCTGCTTCCTGGTGCCGGGCGTGACCGGGACCCGCGGGCCGAGCGCCCCCGCCTCCCCCGCGGGGGTGATCCCGAACCGCACCCGCGGGCCGGGCAGGGCTTCGACCCCATCGGCGACCGGGTCCCCGAGGCAGGCCTGCTGGGCGATCGACGGCTGGGCCGGCAGCGCGAACAGCGCCAGCGCCGCAAGTAAGGCGGCTGCTACGGCAGCGGAGGCGGACCGCGCCCGCTCAGGCGTCGGGATTGTTCGCCGCGCAGTAGGCATCCCGCTGGGTTCGATAGCCGGGCGTCTCGCTGCCCGCGATCGCGGTCGCCCAGTCGGCGGCGTTGCGCTCGATGTCCTCGACCACCTCGGCATGGGCCGCGGCGTCCCTGCGGGTAGCGATCAGCCTGCCGGCGTTGCGCCAGACATCCTCTCGCCACTGCTTGACGACCTCCAGCCCGGCGACGTCGTCGACCGGGACTCCGTCCGGGTTGGTCACCCCGACCGACGGGTCATAGCGCCGCTCGACCTCGTTGACGACGCTCTCGTAGGCATCGGCGAGCACCTGGTTCTCCTTGTCGTGGTCGGGCTTGCGCGAGACGCCTCGTGGCGACTCGCGGTTGAGCGCCGCGATCACGAACGGCATGTCGTTCTGGACGTGGGCGTTGATCCCCAGCAGCATGTCCTGGGCACCGGTGAGGTCGGCGTCACGGGCCGCATCGAAGGCGATCTGCCAGGCGGGAGAAACGCGACGGTTGCGGTCCGGGGCGTTGGAGTTGGCGACGTAGACGTCGGCGAACAGCGCCGCCTCGAAGTAGAAGAAGCGCGAGAAGCGAAAGTAGCCGGGCTGCTCGCGCAGCGTCTTCAGCAGCTGCTGGCTCAAGACCCGGTAGGTGGTCGCGAAGACCGCCCGGTGATCGCAGCCGTGCCTCGCCTCGAGCTTGGCCAGCCGCCGCACCACCCGCTGCATGCAATGGATGCCCGCCCGCCGGCAGCCCGGCACCGGACCTGAGCGAGGGTTGGCGGGGATCTTCAGCGGCGCGACCAGGTTGCCCTTGCCGACCACCAGCTTGCGCGGCGCGCCGGCGCCACTCGCCGACGCCCAGGCCAGCAGCAGCCCGGCGACCAGCACCAGGACGATCGACAGCCTCCTCACCCGCATCGCCGTTCGATCGTAGCGCGGACTCCCCGGCGAACGTCCCGGACTGATCGCTATGAGGGGTACTGCGGGACGTTCGGCTAGTCGACGTCGGCTTCGGCCTTCGGGGCCTCGCCCTCGGCCTTTCGCGGCACCAGCACCGCGCGCTTGAACTCGGCGACCAGCGTCCCGTCCTGCTTGTAGACGCGGGTGTGGACCCGGACGACGCCGCGATCGGGCTTCGACTGCGACGGCCTCGCGTCGAGCACCTCCGACTCGCAGAACAGGGTGTCGCCGTGGAAGACCGGCGCCGGATGGCTGAGCTCCTCCGTCGCCAGATTCGCGATCGCCTTCCCGGACACGTCGCCCACCGACATTCCGAGCGCCAGCGAGTAGACCAGCGGCCCGACGACGACATTGCGGCCCTGCTGGGACTGGCCCGCGTAGACGTCGTTGATGTGCAGGGGATGGTGGTTCATCGTCAGCAGGCAGAACAGGTGGTCGTCGGCCTCGGTCACCGTCTTCGCCGGCCAGTGCTTGTAGACGGCGCCGACCTCGAACTCCTCCAGGTAGCGCCCGTACTGGCGCGCGCCGGACGCCTCGCGCTCGGCCTGCTCGGTCTGAATCTGTGGCGAGTCGTCGCTCATCGGCGGGCGGGGATCGTATCCACCCGCTGGCCCTCGAAGCGAGCGATGTCGGCGATCTCCGCCTCGATCGCCTCGCGAATGTCGGGCGCGACGGCGCCGGGGCGCTTGAAGGCGATCTCCAGCCGGCCGCCCTGGCGGGAGATTCGCCACCCACCCGCCACCCTGCCGTCGTGGAGGATCACGGGGAAGATGCCTCCGCCTCCATCCGAGGCAGTCTCCCGGTGCTCCTCGCCGGTTGTGAAGCCGCGGTCCTTGTAGCCGAGCAGGTATGTGTCGAACCCCCCGAGCATGCGGATCTGATTGGGGCGAGGCAGGCGCGGGAGCCCGCCCCGACGGGCGACCATCTCCTGCTCACCGACTCGCACACCCTCGAGCTCGGCGGAGATCGCCTCGAGCCCGCTGCGGACGTCGCGCAACGGGAGCCCCGACCAGTAGGCGAAGTCACGATCGGTCGCCGGCCCGAAGGCGCGGATATAGCGGCGGGCCAGCTCCGCCAGGGCGCTCTGGCGTTCAAAGGGGGGTGCCACACCGATCCAGTCCTCGCGGCGCACCAGCATCGACTGGGCTCCTCGGTCGGGGCCCAGCAGCGCCACTCCCGAGGTGACAGCCAGCCCGATCACGTGTTGCCGGGTCTGGGCGTTGAGCGCGATGCCGGTGTCCGCCACCCTCGTGGCCGCCTCCGGACGGGTGAGTGGACCGTCCTCGAGGGCCCGTGCGATCGTCCGCAGGGCCCTCTCCTGGGTCGGGGCCGCCATGCCGAGCTGTTGCAGCCGCCTCCTCGACCAGCGCTCTATCTGCGGCTCGAATAGCGGCAGCATCCAACCGGCGTCCTCGGTGGCGATCGTGTGGATGGTCATGCGCATCAACCAGGTGCGCACCAGCGAACCTCTCCTCGGCCCTGGCGCGATCGATATCCGCGGCGGTCAAGGTCCGGGTTCGGGATCGAAAGCTGAGTCGCGCCGCGGGTGGGTCCTGGGCCTGGATACCCGCCGTCAGCCGCGCGACTTCGGCGGGATCGCGAATCGCCCCCGGACGGTGCAGGAGCTGCGCCGCCGCCCGCAGGCGGGGCAGCCGATTCGGGTCGATCGACCTCGCTCGCGGAGCCGCCACGGGGCGGCTACCGCACCTTCTTCAGGCGGGCCCGCTGCTCGTGGCGGGCGACGACCTGGGCGATCAGCTTCTGCACGTTGGCGTCGCCTTCGACCTTGATGTGACCCTGCTCATAGGCCTCGCGGTAGTGCTCGGCACGGCCTTCGACAGCGAGCTCGTTGAAGTGCGAGCGGGGCAGCGAGACGGTGACCCGGGCGTCGTCCGCGACCGACTTCGTCACCTTCGGGCCCGGCACCTCGACCCGGTACATCTGCACGTCACCGCGCCCGCGCAGCTCCAGCTCGAAGACGAGCTTCAGCCGCTGCAGCGCCGGCACTTCAGCCTGGAAGCGCTTCACCGCGGTCTCGATCAGGCTTTTCGTATCGGTTGCCATATCGCCGCGATTCTTACCAGGGGATCGGCTTGCGGTTGCGGAAGAAGCCGCCGCTGGGCCCATCGTCGGGAAGCGTCGCCAGCCAGACCGCCGTGTCGGCTCCTTCCTCGACCGAGCGCGGCGCGTTGCGCTCCCCCCATGTCGGTGCGCACCCAGCCTGGGCACAGCGAGTTGACGAGGATCCCGGCGCTCGGCTTCCTCGACGGAGAGGATCCGGGTCAACGCATTCGATTCCGGTCTTCGAGACCCGGTATGCAGCCCCGCCGCCCTGCATGTCGTCGAGCTGGCCGCCGCCGCTGGAGACGTTGACGATCCGTCCATGCTCGGACCGGCGCAGCAGCGGCAGCATCGCCTGGGTCAGCCGCCAGGCGCCGAACAGGTTCACCTCGAGTACCTGGTGTGCCTTCGCCAGGTCGTAATCACCGGCTGGGGAGTAATCGCCATATATGCCGGCGTTGTTGACCAGGACGTCGAGCCGACCGGGGTCATCCGCTACTCGCTCGGCGAGAAGCTCCACGCTGCCGGAATCGGCAACGTCCAACTCGACCTGGTCGCCTTCAGGCCTGCGGGTCCCCGCGAGGACCAGGAAGTCCTGCTGATCACGAAGCTGCCGCGCGATCTCAAGGCCGATCCCGCGATTCGCGCCGCTGACCAGCGCGACCGGCTGAGGACTCAAATCTTGTGGCGCTGGAGCAGCTTCTTGCCGATCACCATGCGCTGGATCTCGGAGGTGCCCTCGCCGATCAGGAGCAGCGGCGCGTCGCGGTAGAGGCGCTCGATCTCGTACTCCTTCGAGTAGCCGTAGCCGCCGTGGATGCGGAACGACTCCTCGACGACCTCCTTGCCGGTCTCCGAAGCGAGCAGCTTCGCCATCCCGGCCTCCAGGTCCGAACGCTCGCCGGCGTCCTTCATCCGCGCCGCTTTCAGGGTCACCAGCCGGGCCGCCTCGACCTTGGTCGCCATGTCGGCCAGCTTGAACTGGATCGCTTGATGCTGGGCGATCGGCTTCCCGAAGGCCTTGCGCTCCTGGCTGTAGCGGAGCGCCAGCTCCAGGGCGCGCTGGGCGATCCCGACCCCACGGGCGGCGACGTTGACCCGCCCGACCTCGAGCGCGTCCATCATCTGCACGAACCCCTGGCCGACGCCTTCGGGGCCGCCGAGGACGCGGTCCTCGGGGCACTTGTAGCCGTCGTAGATCAGCTCCGTCGACTCGACGCCCTTGTAGCCCATCTTCTTGATCTTGGGAGGGATCGTGAGCCCGGCGAACTCGCCCTCGTTGGTCTCCGCCCAGGGCTCCTTCTCGGTCAGGAAACAGGTCATCCCCTTGTAGGGAGGATCTGCCTTGGGATCGGTCTTCATCAGCACGAATACGACGCCCGAGCCGAGCCCGTTGGTGACCCACATCTTCTGGCCGTTCAGCTCCCAGCTGCCGTCCTCGGCCCGCTTGGCGGTGGACTTGATTCCCTGCACGTCGGAGCCGACCTCGGGCTCCGACAGCGAGAAGGCGGCGCGGATCTCGCCGGTCGCCATCTTCGGCAGGAAATGGTCGCGCTGCTCGTCGGTGCCGAACTTCATCAACAGGTAGGAGCCGATGAAGTGGGTGTTGACGACGCCCGAGATCGAGATCCAGCCGCGCGAGAGCTCCTCGACGATCATCGCGTAGGTGGTCAGGTCGAGGCCCATGCCGCCGTGCTCCTCGGGGATCGTCACCCCGAACAGGCCCAGCTCCTTCATCTGCTCGACGATCGCCTCCGGGAACTTGTCCTCGTGGTCGAACTCCTCGGCGGCGGGAATGATCTCCTTGTCGACGAACTGGCGCACCATCTCGGTGATGTCGCGCTGCTCGTCGGTCTTCTCCTGGTAGGTCGCGGTCGCTACGGCCATTTCTCCTGTCCGTGAAGTCGTGGTGGGTCGGCGCCCGGTTGCGGCGCCTGGAGGCGTACGGTAGCGGGCCTCAGGCGGTGGCCATCGCGCCGCGCACGCACTGGCGCCCGTAGCGGGGCTCCAGCGCCTGACAGGCCGAAACGCGATCGGCGGGACGGTCGTAGATCGAGGCGAAGATCGTCCCGATCGCCTCGAAACAGCGGCCTTCGAACCAGGCCGGACCGACCGCGCAGAGCCGCGCCGCCTCCTCGCCGCCCGCGAACCGGGCCGTGAAGTCGCGAGCCGCTCCCCAGAGGCACTCGTCGACCTGCCCGCCTGCGGACCGGCAGAGCTTCACCGTCATCCGCTCGTCGTAGACCGAGAAGCCGGAGCTGTCTCGCCCCAGCGACTGGAAGCAGGTCGGCAGCCATCCCGGCTCGGCGCGCCGACACCAGCGCGCCGCATCGGGGAAGTCGTAGCCGTTGCCCTGCAGCACCCGGGAGGTGACGAGCACATAGCACTGATCCTTCGCCGCTTCCGGGACCAGCCGGTCGTCGTTGCAGGGATATAAGAGGTCGCGGTCCCGCAACCAGCGCGGCTTGCCCGTCACCTGGATCGGCGAGCCGGAGCCGGTGGCGATGTTCTCCATGAAGACGCCGCCGCGGCACGAGTCGCGATCCCAGTTCGTCTCCAGGTCCGAGCAGGTTCCGAGTGCATCGGGGAGGTCGTAGCCGGTCGTGATCATCAGCCCGTGACCGAGACCGTGGACGCACTGGTAGGTGAGGAAGGTCCCCTGCTCGCGAACGTCGGTGCAGAGCTCGCGGGCGACGATCCCGAGCCGCTCGCTGTCCACCCCCTCGAAGGACCATTCGAGGATCCCGTGGTAGTAGCCCGACCAGCAGCTGGCCGACCCGTGCGAGAACGCCTCGCCGACGTCGCGCTCGTAGCGGGCCAGGGCGGCGGCACCCATGTTGTGGGCGATGCGGTGGCAGCCGACCTCGATCTCTCCGCCCTTGGCCAGCTCACGGTCGAAGACGGCAAAAGCCTGCCGGGGCCCGTCGTTGTAGACGATGTTCCCGAAGGCCTGCTCGTAGCAGCCCTGCTCTGAGCAGTCGGCCAGCTCGGTCTCGTCGGCGACGAAGCTGCCCGCGGCCGGATGCGGGTTGGCGACCGACGCCGGGCCGCCGGCGCCCCCGTCGCCGTCGCTGGAGGCCATCAGCGCCGTGACTCCGCCGATTGCAGCGATAAGCATTACGGCCGGCAGCAGGCGGGCGAATATCCGCTTCGCGCGGCTCATCCCCGACCAAGGGTAGTCGCCGCCGGGCTCAGAGAAGCCAGGCGTACTGCATCCCGGTCCAGCTCGGCTTCTCGCGCTCGTAGAAGCGATGCGCGTCGGTTCGGGCGATTCCGCTGTCGAGCTCCAGGTGGGTGGCGCCGCGGGCTCCGGCCCAGTGCTTCGCTGCGGCCAGCAGCGCCGCCCCGACCCCCTGCGAGCGCCGGTCCGGGCCGACAGCCAGGTCCTCGACCCAGCAGCGCAGCCCGAAGCGCACCGAGTCGAGGTCCAGGTAGGCGGTGCAGAAGCCGACCTGCTCGGCCTCGACCTCGGCGACGAGAAAGGCGCTGCGCGGCCCCTCGATCGTGGCGGCGAGCGCCGCGCGGGCGCGATCGGGGTCCCAGCCGGGCGGGGTGTTCCCCGGAGGCGCGAAGAGCCAGTCGTACATCACCAGCAGCGCCGCCTCTTCGCCGGGCCCGGCCTCCCGGATCTGGGGACTCAACGACGGCGGCCGGCGCTGCGATGCGGCGACCGGCGCCGCTCCAGGTCTCGCAACCGCTGCGCCACCCGATCGGCCCGCGCCTCGAACCGCCGCAGGGGGTCGGGGTCGGTCTCGGCGGCGCGGTGAACCTGGGCCCGCTCGGCGGCCTCCAGCGCCGCCAGCGTCTGATCGAGGCGGCCCTCCACCGCTTCGACCCGCTCCAACGCTTGCCCGGCCCGCTGTGACCCCTGCTCGGCCACCTGATGGGCACGCGCCGCCTCACCCGCGGCCGCCTCGGCGAGGTCCCCCGCCGCATCCACCGAGGCGGCGACCGCGGCGATCTGGTCGGCCAGCTTCGATCCACCCGGCTGCGAAGCCGGCCCGGGGGCCGGGAAATCAGCCTCGGGCGGCGGCGCCGAGGAGCCCGCCTCGGCCCGCATCTCGGGGATCAGCCAGTCCTGTGTGGAGTCGCGGTCGGGGGCCGACATTGGACCCGGCGACTGTAGCGGCGGCGCCAGCCGCAAAAACCGCTGTAGATTTCGCCGCCGATGAGCGGCTTCAGGAACCCCCGGGACTTCTCCCGCCCGCTGGCGATCGGCGCCCCCGACCCGGCGGCCGAGATCCCTTTCGGGCCGTCGCGGATGATCCACTTCCTCGACTTCTCGAACGAGAAGATGGTCGCCAAGGCGCCCGAGATCGCGACCCAGACCGACATCCTGCTCGGCAACCTGGAGGACGCGATCCCGGTCGATCGCAAGGAGGACGCTCGGGCCGGACTGATCCGGGCGGCGAAGGAGTCCGACCTCGGCCAGACGTCACTGTGGACGCGGGTCAACGCGCTCGAGAGCCCCTGGGTGCTCGACGACCTGACCGAGCTGGTGACCGAGATCGGCGACCAGCTCGACGTGATCATGGTCCCCAAGGTCGAGGGGCCGTGGGACATCCACTACGTGGACAGGCTGCTGGCCCAGCTGGAGGCAAAGGCAGGCCTCCAGCGGCCGCTGCTCGTGCACGCGATCCTCGAGACCTCGCTGGGAGTGGTCAATCTGGAGCAGATCGCGACCGCGAGCCCGCGCATGCAGGGGATGAGCTTCGGCCCCGCCGACCTGGCCGCCTTCCGCCGCATGAAGACGACACGGGTCGGCGGCGGGCATCCCGCCTACCGGGTGATCGAGGATCCCGATCCCGGGGATCCCGAGGCTCCGCGGGCGACGGCGCAGCAGGATCCGTGGCACTACTCGATCGCCCGCATGGTCGACGCCTGCACCTCAGCCGGGATCCTGCCCTTCTACGGGCCCTACGGGGACATCAAGGACACCGCGGGCTGCGAGACGCAATTCCGCGCCGCCTTCCTGCTCGGTTGCGTCGGCGCCTGGTCGCTGCACCCGGTGCAGATCGAGATCGCCAAGAAGGTCTTCAGCCCACCGGCCGACGAAGTGCTGTTCGCCAAGAAGGTCATCGAGGCGATCCCCGACGGCCGCGGCGTGCACATGATCGACGGCAAGATGCAGGACGACGCGACCTGGAAGCAGTGCAAGGTGATGGTCGAGCTGGCCGAGATGCTGGCCGAGAAGGACCCGGAGCTGGCGAAGGCCTACGAGCTCTGATCGCGGTCGAGCTCGTCCGCGAGGACGAGATACTCCTCGAGCATCAGCTTGTCTTTGGTCCGGTTCGCCGCCCGCTTCATCGCGATCAGGTGGTCGATCGAGGCGACGCGGACCAGGTGACCGCCAATCTCCTCAACCGTCGAATCCCGGCGCAGTGACTCGTACGAGGAGATGCCGTCAACGTGCGCCAGCACGTCGAAGTTTCCGTGCTTTGTCTCGAAGGTGAAGTTCGACCCGTTCTCGATCGTCTTCGCGTCGAGGATGAATGCGAGGTCTCGGGGAGCCCCGCGAAGGCTGACCCCCAGCTCGGAGAGCGCCCCCACCAGACGTGGGATGTTCCCCGTCTCGCGGGAATAGGCGACATCCAGATCGAATGTCGGATACGCCGAGCCGTGCGCCAGGCCGGCAACGCCGCCGATGACGACGAAGTCGACGCCATGTCTGACCAGCGGGCCCAGGAGCGAAGCAGGCTCCAGCGACAGTCCGAGGTCGGATTTTGGAGGATCAGGCGGCACGACGCGCGGCGTCCCGAGTCTCGCGAACGAAATCGGCGAAGCTCATGCCACGTCGAACCCTGTCGTCCGGCGTGTAGCGAAGGTTCTCGCGGTTCAACGTCACGTCAATGCCGCTGTCGCGCTGTTTCGCCCCCAGCTCGAGGTCCTCGCCGAGCAGGTAAAGCAATGAGCGCAGCGTCTCGACCGAGGGCGAGACGCGGTCGCGTTCGATACGCGAGATCGCCGACTGGGTCGTGCCGGCGCGAATGGCGAGGCGCGCCTGGCTGACGCCATGGCGGCGGCGGGCGTCTCGAAGCAGGGTGCCTGGGCTCATGCGCTCAGTCTAGCGCAGATATGTACTAATAGCGTATATGCACTATTACTGCAGCGCTAGGCCGCCGGCGTGAGCGGCACCCAGTAGCCGAGCTCGCCGGGTACCGGCGTCGGCTCCGGGCGGCCGAAGTGAAAGCCCTGGCCGAAGTCGACTCCGTACTCGCGGACCAGCGCCTCGGCGCCGGCGTCCTCGACTCCCTCGGCGACGGTCCGCAGCCCGAGGCTGCGAGCCAGAGAGACGGTCGACCTGACGATTCGCTGGTCCTCCACAGACTCGGTCAGACCACGGACGAATCCCATGTCGATCTTCAGGTAGCTGACCGGCAGATGCTTCAGATAGGTAAAGGAGCCGAACCCGGTGCCGAAGTCGTCGATCGCAAGCGCGCAGCCGATCTCCTGCACCCGCTCGGCGAAGCTGTCGAGATCGTTGAGCGTCGCGGCTGCCGCCGTCTCGGTGATCTCGAAGACCAGGTTGGCGGGGTCGACTCCGCGAGCGCCGAGCTGCTCCTTGACCAGGTCGGTCAGGTCGGGATCCTGAATCGAGCGGGCCGAAAGATTGACCGAGACCGCGCTGCCGTCGGTCATCAGCTTCATCGCCTGCCGGATGACCCATTCGTCGATCTCCCGGATCAGGCCAAACCGCTCCGCGGCAGGCAGCCAGAGGCTGGGCGGAAGCATTCCCTGACCGTTGAACAGGCGAACCAGAAGCTCATGGCGAACCGTCTCTCCGTCCCGCTGCAGATCGACGATCGGCTGACGGTAGAGGGCTAGCCGATCCTCGTCGATCGCCTTGCGGACGCGCTGCACCCAGGCGATCCGCTCGTCGCCGGCGCCGCTGGCGATCACCGCCCGGTCACGTCCCTCTCCCTTTGCCTCATAGAGGGCAACGTCGGACGCGACGAGCAGATCGCCTACGGAGGCCGGAGACTGCGGCGAGAACGTGACGATTCCGGCACTGGCGGTGACCTGCATCCCGAGGCTCGAGGAGCGAACCCGCTTGAGGATCGCGTTGGTGCGGCCTCGCGCCGTCTCGACGTCGACGCCCTCGAGCAAGACCACGAACTCATCGCCGGCTAGACGCGCGACGACGTCGCTCTCGCGCACTTCCTTCGAGAGCGTCGAGGCGATCTCCCGCAGAACCTGGTCGCCGGCGGAGTGGCCCATCGAGTCGTTGATGAACTTGAGGTGATCAAGGTCGATGATCACGACCGCACCCGAAGATCCGCCCTTCAACCGCCTTCTCAACTCCTCCTCGAAGTGACGGCGGTTGGCGAGTCCGGTCAGATCGTCGTGCTGGGCCTCGAAGCGCAGCCGCTCCTCGGCTGCCTTCAGATGTGTGATGTCGGTCAGCAGACCCTCGACGAAGGGGGGTCGATCGCCCGGATCGGTGGGCGGCCCGGCGACGTCTCTGACCCACAGGTAGTCGCCGTTGCGCTTTCTGAGCCGGTAGTCGACACCCGACGACACGCCCTCGCGAAAGCAACGCTCTTCCTCCCTGATCACGCGATCGCGGTCCTCGGGGTGAATTCGCTCATACCAGAGGCTCGGGTCCTGCATCCACTCCTCGGGGGTAAAGCCGAGCAGCTGCTCGATCTGCGGCGAGACGAAGAGCCAGGCGCCATCATGCCCGTGCTCGGCGCGGTAGACGACCGACGGGAGCCGCTCGACCAGCTCGCGATACTCCGAACCGCCACGCCCGGACGCCGCTCCGTGGCTTGCCGGCGCTTCGGCGACTTCGCGCAGATATCCGGCATAGACGGGTTCCTTGCGCCCCGCCCTGACGAGGCTCAGCTCCAGCTCCAGCGGAGCGCCATCGGCTCTGACCGCAGGCAGACGGCGCCGCTGGCTCGGCTTACCAGGCTCAGCGCTGCCAAGCAGCCATTCGAGGGTCGGCCGGTACGCGTCGCGATCTGCCGGCGCGAGGAGGAGGTCAATCAGCTGGCAGCCGCGGGCCTGCAATCCCGAGAAGCCGAGCAGTCTCGCCGCAGCCGGATTCCACTCCAGCACCCGGCCCGTTGCATCCAGGACGAGGACCGGGTCGGGAGCCTGCTCGAGGATCGCTCCGACCAACAGCCTCGCGTGCCCGTTGGCGGACTCGGCGTCGTCGGCTAGAGCCGCAGGCGGAGGAAGGACTGGCTGCAGGCGCGGTTCCACGCAAGGACCTCGCTGCCGGTATCGGCTCTACAGCGCCGAAACTCAAACCTCGGCAGCCGTTTGCTGGCGGCGCAGGACGAGAACGTTGCGGGCGTGGCTACTCGCCGGCCTTCAGCCGGTCCTCGAGAGCTTCCAGCTGCTTCCGGATCTGGATCGGCAGATCATCGCCGAACCGTTCCAGGAACTCCTTCACCTGCGGAAGCTGATCCCGCACCAGCTCGGGGTCGACCGTCAACAGCTCCTCCAGCGCGCCCTCGTCCAGCCGCAGGCCCTCGGTGTCGAGGTCCGACGGCGGCGGCACCAACCCGATCGGCGTCCGGGTCGCCTCCCCGGCGCCGTCGCAGCGCCGGAACACCCACTCGAGGACGCGGCTGTTCTCGCCGAAGCCAGGCCAGAGGAACTTCCCCTCCTCGTCCTTGCGAAACCAGTTGACGAGGAAGATTCTCGGCAGCTTCGCTCCCTCGCGCTCGCCGATCCGCAGCCAGTGGCCGAAGTAGTCGGCCATGTTGTAACCGCAGAACGGGAGCATCGCCATCGGATCGAAGCGCAGCTGTCCGACTTCGCCCGCGGCGGCGGCAGTCGTCTCGACCGACATCGTCGCCCCGAGGAAGACCCCGTGCTCCCAGTCGAAGGCCTCGGTGACGAGCGGGACCGCGGTCGCCCGGCGGCCGCCGAACAAGAAGGCGTCGATCGGCACTCCGGCCGGGTCCTCCCACTCCGAGGCGATCGTCGGGCACTGCGAGGCCGGAGTCGTGAAGCGGGCATTGGGATGCGCCGCGGGTTGCTCGGACTCCGGCGTCCATTCCCTGCCCTTCCAGTCGATCAGGTGCTCGGGTGGCTCGCTAGTCATCCCCTCCCACCAGACGTCGTCGTCGTCGGTCTTGGCGCAGTTGGTGAAGATCGAGTTGCGCTCGACCGTCTTCATCGCGTTCGGGTTCGTGGCCTCGCCGGTGCCGGGCGCGACACCGAAGAAGCCGGCCTCGGGGTTGACCGCACGCAGCCGTCCGTCGTCGCCGAACTTCATCCAGGCGATGTCGTCCCCGACCGTCTCCGCCTTCCAGCCCGGGATCGTCGGAATCAGCATCGCCAGGTTGGTCTTCCCCGATGCGGACGGGAACGCCGCCGACACGTAACGGATCTGTCCTTCGGGCGAGGTGAGCTTGAGGATCAGCATGTGCTCGGCCATCCAGCCTTCGTCGCGCGCCATCACCGACGCTATTCGCAGCGCAAAGCACTTCTTCCCGAGCAGTGCGTTGCCGCCGTAGCCGGACCCGAACGACCAGATCTCCCGCGTCTCCGGGTAGTGGACGATGTACTTGTTGTCGGCGTTGCAGGGCCACGGCACGTCGTCGGTGCCTTCGTCAAGCGGCATTCCGACCGAGTGCACGCAGGGCACGAACTCGCCGTTGGTCCCGAGAACGTCGAGCGCCCCGCCGCCCATCCGGGTCATGATCCGCATCGACGCGGCGACGTAGGCCGAATCGGTCAGCTGCACGCCGATGTGGGCGATCGGGGAGCCCAGCGGCCCCATCGAGAACGGGACCACGTACATCGTCCGTCCCTTCATGCAGCCGTCGAAGAGATCGCTGAGGGTCTCGCGCATCTCGGCCGGGTCGCGCCAATTGTTCGTCGGGCCGGCGTCCTCGGCCTGGCGCGAGCAGATGAAGGTGCGGTCCTCGACGCGGGCTACGTCGTCGGGGTCCGACAGCGCCAGGTAGGAGTTGGGCCGCTTGGCATCAGAGAGGCGCTCGAAGGTGCCGTCCTCGACCAGCTGCCGGGCGAGGCTGTCGTACTCCTCGGCCGACCCGTCGCACCAGTGGATTGAATCGGGCTGGGCCAGCTCGGCGATCTCCTCGACCCAGTCGAGGAGGCCTGGATGCTCTGTCGGCGCTGTCGCCGCGGTTGTCTCGCTCACGAGTCTGCTCTCACTGCTCCTTTTGTTCGGCGCCCAATGGGCGACGGCCGGGCTCCTCCCTACCGGCCGGGATTCTGCCGGACCGCGGCTAACTCTGCGCCTGGAAGTCGACGAACCGCACGTCTGCGTCCTCGTTGAGGATCCGCAGCGTCGCAGTCGCCTCCTGCCTGCCGCCACCGACCGTGACCTTGCACTCGAATGTCTTCCCGGGCTCGACCTCGACGTCTTCGGGGCAATCGACCGACTGGACGGCCACGTCGAGGCTCTCGAGGTCGGCGAAGACCGCGTCCTCGGCCTTCGCCTCGTCGATCACCGTCTCACCGCAGGCGGCGAGCGCCAGCGCCGCGATCGCAAGCGCCAGCGCCACTGCGGCGCCGACCGGTCTGGGCTTGGGGGTTCGGTCCACTTCTGGCGGCGCAGTATTCCCGACCGTGACATGCCGGTGCGGCGTCCCCCGACCCGGATCGCACCGGTAGGGTTCCCGCCCGCTCATGCGCTTCTACGAGTACGAGTCGCGACGGATCGTCGAGGAAGCGGGGATCCCGGTTACGCAGTACGGCTTCTGCACCACGGCCGCGGAGGCGCGTGCCGCCGCGGACCGGATCGATGGCCCGGTGGTGATCAAGTCCCAGGTCCTGACCGGCGGCCGGATGAAGGCCGGAGGCGTCAAGTTCGCCGACTCGGCCGAGGAGGCCGAGGCGGCGGCGGCGGAGATCCTCGAGCTGGAGATCAACGGACACATGCCGCGCGGTGTCCTCGTCGACCCGAAGGCGCAGATCAAGCAGGAGTACTACGCCGGGGTGGTCTGGGACGGGACGGCGAAGCGCCCGTTGATGCTGTTCAGCGACATGGGCGGCATCGACATCGAGGAGGTTGCCGAGCGCCACCCGGAGCACGTCGGCCGCGGCCATGTCTCCAATCTGCTGCCGATCCCGGACTTCGAGGCAAAGCAGGTGATCGCCGCCACCGGGGTGACCGGATCGCAGCTCAACCGGGCGACTCCGGTCCTTGCCCGCCTCGCGCGGCTGTTCCGCGAGCGAGACATGACCTTGGCGGAGATCAACCCCTTGGCCGAGCTCGAGGACGGCAGCTTCGTGGCGCTGGACGCTCACATGGAGATGGAGAACGAGGCCAAGCCCCGGCAGAAGCAGCTGCTCGAGGGAATCCTCGAGATCGCCCCCGAGGACACCCGCGAGGTTTATGAGCCGAGCGATTTCGAGCGCAACGTTGCGGCAATCGACGCCGCCGACCACCGCGGGGTGATCCAGGGCCGCGATCACGGCTTCGAGGGCAACCTGGGACTCGTGATCGGCGCCGGGGGCGGATCGCTGACGCTCACCGACGCGGTTCGCAGCCAGGGCGGACGACCAGCCAACTACTCGGAGATCGGCGGTAATCCCTCTGTCGCCAAGGCCTGCGGGCTCGCCAAGGAGGTGCTTCGCAAGGACGGCGTCGAGAAGATCGCGGTGATGATGTCGATCGTCTCCAATACCCGCGTCGACATCGTCGCCCGGGGAGTGATCAAGGCTTGCCTGGAGTTGGAGCTGGACCCGGCCGAGACGATCGCGATCTTCCGCATCCCGGGTGCCTGGGAGGAGGAGGGGTTCAAGATCCTCGACCGTTACGGGGTCGAGTACTGCGATCGCTCGGTGAGCATGTGGGACGCGGCCGGGCGGGCCGTCGCCAAGATTCAGGGGAGCCCGGCGTGACCGGCCTGCCTACCCCCCGCCCACTTGCGACCGCGGAAGCGAGCGAGCAAGGCTGCCGGGTGTGTGAGTGTGAGCGAGCGGGAGCAGAGCAAGTGGGCGGAACCTGATGTCGATCCTGTTGTCGGAGGACTTCACCTTCATCGTCCAGGGGATCACCGGGCGGGAGGCGGTCAACCTGACCCGGGAATGCCTGGACTACGGCTCCAAGGTGGTCGGGGGGGTGACTCCGGGGCGCAAGGGTCGCGAGGTCCACGGCGTGCCGGTCTTCGACACCGTCGAGCAGGCAGTCGCCGATCACGGCCGACCGGTCGACGGCTCCGTCGTCACCGTCCCTCCCGCCTTCACCAAGGACGCCGTTCTGGAGGCGATCGAGGCCGAGGTCAAGCTGATCGTGATCGTCACCGAGCGGATCCCGCGCGCCGACGTCGCACAGATGGTCGAGCTGGCGACGATGCGGGGAGCCCGGATCATCGGTCCCAATTGCCTCGGGCTGATTGTCCCCGAGGTCTGCAAGATGGGCGGTATCGGCGGCCCGGCGAAGGACGCCGCCAAGGCCTACGCCCCGGGTCCCGTGGGGGTGATGAGCCGCTCGGGCGGCATGACGACCGAGATCTCCTCCTCGCTGACCGCGGCGGGGCTCGGCGTCTCGACTGCGATCTCGATCGGTGGCGACGCGATCATCGGCTCGGCCTACGCCGAGCTGATGCCGCTGTTCGAATCCGACCAGGACACCGAGGCGATCGTCATCTACACCGAGCCCGGCGGCAGGATGGAGGCCCAGCTCGCGGAGTGGACTCGCGACAACTCGTCGCGGCTGCCGATCGTCGCCTTCATGGCCGGCAAGTTCATGGACGACGAGGAGATGCAGGGGATGAGCTTCGGCCACGCGGGGACGATCGTGGAAGGCAAGGAGGACTCGGCGGCGGAGAAGATCGCCCGCCTCGAGGCTGCGGGGATCCAGGTCGTCGAGCGCATCGACGAGATCCCGGCAGCGGTGAAGGAGAGGCTGGGTGTGGCGGCATGAGCCCCGAGGCGGTGCACGGGATCTTCATCGAGGTCGAGGTCGAGCCGTCGGCGGCCGGCGACGCCGAGCTGGCAGCGAAGCTGGAGGAGGTCTGTCCCGTCGACATCTTCAGTGCCGGGGAGGGCCATGCCCAGGTCGTCCGCGAGAACGTCGATGAGTGCGTGCTCTGCCGCCTCTGCATCGAGGCGGCGCCGCCCGGAGCGGTCCGGGTTCGCAAGCTCTACGACGGGACCGAACTGGACTGAGCAGCCGAGGTCAGTTCGGGCGCTCGAGCCGCTCCTCGATCTCGTCCGCCTGCTGGTCATGGCGATCGGCGGCTGTGTCGGCGCGGTCGGCTCGAGACTGCAGATCCTCCGCCTTGCCGCCGTGCTCGGCGGCGAGCGACTCGTGCTCACGGGCGCGCTCGGCGTGGTGCGAGGCGGCCTGGCGGTGCTGCTCGGCCTGCTCGCCGGTCTCGCGCACGGTGGCCGTGTTTCGCTCCGACACCTGACGGTGATCGGCGGCCTTGGCGGAGAGGCGCTCGTGCTCACGCTCGCGCTCCAGCGCTCGTGCCCGCAGCATCCGAGAGACGAAGACGCCGGCGACGACGATCGCGATGACTACCAAGACGATGATCAGGACGGTCATGGGTCTCAGCTACCCAACTTGACGCGCCCGTAAGCATGACGCGGGGCACGGCGAGTCTAGGCTTGCCGCCGTGAACATCGTCCCCGATCTCCTCGAGCGCTTCCCGGCCTCGAAGCTGGCGCTGGTGGCACTCGATGCGGAGGGCCGGCGGCGCGATTGGCACTTCGGCGAGCTGGTCGCGCGCAGCGCCGGTCTCTCGGGCGCCTTCGCCGCCCGGGGCGTCGGCCGCGGCGACGTCGTGATGACCCTGGTCGGCAATCGGATCGAGTGGGTGCTGGCCCTGCTCGCCTGCTGGCGGATGGGCGCCGTGGCGCTGCCCTGCAGCACGATGCTGCGCCGCACCGACCTCGAGCTGCGGGTTCGGGCCACCGACCCGCGGCTTTGCCTGGGCGAGGAGCTCCTGCTCGCTGAGCTGCCGGCCGGGGTCCCCGGCATGACCCTGGACGAGGTCGCCGCGGTGCTGGACGAGGACCGGCCGCAGGAGACGCCCGCCGACGTCGTCGCGATGGATCGCTCCGATCCCGCCCTGATCGTCTTCACTTCCGGAACCACGGGCGAGCCAAGAGGCGCCGTCCACGATTACGGCTATCTCGGCGGGCAGCGGTCCCAGGCCGAGCACTGGTTCGGCTCCCACCGGGACGAGCTGGCCTGGTGCACGACGGCGCCGGGATGGTCGAAGTCGGCTCGTAACGTCTTCCTCGCCCCCTGGCTCACCGGTGCCACGGCGGTGATCCACGACGGGCGCTTCGAGCCGGCGCAGCGCCTCGAGCTGGTCGAGGCGCTCGGCGTCAACGTCCTCTGCCAGGCCCCGACCGAATACCGGATGCTGGCCAAGCGAACGTCCTTGCGACCGCTGCCGGCGCTGCGGCGGATGGTCTCCGCCGGCGAGCCCCTCAGCGCCGAGGTCGGCGAGGCGTTCCTCGAGCTCTGCGGCCTCGGGATAGCCGACGGCTACGGGCAGACCGAGACCGGTCAGGTGACCGGCAACCAGGTCTCTGAGCCGATCCGCCACGGCTCGATGGGAACGCCGCTGCCCGGCCAGCAGACCCGGATCCAGGAAGGCGAGCTGCAATTGCGTCGCGCCAGCTCGCCGACGTTCTTCTCGCGCTACGTGGACGGGGAAGCGTTCGACCAGGAGTGGTGGCCGACCGGCGATCTGGTCCGCGTCGACGAAGACGGGTACCTCTACTTCGAGGGGCGAGACGACGACATCATCGTCTCCGCCGGCTACCGGATCGGCCCCTTCGAGGTCGAGTCGGCGCTGGTCTCCCACCCGGCGGTTGCCGAGGCGGCGGCCGTCGCAGCCCCCGACCCGGAGCGGGGCTCGGTGGTCCGCGCGATCGTCGTCGTCGGCAACGGCGAGCCGACGCCGCAGCTGGCGCAGGAGCTGCAGGAGCACTGCAGGCGACTGACCGCGCCATACAAGTTCCCCCGCATCGTCGAGTTCGCGGCCGAACTGCCCAAGACCAGCAGCGGCAAGATCAAACGGGCCGAGCTGCGGCGGGGGGCTCCCCGCTAGGCTGGCGGCCAGCCTCCACGGAAGGAGCCCGATGACTGTCGAGACGACGACCAGCGGCGGATCGGCGCTGGACCGAAAGCGGCTTGCGGCGCTCACCGAGCGCCAGCAGGAGCAATTTCGCAACCGCACCGCCGCCTCGGCGCGCACCTACGAGCGCGCCGTCAAGGTGATGCCCAACGGCGTTCCCTCCTCGTTTCAGTCCAACGACCCCTGGCCGGTCTACATCGAGCGGGGCAAGGGCAGTCGCGTCTGGGACGTCGACGGCAACGAGTACCTCGACTTCCACAACGGGTTTGGGGTGATGTGCATCGGCCACGCGAACCCCACCGTCGGCGCGGCGGTGAAGGCGCGGGTCGACGAGGGCACCCACTTCGCCGCCCCCACCGACGGCTCGATCGCCGTCGCCGAGGAGCTGACTCGCCGATTCGGGCTGCCGCAATGGCGGTTCACCAACTCCGGCACCGAGGCGACGATGGATGCCGTCCACCTGGCCCGCGGAGCCACCGGCCGCGACATGATCCTGAAGATCGAGGGCTCCTACCACGGCCACCACGACGCGGTGATGGTCTCGGTGTACCCACCGCTGGAGGCCCTCGGCGACCGCGACGACCCTAGAAGCGTTCCCTACGGGGCCGGCTATCCCCGCGCCCTCACCGAGCTGACCCGGGCGGTGCCCTTCAACGACGCCGAGGCGATGGCGAGCGTGCTCGGGAAGATCGGCGACCAGGTTGCCGGGCTGATCATGGAGCCGGCGATGATGAACATCAACATCATCCCGCCCCGCGACGGATACCTGCAGCGGGTGCGGGAGCTGACCGCCGAGCACGGTGTGAAGCTGATCTTCGACGAGGTGAAGACCGGCTGCACGATCTCGGCCGGCGGCGCGACGAGGCGATTCGGCGTCACGCCGGACATCGTCACGCTGGCAAAGGCGAGCTGCGGCGGCTATCCGGGCGGCTCGATCGGGATGAGCGAGGAGCTGGCGGCGGTGGTTGCCGACGGAACCGTGCACCAGTACGGGACCTTCAACGGCAACCCGCTGGTGATGGCGGCGGCGCAGGCGACCCTCACCGAGGTGCTGACCGACGAGGCCTACGAGAAGCTCGAGGCCAGCAACCGCAGGCTGCTGCAGGGCTGCCAGGAGATCATCGACGAGCACAGCCTTCCCGCCTACACGGAGGGGATCGGCGCCAAGGGCTGCGTCGTCTTCGCGGCCGAGCGGATGTCGGAGTACCGCGACTACCTGACCAAGGTCGACGGTGAGCTCTCGACGCTGGCCTGGCTGTACCACATGAACCACGGCATCTTCATGACCCCCGGGGTCGAGGAGGAGTGGACGCTCTCGATCGCCCACAGCGACGAGGACCTGCAGCGCTACCTGAGCGTTTTCGAGGAGTTCGCCTCGGACGTCACTCGGCGCCTAGCGCCGCGCGTCTAGGCTTCGACGCAACTCTTCGCTGGCCGCCACCGGCGGACCGAGGTGGAAGCCCTGCGCCATGTCGACCCCGTACTCGCGCAGCATCTCCGTCGTCCGATCGTCCTGGACGAACTCGGCGATCGTCCGCTTCCCCAGCCCGCGGGCCACCTGGACGATCGCCTGCACGGTGAGCTGGTCGGCGTCCGAGCGCGGCAGGTCGCGAATGAAGTCACCGTCGATCTTGATCAAGTCGAAGGGCAGGTGGCGGAGGTAGTGGAAGGGGCCGTAGCCGGCCCCGTAGTCGTCGATCGCAACCTCGCAGCCGAACTCGGTCAGCCGATCGACGAATCCCGCGGCGGACTCGAGGTTGGTGACCGCCGCCGTCTCGGTGATCTCGAACGTGATCCGATTCGGGTTCGCGTCGCCCTCGTCGAGCCGGCGCTCGATGTACTCGATCATCGACAGGTCCGACACCGAGGCGCCCGAGAGGTTGATGTGGATGTGGATCAGCCGCCCGGCCTGCTCCTGCTCGGCCTGCAGCTCCAGCGCCCTGGCGACAACCCAGCGATCCAGCTCACCGACGATGCCCTGCCTTTCCGCGGTCTCGATGAACGACGCCGCCGGGACGATCTCGCCGCCGTTGCGCGCCATGCGCAGCAGCAGCTCGTAGCGCCGGGCGTCGCCGGTCTCGAGGTCGCGGATCGGCTGCGCGTGCAGGCTGAGGCGGTCGTCGGACAGCGCATCGCGGATCTTCGCCGACGTCCTGAGGCGCGCGGAACCGGCCTTGCGGCCGCGGTCCGAGGCGAGCGCGATCTGGTCGCGGCCCTCGCTCTTTGCCCGGTACATGGCGGTGTCGGCAGCGGCGAGCACGCCTTCGGAGCCGACCGTGCCCATGCTGCCGTGCATCGCGACCCCGATGCTGGCGGTGATCCGGCGGCCCTGCTCGTCGGCGACGTGCTCGCCGATCTGAGCCCGCAGGTCCTCGGCCAATTGCGAGAGCCCCGGACTCGTCGACTTGGGGAGCGAGAACTGCGAACTCGTCTCCGGAAAGTCGCGCAACCACGTCGGTGCTTCGCACCCGGTCGCGGAGGATCCCAGCCACACGCTGGATCAGGGCGTCGCCGGCGGGATGGCCGAAGCTGTCGTTGACGCGCTTCAGCTCGTCGATGTCGACGACCAGAACCGCCCCGAGGCCGCCGTAGCGCTGGTTGAAGGAGACCTGCTGGTCGAGCTCGAGCCGAAAGCGACGCCGGTTGATCAGCCCGGTGAGGCTGTCGTGGTCGGCGAGGTACCGCAGACGCCCCTCGAAGCGTCGCCGCTCGCTGATGTCCTGCAGCTGCAGGATCCCGAAGCGTGAGTCCGATTCGCCCTCAGGCAGGAGCGAAACGCTCAACTGGCACCAGATCGGGTTGCCGGCCTTGTGCCGGAGGCGCTGCTCGACGGTGTAGGAGTCGAGCTCACCCTCCAGCAGCCGGCGACGGTGATCCTGGTCGATGTCACGGTCGGCCTCGGCTGCAAGCGAGTCGAGCCCCATCGAAAGCAATTCCGGGACCTCGTAGCCGGTGATCGCGCTCATCGCTCGGTTGCACTCGACCAGCTTCGGCTCCTCGGGCCCGAAGTCGACCAGCGCGACGCCGATCGGCGCGTGCTCGAAGGCCTTGCGAAAGCGCCCCTCCGCTGCATGCAACGCCTGCTCGGCGTCGGCGAGCCCGGTGATGTCGAGGCAGACGCCGACCAGCCGCTCCACCTTCTCCCCGTCGCCGACGATCGCCTGGGCGTGGCTGCGGATGCTTCGGATCGAGTCGTCGGGGAGCACGATCCGGTGCTCGAGCAGGTAGGGCTCGCGGGTGCGGAGCGTCTGCTGCATCCGGTGCCGGACCCGAGCACGGTCCTCGGGATGGACCAGGGCCAGACAGCCGTCAAGCGTCCTCGGCGCGCTGCCGGGCTGGAGCCCGAAGATCCGGCAGAGCTCGTCCGACCAGGTGATCCGGTCCTCCTCGATCAACCACTCCCAATCGCCGAAGTGGGCGATCTCCTGTGCCTCGTCCATGCGAGCCACAACCTCCCGGAGGCGCTTCTCGCTCTCCTGGGCCCGCGCCAGCGCCCGGCTGACGGTGACCTGATCCTGTGCCTGGATCCCGTCTGAGTCCTCTGGCGGCGCCGGCCCCGGATTTGACCCGGCATTCACCGACATCAAGCTAGAAGCTGGCGTCCTCCGGCGCCACCTCGGAGGTCGATTTTCCCCGACTCGGTTCTAGTTTCGGCGAGACCCGGAACCGAAAAGTATGAACCTCTACGCTGCTTCACGATGGCGAATCGCCTCGCCCAGGAGACCAGTCCCTACCTGCTCCAGCACAAGGACAACCCGGTCGACTGGTACCCATGGGGGCCCGAAGCTCTGGGGCGGGCGCGGGACGAGGACCGGCCGATCCTCGTCTCGGTCGGTTACTCCGCCTGCCATTGGTGCCACGTGATGGAGCGCGAGTCGTTCGAGGATCCCGAGATCGCCACGTTGATGAACGAGAGCTTCGTCAACGTCAAGGTCGACCGCGAGGAGCGACCCGACGTCGACGCCCTCTACATGGAGGCCGTCCAGTCGATGACCGGACACGGCGGCTGGCCGATGACGGTCTTCTGCGACCCCGACGGGGTGCCGTTCTACGGCGGCACCTATTTCCCGCCCGAGGCACGCCACAACCTGCCCAGCTTCCGGATGGTGATCGAGGCGGTCGTGGAGGCCTTCACCGGCCGTCGCGACGAGATCCGCGCCCGCGCCGGCCGCACCCGCGAGCAGCTCGGGGCGGTGGGGCGGATCGAGAGCACGACCGAGTCGCTGGCGCCGGAGCTGCTCGACGAGGCAGTCGCGGCTCTGGCCCGCAGCGCCGACCCTCAGCACGGGGGCTTCGGCGCCGCTCCGAAGTTCCCGCCCGCCTCGGCGCTGGAGTTCCTGCTCGCGCGCGGGAGCACCGAGATCGTCGAGCTGACGCTCGACGCGATGATGGCCGGCGGCATCTACGACCAGGTCGGGGGTGGGTTCGCCCGCTACTCGGTCGACCGCGAGTGGCTGATTCCCCACTTCGAGAAGATGCTCTACGACAACGCGTTGCTGGCCCGCGTCTACCTGCACGGCTGGCAGGCGCTGGGCCACGAGCGCTATCGCCGGGTCTGCACGGAGACGCTCGACTGGGCACTGCGCGAGATGCGCGGTGCCGAGGGGGGCTTCTTCTCCGCCCTCGACGCCGACTCCGAGGGCGAAGAGGGTCGCTTCTACGTCTGGACCGAGTCGGAGGTGCAGGAGCTGCTGGGCGAGGCGGCCGACGAGGTGATCGCCCACTACGGGATCAGCGCAGGCGGCAACTTCGAAGGTCGCAATGTCCTCCACCTCGCCGCCGGAGCGACGGCCGCTCCGCCGCCGGGCCTGGAAGCTGCGAGGAGCAGGCTCTACGCCTCCCGGGCCGAGCGGACCTGGCCCGGCCTCGACGACAAGCGACTGGCGGCATGGAACGCCTTGATGATCGCCGCGCTCGCCGACGCCGGGGCGACCCTGGAGCGCGGCGACTACCTCGAGGCGGCTCGGGCGGGCGCCCGCTTCCTGCTCGATCGAATGCGCGACTCAGACGGCAGGCTGCTGCGGACCTTCAAAGACGAAGAGGGGCGGTTGAACGCCTATCTCGAGGACCACGCCTTCCTGTTGGAAGCGCTGCTGGTCCTCTACGAGGCGAGCTTCGAATCGGTCTGGTTCGAGGAGGCCGTCACCGTCGCGGAGACGATGATCGAGCGCTTCGGCGACCCCGAGCGCGGCGGCTTCTTCTCAACCTCCTCCGATCACGAGCAGCTGATCGCCCGTCGCAAGGAGATCGGCGATCACCCGATCCCGGGGGGCAACTCGTCGGCGGCGCTGGGGCTGCTGCGGCTGGCGGCGCTGAGTGGCGAAGCGTCATACGAGCAACAGGCGGTCGCGGTCCTGCGGCTGTTTAGCCCCGCGGCCGGTCGTCACCCCGATGCCTTCGGACACCTGCTGCAGGCCTTCGACTTCCATCTCTCCCCCACCCGCGAGGTCGCGCTGGTTGCGCCCGCGGCGGCCGATGACAGGGACCTGAGCGAGCTGGCCGCCGTCGTCCGCTCCGCCCACCGCCCGCGAATCGTCATCGCCGGCGGTCCGGAGGGAACCGATCGACCGGCGCTGCTGGCCGGGCGCACGGCGGACGACGGCCGCCCGACGGCCTACGTCTGCGAGAACTTCGCCTGCCGGCTCCCTGTCACCGGCGCGGAGGCGCTGCGCGAGCAGCTGCAAGGGAACGGAGGATGAGGCCGGCCGGTGTCGCCGCGCTGGCCGCCGTCGCAGCGGGGCTGGCGATCGCCTCTCCCGCCGCGGCCGCAACCGGCCTGCAGTCCTACCGTGCCGCGATCGACGACGAGCGCGACGTGCGGGCATTGGCGCTGAGCGGGTTCGACGTCATCGAGGCCCGCTCCGGATCGAGCCTCGAGGTCGTCGCCACCCGGGCCCAGGCGAGGCAGCTGCGCCGGGCCGGAATCGCGACGGTCCTCCAGCGCGACCCGCTCGGGCTGACGGCGCTCGGCTTCGACGCCCGGGCCCAGGCCGCCGACGGCTCATACGACGTCTACCGCCCCTACTTCAACCGCTCCTGCTCGGCCGCGACCTGCTACGTCGGCCGCGACGCCGGGGGCGACCGGCGCCAGACCCTCTACGAGGAGATGCTGGCGCTCGCCAACAGGCGCGGCAACCGCCGCTTCGTGCAGCCGGTCGTGATCGGATCCTCGGTCCGCGGTGTGCCGATCCTGGCCCTGCGGGTGACCCGCAACGCGCGCCGAACCCGATCCGGATCCAAGCCGGCGGCAATCTACCTCGCCGCCCAGCATGCTCGCGAGTGGATCACGCCGGAGATGGTGCGGCGGCTGGCACATCTGTTCGTCGACAACTACGGTCGCCGCGGCCGCGCGCTGGGGACCGACGGCAGACCGGTGGGGCGGCTGCGTGCGAGGGCGCTGACCAGGCTCGTCAACCGCCGCGAGCTGTGGTTCATCGTCGTCGCCAACCCCGACGGCTACGACTTCACGTTTACGCCCGGAAACCGGCTCTGGCGCAAGAACCTGCGCGACAACGACGACGATCGCCAGATCACCGCCTCCGATGGAGTCGATCTGAACCGCAACTTCCCGACCAGGTGGAACTACGACGAGGAGGGCTCCTCCTCGGACCTCGACTCGGAGACCTACCGCGGGCCCAAGCCGGCCTCCGAGCCCGAGACCCGGGCCCTGAACCGGCTGATGCGGAGGGTGGGCTTCGAGCTGATGATCGACTACCACTCGGCCGCCGAGCTGCTCCTCTACCCGTCTGCGTTCCAGGTCCAGACCCAGACCGCCGACGACCCGATCTACCGGGCGCTGTCGGGCACTGACGAGGAGCCGGCGATCCCCGGCGCTCCGCCGGGGGCGCCGTTCCCCTATGACCCCGACGTCGCCTCCGAGCTCTACATCACCAACGGCGACACCATCGACCATGCTCACAGCCGCTTCGGGATCCTGACCTGGGTGCCCGAGATGGACCTCTCGGACCCCGGGCGAGGCGGCGGGCCGAGCGAGTTCGAGTTCCAGGACTCCGAGGCCGACCTGCAGGCGGCGTTCGAAAAGAACGTCCCCTTCGCAATCGACGTCGCCCGGTCGGCCGCGGACCCCGCCGACCCCAAGTCGCATCTGAACAACAAGTCGCCGAGCTTCGTCGTCGAGCGGTTCCCGACCTCGTTCGGAAGCCCACAGACAGTGGAGGCGAACGTGCAGCGCGAGCTCGGCCGGGTGAGTCTGCACTGGCGGATCAACGGCGGCCGCGAGCGCTCGGCACCGACCCGCGAGTGGCGCGGCGGCGAGCGCTTCGGCGCCGACGGCGATGTCTACTACCACCGGGTGCGAGGCAAGGTCCGCGGCGCCGATCGCGGCGACCGGGTCCGGGTCTGGTTCGAGGCCCGTCGAGGACGCGCGAAGAGCAAGAGCGTTCAGCTATCGCGTCCGATCCGACAGCGGCGACGAGGTGCTGATCCTGGCCGCGGAGGATTACCGCGGCTCCGCCAACAGCCCGCAGTACCCGTCGCGCGACGGGCCCTTCTTCCTCGGCCATTACCGGCAAGCGCTGCGCGCGAACGGGATCGACTTCGACGTCTACGACGTCGATCGCGAGGGCCGGCGGGCGCCGGATCCGCTCGGCGTGCTCAGCCATTACGACGCGGTGATCTGGTACACGGGCAACGACGAGCTGCCGCGTGGTCCGGGACAGGGCCCGGGAACGGGCGTTGCGCGCCTGGCCAACGACCTGATCCTCGCCGTGCGCAGCTACCTCAACGAGGGCGGCAAGCTCCTGCACAGCGGCCAATACGCGGGCACTGCCGCGGCCAACGGCTTCCTTTTCAACGTCGAGGGCGAACCGCCCTACTGCCCTCCCGCCGGCCGGGCGGCTCCCAACCTCTGCATCCCGCTCTCAGATGACTTCCACCAGTACTACCTCGGCGCCTACAACCACCTCGACGCCGCCGGGGCGCCGTTCGGCGGCGGCGACGCCGCAGCCGTCGGCGACCTGCCGATCATGCTCGCAGGGGCCGGCTTCGGCGAAGGGAGCATCGACCTCAACGGCCCCGAGAGCGCCGACAACCAGGAGCACGTCTACTCGCTGGTCTCGACCTCGAGTGTCCTGCCGCCCGCCGAGTATCCCCAGTTCCGCTCCCGGCGCGCGGTGCTGGTCGACGAGCCCAGCGGCTTCGATCCCGCCAGCGGCTCGGCCTATGCGGTCGCGGAATCGGACGACGCGGCCTGGCAGCGACTGCGCAAGACGATCGACCTCACGGCGGCGACTTCGGCGAGCCTCGACTTCAGCATCTCCTACGACGTCGAGGCCGACTTCGACTTTGTGGTCGTCGAAGCGCACACGGTCGGCGCCGACGACTGGACGACGCTGCCGGACACCAACGGCAACACCTCGACCAGCGTCGGCGAGGCCTGCGCAATCGACTGGCGCTCCCTGCACCCGTTCGTGGACCACTACCAGACCGTCGGCGACGACCCGGCCACGCCCGAGCAGGAGGCCTGCTTCGGCCGCGGCACGACCGGGGTCTGGAACGCGGCCACCGGGACCTCGGGCAGCTACCAGCGCTGGTCGGTCGATTTGACCCCCTACGCCGGCCGGCAGGTCGAGATCTCGATCTCCTACATCCAGGACTTCGCCTTCTTCGGCCTCGGCGCCTTCCTCGACGACGTCTCGGTGACCCGCAACGGCGCCGTCGTCGAGCAGACCTCCTTCGAATCAGACTTCGGCGGCTTTGAAGCGGGCCCGCCCCCGCCGGGCTCCGAGGAGGGCACCCGGCGGGCCTGGGAGCGGCGCCAGTCGGTCGGGTTCGTGGTCGGCCCGGGGGTTGCCACGCGCGACACTCTCTACTGGGGCTTCGGCTTCGAGGGGATCTCGGGTCGGGCTCGCCGGGCTGAGGTGATGGACAGCGCGATGCAACACCTCGGGGTGCGAGGAGAGCACCGACCGCGGCTCGACAGGCGGTAGGGTGGCGATGATGGAAGCCGCGACCGAGCCCCGCTCCGCCGCCGAGGTCGCCAAGTCCTACTTCGAGGCGGTCGCCGCCCGCGATATAGATGCCATGCTCGAGCACTGGCACCCCGACGGCGAGGGCTACATTCACGGCATGGTCGACGAGATCAGGATTCCCGACACCTACCGGGGCTGGTTCGCCGACATGTTCGAGGCCTTCCCCGACTGGCGCTTCGAGGTCCTCGACATCGTCGCCGAGGGAGAGCAGGCGGCAGTGCGCTGGCGCGCCACGGCGACGTTCAGCGGCTCGAAGAGCTTCGAGGGGATGGCCCCGAACGGTGCCCGGGTCGAGACCGAGGGCTGCGACGTGCTGACGGTGCGCGACGGCAAGCTCGTCTCCAACTACGCCTACACGAACGGAACCGAGATGGCGCGCCAGCTGGGCGCCCTGCCGGCTGCGGGCTCGGCGCAGGAGAAGGCGATGCTGGCGCTCGTCAACGCGCGTACGAAGCTGCGCGAACGGCTCAATCGGCGCTGACCCCACGGCGGTAGGGGATGCTGGAAGCGGCGCTCTGGGGCCTGGCCGGTGCCTCCTCGCTGCTGATCGGGGCCGGACTGCGGACTGGCGCTGCCGGCGCCCGCCCGCGGCTGATCGGGCTGGTGATCGGGCTTCGGCGCCGGGGCGCTGATCAGCGCCGTCTCCTTCGAGCTGACCGAGGAAGCGCTGGAGCTCGGCGGCGCGGACGCGACTGCCGCCGGGCTTGCGCTCGGAGCGCTGGCCTACTTCGTCCGGCGATCGCCTGATCGCGCGTCGCGGCGGCGGCGAGCGGATGGCACCACCGAGCGCAGCGCAGAGGGCTCCTCGCAGGCGCTGCTGCTGGGCGCGGTCCTGGACGGAATTCCCGGAGTCGGCAGTGATCGGGATCACGCTGCTGGAAGGGCGGTGTCGGCGCTGCGATGCTGGCGGCCGTCTTCGTCTCCAACCTGCCGGAGTCGTTCGCCGCCGTCGCCGGAGCCCGATCCGATGCCGACTCGCCGCCACGCGTGCTCGCGCGCTGGGCCCTGGTCGTCGTCGCCTGCGCAGCGTCGTCGGCACTCGGCTACGTTCTTCTCGACGGCGCCTCCGGCGACCTCGTGGCGCTGATCCAGGCCTTCGCCGCCGGGGCGGTGCTGACGATGCTGGCCGACACGATGATGCCCGAGGCCTACCGAAACGGCGGCCCGACGGTCGGGCTGGTCGTCGTCTTCGGCTTCGCGCTCGCGGCGCTGCTGTCAGCTGCCGGCTGAAGGCAGGAAGATCGGACGGTGTAGCGGCGGATGCTCGTCGAGGACCGCCCGGCCGCCGACCTCGGCGAATCCGTCGCCGAGCGGCCGCGCGTGCAGCAGCGAGCCGGCGCCCTGGCGGATCGTCAGCGGGCGGCCGAGCCGGTGGCAGAGGACGATCGCCGCCGCCCCCGTCGCCTCGTCCTCGGCGATCCCGAAGTCGTCGAAGAAGGCGCGCGAGCGAACCGTTCCTTCCTCCTCGTCGGCCCACGCCCACAGGTAGGCAGCGGTGGCGTCCCCCGGCGGCCCGTCGAGCCCCTCGATCTCGCTTGCGGACCCGAGCTGGACGTAGGCCATCTCCGGCGCCCACTCGGGACGGGCGGCGATGAAGGTCAGCGCCCCCTCGACGCGAACTCGGACCTCGCCCGCGGGCGGGCGCAGAACCTCGGCGGCCTGGCCCTCCCGCCGCAGCAGCCAGGCGGTGCCGACGCTGGGGTGACCGGCGAACGGCATCTCCAGCCCCGGGGTGTAGATCCGGATCGCGGCGCGATCGCGGTCATCGACGAAGACGGTCTCCGAGAAGCCGAGGTCGGCGGCGACGCGCTGGCGCTCGGCCTCGGGCACCTCGGCGCCGTCGAGGAAGACGCCGAGCGGGTTACCGTGCTCGCCTTCGTCGTCGCCGAAGACGCGGAGTACGTGAAGGGTGGCCGAGGGCGCCTCACCCAGCATCAATTGTCTGCGACTTCGCTCGGGTCGCGAGGAATCAGATCTAGACGCTCGCCCCGCTCCGACTCACAGAATCGGGAGGAACTTCTCGATCTCGAACGGCGTCACCTGGACGCGGTACTCGTCCCATTCCTGGCGCTTGATCTCGACGAAGCGGCGGAAGGTGTGCTCGCCGAGCGTGCGCAGCACCAGCTCCGACTCCGCTGCCAGCTCGATCGCCTCGCCGAGCGTCGCCGGCAGCTGCTCGATCCCCTGCTGAATCCGGTCCTCGGGAGAGAGGTGGTAGAGGTTCTGCTCCATCGGCTCCGGCAGCTCGTAGCCCTTCTCGACTCCCTCCAGGCCCGCCTGCAGCATGCCGGCGAAGCAGAGGTAGGGGTTGCAGGCCGGGTCGGGGCAGCGCAGCTCGGCTCGCGTCGCCCCCTCCTTGCCGGGGTGGTAGAGGGGCACCCGGATCAGCGCCGAGCGGTTGCGGCGCGACCAGGCGAGGTACACCGGCGCCTCGTAGCCGGGAACGAGACGCTTGTAGGAGTTGACCCATTGGGCGAACAGGGGCGCGATCTCGCGCGCGTGCTTGAGCTGGCCGGCGATGAACGCCTTGGCGACGTCGGAGAGGAAGAACTGGTCGTCGGCGTCGTAGAAGGCGTTGCGGCCGTCCTTGGTCAGCGACTGGTGGACGTGCATCCCGGAGCCGTTCTCGCCGAACAGCGGCTTCGGCATGAAGGTCGCGTGCCAGCCGTACTTCATCGCGTACTCCTTGACGACGATCCGGTAGGTCATGCAGTCGTCGGCCATCGCCAGCGCGTCCTTGTAGCGCATGTCGACCTCGTGCTGGGAGGGCCCCACCTCGTGGTGGGTGTACTCGACGTGGATGCCCAACTTCTCCAGGGCCAGCACCGTCTCTCGCCGCACGTCGGAGCCGGCGTCGAGCGTCGTCAGGTCGAAGTAGCCGCCCTCGTCGAGGACCTCCGGGGTCCCGTCGGCCGGATTGGCGGAGCGAAAGTAGAAGTACTCCAGCTCGGGCCCGATGTTGTAGGCGTCAAAGCCGAGCTCGGACGCCCGCTCGACTGCGCGACGCAGAATCCAGCGGGGGTCTCCCTCATAGGGCTCCCCGCCCGGCACCTGGACGTCGCAGAACATCCTCGCGACGGTGTTCTCCTGGTCCGGGCGCCAGGGGATCAGCGCAAAGGTCTTCGGGTCGGGCATCGCGATCATGTCCGACTCCTCGATCGGGTTGAAGCCGGTGATCGAGGAGCCGTCGAAGCCCATCCCGCCCTCGAAGGCGTCCTCCAGCTCGGAGGCGTTGATCGAGAAGCTCTTCAGCTGCCCGAGGACGTCGGTGAACCAAAGGCGCACGAAGCGCACGTCGCGCTCCTCGACCATCTCGAAGACGTCGCTGGCGCTGCTCGGCTGATCTGCCATCTGTCGGCTCCTCGATCGCTGGCGGTGCCCAAACATAAGCCAACTTCCGTTGAACCGTCGAGGCCCCCGCATACGTATCTGAGTCAGATGTGAGTGGCCGGTTCGCCCTTGCCAGGCGCGCCGCCAGGGGCTATAACTTACTTGCCGTAAGTAATAGGCTCAAAGTAAAGTAGAGGTCGCCAAGGTTCTTGTAAGCCCGATTCGGTGACCTTCGAGCCGGAAACGAGATCACCAGTGACCGTGAAGACAGACGTCAGCAGGTTTCAGATCCACGACGAGTTGACGGCGCCCGACGAGAGCGCGCCGATCCTGAAGAGCATCCAGGCCGCCGGTGGTGCGGTCAGCAAGTTCGTCGGGGTCCTGGCCGGATCGCCGGCGCTGCTGCGCGCCTACACGCGGATGCGCTCGGAGCTGAGGAGCGGCGACCTGGACCAGGGCACCCGGGAGCGGATTGCGCTCGCGGTGGCCGAGCGCCGCGGCGACACCTACAGCATCGTTCAGCATGCAAAGTCGGCCCGTCGGGCGGGCCTCGGGCTCGACGAGGTCTCCCGCGCCCGCAGCTTCACCTCCAACGATCCCAAGGAGGCCGCGCTGCTGGAGTACCTGGCCGCGGCGCTGAATGCCGAGGGGCATCCGCCACTGCACCTGCACGAGGAGGCGCGAGAAGCCGGCTGGTCCGACGAGGAGATTCTCGAGGCGGTCGGGCACCTGGCGCTGAACGAGTTCCAGAGCCTGATCGCGGGCGCCGCCGCGCTGCCGAAGGACCAGGCGACGCCTCGGGTTCTGCCCTCGGCGGCCTAGGCCTCGGTCAAACCGCCCCGGCTAGCGACCCTGGACCAGCGTCGCGGTATAGAGCAGCCGCGCCGTGTTGTAGCGGCATCCGTAGGTGCGCCGCGAGCCGACGACCTGCTGCGGGCGGCCGCGGCGGAGGTCGTTTGCATTCACGCAGGCGCCGGGAGTGCGGCTCGCCCGCCAGGCCTCCGCCTGGGAGAGGTTGAAGGCGAAGGCCGGTGCCCAGGTAGGGATCGACAGGGCGACGATGTTGCCGCGCCGCACCGCGAGCGGCTTTCCGAGCCTGAACCGGACCGTCGATCCCAGGTAGGGCGAGAGGACCCGGACGGCGCTCTGGCGCCGCAGGCGGTAGCGCGGCGGGCTCGACCCCGGAACGCGCTTGAGGATCGCCAGGTGGGCCTTCGGCGGCCGGCCGAAGAAGCCGTTGAAGAATGAGCGCTGGCGGTCGGTCGGCTCGGAGAGGGTCAGCGTCCAGGCGGTGATGCGGCCGTTACGGGGGACGCGGAACGGAAGCCCGCCCTCCTGGTTTCGGATCTGGAAGCCGGTCACCCTGCCGATCGCTCGACACGGGTTCTCCGGGCAGGACGCATCGGGGGCGACGGGCGTGCGGCCGAGGATGATCGTCGTCGAAGAGCCGGCGCCGGGCGCCTCGCCTGCGAGGGTCGTCATCAAGACCAGCCCGGCGGTCGCGAGCGCAAACGCCGCCAGCGCCCCCGCTCGCCGTGCCGGCCGTGCCCGTTCCCTGGACTTGGACATCCGAAAGCTCCTCTCTAACACGATCCCGCCGTCCCGGCAGCCTAGCGGGCGATCGCGTAACGGATCTGGTCCGAGTAGTCGAAGCCCAGCGCCTCGCGGGCGCCGTTGGTGAGGTCGAAGTCGTAGCCGGCCCTGTAAGGCCCGCGGTCGATCACCGGGGCGACGACGTGGCGCCCGTGGTAGGCGAAGGTGACCATGGTCCCGCAGGGAAGCGTGCGGTGGGCGACGCCGACCGTTCCCTGACGCAGAACCCGTCCGCAGGCGGTGCGATTGCCGTAGAAGCCCGGCCCGTACCAGGTGGCGCCGGCGCGCTTCATCGACAGCGTCAAGGTCTTGGCCGTGGTCCGGTTGACGATGCCGGTCGGCGGCAGGTCCCAGCGTCGCTGGAACTCGCGTACCGCGGTCGAAGTCGCGCCCTCGAAGAGGTCGGTGACGGAGGTCGCGCGCCCATAGCCCTTCGAGGTGACGATCCCGTTCATCACCCTGACGTCGGCTCCCTCCATGCCGACCCGCAGGACCCGGGAGCCGAAGGTGATCTCGCTCGATCCGGGGGCGCCGCCGGATCCGCTCCGCGAGACACCCCCGCCGGAGGCGTCTGCGGTGGCGGCGGCAAGCCCCATCAGCGACACGGCGAGGACCAGCGCCCAGAACGCCAGCCGGTCGGGGCGTTCGCCGCTGCTGGCTTCAGCGCGCTGCCTCAATGTCAGTTCCCGCCGCAGGCGGGGCGAACCTTGCTCCATCGCTATCTCCTGGCGCTTACGGGGTTAGCTGACGGGCTCGCGCTGAAATTGCGCTACGCGGCAGAAGCCGGCGATTCGCCCCAACTATCGGGTCCCCCGATCTCCACCATGGGGGTGGAGACTCAGCGGAAGCGCGGCATCCTAACAGGGCCTCGGATGCCCCGGAAAGCTTTCGCGCCTTGGCCCGCATCTCCTCCAAGCGCGATGCCCCGGCCGTGCTGCGGACTGGAAACGGCCCCCTCGCGGAGGCCGTTTCCGTAGCGGGCCTGTAAGCCGGATCCTGTCGAGAGCGACCATCTATCTCTCCGAGTGACCCCGGAGGGGCTTTCGCCCTGCGGCCTACCTGGACCTCGCCGGGTCGGGTCGACGGTCCTGCTTGGCCTTGCACCGGGCGGGGTTTGCCTGGCCGCCGCGTCACCGCGACGCCGGTGCGCTCTTACCGCACCCTTTCACCTTTGCCTGTGCGCGGCTCACGTGTGGCCGCGCCATCGGCCGTGTATTTCTGTGGCACTTTCCCGCGGGTTTCCCCGGGTGGGTGTTACCCACCGCCCAGACCCTGTGGTGTCCGGACTTTCCTCGAGGGGTTTTCTCTCCCCCCGCGATCGCTCGGCCCGCAAGCCAAATGGTAGAGATGAACCGCTCCGGTGCAAGAAGGCCGTGCAGCGGGCAGGAATTGCCCGTGGGCAGGCGGCAGTGCCCGATCTCGGCCGCGTGGTCGACCTCCGAGCCCTAGAGGAGCCTTGATGTCACCCACGTCGCGGACGCTGCTGCAGGGTCACATTCGATGCGGGTCCCAGCCCGGCGTACCCAGCTCACGCAACCTGGCGTTTCCGCGTACCCGGCTTTGCAGCAGCGTGTCGGGCTCAGCTGAGGTCGGAGCCGCAGCTCTCGCAGCCGCCGGCCATCCGCATGCGCCCGCGGCAGACGGGGCATTCGGCCGAGTCGCCAGCCAACAGGTCCTCCCAGGCGCCGAGGACCAGGTCCTCGAGCGTCGACCCGGATGGCTGAAACAGCCTCAAGCCGAATGCCTCGTCCGCAGGTGGCTGCTTGACGGGTGTCTTCGCCGGTGCAGCCAAGCTCATACCTTTCGGAACACCCCCACGACCCGCCCCAGCACCTTCGCCTCGGTGGTGCGGATCGGCTGCATGGCCGCGTTCTCGGGCTGCAACCGGACGTGGTCCTCCTCGCGGAAGATCCGCTTCACGGTCGCGTCCTCGCCGACGAGGGCGACGACGATCTCGCCGTCGTCGGCGTCATCGGACGGCCGGACGACCACGTAGTCGTCCTCGAGGATCCCCGCCTCGCGCATGCTCTCGCCGCGGATACGGAGGACATAGTCGCCTTCCTCGCCGCCGATCACATTGGGAATCTCGAGGTACTCCTCGATGTTCTCCTCCGCCAGGACCGGCTCGCCGGCTGCGACCTGTCCGACGAGCGGCAGCCCGTCGGGGCGGATCACCTTCTTCGCGCGGTCGAGCAGAACCTCTATTGCGCGCGGCTTGGAGGGATCGCGGCGCAGCAGGCCGGCCTTCTCGAGGTTGGCGAGATGCGCGTGGACCGTCGACGAGGAATGCAGCCCAACCGCCTTGCCGATCTCGCGCACGGTGGGCGGATAGCCGGTCTTCGCCGCGTAGCGGCGGATGAAATCGAAGATCTCCTTCTGCCTCTTGGTCAGGTCCACGGTTGCTCCCTCAGTTGCTGCCGGTTATCGATCTGCTCGAACACATGTTCGTAACAGTAGCGGCCCCTGCGGACGCCGTCAAGAATGCCGGGAGGGCTTTCGCAGCTCCATCGCCATGCTCGCCGTTCTGCCGCGCACGGTTCGCATCACGATGTCGGTCGCGGTGAAGATCGACAGCAGGATGAAGCTCTGCAGCGAGCGGTGAAAGATCGAGACGGTCGGGAAGAGGCGGTCCGGCCAGCGCCGCTTCGGGAATCGGTCACTCAGCCACGAGTGACAGCTCCAGACCCAGAAGATCGGGTTCGGCTGGTACTCGACCCGCTCCACCGCCAGGCCGAGCGACTCGCCCAGGCGCCCCAGCGTCTGCGGGTCATAGAGGGTCCAATGCCGGGGAAAGTGGTTACCACCCCAATGGCCCTTGAACCGCCGGGCGTCGGGTGAGTCCCAGTTCGGGGTGTAGACGACGAAGACGCCGCCCGGGGCGAGCAGCTCTGCGGCCCGCTGCGCGAACCGCTTCGGATCGTCGACGTGCTCGATCACGTGCGAGGCCAGGATCAGGTCGAAGCTTCCCGGCTCCAGCTCGGTATCGACCTCGAAACGGCCGGCGACGACCCGGTGCCCGCGGCGCCTCGCCTCCCCCGCCGAGTCCTCGTCCATCTCGATGCCGTGGGTCTCGAGGCGCTCGCCGGCCTTGCTCGCCTTGTACCAGTCGAGCAGGCGCCCGTCGGCGCAACCGACGTCGAGCACCCGGATCGTCCCCTCCCCCTTGCCGAGCCGCTCGATCAGCTTCATCAGCCGGCCCTGGTACATCCTCGTCTTGATCCGGTTCAGGACCCCCGGCTTGTCGGCGCCCTCGGAGAGCAGGTTGTAGGCGTAGTACTGGGGCGGGTAGATCCGCGGCAGCTCGCTGACGTCGGGGCGGGGGTTGAGCCTGATCACCCCGCAGCTCGCGCAGCGCACGAAGTGGAACTCGGCGTCGGTGGTGTTGTCGTACTCATGCTCGCGCCCGGACCAGAGCGGCTCGCTTTCCCCCGCGCCGCAATGGACACATGGCTCGTCGACCGTCTTGATCGGACGCGTGGCGGGCTCTGCCGCCGCCGGGGGGCTGGTCGCCTCGGCGGCCACTACTCGGTCAGCCGCGCAGCTCGCGCATGTAGCCCCACAGCGCTTTGCCGTAGGAGCGGCGGACCAGCACCGGGGGCGTGCCCTCGTCCGCGGCGAGGCGCCTCTGGAGCTCTGGCAGCCGCGGCGCCGGCACCGAAGGGAGGATGTGGTGCTCCGCGTGGTAGTTCATCCCGTAGGGAGCGACCAGGGCCCGCTCGACCAGATTGCTGCGGATCGTGATCAGCCGGTTGCTGTGGGCGCCGGTCTCGGAATCGGTGATCGCATGCTCGACGAAGCTGCGGACCAGGTGGGCCAGCACCGTGACCGTCACCAGCGGCGCCAGCCACATCAGCGGATAGACCCACCAGGCGGTGAGCAGAGTGAAAGCTCGCGAACAGGATCGCCTGCGCGACGACCAGCGAGATCAGGTCGTGCACAGCGGAGGTGCCGCCCGCCGACGAGCGCGGCGCGCGCGGGCCCATCAGGATCATCCCCGCGTAGCCGCCGACCAGGCCACCGAGGAAGTGCTTGGCCAGCCCGCTGCGGGTCTCCTTGTCCTCGCCGGAGTGGAGGTCGCGGTCGGGATCCTCGGGGGTGCCGAGCAGCCGGTGGTGGGTGAGATGCCGGTGGCGCGAGGCCGAGTAGGGAGATCCGACCGGAGCGGCGCACAGATACCTGCCGATCACGTTGTTCCAGCGCCGGCTGGGCACGAACTTGCCGTGGATCGCCTCGTGCTCGCAGTTGAGCAGCGCCTGCTGGCGCGAGGAGACGACCAGGATCGCCAGCACGAACGTGTACCACTCCGGATAGGCCCAGAAGAGCGCGATCGCGCCCAGCGCCAAGCCCCAGACAGAAGCCAGGTAGGCAAAGTTGTAGGCGATCAGACCCGGCGAGATCGTCGCCATCTCCTGCGCATGGGCGGCGAAGCCGCGGACCTGCCCGGGGTTGACTCGGTCCGTCGCACCGTTTCCGGCCGCGCCGTTGCTGGGCGGGCGTTGCTGGCTTTTTTCCCCGACGATGCCGCTCACAATGAGCTGAAAAAGGTAACAGCACCGAAGGCGCAGACATCTAGACTCTGCCGCCGAAAGCGGCTGTGGCGGAACTGGTAGACGCGCAAGGTTGAGGGCCTTGTGGACCGCAAGGTTCGTGGAGGTTCGACTCCTCTCAGCCGCATTCGAAGCAAGCAAGCATTGAGGAACGCGGCGGATTCTTTCGTTCGCGGAAGCCTCCTGCGGAGGCTCCTGCTCCTCGCGCGAAGCGGCCGAGGTGGGAGCACGCTCTAGGCGCGAGGCACGCGGAAGCGGAGCATGGTGACGGCGCCCGACTGGGTGTTGCTGAATGGTTCGAGGTCAATCCTGTGGAGGGTCGGGGTCGAAAAGCGGACTCCGTCGCCCAAGAGCACCGGTAGGACATAGACCAGGATCTCGTCGACGAGCCCTCGCTGCAGGCACTGGCTGGCCAGGTCGGCGCCGAGGATCTCCAGGTTCTTACCGCCCGCGGCGCTTAGCGCCGTGGCGACGGCTTCCGCGATGTCACAGGTGAGGAATGTGACGTTCGGGTCCGGCTTGTCGGGAGGCTCGTGGGTGAGGACGAACTCGGCTCCGCCCTCGTAGTTGCGCTCCTCGTCGGCCATCTGCCTGGCAGCCTCGTAGGTACCCCGGCCGATAAGCATCGCACCAGTGGCGGCCATGACTTCAGGGAATGCGTCGGCTGTCAAGAAATCGAAGATCCAGTCCATCGTGTGGCCGGGACCGGCGATGAAGCCGTCAAGCGACATCGCCCTGTTAACGACCACCTTGCCAGTGTCGGTGCCCATATCACGCGCTCCCTTCCAGAATCTTGGGGCCCCGGGCTGAACCATAAGTCCGGCGGTGGGCTGGGCGAGGGCGAGGCTGAGGGCGGAGACGCTGCCTTCGGAGCATGAACGCGCTCTCGAAACGCGCTTCCAATCTGTCAGTTAGTCGCCGAATCTCGGTCGGCGCGCCGCGCGATCAACAGGATTACGACCACGGCGCCTGCGGTCAGCAGCAGGCCGACCACGAGCATCCCCAGGCCGACCCAGATCGCCCAGTCGAGCTTCACCGCGGCATCGGCTTCGACGTCGACGCCACGAGCCCCATCGGCATTCATCACGACCACGGTCCAGCGGCCGAACTCGGCATCCCAGGTGAGCGTCTGCTCAACGGAGCCTTCCGACTGGGCGACCCAAAAACCCTGTTCGCCGGGTGGCGTTCGCGGTCCACTGCCCTGATGCAACTCGAATTCGGGATTGTCGCCGTCAAAGGCGACCAACTCGTCGCGCAGGACGCCGCCGAGGTAGCGATCGACGTCGCTGTCGCGCCCGATGCCGACAAACACGGGTTCCTGCCCATCGACCCGGACTCGAACCTCGCCGAGGATCTCGTCCGGGGCCCAATCGATCTCGTCTATGCGGAGGTCGATGTCCTCCGAGGTGATCGCATAGGTAGCGCTCTCGAGCTGCCGACGATCGGAGCTGAAGTAGCCGTCGTCGCGCTCGAAGGCGTACGCAGCCAAGACGGCGATGCCACCGAGCAGCAGCGCTAGACCAATCAATCCCCCAATGCTGGCGAAGACCATCCCGATCACGCGAGCCGCCGTCCAGCTCGATCGCTGTTGGGCCGGACTCGCCGCCGTGCTCGAGGTCGGACGTTGCTCGTCGCTTTCGGCCATCAGGTCATCGGCGACGCTAACCGTGCCACGAGGCGCATGTCAACTCTCGGTCCTCCCCCTGCTCAGAACGTGGTTCAGCCGGAGCCTCTCAGCAGCGCGATCCAGACCCCTGAGAGGGACGCCGGTCGCCAACCGGAGATCCCGCGGACCGAGCGCTCGAAGCCGACGGCGCTGCCGCGAGGGGCGCCCGATGCGGAGAACAACGGGTCGATGCGCAGCTCCGCCACCTGCTGCGCGGAGAGGTCCGCGGCCACCCGGATTCTGCCGCTGCGCAGTCGCCGCAGGCGCTCGCCGCGGTCAGCGACGACCCGGAAGCGGATCCGATCCAACGCCGGGCCGAGGCCCAGGGGGCTCCCCCACCAGCGCTGGTGCCGGGCCACGGTCACCGTCGCCAGGTCGCGGCCGCCGAGCTCGAACGGACCCGTTCCGGCCTCCCGCACCCGGGACAGATCGGCGCCGGCGCCGCTCGCGACCGTCAGCGCAGCCGGAGAGACAATCCCCAGCCGCGGGTCTGCGAGCCGGGAGGGAAGGTCGGGGATCGGATTCGCGAAGATCATCCGCACCCGCAGCGGCGTCGGCGCATCGGCGGCGGCCAACCCGGGCAGCAGACGCACCCCCTCCGCGACGGTTCGCCAGCGGCTGACATTGGCGAGCACGGCGCCGGCGTTGAACGGCGAGCCGTCCTGAAAGCGGACCCCGGCTCGAAGCTGAAAGCTCCAGACCCGGAAGTCGCCGGACGGGCTCCATCGCAGGGCCAGCCCGCGGCGATCGTTGCCCTCGCCGTAGGGGCCGTCGAGGCTCTCGACCAGGGGCTCGAAGAGCTGGCGGGCGACGACCTGCGCCGAGCCGCTGCTCGCCCGCAGCGGGTCGAGGCTGCCGGGATCGACCGCGATCGCGAAGACCAGCTCTCCCCCGCCGCCGGGATCGGCGACGCTCTCGCCGGAGAAGCGCGTCGCCCCTTCGCCACCGCAGCCAGGAAGCGCCGCCGCGAGCAGGACCGCGACCCCGATGCCGCGAAGCCCGCGTCCCATCGCGCCGCCTATTCGATCTTCAGGAGGACGAAGGTGTTGAGGACGAAGAGGATCGCGAAGAAGATCGTCGCCCGGTCGAGATTCTGCTCGACCATCGAGCCGCCGCCGAATGAGCTGCCGCCGCCGCCGATTCCGAAGGCGCCGGAAAGCCCGGCGTCCTTGCCCGAATGCAGAAGCACCAGGAAGATCAGGACCACCGATATGACGACTTGGATGACGGCCAGGATGGCGAACACGGCCGCCAGTTTAGAGAGTTAGCGGCGCAGCTCCTCGAGCCGATCGAGGATCTCGATCGCCTCCCGGCGCAGCTCGGCGTCCTGGCGCTTGAAGTCCTCCTCGGAGAGCTTGCCCGCCGCGTGGTCGAGCTGGGTGTCGCGGATCTCGCGGTACTTGGCCTCCTTGCGGGCCTCGAGGTCGGCGAGGCGCGGATCCTCCAGCTCGCCTTCCTCGCGGTCGGAGAACAGCGGCCGGAGGACGAAGGCAGCCACGAGAGCGAGCAGAATTGCGCCGAACAGGACTTCCACCCGCGAGACCCGGCCTACGCCTGGGAGAGGTCGCGGCCGACCCGCGCCGCGGCGAGGCTGGAGACGCGGCGCCGGCGCGCCCCCGGGGTGGGCCAGATCGCGATCAGCGCTCCGGCCAGCGCCACCAGCGCCCCGATCCACATCCAGCTGACCAGCGGGTTGACGATCACGCGGAAGGTGGCCGGCGGCGGATCCTCGGCGTAGGTCTGGGCGACCTGGCGGACGAAATCCGCCTGGATCTGCCCCAGCAAGGGTCCCGCCTCAGCCATCGCCGCGGGGTCGCCCCCGAACCGGGCGGCAACCCGGCCGGCGATGCGCTCGAAGTTGCGCTGCGCGACGGCCGCCTCGCGCCGCACCCCGGCCAGGTTGGGCTGGATCGCGGTCCAGAAGTCGTTGCGCAGCCCCGCCTGCAAGCCGACCTCGCTGGTCGCCTCGCCGTTGAAGAAGCCGTTCACGGTCCCCACCGCCGGCCCGACCGGCCGGAAGTAGTTGCGCGTCGTCGCGAGCAGGGTCGGGCGACCCTCCCCCTCTCCCTCTCGCACCTCGAGCAGGGCCCCGAAGGCGATCCGCTCGTTGCTGACGTCGACGGTCGGCTCGCGGTAGGTGATGCGGTAGTCGGAGACCTCGGCGCGGTCGCCGGGCCGCAGCGAGACCTCGCGGTTGGTCTGGAAGCTCGAGGAGGCGGCGATCCCGATCAGCAGCACGGCGATCCCGGCGTGGACCAGGTAGCCGCCGTAGCGGCGCCGGTTACGCGCCGCGACGGCGACGATCGAGGTGAGAACCGACCCGCCCGCAAGCGCGCGGCGAGCCGCGGCGCCGCGCCACAGCTCGCCCGCCAGCGCGGTCAGGGAGAAGGCGGCGAAGGCGAACAGCGCCAGCGCCCAGGGCTCAGAGGCCGCATCTGTCGACACGGCCGCCAGCACGGTCACCGCCGCGGCGGCGATCGCCGGCCATAGGAAGACGCGCCGCGCCGACTGCCAGGAGATGCGGCGCCAGGCAAGCAGCGGGCCGATGCCGGTGAACAGCACCAGCACGACCGCAAGCGGGGTCGTGTAGCGGTCGAACCAGGGCGCCGCGAGGGACGCCTTCTCGCCGGTGAACAGCTCGGCGATCAGCGGGAAGAACGTGCCCCAGAAGATCACCGCGCAGAGCGCGACCAGGAGCAGGTTGTTGACCAGGAACACCGCTTCACGCGAGGCCAGCGAGTCGATCCGCTTCGCGGAACGCAGGTCGCCGAGCCGGGAGACGATCAGCCAGGTCGAGCCGATCACCACCGTCGCGATCAGGCCCAGCAGGTAGGGGCCGACGGTCGAGTCCCCGAAGGCGTGGATCGACTGCAGGACGCCGGAGCGGACCAGGAAGGTGCCGAGCAGCGAAAGCGCGAAGGTGGCGACGATCAGCCCCACGTTCCAGGCCTTCAGCATTCCGCGCTTCTCCTGCACCATGATCGAGTGCAGGAAGGCGGTCCCCATCAGCCACGGCATCAGGGCGGCGTTCTCGACCGGGTCCCAGGCCCAGTAGCCGCCCCAGCCGAGCTCCGTGTAGGACCAGCGGGCGCCGAGCAGCAGTCCGAGCCCGAGGAAGGTCCAGGCGATCAGCGCGAAGCGCCGGGTGGAGCGGATCCAGGCGGCGTCCAGCCGCCGTGTGATCAGCGCCCCGATCGCGAACGCAAACGGGATCGTGAACGCGACGTAGCCCGAGTAGAGCATCGGCGGGTGGATCATCATGCTCGGGTGGCGCAGCAGCGGCTGCAGCCCGTTGCCGTCGGCCGGCGCCGGGGTCAGGATCGCGAACGGGTCGACGTTCTTTGCGAACAGCAGCATCCCGACGAAGAAGGAGCCGATGCCCATCATCACCGCGGTCGCGTAGGGGACGATCTCGCGCAGGCGGTTGCGGGTGACCAGCAACGCGGCGCCGGCGGCGATCGAGAGCACCCATGCCCAGAGCAGCAGCGAGCCCTCCTGGCTCGACCACATCGCGGTCAGCTTGTAGAAGGTCGGCGTCGCCAGCGACGAGTGCTCGGCGACGAGCGCAAAGCCGAAGTCGTCACGCAGGAAGGCGACCTCGACGACGATCACGCAGAGGGTCAGCAGCGCACAGAGGGCGTAGGCCGCCCGCCGCGAGGAGTCGATCCAGCGGCGATCGCCGTGGCGTCCGGCCAAGGCGGCGCCGGCGGCGTAGAGCCCGGTCAGGAAGGCCAGCGCCAGCGCGGCGCTGCCGAGGCTATGAATTCTTCTCCTCCGTGAACTTCGACGGGCACTTGGTCACCAGCGTGTCGCGCTCGCCGACGAAGGTCCCGTCGCGGACCTGGCCGGTGAGGATGATCTCGCGGCCGCCCCGAAACGGGTCCGGGACCGTGCCCCGGTAGGAGACCGGGATCGACGCCGAGGTGTCGTCGCGGTCGGCGACCCTGAACTGCAGCGCCGTCCCGTCCTGGCGCACGCTGCCCGTGACCACCCGGCCTGTGAGGTCGTATCTCTCCCCCGTGGTCGCGGTCAGCAGCTGCGACGGCTGCTTGGCCTCGGTGGAGGCGGTGAACGACGTGTAGACGAGAGCCGCGGCCAGCAGCACGGCCGCCCCGAGGGCGACGAAGAGCCTGATCTTGCGCTTTCGATCCGGATCCACGGCCAGCTTGGATTATCGCAAGCCGCCGCGCGCGTCCTCGGCGCGGGTTCTGGAAGAATCGCCGGCCGTGACAGCAGAGCCCGTCCTCCTGATCACCGGGGCGAGCAGCGGGATCGGCGCGGCGACCGCGCGAGCGTCGGCGCCGACTCACCGCCTGGTCCTGGCAGCGCGGCGCCTGGAGCCGATGCGGGAGCTGGCAGCCGAGCTCGGCGGCGAGGAGCGGGCGCTGGCGATCGAATGCGATGTCACCGAGCCCGATCAGGTCGAGGCGATGGTCGCCGCCGCACTGGAGCATTTCGGCCGCATCGACGCCGTCTTCGCCAACGCCGGCTTCGGCGCCAGCCGCGGCTTTCTCGAGGAGTCGGTCGAGCATTGGCGGGCGATGATCCTCACCAACGTCTACGGGGTCGCGCTGACGATCCGCGCCACCCTCCCCCACCTGCTCGAGCGCGGCGACGGGCACTTCTTGATCACCAGCTCGGTCGCCGGCCGCCGGGCGCTGCCGGGTTCGCTCTACTCGGCGACCAAGTGGGCGGTGACCGCGATCGGCGAGGCGCTTCGCTCGGAGCTGCGCCAGATGCACGACAACACCGCGATCCGGGTGACGCTGATCGAGCCCGGGATGGTCGACACGCCGTTCTTCGAGCAGCGCCCGGGCGAGCGGGCGCTGCGCGACACAGACGTCGCCGCGGCGGTGACCTACGCGCTCGAGCAGCCCGCGGGCGTCGACGTGAACGAGATCCTGATCCGCCCCACGCAACAGGCGACCTGAGCAGTGCGCCGCTGGCAGGAGGCGGCGGGCGGCCGCCGGATCACGACGGCCGCCCCCCGCGATGCTCAGTAGCGCGCGTTGCCGGTCACCGTTGCGGTGACCAGGCCGTCGGTCGCAAAGGTTCCGTCTGGTCTGGAGCTGACCCGTGACGCCCTCTGAACTTGCCGGTTCCGCCGGTGTAGCGGGCGGTGCCGGTGAAGGTGGCGGTGCTGTCGGGCTGCAGGGTGAAGTTGAGCGTGCCGGCGCCCCGCTGCAGGCCGGCGCCGTACCAGACCTTGAATTGAGCGCCACCTTGTTGCCGCCGGCGCTGCTGGTGCGCAGGATGGCGGCGCCCTCTCCCAGCCGCGCGGTCGTGGAGGAGACCAGGCGTAGATGTCGACGTGCCGCTGGTCTCGACGACGATCGACACTTCAGCGTCGAATTGACGGCGTGGTTTCGATTCGGGGTGCCGGCCTGCGCCAGCGGCAGCGCCGTGACCAGCACCGCGATCGCGACGATCGCCAGCAAGACCTTGACAAGACTTCTCCTCATGTGCCCTCCTTCATTGCCCCCTGGATCGAGCCGATCCTAGGCTCGGGCAAATCGGGCCAGCATCACGATTAGTGGGTTTCCCGCTGCGCCCCGCCCGAGCCGAGGAACCAGCGAACCAGGCGCCAGTAGGCGCGCAGCGCCGGCCGGACCGGGAAGCCGCGCACGAGACCCGGCAGGAACGGCGAGTCGAGGTCCGGGGTGAGCCATGCAGCGAGGCTGCCGGCGCTGACCGCCCGTTGCGCCTGCACCTGGCGCCGCTCGCGCAGCAGCCGCGGCGTCCAGCGCAGCACGTCGAGAATCGCCAGCAGCTTCTGCCGTCCCCAGCCGCCGGCGAACGCGGCCGGGATCAGGGCCAGCTCGGTGAGCAGGAGCGCCGGCGCCAGCAACACCAGCAGCGACGCCGGGTAGACCCTGATCAGAAAGGCCCAGCGGTTGCGCTCCAGCCAGCGCCACTTCTGCGGCCGGCCTCCGAACTCGTACTCGTGGTCGACCACCGCCGAAGGCTCCAGACCGACCTGGCCGCCGCCGAGGCGGATCCGAAACGAGAGGTCGATGTCCTCGTGGTAGAGGAAGAACTGCGGCGGGAATCCACCCAGCCGGCGCCAGACCGGCATCGGGACCGCCAGGCAGGCCCCGGATGCGGCCGGGACCTGGCGCGGCTCCAGCCCCTCCGGCAACGGCTGCCCGTGCCCGCCCGCCCAGGCGATGCCGGTGAAGTGAACCGGGTTCCCGAGCGTGTTGACCCGGCTCGCCCCCTCGCAGGCAACGAGCGCCATCCAGGCTTCCCATCCCCTCCCGTCGGCCAGCGGCCTGCGGATCGCCTCGCCGAAGCCGGGCAGCGGCATCGCGTCGGGGTTGAGGATCACCAGCAGGTCGCCGGCGGCGGCTTCCGCGCCGAGGTTGCAGCCGGCGGCAAAGCCGCGGTTCCCGTCCAGCTCGATCATCCGCGCGGCCGGAGCGAGCTCAGCGACAACCGCCTTGGTCTCGTCGCCGGAGCCGTTGTCGACGACGATCAGCTCGTCGTCGCCCTGCAGCTCCCCCGCCAAGGCCGGAAGGGTTCGGCGCAGCTCGGCGGCCGAGTCGTACGAGACGATCACGACCGAGAGGCGCGGCATCTAGTGCTGCTTGAACCAGCCCGACAGAAGCGAGCTCCAGGCCCGCTTTCCGCAGCGGGGGCACTTGCCCAGCCAGCGCACCGTCGCGCCGCAGTTGCGGCAGGCGGGCTTGGATGCGACGACGGCTTTCACAGGCCGCAACGTTAGCTTCACTCGGCGGCCGGCCCAATGCTGATGTGGTGGCGTACCCTCGGCGAGCGCTTGGCTGGCGTGGACGAGAACAGGGCGGTCTGGCAAGGGTGGGACTGGTCCGCAGCGGGAGAGGAGTGGTCGGCTTCTTGGGGCGGCACGACGCTCTGGTCGGCGCCCTGCTGCCGCGCATCCATACCTTCCTCCCGCCGGCACGATCTCGAGATCGCCCCGGGCTACGGCCGCTGGACCCAGTACCTAAAGGACGCCTGTGAGCGGCTGGTGATCGTCGACCTCGCGGACAACTGCATCGAGCATGCCGGCAGCGGTTCGCCGACGCCTCCAACATCGAGTTCCACGTCAACGACGGCCGCTCGCTGGAGATGGTCGCCGACGGCTCGATCGACTTCGCCTTCAGCTTCGACTCGCTGGTCCACGCCGATGCCGACGTCCTCGACGCATACCTGTCACAGCTCCGGCACAAGCTGAGCCCGACGGCGCCGGGTTCATCCATCACTCGAACGCCGGCCGTTACCGGCCTTGACCGCGATCGCGCGCGAACGCCCGAAACGCTGCGGCGTCGCTGGTCAAGGCGGAGTCCTGGTCGACATCTTCGCCTGGCGAGCGGAGCCGTGACCGCGGACCGTTTCGCCTCGTCGTGCGAACGCGCCGGACTCGCCTGTATCTCCAGGAGGAGATCAACTGGGAGCACGGCCCGTGGCTGACCGACGCGTTGTCGGTGTTCACGCCCCGTGGCTCGCGCGGGACCGCGGCAGGAGCTGTTCGCAACCGGCGGTTCAGAGGCGAAGCCGACGGCGAGCGGCCCCTCTACGGCGCGTCTCCCGCAACCGCGCGATGCTCCGGCGCGCGCTGCCCGCCGCGCCGCCCGATCCCGACCCTTCGCGCCCGGCTCGACCGCCGCCGCAATCCGCACCATGGTCAAGGTCTTCGGGCTGACTTGAGGCGCCCCGTCGCGCGCCTCTACCACTAGGACCTCGATCCTGAAGACCGGCAACTTCGCGACCCTCCTGGGCGGGCGTGCCGATCTGGCAGAGCCGCTCGACCTCTGGACGATCCAGGAGACGATCTCCGAGGTGCGGCCCGGCGCTGCTGATCGAGACCGGCACCCTCGCGGCGGCTCGGCGCTGTTCTACGCGGACCTCATGGATGTGCTCGGCACCGGCCGGGTGCTGACGATCGACATCGTCGGCCCCACGACCTCGACCATCAGCGGATCAGTTCCTGCACGGCAGCTCGACCGACGCCGGAGATCGTCGAGCGGGTGCGCGGGCGGCCGATGCGGCCGAGGGCCCGGTGATGGTGATCCTGGACGGCAATCATGCCCGCGACCACGTGGCGCAGGAGCTGGAGCTCTAGCGCCGCTGGTCACGCCCGGCAGCTTCCTGCTCAGCCAGGACGGGATCATCGACAAGCTCTGGATCTTCCGCGACACCCGTCCCGGCCCGCTGGGCGCGAACCGCGACTTCCTCGCCGCCATCCCGAATTCGAGCACGACCGGGAGCGAAACGAGCGCTTCAGCCTCACCCACCATCCCCTCGGCTGGATGCGACGCCGGTCGACTGAGCCTGAAGTGCCGGTCCGATGACCGCAAGGAGGAGGATCGACCGAGTCGCGCGGGCCGGTTCGTCATCGACCGCCCAGGGACATCCACACGGCGACTCCCTGGCACCGATATTGCGCATTACGTCAGGACCCTGCCGCGCCGTCTGGGGGCGCTGGCCGAGGAACTGGGCTGCCGCCTTCGGGCGGCCGGGTGCTCGACTACGGCTGCGCCGACGTGCCGTACCGCGACCTCTTCCCCGCCGACGTCGACTACGTCGGCCGCCGATCTGCCCGGGCAACCCGAAGCCACGCTCGAGCTGGCCGGACGGCACCGTCCCCGTCGAGGACGCGAGCTTCGACGCGGTGCTCTCGACCCAGGTGCTCGAGCACGTCGACGGACCCGGCGCTCTACCTCGCCGAGTGCTTCCGGGTGCTGCGGCCCGGCGGGCGGATGCTGCTCTCCACCCACGGGGTCATGGTCTACCACCCCGACCCGGACGACTACTGGCGCTGGACCTGCGCCGGCCTGCGGCGCGCGGTCGAGGCGGCCGGCTTCGAGATGGATGCGCTTCGAGGGGATGATCGGGCTCGCCGCCACCGGCCTGCAGCTGCTCCAGGACGCGATCTATTGGCGCCTGCCGCGCGCTGCTCCGTCCGCTGTTCGCGCTCGTCATCCAGGCGCTGATCGCGCTCGCCGACCGGCTCCAGGCGCAGGCGAAGCCGCGACCTCAACGCGTCGGTGTTCGCGCTCGTGGCCGCCAAGCCGTGAGCGAGCTGCACGTCGCCTGCGCCGCCGAGGGCGAGTACGTGCGCGCACAGCGCCGCGATGCTGCACTCGGTGCTCGACGCACCGCGGCGGGCTCGACGTGCACGTCCACTACCTGCACGGCCCGGGCTGCCGCCGGCGGCCGCGACGCGGCTGGCGCGAGATGGTCGAGCGGCCTGGGCGGCGCGATCGACGTTCCTCGCGCGTCCCCGACGAGCGGCTGGCCGGGCCTGCCGACCGAGGGGTTCACGCGCAAGGCGATGTGGTACCGGATCTTCCTGCCCGAGCTGCTGCCGGACGCTCGACCGCGTGCTCTACCTCGACGTGGACATGATCGTGCTCGACTCGCTCGGAGCCGCTCTGGGAGACCGACCTGGCGGGCCACTACGTCGGCCGCGGTCACCAACGTGCTTCGAGACCGAGTACCGCCACCGCCGGCGCGAGCTCGGGCTCGAGCGCCCGAGGCGCTACTTCAACAGCGGCGTGCTGCTGCTCAACCTCGAGCGATGCGCCGCGACGGCGCGCCGCGCGCGCTGCGCGACTACGGCGTCGCGCACGCCGACGAGCTCGAGTGGCCCGACCAGGACGCGCTCAACCTCGTGCTCGGGCGCGCGCCGCGCTGGCCCTGCACCCGCGCTGGAACTGCATGAACAGCCTTCTTCGTCTTCCCCTGGAGCGCGAGTCTTCGGCGGCGGAGCGCTGGAGGAGGCGCGGGCGCAGCCCGGCGATCCGCCACTTCGAGGGCCCCGGCGAGAACAAGCCGTGGCACTACCTGTGCGCAGCCCCGAACGCGCGAGCGTCTACGCCGAGCACCGCCGGCGACGCCGTGGCCGCGCGTCCGGCGCGAGGGCGATGACGCCGGCAACGTCGTGATCGCCTGCGCCGGCCTGCGGGCGCGGCGGCTCGCGCCGGCGCGCTGCGGCGGCGCGTCAGTGCTTGACCGCGATCCGGCCGGTGTAGTCGATCCGGCTGAGCAGCAGCGGCCGGCGGCCGCTCGAAGTACTCGTCGACGGCCTGGCGGGCGCCCTCCCAGTGGCCGTAGTCGTCGATGATCAGCACGCCGCCGTCGGCGAGCCGCGGGTAGAGGTGCTCCAGCTCGTGCCGCGTGGACTCGTACCAGTCGGTGTCGAGGCGCAGCAGCGCCAGCGGTCCGGGCGCGCGCGCCGGGCAGGGTCTCCTCGACCGGGCCGCGCACGAAGTGCAGGCGCTCGGCCGGGTAGCCGGTGGCGAGCAGCGTCTCGCGCACGCGCGTCCTCGTTGAAGCGCTCCGGGTCGAAGAGCTCGCGCCAGGGCGCGCGTCGCTCGGCTCGGCCGCGTGCCAGGTCTCCAGCGCCGGCGGGTCGAGCGGCGAGACGTCGTGCTCGGTCGGCTCGGTCATCCCCTCGAAGGTGTCGTAGAGGTAGATGTCGCGGTCGTCGACCCCGAGCTCCTGCAGCGTCAGGACCATCGCCAGCACCGAGCCGCCGCGCCAGACGCCGCACTCGGCGAAGGCGCCCGGGAACTCCGCGGCGCACGCAGTAGCGCACCGCGTCGATCAGCGCCTGCAGCCGCGGGACGCCGGTCATCGTGTACGGGCAGCGCCGCTCGACGATCCGCCGGTCCGCCGCCGTCGTCGCCTCGACCGGTCCGAGCGAGATCGGCCTTGGAGCCCCGGGCCCGGTTGCGCAATCTCCCCAGGCGCCGACGCATCTTCAGCCTGCCCGGTCGGGCAGCCCGTCCTGCGCCATCAGCGCCCGGGCCGCGTCGTCGCCGATGCGCACGGCGTAGTTGGTCCCCCGGTCCTCGGGATACACCTGCGTCGTGTTGGCCAGCACCAGGCCCGGGACCGGCGTGCGCAGCGGGGGCATCCGCCCCGGGTACCCGGCGGTGACGATGGGCTGCGCGGCGGGCTCGACGAAGCGCCACGCCTGCTTGACCCAGGAGCGCGAGAATCCGGGATTGATTCGCGCAGGCCGGCGTCATAGGCGTCCAGCAGCCGTCGAGGTCGAGGTCGAGGAGCGGGTCGCCGGCCTCCACGTAGTTGGCGACGTAGAGGAACCGCCGTCCTTCGTAGCGCTCGGGCTCGACGAAATTGGTGTGCTCGATGACACCGATGAACGGAATGTCGGGATCGCAGATGTTCGTCCAGTAGAAGAGTTCGTGACCTGCTGGTCGACCTCCATCAGGACGCAGAGCGCCGTGTGGTACTCTCGCGCCGCGCACCTTGACCAGATACTCGTCGCCGAGCTCCTCGGCGAGCCGCGGCGAGGAGCGCCTCGAAGACGTCCGATGGAACCGTGGCCAGGACGGCGTCGTAGCGCTCCGGCTCGCCCGCGACCTCGAAGCCGCGCGGGTCGTGCCCCGCGCGAAACGAGTTCGCAGCGGCCGGGGGTGACCAGGAAGCCGGCCGTCGCGGGCCAGGGCAGCCGCCGGACGATCGATGAGCACGCGGCCGCCGTCGCTCTCGATCAGCTCGGCCAGCCGCCGGAAGATCGTCTCGAAGCTCCCCCGCGGGTAGCCCAGCAGCTCCTCCCGCGCCTGCTCGCCCTGGATCTGGCGCCGGAGCGTGAGCTTGCTCCACAGCCACGCCATCGAGATCTCGTCGGCGCTGCGCGCCGAACTTCGCGCGCAGCAGCGGCCCCCAGACGACTCGTAGGCCTGGCGGCCCATCTTGCGGACGATCCACTCGCGGGCCGTCATGTCCTCGAATGGCTCGACGCGCTTTGGCGGCGCTGAAGCCACACGACCGCCAGCCCCATCCGCAGGCGCGAGGGAGCGAGAGGGGCGAGAACCGCAGCACGTCCAGCGGCGTCGTGAAGGGGTGGCTCGCGCCGTCGGCGAAGATGGCCACGGCGAACGGCGCCATTCCAGCTCGTCCGGCAGGCCGATCTCCTCGCACAGCGCCGCGATGTGGCGGTCGCTCATGAACAGGTGGTGGTAGTAGCGCTCGAGCAGCACGCCGTCGCCGACGTCGAGGGTCGCCGCCTGGCCCCCCAGGCCGGGCCAGCGCTCGTAGACGTCGCAGGCGTGGCCGGCCTGCGCGAGCCGGTACGCGGCCACGAGTCCCGCCACGCCGGCCCCGATGACCGCGACCCTCACGCCTGACCCGGCGCCTGGCGCGCCTCTTCGGGGGCTTGCGCTTCCTGGCTCGGGTCCTCGAGGTTCCGGCGCTCCTTACCAGGTACAGCGGCCTGCGCTTGACCTCTCGTAGATGCGCTGATGTACTGGCCGATCAGCCCAGGGTGATCAGCTGCATCCGGCCGAGGAAGAGGATCGCGAAGAGGAGCGAGCTCACGCCCGGCACGTAGAAGCCGGCAGCAAGTCGGCGACCACGTACGGGATCGCCAGGAATGCGAAGAACGAGACGCGAAGCCGGCCAGGGTAGCCGTCTCGAAGGGCGCCTCGAGGAGAGGAAATCGCGTCGATGGAAAAACGCAGCAGCGTTCCCGAGCGGGTATCTTCGTCCCGGCCACAGCGCGGGGCGCGCTCGTACTCGACGGAGGTCTGGGTGTAGCCGACCCAGACGGTCATGCCCCTCAGGAAGCGGAGCGCTCCGGCATGGCGCGCAGGGCGTCGACGGCACGCCGGTCGAGCAGCCGGAAATCGCCGGCCTCGCGGGAGGTCGAAGCTGGGCGACCGACGAACAGGCGGTAGAACCAGCGGCCGAGGAGCTTCACGCGGGTCTCGCCCGCGCGCCCGTGCGGAACGCGTAGGCCACGTCGGAGCCACGGCGGCAGGTCGCCACCAGCTCCGGGATCAGCTCGGGCGGGTCCTGCAGGTCGGCGTCGAGCATCACCACGGCGTCGCCCTCGGCATGGTCGAGGCGGGCCTACAGCGCGGCCTGATAGCCGAAGTTCCGCGACGGCCGGGCGCCTTAACCCGGGGTCCCCTAGCGGCGAGGGCCTCGAGCACGCCGCGGTGCCGTCCTCGAATCCGTCGTCGACGAGGATGAGCTCGAAGGCGAGGAATGCACCCTCAAGCGCCGCGCGTGGGGCGCTCGCAAGGTCTCGTGCGATCTCGTCCTCGTTGAACACCGGGGCGACGACGCTCAGCCGGAGCGGCGCTTCGCTGAGCCCTCACGCCGTATCACAAACCGACCAGCTCAACTGCTTGACCGCCACTCGGCCGGTGTAGTCGATGCGGTTCAGCAGGATCGGCTGGCCCGCTCCGCGAAGTACTCGTCCACGGCCCGGCGGGCGCCCTCGTAGTGGCCGTAGTCGTCGATGATCAGGACCCCGCCGTTGGCAGGCGGGGATAGAGTTGCTCGAGCTCGTGCCTCGTCGAGGCATACCAGTCGGTGTCCAGCCGCAGCAGCGCGAGGTCCTCGGGCGCCTGGCGGGAGCGTGTCCTCGACCATGCCCTTGACCAGGTGCACGCGCTCGCGCGGGTAGCCCGTGATCTCCATCGCGCGCGCACCTGGTCGCGCGACCGCGCCAGCGGTTGCCGTGCCCGAGCGGTCTGCTGCCAGCGCTGCGGCGGAACGAGTAGCCGTCGTAGGCGGAGGCGCGTCCTCGCGCCTGGCGCGCCATGCCGCTGAACGTGTCGAACAGGTACAGGTCGCGGCGGTGTCGCCCAGGCGCAGAGTGTCAGCGCGGCCATCATGCTCCCGCCCTTCCATACGCCGCACTCGACGAGCGCCCTCGATCCCGTTCGCCACGACGTACTCGACGCTGTCACACAGCGCGGCGATGCGCGGCGCAGTGGTGAGCGTGTGACGGCGGACGCGCTTGATCGTGTCGCCAGCTCGTCGTCGTACTCCGCCGGAAACGGCGTGCCGAGCGCACCCGGCCGCCAGCGCAGCCGGCCGCGAGCTTGCGAGCATCCTTCTGAGAAGACCATCCGCGCAGCGCACGGGCCGGAACTATTCTGCCCCTCCGCGCGTCGGAACGAGCCGTGGTCGCGCCGGCGGAGGCGACCGGCGCGGAGGGCGACGGGCGCTGCGCGGCCTCCCCGAAGCTCGTTCGCATTTCGCGTCCGGGGCGAGCTCGGCGCGGAGGGGCTGATCCCGACCCCAAGGAGTTCGGCACCGCGCTGGCGACATCGTGCGCTGTCGGGCTGCGGGCACATGCAGCTCGACCGCTTCCCCCCGAGGCGGAGCTGAACGCGCGAGTACGGGAGCGCGGCGTCCAACGACTACGTCGAGGAGGAGGCCGGCCAGCGCGCGAGCGCCGGAGCGCGCTCGAGCGGATCGAGCGCTACGCGGGGCCCGGCGCGCTGCTCGACCTGGGCTGCTGGGTCGGCTTCCTGCTCGCCGAGGGCGAGCGGCGGGCTGGGCGCCGGTCGGGATCGAGCCGAGCGAGTTTGCCTCCGGTACGCGCGCGAGCGCTCGGCCTAGACGTGCGCACTGAGGACCTCTTCACGCCGACTGCCGGAGGGCCGCTTCGACGCGGTGGTGATGGGGGACGTGCTCGAGCACCTCACGCGCGCGGGCGACGCCCTCGACCGCGTCGCGGGTCTGCTGGCGCCAGACGGTGTACTCGTCCTGCTGCTGCCGGATGCGGGCAGCCGGGTCGCCAGGCTGCTGGGCGGCGCTGGTGGTCGGTGATCCCGACCCATGTCCACTACTTCACTCGCACAGCGCGGCCAGGATGCTCGGCGCCACGGCTACGAGACCGCTCGACGTCGCCACCGATCCAAGGACTTCACCTGCGCTACTACCTCGACAAGGGTGGGGGTTACCTGCCGGGCTGTCGCGCGGGCTGGTGCGCGCCGCTGAGGGGCTCGGGGTCGCCGACGATGCTGGCACGCCCGACTTCCGCGACCGGATGATCATGATCGCGAGGAAAAAAAAAAAAAGGGGGGGTGGGCCGGTGACCGGCGGGCGAGTACCTCCTGGGCCTGCTGCTGTTCGCCGTCACGCTCGGGTCGGTGCTGCGGGCGGCGCCGCCCTGATCCTGGGCCGCCGGCTCTCGCGCGCTCGTCGGAGCTCGAGGCGCGCTGCTCGCCTTCGCGCTCGTGGCGACGCTCGGCCTCATCGCGGTGCACCTGCTGCCCGGCGATGCTCGGGGTGCTGAGCCGCTTCACCGTGGCCGTGCCTGCGCCCTGCTCGCCCGTGGCGGCGACGACTGGCTGGCGTCCGCGGCCAGGGCAAAACCGGGGGATTCCCCGCTGCCGCCGCCGCAGCCGGTCGTCCGCAGCGGGAGGGGCGACGGACCGCTCGCGCTCGTTCGCCCTGGCCGTCGCTCTCTGATCCTACGCCTTTTCGGCGTCGGCGCGCGAGTTTGTCCTCCAGGCGCCGCTCGCGCTCGACACGCTCAACTTCCACCTCCCCGGCGTCGCGCGCTGGATCGAGACCGGCTCGATCTGGCAGATCGACGAGCTCGTGCCGGACCTCTACTTCGGGAACTACCCGAACAACGGCGACGTGGTGCTGCTCTCGCCATGGTGCTGCCGTGGCGCAACGACTTCCTCACGCACCTGACGCTGTATCCGTTCCTCGCGCTGGTCGTGCTCGCCGTCTACGCGCTCGGCTCGCGAGCTGCGCGCGCCGCGGGCGGCGGCAACCGTCGGGGCGCTGGTGGCCTCGATTCCGGTCGTCGCCGAGCCAGCGCTTCGCAACGCGATGCCCGACGCGGTCCTGTTCAGCGCTTTCGCGACCGGTCTCGCTTTCCTGGCCCGCCACCGGCGCACGGCGGCCACCGCCGACCTGGTCCTGGCCGGGCTCGCGCTCGGGGTCGCCTTCGGGACCAAGTGGTACGGCGTCTCCAGCGTGATCGTGGTGCTCACGGTCTGGGCCGCGACCAGGCTCCTGGCGGGCGTCGGCTGGCGGGACGTCGGGCGCCAGTCGGCCGTCCTGGTCGGGCTGGTCGCCGCCGCCGGCGGTGTCTGGCTGTTGCGCAATCTGGCGCTATCGGCGAACCCGGTCTTCCCGCTCGACGTGGCGCCGCTCGGGGTGACGGTCTTCCCCGGGCCGCCGGACCCGCTGCGCGAGCTGGTCGGCTTCACGATCGCCGGCTACTTCGATCAGCCCGACGTCTGGGCCGACTACCTCTACGACCAGTACCGCGCGGCGGCGGCGCTGCCGGCGATCGTCTTTGCCGCCGGCGCGCTGGCCGCGGTCGGCGTGCTGCTGCTGCGCGCACGTCTGCGGCTCCCTCGCGGCGAGCACGCGGTGGCGCTCACCGCCCTGGCGCTGATCGGCCTGCTGACCGCGGTCTACTCGCTGACGCCCTACTCGGCGCTCGGGCCGCAGGACAGGCCGACCTTCGCTGGCGCAAACGTCCGCTATCTGGTGCCGGCGATGATCGTCGCCGCCGCCCTGGGGGCCTGGGCGAGCGGGCGCCTCGGGCGCGCCGGCCCGCTTGTCCTCTCGGCGGTCGGCCTCGTGGCGGTGCTCGACGGACTGCGGGTCAGCGACGTCAGCAGCGACGCCACCGTCTCCGGGTCGGCGTTGGCGGCAGCGGTGGCCCTGCTGGGCGCGTGGCTGCTACGGCCGTCGCTCGAGCGGGCCGGCGCCTGGATGCGGGACCGCGACCGGCGCTGGGTCGTCGCCGTTTCGGCCCTCGTTCTCACCGCCCTACTGGTGCCGCTCGGCCACCAGCTTCCAGCAACGGTTCAACGATCGCCGCTACGTCGGCTCCGACGCCACCCTCGACTGGATCCGCTTCAACGCTCCCGAAGACCGGCGGATCGCCCTGGCCGGACTCTGGACCGTTCAGGGCCTGGCGCCGATCTACCCCGCCTTCGGACCCCGGCTTCGCAACGAGGTCGAATACAACGGTCCCTTCGTTGACGAAGTCCTTCGCCGATTTCGCGACCGTGAACGTTTCCTGCGCTCGCTTCGCGATGGCGCCTATGACCTGCTGATCATCGGCCGCGCCGGCGCCTACAGGCCGACCCGGGTCGAGCGCGGCGTGCAGACGACCGTGAGAGAGGCGCGCTGGGCGCGCCGAGCCGGCTACGAGGAGGTCACCCGCAGCGACCGCCTGATTCTGATGCGCAGCCCCGGCTAGGCGGGGGTGAGGCGGCAGCGTGCGAGCGTGCGCAGCACTCGCAGGCCGTCCACCCACGTGAGCTTCTTGCCCTGCTCGTTCGACCGCGCCTGGTACTCGACGGGCACTTCGTAGATTCGCTCACCGCCCCGCAGCAACCGGGCGGTGATCTCGGCCTCGATCGCGAAGCCCGGCTCCCGAAGCGGCAGCGACCGGAAGGTCTCGGTCCTGATCAGCTTGTGGCAAGTCATCAGGTCGCTGATGTAGACGTTGAATAGAGCATTCGCTGCTGTCGTCACCAGCCGGTTGCCGATTACATAGAGGAACGAGTGGCTCGTGTGGCCCTCGAACACACGGACCCCGAAAACAGCGTTGGCCTGAGCTGTGCGAGCGGGCTCGAGGAGGCGCCCGATATCCCCCGGCGTGTACTCCAGGTCGGCGTCGAAGATCGTCGTGAACTCTCCCCGGGCGGCGGCAAGCCCTGTCTGCAGCGCTGCCCCCTTGCCGCGGTTGAGCTCGTGGCGCAGCACCTCGACATGATCCGGCCAGTCGTTGCGGTTCAGCGCCTGACTCGTGCCGTCCGTAGACCCGTCGTCGACGATGATGAGCTCGAAGGGAACCCCGAGGTTCTCCCCCAGGACGCCGCCGATCGCCTTGTTCGACCGTCCGCTCCTCGTTGAAGACGGGCATCACGATCGAGACCACCGGCCGCTGCGCCACGGCGGCATCCTATGGATCGACGTCAGGTGATCAGGGTCAGGTTAGAGTTCGCGCCCGATGACCGTGGCGGGGCGGAAACGGCTCTGGGGCATCCTTGCGCTCGGCACAGCGGTTCAGCTCACGGTCGCGTTCGCGACCTATGGCTCCGTCTATGACATCGAGTCGTTTCGTCTCGCCGCGGGGCAGCTGAACAGCTCGCCTCTGCACTTCTATGAGGGGCTCGAGGCAGCCGGCCGTGCCTGGCCCTACCCGCCGCTCTACTTCCCTTGGATCCTCGCCGCGGACCGGCTCGGTCGACTGGACAGCCTGGCCTCTCCACGCGACGATCGCCCTGGCTCCGATCGCCGCCGCGGCGGCGATCGCGTGGCTGGTGCAGGACTACCTCGGCAGGCACGGCGCATCGGAGCGCGACCGCCTGATCGCTGCGGCCCTGGTTGCGCTGGGGCCCGCTTTCATCATCGTCTGCGGGTACCACGGACAGCTCGACGCGGTGGCGATACTGCCGGCGGTCGCCGCGCTCGCCGTCTGGGATCGACCGGGGGCCGGTAACCGGGCCCTGCGGGCAGGGCTGCTGATCGGCGCCGGGGCGGCGCTGAAATCGGTGCCGATCGTGATGTTGCTGGCGCTGCTGCCCTCGTGCCGGGACCGTCGTGAGGCGATCACCCTGGTTGCGGCCGCTGGGGCCACCCTGCTCGCCGTTTTGATGCCATGGCTGCTCGCGGAGCAGGCCGCGGTGCGGAAGCCGGGGCTTTGCTTTGCCGGGGTACCCGGCGCGGGTGGGCTCACCCTGGCGGTGCAGCCCGAGATGGCGGCCCGATGGCTGACACGATTCGTTGAGCTGAACGGCATCAACCAGTTCCTCTTCGACCACCGGAGCGCGTCCAACGCACTGATTACCGGCGCCCTCGCCACCTTCCTGCTGCGAAACAAGACCGCCCCGCTGCGCGCGGCGGTGATCGTCTGGCTCGCGCTTTGGGCCTTCGGCAGCGGGTTCTTCTTCCAGTATCTGCTCTGGGGGCTGCCGTTCGTGATCATGGCGGGCTACTTCCGCGCTGCCGCGGCGGCCCAGCTGGCCGTGGTGATCCCTGCCTACCTCTTCTACACCGGGCCGTGGCAGAGCGAGGGCGTGGTCCCGGTCTACGCGACGCTGATGCTGCTCCTGTGGGCGGGCACGGTGATCGGCCTCATGGTGCTCGGCCGCCGCGAGATGGCCCAGCCCGCAGCAGACGCTGCGTGACTCGTCTGCCTCAGGACGAGTCACCGGACACCCGGCGAGCAATGGATGGCGGAAATCTAGGTCGTCCCGCACTGGCGGCGGTGCTCGGCGTGCTCGCGCTCTGGTCGTTGGTGCCGCTGATCACCTTCCTCGTCCATGGCAACGGCAGCTACACCGGCGCTGATGGCCCGATCGCCGGCGATCAGCACCAGTACCTGGCGTGGGTGCGGGACTTCGGCGGGCACCTGCTCGCCCAGAACGACTTCGATCTGAGCGACAGCGCGCACGTCTTTCTTCACCCGATGTTCCTGCTCAGCGGACTCGGGTGGCGCACGTTTGGCTCGATCGAGATCTGGCTGATCGTCTGGAAGCCGGTCGCCGTCGCGGTCCTCTGTCTGGGCTTCGCCTGCTATGTGCGCCGCATGATCAGAGGTCGCTCCGCTCAGGCGGCTGCGCTTGTGCTGGCGATCTTTTTCGCCACACCGGCCACGCCTCTCGCCGACTGGCTCGGCGCCGGCGAGGAGCGAATGGCTGGGCTCGGGACGCTTGCCGGGGAGCTGGCGCCCGCCTGGGAGCTGTGGGGGTACCTGCCGACGGTGATCGCGGTGGGGCTGATGCCACTCTTCCTGCTCGGCCTAGAACGCCTGCTCGACTGCGGCGGGGGTAAGATCGCGGCGCAGCGGCGGCTGCTCGCTCTGACGTCTCTCGCCGGACTGGACGACCTCTTGGCTGCACCCCTGGCAAGGCGAGACGCTGCTCTTGATCGTCGCCGCGATGCTGGTCTGGCAGCGCTCCGCCGAGGAGGCGCGCCTGCTGGCGATCCCGGCTACGGCGACCCTGGCGCCCCTCCTCTACTACTTCCTCCTCTCCCGCTTCCGACCCCTCCTGGGAGCTGGCGCAGTTGCAGAACGAGATCGGGCACCCACCTGTCACTTCGCTGATCGGGGCCCTGGCCCCGCTTGCCTTGCCGGCGCTGCTCGGAGTCCGTCGGCCCGAGGGCCCGGGCAACGCATGCTGCTGCTGTGGCCCGTCGCGAGCTTGATGGCCTACTTCGCGCTCAGCCCCTCCTTCGCCCCTCATGCGCTGGAGGGAATGAGCCTTCCGCTCGCGATCTTGGCGACGCGCGGCGTCTCGAAGCTGGTCGCATCCCGCGTCGTGTTGCCGGCCCTGGTCGTCCTCCTGACCCTGCCGGGGATGGCTTGGTGGTGCGACTTCTCCCGCGATGACTACGAGGCTCGCCATCAGGCCTACGAGCTGACCAGCAGCGAGCGGGACGCGCTGCGCTACGTGGAGTCGTTGCCGGGACAGGTAGGGGTGCTCACCTCCGGTTATCTGGGCACGGTCGTGCCCGCTTTCACGGGCAATCCGGTCTGGGTGGGACATCCGTCCTGGACTCCGGACTACCCCAGACCGTGTACGCCGGAGCTGAGCAGCTCCTAGAGGGCAGGATCGGACGCAGCGACGCACTCGCTCTGTTGGAGGAATCGGGGGCCGACGTCATCCTGTCTGACTGTCAGGGCCGCGCCGACTTCCTGGGGGCACTGGCGCCCCGAGTCCTCAGCGAGCGACGGTTTGGATGCGCTCGCGGGTACCCGCCTCAGGCCGGAGCGCAGCGAGCGGCTCATCCTGATGCGCCGAGGCGGTCGTGCGCAGCAGGACCGCGGCTGAGAGCGGACGACGGGTCTCGAACCCGCGACCTCCGGCTTGGGAAGCCGACGCTCTACCAACTGAGCTACGTCCGCGCGGGGGCCTGGTCTCGGGGCGAGACGCGCAGCAGGGACGCGGCGAGGACCTGAGGGGCCGCTCGGCCCGCGAGGGCGGCGCCGGCAGCAGGCCGAGGTCGCGCATGATCGCGGCGCCGTCGTAGTAGCTCGACCAGGTGGGTGATCGAGGTCGTCGGCGTCCAGCGAGGCGACGTCGACGCCAGCGGATCGGCGCCGGCGGCCGGTGGCGGCGAGGCCGGAGAGAGCTCGCCGCGATGGGTCATCGTCGCCCGCCATTCACCGCAGACGAAGCCCGTCGCCGGAGGCGAGTCCGGGTGATCTCGAAGCGCAGGTCGGGGAAGGCCTCCAGCACCCTGGCGGCGTGGGCCCGGATCGCGGCACTTGCCGCCGCGCGACCTCGCCGGCGCCGCGGTCGTCGTAGACGGCGTCGGCGGTGAAGAAGGCCGCCACCGCGTCGGGGTCGTGCGCGTTCCACGCCTCCAGATAGGCGGTCTGCAAGTCCTGCTCGGTCGTTGGCATCGGGCGCAATCTACCCTTGATCGCCTTGAGCGCACGATCCTTGGTCGCCTTCTTGGCCGCGCTGGCTCTGGTCGGCCTGCTCGGCTTCGGCCTGCTTGCGAAGGGGTCGGGCAGCCTGGAGGTGGGCGCGGAGGCGCCGGCCGGGCCGTTGCCACGCCTCGAGGGCGGCACCGGGTCGCTCGCCGACTACCGGGGTCGAGTGGGTGCTGGTCAACTTCTGGGCTTCGTGGTGCGGCCCCTGCCGGGCCGAGTCCCCGGCGCTGGAGGAGTTTCACCGCAGCCGGCGCCAGGGGGGTGACTTCACGGTGCTGGGAATCGACACCCGTGACCTCAGCGTTGACGCGCGCGAGTTCGTCGGCGAGCTCGGCCTCAGCTACCCCCACTTCCGCGACCCCGAAGGCGACGCGGCGGACGAGTGGGGGACGACCGGGGTGCCGGAGTCCTTCCTCGTCGACCCCCACGGCGAGGTGCGGCTGCTGCGCCGCGGGCCGGTGGACCGTGAATATCTGAGCCGGTTCGTGGCGCCCCTGATTGCGGGACCATCCACGTTGATGAGGGCGGCGGTCGCGACCACGATCGGGGCGCTGCTGCTGGGGTGGTGCACGCTCGCCCTCGCCGCCGAGCCGCGTGCCTCGCTTCCCGACCTCGAGGACGAGGTCATGTGCCCGATCTGCGGCACCCTGCTCGAGCTCTCCGAAGCACCGCAGGCCCAGCGCCAGCGCGTCTTCATCCGCGATCTGATCGCCGACGGCCGCGACAAGGAGCAGATCAAGGCGGCGCTGGTGGCCGAGTACGGGCAGGAGGTCCTGGCGCTGCCCGACGACGAGGGCTTTCAGCTCGCTGCCTATCTCGTACCGATCGCCGCGTTCGTCGTCGCCGCGATCGCGCTTGCGTTCGGCGTCCGCCGCTGGCGCCGGACCGGCGCGGGTGCGGCGGCGCAGCGCCGAGGCGCCGCTCCGCCCGCCGACGAGCGGCTCGATGCCGACATGCGCCGCTACGACCTCTAGCCGGCCGATGGACAGCGACCGCATCCTCGCTTCCGAGTGGTACGCGCTGATGCTGGGCGATCGCTGCGCAGCTCCTGAGGCCACGCTGCAGGCTTTGTTCGGCAGTCGTCTGGCGGCGACCGCGCAGCGCTTCTCGCTATTGCGCGGGATCCTCCTTCATCGCGCCGCGCGCGACTTCGCGCTCGTGGCGCTGGTGCGAAGAGGAGCCGGGAGCCGGCACCTTCCTCGTCCTCGAGGCGCTACGGCGGGGGCCACCCCGGCTTGTCTTCCTGGAGTACATCGGCGCCGCTCGGCCCCGCACCGTCGTGGGTAGGTTGCGATTTCGGCTTCGAACCCTCGTCGAAGGACTAGCGCTGCGCCGGGGGATGACCCTCGGCCACGTTCTCACCGCCTGGGAGGCGGAGGAGTATGCGGGCCGGCTCGGAGTGCCGGCGGGTCGGTTCCGGGTCATTCGCTGGCCGCTGGTCCGCGACGCCGCCGTGCGCCCCGGACCTCCCGTAACCGCGAGCCCGCAGGTCGTCTCCTCGGGACGCGCCTATTGCGATTGGGAGACGCTCTTCGCCGCGGCTCGAGGAAGGGGCTGGGAGCTGCTGGCGATCTGCGGCCGGCCCGACTTCGAGCGCGTCCGCACCCTCGCCAGCGACGCCGGGGCCGAGGTCCGCTGCGAGGTTTCGCGCGCCGACCACGACCTGGCCCTCGCTCAAGCGCGTGTCTATGCCCTCTGCCTCGATCGGCGCGCGGTCAGCGCCGGGCAGGTCCGCCTGGCGTCCGCGGTCGGGGCCGGCGTGCCGGTGGTCGCGACCAGCGTGCCGGCGATAGAGGACTACGCAAGCGAGGAAACCGCGGTGCTGGTCCCACCCGGCGATCCGGGTGCGCTCGGCGACGCGGTGGACCGGCTCCTCGCCGATCCGGCGGCAGCATTGTCGCTGCGTGACGCGGCCTTTCGCCGGGCCTCCAGCTGGACCTATGCCGAGTACTTCGCGGCAATCGACGACCTGCTCCGGGAGGCGGTCGCGATCTCGGGCCGGCAACGGGCCCAAGCCTGATCGCCGGCGATCAGAGGACCAGCACGCCATGGCGCACCGCTCCACGCGCGATCGCAAACGTCTCGACGGCGTCGTGAAGGGCGAGGAAGGGCATGTGGGCGCGGCTGACTCCCAGCTCGTTGCAGCGGCCGTAGAGCTCACGGTAAAACGGCAAAGTGAGCAGCAGAGCGGGCGGGAACCTATGAGCAGCCGCTGCTCCCGCGACAGCGAGCAGCAGCTTCGCGTGCGAGGGCTTCCAGAACAAGCCCCACGACAGCTCCGATCGCAGCGCGCGATGGCGGCGAAAGATCCGCACCGACGGCGACCAGCGAAGCGCCACCCGCAGGATTCCCACCGGGCCGAGATCCTCGATCGCATGGTGGACGAGCGCGTCGGGAGCATAGACGAACCGCGTTCCCCAGCTCGATCGCCCGCCAGGCGAGGTCGGCGTCCTCGCCCGGCGGGGAAGGATTGGATCGAACCCGTCCAGCTTCTCCAGCGTGGTCCGCGGATAGGCGATGTTGCAGGTCTCGATACCAGGGACCGAGCCGGCGGATCCGCAGCGTCCGCGAGTAGGGGCCAAGCTGTCGCGCCTCGCGCGGGTTGGGCTCGGTGCGCCCCTGGATGACCTTGTCGGCCCCGGCTTCACTGGCGACGAGGATCGCCGCAAGCCAGCCCGGCGCGGGCTCGGTGTCGTCGTCGGTGAAGGCGATCAGCGGAGCCGTCGAGAGCCGCCAGCCGGCGTTGCGGGCCGCCCCTGGGCCCCCCGGCCGATCGCGCAGTGACGAAGCGGAAACGGAAGGGCACCCGGCGTGCCACCGCGGACAGCAGGGTCTGGATGCGGTCGCGCGAACCGTCGTCGGAGACGATCACCTCGAACCGCTCCGGATCGACAGACTGTCGCGCAAGCGCCTCCAGCAGCGCGCCGAGCCGCCACTCGCGGTCTCGGGTGGCGACGACGACAGCTACCTGCGGGCTCGGCTGCATCTTCAGCCCGCTCCTGCCGGGGCTGAGCGGCCGCCGCGCAGATAGCCGAGCGCCTCGCGGATCAGTGCCCGCTCGAGCACGAGAGTCAATCGCGATCGTGACCACGCAGTAGAGCGCCAGCTCAGCCAGGGCGAGGTCGAGGGTGCGCTGTCCGGTGTCGCCACCCGGACCACGAGGACCGCGAGCACCGCCGGGATCGTCGGCGCGGTCGCCCGCAGGACGTACCCGAACACCTCGAACCCTGGAAACAACTTGGCCGACGAAATAGGCGCGCATCGCCAGCGTCGCCGCGGTCATCACCGCCATACCGGCCGCGAAACCGGGCAGGCCGAAGACGAGCAGCAGCGGAATCGCGGTGACGCAGAAGACGACCGTCGTGACGAAGACGACCTTGGCAATCGGCTTTGTTTCGCCGACCACGCGGTAGAAGGCGCTCCAGTTGAAGCCGATGTGGTTGAGGGCCGCCGTGATCCCGAAGACCTGGAAGAGGACGAGGGCTTCGCTCCACTCGTCGCCGATCCCGAACTCGATCAGGTCGGCAGCGAACAGCGACAGCCCGATGCCGAACGGCATCCCCCACATCAGCGTCAGCCGGTTCGACTTGGTGAACGCCTCCTTCAGCAGCTCGCGGTTGTCTCGTACCCGGCAAACCGCCGGATAGATCGTCTGCGTGATCACGGTGTCGATGCGATCGGTGTAGGCGGCGAAGTTCCCCGCCAGGGCGATCGCGCCGGCACCTGCTAGCCCGGCCGCGACGTTGCCGAAGAAGACCGACAAGAAGCCGATCAGCATCCCGCTGGCGCCGGCGATGACCAGCGGCCAGGAAAAGCTGAAGTACTCGCGCATCGTGCCGTGCTCGTATCTGAATCGCAGCGGGTAGGGGCAGGCGGCGATGGCGCCCAGCGCGGCGGCCCAGCTGCCGGCCATGAAGCCGATGACGAGGCTCCAGTAGCCGAGCCCGGCGATCGCCAGAGCGATCGTGACGACGAACGAGGTCACCGGGTCGACCGCGGAGAGCAGCCGCTGGCGGAGAAAGTCCATCCGCCGATAGAAGATCCAGATCGGGGCCTGCAGGGCGATCCCCGGGATCACCAGCGCGATCACCAGGCCGGGGACCAGAAGCTCCTCCTGCCCGTAGGCGAGCGCGAGCAGGGGCGCCAGCGCCGCGAGTAGGACCACCAGGATCAGCGACGACAGCACCTCGAGGGTGAAGGCCTTCTGGAATGCGATCTCCTGGTCGGCTTCGTCCTGCTGGATGAACTTGTCACTGACACCGGTCGTCTTGATCGCAACGACCAACCCCAATGTCAGGAAGAGCGCACCCCAGACCCCATAATCGGCCGCCGTCAGCAGGCCGGCGGCGACCACGGTCTTCAGCAGGTTGAGGCTGCCGAGCCCGATCTGAAAGGCCGAATTGATGACCGTGCCACGCGCCGCGAGCCGGCGCCGGCTGCCAACCGGCTCGGAGGCGCGGGTGCTCAACTCGGACCGCCGCCGGCCGCGAGCAGCATCTCCTCGGCCGCCTCGTGGAAGGCGTTCGGATCGATCCCGGCGACCGTCTCCAATCCGCGCTCGCGCAACATCGACCGCAGATCGGCGTCGCCGGCCAGGCGCCGTACGGCGGCGGCGAGCGGCGGCGCCCCCTCGTCGACGTCGAAGAGGAGGCAGTTCTCACCGTCGCGCAGGTACTCGCCCGAGCCTCCGCGACCGCTGGCGACGACCGGGGTGCCGACGGCCATCGCCTCGAGCGGCACGAGGCCCCAGGGCTCGAGCCAGCGGACCGGGAAGAGGAGGGCGTCGGCGGCCGCGTACTCGCGCGCCAGCTCCTGCCGGGTCGCGACGCCGAACTGCACCCGCTCGTCCAGCGCCTCCCGCCGGGTCAGCTCACGCAGCTCTTCGAGGTGGGACTCGTCGCCGCCGCCGAGCACCGTCAGCGTGGCCTCGTCGGGCAGCATGGTGAGGGCAAGTATTGCGGCGTCGATGCCCTTGCGCGGGTCAATCCTTCCCGCGTAGAGCAACCGCCACCCCCACGGCTTGACGGGTGCGGGGGCGAAGGTCTCGCGGTCGACGCCCTGGTGGACGACCTGGGTCTGCGCAAGCCGCCAGCGCTCCAGCGCCCGGCGGCGCAGGATCTCGCTCGGGAACAGCGCCGGCCCGGCGGCGGCGAGGTCGAGCCGGGTCGGCACACCGGTCAGACGCGCGGCCGGCGCGGCGGCGAGCCGCCGCGGGCCGCGGAAGGTCGCCGACCATGCGTCCCGCTCGGGCCCGTAGAGCATCCAGTCGTCGCAGACGACGGCGACCGAACCGAGGCCGCGCCCGCGTCCCCGCTCGATCAGCGACAGTGACATCCCGCCCATTGCCATCCAAGCTATGGCCGCCGGGCCGAACTCGCGCAGGTTGGCCTCGAAGATGGTGCTGTTGTGCCGCTCGATCCGCAGGCGTTCGCGCAGGGTCGTCGGCGGCCACTCGTGATCGCTCCAGTACCAGCGCAACTCCCTTCGCACGTCGGGGTCGCTGTCGACGGCGCCGTCGCGCCTGAAGTCAGTCGTCAGCACTCGAACGGCGTGACCGCGTGCGCGCAGGTGGAGAACCAGCGCTTCCCAGATCAGCTCGTAGCCGCCCAGGTGATGCGGCGGGTACATGTTGCCGACGGTGAGGACCCGCATCCACGCCTCCGGCCTAGGCGACCGAACCGTAGAAGCGTTCGTGGCGGTCGACCAGCGGCTCGAGTCCGTAGTCGGCGGCGCGGGCCCGGCAAGCCGCCGGTGTTTCCGGGTCGAGCGCCTGGTCGATGACCTCGTCCATCGCCCGCGCCAGCGCAGCGGGGTCGTCCGGTTCGAACAGCCGCCCGATCTCCGCCTGGCCATCGAGCAGCTCCGGCGGGGCACCGGAGTCCGCCGCGACCACCGCCGTACCTGACGCAAGCGACTCGAGGACGACCATCCCCTGCGCTTCGTCGACAGCGGGCAGCACGGTACCCCAGGCTCGACCGTAAGCTGCGGCGAGCGCGCCGGCCGAATTGAGGTCCGCCCATTCGGCGCCGGCCGGCAAGTCCGGCCTCGTGCCGGCGATCGACGGGTCGGGGTTGTCGGCCAGCAGAAGCCTCACTTCAGGGCGTTCCCGACGCAGGCGCTCGAACGCCTCGAGCAGCAGGCCTACCCTCTTGCGGGGATCGGTGAATGACGCGGCGCAGAGCAGCGTCGGCTGCTCGAACCGCCGCCCCGCCGGGGCGAAGGCCTCGAGGTCGACGCCGGCCGGGAGCACCTCGGGCCTGACGAACAGGTGGTGGCGAAAGGCGGCCGCCGCCGCCTCGCTCAGCGCGGTGACCGCGCGAGAGCGCTCGATGCAGCGGCGCAGCATCGCCAGCCGGTAGCGCCGTGCGACCAGGTAGGTGCGGGTGGCGACGCCGTGGAACGAATAGACGACCGGGGGTCCGCCGACCGCCTGCGCCGTGACCGCCGCGAACGCCGACGAGAGATGGAAAGCGTGGGCGAGGTCGAAGCGGCCGAGGGCCAGTCTCCGAACCACGTCAGGGAGCGTCTCCAGGAACAGCTCGTAGAGGCCCATCCCCGGCAAGCGGGGAGGCCGGCGGGACCGGACCACCTGCATCCCGTCCTCGATCGAAACGATGCTCACACCCGGATGGCTCGTAAGGAGCGTCACCTCGTGCCCTCGCCGCGCCAGCGCGGTGCCGAGGTCGTGGACGATCCGCTCGGAGCCGCGGTGGACCTCGGGCCAATACACCGGGTGAACCAGGGCCAGTCGCATGTCAGACCAGCGGTGTTCGTACGCGGATCGCGCCCGCGACCGTGGCGGCTGTCTCGCGCAGGTCGAGGAGTAGGCGGGCCGGCATGCTGGCCGCGACAGCGGCGAGGTGCCTGGTCGAAGGAGCGACGCCGGTGTCGTAGTTTTCGATCGCGTAAGGGGCAACCGCCAGAGCGGCCGCGAGCGGCCGGCGCCGAGCCATGCAGATTCCGGCGAGCGCCAGCAGGGCCATCGCGTGCGACCGCTTCCAGAACAGCCGCAGAAAGATCCGCTTGCGCTGCGCCGGGTGGCGCCGGATCACCTTGGCTACCTCGGCGGCGCGTGCGGTGTCTCCCCGAGCGCTGAGGATGTTCCGCGTGTGGACGGCGTGCCAGACGAGCGCCTCCGGCGCGAAGACCGCTCGCGCGCCCGCGGCGGTGCCGCGGAGGCCCAGATCGGTGTCCTCGCCATAGGCCAGCGTCTCGTCGAACCCGCCGAGCTCGCGAAGCAGGCTGCGGGGGAGCGCCAGGTTTGCGGTCGGAAACCAGCCATCGGCGCCGTCCACGGTGAGGCTTCGCGCGAGCCCGGTCAGCAGGTGGATCTCGTCGGGATCGGGGCTGACCCGTCCCTGGACGATCAGGGCGCCCGGAGTGGCCGCCGCCGCGGCGAGCAGACTCGCCAGCCAACCGCTGGACGGCCGGCAGTCATCGTCGGTGAACGCGATCATCTGGCCGCCGGACTGGCGCCACCCTGCGTTCCGCTTCGCGGAGGGGGTGGCACGCCCGGCAGCGTCAGGATCCGGCAGTTGAGTCGATCGGGAACCTCGGCGCGCTGCGGCTCATCGTCGCTGTCGCGAACCACGATCACCTCGAAAGCGCCGGGATCGAGCGTCTGCTCGGCCAGCGAATCGAGCGCGAAGGCGAGCCGCGTCTCCCGGCCGCGAGTCGGGATCACGACGCTGACCGCGATCTGCTCCTGGCTCCCCACCGCCGGCGCTCCGCGAGCCGTACTCAGGAAGCCATCTGGGCCCTGTGGACCACGTGCGGCACCGCCCAGCCTTCCCGCGCCTCGAGCTTGAAGCGGCCTACTCGCTCGACACGATCGAATCCCGCGCTCCAGATCAGCTTCCGCCAGGTGCGGGCGCTCGGCTCCCAGTAGACCACCGACGCCTCTCGATCCGCGTAGTAGCGGGCGGCGGCGAACGGCAGCAGCCCCAGCAGCCTGCTGTATCCCTCAGCCGAGACGAAGGTGTCGCTGCACAGGCCGGCGATCCGCTCGAGGGCGAGGAACTGATCGCGCAGGTGGATCAGCACCGAGCCGCAGAAGACGAAGTCGAAGCTCGCCCAGCTCCTCGGGGGTCGCGTGGTAGATGCTCATGTCCACCCGCTCGACCTTCGAGCCGAGCGCTCGTGCGCAACGCGAAACCCCTTGCCTCGGGGCTCGGTGGGAAGGTCTTCGGGCGCCGCCGCGGCGGCCAATCGAGGTCCGCCTCGTCGTCGAGGTCGAGCGCGACGACTTCGGCCCCCCGGCGCTCCATCTCGAACGCCCAGAAACCGTCCCAGGTGCCGACGTCGAGCGCCCGCAGCCCGTCCATCCGCTCGGGCAGGCCGTAGCGATCGATGATCGGCCGCAGATCGAAGATCCCCTCGGTGACGTGGCCCGGCGCCAGCTCCAGCGTGTGGTACCAGGTCATCTGCTCCGCTTCGGCAAGTAGCGTCGACATCCGCGCGGCTTATAGCACGGGGGTGGGGCCCGCACGCTGCCTCCCACGAGGGCTGCGAGGCCGCATGCGTCGGCGGCCAGGTTCGCCGCGATCACCCGTGGGGCATGGCGGCGCCAGCCGAGCGCCGGGCGGATCAGCGACAGCGCATAGGACAGCGCCGCGACGAGCGCCAGCTGCGACCGCGTGAGGCGGGCGAGGACGAGGGCGGCGATCGCGCATCGAACTCGGCCGTTCGCCGGGAGAGAAACAGCCGGCGGTAGAACAACGTCTCGCGCAGTTCGGGGATCCGGGCCGCCATCGCGGGGAAGTGGCCGCGGCGGATGCCTTCGGCGATCAACTCGCCGGCCGTGATCTGGAAGACGGCATGGTGGACCAGGGCGTCCTCGGAGAAGACGACAGCCGCGCCCGCGCGGCGGGCCCTCCATCCGAGCCAGACATCCTCGGCAAGCGGCTTGCCGACGACGGGCGCCAGCCAATCCTCGAAGCCGCCGAGGCGCTCGAACAACTCCCGCCTGACGAACAGGTTCGCGGTCTCATACAGCCCGACCTCCTCGACCACCCAGACGGTGCGCTCGAGCGGGTAGTGCGATGCGCCGGGGTCCGGCTCCACGGCGCCCTGGACGAGGTCCGCCGAGCGCATCGCCTCGAGCCCGGCGCGCAGCCAGCGGCGGGTCGGCACGCAGTCGGAGTCGGTGAATGCGAGCACCGCGCCCCGCGCCTCGGCGGCGCCGCGGTTCCGCGCCCCGGCCGGCCCCGAAGGCGATGCGCGCAGCAGACGGATCGGTCCCTCGGCCTCCTCGACGATCGCCGCGGTGGCGTCCGTGGACCCGTCGTCGACCACCAGCACCTCGTATGGCTCTTCGAGATCCTGGCGCTCGAGCGCGTCGAGCGTCTTGCCGATCGTGGTGGCACTGTTGCGAGCCGGGATCACGACGCTGACAGCTGTCACGGAGGCATTGAACACCAGCGCCCCGGCGCTGGCGTAACGTGCCGCGCATGGAGGAGTCGATGAGGGAGTTCTGGGACTCCCGCGCGGACGAGGACGCCTTCTACTTCGTCGACAACCGGCTCCGCTACCGCGACCCGGACGTGGAGGAATTCTGGGCCGGCGGGGGCAAGGTGCTCGAGGCGGTCCTGGGCATGCTGCAGGTCGCGCTCGAGCCTGACGACGACGTGGTCGAGATCGGCTGCGGGGTCGGCCGGATCACGCGGGCGCTCGCCGACCGCGCGGCGGAGGTGCGGGCGCTCGACGTCTCCGAGCGGATGCTCGCTCGCGCCCGCGAGCTGAACCCGGCGCTGGACAACGTCAACTGGCTGCTGGGAGACGGAACCACGCTGTCCGGGATCGAGGACACAAGCGCCGACGTCTGCTTTCCGACGTCGTCTTCCAGCACATCCCCGACCCCGCGATCACCCTCGGCTACGTGCGCGAGATGGGGAGGGTTCTGCGGCCGGGAGGGTGGGCTGCGTTCCAGGTCTCCAACGACCCCGCGCTTCATCGGCGCCGGCCGCTCCCCGAACGGCTCGTCGGCGCGCTGCGTGCGGCGGCAGGACGCGGGCCGCGCGGCCAGTCCGATCCCGCATGGCTCGGCTCGGCGGTCGAGATGTCGGCCCTGCAGGCGGCTGCCAGCGAGTCCGGTATGGCCCTCGAGCGCTCGGTTGGCGAGGGGACCCAGTTCTGCTACGTGCTGCTGCGCCGGCCTCAGCTGACCGCCTCGATCAGCGCCGAAAGCTTCGCCGTCTCGTCGGCCACGTCGGCATGCGCGAGGACGAAGCTGCCGCCCGGCCTGCGCCCATCCGCGCCCGCTCGGCGGCCGGCAGGCCGAGCAGCTCCTCGATCGCCGCGGCGAGCGCTCGGGTCGCGCGGCGGCACGAGGCGGCCCCACGTCGTCGCGGACCAGCTCCGGCAGCCCGACCTCGTCGTGGCCACGACCGGCACCTCCATCGCCAGCGCCTCCTTGACGACGACCGGCATCGAGTCGCGGTCGCCGTCGGCGGCGACGACGCGAGGGCATCGCGAGCAGGTCGGCGGCCTCGAGCAGCTCGCCGCACCTCGTCCGGCTCGCGCCAGCCGAGCAGCTCGCACCGTGCCGTCGAGGCCGCGCGCTCGACCTGCTCGCTCGAGCGCGCCGCGCAGCGGCCCGTCGCCGACGATCGAGAGCCGCTCGAGCGGCGCCGCGCTCGGCGAGCAGCGCCGCCGCCTCGATCAGGTGCGTCGAAGCCCTTCTTCTCGACGAGCCGGCCGACGGCGACGACGTGGCGCCCGCCGGGATAGCGGCCGGCGGCGGCCGGAAGCGCTCGCCGTCGACGCCCATGACGATCTCGTGCACGCGTCGCCGCGCGCGCCGGCGGCGAGCAGCCCGCGCAGGTGGCGCGACGTTGTACTCGCAGCCGCGAGGTCGACGAAGGCGGCGCCTCGCGAGCTTCTCGGGCAGGTTGCGCGGGTCCTGGAAGATGTCGTAGGCGTGGGCGGTGACGCTGTACGGGAGGCCCAGCAGGCGGCCCAGCCGCAGCGCGTCGAGCGCCGCGCCCTCGGCGAAGTGGGCGTGGAGGTGGCGCTCGCCGCCGCGCCGGATCCGCCGCGCGACCGGCGCCAGCGAGCGCAGCGGCCAGACCTCCTCCTCGCGCGCCCAGCGCCGGCGCGCCGTCAGGTCGGCCAGGCAGCGCAGCGGGTGGCGGCAGCAGAGCGCGGCCAGGCCGGCAGCTTGGCCGCGATCCCGTCGTCCTCGAGCTGGGTGCCGGCGACTCGCGCGCGGGCGATCGGGTCGGCCGCTCGGGCCGCGCCGCCGACTCGACCCGCACCGGGTGGCCGAGCCGGCCAGCGCCCGCGACCTCGGACGCGACGAAGGTCTCCGAGAGCGCCGGGAAGGCGTCGCAGAGGACGACCGTCGGGGTCCGCGACGCCACCGAGGCTGCGGCTCGGGCCGGCGTCCATCGGGCGTCGATCCGGTTCCCCAGCAGGTAGCCGCCGCTGTCGAAGCAGAACCAGAGCGCGTCGATTGCCCGGAACAGGGCCCGCTCGCCCTGCAGCCGGACGCGCCCGGTAGAGGGCGCCGCCGAGGGCGTGCAGAAGGCGCCGGGTCAGCGGCGGCCGCGGGGCGGCGCCTGGATAGCGGCGGTTCAGCCACGCCCGGCCCGCGGCGTGGCGGCGGCACTGCCGCGCCAGCGCCGCCAGTGTCTCGACGTGGTGGTGCGCGACCCATGCCTGCGGCCGGTGGCTCGAGGGTCCAGCCGGCGTCCTGGATCCGCCAGCAGATCTCGACGTCGGCGCCGGAGCGCAGGCCCTCGTGGAAGCCGCCGACCGCCTCGTAGGCCCGCCGGCGCAGCAGCAGGTTCGCCGGTGATCCCGGCCGGCGCGAAGCGGCGAGTGCACCTGCGGCTCCTCGGTCGTGTGGGTGCGCGCCCGGGCGTAGCGGGCGCTGACGCGCGGTCCGGCCCGGCGCCGGCCCGCACACCGCCGGCGATGATGCCGACCCGGCCCGACCGCGGCCTCGAAGTAGAGGTCGAGCAGGCGCGGCGTCCGGCAGGCAGTCGGCGTCGATGAACAGCAGCCAGTCGTTGGTCGCGGCCTCGGCGCCGACGTTGCGGGCGTGGTAGGAGGAGCGCTCGCGATCGGCCCGGACCACCCGGACCCGGTCCGGGTGCGCCCGCCTCGATCTCGCCGGGGCCGAGTTGTCGGCGACGATCAGCTCGTCGCCCGGAGCCGTCTCGAGGTGGCTCGGAATCGAGGGTCCGCCTCGCCGCCGCGGGATCACCGGCGAACGGCACGACGACCGAGACCGGCGGTCGAGCCGGCTCGAGGCGATCGGTCGTCTCGGGTTCGGGGTGCTGGGAGACGGTGCGGCATCATAGGCGCGGCCGTGCGCCTCGATCCCTTCGCGCGAAGCATCCAGGCCGGGAGGCAGCCGGTGCTCGGGACTGCCGCCCTGGCGGTGCTCGCTGGCGCGGTCGCATGGGCGAGTGGCGCCGCCGCTGATCGCCGAGCCGAAGCTCGCCCTCGGCGGCCCCGGCTTCGTGCGTCGCGGCGGCCGTTTGCCTGCGCTGGCCAGCCGAAGGCGTGATCGGCGCTGCTCGCGCTGACCGGCTTCTCCGGCAGCCTGCCGGCCTTCACCGGCATCAGCGCCGCCCCCGCCGTCGACCTGATCCTGCTCGGTCTCTGGGCGGGGGCGATCTGGGCGCACCTTCGGGTGGGGGCCGCGGGACCGCCTGGCTTTGGCCAGGCGTCGTCGCCTGCGGCCTCTACCTCGGCCTGACCGCGATCGAGATCCTCGCCGCGCCCGACCTCGAGCTGGCGCTGGGCTCGTTTCGGATCGGCGCCTGGTACATGCTGGCGATGCTGCTGGTCGCCTACGCGCCCTGGCCGCGCGGCGACCTACGGGCGGATCGCTCGCGGTGCGGTGCTGGTGGCGCTGGCCGTCGGCGGCTATGCGCTGCTGCGAAAGCTGATCGGCTCCGCCGCCGCCGAGCAGCTGCACGCGATCGAGATACTGAACCCGCGGCCGCCAAGGAGGAGCTGCGCTTCTTCGGATCGCTCGTCTCCGCCCAGGCGCTCGCCGCCTGGTCGGCAGCGTCGGTACCTTCTGCTTCGCGCTGGCGATCGGGCTCGCGCGGAGCCTGGCGCGCTCGCCGCCGCGTCCGCGGCGGCCCTCTGCCTGGTCGCGGTGATCGTCTCCGAGGTCCGCGCCGGCCTGGTGGCGATGGTCGTCGGCTGCGCGCTCGTCCTGCTCCTGGCCTGGCTGGCGCGCGCCCGGACGGGGGTCCGGCCTGGGCGGCCTGATCGCGGCGCGGTCCTGCTGGCGATCGGCGGCCGGCCTGCTCGCGGTCGCGGCGCTCGCCCGACGCCGCCCGCCGCTACGAGGCGATCCTCAGCCCCGGCGAGGACTACGCCTACAGCGTCCGCCTCGCCCGCTGGGAGAACGTGATCGCCGAGGCCGACGACCATCCCCTCGGCTCTGGCCTCGGCACCGCCGGTGGCGCGCGCTCGCGACGGGGCCGAGCGGACGATCGGGACCACGAACTTCGACAGCTCCTACCTGAAGATCGCCCTCGAGCAGGGCCTGGCGGTGATGGTCTTCTTCATCGTCGCGCTGCGTGCTGCTGCTCGGCGGGGCTCGCACGGCGGGCGCTCACCCTGCCCGACCGCGAGCCGGCGCGCTTGCGGTCGGGGGCGCCGGGGTCCTGGCCGCGATGCTGGTCCTGTTCTATTTCGGCCTCTACATCGAGGGGCTGGCGCGCGCTGGCCGGATGGATCCTCGTCGGCGTCGGCGTGGCGCAGTTCTCGAGCTGCCGCGACTCAGGCGATCGTCGCCCGGTATGCCTGGTCCATCGCCTCCGCCTGCGCCTCGAGGGTGAAGTTCTCCAGCACCCGGCGCCGCCCCGCCGCGCCCATCTCCGCCCGCTCGGCGGCGCTGCGCTCGGACAGCCAGAGGATCGCCTCCGCCAGCGCGTCGGCGTCGCCGGGCGCGACCAGGCGGCCGCATTCCGGGGTGACCTGCTCGACGATCCCGTCGGAGGCGGCGCCGATCACCGGCAGGCCAGCTGGCCTGCGCCTCGAGCATCGCGATCGGGAAGGGATCGGTGCGCGACGGCAGGACGAACCCGTCCCAGGAGCGGAACTCGGTCAGGGTGTCGACGCGCTCGCTGTAGACGACGCCGGCGGCACGGGCGCGATCGATCAGGTCGCGCCCCCAATCCGCCTCGAGAAGGTCGGTGAGGCCGCCGACGAGCCGGAACTCGATTCTGTCGGTGCGGCTCAGCACCTGCTCGGCGGCGGCGACGAAGACGTCGCTTCCCTTGCGGGTCGAGATCACCCCCAGGCAGCCGACCACGAAGGGCCGCGGCGCCTCGCGGACCGGAACCGTCTGCTCGGGGATCGGCGATCCTTCGTAGACGATGCGGGGCAGCGGGCCTCCGTTCGCAAGCGCCCCGGCGCTGGCCTGCGAAACGGCCACCAGCTCGTCGGCGCGCCAGGCCAACCGCCTCGCGATCCGACCGCGGACGCTGCGCCGCGACATCTCGTGTACGTGCAGCAGGACGGGTGCACCGGAGCGCTTGGCGACAAGCGCCTCCGGCAGCGCGATGAGGCTGTTCGCGTGCACGAGCGCAGGGCTTCGATCACGGAGGAAGGCGAGCATCCGCCGCATGTACGGCGGGGTGCCGGAGAGCCGCCGAACCGGGCCCGGCGGCAGGCGCAGCACCGGAAGGCTCCAGGCGACCAGCCGCCGATCGCCCTCGACGTCATAGCCGCGACCGGCCAACTCGTCGAAGAGCGGACTCGGCCTGTCGACCCAGAAGCAGAACTCCCAGCCCATCTCTTCGAGCAACGGCAGTATTCGCAGCACCGAGCTCGTCGCCCCGCCGAGAACCGGTTCGTGGAAGATGACGGCGACCTTGGAGGATCCTGGACGCATCCTGACCGCACCGATATCAGAGCCGAGTGCCGGGCCGGGCGGCGGTGGCGCTCCTGAGCACTCGATCGAGGTGCTGTTGGTCGCCGAGGCATTCGGAGGCGGAGTGTTCGAGCTGGTTCGAACCGTGGCCGAGGGCGTAGTCGAGCGAGGGCACCGGGCCGCGATCGCGTTCGGGCGCCGCCCCGAGACACCGGAAGCTCCGCGCGACTTGATCGCCCCCGAGGTGGAGCTGATCGAGATGCCCTGGCAGCGCCGCACCCCGGCGGCGCTGGTCGCCGGCGCCCGCCGCCTGCGAGGGCTGATCGAGGCTCGGTCCCCGGACGTCGTTCACCTCTACTCGAGCTTCGCGGGGGTTATCGGCGCCGCTGTCTCTCCGCGCACCGTCCCGACCGTCTTCACGCCGCAGGCCTACGCCTTCACGATCGACGGCAGTCGCCTCGCCGGCGGCGCCTACCGGCGCCTGGAGCGGTTCGCATCGCGACGAGCGACGGCGGTGGGAGCCTGCTCCGAGGACGAGGCGCGCCTGGCTCGCGGGCTCGGCGCTGACACGGTCGTCACGGTGGCCAACGGGATCCCCGAGCTCGACGGCGAGCCGCTGCCCGATCGGAGCCGGCCGCAGCCCGCGCGGGCGATCGGCGTCGGGCGGACCGTTCCGCAGCGGCGTCCTGCGGCCGCCGCGAGGATCCTCGCCGAGGTGACCGACGTCGCCTCGGTGGCCTGGATCGGGGGCGGCGGCGGCGGTCGCGGCGAAGCCGGCGCGACGGCGCTGCGGGAAGCCGGGATCGAGCTCAGCGGCTGGACGGGGCGGGACGAGGTGCTGCGCGAGCTCGGCGAGGCGACCGCCTACCTGCATTGGACCGCCTGGGACGGGCTGCCGTTGTCGGTGCTGGAGGCGATGGCGATGGACGCGATCGTGATCGCCAGCGACATCGGGCCCAACCGGGAGCTGCTGGGGGCGGATCAGGTCTGCTCCAGCGAGGCCGAGGCGGCGCTGCTGCTGCGCCGGGTGCTGACCGAGCCGCAGTTGGCGGCCCGGATGCTCGAGAGCCAGCGGCGACGCCGGCCCGCATTCGGCAGCCGGCGGATGGTCGACGAGTGGCTGCGCCTCTACGCCGGGCTGGCCGGCGGTCAGGCCTCCTCGCCGTAATACCCGTAGTAGTCGTCGTCGCCGCGATCGCCGGTGAGGACGACGCCGATCGGCCGCTCGGGCAGATGCGCCAGCGCCGCCCGCGTCGCGCGGGCGTCGTCGCGAGTCGTCTTCGACAGCCGCACACAGAGGACGACCCCGTCGACCAGCGGCACAAGCTGCAGCGGGTCCACTGCGGACAGCACCGGTCCGGCGTCGATCACGACCAGCTCGTAGGCGCCGGTCACCTTCTCGAGGAACTCGCGGAAGCGCTCCGAGGCGAGCAGCTCCGCCGAGTCCTCGGTCGGGCCGCCGGCAGCGATGCAGACCAGGTCGCCGCGGCGGGCGGGCTCCTCCCCACCCCCGTTGCGGGTCGGAAAGGCGAGCGACACCACCTGCAGGATCTCCTGGGGAGCCGCCTCCGCGTTCAGATACTGGCGCAGGCCCGGGGCCTTCTCGATCCCGATCCGCTCCGCCAGGGAGGGGCGGCGCAGGTCGCACTCGACCAGCAGCGTCCGCCGGCCCGCCAGGGCGGAGACGGATGCCAGCGACAGCGCGGTGGTCGACTTGCCCTCCTCGGGGAGGCTGCTGGTGATCAAGATCGACCGCAGGTCGCCCTCAGGCTTGAGGAACTGGAGGTTGTTGCGCAGCACCCGAAAGGCCTCGAATCCCCCCCGGGAGAGGCCGGCGTGCCCGTTCCCGGACCCGCTCGCGTCGCCGACCGCGCTGAGCGGGAGCCTGCCGAGCACCGGCAGATCGAGCTCCCGGTGCACGTCGTGCGATCCGCGCAGCCGGCGGTCGAGCGAGTCGCGCACGAACGCCGCCATCAGGCCGAGTGCCAGCCCGACCAGCAACCCCAGAGCGGTGTTGCGGCGGGTCGCCGGGCCGCTGGGCTCGCTCGGCGCCTCGGCCCGCCGGACGACTCGCGCCGGGCGGATGATCGAGCGGATCGCTTCCAGCCTGACCAGCTGCTGGCGGGTCCGCGAGTCCAGGGCGCCGTCGGCCGAGTCTTCCTCGAGCCTTTGCTCGAGGACGTCGATCGCGCCCTGCACGACCTGGCGCTGCTGACGGCTTACGGCGCCGACGGCCTCGAATGCGAACCCGTTCGCCAGCCGGGCGGCGAACTGCGGGGTCTCCCAATCGGCTTCCAGGAGGACCAGGCTGGTCAGCGTGTCCACCCGGGTGCTGATCGCGTCGCGAAGCTCGTCGGCGGTGATCTCGGTCCCGAGCCGCTGCCGCACCGCTTCCGCGGTCTCCAGGCTGGTGATCGCCTCGGCGCTGGCGGCCGCGCGCTCGCCCGGGGCCAGCTCGGGGACGGCGGCGTCGCCGAGCAGGGCCAGGTCCTGGACGACGTCGCGAAAGGCCAGAGAAGCCTGCGCCGTGTAGGTGTCCTCCCGGGAAGCGGAGTGCACGAACGCAGCGGCGCCGAAGATCAGCGTGATCGCGGCGATCAGCCACTTCTGGCGCCCGATCAGGCGCCGGTAGTCGCGCAGGGTGACGTAGCTCGGGGCGTTCGTTTGCGCTTGCGATCGCATCGTCATGGGCCGGAGCCGGCAGGCGGCGAGGCAGCGAGTCGTCGCAGCTGCTCCGGCGTGTAGACGAGTATCCCGAACTGCGAGAAGGGTGAGTACAGCGGCGACAACGGCCGCAGCCGCCGGCCGGCGCGGAAGGTCTCCAGCGCCCCGGCCCGATCGCCGCCGCCGGCCTGGATCCGGGCCAGGACCAGCGGGTAGCGCCAGTTGGTCGGCTCGCGCTCGATCGCGCCGCGGATCTCCTCCTCGGCGGTGCCGAGATCCTCCCGGGCCTCGTCGACCTTGGCGAGCTGCTCGCGCGGACTGGCCGCCCAGGGCTGCGCGTCGACGGCCTCGGCAGCGAGCTCTCGCGCCTCCTCGAGACGACCCTCGTCGGCCGCCTCCCTGCTTTGGCGGATCAGCTGCGCAGAGACCAGCCCGGGGACCTGCACGACACAGGCCGCCAGCGCGACGCCGACCAATGCCGCCCGCATCCCGCGGGACCCGATCCGGCCCCGCCGCAGCGACCGCGGCGCCCGCTCGGAGCCGCCCGCGATCGCCGTCGCAAGGCCGCCGAGCGCCAGGGCGCCGACGGCGGTCATCTCCCATTGCCAGTCCACCGCGGCGCTGACCGCGAAGACGACGAAAGCGGCGCTGAGCGCGACCGCCGCGGCAACGTCAGCCGGGCGTTGGAGGTCGGCCCGCACCCGCACGGCGACGAACAGCAGCGACGCCAGCAGCGCCAGGGTCAGCAGCAGGCCGGGCACCCCCAGCTCGGCGAGCTGCTCGAGGTAGAGCGAGTGGGCGTCGCGGACGTACTCGGGATCGCGGGCGTCGCGGCTCCACCAGAACTCGAACGTACCCGGCCCGATTCCCTTCACCGGATCCTCGGAGAACGCATCGATTGCCGACGACCAGAGGTCGTTGCGATTGCCGCCGGCGCTGACCAGCCGCGCCGCGGGGTCGGCGCCGGCGGTCACCCTCTCCTCGCTGCGGAACTCATCCCAGCCGCGCGAGATCGGTCCCTCGGCGAGGGCGATTCCGATCAGCAGCGCCAGAACCGCTGCCACGACCGCGCGGCGGCGAAGCGGCGGCGACAGCCGCCAGCGATCGCTGCGGACCGCTGCGCAGCCCAGCGCCACGCCGGTGCAGAGTGCCGCCGCTGCGACGAGTGCGGCGAGCACCACCAGGCCGCCTTCGGCGCCGGTGGCGTCGCCAATCTCGGGCTGGGAGCGCACGGCGACGATCGCGATTGCGGTGCCGACGCCGGCAGCGCCGGCGTGCACCAGGGCGGTCCAGCGGTTGCGGCTCAGCGCCAGGACCGCCAGCACCGCCACCGCCGAGGTGATCACACCGGCTCGCGAGTAGGTGAGATAAACGCAGAGGCCGGCCATCGGCACCGTTGCCAGCACCGCGGCCCGGACGGCGTCCCGCGAAACGTGGGCGCTCCATCCCAGCCCGATTGCGGTCGCCATCGCCCCCCAGGCGCCGATCGCGTTCCAGTAGTCGAGCGGATAGGAGAGGCGGTCGCCGCGGATCGCCTCGTCGACGGCGCTTTCGGGCAGCAGCTGGGGGAAGAGCCGGCTGCCGACGGCCAGCGCCGTGATCCCCAGCGTCGCGAACGAGATCCCGGCGGCGGCGGCACCGAAGGTATGGCGGTTGAGCGCCAGCAGGGCCAGGGTGATCAAGCCCAGGTAGCCGAGCAGCCGCGCCAGCTCGGCCACCGTGCGCTCGTCGCTCTCGGTCCAGAGCAGGCTCAGCGCCAGCCAGGCGATCAGCCCGGCGGCGGCGGCGGCGGGGATCGCCAGCGCACGGACCGGAACGCCGCGGGGGAAGGCGCCGAGGAGGAGGCCGGCGGCGACAGCCCCCCAGACGCCGAGCGCGAACTGCTGGCGGGTGATCAACCCGTAGCCGCCGGCCTCGAGCGCGAGCACTGCGAGCAGGGCAAAGGCGACGACGAAGGCGACGCGGCGTCGCAGCGCCAGCCGGCGTCGGGCCTGGCCCCGGTCGCGGTCCGCGGCGAAACCGAGCCTCCGCGAATCGGTCATGATTTGAAGCGACAGGGCACGAGGAAGCCCGGGACACTTGCAAGATGCGCGCAGACGTGCGGAACCACCCACAGTGCTCGCGCCGCTCCGCGGCGCTTGTCTGCCTGCTCGCGGCGGTGATCGGTTTGGGAGTCGCCCCGGCAGCCGTCGCACAGCCCGCTGCAACCGATCAGTACGTCGAGGAACAGCCTGGGGGCCCCGGTACCGAGCTCGGCACCGCCCCGGCTCCACCGCCGGCGGACCCGCAGCCGGTCGCCGAACCCGCCCCGGTCGAGGCGGCCCCCGCTGCGGTGCCGGCGCAGCCGCAGCCGAGCGCCACCGAGCAGCAGCCGGAGGAGGCCTACACGCCTTCGGTCCCGGTGCGGCCGACGACCCTGACGGCCGAACCGGCGGCAACCGACGACGGCGAGAGCGGCACCCTCTGGCTCGGCGGCTACGGGGTGACGCCGTTCGTCTTCTGCATCGCCGCGATCGTCGCGGCCTGCCTGCTGTGGCGTCTCGGAAGCGGCGGCCTGGCCCGCCTGCGAGCCGGCTGAGAAAGCGCGAACGACCGTCCAGCGCCGAGTCGGGGAACCGATCGGCGGGTTATCGTTAGGTGCAATCCCAGGTGCGCTGCCGTGGCGGACCGATCCGCCGAGCCGGGCGGGGTTGCGGCGAAAATGGAGAGACAACGGATGATGTCCGGCAGTCCCTTGCCCGAGACCGGGGTCGCGGCGCTGACGCTCGACTCCCCTCCTCGGCCGGTCGCCACGCCCGAGCAGGCCGGACGCGACGAGCACGCCGAAGCGGAGCGGGGCCGGCGGGAGACGATCCGCCGCCGCCACTCGACCTTCAGGCGCTCGCTGGCGGTGGCCGACCTGCTTGCCGTCGCCACCACCCTGCTCTGCGGCGCGGTGCTGTTCGGCGACGACTCGCTGAATCCGGTCGGGGCCGCCGGGGCCCTGTTGCTGGTGATCGTGGTGATGAAGGCCGTCGGCCTCTACGACCGCGACGAGCACCTGCTCCACAAGACGACCCTTGACGAGCTGCCGCGGCTGTTCGAAGTCGCCACCGTGAGCTCGTTGCTGCTCTGGTTCGGCGGCGACCTGATCGTCGACGGCGACCTCGGCCGCCGGCAGGTGATCGGGATGTGGGCGTTGATGCTGGTCTTGCTCGTCGTCGGCCGCTCGCTCGCCCGTAACCTCGCCTCCCGCCTCACCCCGCCTGAGCGCTGCCTGCTGCTCGGCGACGCCCAGGCGGCGGAGGCGTTCCGGCGCAAGATCGCGATCGGCGGCACGATCAGGGCGGAGATGGTCGGCTGGCTGCCGGCCGAGGTCACCACCAACGGCGGCGAGACGCCGGCGACGCTGGAGATCCCGGCCGGTCTGGAACGGGCCCTCACCGAGCATGACGTGCACCGGATCGTCCTGGCGCCGGGACGGGTGGACAGCGACGTTCTCCTGCACGCGGTCCGCGACCTGCGCGCGTTCCGCGTCAGCGTCAGCCTGCTGCCGGCGACCCCCCCGGTCGCCGGATCGACGGTCGAGATCGACCAGATCCACGGGCTCACCCTGCTCGGGGTCCGCAGCTTCGAGATCTCCCGCTCCTCGGGCCTGATGAAGCGCGGCTTCGACCTCGCGATCTCGATCACGATGTTGATCCTGCTGGCGCCGTTGCTGCTCGCGATCGCGCTGGCGATCAAGCTCAACTCGCCGGGGCCGGTGCTGTTCCGCCAACAGCGCGTCGGCCGCCACGGGAATCCATTCCTGATGCTCAAGTTCCGCAGCATGGTCAACGACGCCGAGGAGCGGCGGGCAGAGCTGCAGGGCCTCAACGAGGCCGACGGCCTCTTCAAGCTCGCCGACGACCCCAGGGTGACGCGGGTGGGCCGGATCATTCGCGCCTGGTCGCTCGACGAGCTGCCACAGCTCCTCAACGTCCTGCGCGGCGAGATGAGCCTGGTCGGCCCGCGGCCGCTGATCCCGGAAGAGGACTCGCTGATCGAGGGCCTCTACCGGCGCCGCCTCGACCTGCGACCGGGGATGACGGGGTATTGGCAGGCGCACGGCTCTTCGCGGATACCGCGCGCGGAGATGGTGCGGCTCGACTACCTCTACGTCGCCAACTGGTCGCTCGGCAACGACATCAGGATCCTCCTGCGAACGGTCCCGTTCGTGTTCGGCCGCCGCGGGCTGTAAGCGCTACATCCGCTCCGGTGCGGAGATCCCGAGCAGGCCCAGGACCTGGGCGATCGAGCGCTTGGTCGCCAGGCAGAGGCTGATCCGCGACTCCTCGACCCCCGGTCCCTCGGCGCCGATCACCTTGCAGTCGCGGTAGAAGGCGTGGAAATCGGCCGCGGTCGCCTGCAGGTAGGCGCAGAGGCGGTGCGGGGCACGGCGGGCGGCGGCCTCGTGCACCTCTCCGGGCAGCTCCAACAGGCGCTTGATCAGGGCTCGCTCTGCCGGCTCCAGCGGCAGCGGCGAGGAGCCCGGATCCGACTCGCGGGCTCGGTCGACCGCGTCCGAGCCGGCCCGGCGCAGGATGCTCGCGATGCGGGCGTGGGCATATTGCACGTAGTAGACCGGGTTCTCGCTCGACTCCCGCCGCGCCAGGTCGAGGTCGAGGTCGACGGTCGTGTCGTGGCTGCGGCCGAGCATGAAGAAGCGGGTCGCATCGACGCCGATGTCGTCGATCAGCTCCTCGAGGGTCACGAACTCCCCCTTGCGCTTCGACATCTGCGAGCGGCCCCCGCCGGAGACGATGTGCACGAGCTGCATGATCAGCGCCTCGAGCCGTTCCGGATCGATGTCGAGCGCGGCGAGGGCGGCGCGCATCCTCGCCACGTAGCCGTGATGGTCGGCGCCGAGCACGTTGATCAGGAGCTCGAAGCCGCGTCCCAGCTTGTCGCGGTGATAGGCGACGTCGGCGGCCAGGTAGGTCGGGGTGCCGTTGCCTCGCACCAGGACCCGGTCCTTGTCGTCGCCGAGCTCGCTGCTGCGCAGCCACAGCGCCCCCTCGCTCTCGTAGGTGTGCCCGGAGGATCGCAGCGCCTCCAGCGTCGCCTCGACCTCGCCCGCGTCGTGCAAGGAACGCTCCGAGAACCAGCCGTCGAACGAGCAGCCGAACCGCTCCAGGGTTGCGCGGATCCGCTCCAGCATCAACTCGACCCCCCGCCGGCAGACGGCGGCGGGGTCGGCCGCGTCGGCGCCCTCGGCGGCCAGCGTCGCGGCGATCTCGCCCACGTAGGCGCCCTGGTATCCCTCCTCGGGGGGCTCGGCTCCGGTCATCGCGGCGACGATCGAGGCGGTGAAGCTGTCGATCTGGCCGCCGATGTCGTTGACGTAGTACTCGCGCTGGACCCGATGCCCGACCGCAGCGAGGAGGCGGCTGACCGCGTCCCCGTAGGCAGCGTGGCGCCCTCCCGCGGCCGTCAGCGGCCCGGTCGGGTTCGCGGAGACGAACTCGACCAGCACCTGCTCGGGCTCTGAGACACCGGCGAGCAGCAGCCGCTCCTCGCCGGCCGAGAGGCCGGCAAGCGCCGAGCGGTACCAGGCGGGGGAGAGCCGCAGGTTGACGAAGCCCGGCCCGGCGACCTCGGCGCTCTCGAGCTGCCCGCCGAGCGTTGACCGCAGCTCGGCACCGACCTGCTCGGCGACCTCGCGTGGGTTGCGCCCCAGGGGCGCCGCCAGCAGCATCGCCACGTTGGAGCTGTAATCGCCCAGCTCCTCGCGCGGAGGTCGCTCCAGCGTGGCCTCGGAACGGAGGCTCTCGCCGTCGAGGAGGACGCGGGCGGCCGCATCGACGCCGGCACGGAGGTCGCTGATCGGGTCCGAGGCGCTGATCGCCGCATCGTAGGGGGCCTGCCCGTGTTTCAGCCCCCAGTCGGCTCGGGCCGAGCGGCACCTGTCGCTAGCCTGGCGCGGCGGGTCATCCTGATGCCGGTCACAGCGCGGGGACAACGACGAACGAGCATCTGGCGCCTGCCGGCGACGGCCGTCTGTGGGCTGGCGCTGCTGGCCGCGTCGCCGGCCGAAGGCCGGCCGCTGGTCACCGGAGTCGCCGACCCGCAGGCCAACGCGCTCGGCGATCAGACCACGTTCGACCGGATCAGGGATGCGGGCGCGCGGTTCGTGCGCCTGACGATCCTCTGGGAGCAGGTCGCCCCGAGGTCGGAGCCGCTGGTCTGGCTTCCGGACAGCCCGGCCGATCTCAACTACGACTGGACCACGGTCGACCGTGAGGTCCAGATGGCAGATCGAGCCGGTCTGGAGCCCCTGTTCCAGGTCTACGGGGCGCCGGCCTGGGCCCAGCGCTGTACGACGGTGACCGACTTCGGCGCTCCCTGCGATCCGGACCCGGCGGCGCTGGCCGACTTCGCAAAAGCCGCCGCGCAGCGCTACAGCGGCTCTTTCCTGGGGCTGCCGCGGGTTCGCTACTGGGAGCCCCAGAACGAGCCCAACCTGCAGGTCTTCTTCAACCCCCAGTTCCGCAACCGCCGGCCCGTCTCGCCGCTGCTGTACCGGACCCTGCTGAATCGCTTCTCCGATGCCGTCAAGTCCGTTGACGCCTCCAACCTCGTCGTCACCGCCGGCTTCGGGCCACTCGAGCGCCCCGGCAGCATCGGGCCGCTCGATTTCGTGCGGCGGATGCTGTGCATGAAGGGCCGGCGCAGGCCGCGCCCGGCCGGCCGTGGCTGCGAGGGCGGGGTGCGCTTCGACATCCTCGCCACCAATCCGTTCACGACCGGCGCCCCGACCCGCGAAGGCCCCGATCCCGACGACGTCTCGCTCGGCGACCTGCCGGAGATGCGGCGCCTGCTGCGCGCCGCCGAGCGCGCCGGCCGGATCGACACCGATCTCGCCCGGGTGCCCTTCTGGGTCACCGAGATGAGCTGGGACTCCAAGCCGCCGGATCCTGGCGGCCTGCCGGAGGGGCTGCATGCGCGCTGGGCAGCCGAGGCGATTTACCGGGCCTGGTCGGCGGGAGTGGAGATGTTCATGTGGTACGAGCTGCGCGACAACGCCCGCGACGGGTCGCCCTACGACGAGACCGTGCAGTCCGGCCTCTACCTGCGCGGCGAAAGCGTCGCCCAGGACCGGCCGAAGCTGGCCCTGCAGGCATTCCGCTTTCCGTTCGTCGCCTTCTCCCGCAACGGGGGCGTCTACGTCTGGGGGCGGACCGCGACCAGCACCCCGGGGCGGGTCGTGCTGGAGGGCAAGACGGCCGGAGGATGGCGGACGATCGGCACCACTCGCGCCCGCCGCGACGGGATCTTCTCGAAGCTGCTGACCGGCCCCTTCGGCCGCCGCGGCAAGGGCCTGGTCCGGGCCCGGCACCGAGGCGACGCGGCGCGGGCGTTCTCGCTCCAGCCCGTGCGCGACTTCTACCATCCACCGTTTGGCTGACCGGAGAATGGCAGGCGACCCGAAGTCGAAGACCCGGCACCGCGCGACGATCGCGGTCCTGATCGCGATCGCGGCTGCGGCCGCGGTGCCCGCATCGTCGAGCGCACGGCCACTGGTCACCGGGATCTCCGGCCTCGACTCCTCGGGCGATTCGCTTCGCTACAAGCGGGTCCGCGGAGCGGGTGCCGAGTTCGTTCGTATCACGCTGTTCTGGCAGACGATCGCCCCCAGCGCCGAGCCGGTGCTGTGGGACGCGACCAACCCCGCCGACCCCAACTACCGCTGGGAGGTGGCCGACCGGGAGATCCGGCAGGCGGTCAACAACGGATTGGACCCCCTGGTGCAGATCTATGGCGCCCCCCGCTGGGCCCAGCGCTGCAGGACCGCCAGCGAAACCGGCGCCCCCTGTGACCCGAATCCCGCCGACGTCGCCGACTTCGGTCGCGCCATCGCCGCCCGCTATGCGGGCGGGTTCTTGGGCCTACCGCGGGTGCGCTACTGGCAGCTCTTCAACGAGCCGAACCTGAGCCTCTTCTTCAACCCTCAGCGCCGCGGCGGCCGGCCGGTATCGCCGACGCTGTACCGGAAGCTGATCAACCCCTTCGCGGTCGCCGTCAAGTCGGCCCGCTCCTCCAACCTCGTCGTCGGCCCGGGGCTGGCGCCGCTCGGCACCCCGGGCAACGTCGCCCCGCTCGACTTCATGCGGCGCCTGCTCTGCATGCGGGGTCGCCGCAACCCGAAGCCGATCCCCGGCTGCAAGCAGACGACGACCTTCGACGTCTGGGCGACGAACCCGTACACGACTGGCGGCCCGACGCACGAGGCGATTGCTGCCGACGACGTCTCCCTCGGCGACCTGCCGGAGATGCGCCGCCTGCTGCGGGCGGCCGAGCGGGCCGGGAAGATCAACTCCGACCTGGACCCGGTCCCGTTCTGGGTCACGGAGTTCTCGTGGGATTCCAGGCCCCCCGATCCGGGCGGACTTTCCTGGCGGATTCACGCCCGCTGGGCGGCGGAGGCGATGTACCGGGCCTGGGGAGCCGGCGTCACCGTCTTCTTCTGGTACCAGCTTCGCGACGACGATCGCAACGGGGCCCCCTACAACGCCAGCGTCCAGTCGGGCCTCTACCTGCGCGGCGCAACCGTCGCCCAGGACCGGCCCAAGCGTGTCCTGCGGGCCTTCCGGTTTCCGTTCGTCGCCTTCCGCGGCGGGCGCGGCGTGCGGATCTGGGGGCGGACCCCAGACAGCGACGCCGGCCCGGTCGTGATCGAGCGACGCGCCGGTGGGGGCTGGCGCCGGCTCGCCTCCGTCAGGGCCGACGGAGACGGGATCTTCCGACGTCTGGTCCGGACTCGATATGGGCGCGGCGGCGGCGGGCTCGTCCGCGCCCGCGCCGGGGGCACCAACGCGGTGCCCTTCTCGCTCGACTACGTGCGCGACTTCTACCAGCCGCCGTTCGGCTAGTAGCGGTTTGCCGGCGCGGTCAGCGCCGGCAGAGGCTGGTCAGGCGCCGAAGGCGCCGCAATTTATTCAGAGGCCCCGCTACCGGTGATATGGCTCCCCCGCCAAGATCTTGGCGGCCCGGAAGAGCTGCTCGAGGAGGACGACCCGCGTTAGCTGGTGGGCCATCGTCTGGGGCCCGAGCGATATTCGCTCCTCGGCTGCGCCGAGCGCCTCAGGAGGCAGGCCGTCGGCGCCGCCGATCAGCAGGCAGACGTCGCGGGCCTCGAGGCGTCGCTGCTGGAGCCACTGGCTCCACTGCCGCGAGTCCAGCGCCGCGCCCTCGCGGTCAAGCGCCACGATCCGGGCGGAGGCGGGGATCCTCCGAATCAGCTCGCGGTCGTCGCGGGCCTCGACCACCTCGAGTCGCTGGTAGCGGCTCAGCAGCCGCCGGTAGTGGGCGTCGGCATCGGAGAAGGGCGCCTTGACCCCGCCGACGACGAGCAGGATCGTCCTCATCTTGCGTCGGTACGCAGGCCCATGGCCGCTGCGATACTAGGTAGCCGGCCGCCGCAGAGAGGAGCCCGATGTCCGAGGACAACAGCGAGCGCCAGATCAACATCCACACCTCCCCGGAGCAGATGGCCGGCGTCTACGCGAACTTCGCCAACGTCAGCCACTCCGACTACGAGTTCACGATCACCTTCGCCCGCGTGGACCACGAGATCGAGGACGACGAGATCCCGGGCGTGGTCGTCTCCCGGGTGGCCCTTTCGCCGCGATTCCTGCACGAGTTGATAGAGGCCCTCGAGGACAATTACTCCAAGTGGCGCACTCGGGAGGGCATCAAGAGCCTTCCCGAGGTCCCGAACGAGTAGCGCCGCCAGTGGAGTTCTCGGAATGGCTTCCCGGGGGGACCCTCGTGCGGACGGACCGGCAGGGCAGGGCGGCCCGCCCGGATTCGGCCCCAGCCGAGCAGTGGCTCCCCCAGAGCCTGACCAGGCCGGCCCCTGATCCGGCCGCAGACGATCCACCGCTGGCGGCCTTTGCGGCTCGCGCCCGCCGCATCGAGGCCCAGCTGCAGGTCGTCGAGCGGCGCCTCGACACCGCCGTCGGGACTCAGCCGCCCCGCTCGTAGGCCGTCGCGGCGCCGATCCGCTGCAAGGTGGTCGGGTGGCTGCCGAACAGGAGGCGGAAAACCCCTGGCGGATCCGGGTCGGACACGTTGGTCACCGCGAGCTGGCGCTGCAGCTCGATGAAGGCCTGCGGGTCACGGGTCAACTGCAGCGCAAAGGTGTCGGCACGCGCCTCCACCGCTCGTGAGAGCTGCATCCCCGGGACGCCGAGCGCGAGGGTGGCGAGCGAAAGCGCCAGCGCCAGCGCCGGGATCACCGCCGGTGAGTGGGGATCGTCTCCGCGCCGGCCGGCGGTCGCCTCCGCGAAGCGCTGCACGAACAGCGCTCCGAGCGGCGCGATCACGGCGACGAAGACGATTCCGCGCCAGATGTCTTCTCCGTCGACGTGGCCGAGCTCGTGGGCGACGACCGAGTTGACCACCGGTGGGGGTTGCTTGCGCAGCAGATTGTCGTAGAGGACGACCCGCTTGGTGGCGCCGAGGCCTCCCACATAGGCGTTGAGCGAGGTCGAGCGCCGGCTGGCGTCGACCTCGTAGACCTCGCCGATGTCGACCCCGGCGCGTTCGCCGAGCCCGACCACGTCGGTGCGAGCGCGCCCCGGCGGCAGCTCGTCGAAATCGTTGAACAGCGGCGCGATCACGACCGGCGCCAGCCAGCTGGTCAGAACGGCGAAGCCGACGACGAGCACCGCCCCTCCGGTCCACCATCGCCGCCCCAGGTGCCGGATCAAGGCCATCGCTGCCGCGGCTCCAAGCGCCGCGAAGGCGGCCCCGATCGCCCCCGCTTTCGCCTGGTCGCCGAGCCAGGCGCCGATCTCCTGAGTCGAAAGCCCGACGTCGACGGCGCGCTCGTGCGCGACGACCGAGAGCGGCAGGTCGGCAACCGCAAGCGCGATCGAGACCGTGGCGCCGACCGCGGCGCCGCCGAGGATCGGCCGTCTCGAGGCCGCCTGCAGCGCCCGCCGCGCCGTCGGTGGGCGCCAGATGGCCGCCACGACCAGCACCCCGCCGGAGACGACGATGCCGCCGAGGCCGAGCCAGCGCTGGACACCGCGGAAATCCTCGCCGCGCTGGAGCTCGGCGGGGCTGAAGTATGAGCCGGCCTCGACCGCGACCGGGTCGACGATCTCTCCGCGCGGCCGCAGTATCCAGACCGCCGCCTCGGCGACGATCACCGCGGCGACCGCCACCGCCCCGATCCGGAGCGCACCCGACCGCGGCAGCTGGGTCCCTCGGGCCACGCACCTCTACGATAGACGGCCTTCTCGCCCGGTCAGGGGCGCGGGCCGCGCAGTCTCCCGCCCGCTCCCGCCTACCCCATGCGCGTAGCGGTGATCAGCGACATCCACGCCAATCTGCCCGCCCTGGAGGCGGTGCTGGACTCGATCGACGCCGCCTCGGTGGAGGAGATCTGGTGCCTCGGAGACGTGGTCGGCTACGGCGCCCAGCCCGACGAGTGCACCGAGGCTGTTCGCGAGCGCTGCGCCGTCTGCCTGGTCGGCAACCACGATCTCGCCGTGCTCGGCGAGCTCGACGTCTCCTCCTTCTCCTCGGCGGCCGCGGCGGCGGTGAGCTGGACCGTCGACCACGCGCAGGAGAGCAGCCTCGAGTTCCTGCGCTCGCTGGCCCCGCAGGGCGAGCGTCAGGAGGTCGGCCTTTTTCACGCTTCCCCCCGCGACCCGGTCTGGGAGTACGTCCTCTCGCTCGACCAGGCCGAGGACTGCATGGAAGTCCAGCCGCGGCGAATCAGCTTCATCGGCCATTCCCACGTCGCCCTGTTCTTCGTCCGGCCTGCCGGCCCCGACGGACAGCCCGGCGACGTCAGGGGCGCCCAGGCGCCGAGCGGCGCCAGCCTCGACCTCGGCGAGGGAACCTGGCTGATCAACCCCGGCAGCGTCGGCCAGCCGCGCGACGGCGATCGCCGCGCGGCCTGGCTCGCGCTCGACACCGAGGAATGGACGGCCCGCTTCGAGCGGGTCCCCTACGAGATCGATCTCGCCGCCGATCCGATCGCCGCGGCGGGCCTCCCCAGGCACCTCGCCGACCGTCTCTACCTGGGACAGTGATCGTGCCGGTCGCCACCCGCACAGGCCCCCCTTCCGGCCCCAGACCGTTGTCTAGACTCGCCTCGTGCCCAGGTTGATCGCACCGATCGTCGTTTTCGCGCTCGGCGTCGGCGCCGCATTCGCGCTGGTCGCCTGCGGCGACTCCGCGGAGGGGCTGCTGCCTGGCGAGACGGCCGATCAGATCGTCCAGAACCTCGAGGACGTGCAGAGCCAGGTGGACGCCGGCGATTGCGCCGGGGCCCAGGAGTCCGCGGCTGAGGTTCGCGACCAGGTCGAAAGCCTCGGCTCCGAGGTCAGCGCTCGGCTGCGCGAGGCGCTGGCCGAGGGCGCCGCGCAGCTCGAGCAGGTGGCGGTCAACGACTGCACCGAGGCGACGACCGAAACCACCGTCGCGCCCGAGGAGACGTTCACCGACGAGGAGCCGCTTACCGACACGACCACCGACACCGACGACACCGACGACGAGGAGCCGACCACCGAGCCGGAGCCGACCACCGAGCCGGAGCCGACCGAGCCGCCCGAGCCACCGGCTCCGCCGCCGCCGCCCGACCCCGGCACGGGCTCCGGGGGCATCGGTCCCGAGGGCTTCGAGGGAGGCGACTGATGGAGACCGGCGCGCTCTCGGAGCGCTACGAGCTTCTCGACCGGCTCGGGTCGGGGGGAATGTCGAACGTCTACCGGGCCACCGACCGGATCCTCGAGCGCACCGTGGCGGTGAAGATCCTCGCCGAGCACCTCTCCGACGACGACCGCTTCGTGGCCCGCTTCCGCCGCGAGGCGCTGGCGGTCGCGAAGCTGATCCACCCCCACATCGTCCAGGTCTACGACACCGGCGTCGACGACCATCGCCACTACATCGTCATGGAGTACGTCGAGGGCCGCTCCGGTGCACAGCTGCTGCAACGCCAGGGCGCGCTGGAGGCGGAGGCCTCGGTCGAGATCGGCGTCCAGGCCTGCTTGGGCCTCGACTATGCGCACCAGCGCGGGATCATCCACCGCGACGTCAAGCCCGGCAACCTGATGATCGTCGGCGGCCCGTCGGGCAACGGCGACATGACCGTCAAGCTGACCGACTTCGGGATCGCCCGGGCCGCCGAGCAGACTCGGATCACGCAGGTCGGATCGGTTGTCGGAACGGCGGCCTATCTGGCGCCCGAGCAGGTACGAGGGGAGGAGGCGACGCCGGGGTCGGACGTCTACGCGCTGGGAGTAGTTCTCTACCAGTTCCTCACCGGGCGGCTCCCCTATGAGGGCTCATCGCTCGCCGAGCTGGCGGTGCGCCAGCAAAACGAGCGCCCGCTGGCCCCCAGCACCTACAACGACGCCGTCTCGGAGACGCTCAGCGCGGCGGTGCTGCGAGCCCTGGAAGGGGAGCCCTCGCGCCGCTACACCAGTGCCGAAGAGCTCGCCGACGGGCTGCGGCGCGGGCTCGGAGGCGAGGACATGACGCTGCCGCTGGACGACGAGACCCCGACCGAGTATCTCGGCGGCGACGAGACGGCTACCCGCCGCATCGATCCCACCGAGTACCGCCGCCGCGCTGCTCCGCCGCCGCCGCCGCGGCGGCGCGAGCGCGCTCCGGCTCCGGCTCCGGTCGCAGCGCCCCGCCGGGGCCGCTCGGGCTTCAGCCGCTTCGTCCGCGCGGTGCTGGCACTGGTTGCGCTGGTGCTGATCGCAGGCGCGGTCGCCTCGGCGGTGATCCTCGCCACCGACGACTCGGCCGGAGAGCGGATCAGGGATGTCGGCGGCGACAGCGTCGACAGGGTCGTCGACGAGTTCCGCCAGCTGGTCGAGGACAACACCCAGTAGGCGGGCCGGCCGCCCCCGGTTCGGCTAGCGGCAGGCGCTGACCCGCGGCGGCGCCGGCTTCTCGAGCTCCCCGCGGAACAGGCGCGAGACCCGCGAGTAGATCCTCGCGGACCGGTAGGGCAGAGCGCTTCGCAGGCGCACGATCCCGAACCAGTCCTCGGCCTCCCGGCCCAGCTCCTCACGGGTCGCCCAGGCATACGGAGCGACCGAGATAACGCCGCAGTCGCTGCGGGCGGCGAAGCTGGCCACCTTGCGGATGTAGTCGCCCCTCTCTCGCTCGGTGGCGACGAAGCCCCGTTCCCCGTCGGTGGACCAGCCGAACTCGTTGTGGTGAATCGGGACGCCACCCAGGCCCACCTCCGCCATGCGGCCCCGCACGTAGCGGATCAGGTTCCTGTGGATCCAGGGAAAGTCGCCGTAGGTGTGCAGGCCGAGGGCGTCGATATGGGCGCGGGCCTCGGGCCGGTGCTCGAGCATCTCGAACAGGAACCGGCCGGGCTCCATTCCGTGCATGACTCCGTCGGGCCAATAGGTGGTGCGGTTGGTCGCCACCAGCCCGCCGAGGACGACCTCCGCCCGTGGATCGGCAAGGTGGATCCGCCGCGCCGCCGCCAGGAAGAACTCGGCGTACTCGGGTGGATCGATCCGCGGGCACCAGAAGTCCCACCAGTTGGGCTCGTTCCAGACTTCGAACTGACGCGCCGGCAGGTAGGGAACATCGCGGTGCTCGCGCCAGAAGTTCCCGTCGCGGCCGTACCGGTGCACCACCGCGGCGGCGTAGTCGGCGAATCGGGCCGGCGAGTCCGGCGGCGGATGACGATCTCCGCAGCGAGGCGTTCGCACGAAGCGGGCCCAGTGCGGGGCGCCGACCAGGTAGATCGAGGGCCGGACGCCGGCCTCCGCCAGCGCCGTGACCGTGCGGTCGAAGCTGCCGAACTCGAAGCGATGGCGCCCGTCCAGGGGTGGAGACTCTTCGACCTCGTTCCACTGCGGGCTGACCCGGGCTGTCTCGATCCCGAGCCGCTCCATCGCCGCTGCGTGCCGGCGCACCGTGGCGTGCTCGCCCTCCTTGCTCAGGAAGTGGACCCACTGCGCGTTGACGCCGAAGAACTCCGCCGGCAGCTTGGCGGGCCTGCTTGCCTCGCGGCTCCGTCACGGCCATCGGACACGGTCGGCCAACAGCATCCGCCGCGCATGCGAGGGCGAGCAGAACCGCCAGAAGCAGCCCTCGGAGCAGGCTTTTTCGCGCGCGATTGGCATCAGGAAGGTAGTGAGTGGCTCGGGCGTTGTCGAGAACAGCGGCGGGATCCCGTCTCAACCCGGCCGCTAGCGGATCTGCCCCCGCAGATCCGGAGCCGATCCCGCTTGCCGGGCGCGGCGGCCCGGACCCGACGCAGGAGCCGCGAGTAGGCGCGGGCCGTCTCGTAGGGCCGGGCGCTACGGGGGTCGGCGATCCCGTACCAGTGCTCGGCGTCGGTCGGCGCCGCCTCGGGAGTCGCCCAGCGTGTAGGGAGCGATCGAGGCGACGCCGCAATCACCGAGCGCTGCCGCCCTCGCGACGCGGGTGATGTACCGCGCCCGCGCCCCTTCCCCGACCACGAGGCCGCTGCCTCCCCGGGTTGGCCAGCCGAACTCGTTGTAGACGATCGGCAACCCCAAGCGAGAGCTCTCCCATCCGGCGTCGCAGGTGTCGCAAGTAGTCGACGTGGCCGGCGGGCAGCTCGGAGTACGTATGCAGGCCGACCGCGTCTATCTCGGCGCGGGCATCGGGCCGGTGGGTGACGACCAGCTCCAGGAAGCGCCCCGGCTCCATCTCCTGCAGGGTTCCGCTGGGGCGAAAACGATCGCGCACCCCGCTGGCCAGGCCGCCAAAGACGACCGTCGCCCGCGGATCGGAACGGTGGATCCGGCCGGCCGCGGCGACGAACAGGTCCGCGTACTCCCTGGGGTTGATTGCCGGACACCAGTAGTCGAGGAGGTTGGGTTCGTTCCAGACCTCGAACTGACGGATCGGCAGATACTCAAGGCGACGGTGCTGCCGCCAGAAGGAGCCACCGCGCCCGTATCGATCGACGATCGCCCCGGCGTAGACGGCAAACTCCGCGGCGGAGGAGGGAGGGGCACGGTCCCCGCAGATCAACCCCCGCAGGCCGCGCGCCCAGGCAGGGACGCCGATGAGGAGCGCCGCCGCGCGCAGGCGGGATCTGGCCAGGGCGGCGATCGTCGCGTCGAACCTGGAGAAGTCGAAGTGATGGTCGCCTCCGGAGGGAGGTGCTCGCTCGACCTCGTTCCACTGCGGGCTCACCCGGACCGTTCGGATGCCGAGCTCGTTGCATCGTCCTCGCGTGCCGGCGGACCGTCGCGGGCTGCCCGCGCAGGGTAAGCAGGTGGAGCCACTGCCCGTTGACGCCGAAGATCGCCGCCGGTAGCCGCTCGCCCCCGCGCCGAGGCAGCACGGGGTCGGGATCGGGCCCGGCGGGCCGGTCGGCGAGCGCGGTCCCGGTGATGAGAAGCCCGGCCAGCAGACCAGCGGTCGCGGCCTTCCTCGGCCCCCAGCTTCGCATCGCGTCACCGTAGTCGCGGCGGCACCAGTTGTCGAATCAGAAGCGGCCGACAATGGCCGCCGTCAGCCGATCTCCCAGGGTGCCGCTCCGGTGACGATCGCCTCCGCGAAGCGTTCGAATCCGGAGGCCTCGATCGCCTCCCTGGCTGCGGCCGTGAGCCGCTCCATGTAGCTGAGGTTGTGGAGGACGAGCAGCCGCACCGCGGTCAGCTCCTCGGCACGAGACAGGTAGCCGATGTAGTCGCGATCGTGCTCGCGACAGGCCGCGCACGAGCAGCCCTCGACGAGGCTGCGGCGGTCGCCCGCGATGCCTGCCTTTCGCAGGTCGAGGCGAAACCGCGACGCCGGCTCCGGCACCAGCGCGACCCCGTGCCGGGCCAGACGGGTCGGCACCGCGCAGTCGAAGACGTCGATGCCGAGCCCGATCCCGGCCACCAGGTCGTCGACCTCGCCGATCCCGAGCAGGTGCTTGGGGGATTCGGCCGGCAGCCTCGGGACGGTCATCGCGATCACCTCCCGCATCTCCTCCTTGTCGCGGCCGAGCGTGCCGCCGATCGCGAGCCCGTCGACAGGGGCCTCGGAGACCGCCTGCGCCGACTCCACTCGCAGGTCCTCGTGGACCCCTCCCTGGACGATTCCGAACAGGGCCTGGGACGGCGGGCCGTGCTCGGCGTGCCATTGCAGGCACCGATCCAGCCAGCGATGCGTGCGCTCGGTCGAGCGGGCCGTGTAGTCGCGGTCGGCGTTGTAGGGCGTGCACTCGTCGAAGGCCAGGGCGATGTCGGAACGGAGGTCCGCCTGGACCTGCATCGAGGTCTCCGGGGAGAGCAGGTGCTCGGCGCCGCCGAGGTAGGAGCGAAACCGCACTCCTTCCTCGCCGATCTCCAGCACCGCCCCTCGTTCGCTGCGAGGGCGGCCCTTCGCCTTCACCTCGTCGGCGACGCCGCCGTGGGCGAGCGAGAAGACCTGAAAGCCGCCCGAGTCGGTGATCAGCGCCCGATCCCAGCCCATGAACCGGTGCAGCCCGCCGGCGGCCGCGATCCGCTCCGGCCCCGGCGAGACCAGCAGGTGGTACGTGTTCCCGAGCACCAGCTCGTAGCCCAGCTCCGCCACCTCCGCTGATGACAGAGCCCTCGCACGGTGCCCTTCGTCGCCAGCGGTATGAACGCCGGCGTCCGCACGGCTGCCGTGGGCGGTGTGGAGGACTCCGGTCCTGGCCTCGCCATCCCGGGCCTCAATCTCAAACCGCAACCTGTCGGGCTCGTTCCTCATGCTCGGCGAGGCTAGTGAGGAAGGGCCTCGGGAGGGGTCCGAACGGCTTGTACTGCGAGGAGGCCGCCCTAACTCAGGGCGGCCTCCGAGGGGTTGAGTGAGGGCCCCTACCGAGGCCCCTCGACACCCTTACTTCTCCTCGGCCGTGCCCTCGATCGCGCCGTTCCCGATCTGGACTCGAGTCGGCTGCTGCTCCGCCGGCTTGGGAATCCTGATCTCGAGCACACCACGGTCGAAGCTGGCACTTACGGCATCGGCGTCAACACCCCGCGGAAGAGTCAGCGTCCGGGAGAAGCGGCCGTAGGCCCGCTCGACCCGATGGAAGCCCTCGCCCTCGTCCTCGTGGTTGGACGTGCGCTCGCCGGAGATCGTCAGGACGTTGTCCTTGACCTCAATCTCGACGTCGTCCTCGCCGAGGCCAGGCAGGTCGGCCCGAAGGACGAGGTGCTCACCGCTCTCGACCAGATCCATTGCCGGAATCCAGCGGGGCTTGCCGGAGCTATTGCCGGATCGGCTGCCAAAGAAGCCGTCGAAGAGGCGATTCATGTCCGACTGCAGGCTGTCGAGCTCCCGCGCCGGATCCCATCTGACTAGTGCCATCTCAATACTCCTTTGGTCCGGGAAACACAAAATCTAAGTCGGACGGTAGCAGATACAGCGAAGGTGATCAAGCCCCCGTGGAGGCTCAGGCGAGCAGCGTGCGGCCGGTCATCGCCGCCGGCTGCTCGATGCCGAGCATTGCCAGCGCGGTCGGTGCCACGTCGGCAAGGATTCCGCCGTCCCGCAGCTGCAGGTCTGCGACGGTGACGATCAACGGCACCGGATTCAGCGAGTGGGCGGTGTTCGGGGAGCCGTCGGGCTCGAGCATCTGGTCGGCATTGCCGTGATCGGCGGTGACGATGCAGGCTCCGCCGCCCTCGTGGACTGCAGCGACGACGTCGCCGAGGCAGGAGTCGACCGCCTCGACCGCCTCCACAGCGGCGTCGATGACCCCGGTGTGGCCGACCATGTCCGGGTTGGCGAAGTTGATGATCCCGAAGCGGTATCCGCCCTCGCGCCAGCGGCCGGCGAACTCGCCCGCGGCGTCGTCGGCGCTCATCTGCGGCTTGTGGTCGTAGGTGGGAACGTCGCGCGGCGAGTCGACCAGGCAGCGCTCCTCCCCCTCCCACTCCTGCTCGCGGCCGCCGTTGAAGAAATACGTGACGTGCGCGTACTTCTCGGTCTCGGCGACGTGCAGCTGGCGCCCCCCAGCCCCGGCGATCACCTCCGCCAGCGTCGTCTCCGGGCGCTGTTCGGCGAACGCGACCGGGTAAGGCCAACCCTCGCGGTACTCGGTCATCGTCGTCATCTCGAGCAGCGGCCCACCGGCCCGCGAGAACTCCTCGAACTCCGGGTCCGCCAGAGCGCGGGTGAGCTGCCGCGCCCGGTCGGGCCGGAAGTTGACGAACACCGCGACGTCCCCCGCAGCTGCGCCGTCGTAGTCGCCGATCACCGCCGGCACGCAGAACTCGTCCGTCTCGCCGTGCTCGTAGGAGGCCGCGATCGCGGCCGCGGCGCTCTCGAAGCGCCGGCCCTGGGCATGGACGATCGCGTCATAGGCCAGCTTCGTGCGCTCCCAGCGGGTGTCTCGATCCATCGCGTAGTAGCGGCCGCCGACGGTGCCGATGCGCCCTGTGTGGCGCAGCCAGCGCTCCAGCTCCTCGAGGTAGCCGCGTCCCGAGTCGGGCAGCGTGTCGCGACCGTCGGTGAAGGCGTGGAAGACGACGTCGGGCACACCCTCCTGGCCGGCCAGCTCGATGCACGCCTCGAGGTGCTCCCAGCCTGAGTGCACGCCGCCGTCGGAGACGAGTCCGAGCAGGTGAAGCCGGCCGCGCGGGCTCGACCGGGCACGCTCGCAGGCCGCGGTGAGGGCCTCGTTGTCGAAGAAGCTCCCGTCGGCGATCGAGTCGTCGATGCGGGCGAGGTCCTGTTTGACGACGGCACCGGCGCCGAGGTTGAGATGGCCGACCTCCGAGTTTCCCATCTGGCCGTCGGGCAGGCCGACGTCGCGCCCCTGCGCCGACAGCTCGGTGTGAGGGTAGGCGGCCCAGAGCTGCTCGAAGACCGGGGTCCGGGCCATTTCGATCGCGTTGCCGGGCCCGGGCGGCGCCAGCCCCCAGCCGTCGAGGATCACCAGCGCCAGCGAAGGGACGGGCAGCTTGGACGGACCCTGGGGAAGCACCGGCGGTCGCTACCCGGCAGCGGCGACGATCGCGGCGAAATCGCCCGGATCCAGGCTTGCGCCGCCGACGAGGGCGCCGTCGATGTCGTCCCGCCCGATCAGGTCGGCGGCGTTGTCCGGCTTCACGGAGCCGCCGTAGAGGATTCGTACCGCGGCCCCCGCTGCTTCGCTGCGGCCGCCGAGGACGTCGCGGATGAAGCGGCATGCATCCTGCGCCTGCTCCGGGGTGGCGGTTCGTCCCGTGCCGATCGCCCAGACCGGCTCATAGGCGATCACGACGGCGCCGAGGTCGGAGCTCTCCACCTCGGCGAGGTCGGCCCGCAACTGCCGCGACAGCACCGCCTCGGTCTCGCCGGCGTCGCGCTGCTGCTCGGTCTCGCCGACGCACAGAATCGGCTCCAGGCCGGCGGCCAGCGCCGCCGGCACCTTGCGCGCCAGCGCCTCGTCGCTCTCGGCGAAGAACTGCCGGCGCTCGGAGTGGCCGAGGACCACCGCCGCCACCCCCAGCTCGACCAGCATCGGCGCCGAGACCTCGCCGGTGAAGGCGCCGTCGCTGTCCTCGTGCATGTTCTGGGCCGCGACTCGGACAGTGCTGTGGGCGCACAGCTCGACCGCAGCCTTCAGCGACGGAAACGGCGGGCAGATCGCAACCGCCGGTCCGCCGGGACCGGGCGCCGCCGGAAGGAACTCGCCCAGGAACGCCTCCGTCTCCTCGACGGTCTTGTTCATCTTCCAGTTCGCGATCAGGTATCTCCGCCGGCTTCTCTGCTCTTGCTCGCTCGCGCTCATCATCACTGGCTATCTCGCTCGCTCGCTCTCGCGTCCGAGGCCGGCGCTGCCGCCTCCATCAGCGCCTCGACCCCCGGCAGCGGCTTGCCCTCGAGCAGCTCCAGCGAGGCGCCACCGCCGGTGGAGACCCAGTCCACGGCGTCGGAGAGGCCGAACTGCTGCAGCGCCGCGACGGAGTCGCCGCCCCCGACCACGGTGGTGCCCGGCGCCGCGGCGACGGCCTCGGCCATTGCCCGGGTCCCGGCCGCGAACGGTGCCAGCTCGAAGGCGCCCATCGGGCCGTTCCAGAGCACGGTCCCGGCGCCGGAGACGGCTGCCGCGAATTCCGCCTCCGTGCGCGGCCCTATGTCGAGGCCCATCCAGCCGTCGGGCACCTCGACGCCGTCCCACTCCCGTCGCTCGGCCGCGGCGTCGAAGCGATCCCCGAGCACCAGGTCGACCGGCAGTCGCAGCCGGCAGTCCGACGCCTCGGCCTGTTGCAACGCCTCGGCAGCCAGGCGGACGCCTTCCTCCTCGACCAGCGAGTCCCCGGTCGGGATCTCCTGGGCGCGAAAGAAGCTGAAGCACATCGCGCCGCCGATCAGGATCTCGTCGGCAAGCTCCAGGAAACGCTCGATCACGCCGACCTTGTCGCTCACCTTGGCGCCGCCGAGGACCACGATCAGGGGCCGGGCCGGGTCCGAGACGACAGCGCTCAGCTCGCTGACCTCGCGCTCCAGCAGCAGTCCCGCGTAGGCGGGCAGCAGGTGCGCCACACCCTCTGTCGTCGCATGGGCGCGGTGTGCGGCGCCGAAAGCGTCGTTGACGTAGGTATCCGCGAGCCCGGCCAGCGATCGGGCCAGCTCCGGGTCGTTCTCGGTCTCCCCGGGCTCGAAGCGGCTGTTCTCGAGCAGCAACAGCCCACCGTCGGCGAGCCCGGCGGCGAGTTCGGCGGCCTCCTCCCCGACCACTTCGCCGGCCTGGGCCACCTCGGATCCGAGCAGCTCCGCAAGCCGCTCCCCCACCGGGCGCATCGAGAGCGCCGGGTCGGGCCGGCCGCTGGGCCGGCCGAGATGCGAAACGAGCACGGTGCGGGCGCTGCGCTCGCGCAACAGCTCGATCGTCGGCAACGCGGCCCGGATCCGGGTGTCGTCCTCGACCCCGCCCTCTCCGAGCGGCACGTTGAAATCGACGCGTACCAGCACCTGCCGGCCGCCGACGTCCGCGGCGCGGACGCTGGCCTTATCGAACCCCACCTCGGTGGCCGCCGCCCCGGCTCGGTCAGGCACCCGCGGCGACGGGTTGCAGCACCTTCGCCGCAAGCTCGACGCAGCGGTTCGAGTAGCCCCACTCGTTGTCGTACCAGGAGACCGCCTTGACCATCCGGCCGCCGCCGATGACCATCGTCTGCTCGGAATCGAAGACCGACGAGTGGGGATCGGTGACGATGTCGGTGGACACGATCGGGTCCTCGGTGTAGGCGAGGATCCCCTGCATCGGGCCCTCTGCCGCTTCCCTGGCCGCACCGTTGATCTCCTCGACGGTCGTCTCCCGACTGACGGCGCAGACGAGATCGACCACAGACCCCGTCGCGACCGGGGCCCGCACCGCGAATCCGTTCAGCCTGCCGTCGAGCTCCGGCAGCACCGATCCGACCGCCTTCGCGGCGCCGGTCGTGGTCGGGATCAGGTTCAAAGCCGCGGCCCGCGCGCGACGGAGGTCCTTGTGGGGCATGTCCTGGAGACGCTGATCGGCCGTGTAGGCGTGGATCGTGGTCATCAGGCCGTGCTCGATGCCGACCGCATCGTGGATCACCTTTGCCAGCGGGGCCAGGCAGTTGGTGGTGCAGGAAGCGTTGGAGATGATGTGGTGGTTGTCGGGCTCGTAGGCCTGCTCGAAATTGACGCCGAGCGCGACGGTCACGTCGGGGTCGGAGGCGGGAGCGGAGATGATCACCTTCCTGGCGCCGGCTTCGAGGTGCTTGGCGGCGTCGTCGCGGCCGGTGAACAGCCCGGTCGACTCGATCACGACCTCGACACCGAGATCCTCCCAGGGAAGCGCCGCGGGATCGCGCTCGGACAGGACCTTCAGCTCGGTGCCGTCGACGCTGATCGCCCCCTCGCCCGCCTCGACCGTGCCCGGGAAGCGACCGAGGATCGAGTCGTACTTGAGCAGGTGGGCGATCGTCGGCGGATCAATCAGGTCGTTGACGGCGACGAACTCGATCTCGGAGCCCGCCGCGTGCGCGGCGCGGAAGACGTTGCGCCCGATGCGCCCAAAGCCGTTGATCCCGACCTTCACAGCCATGCCAGTCATGCCCTCCTGAATCGGTTACCAACCGATCTTATGGGGCAGCCAACCTCAGTCGCTTGCCGTCACCTCGACGTCGTATCCGTCGGGGTCCTGCAGGAAGGCGGAATAGGAACCGGACCCGTGTGCGCGCCGGGCGCCGGGCTCGCTGACGCCCCGGCCGCCGGCGCGGGTGCCGCCCTCCCAGGCGGCCTTCACCGCGGCGACCCCCTTGGCCGAGAAGCTGACCATCCCGAAGCCCGCCTGCGGAGGGTGGTTGGCGGAGATGAAGAAGACCGGCTTGGCGATCCCCCACCCGACCGTGTTCTCGTCGTCGAAGTGGCGCCTCCAGCCCAGCGGAGCGAGCAACGCGTCGTAGAAGGCGCCGCTTCGCTCCAGGTCGCCGACCTCCAGCAGAACGTGATGGAGCACGCGAGGAGGCTATACCGACCGCGCGACGTATTTCACCTTCCCGCCGCTGCGGCTATCCGCCGCGCGGCACCCAGCGAAAGAAGCGCAGCGCGAGGACCAGGCCGGCGACCCCCCAGGCGGCCACGATCGCCAGGTGGCCCCACTCGAAGCCGGCGCCGCCGGTGTTGGGGTCGAAGGCGGTGAAGAAGGCCTCGAAGAAGTGGCGAATCGGGAACAGCTCGGAGAAGGTCAGCACCCCGTCGGGAATCTCGCTCTCGGGAATGAAGACGCCGGAGAGGAAGTAGAGCGGCAGCACGGTGACGTTGGTGATCGCCGGCGCCGCGTCCTCGGAAGGGATCGCGGCGGTCAGCGCAACCCCGAGGCAGCAGAAAGCGGCGGCGCCGACCGCCAGCGTGACCAGCACCGCCGGGAGGCGGTCCCAGGGGACCTCCACCCCCCAGACGACGCGCCCGATGGCGGTGATCAGGGCCAGCATCAGGATCGAGATGACGATCGAGTTGCCGACCCGGCCGGCGATGAAGACCCAGGCCGGCAGCGGCGTTCCGCGGCCCCGTTTGAGGATCCCGTTCTCACGCGCGACGGTGAGGTTGATCGCCAGGCTGACCAGGGTCGCGGAGACGATCGCGAGGGTGATAATCGCCGGCACGTAATAGGTCGTTGTCTTCACCCCGCCCAGCTCGTCGATCGTCTCGTTGCCGAAGATCGTCGAGAAGATGAGCAGGAAGATCACCGGCAGCATGACCGTGAAGAACACCGAGGCCGGGTTGCGCCAGAAGACCTTCTGGTCGAAGCGGAACTGGTGCAGGGCGAGTGCCAGCGCTGCGCTCACAGAGCTTCTTCCTCCGCCTCGCTGGTCAGCTCCAGGTAGACGTCCTCGAGGCTCGGGCGGCCGACGTCGAGGCCGAGCAGGTCGATGCGGCGGCGCAGCGCCCAATCGGTGAGTTCGTTCAGCGCCCGCACCGGCTCGCCGGTGCGGATCGTGACCAGGCGATCACCGTCCTCGCTCAAGGCCGGCAGCGGTACCTCGTCTCGGCCCACTCCGTCCGGGAGACGAAAGCGGATCTCGGTGTCGGCGCCGGTCTGGCGGCCCAGCTCGTCGGGAGCGCCGGCGGCGATGATCCGCCCGGAGACGATGATCGCCGCCCGGTCGGCGAGGAACTGGGCCTCGTCCATGTAGTGGGTGGTCAGGAAAATGGTCTTGCCGAGCTCGCGCATCCCGGCGATCACCCGCCAGGCCTGGCGCCTCGCCGAGGGATCGAATCCGGTCGTCGGCTCGTCGAGGAACAGCAGCTCAGGGTCGCCGACGAGGGCGATGCCGACGTCGAGGCGGCGCTGCTGGCCGCCGGACAGCTTGTTCGCCCGCTGCTCAGACTTGACGCCGAGGCCGATCAGCTCGATCACCTCGTCGACGGGCCGCGGAGAGCGGTAGTAGCCGGCGTAGAGCTCGAGCGACTCGCGGACGGTCAGGTAGGGGTCGAGCTTGTTCTGCTGGAGGACGATCCCGATCCGCTCGCGCCAGGCACGATCGGCGTGCTGGGGGTCCTTGCCGAGGACCGTCACCCGGCCGGCGCTCCGGCTCCGGTAGCCCTCGAGAATCTCGGTCGTAGTGGTCTTGCCGGCCCCGTTCGGGCCCAGGAACGCGAACACCTCACCGCGTCTGACCTCGAGGTCGATGCCGCGGACCGCCTCGAGCTCCCCGTAGCTCATCCGCAGGCCGTCGACCGTGATCACTGGCTCCGACACGGGCCGGATGTTAGGCAGCGATGGCCGGCGCGAACGTTTCGGGACGAAGGTGGGTCGAGCTTCTTTGCTTGTAGGGGTGAAAGGCGAATCGCGATCCGGCACCGTTTGGCAATGACCGACGTCCTACCCCCGGAGGTGGTCGACATTGACCGCCTCAGGGCCGGTGAACCTCGACCACCCCAGGGGGAATGGAGTGCGGACCGGGTCGTTTCCGACTTTGCGGGACCGCAACACGGGGTCGTCTCACGCCTGCAGTTGCTCCAGGCCGGCCTATCCAAGGACCAGGTCGAGGGCAGGGTGTCGCGCGGGCTTCTACACCTTGTCCACCGCGGTGTCTACGCGATCGGGCGCCGCGAATTGAGCCCTCGGGGCAGGTGGGCGGCCGCCGTGCTGGCCTGCGGACCGCGGGCGTCACTCAGCCACCGCAGCGCCGCGGCCCTACATGGCCTGTTACGTGCCGGTGCCACACCCATCGAAGTCACGGTTGCCGGCGGCGGCATACCCGGCGGACGCGGCATCAACACCCATCGCACCCGGCGGCTGCTCAGCGCAGATCGGGTCCTCGTAGATGCAATCCCGACCACGACGATCCCACGCACGTTGCTCGACCTGGCCGAACTTGTCGACCGTCGCACGCTTTCGCGCGCCTTCGAGGAGGCCGATCGGCTCGGGGTCCTCCAGCTTGATGGCTTGGCCGAGCAGTACGAGCTGGCGAACGGACGCCATCACCGGAGGCTCTTCGCTTCGGTTCTCGCCGCCCACAGCGCCCCGCCCGACGTCCGCTCCGAGCTCGAGAGGCGCTTCGGAGAGCTATGCGAGCAAGACGGCATCCCGCCGCCCTCCTGGAACGTCTTGGTTGCGGGCCACGTCGTCGACTGCCTCTGGGCGGCCGAAAAGGTCGTGGTCGAGCTGGACGGCTTCGCGTTCCACCGCACCCGTGGCTCGCACGAGCAAGACCACGAGCGGGACGTCGATCTAGCCCTCGCCGGCTTCAGGGTGCTCCGATTCAGTTGGCGCCAGGTCTCGTCGCAGCAGCAGAAGGTGGCGCTCGCGGTGAAGCGCGAGCTCAGTGGTCGAGCTCGACGTCGCGGTGCTTGACGCGGACCAGCACGTCGTCGCGCTGGGAGAGGTCGCGGCGGATCCGGTCCGCCACCGTGACCGAACGGTGGCGGCCGCCGGTGCAGCCGATCGCGATCGTCAGATGGCTCTTGCCCTCAGTGACGTAGGCCGGGACGAGGAACTCCAGCAACGGCAGCAGGCGCCCGTAGAACTCGCCGGCCTGGGTTCCGGACTCAACGTACTCGCGCACCGACTCGTCGAGGCCGGTGAGGGGCCGCAGGTCGTCGACGTAATGCGGGTTGGGAAGGAAGCGGACGTCGAGGGTCAGGTCGGCGTCACGCGGCGGCCCGTTCTTGAAACCGAAGGTCAGCAGGGTCAGCGCCAGCCTGGCGCCGCCGTCGGCGCCGAGCATCTCCTCGGCGATCCGCCGCCGCAGCTCGCCGCCGCTGAGGTCGCTGGTGTCCATGACCACGTTGGCGCGGGTCGCGAAGCGGCGCCAGCAGGTCCCGTTCGGCCCGGATGCCCTCGACGATCCGCCCTTCCGGCGCCAGCGGATGCCGCCGCCGGGTCTCCTTGTAGCGATCGACGAGGGTCTCCTCGTCGGCCTCCAGGAAGAGGACCTTCGGGCGCAGCCCGTCGCTGTCGAGGTCGTCCAGCACGTGCAGGAGATCGTCGAAGTAGTCGCCGCCGCGGACATCGGAGACCACTGCCGCCCGCTCGACCCCCGAGCCCTCGTGCCGGAACAGCTCGCCGAGGGCCCCGATCATCCGCGGCGGCAGGTTGTCGACGCAGAAGAACCCCCCGTCCTCGAATGCTGCGATCGCCTCCGACTTGCCCGGCCCCGGAGTGGCCGGTGATCACCACCATCGTCACCTGCCGGCCGTCGCTGCCGGCCTCTGCGCCCATCTCCTCAGCCGGTCCTGTTGAGCTGTTCATGGATCTCGCGGCCGACCTTACCTGGCACACCGGGCACCGCTTCGAGCTCGTCCCGTGTCGCGGCCAAGACGCCTTCCGGGGATCCGAAGTGCGCCAGCAGGGCCCGCTTTCGTGCCGGCCCGACGCCGCGCAGCTCGTCGAACACCGATCCGGTCATCGCCCGATCCCGGCGGCCGCGGTGGTGCTCGACCGCGAAGCGGTGGGCCTCGTCGCGGATTCGCTGCAAGAGCCGCGAGGCCTCCGACTCCGGGGCCAGGTCGACCGGCCCGCCGGCGACCGGGCACGAACACCTCCTCGAGGCGTTTGGCAAGGCTGACGATCGTCACTCCACGCTCGGCGAACGGCGCCAGCGCCCGCATCCCGGCCGCCAGCTGGCCTTTGCCGCCGTCGATCACGATCATCGCCGGCAGCGAGGCGAAGCTCTCGTCGCGATCGGAGTCGTGCGGGGAGAGGTCCGCCTGCTCGAGGTAGCGATTCATTCGCCGGGTGAGGATCTCCTGCATGGCCCCAACGTCGTCGAGGGCGACGTCGCGGACCCGGAAGCGCCGGTAGTGGGCTTTCTTCGTCGCGCCGCCCTCGAAGACGACCATCGAGGCGACCGTGTGCTCGGCACCGAGGTTGGAGATGTCGTAGCCCTCGATTCGGACCGGCAGCTCCTCCATCCCGAACGCCTCCTGCAGCGCCGACAGGGAATCGACCCGCCGCTGGCGGCGGTGCTCGCGCCGCAGCCGGTCCTGGTCGAGCGCCAGCCGGGCGTTGCGCTCGGCCAGCTCGCGCAGGCGCCGCTTGTCGCCGCGCTCGGCCGCTCGCACCTCGAACGGTGGAGCCGCGGCGCTCGCTCAGCGCCTCGGCCAGCAGGCCCGGCGCGCTCGCGTAGGTAGGGACCGACGATGATCGTCCGCGGCATCGACGGCGAGGCGGCGTAGTACTGGCCGACGAACTCCTCGGCGACCTCGGCCTGGTCGCGCTCGGCCTGGTTGTCGAGGTAGAAGCTCTGGCGCTCGGCGAGGATCCCGTCGCGAACCTGGAACACCTGGGCGTTGGCATCGGCGCCCTCCACCGCCACCCCGATCAGGTCCGCGGTGCCGACCGAGCCGCCCGCCACCTGCTGGCGCTCGAACAGCGACCGGATCGCGTTGCGGCGGTCGCGATGCACGGCGGCGCGCTCGAACTCCTGGGCCGACGCGGCGGCCTCCATCTTGCGCTCCTCGTCGCGCTCGACCTGGCGGTAGCGGCCGGAGAGGAAGTCGATGATCGCGTCGATGTTGCGCCGGTACTCCTCGCGCGTCGACATAGCCGACGCAGGGCGCCCCGCATCGCTTGATGTAGTAGTCGAGGCAGGGGCTGCCCGAATGGCGCCCCGGCTCGGGGCCCTCGCAGGTGCGGTACTGGAACAGCTTCCCGAGCAGGTCGAGCGTCTCCCGCACCCGCTTGGCGCTCGAGAACGGTCCGAAGTAGACGCGGCCGGCGCGGTGGCGCTCGCGGGTGAAGTAGACGCGCGGGTACTCCTCGTCGAGGCTGACCGCGACGTAGGGGTAGGACTTGTCGTCGCGGAGGCGGATGTTGAAGCGGGGGCGGTGGCGCTTGATGAAGCTCTGCTCGGCCAGCAGCGCCTCGGCCTCGGTGGCGGTGACCAGGAACTCGATCCGGTCGACCCGCCGGGTGAGGTCGCTGTCGGTCCCCGAGAAGTGTGAGGCGACCCGCTTGCGGATCGAGCGGGCCTTGCCGACATAGAGCACGCCGCCGCGGCGGTCACAGAACAGATAGACGCCCGGCGAGTCGGGCAGCGCGCGCCGCTGCTCGGCCAGGCGTTCCTCGCGGGAGGGCTTGCGATCGTCGTCAGCCATCAAGCAAAGGGTAGGCTCCTGGCCGAACGGCCAAGTCGCCGTTTTGCACCCGGCGCCGAAGGAGATCGATGACGACGCAGACACTGAGCCCGCCACCACTGGAGACGATGCAGATCGAGATCGAGGCCGAGATCGGCGTCCTGACGCTGAACCGGCCCGATGCCTTCAACGCGATGAGCCCGCAGATGATCGGCGAGCTCACCGTCGCCTTCGCGTGGCTTGCCGACCGGGCGCCCCTGCGCGGCCTGATCATCACCGGCGCCGGCAAGGCCTTCTCGCGCCGGCGGCGACGTCAACTGGTTTCGCGAGGGCGTCGAGTCGGAGGAGGTCGACCTACCCTCCGACGTGCGCCGCGGCGCCGAGGTCCTGCACCAGGCGATCATCGACCTGCGGCGGATTCCCTATCCGGTGATCGCGGCCGTCAACGGCCCCGCCGCCGGCGCCGGCTTCTCGCTGGCGCTGGCCTGCGATATCGCGTATCGCCTCCGAGAAGGCGTTCTTCGCCTGCGCCTACGGGCGCATCGGCGCATCTCCCGACGGCGGCATGACCTACTTCCTGCCCCGGGTGGTCGGCCCGAGCCGGGCGCTGGAGATCCTCCTCGAGGACCCCAACATGACCGCGGCCGAGGCGCTGGCGGAGCGGCTGGTCACCGAGGTCGTGCCCGCAGAGCAGCTGATGGACCGAGCCCGTGAGCGAGCCGGACAGCTGGCCGAGCGGGCGCCCCATTACGTGCGGATGGCGAAGCAGCTCTGTGGCGTCAGCATCGAGAACAGCCTCGCCGACCACCTGCAGCTGGAGCGTCACGGAATCGCCGACAGCATGGCCACCGAGGATCTGCGAGCCGGCGTCGAGGCCTTCTTCGCCGGCGAGAAGCCGCAGTTCCACGGGCGTTAGAGTCCGGGCGGCACCGAACCCGAAAGGACCCTCATGAAGCTGAAGTCATCGTTTGCCCTGCTCAGCATCGTCATCGCCTCGATCGGACTGGTCGCCTGCGGAGGCGACGACGACGAGACCGACACGGCGGCAGCGCCGGCTCCGGCGGCCACCGACGGTAGTGGTGGCGGCGGCGGCGGGAGCGCGGCGCTCACGGTCACTGCCGACGAGGGCGGCGACCTGAGCTGGGATCCGACCGAGCTGACAGCGCCGGCGGGGACGGTGACGATCGAGCTCGACAATCCTTCCACCATCCCCCACAACGTCGAGATCGAGGGCAACGGCGTCGAGGAGGTCAGCGACACCATCTCGGAGTCCACGACCACGGTCGGCGCCGACCTGCAGCCGGGCGAGTACCGCTACTACTGCAACGTTCCCGGCCACGCCGACGCCGGCATGGACGGAACGCTGACGGTCGAGTAGGCGGCGGTCAGGACTCGGGCAGCGCCCGGCCGACGCTGTCGCCGACGCAACAGGGCTTCTCGGACCCCTCGACCTCGAGGGTGAAGCGGGTCACGACCTGCCACCAGCCGCCGCCGACCTCCTCGACGGAGACGACCTCCGAGCGGGCGCGAACGCGGCTCCCGGCCGGGACCGGAGCCGGGAAGCGAACCTTGTTCCAGCCGTAGTTGACGCCGAGCGCAAAGCCGCTGGAGGCGATCATGTCCCTGCGAAAGCCGTCGATCAGCGACAGGGTCAGGTTGCCGTGGGCGACCGTGGTCCCGAACGGGCTCTCGCTCTTGGCCCGCTCGACGTCGACGTGGATCCACTGGTCGTCGCCCGAGAGCTCGGCAAAGGTGTCGATCATCTCCTGCGTGACCTCCCGCCACTCGCTCGGGCCGACCTCGCGGCCGACCATGCCCTTGAGGCCTTCGACTCCTTCGACTTCGACCGGCGCCACGCGGCGACCCTATAGCCCCGCCGCCATCGGCGGCTACTCGACCAGCCGCACCTCGAAGGGCGGTGCGAGCAGGACACCGGCGCCGTCGAGTAGGGCCAGGATCCGGGCCACGTAGGCGGTGGTCTCCGGAATCGCCGGCACGCAACCGCAGCCGGCGACCGCGGCCGGGCCGGCGTTGTAGGCGGCAAGCGCCAGCGCAGGAGAGCCGAACTGACGCAGGAGGTCCGACATCAGATGCGCCTGGGCGTCTATCGCCGCCGCAGGATCGAAGGGATCCCCGAGCCCATACGCGGCCGCGGTGGCGGGCATGAACTGCGCGATCCCCTGGGCACCCGCCGAGGAGATCGCGTCGGGGTCGAACCCCGACTCGGCCATCAGCTGGGCTGCGAGGAGGGCCGCCGACACGTTCCACCGTCCCGCCGCGTGCAACAGGTGTCCCCGGAAGCGGGCCGGGACGAAGCTCGGCAGCCCGATGCCGGCCGCGGCGCCGTCGGCGCCGGCTCCGGCGACCGAATCGCCGGCCTCCGAGCACGGCGGCGGGCCATCCTCGTAACCGAAGTGCCAGGGCTCCCAGGCGTAGCGCTTGACGAAACCGAAGCGACCGGCCTTGGCCGCCAGCCAGGCGTAGGCGTCCGCGGGGCCGAGGTCGAGCTCGGTGGCGCAGCGGTGCAGGGATCGGCCCGGAGGAGCGACCCAGCGAGGGTCGGGATTTGCTGCGAAGAGCGCCGCCTGCTCGGCGTCGGAGCGAAACCCCGAGGTGACCGCCAGGGTCAGCCCCACCCGCGCCGCTGCCGCCGCCATCGCGTCGAAGGCTGCGGCGACGTCGGGGCGCATCCCCTCTCCCTGCCGGTAGACGAGCGGGCCGGAGTAACCGCCGCCCCGGGCCGGAGCGGGCGCGCCTGCGGGCGTCGACGGCGGGGCGGCCTCCGCCACCGCCGACGCCTCGAGCGCCGGCGGCACCGAACCTGTCTGCAGCGATCCCAGCACCAGCGCCCGCGAGCGCAGAGGCGCGAACGAGCCGCGGTCGGGGAAGGAAAGCCGCAGCCGCTCCGGGGCGACACCGTTGGCGGCTCCGATCCGCGTCGCCGCCGCCCTGGCGCGGGCCAGGTACCGCTGCTTGCCGATGTGAAACGGGTTCGGGAGCCCGCCTGGCAGGCGCGGCGGCGCGAGCAGCCGCGGCAGGTCGTCCCGCATCGAGCGCGCCGCCGCCAGCGCCGCCAGGTCGGCCGCCCGTTGCGCCCGGCCTTTGCCGGTCAGCGCACCGGCGATCGAGACCAGGGCCAGCGCCGCGATCGTCAGCGCGACGACTCCTCCCAGGGCAAGGATCAGCGCCTGACCGCCCTGGCCGTCAAGCAGCCGGCGCATCAACTTCGCCTGGCGGCTCTCGCCCCGGCCCCCCGATGGGATCCCGCAGAGAGCCATCCGCGCTGACAGCCAGCTCAGCGGCTGCTTGGCCACCCAGACCCGGACTCCGCGCGAGAGCAGGTCGCGGGCCAGCAGCCCGGTCAGCGCCCGTTCCCGGCCCAGGTCGGCACGAAGCAGTGCCGCGTCGACTCCGAGGCCCTCGTGGGAGAGCACGCGCCGAAACAGCTCCGGCGGGGCATGGACCACAAGCGGCGACGCCTCAGGAATCGCGGCCACGGCCTCGAGACGGTCCTCGAGCTCGTCGGACCCCAGGCAGAGGTGGCAAATCCGGCCGCGGGCGGCGGCGGGCGCCTCGGGAATCGTGGATTCGACCGCATCCGCAAGCGCGCCGGCGGCCGCCGAGGCGACGATCGTGGGGCGTGGGGAGCGCTGTGAGGCGAGGTCGACGACCAGGCCCGCCCTGGCGTCGGATGCGGCGGCGCCGGCCAGCGCCGCGGCGACCGCGGTCGAGCCCTTCGCGTCGCCCACGCTGGTGACGACAGCGGCGGTCATCGGGGCGGCAGGGCAACAGCCGAGGAGGCGACCGCCAGACGGTCGGCGAGGGCGGCGAACGGCGAGGGCGGCCGCACCCGAACGGTCACCTCTCCCCCGCTGACCGCGATATCGACTCGGTCGCGCGCCCAGCCCGGCAGCGCCTGCCGCGCCGCGGTTGCCGGGGCCCGGCCCGTGACCAGCGCCAGGGCGCCCGCCTCGGCGGCGCCGTCGGCGAGCGTCAGCGTGTAGCCGGCCGCCAGCAGCTGCAAAGCCACCAGGCCGGCGAGCAGCAGCGCCGGCACCGCGGCGACGACCTCCACCGAAGCCTGTCCGCGCTGATCAGCCACCAGGGGCTTGCGGTCGCAGCGAGCTGCCGGCACCGACCCTCAGCTCCGGCAATCCCGGCAGCAGGCTCGGTACGGGGACGCTGACCGAGACGGCATCTCCGTCGCGGACGCGGGCTCGCGAGCGCAGCAGTGTCGGCAGCGCCTCGGTTGCGGCGGCGGCTCCGTCGCGGTCGACCAGCTCGGCGCGAGCGCCGGCCCGGGCGGCGAGGGCCGCCGACCAGAGGGCGTAACCGGCCGCGACCAGTTGGGCGGCGATCAGGACCACCAGCAGCAGCGCCGGAAGGACCCCGATCAGCTCTACCGAGGCGGTGCCGCGTTCAGTGCCGCCCCTTGCCTGAAGTCGCCTGTGCCGCATGCTCGGACGGTCGCAGCAGCGGGCGCACAGGTTGTGCGCTCAACGCAACTAATCAGCGACGCCGCGGCGGCCGCGCCGGACCTGGAGCGTTTTGCGAGGGCATACGGGACGCAACACGCCCCACCCCCAGAGGCGGGGAGCTAGTAGGTGTTCGCTTCGAGCCAGACGCGCCAGATCGCCGCCACCGAGGCGGCGAGCAGGACGATCCAGGCAAACGTGCCGGGGCCGCTGTCGAAGAACTCGTCGGTGCCGGCGATCAGCAGCGCGATCAGGCCCAGGGCGCCGAAGAGGATCGCGCGACGCCCGTCGCTCAGCGTCGCCAGGGTGAGCTGGTTCTGGCGCGAGAACACGTAGAGGAACCAGGCGATTCCGGCCAGGAAGCCGATCGTCAGCGCGGTCAGCACCGCCTCGGCGATGTTGCCGCCGCCGGGCAGGAACGCCACCCCGAGGGCAAGCACCATGATGATCGCGACGTTGCGGACTACACGCATGAGTCGATTCTAAGACCGCGGCAAGCCAAAGCCGCCCCCGGACGCGGAAGCGAGGGCCCGTCCATTTCTGATTCCTCGGGCCCGAGCGAGAGCAGAGGAGGCGGCGCTTTTTTTACTTCTGCGTCATCACGATGATCCCGATCACCACCGCGGCGAGGCTGGCCACGAACGCGATCGCGCCCAGGGCGGCGGCGGCGGCGGCGGCGAGCGGGCGCTCGTCGCGGCTCAGGTCCGCGTAGCGGGTCGCCCCGTAGATCGCCAGCGAGAAGATCAGCGTCAGGCCGATCCCCGCCACCGACGCGTAGAGGACCGTCTCCAGCAGCTCCTTGGTCTCGACTACGGTCGCCAGCATCCGCTCACCCGGCCGGGATCGGCGTCCCCTGCTGCGCCCGTCTGGCGAACAGGGCGACGATCAGGGAGATGCCCATCAGCGTCACCAGGACCGGTCCCAGCGCCCCCTCGCCGAAGATCCTCGTGAACCCGTAGGTCGCGGCACCGATCCCGGCGGCCGCGGGGAGGGTCAGCAGCCAGGCGACGACGATGTTGCCGGCCACCCCCCAGCGCACCGCCGAGAGCCGCTTTCCGGCGCCCGCGCCCATCACGCCGCCCGCGATCACCTGGGTGGTCGAGAGCGGGAAACCGAAGTGGGTCGACGAAAGGATCACTGCGGCCCCGGCACCTTGGGCCGAGAAGCCCTGCGCGGTGTCCATCTTGATGATCCGCGTGCCCATCGTGCGGATGATCCGCCAGCCGCCGCTGTAGGTGCCGAGCGCGATCGCGGTGGCCGCCGAGACGATCACCCAGAAGGGGATCTCGGCGCCGGCATCGAGGTTGCCGTTGGCGATCAGCGCCAGCGCGATCACCCCCATCGTCTTCTGGGCGTCGTTGGTCCCGTGCGCCAGCGCAAGCATGCCGCCGGAGATCACCTGGCCGAAGCGATACCCCCGCGTCACCGGGCCCGGCCGCAGGCGGCCGACGATCCGGTAGGCAGATCGTGATCCCGATCGCGGCGACTATGAAGGCGAGCGTCGGAGCGATCAGCGCCGGGATCAGCACCTTGCCGAGGATTCCCTCCCCCATCACCGCGTCGGTCCCGTAGGCGGCGACGGTCGCTCCGACGACGCCGCCGATCAGGGCGTGCGAGCTTGACGACGGCAGCCCGAAGTACCAGGTGATCAGGTTCCAGGAGATCGCCCCGATCAGGCCGGCGAAGATCACCGTCGTCGGAGTCGATCGCCTCCGGGTCGACGACGTCCTTGGCCACCGTCGCCGCCACCTCCAGGGAGATGAAGGCGCCGGCGAAGTTGAGCAGCGCCGCGAAGGCGACCGCCACTCGCGGCGAGGCGGCGCGGGTCGAGATCGACGTGGCGACGACGTTCGCGGTGTCGTGGAAGCCGTTGGTGAAGTCGAAGGCGAGCGCGGTGCCGACGACGATGACCAGGATCAGGTCGTTGTCCACTGGATCGCGCTAGCTGTTCTTGATCACGATGCCTTCGAGGATCTGGGCCGCGGTCTCGGTGGCGTCGATCGCCTCCTCGAGCACCGCGAAGATGTCCTTCCAGCGGATCACGACCATCGGGTCGATCCCGTCGGAGAACAGCGAGGCGACCGCGTCGCGGGAGATCCGGTCGCCCTCGTTCTCGAGCCGGTGGATCTCGATCCAGTACTTGTCGAGGTCCTTGAAGCCGCGCAGGTGAACCAGCGCCTCGGCCAGCTGCTCGCAGGAGGCGACGAGGACGCTGGTCAGCGCCGTCGCCTGCTCCATCGGCGCCTCGATCGCGTAGAGGCCGAGGAAGTCCGCCGCCTCCTCGGTGAAGTCGACGATGTCGTCCATCTGCGTCGCCAGCCCGTAGATGTCCTCGCGGTCGATCGGGGTGACGAAGGTCGTGTTCAGCCGCTGGACGATGTCGTGGGTGATCCGGTCGCCCTCCTGCTCGGCCTTGAGGATGTCCCGGGCCAGGCCCTTGTCGTCGGGCCACGTCTCCATCATCTCGTCCAGCAGCTGCGCGGCGCGAACGGCATTCTGGCCGGCCCCGATGAAGAGATCGAAGAAGACCCGATCCTGGGGGACGAGAGACAGGCGCGGCATCGGCCGCAGGTTCTAGCAGGGCCCGCGGCTTAGCCGCCGACTGCCGCGAGCTGCTCCGCCGCCCGCGCTGCGTAGCGCTCGCGAAGCTCTTCCTGGACGTTGCGGCGCTCGCTCTGACCGCGGTCGATCCGGGCCCAACTCCCGTCCTCGCCGAGGCTCCAGGCGTTTGAGTTGTCGGCCAGGCAGCGCTCGAGGACGTCGAGCAGCTCGGCTCTGAGGGCGGCGGTCCTCGACCGGCGTGACCAGCTCGACACGGCTGTCGAGGTTGCGCGGCATCAGGTCGGCGGAGCCGATCAGGACCCGCGTCTCCTCTTCGCCGCGCTCGAATGCGTAGATGCGCGAGTGCTCGAGGAAGCGGCCGACGATCGAGACGACGCGGATGTTCTCCGAGACCCCTGGCACCCCCGGCCGCAGGCAGCAGATGCCGCGCACGTTCAGGGCCACCTCGCACACCAGCCTGCGAGGCCCGGTAGAGGGCCTGGATGCAGCCCGCATCGACCAGCGAGTTCATCTTCAGCGCGATTCGGGCCGGCTTGCCGGCGCGGTGCGCCTCGATCGTCAGCTCGATCTCCTCGAGAATCCGGTCGCGCATCGTCGTCGGCGAGACGAGCACCTTGCGGTATTCGGCGGGGCGCCCGTAGCCGGTCAGGAAGTTGAACATCTCGGCAACGTCGGCGCCGATATCGGCATCGGCGGTGAAGAGGCCGTGGTCGGTGTAGAGGCGAGCGGTCTTCGGGATGGTAGTTGCCGGTCCCGATGTGGACGTAGTGGCGCACCCGATCGCCCTCGCGGCGGGCGACGAGGATCGCCTTCACGTGGGTCTTCAAGCCCGGGATGCCGTAGACCACGTGGACGCCCGCTTCCTCCAGCGCCTTCGCTGACTCGATGTTGGCCTGCTCGTCGAAGCGGGCCTTCAGCTCGACCATGCAGACCGCCTGCTTGCCGCGCTCCGAGGCCCGGATCAGCGAGGGGACCAACGGCGAGTCGTCGCTGGTCCGGTAGACGGTCTGCTTGATCGCCAGGACGTCGGGATCGGCGACGGCCTGCTCGACGAATCGCTCCACCGAGCTCGAGAAAGAGTCGTAGGGATGGTGGACGAGCAGGTCGCCGTGGCGGATCGCCGCGAAGATGTCGACCGGGTCGCCGTCCTCCCCCTGCAGCTGCGGCTGGGTGACCGGGGTCCAGGGCGGATAGCGGAGGTCCGCATGCCCACCGACGTCGACGATCTTCCAGAGGTCGGCCAGGTCGAGCAGGCCGGCGATCTCATAGACCTCGAGCTCCTGCAGTCGCAGCGCATCGACAAGCTGCTCGCGCAGCTTCGTGTTCATGCGGTCGGAGACCTCGAGCCGCACGACCTCGCCGAAGCGACGCCGGCGAAGCTCGTCCTGGACCGCCCGCAGCAGGTCGTCGGCCTCGTCGGAGACGTTGAAGTCGGCATCGCGCGTAACCCGGAAGTAGCCGTGGTCGAGCACCTCGGCTCCCGGGAACAGCGCGTCGAGGTTGGAGGCGATCACGTCTTCGAGCGGCACGCAGTGCCTTGCCCGTGTCGCCGACCGGCAGGAAGCGCCCCAGCAGCTCCTTCGGAACCTTGACGCGGGCGATGATCTCGGTCTCGGTCTCCGGGTCTCGAAGCAGCACCGCCAGGCTGAGGGAGAGGTTGGAGATGTAGGGAAATGGCCGCCCCATCCCGATCACCAGCGGGGTCAGTGCCGGAAAGACCTGGTCGTTGAAGTGGTTGGTGATCTCCTCGCGCTCCTCCCGGCTGGTCGACTCCAGCGAGACGATCCTGATCCCGTGCTCCTCCAGCGCCGGCCGCAGGGTTCCGTCGAAGCAGTGATGCAGGCGCTTGTCGAGCTCGAGCGACGCCGTTCCTGATCGCGGCGATCTGCTCCCGAGGCGCCAGCCCGTCCGGGCCGCGGGCGTCGATCCCGGCGTCGACCTGATCCCAGAGCCCCGCCACCCGAACCATGAAGAACTCGTCCAGGTTGGATGCATAGATGGCGCAGAACTTGACCCGCTCCAGCAGCGGCACCGACGGGTCCTCGGCCAGCTCCAGGACCCGCTGGTTGAACTCGATCCAGGAGAGCTCGCGGTTGAAGTAGAAAGACGGGTCGTCGAAGCTGGGCGCCTCGACTTCTGTCTCGCCGTCTCGGGGTTGGGCCTGGGTTTGAAGCTTCTGTTCCAGCAACGGTTCCTCGCCGCTGCAGGCGGGCTCCTCGCCATCGCCCCGCGGCTCGTCCATCGTACCCGCCCCGATCAGGCTGCCCGGGCGCGCTCGGCGCCCGCAACCGTTCCGGCGTCGAGGGACCGCCGATACCCCGCGGCAAGCTGGCCCATCGCCCGTTCCCAGGTTCGCTCGCGCGCCGCCGCCGCGGCGGCCGATCCGAGGCGGGCCCGCAGCAGCGGCGAGGAAGCGAGCTGCAGGATCGCCCCGCTGAGGCGGTCGATATCCGGGGGACAGAGGAGGCCCGTCCTCCGATCCTCGATCAGGGTCGCCGGGCCGCCCTCGGCCACCGCCACCACCGGCAGCCCGCTGGCCCCGGCCTCGACGACCACCTGGCCGTAGGTGTCGGTGCGGCTGCAGAAAAGGAAGAGGTCGGCGCTGGCGTAGGCGCGGGCGAGGTCCTCTCCCGCGAGCCAGCCGAGGAAGGTCGCGTGCTCGCCGAGCCGGGCGCGCAGGGCGTCCTCCTCGGGGCCGCCCCCAGCGACCAGCAGATGCAGGCGGCTGTCGAAGCGGCGGGCTCGCAGGAAGGAGTCGGCGAGCAGGTCGAGACCCTTCTCGCGGCTCAGTCGCCCGGCGTAAAGCACCCGCACTTCCCCCGGATGGGCCGACCGGTCCGCCTTCGCGGGATCGAAGCGGCTGCAGTCGACGCCGCGCTCCCAACGCTCGATCCGATCCTCGGCGATGCCGAGGGAGACCAGGGAGCGATCGCTGGCGAGGCTCGGGGAGAGCACCGTCTCGGGGGCGCGATAGAAGGCGGCAAGCCCGGCTGTCGCGATCTGCTCGGCGGCATCGTCCCCGGTGCGCAATCCCGCATATGCGTGCAGCTCGGTGTGGTAGCTGCCGACCAGTGGCATCCCGGCCGTCCTGGCCAGCAGCGAGGCGGCGATGCCGGTCGGGCCGGGGGCGGTGACGTGAATCAGCTCGTAGCGGCCCTCGGCCACGAGCTCGACCAGGTCGGTGAGCCCCGGCACTCCGAGCCGCATTCCCTCGTAGAACGGCACCGCGAACTCGGCGACGCTCGGCAGTCGCCGGTCGACGTCGCGGTCGGTGCCGACGACGTCGACCTCGAAGCCCGGAACCCCATGCTCGCGGATCTGCTCGATCGTCTGGGTGACGCCGTGCATCGCATCGATCCCGTCGGCGATCACCGCGACCCTGGGAGGCTCGTTCGCTCGCGCCGCCAGCTTCGCCTTCTCGCGGGCCAGGAACGCGGCTGCGGGGGCGTACGGGACGACCGGCAGTACGGAGGAGAAGAGGTCCCCGGCAACCTTCAGGTAATCGCCGGCCGCCACTGCCTCGGCTCCCTCCTCCACGGCCCTCCGGAGCCGGCGCGCGTGGATGCGCCGGGCGCGCCGGTAGAGATCGCCGTGATCGAACTCATCCGACTGCAGATGTGCGATCAGGTCGGCGCCGCGCTGGTCGATTTCCATCGCCTCCAGCCAAGCCTCCAGCAGCGCCCGCGCGTCCTCGGGGCCGAGGTCCGCGGAGGCAACGCCTTCGCGAACTCCGCCTTCGCGGATCACCCGCTCGGCCATCATCAGCACGGCGCCGGGGTTCGGTGCTCCCCCACCCTCGCAGGGGGCGTCCATCGCCAGGGCGCGGGTCGCCAGCGCCATCGCCGAGTGCGCCCACTTCGACGCGCTGCCTTGGGCGCCTCGCGCCATCGCGCTTCCGGCTCGAACGTGGCCAAGAAACTCTTCCGGGGTGGCGGCGGCCGGCGTCTCAGTGAAGGTCCGGCCGATGTCCACCCCGGCGTGGTCGTCGGATCCGCCGATCCCGGTTCCGCCGTGGGTCTCGATGTAGATCACGGCGGGCATGTTCAGCTCCGGCGCCCGGGATCCGTTGCGGATCTCCCAGACCGGGAAAAGCTGCGCCAGGCGCCGCCGGTGCCGAGCGGTCAGGGGGGCGGCGACGTTGTAGAACGGATGCGCCAGCGCGCAGGTGATCTCCTCTTCGTGAAGGTAGGCGGCGCAGGCTTCGACGTTGCCGGCGTGCGCCTGCAGCCACTCGTGATCTCCGGGAGTGATCCCGTAACAGAGGACATGAACCGCCTGCGGCTCGCCGGCGAAAGTGGCGGTCAGCTCCTCGGAGATGAAGCAGTCATCTCGATCGTCGAGGGCCATGCATCCGTCGATCGTGTCGTGGTCGGTGATCGTCACCAACCCCATGCCGCGACGCTTTGCGAGCTCGTACACCTCCTCCGGCGGCGTCGCGCACTCCGGCAGGCCGAGCGACCGCTGCACTCCGAGCCGGGAGAGCTCGGATGCGGTCGAGTGGCAATGCATGTCGACCCGGGTGGTCGAAGAGGGAACCATCGGCGTCTCCCTTGTGATCGTCGTATTGACACCTTCAGATTCCCTGCCTTGCAGGGGAAACTTGTAAAAGTGCCGAGAACGCGCGGTGAACGACCGGTGACTGGGGGCTAGGCGAGCTGGCGGTCGAGCGCTCGCCAGGCGTCGCCGTTCGACTGGGCTCGCCAGAGAGCGCAGAAGCGCTCGAAGAGCAGCGCCCGCCGGGCCCGCAGGTGCACGGCGAGGACGCAGAGGCCACGGTAGGCGGTGCGGCTCGGGGCCTCGCGCACCAGTCTGGCCTGGAGGTCGTCGGCGTCACCGGCGCGAACCAGGACCGCGCGGGCATCGTCGACCTGCATTGCGTCGAGCTGCGCCTCCACGCGCGGCAGCATCACGTCGCAGTCGTGGATCTCGCCAAGCACTGTTTGCAGATTCTTGGCGGCCTTGCGGACCGTTTCCGCCTCCTCCCCGAAGCATCCCTCGGTCACCTCGAGCACGTAGCGAAGGCGCTTGGCGGCGATCCGCATGTCGTGCTGTGCCTCGGAGGCCGACGGCTCCAGCGCCTCCTCGGCGAACGACCGCAGCTCGGCGACTCGGGTGCTGAGGATCCGGGCAGCGTTCTCTCGCAAGGGCGTCTCCGGGTCGAGCTTCTTCACCTTGCGGGCCTTCAATGCACGAGCTCCGGGACAGGTGAGAGATCGGCAGCTCGCTCGACGAGATCCCGCAGACGTTCGTCAAGTGCGGCCAGCCTTGCCGGGCTGACGTACTCGGCCAGATCCTCGTTAGCGCGCCGCTGCTCCACCCGCAGCGTCTCGACGAGGGCGGTGACGCCGATGCGGTCGGCGGAACCAACCTGGGCGGCGAAATCCTCGAGGGACTCGATGGCGACGTCGCGGTCGCGGCGCTCCCCAAGCGCGTCGGCGATCGCCTTTACCTCCTTCAGTGTCGCGCGCAGCCGCTTGCGAGGAAAGCAGGGCGCGAAGATCTCCAGCGCCGCCCGCAAACGCCGGGTGGCGACCCGCATGTCGTGCAGCCGCTCGACCTCTTCGAGGTCCAGCACACCGCTCGAATGCTCGATCACCTCCGCTCCGCGCACGCTTACGACGCGCGCCGCAGCGAGCGCAAACGGAGCGTCGCATTCCAGGTCTCCGACAACCCGGGCCCTCGCCATGTGCCAACCCTAAAGCCTGTCAGGCGGCCAGCGCTTCAGACGGCGAGCCGTCGACGCTGCCGTTCAGCAGGTCGAGGATCACGCCCTCTCGCAGACCGCCCTTGCCGATCTGCAGCGGCTGGCCGAGCAGCTCTGAGATCTTCTCCAACAGCAGAACACCGGTGGGCAGGATCTGCACCCGGCGGGGATCGAGCTCAAAACGCCTTGCGACCTCCGCGATCGGATCACCGGCGAGCACTCGGATCCCCCGCTCCAGGGTCTCGTACTCCAGAACCGCCCCGACCAACCGTCGCAGCGAGGTTGCGCTGCCGCCCACCGCGACCGCCTGCTCGGGCTGTTCGATCTCCACCCCTTCGAAGACCTCCTCGATCCGCTCGCGGACCCGGCGGATCTCCGCCGGCGCGGGAGGATCGCACTCGATCAGCTCGTCGGCGAGCACCCCGGAGCCGACCGGCCAGGAGCGGACGCTCTCGACTCCACCGGCAACGGTCCCGAGGATCACTTCGCTGGACCCACCGCCGACGTCGACTACGCCGATCTTGCCGCTGACCGGGTGCCCGAGCCCCTTCGTGGCCCCGATGAACGAGAGCCGCCCCTCCTCGTCCTCGCTCAAGATCTCGACCTCGACGCCGGCGATCTCATGGATCGCGTGCACCACCTCGTCGCGGTTGCGTGCATCCCGGACTGCGGCGGTGGCAACGGGCTTGATCATCTCGGCGCCCATCTCCTCGGCGAGCCGCACCTGGGTGGCGACGACCTCGGCCACCTCATGGATCTTCGCCTGTTCGATTGTCTGGTCCTCGTCAAGGGCCTTGTTGATCCGCGTGTAGGCGCGCTGCTCCATCACCTTCTTCAACTGCCCATCGAGCGGCTCGGCGACGAGCAGCCTGGTCGTGTTGGAGCCGATGTCGATCGCGGCGCAGAGCATCGGGCGGACGGACGACCCATGTTCGCAGACCGTGTGGACACGCCCGCCGCGAGGATCGGCCGACAACATCGTCTTCACAGGAGCTTCACCGGCGCTTCACGCGATCGGCGCCGTGAAGTCGAAAATGACTTCAGAAGTGCACCTGGACCAGCCAGACCGACGCCTGGGCCTGAACGTGCCGCACGAGTGGTGGCCGGCCCGGCCGCTGCTCAAGAGCTTCGAGGCGGCAGGGTTCGGCTGGACCCAGGTGCCGTCCCCTCCGGCTGCGGTGCTGATCGACCCGAGGGCGTGTTTGGCGCACGCCAAGGCGGTCGCGGAGGCGCTGGAGACGACCTCTCTGCAGACCGTCGTTCACGGGCCCGGCGCTGTGATCGCCGGCTCACCCACGGCCGACCGCGTCATCGAGGGCCTGCTCACCTATGCAGCCGAGGCCGGTGCCGCGGCGGTCGTCTACCACGCCCGCAACCTGCCTGACTCCCCCGACAGCGAGGACGCCCTGCTCGCAGAGACTCGGTCCCTGGCCCGGCTGGCGCTGCTGGCCGAGCGCCTCGGCGTGGCGATCGCGATCGAGAACCTCGCGCCGGTCTTCATCGGCCCCGAGCGGCTCGGACACACGCCGCGAATCCTGCGCTCGCTGGTCCGGCGGATCTCCTCCTCCGCGGTCGGCGTCTGCACGGACCTAGGCCACGCCCACATCGTCGCCGACCTGCGCCACTCGGACGTGACCGAGCTGCTGAAACCGGTGCTCGACTGCACGATCCTCTTCCATGTTCACGACAACCTCGGCGCCCGCCGCGGAATCCGTTCCCGGCCGGAGCTGGATCCGCTGCGGCTCGACCTGCACCTGCCCCCCGGCCGCGGGACGCTGCCGTGGCGCCGTATTGCCCCCCACCTGAACGACCACCCCGCCCCGCTGCTGATGGAGATCCACCCGCCCCACCGCACCGATCCGGCGCAGCTGTTTGCCCGGGCGCGCGAGTTGCTGCTCGCGCCGGAGCCGGTCGCGGCCTAGCGACGCGGGGGTCGCAGCACCAGCGGCAGGTTCGAGGGGGTGCCGCCGGTGGAGTCTGGATTGCGGGCGAAAACGCGGGTTCGGAGCCTGTGACCCGGCGCCGGACGGGCGCTCTGGCGGAGCCGGAAGCGGAGGATCCGAACCGCACCCGGCGCCAGGTCGAGCTCCTTCAAGCCCGCTCCCCGCATGCGCACGGTCCCGCGGCAGGGGCTCTCGGCCAGCCGCGGGCAGGCGACCCGCACCGGAACCTTCCAGCCCGCTTTCACCCGGCGGCTCACCTGCTCGAGGATCACCGCCCGGGCGCGCTCGGGCCCGGCGGCGGGAAGCGGCGGGGTGAAGAAGCCGCCGGTGTATTGCTCGGGCTCGAAGACGGCGGTGTGGAAGCCGCCGTCGACGTCCTCGCGCGAGACCTTGCCGGCGTCGCGGGCATCGCCGGGCGGGACGATGCGCTGGTCGGTGATCGCGCCGAGGACGCGCTTGAAGAGCTCGTTCTGGTAGCCGCTCCCGCCGGTGAAACCACCCGCGTCCGCCTCCTGGCCGGTCCGGACGACGATCACGCCCTGGCTCGGGAAGACCGCCACCAGCTGGCCGAAGAGGCCCGCGTAGTGGTACATGTCGGCGGGCAGCTCCGGGAACTCGCGGGCATCGTCGACAGGGCGCTCGCCGACCCGCGGTCCGACGCAGGGCTTGCGCGCGTTGACCCAGATCATCCACGCGTAGCAGCCGTTGGTCCGGGTCGCGCGCACGGCGGCGCGAGCGATGCGGGGGGCGATCAACCGCCGGCCGCGCCACTTGCCGCCCCGGCGAAGCAGCTCGCCGAGGCGCCCGTAGTCGTCCGGCGTCATGTGCAGGTCGAAGAACCCCTGCGTGTGCCCGGCCGAGTCACGGCCCCAGTTCCAGCTTCCAGGCTCAATCCCGAGCGGACCGAACAGCTCCCGTTGCGCAAAGGCCTGGAAGTCCTCGCCCACCGCCCGTGCCACCGACTCCGCCAGCAGCGCCGGCCCGCTCTGCGAGTACTCGTAGTAGGCACCACGCCCCCGGGCCACCTCGACGGTCAACGCCTCGCGCAGGCGGTCGGGCATGAAGACGTTGTAGTCGCGGAACCCGTTCCAGCGCAGGCCGCTGGTCATCGTCAGCAGGTTGCGCATCGTGATCGCGCCGTGCGGACGGTCGGCCTCGGTGATCAGCGAGCCGATCGGGTCCTCGGGGCTGATCAGCCGCTTCGTCATCGCCCGCATGAAGGTCAGCGCGGTGATCGACTTCGCCATCGACCAGCTCTGGAAGCGCTGGTTGCGGTTGGCGGCGGCGGCGCGGTCCTCGCCGACCAGGCAACCGTGGCGAAAGACCCGCACCGCGAAGCTCTGCTGCGAGGTCCCGTAGTCGATCGCCGCCTGCAGCTTCGCCGCGTCCATTCCCGCCTCGGCGGCAGTCGCGCGGGTCCACTCGCCATCGCCCGGCGGTGGGCAGCGCTTCGCCGCCCCGGCAGCCGGAACGATCAGCGCCGTCGTCGCCAGCGCCAAGGCCAACGCCGGCAGGGTTTTCCTCCCGATACCCCGCATCAAGCCGAATGATAGGCAGCGCCCGGCCCCGGGCGCGCCGGCTCAGGCCTGCGGGTCGAGAATCGCGGCGCCGGGGTGCGACGCGTCCTCGAACTCGCGGAACAGCCCGGTGACGATGAAGGCGACCTGCTCGCCGATATCGACGGCGTTATCGCCGATCCGCTCCAGGGCGCGCGCGGCGAGCATCATCGTCATCGCCCACTCGCGTTTGTCGGCGTCGTCGCCGATCTCCAGCGCGATGTGGAAGCACTCCTTGTTGAGGTTGTCGACGACGTCGTCTTGGCGGACCAGGTCGCGGGCCATCTCGTCATCGCGATTCTCGAACGCCCGCTTGGCCTGGCTGATCTCGGTGCGGACCTGCTTGCCCATCATCAAGATCCGCTTCAGCATCTCCTCGTCTGACGGCGGTTCGTGGCCGGAGAGCGGGATCAGCTTGCAGATGTTCACGCACTGGTCGCCCATCCGCTCCACGTTCTTCATCACGTGCAGCAACGCCGAGATCAGCCGCAGGTCGGTGGCCACGGGGTGCTGCGTGGCGAGCAGGGTGATCAGGCTCTGGTGGACCTCCAGGTAGCGCCCGTCGATCCGGTCGTCGTCGGTGATCACGAGCTGCGCCAGCTCGACGTCCTGGTGCTCGGTTGCCTCCGTCGTGCGCTCGAGCGCGGAGGCGACCATGTCGAGACCCTCCAGCGCCCGCCGCTCCAGGTACTCGAGCTCTGCCTGGTAGTGCACGCGAACCGACTCCGTCACCCGCTCATCCCACCTTGCCCGAGACGTAATCCTCGGTGCGCTTGTCGGCGGGATTGGTGAAGATCTTCTCGGTGTCGTCGTACTCGATGATCCGACCCCAGCGGTTCTGCTCGGTCGAATCAAGCTCGACGATCAGGAACGCGGTCATGTCCGATACCCGCGCCGCCTGCTGCATGTTGTGGGTGACGATCACGATCGAGAACTCCTTCTTGAGGTCCAGCATCAGGTCCTCGATCTTGCCGGTCGAGATCGGGTCCAGCGCCGAGCAGGGCTCGTCCATCAGGATCACGTCGGGGTCGACGGCGACGCAGCGGGCGATGCAGAGCCGCTGCTGCTGACCGCCTGACATGCCAAAGGCGTTGCTGTCGAGACGGTCCTTGACCTCGTCCCAGAGCGCCGCTGACTCCAGCGCGTGCTTGACTCGGTCGTCCACATCGCCAAGGCCGAGCAGCTTCGGTCCGAAGGCGATGTTCTCGTAGATCGACTTCGGGAACGGGTTCGGCTTCTGGAACACCATCCCGATCAGCTTCCGCGCCTGCACCGGGTCGACGTCCGGCCCGTAGAGGTCCTCGCCGTGGTAGAGGATCTGGCCATCCACCTTGGCCGTGGGGATCAGGTCGTTCATGCGGTTGAAGCAACGGATCAGGGTGCTCTTGCCGCAGCCCGAAGGACCTATCAGCGCCGTGATGTTGTTCTTGTAGATGTCGAAGCTGACCTCCTGCACCGCCGGCTTGCCGTCGTAGCGGACGCTGACGTCCTTGGTCGAGAAGACGGCGTCCTTGTGCCTGGCGTGCGGAGTGTGCGTCGATCCGCCGACCTCGATCGGCTTGGCAAGCCCGCGTTCATGCGCCCTTGAAGCCGACTCGGCCTGCTGCTGGCGCTCTTCCTCGGTCACGTACTCAGCCACCTTAGATCACCTACCACCTTTGCTCGTAGCGATTTCGAAGCCAGATTGCGAACGAGTTCATCGCCAGCAGAACGATCAACATGACGATGATTCCGGCCGCCGCCAGCGCCTGGAACTCCTCCTGAGGCCGGACCGCGAACTGGTAGATCTGCACCGGCAGCGCGGAGTACCCGTCCGGCGAGAACGGGGTCGGGTCGAAGGTGACGAACACCGTCGCCCCGACCAGCAGCAGCGGCGCCGCCTCGCCGAGCGCCCGCGAGACGGCGAGGATGACCCCCGTGGCGATGCCTGGGATCGCCGCCGGCAGGACCTGGTGGCGGATCGTCTGCCACTTGGTGGCTCCGAGAGCCAGCGACCCCTCCCGGATCGAGGGGGGCACCGCCTTGATCGCCTCGCGGGCGGCGATGATCACGACCGGCAACACCAGCAGCGCCAGGGTCAGCGATCCCGCCGCGAGGATGAAGCCGAGGTCGAGTGTCCCGCGGACGATGAAGGCGAGGCCGAGGATGCCGTAGATGATCGAGGGGACCGCGGCCAGGTTCTGGATGTTGACCTCGATCACGCGGTTCCACCACTTCGTGTGGTCGGCGTACTCCTCCAGGTAGATCGCGGCGCCGACACCGACCGGGACGACGAACAGGATCACGCCCCCGATCAGCTCCAGCGAGCCGATGATCGCCGGGCGAAACCCGGCGTTTGAGGGGTCGATCGTCGAGGGGACGTTGGTGAACAGCTCGCTGCTGAACGCGGGCGCCGCCTTCACGGCGGCCTGGGCGAGAAGCGCTACCAGGCCTGCCAGCGCGGTCACGATCGCCAGCATCAACAATCCCGCGAAGACGGTGTTGAGGATCACGTCGCGCCGTGGCTGGTTGTTGAGGACCGCAGCGACGTTCGCGCGGGCCCCCGCGACTGCCAGACGGGTCCGCTCGGTCTGGACCTCCGCACCTTCCATCAGTCATAGACCTCGCGGTAGCGGCGGACCAGCCTGATGCTGAGCATGTTCATCGCCAGGGTCATGACGAAGAGGACGGTCCCGACCGCGAAGATCGACTTGTAGTCGATCGTGCCGGTGGAGATGTCGCCTGTCGCGGTAACACCGATGTACGCCGTCATCGCCTGGATCGGCTCGACCGGGTTGAAGGTCAGGTTCGGCGTCGAGCCGGCGGCGAGGAGGACGATCATCGTCTCGCCGACCGTGCGCGAGATCGCCAGCACGATCGAGGCGACGATGCCCGACAGCGCCGCCGGGAAGACGACCCGCGTCGACACCCGCATCTTCGTCGCGCCCATCGCGTAGGCGCCCTCGCGGAGGCCGTTCGGGACCGCCGTCATCGCGTCCTCGGAGATCGAGGCGATGATCGGGACGACCATCAGGCCGATGCCGAGGCTGGCGGCGAGCGCCATGAACGGCTTGCCCACCGCACCGCCGAGGAACTCGTCGGGCCAGAGGGGCTGGATGATCTCGGGGAGGATGAAGGTCGCGGCGAAGAAGCCGATCGCGACGGTCGGGATCCCGGCCAGGATCTCGAGGATCGGCTTGACGGTCTTGCGGACCCGCGGCGTCGCGTACTCGCTCAGATAGATCGCCGAAGCGAGCCCGATCGGGACCGCGAACAGCATCGCCCAAAGCGCGACGTTCAGCGTTCCGGCGACGATCGCCAGGACGCCGAAGCTGGGCGGCTCGAACTGCGGCGTCCACTCGGTTCCGAAGATGAAGTCTCCGATCGGAACCACGTCGAAGAACCCGAACGTCGGCCCGATCAGCGAGATGACGATCGCGGTCGTGGTGAGAACGGAGAGGATCGCGCAGAAGGCGAGAAGGCCGTGGATGACCTTCTCGCCGTAGCGCGGGCCCGGGGCCTGGAGCCGGCGGGAGGGACTTCCCCCCGCCGGTCCCCCGGCCCCGATGCCTGTCGCTTCCACTGCCTGGTTCCCGCCGGGTGCCTCTACCCGAGCTTGGCCGCTGCGCTCTCGGACTGCTGCAGCTGCTGATCGGTGAGCGGGATGAACCCGAGCGACTCAGCGGCGCTGTTGACGTTCGCGAGGTAGTAGTCGACGAACGCCTTCACCTCCGGCTTCTGCAGCGCCTGCTCGCTCGGGTAGATGAACAGCGGACGAGAGAGCGGCGTGTAGGTGCCATCCTGGCCCGTCTCCACGGAGGGGGCGACACAACCCTTGCCGCCATCGACCTCGAGCGCCTTCAGCGTGTCCTGGTTCTCCTCGAAGAAGGAGAAGCCGAAGTAGCCCATTCCGCCCGGGGAGCCCTGGACTCCGGAGACGGTGGCATTGTCGTTCTCGCCGACGTTGTTGTAGTCCTTGCGGGAGGCACCCTCCTCACCGTTGATCTCCTCGGTGAAGTAGTCGAACGTCCCGGAGTCGGTGCCCGGCCCGAACAGCGCCAGCTCCTCGTCGAAGTCCTCCTGCAGGCCCGGGATGTCGGACCAGCTCGAGAGCTTCGAGTCGGGCCCCCAGACGGCGCCGAGCTGCTCGACGGTGAGGCAAGTGACCGGATTCTCCGGGTTGACGACGACCGTCAGCGCATCGGTCGCGACCCTGACTTCCTCGTTGACGATGTTGTTCTTCTTGCAGATCGCGATCTCTTCCGGCTCGATCGCGCGGGATGCGTCGGAGATGTCGGTCTCGCCGACACAGAACTTCTCGAAGCCGCCGCCGGTGCCGGAGGTGCCGACCGTCACCCGGACGTCGGGGTTCTCGGCCTGGAAGCCTTCGGCGATCGCTTCGGTGAGCGGTGCCACCGTGCTGGAGCCGTCAATCCGGATCGTGCCCGACAGGTCACCCCCTCTGGGCAGCCGTGTCGCCGCTGCCGCCGGTCGTGTCATCGTCGTCGTCGCCGCAGGCGGCGACTCCGAGCGCGAGGACGATCAGCGAAAGCAGAACCGCCCAAAGCCTGGACCTATTCACACGAGTCTCCTTTGTCGTTGAGTCGCTCATCGAGAGCCGGCCCATCGGGCCGAGGGAACGAGGCCAGACTTTCAGCGAGTCCAGGGCAGCTTGTTACTCGCCTGTAGCGCCGTTGTAAAAAAGATGTGAATGCCCGCAACTCGGCTCAGGTGTCAGGCGAGAAGCGATAGCCGATCCCGGTGTGGGTGTGGATCAGCCGCAGCTCCGGGATCGCCGAGCCGAGCTTCGCCCGCAGCCGACTGACATAGACGTCGACCGAGCGGTCGGCCCGCTGCGGCTCGCGTCCCCAGACTTCTGCGTACAGCTCTTCCCGGGTCATGATCCGCTGCGGATGGGCTGCCAGCGTGGTCAGCAGCTGCAGCTCGCGCATCGTCAGGCTCAGCGGCCTGCCGTCGACCAGCGCCGCGTGCTCATCGGGGCGGATCTCGAGCCGCCCGGCCTGGTAATGCGGCGGTTGCCCGTTGTCCGCGCTCACGGAGCGAGGATTGCCCGCCGTCGGGCCGGCTCGGTTACCCGCCTGTGAATCTGGTGTGAACGCGGTGTGAATGAGCGCCGCCGCGTGCCCGGTCGGCCCGCTTCACATAGGTGCCACAGCCACGGTGCGCGTACTTGCCCGCCCAGGCGCGGATCGGGTCCTGTCCGGCCTTGACCGTCTCGCCGCAGACCGGGCATCTGCCCATCGCTTCCGCGCGCGAGCCGAGCCGGCGCAGCTGCTGGATCGCCTTCTCGACCATGCCCGCAACGCTAGGGGCTACGCGGCGGCGCCGAGTGATCCTCCTGTGAAGTCGCGGAGCCCGGGCTCAGGAGGCAGTGACGCGGGCCGCTTCTGCCGCTGCCGTTTCGGCCTCAGCCTCGGCCGGACCCTCGAGGTCTGCCGGCACGTCGGGCTCGGGGTCGAAGCGGTATCCGACCCCGAAGTGCGTGTGGATGTAGCCCCAGCTCGGCGAGCGCTTTTGCAGCTTCTGGCGCAGCTTGCGCACGAATACGTCGACCGAGCGATCGCCGTGCGCCATCGCGTAGCCCCAGACCCGCTCGTAGATCGCCTCCCGCTCGAGCACCTGGCCCTTCGCCTCGGCAAGCAGGTTCAGCAACTCGAACTCGCGGCGGGTCAGATCGACGCTCTGGCCGCTCACGAAGGCCTGGAACTGATCGGTGCGGATCTCCAGCTCCCCCGCCACCAGCGGTCCCACGTCGGCCCGGACGCGGTTGCGCCGGCGGCGGCGCGCGACCGCCTCGATCCGAGCGATGACCTCCTCGGGATGGCAGGGCTTGCTGACCCAGTCGTCGGCGCCGAGCCGCAGGCCGCGCACTCGCTGTGCGACGCTCGACTTACCCGTGCAGACGACCACGCCGAGGTCGGGAAGCATCCCGCAGATGCGCTCCAGGTATGCCCATCCGGCCGCTCCGAGGACTGCCGGGTCGAGCACCAACGCGTTCAGCTTCATCGCCACCAGCTCTTCCGGCGGCACCGCGCTCGCCAGCTGGCGCTGCTGCCAGCCGGCGGCTTCGGCGCGTTTCGCGAGCACCGTGACGAAACCGCTGTCGTTGTCGATTACGGCGAGCCTGATCATTTCGTGCGGGCTGCTCATGGTCTGCGCCGAAACCGGCCCGGCGCACCCCTCTCATCTGGGGCGATTGTAGGGAGGGGCCCCGATCGGACCGCACCAGCTGGACGCCGTTCACCGGATGTTCACAGATTTTCGCCTTATTTGCGGAGACCGTTCCGGGCGTCGTTCCTTCGCATTCTCCGAATCTTCACCAGCGGCTCGGAACGGCGTGGGCAGACTGCCTCCACTCACGAGATTCCTCTCTCGTCAGCGCGCGCGGCCCACCTCCCTGCCCACGGGTCGCGCGCTTTTCTTTGCCGCGATACTGGGCGGCGATGTCAGCGGAGAACCTGGAGGCGGTCCGGGCTGTCTATGAGCGATGGGCCGAGGGTGACTTCAAGGCCAGCATGGATCTGGTCGACCCGCTCGTCCTCTTCGTCCTCGGTCCGGGGTTTCCCGACTCCGGGACCTATCTCGGCGTCGCTCGGCTCGAGGAGTACACGCGCGGCTTCCTGGAGCCCTGGTCGCGAATCAGCATCGAAGCGGAGGAGATGGCCGACGCCGGAGACAGCGTCGTCGCGACAGTGCGTCAGCGTGGAGTCGGAAGCGGCAGCGGTGCGGCAACCGACTTCCGCTACTTCCAGGTCTGGACTTTCCGCGGTCGCAAGGTGATCCGGCTGGAGAACTTCCGCGATCGCGCCGAAGCCCTCGCGGCGGTCAGAACGTAGGCGGGCGGATGTCCGCCGCGATCAGCAGCAGAACCAGCACCCCGACGGCGACGCGGTAGTAGACGAAGCCGTCGTAGGAGTGGCGGCGCACCACCGCCAGCAGACCGGCGATCGCCGCGTAACCGGCCACCGCGGAGGCGATCGTGCCGGCGATCATCGGCCCGATGACGCCGTCCGGAAGCCCCTCGACCAGGGCCTCGACGCCCTTGAAGAGCACCGCCCCGGCGGTGACCGGGACCAGCAGCAGGAAGGAGATCCGCGCCGCGGCGTCGCGGGTCAGCCCCAGGTAGCGGCCGGCGGTGATCGTGACCCCGGAGCGGGAGGTCCCCGGCGAGAGCGCCAGCGACTGCGCGAGGCCGATGATCACCCCGTGCCTGAGGCTGACCTCCTCCAGCGCCTCGCGCTGGGGCCGCCGGTCGGCGTGGGCGAGGATCAGCCCGAAGACGATCAGCGAGACGGCGATCATCCACGGCTCGCCGAGGTTGTCGTCGATCCAGTCCTCGCCGAGGGCGCCGACGATCACCGCCGGGATCGTCCCGATCACCACCACCCAGGCGAGCCGCTCGTCGACGCCCTCGATCGCCCGCTTGGCGAGCGATCGCCGCAGCCCCACGGCCATCCGCCGCAGGTCGGCGCGGAAGTACCAGACGACGGCGACCAGGGTGCCGGCGTGCAGCGCCACGTCGAAGGTCTTGTTGAAGTCCGGGTTCTCGATCAGGAAGCGGTAGTCCTGAATCCAGGGAACCAGGATCAGGTGCCCCGACGACGAGATCGGCAAGAACTCGGTCAGCCCCTGCACGATGCCCAGGAGGATCGCTTCCAGGATGGACATCGGCGGGATCGTAGTGACGGTGCGCTAGATTCAGGCCCGTGAGCGCGCGACGGCGGACGCTGGGATCGCTGGCCATCAGCGGCACCGTGCTGGCGCTTCTGCTGCTCCTCGCCAGCCCGGCGATGGCGGCCGACGGCGTCGGCCTCGCCGGGCGCACCAACGACAAGATCATCACCTTCTTCTGCTTTGGCGTGATCGCCTTCTTCGCGATCCTCGTCATCAGCCTGTCGCTGCTGCAGGGACGCCTCGAGAAGCGCCGCGAGCAACGGCGCTACGACCTCGAGCGCCTGAGCTAGACCGCCCGGCCCCTTACGCAGCCTGCAAGCGGGCTTGCGTGACCTCCGTCACAGAGGCGAGACGTCTACCCAATTTGGTGTAGTACCCAGCCTCGCCCGCCGCCGAGCACTGCTCGGCACTGACCAATCCGCGCGCGGGCGCGTCAACGGCAAGGGAGCTCTGATGGGAGCCAGAAGGGCAGCGGCCCTGTTCGCTGCGACGACAACGATCATCGCCGCCATGCCGGCCGTGCCCCTCGCGGGAGGCCTTCTCGCGCCCGATCGCGCCCAGGCCTTCCTGGCCGATCCGATCGGCCCGCCGCCGGAGCGGGGCCCGTTCCGTCCCCTGCGGGCGCCGCTTGACGTCGGCGACGGGCTCGGCGCCGGCCGCGGCCACGAGGGAGTGGACCTCTTCGCGGCCGCCGGCACCCCGCTGGTCGCCGTCGACGAGGGCGTCGTCGTCGAGGCGGGCGCCGACGGCGGTCGCGGCAACTACGTCTCGATCTTCGATCCGCAGCGACAGCAGACCTACAACTACCTCCACCTGCTGGCCCCGGCCTCGGTCTCGGCCGGGGAGAAGGTCCGCGCCGGTCAGCCGGTCGGCGAACTCGGCTGCACGGGCTCCTGCTACGGCGACCACCTCCACTTCGAGGTGCGCGAGGGTCGCGGCAGTTACGGGCCTGTCCTCGACCCGCTGCCATTCCTGGACAGGCTACGGCCGCTCTAGCCGGGTAGGCGGAAGGCGCTCAAGAGCCGCTTCTCGCTCTCGCCTTCGATCTCGGCCACAACCTCCAGGCGGCCCTCGAGAGGGGTGCCGCGGATCTTGGTCGCCAGCAGGTCGTCGACCTGGAAGATGCCGGCGGAGTTGTTGAGCTCGATCTCGATTCGCACCGGGCGCTCCTCGCCGGCGGAGATGCGGACCTCGTCGACGGCCGCGGCGGAGATCGAGTGGATCCCCTCCTGGCCGGCCTCCAGCGGCATCCGCGACCGCCCCTGCGCCATGTCGAGGGCGTCGGCGACCCTGACCACGCCCCCCTCCAGCGTGTAGGGCTCGCCGCGACGCCGGTGGCCGATGATCGAGTGCAGGATCTCGGCGATGACGATCGTGCGCTGCGGCTCCTTGTAGACGTCGCCGAGCAGCCGCTCCAGCGCCTCGCGGGCGAGGAAGAGGCTGTAGGCCTCATGGTCGGTGCGGTGGATCGACATGCCGACGTCGTGCAGGAGCGCGCCTCCGGCGACCACGACCTCGGCATCGCGGACGGTCATCGCGTGGTCGGCGACCATCGCCGGCTGCACGTCCGCCCTCGCCAGCAGGCGCAGCAGCCGCAGCGCGATGTTGAGGACGATCTGCACGTGGACCCATGAGTGGTCCGACATCCCCCGCCGCTCTGCGTGCACCTGCGCCATGTACCACCAGGCGCGCACCTGCTGGTCGTCGTTGACCGCCTCGAGGAAACTCTCCAGGCGCCGGTTGCCGCGGGTCGGCGCTTTGACCTTCGCCTCGGCGATCGCCTCGCGTGGAGCCTTCTCGGGCGGGCCCTCGGCGTCGGGTGCGGGTATCGCGTCGTTCATCGCAGCTCGCTGCCGGTTCGGTCCGGATCGTGGGCAAGCGATATGGCCAGCCCTTCGCGAACTCCGCCCGGGGCGATCCGAAGCGGCTCCGGGACCAGCTCGCAGATCGCCTCGAGCACGACCAGCGCCGCGGGCAGGAGCCGCGCCCGCCGGGGTGCGAGGCCGAGCCGCTCGCCCGACCCGCTCGCTGCGGTCGGCGAGCAGGCGGTCGAGGAGCGCCCCGATGCCCTCCCGGCCGAGGGTGCCGCCGCTGAGCCGGCGCAGGGAGCGAGCCCGCCGGCCACGAGCGCGATCTCGCAGGGCGGCGTCTCGATGCCGGCGAGGCGGCGCGCGGCGGCGTTGCGCGCCGCGGCAAGCTGGTCGGCGCTGGGCGGATCGGAGAGCAGCGCCCGCTCGGTCAGGTTCTGGGAGCCGACCGGTCGCGAGGCCCACCAGTCGGGGTGCCGGCCCGGGGCACCGGCGACGATCTCGGTCGAGCCCCCGCCGACGTCGATCACAGCGACCGACTGCGGCAGCTCCTGCGGCTGGCCGGCGGTGGCGCCGAGGAAGGCCAGCTCGGCCTCCTCGTTCTCGCCCAGCACCCGCAGCGGGCCGATGCCGGCTCGCTCGCATGCCCGCCCGAGGCGCCGCAGCTCCGGCGAGCGCCGCAAGGCGGCGGTTCCGACCACCATCGGGTTGGGCACTCCTGCTCGGCGCGCGACGGCGACTTCGCGGCCGATCAGCTCGGCCATCGGGCGCGGGCCCTGCGCGCCGAGGGAGATGAAATGGCGTCGCTCGAGCCGTGTTCGCACCCTGTCGCCTTCGACCTCGGCAACCAACAGGCGCGTCGTGTTGGTGCCGATGTCGATCACCGCGACGAGCAAGTTCTTCCATCCTTTCACCCTCATCTCGGCAACGCCCCTCCGGTCCCGCCGGACCTCGGTTTTCCCGCCGCCGGCAGGTCTAATCTCGCCGCCGCCTGTCCGCCCGTGCCCGGAGGAGGTTGTCCGATGTCGATCTGCCCGCACACGGGGATCAGCGTCCCCGAATGCAGCTGCACCCGCTGTATCCAGCGCCAGCTGGAGGAATTCGCGCCCGGCCGCACCGCCCTCGCAATCGGGCGGCACGACCCGTTGGTGCTCCGCGACGTGCGGCCCCCGGGGCCGCTTTTTCCGCCGGTCTCCGAGCGGCTCAGCCGTCCGGTTCTGTAGCGCACACGGTCACTCCCCAAGCACCTTGATCACCAGCCGCTTCGCACGGCGGCCATCGAACTCGCAGTAGAAGACCTGCTGCCAGGGGCCGAGGTCCAGCCGCCCTTCGGTGACCGGCAGGATCGCCTGATGGTGGACGAGGAGGTTCTTGAGGTGGGCGTCGCCGTTGTCCTCACCGCCGCGGTGGTGGCGGTAGTCGCCGCCCTCGGGCAGCAGCGCCTCGGCGACGTCGTTGGAGGGAGCGGTCCAGCTCGGCGGCGCCAGCTTGTCGAGCCACTCCAGCATGTCCTCGTGGATGCCCGGCTCGTCGTCGTTGACCCAGACGCCGGCGGTGATGTGCATCGCCGAGACCAGCGCCATGCCCTCGGCGATCCCGGCCTCGTCGACCGCTGCCTGCACGTCCTCGGTGATCCGCACCAGCTCGCGCCGCTGCTCGGTTTCGAAGGTCCTATAGACAGTGTGCGATCTCAACGGTCCTCCTCGGTTCGGGTGCGCAGGCTGGGAGTCTGCCTGTGGCGGTGAGATGATGCGGGCGTGCCGGGGCTGCTTTCGATCGAGCATCGCGACTCGGTCGCGGTCGTCACCCTGCAGCGGCCCGAGAAGCGCAACGCGCTCTCGATCGACCTGCGGATCGAGCTGACAGATGCCTTCGGAGCGCTCGGCGACGACGAGAACGTCGGCTGCGTCGTCTTGACCGGCGCCGGCAGCAGCTTCTGTGCCGGCATGGACGTGACCGAGTTCGGCGGCGACCCGGGCCACAAGCGGCGCCTGGTCGAGACGTCGACCGGGGCCTTCGAGGCGGTCGGCTCGTGCCCGCGCCCGGTCGTCGCGGCCGTCAACGGCCCGGCGCTGGCCGGGGGCTTCGCGCTGGCGCTGCTCTGCGACCTGCGGGTCGCGGCGCAGTCGGCGAGCTTCGGCTTCCCGGAGCTGCCGCGGGGCATCCCGCCGTCCTATGCGTCGGCGCGGGCCGTGCTCGGGCCCTCGGCGGCGGCGGACCTGACCCTGACCGGCCGGGTGTTCGACGCCGGCGAGGCCCTGCGGCTTGGAATCGTCAACGAGGTCGTCGCCGACGACACCAGCCTGGAGCGCTCACTGGAGCTCGCGACCAGCGTCGCCGCCGCCCCCCGGTCGGCAACGCTGGAGACGAAGCGCCGGATCCTCAGGGATCGGGCGAGCAGCTTCGGCGAGCTCTTCGCCGAGGAGGCCCGCGTCTTCCGCGAGGCGCTCCTCGGCGAGGATCCCGATACCGCCGCCTAGACGCCGCAGACGGGCCAGGGACTGGACCCGGCCTGCGCGTAGAGCAGCGCCGCCCGGTAGTCCTGCTCGGCCTCCGGGGCCGCCGCCGGATCGCCCGACCCGCCGACTGAGGCCCAGGTGCCGTAGTCGAACTGGTACTTGCCGCGATAGCTGCCGTCGGCGGAGACGATCGTCGGATCGCCGCCCGACTCGCAGGCTGCGATCGCCTCCAGGGTCTCGATCGAGACGCCGCCGGGCAGGGTCGCGTAAGCCTCCTCGAGCTCCTGCTGGCGCTGGCGGCGCTGCGCGGCCCGGATCTGCTTGACCTGCACGTCGATCGTCTTGTGCAGGCGGCGCACCGGACGCTGAAGCGGCGCGATCTTCGCCTCGCCGCGTTCCGCGGCCGAGGTCTGCTTCTTGTCTTCCCCGCCGGCCGCCGCAATCGCGACGGCTGGAAAGGCGCTCGCGGCCAGGGCCGCGGTCGTAATTCCGATTTTTCTTGCAAGCACGGGTAAACCACCTCCGTTCGTGGGTCGATGCCCGGTCGGGTCGCACGCTTCGCGCGCGCCTCGGCCGCGTCGGCCTCGCGAACGGTGCGAGGCAAATGGCGACTAATCCGGACTGCTTGCCCCGGCGGATGTCTCTGGGGCGCCGCTCCCGCGTGGCGCCTGCCGGGGTCCTGTTCCGTGCGTGAACAGGAACCCTGCCAAGGAGCGATGTTGCGCATGTGTGACGCTCGTCACACTTGGGCAATCGCTGTATAAGCGCAGGCACCACGCCTGCCACAGTTCCTGCATGGGCCTTCCCGTCATTCCCAGTTGCGCCCTCGATGGAGAGGGGACCAAGCGCCAGCTAGAGCGCTACCGGCGTGCTGGCGACGACGCCGATGTCTTGGAGCGCACGCGCCGCCGCCTGATCGTCAGAGTCGCCCCAAGCGGCACGGCGGTAGTCCCCCAGCTGGTCGAGGTCGAGAGCCAATGCTGCTCCTTCTTCGGGCTCGACTGGGACCCGGACTCTCGACAGCTCTCGATCTCGGTGTCGGAGCGACAGCACGAGCCGGCGCTAGCAGCAATCGCCCACGCCCTCGGCGTCTAGATGCTGACGCTGTTCGGCGTCTCGGCGCTCAGCTTCATGATGCTGATGTACGCGCTTGAGAGGCGCGGGCCTGGCTTCACCGCTGCGTTCGCTTGCGGCTGCGCCCTTTCGAGTGCCTATGGCTTTGCCTCCGGAGCGTGACCCTTCGGCGTGGTCGAGGCGATCTGGACAGCAGTCGCGGTGCAGCGCTACCGAACGCGGGTCAGCGCTTGAAGAGGACCGTTCAGCTCCTTCGAGCGTCCTTTCCCGACCGGCCCGCGTTTGGCACCGCCGTCTCGCGGGCGATCGTGCATCGCGTCGCCGCCGGGGAGCTGCCGGAGACGGTCCGCATCGGGCGTCCGGGCCGGGTCGTCGCCTTCGGCAAGCGCGACACCGCCAGCGCTGGCTATACGAGTGCCCTGGCGGCGGCGAGATCGGCCGGCTACGACGCCGTCGAGCGTCTCGCGGGCGGCCGCGCCGCCGCCTATACCGAGGGCACGCTGAGCTTCTCCCACGCCCAGCGCGAGGCCGATCCGCGCCGCGCCACCGAGGCGCGCTTTCGCGAGACCGCCGAGCTGCTGCGGGAGGCGCTGGCCGGGCTCGGCGTCGACGCCCGCATCGGCGAGGTCGCGGGCGAGTACTGCCCGGGCGAGTACAGCGTCAACGCCCGCGGAGAGGTGAAGCTGGCCGGGATCGGCCAGCGGCTGATCGCCGATGGCGCCCATGTCGGCGGCGTGCTGGTAGCCGACGGGGCGGCAGAGGTTCGCCGCGTTCTCGTGCCGGTCTACGAGGCCCTCGGGCTCGACTGGGACCCGGACACGACCGGCAGCGTCACCGAAGAAGCTCCGGGGACCGGCATCGACGCCGTCGAGGCCGCAATCGTCGCGGCGCTGGCGAATCGATACGACGTTGTCGAGGCGGAGATCGACCGCGACACCCTCAGCCTCGCCGAGACATTCGCCGGCCAGCACGAAGCGCCCGGCTGAGCGGTCCAGGCATGGGCGACTCGACGCATACGAACATCGGTCGAGGCATCGTCGCCAACCTCGTGACCGACGTTCCCTGCGCCGACAACCGCTTCAGGCCCAGCGAGGAGGAAGCATGCGACGGCACTTCATCATCGGTGCGATTGCCCTGACAACCGTGTTGGGAGGCCCGGTGGCAGCCGCATCGGCAGATCGCCCGACCCGGCCCCATCCGGTCTTCGAATCGACCTGCGAGCGAGACGGTGCCTTGATCTTCGTCGCGACCACCTTCGGCCCGCCCGGGCCCGACGTGGGGCACCTCCAGCGCAGTTGCCACGAGGCCGGCGGCAAGCTCCGCCGCACAAAGCTGAAGTCCAACTAGTAAATCGCGGCGGCAAGGCGGCGGCGGTACTCGCGCGCCCGTTCCTCGCCCGGATCGAGCGTCGCCAGCGCTCCGACGACCGCACGGCGGATGTCTTCGCGCCGTCCGTCCTCGGCGGCGACCAGCTCCGCCAGCAGCGCCTCGACTCCATCGTCGAGGCGCCCTTCGTCGAGCGCCGCGATGCCGTCGGCCAACGGCTCCGCGGCATCGTCCCCGAGCCTGATCCGCGCCGCCAGGCCGTCCGCCTCGAAGTCGCCTTCGATCCGATTCAGGTAGCTGAGCGCCTCCTCGCCGGCGTCGCGGCCGCGCAGGATCCGCGCCAGCGCCAGGGTGGCGTCGACGCGGCCCGGCTCCAGCTCCAGTGCCTCGCGCAGCGATTCCTCGTCGCCGGCAGCGACCAGGCCGTCGGCGCGCGACGGGACCAGCGAGTCGAAGAACCCCTCCACCGCCGCGGGCGGCTGGGCCCCGACGAACTCTCGCTCGACGGCTCCGTCGCGAAATGCCTTCACGGCCGGGATCCCCTGGATCCCGTAGCGGGAAGCGAGGCCCTGGTTGGCGTCCACATCGACCTTCGCGAGCACAACCTCTCCCTCCCTCGCGGCAGCGGCGCGCTCCAGCAGAGGTCCCAAGGTGCGGCACGGACCGCACCACTCCGCCCAGAAGTCGACCACAACCGGCAGCCGGCCCGAGCGGTCGATCACCTCTGATTCGAAGGTCGCCTCGCTGACGTCGATCATCCTCTTAGAGGCTAGACAAAGACACCCAGCGCTCCCGAGTCCGACCGGCGGGGCTCCTAGATTCGTCCGCGATGGCCGACGCCCGCCCGCCCGACGCAGGCGCTCCCGGACGGCGCAGCTCCTCGCTGCCGGAGCGGTTGCTGGACTCCGGGGCGCGAAGCGCCCGCACGCTCGCCGGCGCGACCGGGATCGACCGAGCGGTCGAGACGGCGACCGAGGAGGCGATCGTGCGGGCGGTCGAGAGCCCGGCGGTCGAGCGGGCGCTGGTCCGCGTGCTCGAAGGTCCCGTGGTCGACGGTGTGCTTCAAAGCCAGGCCGTCGAGGGAGCGCTGGTCCGCACCCTCGACAGCGAGATGGTGGATCGCGTCTGGCAGCAGCTGCTGCGCAGCGACGAGGTGCAGGAGCTGATCGAGCGGATCGCCGAGGCGCCGGAGATCAGGTCCGCGATCACCGCCCAAGGCGTCGGGCTGATCGAGGACTTCGGTCGCCAGATCGGCCAGGTGGCCCGCCGCCTCGACGACGTGATCGAGGGCTTCGGGCGCCGGATCAGGCGCCGCCCGCGCCGCGCGGAGCGGACCAACCGAGCCGGGTTCGTCACCCGGGCCCTGGCGCTGCTCATCGACCTGGGGATCCTGAATCTGATCTTCGCCTCATTCTCGGCCCTGCTGGCGCTGGTCCTGAACGAGCTGTTCGGCGGCGACGGCGTCCCTGCTCCTGCCCTGGTCGCCGGTACCTTCCTCTGGCTCACCGGGGGAGCCCTGTACCTGCTCTCCTTCTGGTCGCTGGCCGGGCAGACCCCCGGCATGCGATTCCTGGGCATCCAGCTCGACGCCGGCGGCGAGCGACGCATCGGGGCCCGGCGGGCGCGAAGGCGGCTGCTCGGCGGCGTGCTCGCGGCGATCCCGTTCGGAGCCGGATTTATCGGCGTGCTCGGCGAGCGCCGACGCGGCTTTCACGACCGCATGGCCGGCACGCTTGTCCTCTACGCCGATCCTCGTGGCGCGGGCCGAACGGGATCTTCTTCAGGCTCCGATTAGCCCTGCCGATATCCCCTCATGGAGGCGGATTCGCGGCGTCCCGACGCCGCAGAACAAGATCGGCGCTACTGGCGACTGGCCGCCGTGCTCTTCTTCGGCGGCGGCATGGGAGCGATCCCGAGCGACGCGCTGCACCGCCCGACCCACCCGCCGGAGATCTACCTGCTGCCGCTGCTGGCGTTGGTCTCCGGCGTCGTCTGCCTGTTCTGCGCCACCCGCGTGTCGGGCCGCTGGCTGCAGGTGGTCACCGTGGTGGCGACGCTGGAGATCGCGCTCACGGTTGCTTTCGCCGACAGCGTCTTCGCGATCTATTACACCTTCGTCGCCATCTACGCCGCCTACGTGTTCTCCGAGCGGCGGACGATTGGCTTCTTGGTCGGGTTTGCCTCCCTCGCGGCCCTGGCACCGATCGCTTATGACCCGGACTCGGCCCGGGAGACGCTGATGCAGGGCTTCGCGTTGATCCCGACGCTGGTGCTCTCTGCCGGAACGGTGACCTTCCTGCGCGAGCGCTTCGAGGCCAGCGAGCAGCGCTACCGCGAGCTTGCCGAGCGCGATGCGCTGACCGGAGTCGGCAACTACCGGATGCTGACCAACCGCCTGCGGCAGGAGCTGGAGCGCCATCGGCGCTACGAGCACTCGCTGGCGGTGATCCTGGTCGATCTCGACGACTTCAAGCAGGTCAACGACCGCCACGGGCACCAGCGGGGCGACGACGTCTTGGTTGAGGTCGGACGGGTGCTGCGCGAGTCGGTGCGCGTGCACGATGTGGTCGTCCGCCAAGGCGGCGATGAGTTCTGCGTCGTGGCGCCGGAGACCGATCGCGAGCGGGCCGAGGATCTGGCGACGAGGATCCGCGAGGCGCTCTGCGAGATCGTCATCGAGGGCGAGCGGCTCTGCTCCTGTACAGGCGTGGCCGTCTACCCCGACGACGCCGGCAGCCTCGAGGCGCTGATGGCCAGCTCCGACACCGACCTGCGCGTCGCCAAGGGCCGCAAGCTGTGGCGGGCGCGGTCGGAGGAGGCCGCGGAGGAGCTACGCGGCTCGATTCAACAGCTCTGAGCCTTTACTCCGCTTCGCGCTCGCTTCGCTCGCGCTTCTCGAGCTTCTCCTTCAGGTAGGCAGCCTTGTCGGCGCGGCGCTCGTGCTGAGCGGTCTCCTCCTCCTGGTCGGCGCTTTCCGCCTTGTCGCGCTCGCGCTGCTCCCGCTCGCGTTGCTGGATTCGCAGCTTCTCGGTGGTCGGATCGGGGTCGCCGGGCATCGGATCAGGCAGTCTGAGGAGCGGACGACTCCGCCTCGGCCAGCGCGGCGTCGACGCTCGAAACCATTCTGATCCGGGTGGCCTTCCCGTCTTCGAGGCGGAAGGTGTAGAGGCAGGCCAGGCGCTGCTCGACCTCGGCGCCGCTTCGGTTGCCCTTTACCTTCAGGCGCATGTCGACCACGTAGCGCCCATCGCCGAGGTCGAGTACCTCGACCGGGTCAATGCGGAGCCCGGCCCAGGTTTCCCGCAGCTCGTGCCAATAGCGGCGGATCTCTTTCTTTCCTCGCATCGGCGCGACATCGGTGAACACGGCCGAGGGGTCGAATACCGCGTCCTCTGCGTACATCTCCTCCATCGGCTCGAACTCGCCGCGGTTCCAGCACTCGAACCGCTCCTGCATCCGCAGCCGATCGAGGATCTCGGGGGATACCGGCTTGGCGATGCCCTGACCCTACCTCGATCACCCCCGTACTCTGAGGCCGCTTGACAGGTGACTAATTAGTCACATATAGTTCGGCGCCATGGACGCCGTGTTCAGGGCCCTCGCCGACCCGACCCGCCGCAGCCTCCTCGACGAGCTGTTCGGGGAGGACGGGCAGACGCTCAGTGCCCTCGAAGGGCGCTTGCCGATGACCCGCTTCGGCGTCATGAAGCATCTGCGGGTGCTCGAGGAGGCGGGCTTGGTGACAACCAAGCGTCGAGGTCGCGAGAAGCTCCACTTCCTGAACCCCGTCCCGATCAGGCTCGTCCACGACCGCTGGGTGAGCAAATACGCGGAGCCGTGGGCCGCAGGGCTCAGCGCGCTCAAGACCCGAATCGAGGAGAACGCAATGGAGAAGGTTTTCGAGATCTACATCAAGACGACGCCGGACCGGCTTTGGGAGGCGATCACCGACGACGAGATGCGCCAGAAGTACAACTTCGGCGTCGGGGTTCGCTCCGAGTGGACCGCGGGCTCGAGCTACGAGGGCTTCCACCCGGTAGCCGGCATCGCGATCGCCGAGGGCGAGAACCTCGAGGTCGACCCCCCGCGCCGGCTCGTGCAGAGCATGACCGCGCTGTGGAGCGACGAGGTCAAGGACGAGGGGACCTCGCGAGTGACCTGGGAGATCGAGCCGGTCGGCGACTCGTGCCGCCTGACCGTCACCCACGATGAGCTGCGCGAAGGCGCCAACAACGAGCTCTACGGCGGCTGGCCGATGATCCTCTCCGGCCTGAAGACGCTGCTGGAGACCGGAGATCTGCTGACCACGCCGGGCTCGCTGCGCTACGCGGAAGCGGGCGCCTGAGGCGTCGCGGAATCGATCGGGGCGCCGCGCAAGAGCCGGCGCCTCGATCGGCTCCCGCTCAGGTCCTCAGTTGACCAGGGAGGCGATGTCGACCCAGGCGCGGTCCATCTCCACTCTGGTACCACGGAACTCGACGCCTTCTGCGCGCAACAGCCGAAGCTGGCGTTGCCCCTTGGCCAGAGATCCGTCCGCGCGGACGATCCGGTGCCAGGGCACGTCTGGGTCCTTGCACGCGGCGAGCACCGCTCCTGCGAAGCGCGGGGCGTGCGAACAGAGATCGCCATAGGTGGTGACACAGCCGGCCGGGACGGCGCGCACCCGCCGCAGCACCTCGCGGACCTCCTCGGAATCGCGCATCTGAAAATTATCCGGGAGATACTGCACAGGCTGATGTCGGAAGAGAGCATCGAGGTCGTGCACGGGATCCGGACTGCGCTGTCCCCCGTCGGCGAAAGGGCGGGCCGGCGCCGCAGCCTTGACGAGCACCTGCAGGTTCGGTTTCCGGTCTTCTTTCGCCGCCTCAGCGACCTCGGTTTGAGACTGCCGTCCCGATCGCGATTGCGTCGGTTGCTGCTCGCCCGGGCCATAGTTCGGGCATACGCAGCGGCCAACCGTCGCGACTTCGATCTGATCCTCACCGCCTATGACCCGGCGGTGTACGAGTATCGGCCCAGCAGCGATCTGTTGCCTCCCGACATGGAAAGGGTTCTCCGCGGTCCTGACGGCTACCGCAAGCTCTGGCGATATTGGCTCGATGCGTTCGAGGACATCCGCTTCGACCCCGAGGAGATGCTCGACCTGGGAGACCAGATTCTCGTCACGGCCCAACAGCGGGGACACGGATCAGGCAGCGGCGTGGCCGTAGAGCAGCCCGTGTTTCAGCTCTTCAAGTTCCGGCGCGGCATGGTGATCTCCCAAGAGGACTTCCTGGATCGCGCGCAGGCCCTCGCGGCCGCGGGGCTGTCGGAAAAATGAGATCGGAGGAGAACGTCGAGGCTCTTCGGTCGCTGTATGCGGCGTTCAGTGAACTCGCGACCGGCGGTGACGTGACCGCCTACGTAATCGCGCACTACACCCCGGACTGCGAGTACCAGCCGGTGGAGGAGCAGGAGACGATTCGCGGACACGACGCGCTGGTGCGTTGGAACGAGCGCTGGCTCGAAGGATGGGACGAGTTCCGCGTCGGTGTCGACGAGTACATCGAGGCCGGCGATGGCACGGTCGTGGCCGCCTTCACTGCACATGGTCGCGGCGCCGAAAGTGGGATGGAGATCAACCAGCGGTTCCTCCACGTCTTCGACCTCCGCGAGGGCAAGGTGAGGCGGGTGCGCGAGTATCTCGACCGCAGCGCAGCTCTCGAGGCCGCCGGACTGCGGGAGTAGCTGGCGGGCGCTCTCGGGCCTACGATGAGGCCGACACGATGATCTCCACGATCGCAGTGGGTACCGACGGCTCGGGCACGGCCGCTGAGGCGGTCAAGGCGGCGGCCGATCTGGCGCGGAAGTACGGCGCGAAGCTGGTGCTTGTCAGCGCCTTCCAGGGCTCGGAAGGAGGGGCAAAGGACCGCAGCGGCGCTTCCGTCGAGCTCCAGTGGGCGGTGAGCACTTCGGCCCAGGTGCGCGAGATCCTCGCCCGGACCGAAGCTGACCTGCGGGGCGAAGGGATCGATTGCAGCACCCTCGTCGACGAGGGCGATCCGGCCGACGTTCTCGTCCGCCTGGCGACCGATTGCGGGGCCGACGTTCTGGTGATCGGCAACAAGGGAATGCAGCGTCGCGTGCTCGGCAGCGTGCCGAACACGGTCACGCACAAGGCGCCCTGCTCGGTCCTCGTCGTCAAGACGACCTAGCCGGCCCATGAGACGGCCCGCATCGCAGGGCCGCGATCCCGTCCGGCAACGAACGTATGTTCGCTTCATGCATCGGGAAGCCCGTCTAACGGCAGCGGCCGAGGCGCCCGCTTTGGTCTGGCTCGCCGGCCTGCTGGAGGCCGAGGGAACGTTCCTCAAGCCTCCCCCCTCCTCGCCGCGTCTGCCGATCGTCGCCTGCCGCATGACCGATCGCGATGTGGTCGAGCGAGTAGCTGGCTTGCTCGGCAGGGGTGTGTGTGCGAACGGCAAGGGGCGCTATCGAATCGAGTTCGCAACCACCATCAAAGGCTCGACCGCCGTGCGGCTGATGACCGACATGAGGCCCCTAATGGGAACTCGGCGCTCGCAGGCAATCGACACTGCGATCGCAGCCTACGTCCCACCCGCTCACAAGCTCACGTTCTCCATGGCAACGGAGATTCGCCGCCGTCACGCCACGGGAGAGTCGGTTTCTGAGCTAGCCCGTTCCCACGATGTCGCCCGGTCGACGATCCGTCCTCTGCTCGCAGGTCGCATCTATCGAGAGCCGGCGTCTGCACCGTGGCGGAAACCTGCGGATTGGCTCCCGACGACTCTGGCTCCGCCGCCGGGAATTGCGATCTCCGATCTCCTATGGCTGGCCGGTTGGCTTGAGGGAGAAGGGAGTTTCTGCGCCCCTCCACCTTCGAATCCGCGCCGCCCCCGTATCAGTGGCACCTGTTGCGACCTGGACGTCATCACGGAGGTGGGCCGGATTCTGGGCACTGCTCCGACTCGCGTTGACATCAGGCGAGCCCATTTTCACGGGTGGTCGCCGACATGGAGGATCTTGCAAGCAGGTCTGTCAGCCATGCTCGTAATGGAGGCGATCAGACCCCTGATGGGCCGTCGGCGAACCGCCCAGATCGGTCGGGCACTCACCCGCGCAAGGAAAGCTCAACGGCTGCCAGGACCCCATCGGGCCTACTGGCAGAAAATGGAGGCGGGGGGTTTTGCACCCCCGTCCGCGGACCCGAAACGAAAGGCGTCTACAGGTTTAGCCGGCTCTTGATTCTCGCTTCCCGGGGTCCGAGCCGGCGGGCACTGCGGAAAGCAAAGCCCTCTGAAGTTTCCCCCTGCGAGCGGGGCGACCCGCCGGGGTGAGCCCGCTTTTGAAGCCGGTGCCCCTCCCTGCGGGCGAGGGAGGACCGACTCTCATCGCTTAGCTACTAACTAAGCGGCGAGGGCGAACTCATGGTCCGCACGTATTGGTTGGTCCCGGTGTTTAACGAGGCCTCCGGGAACCTCGACCTGCAACCGTTCGCACGAATCGACCACGTCGAAGCCTAAGTCGCCCCCGTGCTATGTCCTCGTAATTGTACGCGGCTATAGATTCGGGGCATGAACGAACGTGCCTATGACGTTGTCGTGCTCGGGGCGGGCGCCCCGGGCGAGGTATGCGCGGGTCGCCTGGCGGATGGAGGCCTGAGCGTCGCGATCGTCGAGTCGCACCTGGTCGGCGGCGAGTGCTCCTACTACGCCTGCATGCCCTCGAAGGCGCTGCTGCGACCGGCGGAGCTGCTCGAGGAGGCGCGCCGGGTCCCGGGCGTCAAGGAGGCGGTGAGCGGTGATCTGGACGCCGGGGTCGCGCTGGCACGGCGCGACGAGGTGATCCACGACCTCGACGACTCCAGCCAGCTGCCCTGGCTCGAGGACCAGGGGATCGACCTGTTCCGCGGCGAGGGGCGCCTCGACGGCGAGCGGCGGGTCGTCGTCGGCGACGATGTCCTGACGGCCGAGAAGGCGGTCGTGGTCGCGACCGGGTCCGGCGCCGCGATGCCCCCGATCGAGGGATTGGACTCGGTCGGGGCCTGGAACAACCGTCAAGGGACGACTTCGAAGGAGGTCCCTGAGAGCATGATCGTGCTCGGCGGCGGCCCGGTCGGCTGCGAGCTGGCTCAGGCCTGGTCGACCCTCGGCACGAAGGTCGTCCTGGTCGAGGGCGAGCGCGGCCTGCTGCCGCGCGAGGAGCCGTTCGCCGGCGAGCAGGTCGAGGACTCCCTGCGCGACAACTGGGGCGTCGAGGTCCGCTGCGCCTGCAAGGCGACCAAGTTCAGCCGCGAGGGGTCGCGCATCGTCGCGCGAGCTCGATGACGGCGACCGGGTCGAGGCGGCGGAGATCCTCGTCGCCGTCGGCCGCAAGCCGCGCACCGAGGGAATCGGGCTCGAGTCGGTCGGCCTCGAGCCGGACGGGTTCCTCGAGGTCGACGACGCCCTCCGGGTGCCGGGCCACGACTGGCTCTACGCGGTCGGCGACGTCAACGGGCGGGCGCTGTTCACCCACATGGGCAAATACCAGGCTCGGATCGCCGGGGACCGGATCCTCGGGCGCGAGATCGAGGCGATCGCCGAGGACCTCGGCTCGCCGCGGGTCACCTTCACCGACCCGCAGGTCGCCGCGGTCGGCAAGACGCTCTCCCAGGCGAAGGAGGCGGGGCTGAACGCATCCGCGACCGACGTCGAGACCGCCGGCACGGCCGGGGCCAGCTTCTACGGCAAGGACACCGCCGGCACCTCGCGCCTCGTCGTCGACGAGGACCGCAAGCTGATCGTCGGCGCCACCTTCGTCGGCTTCGAGACCGCGGATTTCCTCCACGCGGCGACGGTCGCGATCCTCGGCGAGGTTCCCCTCGACCGTCTCTGGCATGCGATCCCGGCCTACCCCAGCCGCAGCGAGGTGTGGCTGAAGCTGATGGAGAAGTACGGCCTCTAGATGTTCGGGCCGGCGCGGTTAGCGCCGGCAGAGGCAGGTCAGGCGCGTCAGCGCCGCAAGATTCTCAGACCGTGGAGCGGCGCTGCAGGTCCTCGAGGACGTCCTGCGGGAAGCCGGGCACGTCGCCGAGGTCTGCAACCGACTTGTAGCCGCCCAGCCGCTCCCTGTAGGCGAGCACACGGGTCGCCTGGGTCACCGAGAGCCCCTCGCCGCGCAGCTGGTCGAAGCTGGCGGTGTTGAGGTTGATGCTCTCGCCGGAGGCGGGCGGCTCGGGGCTGCTGCTCGGCTCGGGGCTGCTCGGCGGCTGCGGACGGCGCCGGTTCGGCGCTGACTCGGCGAGGTGTCGCTGGGGCGCCTCGGTCGATCGGTCACGCCTCGACCCGGGCGACGGCTTCGGCCGTCGCCTGCTCGGCCGCCGTCGCGCGGCGCTCGGCCTCGCGGGCTCGATGCTCGGCCGCGGCGACATCGTCGAGCACCGTTCGGAGGCTCCGCTCCCGGTCGGCCTCCTCGGCCTTCAGACGCGCCATCCGCTCCGCCGACGCAGCCCGCCGCTCGGCCTCCTCGGCACGCTCCTTTTCCTGCTTCAGCCTCTGCTCGCTCGCCTGTAGCTCGGCGGCAAGCTGATCGACGGCGGTCTCGGGACGAAGCGCCAACCCCGTCGCCGCGGCCGCCGCCGCCGTGGCGCCGGCCAGCTGCTCGGAGTGGCCCGCCTCGGCCCGTGCCGTCCGTTCCTCGGCCTCGCGCTCGGCCCGCTGGGCTTCCTGAAGCCGCCGCTCGGCATGGGAGCGGATTCGCTCCTCTTCGGCGCGGATCTCATCGAGCTTGCGGCGAACGCTGTCCTCGGCCTCGGAGGCCGCCGGCGTAGTGGCTGCCAGCTTGGTCGCGGCCGCTGGTGTTGCGGCAGCCACCTCGGTCGGCTGCTCTGGGCCGCCAACCGGCTTCGCTCCGGTCTCGGCCGAGTCCTTCTGGGCCTTCGCGCGTGCCTTCTGCGCCGTCACGCTGGCGGCGATCTCGCTGGGCCGCTCCGCGTCCGCGTCCTTGAGCTGCGCCTTCTCCTCCTTGCGCTGTCGCCCCTCGTCCTTACGGCGTTTGCGCTCCTCGTCGCGGCTCGCACGGCGGGCCGCCCGCCGTTGGCGACGGCTCGGTTTCTTCCCGGTGTCGCCTTTCGCCGGTGGCGCGGCGGTCTTCGCATCGGCCGCGGGTGCGGCATCGGCGGTCTTCGCATCGGCCGGCTTCTTGGCGGCCTTCTCGCCTCGACCGCGGACCACGGTCACGATCAGCAGAAGGATCACGATGGCGGCCAGCAGGCCGGCGACGAAATAGGCGATGTTGTCCTCGACGAACTCGCGCGCTTCGTCGGGAAAGCTCTCGTCCTCGTCGGCGGGCGCCGCCGGCGCCGGGTCGGCCGGCGTCGGGGGTTCGCCGTCCTGCTGGCTCCAGGCGGAGGCCGGGAGCGCAAATGTGGCCAGGATCGCTGCCGCGGTGAGGGTGCACAGGCGCCGGCGCATGGCGCTGAATCCTTGCATGTGCGGCGGCTACCGCATGCGGCCCTTGAACTCCCGCTCGACCTCCCGCCGCACGTCGCGCTCGGCGATCTCGCGGCGCCGGTCGCGCCCCTCCTTGCCGCGCGCCAGCGCCAGCTCGACCTTTGCCCAGGAGCCCTTGAAGTAGATCCGGGTCGGGATCAGGGTCAGGCCGCGCTGCTGGGTCTTGCCGATCAGCCGCTCGATCTCCGCCCGATGCAGGAGCAGCTTGCGGGGGCGCTCCGGCTCGTGGTTCTGACTGCTGGCCGGCTCATAGGGCGGGATATGGAGGTTTCGCAGCCACATCTCGCCCTTGTCGACGATCGCGTAGGCGTCGGCCATCTGCGCCTTGCCCTCGCGAAGCGCCTTCACCTCCGAGCCCTGCAGCTCGATTCCGGCCTCCATCTTCTCGACCAGCTCAAAGCGGTGGCGGGCGCGGCGGTTGGTGGCCACGTCGCCGGAGGCGGGAGCACGTCGCTTGGGCTTCGCCATGCCCTCAGCCCTCGACCGGCTCCAGGTCGACCCGGCCGCGCTGCGCCTCGACGCGCTGCACCCGGACCGAGACCGGATCGCCGAGCCGCACCGACCTCCCGGTACGCGAGCCGACCAGCGCCGTCTCGATCTCGTTCAGCTCGAACCGCTCGCCGCGCAGCGTGCGGGCGGGCAGGAACCCTTCATAGGCCTGGCCCAGCTCGCCGGCGAAGGCGACGAAGGCTCCGGCGCCGATCACCCCCGCGACCTCGCCCTCGAACTCGTGCTCGGGGCCGGCTTCGAACAGCTCCCGCTCGAGCAGGAACGCGGCGCAGACGTCATCGGCCCGATACTCGAGCTTGGCGGCCTCGCGCTCGCGCTCCGAGCACTGCAGGGCCAGCTCGCCGACCGCGTCCCGGCGCGGCGGGTCCTCCCCCTCCCCCACCGCCGCGAGCAGAGCCCGGTGGGCGACGAGGTCCGGGTAGCGGCGGATCGGCGAGGTGAAGTGGCAATAGGCGTCGCTGCCGAGGCCGGCGTGGCCGCGGTTGCGGTCGCTGTATTGAGCCTGCTTGAGCGCGCGCAGCACAAGCGATGTATACGCCGAGCGGCCGTGGCCGCGCCGCGCGGCTTCGGCGACGACCAGCCGGCTCGCCTCCGCGGCCAGCAGCGCCGCTTCGCGGGGCGCGAGCCGCTCCGGGGCCGGCGGGGTCGGAACCTCCAGCGAGGCGAGCTGCTCCAGCATCAACCTCACCCGCTCGGGATCGGGCTGCTCGTGGATCCGGTACAGAGTCGGTACCCGCCGCCGTTCGAGCTGCTGGGCGACCTGCTCGTTGGCGAGGATCATCAGCCGCTCGATCAGCCGGTGGGCCTCGGTCTGCGCCACCGCCCGGGCCGCGCGGACGTTGCCCTCGGCGTCGAAGTCGAACTCCGGCTCGCGCGAGTCCACCTCCAGCGCCCCCGCCTTGCGGCTGTGCCCCAGCGCAGCGGCGGCGGCGCGCGCGATCTCCAGCGGCTCCGCCGCCTCGGGGGGCGGTCGGCGGCGACCGGAGAAGATCTCGTCGAGCTGGTCGTAGTCGAGACGTGCGTCGGAGCGGATCCGGCTGCGGTAGAAGCGCGCCGACCGCGCCTCGCCGGCGGCGGAGAGCTCGATCTCGGCCGTGACCGCCAGCCGCTCCACACCGGGGGACGAGGCTGCAGGCCTCGGTCGCTGAGCGCGTGGGGCAGCATCGGCTCGACCGACCCCGGGACGTAGGTGCTGGTGGCCCGTCGCGCCGCCTCGGCGTCGAGCCCCGACCCCGGCCGCACATGGGCGGCGACGTCGGCGATGTGGATCCAGAGCCGCACGCCGTCGCTCCTCGCGATGAGCCGAGACCGCGTCGTCGAAGTCGCGCGCACTCGCCGGGTCGACGGTGAACGTCGCCAGCGAGGTCAGGTCGCGGCGGGCGGGCGTTCGCTGGTCGGCCCCGTCGGCGGCGGCGGTTGCCTCCTCCTCGAGGCGGAGCCGGGAACCCGCGCCTGCCGTTTCGCTCCCAGAGCAGCGCCTCGACCACTTCGCGCGCCCGCTCGGGCGAGCCCAGCTCGCGGACGATCCGCGCCCGGCCCGGCCCGAACTCGACCAGCGCCATCCGGCCGGCCTGCGCCCGGCCGCGGCGCTCGAGGCCGACCTGCGGCCCGCGCTCGAAGATCGGCTCGGCGACCAGGAAGCGCCCCCGCCGCTCGATCAGCGCCACGTGGCGGCCCGAAAAGGTGCCGCCACCGCGGCCGCGACGACCGCTCAACCGCTCGTCGCCGGCGCTGCGGCGCCGCGCAGCTCTTGCCCCAGCACGCGCAGGGCGCGCTGCAGGCCCTCGTCGGGCCGTGTGCGCGGATCGTCGAGCGCCCGCACCTCGGGCACGATCCCGCGGCCGCCGAGGTTCTCGCCGCTGGGCGTGAAGTACTCGCCGATCGTCAGGTCGAGCGCGCCGCCGTTGGAGAGGTCGATCACCTGCTGGAAGACGCCCTTGCCGAACGAGCGCGTCCCGACCAGCGTGCGCGCCCGCCTGGTCGGCGAGCGCCGCGGCGAGGATCTCGGCCGCCGAGGCGGTGTCGCGGTTGATCAGGACCACGGTCGGCTGCGGGGGCAGGTTGTCTCCCACGGCCCGGTAGACCTCGCTGCCCTGGGTGCGCGAGCGGGTCGAGACGATCGACCTCGTCCTCGGCCAGGAAGATGCTCGAGGTCAGAACCGCCTCCTGGAGCAACCCGCCTCCGTTGCCGCGCAGGTCGAGGACCAGCCCCTCGGCGCCGCGGTCGCGGACTCGCTCGATCGCCTCTCGCAGGGCCGCGTGGGCGCCCTCGGTGAAGCCGAACAGCGCCACGTAGCCGACCTTGCGGCCGTCCACTGTCGCGGATGCGGCTGATCGTCAGCGGAACCTCGATCTCGGCCCGGGTCAGGGTCACGGAGCGGGTCCTGTCGCCGGGTGGCCTGCGAACTCCGACCGTCACCTCTGTGCCGGGCGGCCCCTTGATCTTTGCGGTCGCGACCTCGGAGTCCTCGCCGGCGATCGAGCGCTCGTTCGACGGAGACGATCACGTCGCCGACGGCGATGCCGGCCTCCTCGGCCGGGGCGCCCGGGAAGACGCGGCCCACCCGCAGGCCCGCCTCGACCTCGCTGACGCTGAGCCCGACCCCCGAGAAGCGGCCGCTGATCGACTCCCGGAAGCGCTCCAGGTCCTGGGGGTCGAAGTAGTGGCGAGAAGCGGTCCTCGTAACGGCGGCGCAGCGCCCTGACCATGCCGTCGATCGAGGAGTCGCGAGAGCCGCTTGCTGTCGATCGAGCGGAAGTAGTTCTCCTCGATCACCTCGGTCGCCTCGGCGCTGAGGCTTGCCGCGTCGTCGACGAAGACGTCGCGCAGCGGCTCCGGCAGGCTGGCGGGATGGCCGCCGAGCCAGATACCGGCGCAGAGCACGACCAGGAGCGCCGCCACCGTGGCGGCTCGCACTGCGATCACGCCGCAGATCAAACCTTGAGGAAGCGGCGCAGCGTGATCCCGGAGCCGATCGCGGAGACCAGGATCGCGGCCCCGAAGAGGATCCCGACCAGCAGCGGGAACGACAGGGTCGTCTGGTCCTGCGCCGCGAAGAACGCGAAGCGTGTCGGACAACGGGTCGACGATCGTGACCTTGCCGAGCCACAGAATCAGTATGGCGACAACGCCTCCCGCGAACCCGACGACGACTCCCTCGATCATGAACGGCCAGCGGATGAACCAGCGGGTGGCGCCGACCAGCCGCATCACCTCGACCTCCCGGCGGCGGGTGTAGATCGAGAGGCGGATCGTGTTGCCGACCAGCATCAGCGAGGCGGCGATCAAGCAGCGCCGTGACCACCGTGAGGACGATCTTCACCGCGCCCGTCACCTGCTCGATCTTCTGGCGCTCCTGGCGGCGGTCGAAGACCTCCTGGATCACCGGCGAGATCGGCTGCGGGGCGCCGGCCGGCCCCGGCGGCGTGATCGCCTGGCGGATCGAGTCGAGGTTGGCCGGGTCGTCGGGGCGGACGGCGAACGCGGCCGGGAGCGGGTTCGAGCTCAGCACCGCGGCCGGGTTTTCGTCGGTGTCGAGGATCTCCTTGACCTCCACCAGCGCTTCCCGCTTGCTGACGAATTCGAGCGATTGAACATGCGGCGATCGCCGCCAGCTCCTGGCGCAGCGATCTGACACTCGGCTTTGGTCGCGTCGTCGAAGATCGTCGACCCGCAGCTCGAGCTGATCGCGAATCTCGTCGCTCTTGGCCTGGGTCGTCTGGAAGATCGGGATCAGGACCCCGAGCAGGATCACGGTGACGACCGTGGTCACGACCGCCGCCATGCTCGGCGCCGCGTTGCGGCGCAGGGCGCGGAACGCCTCCTGGATGAAGAAGATCAGCCGTCCCATCTAGGTCCCGTTCGTGTGGCCCTCGAGGCCGACGCCCATCTCGGCCCGCATCCGCATCCCGAACTCGGTCGTCGACTCCTCGGTGTAGCCGCCGCGGGTCTCGTCGCGGACGATCCGGCCCTCGTAGAGCTCGATCACGCGGCGGCGCATCTTGTCGACCATCTCGCGGTCGTGGGTGACGACCAGGACCGTGGTCCCGGTGCGGTTGATCCGGTAGAGCAGCTGCATGATCCCGATCGAGGTGACCGGGTCGAGGTTGCCGCTCGGCTCGTCGGCCAGCAGCAGCGGCGGATGGTTGACGAAGGCGCGGGCGATCGAGACGCGCTGCTGCTCGCCGCCGGAGAGCTGGTCGGGGTAGTTGTGCAGCTTCGTCGAGAGGCCGACCAGGCGCAGGGTCTCGGGGACCTTCTCGCGGATCTCGGACCGGCCGGCGCCGATCACCTGCAGCGCGTAGGCGACGTTGTCGTAGACGGTGCGGTTGGGGAGCAGCTTGAAGTCCTGGAAGACGGTGCCGATGTTGCGCCGCAGCAGCGGGATCTTCTTGTCGTCCAGGCCGCCGATGTCGCGCCCGGCGATCTTCACCGCCCCCTCGGTGGGGTCGAGCTCGCGGATCAGGAGCTTGATCAGCGTCGACTTGCCGCAGCCGGTCGGGCCGACGAGGAAGACGAACTCGCCGCGGCTGATCGCCAGCGACGCCCGCTCCAGCGCCAGGTGGCCGCCGGGATAGACCTTGGTGACGTCGCGCAGCTCGACGATCGGGGCGCCGCCGCGGCGCGGCCGCACGGACTCCCCCTCACTCTCGGATTGCTTGCGCTTTCTCAGTCTCGCCATGCGAGGCCGAAGAGCTTAGGGAAGCGTTTGCGCCCGCCTGCAGAACCGCGTGCAGACGCCGATTTGCCGATCCCGGCGCCGCTAGGCGGGGCTGGTGCGCGGCCTGGCGGTCGGCGCCAGGAAGGCGGCGGCGCAGATGCAGCAGAAGGCGAGGCCCTGGAGGACGATCCCGATCGCGCTGCCGGCGAGGGGGTCGCCGAAGACGAGGATGCCGCCGGCGATGTTGGAGACGTTGGCGGCCAGGCCGGTGATCGCGATCACCGGCACCGCGTCGCCCTCCTGGAGGGCGCGGACGGCGCTGTACTGGGCGAAGATCCCGGTCACCACGGCGACGATCAGCCAGGGGCTGGCGAGGACCGCGACGGCACCGCCGGAGGCGATCCCGCTGAGCGCCTTGATCGTCACGTCGGAGACGCCGAACAGCGTCCCCGCCATGGCGCCGAAGAGGATTCCGCGGTATCCGGCCAGGCCTTCACGGCGGAGGCCGAGCAGCAGGCCGGCGGTGACCAGCAGCAGGCCGCCCTGGAAGGCCGCCATCGCCGGAGCCGCGAAGCTCGAGTGCGAGCCTTTCAGCGAGGGGAAGGTCAGCGCCAGCAGGATCAGGCCGGCGGCGCTCAGTGCCACCGCCCACCATTGCCGGGTGCCGACCGAGTAGCCGAAGAAGCGCTCCGCCATCACCGCCAGCAGGACGACGCCGCCGGCGAGGATCGCCTGGACCAGCGACAGCGGCGCCAGCGCGATCGCGGCGAAATGCATCAGCCCGGCACCGACGGCGACGGTGGCGCCGAGCACGAACCAGCGCGAGGCCAGAAGGTGGCGCAGGGTCTCGATCGGGCGCCGGATGTCGACCAGCGGCAGGTGCAGGGCGCCGCGGTGCTTGCAGAGGGCCCCGAGCTGGGTGCCCACTGCGGCGATAAACGCCAATCCGATTCCGATCTGGATCTCTGTCATCAGTTTGCCCGGGGTACGACTGGTGCCCTCTATCGACAAGCAGCGGGCGAGCATGAGTCGCCCCTGGAGGATTCGTATGTCCGTCGCGTTCCCGATTCCCTGGGTTGCAAACGGAGAAGGTCCCCTACACCAGAGCGCGGCACCGTACTCGATTTCGAGTATTGAGGTGCTGGTTTTTTGTTAAGCGCGGCTAGGTCCAGCCGCCGCCGTGGATCGGCGGGTGCGAGACGATCGGCTTCTTCAGCAGCGCCTCGCGGGCGTATTCGGCGATCCCGGCCGCGGTGAGGCCGAAGTGCTCCATGCAGGCGTCGGCGGTCCCCGAGACGCCGAACTCGTCCTGCATCCCGAGCGCGAACACCGGCACCGGGTGCTGCTCGGCCGCCGCCTCGCGGACCGCGTCGGCGAGCCCGCCGACGACGCGATGCTCCTCGGCGGTCACGCCGACGCCGGTCTTGGCCAGCGACTCGATCACGGGCTCGGAGTCGAGCGGCTTCAGGATCGAGACGTTGACCACCTCGGCCTCCACCCCGTCCTCGCGGGCCAGCGTCTCCGCCGCCTCCAGGGCGCGCCAGACCATGTGGCCGGTCGGCGAAGACCGAGATGTCGCGGCCCTCCCGCAGCACGTCGACGCCGCCGCCGAGGGTCTCGGGGATCTGCTCGTAGACGATCGGCGTCGAGGGCCGGCCGAAGCGCATGTACATCGGGCCCTCGAAGCGCTCATAGGACTCCATCACCGCCCGGTAAGCCTGGTTGTAGTCGGCCGGGACGACGACCTGCATCCGCGGCATCACCCGCATCAAGGCGATGTCCTCGATCGATCTGATGCGAGGCGCCGTCCTCGCCCAGCGAGACGCCGCCGTGGCTGGCGCCGATCCGGACCTTGAGCTCGTTGTGGGCGATCCCGAGCCGGACCTGGTCATAGGCGCGCCCGGTCGCGAAGACGGCGAAGGTCGAGGCGTAGGGGACCTTGCCGGTCGCCGCCAGCCCGCAGGCCATCGACATCATGTTCGGCCTCGGCGGCGCCGCAGTTGAAGAACCGCTCCGGGAAGCGCTTGCCGAACTTGATCGACTGGGTCGAGACGGCGAGGTCGGCGTCCAGCGCGACGATCTCCTCGTGCGCCTCCCCCAGCTCGACGAGGGCGTCGCCGTAGGCGTGGCGGGTCGCGATCGCTTCTGTCGCTCGCCTCGCCCACTCAGCCCTCCTCCGGGGCAGCTGCAGGCCCGCGGTCTGCTCCTCGTAGAGCGCCTCCAGCTCGCGCAGCGCCTCGTCGGCCTGCTCCTGGCTGGGCGGCTTGCCGTGGAACCCGAACCGGCCCTCCATCGAGGAGACCCCGCGGCCCTTGCGGGTCTGGCAGACGATCGCCGCCGGCTTGCCGAGGGTGCGGCTGCGCTCCAGCGCCTCGACGATCGCAGCCATGTCGTGGCCGTCGATCTCGATCGAGTCCCAGCCGAAGGCCTCGAACTTGGCCCGCACGTCGCCGGTGTCCATCACCTCTTCGGTGGTGCCGTCGGTCTGCAGGTGGTTGTAGTCGACGATCGCGGTCAGGTTGGGGATCTCGAAGTGCGCCGCGGCCGCCGCTCCCTCCCAGGTCTCGCCCTCCTGGATGTCGCCGTCGGAGAGCACCCCGAAGACCTGCGCCGTCTCGTGCAGCCCGTCGAGCCGCAGGGCGAGGCAGATCCCGACGCACATCGACAGCCCCTGGCCGAGCGAGCCGGTCGAGACCTCGACCCCCGGGGTTCTGGTCATGTCGGGGTGTCCCTGCAGGTGGGAGCCGATCTTGCGCAGCCCCATCAGGTCCTGGTGGGGGAAGTAGCCGTGCTCGGCCAGCGCCGCGTACTGGATCGGCGCCGCATGGCCCTTGCAGAGCACGAAGCGGTCGCGGTCGGGTCGGCCGTGGCTGACCGGAGTCGTGGCGAAGGACGCGGTAGTAGAGCGCGGCGACGATGTCGGCCGCCGAGAGCGAGGAGTCGAGGTGCCCCGACTTCGCGACCGCCAGCATCCGCACGCAGTTGATCCGCAGGACCGTCGCGTAGCGCTCGAGCTCTGCGATCGAGGTCCGGCGCTCGGCGTCGGGTAGCGGCGCTGGGTCCGGTACGGGCTTCAGGTGCATCAGGCGCTCCGGTTGGCGGTCCGGCTCGGGGTCGCGGAGGCTAGCAGCGGGGGGCACGCGCGCGAGCATAGGCGCGGCCGCGGATCGATCCCACGTCGGTGCCACCCCCCTTTCTCTCGTTCTGTGTCCCCTGACCGTCGCCCAGCGACGCTTCCGGGACACAGTTCGCGCCCTAGTCCTCGCTGACGCCCTCGAGCGTCTCACCGGCGAGGGCAACGGAGCCGAGGGCGACGAAGGCAAGCAGGCAGATCACCCCGATCGCGAAGGCGATTCCGCCGTCGAGGACGAGGGTCAGCGGGAGCCCGACCAGCACGCATCCCACCGCCGACACCGCTACCCAGCCACCGGCGGCGGCGCCGCCGACAGGCACATCGTGCGGGCTAACAGGGGGCTCGTCGCCCTCCGCGCCCGGGTCGAAGCGGCCGCCGAGGGTGAGCCCGAACAGCAGCGCCAGCGAAGGGAGCAGGATCAGCAGCCCGACGGCGATGCCGGCGAGCAACGCGATCAGGGTCTCGTCCCCCGCCGCTGCCTCTTCGACGGTGAGCCCGGGGAGGATCTCCGGCGATTGGGCTATCCCCCAGCCGGCGACGATCGCCGCCACCGCCACCGCGGCGGAGTAGCGGGCGGGCTCGAAACGCCGGCGGGCGACGAGCAGCCAGGGTGGCGCAGCCGGCGATCGCCGAGCCGCCGATCGCCACCAGACCGGCGCCCTCCGTGAGCCCGTCGTAGAGGCTCTCGGCGTCCGCCGCCAGCACGCCGAGGCCGCCGAGTGCGAGGGCTCCCGCCGCCAGCCCGGCGCCGAGCGCCCGGGCGCGGAAGGCGCGGACGAGGTCGGGGGAGCCGGCGCGGGCGGCGTCGGCGGCGAGGTAGACGGCGGCCATGTAGGCGCAGAAGACGACGGCGAGGACGCCGATCAGCAGCGAGGTGGGGTTGATCCAGCTGCTGATCAGGTCCCCCTCGGCGTTGCCGACCGGGACACGCTCCGAAGCGACGCCGCCGATCGCGGCCCCGAGCGCGAACGGGGTCACGATCGAGGAGACCGAGAAGAGGGTCGAGCCCCAGCGGCTGTCGGAGACGCTGCGCACGACGTAGCCGGCACCGCGCAGGATGATTCCCAGCGAGGCCAGCAGGAGCGCGGCTCCGAGGGTCGAGAAGATCGAGCCGAACGCCTCCGGGTAGGCGGTCCAGCAGACCACGAGGACGAAGATCAGCCAGACGTGGTTTGCCTCCCATACCGGGGCCATCGCCCGGTGGCAGTGGTCGCGGATCCGCTCCCGGTCGCGGCCGCGGGCGGTCAGCTCCCAGATGCCCGAGCCGAAGTCGGCGCCGGCCAGCACGATGTAGGCGGCGAGGCCGGCGAGGATCAGGATCATCGGGATCTCAGCCAGCGTCACGCTGTGCCCTCTCCCCCGGGCGGGGTCGGTACCGCCTCCTCTTCCAGGGGCACGCGGGCCAGCCGCCGCAGCACCGAGAAGGTCACCGCGCCGAGGCCGATGTATGTCGCGACCAGCGCCCCGTAGCCGAACAGGATCCCCTCGGCCCCGGTGACCGCCTCCTCGGTGCGCATCACCCCGTAGACGACCCACGGCTGGCGGCCGACCTCGGTCGTCACCCAGCCGGCGATCAACGCCACTACCGCCAGCGGCCCGGCGGCGACCACGGCCCGGTAGAACCAGCGCGAGGCGGGCAGGCGGTGGCGGCGCACCCGCACGAACAGGAACCATGCGGCCAGCGCGGCCAGCGCGGTGCCGATCGCGACCATCGTCTGGAAGGCGATCCGGACCACGTTCACCGGCGGCCGGTCGTCGGCGGGCACGGTGTCGAGGCCCTTCACGGTGGCGTCGGGGTCGTGAAAGGCGAGCAGGGAGAGGAGGTCCGGGATCTCGATCCCGTACTCGATCTCGCCGCTGTCCTCGTCGTACCAGCCGAGCAGGGTCTCGTCCGCCCCCTCGGTCGTCTTCTGCAGCCCCTCGAGGGAGGCCAGCTTGACGGGCTGCTCGTCGGCGATCGTCCGCGCCGCCCAGTCGCCGACGACGACCTGGACCGGCGCCGCAAGCGCGGCCACGGTCAGCGGCACGACGAGCGCAGTGCGCACGTAACGGCTGCGGTCGCCGCGCAGCCAGGCGAGGGCGTAGACGCCGGCGACGAGGAAGCCGCAGACGATGTAGGCGGCGACGTACATGTGGACCATCTCGTGCCAGAGGAACGAGTTGCCGAACAGCGCTTCCCAGGGCTTGACGTCGACCGCCTCGCCGCCGCGCAGCTCGAAGCCGCCCGGGTTGTTCATCCAGGCATTGACCGCGATCACGAACAGCGAGCCGGTGATGCCGGCGATCACGACCGGGATCCCGGTCAGCAGGTGGGCCCGCGGCGAGAGCCGGTCCCAGCCGTAGACGTAGATCGCGATGAAGATCGCCTCGAGGAAGAAGGAGAAGCCCTCCAGCGCGAAGGCGAGCCCGAAGACGTCGCCGAACCTGGCCATGAACTCGGGCCAGAGCAGGCCCAGCTCGAAGGAGAGGATCGTGCCGGTGACGACCCCGACGGCGAACAGCGCGATCATGATCTTCGACCAGCGCTTGGCGATCGTGCGGTAGAGCGGGTCCCCGGTCCGCAGGTACTTCCACTCCATGAACAGGACCAGGGCCGGGAAGGCGACCCCGAAGCAGACGAGCGGGATGTGGACCGCAAACGAGAGCGCCTGCATCTGGCGCGCCTCGAGCAGATAGGACTGGTCGACCGGCGCCGGCGCCGCGGCGAGCAGCTCGAACATAACCTTCGGTCTACCAGGTGAGGATGTCGACCAAAGCCCTCGGCGCCACGACCGCGGCCACGCTGGCCCTGGCGGCCGCCGGCTGCGGCGGTGGCGACGACACCGACACGGCGTCGCGAGGCGAGTCGGCGCCGCCTCCGTCCGGCGCAACCGCGCCGCAGAGCGCCGGCGGCGAGCGCCCGCCCGCGCCCGACGACCCGATCAGCGACCGCCCCGGCGGGCCCGGAGACGACGGTGCCGCCGCCCCCGGCCAGGCCGGCACCCGGCCCGCCGCGCCCGCCGACGAGCGGCGGATCGAGGCGACCGTGCGCCGCTACATCGCGGCGCTGAACGGCGACGACGGGCAGGCGCTATGCGCCCTGCTGGCGCCCGGGGCCCTGCAGGGCGTCGATCTGCCGCAGCGCCGCGGCTCCTGCGCCGCCTCGCTGCGGGCCTCGATCGGGCACCAGTCGCCGGGCGGAACGCCGCGCTGGCTGGGGACTCGTCTGGTCGACGCCGACGCCGTCGTCCTGGTGCGGGGCGGCGACGGCCGCCTCACCGGCACGGTCGTGCATCGCTTCGCCGGCGCCCGCGAGCCCTCGATCGAGGACGACGTCGTCTACCTGCGCAAGCTGGGAGGAGACTGGCGGCTGGCCAAGCCCAGCGCCAGCTTCTACCGCGCGATCGGCGCCCGCGACGTCCCGATCACCGCGCTGACGCCTCCCGCACGGGGCTAGCGGCCGAAGCGGGCGATGCGGGAGCTGACCCGCCCGCCGCGCTGGCGCAGCACGCTCACGTAGACGCGGCCCGGGGCAAGCGCCGTCGACCCGATCGTCGCGTCGGTGCGGCGCCGATCGGGCCTCGGGACGCGGGTCGGAAGCCGGTTGCGGCCCTTGCCGTGGTCGGGGTCGCGGAAGGAGTTTCCCGGCAGCGCGAAGGCCACCTTGCCCTTGCCGCGGGCGCCGAGCTTTCGCACCCGCAGCTGCTGGCGCTCGTTGGTCGAGCGCACGTAGGCAAACGAGCGCCCGAGCACCGAGGGTGTGGAGAGCAGCCAGCGGCTGGAGCTGATCAGCGGCTTGGCGCCCTTGCGGCCGAGGACCCGGGCGAGGACGCTGCTGGAGCGCGAGCTGGAGCGCGAGTAGACGAGGGTGCCGCGAAACAGGCTCGGCGGGCTCAGCGAAGCCGGCGAAGCCGCCTTGGCGACGGTGGCGGCCTCGCCGATCGCGACGCCGCCGCCGGGTGAGATGCCGCCGCTTTGGACGGCGATCCTGCGGGCGCGGATCACGACCGCCCCGTCCTCGCGGGCGCGGTAGGCGAGCCAGAACCGCGAGACCGCCAGCGCGTCGGCGCCCGGGGCGGCGACCCGCCCCCGCTCGCCGAGGCCGCGGCGGCCGAGCAGGGCGATCTGGCCTCCCTGGCGGACGGCGATGAACGGGCCGCCGACGGCCGGATCGGTTCCGGGCAGCCCGATCTCGCGGCCGCCGCGTCGCAGCACGCCGCCGCCGCCGAGTCGTTCGAAGGCGAGGTCGGCGCCGCTTGCCGACGGATCCCCGGCGCCGCGAGCCGAGGGCGCCGCGGCGCCGGCGGGGGTGGCGACGACCAGCGCCGCCCCGGCGCAGACCAGCGCCGCCGCGTCGCCGGCCCGAAAGGCGCGGTAGATCGCCGGCTGCTGGGTCATCAGCTCGGTGACGCGGATGCCGCTCGGACGGTCACAGACGGGAGCGAGGCCGAGGACGGGGATCGCGCGCCCGGCGCCGAAGGCGACCCCGATCGCGATCCCGGCCGCGGGGTCTCCGACCGCGAAGCTGATCCCGGCCAGCGCCCAGACTCCGAAGCTGAGGACGAAGGTGGTGAAGCCGAGCCCGAGCAGGATCCCGTAGAGCCAGGCGGCGACCGGCATCGGCATCACCCGGCGCCAGTGCTCGGGCAGCTGGCGGCGGATCTGGGGCACGATCGGCAGCCCGCGGGCCTCGGCGATCGCGGCCAGGATCGCGATCGCGGCGGCGATCGCGTAGGAGACCTCGCCGCCGGCGCCGTGCGCCAGCTCGCCGAGCAGGGCCAGGGTGCCGAAGGTCAGCACCCCGCCGACCAGGGCGCCGGGGACGAAGGTCGCCAGCGCCGCGAAGGTCGTCGGGCGGCCGCCGGTGTGGCCGGTCGGGCCGATCGTCTCCACCATCGAGAAGCCGCACGGCGACCAGGCCCCGGTGAGCCCGATCACCAGCGCCGCGGCAACGAGGGCCAGCTCGAGGCCGCTCAACATGGCACCTTGGTCTGGAAGTACATGACGCAGTAGACGGTCCGGCCCTCGTAGCAGTAGCCGGTCAGCGAGCCGTCGCCGTTGATCCGCGTCGAGCTGTAGGAGCAGCAGTCCATCAGCCGCCTGACCCGGCCGCCGCAGCAGCGATACCAGGAGCCGTCGACGCTGGTGTCGAAGCCGAACCGCCGCGAGACCTCGTTGCAGACCGCGGTCCGGGGCGCGGTCGGCAGCGGCCGGCCGTCGATGTCGCGCAGCAGCCGCCCGTCCTCGTCGAGCGGCCGCCCCTGGTCGTCGATCGGGCGCCCGAGGTTGTCGATCGGCGCCCCGTCGCGGGCCCGCAGCGGCATCCCGCGGGCGTCGATGCGGGGCAGCCCGGTCGGGTGCGGGCAGGAGCCGGTCGTGTAGGTGTGCCCGCAGACGTGGTAGGCGTCGGAGTCGTCGGGCCAGCCCGCCGCCGCGACGGCGCCGCCGCCGGCCGCGAGGACCAGCGCCCTGCCGACCCTGGAGAGGAAGCCGCGCCGCGAGGTGCCGGCGGCGAGGCGCTCGGTCGGGGTCGGCTGGGCCGCAGCGTCGCGCTCAGGCTCGGGCATCGACACGCTCCCTCCCCACTGCCGGCGCCCGCCGCTGCTGGGCGGTGGCGAGGACGCTCTCCAGCTGCGCCAGGGTGTTGAAGGTCCCCTTCGCCAGCACGGTGCCGTCGAGGTCCATCGCCACCGCGTAGGGGCTGCCGGGGACGTCGAGCTCGCGCCAGGCGCCGGTGTCGCGGACCTCGTCGAAGCTGCGCAGGGAGAGGATGGGATCGCTGTGCAGCGTCTCCAGCGCCGGCTCGATCGCCTGGCAGATGTGACAGCCGTCGGAGCTGAAGGTGGCGAGCAGCAGCTCGGTGCGGGCGCCGGCCTCGAAGTCCCGGGCCAGGTCGACCCGCTCGCCGAGCGGCGGACCCTCCTCGGGGATCTCCAGCGCCGCCTGCGGCCCGAGCCGCAGCCGCAGCATCCCGACCTCCCGGGCCAGCGCCAGGACCGCGATCGCCAGCCCGGCGCAGCCGAGCAGCGCGACCACCAGGCCGAGGCCGAGCCACTGGTCGGTGCTGAGGTCGGACGTCGGGAAGCATCGGTAGGGCTGCGAACGCCGCCGCGAGGGCGAAGTTGCGCCCGACCGCCGGCCAGCCGACCACCGAGCGGGCGCCGAAGCAGGCGCACGGCGCCCCGGCCCGCCCGCGCAGCAGCACCCCGATCATCAGCAGCCCGAACAGCGCCATCAGCCCGGCGGCGAGGTAGGCGGCGAGGTCCGATCCGGCGCCGACGCCGACGGCCAGGGTCAGCTCGGCGCCGATCAGCGCGCCCCAGGCAACCCAGCGCGAGCGCGGCTCGGCGAACCCGAAGGTGGCCAGCGCCGCGGCGCTGGAGCGCGGGCTGGCGAGCTTCAGCAGGGCGGCGACGGCGAGCACCGCTGCCAGGGCCAGGCGCGACGACGACTGCGAGCATCGGCCCCTATTGAAGCGAATCGGCTCGGCGGCTAACCGGCGACCGCCTCGACCCAGTCGAGGCTGCGGCCGCAGAGCGAGCGCGCCTGCGGCTGGAGCCGCGGTACTGGACGGGCAGCCGCTCCGTCCGCTGCCGAGCACGAGCGGCCCGAGCGCGAACGGCGCTCCACCGCTGCCCGGCCGCAGGCCCGCCCGCCTCGTAGTCGCAGCTCGACCACGTGGCTGCCGGCGTCGAGCTCGACCTCGCCGAGCGGCGTGTAGACGCCCGGGTGGGTCAGCCGGTGACGGGCGCTGCGCAGACCTCGCGGCCGTCGATCGAGACGCTCGACACGGCCGCGGAAGGAGCCGCCCAGCCAGACTCCGTAGCGCCCCGGGCGCGAAACGGTCAGCGAGACGCGCAAGTCTCCGGAGCTCGGCGGGTAGACGTATCCGGGATCCGAATCGGCCCCGCCAACCGGACGGATGGAGCCGCCGCTGAGCGCGGTCGACGCTCGCCGGCGGTCGCGCGAACGAAGGCGAGCCGCCCTGATCGCGCTCCGCCAGCCGGGCGAGGCGGAGGACGTCGCCGCGTTCGGAACCGCCGCCGGCTGCACGTCGGTGCCCAGCGGCAGGTGCTCGATGATCTCGGCCCGAGGCGGCTCCGAGCGCTGCCAGACCTCGTAGTGGCTGCCGCTCCAGGCGTGGTCGTAGACGGAGGGCGGCCGGCTGGGGCTGCGGCGGCACAGGACGAGCGTCCGGTAGACGAGCAGCCCGTCGAGCTCGAAGCGGTCGATGTCCGCGATACTCGCCCTTCGGGACCTGGCTGCCGTCGCGCAGCGGGATCGTGCCGCCGTCGCAGCTCCGAGGCGCCCTCGGGGTCGGCGTCGCGCAGGAAGTGGCGGACGCCGTAGGGCTCGGTAGTCGGTCATCAGCGCCGGCCCCTGCCCGGCGAACTGCTCCCCGATCGTCTCCAGCTCGGCGAGCTGGCCGCGGGGCGCGAGCCACACCTCGTGGTAGGCGAGCACGTTCGACCACAGCACGCCGACGGCGATCGCTGCCGCGAGCACGCCAGCCCTCGACTCGGCGCCGGCCGCCGGTCAGAGCGCAGGCGGCGCCGGCCATCGCCGCGCCAAGACGAGCGGCGGTGAGGCGATCGCCAGGGCCTTGGCGTCGATCCAGGGCGAGCCCCGACCAGATCATCAGCAGCGACGCCAGGACCGCCGCCGACGCAGCAGAGGGCAGCTCGACCAGCGCCGGCCCGCAGCGCCGCAGGCGATCCGCCAGCCGCGGCCGCGCAGGACACGATCGCGATCAGGATCGCCGTGAGCTCGCCTCCGGCCGGGGAGAGCGGAAGTCGCCGACCGGCCAGATCCCGAAGACCTGCAACCAGCTGAGCGGCTCGACTGAGGTTGCCCGAGCTCGCTCGCTCCGAGTCGCAGCTCGGTGTCGTTCCAGGAAGCGCCGAGGGTCACCAGCGAGGGCAGCGAGAGAGCGACGACCAGCGCCGCGAACGCCGCCGCGACAGCGCGAACGGCCCGGCGCCGCCGAGGCGGAAGCCGGCGACCGCGACGGGCGCCCAGCAGAAGCGGAGCGAGCCAGACCCGCCGCCGCCGAGATTCAGCAGCGGCACACGCAGCGGCCGCTGCGGCCAGCGGCAGCAGCGCGCGATCGCCAGACGCCATCCCTCGAGCGCCGCCGGCGGACCGCGGCGGCGATCAGCGCCAGCATGCGCCGCGATGGCCAGCTCCTTCACCCCGCCCCAGAGGGCATAGCCGAACAGCAGCGCCGGCTGCGCCGCGACGAAGGCGGCGAGCGCCGCCGGGCGCGCCGACGTCGACCAGCGGCCCGGCGAGCTCGTAGAGGCCAGGGCGAGCATGGCCGCCAGGTAGAAGCCAGGTAGGGCTGAAACAGCCAGGCCGAATCGGTGCCGAGCAGCGCATGGCCGATCCCGAGCGGCAGGAAGGCGCCGACCGGATAGCCGTCTGGCTAGGTAGGTAGTCGAGCGTCGCCTCGTAGGTGGAGGGAGCGAGTCCGTCGAGGTCGCGGCCGTGCTCGATCACCCGGTCGGTGATCGCGAGCCAGGTGGCGGTGTCGTCGAGCTTGATGTAGCCGGCGAAGGTCGGCTCGCCGGAGAGCACGACCGGGGCCGCGTAGATCACGAACACGCCCCCCGCGGCCGCCGCCATCCACGATTCGATCCTCCCGCTCTTCCAGGGCGGGTGAGAGCACCAGGCCGGCGACGGAGAGACCGACGACGAGCGGAGCGGCAAGCTCGGCGGTGGCGTCCGCTGCGGTGGCCGATGCGCCACGACCAGGCGATCGGCGAAGCCGAGCGGGAGGAGGAGAGGGCGTGGAGCTCGTCCCGGCCGCGTACTCGACCAGCAGGCCGCAGCCGAGCGAGAGCAGCGCGAGCAGCAGCGGAAAGACGAGCCAGGCGACGAACACGATCAGTCTTGCCCGGGAAGCGGCAGGCCGGGCATCACCGCAAGGCGGCCGCTGTAATCGGTCCGGGCCAGCAGCAGTTGCAGACCGGACCGCTCCAGGTACTCATCCACGGCCTTCCTTGCGCCCTGCCAGTGTCCGTAGTCGTCGACCAGCAAGACACCACCCGGCGGCAGCGGCTCACGGCTCGAGTCGTGGCCAGCTTCGACTTACGTCGGTCGAGGAGCAGCACTGCAATCGGCCCCTGGAAGCGTCGCCGGAATCGTCTCCTCCACCGGCCCCTTCACGAAATGAGTGCGTGCCTCCGGGTATTCGGTCGAGTGAACGTTGCGGATCACCTCATCGAGCGGCGCGTAGCACCAAGCGCTGCCCAGGCGATCCCGACCCACCAGGCGATTCAGCGGGCCCGCGGGCCTTCCCCGCTGATCGCGATCGACATCGGTCGGGTCGGTCATCCCCGCAAAGGTGTCGTACAAGAACAGATCGCGTGAGGTGTCACCTCTGGCGATCAGCGTCAGCGCAGCGGCCATCATCGCGCCGCCACGCCAAACACCACACTCGACGATCGCGCCTGGAATTCGGCGAGAATCGACGTAACGCGCGGCGTCACAAACGGCTGCGATCCGCTCCCGAGAGGTCATGGTGAAACGCCTCGACCCGTCGGATCGTGTGTGCTGTCTCCGGGTCGAACCCCACTGCCTTGGGTGATGCGGGTGGAGGCTCGAAGCCGAGTCGCCTCAGGGAGCGGCCAACGGCCTTCTTTGCGCCTTGCACCCGGCGGCTCAGCGTAGCCAACGGTCTGCGGTCGTCGCTCACGGCGGCTCGGAAGGGTAGTGGCATCGCTAGTGAGGCCTGGCGGCGTTCGGATCGATCCGGAGCGGCTCATCCCGGATCGCCAAAGCGATGGCACCGGGCGCCGTGGCGATCGCGAGCGCGGCGACGTTGATGAGCGAGAACAGAGCCGCATCCGCGGCCGAGACGCCGACCTCGCCGAGGAGCGCGATGTAGGCGCCCTCGCGGACCCCGAAACCGGCCAGCGAGATCGGAATCAAGGTGGCAATCAAGACCAGCGGCGCGACCGCCGCGACCACCGACGGTTCGAGCCGCAGCCCCAGCGCCTCACTGAGCATCCAGGCGGCTCCCACCATCAAGAGCTGGAAGCCGATTCCGAGAACCAGCACTCGGACCTGGGTCTGCCCGTCGCGCCCGTAGCCACGCAGCACTGCGGCCGCCTCGGCTGCCCAGCCGCGAATTGATCGCGGCAGCAGGGTTCCGAGGTTGCCCCGCTGCAGCACCGCGGCCGTCAGGCCGCCGGCGAGAAGCATCGCGGCGGTGGCGACGGCGAGAAGCCTCATGAGCTGGCCGGAAACCGCCTCCGGCTCGATCGCGACTCCCAGCCAGGCGACGAGCAGCAGGCAGGCAAGGGCGCTGACCCGGTCGACGACTACGGACGTCAGGGCCCGCACGAGCGGCGCCCCAGAGCGGCCAACGAGCCAGCCGCGCACGAACTCTCCGATCGCGGTAGGCAGAAAGTTGTTCGAGAAGGCGCCGATCAGATAAGCGCGAACGCTGGCGCCCACGATCGACGGAGACCTCGGCTGCGCGCAGCAGGATGAACCAGCGGATGGCGCCGATCGCAAGCGCTCCGAAGACGAGCGCGACCGCCAGCGCGAACCAGCCCCAGTTTGCCGCCCAGATCGTGTCGTCAACCGTCCCCAGTCGATCGAGACGACGATCAAGGACAGCAGGCCGGCGCTGACCAGGATCCGTCCCGGAGCGAGGTCAGGATGGTGGAGACCCGCCGCAGGAAGCTCACCTTGCCGTCAGCTCCTCGTAGAGCCGATCACGATCATCGGTCCAGCGCTGGACCGAGAAGCGCCGGCGGGCGAAGTCGACCGCCTCCGCGACCGGTGCCGCTTTCGACCGGTCGCGAAACCGCTCCGCCAGGGCTCGTCCCATCTCCGCGCCGTCGGGTGTCATCAAGGTCACAGCTTGACCTGCTTCTCGGAGCGTCTCCCGATATCCGGGGTCGTCGGAGGCCACCACCGGCAGCCCGCTGGCGAGCGCCTCTTGCACCGCGATGGGGAGTCCCTCGCCGCGGGAGGGCGCAAGCAGGGGCGGCCGCCCGGTAGACGATCGCGATCCGCTCCCGGGGGATCGAGCCCAGGGACTCCGGTCCCGGTCCGGGCGCCGCGACCTCGTGTCCCGCGACGGCAAGTTGGAATGCACACCCACCCTCTCGAAGCGCGTCGAGCGCCGTCGAAAAGCCTTTCTTGGCTACGGCTCGACCGACAAAAAGCACCCGCGGCTTGTGCGTCCCAACCCAACTCCACACGGAGTCGAGCTCGCTCGCCCGGTTCCGGTGGCCTGAACAGGTCGGTGTCGATCCCGTTGTCGATCCAGCGAACCATTGCCAGTGGCGCCAGGTGCGCAACCAGTTCGCGCACATTCGCGTTGAAGACGATCACCGAATCCGCCCGGCGAAGCGACCAGCGGCCGAGAGTGGAGAGTGCCGATGCTTCAACGGCATCGAAGAGGCGGTTGTCGTAAGGGACATGGCCGACGTGCTTGGTCAGCACGGTGAGGACATCGTTTCGTGCAGCGAGGGCCAGTGCAGTCAGGCTTCCGGGATAAAGGCAGCCGTGTGCGTGCACGACGTCGGCTCGCGACACCTCGCGCCTAAGGGTGCCGACCAGCGAAGGACCGAAGATCGGATACGGCACCCCGAAGCGTGACTCCGGAAAATTCAGCGCCGGCACACGGACGACCCGATGCTCCCTTTGCGGTGCCTCGGCGGTCCCGGTCTCGGTGCGTCGCCCCGCCGCCGACGCGACGTGGGTCACGTCGTGGCCGCGTCGCAAGAGCTCGCTGGCGAGCTGATCGGCGAGGATCTCGATGCCCTCGAGATGCGGGAGCGCGTAGTGGCTGACGACGAGTACCCGCACTTATGCAACCTGACATGCTCGGAGCAGCTCGCCTGCCCGGCCGTGTCCCCACGGTACGCTCAGTCTGGCGAGAGTTGCCGTGGGCAGGCGGCCCTGGAGAGGTTATGCAAGCCTCCAGCCAGACCGATAACCGGAACGTGTGGGGACAATGAGTAGCGGCGGACGAGCAGCCACGGAATGGCGTCCCGTGGCGGACGACGGGGACTTGGAGCTCTCGGTCGTGATTCCCTGCCTCAACGAGGCGGAGGCGATCGCAATCGTCGTCGACAAGGCTCGTCGCGCGATGGAGGAAAGCGGCATCGAAGGGGAGGTCCTGGTAGTCGAAACGGCTCGACGGACAGCTCGGCCACGCTCGCCGAAGAGGCCGGCGCTCGGGTGATAAGGGAGGAGCGACGCGGCTACGGCTCCGCGTACCTGGCTGGGTTCGCGGCCTCGAAGAGCACCTACATAGTGATGGGCGACGGCGACGACACCTACGACTTCGGCGACATCGAACGGTTTGTGGCGGAGTTGCGCGCGGGGGCGGACATGGTGATCGGAAACCGGATGGACGGACTCGCCCCCGGATCGATGCCCTGGTTGCACCGATATGTCGGGAATCCCGTCTTGACCGGTGCTCTGAACCTTTTCTTCAGGACGGGCGTCGGGGATGCTCACTGCGGGATGCGCGCGTTCAGACGCGACGTGCTGCCGGCTCTCGACCTGCGGACGACCGGAATGGAGTTCGCATCCGAGCAGGTGATTCGGGCCTCGAAGGCCGGCCTGGATATCCGCGAGCTCGACATCGAGTACCACCCCCGCAAGGGTGAGTCGAAGCTCTCATCGTTATCCGACGGCTGGCGTCATCTGCGCTTCCTCCTCGTCCACTCGCCGACCTGGCTGTTCATCGTCCCTGGCGCGCTGATGCTCATCGCCGGGATCATCGGCGGCCTGGTGGTGCTGACTGGAATCAACGTTCTCGGTCGTGAGTGGCAGATACACAGCCTGATCGGCTCGGCGATGCTCTGCATCTGCGGAGCGCAGATCCTGCAGCTAGGCGCTTTCGGGCGAGCATTCGCGTTCTACTTTCTGGGCGAGCGAGACCGCCTGCTGGAAACGGTCCACCGCCACGTTCGGCTCGAGCACGGGCTGCTCCTTGGTGCTGCGCTCCTGATCGCCGGGTTGGCGACCGTCGGGGCGTTGGTCGGGCAGTGGATCGGACGGGGGTTCGGGGATCTCGTGGAGCAACGCCTCGCGCTCGTCGGCCTGACGCTGATGGTGCTCGGCCTGCAGGTGGTCTTCGGCGCCTTCTTCCTCTCGATCCTCGGCCTGCCCCGGCGGCCCGGATATGGCTGCCTGATGCCCGCGAGTCGACCCTGTTGATCAGAGTCGCTGGTACAGCTGTAGCGGTCCGCCGTAGGGCAACGGATACTGCTTCACCTGCACGAAACCTGCCGTGAGCCCCGGCACGGGGCCGCGGATGATCAGGAACCGCGCTTCCGCAGGTGTTCCAACCCAGAGGGCCTCGTGCTTTATCGAGAAGTAGCGGACGCCCCAGGTGTTGAACCAGATCGCCTCGCCGGGTTCGGCGAACCAGAAGGTCGTACCCGTCCGCCCAGCTCGCCATCTCCTCGAAAGACGTCCTCCTGGTGCCATTCTTCACTCGCTCGGCGCCCCGATCGAAAGCGGTCGCTGGCCGAAGACGACAATGCCGGTGATGCGGTGGACTCCGGCGGCGCGAAGGTCGTAGAGGCCACTGGTGAACGAGCTCTTCTCGAGCGGCACTCTGATGTCCCTCGGCAGCAGGTCGGCTCCAAAGCTGATGATCAAGAACGCCAGCGCGCTGTAGGCGATCAAGCCTCGGCTCAGCCATTGCCGCGGCCTCGGCCTCAGATACTCCAGCCAGGAGAGTGCCGATCACAGCGATCGCCGGGATCATCGGCATCACGTACCGAAAGTCTTTCAGCGAGATGAGGCTGAGCGCGATGTAGGAGCCGACCAGGCTGAGGACGAGCAGCGAAGATTGCGATTCGCGCAAACTCGCGACGGCGAAAGAGATAGACGGCCCGGCGGCGAAGAACAGGAACGGGACCAGGTAGAGCCCGGTGTTGACCAGGCTCCAGAAGTACCAGAGCGCGGCAGCGAGGCTGCCGACCGGCGGCGTGCCCTGGATCGAAGATCGGGAGACCGCGCGTAGTAGTCGGCGTCGGCCCTGAACTCAGCGAAGTTCGGCAGATACCAGAGGGCGCACAAGCCGAGGGTGAGAAGTCCCGGCCGCGGCGAAGTTCAGCGAGCCGCGTCGCCGATTGCTCGCGGCGGGCGCTGCACGAGCGCCGTCACCAACACCGACCGCCGACCGGCAGGGCGAGGAAGGACGGGAAGCTCCACTTGACGAGCAGTCCCGCAACCACAGGCGACGCCGAAGAGCAGCGAGCAGCGTCGATTCAGAGAATGCCTCCGAGCGAATCAGGAAGTAGAGCGCCGCCGCGACCATCGCCGACAAGCGGCGCGTCGAGCATGTACTCCTTGAACTGCGACACGAACAGCGGCGTCGTGACGGTGAACAGCGCCGCGAGGAGACCGACGCGGGGATTCCAGAGCGTCTTGCCGATTCCATAGGTGGAGAAGACGAGAATCGCGATGAAGACGACGTTGCTGAAGATCGCCACCCAGAAGTCGGTCCCGAGGACTGCGTAGAAGACGTCGGTGACCCAGTACATGAACGGCGGGTAATAGACATAGCCTTCGAGGTACTGGATCGGATCGGCCAGCGTGAAGGTCTCCTTGTAGAAGAGGCTGTCACCGAGATGGCGGGCGTGGTCCACAGTACAGACGCCCCGAGTCGAGTCCGACCCAGAGCATGTTGAGGGCTGTGATCGAGACGACGATCAGGCCCGAGCAGGGCGAGGTCGCGATGGCGCCAGCCCGAGAAGGACCGTAGACCCCTGCTCGAGGCGGGGCGAGCCTGACGGTCGCTCTTGTCGCGCCTGCGAGAAGCCCGTTCAAGCGTCAGCGCTAGCCGACCTCGGTGAGCGATCCCCGACCTCGCTCAGCCTGGCGGCTCGCCCAGGTTGCGGGATCGAAGACCTCGATCTGGCATCGACTCCGGGAAGGCGACGTAGACGCCGGTTGGACCGCCCTCGTTGACGAAGACGACGCCCCCGTTCGGGTATGATCGGTCTCGGCCCCTGCTCGGCGAGCTGCTTGAAGCGCCGGCGGCGCACTCTGCGCGTAGCTTCCGACCGTCAGGAAGGGGGTCTCGGTCTCCGCCTCCTCGACGCCGGCGGAGATAGCGGATGTACGTCGGCCGTCGGTGATCAGCGGTCACCTCGTAGTAAGCCGACCCCCGGCTGCCGGGCCGAGCCAGTAGACCGGATAGCCGGCGGCAGCCACCGCGGACGGCAGCTCCGCGGCCGTGACGACGTCGACGGTCTTCTCGATCTGCTGGCCGCCCAGGCCCTCGGTACCGAATCTGATTCGTCGTCGCCGCTGATGAACAGCAGCCAGACCAAGAATGCCGCGGCCGCGACGACGGCCACGATCGCCCAGACCGGCAGGCCTGCGCCTGGCGCGGGCCGGCTCGGTGGGGTGGATGAGGTGCGTTCAGCCAATTCGTCCTCCTTAGGGCGACTAATACCTGAGCGGAACGCCGAATCCTGCCTCATGCGGCGCTCTGATGGATATCTCGGCTCTCTGTGCTTCCCGCGGCCAGGGCCGCCAGGAGCAAGGGCAGGAACCAGGGGATGTAGAGGTAGAACCAGTGCTCGGCGGTGAGCTGGACCGCGATCATCACCGCGGCTCCGAGCGCGGCCAGCTGCGGCAGCGAGCGCCGCCGCGGGACGAACGCGACCAGCACCGCGAGGCCGACCGCGAACGCCTTCAGCAGGGTCTGGAGCCACTCCAGCGAGCTCTCCTGCCCCCAGATCGAGAACGGGAGACTCTCGTTCGAGCTGGCTCTCCAGGGTGCGATCCCAGAAGGTCGCCAGGCCGGCGTCGACGGCCGGGTGGACGAGCATCAGCGCGGTGACGCCGACGAAGGCGGCCGAGAAGAGGGCAAGCGGCCGCAGCGGCGCGGTGCGCAATCGCTGACCCAGCTCGACGCGCTCCAGCAGCCCCCGCTCGCCGGCCGCGAACAGCGGCGCCAGCGCCAGCGGCGCGAACTTGGCCATCCCCGCCAGCGCGAGCAGGCTCCCCCGCGCCACCGGCCTCGCGAACAGGACCAGCGCCCAGACCAGCAGCGCCGCGACCAGCGCGTCGTTGGAGTTCGATTGCAGGGCGTAGGTCGTGTACGGGTAGGCCGCCCAGGCGAAGGCCATGATCACGCCGAGGTCGCGGCCGCCCCGCCGGGCCGGAGCCGCCGCCCGAGCAGGAACAGGCCCACCACCGTCGCGAGGTCGAAGAAGATCGCCGCCGCGCGGGCGGCCGGGAGGTCGTCCCACTCGCCCGACCACGGGAAGGCGGCCTCGAAGGGGACGTAGGCGAGGTAGTTGGCCGGGCCGTAGGTGTCGCCGAAGGGGTTGTCCTCGGGGAAGGCGTCCCAGAGCTGGTCGCCTGTCTCTGATCCGGTCGGCGCCGATCACCCCCGCGTAGCCGACGTCGATCACGCTGTGGTCGCTGGTCAGGTTGAGCCCGACGCGGGCGCCGAGCAGCAGGACGGTGGCGATCGCAAGCCCGAGCGATCGGCGCCGAGGGACGAAGTCCCGCGGCCTGCCGTCCGCGGCATGGCGCGGCCTCGAAAGCCGATCCACAGCATCCTCGCCGAGCAGGTAGATGAGCGGCGGGTAGGCGAGCGGCACGCTCCAGCCGATCTCGGCCCGGGTCAGGAAGTGGTTGGAGATCCCGAAGCTGAGCAGGACCAGCAGGTCGAGGTGGGCGATCCGGAACGGCCGCCGCCAGTCGAGCAGCCCGAGGAGGAAGACCAGCGCCAGCGGCAGCCAGACGTAGGGCGCGTTGAGCTTGTGGCCGAACGCGCCCGGGTACCCGCGCGCCATCTGCCAGGCCACCTGGTGGCCGGTCCAGGACTCGCGCACGGTCGCGGTCGCGTCGTCGACCAGCACCTGGGCGACGACCCGCTCCTCGACCTTGCCGCGCCGGTTGACCGGTCGGAAATCGACGATCCAGGTCCCGGGGTCGATGAAGCCGGTCCTGAACTGAAGCGCCCCGTAGCGTGTCGGCTTCCTCCCGGACCTTCGGGATCGCCGGAGGCGATCCGCCCCGCCCGGTCGACGGTGAGCACGGCGCTCTCCGGCGGCTTTCCGGTCGCTGAACTGCCCGGTCACCGTGAAGCCGGGCGCGGGCGTCGTCGTCTTGCGCCGACGGCACTCGGTGGCGACCAGGCCGATCGCAAGCAGGCAAGGCGACCAGCAGCCGCCAAGGCCTCGCCGCAGCGCTCGGATCCCCGGCCTCATCGTGCGACAGCGGCGGCGTCGTCCACCGCGGCGAGGCTAGCGGGTCAGAGTGGGCGCTGGACCGGCGCTAGGGAGCCGAGGCGCAGATCGCCGTAGACCGTCGCCGTCGCCGTGATAGTCGGTGCTGGTGTTGGCCGTGAAGGCGATTTGCCAGGTCGTGGCGCTGGATCGGGCGGTCTCCCGATGACGCGTCAGTGACGATTGGTGATCGACTCGCGTCCCGAGAACACGTAGCCGCCGCCGAGAACCTTGACGTTGGTGCCCGTGCAGGCACGCGTTACGGTTGCAGGTCGTACTCGTGTGTTGGCGCAGCGTGAACGTCGCGGCCGCGGAGGTCGTGCTGTAGCCGCTTACACCGGCGGCTCCGGTTGCGCCGGTCGCGCCGGTCGCGCCGGTGGCTCCGGTCGCGCCGCAGGACCTGTGGGTCCGGTCGGACCAGTTGCTCCGGTGGCGCCGGTCGGTGCCGGTCGCCCGTGGCGCCCGTTGCTCCGGTCGCTCCGGTCGGGCCGGTCGGGCCGGTGGGTCCGGTCGGACCAGTTGCGCCGGTGGCGCCCGTGCTCCGGTCGCGCCGGTTGCACCCGTCGCGCCGGTCGGGCCGGTGGGTCCGGTCGGGCCGGTGGCGCCGGTCGCTCCGGTGTCGCCAGTGGCGCCGGTCGCTCCTGTGGCGCCGGTCGCGCCGGTGTCGCCGGTGCTCGGTGCCCGTTGCTCCCGTGGCTCCAGTCGCTCCGGTGTCGCCAGTGGCGCCAGTGGCGCCGGTCGCGCCCGTGGCGCCGGTCGCGCCAGTCGGTCCGGTCGGGCCGGTCGCCGTCGCCCGGTGCCCGGTTGCTCCGGTCGCGCCCGTGGCTCCGGTGTCGCCGGTGGCGCCGGTCGCGCCGGTGGCGCCGGTGGCTCCGGTCGCGCCGGTGGCTCCGGTCGCGCCGGTGGCGCCGGTCGCGCCGGTGGCACCCGTGGCGCCGGTCGCTCCGGTCGTCGCCGGTGGCGCCGGTCGCGCCGGTGGCTCCGGTCGCTCCCGTGGCTCCGGTCGCGCCGGTGGCGCCGGTCGCGCCGGTGGCGCCGGTCGCGCCGGTGGCGCCAGTCGCGCCGGTGGCGCCGGTTGCGCCCGTGGCGCCGGTGGCGCCGGTCGCGCCGGTTGCGCCGGTGGCTCCGGTGTCGCCGGTTGCGCCGGTTGCGCCGGTGGCTCCGGTGGCGCCGGTGGCGCCGGTCGCGCCCGTGGCGCCGGTTGCTCCGGTCGCGCCTGTGGCGCCGGTCGCGCCGGTGGCTCCGGTCGCGCCGGTGGCTCCGGTCGCGCCGGTGGCGCCGGTCGCGCCGGTGGCGCCGGTCGCTCCGGTGTCGCCGGTGGCGCCGGTCGCGCCGGTGCGCCGGTGCCCGGTCGGGCCGGTCGGGCCGGTCGGGCCGAGCAGCCCGATCGCGCCGGTCGCGCCGGTCGCGCCGGTGGCGCCGGTTGCGCCGGTCGCTCCGGTGTCGCCTGTGTCGCCGGTGTCTCCGGTTGCGCCGGTGGCGCCGGTCGGCGCCGGTGGGCCCAGTCGGTCACCCTGCCGCCAGTCGGACCGGTCGGTCCCGCGAGCCAGAGCCGCCACCGCCACCAGCCGGCCCGCGTCGGGCCGGTCGGACCGCGCGCTCCCTGCGGGCCGGTGGGCCCGGTGGGGCCCGGAGGTCCCGGCGTTCAAGTTGAAGGCGACGCGGCGCTCGTTGTCCTTGCACTCCTTGTCCTCGGGGACGAACCTGATCCGGGCCTTCTTCGGCTTGTTGGTCTTGATGCAGCCGTACATCGGGCCCGAGTAGGTCCGTTCGGCGTCCCCGCGGCTGCGCCGGCGGGAAAGACGGCGATCAGCGACAGCGAGACGGCCAGGCAGAGGCCGAGCCGGGCCGAAACCGCCCGCGGTGAAGCGGCGCCCCGGGGGGAAACGGAAGCCGGAGCTGTCGCCCTGCATGTTCATCTGGGAAGTGAAAAGGCCCGAGAGGGCCTAGTGCGCGGCACGAACGCCACCCCTATTTCTACCCGATCGAGGAATCCCTGTAAAGCGAGAGAAAGCGGGCGCAACGCGTGTTGCCCGAGAAATGGACTGGTTTGCACCCCAAAACTGCCGTCAACCTATCGCGACCATCCGCTCGATCGGCACCCGGGCCCGCTCGGCCAGCTCGCTCGGAGACCTTGACCTCGTACTGCATCTCGCGCAGCGAGTCGCGGATCTTCGGCAGCGTGATCATCTTCATGTAGCGGCAGAAGGCCATCCGGTTGGCCTCGATCAGGTTCGCCTGCGGCGCCGCCTGGCGGAGCGGATAGAGCATCCCGTTCTCGGTCGCGACGATGTAGCTGCCGTCGGGGTGGGAGGTGACGTGGTCGAGCATCCCCGACGTCGACAGCATGTGGACGCCGTCGGAGCCGATGTCGCCGGCGGCGACGTACTCCATCGCCTGGCGTCGAGCAGCCGCACTCGGGGTGGATCAGGAACTCGGCCTCGGGATGCTCGGCGCGGGTGCGCTCGATGTCCGTCGGGCCGGATCCCGGCGTGGACGTGGCACTCGCCGTCCCAGACGTGGAAGCGGGCCCGCCGCTCGGGATCCTCGAGCAGGCCGGTCTCGCGCTCCACGAACGCCCCCAGCCACATGTCGGGGCCGAAGAGGATCTCGGTCTCGGGGCCGTGCTCGGCCCAGATGTGCTCGACCACCCCCACCGCGTTGGAGGAGGTGCAGCAGTAGTCGGTCTCCGCCTTCACCTCGGCCGAGGTGTTGACGTACATCACCACCACCGCGCCCGGGTGCTTGGCCTTCCAGTCGCGCAGCTGCTCGGCGGTGATCGAGTCCGACAGCGAGCAGCCGGCGTCGGGGTCGGGGATCAGGACCCGCTTCTGGGGCGAGAGGATCGAGGCCGTCTCGGCCATGAAGTGGACGCCGCAGAAGACGATCACCTCGGCCTCGGTGGCGGCGGCGCGGCGCGAGAGCCCGAGCGAGTCGCCGAGGTGGTCGGCGACGTCCTGGACCTCGGGCAGCTGGTAGTTGTGGGCGAGGATGACCGCGTTGCGCTGCGCCGCGAGGGCGCGGATCTCCTCGCTCAGCTCGCGAACCTGGTCCGGCGCCAGCTCGGCTGTCGAAGTGGGTTGGATGGTCGGGAGCTCCTGCATGAGCCCTCCTGTCCTTTCCTATGTTCGCTGGCCCGGCGTCGTGCCTCGAACCAGTCGAATGACCTTCGCCTAAGTCTACCCTCAAGCGATGCCCGAGCTGCCCGAGGTCGAGATCACCGCCCGCCGCCTCGACGCCGCCCTGCACGGAGCCGAGGTCGAGTCGGCGCTGGCGACCGGGATCAACGTGATGAAGACCTTCGATCCGCCGCTGGAGTCGCTCGAGGGCGGCGCGGTCGCCTCGGTGCGGCGGGTCGGCAAGATGCCGGTGGTCTCCTTCTCCGGCGACGGGGAACGAGCTGTCGCTGCTGATCCACCTGATGTCGGCGGGGCGGCTGCAGGTGTTCGACAAGCGCGGCTCGCTGCGCGACCGCGCCTCGCGGCTGCTGGTGCGGCTGGACGACGGCCGCGAGCTGCGGCTGCGCGAGTTCGGGACCCGCCAGCGGGCCTGGGCGAAGCTGCTGCCGGCCGCCGACGTCGCCGGCGAGGAGATGGTCGCCACCCTGGGGCCCGAGGCCTGGCCGGCGCCGCCGCTGGAGCAGCTCGCCGCCGCCGATCGACCAGCCCCGCCACCTGCACCCGCTGCTGCGCGACCAGCGCGCGATCGCCGGCATCGGGCGCTCCTGGGTCGACGAGATCCTCTGGGAGGCCCGCCTGTCGCCGTTCAAGAAGGGCTCCGAGCTCGACGAGGAGGAGGTGGCAGCGCTGCACGCGGCCCTGGTCGTCCTCGGCGACGCGATCGAGCACTACGAGGAGACGATCGGCGACCGGGTCCCCGACAAGCTGCCGATGCCGCTGAAGGTGCACCGCCGCGAGGGCGAGCCCTGCCCGCGCTGCGGGACGACGATCGAGGCGGTCTTCTTCTCCGAGCACCAGACCAACTACTGCCCGGCCGAGCAGACCGGCGGCCGGGTGCTGAAGGACCGGCGGCTGTCGCGGCTGCTGAAGTAGCTACGGCAGCAGCCGCCGGGTAAGCGCGCGGCCGACCGTGAGCGGGTGGTTGGCGACCGTGGTCAGCCGGCCGCCGAGGCTGTCGGGGTCGCGGGCGACGCCGAGCTGGCGCATGATCGTGCCGCGGTCGAAGTAGACGCGCTCGCAGACGAGCCGGTCCTCCTCGAAGACGAAGATGGCGAGGAACTGCATCTCGAAGCTGCGGCCGGTGGGCGGCAGGCCGCGCAACGGTCCCTCGTGGGTGCCGTAGAGCATCGCCTCGACCAATACCGCGTCGTCTGCAGTGGTGCAGCGCGATCAGCTCGTTGCGCTGGTCGGGGAAGGCGGTCCGGGTCTCCTCGAAGTAGGCGGCGACCTCGGCCTCGCCGTCGAAGACGTCGCCGGTCCCGATCAGCTCGTAGCGCGGGTGGTGGAAGGTGTCCATGGTGACGTCGAACTCGTGGCGGTTCTCGGACTCCATGTGCTCGCGGACGATGTCCTCGCGCTTCTGTCGCAGCGCCTCGGTGAGGGTCATCGGATCCACCCTAACCGGGCGGTTGACTTGCCGCTGGCGGGGGCGGATACTCGGGCCGGTCCCGGCGCCCGAATCGAGGTCTTGCCTTGCGCCGACTGCTGGTCCCGCTGATCGTGGTCTTCCTGCTGCTCGGGCTGCTCGCTGAGTCGGCCGCGGCCGATGCGCCGAAGGAGCGGATCGAGGAAGCAAGCCTCACCTTCAATGCCGGTGAGTCCAGCACCCTGGTCATCCCCTGCAGGACCGGCTACAAGGCGGTGACCGCCGTGATCGTCAGGACCGACCCCGGAATCTCGGTCTTCTACGGGTTCGAGGACACGAGCCCGACTGGCGGGTCCCAATGGATATTCCGGGTCAAGAACCGCGGCAATCGGGCCGGCGTCGTCCGCGCCAAGGTTCGGTGCGTGAAGGTGTTCGAGCCACCCCAATCGGATATTGACGTGCTCTCACGCATATTGACCCGGCGAGAGAGGCTGGATCCGGGCGAGCTCGAGCGACTGATTGCGAGCTGCCCCCGCGGTGATGCGCCCCTGGGCTGGGGCTTCAGCGAGTCGGCCCCCGGCGGGCCGGCGAACGACCCGCCGCAGCCTGGAGCCGCGACGCGGCTCTTCCAGGTCCAGCCCAGCTCCGGTCAGTTCACCTTCGGAGTCGAGGGCAGCGGAATCGCCCCGGTCGACGTCCGGTTCCGGGCGATCTGCATCGACCGGCACCTGCAAACACGTCAATGCGACGCCGAGTATGAGGTCATTCGGCGCAGCTTCAGTTTCAACCTCGGGGCAGGCGACCGCGAAAACAGGAACCTTCGCTGCGGGCGCGGCACGGTTCCTGGCGCGCCCGGCTGGTCGCTGCCAGCAACGGACCCGTTCTTCGCCGGGCTATTCGACATCCGTGTCGGCGAGAACAAGGTCGGGTTCATCAACCAGGGGGAGGCGACCCGCCGCGTCGCGGCCAGCCAGCTCTGCCTCGAGCCAGGAGGTCAGACGCCGCTGAGCTAGGCCGGCTCGACGTAGATGCTGAGGTCGAGCGCCGGCGCCGAGTGGGTCAGTGCGCCGACGGAGATGAAGTCGACCCCGGTCTCGGCGATCGCGCGGACGTTCTCGAGCGTCACGCCGCCGGAAGCCTCGAGCTGCGGACTCGACTCCGAGGCGTCGCGCAGCTCGACCGCGCGCCGCAGCTGCTCGGGGTCCATGTTGTCGAGCAGCAGCCGTTGCGCGCCGGCGGCGAGCGCCTCCTCGACCTCGCTCTCGTTGCGGCACTCGACCTCGACCGCAAGCTCGGGCCTGGCCTCGCGGGCCGCCGCCACCGCCGCCGCCAACCCGCCGGCAAGGGCGACGTGGTTCTCCTTGATCAGGATCGCGTCGTAGAGGCCGATCCGGTGGTTAGTTCCTCCGCCCGCGGCGACCGCCTGCTTCTCCAGCGCCCGCAGGCCGGGGGTCGTCTTGCGGGTGTCGAGGATCGTGGCGCCGGTTCCCTCAACCGCGGCGACGAAGCGAGCGGTCATGGTGGCGATGCCGGAGAGGTGGGCGAGGAAGTTGAGCGCCGTGCGCTCCGCGCGCCAGCAGCGCCCCGCGCGGGCCCGTCGACGACTGGCCACCGGCGCCGGCACCTCCTCGACCCAGCTGCCCTCTGGCGCCTGCGGCGTCGAAGTCGTCGACGCCGCAGCTGGCGAAACGCCTCCCGACGCCGCCGCGAGGCCGAAGATCACCCCCTGCTGCTTCTGGACGATCCGCGCCCCGGGCGCGGGCGTCGGCCGGCACCACCGCCTCCGCGGTCACGTCGCCCGTCACCGACGTCCTCGGCCAGCGCCCGCGCCACCAGCTCGCTCAGCTCCGCGTCCTTCATGCCCGACGGCAGCCTAGAGAGCGCTCCGCGATCTCACGTTCGGCGCATCTGCGACGTTTAATCACCGGTTTGAGCGACTTGCCGCCATTCCAGAGCCTGCTCGAGGAGCACTCGAGCGACGTGCTCGGGTTCCTGATCGCCTCGGTCGGCCCTCAGGACGCCGAGGACTGCTTCCAGGAGACGTTCCTGGCCGCGATTCGCGCCTACCCCCGGCTCGATGACGACCGCAACCTGCGCGGCTGGCTGCTGACGATCGCCCACCGCAAGGCGATCGACCACCACCGGGCCCGCAAGCGCCGGCCCGACCCGGTCGGCGACGCCCCCGAGGTCGCGGTCAGCGATCGCGAGGCCGGAGCCGACCGCGGGATCTGGTCGGCGGTCGCGACCCTTCCCCCCAAGCAGCGGACCGCGGTGGCGCTGCGCTTTGCCTGCGACATGCCCCATCGAAAGATCGCCGAGACCCTGGGGGGCAGCGAAGAGGCGGCGAGACAAAACGTCCACGAAGGCCTGAAGAAACTGAGAGAGGTGCTGGCATGAACGCCAAGAGCAACCGCAGACCAAACGACAGCGCCCTCGGGCGCCGCGTCGCCGCGGCCGCCGAGGAGGCGACCCCCGACACCAGCGCGCTGGTCGCCCGCTTCGCGGCCCGGGCCGCGGACGAGGGCCTGCTCGACGTCGCCTACGCCCACGCCGACTCGCCGTTCGGGCGGCTTTCGCTGGCGGCGACCTCGCGGGGCCTGGTCAAGGTCGGGCTGCCCAACGAGGACTTCGACCGGTTCCTCGGCCGGCTGGCCGAGGGGATCTCGCCGCGGGTGCTGGAGCTGCCGCAGCGACTCGACGAGGCGCGGCGCGAGCTCGACCTCTACTTCGAGGGGCGGCTGCGCGAGTTCGACCTGCCCCTGGACTGGCAGCTCAGCCACGGCTTTCGCCGCAAGGTGCTGCGGCAGACCGCCCGCATCCCCTTCGGGAAGACCGCCAGCTACAAGCAGATGGCCGAGCGCGCCGGCAGCCCGCGGGCCGTTCGCGCCGCCGGCTCGGCGCTGGGCTCCAACCCGATCCCGATCGTCGTCCCCTGCCACCGGGTGCTGCGCACCGGCGGCGCCCTGGGCGGCTACGGCGGCGGCCTGGAGATGAAGCAGGCGCTGCTGGAGCTGGAAGGAGTCCTCGAAGACTGATCAGCGGTGCGCGCGGCACCAGGCGTCGCGTGCCTCGCGGTGCCCGGGGGTGCCGCCGCCGGAGATGAACCGCGCCCAGGCGGCCGTCGACGACTTGATCCGCTCGACGACCATCTTGCGCTCCTGCGGGGACTCGGCGGCGAGCAGGCGCTCGGCGCTGCGCCAGGCCTGCTCGCGCCAGCTCTTCACCGTCTCCAGGACCCCGATCTCGTCCAGCGGCGAGGGCCCGGCGTCGACCTCGTCGAAGGTCGGGTCGTAGTGGGCGGCGATGTAGTCCTGGATCGGGTCGAAGACGCGGGCGTTGATCTCGTTGACGGCGTCGTGGTCGGGCTTGCGCGAGGCGCCGTTGCGGGCCCGCAGGCCGACCTTCTCGAGCACGAACGGGAGGTCGTGCTGGACGTGGACGTTGGAGAACAGCAGCACGTCCTGGCCGGCGTTTGCGTCGCCCGTCGCCGCGGTCTCGAACGCGACCCGCCAGCCCTCGGCGACCGGGCCGCCGTTGGCCCAGTTGCGAAAGGCGTTGAAGTAGCGGTTCGAGAAGGCGGTGATCAGATAGGTGAAGTAGCGGCGATGGCGGACCAGGCCCGGTTGGGGGCGGGCGAGGTCGGCGCGCAGCCCGCGGGTGATCTGCAGGTAGCTGAACGAGGTCACCGCGCGGTGGTCGCAGCGGACGTCGAAGCGGTGCCACTGCTTGCGCAGCCGCCGGACCAGCAGGTCGATGCAGTCGATCGAGGCGCGGCGGCAGTTGCGAACCGGCTTCGGCTGCGGCCCGATCGGCACCTGGTCGGGCGGCAGCGCCTGCGGCCAGGGCGGGTTGGGAACCGCCTCCTGGCCCTGCGCCGAGGTCGCCAGCCCGACGGCGCCGACAAGCGCCAGGGCCGCGACGATCCGCACCCGTGCCTCCACGCCTCCAGCTTAAGAGCTAGCCGGCAGTCTTGAGCAGGTAGTCGCGGACGAAGTCGTCGATGTCGCCGTTGAGCACCCGCTGGGTGTCGCCGGACTCGTGCCCGGTGCGGTGGTCCTTGACCCGCTGGTCGGGGTGCAGGAAGTAGCTGCGGATCTGCGAGCCCCAGGCGACGTCCTTGACCTCTCCCCTCACCTTGGCCAGCTCCTCGGCTCGCTTTCGCTCCTCCAGCTCGATCAGCTTCGAGCGCAGCAGCTGCATCGCCACCGCCTTGTTCTGGGTCTGCGAGCGCTCGTTCTGGCACTGGACGACGACGCCGGTGGGGATGTGGGTGATGCGGACCGCGGAGTCGGTCTTGTTGACGTGCTGGCCACCGGCGCCGGAGGCCCGGTAGGTGTCGACCCGCAGCTCGGCGTCGTCGAGCTCGACCTCGACTCCCTCGTCGACCAGCGGCCCGACATCGACCTGGGCGAAGCTGGTGTGGCGCCGCGAGGAGGAGTCAAACGGCGAGATGCGGACCAGCCGGTGGACGCCGCGCTCGGCGGCGAAGAGGCCGTAGGCGTTCTCGCCGCGGGCGACGAAGGTCGCCGACTTCAGCCCCGCCTCCTCCCCGGGCGAGGCCTCCTTCATCTCGACTCCGAAGCCGCGCTTCTCGGCCCAGCGCAGGTACATCCGCAGCAGCATCTCCGCCCAGTCCTGGGAGTCGGTGCCGCCGGCGCCGGCGTGGACGCTGACCACCGCGTCGCCGGGGTCGTACTCGCCGCTGAACAGGCGCCCTTCCTCGAGCTCGGCGAGGCGGCGCTCGACCGAGGCCAGCTGCTGGGCCAGCTCAGCCGCCATCTCCTCGTCCTCTGCCGCCATCTCGGCCAGCTCGTCGAGGTCGGCGGCGTCGGCGGTCAGCGAGCGGAACGTCTCCAGCTTGCGCTGGGCGCGGGCGTGCGCGGCGGAGGTGGTGGCGGCGGAGCCCTGGTCGTCCCAGAACCCCGGCGCCTGCATCTCGCCCTCGAGGCGGTCTACGTCAGCCTGCAGCGCGGCGGGGTCAAAGGTAGTCCGAGAGCAGCGAGATCTGCTCGCGGACTGCGGTCAGTCGCGCCGGGATCGACTCCGTTGAGGCGCCATCGGCCATGCCCAGAGGATATTGATGGGCTAGGGCGCCGTGACCGTGCGCGAGCGGGCGCCGTTGCAGAACCCGTTGGCGGTGTTGGGGAAGTCCGGCACCTCGGCGTAGACGCGCTTTCCGTGCAGCGCGTCGGAGCGGACCCGGAAGCGCCACTCGCCACGGAAGTTCGTCTGCATGCCGAAGGTGAGCTTCTTGTCCTTGCCCGGCATCACCCTGCGGACGCTCACCGGCCACTGCCCCGAGTTGGTGCAGAAGTGCTCGTCGAAGGAGTCGGCGATGACCTTGCCCGAGATCACGTCGTTGGCGCGATCGACCTTGATCGTCACGGCTTGGACGTAGTAGGGGTTGCGCCCGGCGGCCGCCAGGCTGGTCCAGAGGACGCCAGCGCCGAGGCAGGCGACGAGCGCGATGGCAAGCCAACTCTTTCTTCCCCGCACGGGTCGCAGGCTAGCGCTCGATTCCGGCTGAGGCAAGGGCCGCGGCGCGGTCCTCGCCGGTGACCACGCGGTCGATCAGGCCGTCGCGAAACTCGAACAGCGCGCCGAGCTCTTCCTCATCGGCCAGCTCGCTGCTCCTGCTGCCACCACCACTGGCGCCGGATCAGGGCGACCGCCCGGTCGCCGTGCTCGCGGACGCCGTCGAGGACGACCCGCTGCTCGAGCTCGCCGCCCGGTTGCCGGCTCGCCCAGACCCGCGCCCCGTCGTGCCCGTAGCGCGGTCCCCGCGCGGTGACCAGTTCGACATGCGGGTGCAGCGTCGCCACCAGGGCCTCGGCGTCGGCGGCGTTGAAGGCGTCGTAGAAGCGCCGAATCAGCTCTTCTGCGCCCACCGGCCCGCCCTCAGGCGCCGTGGCACTTCTTGTACTTCTTGCCCGACCCGCACCAGCAGGGATCGTTGCGGCCGATCTTCTCCTCGTCGGACTTGACCTTGGTCTCGACGACGCCGTCGCCATCGCCGCCGCCGGTTGCGGGGCCCTGCGCCGTTGACGGGTGCACGCCGGGGGTGACGCCGGGCACCCCGACCGGCCCGGTCGGCCCGCTCGCCGCCGCCACCTCGCGCAGCGCCGAGGGCTGCGCCTCGGCCGTGCCGCCGGAGTAATCGAGCGCCCTTGGCCGCTGCTGCGCGGGCGCGAACGCCTCCTCGGCCTGGGAGGGGGCGATGTCGACCTCGACGTGGAAGATCAGCCGGCTGAACTCCTCCCAGATCGAGTGCATCAGCTCCTCGAACATCGAGAAGCCCTCGTTCTTGTAGGCGACCAGCGGATCGATCTGGGCGAACCCGCGCAGGTGGATCCCCTCGCGCAGGTAGTCCATGTCGTAGAGGTGCTCGCGCCAGCGGGTGTCGATCACCTGCAGCAGGATCGAGCGCTCCAGGTAGCGCATCAGCTCCTCGCCGAACTGCTCGGTGCGCTCCTCGTAGGCGCGGTGGGCGTCCTCGATCAGACCCTCGGTCAGAGCGGCGGGGTCGACGGTCTCCGGCGCCAGCGAGCTGACGTCGGTTGCGACCGGCCAGATCAGCCGCAGCTGGGTCTCCAGCTCAGGCATGTCCCAATCCTCGAGCTCGTCGCCGGGGGTGTACTCGGCAACCAGGCGCTCGATCACGCCGCCGAGCTCCTCGATGGCGACGTCGGACATGTCGCGGCCCTCGAGGATCTCGCGCCGGTAGCGGTAGACGACCCGCCGCTGCTCGTTCATCACGTCGTCGTACTCGAGCACCCGCTTGCGGATCAGGAAGTTCTGCTCCTCGACCTTCTTCTGCGCGTTCTCGACCGTGCGGGTGAGCATCTTCGCCTCCAGCGGCATCTCCTGGCCCTCCTCGTCGATCGGGCCGAGCTTGTCGAGGATCCGGTAGATGCGGTCGCCGGCGAAGAGCCGGATCACGTCGTCCTCGGCGGAGAGGAAGAAGCGCGACTCGCCGGGGTCGCCCTGGCGGCCGGAGCGGCCGCGCAGCTGGTTGTCGATTCGCCGCGACTCGTGGCGCTCGGTGCCGCAGATGAACAGGCCTCCCAGCTCGCGGACCTCGTCGGCCTCGGCCTCGCGGTCGGGGCGCAGCTCGGCGGCCTTGGCGGCCAGCGCCTCCTCGAAGCCCTCGTCGCCGGAGGTGAGGCCCTCCTTCGCCAGCGACGCGCGGGCCATTCCCTCGGGGTCGCCGCCGAGCTTGATGTCGACGCCGCGGCCGGCCATGTTGGTGGCGATCGTGACCGAGCCCTTGCGGCCGGCCTGGGCGATCGTCTCGCCTTCGCGCTCGGCGTGCTCGGGCTTGGCGTTCAGCACCACATGCTCGATCCCGCGCCGCTTCAGCTCCTCGGAGATCATCTCCGAGACCTCGACCGAGACGGTGCCGACGAGTGCCGGCTGGCCCTGCTCGTGGCGCTCGGTGATCTCATCGATCACCGCCGCCCACTTGCCGTCCTTGGTCTTGAAGATCTGGTCGTTGTGGTCGGCGCGGATCATCGGCACGTTGGTCGGGATGTCGACCACCGGGACCTTGTAGATCTTCATGAACTCGGTCGCCTCGGTCAGCGCCGTGCCGGTCATCCCGGCGAGCTTCTCGTAGAGGCGGAAGTAGTTCTGCAGCGTGATCGTGGCCAGGGTCTGGTTCTCCTCGCGGATCGCCACCCCCTCCTTGGCCTCGATCGCCTGGTGCAGGCCCTCCGACCAGCGGCGCCCCTCGAGGATCCGGCCGGTGAACTCGTCGATGATCATCACCTGCCCGTCGATCACCGCGTACTCCTTGTCGCGCTTGTAGAGCGACTCGGCCTTCAGGCACTGGGACAGGTGGTTGACCAGCGCCCCGTGCTCTGAGAGGTAGAGGTTCTCGATGCCGAGGAACTGCTCGGCCTTGTGGACTCCGCGCTCGGTCGGCGCCACCGTCTTGTGCTTCTCGTCGAACTCGTAGTCGTACTCGACCTCGGAGGTGTCCTTGGACTCCCCCATCGAGCGCAGCTTGTCCTTGGCGGGGACCCCCTCAAGCTGCTTGGCGAGACGGGCGAAGGTGTAGTAGGTCTGGGCGGCCTGCTCGGGGGCGCCGGAGATGATCAGCGGCGTGCGGGCCTCGTCGATGAGGATGTTGTCGACCTCGTCGACGATCGCGAAGTGGTAGCCGCGCTGGACGCAGTTCTCCAGCGCCGGGGCCATGTTGTCGCGCAGGTAGTCGAAGCCGAACTCGGAGTTGGTCCCGTAGGTGACGTCGCCGGCGTACTTTCGCTGCCGGGTGGTGTGGTCGTCGCCATCCTGGATCGCCGAGACGCTGACCCCGAGGGTGTCGTAGATCGGCTTCATCCACTCGGCGTCGCGCCGAGCGAGGTAGTCGTTGACGGTGACCACGTGGACGCTCTCGCCGGCCAGGGTGTTGAGGAAGACCGCGAGCGTCGCGGTGAGGGTCTTGCCCTCGCCGGTCTTCATCTCCGCGATCGAGCCGTCGTGCATCACCATGCCGCCGATCAGCTGCACGTCGTAGTGGCGCTGGCCGAGGCTGCGCCGGGCGGCCTCGCGGGTCAGCGCGAAGGCCTCAGGCAGAAGGTCCTCGAGCGATTCGCCTCCCTTGGCGCGCTCGCGCAGCTCGTCGGCCTCGCTGCGCAGCTCGGCGTCCTCGAGCGCCTCCATCTCCGGCTCGATGCGGTTGATCGCGTCGACGCGCTTCTCGTAGGAGCGAAACTTGCGCCCCTCGCCGACGCGCAAAGCCTTGGTGACCATCTCCCGGGCGGGCATAAGAGGAGATTAGCCGTCGCCCTCTGGCGACGGCAGAGGCAGGTCAGGCGCGAAGCGCCGCAATTGTGTGTTAGCTGTCTGGGATGGCCAAGCAGGCGGTCGGAGCGCACATATCAGGGAGCGATCCGCTGGCGATCGCCGCCGAGCTGGGAGCCGACTGCGTGCAGGTCTTCCTCTCGAACCCGCAGGGATGGGAGAAGCCGCCGCCGCGAGACGACGCCGCTGAGCTGCGCGAGTCTCCGGTCGGCATCTACGTCCACGCGCCCTACCTGATCAACGTCTGCTCGCCCCGCAACAACGTCCGCTACGGCTCCCGCAAGATCCTCACCCAGACCTGCGAGGCGGCAGCGGAGATCGGCGCGCTCGCCGTGATCGTCCACCCCGGCTACGCCGAGGACGGGATCGAGGCCGGCGTCGGGCGCTGGAGCCGCACCCTGGAGATGCTCGAGTCAGAAGTGCCGGTCTACCTGGAGAACACCGCCGGCGGCGAGAACGCGGTGGCGCGCCGCTTCGAGGCGCTGGCGCAGCTCTGGGAGGTGGTGGACGCGGCGGAGACGGATTTCGAGCTCGGCTTCTGCTTCGACACCTGCCACGCCCACGCCGCCGGCGAGGACCTGAGCGGCGCGGTCGACCGGGTCACGGCGATCACCGGCTCGATCGACCTCCTCCACGTCAACGACTCGCGCGACCCTCCCGGCACCGGCGCCGACCGCCACGCCAACATCGGCGCCGGCACGATCGACCTCGACCTGCTGCGGGAGATGATCGCCGCCGCCGAGGCGCCGGTCGTGGTCGAGACCCCGCGCGACCTCGAGGCGCTGCGGGCCGACATCGCCTTCGTGCGGGCGCGCTCGCCTGGGCCAATCGCCAGCCGTTCTGTGTCCCGTAAGCGTCCATCACGGGACGTTGTGGGACACGGTTCGCGGCTGGGTAACGGCGGCGCGCAGGTCGGCTACCACCTGCTCCGGCTCCTCGGTGACCTGTTGCCAGGTGTAGCGGAGCACCGAGAACCCCGCGGCACGTAAGGCCATCTCGCGGGTGCGGTCGCGCTCGATCCGCCCGGGAGCCGTGGGCCTGGTAGCCGTCGAGCTCGACCGCGACTCGCTGGCCGGCGCCAGACGGCATCGACGAGCATCCCCGCGACCTGGAGACGTTGACCTGCGGGCAGCTCGATCCCAGACCTCTCGCAGAGCGCCAGGAAGCGCTCCTCGAGGACGCTGTACGTCCGCGCCAGCTCGGGCATGTGGGTTGCGAGGGCCTCACGCAGCGCCGCCGAGCCTGCCGGCCCCGGCCGAGGACCCGGCTGGGCTCGTGGGGGTCGAGCAGGTCGCAAGTAGTCGGCCTCGGCGAGCACCCGGCGGAGTGTGGGGCGAGGCAGCATCGAGGCGAGCATCGAGCAGCGTGCGGGCCACGCCGGTGACCGGCAGGCCGCGGTGGCGCACCTCCTCCAGGTGCCTCGAGCGATGCACAGCGATGCTGGGTAGGGAGCGGCGGCGACCGCGAACTATTACGTGGATCCGGGTCGGGCTGGCGTCCAAGAGACCCCACAGCCAGGCCGCGGTCGTGTGGCTGAGCACAGCACTTTCTCCCGCGTAAAGCAGGGCCGCGTGGAGACGCCCCTGGAGCGAAAGCGCATCGTGGCCGACCGCGTAAACGGTTGGATGAACGCGGTGAAGACGGCCGGCCGAGATCCACTTCGAGAGCCTGCTCGACTCGATACCGAGTGAGGTGAGCTGCCGAGCACCGGTGACCCCACCCTGCCGCCCGGCGAGCTGCGAGACACGAACTGTGTCCCGTTTCCGTCCCTGCTGGACGGGTTCGGGACGCAGATCGGGCATGCCGGCAAGGTGGCGAAGCAGGCATCACCGCACCGCACCTGTACGTGACAGCTGTGGGTCAGATTTGCGCCAGGGCTAAGGCCTCGCGGCCGCGCTGGGCGGTTGAGCTAGGCCTCGCGGCGCGCTGGCCGGCTGAGGCTAGGCCTCGCGGCCGCGCAGCCGGCCGACCAGCTTGCGGGTCTGGCTGCGCTTGCGGCGCTTCTCGCGATGCTTCTTGACCTGGCGGCGGATGTCCTCTGCCAGCTCGTGGATCGAGTGCATCATCTCCGGCGAGGCTTCGCGGGCGCGCAGGGTGACCCCCTTCAGATGCAGGGTGGCCTCGGCGACCTGCTTGTCGGCGATCGACGGGTTGCGCTCCTCGATCAGCTCGACGTCGAGCGTCGCCAGCTCGGAGACCTGCTTGCCCACCCGCCTGAAGCGCTTCGTCACCTGATCGCGGAGCTCCTCGGTGACCTCGACGTTGCGACCCCGAATCTCGATTCGCACGTTGCCTCCTTGCTCGGTGAGGCCACGGATGCTACCCCCTGCCCGGGCGACTGGCCGGAGGTTCGATGCACCTGCCGGCGGCCCTCGGCGAGCCCCTTCGGATCAGGGCGTGCGGGCGAAGGTCAGGGCGCTGACGCGAAGCGCCCCGGCGCCGCGCAGGACCTCGGCACAAGCGCGCAACGTGGCCCCTGTGGTGACGACGTCGTCGACGAGGACGACGCGCTCAGGGACCGCATCGCGGGCCTGGAATCGCGGTGGCTGACGAATCCGCCGCAACCGCGTACGGCCGACCTGGCGCGCCGAGCCGAGGCGGGACAGGCAGAGGTCGATCGGCGTCTCGCGCAGCCGGGCCAGCCGGCGGCCCAGCTCCAGCGCCGGGTCGAAGCCGCGCCGGCGCCCGCGCCACGGCGCGGTCGGCACCGGCACGATCACGCCGGCGACCGCTCCCGGCGGGGCGAGCAGATGCAGGCGCTCGGCCATCACCGCGGCGACCGGGAGCAGGCTGCGGAACTTGAGCGCGAAGACGAGCTGTCGGGCGATGCCGGCGTGAGCCGCCGCGGACCAGCAGGCGTCGAGGCCCGGCGGCGGCTGGCCGGCCAGGACCGGCGCCGCCCGCAGCTCGGCGGCGCAGCGACCGCAGATCACCTCCTCCCCACCGCAGCCCGCGCCGCAGGTCGCACACAACGGCGGTACCAGCAGCGCCGCCAGGTCCCGGATCGCCATCGGCCGCAGCGCCGTGAGGTCCCGGATCTCCATCGGCCACAGGTTGGCCGCGAGACCCGCGCACAGGCATTCCGGTTTGTGCCGAATCCGCGACCCGGACGGGTCAGGAGGTCGCAGGGATCACGGACGTGCCGGCGGCAATGCCGTCGACGAGGGTCGTGCCGGGCTCCAGCTCGGTGCCTTCGAGGAGGATCGCCTCCTTGATCCGGCACCCGTCGCCGAGCCGGCACGAATCGCCGATGACCGCCGGCCCCTCGATCCGCACTCCCTCGCCGATCCGCACCCCTTGCCGACCAGCAGCGGCGGCTCCAGATCGGCCGCCGCCAGGTCGCTGGCCGACCGCACGCCGTCACCGACCTCCTCGCCGTCCGCGTCGACCGCGACAGCCCCCCGCAGCGCGTCGAAGTTGCCCCGGCGCAGCTCCTCGAGATTGCCGATGTCGTTCCAGTAGGCGTCGATCTCGTGCGAGTAGAAGGGGACGTCGGCCTCCATCAGCGCCGGGAACACGTCCAGCGCCCAGTCCGCGAAGCCGCCCGGGTCGTCGGCGCCGGCGGCCCGGCTGGCGCCCTCAGCCGGGAAGAAGTCGAAGATCTCGGAGCGAAACATGTAGATGCCGCAGTTGGCGAGGTCCGAGAGCGCCTCCGCGGGCTCGGGCTTCTCCTGAAAACCCTGCACGCGGCCGTCGGAGCCGGTGATCGCGACGCCGAACTGGCTGGTGTCGTCGACCCGCTTCGTCGCCAGCGTCGCGATCCCGTCGTGGGACTGGTGAAACTCGCGCATCGCGCCGAGGTCGATGTCGGTCAGCGCATCGCCGGAGATGACCAGGAATGAATCGCCGAGGAAGCCGGCGACCTTGCGGACGCCGCCCGAGGTCCCCAGCAGCTGCTCCTCCTCGCTGTAGGAGAGGTCGAGGCCGAAGCTCGATCCGTCGCCGAAGTGGTCCTGGATCAGCTCCCCGAACCAGTGCAGGTTGGCGATCACCTCGGTGAACCCGTGCCTGGCAAGGAGCCGGGCGATGTGCTCCATCACCGGCCGGTTGAGGACCGGCACCATCGGCTTCGGCATCTCGTAGGTGATCGGGCGCAGCCGGGTCCCCAGCCCCGCCGCGAGGATCATCGCGCGCATCCGGGGCGAGGCTATCGGAGCGGCTCCAGGCCGACGGCGGCGAGCGCTGCCGCCAGGTCGCGCCCCCATTCGTGGCGCACGATCATGCCGTCGCGGAAGGTCCAGGTATGCGCCTCCTCCTGGACGATCTCGACCTCGCTGCCGCGGCCGCAGGTGCAAAAGTCGACCAAGGCCACTACCGCGTCACCGGCTTCGTAGAGCTCGCGCAGCTCGTGTCGCGAGCTGTCGAAGTGCTCGGAGATGTTGCGGAGCGCCTGGCCGACCTCGGCCTTGCCGCGGCGAGTCCCCGGATCGACCGCCTCGGGCGGATTGACGTACTCGACGTCCTCAGCGGCCAAGGCGAGGAGCTGCTCGTGATCGTGATCGACGAGACCGTCCTCGTAGATCCGCCGAACGATGCTCGGCGTTGGCCTCCGTCACCGGCTCGGGGTCAGGTGCCCTGGTCCCAGGAGGCCAGGTACTTCGACTGCGCATCGGTGAGCGTGTCGATCCGCATCCCCTTCGAGGCAAGCTTCAGGCGGGCGATCTCCTGGTCGATCTCGCGCGGTACGTCGTAGACCTTCTTCTCCAGGCTCTCGTGGTTTCGGACCATGTGCTCGGCGGCAAGGGCCTGGTTGGCGAAGCTCATGTCCATCACCGCCGCCGGGTGGCCCTCGGCTGCAGCGAGGTTGACGAGGCGCCCCTCGGCGAGCAGGAAGATCTCGCGCCCGTCGTGGAGCCGGTGGCCCTCGACGAACGGGCGCGCCCCATAAGTCGACTCGGTGCGGTCGTCGAGCTCGTCCTTGTTGATCTCGACGTCGAAATGGCCGGAGTTGCAGACGATCGCGCCGCTCTTCATGACGTCGAACATCTCGCCGGCGATCGCGTCGCGGTTGCCGGTCACCGAGATGAAGACGTCGCCCTCGCGGGCGGCCTCGATGGCGGGCATCACCTCAAAGCCGTCCATCACCGCCTCCAGCGCCCGCAGCGGGTCGACCTCGCAGACGATCACGTGAGCGCCGTGACCCTTGGCGCGCATCGCGACGCCCTTGCCGCACCAGCCGTAGCCGATCACAACCACCCGCAGGCCGGCGATCAGCACGTTGGTCGCCCGGATCACTCCGTCCAGCGTCGACTGCCCGGTCCCGTAGCGGTTGTCGAAGAAGTGCTTCGTGAAGGCCTCGTTGACGGCGATGATCGGAAAGCCGAGCTTGCCCTCGGACTCCAGCGCCCGCAGCCGGATCACGCCGGTCGTCGTCTCCTCGGTGCCGCCGTAGACCTCGGAGAGCTGCTCGGGCCGCTCGCCGTGCAGGACCGAGATCACGTCGGCGCCGTCGTCCATGGTGATGTGGGGGTGCTTGTCGACCGCCGAGTTGATGTGGCGGTAGTAGGTCTCGTTGTCCTCGCCGTTGATCGCGTGGACCTCGGCCCCGTAGCGATCGACCAGCGCCGCCGCGGTCTCGTCCTGGGTCGAGAGCGGATTCGAGGCGCACAGGGCGACGTCCGCCCCGCCCGCCATCAGCGTCCGCACCAGGTTGGCGGTCTCGGTGGTGACGTGCAGGCAGCAGGCCATCCGCATCCCTTCGAGCGGCCGGTCGCGCTCGAAGCGCTCGCGGATCTGCGCCAGCACCGGCATCTGCCGGTCGGCCCACTCGATCCGCTTCTGGCCGGCCTCCGCGAGGGAGATGTCGGCGATGTCGTAGTTGGAGGCGGCGGTTGCCATCAAGTCCTTCCCGTCGGTTCGCGGCGGCAAGGATAGGCCACCGGCTCGCTCAGGTAGGCGCCGGTGAGCCGAGCCGCTCCGCCAGCCTCGGCCAGCGGGCGATCGCCTCCTCGGTCGCCCGCAGGGCGAGGAGGTCGGCGATGTGGTGGCCGAGGAAGCCCGCCAGCAGGGACATCTCGGTGTCGTCGGATCGCGGCTCGCGCCCGAGCAGCTCGATCACGCCGAGCGGCTTCGAGCCGGCCAGGATCGGCAGCCACAGCCCGGAGCGAAAGCCGGCCGCCTCGGCGGCCGCGGTGCGCGGGAAGCGGCGCAGCCGGGAGAGGTCGGCGACGTGCATCGGCTCCTGCTGGGTCCAGACCTGGCCCAGCATGTCGCCGTCGATCTCACGGCTGAGGTCCTGGTAGAGCTGGGCGAACACGTCGAGCCCGATCGAGCCGTTGAACCAGACCCCGCTGCAGCGCATCGCGGTCCGGCTCGAGCGCGACATCCAGGCGCTCCCCGCGTCCCACTCCAGACAGCGGCAGAGGGACTCGACCAGCCGCGGAATCGCCCGCTCCGCCACCCCCTCGCCGAGCAGCGCCTCGGTCACCGCGCGTCTCGCGCGCAGGTGCAGCGGGTTGACGAGCTCGGCCGAGTGCTCGACCTCGCCGATCTCGGCGACCGCGTCCTGGGCCAGTCCGCTGACCAGCGCCACCTCCTCGTCAGACCAGGCTCTGGGCCGGTCGGCGATCACGCAGAAGAGGCCGAGAAAGGCGCCGTCGCCGCGCAGCGGCATGCCGATGCAGCCGCGAACGCCGAGCCGGCGCACGGCCTCGCTCTCGGCCAGCCGCTCGTCGCGGCTGGCGTCCTCGATCACCACCGGCGCAACCGCCTCGGCGACCTTCGAGCAGAGCGAGTCGAGCACCGGCGTCTCGCGCAGCGGCGCCGGACTGATCGGAAGGCCGTGCTGGCTGACGAGGAAGGGCTCCTGTTGGGGCCCGGAGGAAACGATGAAAGCGGGCGTGGCGAGGGTGCGCCCGGCGACCGAGGTCAGCCGGTCGAGCAGCTCGACCCCCCCGTTCGCCAAGCGGCGTTCGAGGTCGGTGGCCACGATTGCGGCCGGCTGCTCGCTGTCAGTTCCCCGCACTACTCAATTATCGGCGCGTGTCGCCTGCGCATGAGTAGAACACTCGTCCGCCCGCGGGGTGCCGTAACGCCGGCCGCGAGCCGTCTAGGATTTGCCGCAGCGGGGCCGCAGGCGCGGGCAGCGCCAGGCCCAACGAGAGGAAGACGTGAGCACCGCGGAGATCGCAGAGCTCCGGGCCGGCGTCGAGCCGATCCCGGTAACGCACGCGCCGCGCCTGGCATTGGTGCGGCGCGTTGCGCTGTGCGCCTACGCGGTCGGCTTCCTCGTCTACTGCGCCCGCGTCGGCATCCCAGTCCAGCGCGAGCTGGTGATCCTCTGGATCTGCGGCGCTCTCGCCTGCGCGTCGATCGGCCGCTCGCCGCGCCAGATCGTCCAGCTGGTCATCGATTGGCTGCCGCTGACCGCGGTGCTGTTGGTCTACGACCTCTCACGAGGCGCCGCGGACTCGATCGGCGTACCGGTGCATTTCGAGGCGATGATCGACTTCGACCGCCTCGTCTTCTTCGGCCAGACGCCGACCGAGTGGCTGCAGGCCAACCTCTTCGATTCCGAGGCGGTCCGCTGGTGGGACGTCGTCTTCACGATCATCTACACGTCGCACTTCATCGTCCCGTTCGCGGTCGCCGGCGTCCTCTGGGCGCGTCAGCGGCAGGCGTTCCTGAGCTTCACGAAGCGGTTCGTCACCCTCAGCTCGGCCGGCCTGCTCACCTACATCGCCTTCCCCGCCGCACCGCCGTGGATGGCCTCCGAGGAGGGAATGCTGGGCGACGTCGATCGCAGCACCGCCAGCGGCTGGGAGGTGATCGACCTCAATACGGCGGCCGCCTTCGAGAAGGGCCAGGCCGCGGTCAACCTGGTCGCCGCGGTGCCGTCGCTGCACGCGGCCTTCGCGGCCCTGGTGGCGATGTTCCTGTGGCCGCGGGTGCGCCCCGGCTGGCGTCCGCTGCTGGCGCTCTACGCGGTCGCGATGGGCTTCGCCCTGGTCGCCACCGGCGAGCACTACGTCTTCGACATCCTGCTCGGCTGGGCCTATGCGGCGCTGGTGATGATCGGATGGGCGTGGTGGGACGACCGCCGCGCCGCTACCACCAGCGCGCGTCCGGCAAGCCCCTGAACGGCCCCTGAGCACGGCGGATCGAGACCGGAACCGCGGCGCCGAGGTCCGACCGGCGCAGCGCGATCAGCCCGCCGATCTGACGCCCGAGCTCGAGCAGCCGGGGCGCAACCTCCTCGTGGATGGGATGCGGACTCCGGCCCAACAGCTCGAGCGTGCCCAGCGCCTCCTCCCCGGCGAGCAGCGGGACCCAGGCACCGCAGCGCAGATCCGCCGCCGCGGCGACGACCCCCCGTGAGAAGCCCTCCACCTCGGTCAGGTCCGGGCTCCATGCCGGCCGCCGGCGCCCCTGTACCTCGGCGACGATCTCGCGATCGCCGGCGAGGCTCAACGCAGCGCAGATCTCCGCGAACGCCGCCAGCCCATCTGAACGGCGCTGCCAGGTGGCGGCACAGCGCAGCTCCTCCGCGTCGCCGTCCGCAAGCCAGGCGCAGCCGAGGTCCCAGCCGAGGGCCCTGCAGCTGGCCTCGATCGCCGCGCCCAGTGATTCCGGCAATCCACCCGAGCCGGCGAAGGCCAGGTTCAGCTCCAGCCGGATCAGACCCAGCCCGGGCGGCTCTCCGCTGCCGCTCGGCCCGTTGGTCGCAATCTCTGCTGCGGCCAGCCCGGCAAGCTCGCCGAACAGGTCGACCTCGGTTCGCGTCCAGCGCCGCGGGGTCTCGGCAACCGCGCACAGCGAACCCAGCGGCAGCCGGCCATCGCGGGCCAGGGCGATGCCGAGGCAGGACCGAAGCCCCAGCCTGCGCACCAGCCGCCCCGCCTCCTCGCCTCCCTCGCGGTTGGCGTCGGCAATCCGCACCGGGCCCTGGTGGGCAGCCACCTCGAGACACAGCGCGTCGAGCAGGGGCGTCTCGCCCTTGGAGACCATCGGCAGCGGCAAGCCGACCTCGCTGCGAAGGAACGGGCGCTCGGCGCCGAGGACCGAGACCAGCGTCGCCGCCGATCCCAGTCCCTCGGCAGCCAATCGCGCGATGCCGTCCAGCGCCTCCCGATGGCCCGCATTCTCGCGGCGAACCGTCTGCGGCCCCGCGTCGGCGAGCCCGCTGCCGGCAGCCTCCTCCCTGACCAGCGTCTCCACCACCTACCCAATATCGGGGAGGAGAGTGCGCGCCTTTAGTAGGACATCCGTTTAGTCGGCGCTGCCGAGCGCGTCCTTGAGGTCCTCGATCGCCTCGACGGGGACCGGGTCGACGCCGGCAGCCTCGGCGAGGGCCAGCGAGACGAGGTCGCCGAGCATCACCGCCCAGAGCAGCCGGGCCGTGCGGGTCGACCCTTCGGTCTCGACCCGCGCCACCGGCGCCCCGGTCGCGGCCACCGCGTCGGCGGTCAGCTCCAGGCGCCGGCGCTCGCGCGGATGCTGGTCGGAGTCCTCGAGGAAGACGGCGGAGTGGGTGCCGCCGGCGCCGGCCCAGCCGGCGATCTCGTTGTGGTCGGCCTCCGGCAGCTCGGCGTAGAAGGCCGGCCGCTTCGCGTTCTCGTTCACCTGCGTCTTCCAGCGCCGCGCCACCGAGATCGTCAGGTCCGCCCCGTAGACGACCGGGCTGGAGCCGGCGACCTGCGCCGCGATCTGACCCGCCCGCTCGCGGAGGCCGTCGAGGCTGCGCTCGAGGTGCGCGGCGGCGGCGTCGATCTCGGTGTGGATCCGGGGGGCGATCCCGCTCAAGGCCGCGATCTCGGCGGCGACGGCAAACATGTAGGCGACGGCGAGGCGAGGCGCCGGCAGCAGGCCCGGCAGGCCGACCACCGGCAGCTTCGCGGCGCGCGCCTGCTCGGTCAGGGCGCCGCCGGTGCTGGCGACGATCCGCCGCGCACCGAGCGCTTCGGCGGCGGCCAGGCAGGCGACGGTCTCCTCCGTCTCGCCGGAGTAGCTGCAGCAGAGGACCGTCCACTCGGGCGTCGCCCAGGAAGGCAGGCCGTAACCCCGAACGGTCAGCAGCGGTTTCGTGCAGCGATCGCCGAGGGCCGAGGCGGCGAGGTCGCCGCCGATCGCCGAGCCGCCCATGCCGCAGATCAGCACCCCGGCCGCCTCCGCCGGCTCCAGCCGCGCCGACTCGATCCGCCAGAGGGCGTCGCGAAGGTGCTCGGGGATCGCCAGCAGGTCCTCGATCATCGGCCCCCAACCCTTTCACCCCGGCCGAGGACGGCTCCCTGCACCCGGGCTCCGGCGCCGACGTCGACCTCGGGAGCGAGGATCGACTCCTCGACCCGTGCCTCCGGGCCGACCCGGCATCCCGCCAGCAGCACCGAGTCGCGAACGGTTGCTCCGGCGCCGATCCGGCACTCCGGCCCGATCACGGCGCGGGGACCGATGTGTGCGCCGGCGACCTCGGCGCCGGCAGCGACGAAGACGCCCTCGGTGGTCGGGCGCACCGAGGTCTCGACCGCTCCCTCGAGAACGTCCCAGCTTGCCTGCAGGTAGCGCTGCGGCGTCCCGATGTCCATCCAGTAGCCCTCGAGCCGGACGCCGTAGAGGCCGGCCCCGACCAGTCGCGGGAAGACCTCGCGCTCGATCGACACGGCGCGACCGTCCGGAACCAGGTCCAGCACCGAGCGCTCGAGAACGTAGGTCCCGGCGTTGATCTCACCCCCCGTGGAGTCGCCGTCGCCCGGCTTCTCGACGAACTCGAGCACCTCGCCATCGGCGCTGCGTCGCACCAGGCCGTAGGCGGAGGCGTCGTCGACCGGGTAGAGGCCGAGCGTCGCCCGCGCCTCGTTCTCTTCGTGGGCGCGGATCAGCGCCGTCAGGTCGAGATCGGTGAGCACGTCCCCGTTAAGGGCCAGGAAGCGGTCGTCGAGATGCTCGGCGGCGAACTTGATCGCCCCCGCGGTCCCGCGCGGCTGCGGCTCGGCGACGTAGCGGAGCCGGGGGCCTCCGGGCTCTCCGTCCCCGAGCACCTCGCGCAGCGCATCGGGGAGGAACCCGCAGGCCAGCACCACCTCCTCGACGCCGTGACGGGCCAGCCACTCGATCAGGTAGGCGATGAAGGGCCGGTCGACTAGGGGGAGAACCGGTTTCGGAACCGACTCGGTGAGCGGGCGCAGCCGGGTCCCCTCGCCGCCGACGAGCACCAGCGCCTGCATCTAGGAGCCGGGCTCCGCGTCTCCGTTCTGGCCGTTGCGTCCGATCCCCTCGTAGCGAAAGCCGGCCGCCCGCAGGGCATCGGCGTCGAGGAAGTTGCGCCCGTCGATCAGGACCGGGCTGGCCATCCGCGAGGCGGCGGCCTGCCAATCGAGGTCAGCGAACTCCGGCCACTCGGTGACAAGGATCGCGGCGTCGGCGCCGTCGAGGGCCTCGAGCGCCGAGGGCGCACAGCTCGACTGCGGCAGGAGCTCGCGGGCGCGCTCTCCGGCGACCGGGTCGATAGCCGACGACCTCCGCGCCCTCGCCCTGCGAGCCGAGCGGCCAGGACCAGGCTCGACGGCATCTCGCATGTCGTCGGTGTCGGGCTTGAAGGCGAGGCCGAGCAGCGCCACCCGCTTGCCGGCCAGCGAGCCGAGGTGCTTGTGCAGCTTGCCGATCACCCGCCGCTTCTGCAGCTCGTTGACCTCGATCACCGCGTTGAGCAGCTGGAAGTGGTAGCCGGTGTTGCCGGCGAGCATGCTTCAGGGCGTAGACATCTTTTCCGAAAGCAGCTACCCCCGTAGCCGATGTCCGGCCCGCAGGAACGCGGGCCGATCCGCTCGTCGAGTCCCATCCCGTGCGCGACCTCGCCGACGTCGGCGCCGACCTCCTCGCAGACGTTGGCGATCTCGTTGATGAAGGAGATCTTCGTCGCCAGGAAGGCGTTGGAGGCGAGCTTGATCATCTCGGCGCTGGCGACGTCGGTGCGGACCACGGTCGCCGCCGAGCGGGCGGTAGACGTCCTCGACCGCGTCCCCGGCGGCCGCGTCGGCGGGGTCGGCGCCGATCACCACCCGGTCGGGATGCAGGAAGTCGTCGACCGCGGTTCCCTCCTTGAGGAACTCCGGGCAGGAGACGTAGGGGACGCCGGGGAGGTCGCGGCGGATCGCCGCTCCGGTTCCCGCCGGGACGGTGCTCTTCATCACCAGGACGTGATCGCCCTCAGGACGGAGCTCGTCGACGACCGAGCGGACCCGGGAGAGGTCGGCATCGCCGGAGTAGGTGGGCGGCGTGTCGACGCAGACGAACAGCAGCCGGGCCGCCTCGAGCAGCTCCGGCATCTCGGTCGTGAAGGTAAGCCGCTCGGCGTTGCCGGCGAGCAGCTCGCCGAGACCGGGCTCATGGAACGGCGTCTGCCCCCGGCGCAGCGATTCGATCTTCTCGGGCACGATGTCGCGGGCGACGACACGATGGCCGAGCTCGGCGAAGCAGGCTGCCGTGACCAGGCCGACCCAGCCGACCCCGACGACACCGATCGGCTGCTTCTCACTCATCGATTGCCGCGCCGGGTCCGCCTCGGCTTGGGGTTGGGCTCGATCTCGCCGATCGACCGTGCAATCCCGAGCATCTGGTCGTTGGTCAGCGTCTGCAGGAGGCTGTTGGCGATCCAGTAGCTGTTGCCCCCCTCACGCCAGGCGACCATCCGGACCCGGTCGCTGTCGAGGTAGATGTCGAAGCGGCGGCCCTCGATCGTGCGCGACTCGCTCGGGTCGCTGAGGATCGGCGGGTCCTGCCAGCCGCGGATTCCCTGCACGCCGAAGTAGTCCCCCTGCGGGATCTGGAGCACCATCCGGTAGGCGCCGTGGAGATTGCCGTCGGTGTCGCGCAGGTGGTAGAGGTAGGGATTGGCGACGTCCTCGTTGGAGACGTAGACGGACCCCGACGGCAGGCGGCGGGGGAAGAAGACCGAGAACTCGGCTCCGACCTTGCGGGCGACGGTCTCGGCGACGTCGCGGCTGCCCTGCGCGGAGTCGACCAGCCCGTCGGATTGCGGGGTCGGGGTCGGCGGAGCCTTCTGGCGCTGCGGGCGCTGCCGGTCGCGTTGCCGGTCCCGTCCCCGTCGCGTCTCGCCCTCCAGGTCCAGCTCGCCCCGAGGCCCGCCGCTGGCCTCGAAGCCGAGGAACTGGTCGATCGCCCGGCGGATCTCCGGCCGCGACGCATAGACGTAGCTGGGGCCGAGGACGGCCGGGAAGTTCACCTCCTTGATCGGCGCGCTGCGGGCATCGATCATCAGCCGCAGCACCTGGATCATCGTCTTCACGTTCTGGATGTCGGAGCTGGTGTGGGCGGTGAAGATGTCGATCAGCTCGTCCTGGTCGGTGAGCAGCTTCGCCGGAGGGACCCGCTGGCGGGCGAGGCGGAGGAAGTCCTGCTGGCGCGCCGCCCGCACCAGGTCGGTGTCGGTGTGCCGGTAGCGGACGTAGTCGAGCGCGTCGATCCCGCAGAGCTTCTGATAGCCCGGGCGGATGTCGATCTCGTCGTACTGCAGCTCCGCCGGCAGGCCGATGTTGGAGTGGTAGTAGCGACGGTCGACGTCGGTGTAGACGCACTCGATCGCGTTGATCGCCCGCACGAAGCCGAGGAAGTCGATGTTGACCAGGTGGTTGATCTCCAGGCCCATGCCGGCGGTCAGCCGCTGGATCGTGCGCAGAGTCAGCCGCGGACCGCCGAGCGCATAGGCGGCGTTGAACTTGCTCGTTCCCACGCCGGGGATCTCGACCTTGAGGTCGCGGGGGATGTTCAGCACCGCGATCACGTTCTGGTCGGGGTCGACGCGGAGCAGGATCGTCGTGTCGGAGAGCCCGCGTTCCTTCTCGCCGGCGTTGCCGACGCGCTTGTCGGAGCCGAGGATGAGGAAGTTCTGCGCCTCCCCGCCTTCGACCTCTGCGAGCCGGTCGGCAACCCCGGCGATCGGCTGGATGTCTTCGACGATGTCGCTCAACCGCAGGATTCCTGCGACCGCGGTCGCGCTTGCGAATGAGGAGACGATCACGAACGAGGCGAGCAGGGCGCGCAGCCAGTAGCGCCTGCGCTTGGGGGGCGGATCCGGGTCGCCCGACTGCGGCGGGCGCCGCGGCGACCAGGGCTGACCGGTCTTCCTCGCCTCCGTAACCGCCTCGCTGGCCTCGCGAGCCCCGGCGCCGATCGCAACCGTGCGCACGGGCTTGTCGCCGCTGGCGGGCTCGATCGAGTATTCGACCGTGTCCGGAGTCGTCGATCCCTCCTCCGGCGCCTGCTCGGGATCGGCCGCGGGCTCCTCGGCCGCTGCCGTCTCCTCCTCCTCGGCCGCGGCCTCCTCCGCTTCAGGCTCGTCCGCCTCGGATCGGCTCGTCCTCGGCTCGGCTCGTCCGCCTCCGCCTCGGGCTCGGCCGCCTGCTCCTCGGCCTCCGCCGGCGTTTCTTCCTCCTCCCCCTCCCCAGGTTTGCCCCCTGCCTCGCGCAACGCGTCGGCGAACTCGGGGTCGAGCTCGGGCACCTCCTCTGGGGACTCGGAATCCGGCTCCCGGGGCGGCTCGTCGGGCGGCGGGGCGGTCACCTCAGCGCCTCAGGCGCTCGGGCAGGGCTCGCATGAAGGCGCCGAGCGCCTGCCGGTAGCTCTGCAGGGAGGCGATCGAGACCCATTCGTCGGGTCCGTGGTGACCCCTCCCGACCGGGCCGAACTCGACCGCCGGCACGCCGACGCGCAGGAACGAGACCACGTCCGAGGCGCCGTCGCGCCCGACGCTGGTCGGCTCGTGATCGTGGTAGGCGGTCGTCGCCTCGCGCAGCGTCTGCACGAAGATGGAGTCGCGCTCGACGATCGCCGGAGGTCGCGTGAAGGTGGTCAGCACCTCGGTGTCGTCGATGCCGCTCACCTGCTCCAGCACGTCGGCAGGATCCTGCTCTGGCAGGTAGCGGATGTCGACGTCGATCACGCATCTGTCGGGAACCTTGTTGAGAGCATCGCCCCCCAGGATCCGGCCGAGGTTGATCGAGGGCCGATCGAATAGCTCGGAGCTTTCCCGCGCAAACGGTAGCGATTCGATGCCGCGGAAAACGTCGAGCGCCTTCAGCACCGCGTTGTCTCCGAGCCACGGCGTGGCGCCGTGCGCGGCGCGCCCGGAGACCACGAGGCGCATCGCCAGTACCCCCTTCGCCTCGACGCCGATGTGGAGGTCGGTCGGCTCGCCGGTGATCGCGAAGTCACCCGTGAAGCCGAGGTCGACGAGGCGGTCCGAGCCGCGGTCGTCCTCCTCCTCGGACTCCTCGTCGGCGATGATGCCGAGCCGGATCCGGACGTCCTCCTGCTCGCGCATCTCGGCGGTGACGATCATCATCACCGCCAGGGCGCCCTTCATGTCGTAGGCGCCGCGCCCGATCAGGCGATCGCCGTCGACTCGGGGCTCGAACTGCCCGGCGAAGCCCGGCACGACGTCGAGGTGGCCGTGCAGGATCAGCGTCGGAGCCGACTCGGGGCCGACCTCGGCCATCACCACCGGCAGCCCGCGGGCCGACTCGGCGCGCACCTCGATGTCGCGGGCCTCGAGCCAGCCCTTGACGAACCCGGCCGCCTCCTGGACCGCCTCGGGCTCCGAGGTGTCGTAGCTGATCAGCCGCTTCGCGAGAGCAACTACGTCGCTCAATTGCCTTGAGCGATCTCGAGGAACTTCTCGGCCCGGTCGCGGTCCTTCTCCGCCCGCACCGCGGCGGCGCTGTCCTCGTCGGCATCCGCCAGCCGCTGCTCGGCGTCTTCGAGCTGCTGCTTGAGGGACTCGGAATCGAGCTCGTCGGGCGGAATCGCCTCCTCGACCAGGATCTGGGCATGGTTGGCGAAGACCTGCATCATCCCGTGGGCCTGCGCGTAGCGCTCGGGCTCGGAGCCCTCCGTGAACAGGCGCAGCTCGGTCGGCTTCAGCGCCGCCAGGATCGGGGAGTGGTAGGCGAGGATGCCGATCTCGCCGACCCCGGTCCGGGTCGAGACCTGGACGACCTCGCCCCGAAAGACCTCCCCCTCCGGGGTCAGCACCTCGACCGAGAATTTCGTGTCGCCGGCCATTCGCTACTTGTCGCTCGAGCCCTCGTCGTCGTCGTCTTCGGAGCCCTCGTCGTCGTCGGAGCTCTCCTCGATCGTCCGGGCTCTCCTCGTCGGAGCCCTCGCTCTCGTCAGAGTCCTCCCCCTCGTCCTTCTCGGAGTCCTCGGCCTCCTCGAGCCTTCCTCGTCCTCCTGCTCGGAGTCCTTGCCGCCCTTGCCCGAGTCGCCGCTGTGATCGGCCAACACCTGGTCGATCGAGCCCTTCATGTAGAAGGCGCTCTCGGGCAGCTCGTCGTGCTTTCCGTCGAGGATCTCGCGGAACCCGCGCACCGTCTCCTCCACCGGCACGTACTCGCCGGTGCGGCCGGTGAACGCCTCGGCGACGAAGAACGGCTGCGAGAGGAAGCGCTCGATCTTGCGCGCCCGCGACACGGTCAGCTTGTCCTCGTCCGATAGCTCGTCGATGCCGAGGATCGCGATGATGTCCTGCAGCTCCTTGTAGCGCTGCAGCACCTCCTGGACGTCGGTCGCGGTCTTGTAGTGGTCCTCGCCGAGGATCTCCGGCTTGAGGATCGTCGAGGTCGAGTCGAGCGGGTCCACCGCCGGGTAGATCCCCTTCTCGGAGATCGCCCGCGAGAGCGTCGTGGTCGCGTTGAGGTGCGCGAACACCGACGCCGGGGCCGGGTCGGTGAGGTCGTCGGCGGGGACGTAGATCGCCTGCACCGAGGTCACCGAGCCCTTCTGGGTCGAGGTGATCCGCTCCTGCAGGCCGCCCATCTCGGTCTCCAGCGTCGGCTGGTAGCCGACCGCGGAGGGCATCCGGCCCAGCAGCGCCGAGACCTCGGAGCCCGCCTGGACGAAGCGGAAGATGTTGTCGATGAACAGCAGCACGTCCTGGCCGCCGGACTCGCGGAAGTACTCGGCCATGGTCAGGCCCGAGAGCGCGACGCGGAGGCGGGCCCCGGGCGGCTCGTTCATCTGCCCGAAGACGAGCATCGTCTTGTCGATGACCCCGGACTCCTTCATCTCCAGCCAGAGGTCGTTGCCTTCGCGCGAGCGCTCGCCGACGCCGCAGAAGGCCGAGATGCCCTCGTGCTCCTCGGCGATCGTCCGGATCAGCTCCTGGATCAGCACCGTCTTGCCGACACCGGCGCCGCCGAACAGCCCGATCTTGCCGCCCTTGGGGTAGGGCGCCAGCAGGTCGACGACCTTGATGCCGGTCTCGAGGATCTCCTGGGTCGGGGTCAGGTCCTCGACCTCGGGGGCGGAGCGGTGGATCGGCCAGCGCTCGTCTCCCTCGACCGCGTCGCCCTCGTCGATCGTCTCGCCGAGCAGGTTGAAGATGCGGCCCAGCGTGTCCTTGCCGACCGGGACCGTGATCGGCCCGCCGGTGTCGACGACCTCGTCGCCGCGCTTCAGGCCGTCGGTGGCGTCCATCGCGACCGTGCGAACCCGGTCGTCGCCGAGGTGCTGCTGCACCTCGCAGATCAGGTCGCGCTTCTCGTCGCCGTCGCCCATCTCGATCTTCAGCGCCGAGTAGATCTCCGGCAGATCGTCGGCGAAGACGGCGTCGACGACGACGCCCGTCACCTGCTCGACACGACCAACGTTTCCATTCGTGCTCTCAGCCAATTCGTCTCCTTTAGCCCAGCGCTTCCGCGCCGGCGACGACTTCCAAGATTTCCTGAGTGATCTCCGACTGGCGGACCCGGTTCATCTCCAGGGTCAGGTCGTCCATCATCGACTCCGCGTTCTCCGCCGCGTTGCGCATCGCGGTCATCCGCGCTCCGTGCTCGGAGGCCGCCGACTCCAGCAGCGCCCGGTACAGGGAGACGTTCACGTACTCGGGGATCAGCTGCGCCAGCAGCTCTTCCGGCTCCGGCTCATAGATCCACAGCGCCCGCTTGTGGGCCTCGACCAGCTCCTCGTCTCCCTCGTCCTCCTCGGGCGCCAGCTCCTCGACGCCCTCGCCGAACACCTCGGCCTGCTGAACCGGCAGCAGGGTCTGGCGGCGCACGTACTGGGTCATCGGCGAGACGTAGCGGTTGTAGACGAGCTCGGCCCGGTCGAGGTCCTCGTCGATGTAGTAGGAAGTCAGCGCCTCGCCGATCTCGCGCGCGTTGGCGAAGCCGGGCCGGTCGGTGAAGCCGGTGTAGGAGTCGAGCAGCTCGATCCTTGCGAAAGGTCATCGCCGAGACGCCGCGCCGCCCGACCGCGGAGAAGACGACCTCGGCGCCGTCGGCCTCGAACTCCTTCTTCAGACGCAGTCCCTCGCGGATGATGTTGGTGTTGAAGGCCCCGGCGAGGCCGCGATCCCCGGTCACCAGCAGGATCCCGACCTTGCGCGTCTCCTCGCGCTCCTGCCAGCACCGGCACCCGGGCGATGTCGCCCGCCTCCTCGGCGGCGCGGCGGGTCAGCTTGCGGATCGCCTGCGCGTAGGGCCGCAGGGCATCGATCCGCTGCTCGGCGCGGCGCAGCCGCGCCGCCGCGACCATCTCCATCGCCCGCGTGATCTTGTTGATGTTCTTCACGGACGAAATGCGGTTCTTGACTTCCTTGCGCGTCGCCATAGCTAGCTAGCCGCCGTGTGGCGCTTTTGTATCGCTATGCGGGAGTAAGGCGACACACGGGATGGAGGTCACGCCGGCGCCGCCTCCTTCTCCTCTTCGGACTCCTCAGATGCCTGATCGCCGGAGTCATCAGACTCGTCCTCGTCGCTGTCATCTGACTCCTCGGACTCATCGCCCTCGCCGGCGGTGCGGCCGGGCTTCTCGCGCTCCTCCTCGGACTTGATCCGGTCCGACTCGCCCTCCTCGAGCGGCTGGCCGTCCTCGTCGAAGTCGGGCCCGAAGTCGTCGACGAACTCGGTGATCGCCGCCGAGAGGGTCTCCTCGTCTGAGTCGGCGAGCTCGCCCTCCTCGTTGATCTTCTTCATCAGCTCGTCGTTCTCGGAGTGCAGGCGCGAGATCAGGTCCTCGAGGAAGTTCGGCACCCGGTCGACCTTGATCCGGTCCAGGTAGCCGCCGGTGCCGGCGTAGATCGAGGCCACCATGTCGGCGACCGAGAGCGGCTGGCGCTCCTTCTGGTTCAGCATCTCCACCAGTCGCTCGCCGCGGGCCAGCTGCTTCTGGGTCTCGGGGTCGAGCTCGGAGCCGAACTGGGCGAAGGCCTCCAGGTCGCGGTACTGGCTCAGCTCCAGCCGCAGCTTGCCCGCCACCTTCTTCATCGCCTTGGTCTGGGCGTTGCCGCCGACCCGCGAGACCGAGATGCCGACGTTGATCGCCGGCCGCACCCCCGAATAGAACAGGTCCGACTCGAGGAAGATCTGACCGTCGGTGATCGAGATCACGTTGGTCGGGATGTAGGCGGAGACGTCGTTGGCCTGCGTCTCGATCACCGGCAGCGCGGTCAGCGAGCCGCCGCCCTGGTCGTCGGACAGCTTCACCGCCCGCTCCAGCAGCCGCGAGTGCAGGTAGAAGACGTCGCCGGGGTAGGCCTCGCGACCGGGCGGGCGGCGCAACAGCAACGACATCTGCCGGTAGGCGAAGGCGTGCTTGGTGAGGTCGTCGTAGACGCACAGCGCCGCCTTGCCGTCGTAGAGGAAGTGCTCGCCCATCGCGCAGCCGGCATAGGGGGCGATGAACTTGATCGGCGCCGCCTCGTCGGCGGGGGCGGCGACGATGATCGTGTTCTCCATCGCGCCGTTGTCCTCGAGGATGTCCATCACCTGCACGACCGTCGACATCCGCTGGCCGATCGCGACGTAGATGCAGATCAGGTCCTTGTCGCGGTTGTTGATGATCGTGTCGAGCGCGATCGCCGTCTTGCCGGTCTGGCGGTCGCCGATGATCAGCTCGCGCTGGCCGCGGCCGATCGGGATCATCCCGTCGATCGCCTTCAGACCGGTCTGCACCGGCTCGACCACCGGCTGGCGGTGGACGACGCCGGGGGCCTTGAACTCGGCCGGCCTGGTCTCGGAGGCGTTGAGGTCGCCCTTGTCGTCGAGCGGGCGCCCCAGCGGGTCGACCATCCGCCCGAGCAGCTCCTCGCCGACAGGGATCTCCAGCAGCCGGCCGGTGCGCTTGACGGTGTCTCCCTCGACGACCTTGTCCCAATCGCCGAACAGCACCGAGCCGACGTTGTCCTCCTCGAGGTTCAGCGCCAGGCCGGTGACGTCGTGGGGCAGCTCGAGCATCTCCAGCGCCATGCAGTCGTCGAGCCCGTGGATGCGGGCGATTCCGTCGGCGACCGAGAGGACGGTGCCGACCTCGGACAGATCGGCGCTGCCGGTGTCCATGCCCTCGATCCGCTGGCGCAGGATGCTCGAGATCTCGTCTGGCTTGATTTCCATCTTGGCTTTCTGGCTCCTTATGCCGCCGCGGCCCTAGGCCACCTGGGCGACGCTCTTTCGAAGTTTCTCCAAGCGATTGCGAATGCTGGCGTCAAGCACCATGTTGCCGACCTGAAGAACGAGGCCGCCGAGGATCTCCTCGTCGACGTTGCTGATCAGCTCGACCGAGCGGCCGGTCTGCTTCTCGATCTCGGCGCCGACCTGCTTGACGACGCCGGAGTCGAGCTCGACCGCGCTGGTCAGGATCACGTCCAGCTTGCGGTTCTCGCGCTTCCACATCGCATCGAGCTGGCGGCGGATCCGGAATATGACCGGCATCCGGTGCTTCTCGATCAGCAGCTCGAGGAAGTTGACGAACTCCTCGCTGGCGCCGCTGATCGCCTTGCCGACCGCGTCGCGCTTCTCGGCCGAGTGAAAGTAGGGGCTGAAGAAGAAGACCTGCAGCTCGCGGTCGGCGTCGAGGGCGTCGGCGAACTGGCCCAGCTCCTCGCGCACCCGGTCGAGGGAATCCTTCTCCTTGGCGACCTCGAAGAGCGCCTCGGCGTAGACACGCGCGATCTCCTCCACGGCTAGGCGTCGCCCTCCTTGCCGTTTCCGCCCAGGGCGCTGAAGTCGACTTCCTTCAGCGCCTCCTCGACCAGGCGCTTGTGGTCGTCGTCGTCGAGGGTCTTGCGGGTCACCTTCTCGGTCGCGACGACGGTCAGGTCGGCGACCTCCTTGCGGATCCGCTCCAGCGAGCGCCGGGTCTCGGCCTCGATGTCGCGCCTGGCCGCGGAGACCAGCTCCTCGCGCTTGGCCTTGCCCTCCGACGCCGCCTCGCCCTTGGCGGTCTCGGCCGCCTTGCGGGCCCGGGCGACGATGTCGTCGGCCTGCTCGCGAGCCTCGCGCAGCCGCTGGCGGTACTCGTCGAGCAGCTCGTCCGCCTCCTTGCGCTGGCGCTCGGAGGCCTCGATGTTCTCGTTGATCAGGTTGGCCCGCTTGTCGAGCGCCTCCTGGATGCGGGGGAAGGCAACCTTGCTCAGCACCCACATCGTGAACAGGAAGAGGCCCAGGGTCCAGATCATCAGCCCGAGGCCGGGCGAGACCAGGAAGCTGCCGCCCTCCTCCTCGCCGCCGCCCTCGGCGCCGCCGTGAGCGGCCTCGCCGCCCCCTTCCGCGGCGGCCTCGCCGCCGGCCTGCGCGAGCAGCAGGAGGGAGCTGGCTATGTCGCCGAAGACCTCCACGTTCGGCCTAGAGGAAGAACGCGATCAGGCCGAAGATGAAGGTGTAGAAGGCGACCGCCTCGGTCAGCGCGAAGCCGAGCCAGCGGATGCTCTGCAGCTCGTCCTTCATCTCCGGCTGGCGGGCGACCGACTCGATCTCCTTGCCGAAGATGAAGCCGACGCCGATGCCGGCGCCGATCGAGCCCAGGCCGGCGCCGATTCCGAGCGCGATCGCCTTGCCGGCGTCGGTGACGCCGACGTCGGTGACGCCGCCTCCGGCTGCTTGGGCAAGTAGGAACAGATCCATTCGGTGACTCCTTTTCTAGTGACTTTCGGAGACCGCGCCGCCGATGTAGATGGCGGTCAGGGTCGAGAAGATAAACGCCTGCAGGGTGGCGACCAGGCCGACCTCGAAGACGAAGAACACGAACGCCATCGGGAAGGTCAGGGCGCCGAGCGCCGCCAGCCCGAGGAGCACCGCCAGCCCGCCGCCCATGAACAGCAGCAGCAGGTGGCCGGCGAGGATGTTGGCGAACAGTCGCACCGAGAGCGAGATCAGCCGCACGAAGTGCGAGATCACCTCGATCACGAAGATCGCCCCGCGCCCGAACACGTTCATGTCCTCGAGCCCGGGCGGCAGCCAGCTCTTGAAGTAGGCGATCGCGCCCTTGGCCCGGATGCCCTCGACGTGGTAGGAGACCCAGACGACCAGGGTCAGCGCCAGCGGGATCGAGATGTTCGCGGTCGCCGCGTAGAGCGCGAAGGCGGGGACCTCGATGCCGAGGATCTCGACCGGGTGCTCGGTGTTGGTCGGCAGCGGGATGTAGCCGATCATGTTCGAGAACCAGATGAAGAAGAACAGGGTGGCGAGGAACGGGAACCACCGGGTTGCCGTCTTGCGCGTCGAGGTTGCCGCCGGTGATGTTGTTGCGGGTCAGGTCGTAGGCGACCTCGATCGCGGTCTGGACCCGGTTCGGCTTCTGCTGCATCCGCTTCGCGATCCAGACCATCACCGCGATAGTGGCCGCGCTGGCGAGGACCAGGTACAGGACCGCCTTGTTGATGCTGAAGTCGAACGCCGCCGATCTTGATCTCCACCCAGGGCTCGAGCTTGAACTCGTTCTGGGGCTGGAACTCCTCGTTCTTGCCGTCGTTGCCGAAGATCAGCAGCATCAGGATGAAGAAGGCGAAGTAGGCCGCGACGCCGATCCAGACCTTGGACTTGGTGCTCATCGGGGTCCTCCCCGTAGAGCAGCTTGGTGACGAAGAGGCCGCCGAGGTAGGCGCTGACGAGGCCCAGCGTCGAGCAGCGCGGCGGCGAGGCCGTCCTCACGCTCGGCCAGCTTGCCGACCAGGAGGATCGCCAGCGCGACCAGCCAGACCCGCCCGAGGGTCGTCGCCGCGAGCACGCCCATCGCGTTCTGGCGTCTGCCGGCCAGCAACGCCGTCTTCACGCGGCGGTCGGCGAGCGCCTGGATGCCGCGCTGGACGAGCCAGGCGGCCGCCGCGACCGCGTAGCCGATCATCGGCAGCCCGGCGAGCAGGAACACCGGCAAGGCCGCGGCCAGCAGCGCCAGGTCCGCATAGCGCAGGACCGTAGTCAGACGTCCCCGCCGCTCCGAGGGAGGGCTAGATCCGTCTATAGCGAGCGTAGACAAGCGCAAACCCGACGACGAGACCCACGAACAGCCCGACCAGGCCGAGCGGCACCCCGAGGCCGATGACCGACCCGACCCCGAACCCAGCCGCCGCGCAGGTGAGGATCGCGCCGATCAGCTGCATGCCGGCCGTCGCCGCGTCGACCCGGGTGGGCGGACGTCGGTCAAAGGAGTCTGTGAGTCGACGGCCTGGCAATTGCGGTCGCGTGTGGCACTTGGAGAGACGCTGCCGCCCCGCTGCGGGCGCTCCCGCCGAGGCGCTGACGGCCTCGCGACTATATCCGACCGATGCTCCGCCCACGCCCGAATCGGCGCTGGGATGCGGCGAGCGGGCGACTACGATCCGGCGGCCGATGCGGATCTGGGTCGACCTCACGAACACCGCCCACGTGCTGGTCCTGCGGCCCGCTCGTCGAGCTGCTGGAGCGCGACGGCACGAGGTGACGCTGACCGCGCGGCCCCTCTCCCACACGGTCGAGCTGCTCGACGAGTGGGGCCACCCGTACACGGCGCTCGGCCGCCACGGCGGCGCCTCGCGGCTGGCAAGGCGCGCGCGGCCGCGGCCGCATGCCGCAGATCGTGCGCTTCGGTCGCGGGCGTCGCTTCGACTGCGCGCTGGCCCACGGCTCGACCGACCTGCCACCGGCCTGCCGGGTGCTTGGGATCCCCAACACGACGATGCTCGACTACGAGTGGGCGACGCTGCAGCATCACCTCAACTGCCGGCTCGCCATCGCGCGTGCTCGCCCCGGACGCGATCCCGCCGAGCGGCTGGCGCGCTACGGCGCGCGGCCGCCGAAGCTGGTCCCCTATCCGGGTCTGAAGGAGGAGTACTACCTGTCCGACTTCGAGCCCGACCATGCGGTGCTCGGGAGACTCGGCGTCGACCCGGCCGACGAGCTCCTGTGCGTGGTGCGCACCGCGCCCTCCTACGCGCTCTATCTGCGGCGGGCTCCGAGAACCCGCTGCTGCCCCGCGCTGCTGGCGCGGCTGGCCGCAGCCAGGAGACGTCGACCGTCGTGCTGGCCGCGCACCCCCGAGCAGCGGCAGGCGATCGCCGCGCTCGGCCCGACGCGGGTGATCGTCCCCGAGCGCGCGGTGGACGGCCGCAGCCTGGTCGCGTTCGCCGACCTGCTCGTCTCGGCCGGGCGGCACGATGAACCGCGAGGCGGCCGTGCTCGGCACGCCCGTCTGGTCGATCTTCGAGGGCAGGATGGGCGCGGTCGACGAGATGCTCGCGCGCGCAGGGCCGGCTGCGGCTGCTGAGCGACCCGGCCGAGATCGAGATCGAGAAGAAGCCGGCCGAGGCCGGTCGATCGGCGGGTCAGGCGCGACCCGGCCGAGCTGCTGCGCCTGGCGCTGCCCTGGCTCAGCTCCGCGGCGCGTGAGCGCCGCGCTCGAGCACCTGCTCGACCGCCTCCTCGCGCTCCTCCTCCGGCTCGACGCCGGGCGAAGCGCTTGAAGCCGAGCAGGCGGAAGTGGCGCGCCTTGAGGATCTCGAGCGTGTAGACCATCCAGACCGAGGCGGCCAGCACGACCAGGCCCGCGGCGCCGACGATCAGCGTGTTGCCGAGGTCCCAATCGCCCCGCGGGCGCGGCGGCGGGAACCGGAGCAAGGATCGCGAACGCGGCCAGCAGCGCCGCCCAGAGATGCAGGTAGGCGGCGGTCCGGCGCTGCGAGAAGCCGATCCGCAGGAAGCGGTGGTAGAAGTGGTTGTGGTCGGCGCCCCAGGGCGCGCGCCGGTACTTGAGCCGCTTCAGCACCACGAACGAGGTGTCGAGGATCGGCACCGCCATGCACCAGCAGCGGTCCGGCCAGCGCGATCGTCGCCGCGGTCTTCAGGACGCCCTGCACGGCCACCGTCGCCAGCAGGAAGCCGAGCGCGAGCGCGCCCGGTGTCGCCCATGAAGATCCTTCGCCGGGTGGTAGTTGCGCGGCAGGAAGGCGAGCGTCGCGCCGCACACGATCGCCGCCAGCGCGGCGGCGTCTCATCCGCCCGAAGGAGGCGGCGAGGATCGCGAACGAGCCGGCGGCGATCGCGACGATGCCCGCCGCGAGCGCGTCCATCCCGTCGATCAGGTTGACGAGGTTCGCGAGCACGACGATCCAGAGCACGGTCAGCGGATAGGCCGACCCAGCCGAGGTCGTGGTCGCCGATCAGCGGCAGCGTGACGTGGTCGAACGTGAGGTCGCAGCCGACGACCGGGATCAGCGCGACAGCGCGACCACGCCGAGCATCTTGGTCGCGCGGCCGCAGCCCGCGGATGTCGTCGACCAGGCCGAGCGCCGCGATGCAGAGCGTGCCGATCAGGATGCCCGGGTACGGGCCGTCGTCCAGGCGACGAACAGCGCCGCCGGGATCACGATCCCGGCGACGATCGCGAGCCCGCCGATGCGCGGGACCGGCTCCGACGTGCACGCGCGGGCGGTCGGTGGGCTCGTCGAGCGCACCGATGCGGTGCGCGAGCCGTTCGACGAGCGGCGTCAGAGCAGCACGATCACGACCGCGAAGAGAAACCCCCAGACCACCGCTGCCGTCCCGGATCAGGGCGCTCCAGGGAGTCCGGGAAGGACATAGGCGCGTGTATATCAGCACCGGAGACGGGTCCCGAGGGCAGCGGGACCTCCGCAGCAGAAGCCGTCGACAATGCTCCGCCGCGAGACCCGGTTGGTAGCATCGGCCCGCCGATGGAGCGACGCTCCTCTCTTCGCGCCTCGACGTTCGAGGAGCGAATCGCGACGCGCGAAGCGAGCGTCGGCATCGTCGGGCTGGGCTACGCGGGCCTGCCGCTCGCGATCGAGTTCGCCGAGGCCGGGTTCGAGGTCACCGGCATCGACCTCGACGAGCAGCGGGTCGAGGCGGTCCGCGGGAGCGTCGCTCCTACCTGGTCGACGTGCCCGCCGAGCGCTACGACGGACCTCGACGGGCGCTTGAGGCGACAACCGACTACGCAGCCGTGCCGAGCCTCGACGCGCTGACGATCTGCGTGCCGACGCCGCTCTCGAAGACGCGCACGCCCGACCTCTCCTACATCGTGTCCGCGGCCGAGTCGGTGCGCCGAGAACCTGCAGGCCGGGCCAGCTCGTCGTGCTCCAGTCGACGACCCATCCCGGGCACGACCGAGGAGATCGTGCTGCCGATCCTCGAGCGCTCGGGCGGAAGGGTGGGAGCCGACTTCTTCCTCGGCTACGCGCCCGAGCGCGTCGACCCCGGCAACGAGGACTACACGATCCGCAACACGCCCGAAGCTCGTCCCGGGCGTGACGCCGGAGTGCCTGCGGCGCACCGAGCTGCTCTACCGGCAGATCATCGACGCGGTGATCCCGGTCTCCAGCACCAAGGTCGCCGAGACCGCCAAGCTGCACGAGAACACGTTCCGCGCCGTCAACATCGCGCTCGCCAACGAGCTCGCGCTGATGTGCGACCGGCTCGGCATCTCGGCCTGGGAGGTGATCGAGGCCGCCTCGACCAAGCCGTTCGCCTTCCTGCCCCACTACCCGGGGCCCGGGCCTCGGCGGCGACTGCATCCCGGTCGTCCCGCACTTCCTCGCGTGGCGGCTGCGCGAGTACGGCTACTCGGCGCAGCTGATCGACGCCGCCCACGAGGTCAACGCGCAGATGCCGATCTACGTCGTGCAGAAGGTGAGCGATGCGCTCAACGACGCCGGCCTGCCGATCAAGGACTCGCGCCTGCTGCTGCTCGGGATGGCCTACAAGCCGGACGTCCACGACACCCGCGAGTCGCCGAGCCTCGAGGTGATGCGCCAGCTCCTCGCCGCGCGGCGGCGACGTCGCGCTACTGCGATCCCCTGGTCGACGAGCTCGAGCTCGACGGTGTGCGGCACCGCAGCGTCGAGTGGTCGCAGGAACGCGTGCGCGAGGCCGACTGCGTCGTGATGCTGACCGCTCACCGCCAGTTCCTCGAGCAGCCGCTCTGGGAGCACGCGCGAGCTGTCGTCGACACGCGCAACGTCGTCCCGGCGGGGCCCGAGCGTCAAGCTGATCTGAGACGGGCCGTCTGACGCTCAGCTGCTCTGATCCTCGGCGCCGGCTACATCGGCGCCGCGCTCGCCGAGCGGGCGCTTGCGCGAGGGCCAGTCAGGTGACGCTCGCCGACAACTGGTTCGCGACCGACAGCGAGCCAGCTCGCGGAGCTCGAGCAGCAGGGCGCCCGTGTCGAGACCGCGGACATCCGTGACGCGACGACATCGAGCGCCTGCTCGCCGCGCGGCCCCGACCGCGTCTACCTGCTGGCGGCCCAGGCCAGCCGGCCGCTCGTCCGATCGCGAGCCCGACTACACGGAGGAGACGAACGTGACCGGCGCGCGCCGCGTGGCCGAGGCGCGTCGCCGCGCGCCGGAGGCCCGCAGCTCGTCTACGCGAGCTCGCTGCACGTGTACGGGCCCGCTGCTCGCGGTGAGGTCCGGACCGCGACCATCCGTACGGACCGCAGGGCGACCTCGCGCACCTCTCGAAGATCTACGCGGAGCTGCTGCCTGCGGATGCACGCGGAACGCAGCGGGTTCGACCTCGCGATCCTGCGCCTGGGGATCGTCTACGGCCCGAGCCCGGTCGAGCACACGCGGCCGGAGTCGCAGACCGTCGTCGACAAGTTCCGCCGCCTGGCCGCGGCCGGGCGAGCCGCTGCCGCTCGACGACGGCGGCGGGGCGACGATCGGCGTCGTGCACGTCGACGACGCGGCCGGCATCATGCTCGGCTCGCCGGCCGGCCCGGGCGTGACGGTCGACGAACGTCGCCGCCGAGAGCGATCACGGTCGCCGACGTCGCGGCGCTGGCCAAGGGCCGGCAGCGCGCCGACTGGCTCCGCCGCGTGCAGCTTCGTGACCCCGTTCGACTACCGCCACCGGCTCGTGGACTACATCGGCGCGGCGCCGGCAGCCGGGCACCGGCGGGCCGTGAGGCTGCTCGTCACGGGCGCACCGGCTTCCTCGGCTGGCGCTCGCCGACCCTGCTCGCGCGAGCGCGGCCACGAGGTCGTCGCGGTGGCGCGGCCGGGCGGAGCCGTCCGGGCCCGCTCCGCCGGACTCGACGCGGTCGCGGTCGACGCCGGCGATCCGGCGGCGCAGGAGCTGATCGCCGGCTGCGACGCGGTGCTGCACTTCGCCGGCGTGCCGGACCCGGCCGGCGCGCGCGCCGACCCGGCCGCGGCGGTGCGCGAGAACGCCGGCACGACGCTGAACCTGCTCGAAGGCTGCCGCGAGCACGGCGCCGGCCTCATCTATCCCTCGACCGTGCGCGCCGGCCGTGCAACCGCCGCCCGATCCGTACGCGCTCTCGAAGCGGCTCGGCGAGGAGGCCTGCCGCGCTGCACCCCGCGCCGGCGACCGTCGTCCGGCTGACCTCCGTCTTCGGCCCGGGTCAGGTCGCGTGGGAGGGCGCCACGGGCGCGATCGCCGCCTTTGCCGCCCGCGCGCTGCGAGGGAGCGCCGATCGTGATCCCGGGGGACCCGCAGCGCACGCGCGACTTCCTCTACGTCGACGACCTCGTCCCGGCGCTCGAGCAGATCGCCGCGGAGGTCGCGCTGGAACGAGACGCTGACGCTCGCCAGCGGGGTCTCGACGCCGCTCCTGCGGCGCTGCCGAGCTGGTGCGCGATGCGGCAGGCTCGTCGGCAGCGATCGAGACGCCCGGAGGGGATCTGCCCGCGGGCGAGAACGAGAGCTACGAGGCCGGACGCGGAGACCCGCGGCTAGAGCTTCGCGCCCGCCCGCTCGAGGAGGCCGTTCAACTGTATGTCGACTGGCTCAGTCGCCATCCCGCTGCTAAAGGCCGCGCCCGAGCCTGACCAGATCGCCGACCGGCTCGCGGGCGGGCCATGGCGCGGGCTCGAGCTGTGCCTCGGTCCGCGAGCACGTCGCGGACGAGCCGCGCTGATCGCGCGCGGCGATCGCGGTCTGCCAAGCCGCGACGCTGCGCCGACCGCGACCTCGCCGTCACCGCGGAGGCGCCGGTGAGCTGGCCGAGCGGCGCCTTCGTGCGCGTCGACCGGCTCGACGAGGAGGCGCGGGCGGGGATCGAGCGAAGCGCCGAGTTCGCCGCCGCGATCGGCTCGCCCGGTGCTGACGATCCACCTCTTCATCCCGCTCGACCCGGCCGCCTTTCGCGCGGCCGGTCCGGCTAGACGAGAGCGCGGTCGAGCGGTTCCTGGCCTTCTATGCCGAGACCTGCCTGGCCGCGGGCGTCGAGCCGCTGATCGAGAACGTGCCGCCGGTCCTGCGGATGCGCACCGGCGGCGTCTACCTCTCGCCAGATCGGCGGCCACTGGCGCGACCTGCTCGACTGGCGCGAGCGCGTGCCCGAGCTCGGCTTCACGATCGACACCTCGCACGCCGGCCTGTTCCGCTCGTTCGCGCGCCGCCTACCCGAGCATGTTCGGCCTCGCCTCCGACGAGGAGCTGGAGCTCGAGCGCTACGTCGAGGAGCTCGGCCCCGCCGCCGAGGTCGCCCACGTCTCGGACGCACACGGCCTGCTCGCCGAGGGCCTGCCCTACGGGAGCGGCGAGCTCGACGCTCGACCCGATCGTGCGACGGCTCGGCGAGCTGGTCGCGTTCATCGTCGCCGAGATCAACGAGCCGGACCCGGCCGGCTCCGCGGACATGAAGACGGGCTACCGCGGCGATCGAGCGGGCGCTGGCGACACCGCCGGACGAGCCCCGAGCTCCGGAGTCTCGCGGCTGAGCAAGACCCTTCGAGGAGCATTTCGATTGGCAGCAGGTGCTCGAGCAGCGCGATCCGGTCCCCTCCGTTGCTCGAGCTCCAGGAGCGGTTCGGCGGGCGACGCATGCTCGATCACCGGCAGGCGGCGGCTCGATCGGCCGGGCGCTCGCGACCTTGCTGCTCGGCTTCCGCCCCGAGCGGATCGCCCTGGTGGACGGGCACGAGGGCTCGCTGGCGGCCGACCGCCGGGCGCGCGGCGCGACGGCGCTCGAGCGGATCTCGCACGTCCTCGTGCGACGTCCGCGACGGGCCGGCTCGAGGCGAGATCGCGCGAGCGCGGCCGGAGGTCATCTTCCACCTCGCCGCCTACAAGCACGTCGACTTGGCCGAGGTCGTTCCCGGAGGAGTTCGTCGACACCAACCTGCACGGGAGCTGGAACGTGCTGCGCGCCGCCGAGGCGGCCGGGGTCGAGACGGTGGTCGTCGCCTCGACCGACAAGGCGGCGCTCGCGGCGAGCTTCTACGGGCGCACGAAGCGCTTCATGGAGCAGCTCACCGCGTTCGCGGCGCGCGCCGCGGCGGCAGCCAGCGGATCGCGGTCCGCTTCGTCAACGTGCTCGGCAGCGCCGGCAGCGCCTCGGAGCTGTTCCTCGACCAGGCCCGCAGCGGCGTCCCGCTGACGGTGACCGACACCGGCATGGTGCGCTACTGGATCACGATGGCCCACGCGACGACGCTCGCATGCGCACGCCGCGCTGCTGGCCGGCCGAGGGGGCGACGCTGGCCGCGCCGGCCGACTCCGCGTCGCTCACGCGTCGGTGAGCTGGCGCGAGCGGATCTGGCGGCAGGCCGGGCGCAGGCGACGCTCCCGCGCTCGACCTGGTCGGCATCCGCGCGGCGAGACGCTCGACGAGGTGCTGATCGGCCCCGCGCGAGGAGCTCGGGCGGCGAGCAGCCATCAGGGCATCGCGCCGATCGCGGGCGAGATCCCGACGGCCGCCGCGCGTGGGTCGCCGAGCGCCTGCCGGACGCGCGCAACCGGCGACCGGCCGCGCGGCGTCTGGCTCGAGGCGATGCAGCGCCCGGGCCTGCTCGCCCCGGCCGCCGACCGAGCCGTAGCGCGCGATCTACTCAGACCGCGGCTGCCGAGCCAGCTGCGGATAGAGCGGGTAGCGCTCCATCAGGGCCCGCGTGCGCTCCGAGAGCGTCGGCGCTGCGTCCTCGAAGCGGTCGGAGAGCGCGACGGCGATCACCTGGGCGATCTCCCGCAGGTCCTCCTCGACCAGCCCGCGGGTGGTCAGCGCCGGGGTGCCGATCCGCAGCCCCGAGGGGTTCATCGGCGGGCGCTCGTCGAACGGGATCGCGTTGCGGTTGACCGTGATCCCGACCTCCTCGAGGCGGGCCTCGGCGGTCTTGCCGTCGAGGCCGGTCGTGGTCAGGTCGACGAGCACGAGGTGCACGTCGGTGCCGCCGGTGAGGACGTCGATGCCCGCCCGCCGATCAGCGCCTCGCGCGAACGCCTTCGCGTTGGCGACCGTCTGACGCTGGCGGGCGCGGAACGGCTCGGTCGGCGGCGATCCCGAGCGCCACCGCCTTGGCGGCGATGATGTGCATCAGCGGCCCGCCCTGCTGCCGGGGAAGACGGCGCGGTCGATCGTCCTTGGCCAGCTCCTCGCGGCAGAGGATCATCCCGCTGCGCGGGCCGCAGAGGGTCTTGTGGATCGTCGTCGTGACGACGTCGGCGTGCGCGACCGGGTTCGGGTGCTCGCCGGCGGCGACGAGGCCGGCGAAGTGGGCCATGTCCACCATCAGCTTCGCCCCGACCGCGTCGGCGATCTCGCGGAAGGCGGCGAAGTCGAGCTGGCGCGGGTAGGCGGACCAGCCGGCGATGATCAGCTTCGGCCGCTGCTCGCTGCGCGAGCCGCTCGACCTCCTCCATGTCGACGGGCAGGTCCTCGCGCCGCACGTGGTAGGCGACGACCTCGTAGAGCTTGCCCGAGACGTTCAGCTTCATCCCGTGCGTGAGGTGGCCGCCGTGGTCGAGCGCCATGCCCATGATCTTGTCGCCGGGCTCGAGCAGCGCCATGTAGACGGCGTTGTTGGCCTGGGCGCCCGCGTGCGGCTGCACGTTCGCGTGCTCGGCGCCGAACAGCTCCTTGGCGCGGTCGATCGCGAGCTGCTCGGCGACGTCCACCTCCTCGCAGCCGCCGTAGTAGCGGCGGCCCGGGTAGCCCTCGGCGTACTTGTTGGTGAGCACCGAGCCCGCCGCCTCGAGCACGGCCTGGGGGACGAAGTTCTCCGAGGCGATCATCTCCAGCGTGTTCTGCTGGCGGCGCAGCTCGCGCTCGAGCACCTCGGCGATCTCGGGGTCCACCTCGGCCAGCGACGCGGTCTGGAAGTCGTCGGGCAGCTCTCTGCACGGGCGAGCGACGATACCAGCGGGCCGGGATACGGCTTGCCCCGGTGGCGAAGCCGATCTCGAGCTGGTGCGGCGTGGCTTCGAGGCGCTCGCCGAGGGCGGCGTGGAGGCGTTGATGCCGCTCATCCACCAGGACTTCGAGATGACGACGCCGGCGGATCTGGCAGCCGAGCCGGACACCTACGCGGCGACGACGGCGTGCGCCGCTGGTTCGACACCTTCTCGAGGCGATGACGAAGTCGGCCTCGCTGCCGAGGGCTTCGAGACTCGGCGTCGACTGGCGCTGGTCCGGATCGCGCTCGGCCCGGGCGCACACCGGGCTCGAGCCTCAGCAGCGCGCCGGTCTGGGAGCTCCAGCCGACCGCGCGACCGTTTCAGTCCGCCGCGCGAGCGCCAGGCCTCCTCACGCCGAGCAGCCACCCAGCCGCGCCGCCGGCCTCCGATCGCGGCGCGTCAGGTCGACGGCTGACGTCGACGACGGTCGAGGGCTCGCCGGTCAGCTCGCCGCCGTCGATCGCCAGGTCGACGGCCGCGACGAGCTCGCGGGCGAGCTCGCCGAAGCGGGCGCGGGCGGGCTCGCCGCTGAGGTTGGCGCTGGTCTGGAAGACGGGGCAGCTCGCGCCGGCCAGCGGGCCCTCGATGAGGCGGACGCCGAGGCGCTCCGGGTCCTCGCCGCAGGCGAGCGGGTAGCGGTGCTCGGGGTTGGCGATCACCAGCGTCACCGGGCCGGGCAGCAGGGCCGCGACGGCGGCGCGCGTCCTCTGCCCGAGCGTCGAGACCAGCTCCCGCATCACCAGCGGGGCGAAGTAGAGGACCGCGGACGGCTTGCGCTCGGGGCGGCCCTTGAGCGCGTGGATGCGCTCGATCGCCGCCGGCTCATCGGGTCGCAGGCGAGCCCGTAGAGGCCGTCGGCGGGGAAGATCGCGACGCCGCCGGCGCCGATCGGGCCTCGAGCGCCTCGCGGGCCGCGGCCTCGCCGTCCTCGGCGATCGGGACCAGCTCGCTCACCGCGTGCCGAGCACCACCCGCTCGATCCCGGCCAGGTCGCGGCGGCGCTCGGCTCGCTCGAAGCCCGCCGCGGCGAGGAGCCCCGCGACGGCGGCCGCCTGACCCTCGCCGACCTCGAGCGCGACCGCCGCGCGGCGCAGGTCGTCGGCAAGACGCTCGCGGCAGTCTCGAACGCTCGAGCCCGTCGGGCCCGCCGAGCAGCGCCTCGCGCGGCTCCCACTCGCGGATCTCGGGCGCCAGGAGCCGGCCAGTCGGCGGCGGCGACGTAGGGGAGGTTGGCGAGCACGAGGTCGAACCTCGCGCCGGCGGCAGCGAGCCGGCCTCGAAGCGCGACCCGGTCGGCCGAGGCCGAGCCGCCGCGCGTTGGCGCCTGCGACCTCGAGCGCCGCGGCCGAGGTGTCGGTCGCCAGTGACTCGGCCGTCCGGCAGCTCGTCGGCGACCGCCAGCGCGACCGCGCCGCGAGCCGGTGCCGACGTCGAGCACCGTCGCGGGCGCAGCTCGAGCGCGACCTCGACCAGCAGCTCGGTCTCCGGGCGCGGGATCAGCACGCGCCGGTCGACGGCCAGCTCGAGGTCGGCGGAAGCCGCGGCGGCCGAGGATGTAGGCGACCGGCTCGCGCCGCAGCCGCCGGCGCAGCATCTCGCCGAAGCGCGGCCGGCGCCGGCCGGCACCGATGCCCCCGGGTCGGCCGCCAGCGCGCCCGGTCCCAGCCGGTCGCCTCGGCGAGCAGCAGCTCGGCGTCGAGGCGAGGGATGTCGACGCCGGCGGCGCGCAGCGCGTCGACGGCGGCGGCGAGCGCCTCGCCGACGCTCCCGGCGGCGGTCGCCGCGCCCGTCAGGACTCGCCGGCGCCGGTCCGCGGCCTGCGCCTCGAGCCGCATCCGCTTCTCCTCGGCGGCGAGCGCGTCGGTGAACTCGCCCAGCTCGCCGCCGAGCACGCCCGTCGAGGTTGTGCGAGGTGTGCTTGATGCGGTGGTCGGTGACCCGGCCCTGGGGAAAGTTGTAGGTGCGGATCTTCTCCGAGCGCTCGCCGGTCCCGACCTGGGCGCGGCGCTCGGAGGCGATCTCGGCCTGCTGGTCGGCGAGCGCCTGCTCGTAGAGGCGCGCCCGCAGCACCCGCATCGCCCGCTCCTTGTTCTGCAGCTGGGACTTCTCGTCCTGCATCGAGACGACGATCCCGGTCGGCTTGTGGGTGATCCGGACCGCGGAGTCGGTCGTGTTGACCGACTGGCCGCCGGGCCCGGAGGAGCGGTAGACGTCGACCTGGAGGTCGTTGGGGTCGATCGTCGACCTCGACCTCCTCGGCCTCCGGCAGGACCGCCACGGTCGCGGTCGAGGTGTGGATGCGGCCCTGCGACTCGGTCTCGGGGACGCGCTGGACCCGGTGCGTGCCGCCCTCGTACTTGAAGACCGAGTAGGCGCCCTCGCCCTTGACCGCCATGGTCACCTCCTTGAAGCCGCCGACCTCGGCCGGCGACTGCGAGAGCACCTCGGTCGCGAAGCCGCGCTCCTCGGCGTAGCGGCTGAGCATCTTGTAGAGGTCGCCGGCGAACAGCGCCGCCTCGTCGCCGCCGGTGCCGGCCCGGATCTCGACCAGCACGTTCTTGTCGTCGTTGGGGTCGCGCTCGACCATCGCCAGGCGGATCTCCTCCTCGAGCTCGCTCGAGCCGGCGCGGGGCCTCCTCGACCAGCCTTGCGCAGCTCGGGGTCGTCGCCGTCCTCGGCGAGCAGCTCCTGCGCGCCCTCGAGGTCGTCGCTCAGGGTCCGGTACTCCTGCGCAAGCCCGTGCGCGGACTGCAGCTCGGCGGTACTCGCGCCCGACCTCCGCATAGCGCTGCCGGTCGCCGATCACCTCCGGGTCCGACATCTGGCGCTCGAGCTCGGCAAGCCGCGCCTCGATCTGCTCAACCAGCGACTCGATCACGTAGCAGATTGTGACTAGCTACGTCGCCGATGCGGCTGTTCGCCGCGGGTGGTGCCGGTTTGGGGTACCGCGCCGAGCGGCTCAGCCGCGAGGTGTGGTGGAACCAACCGGTGACAGCCGCGGCGCGGGGTGGTGACAGGACCCGCTGCGCCGAGCCGCTAGGCGACGATCTCGATCGGCTGCTCTTCCGCCGCCTTGTCGGGGCTCTCGACGGCCAGCACCGCCTCGAGCGCCGCGATCGCGACCTCGAGCTGCTCCTCGTCGGGCTCGCGGGTGGTCAGGTTCTGGAGCATCAGCCCCGGCCACATCAGCGCCCGCACCCAGCGCTTGCTGCGGTTCTTGCCGGCCCACTTGATCACCTCGTAGGAGAGGCCGGCGATCAGCGGGATGCCGAGGATCCGCGAGGCCACGAGCCAGTACCAGGCCGGCAGGCCGATCGGGGCGAAGACGAAGATCGCCAGCACCATCACGATCAGCAGGAAGCTCGTGCCGCAGCGCGGATGCAGGCGCGAGTAGAGCTTCGCGCGCTCCGGCACCAGGCGGTCCTCGGCCTCGAAGGTCGAGATCGTCTTGTGCTCGGCGCCGTGGTACTCGAACACCCGCCGCAGGTCGGGCATGCGGCTGATCAGGACGATGTAGCCGATGAAGATCGCTGTCCGCAGGACGCCCTCGACGAGCCAGAACAGCAGCGCCGAGCCGAGCTCGTCCTTGATCAGGCTGGTGGCGCCGACCGGGATCACGAAGAAGAGCCCGATCGCCAGCAGCAGCGAGAGGAAGATCGTGAAGCCCCACATCAGGCCGCCGATCTCCTCGTCCTCCTCCTCGAGCTGCGCATTGGCCGAGATCGCCGAGCGCCTTGAAGCCGATCTTCAGCGACTCGCCGAGGGCGACGACGCCGCGGATCACCGGCAGTCGCAGGATCCGGTGCCGCTTCGCCCAGGAGACGAGCGGCTCCGAGGTGACGTCGATCTCGCCTTCGGGCGTCGCGCACCGCGACCGCCCAGACGGAGACGCCGCGCATCATCACGCCCTCCAGCACCGCCTGACCGCCGATCGGCGCGTCCTTCTTGGCCACCAGCGCGCCGTCGGGCATGCGCCGCGGATCGGCTCCGTTGACGGAGACGTCCTCAGACATCGAGCCCTGGTCCGGGCTCAACGGCTACTTCCCGGCCTTGGCGCGCTTGGCCGCGCGGCGCTGGAAGCGCTCGACCCGGCCGCCCGTGTCGACCAGCTTCTGCTTGCCGGTGTAGAACGGATGGCACTCCGAGCACAGCTCCACATGCAGGTCAGACTTGGTCGAGCGGGTGAAGAACTGGTTCCCGCACGAGCAGTGGACGTTGGCGAGGACATACTCGGGATGGATGTCGGTCTTCATCTCGATTGATTCTAGCCAGCGTCGCTGAACGTCCCAGGCCGACAAACGTCCACCGCGGCCGAAACCGGGGCATGGGATTCGTGTTGGCGAGGTAGAAGGGGGTTGTCAGCCGCAAAGGAGGAAGACAGATGAGCAGGATGCGAGCTCTGCGCCGCCGGCGGCCCTCTCCGGCGATGGTGATCGCGATGGTGGCGCTGTTCGCAGCGCTGGGCGGGACCGCGACGGCGCTGCGAGGCAAGAACACGGTGCGCTCCGACGACATCGCGCCCGCCCAGGTGAAGACGCAGGACATCCGCGGCAACGCGGTCAAGGCGGGGAAGATCGCCCCCAACAGCGTCGACGCCTTCAAGACCGACCTGACCAAGCTGAGGGCGGTCGGCGGCGAGGTCTCCACCACCAGTCCCGCCGCGCTGGACCTCGGCGGCCCCAGCGTCACCGTCAAGGTGCCGAAGGGCGGGCTGGTCGCGGTGCTGGCGGAGGCGACGATGCGCATCACCGGCGGCGGAGCCCAGAACGAGGCCCAGGTGCGGCTCTTCGAGCCGTCGGCGCTGCCGACCTCACCGCAGATCCTCGGCACCGGCTCCAACGCCTTCGACACCCGCTTCACGGCGCCCGGCCCGGGCAACCAGGCCGGAGCCGGCGGCGAGCTGCGAGGCGGCTGGCTGATCTTCTCGGCCGGAGCCGGCACGCGCACCTTCTCGCTGCGCTATTCGCGGCAGGGCGGGGGCACGGCGATCTTCCAGAACCCGAAGCTCTGGGTCTCGGTGATCGGCTAGAAGACGGCTTTCGACGCGGCGCCGGTCGCCCCGGCGCCGCGTCGTGGCCGCATTCTGCGGCTTCTTTTCGGCCGCACCCTTGCGTTACGTCTGACACGAAGGGCATTCTTCCCGCCGACCACCCCTACGGACGGAGAGGAATGGCCAAGATCTTCGATCAGGAGCAGCCGAAGAGCTCGCTCGCGCAGAGCCTCAACGCGGCGTTCGCCGGCTGCGAAAAGTGGACCGTGGCCCCGCCCAGGCGGCGGCTGGATCCGGCACCGTGGGTCGCCAAGCCTTCCGGCTTGGACGCCCCTCAGCGCTGAGTCAGGTCTCCTGGTAAAGCGGCCCGTCGCCGCCCTCGGGCAGCGTCAGCCGTCCGCCCTTGGCGGTGATCGCGCCGCACTGGACGCAGTTCGACGCCGTCACGTTGACGTCGACGACCGGCGGCGCCGTTCTCGAGCTGCTCCTCGGGGATCTCGTAGACCTGCGCCGGGCACATCGAGACCCAGGTCTGGGCAATCTCGCGCGGGACCTTGGTCTGCACCCGGACGTGGTTGGGAGCGTCGTCGCGGGTCGCGTTGCCTGAGAGGAAGACCGAGTCGAGCTTGTTGAAGGTCAGCTCGTTGTCGGGCTTGACGTACATCTCGCCCGCCTTGCCGATCTCCATCTCGTGCTCGGCGTCGTCCTCGTTTTTCCAGTGGCCGCCGGGGAAGTAGCCCTGGCTGATCGTCATCGCCGAGGCCAGCGCGCCGCCGACGAAGAACCCCTTCGAGAACGGCTGCCGCATGTTGCGCGACTTGTAGATGTCCTTCTCGATCAGCGAGTTGTGGACCTTCTCGTCGTAGGCCTCGAAGTTGACCGAGTCCTGCTTCAGCGCCGCGACGATCGCCTCCGCCGCGTACATGCCGGCGTGCATCGCGTAGTGGACGCCCTTCAGCTCCGGCACGTTGACCATGCTCGCGGCGTCGCCGGCGATCACCATCCCCGGCACCGCGAGGCGCTTCGGCATCGACCAGTAGCCGCCGGAGGGGATCGTCTTCGCTCCCCAGCCGATCCGCTTCCCGCCGGCGAGGATGTCGCGCACGAACGGGTGCGTCTTCAGCAGCTGCAGCGCGTCGTGGCAGCTGAAGGTCGCGTCGGTGTAGTCGAGCCCGACGACCAGGCCGATGCAGACCTTGTCCTCGCCCATCGGGTAGATGAAGGAGCCGCCGAACTCGTTGTGGCGCGGGGCCTTGCGCAGCGGCCAGCCCATCGTGTGGATGACGCGATCGAGCGGCTTTTCGACCTCCCAGACCTCCTTCACGCCGAGCTCCCAGCGCATCGGGTCGGCGCCGTGGAGGTCGAAGTAGTCAAGCGCCGCGTAGGTCAGGTGGCCGAGCGTTCCCTCGGCGAGCACGGTCGCCTTGGCGACCACGTCCGAGCCGGGCTCGAAGTTGCCCAGCTCCTCCCCGCCGCGGCCCCGACCGCGGTCGCCGGAGCGAACCCCCTTCACGATCCGGTCCTCGACCAGCAACTTCGTGGCGGCAGTCTCTGAGAGCAGGTAGACGCCGGCCTCCTCGGCCTTCTCGCCCAGGAACCGGCCCAGCTTGGCGACCGAGGTGACGTAGTTGCCGTGGTTGCGGAAGTTGGGCGGCATCGGCTTCAGCGGCAGGGCCCGCTTCGGCGTCAGCAGATAGACCGCGTCCTTGGTGACCTCCTGGTAGACCGGCCACTCCGAGGGGTCGAGGTCGGGAAACAGCTCCCGCATCGCCGAGGGACGCATGTTGGCCCCCGAGAGGAGGTGTGCGCCGGCGACCTTGCCCTTCTCGATCACCGCCACCGGCACCTCGCCGAGCCGCTCGGTCAGCTCCGGCTCGTCCTCCAGCAGCTGCATCACCTTGATCGCGCAGGCGAGGCCGGCCGGCCCACCGCCGACGATCGCGACACCTACCTCGATCCGTTCCTCCTCGGCGTCGGTCGGCGGCCCGACCACGTCGGCCGCGTCGAACGGCGGCGGGAAATCGACCGGCGCTACAGCCACCGGGGCCTAACCTCCCTTCTTGGCCTTGATCGCCTCGGTCAGCTTGGGGACGATCTTGTGCAGGTCGCCAACGACCCCGAGGTCGGAGAACTCGAAGATCGGCGCGTTCGGGTCCTTGTTGATCGCGAGGATGTTCTCCGAGCTCTGCATCCCGACCTTGTGCTGGATCGCGCCGGAGATGCCCGCCGCGAGATAGAGCTTCGGCGCCACCGTCTTGCCGGTCTGGCCGATCTGGGCGGCATAGGGGTACCAGCCCGCATCGACGACCGCCCGGGTTGCCGCGACCGCGCCGCCCATCGACTCCGCGAGCTGCTCGCAGAGCTCGAACCCCTCCTTGGCGCCGAGGCCGCGGCCGCCGCCGACGAGGATGTCGGCGTCCTCGATGTTGACGTCGGCGCCGCGCTGCTCGCCGCGCTGCACCATCGTCGCCTTCCCCGACCAGGCGGAGAGCTCGACCTCGACGTCGGTGACCTCGGCCGTGCCGCCGGACTCGTTGGCGTCGAAGGCGTTGAGGCGGCCGATGATGATTCCGGGCTCCGAGACATAGCCGACGTCGGCCACCTCGGAGTCCTGGAGGATCGGGCGCTCGGCGACGAGCTTGCCGTCGGAGACCTTGACCTGGGTCACCTCCATCGTCACCCCGGCGCCTAGGCGGGCGGTGAGGCCGGCGCCGATCTCGAACCCGAGCAGACCGCCGCCGAACAGCGCGTAGCCGTAGCCCTCATCGCCGATCACCTTCGCCATCACGTCGACGATCGGCTGGGCCAGGCCCTCGGGCACGTCCTTGGCGCGAAAGACCTTCGCGGCGCCGTAGTTGCCGAGACCCGCGCAGGCGTCGTCGGCCACGTCGCCGACCACCACCGCGGCGGCTTCCCCGCCCAGCTCACCCGCAAGCCTGGCGGCCTCGGAGATCGCGCCGAGCGAGTTGTTGTTGAAGTTTCCCTCGTCGTCGTGGAGCGCGTAGACCAAGATGCCAGCCATCTAGATCAGCTTCCTTTCGTCCATCCAGGCGACGATCTTCTCGACCGTCTCGTTTGTGTCCTCGTCCTCGATGATCTCGCCGGCCTCCTTCTGAGGCGGCGGGTTCAGCGCCAGCACCGTGGTCATCGAGCCGCCTTCGCCGACCTTGTCGGACTCGATGCCGACGTCGCCGGCGGCCTTGGTGTCGAGCTGCTTCTTCTTCGCGCCCATGATCGCCTTCAGGGACGGGTAGCGGGGCTCGTTGATCGCGTCGCCGACGCTGATCACCGCCGGAAGCTCGACCGAAACGGTGTCGTAGCCGTACTCGGCCTGGCGCTCGCAGCGCAGCTTGCCGTCCTCGACGTCGATCTTGATCACCTGCGTAAGCGAGGGCATCTGCAGGTGGTCGGCGACGACGGCGCCGATCGTGTAGCACTCGCCGTCGTCGGACTGCTGGCCCAGCAGGACCAGGTCCGGGCTCTCGGACTCCAGCACCTTGGCCAGCGCGTATCCGGTCGCGCAGACGTCGGATCCCTGGAGTGCCGAATCGGACAGATGCACGGAGCGATCGGCGCCCAGGGCGACAGCCTTGTGGAGGGCGCGGGCGGCCGAATCGGGGCCCATCGTCACCGCGACGACCTCCTCGATTCCGATCTCGCCGCCCTCCTTGATCTGCATCGCAGCCTCAATCGCGTGGGTGTCGAACGGATTGAGGTTCTTCTCGCCGCCCCGGTCGAGGCGCATCGTGTCGGGGTCGATGCGCTTCTGGACCGCGGCGTCCGGGACCTCTTTGACCAGGACGCAGATCTTCAAGTCGAGCCTCCTTGGGGCCGGTTGCGGGCGGGGATATTAGCGGCTGGCGAGACTGGTTGACTGACCAGTCAATCAACCTTTTCCGCCCTGCCGCCCCGCCATTCAGCCGAGGCCGGCGAGGCTCCGGCAGACCTCGAACAGCCGCCGCCGCTCGTCGCCGTTCTCCCGGGTCCAGGGGACGCGGTGCTTGGGGCGCGGCCGGCGGTCGTGCCAGAACCGGCCGGTGCTGCGGCCGGCCTCGGGGGAGCCGGCGAGCCAGACGATCGTGTCGGCGCCCTGGCGGCGATCGCGCAGCAACGGCCCCATGATGCGATTGAAGCGGGGCAGCGAGCTCTCGATCCCGGGCGTCGATACCCAGCCGGGATGCATCGAGTGGACGCTGATCCGATCGGCGGCCAGGCGCCGGCCCCACTCCTCTGTGAGGATCACCTGGGCTCGCTTCGCGTGGGCGTAGAAGCGGGGCCCGTCGAACTCATGCCGCTCCAGCTGCGGGTCCTCGACGTCGATTCGCTGCGTGTACATGCCTCCCGAGGAGACGTTGACGATCCGCGCCGGGGCGCTTTCGCGAAGCAGCGGGACGAGCAGGGAAGTGAGCAGGAACGGCCCGAGGACGTTGGTGGCGAAGCTGAGCTCGAACCCCTCCTCGGTATGGGCGCGTTCAGACGGCAGCATGCCGGCGTTGTTGACCAGCACGTGTAACGGCTGCCCGGCTTCGACGAGCGCCTCGGCCAGGGCACGGACCGAAGCGAGGCTGGAGACGTCGCAGAGGTGCAGCTCCAGGGTGTCTGACCCGGTCGTTTCCGCGATCTTGGCCTGTGCCCGCTCAGCCTTTTCTCGGTCGCGAGCGACCAACAGCACCGCCGCCCCCGCCCGGGCGAGCTCCTCGCAGGCGGCCTCGCCGATGCCCGAGGTCGCGCCGGTGACCAACACCCGGCGGCCTTCCAGGTCGAGCGGGCCGTGATCGACGATCCGCTCACGGACGCGGTAGCCGAGGCTGGTGTAGCCCGGCACCACCGTCCAGTCCATCAGCTTGTCAACCGCGCTCCCGAGCATGGTGGAGGTTGTTACGGCGGCGGCGGCGGGGCGGATGCGCGATCGGGCGGGGTCAGCGGCGCGGGCGGTTCACGACTTCGCAGCCGCGGGTGATGTCTCGCCGGTCGACGACGGCGCGATCGCGGCCCTTGTTGCAGGCGACGAGGTCGCGGCCGCCACCGCGGGCGCGAATCAGGTCATGCCCCGGACCGGCCTGGATCCGATCACTCCCCTTGTGACGGTCGGTGATCGCGTCGAACCCACGGCCACCGACGATCCGGTCGCGAGCCGGTCCGCCGCGCAGGTCGTCGGAGCCGTTGCCGCCCCGCAACAGGTCCCGGCCCCGCTGCCCGAAGACACAGTCGTTCCCGGCCCGGGCGCTGATCCGGTCGCGGCCCCCGGCGCCGACGATCTTGTCGCCGCCGATGCTGCCGACAAGCGGCTCGGAGCGGTTCGATCCCCTGACGACGATCCCGCAGGGGCCGGGATCACCGAAGTCGGGCGCCCCGCCGGTCCCGGGCGGCGGCGCGTTCGGGTCAGGTGGTGGCGGCGCATTCGGATCGGGCGGCGGTGGTGGTGGCGAGTCGGGGGGCAGCGGCGCCGGCGAGGAGAGCGGCGCCGGCGGCAGCGTGACCTTGTAGATGTCGATCGCGTTGCGGCCCGCCTCGCCGAGGCTGAAGTCGCCGGTCGCTCCCCAGTAGGTGAACGAGCCGTCGGGGTTTTGCAGCACCTTGAAGATGTGCGAGACCCACTCGTTGGCGTTGGCGGGGATGAAGAAGCCGGCCTCCTCGAAGCGCACCGTGCCGTCGGTGTTCTCGACGAAGTCGACCACCTGCGTGCCCTGCGAGTACCAGCCCATGAAGATGCGGTTCTGGCCGGGGATCTGCTGGAAGACATGGGCGGTGCAGACGGTGCCGCGCGGCTGGGTGCGGATCGGGGCCCGGTAGATCGCCTTCGCGCCCTCGGGGGTGCGGGCGTAGGCCGCGAAGGCATCCTGGGGGTTGGCCGGCGGGGTTGCCGAGAGGCCGCCGCGCCGGTAGAAGTGGATGCCGCCGTTGCCGGCCAGGTTGTCGCCGGCCGGAGAGCAGGAGGCGCCGGGCGGCGTGATGCCGCCGCCGCGCTCGTCGGTCGCGATCAGCAGCCTGCCGGAGTTGCTCAGCTCCGCCTCGTGGTTGAAGTCGATGTCCTCCTTGGAGTTGAAGGCCGGGGTGGCAGCGCCGCCGGCGCCGCGGCCCTGGTGGTAGATGCTGCCCCGGTACTGCACCCCGGTCAGCGAGGGAGCGCCGCTGGCGAGCCAAGTGGGTACGTCGAGCTCGGCATCGGTGTCGGCGTCCAGGTTGACGCAGTCGGTGACCATCGCGTCCGTCTGGAAGGGCACCGTCGACGAGCTCGGCCGCACTCTGCAGGGCAGCGGCGTGCCCTGGGGCACGTCGTCGGAGAAGTCCGAGGGGGTGCCGTTGTCGCCGAAGGCTCCGCCCACGTCGAGCTCGATCAGGGCGTTGCCGCTGCCGCAGGTGAGGATGTCGCTGGGGTAGACCTCGAGCTCATGGCAGCCGAAGATCGCGCTGGCGCCGGTCTTCAGCGTGTGGCCCAGCGCCATATCCGCGGTCGGGTAGCGGTAGCGGTAGACAGTCGGGCGGCAGGCGGTGCGCTTCGCTTCCAAGGTCGTCCCGGCCGGGAAGTTCATGCAGCTCGAGAGGTTGACGACCTCGAAGCCGTCGAGGTCGAGGCGATCACCCGAGCCGGGGACCTCGTTCTGGCGCTGGCCGTTTACGTAGTTCAGGTTGTCGGAGGTGACCGCGTAGGCGATGTGGGGGCGCTTGGGATCGATGTTGACCGTGTGGGCCTCGCCGATGTGGCTGATCAGGCCGATCTCGACCGGATCGGCGGGGTTGGTGACGTCGACGATCTCCAGGCCCCCCTGCGGCGCCGAGTTGAGGCCAAAAAGGCCCTGGTCGTGACAGCGACCCTCGGCGTCTGAGGAGTCGATCAGCAGCTGGGTGTCGGCGGTGACGACGAACGGGTTGCTGGCGTTGAGGATCGCGTGGCCCTTCGGCGTCGCCTCGATGTCGTGCTGGAGCCCCGTCGCCGCCGCCGGGTTGCTGAGGCAGCTGGCGGAGGGATGGGCGGAGACGAACTCCGGCTCGACCCTGGCGCCGCGGGTCAGTCGGATGATCGTCTGACCGCCGCCGTTGGGCCCGATCGCGAGCGTGCCGACGGAGGCGTAGGTGTCGCCGCCGCGGGTGAAGAAGTCGATGTCGGTGTGCGGGTTGCCGGTGACGATCGTGTCGATCAGCTCCCACTCGGCTCCGGGACCGCCGGAGGTGAAGGTGGCCGGCGGAGCGCTCGGCGGGCCAAATGGCGGCGCCGGGTGATCGAGGAAGTGGCCGGCCGCGGCGATCGCGGGCAGCGCCAGCAGCGCCGCCAGGGCGGAGGCGAAGATGATGCGAAGTCCCCTCCCGCAGGAACCCACGGGGCCAGGCTACCCCTTTTGAGGCCCCGTTACACGCGATCCCCGACGGCCGGGATGGCCGCCGGGGACCTCACGTGCTGAGCGCCGGTCCGGCTACCAGAGCCGGCTGGCTCGCCTGACCTCGCAGCTGAACAGCAGGTCCCGGCCGCCGCCGCCGATACAGGTGTCGCGACCGCCCTCGCCGTCGAGGCGGTCGTTGCCGCCGCCGCCTTCGAGGCGGTCGCGGCCGCCGCCGCCGCAGGCGCCGTCGTTGCCGCCGAGCGCCCGCACGGTGTCGGCGCCGCCGAGGGCCAGGAACCCGTCGGCGCGACTGCTGCCGATCAGCAGCTCGGAGCCGTTGGTCCCGACGCTGTTGATGACGACGCCGCGGCAGCGGGTCAGCTCCCAGGCGCCGATGTCGCAGCGACCCTGACCCTCGAGGCGTCGCGGGACGCCGCGCTGGTCGGTCGGCGGACAATCGCTCGCGGCGTTGATCGCCGGGCTCGTCTTGCGCAGGTTGACCGTCTCGGTCGGCCCGCCGAAGTCGCCGAGCCCGATGATCCGGGCGCTGCGGTTGATGATGTCGCCGCGGCGGCTCTGATAGCCGCAGCCGTTCGTGTTGGCGATCAGGTTCTGGCCCAGCGAGGTGATCGCACCGCCGATCTTGGCGCAGTCGTGGGCCTCGCGGCCGTTGTCGAAGTTGCCGCCGACCAGGGTGTCGGCAAGCACCAGGCTGCTCGGCGGACCCGAGGAGAAGACGAAGATCCCCGCGCCGTCACCGGAGTTGGTGCGGTTGTTCGAGACGGTCACGTTTCGCAGGTTTACGGTCCCGCCGCCTACCCAGATCCCGCCACCGTCCTGATCGGCGGTGTTGCCATAAACGGTCGAGTTGCGCAGCAGGGCCGAGCCGGCAATGTTGGCAAAGCCCCCGCCGGAAGCGGCGTTGCTGTTCACGATCGTCGAGCTGTCAACCGTGAGGATGCCGCCCTGGTTGAGGATTCCGCCACCGACCGGCGGAAAGCTGAAACCACCGTCGATCATGAGGTCCTGGAGCCTGACGCCTCTTCCGCCGGCGAAGGTGTGGAAGACCCGCTCGCCCGAGATGAGGCTGGTCACGACCGTCGGCCGCAGCCCGACGTGAACGATGTCAACCGGCTGGGTGAGGTCGAGGTCGCCGTAGAGCGCAGCATCCTCGGCGGTCGGCGTCGGAGGAGTGGCCTGGCGGTTGAGCCTGAAATTGCCGGACGGGACCGTGATCGTGTCCTGACCTGCTCCTGCCAGGCAGCCGGGCGCCTGTGCGTTGGAGTCGTTGTTGGAGGACCAGACCGCCTCGCGCAGCGAGCAGCGGGGTCCGGAGCCGAGCTCGTCGACTGTCGTGTTGACCGTGATCGTCGTCGCTGCTGCGCTGGAAGGAAGCGCGAGAAGCAGTCCGACCGCTGACAACGCCAGCAAGCCTCGCCGCAACCTCGACCGCGTCCGTGGTGTTCTGGACCTACCCTGCATCACCGACCTCCTGCCGTTGGAGCCTTCGCTTGCCTTCGACCCTAATCGACACCCGGGCCTCTGTCGCACAAAAACACCCGCGGCCGCAAAGTCGCGGTGCGACCGCGCTGTCGGCATTGTTCGTCGCCCTCGCGATCGGCCTGCTGGTGGCCGTCGCCGGCTCTCCCCCGGCCGCCGGTCAGGCGCCCGGACAACCCAACATCGTCGTCGTCATGACCGACGACCAGACCGTCAACCAGACCCGGGTGATGGGGACGACCCAACGGCTGCTGCGGGATCGCGGCGTCAGCTTCACCCGCGCGTTTGCCTCCTACCCGCTCTGCTGCCCCTCGCGGGCGACCTTCCTGACCGGCCAGCACAGCCACAACCACGGCGTGCTCGGCAACGGCACTCCGATCGGCGGCTTCGACGCCCTCGATCGCAACGACACCCTCGGGGTCTGGCTGCAGGACGCGGGCTACCGGACGATCCAGGTCGGCAAGTTCCTGAACGGCTACGGAGTCCGGAATCCGACCTTCGTCCCGCCCGGCTGGGACGAGTGGATCGCGGCTCCCGACTCGACCACCAACCGCTACTTCAACTACGACCTGAACGAGAACGGCAGCCCTGGTCACCTACGGCGGCTCCCCCGGCGACTACAAGACCGATGTCTATACCGAGCACGGCGATCCAGCAACTGCGCGACCCGCGCCTCTCCGGACCGGCTGCGCAACCGTTCTTCATGTACGTCGGCTACACGGCGCCCCACCTGCCGGCCAACTCGGCTCCCCGTCACCAAGGCCGCTTTCAGCGGCAAGGCGCTGCCCCGCCCGAGCTCCTTCAACGAGCGCAACGTCGCCGACAAGCCGCGCTTCATCCGCCGGCTGAACAGGCTCAACGGGTCACGGGTCCGCAGGGTCACCCGCAACCACCGCAGCCAACTGCGCTCGCTGCTCTCCGTCGACGAGGGGATCGGCCGCATCGTCGACGAGCTCGCCGCCCAGGGGCTGCTCGGCGACACCTACGTCATCTTCACCTCCGACAACGGCTTCTTCAGCGGCGAGCACCGGGTCGCGAAGGGCAAGTACCTGCCCTATGAGCCGTCGATCCGGGTGCCGCTGATCATCCGCGGCCCGGGGCTCGGCGCCGGAGCCCGCTCCGACGAGCTGGTCTCAAACGTCGACCTGGCTCCGACGATCCTGCAGCTCGCCGGGGCCGGCGCGACCGTGACCGTGGACGGGCGCTCGCTGCTCCCGTTCGCCCGCAACACGACGCTTCGCAGCGGCCGGCCGATCTTCCTGGAGGCCAACAGCGTCGACGACCCCTCGACCGGGATCCCCTACTCCGGCCTGCGCACGCGGCGCTTCAAGTACATCCGCTACCGCAGCGGCGAGGAGGAGCTGTACGACCTCGCCCGCGACCCCAACGAGCTCGCCTCGCGCCACCGCGCCCGTAGCTACCGGCGCACGCGGGCTGCCCTGCGGGCACGGCTGGGGAGGTACCGCGACTGCGCCGGAGCGGGCTGCCGCGCGGGAGTCGGCAGCATCCCGGGGCCGCGCTGAGCCCGGTCAGCCCTGGTGGCGAGCGGTTGCGCGCTCGCGGATGAACTCGACGATCTCGTCGGTGCCGGCGCCGGGGGTGAAGACCTCGGCCACCCCGAGCTGCTTCAGCTCCGGGATGTCGTCGGCGGGGATCGTCCCGCCGACTGTCACCAGCACGTCGTCGATCCCCTGCTCGGACAGCAGCTCGACCACGCGGGGCACCAGGGTCATATGGGCTCCGGAAAGGATCGAGAGGCCGACCGCGTCGGCGTCCTCCTGGATCACCGTCTCGGCGATCTGCTCGGGCGTCTGATGAAGCCCCGTATAGATCACCTCCATGCCGGCGTCACGCAGCGCCCTGGCGATGATCTTCGCGCCCCGGTCGTGGCCGTCGAGGCCGGGCTTGGCGACGACGACGCGGATCTTGCGGGCGGTTGCGGAGCTCATCGCGGCGAAAGGTTAGGCGAGGTCGGGCAAATGTCGCCTCAGCTGGTCAGGCCGAGCTTGCGAAGTGCCGCCTCGCGATCCGTGTAGGCGGTCAACCGCACGAGCTTGCCGTCGCGGATCCGCGAGTGCCAGGCGACGGGGTAGCGAATCTCGGTCCCGCTGCGCCCGGTGGCACCGAAGACCCCGAGCACCAGCACAGAGTCGCCGAGGTCGCGGATCTCCTCGACGTCGATCGTGCGCTCGGCCCAGTCCTCGTCCATGTCGGCCATGAAGGCCCGCACGCCGTCATGGCCGCTGTACTCGCCGCCGGCCAGCCGCGCCCGCACCGGCACCATCTCGATCGCCGGGTCGCAGAGATCGATCATCCCGTCGACGTCGCCGCGGTTGTATGCGTCGATTCCGCGCCGAACGGTCTCTGCGTCCTCCGAGCTCACAAGGGCGAGTATGGCGTCTCGCAGCGGCGCTGGCAACAGCCTCGCGGGGGCCGAATCAGTGCGGCGGCTGCGCCGCCTGACCTGCCTGTGCCGCGGCTGGCCGCCGCGGCAAGACAACTCCCCGGTCCAGGAGGCGCCGCTGCCACAATCAGAGGCGATGGAACGCGAGTCGTTCTCCTACCGACCGCCGCAACCGGCGACCGATCCCCCGGCGCCGGCGCCCTCGCGCGCCGGCGAGGACAGGGGCCCCTGGAAGCGCCTCGGCGGCGTGCTGGTGGCAGCCGGCCTGCTGGCGCTGAAGTTCGGCGCCAAGCTGAAAGCCCTGCTGCTTCTGCTGCCGAAGCTGAAGCTGCTCTCGACCTCGGCGACGATGCTGGTCTCGATCGCCGCCTACGCGCTGATCTGGGGCTGGAGCTTCGCGGTCGGCTTCGTGCTCTTGCTCTTCGTCCACGAGATCGGCCACGTCCTGCAGCTGCGGCGGGAGGGCATCGCCGCCAGCGCGCCGATGTTCATTCCCTTCCTCGGGGCGGTGGTGATGATGAAGGAGCTGCCCAAGGACGCCGCGGCCGAGGCCCGCGTGGGGCTCGCCGGCCCGGTGCTCGGCTCGCTCGGCGCCCTGGTGCCGCTGGGGATCTACGCGCTGACCGGCGAGGAGCTGTTCAAGGCGCTCGCCTTCGTCGGCTTCTTCCTCAACCTCTTCAACCTGCTGCCGGTGCTGCCGCTCGACGGCGGCCGGGCGATGGCGGCGCTCTCGCCGGCCCTCTGGCTGATCGGCTTCGCGCTGCTGGTCGGCGCCGCCTTCCTGTACCCGAACCCGATCATGCTGCTGATCCTGATCTTCGGCGGGTTCGAGACCTGGCGCCGCTGGCGGCAGCGCAAGGACCCCGAGGCGCAGCGCTATCACCGCGTCTCGCGACGCGACCGGATCGCCGTCGCGAGCGTCTACCTGGGGCTGGCGGCGCTGCTGGCACTGGGCATGGATGCGACCTTCATCGAGCGCGACTTCGACGACGTCTAGGAAAGGAGCAACGTGAAGACAGAGGCGACCTCGGTCACGGGAGTCGACTTCATCGCAGTCCCCACAGAGGACTTCGAGCGGGCGTCCGAGTTCTACGAGTCGGTGCTGGGGCTCACTCCGTCGAAGAGATGGGGAGACATGCCCGCCGGCGAGTTCGAGACCGGCAGCCTGACGATCGCGATCATGCAGTCGGACGCCTTCGGCATGGCGTTCGAGCGCCATTCGCACCCGATCGCGCTGCACGTCGAGGACGTAGAGGCTGCCCGCGCCGAGCTCGAGTCCGCGGGGGTTGCCTTCCACGCCGACACACTCGACAGCGGGGTCTGCCACATGGCCCACTTCTCGGATCCCGACGGCAATGCCCTGATGCTTCACCACCGCTACGCGCCGCCCGGGCAGAAGCCGGACGCCGGGGCCTAGAAGACCGGGCTCTCGGTGTAGGTACCGAAGACCTCCTGCATCGCCGCGATCATCTCGCCCTCGGTGGCGCGAGCCCGCGCCGCCTCGATGATCGCCGGCATCAGGTTCTCCTCCCCCCGGCGACCCGCCTCAGCTCCGCCAGGGCCCGCTCGACCTCGGCGCTGTCGCGCCTGGTCTTGGTCGCCGCGAGGCGGTCGATCTGCTTGCGCTCCAGGGCCGGGTCGATGCGCAGGATCGGCATCTCGGCCTCGTCGTGGTGGAAGTCGTTGACCCCGACGACGATCCGGCGGCGCTCGTTGAGCTCGGTCTGGTAGGTGAAGGAGGCGTCGGCGATCTCGCGCTGGGGGAAGTTCTGGCGGATCGCCTCGACCATCCCGCCGAGCTCGTCGATGCGGGCGAAGTACTCATAGGCGGCCCGCTCCATCTCGTCGGTGAGCGTCTCGACGAAGTAGGAGCCTCCGAGGGGGTCGATCGTGCTCGTCACCCCGGACTCGGCGGCGATGATCTGCTGGGTCCGCAGCGCCACGCGGACGGCCTCCTCGGTCGGCAGCGCCAGCGCCTCGTCGTAGGAGTTGGTGTGCAGTGACTGGGTCCCGCCGAGCACACCGGCGAGCGCCTCCAGCGCCGTGCGGACGATGTTGTTGAGCGGCTGCTGGGCGGTCAGCGAGACGCCGGCGGTCTGGGTGTGGAAGCGCAGCCGCATCGACTCCTCGCGGCGGGCCCCGTACGTATCGCGCATCTCGCGGGCCCAGATCCGCCGCGCCGCCCGGTACTTGGCGATCTCCTCGAAGAAATCGATGTGGGCGTTGAAGAAGAACGAGAGCCGCGGCGCGAAGTCGTCGACGTCGAGGCCACGCTCGATCGCCCGCTCGACGTAGGTGAAGCCGTCCTTGAGCGTGAAGGCCAGCTCCTGCTGCGCAGTCGAGCCGGCCTCGCGGATGTGGTAGCCCGAGATCGAGATCGGGTGCCAGCGCGGCATGTTCTGCGTGCACCACTCGATCATGTCGGTGACCAGGCGCATCGCCGGCTCGATCGGGAAGCACCATTCCTTCTGGGCGATGTACTCCTTGAGGATGTCGGTCTGGATCGTGCCGCCGAGCTTCTCCGCCGGCACGCCCTGCTCCTCGCCGACCAGCACGTAGAAGGCGAGCAGGATCGCCGCGGGAGCGTTGATCGTCATCGAGGTCGTGACGCCGCCGAGCGGGATCCCCTCGAAGAGGCGGATCATGTCGTCGAGCGAGTCGACGGCGACCCCCTCGCGCCCGACCTCGCCGAGGCTGCGGGCGTGATCGGAGTCGAGGCCCATCAGGGTCGGCATGTCGAAAGCGGTCGAGAGCCCCATCTGGCCGTGGTCGAGCAGGTAGTGGAAGCGCTCGTTGGTCTCCTCGACGGTGCCGAAGCCGGCGAACTGGCGCATCGTCCAGAGCCGCCCCCGGTACATCGACGGATACGGCCCGCGGGTGAACGGATACTCGCCCGGATAGCCGAGCGAGGAGTCCGGGTCGGCGGGGCCGTCCTCGGGCGTGTAGAGAGGCTTCACCTCCTGCCCGGAGATGGTCGAGAACTCCGCCGGGCGCTCCTCGAGGGGGCCGTAGACCTCCTCGATCCACTCGTGCGCGCGGCGTTTTGCCTCAGGCTCGGTCGCCATGGGCACAGTCTAGGAGGCGGCCAGGCACCTTTCGGCATCGCGAACTGTGTCCCGTAGGCGTCCCTATGCGGGGGCGAGGGGACACAGATCGGCTGCCCGACGCTTCGCGGCTTAACGGCGGCGCTGAGCGCTGCGGCCGCCGAAGCGCCGCGGTGGCGGCTTGCGCCGGGCGGCAAGCGCCCGGCTTCCCCAGCCCAGCGTCGCCGCAAAGGCCGCGGCACCGGCGATCGCGAGGCGGCGGCCGAGGCGTTCGAAGCGCATCACCTGCCAGCCCTCCTCGCGGGCAATCTCGGCCAGCCCCGGGTCGGGGTTGACGACCACCGCGTGGCCGACGGCGCGCAGCATCGGCAGGTCGGAGCTGGCGTCCGAGTAGGCGTAGGAGGCGGCGAGGTCGATCTCGTGCTCGGAGGCGAAGCGCTCGATCGCCTCGACCTTGCCGGGCCCGTAGACGAACGGGCCGTCGAGGCGGCCGGTGAAGTTGCCGTCCGCACCGACCTCGTAGCAGGTGCCGATCCCGCCCTCCATCTGCAGTACCTGCGCCAGCGAGGAGACGATGCCGTTGCCGGCGGCGCTGACGATGAACGTCGGCCGCCCTTCGTCCTGGTGGCGCCAGATCTCCTCCAGCATCTGCGGATAGATCCGCGGCAGGATCGCTGCCATCACCTCCGGCCCCATGCGGTCGATGTCGCGGCCGGCCACGCCGGTCATCAGCTCGCGGGCGACCTTGAGCACGTCGGCGGTCTCCTCGTCGCTGGCGCCGCGCAGCCGATAGCGCAGGTGGTCGATTGCCCAGCTCGCCAGCTGCCGGCGGCTGACGATTCCCTGCCGCGCCGCCACGCGGGCGAACGGCATCCCCGACGAGCCCGCCATCAGGGTCTTGTCGAGGTCGAAAAACGCGGCGCCCTGGGACGCCATGCTCGCGTTACCCGCCGTTGACCTCGAGCACGATCGCGTCGCCCTGGCCGCCGCCCGAGCAAATCGCGGCGCATCCGAGGCCGCCGCCGCGCCGGCGCAGCTCGTGGACGAGCGCGCCGACGATCCGCGCGCCGGAGGCGCCGATCGGATGCCCGAGCGCGATCGCGCCGCCGTTGACGTTGACGTTCTCGTCCTCGATCCCGAGCATCCGCAGGGAGTTGATCGCCACCGACGCGAAGGCCTCGTTGATCTCCCAGAGGTCGACGTCCTCGGCGCTGCTTGCCGATCTTCTCCAGCGCCTGCTGGGCGGCCCGCGCCGGGGTCTTCGCCAGGTAGGGGAAGTCATCGGCGACGGCGCCGTAGGAGAGGACCTTCGCGATCGGCCGGCGGCCGTTCTCGCGACGCCCACTCCTCGGAGGCGACGATCACCGCCCCGGCCCCGTCGTTTACGCCGGGGGCGTTGCCGGCGGTGTGGGTGGCGTCGTCGCCGCCGATCGCCTTCAGCTTCGCCAGCGTCTCGATCGTCGTGTCGGGCGCGGATCGCCTCGTCGGCCTCGACCTCGGTCTCGGCCTTGCGCGACTTCACGGTCACCGAGACGATCTCCTCGGCCAGGCGGCCCTCGTCGGTCGCCTTCGCCGCCAGCTGGTGCGAGCGGGCCGCGAAGCGGTCCATGTCGGCGCGGGTGATCTCGAGCTCGTTGGAGACCTCGCTCGCCTCGTTGATCATCTGCTTGTCGGTGAACGGATTGGTCAGCCCGTCGTGGGTCATCGCGTCAATCGCCTGCACGTCGCCCATCCGGAAGCCGAAGCGTGCCCCGGGCAGCAGGTAGGGAGCCTGGCTCATCGACTCCATGCCGCCGGTGACCGCGATCTCGACGTCGCCGGCCCGGACCGCCTGGTCGGCAAGCCCGATCGCCCGCATCCCCGAAGCGCAGACCTTGTTGATCGTCTCCGAGGGGACCTCCTTCGGGATCCCGGCCTCGATCTGGGCCTGCCGGGAGGGGATCTGTCCCTGGCCCGCCTGCAGGACCTGGCCGAAGACGACCTGCTGCACCTGCTCGGGCTCGACTTCGGCGCGCTGCAGCGCCGCTTCGATCGCCCTACCGCCGAGCTCGGTGGCGTCGAGCGAGGCGAGGGCCCCGCCCATCTTCCCGAACGGGGTTCTGGCGCTTGAAAGGATCACTGTGCTGGGCATTCATGCCTTCCTGTGGACGAATTCGACGAGGTCTCAGGGCGCCGCCAGCGCCCGCGCTCACGATAGCGACAGGCCGTCGCCACGGCCCCACGACGCTGGCATAGACTCGCGGCCGCGATGAGGGTGGAGGTGCGCGACACGACGCTCGCGGACGTGGCTTCGGACCTCGTCGCCGTCGGCCTCCATGAGGGCGAGTCGCTGCCGGAGCCGCTCTCGGGTGCCCGAGGTGCCGCGGACGCTCGGCCGGAGCGCGGAAAGCTGGCCCTTCTGCACCCCGAGGGCATCGAGCGGGCACTGGTCGCCGGCCTCGGCGCCCGCGATGAGATGGACGGCGAGCGCGCTCGCGTGGCCGGCGCCGCCGTCGCCAAGGAGGCGCGGCGGATCGGCGCTCGCTCGCTGGCCTGGTCGGTCCCCGAGGCGACCGATCAGGGAGCGATCGCCGCCGGGCTCGTCGTCGGCACGATCCTCGCCGGCTACCGCTTCGACCGCTTTCGGGCCGCGGAGGAGGGCGAGGACACCGCCGCGATCGAGTCGCTGACCCTGCTCGGCCCCCCGGCGCTGGAGGCAGAGGCGCGAGTGGCGCAAGTCGGCGCCGAGGCCCAAAACCGGGCCCGCGAGCTGCAGGACCTGCCCGCAAACGTCGCCACGCCCGGCCTATCTGGCGGAGCGGGCGCGTGCGATCGCCGCCGCTCATGACACGGTCGAGGCGGAGATCCTCGGGCGGGCCGAGATCTCCGCCCGCAAGATGGGCGGCCTGGAGGCGGTCAGCAGGGGCAGCGAGGAGGAGCCGCGCCTGATCGTCCTGCGGCTGCGAGCCGGCGGCAGCGGCCAGACCCTGGGGCTGGTCGGCAAGGGGGTCACCTTCGACAGCGGCGGCATCTCCCTGAAGCCCTCCGCCTCGATGCACGAGATGAAGATGGACATGTCGGGAGCCGCGGCAGTCCTCGAAGCAGTCGCAGCAATCGCCGAGCTGGGCCTGGCGGCCGAGATCGTCGCCGTGGTCCCGGCGACCGAGAACATGCCCTCGGGGACCGCGACCAAGCCGGGGGACATCATCACCCAGCACAACGGCAAGACCGTCGAGGTGATCAACACCGACGCCGAGGGCCGGCTGATCCTCGCCGACGCCCTCTCCTACTGCGCCGAGCTGGGGGCGGAGCGGCTGGTGGACGTGGCGACGCTGACCGGCGCCACGCTGGTCGCACTCGGCTCGACCCACGCGGCGCTGATCTCCAACGACGACGAGCTGGCGGCCGAGGTCCTGCGCGCCGCCGAGGCGACCGGAGAGCTGGCCTGGCGGCTGCCGCTGCATCCCGAGTACAAGGAGCTGACGAAGGGGAAGGTCGCGGACCTCGTCAACGCCGCGGCGAAGCGCAAGGCGGGGACGATCTACGCCGGGTCGTTCCTCGAGGAGTTCACCGCCGAGCGCCCCTGGGCGCACCTCGACATCGCCGGCACCGCCTGGGACGTCGGCCGCGAATACGTCGGCGACGGAGCCAGCGGCTACGGGGTCCGCCTGCTGGTCGAGCTGGTGCGGGGGATGCACTAGCTTTGGCAGAGCCCCGACCGTAGGAGGAGATGCATGGCACCCGAGCTGACGGACGCGCATCGCGAGACCGTTCGAGCGATCTGCGACACGGTGGTGCCGAGCATCGAGCACGAGCCCGACCCGGACGGTTTCTGGGCCCGCAAGGCGAGCGACGTCGGCGCCGACGCTGCGCTGGGCGACCTGCTCGCCCAGCTGCCGCCGGAGCAGCTCTCCGGCACCGTCGAGCTGCTCGATGCCCTCGTCGAGCAGGGCTTCTCACGCGCCTCGCAGGCCTCCCGCGAGCAGATCCTCCGCAACATCGCCCTGCTGGGGCCGGAGGCCGCGGCCGGGGTCGGCGCGCTGATCGGCGGCACCCTCTTCCTCGCCTACTCGATCCCCGACCCCGAGAGCGGCCGCAACCCCAACTGGACGATCTTCGGGTACCCGGGCCCGATCGGCCTCCCGTCAACGGAGCCGAAGCCGATCTCGCCGCTGGTCCCCGATGCGGAAGAGCTGGAGCTGGAGGCGGACGTCGTCGTCGTCGGCTCCGGCGCCGGCGGCGGGGTCATCGCCGGCACCCTCGCCCAGGCCGGATCGAAGGTCGTCGTGCTCGAGGCCGGCGGCTACTTCGACGAGTCCGACTTCAACCAGCTCGAGCTCTGGGCCTACCAGAACCTCTACTACCGCGGCGGCCCGGTGCCGACGATCGACGGCAACATCTCGATGCAGGCCGGGGGCAACCTCGGCGGCGGCACGACGATCAACTGGACCAACTGCCTGCGCACGACCCCGTGGGTGCGGGAGCAGTGGGCGAACGAGCACGGGCTCGAGGGCGTCGACGGCCCGGAATACGACCGCCATCTCGACACGGTGTTGCAGCGGATCGGCGCCAACGAAAAATGCTCGGACTTCAACGGCCCGACGCTGCGGATGAAGGAGGGTGCCGAGGCGCTCGGCTGGCACTTCACCACCGTCGTCCGCAACGCCGACGCCTCCGCCTACTCGCCCGAGACCGCCGCCTACATGGGCTTCGGCGACCAGTCGGGCTCCAAGCAGTCGACGACCAAGACCTTCCTCCGCGACGCGGTCGAGGCCGGCGCCGAGGTGCTGGCGCGGACGACCGCGCAGCGAATCCTGGTCGAGGGCGGCCGCGCCGCCGGGGTCGAGGCGGTCTACCTGGATCCCGCCAGCGGCCGCTCGGCGACGGTCACGGTCCGCGCCCCGCAGGTCGTCGTCGCCTGCGGGTCGCTGGAGTCGCCGGCGCTGCTGCTGCGCTCGCAGATCGGCGGGCCGGCTGTCGGCGACTACCTGCGGCTGCATCCCTGCACCGCCTTCATCGGCATCTACCACGAGGACCAGCGTGCCTGGTGGGGCCCGCCGCACTCCGGTGTGGTCGACGAGTTCGCCGACACCGGCGACGGCTGGGGCTTCCTGCTCGAGACCGCGCAGTACACGACCGGAATCGGCGCCTCGGCGATCCCCTTCACCAGCGCCGCCGAGCACAAGCAGGCGCTGGCCGACTTCCGCTGCGGCGCGACCTCGATCGCCCTGCTGCGCGACCGCGGGCACGGACGGGTGACGATCGACGCCGAAGGGCAGGCCCTGCACCACTATGCGCTCGCCGACGAGGTCGACATCGCGAACGCCCGGCAGGGCATCGCCGCGCAGGCGCGGATGCACGAGGCGGCGGGAGCCCGCGAGATCCGCGCCCTCGCCGCCGGGATGCCGGGCTGGCGCCGCGGCGACGACCTCGACGCCTTCATCGGCGCCGCCCAGCGGGTCCCGCTGCGCTTCGGCGGCTACAAGCTGTTCTCGGCCCACCAGATGGGCAGCTGCCGGATGGGCACCGACCCGGAGACGAGCGTCGCCGGGCCGTGGGGCGAGCTGCACGACACCCCCGGTGTCTGGATCGGCGACGCCTCGGCCTTCCCGACCTCCAGCGGAACCAACCCGATGATCTCGATCATGGCCCTCGCCCACCGCACAGCGGAGGCGATCGCCGCCGCCTCCCCGGCCGCCGGCGCGGCGACGCCGGTGGCAGCCGGCAACTGAGCGACGAGAGGAGCAGATGGCAACCGCGACTCAAACCTTCACCCGTGAGCAGCTCTTCGTCGGCGGCGAGTGGGTCGACCCCGCCGGGGCGGATTCGATCGAGGTCGTCAACCCGACGACCGAGGAGACGATGGGGACGATCCCGGCGGGAACGCCCGAGGACGTCGACCGGGCGGCTGCTGCTGCGCGGTCGGCCTTCGAGGCCTGGTCGCAGACGAGCCGGGAGGAGCGGGCCGACTACCTGGGAGCGATCGCCGCCGGGCTGACCGAGCGCGGCGACGAGATCGCGGCGACGATCTCGCAGGAGCTGGGGATGCCGGTGAAGCTGAGCCGGATGATCCAGGCCGGCCTGCCGACGATGTCCTTCGGCTCGATGCCGCAGCTGATCGGCGAGGTCGCCTGGGAGGAGCGGGCCGGCAACTCGCTGATCGTCCGCGAAGCGGCCGGGGTGGTCGGGGCGATCACGCCCTGGAACTACCCGCTGCACCAGATCGCCGCCAAGGTCGCTCCGGCGCTGGCCGCCGGCTGCACCGTGGTCTGCAAGCCGAGCGAGGTGGTGCCGCTGAACGCGTTCATCCTCGCCGAGGTGATCGAGGCCGCCGGCCTGCCGGCGGGCGTCTTCAACCTCGTCACCGGCACCGGCCCCGTGGTCGGAGAGGCGATCGCCGCCCATCCCGCAGGTCGACATGGTCTCCTTCACGGGATCGACCCGGGCAGGCAGGCGGGTCTCCGAGCTGGCCTCTGCCACCGTCAAGCCGGTGGCGATGGAGCTGGGCGGAAAGAGCCCCAACGTGATCCTCGACGACGCCGACTTCGAGGCGGCGGTGCCCGACGGCGTCGGCAAGTGCTTCCTCAACTCGGGCCAGACCTGCTCGGCGCTGACCCGGATGCTGGTCCCGCGCGAGCGGCTCGGCGAGGCGGAGGCGATCGCCGCCGCGGCGGCGGAGCAGTTCGTGCCCGGCGACCCGTTCGAGCCCGACCACCCGGCTCGGCCCGCTGGTCTCCGACATCCAGCGCGACCGGGTCCGTGGCTACATCGAGAAGGGCGAGGCCGAGGGCGCGAGGCTGCTGACCGGAGGCAGCGAGCCGCCGGAGGGCCTCGATCGCGGCTACTTCGTGCGCCCGACCGTCTTCACCGACGTCGAGTCCGAGATGACGATCGCCCAGGAGGAGATCTTCGGGCCGGTTCTGTCGATCCTCCCCTACGAGGACACCGACGACGCGATCCGGATCGCCAACGACAGCCAGTACGGGCTCGCCGGCGGCGTCTGGTCGGGCGACGAGGAGCGCGCCAAGTCGGTGGCGCGGCGGATCCGCACCGGTCAGGTCGAGATCAACGGAGGGGTCTTCAACCCGCTGGCGCCGTTCGGCGGCTACAAGCAGTCAGGACACGGGCGCGAGCTGGGCCGGCACGGGATCGAGGAGTACCTGCAGGTGAAGTCGCTGCAGCTGTGAGCGCGGAGCAGAGCGACGCGCTTTTCGAGCGGCGGGTCGAGCTGATCAAGGCGATCTTCGACGCCGGCGCCCGGGAGGAGCTGGACAAGGCGATGGAAGCGGCGGCCCACCCCGATCTCGTCGTCGACTGGACCCGTTCGCGAGGCCCGGCGCAGGGCGTCTACAAGGGTTCCGAGGGGGCGCGCGACTTCTTCGCCTTTGCGATCGACGTCTTCGACGAGCTCGAGTACTTCCACGACGAGTTCATCCCCGTCGGCGACGACACGGTGATCCGGGTCGGCGGCATGCGGGCCAAGGGACACGGCAGCGGCGTCGAGGTCTCCGCGAGAGGCGCCACGGTGTGGGAGTTCCGCGACGGGCAGGTATTCAGGGTGACGCTCTACCAGGACCGCGAGGAGGCGCTGGCTGCGGTCAGCGACCCCGCCTCGCCCGTCAGGCTGAGGTCGGGCAGGTCAGAGGTCGGCGACTGTCCGCCGGGAACGTTGTCCGGCGCCCCCGCCGGAACCACGATCCGATGCCGGACCAAGGCGCGAAGGGCGGCGTTCGCGTCCTCTGCCGCCCTCCTGGAATCGATCCCGTAGCGCGCCTGGAGCGCGGCCGCAGCGTCCGCCAGCGTTCCATCCTCGAATGCGTCCAGCGCCGCGGCGCTGGAGCCGTTGACGACCAGGTAGCCGCCGTCGGCCGGCCGTCGTATGAAGCGGCGATTCGCGTCCTCGTTGAACTTCAGCGGTAGCTGCCGGTAACGGCGCGCCAGGGCAAGCGCGAGGACCTTTTCCCGGGCCTGCGCCAAGTCCGTCTCGGGATCGATCGGCGGCAGCGGCGCCGGTTGCGGCACCGGTAGCTCGCGACCTGAGGTCGATGCCTCGCTTTCTTCGCCCCCTGGCTCCAGGTGGACCTCCTCGTCGAGGTAGGAGACGAGGTCGGCGCCCGCGAGGTCCCGGGGGCCGCGAAGGGAGCCCGCCCATCCCTCGATCCTCGGATCGCGCCAGCCGGCGCGGATCGCCTCCCAGCAGCTCTCGACCCCTTCGCGAGCCGCGTTTCCGAAGCTGAAAGGGCGCAACGAGTCGGTCCTCACGTCGCCATTCGGGCGCACCAGCATGCTCGCCGGTGCCTGCCTGCCCTGGTGGGCGATGCCCTCGGCGTTACCCGGCCGGACCCGGATCCGCATCGCGCTGCCCCGGCGAGCCTCAAACCTGGCTGCCGCCCGGTGGATATGGCGGGAGGACACCCGCCAATTGCCGCGGCGCGCCGCCGCACCGGTCTCCACCACCGGCGTCAGCGTCACCCTCGGGACTCCGAGGACCCACATCTGCTCGAGGAACTCCGGCACCGCATTCGCGTTCTCGGGAGTGACGACGTGGATCACGCAGATGTCCACTCCGACGCCAAGCAGCCTGTCGACGCCCTCGATCGCACGGCGCCAACTTCCCGGGACTCCGCGCTGTCCGTCGTGCAGACCAGGGCGAGCGCCGTCGATGGATATGAAGGCCGAGACCGGCAACCCGCGCATGCGGGCGGCGACCTCGTCGTCGACGAACCAGCCGTTCGTGTTCAGCGTCACGCCGACCTCGGCCGATGCCAGGGTCTCGACGAGACTCAACGTCAGCTCCTTGCGCAGCAGTGGCTCACCGCCGGTGACGACAGCCTCGATCACCCCCAGCTCGATCGCCTCGGCGGTGATCCGCCGCCAGTCTTCGTCCGGAAGGTCGATGCTGCGCTGCAGCGTGCGGCGGGGCGAATCCGTGTAGCAGAAGCCGCAGCGCAGGTTGCAGGCGTAGGTCAGCTCCAGCTTGACACCGTTCGGGTGCTCGGGCGGCTGCTCGAGAACACCCTCAGGCCGGCGGCCCAGCCGCCGCCTCAGCCGCGCCAATGCATAGCTGTCCTGGAGCCTCAGCAACGCGGCCGAGCCTGATCCTCGGGCGAGCCTTGCGGCTAGCTCTCGGCGCCGATAGGGATGCTGCCGCCGCCGTTGCCCGGCGAGGTGCTGATCGGCTCGCCGCCGGTGTCGATCTCCTCGACGCTGGGTGGCTCGTATGGGGGCCGTGGCTCGCTGCTCATCGTTACTCCTCCCGGGACGTTGACGTTTACGCAGCCTACAAGCCGGCTTGGACCCTGTCGAGAAGCTCAGGCGAGGCTGCGTCAAGAGTGGCCAGGCCCTCCGGGAGGCTGACCCGGAACGCCGGCACCGCCCGCAAGAGGAGACCAAGACCGGCGAACGCCTGGGCCAGGGACGGCCTGCTCCCGGTGTGGACCAGATTCGGCGTCAGGAGGGCCAGCGCATGCGCCGCCGAGAGCGGCTCGACCGCGAGCCGCGGACCGCGTTCGTCGAGCTGCGCGATCGCCGCGACCTCACACGGCGCCGGCTCACCGGGCCCGGGATCGGCCAACAGCGAGAGCGTCACCCCGCCGTCGTCTGAGCGGTTGCGAACTCGCACCCCCCTCGGTCCCGGGAAGGCGAGCGGAGCCGTTCCGGAGAGCTCGATCGCGGCCCCGTCCTCGCTCACAACGGGACATCCGCGCCGACCGAGGGCGTGGGCGAGCGTCGACTTGCCACGCCCGCTCGGGCCGCAGAAGACCAGCGCCCCAGCCGAGGCCTGAACCGCACACGCGTGCAGCACGAGATCGCCGTCCAGGGCAAGCATCGTGCAGACGGCGGCGCAGGCCAACCGATGCTCCGTCTCCTCGGCTGAGTCGCCGGGCGCAACCGCGATCGTCCGCGAGCGGTGCTGGACGCAGAAGGCGCTGCCGGAAGCCGGATAGCTGAGCAAGTGGCCGTCCGCCACCTCGGCGCCCGCGAACAGGGGCTCGCCGCTCTCGCTTTCGAGGTACCCGGTGACCGTCCCGGAGCGGTCCTGCAGGCCGTTCTCGGCGACCCTCACCGCGATTGCCCCGCGAGCCCCACCGGCGCCGTTCAGGCGCCGCAGCGGCAGCTCCGATTCGATCTCGTAGCCGTAAAGGCTGCCCACCTTGCCTAGGCTATGCTGCACCGCTTCGCGAGGGTCCGCCTATGACCGAGACGCTGACGATCAACGCCAACGTCGTTCACGAGACGATCGACGGCGAGGCGATCCTGATCCACATGGGGACCGGGACCTATTACAGCCTCGACGGCGCTGCGGGCGAGGTCTGGGAGCTGCTCAAGACCGGCGGGCCAAGCAGCGGCATCGTGGTCTCGCTTCAAGAGCGCTACGGGGCGGATCCGAAGCTGATCGAGGAGACCGTGCTGGAGCTGATCGACCGGCTGCGCGAGGAAGACCTGATCGCCGATCGCGGGGCGGCGAGCGAAGAAGCGCCGAACGGAAACGGCACCGCCGGGCTCGGTCCCGCCGGCTCCTTCGAGCCGCCGGTGTTGCGCAGGTACACCGACATGCAGGAGTTCATCCTCCTCGACCCGATCCACGACGTCCCGGAGGACAGCGGCTGGCCGAATGCCAAGCCCGATTGATGCCGCCGGCGCGCCGCCGCTGGCAGGCGCCGGCCTCCTCGCGGAGGCCGCGCGAAGACACGCGGCCGCCACCGACAAGCTAGGCGAGCTCGACCACGACCTGCTGTTCGGCGGGCACCGGATTCGGCTCCGCTTCGCCGGCGAGGAGCTGGCGAAGCGGCTGCTGCCGGCGCTCGCCCATCGGCGCACCGAAGCGGGCGCTGCCGTCGACACGACGATCGGCCTCTGGGACGAGCGGTCGGCAGGCGGCACGCAGTTGTCGGCTCCAACCGAAGGCGTTGACTTCGGGCCGATGGGGCTGATCCGCGATTCCGCCGCCGGCCAGCCGATTGCCGTCTACCAGGCCGGGGCCGAGATCCTCACCGTCCTCGGCAGCTCCCGGGCGACCCTGCTGTACCGGGTCAAGGACGCGAGGTCGCTGCCCTGGTGGGAGCAGGCCGCTCCGCTGCGCCCGGCGCTGCACCGGGCTCTGGCCGGCTCGGGGAGGCACCTGGTCCACGCCGGTGCCGTCGGGGACGCCGGCCGCGGAGGCGCCCTGCTGGCGGGACGGGGCGGATCCGGCAAGACGACGGTGGCGCTGGCGGCGCTGGAGGGGGGCCTGCGCTACGTCGCCGATGACTACCTGCTGCTCCACACCGAGCCGGAGCCGACGGCATGGAACCTCTACGGGATCGCAAAGCTCGACCAGTCGCAGCGCTCCCGCCTTCCCGACCTGGGCCGCCACGCCCACTACTTCACCCCCCGCGACCCCGATCAGAAGCTGGTCCTGGAGATCTCCAAGGTCAGACCGGGGGCGCTGATCGAGAGCCTGCCGGTGCGGGCGGTGATCGTGCCCCGGATTCGAGGCGGCAAGACGAGTCTGCGACGGATCGGGGGCGCCGAGGCCCTGCTGGCCCTGGCGCCGAGCTCTGTCTTTCAGATGCCGTTCGACCTCGGCAGCGTGGTCGCTTCGCTCGCCGCGCTGGCGCGGTCGGTGCCCTGCTACGCGCTCGAGGTCGGAGACCGCAGCGCCGACCTGGCCGCCGCGGTCGATCGCGCCCTCGACGAGGCGGCGGAGGCCCGGACCGCGTGACGCCCAAGCCGCTTGTCTCGGTCGTCGTGCCGGCCTATCAGGCCGAGCGCTTTCTAGCCGAGACTCTGGAGAGCGCTCTCGCGCAGGACTACTCCCCCTTCGAGGTGGTCGTGGTCGACAACGGCTGCACCGATCGAACCGCCGAGATCGCGGCTCGATATCCAGTGCGGATCGTGGATCGCCCGCACGCCGGAATCGCGGCCTCGCGCAACACCGGTGTGAAGGCGGCGCAGGGCGAGATGCTGGCGATCCTCGACGCCGACGACCTCTGGCCCTCGGATCGCCTAAGCCTCCAGGTCGAGCATCTGCTCGGGCACCCGGAGCTGGACATCGTGATGGGAATGACCCAGATCTTCCTGACGCCGGGCGTGCGGCGTCCGGAGGTGGAGGCGTGGATCGCCCGCGGACCGATGGCTGCACACCCCTCGACGATGCTCGTCCGCCGGAAGCTGTTCGAGACGGTGGGCGGCTTCGACGAGTCGATCGAGCTTTCCAACGACATCGATTGGCTCGTCCGGGCAAAGGATCAGGGCGCCAGGTCTGCCACGCTGCCCCAGGTCGTACTTCACTACCGGATGCACGAGGCCAACAACACGCGAGGTCAGGTCCGGTTCATCGAACGGGAATGGCTGCGTCTCCTCCGGGCCTCGGTGCGCCGCCAGCGAGGGGAAGGCAATGGAGGCTGACCTCGCCGTAGGCGTGGTGATCCCAGTCCGCGACAGCGAGCGGTGGCTGGGTGAGGCGATCGCCAGCGTCCTCGGCCAGACCCGGCCGCCGGCCGACGTCGTCGTCGTCGACGACGGCTCCGAGGACGCAAGCGCGCGGATCGCCGAGGGTTTCGGGGAGCCGGTACGCATCCTCGGCCAATCACCGGCCGGGATCGGCGCTGCTCGCAATCGCGGCATCGACGAGGTGCGCGGCGACCTGCTGGCATTCCTCGACGCCGACGACCTCTGGATTCAGACCAAGCTGCAAAGCCAATCTGAGGCGATGCGGGCCCGCCCCGACCTCGACCTCGTCTTCGGCCAGGCCCGCCAGTTCTCGCGTCTGGACGCCGGCCGCCCGGTCCCGATCGACGATCTGCAGCCGTGCCACTTGTGCCAGGCGATGCTGATCCGTCGCTCCGCCTTTGAGCGGGTCGGGTCCTTCGACGTCAGCACCAAGGTGTCGGAGATGCTGGATTGGCTGCTTCGGGCGCGAGAGCTGGGTCTCACCGAGGAAACTCTCGCCGAGCAGGTCCTGTGGCGCCGGGTTCACGACCGCAACCACTCCTGGCGGCACCGGGGCTCCCGCGGCGAGTTCGCACGGACCCTGAAGGCTTCGCTGGACCGGCGCCGGGCCAGGTGAGCCGCGACCGCCCCGGGGGTCATGGTGGCCCGCGCCGCCCGGACCGGCAGAAGACGCTGCTGCTCGAAGCCGCCCTCTCGGCGGACGAGCGGTGCCTGGAAGCTTTGCGGGAGTTCTCCGCTGCCGGGGGCGAGCTCCTCGAGCCCGATCGGGAGACCGCGGCGCTGCTGCCGCTGCTGTCGCGCAACCTGGTCGCGCTGGGCGCCGACGTGCCGGGGCTTCCCCTCCTCAAGGGGGTTTACCGCAAGGCCTGGTACAGCAACGTCACGGCGATCCAGCTGGCGGTCGGAGCCTTGGATGACCTCGCGGCCGCGGGAATCTCGACGTTGATCCTGGGGGGTGCCGCGCTGGCCGAGCTTCATTACCGGGAGCTGGCGGTGCGGCCATTCGGCCAGGTCGACGTGCTGGTCGCGCCCGGCACCGCGGACCGCGCCCGCGAGGTGCTCTTCGCGGCGGGGTGGCATTGCGCCAGCGGCGATGCCGAATCCAACCTCGCTCACCGCGGCGAGCGCTTCGAGCACCCTGGGCGAGGCGCGGTGGGGCTGCGCTGGCGGGCGCTGGCCGACCCGATCGACGAGCGCCCGCTCTGGGAGGCGGCCGTCGGCTTCGAGCTGCTGGAGCGTTCGACACTGGCGCTGGCGCCGACCGACCAGCTGCTCGATACCTGCGTCGAAGGGCTCCGCTGGGGGCCGGAGCCGGCGACCCAGTGGGCCGCCGACGCGGCGACTTTGGTCCTGGGCGGCGGCATCGACTGGCACCGGTTGATGGCACTGGGCGCCGGCGGCGTCTCGATGCCGCTGTTCGACGCCCTCGCCTACCTCGACGGCGCCCTGGCGCTCCCGGTACCGGCCGAAACTCTGGCGGCGCTCCGCGCGGCGCCAAGCCGGCGCCGCCGTCGCCTCGCCTACCGGGCCGGCCTCAAGCCCCCGAGGCCGCTGCGAACCCTGGCCGTGCACTGGGACCGCCACCGGAGCCTGCGCGAGCCGGGCGGGGGCGGCCGCGGCTTTCCCAGCTTCGCCCACTACCTGGCCGGGCTCTGGCGGCTGCCCTCCCCCTGGCAGGTCCCCGTCGAGGCGTTTCGGCAGCTGATCGGGCGACCGGGTGCAGATAGGGTCCGGCACCAGGTTGGCGCCGATCACCGCTGAGACGATCATCCGGCGTACGGAGCGGGTCGTGCATGCCGAGCTTCGCGACGAGACCGTCCTCCTCGACACCGGCCGCGGCACCGCCCTGGCGCTGAACGCCGCCGGGGGCCGGCTCTGGGATCTGCTCGCGGAGCCGGCGAGAATCGATGCGCTGGCCCGATCGCTCGCGACCGATTTCGAGATCGAGCCCGCCAGGGCGCTATCCGACACACGAGAGTTCGCCGCCGAGATGCTCGAGCGAGGCCTGATCGAAACCACTGCATCCGCCTAGCTGCGTGCTGCGCCGCCCGCTCAGCATCGTCTCGCCCGCCGAAGCGCCGTATCTGGCGCGCCTGTTGAAAGACGAGCCGCTGCCGCCGGCTCCGCCGCCGGAACGTCTGGCGACCGCAGCATTGGACCACAAGGTCGTCGGCTACCTGCTCGAGGCGCACGGCCGGGGTCGGCTGGAGCTTCCCACCGGCATCGCCAAGGCCCTCCGCGCCCAGCGGGCGATCGAGGCCCTCCAGGGCGCGATCCTGCGGCGCGAGCTGGCGAGCGTCGAGCCGCTGGTTCGAGAGGCCTGCGGTGCGCCGCCGGTGCTGATCAAGGGTCCCGGCGTGGCCCAGCGCCTCTACCCCGACCCGACGCTGCGCCCGTTTGCCGACCTCGACCTGGTGGTGCCACGGGACCGACTCACCGACGCGGCCGAGGGGCTGGGCGCAGAGCTCGGCTACCGGCCCGTCAAGGAGCCGTGGCCGGGCTACGGGCAGCACATCGGCCACCACATCGGTGTCGAGCGATTCCTGGGAAAGCAGAGGCTGAAGGTGGAGCTGCACTGGCGCCTCGCCGACGATCCGGTCGCGGATCGCCTCGACCACCGGCGACTACTCGGCGCCGCCGAGCCGCTGGCGCTCGCCGAAGGCGGCAACGTCTTGATTCCCCGGCTCGATGACGACCTCCTGGTGCTGGCCGTCCACCTGGTCCAGGAGCCGGCGAAGCGGCTGGTCTGGATCAACGACCTGGGCCTCGCGGGGGCTCGGGCCTCGCAGCAGCAGTGGGAAGAGGCGTTCGGGACGGCGGCGGAGCTGGGGCTCGGCTGGGTACTCGAACGAGGCCTCGACTATGCCGAGCGGCATCTCGGCTTCGACCGCGCTCGCCCGGTGCGGCCGTCCACGCCCCCGCCCTGGGGCCCGCTCCGTGTCGGCGAGCGGATGGACGGCTGGCTCTCCTACCAGATCGGCCAGCTTGCGATCGGCGGCTGGGCCGGCCGCAACGGCTACTTTCGCCTTGCCGCCAGGGGCCGCAGCGCCCAGCTTCGAAGCCGCTGGCGGCGGCGCCCGGGGATCCGCACCGCAATGAGGGTCCTCCTCAACGCGGTCTACCTCGATCCGGCGGGAGGATCCGAGCACAGCCTGGCCCAGATGGCCGGCGGGCTGGCCGAGCGAGGCCACGACCTCGACCTCGTCTACCAGCGGCCGGGGCGGTTCCTCGACACCTACCGAGGGATCTGCGAGACCACGACACAGGTGCGGCTCATCCACCCCGAGCGGCGGGGGGTGGGCGCGGGGCTGTCGCTGGCGGCGTCAATGCTCCACGCCCCCCGGGACAGGCCTCGGCCCGACCTCATCCACGTGAACGACTTCTGGGAGGTCCTCTACGGGGCCGGGGTCGGGCTGCGGCTGCGAGCGCCGGTGGTCTGCCACCTGCGAAACGACCGCCCGGTCGGGATCGAGAACGCGCTGGCGCTGGCGCGCTGCGCCCGCCTGATCGCCGTCTCGCGATTCGTCGCCTCCCGCTACGTCGCCGCCGGCGTCGACGAGCGGCTGATCGACGTCGTCCACGTCGGTGTGGATCCGGCTCGCTACCGGCCGCCCTCGGCGGCGGAGCGGGCAGCGGCCCGCGGCCGCCTCGGCGTCCCCGAGAGGCGCCGATGCTCCTCTACGCGGGGCGTCTGGTCCCGGAGAAGGGGCTCGAGGTCCTGCTGGAGGCGTTCCAGCGTCTTCGGCAGCATCGGCGAGATCAGGCTGGTGATCGCCGGCGCCGCCCCGCCGACCGGGTCGCGCCGAAGAACGAGCATGCGAGCCCGGCTACGACAGGACGGAGGCGACTGGACGTGGGCGCCGGCCGACCGACGAGATGGCTCGACTACTACGGAGCCGCCGACCTGGTCGTCGTTCCAAGTCTGGTCGAGGAAGCGCTCGGCCGGGTGCCGATCGAGGCGATGGCGTGCGGATGCCCGGTGGTCGCGTCGGCCGTCGGAGGCATGCCCGAGTCCTTCGCGGCGGGCTCGAGTCGCTGCTGGTGCCGGCCGGGCGATCCCGGGCGCCCTGGCGGCGAAGCTCGAGTGGGCGGTTCGCTGGCGCGCAGCACTCGCCCGAGCTCGGCGCCAGATGCCGCCAGAACGTGGAGCGGCGCTTCAACCTCGACAGGCAGCTGGACGGGATCGAGGCGGCGTTCGAGGTCGGCGATCGAGGAGGACCGGCGGCGGCGGGCGACGCCATCCGGCTCGAGCGGCTGCGGAGAATGGACGCGGCGGGCGCGCCCGCTTGTCGCCTCGGCCCGGGCCTAGACTGCCGACCGTGCGCGAGGCACCGTTGAAGGTCGGGGTGATCGGGTGCGGTTGGGTCGCCGAGCATGGCCACCTCCCCGCTCTTGCCCGCGTCGACGCCGCCGAGGTCGTGGCGCTCGCCGATCGCGACCCGGACCGGCTTTCCCATCTGGCCGATACCTGGGGCGTCTCGCGCCGCCACTCCGGCCACCAGGACCTGCTCGACGACCCGGAGGTCGAGGCGGTCGTGGTCTGCGTACCGACCGAATTTCACGTCGAGGTTGCGCTCGCCGTGGTCGAGGCGGGAAAGCACCTCCTGCTCGAGAAGCCTCCTGCCCTCGGCCTCGACGACTGGGATCGCCTCGCTGCACGCCTGGACGAGAGCGAGATCGCCTTCATGCTCGGCCTCAACATGCGGCGCTATCTCGGCTTCGCGAAGGCCCGGGAGCTGATCCGGTCCGGGCGTCTCGGCCCGGTGCAGTCGCTGCGGACGACGATCTCCAACGACTCGCTCATGCAACCGGGGCGCAGCTGGAGGCGCGGCAGGCGCCTGGGGGGCGGCGTGCTGATGGAGATGGGCGTGCACCACCTCGACCTCTGGAGCCACCTGCTCGGCGAGGAGGTCGAGCAGGTCTTCGCGACCGTCCACGGCGACGACGAGAACATGGTCGTCAGCGGCCGGATGCAGAGTGGCGTCCCGGTGACCTCGGTGTTCTCGCACCGAACCGCCGACCTCAACGAGATCGAGGTCTATGGGGAGGCGGCACAGCTGAAGGCGTCTCCCTACCAGCCACCCCGCCTGCTCGACGTCGACACCAAGCCCTGGACGATCCGCGCCCGGCTCGGCGAAGCAGCCCCGCCCCTTTCCCTCCCCCACCTGGCCCGCAACCGCCGCGCCGGCGGCTTCTTCGTCTCCTCGTTCGCCGCCGAATGGCGCCACTTCGCCGACGCGGTGCGGCAAGGGACGCCGCCCGAGCCCGGAGCCGACACCGCCAGGCGGCTGCTGCAGGTCCTGCTCGCCACGGCGGCGTCGGCGACCGAGAACCGCCCCGTGGCCTGCGCCGACGCCCCGGCGACGCTCGCTCCGTCGGCAGCCGGCTAGCCGGCCTCGAGCACGATGCTCTCGATCTTCAGCGTCCCGAAACCGTTTGCGGGTCATATCGGCGTGATCCAGAGGAACGCCCTCGAGAGCTGGCAACGGCTTCCGGGTGTCGAAGTGATCGTCTGCGGTGACGAGGAAGGAGTCGCGGAGACTGCGGCGGAGCTCGGCGCCACGCACATATCGGTGGTCGACCGCAACGACCTCGGCACACCGCTGATCGGGTCGGTCTTCGACCAGGCCAGGCTTCACGCCCGCAACCCGAACCTCTGCTACGCCAACGCCGACGTGATCCTGTTCGGCGATCTGCTGGAGGCGACCAGGCGGGTTGCGGCGCGGATGCCTTCCTTCTTGATCGCCGGTCAGCGCTGGAACCTCGACCTCCGACAGCGGATCGACTTCGGCAGGCCCGGCTGGGAACCGCGCCTGCGCGCCGAGGTCGCGCGGGCCGGCTTGCGACAGCCGCCCTGGGGCAGCGACTACTTCGTCTTTCCGCGCCGGCTGGACCTCGGGGCTTTCCCGTCGTTTGCGGTCGGGCGGCCGCGATGGGACAACTGGCTCATCTACCGGGCTCGCAGGAGCCGGGTCCCGGTTATCGACGCCAGCCGGCGGGCGACCGTCGTCCACCAGAACCACGACTACGCGCACATCCCGCGGCGGTCCAGCAGGTCGCAGCAGGGAGGAGATCTGCGCTGGGAGGGTCCAGAGGCCGAGGCCAACCGGGGCATCGCCGAGCGGACGATGGGTCGCGAGTTCGTGATCCACCTGCAGGACGCGACCCATGTGCTGGGCAAGCGGAGGCTTTGGCCCGCGCTCGGGCCCCGGCGGCTGCTGCGCCGCTGGCAGGTACGCGGTGCCCTGCGCCCGGCCGCGACCTAATCGGGACGGCCGGCGCCGGCGAGCCCGATCGTCCAGCCACCGAGCCCGAGCAGCAACAGCGGCAGCAGGACCAGCGCCGCGATCGCCTGGCGCGGATGGGCGATCAGACGCCAGCTCAGGGCAAGGAGCCGGAAAGGGCCCGCGAGGGGTGCCAGCACGGGGCGCCCGAGTCGCCGATGGGGGAAGTCCGAGCGCTGGCAGACCTGCGCGAAAGCTCGGCCCAGCCGGCGCTGATGGCGGACGAATTGACCCAGGCTGGTGCGGTTCAGGTGCCGAACCCGGGCAGCCGGCGCGAAGGCCAGGCGGCCGCCGGCCGCGAGCGGGACGGTGAGGATCGTGTCCTCGCCCGGGAAGACATCCTCGGCAAAGCCCCCGGCCCGGTCGAGCACACTGCGCCGGATCAAGAGGTTGCAGCTGGCCGCGTGGCGCAGCGAATGACGCGCATCCGGGAGCCAGTCGGCGAACTCGAGCAGGTAGCCCGCCGTCCCCACGGCGCTGCCCGGGGTCCCGTTCACGATCGAGCCGCCGACCGCATCCGCGTCCGCGGTCAACGCCGCCTCGAGCGCGTCAAGCCAGCCGGCAGCGGGCACGCAGTCGGCGTCGAGGAAGGCCAGCAGCTCGCCCTGTGCCGCCCCGGCGCCGATGTTGCGGGCTTTGCCGGGGAGTGCCGGGGCGTCCAAGGCCTCGATTCGGACCCATGGCCAGCGTCGCTGCAGCTCGGCTTCGGACAGCTCGCCGGAGCTGTCGACCAGCAGGACCTCGCGGCCGTCCTGCTCGACCTGCGGTCGCAGGGCCTCCAACACCGACGGCAGCGTCGTCCAGGCGCCGAGCGCGGGGATGACGACCGACGTCCGGATCACGGGTTCGCCAGCCGTTCCGCGTCGACCTCCCAATAGAGAATCGCACCGGGCTTGCCGCCGGGGCCGAACAGGTAACCGGCGCTTTCCCCGGCGGCGCTGAGCAGGTAGACGGTCAGCACCGCCGGGGAGTACAGCGCCAGTGCAAGGAGCCGACGGGGGCGACGGACGGTCGCGAGCGCCAGCCGGCCGAAGCGGGCCAGGGGCGCGGTGGCGAGGATCGTGATCGAGCGGCGAAGCCGCCGCGCCCGGCCCCAGCCCTCGATTCGGGCCCGCCCGGCAGCCGAGCGTCCGGCTGTAGATGAAACCGACCCGGAGGGTGTCGATCAGGCGCTCGAAGTTCTGGTGCCGGGCCCGAGCGGCCGGCTCGATCGCAAGCGCATGCCCGTCCCGTCGCAGACAGCAGTGAACGTTGTAGTCGGCGACCATCATCGATTCCAGCTCGCCGCCGTAGGAGAGCAGCAGATCGCGGCGGTAGGAGACGTTGTTGCAGGGCAGCGAAACGGCCCGCCCGCGGCGGGGCGATTCCCATTCGCCGTACTCGGCCAGGAATGTGACCCGGCCCCAGAGGCTCTCCGGGTTCGCGTTTCCGATCGCGTATCCGACCGAGGCCCATCCGTCTCGGTAGGCCCCCGCCAGCGCCTCCGCCCAACCGGGCTCGGGATGGCAATGATCCTCGAGGAAAGCGACGACCTCGCCCTGAGCGGCTCGCAGGGCGTCGGTCCGGGCGACTGCGTAGGACTGAACCTCGCTGTCGATCACGGTCACCGCGAGCCCCTCGGGAAGGCGGAGGTCCTCCATCTGCGGGCGCACGTCGACGACGATCACCTCGAGGTCGGCGGCGATGGTCTGCGCCGCCAGCGCCCCGAGCAGGCGCTCGGCCCGGCGCCGCTGGGCGCCCGCCACCGTGGCGACGGTCACCATGCCGGCTTCCGCCTTCCGAGCGAGGCTCGAAGGACCCCGCCCATCCAGGCGATCAGCCCGATTGCGACCGCCGGCAGCGCCCGCAGCGCTCGCGGTGCGTCGGCCGGGCTGGTGCTCAGCCGACCGGCGAGCGCCACCAGCCGAAGTGGGACGGCCAGCGCGAGGCCGGGTCCGCGGCAGACCCAGCCGTGCTGGAGCGGGACCCGGTTGCAGACCTCGACGAAGCCGATTCCGAGCCGGCGCTGGTTGGCGAGGAACGGCTGCATGCCGGTGCGGTTGAGGTGGCGAACCGTTGCCTTCGGGGAGAAGCCCAACCGCCCCTCGGCGGCGATCGGAAACGTGAAGGCGGTGTCCTCGCCGGTGCGCAGGTCCTCGGCCAGGCCTCCCTGAGCTTCGAAGCGGCCGCGGCGTACCAGCAGGTTGCAGGTGGCAGCGTGCTGGAGCGGCTTGCGGCGGCTCGGCATCCACTCGGAGAACTCGAGCAGGTACTCGGCGGTGCCGACGGCGCTATGCGGGGTTCCGTTCGTCACCGCGCCGCAGACGGCATCGACTCCGTCCGTCATCTGCTGCTCGAGTCGATCGAGCCAATCGGCGTCGGGAATCGCGTCCGCGTCGAGGAAGGCGATCAGCCGACCGCGCGCGCGGCGGACGCCGATGTTTCGCGCCTCCCCCGGCAGCGCCCTGCGGGGCAGGGTGACGACGGTCAGCCACGGCCAGCGCTGCTCGAAGCCGGCCGCCCGTCCGTCTGCCGAGCTCTCGACCAGAACCGCCTCTCGTTCCGAGCCCAGCTGCGGCGCCAGCGCCTCGAGGACCATCGGCAACGTCGTCGAGGCCCGGTAGGCGGGAATCACGACGCTGGTGCGGACGGCGGACTCCGCGGTCACGACGCGCTCGTGGATGAGACCACGGCGGCGTCCAGCGCCGCTCCGTAGCTGCTCGCCGCCTCGCGCGAGGGCCCGGCAAGCGTGATCTGGCCGCTGTCGAGGACGACGGCCTCTTCGGTGAAGTCGGCGATCACGTCGAGGTTGTGCGAGGCGAGGGCGAGCGCCGTCCCGGCCCGGCAGAGGTCCTCGAAACGCTCCAGGTATCGCTGCTGGAAACGCCGGTCGGCAACCGCGAGGACCTCGTCGATGACGAGCACGTCGGGATGGCAGCCGACCGCCAGCGCCAGCCGCAGCCGCAAGAGCATTCCCGCCGAGTAGGTGTAGAGAGGCTGGTCCAGCACCTCGGGCGGCAGCGCCGCGAGGTCGAGGATCTCCTCGTAGCGAGCCTTCAGCTGATCGGCGCTGAAGCCGAGCAGAGCCGCCTCGATGCGCAGATTCTCGTGACCGTTGAGATCACGCTGGGGCCCGGCGGTGAGATCGACGACCGAGGCCACCCGGCCCCGGATCGCCGCCCGCCCACGGGTCGGGGTGAAGACACCGCTGATCGTCTGCAGGAGCGTCGTCTTGCCGGATCCGTTGCCGCCGATGATTCCCAGCCGCTGCCCCGGGCTGATCGCGAGGCTGACGTCGCGCAGGGCCCAGATCGGCGTTCGCCCGCTCTCGGTGCTGCGCCGCGGCGGCCGGTAGTCCACCCAGACCCCTTCCAGCCGCACCTCTCCCACCTCATACCTCCTTCGGCAGCCGGGCCGAGAAGCGCCGGAACACGGCCAGCGCCAGCAGCCAGGTGCCGAGGCAGATCGCCAGCAGCTCGAAGAGCTGCTCGGGGTGCGGGATGTACCCGTCGTAGAGGATGCGGCGGAACTGGCCGATGATCAGGTTGGCGGGGTCGACCGACTGCAGGAACCGCAGCTCCGAGCCGAGCTCCTGCTGCCGGTAGACGATCGGCACCAGGAAGAACCAGACCGTGAGCAGGTTGGCCAGCACCTGGCGCAGATCGCGGTTGTAGACGTCGATCAGCGCCAGGACCAGGGCGACGGCGCCGACGAACAGGTAAAGGGAGGCGACCGGGAGGACCAGCGCCGGCAGAAGCGAGAACGTGAGCTCGCCGGTGACCGCGAGGTAGACGATCAGCGCCGCCAGCGAGACGAGGAAGTACAGCGACATCGTCAGAACCGACGCCACCGGCAGCAGCTCGTAGGGGAAGCGGGCGCGGCGGATCAGCTCCGGCTCGAAGGACAGCGAGAGGATCGAGGTGCCGAGCGTCTGGACCAGGAACGCCCAGGGCAGCAGTCCGATCAGCAGGTACTCCGGATAGCGATCGATCGGGACGTCGAAGATGCCCTGGAAGACGAACAGATACAGCCCGAAGAGAAACAGCGGGGCGACGAGCGGCCACAGCAGCCCGAAGGTCGAGCGCTTCATCCGCAGCCGCAGCTGTCGCCCGATCAGCGTGCCCAGCAGCGCTGCGGTGGCGGACCGGGACCGTCGCAAGCGCGCGCCAGCGCCTTCGCGCACTCGACCACGTATCCCCGGATCACCCCGCTGCCGTAGGAGCAGATGCACGATCAGGGTCAGCGCCGCGGCCACCGGTACCGCCCCCGGCCTGCGCAGGCTGAGCCCGACCCGCACCCCGGCCGCGGCGAGAACGGCCGCGTAGGCCAGCAGCGGCCAGAGCAGCTCCGGGCGGCCGAGAGCGGCCAGCGGCACGGCGATCGCCAGATAGGCGAGCAGGGCCACCGGCGCGAGATGCGCCGGCCGGGTCGCGCTGGGCCGCCGGGCGATCAGCTGACCCCTGCCCCGCCCGTACCAGTGCATCTGCGCCGGCGAACCCCCTCCAGGTCGGGCGCCGCTCGTGATAGGTCAGCAACGACGGCTCGTAGCGCATCGGCACCCCGTCTCGCCGCAGCCCCTCGAGCAGCTCGTTCTCCTCCGCGCAGACGAGCCGCTCGTCGAACTCGACCATCACCTCGCGGCGCACCGCGAGCGCGCAGAGCGTGAACGAGGCCTCGTCGCCGGGGTGCGCCGCATGGGCGCCGTAGCGGCGCCGCACCGGCCCGGTCGCGAGCAGCGACGCCAGCACCGCGGCCTGGACGACCTGGAATCGGGAGCTGCCGCGGGGAGCCAGCGTCGGCCCGCCGAGCACGCCGGCATCGGGGTGCGCCGCGGCCAGCTCCTCGAGCGTGCGCAGGAAGTGCGGCTCCAGCTCGAGGTCGTCGTCGAGGAACAGCAGCCACTCGCCGCGCGCCGATCCGAGCAGGGAGTTGCGCAGGCCGGCCGGGTTCGCGTGCGGGACCAGGCGCACGCTCGCCTGCGGGAACCGCGCCGAGACGATCGCCTCCACCGACGGATCGTCGTGAGCGGCGACCAGCAGCTCGAAGCTCGGTGGGCGATCCTGGCGACGCAAGGCTCTCGAGGCACCGCGACAGCAGCGCCGGGCGGTGCGCGGAGGCGATGCAGACGCTGACGAAGGGACGGTCTGCCGGCCCCGGCCGGGCGGCTCCGCCGGCGCCGGTCTCCGCCCGCTGTCCGGTCAGCGCCTCAGCCACCGGTCGGCTCCCCGCCGTCGAGCGTCGCAAGGTTCTCGCGGGCGATGCTGTTCTCGGGGTCGACGCGCAGAACGTTGAGCAAAGCACGTCGCAGAGCCGGCCAGGTCATCCGCCTCCAGGTAGGCGCGGGCGACCTCCAGGCCGGCGGCGGTGTAGCTGCTGAGCACGTAGGAGTTGGGCCAGACCTGCCAGTCCGCCGCCGGCATCCCCGCCGCCAGCTCGGCCTCCTGGACCGTCCTCGTCGAAGCGCGGCCGGCGAGTCGACCTGCGGGCCGCGATCCCGGCTCGGCGCGGGCCAGCAGCCCGTCCGGGCGGTAGCCGATCCCGCCCCCGACGATCTGCGCGGTGGGCATGTCCATGAACACCGGCCGGACGCCGCGCAGCGACTCGATCACGCCGATCGACGTCAGCCGGCGAAGGTGTCGGCGCGAGGCGGAATCGAGCCGACCGAGGCGGCGCGCCAGCTGCTCGCGATACCAGTCCGCGGAGAGCCCGTCCGCGGCGACGACCTCGACGTCCTCGCGCTCGTCGTGCACGACCTGGCGATAGACCAGGGGCTGGGTTCGCTCGGCGCCGAAGATGAACACGACCGAGTCGGGCGGGCAGCTCCTCGAAGACGCTGCTCCGCGTAGCGATCCGCGAACGGCTCGTGCGTTGCGCTGCAGCGACGTCGTCGATGAGCGATCAGCGACGGCACCAGCACCGCCAGCCCGAGCACGACCGCCGCGCCCCAGGCCACCTGGCGATCGCCAGCGCTCGCCGATCGCGGGGCGAGCCGGCCTCCGCGGCCGCCTGGGCGAGGTCGGTGGCGCCGATCGCGATCCAGGCCGCGAGCACGAAGTAGCAGCCGAGCAGGAAGCCCTCGTGGACGAGCAGCGTGTCGAAGCCGTCGTAGGCCGCCGCCCCGACGACGAACGCTGCCGCCGACCAGGTTGGTGACGAAGACGGCCAGCAGCACCCAGGACGGGCGGCCCGCGGCGGCTGGAGAGGCTGACGAACAAGCCCCCACGCCGGCCAGGATCAGGGCCGTCAACCCGAGCTCGTGGTAGAAGATCTGGAAGTCCACCCCGAGGCCGTCGACCGCCTCGGAAGGCGATCTGAGGCTGCCGGCGCCGGGAGGGGCCGTCGGCTCCGCCTCCGCCGCGCCTGCTCGGCCGCGCCCTCGCCGCCGCGACCGGCCGGCTGGGGCTCCTCCTCGTTCTCGGCGCCCGACGACTGGGCCGTGAAATCGGCCCGGTTGACCAGCGAGAAGAGCCGCGACAGGGACGTCGCCTCGCCCCAATTGAGCGGCGGATCCTGGGCGGCCCGCACCATCAGGAAGCCGTAGATCGCGACGACGACCAGCACGCCGGTGGTCAGCGCCAGGCCCAGCGATGCGAGCGGCAGGCGTCGCCTCCCGAGCAACAGGGTCAAGCCCGACCGCCGGCAGCAGCAGGACCATCAACGGCCAGGACGACCCGAGCCCGAGCCCGATGATCGCCGCCAGGCCGACCAGCCTGGCCCGGCTCGGCTTGCGCCTGCCAGGCGAGCAGCAGGTTGAGCGCGGCGACGAAGAGCAGACCGGAGAACATGTCGTGCTTCGCGAACCCGGAGTAGAACCAGAAGCCGGCGCCGACGGCGAGCGCCAGGGCGCCCAGGGCGCTCGCCCAGCGAGCGGCGCCGCAGCGCCTGGCCAGCAGGTAGACGCCGGCGATCGAGAGCGAGGCGCAGACGAGGCTGAAGAGGTTGACCTGAAAGGCAAAGCTCCCGAACGGCACCAGCAGGGTGAAGATCCAGGCCGCGAGCACGTAGGCCGGGTAGCCGGGGGCATGCAGGACCCCGAGCTCGGCCACGCCGGCGACGCTCTCGGGGGCGTCACCGAGGCCCGGATGGCCGTTGAGGGTGGTGGCGAAGAGGATCGCGCTGATCGCCGCCACGCCACCCGCCCAGCGGAGGTCGATCCGGCTCAGAGGCTGCGGCTGCGGCGGTGCGCGCGGCCTGGCGCCTCGGGCTTCGGCGTGGTCGGGCTTGGCGCGGCCGCGGGGGCTTGGCCGGCCGCTGGCGGCGGGCTTGCGCCTGCTCGTGGCGCGGTCCGGCCTGCCTGCGAGCCCGCTTCTGCTTCGACTTTCGGCGGGCGGTCATGCCCCCGCGTCCCCTGGCATGGCGCGAGGGTAGAGGAACGGCGGGTCCGACAGGGACCGTTGTGAGCGCCGAAGCTCATACGCTTCCGCGCGCGATGGACTTCACGCTCAGCGACGAGCAGCGGCTGCTCCGCGACACGGTGCGCGACTTTGCCCGCAGCGAGGTGGCGCCGGTGGCCGAGGAGCTCGACCGCACGAAGGCGTTCCCCTACGACCTGGTCGCGAAGATGGGTGAGCTGGGCCTGATGAGCATCCCCTTCCCCGAGGAGTACGGGGGCGGCGGCGCCGACACGCTTTCCTACGCGATCGCGGTGGAGGAGCTGGCCCGGATCGACTCCTCGGTGGCGATCACGATGGCCGCGCACACCTCGCTCGGCACGATGCCGATCTACCTCTGGGGCAGCGACGAGCAGAAGTCCGAGTGGCTGCCCGAGCTGTGCGCTGGGCACAAGCTGGCGGCCTTCGGCCTGACCGAGCCCGAGGCGGGCTCCGACGCCGGCAACACCCGCACGACCGCGACCCTCGACGACGGCGAGTGGGTGATCAACGGGGCGAAGCAGTTCATCACCAACTCCGGCACCGAGATCTCGGGGTGCGTGACGATCACCGCGGTGACCGGAAAGGGCAACGGCAAGCCGGAGATCTCGAACCTGATCGTCCCCAACGGGACCCCCGGCTACGAGGCGGGCGAGCCCTACCGCAAGATGGGCTGGAACGCGTCCGACACCCGTCCGCTCAGCTTCACGGACTGCCGCGTGCCCGAGGGCAACCTGCTCGGCCGCCGCGGCGACGGCTTCAAGAACTTCCTCCACATCCTCGACGGCGGGCGGATCGGCGTCGCCGCGATGGGAGTCGGCCTCGCCCAGGGGGCGCTCGACGAGGCGATCTCCTACGCCAAGGAGCGCCGCGCCTTCGGCCAGCCGATCGCCAAGTTCCAGGCGATCCAGGCCAAGATCGCCGACATCTCGTCGCAGCTCGAGGCCGCCCGCCTGCTCACCTACCGGGCGGCGATCGAGAAGGACCGCGGCGAGTCATTCACCCTGACCGCGGCACAGGCGAAGCTGATCACCGGCCGGCTCGCGGTCCGCGCCAGCGAGGAAGCGGTGCAGATCCACGGCGGATACGGCTACATCGAGGAGTACCCCGTCTGCCGCTTCTACCGCGACGCCAAGATCCTCACGATCGGCGAGGGCACCGACGAGGTGCAGCAGATGGTGATCGCGCGCCAGCTCGGCTGCTAGTCGAGGCGAACCGGCGCCGCGAAGCGGTTGCGGCGACCGCTGCCGAACCGAACCGTGACGACGAGGCGCGCCACCGCGCCCGCGGCGACCCCGGCTGCTGCTTTGCGGGGCAGCAGCTGCAGGCGAGCCCGGCGCCGCCCCGCCGGCAGCCGGCGCTCGACGGCCGCCAGCTCGACCGGCTTGCCGCCACCCCTGCCCGCGAGCAGCCGGGCGCTGACCGCCGGCGGCGCGGCGATCCCCTTGCGCAGCTGGACCCGGATCGGGATCCCGGCGGCGGGCAGGGTCGCGGCTTCGGGCTTGCCGAGCACCGAGACCCGCAGCCCGACCCGGTCGAGGTTGGGGCGCCGAGACCGAAACGGCCCGCTGATCTCATAGATGGCGCCGAGCCCGAAGGCCCGCTGCGAGGCGAAGAAGAAGCGGCTCCCCGAAGGGTCGAAGACCGGACCCGTCAGCTCGGACCCGCTCTGCTCGGAGCCGCTCAGCTGTGCGAAGCGGGCGACGACCCCTTCCGGCGTCACGACGCAGACGTCGAGGTCGTCGGCGTCCTCGCAGACGAACATGTCCCCGGAGCGCTCGGAGATGGTCAGGTTGTCGGTGTCGTGCAACGGCGCCGCCGGCCCCAGCGCGACTCCGTCGTAGAGGATCTCGATCTCGCTGGTGCGGGTGTCGTAGGCCCAGACGCGATCGTCGGCGGTCGTCGCCATGTAGACGGTTCCGCGGTCGAACCAGATCCCCTCGCCGCGCCGGAAGCGGGTGGCCGCCGGCACCTGGGCCAGCGTGCGCTGGCTCGCCGCCCCGGGGTCGGGCACCGGCAGCCAGCGCACGAGGCCGTTCTGCTGCACCCGCGCGACCTCGAGACGCCCGCTGGAGAGGTCCGGGTAGCGGTCGGGGGTGAAGCGGTAAAAGCCCGCGTCGCCCTCGTCCTCGGTGAGGTAGACCTGCCCGCCCCGCGGGTCCACGCATGCCGCCTCGTGCTTGAAGGCGCCCATCGCGGGCCGCGCAACGGCGCCGCGAGACCCGCCCGGGTCGCACTCCCAGACCAGGCCGGCCTCGACTTCCTCGCAGGAGAGCCAGGTGCCCCAGGGGGTGACGCCGCCGGCGCAGTTGGTCGAGGTGCCGGAAAGGATCCGGTAGGCGCTCTGCGCTTCGCCGCCGGCGCCGAAGCGGATCGCCGAGGCGCCGCCGAAGCCCCCCGGCACCTCCGAGTTGGAGACCAGCACGAAGCCGCCGTCGCCGCTCGCGAAGGTGCCCATCGCGTCGGAGAAGATGTGCCAGGGGTAGGTCGTGCCGCCGACGGGCTGGTTGGCCCGCGCGACCAGCCGCGACCGAAACCCCGCCGGAAGCGCGATCCCGTTGGCGTCGGGGGCGCCGAGCGGGCCGTAGGGGCCGCGGCCGGGTCGCGACCTGCGGGCGAGCGCCTCCAGTGTCTCGCCCAGCAGGCCCGGGTAGAGCGCCAGCGCGGCGGAGCCCGCCCCGGCCCGCAGCATCGCCCGCCGCGTGAACACGCCTGACCTGGCTCCAGCGCCTCCCATCGCCGACGATTCAAGCAACCCTTCCGGAACCGGGCGTCAACGGCCGGTGAACCGGGCCGAAAACCATCTCGGCCTCTAACGTTGGTCGCATGGGGCGCAGGGAGGTGGCGATCCTGGCGGCAATCACCGCCGCCGGCGCGCTGCTGCGCTTCGCCACGCTGGATGCGCAGAGCTTCTGGCTCGACGAGGCCTTCACCGTCGATCACATCGAGGGCGGGTTCGCGACGATGCTGTCGGAGGTCGCAGACGACGAGGTCACCCCACCGCTCTACTTCGCGGTGCTGTGGGTCTGGAAGCACCTCTTCGGCAGCGGCGAGGTGGGGCTGCGCTCGCTCTCGGCCATGCTGGGCACGGCCACGATCCCGCTTGCCTACGCGATCGCGAACCGGCTGGGGGGCTTTCGGGTCGGCTGCTTCGTCGCCGCCCTCACGGCGACCAGCCCGCTGCTGGTCTGGTACTCGCAGGAGGCACGGGTCTATTCGCTGCTGATCCTCCTCGGCGGGCTGTCGCTGCTCTGCTTCCTCGCTGCCAAGGCCGAGCTCGACCGGCGCTGGCTGGCAGGCTGGGTCGTCTCCTCGGCGCTGGCGCTCGCCGCCCATTACTTCGCGGTCTTCCTGGTCGCTCCGGAGCTGATCTGGCTGCTCCTCGTGGCCAGGCGCCGGGGAGCGGTGCGGGAGACTTCGATCGCCGCCGGCATCGTGGTTGCCGACCGGCCTGGCCCTGCTGCCGCTCGCCCTGCACCAGCGCGACGTGGTGGGGGCGACCTGGATCGCCGACGGCCTGTCCGGCGATCTGCCGCTGCGGATCGCCGCCGTCCCGGCCGAGTTCGTCTCCGGTCGCCGCGCGCCCCACCAGGCCGTCCTCGCCGGGGTCGGGCTGATCCTCGCCCTGCTGGCCGCGCTGCCGCTGATGCGAGCCGGCGCGGAACGAGCCCGCCAGGCCGCGCTGATCCCTCTGGTGCTGGCCGTCGCCGTGCTCGCTGTGCCGGTCGCTGCTGGCGCTCGCCGGCCTCGACTACCTGATCACCCGCAACCTGATCCTGGCCTGGATCCCGCTGGCGATCGTCGTCGCCCTCGGGGCTGCCGCAGCGAGACAGAAAGGAGTCGGGACCGGCGCTGATCGCTGCTCTCTGCGCCCTCGGAACACTGGTCGTCGCCTTCGTCGCCTTCAACGTCCGCCACCAGCGCGACGACTGGCGAAGCGCGGCGGAAGCGGTGGCGTCGAACCGCCCGGACGGACCGCGGGCGCTGATCGTCACCCCGAATGTCGGAGACGCAACGCCGGTGGGGGTCTACCTGTCGTCGAGCCGGTTTGTCGAGCGAGGCACACTCCCGGTCGCCGGGCTCGACCTGCTCAGCCTTGCCACCCGTGAGCCCGGCGGGCCGCTGAAGACGCCACGCCCGCCCAACCCGCCTGCGCCGGTCCCGGGGTTCCGTCTCCTCGACCGTGTCGAGGGTTCGACGTTCACCCTGGTCCGCTACCGGGCGCCCCGACCGCTGCCGGTCTCCGCGGCGGAGCTGGCGGAGCGAAGCCTGACCGGGGATCGCGGCGTAGTCTGGCTACTGCCCTAGACGATCCGGCTTCGCGGTGACGGCGCCGACCGGGCGGGCGGAGACCTGCCTCGCGCGGCCGAGCTCGACCGGGATCCCGAAGTGGGCGCAGATCGCCAGCTCCTGGTCGCGGGTGAGGCTCTTGGCGGGATCGACCACCGGAGCGGCACGCAGGGCGTCGCGGGAGTAGGGGACCCAGACGTGGCCGGCGCCGCCGGCGCAGTCCGCTGCCGGGACCGCGATCAGCTTTCCGAACCGCCCCAGCCTGACGGTCAGCCAGGCCGGGTCTCCGGTCTCGCAATCGACGAACAGGCCCTGGGTGCGGCCGACGCTGGATCCGGCGATCTCGTCGACCCGGTGCCCGAGCCATGCCCGAACCTCCTCCCGGGAGGGCAACGCCAAGCCGGCAGCCGGCTCAGGCATCGGCCTGGGCGTCGAGCAGCTCTCCCGCGGCGCTTGCCGGATCGAGCTCTCGCCGCACCACCCTGGCCAGCAGCTCGGCGACGCCGGGGTCGTCGGCGATCGTCGCCTCGAGCCGCCGCCGGAGGCGCGAGGCGGCGATGCCGAGCACCTCGTTGCGAAGGTTGCGGGCCCGCCGCTCCTCCAGCGTCCCGGCCGACTCGATGTGGGCGCGGTGCTCGTCGATCTTGCGTCCCAGCTCTTCGACCCCCTCCCCCCGCGCCGCCTCGGTTCGCAGGATCGGAACCTGCCAGCCGTCGGGGCTCTCGGCCAGCGCCAGCACCCCGCGCACTTCTCGCACCATCGTGTCGGTCATCGGATGGTCGGCCTTGTTGACGACGATCACGTCGGGTATCTCCATCACCCCCGCCTTCAGCGCCTGGATCGAGTCGCCGGAGCCCGGCATCAGCGCCAGGACGATCGTGTCGGCGTGGTCGACGATGTCGATCTCGGCCTGCCCGACGCCCACGGTCTCGATCAGTACGTCGTCCTTGCCGGCGGCGTCCATCACCAGCGCGACCTGGAGCGCCGCCTCCGAGAGACCCCCGAGCGCCCCCCGGGACGCCATCGAGCGGATGAAGACGCCGGGGTCCAGGAAGTGGTCGGAGAGCCGGATCCGGTCGCCCAGCAGGGCGCCGCGCGTGAACGGGCTGGAGGGGTCGATCGAGAGCACCGCGACGTCGCGGTCGGCCTTGCGCAGCTCCGCCGTCAAGCGCGCCGATCAGCGTGCTCTTGCCGACTCCGGGCGGTCCCGTGAAACCGGTGATCCGGGCCTTGCCGGTGCGTGGATAGACCTCGCGGACAAGATCCCAGCCGGCCGGGTCGTCGGACTCGATCAGCGTGATCGCCCGGGCCAGCGCACGCTTGTCGCCCTCGACCAGCCGCTCGGCGAGCGATGCTTGCTTGGCGTCGGCCATCAGGGGCGCGAGTTTAGAGTCCGCTCCCGCGTGATCAGGCTCGCCCGCTTCCTCTCCCGCAACCGGATGCTGACCCCCAAGTACGCACGTCTCGGGGCCCGGTACCTGCGGCGACGCCTGTTCACCGTTGCAGGCTGGCGCTGGCACACCGACGGGATGGTCTTCTTCGGCCGCCGCCTCGAGCTGCAGATCGGCCGCGCCGGAGAAATTCACTTCGGGCGTTTCGTCTGGATCGGGGACGGCACCAAGATCCGCTCCCACGAGGGAGTCGTGGAGATCGGCGAGAAGACCGTCCTCGGCCAGGACTGCACGATCTCGGCCTACCAGCTAGTCCGGATCGGGCAGCAGTGCGTGATCGCCGACCGGGCGATGTTCATCGACTTCGACCACGGGACGGTCGAGGTCGACCGCCCGATCCGCCTCCAGGGCATCTACAAGCGCGACGTCGAGGTCGGGTCGAACGTCTGGATCGGTTACGGGGCCTGCATCCTGCGGGGGGTGCGGATCGGCGACAACGCGATCATCGGCAGCAACTCGGTGGTGACCCGGGACGTACCGGCCAACGCGGTCGTCGGCGGCGTGCCCGGGAAGGTGATCAGGATGCGCGAGGAGCCGGAGACGCTGCGCTGGCCCGATCCGGTGGAGCCTGAGGGGGATAAGGCGCGAGAAAGCGGCTGGGTAAGGGAGCGGATCGGCCGCTGGCGGGAGCTTTGGTCGATTGGCACCGATGGGTGCCAAGCACCAGCGCGCCGAACCAGGCGAGCCGCCGATCGCTCTCCCAGCGCGTCGACCCCGCCGCTGGGCTAGGCGGTCGGTCCGATCAGCTCCTCGTAGACCCGGGCGGTCCGCTCGGCGACGTCGCCCCAGTCGAAGCGCCGAACGTGCTCGTAGGCCTCGGACACGAGCCGGCGCCCGAGCTCGTCGTCGCTGAGGACGCGGACGGCGACCTCGGCAAGGGACCGCGGGTCGCGGGCCCGGAAGCGCAGCCCGGCCTCTTCGTGGGGCACGACTTCGCGCAACCCGCCGGTGTCGGCGACGATGCACGGACAGCCCGAGGCCATCGCCTCCAGGGCGACGAGCCCGAACGGCTCGTAGATCGAGGGCACCACGGTCAGATCGGCGATCCGGTAGAGCGAGTGCAGGACGTCGTCGCCGATCCAGCCGAGGAAGGTCCCGTGGCGCATCAGCCCGAGGTCTGAAGCCTGGCTGCGCAGCTCCGCCTCGTGGGTTCCCGAGCCGGCGACCAGGAAGCGGGTCTTCGGCACCTGCTCGATCACCCGCGGCAGCGCCTCCAGGGCGAGCTGAAACCCCTTCTCGTAGACGAGGCGGCCGACCAGCAGCACCAGACGCTGGTCGGGAGCGGCGAACTCGGCTCGCAGGCGCCGCAGCTCATCGGGGTCCTGCGGCTGCAGGTCCTCGGGGTCGATCCCGTTCGGGATCACGCTGACGCGTTCCTCTTCGACGCCGAAGATGTCGGCGATCTGCTCCCGCATGTAGTGCGAGCAGGCGATCACCCGCTCGGAGCGGTTGCTGATCCAGCGCTCGACCCCGTGGATATAGGTCTGCGGGTGCTTGTCGACCCATCCCTGGTGGCGGCCGTGCTCGGTGGCGTGGATCGTCGTCACCAGCGGCGCTTCGAAACGCTTGGCGAGGTGATCGCAGGCATTCGCGACCAGCCAGTCGTGGCCGTGGACGAGGTCGAACTGATAGCGGTCGCCCAGCTCGACGCCGGCGGCGAGCATGTCCGAGTTCATCCGCTCCACCCAGGCGACGAACTCGCCCAGGTCGGTGGGCCGGGTCGGCTCGCGGACGCGGTGGATCGCGACCCCGTTCGCGACCTCCTCGGAGGGCGACTCCTCGCCGCCGCGAGTGAGGACGTGGACGTCGACGCCGAGATCGGCGAGACCCTCGGAGAGCTTGCGCACGTGGCGCGCCAGCCCGCCCTCGATCAGCGGCGGGTACTCCCAGGAGAGGATGAGGACGCGAGGCAAGGCGGCCTAGGGCTCGAGCAGGGGTGCGAGGCTGAGATCAGGTGCGAGTGCTCGCATGCGCGGTTCGGTGCTGCCGGGGCAGTCTATGGCCTCGAGCATCGCCTCGGCATGGCGCGTGGCCCGCTGGAACGGGTAGTCCCCGGCCTCGCCGCGACCGTCGAGGAAGGCCCAATCGCTCGACTGCACCGCCATCAACTCACGCGCCGCCCGCTGCGCGGCGTCGCGCCCCAGGCCCCGCGCCCGAGCGACTCGAGCAGGCTCAGCTCCAGGCGGCGAGCCGCCCAGGCGAGGTCGGCCACCGAGGGGGCGCTCCAGGTCCGCAGGTCCTTGCCCTCGCCCCAGCTCGAGGCGAGCAAGGGCCGCTGCTGCGCCTGGTGCTCGTCGAGGGCCGCCGGCAGCGTCAGCAGCCGGGCGCCGAGCTGCGGCGCCGCCGCCAGGGCCTCGCGCAGCCAGACGACGCCTTCGGACCACCAGTGGCCGAGCAACTCGGTGTCGATCGCGAAGACCAGCAGGCCGCGGCGGCCGGTCGCGGCACGGAACTCGCGCAGCCGGGCCGTCACCGACTCCGCAAAGCGCCGTCCCTGCTCGACGGCCTTCTCGGCCGCGGCGCCGGGCTCGTATGCCCCGCCCCCGACCTTCCAGATCCTCGTCCCCCGCAGCGACTTGCCGCTGAACATCGCGTGGGCGGGCGCGGAGGGGTAGCCGTCGAGCGACCAGAGCCAGGAGATGGCCTCCCAGTCGATCGTGAAGCCGACCGGCCCGGCCTCCGTGGCCGCAGGGACCAGGGCCTGCATCGGCTGCTCGTGGGCACTCTGGTCGAGACAGAACCAGTCCACCCCGCGCTGAGCGAGCTCCCATTCCAGGCCCGGCTCGTAGGCGCACTCGGGAAGCCACAGCCCGCCGTCCCAGCCGAAGCGCCGCCGGTGGGACCGGATGCCGGCCTCGAGCTGCATCCGCAGGCCCTGGCGCGTCGCCAGCAGCGGCAGCACCGCGTGGGTCGCTGCCGAGGCCATCAACGCCACCCGCCCATCGCCGCGGGCTTCTTGGAACGCCCGCAGCGGGCTGCCGCCAACCGAATCGAGCAGCTCCAGCGCATGCTCGTACCTGCCCAGCTCCGCTTCCGCGGCCGCCCTGCATTCCGCCGGCACGTCCCCGACGTCTGCCCGGGCGCCCTCGATCCGGTAGCGGACCAGGAACTGCCGCAATCGCTGATGAACGCCCTCGTCCTCGAGCTGGTCGGCCAAGACCGGCGTCACGGTCATCGTCAGATCGCTTGCGACCTCGAGCACCGGCAGATACGACCGGATCACAGCGTCGAACAGCCACTCCTCCCCGAACGGATAGGTCCCGAACCCCTCCACGTAGGGCATGTGGCTGTGGAGGACGATCGCCAGGTCGCCGGCGCTCTCACGCATGGCAGACCGCGACAAAGTCCAACGCCCGCTCGAGGTTGCTGGCTCGGAGGGCAAAGTCGCTGGACGAGATCGCCGGGATGAAGCGGGAGTAGAAGGGATCTGTGATGCGGAGGGCCTTGTGGGCGCGGTCCCAGCCGAGATTGAGGGCCATCTGGTGGGCGCGGAGCTTGCCGGCGTGGAAGAGGCCGAGGACCTCGACGCGGTTAAAGCACGGTTCGAGGAGCTCGCGGTACTGCTCGATCGTGTACTCGCGCAGGTGCCAGGGGTTGTCTGACTTCTCGGCTCCGGGCGGAGCGAGGGTCAGCCTGTTGGGGGTCGAGACGTAGGACACCGGGGCCAGCTCCGCAAACCGGCGCAGCAGGTCCGCCGGTTTCTCGACGTGCTCGATCGTCTGCAGGAAAACGATCGCGTCGCGCGGCTCCGAGAACTGCTCGACAAGGGCTCGCTCGAAGCGCAGGTTGGGCCGCCCGTACCTGAGTCGCGCGTGCTCGAAGGCCTCCGGGTTCGCGTCGACGCCGATGACTTCGCCGGCGGCCTCGGCGAGAATTGCCGACCCGTAGCCCTCGCCGCAGGCGAGATCGGCGACCCCCAGGCCCCGGCACCGGGCGGCGATCCACTCGTAGACCGCCACGTGGCGCCGGTACCAGTAGTTCTCTTCCGGAACGTCGGGCAGCGTCCGCTCGCCGGTCAGCGCCAGCGGTGGCACCCCCTCCGGTTGGTCACGCTGGACGTACCGCACGGGCCGCGGACCCTAGACTCCCCCCGCGATGCCCGCCGCGCCGGTCGCGTCCGCCGAGCACATCAAGGACGTCAACACCCGCTACCACGACGTCGCCGCCCCTTCGTATGACTCCAAGTGGGGAATCGACTTCGGCCCCGTGGGCCGGCAGCAGGTCGAGATGAAGCTCGCCAAGGCGGTCGGCGGTCGCCAGGCGATGCCCTTCGGCGAGGCGCTGGAGATCGGCGCCGGCACCGGCTACTTCACGATCAACCTCCTGCAGCTGGGCAAGATCCGGCGGGCCACCGCGACCGACATCTCACCGGGAATGCTGGCGGAGCTGAACGCCAACGCCGCCCGGCAGGGCCTCGAGGTGAGAACGGTCCGCTGCGAGGCCGAGTCGCTGCCGTTCGAGGACCAGAGCTTCGACCTCGTCTTCGGCCACGCCGTCCTCCATCACCTCCCCGACCCGCTGGCGGCATTCAGCGAGTTCCGCCGCGTCCTGCGCCCCGGCGGGACGGTCGCCTTCTGCGGCGAGCCGTCTCGGTACGGAGATCTGCTCGCGGCGCTGCCCAAGCGAGTGGCGCTGGCGCTGGCGCCCGCCTGGCGGCGGGCGATGAGCGCCGCCCGCCGCATCTCATATCCGGATGCCGGGCCCGCCGGCGACACGCTGGAGGGAGAGGTCGACGTGCACGCCTTCGCCCCCGCGGACCTGCGCCGGCTGCTGCGCGATGCAGGGTTCGAGCAGCACCGCGTCCGCGGCGAGGAGCTGCTGGCGAACGTCTACGGGTGGGGCATCCGCACCCTCGAGTCAACCGCCGACCCGGACGGGATCCCGGAGCGCTGGCGCCTGTTCGCGTTTCGCAGCTACCTGGCGCTACAGCGGGTCGACTCGCACCTTCTGGAGCCGCGCCTGCCCCCGGAGCTGTTCTACAACCTGCTCGTCTCAGCCGTGCGCCCGGCGGCGCTCAGGGCTTGATCCGCAGCTTCCAGCTGCCCGGCAGGCGCCTGCCGTCGACGACCCAGAAGAACTTGAACCGGCCCAGCCGGCTGGTCGTGAACGAGAGCGTGTAGAGCCTCCCCCGCCTGGCACTCTGGACCGGACCGCAGGAGAGCCGGCCGGTGGGGTAGCGGGCGCAGGGCTTCCAGTTGGCGTCGTCGCGGTTGCTGCGGAAGGCGGCGAAGATCCGCGCCTGGCTGCTGGTGTCGCGCGGGCAGACGTGGGAGCGAGCCAGCGGCTCGCGGTCGCAGCTCATGAATTTCGTGTACGCGGCAGCACCGGCCGAGGACGGCGCCAGCGCGGCGATCGCCGCGGCGAGGACTAGCACGATCAATCCTGTGCGCTTCATCGCCTCGACTCCTACCCAGTGGCGGTCGCTAGCCAAACGTGAACACGGCACCTAGCCCCGGTCCTCCTTCGGCTCGCGGCGAACCCTGTACAGCTTCACGCGTTCGTCGATTCCCTTCAGGCGCCGCTCGCCGGCAAATGAGTAGTGGTAGGTGTCGCCGACCGCGTCGCGGGCCGCCTCGTCGGCCAGCACGCTGCCTGGGCGGGCGACGCCGGTGATGCGGCTGGCGAGGTTGACCGGACGTCCGTAGAAGTCGCCCCCCTGCCCCAGGGCCGGGCCGTAGCCGATACCGGCCCGCAGCTGCGGGAACTCCTCTCCCTCCTGGTCGGCCGCTTCGACCAGCTCAAGGGCAGCGTCGAAGAGGGGCTGCGGCTCGACCGAGACGAGCATCGCGGCGTCGCCGATCAGCTTCACGACCCGCACCGGCGAGGTCGCGACCGCCGTCGCCATCTCCTCGAGCCGGCCGGCGACCTGGCCCAGCTGCTCGGTATCGACCCTTTCTCCCAGCTTGGTGAAGTCGACCATGTCGGCAAAGCACACCGTCAGCTCGCTGGCCCCCCCGACGGTGCCGGCGGCGATGTCGGCGGTTCCGATCACGTCGCGCCGGATCTGCTCCAGCAGGTGCTTCTGCATCGAGTAGGCGAGCGTCGGACCGACGAGCGGGACCATCACCCGGGCGGCGGCAGAGAAGCGCAGCGCCAGGTCGTGCTCGCTGTCGTCCTCGTGGACGAGCACGCTGCGAATCAGCTCCCGGTTGGCCTGCGCGATCCGCGCCGTCGCCATCCCGATCGTGCGCGCCACCTGCAGCATCCCCTCCTCGGGCAGGCCGATGTCGGCAAAGGCCTTGACCCGCTTCGCCGCCTCGACGTCGATGTCGCTCAGCTCCGGCTGCCCCGGCTCGGGCAAGGGCAGGCCGAGGGCCCGCAGGAAGCGCTGCAGCGTCTCCAGCTCGACCTCGGCGCGCTCGGCCACCTCCTCTGGGGTGCAGGAAGGGTTTTCACCGGCCAGGGCGCGCTCGACCGGCAGCAGCGCCAGGCGGCCGGCCTCGGTCGCGGCCCGCAGCTCCTCGAGCTCGACGCCGTCGGCGGCTAGCTCCTCGAGCAGGGCCAGCCGTGCCCGGCGCTGCTCTCCTTCCAGGCCGTCGAGCAGGCCCTCGGCCTCGAAGTCGATGCCCTTGGCGTCTGCCATCGACCGCCATTCTTGCTTTCGCGGCCGCGAGCCGCAGGCTCCTAGACTTCCTGCATGGCCGCCGAGCTGCCGATCTTCGAGCTTCCGCTGGTGCTGCTGCCCGGCGAGCAGATGCCGCTGCACATCTTCGAGGAGCGCTACAAGCGCATGATCGGCGGCTGCCTGGACAGCGGCGAGCCGTTCGGGATCGTCCTCCGCGACGCCGAGGGGGCCCGGGCGATCGGCTGCACGGCCTTCGTCACCGAGGTGCTGGAGCGCTTCCAGGACGGGCGCATGAACGTCGTCGTGACCGGCGGCGAGCCGTTCCGGGTCCTCGACCGCTTCGATGACCCCGAAAGCCCGGTGGCCGAGATCGAGATCGACCCTCCGACAGAGCTCGACCCGGACCCCGCTGCCGCGGACGCCGCCCAGGCCGCCTTCCTCGACCTCGCCCAGCGCGCCTCCGGCGAGCGACCGTCTGAGGCCGACGTCGCCGACGAATCGGCCTTCGGCCTGGCGGCCAGGATCGAGCTTCCGGTCGAGTTCAAGCAGCGCCTGCTGGGTTCGCGCGACGAGGCCGAGCGGATGCGGCTGCTGGCAACGGCGCTGAAGCGGCTACAACAGGCCCTCGACCGCGCCGAGGACGTCGCCGAGCAGGCGCAATCGAACGGAAAGGTCCGAATCGGGCCATAGGGGCGCCGTTAGGCGTCGCGGGCACCCTGTCAGGCCGCGACCGCAACGCCTCCGCGGCGAGGGTCGCCACCGCCGCTCAGCCTGCCGCTGAGCGGATCGCGCGCGACCGCCTGCACGCCGCCGAAGAAGAGGTTCTGATGGTCCCAGCGAACCACCCCGAGACCCTTGCGCTCGACCGCGTCCAGGGACCCGGCGTGCACACCCGGCTCCGCCTGCACCACTCCCGCCTCGAAGTGCAGTCTCGGCGCCGCAATCGCAGCACCGGGATCCATCTCGTCGGCGAGGATCCGGACCACGGTCTGCAGGACCGCCGAGCGGATCCGGTTGGAGCCGGCGCTGCCGAGCCCGGCCACCACCTCGCCGCCGCGCAGGACTGCGGTCGGCGCCATCATCGACGGCAGCCGGGTTCCGACCGGGGTCAGATGGAAGCCGTGCGGGTTGAGGTCCTCCTCGCCCAGCATGTTGTTGAGGTGGACTCCGGTGCCCGGCACGAGGATGCTGGAGCCGGTCCCGTTCGAGCAGGTGACGCTCGCGCAGCATCCCTCGGCGTCGATCGCCGCCAGGTGGGTGGTCGAGCCGAGCCGATCCTCTGGCGAGGAGCCCGATCCGCCCGCCCCGAGACCGGCGGCGACCCGCGACGCGGCCCGGTCGAGCGCACCGGGGTCGAGGAAGCGATCGCCGAACCCCTCCCCGCGCAGCCCCTCGCTGAACTCCTCGCCGCGAGCCTCGTTGGCCGCCTGCATCACCGCGACCAGGGCCTCGACATCGGTGCGGCCGAGGCGCTCCAGCAGGCCGAGCGAATAGGCGATCAGGATCCCGCCCGAGGAGGGCGGCGGGTTGGTGAGGATCTCGCAGCCCCGGAAGCCGACCGACGCCGGCTCGCGCTCGATCGGCCGGTAGGCCTGCATGTCGGCGCGAGAGAGGGTCCCGCCCCGCTCGGAGACGAAGTCCGCCACCGCCTGTCCGATCTCGCCGCCATAGAACGGCTCGGCGCCATCGGCGGCGAACCGCTCCAGCGCCGCTGCGAGGTCGGGGTAGCGAAACGTCTCCCCCTCACGCAGGATCCTGCCCTGCGGCGCGTAGACCCCGCGAGCCTCGGCCGTGAGGGTGTAGATCGGCGCCAGGATCTCGAAGATGAACGCCTGCTGGCGGTTGATCGGCACCCCTTCGCGCGCGTAGCGGATTCCCGGCGCAACCAGCTGATCGGCCGGCATCGTCCCGAAACGCTCCAGCGCCAGGGCCAGGCCGGCTGCGGTTCCCGGCACCCCGCAGGAGGCAGCGCCGACATTGAAGACCTGCGGGGTGGCGGGGTCGAAGTAGACGTCGATCGGGACCAGCTCCTGCGCCGACTCGGCTCCCTCGCGCCCCGGGGCGTCGACGAAGAAGTCGATCAGGACCGTCTCGCCGGCCGGGGTGTGGACGAGCATGAAGCCGCCGGCGCCGAAGCCGGTCAGCGGGCTCTCGAGCGCGAACGAGGTCAGCACCGAGCAGACGGCGGCATCGACCGCGTTGCCACCCTGGCGCAGGACTTCGGCGCCGGCCTCCGCGGTCAGCGGGTGTCCGGCCGCGACGACCCCATGCACTGGGGCTCTCGCTAGCCGGGGAGGAACTCGGGCACGTCGACGCCGCCGAGGTCGCCGGAGCGTTCTCGCTGCGGTGCCCGTTCGCTTTCGCGGGCGCGGCGAATCGTCGGCTCGGCGGCGCGGCGCGGCGGACGCATGCGATCGTCGAAGCGGGTCGCGACAACCGTGACCCAGATCTGATCGGTGAGATCCTCGTCGACGTTGGCGCCGAAGATGATGTTGGCGTCCGCATGGGCCGCCTCGCCGACCACCTTCGCGGCCTCGGAGACCTCGACCAGCGAGAGGTCGGCACCGCCGGTGATCGAGAGCAGGATCGAGCGGGCGCCCTCCATCGAGGTCTCCAGCAGCGGCGACGAGATCGCCTTCTCGGCGGCAAGCATCGCCCTGCCCTCGCCGGCGCCCATGCCGATGCCGAGCAGCGCCTGCCCGGCCTCGGACATGATCGTGCGGACATCGGCGAAGTCGAGGTTGATCAGGGCCGGAAGCGTGACCAAATCGGATATGCCCTGCACGCCCTGGCGCAGAACGTCATCGGCGACCTGGAACGCCTCGACCATCGAGGTCTGCTGGTCAAGTACGTCCAACAGGCGGTCGTTGGGAACCACGATCAGGGTGTCGACCTCGGCCGCCAGGGCTTCGATTCCCTTGCCGGCCTGGGTGCCGCGCTTGGAGCCCTCGAAACTGAACGGCTTGGTGACGATGCCGACCGCAAGCGCTCCGACCTCACGGGCAAGCCGCGCGATCACCGGGGCGGCGCCGGTTCCGGTGCCCCCGCCGGCGCCGGCGGCGATGAAGACCATGTCGGACCCCTTCAGCAGGCGCTTGATCCGGTCCTGCTCCTCGAACGCCGACCGGAAGCCGAGATCGGGGTCTGAGCCGGCGCCGAGCCCGCGCGTCTGCTCGCCGCCGATGTGCACCGTTACGTCGGCGATGCAGAGCTGCAGCGACTGGAGATCGGTGTTGACGGCCATGAACTCGACGCCGGGGATCTGCGCCTCGACCATCCTGTTGACCGCGTTGACGCCGGCGCCGCCGACGCCGACGACGCGGATCACCGGCGTATGGGGCTGGCCTCCCCGCGGCTCATACTCGGGCTCCTCGCGGCCGTAACGCGGCGTCTCGAGGAACTCGCGCCGCGGCGCATCGTCGCCGAAGATCCTGCTCAACCGCTCCTTCGCCTTCGGCAGCATCGAGGTGTCGGCGCCGCGCTCGGGCGGGGCCAGCGGGTCCTCGGCGCTGATCTGCGGAGGCGGGACCGGCTCCGGCTCGGGCTCGGGTGGAGCCGGGTCGGGCTGAGGCGGGGCGGGCGGCCCTGGGTCGGGCTGGGGCGGCGACGGGGTCTCGGCCCGGACTTTCTCGGCCGGGTCCTGGCGGCCGAAGCGGGGCTCGGCGCGCTCGCCCGCTGCGGGCGGCTGGTCGTCGGTCTTCTTACGACGCTCGCCCGGGGCGGGGGCCTCGGGCGGGTCGGCTGGAGGGTCGTCGATCGTGGACCGGAAGAGGTCGGCCAGCGGCCCCTCCCTCATGCTCGCGCGCTTACGACGAGGCATTCGTCAGAACCTCCTTCGCCAGCTCCCGGTAGTAGTTTGCCGCGTTGCTGTCGGGATCGTACTTGAGGACACTAGCGCCCCGGACGGGCGCTTCCGCGAACTTGATCGCCTTGCGGATGCGGGACTTGAAGACCAGATCGCCGAAGTTCTCCTCGAGGATCTCGACCGCCTCCTTGGCGTGCACGGTGCGGGAATCGAGCATCGTCGGCAGGATGCCCTCGATCACCACGTCGGGGTTGAGGTTCTCCTGGATCATCTTCAGCGTGTTCTGGAGCTGGACCAGGCCACGCATCGACAAATACTCGCACTGGACGGGGACGATTACCTTGGTCGCCGCCGTCAGCGCGTTGATTGTCAGCAGCCCGAGGCTGGGGGGTGTGTCGATGCAGATGAAGTCGTAGTCGCCGCGGACCTCGCGTAGCGCCTTCTCGAGCGAGCGCTCGCGGCCGATCTTGGTGCTCATCGCGATCTCGGCACCGGCGAGGTCGATCGAGGCCACGGCGATGTCGATCTCACGCTTGGCGATGATCTCCGAGATCGGCCTGTCGTGGACGAGGACGTCGTAGAGGCTCTTCTCGACCTTGTCGGGGTCGATTCCCTGGCTCATCGTCAGGTTCCCCTGTGGATCGAGGTCGATGCAGAGCACCCGGTGACCGGACTCGGCGAAGGCGACCGCCAGGTTCAGCGTCGTCGTCGTCTTCGCGACGCCGCCCTTCTGGTTCGCGAACGCGATCACCTCGGCCTGCTCGCTCGGCTCCTCGGCCGCTGCCCCCTCAGCCGCCATCCGGCGGCGGTCGGGAGCCATGATGTCCTCAGGCAGAAAGCGCTGTGGCTCGTCGTCCGCCTGCGCGGAGCCGTTGGTCGAGGCCGGGACCTCGGAGACGGTGATCTCCTCGCTCTCGGGCTCGGGCGGCGTTGGGGGCTCCTCGACGGCGGAGCTTCCGTTCTCGACCTCGGAGGCGCGAGGGCTCTCCTGATCGTGCTCGGCTGTCTCCGTGGCGGGGAGCGAATCTTCTCTGGTCTTGCGGCTGAGGAATCCCATTTGCGGCGGTTATTCGCATGGACCCCGGCTTTTCCTGCCGTCGGCCGGATTTGCTACGGACGATGCATCGGCAACGCCCTATCCGAGGTGCCTGCCGGAAGGTCTCCGACCCCCTGATTGAATGGCCGAGTCGAGGAGTTGCTGGACAAGCGGCTGATCTTCGTGACCGGCAAGGGCGGGGTCGGCAAGACGACAGTCGCGGTCGCCCTCGGCCTGCGGGCCGCCGCCCGGGGAAAGCGGGCGATCGTCTGCGAGGTCGCCTCGCAGGAGAACACCTCGCGGATCTTCAACCGCGCCCGGGTCGGCTTCCACGAGGTGCAGATGGACGAGAACCTGTGGTCGATCTCGATCGACCCCGACGAGTCGATGCGCGAGTACGTGCTCTTGCAGCTGAAGGTCCGGGCGATGCGTGACCTGCTCTTCCGCAGCCGCCTGTTCAGCTATCTGGCGGCGGCGACCCCCGGGCTGAAGGAACTGGTCACGATCGGCAAGGTCTGGGAGCTGGCCCAGCCCGACCGCAAGGTGAGCAGCGGCCGCCGGTACGACGTCGTCGTCGTCGACGCACCCGCCACCGGGCACGGGATCGGCTTCCTGCAGACGCCGCGGACGTTTGCCAACATCGCCCGCGTCGGGCCGATCTACTCGCAGGCGCGCCAGCTCGACGCGCTGATCACCAACCGCGAGTTGACCGGCGTCGCGATCGTCGCGCTTCCCGAGGAGATGCCGGTCAACGAGTCGGCGATGCTGGAGCAGGAGCTGAGCTCGCGGGTCGGCGTCGCCGTCGATCGCATCTACATGAACGCCCTCTACCCGCAGAGATTCTCCGGCGAGGAGCTCGCCCAGCTCGAATCGCACGCCGAAAGCCCGGGCGCTGCCGGCGCCGCGATCCGGGCCGCGATCTCCGCCCAGCGCCGGGCACGCTCGCAGCGCGCCCAGCTGGCCCGCCTGCGGCGCCGCGTGACCGCGCCGGTCAAGACGCTGCCCTTCATCTTCGAGCCCGAGCTGCGGATCGAGGGGGCGAGGCGACTCGCCGAGAGGCTCGATTGAGCGCCACGGTCGAGGAGATCCTGGCCGGCAAGGGGATCTGCATCTGCGCCGGCTCGGGAGGCGTCGGCAAGACGACCACCGCCGCGGCGATCGCGACCGGCATGGCCGCGCGGGGCGCGAAAGTCTGTGTGCTGACGATCGATCCCGCCAAGCGCCTGGCCGACTCGCTGGGCCTGGAGCAGCTCGGCAACGAGGCGCACCGCGTCGACCCGGCACTCTTCGAGCGCCACGGGATCGAGGTCGAGGGCGAGCTGTGGGCGATGATGCTGGACGCGAAGGCAACCTTCGACGAGCTGGTGCGGCGGCATGCGCCGGACCCCGAATCGCGCGATCGGGTCCTCTCGAACCGCATCTACCAGCAGATCTCCAATGCGCTTGCCGGCTCGCAGGAGTACATGGCGATGGAGAAGCTGTTCGAGCTCCATTCCGAGGACCGCTTCGATCTGCTGGTCCTCGACACTCCTCCGACTCGCAACGCGCTCGACTTCCTCGACGCACCGCGCCGGCTGACCCAGTTCATCGAGGGTCGCTCGTTACAGGTGTTCATCAGGCCGAGCGGCTTTGCAGCTCGGGTCGCCGGTCGCGGAGCCTCGGTCGGCCTCTCGATCCTCAAGCGCGTCCTCGGTTTCGACCTGCTCGCCGACCTCTCCGAGTTCTTCACCGCCTTCAGCGGCATGGTCGACGGCTTCCAGGAGCGTGCCAAGCGGGTCAACGAGCTGCTGGAGGACCCGAGCACGAGCTTCGTGGTCGTCTGCGGACCGCAGGGCGAGCCGATTTCCGAGGCGGTCTACTTCCACCGCAAGCTGGTCGAGGCCAGGCTCCCGTTCGGCGGCGTGATCGTCAACAAGATCCACCAGGGCTTCGCCGGGCCCGGCGCGGACGGACAGTCGCTCGAGGCCGAGCTGGCGGGGCTACTCGGCGAAGGGCTGGCGGAGCGAGTGGCGCGGAACTTCGCCGACCATCAGGCGCTCGCCGAGCGCGACGCGGGCAACATCGCCCATCTCGCCGCCGAGCTGAGGACCAGCACCGTCATCCGCGTGCCCTACCTCGACGAGGACGTGCACGACCTCGCCGGACTGGCGCGGATCAACCGTTACCTGTTCGAGGCCCGCGAGGAGACCGCTAGCCGACTCGGGAACGGCGGCGTCCGTACTCCAGCTCGCTGACTTCCCAGTCCGCGTCCTCGGGCACCGGGAAGAGGTGACGGACCCGGGGTGTGTCGATCGGCTCCCGCTCGCGCGGCGGCCGCCTGTGCTCCGCTGCCGGCCACTCCAGGGTCGCATCCCGTGAGACCTCGCTGAGCCAGTCTCGATTGATCATCTCCCCCTCCTCTTCGCCTTCGGCCTCTCGGTTTCCTTCCCGGGCCTCGATATCGGTCCAGGCGGTGACGCGAATCTCGTCGGACTCCTCGGGCATCGCTCCCACCGGCAGCTCCCACTCGGCGCTGTCGCCACGCTGGCCGGCGGACTCTTCACCGGCCTCGAGCCCGGCGCTGATCAAGGCGCCCTCGGTCGCCTGGCGAACGTCGCCACAGATCTCGCCGAGTGCGGCATCGCGAAGGATCGACCGCACCGTCACCTCGAGCCAGGAGGCGAGCGCAAGCGACTCGTCGGGGTCGGTCCCGATCCGCTCGTGCTCGGAGGCTCGCATCAGCCGGCGCTCGAGCTGCAGGACCTGCCGCAGGTGCTGCTTGGCTTCCTCGCGGTCTCCCTCGTCGCCGGCCAGGGCGGCGGCACGCAGGTGCAGCTCGCGTTCCACCGCCTCGTCGTCGCCGAGCACGGCGCGCAGGGCGAGCAGGTGGTCGCTGAGCCCTTCGACCGGAGTCGGGCGCTCGCAGCCCATCTCGAAGCGGGCGATCGCCCAGCGCAGCGCCCCGTCGGGGTCCGGCAACGCCTCCAGCCGCCTCGCAAACGTGCCCAGCTCTTCGGCCTCGACCTCGCTGAGCCGGAAGACGCCGGGCCGGGATGCCGGAGCGCCGGTGGCGATCCGCCGCCACTCACCGTGCCCGGCCGGGGCAAAGGCGTAAGGGCCGAGGCCGACGCCGCCACGCTTGAAGAGCCGCAGGACGCTGATCAGATCTCGGAGCTGGCCCATCGCCTCCGCGGTGCCCTCAGGACCCTCTCCATGCTCGACGAGGATCAGGAACTGCGGCTCCCACGGCTCTCGGTTCATTCCCTCGCTGCCCATCGCCTCGATCGGGGCGTCGACGCCGTCGGCGCGCACGATGCTGACTCCGCTCGGCAACGACAGCCGGGCCAGCGGCATCCGCAGCCCGACGATCGGCGCGATCAGCATCTCGACCTCGTCGAGATCGCGCGCCTGGGCGTGCAGCCGGTCGATGGCCAAGCCGAGCCGGCGACGGTCGAGCGCAAACTCGCCGCAGCCCTCCCAAAGCTCGGCGATGAAGACGACCAGCATCCGCTCCGCCCGCTCTGCGGGCTCGACCGCGACCGTCACCCCTCTGGCCTCCAGGTAGGGGGCGGCAACGTCTGCCTCGACGACGACCTCACGGGCCGGCCCGAACGCGGGCAGCGAGCGAATCTCTTCCTCGCGATCGGCGACGAAGCGCCCCGTCAGCGGCACGTAGCGATAGAAGTGCGCCTCCTCGCCGCAGTTCTCGGCGACGTCGAAGGGAATCTCCTCGCCGGCGGCGACCAGGGAGCTGAAGCGCATCGCGGCCTCGACCGCGAGCCTTTCGAGCGCTTCTCTCAGCAGCCGGTCGGGCACATCTGCGGCTTTGGCCGGCGGGGTGCCCCCTCCTGCCGGTGCACGCTCAGTTGCAGCTAGCCGCGGGTGATCCGGAAGCGTCGCTTGGCGGCGCTGGAGTCGACGTTGCCGGCGGAGTCAACCGCCTTGACGCGGAAGTTGTGCTTGCGCATCGAGAGCTTGCCGTAGGTCTTCGGCGAGCCGCAGCGCTTGAACTTGCCCTTGTCGAGCTTGCAGAGGTATTTCGTGCCCTTGTCGTCGCCGGCGACCGTGAACAGGAAGGTCGGGGTGCGGTCGTCGGTCTTGCCGGCCGGAGCGAAGGTGACCCTGGTCTTCGGCGCGGTCGAGTCCTCGACGTAGCGCGACCGAGGTGGTCGAGCAGACGGAGGCGTTGCCGGCCTGGTCGTTGGCGGTCGCGTAGAAGGTGACGGTCGAGTCGTCGGCGACCTGGGCCGTGAGGCCGTCGGAGGCGAAGCCGGCGGCGCTGCCGACGGCGACCGGGAGGCCCGAGCACTGGGAGTTGATGTAGATCTTCACGACCGTGCCTTCCTCGGCGTTGCCGAAGACCTCGGGCTCGTTGTCGTTGGCCGGCGCGACGCGGGTTGGTGCGGTCCACCGTCGCGATGCCCGGGGCGGTCGAGTCCTCGACGTAGGAGACCGAGTTCAGCGAGCAGGTCGAGACGTTGCCGGCGGCGTCGGTGACCTTGCCGTAGAAGCTGGTGGTCGAGTCGTCGCCGACGCTGACGGTCAGGCCCCCGGCGGCGAAGGCCTCTGCCGGAGCCGCTGGCGGCGGCGGTGCCGGTGCAGTCGGAGGTTGTGAAGAGGTCGACCGTCGACCCGGGCTCGGCGGCGCCGAGCACCTCGGGCTGGTTGTCGTTGGAGGGCGACGCCGGGTTGGTGCCGCTGAGCGTGGGCGCCTCGGCGGCGGAGTCCTCGACGTAGGAGACCGAGCTGGTCGAGCAGGGGGAGGCGTTGCCGGCCCCGTCGGTGGCGGTGGCGAAGAAGGTCGTGCTGGAGTTGTCGGGCACGTTGACGGCGATCCCGGCGGCGGAGAAGTCGGCCGCGGTGCCGCTCGACGGCCGCGGTGCCGGAGCAGTCCGAGGCGACGTAGAGCTTCACGGTCGTTCCGTCGGGAGCCGTGCCCTGGATCTTCGGATCGTTGTTGTTGGCCGGCGAGACCGGGTCGGTGGCGGTGACCTCGGGGGCGGCCGGGGCGGTCGAGTCCTCGACGTAGGTGATCGAGGTCGCGCCGAGCAGCCGCTCGCCGTCGTCGGCGTAGATCGTGGTGGTGGTGTCGTCGGCGACCGTGGCGGTGATCCCGGCGCCCTCGAACTCGGCCTCGGTGCCGTTGCCGATCTGGATCCGGAGCAGTGCAGGTCGTGTCGCTGGTAGAGCGTACGGGCCGTCTGCGGCGCTCCCTTGACCTTGGGGGTGTTGTCGTTGGCCGGGGAGGCCGGGTCGGTGCCCGTGAAGGTGACCGCGGCGCCGGCGCTGGCGGGGAAAGCCAGCACCGCACACACGGCAACCGTCGCTGTCTGGATCCGCTTCATCATCAAACCTCGAATGACCAATCGGATCGAGCGGGGCTCGACTTTAGCCCTGCAGGGAAGGCGGGCCGATTACTGCAAAAGCGAGTAGACGAAGGTGTAAGTCAGACGGCCGCGGCGGCGGCTTGCCGGGCTGCCTGCTCAGCATCGGCGGGCAGCCAGCGGCGCCCGTAGCTGCGCATGTCCTCGATCAGCGGCACCAGCGCCCGCCCCTTCTCGGTCAGCGCGTACTCGACCCGCGGCGGCACCTCGGGGAAGGTGTGGCGGGCGACGATCTCCTCCTCCTCCAGCGCCCGCAGGCGCAGCGAGAGAGTGCGCGGGCTGATCCCCTCGAGCGACCGCTCCAGCTCGCAGAAACGGCTGCTGCCGTCGGCCAGGTCGCGGATGATCAGGAGGGTCCACTTGCCGGAGACGATCTCCGCGGTCCGGCAGACCGGACATCGTGAGTTGCTGATCGCGCTCATCAGATCGATTCGGCCTCGCTTCAGCGAGTATAGCCCCGTGGCTTCATTATCTGAAGCATGGGCGCCGGCTGTCAGCGGGCGGCTTTTGCGCGGCTCAGCGGTTGTGCTCGATGTCGACGACCGTCAGCCGGTAGGCGCGCTCGTCGTCTTCGTCGCCGTAGAGGACGGTGATCGTGTCGCCGACCTGGACGGCAAGCCGCTCGCAGCGGTCGGACCCCTTCAGGCATTCCGCTTCGCCGTAGACGGCGTTGACCTCACTGGTGACCCGGAAGATCGCCTTGCCGCCCTTGCCGTCGGGACCGTTGAAGATCAACAGCGGGTTGTCCTCGCCGGGAAGGATCGTCGGCTCGCTGAGCTTCTGCAGCTTCATGTCGTCGGTGGGGCCGGCGCGCAGGCTGACCACGTAGGCGGGCTCGGGCTCCTCCTCGGGCGGCAGGCTCGGATCCCCCTCGCCGTCTGCGGGCGGCAGACCGGTGCCGTCGGTGGGAGCCGGATCGACCGGGGTGGTCGGGCCGCCCGGCGTAGCCGATCCGTCTCCGCCGATCTCCGTCGACGGGCCGGTGCCCTCGCCGAGGGCGGAGCCATCGAGCACGGGCGACGTGAAGAGCTGCTGGAACGGATCCTCGGGGTCGTCGCCGAGGCGCCGGCGGTAGTCGCGGGGAGCCGATTCGTTGCTGACGACCTTGAGCTGGGAGTCGTCGGCGCCGCTCAGCGGCGGGCTGGCGGCGGTCGGGCCGTCCGGAGCAGGCTCGGGGCCCGACTTGGAGAGGGCGACCGGCACGACCAGGATCCCGGCCGCGAGCACGGCTACCAGCGGCAGCAGGCGGCGGTCGCGCAGATCGCTGAACAGGTCGGTGACGAAGCTGGGCAGCTTGATGGCTGGCATGCGGATGCTCTTTCTCATGGCGTTGGAGTGGTTGCGGTGGTGGTCGGGGTAGTCGCTGCCGGCGCCACCGGAGTGGCACCTGCGGTCAGGCCCTGGGCGGGCGGAGTCACGTAGGTCGTCACGAGAAGGTTTGCGACCAGCGAGGGGAAGCCTTCGCTCTTGTCCTGGGCGAGCGCGAAGCCGGCGACCGTGACCAGCCGACCGTCGACGGCGACATGGGCGGCCTCGGTCTTGACCAGGCGGTCGAGGCCCTGGAGGAAGTCGGCGATCTCGAAGAAGTCGCCCTTGAACTGAAGCTTGTAGGGCAGCACCCCGAGGCCGGCCGGGCCGACGGTGGCGCCGATCGGCAGCGAAGCCGCCGACGCTTCGGTCGCCACAGGGGTCGTGGGCGCAGCGGCCGTCTCCCCCTCGCCCACCGGCTCGGTCGCGGTCGGCTCGCCGGGGGCTGGCGTCGACGGCGGTGGTGCCGCCGTCTGGGACGCCGGAGTCGACCTCGAGCTGGCGGAACTCGACTCCGGACCGCTCGGCGATCTCGTTGACCTGGACCAGGAACGAAGCCGAGTCGTCGGTCTCGGGGACCGCCTTGCCGAGCAGGACCAGCTGCTGGTAGGCGTTGGGGAAGTCCTCGCGAGCCTGCAGGCCGGTGGCGATCGCCTGCTCCTGCTCGGCGACCTTTGCCTGCAGCGACTCGATCTGCGTGCTGAGCTCGGCTGCGCGCTCGCGCTTCGGCGCCATGGCGAGGAACCAGAAGGCGGCGACCGCGGCGGCGGCGGCGAGAACGGTGAGAAGGGTTCTGGTCGATGAGCTCATGGCTGGGCTACGGGGTCAGGGTCTGAACGGCGTTGCGGGCCTTGTCGGTTTGCGACGCGGCCGAGCTCTTGGCGGATGCCTCCGCCGCCCGTACCTCGTCATCGGCCGACTCCTGCGCGGCCGGCGTGGCGCCGCTCGGAGGCTCTACGGGCGCCGGAACCGGCGCCACACCGGCGACCGGGGCAGCGTCGAACGCGACGACGATCTCGAACAGGGCGATGAAGTCGCGGGTTCGGCAATCGTCCCCGGACTCGTCGGCGGCGGCGCTGTTGTTGGTGGTGAGGTCGGGACGCTTGGAGGCGGCGACACCGACCCTGGTGACGCCGTCGATGTCCTCCAGCGCGGCGACGAAGGCGGCAACCGACTTCTGCCCCGGCGCGCAACCCTCGAGCTCCAGGGCCGGCCCGGCGACGGTGTCGCGGGTGCTGACCTCGGCGCCCTCGTCGGGCGCCGCCGCGGGGCTCGCCGTGGCCGTGGCCTTGACCAGCCAGACGTCGTCGGGCAAGACCAGGGCCAGCTCGCGCAGGACCCGCTCCCAGTCGAAGCGGCTGTCGGCGAGGCTGGAGACGGTGGCGACCCGCTGCTCGCGCACGGTGCGAAACTCGGTGTAGGAGGAGAACCGCTCCGCCTTGGCCCGCAGCGCCGCCTCCTCCTGCTTCAGCTCGGCGACCTCCGCCTCGCGGTCGGAGATCTGGTTGCCGGCCAGGACCAGCGCCGCGACGCCGGCCAGCGCGGCAACCATCAGGCCGACCACCAGGTAGGGCGTCAGCGCTCCGGTCCGCGCCGGCGCATGCTCGCCGCGTCGCTGATCGGGGGGGATCAGGTTGATCGCTCGCATGGCTACGCCTGCTCCATGGCCAGCCCGTAGGCGACGGTCAGGCGGGCTGCGGTGGCCTCGTCGAGCTTGCCGGTGCCCGCGGGGCGGGCGATCGTGTAGGGCAGCTCAACGCCCTCGCCGAGAAGGTCGGCGAGGCCCTCGATGGCGGTGCCGGGCCCGCAGAAGACAACCCGTTCCACAACCGGCGCCCCCTCCTGCCCGGACTGGAACTCGAGCGAGAGCCGCAGCTCGTCGATCAGCTTCGAACCGCCCTCTTCGAGCACGTCGCGGGCGGCGGAGACGGTTGCCGGGGTCGCCCTCGATGGTCTCGATCGGACGGGTCAGGCCGACGTGGAGCAGCCACTGCCGGGCGTGCTCACGGGTCAGGCCCGTCCGCTCGGCGAGATCGCGGGCGATCGCCTCGAGCCCGAACGGCGCCACCCGGGCGAAGCCGCAGGCGGACCCTCGCGCGACCGCGAGGTTGGCGAGCTCGCCGAGATTGCAGTAGAGGACTGCGCCGGAAGGCGCGGCCGAGTCCCCGTTCGCTTCCGGGCTCGCGCTGCCGTCGCTCGCGAGGGCGCGAACCATCGCGAAGGCGGAGAGGTCGATCCCGATCGGCCGCAGCCCACCCCGCCGCGCGGCCTCGAGGAACCCGGAGACCATGTCGCGGCGGGCCGCAACGACGGCGACCGTCATGCCCGGCTCGCCGTCCTCGGGACTTGTCCGCGAGAGCACCTGGAAGTCGAGCACCGCCTGGTCGAGCGGCATCGGGAGCTCTTCCTGGGCCTTGAAGCGCACCGCGGTCTCGAGCTCCGCGTCGTCGTCGATCGGCGGCAGGCGCAGAACCCGCATCGCCAGCCGCTGGTTGGCGACCCCGATGCGGACGTGCTTGGGAAGCTTGTGGCGGGAGAAGAGGTCGCCCAAGCGCGGCGCCGAGCTTCTCGACGTCGACGACCTCGCCGTCCTCGAAGACGCCCGGGGCCAGCGGCGCGATGCCGCTCGCGGCGATCTCGCTGGTGCCGTTGGTCCGCACCTCGGTCGCGGCGACGGCTGCCGGCCTCGATCTCGAGGCCGGTCACGGGATAGGTCTTCTTGAGCGTCAGTCGCATGGTCGAAAAGGGGAACGCCTGGGTGCTGGACAGTTGATCGGCTGCAAGGCGCCCGGCCTGTAGGCCCGGCTGCAATTGCGCTACCAACTAGTTGGAGAACGTGCCCAGGTACCAGTCGACGATCTCGGGACCGGCGAGCAACCCCGCCAGGCCCCCCAGCGCCAGGAAGGGCCCGAAGGGCACCGCCTCCTTGCGGGCCCCGGCGCCGCGCCGGGCGATCATCCCGAGGCCGACGAGCGCACCGGCCGCGAAGGCGATCAGCAGGGCAGGCGCCACGTAGCGGCCCAGATAGAGGCCCATCAGCGCCGCCAGCTTGACGTCGCCGAGCCCCATTCCGCGCGGATAGGCGAGCGCAACCGCGAACAGCAGTCCTCCCGCCAGGCCCGCCGCCGCGGCCCGCTCGGGCAGGCTGGAAGGGTCACCGACGGCGACGATCGCGAGGCCGATCGCAGCCGAGGCGACGAGGATCCGGTTCGGGATCAGGCGCTGCTCGAGATCGGTCAGCGAGATCGCGGCCAGGGTGCTGACGAAGACCAGCCCGAGCGCCAGCGCGACGGGATCGTCGACGAGGACGACGGTGGTGGCCGCAAACGCCGCCGCCAGCGCCAGCTCGGCAGCGGGGTAGCGGACCGAGATGCGATTGCCGCAGCAGCGGCCGCGGCCGCGCAGCAGCAGCCAGGACAGCACCGGGACGTTGTCGTAGGCGGCGATCTGCGCGCCGCAATGGGGACAGCGCGAGCGCGGCCCGACGATCGACTCGCGGCGTGGGACCCGGTGCGCGACGACGGTGATGAAGCTGCCGGTGAGGAGCCCGCCGATTGCAGCTATGGACGCGATCGCAGCCATGCTTCCGATCTCAAGTCGCCGGCGGCGAAGCCTCACCCCGGCAGGGGCGTGGTCGTCTCGACCTCGAGCCGGGAGTCGAACTGGGTGTGGTCGTAGATGAACTGGAGGTGGCCCGGGGACCCGGCGCGCTCGACGCTGATCGCGAACCCGAGCCGCTTGCCGGCGGTGATCGTGGTGCTCGGGAAGTCGAGGCCGATCCTGTAGAGGGCGAAGGTCCCGGCCGCCCAGTTGCCCGGCGGCTGGTAGGTCCAGTAGGGCTGGCCGGTGCCGCTGTTGAGGATCTGGGTGTCGGTCACCGGTCGAGCCCGACGTCGTGCGAACGAACAGGTAGATGCAGATCTTGCCGGTCTGCACGGCGCCGTTGATCGTCTTCGAGCTGATCTCCAGCGTCGCGTGCCCGCTCATGTGGTAGCTGGCGGCTCAGCGGGTCGCTGACCCAGCGATGGATCTTCGCCTCGGGATTGGTCACCGGCCGGGGTTGTAGGTGCAGCCGTTCGACGTCCTGGCGCAGCATCTGCAGGCCGTCGTCGAAGTCGGGCGCCGGCTCCAGGTAGGGGTCGTCGGCGAAGTCGAAGGTGTCGGGCAGCGTCGGGTCCTCGAGGAACGGGTCCGGCGGCACCGTCAGCAGCAGCGTGTCCGGGCGCTCCGGCCGTGGTGCCCGTCCTGCAATCCGTCGGCGCACTTGCCGCGGGTGTTGTGCAGGAGGTGGTTCGCGGTCGGCTCGATGCGGCGTCGTCGAGCCGTCGTTCTCGCAGACCGTGTCGCTGAGGTAGAACTGGTCGGCGGTGACGGTGCCGCCGGGCGGGACGTTGGTCTCGGTCAGCACCTTGTCGTTGGGGTCGATGAAGTCGGACTGGGTCTCGATGTAGGAGCGGGCGCTGCTGATCGCCTCGTCGTCGATCGTCACCGCGACGATCACGCGCTTGAAGTCCTGGGTGAACGGACAGACGCTGTTCGAGCAGGTCGGGTCGTCGCGCCAGACGACGTAGCGATAGATCTTTCCGCTGACGTCGCCGTTGACGAAGTTGGTCGGGCCGGGGTTGACGGTGCCTCCCGCGACCAGCCCGCCCGAGTCGAGAGCCGAGCCGTTGACGACCATCGCCGCCGGGCTGGTGCCGTCGGGGTTGAGCGCGAAGTCGGTCCCGATCACACGGTTGTTGGGGTTGCGAGGATCGCCGAAGAGCCCGGGTAGGCCGTCATCGCCGCCTGGTTGTAGGTCAGGGCCCGCAGCCTCTCCAGCTCCTGCTGGGCGATGTCGTTGGCGACCTGGCTCTGCTCGGCCCGGAAGGTGTTTCGGGACGCGGTGTCGAAGATCTGGAAGGTCGCCAGCGCACCGAGGATCAGCAGGAAGGCGGCGATCGTGACCTCGACCACGGTCATGCCGTCTTCGCCTGCTCGCGCTGTCCGCCGTCGCGCTTCACAGCGTCAGCCCCGCGTTTCGAAGCCCGAAGCCGTCGGTGAGCGTGATCGCGTCGTCGCCGGCCTTCGATGGGAAGGCGATCGAGACCTGCACGTAGCTGGTCGGCGTGCCGGTGTAGGTCGAAGATCGTGCTGCTGGAAAGGCCGCTGACCAGCGTCCGCAGGCGCCCGGCCGAGCTGCCGTCGGGGTTGGCGACCTGGCGCGTGCAGGACCCGGAGGCGCAGGAGTAGCTGACCCGGCAGAGGATCGCCGTCGGCGGTCGGCGGAGGGGCTGCCGTTGCAGGTCGGACCTGGTGAAGGTAGGTGCGGAAGGCCAGCGTCGAGGAGGTCGAGGTGTCGACCACGTAGCCGGAGCGCAGGTCGCGCCCGAGCTGCTCCATCAGCGTCTCGCGCCTGCTGGATCTTGCCGGCGCGGTCGCGCAGCCGCGGCTCGTTGTTGACCGAGCTGACCAGCACCGGCACGGCGGCGGCCAGTACCGCGAACAGCATCGCCATCGCCACCAGCAGCTCCACCAGCGTGAAGCCGCCCTGGCCGACCCGACGCTTTCGGCGTGAGAGCTGCATCAGCCTCTTCATCGGTCGCGACGGCCTCGAAGTGAAGAGTGCGGTCATTGGGCTGGGCATTTGGTTCGGGGCCGTGAGCGCGAAGGGGCGGGCCGCAAGGCCCGCCCCTCGCACTGCACGTCTGGCCCATCAGGCCAGCTGGCTGCGGCTAGGCTCAGCCGCCCCAGTTGCCGCCGGTCGGACAACCGTCCTGACCGTCGGTGGTCACACGTGTAGGTGGTGATACCCGTGTCGGCCCGGTTGATCGAGAACGTGTTGCCGGTCGTCGACGTCGCGGTGACGTGTAGCCGGTACCAGTCAGCGTTCGGCGTCACGGCGGTGAGGTTGACGTCGTTCAGCGTCGGCTCGATCGTCTCGAGATCGGTCGCGTCGGCGCCGGTGTAACTGCCGCCGTTGTCGGTCGCGTAGGTCTCCATCGCGGTCTGGGCCGTGCGGACGCCGGCCTTGGCGTCTGCGTCCTTGGCCTTGTCCCTCTGGTTGAAGAACGAGGGAATCGCGATCGCGGCCAGCAGGCCGAGGATCAACATGACGACCAGGAGCTCGACCAGCGTGAAGCCGGCCTCGCGGTCGCCGCTCAGGCGGGCCGCAACCCGCATACGGAGCTTCTGCAGCAGCATAGGTACCTCCTATGGACCTTGCCGTTGAGCCAGAGCCCCGCCACACATGGTCACGTGGTGTCTTGCGACCCCGATGACAACCCGGCTGACTCGAAACGAGCCCCCTGGGCTTTGCGTCGCCGCCTCACGGCGGGTTTGCCTTTGGCACCGAGGCGCTGGCAGTTTCATTACCTGCCGGTTATCGGCTCCAGCGGATGCTCACTTGATCGTTGAAACTCGGCCCGCGTGCAGCCAAAAAACAGCCGCGGGGCTCGTCAATAGTCGGGTCGGAGAGGGCCTCCCCGGCCGCCGGACGCCGATATCCGGCAAACCCGCGCGGCGACGGCGAACGAACGTCCACCCGACGCCGGGTCAGGCGTCCAGCCCGGGCTAGCGGATCTTGTCGTAGAGGCTGAAGATCGGCAGGTACATCGAGATCACGATGAAGCCGACCACGCCGCCGACGAAGCAGATCATCAGCGGCTCGATCAGCGAGGTCAGCGCCTTGATCTTGGCGTCCACCTCAGCCTCGTAGAAGTCGGCGATCTTGGTCAGCATGTGCTCGAGCTGGCCGCTGTCCTCGCCGACCGCGACCATGTGGCCGACCATCGCCGGGAAGATCGGGTTGCCCTCGACCGGGGCCGCGATCGAGCCGCCGCCCTTGACCGACTCGTAGACGTCGGCCATCGCCTCCTCGATCACCGTGTTGCCGGACGTCTCGCCGGTGACCTGGATCGACTGCAGCATCGGCACCCCGGAGGCGATCGTGCCGGAGAAGGTCCGCGACCAGCGGGCCAGGGCGACCTTGTGGATCGACGTCGCCGATCCGGAACGGGATCTTCAGCTTGATCCGATCCCAGCGGCGCCGCCCGGCGTCGGTCTTCTTCCACTTGAAGAAGCCGACCGCGAGCGCGACCAGGCTCGGGACGATCACGAACCAGTAGCCGGTCAGCGCCTCCGGAGAGGGCGACGTTGATCCGGGTCAGGAACGGCAGCTCGGCGCTCTCGCCCGGAGCGTCGGCGGCGATCTCCTCGTAGACGCCGGCGAAGATCGGCACGATGAAGGCGACGACGACGACCAGCACCACCATCGCCAGCCCGAAGACGAAGGCCGGGTACATCATCGCCGAGCGGATCTGGCGCCGCAGCGCGTCCAGCTTCTCGAACTGGTGAGCGACCCGCTCCAGGGCGTCCTCGAGCCGGCCCGACTGCTCGCCGGAGCGGACCATCGAGCGGAAGAGGCGGTCGAACACGTCCGGCTGGCGATCCATCGCCTGGGCCAGCGAGCTGCCGGCCTCGACGTCGGCGCGAAGGCTCGTGATCGCCTCCTTCAGCATCTCGTCCTCGGTCTGGTCGGCGAGCGTGTGCAGGGAGCGCAGCATCGGCATCCCCGAGGCGACCAGGGTCGCGAACTGGCGCGAGAAGACCGCCAGCTCGCGCATCGGCACGCCGCTGAAGCGCTTGAAGAGGCTCTCGATCTTGAACGCCTCCCGCTTCTCGGAGACGTCGAGGACGATCAGCCCGCGGGCGCGGAGCTGCTCGCTGACCGCGACCTTGGAGTCGGCGACGACCTCTCCCTGGGAGGGCATCCCGGCGAGGTCGACGGCGCGGAAGGCGAATGTGCTCTGGGCTGCCATCGGGCTCTCCCGCCTAGTAGGCCGCGGCAGCGACCGGCTCGGCCTGCGGGGTGGGCTCCGGCACGCCGCCGCCGATCAGGCGCTTCAGCTCCTCGGGGACGGCGGCCCGCTGCTCGGCCAGCTTGCGGGTGATCGTCGCCGCCGCGCACGAGCCGCGCCAGGTCGGCGTCCATCGTCTGCATGCCGATCGCGCCGGAGGTCTGGATCGCGGAGTAGATCTGGTGCGTCTTGCCCTCGCGGATCAGGTTGCGGATCGCCGGGTTGGGCACCAGCACCTCGGTGGCGACGACGCGGCCGGAGCCGTCCGCGGTCGGCAGCAGCTGCTGGGTGACGATCCCCTGCAGGGCGATCGAGAGCTGCATCCGCACCTGCTGCTGCTGGGCGGGAGGGAAGACGTCGATGATCCGGTCCACGGTCTGCGCCGTCGACTGGGTGTGCAGGGTCGCGAAGACGAGGTGCCCGGTCTCGGCAGCGGTCAGCGCGGTCGAGATCGTCTCCAGGTCGCGCATCTCGCCGACCAGGATCACGTCGGGGTCCTCGCGGAGGGCGGCCTTCAGGGCGACGGAGAAGTCGAGCGCGTCGGCGCCGATCTCGCGCTGGTTGACGATGCAGCTCTTGTGCTGGTGGAGGAACTCGATCGGGTCCTCGATCGTGAGGATGTGCTCCTCGCGCTCCTCGTTGATGATGTCGATCATCGCCGCCAGCGAGGTCGACTTGCCGGAGCCGGTGGGCCCGGTGACGAGCACGAAGCCGCGCGGCTTGGTGGTGAACTCGCGCAGCACCTGCGGCAGCGCCAGCGAGTCGAGGGTCGGGATCTCGTGCGGGACGCGGCGGAAGGCGGCGCTGATCGCGCCGCGCTGGAAGAAGACGTTGACGCGGAAGCGGGCGACGCCGGGGATCGCGTAGGCGAGGTCGAGCTGCTGGTTGTTCTCGAACCGCTTGCGCTGGTCGTCGTTGAGGATGCTGTAGACGACGTCGCGGGTCTGCTGCGGCGGTCAACGGCGGGTAGCCGTCGAGCGGCGCGATCCGCCCGCGGGTGCGCACGGCGGGGCCGAACCCTGCCGTGAGGTGGACGTCGGAGGCCTTCAGCTCCACCATCCGGGTGAGCACGTCAGCGAAGTCGAAGTCCATCTCGCTCTAGATCGTCCGTTCTCGGCCGTCGACTTGAACCCGGGGTACCGACTACTCAGGTGGTGACCCGGGTGACCTCTTCGATGCTGGTCACCCCGGCCCGCACCTTCGCCACGCCGTCCTCGCGCAGGGTCAGCATCCCCTCCTCGCGGGCCGCGGTGGCAACCTCGGCCTCCGGGGCCAGGTTCACGGCCAGGTCCTTGATCCGCTCGCTCATCATCATCACCGAGAAGAGCGCGATCCGGCCGCGGTAGCCGCTGCGATTGCAGCGCGGGCAGCCGGCCGGCGCGTAGGCCTCCAGCTCGCCGCCGACCTTGAACCCGGCCTCCGCCAGCACCTCGGCCGAGAGCGTCGTCCGCTTCTTGCAGTGGGTGCAGAGCTTGCGGGCCAGCCGCTGGGCGACCACGCAGTCGACCGCCGAGGCGGTCAGGAACGACTCGATGCCCATCTTCGCCAGCCGGGTGATCGCCCCGGGGGCGTCGTTGGTGTGCAGCGTGGTCAGCATCATGTGACCGGTCAGCGCCGCCTCGACCGCGATCCGCGCCGTCTCGCCGTCGCGGATCTCTCCCACCATCACCACGTCGGGGTCGGCGCGCAGGATCGATCGCAGCCCCGCCGCAAAGCTGAGACCGGCCTTCGGGTTGACGCCGATCTGGTTGATTCCCGGCCAGCCGGTACTCGACCGGGTCCTCGATCGTGATGATCTTCTTCTCGACCGCGTTCAGCTCCGCCAGCGCCGCGTAGAGGGTCGTCGACTTGCCCGATCCAGTCGGCCCGGTGACGAGGACGGCGCCGTAGGCCTGGCGGATGCAATCGTCGAAGCTGACCCTGGCGTCGCCGTCCATGCCGAGCTGGTCGAGCGAGCGCAGCGCGTTGTCCTTGTCGAGGATGCGGATCGTCGCCCCCTCCCCGCGCTGGGTCGGCAAGGTGGTGACACGAAGGTCGATCTGGCGCTCCTCGACCTTGACTCCGACGCGGCCGTCCTGGGGGACGCGCTTCTCGGCGATGTTGAGGTCGCCCATGATCTTCAGCCGCGAGATCACCGCCGAGACCATCCGCTTCGGGACGTGGGCGGCCTCGTAGAGAACGCCGTCGACCCGGAAGCGGACCCGCATCTCCCCTTCCTCGGGCTCGAAGTGGATGTCGGAGGCGCCCTCGTTGACCGCCTGCCCGAGGACGCTGTAGACGAGCTTCACCACCGGGGCGTCGTCGGCCGAGGCCCGAAGGTCGGAGACGTCGGCGCCCGCATCGTCGCCTGTGTCGGCATCGTCGATCGCCTCGCTGACCGCGTTCTGGAGCGTGTTCAGGCGACCGATCAGGGACTCGATGTCCTCTGCCGGAGCGACGGCGACCTGGCAGTCGAGACCGGTCGCCATCTGGATGTCGTCGACGGCGATCACGTTCGAGGGGTCGGCGGCGGCGACCAGCAGCGTCTCCGGGTTCACGTAGCCGATCGGCAGGGCGCGATAGCGGCGCGCCGAGCTGACCGCCAGCAGGTTCGCCGCGGCCATGTCGACCTGATAGACGGCGAGGTCGACGTGATCGAGGCCGTAGCGCTCGGCGACCGCCCGGGAGAGCTGCTCGGAATCGATGATCCCCTCCTCGAGCAGCAGCTCCTCCGGAGGGCGGCCCGCAGTGCGGGCCTGGGCAACGACGCTCTCGACCCGCTCCGCCGAGGCGTAGCCGAGCTCGACGATCACATCGCTGACGAAGCCGCTGGAGCGCCCGGCCTTGAGCGGCGGCGTCAGCCCCGCGACGCCCGGCGAATCCTCCTCGTCGAGCACGCGGGCCGTCGCCTCGCCCGAGGACGGCACCGGCCGCAGATGACCTGGGTAGGAATCTGGGGCCATCGAGGCTCCCGTTCTCCTCGGCCCTGCCTACTCGGGCGAGTAGCCGACGGCCGGTCCCTGGTAGAGGACGTCGCGGACCGCCTGCACGACGCTGGCGGCGTCGCGGAACCCGTACCGGACCTCGGCGCTGGAGACGCCGCCGGCCTGCTCGGGAGGACGGACCACGACCAGCGCCGGGACGCGGTCTACGTCGACGCCCTGGGTGATGCGCGCGTAGCGGGCGATCCCCTCCGCCCGGGTGGAGAAGAAAGCCAGGCCCGGGACGCCCCGAAGGCTTGTCGCCGCCCCGCGCAGCAGGCGGTCATCGGTCCCTCCGGCACGAACGACCAGAAGTGTCACGACCTTGCCCGCCTCCTGCGCCGCGGTGACCTGCCGCGGCAGCGGCGGGCCGGGCACGACAGGGACCGTCGTGGCCGACGCCGGTAGCCGCAGCAGCGGTCGCCGTCTGGCGGCGGCCTCGGCCGAGCCGAGCTCGGGTGCGGCCTGCCGGCAGCAGCTTCCGTCGGAGTCCTTCTTCAGCGGACCCATCATCAGCAGCAGGCCGGTGACCACCAGCAGCACGCCGACGACGGCGATCTGCGCGATCGGGTTGTTGTTGATCGCGTCCCTCATCGGCTCACTCCTCTAAGTCGTCAGGCGGCGAGCGGACCTTGAGCGGCGAAACAGCCCCGGCAGGCCGCGGAGCGCCCGATCCGGGCCTCGTCAGCATCCGGCGTCGGGCGTGCCGGTGACCGTGGTCGCGCACTCGACGTAGCGGCTCTTGGCGAAGAACGGGGCGCTGTCGATCAGCGGCGGCGGCATGTTCACGTGCGAGATGATCTGCGCGTTGCTGTCCATGTGCAGGCGTCTTCCCGGCGATCGCGCCGACGTAGGTCGTGTTGCTGTTCATGTCGATGTCGGTGTAGGGCGCGTAGAGGACGAACTCGCTGGTCACGTTGGCGTTGCTGTTGAACTGCGCCCGGGTCGCTCGGTTCGGCGAGCCGAACATGTAGAAGCCGAGCAGGTCGAAGTTGCCGAGCGTCGGGGTTCCAGGAGGTGCTGGAGACCTCGGTGTTCGAGCTCATGTCGATCTGGGCGGTGTTCGCCGCCAGGCCGCAGTTCTCCGGGGTGTCGAAGTAGATCCGCACCTTCGCCCCCGCTGCCATGTAGAGGCGGGAGTTGCTGTCCATCACCAGCCTGCAGATGAAGTAGTCGGTCCCGCCCATCGTCAAGGTCGCGTTGCTGTTCATCGAGAGGACACGGGTGGTCGAGTTCCAGCTGACGTTGCCGCTGCCGCCGGTGCGGATGTCCTGGCTGAAGAACCGCCCGTTGCTGTTGTTGGTCGCCAGGCCCGGCTTGAAGATCGGCGGCAGCTCGCGGTCTGCCGGCGACGAGCGAGTAGCCCGCGCACTGGCCCGAGTTGCTGTCGAAGGTGACGTCCTCGCCCTCGCCGTGGCGGATCCCGCCGCAGATCTCCGAGTTGCTGTCGAGGTGGATCCAGCCGTTGGTGCCGACGTTGACGTTGATCTCGGCGTTGCTGTCCATGTCGATCGCAGTCCTTGGTGATCACCCGCTCGCCGCCGAAGACGTCGGCGCCGGTGTTGAGCCTGCTGAGCAGCGAGACCTTGCGGCTGACCGAGTCGCGGCTGCCGGTGGAGACGATCTCGACCATCCCGCCGGCGTCGGGGACGCTGACCTGGTAGCTCCAGGTCGCATTGCCGACCTGTGCCCGTGTAGGCGGGGCACCAGCCGGCGCTTGCGGTGGCGTTTGCGGCGCAGAAGTAGCCGGTTTGCGGGGGCATCTTGTTCTGGCGCCACAGCGCCCGGTTGACGCCGGCGTCGGCGGCGGCCAGCGCCGACCTTGGAGTCCTGGTCGCGGACGCTGCCGCGCTGGGTCGAGATCGAGCCGATCACCGAGACCATGCCGAGCGCGGTCGCGGCGCAGGACAAGCATCATCACCGTCGGAACGGCGACGCCGTCCTCGGACCGGAGCAGGGCGCGCAGGAGTTGGGCGGCGCGGGCTCGCATCTGCGAGCACATCGGTCGAACGACGGCGCCGCTTGAGGGCGGCAGGCCGCTGTCCAGGCCTCCGCTCGCCGGCGCTGGCCGCGCGTACTAGGAGTTCGGCGCGCCGGAAGGCTGCTCGACCGGCGAATCGCCGTTGGCGCCGAGCTGCTCGATGCCGCTGGCTCGCTGGCCGCGGGCCGCGAGCATCAGCTTGAAGTCGTGCGGGCTGGAGGCGGTCTCCATCGCCACCGGCTCGGAGATCCGCCCCTCCATCACGTAGCCGAGCAGCGCCTGGTCGAAGGTGCGCATGCCGTAGTACTCGCCCTCCGAGATCACCTCGCTGATCTTGCCCGTCTCGTCGGGATTGAGGATCAGGTCCTGAACCCGGCCGGTGACAACCAGCACCTCGGAGACCGCGACCCGGTCGTCGCCGGTGGCATTGGGGACCAGTCGCTGGGCGATCGCGCCGCGCAGGGTCGAAGCGAGCATCACCCGCGCCTGGTGCTGAAGGTGGGGCGGGAAGAAGTCGATGATCCGGTTGATCGTCTCGGTCGCGTCGAGCGTGTGGACGGTCGAGAGGACGAGGTGCCCGGTCTCCGCCGCCGACAGCGCCGTCCGCACCGTCTCCTCGTCGCGCATCTCCCCGATCAGGATCACGTCGGGGTCCTGGCGCAGGACCCGGCGCATCGCGCGGGCAAAGCTCTCGGTGTCGCTCCCGACCTCGCGCTGGTTGATGATCGACTGCTTGTCGCGGTGCAGGTACTCGATCGGATCCTCGAGCGTGACCACGTGGCGGGCCCGGGTCGAGTTGATGTGGTCGATCATCGCCGCCAGCGTCGTCGACTTCCCGGAGCCGGTGGTGCCGGTGACGAGGATGATCCCGCGCGGCTGCTCGGCAAGGTCGCGGACGACGTCGGGCAGGCCGAGATCGTCGATCGAGCGGATGTTGTAGGGGATCGCGCGGCAGACGATCGAGACCGAGCCGCGCTGGCGGAACGCGTTGACGCGAAATCGCGAGACGCCCGGGATCGCGTAGGCGAAGTCCGCCTCCCCGTCCTGCTCGAACTCGGCCAGCGCCGATGGCGTGGCAATGTCCTGCAGGGCCTTCTCGGTGTCCTCGGGCGAAAGGCCTTCGTGGCCCTCGAGTGGAGCGAGCTGGCCGTGGACCCTGACGATCGGCGGCGAGGGGACCTTGACGTGCAGGTCCGATCCCTCCCGCTCGACCAGGGTGCGCAGTGCGGAGTCGACGTCGAACATCTTCGGCCTTATCGGCCAACGGGGGCGCGGCTTTAGGGCTCGCGGGGCTCGCGCCACATCCTCGCCACCACCGGGCCGCCGCCCGGCACCTCGAACTCACCATTCAGCGAGAAGCCGTTGCGCTCATACAGCGCCCTGTTGCGAGGGCTGCTCGCCTCCAGGTAGGCGGGCAGCGCTTCGCGATCGCAGCGCTCCAGCACCGGCCGCATCAGCATCGCCCCGAGTCCGCGGCCCTGGAGCTCGGGGACGACTCCAAGGTGATGCAGGTACCAGTGGGCCTCGGCGTCGGGGTGCAACCGCTCCGCCCGCCACTGGAAGCGGGTCGCCAGCGGGAGCCGTCGCCCGAACACCCCTGCCATCGCCGGGCCCGATCGCAGCGCGTGCAGCAGCGAAACCCGCCACCGGCCCGGTTCGGCCCAGACCGCAGCCCCGCTGCCGTCCTCGCTGATCCAGGCTTGATGGCCGGACGGCAGATGGTTCACCTCGTAACGAAAGTAGGCGAGCAGCCGCTCCGCCCGCCCGTCTTCAGGCACCACGTGCGCCCAGGCAGCGTCGTCCCCGAACGCCTGCGCCAGCACCTCGGCAACGCGCGGCAGGTCGTCGGCCCCGGCCCGCCTGACAGCTGTCTCGTCCAGCATCGAGGGCTGCACGCTACGCCCTGGTCTATGCGAACCGGCAGGGAAAGGTTCAACGGGCGGTCGCGGTACTTCGGGCTCGTAGGGGGCGAGACCGAGCGCTTCCTCCCTTCCAATCACATGCCTCAAGCGCCGCACCGCACTCCCGGCCCCCGGGCGTCAGGTGCGACGCTTCGGGTTGCTCGACTTGCGGAACGCCAGTGGGGGGTCGTTACCAGCAGGCAGTTGGAGCGATCAGGCATGAGCGCGTCAGCCATCTCACGTGCCCGTGCCGCGGGGCGCCTGCACCGCGTTCACCCACGCGTCTACGCCGTCGGCCATCAGGCGCTCCCAGTGGAGGGGCGACTTGCCGCTGCCCTGTTCCACGTCGGCGTCGGCGCGGCGCTCAGCCACGCCACGGCAGCCTGGTGGTGGCGGCTGATTCCCGATCGGCCGCGCCCGATTCACATCAGCGTGCCTCGCCGGCACCGCTCGAGGCCTGGCGTAAAGGTCCATCAACCACGCCAATTGGAACGAGTGGTCGTTCGCGGGCTGCCGGTCACGACGGTTCCCCGAACTCTCCTCGACGTCGCTTCCACCCTGCCCGCTGCGATTCTGCGCCGGGCCCTCGCCGAGGCGGAATACCTGCGACTCGTGCAGCTAGCCGATATCGAGGCTGTGCTTCGGGCCGGCCAGCCCGGAAGCGCTGCCTTACGCGCGGCGTTGAAACGCCACCTTCCCCAGCTGGCCCGTACCCGCAGCGTCCTCGAAGAGCGTTTCATCGCTCTCTGCGAGGCGCGCGCGATCCCGCTTCCGGCGGTGAATGCAACCGTCGCCGGGGTAATGGTCGACATGCTCTGGGCGGCGGAGCGCCTGGTGGTCGAGCTCGACGGGGGCGCTGCCCATGGCACCAGGTCGGGGATGGCCCGTGATCGCGGCCGGGACCTGATGCTTCGCGAGGTCGGATTCGGCGTGCTCCGATACAGCTGGCAGCAAATCGCCGAGCAACCGGATCGCGTCGCCGCCGACGTCCTTGCTGCTCTAAACGGCTGAGCGGGCGTTCGGCCCTACGCGACTTCGCGCAGCTTCTGGGCTTCGGCCAGCGACTGCAGCTTCTTCAGCGACTGGTTCTCGATCTGGCGGATCCGCTCGCGGGTGACGTTGAAGGTGCGGCCGACCTCGTCGAGGGTCCGCGGGTGCTCGCCGCCGAGCCCGTAGCGCAGCTCGAGCACGCGGCGCTCGCGGTAGGAGAGGTTCTCGAGGGCCTCCTTCAGCGCCTCCTTGGTCAGCAGGTCGGCGGCGCGCTCGAAGGGCGACTCGGCCTTCTCGTCGGCGATGAACTGGCCGAACTCGGACTCCTCCTCGTCGCCGACCGGCTTCTCCAGCGAGACCGGGGCCTGCGCGGAGCGCTTGATCGAGTCGACCTCCTCGGGGTCGATCCCGGTCACCTCGGCGATCTCCTCCGGAGTCGGCTCGCGGCCCAGCTCGGTGACCAGCTTGCGCTCGGCGCGGCCGATCTTGTTCAGCTTCTCGACCACGTGCACGGGGATGCGGATCGTCCGTGCCTTGTCGGCCAGGGCGCGGGCGATCGCCTGGCGGATCCACCAGGTCGCGTAAGTGGAGAACTTGAAGCCCTTGCGGTAGTCGAACTTCTCCGCCGCCCGGACCAGGCCCAGCGTCCCCTCCTGGATCAGGTCGAGGAACGGCAGGCCCTGGTTGCGGTAGTTCTTCGCGATCGAGACGACCAGGCGCAGGTTGGACTCGACCATCTTCTGCTTCGCGTCGAGGTCGCCGCGCTCGATCCGCTTCGCGAGGTCGACCTCCTCCTGCGCGGTCAGCAGGCGGACCTTGCCGATGTCCTTGAGGAACAGCTGCAGCGAGTCGGTCGTCATGTCCGGCTTCAGGTCCAGCGCCTGCTTCTGACGGCGCCGGCCGCGCTTGCCGGTCTCGGCGGGCTCGGCGTCGGCAGGAGTCCGCTGGGCCGGGTCGACGTCCTCGACCAGCTCGATCCCCTGCTTCTCGATGTGGCCGTAGAGGTCCTCGACGTCGGACTCGTCGAGATCGACCTCCGAGACCGCGGAGGCGACGTCGCCGAAAGTCAGCACGCCGAACTGCTGACCCTTGGTGATCAGCCCCTTTACCTCTTCCAGCTCCTGAAGCTCTGCTACCAGCATCTCTCTCTATTCGTTGTCTTGCGCTCTGCGGTTTACCGGTCGTCCACGTTGCTAGCCGATCGTTTCGCCGGGGTCACAAAAACGCGGACCGCATTTCAGGATCCGCGAGGACGATCTGCACTGCCCAAGCCCACTTGCCCGACTCGCACGGCCATCAAACGTCAAACGTCTGTTCGCATGGTAGTCGCTTCAGTTTTTGAAGTCAAGATCGCCGTCGGAGGGTGAAACCGCGAATTGGGCGAAAAGTCGCGCCCCGCAATTCACCCCGCGGCCCGGTCCGGCACCAACACCGGCGTAGGCGATTGTTACGGTGGCCGGGAGCGTCGAGCAGGGACCAACCCCGACCGAAAAGGCTGAATAGATGAGCGAGCGCGAGAGAGGCCTGCTGGGAGACCTGCCGAAGTCGCGGCCCAGCGTCGAAACCCCGCAGCGGGCGGCGGCCCGCCGCCAGCGCGCCGCAGCGGTCACGCCGGCGCCCGAGCCGATCGCCGATCCTGGTCCCCCCGAGGGCTCGGGGCTCGGGCGCCTGGCGCGAGCCGGCCTGGGCCTGGCCGGCGGGCACGGCCGCCGCCGGCCTGAAGCTGGCCGAGCGGACGGCGAATGAGATCGGGAAGGCGGTAGTACGGCGCTGATCGAGGAGCAGCGCGCCGCAGCGGTCACGCCGGCGGGGCGCCTGGATGTCCGCCACCCCGGTCCGTGGCTGCGCGCCTTCTGGCACCGCGCCTACGAGGAGAACGTCACCGGGTTGTCGGCGATGGTCGCCTACAACCTGATGCTGGCGGTGTTCCCGTTCGTGCTCCTGGTCCTGTTCGTGTTCAGCCAGGTGCTGCGGATCGGCGGCGTCGAGGCTGAGATCCTCGCCGACCTCCAGCGCCTGTTCCCGAACACCGAGCAGGACACGCTGGAGAACGTCCTCAACCGGATCGAGAACAACTCGACCACGATCGGCATCGTCGCCGCCCTGGCGGCGCTCTGGATCGGCGCCTCGTTCTGGGGCGCGATGGACACCGCCTTCTGCCGCATCTACCACGTCGAATGCCGTAGCTGGGTCGAGCAGAAGCGGTTTTCGTTCGTGATGCTGATCGTGGTCGTCGCCTTCCTCGCCGCCAGCGTCTTCCTGCCGACCGTCGAGGGAGCGCTGATCGACCGCACCAACGACCTGCCCCTGGGCCTCTCCACAACCCAGGTGCTGGTCAACCTGCTGCTGATCGCCGGCGCCCTGGCCCTGACCTTTTTGGTCTGCTGCGTGATCTACTGGGCGGTGCCCAAGGGACACATGCGCTGGCGGGCGGTCTGGCCGGGGGCGCTCTTCGTCACCGCCACCACCGGCCTCGCCAACTGGCTGTTTCCGATCTACCTCACCAGCGTGTCCGGCCTTTCGCGCTTCGGCTCCACGCTCGGGTTCGTCCTCTTCGCGCTGATCTGGTTCTACGCGCTCAGCCTGGCCCTGATGGCCGGCGCGGTGATCAACTCGCTGCGCCATGAACTGCACGACACCGGAACCCTGCCCTACGTCCATGAAGCGATCTCCGACGGCGCCAACTGAGCGGCCGCTGCCGCGGATCGAGCTGCTGGGCCAGGCGAAGTCGCCTGTCGATCCCGACGGCCCGGTCGGCTCGGTCCAGGAGGCCGAGGCGACGCTGCCGGCGGAGCTGCTGGCCCAGCTCTGGCGTCCCTCCTACCTGGAGCGGCTCGCGGCCGCCTACTGGCGCCACCTGCGGCGGGTGTCGCTGGGCCTGCTGCGGGTCCTCTATGACCCCGGCTCGCGCTCGGTCGTGTTCCTGCACCGCCGCCTGGTGCTGCTGCGGTTTCGAAGGCCCAGCTACGACACCGGGCCCGGCTTCGGCCAGGTCACCTGGCCGATCGAGCGCGGCCTGCTGGTCTCCTTCCCGGGCCGCGGGTTCCTGCGGATCTCGGTGCGCCGGCTCGAGCCGCGCGAAGGCGACGCGCCCGACTGCGAGCGGGTCCGGGTCCGCTCGGAGGTGCAGAACTTCTATCCGTTCCTGCGCGGGCGGGGCTGGTTCGCCCGCTTCGGATCCCACCTCTACGCCGCCACCCAGCTCCGCCTCCACGTCCTCATCACGCACGGCTTCCTGCGCTCGCTGGCAGAGCTGGACCTGCCGCCGTCGCAGGTCGGGGCGCTCGCGGATGACGACGGAGAGGTTCCGTTGTAGCCAGCCGGCGGCGAAGCTGCCCGGCGGCTCAGCCGTAGAGGCCGGTGGTCAGCTCGCGCAGCTTCGCCTGGTCGTGGCGGGCCCCGACCTTGCGCACCGTCCCCGAGCGCGAGCGCATCACCAGCGACTCGGTCGAAGCGTGGCCGTCGCCGAGGTAGCGGACCCCGTCGAGCAGGTCGCCGTCGGTGACGCCGGTGGCGGCAAAGAAGACATCGGAGCCGCCGACCAGGGTGTCGACGTCGAGCACCCGCTCGAGGTCATAGCCGGCGTCCACTGCCGTCTGGCGCTCCTCGTCGTCACGAGGCCAGAGGCGGCCGAGGATCTGGCCCCCCAGTGACTTGATCGCCGCGGCGGAGAGAACCCCCTCCGGCGTGCCGCCGATCCCCCAGAGGAGGTCGACCCCGGTTCCCTGGCTGACCGCCAGCAGCGCCGCGGCGACGTCGCCGTCCTTGATGAACCGGATCCGCCCGCCGACCTCGCGGATCTCCTCAACCGCCTGCTCGTGGCGGGGGCGATCGAGCATCACCACGGTGACCTCCCCCACCGTCCCCCCCTTGCGCTCGGCGACCGCCCGGATCACCTCGCCGAGCGGCTCGGTGAGGCTGAGGCAGTCGGCGATCCGCGGCGCGCCGGCGATCTTCTCCATGTACACGCAGGGGCCGGGATCGAACATCGTCCCGCGCTCGGACAGCGCCACGACCGCCAGCGCCGAGGGCTCTCCGAGCGCCGTCAACCGCGTCCCCTCCAGCGGGTCGACGGCGATGTCGACCACCGGCGGGCTGCCGTCGCCGATCCGCTCGCCGTTGTAGAGCATCGGGGCCTCGTCCTTCTCTCCCTCGCCGATCACGACGACACCGTCCATCGGAACCGTGTGCAGCATCAGCCGCATCGCGTCGACCGCGGCCTGGTCGGCCGCCTCCTTGTCGCCGCGCCCGACCCAGCGCGCCGCGGCCAGAGCGGCGGCTTCGGTCACGCGGACCAGCTCCAGGGCCAGGTTTCGATCCGGCTTCGACCCGGAGCGGACGTCCTGAGAGATGACGCTCATCGACCGCTCCCCAGGCTACCCCGGCGGCTGCCGGTCAGTAGGTCGCCGGTGGTTTTCGCTGCGCGCCGCCGCCCGACTCCAGCGATCGCAGCGCCCCGGCGACGGCAAGGCCGAAGCCCGTCAGCAGGGCGATGAAGTAGCCGTAGTCGAGGCTGACCCCGAACGAGAAGTCGCCGCCCGGCTTCTGGATCAGGCCGTTGAAGCCGACCAGGACGATCACCGTCAGGCCGACCGTCATCGTGAACTCGCCGGTCGGGTACTGGCCCCGCTGGTGGGTGACGATGAAGTAGGCGAGCAGCACCGGCGCCACGGCGGCGGCGATGAACAGCCAGCGCGCGATCGGGAAGGTCTCCCACCCGGTGCACTCGAAGTCGTTCGTGCCGCAGACCCAGGCCTCCTGCTGGGCGCGCTCCGGGACGTCGGTAAGGCTGAACCAGGGCAGGAAGAGGCTGATGACCAGGATCGCCGCCGATGCCAGCCCCAACACCTCGTATCGCTGTAGCCGCGAGAGGTCCACGCGCGGGCGAGCCTATCCGATGCCCCTGCGTGGTTGCGGCAACTTTGCCACCGCTTGGCATAGGGTCCGCGCATGCCCGACCAACGCTGGGGCTTGACATTGCCGCTTCCCGGGCTGCCGCTCGGGAGCGCATTCCGATCTGGTGCGCGGGGCCGAAGCGGCCGGCTACACCGACCTCTGGAGCGGCGAGACCAACGGCCCCGACGGGTTCACGCCGCTGGCGCTGTCGGCGGCCTGGACCGAGCGGGCGCGCCTCGGCACCGGGATCGTCGGTGTCTTCCAGCGGGGCCCGGCGCTGCTGGCGCAGGAGGCGGCGGCGCTGGCCGACGCATCCGGGGGCCGCTTCGTGCTCGGGATCGGCTCTTCCTCGGACCGGATCGTCGAAGGCTGGAACGGGATCCCCTTCGAACGTCCCCTGAGCAAGGTCGCCGAGACGGTTGACTTTCTGCGCACCGCCCTCGATGGCGAGCGGACCTCGACCGGCTTCAAGCTCGAGACGGCTCCCGCCGAGCGGGTGCCGATCGTGCTGGCGGCGCTTGCGCGGAAAGATGCTCGAGCTGGCGCTGGAGCGCGCCGACGGCGCCTTCACCAACTTCCTCCCCCTCGCCGGGCTCCCAAAGGTGACCGAGCAGCTCGACGGCGCCGGCGACGAGTTCGAGCTGCTGTGCCGCTTCTTCTGCCTGCCGGGCGAACGCGAGCAGGTCGAGCCACTGGCCCGGTTCATGTTCTCCTCGTACGTCACGGTGCCGGTCTATGCGGCCTTCTACCGCTGGCTCGGCTACGAGTCCGAGATCGCCGAGATGGTCGCCGCCTGGGAGGCCAAGGACCGCCAGGCCGCGGCGGCGGCCGCCCCCTGGGAGCTGATCGAGGACACCTTCGTCTTCGGCACCCCGGAGGAAATGAAGGATCGGCTCGGCGCCTTCGTGGACGGCGGCATCACGCTGCCGATCCTGACCCCGATCACGACCCCCGACAAGCTCGGCGAGCTGATCGAGGCGCTGGCGCCCGGCTAGTCTGCGACGCCGATGCAGGCCGAAGGAACAGGGGCGCTGGTCGCCGGCGGAGCCTCGGGGCTGGGCGAGGCCACCTCGCGGGCGCTGGCCGAGCGCGGCGCCCGGGTCGTGATCGCCGACCTCAACGCCGAGAAGGGGGAGGCGCTGGCAAGCGAGATCGGCGGCTCCTTCGTCGCCGCCGACGTCACCGAGGAGGCGGCGGTGCGGGAAGCGGTGGTCGAGGCGGCAACCGCCGACGGCGGGTTGCGGATCTCGGTCTGCTGCGCGGGGATCGGCTGGGCTCAGCGGGTGTCCGGCAAGCAGGGCCCCCACGACCTGGAGATCTTCTCCAACGTGATCAAGGTGAACCTGATCGGGACCTTCAACGTCCTGCGGCTCGCGTCGACGGCGATGAACGACAACGAGCCCGACGGCGGCGGCGAGCGCGGCGTCTGCCTGAACACATCCTCGATCGCCGCCTTCGACGGCCAGATCGGCCAGGTCGCCTACGCGGCGTCGAAGGGCGGCATCGTCGGGTTGACGCTGCCGGCGGCGCGCGACCTCGCCTCGCGGGGGATCCGCGTGGTCACGATCGCGCCGGGCCTCTTCGACACGCCGCTGCTGGCGGCGCTGCCGCAGGAGGCCCGCGACGCACTCGGGGCGACGATGCCGTTCCCGTCTCGGCTCGGCCTGCCCGAGGAATACGCCCGGCTGGCGATGCAGGTGGTCGAGAACCCGATGCTGAACGGGGAGACGATCCGCCTCGACGGCGCCCTGCGGATGGCCCCGAAGTAGATATGGGGCCGGCGCCGTTTCGCGCCGGCACAGGCTGGTCAGGCGGCGGAGCCGCCGCAATTGTTCAGCCGGTTCCCTCCGCCTCGGGGTCGCGCCAGACCTGCTTGCGCCAGGGCGGGCTGACCGCGAAGCGCGTCGGCGAGGCGCTCAGCGGCTCCAGCGGGATCAGCCGGATGCGGTCGCCTGGCGTTACGCGAGCAACGTTTCGAAAGTCGCCGCGGACGTTGCCGGCGTGGCTGCCGCCGGAGACGAACAGCCACCTCGAGGCGCGGCACCAGCCTCCGCGCGGGCGCGCCCCGACCGCCTCGGCGATGGCTTTGAGGGGACCGATGCCGGCATCCGAGCCCCAGTTGGCCGGGCCCTGCTCGCAGTTGTAGCCGTGGTGGGAGGACGCCCGCTGCTCGACGCGGCCGTCGGCGGCGAGCCTGATCTGAACCCCCTCCCAGTCGTCGCGGTGGTACCCGCGCTGTCCCGCCACCGGCACCCCGCGCAGGGTCGAGCTGTCGGGGTAGTAGGTCCAGTACTGGAGGTAGAGGTTGCCGGCCCGGCTGCCGGTGCAGTCAGGGTTGGGGGGCTCCCGGCGGCGGCAGTCGACGACGTGCACGAAGGCGACGACTGGCTCGCCCGAATTCGACCGCGTGACGGTCCCCTCGCCGCGACCGTTCGAGCAGCGGGCGGCGCGGCAGCGGCGGAAGTCGACCGGCAGGGCCCGCATCCCGGCCTCGTAGGCGAGGCTCGGGGCGTGGCGGCGGACGAGCCGGGCGACCCCGCGCCCGTAGACAGCGGTGAGGCCCGGCTTCTCTCCACACACCGTCCCGAGCGAGGCCGCGCAGATAATCCGGGCTGCGATCGCGGGGGCCAGCGTGCCGACAGGCACCCGCATGCCGGCGGCCAAGAGCGCCGCGAACAGCAGCGCGACCAGGAGAAGGAGACCGATCCACTCGACCGTCCCCTGACCCTGCTCGCGCCGGTTCGGGCCCTGCATGGCCCGAAGCTACGAACGGCGGACGCGCGGGTGGGCGTGGAATGTGGATATCGCCGCACCAAATCGCGGCGCGGAAGTGCCGAGCTACGGGTGGTGGCGATCGCGGCCCGGCCCGCCGCGCAACCGGTCGCCACAAGTAGGACCCGTTGATGCTTCCGGCAGGCCCTGATCCGACTCCGGCCAAGGGGGGTCTTCAGGATTTGAGAAGGCCCTGATTCCCTTCCTTGCGCCGCTCAGAAAGTCGCCGAGGCCGGTGCGGGGGTGGGCTCACCGGCTTCGGCGAAGGAGACCATGCGGCCGCGCTCCTCGTCCCAGAGCTTTAACCGGACGGTGCGGATGCCGTCGATCAGCGTCAGGGTCGGCACGTCGTGGAAAACCAAGTTCTCGGCGTGTGCTCGCTGCAGGTTGTAGTTGGGAACGCGGGCGCTGATGTGGTGTACGTGGTGGAGGCCGATGTTGCCGCTGAAGAACTGCAGAACCTTGGGCAGCTTCAAATACGAGCTGCCGCGCAGGGCTGCATCGGCGTAGCTCCACCGCCCCGAGCCCTCCCAGTAGGCGTCCTCGAACTGGTGTTGGACATAAAACAGCCAGACCCCTGCCATGCCGGCCATGAGGGCAGTGGGCATCTGCACCTGCAGGTAAGCGAGCGGCCCAATCAGCCAACAGAGACCGCCAATCAGTACGGCGAGGGCGAGGTTGGTGAGGTAGACGCTGTGGCGGATCCGCGGACGGACGTCGCGGGAAATCATGCGCGGACCGATGATCATCGAGTAAATCGGCCCGATCGTGAACATCACGAGCGGATTGCGGAACAGGCGATACGCGAGCCGCCGCTTCGGCGGCAGGGCTCGGTACTCAGCCACCGTCAGGGTCGGGACGTCCCCGTCGCCGCGGCGCTCGAGATCGCCGGAGGTCGCATGGTGCATCGCGTGCTGATGGCGCCAGCGCGCAAAGGGTGCAAAGACCAGCAGGGCGCAGAGCCGTCCCACCCATAGGTTCGCGCGCTTGCCGGGCAGGAACGAGCCATGCGTGCAGTCGTGAAAGACGATGAAGGTGCGCACGAGGAACCCCGCAGCCGGCACCGCGAGCGCCAGCACGATCACGTAGGAGACGTCGAGCGCGAGGTACATCAGCGCCGACAGCCCGAGATAGGGCAGAACCGAGGTCGCCAGGTCCAGCAGACTGCGGCCGAGGCGGGGCTTGGCGTAGGGGGCGATCGCAGCGCGCCAGTCGCGCTCCGCCTTAACGCCGACGGTGCTGTCTTCCTGGGTTTCTTCCGTCCTGGTCATGCTCAGTACTGGGTTGAGGAGAAACGGGCCACCCCGAAGGATGGCCCGTTGCAATCTCTAAGCGTCCCTGGTTAGGAACGGTCGCTGCGGTCCTCGGTGTAAGGATCGCGCGATCCGGCCTTCGCCAGACCACGACTAATGAAGTAGGCGCCAGCGACAATCGAGACGTAGAGCCATGCCTGACGGGCGATGAACTCGTCTGTGCCTCCGGTGTCGCCGCCCTTGATCGCAGCGGCACTGACCAGAATCGCGACGATCACGCCGACCATCCCCCAGAACTCGGTGGTCTTGAATGCCTGCTTCGTCTCGGTTGCAAGCCGGCGAACTGCGCCATTGCGAGCGCCATTGCGAGCGCGTGGGCTCGTGTCCAGCCTCGCCTCAGTGTGAGCTTCCATGCTGCCTTCCGTTTAGATTCCGGCTGGGCCGTGCTTCGTGACGATGAAGGTCACCCTGCCCATTTGGACCACAGCCGGCGGACGGACCGCGTCAGCGGCTCTCGTCTACCCACTGAGTCCCCGATCGAGCGAAAGCGAAACATCCTCGAGCAGGCGGTAGGGCTCCTCTCGATCATCCAGGGAGACCTGGTCTGCTCCGGTCTAGTCGAAACTAGAGCTGATCAACCGCTTCGCGTCCGGCCAAATGTGCGAGCTGGAGAAAGTCGGAGATGGTCAACGCGGTCAGGGTTGAGGCGGCGAATCGTGTCTCGCGAGGAGCGACGGCGAGACCAATCGAGAGACCGGCCGAGATCCATAGGCCCAAGCAGTAGGGGCAGCCGAGGAGTTCGCCTATGGCTCGCTGGGGTCCCGTCCCGCGTGGCTCCTCTCTTACCTGGCCCGACGCTTCACGCTTGCGGCGCCGGAAGGGTGCCCGCGCGAAGCTCATCACCTTGTCCTTGGCGATCAGCCGGCTCAGCTTGTGGGTCGCCACGCCGAGGATCACGAGGTCCTTCACGCCGAACTCCGACGGGAGGTCGAGCGCACCCCTGCGGCTGGCGATCAAAAGCGCGGTATAGCCGCTTGCAAATAGGGCACTCAGACCCGCGTAGGCAACGATCGGTGGTCGCTCCTCCTGTGGCGAGTGTCCCTTCGGACTCAGCGACTGCATCGCGCGCTCGTACCCGAGCCTAGGGCGGCGGCAAACCCTCGGCGGTCAACCTCAACGGGATCGATTTGCCCGCCGCGCCGACCTTGCTGTCCGTGTTATCCAAGCACGGATGTGGGGTACAGGCACGCTCCGCGCGCGTTTAGTCGCGCTATCCAGGCCAGGGAACGGAGTTGACAAGAAAGGGATGGATGACTGACCCCGAGATCAAAGAACGTACCGCCGGCGGAATGGTGGGTAAAGCGGCCGGAAAGGTCAAGGAGATCGCCGGTGAGGCGCTTGCTGATGAGGAACTGGCACGGGAGGGCCGGCTACAGCAGGCTCAGGGCGAGGCCGGCAAAGAGGCGGCCACACGCCAGGCGGAAGCCGGGCGAGCACAGGCTGAAGCGGAGCTCCGTGAGGACCGAGCCGAAACGGAGCAGGAGCGGGCTCGGCTGCAAGCCGACGTCGAGGCAAAACAGGAGATCGAGACGGCCGCGCGAGATCAACAGGCCGCTCAGCGCGACGCAGATCGGCAGGAACGGGCGCAGAGCTCGGCCGTCGACCAGCAGAGGCTGGCCGCGGAGCAAGAGCTCAGGGCGGCCGATCAGGAGGCACTGGCCAAGGCCCGTCGCGAGGAGGAGGCAGCGGCTGCACTCGAGGAGGAGGCGCGTCGCGCTGAGACACGAGCCGCCCAAATCGATCCGGAGGAGAAGCGATGAACCTGCAAGCGATTCCCAGGGCGCTCATAGGCTCTTCGTTGAAGCTTGCGCGCTTCCCTTTCGACCGTGCCCTCAGCCTCGGTGGGAATTCCACTGGACCCGCACGCTTGATGGTGGACCGAGTTGACGCGACTCTTCGCGGGGCTGCCGGCTTGCTCCTTCGTGACGACACCCTGCAGGCTGACGCGAGTCGTCGACAGGCTGCTGCCAAGGAGCGCGAGCACGCGAACCGCCTCCGCGCCGAAGCAGCGTTTCACTCCGATAAGGGTGAGGAGCAAGTCCAAGAAACCAGAGACGAGACCGAGGCACTGCGACGGCGGGTGGAGCAGGCGGCCGAGCAAAAGCGCAGGCTGGCGAAGAACCGCCGCGATGCCAGGAAGTCCACTATCGCCAAGAAGGCCCGCAGCCGCCAGCAGGCAGCCCAGAACACAGCTCAGAACCGAAAGCGGCACGCCGAGGATCAGGGCAAGCGTGAGCGTCTCAAGGCACTTGACTCAAAGAGCAGCGCCCTAGGTCAAAAAGAGGCCGCGCTGGTTGCCTCCGAAGAGGCGACGCGGCTACAGAGGGCCGCCTCTAAGGCAAAGGCGAACCGCAAAGACGGCAGCTGACTGATCGCTCCGTCGCAGCCGCCGTCCCCCCGCTTGGCAACTGCGCGCTCAGCCGCGCCTGCCGTCTGGTGTCGCCCCCTGGCCTAGTCCGCCTAGCCTGATCGCAGGGTCACGCCAGTCGGGGTCGCGCGGTGCCGCAGCGATGTTCGGATGGGTCAGGACCGGTGACGGGGATCCAGCGCTTGGACGATGCTGGTCACCTCAGGGGCTTTTTCGATGACCAACCACCCTTCATGCTTTTCGATCACGGTCTCGACATCCGGAATCTCGTGCCCGCTTACCACGAAAAACCTGCGGGAATCGGAGCGCACAGCTTCATACTCGGCGTTTCGGAGTTTGACTTTCTGCCTGCAATCTGGATCAGCGCATTCGCAGAAGTACAGCTCCGATTCGGATTCTTGGTGATGCTCTTCCCACCCGGCCCTGCGTTCGTTGCCAAGCCTGAACATCGCCTCGTTGCCGGCAATCCGCTCTTCGCGAGGAGTAGCGATGGATTCAGTCTATCCGCACTTTGGTCGACGCGGGGAGTGCTAAACCTGCCTAATCGAGCAAGAGAAATGCCGCTGCGATAGCGACTGCGATCGGCGTGCCGAGGAGGCTCATCCGGGCAAAAAAACTCTCGAACGGACCGGTGTAGCGCGTGCTCTGAAAAAAGATCAGGCCCACGACGTGAGCCAGGTTGATCAGCGTCATCCCCAGAGCGATCAGCGCCACGAATGGCCGGAAGCCATCGAGGTTCCCCGCCTCCAGATTCCGGGATTGATCTTCTCCGACGTAGGCGGCGGTCAGGGCGCCGAGCACCAAGGTGCCGATCACAGCCACCAGAATCCCAACCACGTCCCGCTTGGTGAAGGGGGGAAGATTCCGAGAGGTTTGATTGCCCTTCGCCCGCCCGGCACCGGGCTTGGTCCTGGCCAGGTCCACGACCTGGGGCTCGCCATTCCTCGATTCGACGATGATCTCGGCTACGGGCTGCGATATGTCGCGCTCGGCCCGGGCGGTGAGGTCCGTCTCAGCATGGGCCGCCTCCTCCTCAGCATGCTTGATCATCAGGATTCGACCGGGTTGAAACTTCTGCACCTCGTCGCTTGTGGCGATCAGAGGATCGGAATCCCCGACCTCCCCACGAGCGTTGAATCCGTGCTCGCGCAGCCAGCTCAGGCTCTGTTGAAGCCGGTGCTCGGCGGGCTGGATGGCATCATCGACGTCGCCCATATGGTGCTTGAGCGCACTGTCGACGAGAGCCGGCGCAACAACGAAAACCTCCGCTGGTTCTCCTGCCGATGCCCCGCGCAGGCCGTCCAGCACGGCCCTGCCGAGACTCTCCCCCGCGATCGCTTCATTGGCGACAACCAGCACCCGCTCATTGCTCATAGGCGCTGCGTACCCTCAACGAACTCTGGCGGAAACCTGCTCTTTTCTGAGCGCCTGAGACCCAAGGTGTGGCGAACGCGGCGACGGGTACGGCGCCGCCATGGAAGTGATCGGCTTCATCGTCCTGCTTGCGATCAGCGGCCTCCTCATCGGCGCCTTGGCCCGACTGCTACTTCCGGGACGCGATCCGATGAGCATTCTCGAGACAATGCTCGTCGGGGTGGCCGGCTCGCTGATCGCGGGGTTGATCGCCTACTACGCCTTTGACCGTGACCAGGGCGGCGGCCTCCTGCTTTCCCTCATTTGCGCGGTCGTTCTCGTGTTTGCGGTTCGCAAGTTTCGAGAGCGCTCCGCGGCCACGCAGCGAGGGCCAACGACGGTCGGGGGCGGAAACGTCCATACCGAGGTCCGGTTCATGCCCGGCTGTCTGCTCTTCTCGATCATCGCCTCGATTGTGCTGACGGTGCTGTTGAACTTGATGGTGCGCGCCTTCTAAGTGTTAGTGGAGTCGCCCAGGGGACGCTGGGAGCGCGTCGCAGCCCGGTAGGTTGCGAAGCGGAGGCTCGGGTCCATCGACCGGCCGCTGTTACAGTCGCCCGATGGCCGACTCTCGCCAGCGCCAGCCTGGGGCCCAGCAGGACAAGGGCACCAATTGGCGGCTCTGGTTCGTCGGCATCGCGGTGCTGCTGCTGGCGATCGTCTGCCTGCAGAACTCGCAGGAGATCGACGTTGAGATCCTGTTCGTCGAGACGACGGCGCCGCTGATCGCGATCCTGCTGATCGCGGCCCTGATCGGCGCCGCGGTCGGCTACCTGGCCCCGGTGCTGCGTCGCCACCGCCGCGCCGAGCGCAAGCGGGACGGCTAGGCGGGCTAGAGGCCCTCGACCTCGCCGGCGATGTCGGCCGCCGCCTTCTTGGCGTCGTCGAACAGCATCGAGGTGTTGGGCTCGTAGAAGAGGTCGTTGTCGATCCCCGCGAATCCGGGGCTGAGGCTGCGCTTGATGACGATCACCTCGTTGGCCTCGTGGACCTCGATGATCGGCATCCCGGCGATCGGGCTGTCAGGATCGTTCTTGGCCGCCGGGTTGGTGACGTCGTTGGCGCCGACGACGACGGCGACGTCGGTGCGGGGCAGCTCGCCGTTGATCTCGTCCATCTCCTTCAGCTGCTCGTAGGGGACGTCGGCCTCGGCGAGCAGCACGTTCATATGGCCGGGCATCCGCCCGGCGACCGGGTGGATCGCGTAGTTGACGGACACGCCGCGTTTCTCGAGCTCGTCGGCCAGCTCCTTGATCGCGTGCTGGGCCTGGGCGACCGCGAGCCCGTAGCCGGGAACGATCACCACCGAGTCGGCGTAGGCGAGCTTGATCGCCGCGTCCTGAGCGCCGATCGAGGTGTGGGGGCGCTCCTCCCCGGTTCCCGCGCCCGCCGCCGGAGCGCCGCCGAATCCGGCGAAGAGAACGTTGGCGACCGAGCGGTTCATCGCCGTCGCCATCTCCATCGTCAGGATCGTTCCCGAGGAGCCGACCAGGGTGCCGGCGACGATCAGCGAGACGTTGTCGAGCGCGAAGCCCGTCGCCGCCGCCGAGAGGCCTGTAAAGGCGTTCAGCAGCGAGATCACGACCGGCATGTCGGCGCCGCCGATCGGCAGCACGACGAGGTTGCCGAGCAGCGCCGCTGCGAGCAGGACGCCGATGAAGATCCCCTCGGAGGGGTCGTCGTTGTTGACCGAGAGGTTGACGCAGGCGGCGACGATCGCGATCAGCAGCACGACGTTGATCACCTGCTGTCCGGGCAGCGCCAGGGGCCGGGTGGGGATCAGGTCCTGGAGCTTCGCGAAGGCGATGTTCGACCCCCAGAAGGACACCGATCCGACCACCGCGGCGAACAGGATCGGGATCAGCTCGTCGAGCGGGATCTCACCTCCCAGCGAGATGCCGTGGCGAATCTCGGCCCAGGAGATCAGCGCCACCGCACCTCCTCCGACACCGTTGTAGAGCGCGACCATCTGCGGCATCTGCGTCATCTGCACCCGGATCGAGGCGACGACGCCGACCGCGGTGCCGATCACGATGCCGCCGGCGATCAGGCCCCAGTTGCCGATCCCGTCGAGGAGCAGGGTCGTCGCGACCGCGATCGCCATGCCCCCGGCGGCGATCAGGTTGCCCTGCTTGGCGGTGGTCGGGTGGGTGCCCCGCCGGACCCCGATGATGAACAGCGAGAAGGAGACGATGTAGAGCGCCGTGGCGACGTCGCCGCCGGGCTCGAGAACAGCCAACACGGTCATCCCTCGTCTCCCCCCGCCGCTTCCGACCGCGGGAGCGAAGGAGCATCTCTGTCTGATGTCTGCGACTGAGCGGGAGCCGAGGAAGCGGCGGGCTTAGGCTTCCGGGCGAACATGCCGAGCATCCGGTCGGTGACCATGAAGCCGCCGACGATGTTGATCGTGCCGAAGGCGATCGCGATCACCCCGATCAGCTTCTCCAGCGAATCGTCGGCATAGCCGACGACGATCAGGCCGCCGAGCATGACGATCCCGTGGATCGCGTTGGTCTGCGACATCAGCGGTGTGTGCAGGGTCGTCGGGACCTTGGAGATCACCTCGAAGCCGACGAAGGCGGCGAGGACGAAGATCGTGATCTCGGTGATCAGGTCCATCTAGCTCTCCTCGCCGCCGTCCTGCTTTGCGCCCGCCGTCCGCTCCCCCCGAAGCTCGCCGCCGTGGGCGATGCAGGCGGCGTCGAGGATGTCGTCCTCGAAGTCGATCTGAAGCTCTCCCTCCTCGCTGACGATCAGGCCGAGCAGGTTCTCGAGGTTCTTCGCGTAGAGGCGGGAGGCGTCGGCGGCGAGCTCGCTGGCGAGGTTGGCGGGCCCGATCACCTTGACCCCGTTCTCGACCACGGTCTCGCCGTTCTCGGTCAGCTCGCAGTTGCCGCCGCTCTCCGCCGCCATGTCGACGATCACCGAGCCGGGCTGCATGCCGCGAACGGCCTCGGCGGTGATCAGTGTCGGCGCCGGCCGACCGGGGATCTGCGCCGTGGTGATGATCACCTCCTGCTTGGCGGCGTTCTCGGTCAGCGCCTCCCGCACCTTCTCGTTCTCCTCGTCGGTGAGCGGCCGCGCGTAGCCGCCCTCGCCCTCCGCGTCGGGGATGAAGTCGAGCTCGAGCGGGCGGCCGCCGAGCGAGGCGATCTGCTCCCAGGCGGCGCGGCGGATGTCGAAGCCGGTGACGATCGCGCCAAGGCGCTTGGCGGTCGCGATTGCCTGCAAGCCGGCGACCCCGGCGCCGAGCACCAGCACCTTGGCCGGCGGCACGGTTCCGGCGGCCGTGGTCATCATCGGGAACAGCCGGCCCGCCTCGCGGGCGGCGAGCAGCGTCGCCGCGTAGCCGGCCAGGTTCGCCTGCGAGCTGAGCGCGTCCATCGACTGGGCCCGGGTCGTGCGTGGAATCGCCTCCATCGCCAGCGCCGTCACCCCCGCGGCGGCGAGCGCCTTGTTGGTCTCCGCCGAGGTGAGCGGAGCGAGATGCCCGATCAGCACCTGGTCGCGGCGCAGCCGGCCGATCTCCTCGCTGGTCGGCACGGCAACCTTGAGCAGGACGTCCGCCCCCCAGGCGTCTCCGATCTCCGCACCGGCCTCGGTGTACTCGGAGTCGGGATGACCCGCGGCCTCGCCGGCCCCGGCCTCGACGACGATCTCGATCTTGTCGCTGTCTTTGCGCAGCGAGGCGATCGCGTCGGGCACCAGCGCCACCCGCCGCTCCCCCGCGGCCGTCTCTTTCGCAACCCCGAGCTTCAATGGAATCAGGCGGGAGCAGCGACCCCGGCGATCGTGGCCAGCCGCTCGAGGGTGTGCAGCCTCTGCTCCTTGTCGAGGTGCACGGGGGAGGCGATCAGGCGGTCCACCCCTGCCTTTCGGAAGCGCTCGATCCGCTCGGAGACCTCCTCTTCGGTGCCGATCAGCGAGGTCGCGTCGGCGACCTCGTCGGTGATCGCGTTGTAGGCCGCCTCGCGGTCTCCGTCCTGGTAGAGCCGCTGCACCTCGTCGGCGATCTCGCCGAACCCGAACCGGTGGGCGAGGTCGACATAGAAGTTGGTCTTGCGGCTGCCCATGCCGCCGAAGTAGAGGAGCAGGCCCGCCTTGACGACGCCGCGAGCGGTGTCGACGTCGCCGTCGATCGCAACCTGCAGGGTCGGAGAGACCTCGAGCTCGGTGCGGTCGCGGCCGCCCTTCTGGAGTCCCGTCTCGATGTGCTCGCCCCAGGTGTCCTCGAAGGCGTCGACGCTGAAGAAGATCGGGATCCAGCCGTCGGCGATCTCCGCCGCCAGCTCCACCGACTTGCGCCCGATCGCGCCGAGGAAGACCGGAATCCGGTTGCGCTCGGGATGGAAGTTGAGCTTCAGCGCCTTGCCCTCCCCGCCGGACAGCGGCAACTCGAAGTGGCTGCCCTGGTGCTGGAGCGGGCCTTCGCGGGCGATGATCTCGCGGACGATCTCCACGTACTCGCGGGTCCGCCCCCACGGCTTCGCGTACGGGACCCCGTACCAACCCTCCGACACCTGCGGCCCGGAGGGACCGAAGCCGAACATGAAGCGCCCGCCGGAGAGCTTGTCGATCGTCGCCCCGGCCATCGCCGCCGCCGCCGGCGGGCGGGCGGGCACCTGCATGATCGCCGCCCCGAGCTTGATCGTCTCGGTCTGCGGCGCCAGCCAGGCGAGCACGCTGACCACATCGGAGCCGTAGGACTCGGCCACCCACACCGACTCATAGCCAGAGCGCTCGGCCGCCTGGACGACCTCCAGCGCCTCCTCGCCGGCCGGCCCGATTCCCCAGTAACCGAGGTTGAGTCCGAGCTTCAGCTCGCCCATTCGCGGCGCAGCCTATTGAAACCGCGCTCTGCTGTATCTATGGAGCGATGTCCGACGCGGTGACCGAGCGGGGTCTGAGCAGTAGCGAGGCGGCGGCGCGGCTCGCCGAGCTCGGGCCGCCCCCGGAGAGCTCGTCGCGGTCGGTCTCCAGCATCGTCGCGGCGAACGTCTTCACGCTCTTCAACGCGATCATCGGCGTCTTCTTCATCCTCATCCTCTCTCTGGGGCTGTTCGCGGACGCCCTCTTCGGCCTGATCGCGGCGCTGAACTCCTACATCGGCATCCGCCAGGAGCTGAAGGCGAAGGAGACCCTCGACCAGCTGGCCGTGGTGGTGGCGCCCCGCGCCAAGGTGGTGCGCGACGGCCGGCTCGCCGAGCTGCTCGCCGACGAGGTCGTCCCCGGAGACGTGATCCGGGTCGAGCCGGGCGACCAGCTGGTCGCCGACGGAGAGGTGATCCGCACCCGCGGGATGACCCTCGACGAGTCGGTGCTGACCGGCGAGTCGGACGGGGTCCGGCGCGGCCTCGGCGAGCGCGTGCTCTCGGGCGCCTACTGCATCTCCGGCTCGGGCTTCTACGTGGTGGACGCGGTGCGGGACCAGAGCTACGCGGGCCGGATCGCCGGCGAGGCGAAGGCCTTCCGGCACCCCGACTCGCCGCTGCAGGGCGAGGTCAACCGGGTGATCGTCGCCTGCACCTGGGCGATGCTCCCCCTCGCGGTGCTGCTGATCCTCGCCCTGCGGGCCCGCAACGTCGAGATCACCGAGGCCGCCCAGACCGCGACCGCCGGCCTGATCACGCTGATCCCCGAGGGCCTGGTCCTGCTGATGAGCGTCACCTTCGCCGTCGCCGCCGTCCGCCTGGCCCGCAACGACACCCTGGTCCAGCAGATCAGCGCCACCGAGTCGCTGGCCGCAGTGGACACGATCTGCGTCGACAAGACCGGGACGCTGACCGACGGCGAGCTGGAGCTGCGCTCGGTCGAGGCGGCCGATCCCGCCGACCCCGAGGGCGCGCATCGTGCGCTGGCCCGTTTCGCGGCCAGCGCCGGCGACCGCAACCGGACCCTGGAGGCGATCGCGGAGCGCTACCCGGCCCGCGCCGAGCAGGTCGGCGCCGAGGTCCCGTTCTCCTCGGAGTGGAAGTGGAGCGGCCTGACGATGAACGGCGACAGCTACGTGATGGGCGCTCCCGACGTGCTCGCGCAGCAGGGGGCGCTGGAGCTGCCGGCGGCGCTGGCGCAGAAGCTGCGCGAGGAGACCGCGGCCGGGCGCCGGGTCGTCGCCTTCGGCGAGACCAGTGCCGGACTGCCGGCCAATCCCGCCACGGCGCCGCCCCCGCCCCTGCGCCCGACGGCGTTGGTGGTGCTGGAGGAGAACCTGCGCCCCGACGCCGCCGAGACGATCGCCTTGATGCGCGAGCAGCAGGTCGACCTGAAGCTGATCTCCGGCGACGCCCCGGCGACGGTCACCGCGGTCGCCTACGGCGTCGGCGTCTCCCAGCAGGCCGGCGTCATCGAGGGGACCCAGCTTCCCGACGACCCGCAGGCGCTGGCCGAGGTGGCCGAGCAGAACACGATCTTCTGCCGCATCAAGCCCGAGCAGAAGAAGGCGCTGGTCGGCGCGCTCGGCGACGCCGGCCGCTACACGGCGATGATCGGCGACGGCGTCAACGACGTGCCGGCGCTGAAGCGCGCCCGGATGGCGGTCGCGATGGGCTCCGGCGCCCAGGTGACGAAGGGTGTCGCCGACGTCGTCTTGCTCAAGGACCAGTTCTCGCGCCTTCCCGAGGCGGTTGCCGCGGGTCGGCGGATCGCCCGCAACATCCACCGTCTCGGGCGGCTGTACCTGACCAAGAGCGTCTACGCGGCGGCGCTGATCCTGCTCGTCGCCGTGCCCGGCTTCGCGTTTCCGTTCCTGCCCCGCCACCTGACGCTGGCGGCCTTCCTGACGATCGGGATCCCCTCCTTCGTCCTCGCGCTGGCGCCCTCCGACGGACCGCTGTACCGCACCCGGCTGCTGCGGGCGCTGGCCGCCTTCGCGGTTCCCGCCGGCCTGGCGATCGCGCTGGGGTCGATCCTCTCCTTCTTCTTGGTCGACACCGTCGCCGGCGGGACCCTGGAGGAGGGGCGCACCGCGGCGACGACGACGCTGATCGTCCTCGGCCTCAGCTTCGTGCTGCTGCTGGAGCGCGGCCCCGGCCGCGAGCACATCGCGATCCAGAGCTACATGCTGGCCCTGGTCGCGGGCCTGGGAGCGCTGTTCGCGCTCGGGCTCGCCGCCGCTCCGGTACGCGACTTCTTCGAGATGACCCTGCTCAGCGCCGGCCAGTGGTTCCTGGCCCTGGCCTCGGCCGCCGTCGGGCTGATCGTCGCCAGCGTGATCTGGCGCCTGCCGCAGATCCAGCGCCTCGAGGCACCCGAGACCCGCGTCGAGGGGGAGGGCCCGGCGCCGATCCACATCCCGATCCCGCAGGCCGCCAGCGGCGCCGCGCGGGCCGCGCGGCGGGCGCTGGAGCGGCGGCGCGGCCGGGACCGGAGCAGGCAGGAGGACGGGGCAGACGAAACCGACCCTGCCGAGGCGCCGACCGAGCACCTGCCGGCCGATGCCGAGCCGCCGACCGAGCGGCTCTAGCCCGCCCGCCCTCCGCTGCCGATCCCGAACCCGTCGAGGCCGAAGTCGCCGAACGGCTCGTCGCGCTCGCGGACGGCCTCCTTGAAGCCGGCCTCGGCGGCGCGCCGCACGAACCCGTGCCCCTCCTCGGTGTGACGGGTGATGCCGTCGAAGAAGGTGCCGAGGAGCTGGGTCGCGTGCAGGCCCTGCGCGTGGAGCACCTGGTTGGTCAGCAGCTTCATCATCACCAGCTGGTTGAGCGGCAGGCGGGCGACCCGCGCCAGCAGCGACTCGAAGCGCTCGTCGAGCGCCGCCGCCGGGACCGCCTCGGTAGCCAGCCCCCATTCGGCCGCCTCGGTCCCGGTCAGCGAGTCCCCGGTCAGCAGCAGCCGCTTCGCTCGCATCACCCCGATCCGGTGCGCCCACAGCGCCGTCGTCGGCGAGCCCCAGACGCGGGCCGGCGGATAGCCGATCTTGGCGTCCTCGGCGACGACCAGCAGATCCGAGCACAAGGCCATGTCGGTGCCGCCGGCGACGCAATAGCCGTGGACCTTGCAGACCACCGGCTTCTCGGAATCGAACAGGCTCATGAAGCCGCGCACGTTTCGAGACATGAACTGGAAGTCGGTGACCGGGTCCCAGTTGCTCTCGGGAGCGTGGTTGCGCGGCGATCACGGCCGGGTCGACCGGCGAGCCGGGCGGAGCGCCTTCGTCGGCAAGCCCGGCCATCTCGCCTTCGGCCGAGCCGACCAGGTCGTAGCCGCCGCAGAAGCCGCTGCCGTTTCCGGCCAGGGCGATCACGCGGACCTCGGGGTCGAGGTTGGCGCGTTCGACCGAGGCGGCGATCTCGCGCGGCATCGCGTTGGTGATGCCGTTGCCGCGCTCGGGCCGATCGAGGGTGATGCGGGCGATCCCGCCGCCGGCCTCGTAGGTGATCGTCTGCAGGTCCATCTCTTCCTCCTAGTCTGGGCTCGTGACCGTAACCGCAGACCCGCCGCCTCGCGAGTGCGACCTGGTCGTCGTCGGCGGCGGCATCGTCGGGCTGGCGGTGGCGCGGGAGCTGCTGCGGCGAAGGCCGATCGCCAGCCTCTGCGTTCTCGAGGGCGCGGACCGGCTCGCCGCCCACCAGACCGGCCACACCAGCGGCGTCGTCCACGCCGGCATCTACTACGAGCCCGGCTCGCTGAAGGCGAGGCTCTGCGTGGAGGGGGCTCGGCTGCTCTCCGAGTACTGCCGGCGGCGAGGGCTCGGCTTCGACCGCAACGGCAAGCTGATCGTCGCGGTCGCCGAGGCCGAGCTGGGTCGGCTGGCGGAGCTGGAGCGGCGCGGCGCCGCCAACGGAGTGCCGGGCCTGCGGCGGTTGACGGCCGAGGAGATCCCCGAGGTCGAGCCGCACGCCCGCGGGCTCGCCGCCCTGCACTCGCCGGCGACCGGCGTCGTCGACTTCGCCGCCGTCGCCCGGGCGCTGGCCGAGGACGTCGCCGCGGCCGGCGGCAGCGTCCACGTCGGTTGCCGGGTCGAGGGCTCCGAAGCGGCGGCCGGCCGGATCAGGATCCGCCACGGTGCCGGGAGCGTCACCGCAGCGGCGGCGATCTTCTGCGCCGGGCTGTGGTCGGATCGGCTCGCGGTCGACGCCGGAGCGTCATCTGACCCGCGCATCGTTCCCTTTCGCGGCCGCTACCTGGTGCTCGAGCCGGCGGCAGCGCCACTCGTCCTCGGCAGCATCTACTCGGTCCCCGACCCCGAGCTCCCATTCCTCGGCGCCCACCTGACGCGCGGGATCGACCGCCGGGTGCTGCTCGGGCCGAGCGCGTCGATCGTCGCCGCGCGAGACGGCTACCGGCCGGGGAGGGTCCCGCCCCGCGACCTGGGCGAGACCCTGACCTGGCCGGGGACCTGGCGCCTGGCGCGGCGACACTGGCGCACCGCGGCGCGGCAGGCCAGGCCCGCCGCCAGGCGTCGCGACCTCGTCGCCGATGCGGCGCGGCTGGTGCCCGAGCTGCGCTCCGCTCACCTGCGACGCGGTCCGGTCGGCGTCCGCGCCCAGGCGCTGGGCCGCGACGGCCGTCTGATCGACGACTTCGTCGCTCCACCGCACCGAGCGCGCGGTCCATGTCCGCAACGCCCCCTCCCCCGCCGCCACCTCCTCGCTGGCGCTGGCGAAGCTGATCGCCGACGAGGTGGACCAACTCGACTAGCTCGGCCGACTCGCCCGAACGTCCCGGACTAGTCGCTATGAGGGGTGCTGCGGGACGTTCGGCGGGGGCTGGATTCGATCAGCCGGGCGGCTGGGGCGGAATCGGCCGGATCCCGGGGCCGCGGCCGGCGATCGCGACGACGCTGTCGTAGGCGGCGCGCAGCGCCGCGGCGTCGGCGGGGTCGCGCTCGACACCGGTCGCGACCGGTACCACCGTGTAGTCGTCGAGGTCGACCCAGGTCGGCGCGTAGTCGACCCGCTGCACCCGCACCCCCCTCCCGTCGGCGACCATCCGCAGCAGCGCCACGAAGCCGTATTGGGTCTCCGCCGCCAGGCCGGCCACAGCGCTCTGGTTGGAGACCAGGTTGCCTTCGCTGAAGACGACGAACTTGCGGTTGACGCGCTCGATCGGCCCCGGGACATGGGGGCCCTGGCCGACGATCGCGGTGATCAGCGGCGAGCGGGTCAACGCCTCGGCGAGGTCCCGCTGGGATTGGTTGGGCTCGAACGCGTTCTCGTCTCCCCAGTGCATGTTGAGGATCACCGCTTCGGCTCCGGCTCGGCGGAGCCGCTTGGCCGCCGCGAGGATCTGCTCCGCCTTGCGGTCGGCGGGGTCGTCGACCGCGGCGAGATTGACCGACCACGGCTCGGGCAGCGGGATCCCGTTGGTCATGTCGGTGTAGGCGAGCAACCCGACCTCGACTCCGTCCACCTCGACGACCAGCGGCCGGCGCTGCTCCCGCGCGGACACGAAGGAGCCGGTGTGCTCGATTCGCTGCTGATCGAGCGCCGCGGCGGTCTGCTCGATTCCCTCCACCCCCTGGTCGAGGGAGTGGTTGGAGGCCGTGCTGCAGGCGTCCCAGCCGCTGGCGCGGATGCCGGCGGCAAGCTCGATCGGGGTGTTGAAGACCGGATAGCTGGCCGGCGGCGCCGGGCTCAGCGGCGTCTCCAGGTGACAGAGGCCGAGGTCCGCCTCGGCGACGAACTCGCGCAGCTCGCCGAACATCGGCGCGAAGTCGTAGTCGCCGCCGCCGTTGGCGAGGGCCTGCTCCCAGAGCGCCGTGTGGATGAGGATGTCGCCGCTGGCCGAGACCGTGAAGCGGACCGGCTCGGAGGCGCGCTCCAGCAGCTCCGCCTGCCGCGGCGTCAGGCCGGGGGGAGCGCCGTCGTTGGCGCGCACCGCCAGGGCGAAGAGCAGGATCAGGACCGCCAGGCCCGCAACCGCTGCCAGCCGGCGGCGGCGGTAGACGGCGGCGGTGGGCCGGTGCCGGGTCCGCGGGCGGGGGCTGCGCCGATCGGTGGCCACCGGCCAATTCTTGCGAGCGGCCCAGCCGCGATGCGCCGAGGCGCACAGGGGGCCGGATAGGTTGTCGGGCGTGGAAGCGGCGACCACGACCCAGCGGCCGGCGGCCGAAGAGGAGGTCTCCTCGTTCGCCAAGTCGCTCTTCCTCGGTGAGATCCACGAGGAGATGGTGTTTCCGTTTCCGAAGCCGCAGGCCGAAGAGCAGGACCGGATCCGGGCGCTGAACACCTCCCTGCGGGAGCTCGCCGAGGGCTGGGACGTGCGCGAATGGGAGGAGAAGCGCTGGATCGGCGACGACACCGTTCGCGACCTCGGCGAGGCCGGGCTCTGCGGCCTCTACGTCCCCCAGGAGTACGGCGGCCAGGGGCTCTCGCAGACCGGCTATTGCCGCGTCTTCGAGACCTTCGCGCAGATCGACGGCACGCTCTCGGTGGTGATGGGGGTGCACCAGTCGATCGGCATGAAGGGCATCGTGCTGTTCGGCTCCGACGAGCAGAAGGCGCGCTTCCTGCCCGAGCTGGCGAGCGGCCGCAAGCTCGCCGGCTTCGCGCTGACCGAGCCCGCCGCCGGGTCGGACGCCTACAACGTTCAGTCCCGCGCCGTCCAGCAGCCCGACGGCGCCTGGGTGCTGAACGGGGAGAAGCGCTACATCGGCAACGGCGGCACCGGCGACGTCTTCGTCACCTTCGCCCGCGCCGAGGTCGGCGGCAAGGACCGCCACATCGCGCTGATCCTCGAGAAGGGCATGAAGGGGTTCGAGGTCGGCGAGCGCTACGACACGATGGGCCTGCGGGCCAACGACCTGCGCCGCCTCTACTTCAGCGACGTGCGGGTGCCGCCGGAGAACGTCCTCGGCGAGCCGGGCGACGGATTCCGGATCGCGATGCACATCCTCAACAACGGTCGCCTCAGCCTCGGCACCGGGTCGGTGGGAGCGACCAAGGGTCTCCTCGACCAGATCATCGCCCACGTCAAGGAGCGGCGGCAGTTCGATCATGCCCTGGCCGACTTCGAGCTGGTCCAGGACAAGATCGCCTGGATGGTCTCCTACCTGTTCGGGCTGGAGTCGATGACCTACCTGACCTGCGGGCTCGTCGACGCCGGGGTGCCCGACTACTCGCTGGAGTCGGCGATCTGCAAGGTCTCGGGGACCGAGTTCCTCTGGTACGCCGCCAACCGCGCGATGCAGCTGCGCGGCGGCGAGGGCTACATGCGGACGGACCCCTACGAGAAGGTTCTGCGCGACATCCGCATCTTCCCGATCTTCGAAGGCGCCAACGACGTCTTGCGCGCTTTCATCGCCCTGACCGGGATGAAGCCGCTCGGCGAGGAGATGTCCGGGCTCGGGGAGCTGGCGCTCGGGGACCCGATCGGATCGATCGGAGTCGTGGTCGATTACGTCAGCGGGCGGATCCAGCGCCAGGTCCGCCCCGACACGCATCACCCGCGCCCATTCGCGCCTCTCCGAACAGGCGGACGCCGTCGCCGACCAGGTGCAGGAGCTGAGATCGGTGACCGAGAAGCTGCTGCGCGAGCACCGCCAGGAGATCGTCCAGCGCCAGTTCCAGCAGAAGCGGCTCTCAGCCGCGGTCTCCGACATCTACGCCCAGGCGGCGCTGATCTCACGGGTCACCTCGATCCTCGAAGAGCAGGGGGTCGAGCCGTCCGGCCAGGAGCTCTACATCGCCGACACCTTCTGCACCCGTGCCGCCGGCCGGGTGCGCTCGTCGCTGCGCCAGATCGAGTCCAACGACGACGAGCGGATGACCGCGATCGCCAAGCTGGCCCTGAAGCGAGGCGAGTACGGCTACGCGCTGTTCGAGGACTGAGCGCCGGCGGTGAACGGCGAGGCGCCAAACGCCGGTCTCTATCGCCGCGCCACCGGCGCGGCCTTCGTGATCGCACCGCTGCTGTTGCTGGCCGACAACCTGCTCCATCCGAAGGAATACGAGCCCGGCAACGAGGCGCAGCAGCTGCAGGCGATCGCCGACGCCTACGAGCGCTGGCAGATCGCCCACATCCTCGGCCTGTTCGCGGTGCTGGTCCTGGCGATCGCGATGGCCGGGCTGGCCTTCCTGGTCATGCGCCGAAGCCGCGGCGCCGGGCTTGCCGGAGGCGTGCTCGCCCTCGCCGGCCTGTTCGGGCTGACCGGTGTGCTGGCCCTCGACGGCTTCACCTGGGGCGTCCTCGGCAACCTCTACGGACAGCCCGGCAACGACCCGGCGACGCTCGAAGCGGCCCTGGACGAGGTCCAGAACTCGGGTTGGGGCGCGCCCTTCTACGCGCTCGGGGCGGCCTGGATCGCCGGGCTGACCCTGCTCGCACTGACGGCCGCCCGGCAGGGGACGCTGCCCACATACGCGGCAGTGCTGCTTGGGGTTGCCGCAGTCGCCAACGGGCTCGAGACCGTCTTCCCCAGCAACGCCTACTTCATCGCCGCCTCGCTTGTCCTGCTTGCCGCCGGCGTGGCCACGGCGGCGGCGCTGGGACGGATGAGCGACGCCGAGTTCGCCGCTGGGCGAGGTGCGCCATGAAGCGCCCAGCGGCGATCGTCCTCTACGACGACGACTGCGGCTTCTGCCGCTGGACGCTGGCGAAGCTGCTCGGCTGGGACCGGCGCCGGATGCTGCGGCCGGTCCCGATCTCATCCCCTGAAGGCGAGCGCCTGCTCGCCGATCTCGACGAGGAGCAGCGGCTCGCCTCCTGGCATCTGATCCGCGACGGGCAACGCTACTCGGCCGGATCGGCCTTCCCGCCCCTGCTGCGCCTGCTGCCGGGCGGCGCGGCGCCGGCCTGGCTGGCCGAGCGGTTGCCGCGGGCGACCCAGGCCGCCTACTCGCTCCTCGCCGCCAGCCGCGGCGTGATCGGCCCGCGGATGCCTTCCGGCGCAGTCGACCGCGCCGACGCCCGGATCCGAAGCCGCTAGCCGGTCCGCTCGACGATCATCGCCTTGCCCTGGCCGCCGGCGACGCACATCGTCTCCAGGCCGACCTGGTGGTCGTCGGTCTCCATCACGTTCAGCAGCGTGCCCATGATCCGGGCGCCGGTCATCCCGAACGGATGCCCGAGGGCAATCGCTCCGCCGTGCGTGTTGAGCTTCTCCAGCGGGATGTCGCACTGGTCCATGATCGGGATCACCTGCGCCGCGAAGGCCTCGTTGAGCTCGACGGCGTCGATGTCGGAGATCGTCATCTGGGCCCGGTCGAGGACCTTCTTGATCGCGCCGATCGGCGCCACCCCCATGTACTCGGGCTCGTTGCCGAAGGTCGCCGCGGTGACGATTCGCGCCCGCGGGGTCAGACCCAGCTCCTTCGCCTTCTCCTCCGACATCAGCAGCACCGCCGCGGCGCCGTCGTTGAGCGGGCACGAGTTGCCGGCCGTGACGCCGCCCTCGCCGAAGGCCTCCGGAAGCTCGGCCAGCTTCTCCAGCGTCGAGGAGGCCCGCGGGCCGTCGTCCTTGCCGACCTCGGTTCCGTCGGGCAGGGTCACCGGGACGATCTCGCGGTCGAAGAACCCGTCCTCCTGGGACTGCACGGCGAGCTCCTGGGAGCGCTGCGCGTACTTGTCCATGTCGGCGCGGCTGACCTCGTAGCGCTTGGCGACGTTGACCGCGGTCTGGCCCATCTCGATGTAGGCGTTGGGGGTGCCGTCGGATGCCCTGCAGCTTCTCGTTCTGGTCGTCGGCGCCGGCGGGCTCGGTGCGCTCGTTGTAACGGCTAACCCACTCGACGCCGGCGGCGATGTAGGTATCGCCCTCGCCGGCCTTGATCGCGTTGGCCGCGTGGCGGATCGCGTCCAGGCTCGAGGAGCAGTAGCGGGAGACGGTGACGCCGTTGGTCGTCTCCGGCAGCTTCTCCGACAGCAGGACGATGATCCGGCCGATGTTGAAGGCCTGCAGCCCCTGCGGCATGCCGCAGCCGCAGAAGACCTCCTCGACGGTGGCCGGGTCGACCTCGGAGTTGCGCTCGAGGAGTTGATCGACCACGTAGGCGCCCATCTCGTCGGGGCGCAATCCGGCCAGCGAGCCCTTGAAGGCGCGGCCGATCGGGGTGCGGACGGTGTCGACGATGACTGCTTCAGGCATTCGCGGGGCTCCTTGCTGGATTCGGCGTCTGGCGTGGGCTGGTTGGCCTAGACGTTAGTTAAGTTGCCGCCATGACCGGCCCCGCGATCGACCCGGCGCCCAGCGAGGAGGGCTCGCGCCTCGACGGCCTGCGTGGCTGGCTCGGCGAGCTGGACCGGCGCCTCGGCGTCCGCACCCGTGTCGGCCTGGTCCTGCTGGCGATCGCGATCGGTGGCGCCGCTGCTGCCGCCTACCTGGCGATCGACACTCGCCAGGACTCCGCCTCGGAGGCGCAGCTGCGTGAGCTGCAGAGCCGGCTCGAGCGGCGCCTCGAAGCCGCCCGCAGTCAGGCGGGCGCCGCCGCAGCCGAGGTCGCACGGCTGCGGGCGCAGGTCGCAGAGCTGGGCCCGCCGGAGGCGCCGCTGCCGGCCGCCGGGGACTCCGCACAGCCCGCAGGCGACGCCGATTAGGCCTCAAGGCGGCCGCCTCAGGCGTCCCGGTCGCGTGGCGACTTTGTATCGCTATGCGGGACAAAGTCGACATTCGGGCAGGGAGGGAACGTGCTGATTCGCACATGCGTGCCTGCGCATCGTCCTCAGCCTGCGTTACATTCGCCGCAATTCGACCTCGCGGGAGACCGTGAGCCTTGCCGCAAAGCGGCAGCGAAAGGAGGGCATTCGAATGCCCGAGGGTTACTGCGTCAAGGAGCGCAAGAAGGTCGAGATCAAGGATCCCCAGCAGGTGACGATGAAGAACGGTCGCCCGGCGATCCAGGGTACGTGCCCAGATTGCGGCACCAAGATCTTCAAGATCGGCAAGCTCAACTAGCCGGCTGAAGCTGCCGCCTCCCGGTGCCGGCGCCCGGCCGGCACCGGGGGCACCCCCTCAGCGGGTATCTCGCAGCGCCACCAGCCCGCCCAGCACGCCTACGTAAGCGGTGCCGTCGGGACCGATCGTCACCGGCGCGTAGTTGTTGTTGAACCCGAGCCCGGTCCCGGCCAGGCGCTTGTAGACGGTGCGGCCGCTGCGGTAGTCGATCGCGGTCAGGTACCAGGCGTCGATGTCGTCCTCGCGGGGCGGCTTCGTATAGGTGTAGACGAGCCCGGCCCGCAGCGAGAGCTTCGGCACCACCGAGGGGGCGCGCTCGCGGCTGCGCCACAGGCGCCGGCAGCCGCGGCCGTCACGATCGATCCGCACCCGCTCCAGTCCCGGCTCGGTCACCCCGCCCCGCTCGGTCGCGGTGGGCCCCGAGTAGCCGTAGTTGTTCTCGACGATCAGCGAGCGGTTGACGCCGATCAGCGACTGGTCGGTGTTGCCGGCTCCCTTCTCGAAGACGGAGATCTCGCAGACCAGGCGCCGCTTGACGCCGCGGCGCCGGTTCAGCACCAGGATGTTCATCGGGTCGGCGTTGTCGGTGATCGCCACCCACCTGCGGCCCAGCAGCGTCGGGGTGGTGCCGGAGCCGGCCTGGGTCTGCCCGGGCTTGATCTCGCCGATGTTGTGGTACTGGCGCCGCCAGCTCACCTTGGGCCGCTTGCGCCGGGTCGCGTCGAAGCGGTAGAGCGCCTCGTCGGTGACGATGAATACGCCGCCGCTGTTGTCGACCGCGAAGGAGTTGCCGTTCGGCTCCTTCGTGTCGTGGGTCCGAATCCTGCCGCTGCGAAAGTCGAGCGTGCCGACGATCCCCCGCTTGCTGGCGAACCAGAGCAGGCCGTCCCAGTCGGGCAGCGCGGAGATGATCGCGTCGCCGCTCGGCACCGCCGCCGAGAGGTCGTAGTCGCGCTGCATCTCCAACTCGCCGGTGCCGGTCACCTGAACCACGTAGAGATGCCGGCTGGTGGTCGGGAAGACGGCCCGGTCGCGATGGTCGAGGTAGAAGTAGCCGCCGCCGGAGAAGTCGGTGAACGCCCCGCCCGGGCTGGGGGTCCGGGGGGGCAGATCCATCTGGTCGAGGACCTCCAGGGTCTGCGGGTCCATTACCGCCAGGAAGGGCCGCTCGAGGCCGACGCAGATCGTCACGATGCGTCCCCGCGAATCGAAGGTGACCGAGGCGCACTCGTGGGCCAGGAAGGTCGAGGTGCGGCTGATCTGCCGGCCCAGCGGGCCGGCCTGCCGGTAGGTATCGGACTGGTAGGCGTCGTTGTGAAGATTGGAGCGCCCGTTCGGGGCCATGAAGGGGTGCCGAGGCGGCAGCTTCGCCTTGACGGGGCGAGGGGTCGCCGGCGAGCCGGTGAACTGCTCGGCGGCACCGTCCATCGGGTTCTCGGGGATCGGCACGGCCCCCGCCACCCCCACGCTGGTGAGGAAGATCGCGACCGCCAGCAGGGTCGGCTTCGGCACTCTCCCGGGCATCAGGATCGAGCCTAACGACCTGACGTGATATTGATGCCGGTATGCCTTCCCGCCTCCGCCTCCGGACCCTGGGCCTCCTGGCTCTCTCTGCGGCGGTGCTCGGAACGGCGGCCCCGAGCGCGGCCGGCGCGGCGAGCGGCTTCGACTTCGGCGTCGCCGCCGGCGACGTCAGCTCGCGCTCGGCGATCCTCTGGGCACGAGCCAACCGCTCCGGGCCGGCGCTGATCCAGATCGGCCGCGATCGCCGCTTCGGTCCCTGCAACCTGGGCCGGGCGCCGGCGCGGCTGCGGGCCGGCGCCGCCGAGGCCAACGACAACACGGTCCAGAAGCGGGTCGGCGGGCTGCGGCCGGACACCACTTACCACTACCGCTTCTGCATGCGCGGCGGAGCCCGCAGCTCGGCGGGCAGCTTCGAGACCGCGCCCGCCCCCAACCAGGCGAAGACGATCCGCTTCGCGATGTCGGGCGACCAGGACGCGCTTCCCCGCCCCGGCCAGAGCCGCCCGTTCTGGAACCGCTTCCAGGTCTGGAATCTGATCCGCCGCCAGCGCAACGACTTCAACGTCCTGCTCGGCGACACGATCTACTCCGACACCGAGGTGCCCGGGTACGGCCTGGCGAACGTGGCGACGACCGTTCCCCAGAAATGGGCCAAGTACCGCATCAACCTCGGCCAGGATCCGTGGGCGAACGCCAGGGGCTCGGCCGCCTACTACGCGCACTGGGACGACCACGAGTTCATCAACGACTTCTCGCCGCTGGCGAACGAGTTCCCGCTCGGGGTCGGCACCGTGCGGGTCAACGGCCGGGCCCTGTATCAGCGCAGCGTCAAGGCCTTCCGCAACTACAACCCGATCACCTACTCGGGGCAGAACGGGATCTACCGCAGCTTCCGCTGGGGCAAGAACCTGGAGATCTTCTTCCTCGACGAGCGCTCCTTCCGCAGCCGCCTCGCCGACTACCAGGGCAACTGCGACAACCCGCCCGGGAGCGGCGAGCGCGACCTGGCGCCGACCGCTCCGCAGAGCACCCGCAACCTCTTCTCGGCCATCGTGCCCCAGCTCGCCAACCCGGTGCCGCCGCAGTGCACCCAGGCGATCAACGACCCCGACCGGACGCTGCTCGGCGACCGGCAGCTACGGCGGTTCAAGAACGCGATCCGTCGCTCGACCGCGACCTTCAAGGTGATCTTCAACGAGCTGCCGATCCAGCAGTACTACATCGATCCCTACGACCGCTGGGAGGGCTACGCCGCCGAGCGGCAGAACCTGCTGCGGTTCCTCGCCGACAACGTCGACAACGTCGTCTTCCTGGCCGCCGACGTACACGCCAACCTCGTCAACGACGTCCGCTTTCAGACCCTCGAGGAGGGCGGGCCCGGTCAACTCCGGGATCACCGAGATCGCCACCGGCCCGATCGCGACCGCTACCTATGCGCTGGAGATCAGCCGAGAGACCGAGAACGAGAGCTCCGGGGCGCTGGTCCACGACGCCTTCCTCAAGCCTCCGCCTCCGAACGGGGTCGGGATGCAGTGCGCGGCGATCGACCAATTCAGCTACGCCCAGGTCACGGTGACCCGGAACCAGCTTCGGGTGCAGCTGCGGGACATCGGCAACGACAGGGTCAGGGATACCGGCGACCGTCGGAACGCCGCAGCGGCGCCCGCCTGCGGGCCCTACGTCTTCAACCGCGAGTAGAAGGCTCCAACCCGGCGAAGCGGCGGTGAGCGTCCGCCCCGCCTGTGACGCAACTCACACCGCAAGCGGCCATCGGAGCCGATGTTTCATGGGTGAGAGCGGGATCGAGGGAGGGATAAGGTGTCCTTCGTGACCCAAAAACCGGTCGAGCTGATCCTCGCCCGCAACCTGATGTCCTCGCTCTCGACGCCGACTTTCCTCGTCGACGAGGGCGGGGTCCTCGTCTTCTATAACGAGGCGGCGGGGGCGCTGCTCGGCAAGCGCTTCGAGGAGATCGGCAAGGTCGGCCCCGACGAGTGGGGGACTGTCTTCGGCCCCGTCGACGCGGACGGCAGGGCGATCCCCTACGAGGAGCTGCCGCTGGTGATCGCCGTCCGTCAGGGCCGGCCGGCGCACTCGCGATTCACGATCCGCTCCACCGACGGCCACCTGCACGAGATCGAGGTCTCGGCCTTCCCGATCCTGACCGCGCACGGCACCCGCGGGGGGATGGCGATCTTCTGGCCGGTCGCGGACAACGGCAAGTGAATCTGCGGGTCAAGCTCTGGGGAACCCGCGGCTCGGTCCCCTCCCCCGGTCCGGAGACGATCCGCTACGGAGGCAACACCTCCTGCGTTCAGGTGACGCTCTCCGACGGCTCGATGCTGGCGCTCGACGCCGGCACCGGGATCCGCAGCCTCGGCCTCGCCCTCGCCCAGGAGCCGACCCGCCTGCACATCCTGCTCACCCACCTGCACCTCGACCACATCCAGGGGCTGGTCTTCTTCGCCCCTGCATTTCGCCCCCAGACGGAGATCGTGATCTGGGGGCCCGCCTCCCCCGAGGCCTCGCTGCGCGACCGCATCGCCCGCTACATCTCGGCGCCGCTGTCCCCGGTCGAGGTGCGCGAGCTTCCCTGCGACGTCTCCTTCCGGCACACGCCGCAGGCGGAATGGGAAATCGGGCCGGCCCGGATCCGCGCCGCCTCGGTCACCCACCGCGGGCCGACCCTCGGCTACCGGATCACCGACGGCGATGCCTCGATCGCCTACATCCCCGACCACGAGCCGGCGCTCGGCGCCGAGCTCGACGATCTCGACGAGGACTGGATCTCGGGCTTCGAGCTGGCCCGCGACGCCTCGCTGCTGATCCACGACGGCCAGTACGCCGACAGCGAGTACCCCGACCACATCGGCTGGGGTCACTCAGCCGTCTCGCACTCCCTCTCCTTCGCCCGGCGGGTCGGAGCCGAGCGGACGCTGCTGTTCCACCACGATCCCCTGCACTCCGACGACTTCCTCGACCAGCTCGACCGCGAAGCCCGGGAGCGCTGGCAGGCGATGGGAGGCGAGCCCCGCGCGGTCGAGATCGCCCCCGAGCGGGCAGAGTACGACGTGCCGACCAAGGCGCCGGCTGTGGCATGAGCTACGAGGAGATCCGCTACGAGGAGAACGGCCACGTCCGCCTGATCACGATCGACCGGCCGCAGCGGATGAACGCGATCGGGCCGGTGACCTCGCGCGAGCTGATCGACGCCTGGGGCCGCTTCCGTGACGACGACGACGCCTACGTCGCGGTGCTGACCGGCGCCGGCGACGCCGCCTTCTGCGCCGGCGCCGACCTGAAGGCCGCCGCCGCCGGCTTCCTGGGAGATAGCGGCGAGGAGCCGCTGGTCAAGTGGAGCGAGGAGGAGGTCGCCGCCCACAACCGGGGCGAGCGCGACGGGATCATCGGGCCGTCGCGCTGGACCGACATCTACAAGCCGATCATCGCCGCCGTCAACGGAGTCGCCTACGCGGGCGGCCTCGAATGGGCCTGCTTCGCCGACATCCGCATCGCCGACGAGCACGCCAGCTTCGGCGTCACCTGCCGGCGCTGGAACGTCGGCCTCGGCGACGGCGGCACCCAGCGCCTGCCTCGCATCGTCGGCATGGGCCGGGCGATGGAGCTGATCATCACCGGGCGGGTGATCGACGCTCGAGAGGCGGAGCGAATCGGCCTCGTCAACGAGGTGACGCCGAGCGGCGGCTGCGTCGAGCGGGCGGTTGAAGCTGGCGCAGGAGATCGCCGCCCTGCCGCAACCGGCGATCTACACCGACAAGGAAGCCGCCCAACGCGGCTGGGGCAATCCCCTCGACGAGGGCCTGCGGATCGAAGCCCAGTGCTTCAACCGGCTGCTGCAGACGCCGGAGATGGCTGAGGGGGTGCGCCGCTTCGTCGAGCGCGACCACCCCGACCGGGAGCCAGGGGGTGGCACGGAGACACCGGGTCTCGTACGGTCCAGGACACAGTGAGCGACAGCGGGGAGACGCTTGCCTTCGATGCTTCGCCGGTCGTCGCCGAGGCGCACGCCCTCGCGGTCGCGAAGCACGCCGGGCAGACGCGGAAGGCCAACGGGACCTCCTACGCGAGCCACGTGACCGAGGTGGCAGAGATCCTCGAAGGCGCCGGTTTCGACGACGAGGTCGTCGCGGCCGGCCTCCTGCATGACGTCGTCGAGCACACCGAGCTCGAGCTCGAAGAGCTGCGGGCCCGCTTCGGAGACCGGGTCGGATCGCTGGTCGCGGCGATGACCGATCGCGAGGAGATCTCCGACTGGGAGCGCCGCAAGGACGAGCATCGCGAGCGGGTGGCGATGGCCGGCCGCGACGCGGGCGCGATCTACGGCGCCGACAAGCTGCGCGGGATCCGCGAGGCCCGCGACGGCTACGCGGAGCTGGCCGAGGACGTCGAGGAGCGGCTCGGGAACCCCCTCGACCTGCGGGTCCGGGTCTGGGCGCGAGACCTGGAGATGCTGGCGGCGCTGGACCCGCCGCTCCCGTTCACCGAGGAGATCGCGCTGCGAGCTCGAACGCCTGCGTGAGGACCGGGCGGTTACTGCTCCTCGGACGTGAGCCGCCGCCGCAGCGGCAGCAGAAACCAGAAGATCGCGTAGAAACCGAACACGAAGGTGGTCGTCGCAACCACCGTCTCGGTGGCGCCGAAGACGATGTCGGTGATCAGCAGGATCGCCGCCGTCACCGCCAGCGCCAGGAACGCCAACCCCGCCAGGGCCAGCCGGTTGGCGAGGGGGACGAGCTTGTGCTTCTGCTGCCGGCGGAAGGTCATCCGGTGATAGGCGGTCGGGGAGATCAGCAGCGCCGCGGCGATCGCGGTGCAGAGCAGGGAGACGAAGTAGACGCGCTCCTGGAACGGGGTCACCTTGGTGAAGCCCTGCTGGAACGGGACCACGAGCAGGAACGCGAAAAGCACCTGCACGCCGGGGATCGCCACCCGGATCTCCTGCAGCAGCTCGTCGAGGTTGCGGTCGAGCCGCTCTTTCTCTGACTCCTCGTGCTCCGACGACGCTGCCGCCATGACGGCAAGCTATCGCGAGTTGACGAAACGCTCACCTTCGCGCTGCAACACCTTCAGCATCGCCTCGGTGGCAGGCGAGCGCACGGGACCGGGACGGGTCAGCGCCCAGACCCTCCGCACCGGCGCGTCGGCCTCGAGGTCGACGACGCTGAGGCCGGGGTGGCGCCCGGTGATCAGCAGCTCCGGCACCAGGCTGACCGCGAGGCCGGCCGAGACCAGCGATTGGTGCACCTGGTAGTCGTCGGACTCGAAGCCGATCCGCGGCTCGAACCCCGCCCGCCGGCAGGCCAGCTTGGCGTTGTCACCGCAGGACGCGGCACAGGTTCCGATCACCCAGGTCTCCTCCGCAAGCTCTGAGAGCGGAACGCTCGCGCGGCCGGCCAGCCGGTGGTCCTTGGGAAGGGCCAGCTGCATCCGTTCCTCGAGCAACAGCAGGCGCTCGGTGTCGCGGTCGCCGGGCAACGGAACGTGGTCGAAGTCGTAGACGAGGGCCAGGTCGTGCTCGCCGGCGCGCAGCTGTGGGATCGAGATCTCGGGCTCCGCCTCGGTGAGACCGATCTCGATCTCGGGGTGCCGCTTGCGGAAGCTGGCCACGGCCTTGATCACCAGCGTCGCCCCGGCGGTGGGGAAGCTCACCATCCGCACCTGACCGCCGCGCAGCTCGGCGATCTCCTGCAGCTCGCGCTCCGCCTCGCCGAGCCGGGCGATCACCGCCTCGGCGTGACCGACCAGCGTCTGGCCGGGGTCGGTGAGCCGCAGGTTGCCGCGGTTGCGGTCGATCAGCATCGTTCCGGCCTCCCGCTCCAGGGCGGCGATCTGCTGGCTGACCGCGGACTGGGTCAGGTGCAGCGAGTCGGCGGCGGCGGAGAAGGAGCCGTGTTCGGCAACCTCGCGGAGGATTCGCAGGCGCTTCACGTCGAGCATTAGCAAACCTGATGCTAATAGGCGAGTCAATGCACACGGCCTAATCTGCCGCGGCCAATATTCGGGCCGACGGCGAAACCCTGCGGCGGGGCGCCCGACACGAAATCTCGAAATGCGGTTGATTTCGCGGGCCTCAGGAATAAGGCTTGGGGCTGATTGAGGAAGCCGGTCTCCGACCGGCCCCGAAAACCGCCGGCCCGGGCAGGGTCGGGAAAAGGAGGAATCTTTCGTGAAGCGACCTAGCCTGGCATTGGCCGTCGCGGCCTCTGCTCTCGTGCTCACCGCGGGCCTCGCTGCCTGCGGCGACGACGACGACGAGACCACCGGCGGCGGCGGGGGTGACGGGGGAGCGGCCCAGATCGACCTGACGGTCGGCAACCTCGTTCCGCTCACCGGCGACCTCTCCGACTTCGGTCCCGCCGGCCGCAAGGCTGCCGACCTCGCTGCCCAGGAGATCAACGCCGCCATCAAGCAGGCCGGCGTCGAGCACACCGTCGAGGTCGTCACCGAGGACGCTCCCGACACGCAGGGCGCGTACGCAGGCAGCTCGCAAGGTGATCTCTGACGGCGGCACCTGCATGTCCGGCGCCTACGCCTCCACGGACACGCTTCCGGTGGCGCGCTCGGTGACGGTCCGCGAGGGTGTGATGCTGATCTCGCCGGCTTCGACCGCCGACCAGCTCACCGACCTCGACGACGACGGGCTGTTCTCGCGCACGGCGCCGCCCGACGCATTGCAGGGCAAGGCGCTCGCCGACCGGATCGACCGGGTGATCGGCGGCCTCGAGGGCAAGACGATCAACATCGGCGCCCGCAACGACCTCTACGGGACCGGCTTCGAGGCCTCCCTCACGGAGGAGCTGGAAGGTCGCGGCGCGACCGTGGGCGAGAGCGTGATCTACGACCCCGAGCAGCCGAGCTACAACTCGGAGGCGACGCAGATCACCGCCGGCAATCCCGACGCATTCGTGATCATCGACTTCCCGGAGACCTTCGCAAAGGTCGGCCCGGCGCTGGTTCGCACCGGCAACTGGGATCCCAAGAAGTCGTTCTTCACCGACGGCCTCGCCTCGACCGACCTGGTCGCCACAGTCGGCCAGGAAGTTATCGAGGGGATGGTCGGGAGTGCCCCCGGCACCCTGGAGGGAAGCTCTCTGGATGCCTTCGACAAGCTGTACACCCAGGCACCCGGACCGCCCCGCAACCTGTTCGACTCGACGACGTTCGACAACGTGGTGCTCTGCTACCTCGCGTCGGTCGCCGCCGGATCGACGGAAGGCACCGACATCGCCGAGGCGATCGTCGACGTCACCGGACCGGGTGGGACCAAGTACTCCTGGCAGCAGCTCCCGCAGGCGATCGAGGCTCTCCAGAGTGGAGAGGACATCGACTACGAGGGCGCTTCCGGTCCGATCGACTGGGACGAGAACGGCGACCTGAGCAAGTACGTGTATGACATCTCCGAGTTCAGGGGTGGCAAGCTCGTCAAGCTCGACACCGTCGAGGTGTCGCGCTAAGCGAAAGCGGAGGCCGGCAGCGCCGGCATCCAGTTTGTAGGAGCGCGGCCGGGCACTGCCCGGCCGCGCTTCGTTTCAGCCTTCCGCCTCGTCTTCGGACCGATCGATGCGCGCCGTGCCGCCGAGGTAGAGCTCGGCCACCTTGGGGTCGTCGAGCAGCTCCTGTCCCTTGCCCTCGAAACGGTCCTGGCCGAGGTCGAGTACGTAGCCACGGTCCGACATCGCCAGCGCCCGGCGCGCGTTCTGCTCGACCATCACGATCGTGACGCCGGAGCGGTTGACCTCCTCGACCTTCTCGAAGATCGCGTCGACGAACGCCGGCGCGAGGCCGGCCGAGGGCTCGTCGAGGAGCAGCACCTGCGGATCGGGCATCAGCGCCCGCCCCATCGCGACCATCTGCCGCTCGCCGCCGCTCATCGTTCCCGCCGCCTGGCTCTTGCGCTCGCCGAGGCGCGGAAACAGCTCGTACATCGCCTCCATCCGCTCCCGGGTCTGGGAGCGGCCGAGGGCGCCCATCTCGAGGTTCTCCTCCACGGTCAAGCTGGCGAAGACGTTGTCGAGCTGCGGCACGTAGCTCATCCCGCGCCGGGTGATCGAGTGCGGGGCCAGGCCGGTGATGTCCTCGTTGCGGAGCTGGACCAGCCCCTTGCGGGGCCGCAGAAGCCCGAAGATCGTCTTGATCAGGGTCGACTTGCCGGCCCCGTTTGGCCCGACGACGGTGACGATCTCCCCGTCCTGGACGGAGATCGAGACGCCGGTGAGGATGTCGACCTCGGGCAGGTAGCCGGCGACGACGTCCTCGGTGTAAAGGAGCGGCTCGCCGTTCTGGCTCACGCGGAGGCTTCTCCGGCGCCGTTCGAGCCCTCGGTCGAGCCGCCACCGCCGAGGTAGGCGTCGATCACCTTCTGGTCGGAGCGCACCTCTCGCGGCTCGCCGGCTGCGATGACCCGGCCCTCGGCCATCACGATCACCCGGTCGGAGTGGTTCATCACCACCTCCATGTCGTGCTCGATGAACAGGAAGGTCACCGACTCCTCTTTGCGCAGCCGCTGCATGTGGTCGAGCAGGCGGCGGCCGAGGGTCGGGTTGATCCCCGCCATCGGCTCGTCGAGGAGCAGCAGCTTCGGACGCGCCATCAGCGCCCGGGCCAGCTCCAGCAGCTTGCGCTGGCCTCCCGACAACGTCCCGGCGTAGTCGTCGGCGAGCTTGGTGAGGTTGAACAACTCCAGCAGCTCGAGCGCCTGCTCGCGGACCTCCTTCTCGCGGCGGCGGCTCGCCGCCGGGCGGAAGATCACCCCCGAGAGCCGCTCGCCGGGCTGGTCGGGCGCCGCCAGCATCATGTTGTCGATCACCGGCATCGCCGCCAGCGCCTTGGTGATCTGAAAGGTCCGCACCATGCCGCGGCGGGCGATCTGGTGCGGCGGGCGCTGGAAGATCGGCTCGCCGCCGAAGGTCACCGAGCCGCGATCGCCGCGATAGAAGCCGGTGATGACGTTGAAGAGCGTCGTCTTGCCGGCGCCGTTGGGGCCGATCAGCGCCGCGATCTCGCCGTTTCGGACCTCGAGGGTGGCGCCGTCGACGGCGTGGATGCCGCCGAATCGCTTCACGACCCCCTCGATGTCGAGCAGCGCCTCAGTCGCCAAGGACCATCTCCTCGCGCTTTCCGAACATTCCCTGCGGGCGGAATGCCATCAGCAGGATCAGCACCAGGCCGACGATCGCAAAGCGCAGCGCCGCCTGCCGTTCGTCTGAGATCGGCAGCTCGACGAATCGGGTCGCCTCGAGCAGGGTCCAGAGGATCAGCGAGCCGACCGCGACGCCCCAGTAGTTGGCGAGGCCGCCGAGCACGAGCACGCCGTAGGCGAAGAAGGTGACCAGCGGCTCGTAGTCGACCGGGTGGATGGTCGCGAAGAAGAGGGCGAGGTAAAAGCCGCCCAGCGCGCCCAGCAAGGCGGAGATCGCCAGCGACTGAAGCTTGTAGAGGAGGGTGTTCTTGCCCAGAGCGCGGGCGGCGTCCTCGTCCTCGCGAACCGCCCGCAGCACCCTCCCCCACGGCGTCCGCTGGATGAAGACGAGGCCGACCGTCGCCAGACCGACGGTGACCCAGACCGCGAGCAGCAGCGGCAGCAGCGTCTCCGGATCGCTGGAGAAGTTCTCGAAGAAGGCCAGCATCGAGTCGGAGACGTCGAGCCAGGTGTCGTCATAGCACGCCTGGTTGACGCCCTCGGTCTCGCAGAACAGCCCCTCGTTCCCGCCGGTCAGACTGCGGGCGTTCTGGGCCACGAGCCGGACGACCTCGGCCATCGCGATCGTGACGATCGCGAAGTAGTCGGCTCGCAGTCGCAGCGAGGGCAGCCCGACGATCAGCCCGAAAGCCATCGTGATCAGCATCGCGGCGGGCAGCGCCAGCCAGAACGAGAGGTCTGCCTCGAGGACGAGGATCGCCATCGTGTAGCCGCCGATCGCCATGAACCCGGCCTGGCCGAAGTTGACGATCCCGGTGAAGCCGACGTTGAGCTGCAGGCCGAGGGCGACGAGCGCGTAGATCCCGGCCAACACCCCGACGCCGGCCCAGAAGTTGCCGGCGGTGAAGGCGTCGAAGCTGACCGCGAGCAGCTCGGGGCTCATATCGCCTTCGCCTTGCCGAAGATGCCCTGCGGCCGGATGATCAGGGCGATGATCAGGGCCACGAACCCGACCGTGACCTTCCAGCGGGCGTCGACGAACAGCGTCGACCACTCGATGATCACGCCCAGGACCAGCCCCGCCAGCAGGGCGCCGAAGGCGTCGCCGATCCCGCCCAGCACGACGGCGGCGAAGATCGGCAGCAGCAGCTCGAACCCGAGCTCCGGCCGCAGGTTCGTCAGCGCCCCCGAGAGCACGCCCGCGAGGCCGGCCAGACCGCCCGCGAAGACCCAGGTGTAGAGGATCACCCGCCGGGTATCGATCCCGGCCGTCTCGGCGAGGTCGAGGTCGTCGGAGAGGGCCCGCATCCGCTTCCCGAGCAGGCTGAATCGCAGCATCGCGCCGACCGCGACCATCACCGCGATCCCGACCACGACGACGATCAGCTCGGTCTGGCCGATCCGCAGCCCGAGGAAGGTCACGGATTCGGTGACGTTGACGTCGAGGGTGCGGATCTCGGTCCCCCAGAACCACTGGATCACCGAGCGCAACAGGAAGGCCAGGCCGATCGACATCAGCACCAGCTGCAGGAGCCCGGCCCGCTTCGCCCGCATCGGCCGCCACATCACCCGCTCGAGCACGATGCCGAGCAGCGCCGTCGCGAGCATCGCCCAGAAGATCCCGACGACCAGCGGCGCGCCCCAGGTGACGTTGACCAGGTACGCCATGTAGGCGCCGAAGGTGAGGAAGTCGCCGTGGGCGAAATTGACCAGCTTGAGGATCCCGTAGACGAGCGTCAGCCCGACGGCGCCGAGGGCGTAGATCGCGCCGAGGGTGAGCCCGTTGAGCGCTGTCTGGGCAACGTCGTGAAGGCCCTTGGAGGCGATCAGCAGAAGGCAGATCAGGCCGAGGATCGCCCCGGCGGCCAGCGCCGGCCGCCGGTTCGCCCAGTCGAGGATTCGCTCGCGGGGCGAGTACCCGGGTGCAGCCGTGAGCTCGGCCCCCTCCATCCGGCGCGGACTATTTCACACGCCGCCCGCTGCGAGCAGCGCTTCCCGGCATCATGGTTCGGACAGGCATTAGTGCGGCTTATCGGATTCAGCAGTAATTCGACTTGCGCTAATGATCCCGGGATGCGACTCTGGTCTCACGTTCTCGTCCCCCACCCCGTTCAAATCGACATGAACCCACAGATCAACCTCCGTATCTCCCAAGCCCAGATCGACGAGCGAGTCGACGATGCGAATCGCCATCGCGTGATCGGCGCCCGCCATGCGCAGGCGACGGTCCGCGGCGCGACCTCGGCCGACGAGGATGCGCTGGAGCGACTGGCGCAGCTCGAAGGTCGTCGCATTCCGGACGGGCACCTGCTGGTCGCGGAGCGCAACGGCCGGGTGCTGGCGGCGATGTCCGTCGCCGGCGGCGAGGCCCTGGCGGATCCTTTCCGCCCCACGGCGGCGCTGGTCGAGCAGCTGGAGCGACGCCGCTCCCGCCTGCACGGCGAAGGCGGCCGGCGGGGTCTGCTCGGCTTCGCGGCGCTGCGACGCTCGGTGCGCTCCCGCCACGCTTGAGCCAGATCGGCGGCGGGTAGCGTCTCCGGCGTGGAGACGGCCCTCGTCCTCTTCAACCGCGACCTGCGGGTAATCGACCAGCCAGCGCTGTCCGCGGCCGCGCAGGCGGAGCGGATCGTGCCGCTGTTCGTCCTCGACGACGCGATCCTCGCCTCGCGCTTCGCGGCTCCCAACCGGGTGGCGTTCCTGCTCAACTCGCTGCGCGACCTCGACCAGGCGCTGAAGCAAGGCGGCGCCCGGCTCTTCGTCCGCCGCGGCGATCCCGTGCGGGAGGCGATGCGGGTCGCGGACGAGTGCGATGCGAAGGCGATCCACGTCAGCGCCGACTGGAGCGGCTACGCGCGCAGCCGCGAGCGCCGGCTGGCGAACGCCTGCGAGGAGGAGCGGATCCGGTTCCAGGCACACCCCGGGGTCACGGTGGTCCCGCCCGGCGAGCTGACGCCGGCCGATGGCGACCACTTCCGGGTCTTCAGCCCCTACCACCGCGCCTGGTCGGGGGCCGCATGGCGCCCCAGCCTGGGCGCGCCGCGCAAGCTGGCGGCACCGAGCGGCCTCGCCGCCGGGCGGCTGCCGGCGCGCAGCTCGCTCGTCGACCGCGATCCCTCCCCGGACCTTGCCCCCGGCGGCGAGCAGGAAGGGCGGCGGCGGATGCACGAGTTCCTCGGCGGCGCCGTGCGCCGTTACGGGAAGCAGCACGACGACCTGCCCGGCGACGCCACCTCCCGCCTCTCCCCTTACCTGCGCTTCGGCTGCGTCTCGCCGCTGGAGCTGGCACTGGAGGCAAGGCAGCGCCGCGGAGCGGCGTTCGCGCGCCAGCTGTGCTGGCGCGATTTCCACCATCAGGTCCTCGCCGCCTACCCGGAGCTGCCGCGCCGCGATTACCGCCACCGCGGCGACAACTGGTCGCGGTCGCAGCTGGCGCTGGAGGCTTGGCAGCAGGGCATGACCGGCTACCCGATCGTCGACGCCGGGATGCGCCAGCTGGCCCGCGAGGGGTACATGCACAACCGGGCTCGCCTGATCACCGCTTCCTTCCTGACCAAGGACCTCTACCTCGACTGGCGCCGCGGCGCCTGGCATTTCTGGGACCTGCTGGCCGACGGCGACGTCGCCAACAACGCCGGCAACTGGCAGTGGGTGGCGGGGACCGGCAACGACACGCGGCCGAACCGGGTCTTCAACCCGTTGCGCCAGGCCGAGCGCTTCGACCCCGACGGCGACTACGTGCGCCGTTACGTGCCGGAGCTGGCCGGGATCGACGGCAAGGCGGTCCACCAGCCGTGGAAGATCGGGCCGCTGGAGCGTCAGATGATCGACTACCCGGAGCCGATCGTCGACCACGCCGACGCTGCCGGCCAGTTCAAGGCCAGGCGAGGCTGAGATGGGCATCGATCCGCTGATCGCCGTCTGGCGCCGGGTCTTTGCCGCATCGGCGGTCCTGGCTGCGCTAGCCGGGCTGATGCTCTTCGTTGGCGCCGCCGAGACCGACCGCTTCTTCTCCTGGACGATCGAGCCGGCGGCGACGGCGGCCTTCCTCGGCGCGATCTACTGGGCGGTGGCGCTGCTCTTCGCGCGTACTTCGAGGTGGGGAGAGATTTGGCCCCAGATCCGCATCGCCGCCGTCGCCGAGGCGGTCGCCGCGCTGCTGCTGGCGGCGGCGACGCTGCTGCACCTCGACAAGTTCCACCACGACCTGTTCGGCTACTTCTGGATCGTCGTCTATGCAATCGCGGCGCCGTTGCTGGCGGGCCTGCTGATCGTCACGGTGAGGGAGGCACGCCAGGTCCTCGACGGACTGGCGCCGTGGACACCGCTGCCTACCGGCCTGCGGCGCCTGCTCGCAGCTCAGGCGTTCATCTTCGGCGCTTTCGGCGTGGCGCTGTTCGTCGCTCCGGAGACCGCCGCGGACCTCTGGCCGTGGGAGCTGACGCCGCTGACGGCGCGGGCGATCGCCGCCTTCCTGATCGGGCTTGCCGCCGCCGGTGCGATCGCCGCGCGGGAACGCGAGCTGCGCTGGATCCGCGACGCCGGCTGGACCTATCTGGCGCTCGGCGGCCTGGAGATCCTCGCCGCCGCGATCCACGCCGGCGATTTCCACTCCGGCCTCGGCCTTGCCGCCTTCATCTGCTTCTGGGCGACCGTCGCTCTGGGCGGCTGCTGGGGGCTGCGCGCTCCCCTCAATCCGGAGTAGCCCCCAGCGCCTGTAGCGCCTGCTCGGTGTCGTAAAAGGCGTCGACCGCAGCGCCGAGACCGGCGCGCATCGTCCACAGGTGCGCGTAGTTGGCGCTGACCTCGACCCCGCTGCCGCTGCCAACCGCGGTCAGCGAGATCATCACCAGCTCGCGATCGCCCTGGCTGACTACCGACTTCACCTGCTGGTGGAAGGTGTCCCATTGCTCGAGGAAGCCGGTCAGGAACTCCTCGATCGCCGCCCGGCCCTCGAAGCGGTCAGAGCCCGGTAGCTCGGCGCTCTCGGTCCAGACCGCATCGTGGTGCAGGGCCCGCATCGCCCCCTCGATATCGCCTCTGTTCAGCGCTCCGTAGGAGGCACGAATCGTCTCCGCCTGTTGTTCGGACACGGGTGACATAGTTACCGCGATGGGCCGACTTGCGCTGGCCGGCGGCAGCAGCTTCCTCGGCAGCGGCGGAGCCCCTCCCTTCGAGGCCGACCTGGAGCGGATCGAGGTGCCGACCGAGTACGGGTCCGTCGCGGTCCTCGAGTCGGGCGACTTCGTCTTCTTGCAGCGTCACGGGCTCGACGACTACCTGCCCCCGCAGCGGATCGACCACCGCGCCAACGTCGCGGCGCTGCTGGCGCTGGGTTGCGATCGCGTCCTGGCGATCTCCTCGGTCGGCTCCCTGCACTCAGAGCTCGGCGTCGGGACGATCGTCTGCCCCGACGACTTCATCGCCCTTCACCTCGGCATATCCGCCTTCGGCGACGCGAGGGGCCACCGCGTGCCCGGCTTCGACGCCGCCTGGCGGGACACGCTGCTGGCGGCCTGGACCGAGCACGACCCGGGACCGCTGCGCGACGGCGGCGTCTACTGGCAGACGGTCGGGCCGCGCTTCGAGACCGCTGCCGAGGTGCGGCTGATCTCCGCCCACGCCTCCGTCGTCGGGATGACGATCGGCGCCGAGTGCATCGTCGCCGGCGAGCTGGGGCTTCCCTACGCCGCCTTCTGCGCAGTCGACAACCTCGCCAACGGGGTTGCCGCGAGCCCGCTCGCCGAAGCCGAGTTCGAGTCAGGGCGGGAACAGAATCGCAACCGCCTGCTGACCGTCCTCGAGGCGGTCCTCCCGGCCTTGATGGACGGCGAGCCGTGAGCCCGGCCGCGGTGCCGCTGACCGTCCTCGGCGCGCACATCGACGGCACGCCGGCCGGGGTTCGCTGCGCGAACGGAATCATCGCGGCGATCGGACCCGACGTCTCGCCGCAGCCGGGCGACGAGGTGATCGAAGCCGCCGGCGCACCGCTGGTGCCGGCACTGGTCAACGGCCACACCCACGCGGCGATGACGCTGTTTCGGGGCAGCGGCGGTGACCTGCCGCTGATGCGCTGGCTGCGGGAGAGGGTCTGGCCGGTGGAGGCGCGGCTGCAGGCCGACGACGTCTACTGGGGCACCCGCCTCGCCTGCCTGGAAATGATCAGGACCGGGACCGCCCGCTTCTGGGACATGTATTGGCACCCTGAGGCGACCGCCCGGGCGGTGACGGACGCCGGCCTGCGGGCGACGATCGGAGCGCCGTTGATCGACGCCGATCGCGAACCGGCGGCGGTGCGAGAAGCGGTGCTGGCCGGCCTCGAACCCCTCGAGCGCGCAGGGCCGAATGTCCGGCCTTCGTTCGCCCCCCACGCGATCTACACCGTGTCCGAGGGGTCGCTTCGGTGGATCGCCGAGCAGAGCGCCGAGCGCTCCTGGCCGGTGCAGATACATCTCTCCGAGACCGAGCAGGAGGTGACCGACTGCCTGCGCGAGCACGGCTTGCGCCCCGCCGCCTACCTCGACCGCGCCGGTCTGCTCGGCGAGCGAACCGTGATCGCCCACGGCGTCTGGCTCGACGACGCCGAGCTGGAGCTGATCGCGGACCGCGGAGCGACCGTCGTCACCAACCCGGTCGCCAACATGAAGCTGGGCGTCGGCGGAGTCTTCCCCTACCCCGCGGCCCGCGAAGCCGGCGTCTCGGTCGGCCTCGGCACCGACGGGGCCGGGTCCAACGACTCGCTCGACCTGCTCGCAGACCTGAAGGTCTTCGCGCTGGCGCAGAAGCATGCCGCCGCCGACGCGGCTGCCGTGTCTGCGCGTGAGGCATGGGAGGTCGCGCTCGGCGCCCGCTCGCCGCTGCTCGGCGGGGCTCCGCAGCTCGAGCCCGGCGCCGGCGCCGACTTCCTGCTCCTGCAGCGCAACACCCCCGAGCTGGGCTTCGGCGAGCTGGAGGAGAACCTCGTCTACGCGGCGTCGGGAGCCGTCGTCGACACCACAGTCGTCGCCGGCAGCGTCCTGATGCGGAAAGGCGAGATCGAGGGCGCCGAGGAGATCGTGGCGAGGGCGCGCGAGCGGGCCCGGCTACTGGGGCTCTAGCGCCGGCGCGGCACGCCGAGGCAGTTGGGGCGGCGGCGGTCGGGCGGGAACGGCAGATCGGCGATCACCGCCGTCTCCAGGTAGTCGTTCTCGAGCCGGTCGCCGGAGCCGGCATTGAGGCGCTGGGAGGTCTGGCGCAGCGCCGGCCGCGGTCCGTCGCTGCGAACCCACGGGACCAGAGCGAGGAACTGGCGCTTCGGACCTGCGTAGCGGCGAAACGGCGGCTGGTCCTCGGGAAGGGCGCGGCGGTTGCCGACGTAGGTGCAGCGCCTCGGGCCACGCAGGCCGCGCTGGGTGATCGCCGTCTGGCCGTCGAAGGCGAGGTCGGCGAGGTTCCCGACCATGTGCGGGGTGACGTTGTAGGTGAAGCCCACCGTGGGGTCGGCGACGGCGCGCCAGGTCGAGCCCATCCACTCCAGCGGCTGCCAGGCACCCTGGCCTCCCTGCGCGGCCCAGGGTCCGGGGTTCGCCTCGTCCTGCATCACGAGGTTGGTGCCGAGCCGGTCCAGGCAGGGCATGTAGTAGTTGGCGATGTCCGAGCAGGGATCGAGCGGCGGCGGGCGCATGCCGAGCTCGTAGCCGTACTTGAAAGCCGGCAGGCTGGTGGCGAAGGAGATTCGGGCCTTGGTCCGGGGCAGCCGGTAGGGCCGCACGTTGGCGATCCCGTCGGCCCCGGAGCCGGCGCCCGGGGTCAGCTGCAACGCCTCCTCGATCGGTGTCAGCGGAAGCTTCTTGTTCTGGGCGACGACGTTTCGCAGCGGCAGCGGTCCCTCGCGGCGAACGAACCGCGGTCCCCACATGAAGACCTCGTTGTAGACCTCCGGTGAGGTGGCGACGAAGACGCTGCTCGGCCGCGGCAGATCGGGATCGCGGAAGAGGTCGATCTCGGCCGGGTCGCGTGACTCGCGAAACGCGGCCTGGTTGTTGGAGCCGAGGATGTAGACGTGGTAGCGCCGGGCCATGTCGGAGAAGACCTGCATCCAGCCGCGGGCGAGGGTGTCGGTCGCGGCCAGGAACGGCAGCGCCAGCGGCGGGGTGCCCGGAAAGCGGGCCTGGTAGGCGCTCCCCTGCTGACCGTAGGCGCTTCCGATCGCCAGCAGGGCACCGACCGCACCGCACGGTGCCGGAGCGCCCTCGCAACCCGGCGCACCGCTCGGGCGGCCGAAGATCGCCCTCGCCTCGGCGCCGCGGGAGCCGGTCGCCAGGGTCATCAGCCCGACGTCCTCGTTGAAGGCGATGACGTTCGGCCTCCCCGCCGCCAGCCGGGGCAGGACCCAGCGGCGGATCATGCACTCGATCTTGGCCCGGAACGTGCGGTAGGTCTCGGCGTGGCGCAGCTCCTGCTTGAACTGCATCGCGAAGACGCGCGGGGCGCGGGGCGCGGGGTCGAGGGCGCGAATCGGTGCCCGGGTGCGGTCCGCGAAGGTGCGGGCGCAGGTCCGCCGCGACGGTGGAGGCGGGATCCGCGGCGGCGGTCCGGCGGCGGCCGCGAACACACGGCGGGCGCGGCGGGGATCGTTGCTGATCAGGGCGTCGACGCCGAGCCCGAAGGCGCTCCGCATCGCGGCCCGGTCGTCGACCGTGTAGGGAGCCACCCGCAAGCCCGAGTGAGTGGGCGCGGGAGACGTAGGCGCCCGAGACCGGCCACTGGGGCGAGACCCAGTCGTATCCGTTTGCCTTCGCCGCGTCGGGGCCCTGCTCGTTGAGGGCTCCGAGCGTGAGCAGCGACGTCTCGATCCCCGGAATCTGATCCTTGGCGACGTCCAGGTTCGGCGGCCAGAAGCTCTGCACGATCAGCCGCGAGGGCGGCACCCCCGATCGGGCGATCGTGTCGGCGACCCTGTTCGCGAATCCCGAGCCGGAGTCGAAGTCCGGGTCGGTGGGCTGGTTCTTGATCTCGATATTGGCCGCCGCCCCACTGCGCCGGATCAGGCGCAGAACTCCAGCCAGGGTCGGGATCGGTGCCCGGCGGCGGTCGCCCCGTCGCAGCTGCCGTGCCTTCTCCTCGATGCCGAGGACGTCGACCTTGCAGCGGCGCAGCTCGCCCAGCGTGCGCTCGGCGACCCCGCCCGAGCAGGGGGTGACTCGCTCAAGGGTGGCGTCATGAAAGACGACCGGCACCAGGTCCTCGGTCAGCTTGACGTCGAGCTCGAGCACGAAGCCGCGCCGAATGGCCTCGCGGAAGGCCGGCATCGTGTTCTCGGGGAAAGCCGGCTTGCCGAATGAGAGCGGGCCGCCGCGGTGCGCATGTATGTAGGGGCTGGCGGCGGCGGGAGTTGCCGCGATCGCCATGCCCGCAACCGCCCCAGCCGCAAGCCAGGCGAACAGAAGCTGGGTAAGGCGGCGGCAACTCATTCGTGGGGCGATCTTCCCACGAAGATGGAAGCAGCGAGATGAACTGTGTCCCCAAACCGTCCCATGGGGACGCTTTCGGGACACAGTTGGGTTGGCGACCCGATAAAAGGCCGCTGGCGTCTGGCAAGCGCCCTTCCTACAAGCGGCTGTTCGTACTTCCAGCCCCTACAGGTAGCCGAGCGGGTCCTGTGCGACGCCGTTGACCCGCACCTCGAAGTGCAGGTGGGGGCCGGTGCTGGAGCCGGTGTTGCCCGAGTAGCCGATCGTCTGGCCCTGGGCGACGCTCTGACCGGAGGAGACGGCGTAGCCGGACTGGTGCGCGTAGCAGGTCGAGAGCCCGCCGCCGTGATCGATGCAGGTGTAGTTGCCGTAGCCGCCGCTGTAGGCGGCGAGGATCACGGTCCCCGAGGCCGCAGCCCGGATCGGCGTGCCCTCGGGCACCGAGATGTCGATCCCCTCGTGCATCCGTCCCCAGCGGTAGCCGAAGCCGGAGGTGACGATGCCGTCCACGGGCCAGATCAGGCCCGACGCGCTGGGCGCCGGGACCGGCCCCGCCTCCAGCGGCGCGGCGGCACTGGTCTCGGCGGCGATCTGGGCCTGGATCTCCGCCTGGAGGTCGGCCTCGATCCCGTGCAGGTGGTCGACGTGAGCGTCGATGCTGTCGACAACGGCCTGGCGGTCGGCGCGGGTCGAGACCAGCGCTGCCTGCCGCGACTCGACCGCGCCGCGGGCGACGGCCAGCTTCGCCCGCTCGGCCGCAATCGCGTCGCGGGCGGCCTCGATCCTCAGCTTCGCGGCCCGCAGCCGCTTCACCGTCAGCCGGGCCTGATCGCGCAGCTCGCGGACCCTGTTGACGGTCTTCTCGTCGGCGTCCTGGATCTGGCTCAGGTACTCGGTCCTCTCGACCAGGTCGTCGAAACCGTCCGCCGAGAGCACCACCTCGACCAGGTCGGGGCTGCCGGTCTCATACATCGCGACGAGCATCTCGCGCAGCTGCACCAGCGCCCGCTTCAGCCGCGCCCGGACGACCTCCAGGTAGTCGCGCGCCTGGCCCAGCTCGGCGACCGCGGCGTCGAGCTCGGCCTGCTTGGCCGCCAGCTCCGCGGCGACCGCGGACTCGCGCCGCCGCAGCACCGCCACCTCGCCCTCCAGCCGCGAAATGCGGTCGTCGAGGGCGGCGATCGTCGTCGTCAGCGGGCCCTTGCGGCTCTCGGCCTCTTCGACCTTGGCGCGGGTGTCGTCGAGCCGCTCCTGAAGGCTGGCGCCGCTGGCGTCGTGGGTCAGGACCAGCACGCAGGCAAGCGTGCAGGCAAAGGCGCCCAGCGCAATCGCCGCAGGCGTGAGCAGACGCCAAAAATCGCCCCGTTCCAGGGAAGACACGCCATTCAGGGTCGCAGAAGGCCCAATCTGCCGCCGCCACACGCACGAGGGCTGCAACTTGCGTTGCCGGAGCAGGAATGCGGGCCGAGGCTGCAGCGCGTATAGGATCGCCTCGCGTGCCAGAGGGAGTGGCTAACGAGCTGGGAGGGTCGGCCGCGGCGGCTTCGTCTGTGCGCTACGAGGGCGTGACCAAGCGCTATGCAGGCGCGGAGGCCCCCGCCGTCGAGGATCTCAGCCTCGAGGTCGCCGCCGGCGAGATCTGCGTGCTGGTCGGCCCATCCGGCTGCGGCAAGACGACCGCGATGCGGATGGCCAACCGCACCGTCGAGATCACCGAGGGGGAGATCCTGATCGGCGACGTCTCCGTGCGCGAGCGCGAGCCAGCCCAGCTGCGGCGCGAGATCGGCTACGTGATCCAGCAGATCGGGCTCTTCCCTCACCGCACGATCGCCCAGAACATCGCCACGGTTCCCGACCTGCTCGGCTGGGAGAAGGATCGCACCGCCGCGCGTGTCGAGGAGCTGCTGGCGCTGATCGGTCTCGATCCCGAGCTCGGCTCCCGCTACCCGGTCCAGCTCTCGGGAGGCCAACAGCAGCGGGTCGGGGTGGCGCGGGCGCTGGCCGCCGACCCGCTGGTGATGCTGATGGACGAGCCGTTCGGGGCGATCGACCCGATCAACCGCGAACGGCTCCAGAACGAGTTCCTCCGCCTTCAGGCCGAGATCCGCAAGACAGTTCTCTTCGTCACCCACGACATCGACGAGGCGATCAAGATGGGGGACCGGATCGCGATCATGCGCGAGGGCGGGCATCTGGCCCAGTACGCGACCCCGGCGGAGCTGCTGATGGCCCCCAGCGACGACTTCGTCGAGGACTTCGTCGGCGCCGACCGGGCGCTGAAGCGGCTGGCGCTGATGCGGGTGCGGGACATCAACCTCTGGCAGGCGCCGCTGGCCTACGTCGGCCAACCGACCGCCGAGGTCCGTTCGAAGCTCAACGGGGCCGAGGTCCCCCACCCCCTGCTGGTCGACTCCGAGCGACGGCCGCTCGGCTGGCTCAGCGAGCGCGACCTGAGCAGCGAGATCGTCGGGGAGCGACCCGACAGCGCGCCCGGATCCGGTCCTCGACCTCGACGACGTGATGCGGGACGCCCTCGCCGACCTGCTCCAGGGAGAGGCCCAGTACGCGCCGGTGACCGACGAGAGCGGGCGCATCGCCGGCGTGCTCTCGGTCGAGATCATCTCCGAGTTCCTCTCCTCGCCGCGGGCGAAGACCGATGAGCTGGCCGCGACCGAGCGACCCCATGATTGAGTCGCCGTCCCTCGCCCAGGTCGAGCTGCGCGACCGCAGCGGCGAGCCCAGCTGCGAGCAGGCCAACGAGCTCTTCTGCCCGGGCTGGGCGGTGGAGAACTTCGACCGCTACGTCGACCCGACCCTCGAGCACCTGGCCCTGGTCGGAGCCTCGATCGTGGCCGGCTTTGCGATTGCCTTCGCCCTCGCCCTGCTGGCGCACCGGATCCGCTGGCTCTCGACACCGCTGCTTGCCGTGACCGGCGTCCTCTACACGGTTCCCAGCATCGCCTTCTTCTTTTTGCTGTTGCCGATCACCGGGCTCGGCCGCACGACCGCGATCATCGCCCTGACCGCGTTCACGCTGCAGATCCTCTACCGCAACATCGTCACGGGCCTCAACAACGTCCCCGCCGACGTCAAGGACGCCGGCCGGGGAATGGGCCTGACCCGCGGCAGCTGCTCTGGCGGGCCGAGCTGCCGCTGGCGACTCCGGAGATCTTCGCCGGCCTGCGGGTGGCCACCGTCAGCACCGTGGCACTGGCGACGCTGGCGGTGTTCGCGAACGGCGGCGGCCTCGGGGTGCCGATCTACGAGCAGATCGACTTCAAGACCAACATCATCATCGCCGGCGGCCTCTGCATGCTTATGGCGCTGGCCTTCGACGTCCTGCTGCTGACCGACCCAGCGAGCGGTGACCCCTTGGCTGCGGGTGGCGCGGTGAGATGCCCGTGACCCTCGACCCGCAGATCCCGCTCGCCGCCCTGGGGCTGTTCGGCGACGCGATCGACTTCATCTTCAACCAGCAGGAATCCCAGGGGGGCAGGGTGATGGTCGGTGGGCCGGAGCAGGTCCTCGAGCTGGCCTGGGAGCAGCTCAAGGTGACGGCCTATCGCGCTGGCGCTGTCGCTGGCGATCGCGCTCCCGGCCGGGGTGCTGCTCGGCCACTACGGCAAGGGCGAGGGGCTGGCGATCTCGCTCGGCAACGCGGGCCGGGCGGTTCCCGAGCTGGCGCTGATCGCCTTCATGGCCGCCGTGATCGGGGTCGGGGTCCTGAACCTGACGATCGCCCTCGCGGTGCTCGGAATTCCGCCGATCCTCACCAACGCCTTCGTCGGCGTCCGCCAGGTCGACCGCGGCGCCGTCGACGCCGCCCGCGGCATGGGCCTGAGCGAACCTGAGCTGATCCGCAAGGTGGAGATGCCGCTGGCGGTGCCGACGATCATGGGCGGCGTCCGGACCGCGACGATCAACATCGTCGCCACGGCGACGATCGCGCCGCTGGCCGGGGTGCTGACGCTCGGCGACTTCATCCTCTCCCGCAACGTCTACGGCGACGAAGGGGTGCTGGCCGGGGCGATCTGCGTCGCCGTGCTGGCGCTGGCGCTGGAGCTGCTGCTGGCCGGCCTGCAGCGAGTGATGACGTCGCCTGGATTGCGGCTGCAAAGAGCTTGAGATGTCCGGATTTGACCAACACGAACAAGGAGGAATGCTGTGAGTGCAGATAAAGCGCGCTGGCGCGCGCTCCTGACCCTGATCGCCGCGCTTCTGCTGGCGGTTGGGGTGGCCGCCTGCGGCGACGATGACGACGAGACCACCGGCGGCAGCGAGACCGCAGCGACCGGCGGGCAGCTGATCGAATCGAACCCGCAGAACGGGAACGTCAATCTGACTGTCGGCTCGAAGAACTTCACCGAGCAGATCGTGCTCGGGGAGATCTACGCGCAGGCGCTTGAGGCGGCCGGCTACAAGGTCGAGAAGAAGCTCAACCTGGGCTCGGAGCTGATCGCCTACCAAGCCCTCACGAGACGGTGAGATCACCGGCTACCCGGAGTACATCTCGACAGCGCTGACGTCGTTCTTCAAGCTCGAGCCCCAGCAGATCCCCCGCAACGTCGAGCAGGCGGCGGCGGAGGCCAAGGCCGAGTTCGAAAAGGACGGCGTGGTGTCGTTCGCGCCGACTCCGTTTGCCAGCTCGAACGCGCTCGGGACGCTGAAGAGCACGGCCGACGAGCTCGGCTTGAGCAGCGTCTCGGACCTCGAAGGGGAGTCCCAGAACCTGACTCTCTACGGGTCGCCGGAGTGCCGCCAGCGGATCGACTGCCTGGTCGGGCTGCAGGACATCTATGGGCTGCAGTTCAAGCAGTTCAAGCCGGTCGACATCGAGCTCCGCTACACGGTGCTCGACAAGGGCCAGGCCGACCTGTCGATCCTGTTCACGACCGACGGGCAGCTGGCAGCGGAGGCCGACAAGTACGTGATCCTCGAGGACCCCGAGGGGATCTTCCCGATCGGGGCGGGCAACGTCGTCTTCCTCAGCGATCAGGCGACTGTTCAGGAGGCCGGGCCCGACTACCAGGAGACGATCGAGCTGGTCCAGGAAGGCCTCACCGAAGAGGTGATGCAGGAGCTCGGCGCTCGCGTCGACATCGACAAGCAGACGGCCGCCGAGACGGCCACGCAGTACCTGCAGGAGGAGGGCTACATCGAGTAGCCGCTCCGGCGGCGCGAGCCCGGCCCTGCGTCAAGGGGGGCCGGGCTCGATTCCGCTCGTATCTCCGCTTCCAGCTGCTCGCAAGCGGCGGCCAGCCGCCCCAGCATCAGCTCCATCACGCGACCGTAGGTGGCCGCAAGGGCACGCTCGCCGAGGGCGGCGGGAGCCTGGGCGGCAAAGACGATCTCGCAGCCCTGAGAACGGTCCTCGACGCGGTGCTCGATCTCGATTGGACCGACCTTCCAGGCCCAACTCCGCCCCTGCTGCTTGGCGGTGATCTTCGCCGGCACCGGGAGCACACCGAGGAGGCGGACGGCGCCGAACGCATCGCGGCGCACCTCGGGCGCACCGAGGCCCCAGGCGCCGCGCAGATGAGGCGCCCAGTGACTCCAGAGCGCCGGCCGGGCAAGCAGGGCCCAGGCCAGCTCGGCCCGGGCGGAGGTGACCTGCCGGTATTCGATCATCGACTCGAGTACGCCCCCGGGCCGGGGTTCGGATGCCTCCCTGGCGGGTTTAGGGGCCCACCTGGCGGGAACCTGAAAGCAGGGAGACGCCGGACCTCTTTTGCAGGGGATCGGAGTCGCCCAGTCGGCCCGTCAGGGCGTCGGGTCTTCCCCCTTCCCGGCGTCCGGCGGGTCTGACGTCGTCGAGGCGGCGCGAGGCGGCGCGTGCCGCCCAGGCCGCCGAGAGCCCCGCCGAAGCGGAGAGCAGCAGCGCCGCCCGAGGGCTGTAGGCCTCCGACAGCCAGCCAACCAGGATGCTGCCGATCGGGGTCGAGCCGAGGAAGACGACCGAGTAGAGCGCCATCACCCGGCCGCGCATCGCCGGCGCGACAGCCAGCTGGAGGGTCGAGTTGACGCTGGCGGCAAAGGTGACGGAGGCGGCGCCGAGCAGCGCCAGCGCCGCCATCTCCAACGGCAGGGTCGGCATCGCGGCTGCGACCAGGGCCAGCAGCCCGAAGGCGAGGGCCGAGGCAGAGACGACCCCGAGCCCGGTGCGACCGCGGGCGCCGGTCACCAGGGCCCCGATCACCGAGCCGATTCCCATCGCGCAGACCAGCGCCGCGTAGGCGGAGGCCCCGCCGTCGAAGGTGAACCGGGCCAGCAGCGGGACGATGACGACGAAGTTGAGCCCCAGGGTGCCGACGAGGGCCATCAGCGCCAGCGGCACGGCCAGCTCGGGGGTGCGCTTGACGTATCGCAACGCCGACCGCACGGCAGCGGGCTCGCGACCGGCAGGGACGGCGGGCTTCAGCAGCGCCGGATCCATCCGCCCCAGCGCGACGATCATCGCCAGGAAGGAAACGGCGTTGAGGGCGAAGCATGGCTCGACCCCGACGGTGGCGATCATCAGGCCGGCCAAGGCCGGGCCGGCGATCCGCGCCGAATGGACGATGACGCTGTTGAGGCTGACGGCGTTGACGAGCCGCTCGGCTCCGACGATCTCGAAGACGAAGCTCTGCCGGGTCGGGTTGTCGACGGCGTTGATCGCGCCGCGGGCGAAGACCAGCAGGTAGACCAGCAACGGGGTGACGGCGCCGGCGAGGCTGAGCAAGAACAGCGCCAAGGCCGGCAGCGCCATCGCCGCCTGGGTGATCACCAGTAAGCGGCGCTTTGAGAAGCGGTCCGCGAGCAGCCCGCCCCAGGCCCCGAAGAGGAGGATCGGGAGGAACTGCAGCGCCGTCGTCATGCCGACCGCGATGCCGCTTCCGGTGATGCTGAGGATCAGCCATACCTCGGCGACCGTCTGCATCCAGTTGCCGGACAGGGAGACGAGCTGGCCGCCGAAATAGCGGCGGTAGTTGGGAACGACGAGGGAGTCGAACGAGCGGCGTAGCGCGGCCGTCAACCGCGCTCGACCCCCCGCGGGCTCGGCGGGCGTTCCGAGGCGAGGATCCCGTCAAGGATTCGCGCCGCTCGCTCGAGGGTTTCCACCTCGGCGGGGGAGAGCTCCCGCATGCGCCGCGCCAGGTAGGCGTTCTTGCGGCTCCGCAGTCTCCGCAACCGCTCGCGCCCGTCACTGCTGATGGCGACCAGTGCGCTGCGGCCGTCGGTGGGGTCCGGCGTGCGATCGACAAGGCCCTGCTCGGCGAGGAAGCCCAGCGTTCGCGTCGCCGTCGGGCGCTTGATGCGCTCAATTTCGGCAAGCTCGCTCGGTGTCAGTGGCCCGTGACGTTCGATCGTTGCCAGAGCTGCGGCGGCCGTTGGCGTCAGGTCACCGGCCGCTTCCTGACGCAAGCGACGCGCCGTGCGGGTGATCGCCAACCGCAGATGCGCGGCTGTCTCCGTCAACCCGGCTTTGGGTGAGATAGTTGTCATCGCTAATTAGCTTAGCAAACTACTCAAGTAGGAAACAGCATCGTCGCCCCTCCGCCTTTCTGTGTCCCGTGGTCGTCCCGTGAGCGGGACGTTTGGGGACACAGTTCGCGTCTGGGAGCTCGTGACCGCCGCCTTACCTGCCGGTCGTTCAGCTCTTGACCACCTGCCGGAGAGGCCGAATGGCCCCCGCTCAGAGCCGATCGCAGTTGTCGAACCACTCAGCGCTGGTCGAGCGCGACCCAGCTGGAGCCGAAGCGGCGATACCCGAGCCAGGCCTGCCTGACCCCGGCGCTCTCCATCACCTGGCGCAGAAGCTGGGCCTCGAAGCCCGTGCGCGGCACGGCGTAGGCCGCACCGACCTTTCGGCAAGCCCGGCGTCCGGCTGTCGCGCGCACGAAGAGACGTCCGAGCCTCCAGGCGCCACCGTCGGTGCGGCAGACAGGCCGGCGCCGCTTCGAGCATGCCAGCGTGTGCCAGCGTGCCCGTAACGCGGCGCGGCCGCGGCCCTGGAACGCGCAGCGCCCGCGCCCGGGCTGGCCCGCGGCCCAGCTCCAGACCAGCGCCTCGAGGCGCCCGTCGCTGGGCCGCAGCTGGTCGAGCCCGATCAGGTCGACGCCGCAGCGCGCCATCGCGGACGCTGTCTGCGGCGTGATGCCGTCGTCGGGCCGGCCGACCGTCCCGGTCAGGCGGGTGGTGTCCTCGAAGTAGCGGATCAGACTCGACTGATAGATCGGCGCTGTGAAGTCGGGACCGCAGTCGGGGAAGTCGCGATATCCGAACGGCCGCTCCTCCTTGTGCTCGTCCCACTTGAAGGCAACCGACGGCCAGCCGCTGCCGGCGCCGCAGTCGCTGACCACGATCACCCGCGCCCCGGTGGCGGCGATGCCGTCGCGGGTGAGCCCGTACGGCAGCTCGGTACAGCCGCTCGCGGGCGGCCGGTAAAGGAGAGCGCCCAGCTCTTCGGATACGACCTCTGCCGCCTGGTCGTACCCCTCGGCGTTGTCGAGGTGGTCCTCCAGGTAAAGCAACAGCACCTGGTCGCTGTTGGCAGGGAGCCGCAGCCAGGCTGCGATCTGCTCGAGCACCGGCGCCAGCGTCTTCTCGGAGCTGCATCCGAAGTGGGCCTCGCCGCCGCTGCGGGCATGGCAGATCACCGGAGCGAAGCCGCCGCCCTCGGCACTCGGAAAGCGATGCACGTCGAGCTCGAGGCTGCGGACGTCGATCTCGAGCTGGTCGAGGATCGTGATCTGCTGGTTGGAGTCCTGAGTCGAGAGGGTCGTGCCCATCTCGGCGGAGCTGTTGAAGGAGTTGTGCGTGCCCACCCAGGGGGTGTTGCGCAACGGCAGGTCGCCGGCCAGCTCGTATTGGAGGTCGAGCGCCCGATCGACGCCGGAGCCCTCGAAGTCCTCGACCGGCCCGGCCGCCGCCGCCGGGACGCCAAAGATCGGTAGACCGAGAAGCCCGGCGACGAGCGCCGCGCGCCAGCCCCTGCGCCAATCCATGCGGGCATGTAAACGCATCAACGCCAAACCCGCGCCGTTACGCTCCGCGAGCGTGGACTTCGGGATCAGCTACTTCCCCACCGACGAGGCGATCGATCCCGCGGAGATGGCACGGATGGCCGAGGAGCGCGGCTTCGAGTCGCTGTTCGTCACCGAGCACTCGCACATCCCGGTCAGCCGCGAGACCCCCTATCCGGCAGGCGGCGAGTTGCCGCGCGAGTACTCGCGCATTCATGACCCTTTCGTAGCCCTGACCGCGGCGGCCGCGGCAACCGAGCGGCTGCGGGTCGGGACCGCGATCTGCCTGGTGATCCAGCGCGATCCGATCAGCACCGCCAAGGCGGTGGCGAGCCTGGACCGGCTCAGCGGCGGCCGCTTCATCTTCGGGGTCGGCGCCGGCTGGAACCTGGAGGAGATGGCCAACCACGGCACCGACCCCGAGCGCCGCTTCGGGCTGCTGCGCGAGCGGGTCGAGGCGATGAAGGAGATCTGGACCGAGGACGAGGCCTCCTACTCCGGGCGGCGGGTCGGCTTCGAGCCGATCTGGAGCTGGCCGAAGCCGCTGCAGAAGCCGCATCCTCCGATCCTCGTCGGCGGCAACGGCCGCACCGTCTATGACCGAGTCGTCGCCTACGGCGACGGCTGGATGCCGAATCGCATCGGCGACGACGAGAAGATCATCGCCCGAGTCGAGAAGCTGCAACGCCTCGGGGCGGAGGCCGGACGGGGAGCGCTGCCGGTCAGCCTGCAGCTGGCGCCGCGCGACCCGGCGCTGCTGGAGCGTTACGAGCAGGCCGGCGTCGCCCGCGCGATCTACATGCTGCCGGCCGCCGAGCGCGGCGAGGTGGAGCGAAAGCTGGAGCGCTTCACGGAGGCCAAGGACGGCTACGCTCGGGCCGGATGAGCTGGACAGCGGCCGACATCCCGGACCAGACCGGCCAGACCGCGGTCGTCACCGGCGCCAACAGCGGCATCGGCTTGATCGCTGCCCGCGAGCTGGCCCGAGCCGGCGCCACCGTGGTGATGGCGTGCCGTGACCAGGGCAAGGGCGAGGACGCGATCGCCGACCTCCGAAAGGAGGTGCCCGGGGCCGAGCCGCAGCTGCGCCGGCTCGACCTCGCCAGCCTGGCCTCGGTGCGCGAGTTCGCGACCGCGGTCTCCGGACAGCACGGCAGCATCGATCTGCTTGTCAACAACGCCGGCGTGATGGCGACGCCGCGCCGCGAGACCGCCGACGGCTTCGAGCTGCAACTGGGGACCAACCACCTCGGCCACTTCGCGCTCACCGGCCTGCTTCTCCAGCGCCTCAACGCCAGTCCCGAGCCGCGGGTCGTGACCGTCTCCAGCACCGCCCACCGGACCGGGCGGATCAACTTCGACGACCTGCAGGGCGAGAAGCGCTACTTCCGCTGGGCCGCATACGGGCAGTCGAAGCTGGCGAACCTCCTCTTCGCCTACGAGCTGCAGCGGCGCGCCGAGGCCGCCGGCCTGGAGCTGCGCAGCATCGCCGCGCACCCCGGTTACTCGGCGACGAACCTGCAGTCGGCCGGGCCGGGCCTGGGGGGCGGTATCGGGGCCGTCTTCAACAAGAGCGTGATGGCGGTAACCAACCGCCTCGTCGCGCAAAGCGACGAGGCGGGTGCCCTTCCGACCCTCTATGCGGCGACGGTTCCGGAGCTGCCGGGAGGGACGATGATCGGTCCCGACGGGCCGTTTCAGATGCGGGGCGCGCCCAAGGTCGTCTCCTCCAGCGGCGCCTCGCACGACGATCAGGCGGCGATCCGCCTCTGGGAGGCCTCCGAGCGGCTGACCGGGGTCAGCTTCGAGCTCGCCGCTGAGCTCGGCCGCTCGGCGCAGGGCCTCCTCCGCCAGCGCCCGGTCGCGCTCGTACGTGAGCAGGGCTTGCGCTTCTCCGGCCCCGCACCAACGCAGCTCGTCGACCTCCCCGCTCGGCGCGAACTCCCCGTCAACGGGCTCCATCAGCCAGTAACGGACCAGCTTCGCCCGGCCGCGGCCGTCGGTGTAGCGACTCGAGGCGAGCTCGGGGCCGAGCCGGCAAGCAAAGCCCGTCTCCTCCCGCACCTCACGCAGGGCGGCCTGTTCAGAGGTCTCGCCGGGCTCGAGCTTGCCCTTCGGCAGCGACCAGTCGTCGTGGCGGGGCCGGTGGACGAGGGCCAGCTTCGGCTCGTCCCCGCGCAGGCCTCGAACGACGACGCCGCCGGCCGCCTCGACGCATAACCTGCGGCCGGCTTTCGCCGGCCTGACCGGCCTCTGCCGCGACACTCTGTGTCGCGGCCCAGCCACTATTGCTCGGCGTCCTGGCGCTCGGCGACCTTGGCCTCCAGCTCCTCCATGACCGCCGGGTCGCGCAGCGTCGTGACGTCGCCCAGCTCCCTGCCCTCGGCGATGTCGCGCAGCAGCCGGCGCATGATCTTCCCGGAGCGGGTCTTCGGCAGGTCGCCGGCCCAGACCACCCGCTTCGGCCGGGCCAGCTTGCCGATCCGCTCGGCTACGTGATCGCGGATCTCGGCGACCAGCTGATCGGAGCCGTCGAGGTCTCCCTCCAGGGTCACGAAGGCGCAGATCGCCTGGCCGGTGTCGTCGTCTGACTGCCCGATCACCGCCGCCTCGGCGACCTTCGGGTGGGAGACGATCGCCGACTCCACCCCGGCGGTCGAGAGCAGGTGTCCGGAGACGTTGATGACATCGTCGCTCCGGCCCAGGATCCACAGGTAGCCGTCCTCGTCGCGGCGGGCGGCATCGCCGGCCAGATAGGTCTGCCTGCCGAAGCGCTCGAAGTAGGTCTCGACGAAGCGCTCGTCCTCGCGGAACAGCGTCCGCAGCATCCCCGGCCAGGGCCGTTTCAGGACCAGCAGCCCCTCTTCCTCGGTCACTTCCTTGCCATCCTCGTCGTAGACGGCGGCCTCGACGCCCGGCAGCGGCACCGTTGCCGACCCCGGCTTGGTGGCGGTGATGCCCGGCAGGGGGCTGATCAGGATGTGCCCGGTCTCCGTCTGCCACCAGGTGTCGACGATCGGGCAGCGCCCGCCGCCGATCACCTTCGTGGTACCAGAGCCAGGCCTTGGGGTTGATCGGCTCGCCGACGCTGGCGAGCAGGCGAATCGAGGAGAGGTCGTGGCGTCCCGGGTATTCGGCCCCCCACTTCATGCAGGCGCGGATCGCTGTCGGCGCCGTGTAGAAGACGGTCACGCCATAGCGCTCACAGAGCTCCCACCAGATGTCGCGATCGGGGTAGTCCGGCGCTCCCTCGTACATGACGCTGGTGGCGCCGTTGAGCAGCGGCCCGTAGACGATGTAGGAGTGGCCGGTGACCCAGCCGACGTCGGCCGAGCACCAGAAGACGTCCTCCTCGGGCCGCAGGTCGAAGACGTAGCGGGTCGTGTAGGCGACCCCGGTCAGATAGCCGCCGGTGGTGTGCAGGACGCCCTTCGGCTTCGCAGTCGACCCTGACGTGTAGAGGATGAACAGCGGGTCCTCGGCCCCCAGCGGCTCCGGAGGGCACTCCGCGTCGGCGGCGGCCAGCGCCTCGTCATAGAAGACGTCACGCCCCGCGCTCATCGGGCACTCCTCGCCGGCGTTGCGGACGACGAAGATCGTCTCCAGGGTCTCCAGGTCGCCGGCCACCTCGTCGACGCCCGCCTTGACCGCCGCCGTCTTGCCCTTGCGACGAGCGGCGTCGGCGGTGACCAGCGCCTTGGCCCGGGAGAACTCCATCCGCTCGCGAACCGATTCGGGGGAGAAGCCGCCGAAGACGACGTTGTGGGGAGCGCCGATCCGCGCGCAGGCCAGCATCGCCACGACGACCTCGGGGATCATCGGCAGGTAGATGCCGACCACGTCTCCCTTGCCGATGCCGCGGTCGCGCAGCGCGTTGGCGAAGCGCTGCGTGTCGGCCAGCAGCTCGGCGTAGGTGACCTCGCGCTCCTCGCCCTCCTCGCCGCGCCAGTGAAAGGCGACGCGATCGCCGCGACCGGCCTCGACGTGGCGGTCAAGGCAGTTCGCGGAGGCGTTCAGCCGCCCGTCCGAGAACCACTCGTAAAAAGGCGGATTGGACTCGTCAAGCCCCTGCTGCGGGGCGGTCTCCCAGTCGAGCAGCTCGGTCGCCTGGCGCAGCCACCACGCCTCGGGGTCCTCGGCCGCCCGGCGGTAGACCTCGGGGTCGCTCCACAGCGCCGCGGATCGAAACTCCTCCGAGGGCTCGAAGCGCTCCACCTCCAGCAGCTCGCTCAGCTCTCGTTCCAGTTGCTTCGAACCGGCGGTGCCAGCCTCCATCTGCGCCTCTTCCTTCCCTGGTCGTTTCCCGAAGCCTAAGGCGGCGGGAAGGGCGCTGCTACGCTGCCCGAGCGCTTCGGACCTCGATCTTGGCTGGAGCGTCATGCGGCGGCGGGGAGGCGCGACGCACAGCAGCATCGGGCCCGACGGAGACACTCTCGTGCTCAACGGACCCCCACACCGGCATCGACGACCCGTTTACGCGGCCGCACTCTCGCTGCTCGCCCTGGCGCTGTCGGCGCCGGCGGCGGCGGCGGAGACGAAGACCTTCACCCAGCAGGTGCCGATCAGCGTCGCCGGCTACGAGGTGAAGCAGAGCTTCGCGCTTGCCCCCAAGCCCCCCGAGGACGGCCACGTCACCGCGATGGAGGTCGACATCGTCAACGCCGACGGGACGCCGGTGCCGATCCAGCGCCTGATGCTCCATCACATCGTCTTCGTGAACCTCAACCGCGACGATCCGACCTGCAACGGGACCACCTTCACCGGCTGGGACTCCCGTCCCTCGTTCGGCAGCGGCCTCCCCGAGCGCTTCTACGCCGCCGGAGAGGAGCGGGCGCGGCTCGCGCTTCCCCCCGGTTACGGCTACCGGCTTTCGAGCGACGACAACTGGGCGATGATCTACATGGTCATGAACCATCGGGCCGAGACCGACCGGGCCTTCATCCAGTACCGATTCACCTATGAGACCGGTGCCAGCGACGCGGACACCACGGATGTGAAGCCCTACTGGCTCGACGTCCGCAACTGCAAGGCCGACCCGATCTACAACGTCCCCGGGACCGGCCGCCCGGGCTCGACCCATCTGAAGGAATACGACTACACGATGCCGCAAGGGGGCCGGATAGTCGCCGCGGGCGGGCATGTTCACGGCGGGGCCAAGAACCTGACCCTGAGCCAGCCCAACTGCGCCGACCGGGTGCTCGGCCGGTCGCTGCCGACCTGGGGCCTCGGCAGCCACCCCTTCTACAACGTGCGGCCGATCCTGCACGAGCCGGGCCCGATCAACATGAGCGCCTTCGGAACCTCCCAGGGGATTCCCGTCGCCGCGGGCGAGCGAGTCAGGCTGTCCTCCCATTACGACAACCAGAATCCCCACACAAGGGTGATGGGAATCATGGTCATGTACGTCGTCCATGACCCGGCGGTGACCGAGCCCTGCGGGCCGCTTCCGAACGACATCGGCTACCAGGCGACCGACCAGCCGGGCCGGTCCGGGCTGGTGCGCTTCCGGATTCCCCTGACCGGCCTCGACAGCTACGGCAACGCGGTCACGATCCGCAAGCCGGCGGGCCGAAACCGCCCAGTCGCCAACGGCGCCACGATCAAGGTCGGGGACCGTTTCTTCTCGAAGCCGAACGTGGTCGTGCGACCGGGCGCGCGACTGAACTGGCTCTTCGAGGGCCTCGAGTTGCACAACCTGACCCTCGCCAACGGCCCGGTCGGGATCGGCTCACCGAACCTCGACGGCGATCGCAACTTCAGCCGCCGGTTCGGGCGCCGCGGCACCTACAACTTCTTCTGCGCGATCCACCCGGTGTCGATGCATCAACGCGTCGTCGTCAAGACTCGAACAGCGCGCTGAGCCTGGCCAGCGAGCGGCGGGCCTCGGCGCGGGCGCGATCCTCGCCGATCGCCTTACCGGCCCTGGCGGCGAGCTTGCCCCCTGGAAGGTGGAACTCGTTCACGTAGTCGAAGCGGGTCCCGGACCCGTTGCGCGCCAGCGAGTAGCAGACGCGGGCGTCCGAGCCTCCCGGTCCCTCGCCCCGCCACTCGACCAGGTGCGGGCGCTGCAGCCGCGTCACCTCCCACCGGACCTTGAAGGAGACCCCGGCCACCCGCAGCTTCTGCCGGAAGCGCGATCCCTCCCCAAGCGGCCCGTCGGGTTGCTCGGCGATCGAGCGGTGTGCGGTCACCCAGTCCTCGAGCCGGTCGACGTCCATCAGCAGGTCGAAGACCTCCTCGGGCTCGGCCGCCAGCTCGATCGACTCCCGGACCTCCACCGGCGCTAGCGAACCGCGGCGGCCTCGGCCGCCCGCTCGTCCTCCTCGATCGCGCGCTGAAACGCCACCTCCAGGCGCTCCGGGCGCAGCCCGAAGAGCGCAGCGCCGCTGGGATCCGAGACGACCGTGTCGGTGGAGAGGCCGAGCGCCAGCTCGGCCGCGATCGCGCCGTCTCCGCTGGTGACGACACCGGCGCCCGCGGCGACGGCTCCCGGAGTCGCCCCCGGGACCGCCAGCTTCAGCGGCGGCCGGCGGCCCAGCGCCTTCGCCATCAGGTCGATCACTGCCAGCGGCGAGAGGACCTCAGGGCCGCCGATCTGGACCTCGCGGTCACGCGCCTCGCTCACCGAAGGGGCTCGGCGCAGGTAGCCGATCACGTCGCGGATGCCGATCGGCTGAGTGCGCGTTCGCATCCATGCCGCGTCCGGAAGCGCCGGCAACCGCTCGACGATGTCGCGCAGGAGCACGTAGGACTCGCTGCCGGCGCCGACGATCATCGCGGCGCGAAAGTAGGTCAGCGGAGGGCCGGCTGCCCGCAGGGCCTCGGCAACTTCGTGGCGACTGCGCAGATGGGGCGAGTCCGGTTCCTCGCCCAGCCCTCCCAGGTAGACCATCTGGCCGGCACCGGCGTTTAGCGCCGCAGCGCCGAAGGCGTTCGCGACCTCGCGCTCGCGGTGGGCGTAGCCGGGAACGCGCCCCATCATGTGGACGAGGAAGTAGGCGACATCGACCCCCGCGAACGCCGCCTCGTCCACGCCCGCGTCGAGATCCGTCTCCAGCAGCTCGCATCCGGCGCCGGCCAGCTCCCGAGCGACCGTTGAGTCCGCGTCGCGAACCATGCAACGCACCTCCAGCCCGTCCTCGAGCAGCGCCGGGCCGAGCCGGCGCCCGACGAATCCGGTCGCCCCGGCGATCAGCGCGCGCATTCGCGAGTCATACCCGATCGGGGTTAGGCTCAACACTCGTGGCGTCGCGCGTCTCCCCCGAGCAGGCCGCCGAGCGGCTGCAGGCGACGGACACGCTCGGGATCCCGCTCGGTACCGGGCAGCCGCCCGCCTTCCTGGAGGCGCTGGGCAAGCGCCAGGACTGGGAGGACCTGCGGATCTACGGCGCCCTGCTGCTGGTCTTCTCGCCGGTCTTCCAGCACCCGAACGTTCATTACCTCTCCGGGTTCTACGGCCCGATCGAGCGGATGCTGCGCGACGGCGGCGCCAACATCAGCTTCGCACCGGCCGACTTCAGGCGCTTTGCGCCGCTGCTCGAGGAACAGGCTCCGCGGGTGATGGCGACGGTTGCCGCTGCGCCCGACTCCGAGGGCTGGTGCAGCCTCTCCCTGCACGCCGGCGCCCACGTCGGTGAGCTGCAGCGAGCGGGTGCGGACCCGGATCGTCTGCTGGTGGTCGAGGCCTCGGAGCGCTTCCCCCACACCTTCGGGATCCCGCCGGCGCACCGGCATGCGCTGGCCGTCGACGAGATCGACCTGCTGGTCGAGAGCGCCGCGGCGCCGTTCCCGCTCACCGATCCGGCTCCGAGCGCCGCCGATCGGGCGATCGCCGAGAACGCCAGAGCTTTCGTGCCTGAGGGAGCGACCCTGCAGACCGGGATCGGCTCCGTCCCCTCCCGCATCGTCGCCCTGCTGGCCGAAGGCGACGGTGGCGACTACGGCGTCCACTCGGAGATGTTCACGACGGGGCTGATGCGGCTGCACGAGGCGGGCAAGGTCAGCAATCGCAAGGGCCAGTTCGACGGCGTCTCGGTGGCGACGTTCGCCGCCGGCAGCGAAGACCTCTACGACTGGCTGCGCGGAAACCAGGACGTCGCCTTCCTGCCCGTCGATTTGATCAACTCGCCGGACCTGATCGCGCGTAATCGGCTGATGACGACGATCAACGGCGCCCTGGCGATCGACATCCACGGTCAGGTCGTCGCCGACACGATCGCCGGATCGCAGTTCTCGGGCATCGGCGGTCACGAGGACTTCATCTCCGGCCCGGCGCTCTCGCTGGAGGACCGATCGCTGCTCTGCCTGCCGTCCACCGCCGTGGTCGGGGGCGAGACGATCTCCCGGATCGTCCCCTGGTTCGAGGCGGGGGCGGTGATCACGACCCCCCGCCATCAGGTCGACGTCGTGATCACCGAGCACGGCGCCGCCGAGCTGCAGGGACTGACGGTCCGCCAGCGTGGCGAGGCGCTGGCCGCGATCGCCCACCCCGACTTCCGGGACGAGCTGATGGAGACGGCCGCCAGAGCCTCGGGCGGCCGGGCACCTCGTGTATGAACGCAAACGCAGCGGGTAGTGGCGGCGGCATGGGATCGGAGACCCGCACGGTGAGTCCCGAGCAGGCGCGCGAGATGCTGGGCTCGAACGAGGCGACGGCGATCGACGTGCGTGGGGACGAGGAGTGGCGTAACGGCCACATCCCCGGAGCCCGGCACGCCGGCGACGATGAGCTCGAGGAGACGCTCGAGAAGATCGACGACGAGCAGACCGTGATCGTCGCCTGCGAGGACGGCAAGCGCAGCGCCGAGGTCGCCGAGCAGATCTCCGGCCAGGGCCGCGAAGCGGTCAGCATCGAGGGCGGGATGGACGCCTGGCGCTCGGACGACATGCCGATGCAGCCCTCGCGCGACGTCGAGGACGAAACACCGATCTAGGCGCAGCGCCGTCCCGGCGAATCGGGACTGCTCTAATTGCCCGGTGCGACGCGGCCGACTGCTCATCGCCCTCGCCGCCTTCGCCGCAATCGCTGGCCACCGCCATATCCGCGGTCGCGGTCACCGGATCGGCCGGGGTCGGCGATCCGTTCTTCCCGCGGGCCGGCAACGGCGGCTACGACGTCCGCCACTACGACGTGCGGCTGCGCTTCCGCCCCGGCGGGCCCGGCCAGGGCGGCGAGCTCGACGGCAGCAGCGTCCACATCGCCGCGACCGCCGGCGAGGTGCTGGACAGCTTCAACCTCGACCTGATCGGGCTCGAGGTCGACCGGGTGCTGGTCGACGGCGTCCCGGCGAGCTTCGCTCGCCAGAACGGGGAGCTGATCGTCACCCCGGCGATCCCCGTCGCCGCCGGCGCCGTGTTCAGGACGATCGTCGCCTACGGCGGCGAGCCGCGTTCGCTGACCGGTCGCGACGGCTCCCTCGAGGGATGGATTCCCCTCCGCGGCCCGGGCGCGGTCGCCCTTGGCGAGCCGATCGGCACCGCAACCTGGCTGCCCTCCAACAACCACCCCACCGACAAGGCGGCCTTCGACTTTCGGATCGAGGTTCCCCGCGGGTCCGATCTGAAGGCGGTCGCAAACGGCCGTTTGAAGCGCTTCCGGCGGCTCCGAGACTCGGAGATCTGGCACTGGAGCGAGCGCCGGCCGATGGCCCCCTACCTGGCCACCGTGGCGATCGCCGACCTGCAGCTGCGAAAGGGGCGCATCGGCGGGATCCCCTACTGGCTCGCGGTCGAACCGAGGTGGCTGCGGGCGGGCAACCTGCGAGCCCTCGTCGGTCGCGCGACCAGGGCTCTGCCCGAGGTGATTCGCTTCGCCGCCGAGCTGCTCGGCCCCTATCCCTTCGACGCCGCAGGGATGACGATCGTCGCCGGCGGAAGCTATGCGCTCGAGACCCAGACGCGCCCGACCTTCCCTGCGCCGCCAACCCGCGACCTGCTGGTCCACGAGGTTGCCCACGAGTGGTTCGGGAACGCGGTCACTCCTCGCAGCTGGGCCGATATCTGGCTCAACGAAGGATTCGCGACCTACGTCCAGTGGGTCTACCGGGAGCGCCATGGCGGCCCCAGCGCCAGGACCACCTTCCGCCGCCTGATCACCCGGCCCGCGGACTCGCCGATCTGGCAGCCGCCACCCGGCGACCCGGGATCGGCGGCCAACCTCTTTGCGGCCTCCATCTACGTGCGCGGCGCGATGACGCTGGAGGCGCTGCGGCTGAAGGTCGGCGACGCGACCTTCTTCCGGATCCTGCGCCGCTGGGTCGCCGGCCGCCGCTATGCCAATGCGAGCACTGCCGGGTTGATCACGCTGGCGGAGCGGCTGGCGGCGACCTCGCTGGACTCACTATTTCAGCGCTGGCTGTTCGAGCCCGGAAAGCCGCAGCACCTCAGCCGCGGGCAGCAGCGGGTCGTCGAGCAGCCCCGGCAGCGAGTCACCCGCAAGGCCGGCGCCACTTCTGTTCCAGCTGCGACGCCTCGAGCGGCCGCTGCGCTGATCCGGGCGCTGCGGCTATCCGGACCAGCTCGGCGCCCTCGCGGCTGAGCACCGCCTCGGACTCGGCCAGGGCGGGGTCGGCGACGACCTCGATCCCCGCCGCCAGCTCGGCGACCTCGGGATCGACCGCATCGAAGCTCTCGACGCGAGGCGGTCCCCGCAGCAGCGCGTAGCCGGTCAGGTAGGCGATCGAGAACTTCGCCTGCAGGCCGTCCTCGGGCGCCTCCACCGGGGCCGCCAGCAGGGAGACCGGATGGACGGCAACCCGCAGCCTCCCCGGCTGGGGATCGCCGACCTCCAGCGCCGCCGCAATCGGAGCGTGGGTCTGCAGGCAGCACGGCCAGGGCTTGATCCAGTTCTCGGCCACGCACGGCCGCCCGTCCGGCTCGGCCCAGGTGGCCCCGAACGACTCCTCAAAGCCGCCGGCACCGCCGACCACCTGGTCGAGATCGGCCTGTGCGCCCGCGGCCGCCAGCCGCGCGGCTGCCAGCCCGGCGGCGGCGGCCATCCCGACCTGCAGGCACTTTCCGTGCGAGCCGAACGCCGACCGCAGCCCGCCTGACCGCAGCAGCGCCAGCGCCATCCCGGCTCGCTCGCGATCGCGGTCGAGGCCCAGCAGCCGCGAAGCGCAGACGGCGGCGCCGACGACGCCGCAGACCGCAGTCGGGTGCCAGCCGCCGTCGTAGAGGGCCGGGTGCGACGCTCGCGCCACCGCCCCCATCGCCTCGAATCCGGCCGCGAATGCCTCTCCTGCCTCGCCGATGCTGAGATCGCGCTCGGCGCCGAGGACCAGCGCCACCGGCGCGTTCGCGGCGCTGAGATGAGCGAGGCCCGGGAGGTAGGTGTCGTCGAAGTCGAGCGCGTGCCCGGCGGCGCCGGCCGCCGCGACCCGCCCGAGCGTCCCCTCCGCCGCCGTCCGCGCCGCCACCGCGGCCGGCTCGCGGCTGCCCCTGACCGCACAGGCCAGCCAGTCGCAGAACGCGATGCGGTAGCCGTCTCGGACTTCGGCCACCGGGCCAGGCTATTGAGCCAAGCAGCCGATCGGCTTAGAGTCAGCCCGGATGCTGTTCCGGCAGATCGTCCACGAGGATCTCGGCTGCGCGTCCTACCTGGTCGGCGACCCGAGCGCCAGGGTCGCCGCCGTGATCGACCCGCAGTGGGACATCGATCCCTACCTGCGGCTCAGCCGTCTGCACGGAACCCGGATCGAGCACGTGCTCGAAACCCACAACCACGCCGACCACGTCTCCGGACACGGCCGGCTGGCCCTGGCGACCGGAGCGACGATCCACGTTCACGGGCTTGCCGAGGCCGAGTACGAGCATCGCGCAATCGGCGACGGCTGGTCGCTGGATCTCGGCAAGGTCCGAATCGAAGCCGTCCCGACACCCGGCCATCGGCCCGAGCACACCTCGTTCCTGCTCTTCGATCTCGAGCGGAGCGAAGAGCCGTGGGCCGTCGTCAGCGGGGACTGCCTCTTCGTCGGCGATGTCGCCCGGCCCGACCTGGCGATCGAGCCGGCCGACGGGGCCGCGCAGATCTATCGCTCGCTTCACGGGCGCCTGTTCACGCTTCCCGAGCAGGTCGAAGTCTGGCCCGGCCACCTCGGCGGCTCGCTCTGCGGAAGCTCCGGCATCGACCACAAGTCGTCCTCGACGATCGGGTTCGAGCGAAGCCACAACCGGGCGCTGAGATTCGAGACCGAAGCGGACTTCGTCGCCGACGCGGTGGCGACGATCGGCGATCGGCCGCCGAACGTCGACCGCATCGTGGCGCTCAATCGCGGACCGCTGATCGAGCAGCTCGGGACCCCGGTCCCGCTGGCCCCGCGCGGCGTCGAGGTCGCGATCGCCGGCGGCGCGGTGGTGGTCGACGCGCGGACCAACGAGCAATTCGACGAGGCCCACATCCCGGGTGCGATCAGCGCCTCCGCCTACGACACCGGCTTCGCGACCAAGGTCGCCCGGGTCGTCGGAGACGAGTCCGAGCTGATCGTCGTCGCGGCCTCCGACGGCTTTGAGCTCGAGGCCGCCGAGCTGCTGTCCGCGGTCGGGCTGCGGGTGCGCGGATTCCTCGAAGGTGGGATGAGTGCCTGGCGTTCGGAGGGCCGGGAGGTGGCGCGGATCGACCTCATCGATCCCGAGGCGCTGGCGAAGCGCCTGGGCGAGGATCGAGCCTCGACCCTGGTGCTCGACGTCCGCGACGGCGACGAGTTCGCCGCCGGACACATCCCGGGTTCGGTCCACATCCCCTACGGCGAGCTCGCCGGGCGCCTCGGCGAGCTGCCCCGCGAGAGGACGGTCGCCGCGGTCTGCAGCGGCGGCAAGCGCAGCGGCCTCGCAGCCTCGATCCTGCAGCGCGAGGGCTTCGAGCACGTGATCCACGTCGGCCACGGCGGCATCGGCACCTGGCGCGGCAACGGGCACCCGGTCGAGAGCGGCTGAGGGCGCGCCGCTCAGCTGCCCAGGACCCGCACCTGCCCGATCTTCCAGCCGTCGTCGTCGGCGACCAGCGTCGCCTGGATGCGATCGCCGTCGGAGTTGCCGCCGACGACCGCAAACGAGACGTCCGCAGAATCTCCTTCGACGGTCACCCGATCGATCTCCACCGCGTCCGCGGGCTCGCCGCGGCGGACCTGCACCCGGCACGCCTGCAGGGCCTCGGGCCCGGTCGCGCCGGTGTTCTTCTCGAGCAGCTTCGTGGTGACGAGATCGCAGATCACCGGCTCTTCGCTGGTGAAGGCCAGCTCGATCGTCTCGGTCACCCCGTCGCGGTCGCTGTCGTCACCGCCGCCGCAGCCGCCGCCAAGCAGGGCCACGGCAATCGTGATCGGGATCCAGCGGCTGCTCGCGGCGGTTCGCAAACCGATCTAGGGGGACGGCGCCGGCTCCGGCTCGCAGCCGATCGTCGCCGGGTCATCCGGGTCGACGACCGCCACGTCGGCGTCGCCGGCGCCGCAGTCGATCACCCGATCCACCCTGCCGTCGCGGGCGTTGACCACGTCGTTGCCCGAGCGTCCGTAGAACTCGTCGGCGCCGGGCTGGCCGAAGAACCCGTTGTCGCCGGCGTCGCCGATCAGGATGTCGCGCCCGAAGGTGCCCTCGAGGTCCTCGATCGAGGCGTCGAGACCGGTCCCGTCGCAGTCCGCGGCACCCTGCAGGAACGCCTGCCCGGACTCCAGCGACGCCTGCATGACGCCGCGCGGATCCGAGGTCCGGGCAAAGGACGCGTTGTCGTCGCCGTTGTTGCCGATCAGCCTGCCGCCACCACAGGGCCCTCCGGCCGCGAGCAGGTCGTCGCCCGCCTGGCCGATCAGGACGTCGGCATCGGCGCCGCCCAGCAGGCCGTCGGCACCGGCGCCGCCCAGCAGCCGGTCAGCGCCGTCGGCCGCCTGCAGCAGATCGTCTTCGGGGCCGCCGCGGACGACGTCGTCTCCGGCCCCGCCACCGACCCGGACAGCGCCGGCGAGCAGCAGACGGGCGCCGAGCACGAGCTTGTCGTCGCCGGCGCCGAGCTCCACCACCGCGTAGCGGATCGGCGGCAGCGGCTGGCAGACGATCGTGCGGCGGGAGGCGGAGACCGCCTCGCAAGCCTTGCGCGGGGCCAGCGGGTCAACGCTTGAGCGGACCAGGAACCTGCCGTCGGCCTTCAGCGCAACGCTGAGGCGATCCCGGCCGGAGGCACCGGTGACGACGAGGCCGCTACCGCCGCCCAGGGAGGGAACGATCTGGACCACGGTGCGGATCGGCGCCCGGCCGCGATCGCCGCAGGACAGCTCGGTGGCGAAGGCGGTGCAGCGGTCCGACCCCGGGCCGGCGAAGGCGGTGTCGGTCCCGCCGCCCCCGTCGAGGCGGTCGTCGCCGGGTCCGCCGGCGATCCGGTTGCCGGCGCCGTCCCCGCTCAGCACGTCGCCGTAGGCGGAGCCCTCGAGGTCCTCGAACTCGGCCATCGTGTCGCGGCCGTCGCCGGTGGCGACCCCGGTGGCGAGCGAGGCGGTGACGCTGGGGCCGGTCTTGTCCGGCACCGCGGTCGCAAAGGAGGCGATGTCCCCCACCCCGGGCCCGCCCTTCATGGCATCGGCGCCGTAGTCGCCGCGTACGAGGTCGAAATCTCCCTCGCCGCCGGTCACCTCGTCGATACCGAGGTCTCCGAGGCTCTCGTCCCCGTTGCCGGGGCCGCCGTTGACCTCGTCGTCGCCGAGCCCGCCGCTGACGCGGTCGGCGTCGCCCGGCCCGCCGTCGAGGCGGTCGTTGCCCCGATCGCCGCCGATCACGTCGCTGCCGTCCTCGCCGCTGATCCGGTCGTTGCCGCCGCCACCGCCGACCTTGTCGTTGCCGAGGCCGCCGCAGATCACGTCGCCCGTCGCCTCGCCGGAGACGACGTCATCGCCGGCGTCGGCGTAGATCACATCGCGCGCCGGGGTGCCGACGAGCCGGTCGGGGCCGGGAGTGCCGACGATCGTCGGCGGATTGCCGCGGCAGAGCAGCGGCTCCTGGGCCAGCGCCGGCCAGGCAAGGGCCAGCGCCGCCCCGAACACGCCCAGCGCGATCGGAAGCGACGCACGGCGCGGTCGCGGTGCCCTGCGCTTCACCCTCCGCAAGTTAGCGGGAGTCGAGAGACTGGCGGGGCGATGGACCGGCTACGACGCGTCGCCTCCAGCACCCCCTTCCTCGGGCTCGTGGTCGCGGTTGCGACCTGGAACGCGCAGCTGCTGCCGCCGCTGCTGGGCGTCGACGGCTCCTGGCACGCCGCCCTCTACCTGGCGGCGCATCTCGACCTCGCCTGGGGGACCGAGGTGATCCACAGCTATGGGCCGCTCGGCTTCCTCGAGCTTCCGATCGCCTACTACGACGACCTGGCGCTGCTGGCGATGGCCCGGGCCGCGCTCCTGCACCTGGCGCTCACCTGCACGCTGGTCTGGGCGCTGCGGCGGTTGCTGCCGGTCGCGGTCGCGGTCGCGATCGCGTTCCTCGCCGCGCTGGCGCCGATCGCCGACTTCGTGGCGCTGCTGGCGCTGTTCTGGGCGCTGACGGCGCTCGATGCCTCCCGACCGGGCATCCCGACGCCGGCGCTGCTCGCCGGTGGCGGCCTGGCGGCGCTGGAGCTGCTGGGCAAGATCAACGTCGGCGTCGAGGTGGCGGTGGTGGCGGTGATCTGCGTGCTCGCGGTCCCCGGCCGCCTCCGCAACCTGGCGACGCTGGCCGGCGCCTTCGCGGTCACATTCCTGGCGCTCTGGCTGGGAGCGGGGCAGTCGCTGGAGACGCTCCCCGACTTCGCCAGGAACTCGCTCGACATCCTCGGCGGCTACTCGCAGGCGTTCACGGCTGAGTATCAGGACGGGTTCGTCTGGCAGGTGCCGCTGGCCCTCGGCGCGGTCGCCGGCCTTGCCTGCCTTGCCTACCTCGGATCTGCCGATCGCCCCCGCGCAGCGCGGATCGGGGCGGCTGTGGCGACCGCGGCAATCGGCTTCGCGGTCTTCAAGGAGGGATTCATGCGCCACGACGAGGGGCACGCGGCGCTCTTCTTCTGGACCGCGGCGCTGATCGCGCTGCTGCTCTCGACCCGGCTGCCGGCGCCGCAGGCACTCCTCGCCGCTCCGCTGGCGCTGGCCCTGGCCGCGACGGCGATCCACGTCGCCCCGCCGGGGTTCGGGCCGAGGCCGAACCCGGTGGCGCACGTAGAGGACTTCGCCGACTTCGCCCGCGACGCGGTCAGCGCCGAGCGCCGGGAGCAGCTGCGCCTGGCCGGAGCGATCGGACACGCGCTCGCCTATCCGATCCCCCCCGCCGACCTGAGGCTGCTGCGAGGCCACGAAGTCCACGTCGATCCCTGGGAGGTCAGCCTGATCTGGGCCTTCAACCTGCGATGGCGGCCGCTGCCGGTGCTTCAGAACCAGGCCTACACGTCGCGCCTGGACCAGCTCAACGCGGCGGCGCTGCTCGGCCCGTCGGCGCCCGACCGGATCCTGCGGATCGATCCGCGGCAGGGGGATCCCGGCCTCGGCTCTTCGACGATGGCCCTCGACGACCGCTACCCGGCGCACGACTCGCCGGCGGCGCGGCTGGCGATGCTCTGCCGCTACCGGGCGATCGCCACCGGACCCGCCTGGCAGATCCTGCGACGGGTGCCCGACCGCTGCTCAGACCCGCGCCCGCTGGGCTCGGTCACCGCCGGCTACGGCTCGCCGGTCCGCGTTCCGAGCCCCGAGCGGGGCGACGAGGTCGTGCTGGCGCGGGTCCACGGTGTCGAGGTGACCGGGCTGGAGCGGTTGCGGGCGTTTGCCTACCGGGCGGTGCAGCGCCGGGTCGAGTTCGACGACGGTGCCGGCTACCGGCTGATCCCGGGAACGGCCGACGAGGGGCTGCTGCTGCGGACTCCGCCGGCGGTCGACTTTCCGCCGCCGTTCGCATTCGGGCCGCAGGCGCGAACGGTGACCTTCAGCAAGGGCGGCTCGGAGGCGGAGCTGCGGGTCGACTTCTACGCGATCCGCGTCCGCCGGGTCGCCAAGCTCACGGCGCCGTGAAAGTCGCCGGATCTGGCCCGATCCGCGTCTCGTCGTCGAGGTCGCCGAGCTCCGCCATGTCGTCGGCGCCGAGCTCGAAGTCGAAGAGGTCGAAGTTGGAGGCGATCCGCTCCGGGGTCACCGACTTCGGGATCACCACGTTGCCGAGCTGCAGGTGCCAGCGGAGGATCGCCTGGGCCGGTGTCTTGCCGTGCTTGTCGGCGATCGCCGCGATCGCCGGGTCGTCGAGGACTTGGCCCTGGGCAAGCGGGCTCCAGGCTTCGGTGACGATGCCTCGCTGGGCGTGATCCGAGCGCAGCCCGGCCTGCTGGAAGCGCGGGTGAAGCTCGATCTGGTTGACGGCCGGGACCGTCTCGGTCTCCTCTGCGAGCCGGTCGAGGTCGGCGCGACGGAAGTTGGAGACGCCGATCGCCCGCGCCTTGCCCTCCTCCCGGAACCCCTCCATCACCTTCCAGGTCTCGACGAAGAGATCCCTCGCCGGCACCGGCCAGTGGATCAGGTAGAGGTCGACGTGGTCGACGCCAAGCCTGTCGAGGCTGGCCTCGAAGGCCCGCTTGGCCGGCTCTTCGCCCTGATCGTCGTTCCAGAGCTTGGTGGTCACGAAGATCTCCTCCCGCGAGAGCCCCGAGGCCGCGATCGCCCGGCCGACCCCCTCCTCGTTGCGATAGGCGGCCGCGGTGTCGACGTGGCGATAGCCGGTTTGCAGCGCCAGCTCGACCACGCTCTGCGTGTCGGCGGGCGGGACCTGGAAGACGCCGAAGCCGAGCTGGGGGATCTCGGCTCCGTCGCCGAGATCGATGGTCGGGGCACGTGTCACGCGGTTACCTCCAGGGTCGGCTTCACAGGTTTTTCAAGCGCGGTATCCGGGAATAGGCTTCACTACACCGCTACGATCCCGCTTTTTGCGGGTTCTACTTCCGATGACCATGTACGCCTTCCAATGCGAGAACTGCCGCCGCGCCCTGTTCAGCGCGGCGAAACAGCCGCCGCGCGAGAACTGCCGGCAGTGCGGAGGGCACTTGGTAATGGTCGCCGAGAGCCCACGCCGTCCGGCCTCGGCTCCTTCCGGCCGCTAGCCGCATACTTCTCGGGGATGTCGCGCAACACCGCGCTGGTGCGGGAGTTCATCGACGCGATCAACGGCGAGGGCTGGGAGCGTCGCGCTCAAATCGGCGGCCCCCGGCTTCGAGGTCGACCTCTCGCGGGCGGTCGGCCCCGTGCACGGCGTCTTCGGGCCGGACGAGATCCGCCGGGCCTGGGCCGAGTTCACCGAGGCCTGGGAGTCGGCGCGGATCGAGGCCGAGGAGCTGACCGAGGCCGGGTCCGACGTGATCGGCACCTGGGGGCTCTACGTTCGGGGGCGCGACGGGTTGGAGGTGGAGAGCCGGGTCACCTGGTTGGCGAGCGTCCGCGACGGCGCAATCGCGCGCCTGACGATGTTCCAGGAGCGGCGGGATGCGCTCGAGGCTGCCGGCCATCGATCCGCCCTGACGGGCGGTCGTTAGCCGCAGACCGGCCAGTGCCCGGCGCCGTCGCGCCGCTTCAACATCACCGCGACGACGGCCTGGGTCCGGTACGAGTAGGCGATCGGATCGCCGCCCGGGCTCCGCGGCGAGCTCCTCCAGGTCGCCTTCATGAACTGGAAGGCGCCGCGATACATACCGCCGCCGCCGATCGCCCTCGGATTGCGGCCGGATTCGCAGGCGGCGGTGCGGTTGGCCCAGCGCCGCTCCGCCGTCGACAAGCCAGTCCAGATGCGGTCGAACTTGGCACCGCTGCGCGCCGCCGGCTGGTCATCTCCGGTCGATGTGCCGATGCCTCCCGAGGAGGCCCCGACCGGGGCGCTGAAGGCAGCAAGGGCCAGCATCGCGGAGGTCGCGACCGCGGTCAGCCACAGCTTCATCTGTCTGGTCCCCAGGCGGGGAAACGCGCCCATTCAACGCTCGCTCTCGTCGCTTCCGGGGTTAGCTGACGGGCTCGCGCTTGAGAGCTGCGCTACGCGACCAGCGGCCGCGATTCGCCCCAACTATTTGGGTCCCCCGTCCCCCGCCGCGTACGGCGGAGGCTCAGCAGGAATTGCGGCAGGTTAGCAAAGTGTTAGGAAGGCGTGAGCCAAACCCGCGTTGTCTGCTCCCGCAATCGAAACTCAGTCGGTCTCGATGATCTCGATCCGATAGCCGTCCGGGTCGCGCACGAAGCAGATCCTCGACCCGCCCTCGCGCACCCTGTACGGCGGCCGCTCCGGCTCGATGCCGTGAGCGGCAAGCCGCTTCAGTGCTGCATCGAGCTCATCGGTGGTGATCGCGATGTGCCCGTAGCCGCTGCCGATCTCATAGGGGTCGGCCTGACCGTGGTTATAGGTCAACTCCAGCCGGGGCCCGTCATCGGGCATGCCCATGAACACGTTGATCGCCTCGTCGCGAATCGGCATCCGCCGGATCTCCTCGAAGCCGAGCGCCTCGTAGAAGCGGACCGAGCGCTCGAGCTCAAGGACTCGGTAACAGGTATGGATCAAAGCGGGCATCTGATTACGAGCGTCCGATCGCGCGCACGGCGCGTATCGCGGTATCGATCTCCTGCTCGGTGTTGATCCAGCAGGTCCCCAGCCGCGCGTAGGCGACGGGGTAGGGAGCGACGGTAGCGGAGACCCGATGATCGCCGTTGAGCTGCTCCACGACGGAGTCGGGATCGCTTCCGTCGATGCTGAGGCAGACGATGCCCGACCTGAGGCGTTCCTCCGCCGGAGCGTGAACGAGGACGTTTCCGGCGCCGGCGAGGCCGTCGCGCAGGGCGGCGCTGAGCTCCTCGATGCGCCCGCCGATCCGCTCGACGCCGATCCGCTGCTGTAGATCGAACGCCTCGGCGAGTGCCCAGCGATGCTCGTAGGAGTGGTAGCCCCCGGGCGTGAAGGCGGCGCCGGGCGGGGCGCTTCCGACCTCGCCGTCGATCCAGGGGCCGAATAGGTCGCCGGCCCAAGAGGGGATGATCGGTGTCATCCGCGCCCATGCCTCCTCGGTGGCCCAGGCGATGCCGGTCCCGCGGGGGCCGAGCAGCCACTTGTGGCCGCTGCTGACGAAGGCGTCGCAGCCGAGCTCCTCGATCGCGATCGGTCCGGCCCCGAGTGCGTGCGCGCCGTCGACCAGCAGCAGGGTCCGTTTGTCCTCTGCGCGCCCTCGGTTTGCCTTCTCGACAGCGTGCGCGATCTCGTGCAGCGGCAGCCGGAACCCGGAGGCCGTCTGCACCCACGTCACCACGATGAGGCGGGTCGAGGGCCGGATCGCCCCCTCGATGGCGGCGATGATTCCCTTCACCGTCGCCCGCTCGGGGGCGGTCGGCGGATAGAGCTCGATCTTGCGCATCTCGGCGCCGGCGCGCTCGGTCGCGTAGCGAACCGACTCGCTCGCCATGTAGTGCTCGTGCTCGGTCAGCAGCACGTCGTCGCCCGGCTCCAGCTTCATGCGAGCCGATCAGCAGCCCGAGGCCCATCGAGGTCGAGTCGGTCAGCGCGATCAGGTCGGCGTTGGTACCGAGGTGCTCGGCCGCAGCCTCCGCGCCCCGCTCCTCCAGCCCCTCGTTGTCGGAGAAGTACTCCCGAGGGTCCTGGTCGAGCCCACGCCGGTGACGATCGATCGCCTCGCGCACCGGCAGCGAATGCGAAGCGAGGATGAATACCGACAGGTGGGCGATGTCGGGATCGAGGTCGAACAGCCCGCGGACGGCGTCCCAGTCCTCGTAGCCGCCGGGCGGCGGCGCGGCGGCGGGGCGCTCGGCCCTGGGAGGTCGAAGTCCCGGCCGTGTCGTCGCCGTCGAAGCCGCAGCCCAGCAGCGCCGCGGCAGACAGGCTCAGCGTGCCGCCCAGCAAGACTGCGGCGTGACATCGACAGCGACGCCAGGTCTGCGTCCGGGGATGCGATCCTCCTTGTCGGACCGTCCGCGGCGCGCAGCGGCGACGGGGCCCCTGCCCTGACGCTCGATCATCGCCGCAGCGTAGCGAGGCGCGATCGGCGTCCGCGATAGCGTGCCCGACGTGGCCGACTCTGTCCGCGACCACGACATCGTCGTCTACGGGGCAACCGGCTTCGTCGGCGTGCTGACGGCCAAATACCTCGCCGAGCACGCCCCGGCTGATGCCCGGATCGCGCTCGGTGGGCGTTCGCAGACCAAGCTCGAGCAGACACGCGCCGAGCTCGGCGTCGACTGGCCGCTGGTGATCGCCGATAGCCAGGATCGCGATGCGGTCGCGGCGCTGGCGGCGTCCGCGCGCGTCGTCGCGACCACTGTCGGCCCCTACTTCAAGTACGGCAAGCCGCTCGTCGAGGCATGCGCCGACGCGGGGACGCACTACGCCGACCTCACCGGCGAGGTCTTGTTCATGCGCTGGGCGATCGACGCCGCCGACGCCGCGGCGCGCGCCAGCGGCGCCCGGATCGTCCACACCTGCGGCTTCGACTCGATCCCATCCGATATCGGCACGCTGCTCCTGCACGAGGCGGCGCAGGCCGGCGGTCACGGGGAGCTCGGGGAGACGACGTTTGTGGTCAAGGCCGTTCGGGGCGGCGCCAGCGGCGGCACGATCGACTCGCTGCGGACGGCAGTCGACACGGTGAAGAGGGACAAGACGAGCCGGCGGGTGCTGCTCGATCCCTATGCGCTCAGCCCGGATCGCGCGAGCGAGCCCGACCTCGGTCCCGAGCAGGACCCCGTGAAGCCGCTTCGCGACGATCGCCTCGGCGGCTGGCTGGCGCCGTTTGTGATGGGCACTGTCAACACCCGCGTCGTGCGCCGCAGCAACGCCCTCCAGGATCACGCCTATGGTCGCCGCTTCCGCTATCGCGAGCTGATGCTCACCGGCGGCGGCCCGCTCGGCCTGGCGAAGGCCGCCGGCGTCGCCGGCGGCGTCGCGGGTGCCTTCGCGGGGTTCGCAACCCCAGGTGCGCGCCAGCTGCTCGACCGCGTTCTCCCCGACCCCGGCGAAGGACCGTCCGAGGAGACCCGCGAGCGCGGCTTCTTCAACATCGACATCCACACGACGACGAGCAACGGCGTGCGGCTGCGTTGCGAGATCCGCGTCGAGGGCGACCCCGGCTACAAGGCAACGGCGGTGATGCTCGGCGAGAGCGCGCTCTGCCTTGCGCTCGACGACCTACCCGAAGCGGCGGGGGTGCTCACGCCCGCATCGGCCATGGGTCGCGTCCTGGCCGATCGCCTCATCGCAGCCGGGCACAGCTACCGCGTCATCCCGGATTGACTACGCCTGTCTGATCAGGTCGCCCGCTCGTAGATCAGCACCAGGACGCCGTCGCCGACCACCTTCGATTCCTTGAGCCGGAGGTTGCGTCGGTCAGATCTCTCCTCGAAGGCCTTCTTGCCGGTTCCGAGGATCACCGGAAAGACCATCAGGTTGACCTGGTCTACGAGATCGGCATCGATCAGCTCCTGTACGAGCTGGTGGCTGCCCGGCACCTGCAGCTCGCCGTCGAACTCCGCCTTGAGCTTGCGGACGGCAGCCGTGGCGTCGCCGCCGTCGAGGACAGTCGTGTTGTTCCACTCCGGGTCGTTGAGCGTCGTCGAGACGACGAACTTCGGCATCGAGTTGAACTTGTCGGCGAACTCCCCCTCGCGCTCCGGCCAGGCACCGGCGAAGCTCTCATAGGTGCGCCGTCCGATCAGCAAGGCGTCGGCCTGCTGCGTCTCCTCCAGCTTGAACTGGTTGCCATCGTCACCGCGCTCGAACTCGAAGCTCCAGCCCGGGTACTTGAAATCCGGCTCACCGCCCGGCGCCTCCATCACGCCGTCGAGAGATACGAACTCCGTCACAACGATCCGTGCCGCCATCTATCGGTCTCCTTCGCTGGGTTCGGCCGGGTCGGGCAAGGCCTTCACCGGCGGTTTATCAGCTTCTCCCACCCGACAAGACCGGGCTCACCCAGCGAACTCATCGCACGACGCGGCCTGACCCACCATCCGGATCTGCTTACAAGCCGGAATCACGTCGTGCGGGCTGATTGGCCAGAGCGAGATACTGGGCGAGCGATGTCGCAGGAGAACATCGAGATCGTCCGCCGGAATACTGATGCGTACAACCGCCGCGACCTCGACGAGATGTTGGAGAACTGGGCGCCCGACGCCGTATTGGATTGGTCCAACGCTCGCACATTCGAAGCAGGCGTCTATCGGGGGCGCAACGAGATCCGGGCGTTCATGGAGGGGTTCCTCGCCGCGTGGGACAAGATTCGGATCGAGATCGTCGATGGCCCGGTAGAGGTCGAGGACGGCCTCGTGATCGCAGAGAACATCGCCTACTTGCGAGGACGCGACGGCATCGATGTTCAGGCTCGAAGCGCGTGGCTGATCACGATTCAGGGCGGCCAGCAGACCTCCTCCCTCACCCTCTACCAGACTAAGCAGGAGGCCCTCGAAGCCGCCGGGCTGTCGGAGTAGGCGAGTCGGAGGAGAACGTCAAAGCCGTTCGGGCGCCCTCGAAACGCCGCACCCGCCGGATGAGCCGGTTTAGAACGTTGGACTCGAGGTGAGCGTTCGGCGCAATCCGTCTATGGCTTGCTCCGCCCACCGTTTGATGAACCAGCGCCCGACCGTCTTGTCGAAGACCGCAAAGCGGGATGACTCTGGGTCCTTGATCCCCATCTCCATGTCCACGAACGTCCCGCCCTGGGCGTCGGTCAGCAGCCAGTGCTGATACCCGCCCGTCGTCGGACAATGCCACCTCAGCTCCTTGAGCTCGTCGCGACGGTCGATGATCCGGTTGTACTCCAACCGCCGCCCGGCGATCCCGACCACCTGGTGATAGACGTCGCCAACCTCAAACGTGTCGCCCCGGATCTCCACCGCAACCGGCCACCAGTCTGGATAGGTGGCGGGGTTGCCGACCAGTGCCCAGACCTCCTCGAGCGGCGCATCCAGAAGGACCTGCTCACGATAAGTTGACACGACGCCATTCTAGGCTCGTGCGTCGCGCCGGCCGACCAGCCGAGAGGCCTCCCGAAAGAGGCCTCTCTTTTCTCGTCTTCGGCTTCCTTTCGGTTGCCGTTGACGGGATAGCGGGTCCGGGATTCGAACCGCGGATGAGGAGCCCAGATCGCTCCCCGCTGGGGCCGGGATCTTACGCCGAATTCGACCGATTCGCAACCGATGTTACAAGCGCCGCCCGTGGACCTTTCGGTAGCTACCGGGGACATAGCGGGGGCCGATATGTCCCTCGGAGCTACCCGCGGATAGTCGAGCGAGTAGCCGCCTGAGCCAGCCACGCCCGGCCCCTGTCGCGATGCTATGTGGCATGACATCGGCCAAGCCCGGGTATCCACCCTTCGAATGCCTCCGAGAGACGCGACAGCGGCCGGGCAGACGGCGCTAGTTGGTTGGCGTGCGAAGGTCGCCGACAGGGTCGCCGAGCCGATCTCCAGCCGGGCGCCGCTCTCAGACGAGCAGGTTCGCGCCCTATTGGGAGGTCTCTTCTTCGCGCTCTCGCTCGTCTACGTGATCGGGACGATCAAGCGGCTGCTGGCGCAGTAGAAGTCGCCCCCCGTAGCGGCCGATGCCTGTCACGATTGGTTGCTCTCGATTGCGGACACGAAAAGGAGCCGAAGATGAAGAGCAAGGGGCGCGACAAGGCCGGTGGCACGCTCGACAAGCTGCGCGGCCGAGTCCAGGAGGCAAGCGGAGCGCTGCGGGGCAAGGAAGGCGCCAAGGCAAAAGGCCAGGGGCGCCAGGCCAAGGGGTCGGCGCGGAAGAAGCGCGGGCACCTGCGAGACGCGCTGCGCAAGTAAGCCGCGGCCGGCCGCCTCTGCCGTAGCTCAAGAGACTTCGTTACCTCAGAGATACTGCGCGGGCGATGTCGCAGGAGAACGTGGAGATTGTGCGGCGGATGATGGATGCGTTTCTCGCCGCCGACTTCCAGACCGCTTTGAGTTTCTACGCCCCAGATGTGGAATGGGACGGGAGCAACCTTCCCGATGGGCAAATCGGCAGGGGCCACCAGGCAATCCTCGACCACCTCACGCGGTGGGCGGAGGCCTGGAACGACTGGACGGTTGAAGTCGAGCGGGTGGTTGAAGCGGGAGGCAACCAGGTCATCGTCTTCACGCGAGAAAGGGGGCGAAGCGACAGCGGGATCACGATGGACGAGCGGCACGCTGAGCTCTACACCCTCAGAGACGGCAAGATCGTGCGTCGGCAGGGCTTCTCCGACCCAAATCAGGCCCTCGAAGCCGCCGGGCTGTCGGAGTAGGCGATGTCGCAGGAGAACGTCGAGGTGGTCCGGAGAACCTACGAGCACGTGGAGAGGACTCGAGGGTTCTGGCGTGAGGTGATCCATCCCGACTTCATCTGGGACACGACCACTTTTCGGGGCGGAATGCGGCCGCAGAAGTGCGTCGGGCTCGATGAAGCCAACAAGTGGCTCGCGGAATGGCTCGAGAACTTCGACAACTGGTCGCTTGGCGTCGAAGAGGTCTTTGACGCTGGGGACCAGGTGGTCGCCATCGTCCTGCAGCGTGCAAACGCAAAGCACGGCGGCCTCGAAGTGGAGATGCGCTTCGGACAGGTCTGGACATTCCGGGATGGCCTCGTAGCGCGAATCGACATGTACGCGGACCGAGTCGAGGCCCTCGAAGCCGCCGGGCTAGCGGAGTAGCGCTCGAGAAACCCCTGCAAATCGAGCGGTCGAATCCCGGGCCCGATATGTCTCTTGGAGCTACCCGCGGATCATCGAGTCGCTAGGCGTGGCCGGGTGACCACCAAGCTGTTCTGGCCCTCAGGCTGAGCAGATAGCAACGCTAGAGCGCGATACTGCGCGGGCGGTGCCGGAGGAGAACGTGGAGATCATGCGCCAGCTCGTTGCCGCCTGGAACCGCCAGGACCTCGAAGCCATGGCGGCGCTGACAGACCCTGACATCGAGTACGTGACGCTGGGTGATTGTGCTTCGGACCGGCTCACGGGCTCAGCGCAAGGCTGTCGAGGTCGGCGCAGCTCGTATGTAACGGACCCACCCACTAGTTGCCATCCGCACACATGCGAGATAGGTTCACAAGCTAGGTTCACTTCGGTGCCAACGATCGATTGAGGGAACGCAGATGACGCCTGACGTAGGGACACTCGAGGGAGCGCCCACCACCCTGTCCGACGACGCCGTGGAGGAGCTCACGGCTCAGCTCCGGGGACCGGTGCTCGGCCCCAACGAGCCAGAGTTCGCTGAGGTTCGCAAGGTCTTCAATCTGATGCACGAGCGCCAACCAGCGGTCGTGGTTCAGTGCTCCGGTACGGCCGACGTCGTCGACTCGGTCAACTTCGCTCGCGGGCATGGTCTCGCGGTTGCCGTCCGCGGCGGCGGCCACTCAATCGCCGGACTCTCCTCGATCGAGGGCGGAATGCTGATCGACCTGGCGTCCATGAACGGCGTCCAAGTGGATCCCGAGCAACGGATCGCCCGCGTCCAGGGCGGCGCCCTTTGGGGGGACGTCGATCGCGAGACCCAGGCCTTCGGGTTGGTCGCCCCGGGCGGGGTGGTCTCCGATACCGGCGTCGCCGGACTCACCCTCGGCGGTGGCTACGGCTGGGTCCGGCGCAAGCTCGGGCTCTCCTGCGACAGCCTCGTCGAGGCGCAGGTCGTTTGTGCCGACGGAGAAGTGCGGACCGCGTCCGAGGATTCGAACTCGGACCTCTTCTGGGCCCTCCGGGGCGGCGGCGGCAACTTTGGCGTCGTCACCTCGTTCACCTTCAAGCTCGACGAACTCGGGCCGATGGTCGCCTTCTCGGCGACCATGTACCCGCTCGAGGATCTTGCCGAGATTCTCCGCAACTGGCGGGCATTCGCGGACGAGGCCCCGAACGAGGTCACCTCGGTGGCGGTGACGATCACCTTTCCCGCGAACCCGGAGATGCCGGAGGCGGTCCACGACCGTCCGGTGGTGATCATCGGCGGCGTCTACTTCGGCGACGTGGACGAGGGGATGGAGGCGACCAAACCGCTGCGCGAGCTCGGCACGCCCCTGTTTGACATGTCGGGGCCGACTCCATTCGTCGGCGTGCAGACGGGCTTCGACCCGCTGTTCCCGCGCGGCGCGCTGCGGGGATACTGGAAGGCGACCTACATCGATGAGCTCTCCGACCGCGCGATCGACACGATCGCCGCGCGGGCGCAGAGCCGACCGGCAGCGCTGACGATGGTGAATACGTTCCTGATGGGCGGCGCGATCGCCGACGTCGATCCGGAGGACACTGCGTTCGCCACCCGTGATGCTCCCTACATGGTTTCGATCGACGGACTCTGGACCGAGGAGGAGGCAAGCGACGAGGAGGTTGTCGGCTTCGTGCGCTCGACCTTCGACGAAGTCTCGGAGTTCGGCTCCGGCGACGTCTACCTCAACTTCACCGGCAACGCCGGCGAGGAGCTGAGCTCCGACGTCGACAGCGCCTTCGGGCGCAATCTGGGGCGGCTGGCCGAGGTGAAGGCGAAGTACGACCCGGACAACTTCTTCAGGCGCAACCAGAATATCTCGCCGGCCTCATAGGGCGGGCAGCGCTCTGCCGGGCCAGCTCCGATCCGAAGCGGTCGCCGGTTCGGATGGGCGGATGCCGGTGGATGTGTGCAGATGCGTACGGAGTTGAGACGCGGCGTTGGCCGGTCAAGAAGGCCGCCTGAAGCCCGAGGCCCACCGCTCTTGCTTTCACGCGAAAGCGGAAGCCCGCCAGAGTTGACTGCCACGACTCCTGGCGGCCCTGGCAGTGGGGGCCGAGGGGCTTTAGCGTGATACTGCGGATGGCCTGCTTGCCGACGCACTGAAGGGGCGAGCGACGAACCGCCGCAGACGTTCAGTAGAGCACCGAGGGAAACCACCCACCCTGCGGTTCTCGGTAGTCCCCTAGCGCCATCAGATTCATCGGCTTGACGAGGCGCAAACCCTCCTCGAGACACCATCGCAAGAGGCCGGAGCGCAAGGGCACGAGGAGAGCGAGTGGTTCCTCGATAGCCGTTCCCGCTCCGAGGAGCAGCCCTTTCAGGTCTTCCTCGCTTTCGGCTGCCCCGTGGTTCATCGGCCAGAAGCTCACAGCTGACGCATAGGCCACGACTCGGTCTTCGCGGAGCCCGACGAAGGGTGCGAACGCTTGAATCGCATCCCGAAGCTCGTTGATTCGTTCGTAGCCGTGGACCTTCTTGCACAGCGCCTCGCAGGCGTCCAGATCGTTCTCCCGCATCGGTCGCACCTGCATATCCGCAGGGGGGTCACTGCGAGGGCTCCCGGTGATGACCCCGACGCCCTCCTTTACGTCGAAGCCAAGTGACTCATATAGGGCAAGCGAGCGCATGTGGAACGCGTCTTGGAGAAGGCGGATTCCGGGAGCTCCTTCCCCGCGTTCGAGCACCGCCTGCATCAGCTTGCGTCCGACCCCCGAGTTCTGCCCTTCGGGTGCGACCGTAATTGGTCCGACGCCTCGAATCGGGCTGCGCTCATCAAGAAAGTTGGAGCCGACTATGCGTCCGTCAACCTCGGCGACCACGCCCCAGATCATGGGGTGTGGGATGAATACGTTCAGGATGCCGGCGGCAGCCTCGAGCGCCGGGAAGTCGCGTTGAAACCGGTGGTGATCATGGAGGGCACCGAACGCGTCGAAGACGATCTGGGCGCACTCGTCGGCGTCAGCGGGTTCAGCTGGCCGTAGCGCCACCTCTCTGGTGGCTGGGCTCGCGGGGTTCATTGTCGATGCCTCATGCGTAGACACGCTGCTGCCTGTGTCGGTCTGGCTCTCCTCGATCCCCACTTGAGCTCCTGACGTCGCCTAGTCTGAGCAAACCTACTGCGGCCGCGGCACCTGCGGCTGCGTGCCAGCTTAGGGACGGAAAGCGATAACCGAAACGCGACGCCGATTTCAGCGGCGGGTAGCACCGTGGTAGCCCGGGAGCAGCAACACTGCCCTCAGAAGTCGAGGAGCCTCCCGAAGGAGGCTCCTCTTTCTCGTCCCTGACGGCCTTTCGGCCGCTTGGGGCGGGAGTAGCGGGGGCGGGATTCGAACCCGCGACCTTCGGGTTATGAGCCCGACGAGCTACCTGACTGCTCCACCCCGCGGCGGTGCGCGGATTTTACCAACGGGCAGGGGTGCTAGGGGATTTTCGCCGTCGGTTGGAAACGGCACCGCTGCGTTCGCGGTCTAGAGTGCCGCCGCGATGAGCGGCGACGCGACACGAGTGGCAGTGGTCGACATCGGCACCAACTCGACCCGGCTGCTGGTCGCCGATGTCGCCGACGAGCGGGTACAGGAGGTCGAGCGGCGCACCCAGGTGACGCGGCTGGGGCGCGGGGTCGACCTGTCGGGGCAGCTCTCGACCGAGGCCGTCGGCAGCGTCTGCGACGTCGTCGGCGAGTACGTGGCGCTCTATGAGGAGCTCGGGGCCGAGAGCGTCAGCGCGATCGCGACCAGCGCGGTCCGGGACGCCTCCAACGGCAGCGCCTTCATCGCCGAGCTGCGGGAGCGGTTCGCCCTCTCGGCTCGGGTCCTCGACGGAGAGGAAGAGGCCCGTCTCGGCTACCGCGGCGCCACCGCCGAGCGGCCCCCCACCGAGCCGACGGTGATCATCGACATCGGTGGCGGCTCCACCGAGCTGATCGTCGGCACCGGCTCCGAGGTCACCTGCCACGCCTCGCTGCAGGTCGGGGTCGTGCGCCACAGCGAACGGCACCTGCCCTCCGACCCGCCGACCGCCGCAGAGCTGGAGGCGCTGGCCGACGACGTACTCAGCGCCCTCGAATCCGAGCTGGGCACCGATCCGGACGCCTATGCGGAACGCGGGATCGCGGTGGCCGGCACGCCCACGTCGCTGGCCGCGATCGACCTCGAGCTCGAGCGCTACGAGCCCGAGCGCGTCCACGGGCATCGGCTGCCGCTGGCCTCGATCCAGCGAATGCTTTCGCGCCTGGCCTCGATCTCGATGGCCGAGCGCCGCGAGATCCGGGGCCTGCACCCCGATCGAGCCCCGACGATCGTCGCCGGCGTCGTCGTCCTGGCCGAGGTGATGCGCGCCTTCGGCCTGGAGGAGATCGAGGTCTCCGAGCACGACATCCTCCACGGCGCCGCAATCGCCGCCGCCGGCGCCGCTGCCCGCCACGACTGACTGGACAGACAAAAGCCCAAGCTCTCGACAGGTCGGCACACTCAGACCGCGAACTAATAGAAGTGGGTAGGGGTGCTCTACTAATTTCTTAGTAACGACACCCGTGACCGACTGGATCCGCGCCGACCGCAGGCGCATAATCGTTGTGCTGGTTCGAGGTCGGGCAGGACGCCCGTCCTTGCATCCGGCAAATAGGGTTCCAGGCGATTGCCGCATCATGGCGCCTCCCGCCGCCTGGGCCCACCGAATACCCCAATCGGTCCCTGGAGACGTACCCCTGCCCGTCCTGAGGGGCCAAGCTTGGACCGGCTGTCGGAAGACAGCCGGTTCTTGCGTTTCAGAGCCGGGTAGCTTGCCGCCATGGCCTCTCCGCTGCTCCTCGCTCGGCGCATTCCCTGGGCCCGGGCCTGGCTGGTCGCCCAATGGCTCTACCGCCACGGCCGCGAGCGGGTCCAGCGCAACCTCACCGGGCCCGAGCGCCGCGAGCTCTGGGAGCTGATGAAGCGCTCGCAGGGACGGCGCTCGAACCTCAGCAAGCGGGAGCAGAGTCGCTTCCTGACCCTGGTTCGCAAGGCCGCCCGCGGCGGCTAAGCCTCAGGCCAGGTTCGACTTGCGCGGGTAGACGACTTCGGGGTCGGTCAGCACGTTGATCAGGGTCGGACGCCCCGACTCGAATGCGCGCTCCAGGGCCGGGCGCAGCTCGGCCGGCTCGCGGACCAGGACCCCGTCGCATCCAAGCGCCTCGACCATCTGCTCATAGGGCGTCTCCGGTCGCAGCTCCGCGGCAACCGAATACCCGTAGAGGTACTTCATCGGGTGATGCTCAAGTGCCCAGATCCCGTTGTTTCCCATCACCCCGACGACACCGAGGCCGTGTCGGGCCATGGTGTCGAACTCCATCCCGGCGAAGCCGAAGGCCCCATCCCCCAGCAACAGGCAGACCTGGCGATCCGGGTGGGCGACCTTGGCGCCGATCGCCTGCCCCGGGCCCGCCCCCAGGCAACCGAACGGACCCGGGTCCATCCAGCAGCCGGGCTGATAGGTCTGGACGTAGCGGCCGGCGTAGGAGACGAAGTCGCCTCCGTCCCCGATCACGATCGCATCGCGATCCAGGACCTCGCCCAGCTCGCGGTAGACGCGGACCGGGTGCAGGGGCGAGCGGTCGTCGTCGAGCTCTGACTGCTCGGCGGCCCGCTTCTCCCCCTCCACCTTCTCCAGCTCCTCCAGCCAAGCCCGGGTCCGCGCCGGGTCGCCCGCGGCCGCCTCGCGCAACGCCGCCAGGCTTGCCTCGACGTCGCCGACGAGATCGACGGCTGGAGGGCGGTTGGACGTGAGCCTGTTCTCGGCCGCATCGAGCCGGACGATCTCGGTCTGCTCGCCGAAGCTGTCCCCGAAGCCGAGCCGAAAGTCCATCGGCACGCCGACGACAAGCGCCACGTCGGCGCCCTTGAGGCCGGCGCCGCGAGCGCGGCTGAAGGCGAGCTCGTGGTCGGCGGCGATGCAGCCCCGCCCCAGCCCGTTGACGAAGACCGGCGCCCCGAGCGCCTCCGCCAGGGCGACCATCGCCTCCTCGGCGCCGGCCCAATAGAGCCCAGTTCCGGCCATGATCACCGGCCGCTCGGCGCCCGCGAGCAGCCTGGCCGCCTCCTCGACGCCCTCGGCGGGCTTCCCGGGGCCGGAATCCGGCCGGGCGGGGATCTGCGGCTCGGCCTCGCTGAAGACGACGTCGAGGGGGTAGTCGACGAAGGTCGGGCCGGCAGGCGTTGCCAGCGCCAGGTCGAGCAGCCGGGTCGTCGCCTCGCCGAGCCGGTCCGGCTCCTTGACGGTCTCGGCCGCCTTGACGAGCGGCGATACCAACGGCAGGTGATCGATCTCCTGAAGCGACCCCGAGCCCCAGCGCATCTCCGGCGCGCGTCCGCCGAGCACGCAGATCGGGGAGCCGTTGGCCTGCGCTCCGGCGATCGCGCTGATCCCGTTGGTCACCCCCGGCCCGGCGGTCAGCGCCGCGGCACCGAGGCGGCGGGTCGCCTTCGCGAATCCCTCCGCGGCGAAGACCGCCGACTGCTCGTGGCGGACGTCGATCAGCTCGATGCCTTCCGCCCGGCAGCCGTCGTAGATCGAGAACAGGTGGCCTCCCGAGAGCGTGAACAGGTGGCTGACGCCCCGCGATCGCAGCGCCTTCGCGACCAGCCGGCCCCCGTGCACGGCGGTCCGCTCCGCCTCCTGCCCGGCAGCCTCTTGCTCGGCGGTGGCCATCGCGCCCGAGCCTATCGGCTCCCCCCTTGCCGCCGGCCTAGCGGGCGAGCGGGCTGCGCCAGAAGCTGGTCCGCTTGCGCGCCCCGGCCCAGTCGAGCTCGATGTGGAGGTGGTCGCGATGGGCGGCGGTGCGGTTGAGATGGCGGCGCAGCCGTCCGTCGCGGCGGTAGCAGTAGTCATAGGCCTCGAGCCGAGAGGATCCGGCCCACCAGGACCGGCAGTTGAAGATCAGCCCCTGGACACCCATTCGGCGCGCCAGCGCGGTGGTGTTGCCGCGACGGTCGCGGGCCAGCAGGAGGCCGATCAGGTTGGCGGCGGCGCGGCGCTGGCGGGGGACGCCGGCGTCGAGGTTCCAATCCAGCGCCCGCCCCTCCGCGTGGAGGCTGAAGTTGCCCGGGCCCAGCTTCTCGCAGCGCATGATCCCCCAGGAGACGCCGCGGAAATGACGTCCCAGCCAGCGCTCCAGCGCCAGGGTGCCGGGCTGGGGCCGGGGCAGGCATCGGCGGGCGTCGTCGTAGCGGGAGGGCTCGATCGGCTTGCGCAGCAGCCGCGGGTCGTTGGCCGGGTTCCCATTCAGGGCGGCCCCGGCGGCAGCCGCAGCCAGCGCCAGCGCCAGCAGCGCCGTGGTCATCGTCAGGCGAAAGCGCATGACGACTGTTTTCGTCAGGCGACCGGCAGGCTTTAGTCGGCCTGGACGGCCGTCCCGGGGACCGCCTGCTCGGCGGTCTGCACGCGAGGCGCGAACAGCTCCACCGGCTCCGAGCGCCCCTTCAGCTCGCAGGGCCCCCGGCTGACCAGCTCGAACTGGTCGCCGAGCAGGTCTCGCGTCGTCTCGGTGATCAGGACCTCCTCGTCGAGGTCGCGGGTCGCCGACTCGACCCGGGCGGCGACGTTGACGGCATCGCCGATGACGCTGAAGTTGAGCCGCCCGGCGCCGCCGATCGAGCCGGCGACCACGCGGCCGGAGTTGACCCCGATTCCGACCCGCAGCAGGCCCGAGTCTCCGTGGTTGGCCGTCTGGGCGATCTCGATCGCGGCGCGCACAGCCCGGTCGGCGTGATCTGGATAGGCCTCGGGGGCGCCGAACACGGCCAGCAGGCCGTCGCCGACGAACTTGTCGACGTGGCCTCCGTTGCGCGCGATGACCGGTACCACCGCCTCGAAAAGCTGGTTCAGCTTCGCCACGACCTCGGCTGCCTCCGCCTCGGCGGCGAAGCCGGTGAAGTCGCGCACGTCGCAGAACAGCAGCGAGACCTCGGCCTCCACCCCCTCGGGGCTGAACCCCTCGCTGAGGATGTAGTCGGCGACCTCGCGGTCCAGGTAGGTGCCGAACGCCTCGCGGATCTTCTCGCGCTCGGCGAGCCCGCGGGCCATCTGGTTGAAGCCGGCCGAGAGGTCGCCGAGCTCGTCCGCCGTCGTCACCGGCACCGAGACGTCATAGCGGCCCTCGCGGACCGACGCGAAGCCGGCCTCGAGATCCCCGATCGGGCGCAGGATGGACCTCGTCAGCATCACCGAGAGCTCGAAGCTGATCGTGAACGCGACCCCGATCGCGATCAGCACGTCGAGGCCGAGGCCGGCGCCGCCGCCGGCGTCGCCGCCGCTGGACAGCGCCGCCGCGACCAGGCCGGTGATGATGTTGATCAGCGGCAGCGCCCCCATCAGCTTGATCCGCAGCGGCAGGGCCCTGGTCTCGGTGTGCAGCCGCGGCGGCACGATGCGGTTGATGTCGACGAGCACCGGCCGCATCCCGGTCTCGAGCGCGAAGTAGTGGAGGATCCCGGCGTAGCCGATCGCGATCATCGAGCCGGCGAAGAGCGGGAAGAAGGCAAGCGCGGTGAGGTCGAGGATGAAGATCGCCGCGATCGACCCCGGCAGCGCCACGATCAGAGCCGGAAGCTTCATGTCGCGGGAGATCACCGTCTGCGGCAGGCCCACGGCCGCAGCCCAGGCCCCCTCGGCAAGCTCGGGGTCGTCGCGGTCCTCGCTGGCGATCCAGCGGTTGAGCGGCTTCACGTAGGCGTAGCTGCGGATCAGCGCCAGCAGCACCGCGGTGCCGGTGAGCCCGAGCACGATCGCGGCCTGGAGGGCGAAGTCCTCGAACGGGGCGTCGTAATAGAAGCTGAAGATGCCCAGGGTCGCGAGGCTGATCAGCCAGGCGGTCTGCAGCTCGACGACGATGAAGGCGAACGGGTAGAGGTAGCCCAGCCTTCGGTACAGCCAGGTGAGGAACCGCTGCACCACGGCCCGATTGTCCCGCACCGGGCGGCCGCGGCGCTGCACCGGCCACGACTAGGATTGCGATCGGTGACGCAAATCACACAGGCCGAAGCGCTCTCGGAGGCGACGCGATCGTTCCTCGCCGGGCCGAAGGATCTGCTGATCGGGGAGCAACGGCGCCAGGCAGCCGAGGGGCGCCGCTTCGAGACCCTCGACCCGGCTACCGAGGAGACGATCTGCGAGGTCGCGCAGGCCGGGGCGGCTGACGTCGACGCGGCGGTCGCCGCCGCCCAGGAGGCCCTGGAGGGCGCCTGGGCGAAGGTCAACCCGGCCAAGCGCTCGGCGATGATCTGGGCGCTATCCGACCTCCTCAAGGCCAACGGCGACGAGCTGGCCGAGCTGGAATCGCTGGACAACGGCAAGCCGCTCGGCGCCGCGAAGGGAGACGTGGCGGCGGCGGTCAACCACCTGCGCTACTTCGCCGGCTGGCCGACCAAGATCGAGGGCGAGACGATCCCCGTCTCGGCCCGCGACGTCCACTGCTACACACGCCGCGAGCCGGTCGGCGTCTGCGGGCAGATCATCCCCTGGAACTTCCCGCTGCTGATGGCGGTGTGGAAGATCGCGCCGGCGCTGGCGAGCGGTTGCACGACGATCCTCAAGCCGGCCGAGCAGACGCCGCTCAGCGCCCTGCGCCTCGGGGAGCTGGCCCTGGAGGCGGGAATCCCTCCCGGCACGGTCAACGTCCTCACCGGCGACGGGGAGACCGGCGCTGCGATCGTCGACCACCCTGGAGTCGACAAGATCGCCTTCACGGGCTCGACCGCGGTCGGGCGCGAGATCGGCGAGAAGTGCGGCCGCTCCCTGAAGCGGATGACGCTCGAGCTGGGCGGCAAGAGCCCGAACATCATCCTCGCCGACGCCGACCTCGAGGCAGCGGTCCCGGGCGCCTTCAACGGGATCTACTTCAACTCCGGCCAGGCCTGCAACGCCGGGTCGCGGCTGTTCGTCCAGCGGGGCCTGTTCGACCAGGTGGTCGAGCGGCTCGCGGACTACGCCCGCGAGGCCAAGGTCGGCCCGGGGCTCGACCCCGAGACCCAGTTCGGCCCCCTCGTCTCGGCCGAGCAGCTGCAGCGGGTGAGCGGCTACATCGACTCCGGCGTCAGCGACGGCGCGACGCTGGTCGCCGGCGGCAACGGAGCCGGCGGAGGCGACGGCTACTTCGTCGAGCCGACGCTGTTCACCGGTGTGAGCGACGAGATGCAGATCGCCCGCGAGGAGATCTTCGGCCCGGTGCTGGTGGCGATGCCCTTCGAGGACCTCGACGAGGTCGCGGCGCGGGCCAACGAGACCGAGTACGGGCTGGCGGCGGGGGTCTGGACCCGCGACATCTCCAACGCCCACCTCCTGGCGGCGAAGCTGAAAGCGGGCAACGTCTACCTCAACGCCTGGGGCGGCGGCGACCCGGCGGCGCCGTTCGGCGGCTACAAGGCTTCGGGGATCGGCCGCGAGAAGGGCCACCACAACCTCGAGGCCTACCTGGAGACGAAGACCGTCTGGGCGAAGTTGTGATGGCCGTCGCGGCTAGCGACGGCAGATGCTGGTCAGGCGCGCAGCGCCGCAATTGTTGAGGGCTGACGTGGAGGGCCCGATCGAGATCGTTCCGGGGGTCTGGGGGCTCGGCTCCGGATGGGTCAACTGGTACCTGGTCGAAGAGGACGGCCGCTTCACCGCCGTCGACGCCGCCCTCGCGGGCTACGCGGCGACGCTCGAGGCCGACCTGTCGACGGTCGGCGCCGGCCACGGCGACGTCGAAGCGCTGGCGCTGACCCACGCCGACGACGACCACACCGGCCTGACCGGAACCCTCAGCGACCTCGGCGCCCGGGTGCTGGTCCACTCCGATGCCCTCGAGCCGCTGCGCAAGCCGAAGCCGAAGGGGGGCGACGCGAAGCCGATCAAGATCCTGCCCCAGCTCTGGCACCCGACGCTGCTCCGCCTGCTGGTCCATTTCGTCCGCAACGGGGCCGCGAGGCCGACCGGATTCGACGGGGCCGAGACCTTTGAGGCCGGGGATCCGCTCGATATCCCCGGTCGCCCGCGGCCGATCGCGACACCCGGCCACGCGCCCGGCCATTGCGCGCTGTTGTTCGAGCGACACCGGGCGCTTTTCGTCGGCGACGCCCTCTGCACCTTGAACGTCTTCACCGGCTCCCGCGGACCGCAGCTGATGCCCTACCAGCTGAATGAGGACAACCGGCGTTGCCGCGAGTCGCTCGGCGCTCTGGAAGGCATCGAGGCCGACGTCGTCCTGCCGGGCCACGGAGAGCCGTTTCGGGGATCGCCGGCAGCCGCGGTCGCCGAGGCGCTGGCGCGAGACTAGGCGGCGCTGGCCAGCCGGCGCGCCTCGGTGCGGGCGATCAGCTCGTAGTCGCGCCGGCAGGAGCCGCGGCGAATCGAGGCCGGCGCCAGCCGCGCACCGGCCTTCAACGAAGCGCAAAGCGCCCGGAAGGCGGCTTCGCGGCCGATGTCCCAGGGCAGGCCGTAGAGCTCCCGCACCCGGCCCGGCAGCGACCCCAGGACCGCCAGGTTGACGGCCTCCATGGCCGGGCGGCGGGCGGTCGGCACCGGAAGCCGGAAGGCGACCCGCCGCCCGAGGTCGCGGGCATCCTCGGTGACGAAGAGATCGGCGGATGCGAGCCGGTCAGCGACATAGCGGCGGTAGCCCGCGTAATCGGGCGGCATCTCGGCGGCGGCGAGCCCGAACAGCTTGCCCACCTGCCGGTAGTCGCGCCAGTAGCCCTCCCGCTCGGCGCGGTCGAGGCCGCGCACGAACGCCTCGTAGGCCACCTGGGCGGAGTCAGCGATCCAGACCAGGATCCAGAGCAGGAACTCGGGGTCGTCGGCGGCGTACTCCGAGCCGGCCGGCCACGGCCCGGCGGGCTCCTCCAGCCTGCCCTGCACCCGGGCGTGCATCCGCCGCACGACCGCCGTGGTGCGGTCGGCCTCGTCGCGGGAGCCGAAGTAGACGCGCTCCATCATCTCCGCGGTGTGGGCGAGGCGCTTGAACGGAGCCTCCAGGCCCCTGGTGTTGGCCATCAGCCCTGCAAACGCCAGCGGGTGCGTGGCCTGCATCAGCAGCGCCCGCTGCCCGTAGGTGAAACCGACAACCCGGGCACCGTGGACCCGGCGCAGGACCGACTCGCCGCGCGGGAAGTAGCCGCCCTGGTCGACCGTGGCCACGAATCCAAGGTACCCGGGGTTGCGGACCGATGCCGAGATCCTGCCTGGGCGGCGCTAGCTTTTCGGGGCCGGGGTGGTGGAACTGGCTAGACACGATCGCCTTAAGAGCGATTGCCCGCGAGGGCGTGAGGGTTCGAGTCCCTCCCCCGGCACCTGATCCGCAGTATTCGAAGATTCGCGGAGCCGGCGCGATGCGCAACAAGGGCGCTGCTACCGTGTTCTCGTAGGCAGGACGCATTCTCGGGTAGCTGCCCGAAAGCTCTCTTTGGAGGCCTCCGCACTCACACACGCCAGTCGTCGCGGGCTGCTTTCCCGCCGCTCCCCCTTGCTCAAGCTGCAGGGGGACGCACGGCTGATCTCGCTGGTCCGCGACGGCGACCCGGGCGCCTTCGACATCATCGTCGACCGCTACCACTCGCGCCTGCTCGGCTTCTGCAGGCAGATGCTCGGCTGCACCGAGGATGCCGAGGACGTGCTGCAGGAGGTCTACGTCAACGCCTTCCGGGCGATGGTGGCCGACCAGCGGGAGATCAACCTGCGTCCGTGGCTTTACCGGATCGCCCGCAATCGATGTCTCAACCACCTGCGCAAGCCGGTCGCCGACGCCAAGGAGTCGATGGACGCGGTGCCGGTCGTGGACGCCGCCTCCACCCACGAGCGGGTCCACAACCGCGAGGAGTTCCGCCAGCTTCTCTCCGACGTCAAGAAGCTTCCCGACACTCAGCGCGCGGCGCTGTTGCTGCGCGAAATGGACGCTCTCTCATACGAGGAGATCGCGCAGGCGATGGAGACGACGGTGCCGTCGGTGAAGTCGCTTCTGGTCAGGGCGCGAATCTCCCTCGCCGAGGCCAGCCAGGCGCGATTGCTCACCTGCGGTGAGGTGCGCCTGCAGCTCGCCGAGGCCGCCGAGGGCCTTTGCAAGGCCTCGAGCCCGGCCCGGCGCCACGTTCGCGAGTGCCCCGACTGCAGTGAGTTCCGCACCCAGATCCGCTCCGACAGCAAGGTCTTGGCAGCGCTGTCGCCGATCGGACCCCTGCTGGCACTGAAGGGGCTGCTGGCCTCGAAGCTCGGGCTCGGCGGTGGGGCCGGCACAGGCGCCACTTCCGCCGCCGGGACGGCGGGCGCGGGCGCCGGTGGTGCAGGCTCGATCGGTGCGGGCGCGGGCGCGCTCGGCGCCGGCGCAGGAGCGCTCGGTTCCGGAGCCGCCGCCGGTGGCCTGGGCGCCGTCGGCGCCGCGATCGGCGCCAAGGCAGTCGCAGGAGTCGTCACCGCAGCGGTCATCACAGCCGGCGCCGTAGAGGTCAGGAATCAGGTTTCCAGGGATTCGGCCGCACCGAGCGCCGCTTCGGCGCCGGCGACCGCCGACACGCCGGCTCCGGCCGTCGCCGCCGGGGAAGCGCCCGCCGCGATCACCCGGCCCGATTCGGCGCCGGTCGCAACCGAGCCGGCAGCGCCGGTCGCGGTCGAGCCGCCGGCCGAGACGCCGGTGGTGGTCGAGACGGGTACCGCCGCGGCCACCGACACCGTCGCTCCCGGCGCGACGATCCTCCAGGCCGGATCCTCGGTCGCAGAGCCGCTGGCCCAGCCGGCGACGCCGGGAACCGACACCTCGACCGACACCGATTCCCCCGGCGGTCCGCCGACGGGCAGCGGCGCCGGCAGCGACCGCCCGGGCGACGGCGGCACGACGGCCGGTCAGTCGCAGACGCCGCCCGGCGCTGAGGCAACGCCCGGAGCCGAGAGCTCCAGCAGCGGTGCAGGCACAAGCGGGTCCTCGAGCACACAGACTTCGGCCCCTGCCGAGCCCGGCGCCTCCGCCGACGGCGGCACCACCGCCCCCGGCTCCTAGGCCTCAGCCGAGGCCGATCACCTTCAGGCGCCGCGACAGGCAGGTGCCGGCGAACTCGCGCGTCTGCGCGAGCGAGTATCCGAACAGCTCGTAGTCGTCCTCTTCGGGCGCCCAGGGCGGAGACAACACGCCGTCTGCGACCGGCAGGGATTCCTCCAGCGTGCGCTGGATCGCCCGCTTGTAGCGCTCGTCCTCGCGGGCCTTCTCGCGCAGGAAGACGGAGCCGAAGGCGACGTGGCGATGCTCGTCGCGGGCGACGTTGGCAAAACCGGCGACGAAGCCCGGGAGCGTTCCCTCGCGCTCGTTGTAGTCGATGATGAAGTGCTGCCCGGTCAGGGCCAGCATCCCCTCGATGACCATGTGGTAGAGCGTGATCGCCTCGACCAGCGACCTCGGTGTCCTCGGGCTCGGCGGCAAGCCGGTCGACGCGGCCCTTCAGCATCTCGTCGAAGAGCAGGGTGAACTTGGGATTCAGGTGCTCGGAGGTCTGCTCGAGCATCTGCGCCAGCTCGGCGCTGTCGAGAACCCCGACCTCGGCATAGAAGCGCTCGAAGAAGCGGACGTGACGAGCCTCGTCGGCGATCTGCGTGCAGAGGAAGATTCGCTGTTCCTCGGTCGGAGCGGCGCGCATGATCGGCCCCAGCTCCTCGGCGACCTTCTGCTCGCCGATGAAGAACGAGGAGAGGCCGTACATGCGCTGGTAGCGCTCCTGCTCGTCGAAGCGCTCGTTCCAGTCCTCGCGGTCGCGGCTGAAGTCGAGGTCCTGGGTCGCCCACTGCTGGCGCTCCCAGAGGAGGTAGAGGTCGCGGTATGAGAGGAGGTTGATCGCGGCCTGCTCGGCGGACTGCTGGAGCGCCGGGTCCGAGGTCGCCTGGAAGTCGTCTCGCTCGGTGCGGGCGGCGACTCTCGGGGTGGTCTGCAGCGGCTCCATGACTCTCCTCTCTCGGCTTTGCGCGAGCCTACCAACCGTATTGGCTGACTGGCCAGTCGGGCGGCTGGAGCGGCCGCGGCGGTAATCCGATTCTTTGGTAGGCGACGCTCCTGCGTCTTCGGTAGCCGGGACTCAAGCGAGGGCAACGGGCGCCGATAGAGACGGTGCGAGCGGGCAGCAAGTCAGTTTCGGCGCCCGCGGCAGGACTCATTTTCCCTCCCACCCTCACGGCCTGCGACCGCCCGGGCATCCCACCCGGGCGGGCAGGGCCGTGAATCAGGCGCTGTGGGTGTCGCCGGGGGCCAGCACCACGACCGACGACGAGGTCTCCGACTCGACTTCGGACTTGAAGGCTTCGGCGTCGGTCTCGATCGGGGGGAAGGTGTCGTAGTGCATCGGGATCACGGTCTTGGCGCCGACGAACTCGGCCGCCACAACCGCGTCGCGGCGATCCATCGTGTAGTGGCCGCCGATCGGCAGCAGGGCGACGTCGACGTCGCTGCGCCGGGCGATCAGCTTCATGTCGCTGAACAGGCAGGTGTCGCCGGCGTGGTAGACGGTGGTCTCGCCGATCTTGATCACCAGCCCGGCGGGGACGCCGATCGAGATCCCGTGCTCGGCGCTGTACGGCGATTCCTCCGAGCCCGGCAACGTGTTCGTGTGCCAGGCCGGGACCAGCGAGATGTAGCCCCAGTCGAACTCGACCGTGCCCCCGAGGTTGGGGTCCGACAGCTTGTCCTCCGCGACCCCCTGGGAGCCGAGCCAGACGGCGAGCTCGACCATCGCCACGCAGTGGGCGCCGGTGCGGGTGGCGACCCCGACCGCGTCGGCGACATGGTCGACATGCCCGTGGGTGATCGCGATGTGGGTCGGCTCGACCTCGTCGGCGGTCGCTACCGCCGCCGGGTTGTTGGGCTTCAGGAAGGGGTCGACGAGGACCGTCGTATCTCCCTCGCTGAGCTCGAAGCATGCATGTCCGTGGAACCTGATCTCCATCGTCTAGCTGTCTCCTTCGGTTGGTTCGTCGTCCGGGTCCATACCCGCTGACCCTGGAGACGAAAGCTCCTCCTGCAGCGCCCACCCGACCGCGACCCCGACCATCATCGCCATCCTCGCCTCCTCGGCGAGCAGGGTCCGCACCGCGGAGATCCGCTCCTCCGGATCGGGCCGGGTGGCCGCCTTCAGGGCCTCGGCGTCGTGGGCCTCGCCGAACCAGCCGGCGGCAAGCGTCGAGGCGAGCAGCTTCTGCAGGCCGGGTGCGACCTGAGCGACCAGGCGCTCGGCCTCGGCGAAGCGCTGCGGCTCGCTCAGGGCCTCGACGGCAGCCTGCAGACGCTGCTCGCTGTAGGGCCCGCGATCGGGCTGGGGTCCGGCCACCAGCGGCAAGATATCCGCGCCGGCGCCGAGCCGATCAGGCGGAGGCGCCGCGGCGCGCAGAGCCGGCCAGCTCGGCTGGGCGGAACTCCCACATCTGCAGGGCTCCGAAGTCCTCGAAGCCGACCCGCTCGTAGACCGGGCGGCCGAGCTTGGTGGCCTGCAGCGTCGAGGTCGCGCAACCGGCTTGTGCGGCGTCCCAGAGCGCTCGGCGCATCAACGCCGTGCCGAGCCCGCGTCCGCGCGCCTCGGGCTCGGTGGCGACGCTCCAGATCTCGCAGTCGTCGCCGTGGCGCAGCGTCGCCACCGTCGCCGCCGGCCTACCTTCGGCGTTGGCGATGTAGAGCCGCATGTCGGCCTCGGCGCCGATGCCGCGGACGACATCGGCGCCCATGCCTCGCACCCAGGTTCCCTCCGGATAGCCATAGGCGTGGTCGTTGATCAGACAGCACGACTCGACGTCGCCATCGTCGGTCCAGTCGAGCTCCGCGAGGTCGGGGCGCGGATAGCCGCCGAGCTCGAGGCCCATCGCCCGCGGCTCGGCGTCGAGGACGTGGCCCGCGGCCTGCAGCGCAGCAGCAACCTCCCGGTCTGTTTCGGGAACCCACACCGTCCAGGCGCAACCGGCCTTCGCGTAAACGTCGGCAATCTCCCCACGAGCCGCAAGCAACGCCTCGGAGTCGGTGTAGCAACAGCTGTTGAAGACCGAGCGCTCGCGAGCGGCGGTGTTGACGATCGCGAAGATCCCTGGGCGCTGGAAGCAATCCGACCCCGTGGCGCGGGCGAAGACCTGCCAGGTGGCGAGCATGCTGCGGACCACGAGCGCGCTCCAGCCCGCCCGGTCCATCAGAGCTTCAGCGCCACCGTGACGCCGTCGGCGATGCCGATCATCGCCGCCCGGACCCGGTCATCGGCAGCGATCCGCCGGTTGACATCTCGGATCGCGATCAGGCCCGGGTCCTCCTCGGCGGCGGGGTCGGCCACCTGACCGCCGCGGAAGACGTTGTCGAGCATCAGCACCCCGCCGCTGCGCAGCAGCCGCAGGCACTCCTCGTAGTAGTCGGGGTACTCGGACTTGTCGGCGTCGACGAACGCGAAGTCGAAGCTCTCCGCCGCCTCGATCGCCCGCAGCGACTCGAGCGCCGGCCCGAGGCGGATCTCGACCCGCTCGGCAAGTCCCGCCTCGGCGAGGTAGCGGGTCGCCACCTCCGTCCACTCCTCGTTGACGTCGAGGCTGACGAGGCGGCCGTCGGCCGGCAGGCCGCGGGCGATCGAGATCGCGCCGTAGCCCGTGAAGGTGCCGACCTCGAGCGCTTGCCGGGCGCCGATCGCCTCCACCAGCACCGTCATCAGGACCGCCTGCTCGGGCGCCGTCTGCATGATCGCCATCTCACCCGCGACCTGCTCGGTCTCGTCCGCGAGGCGCTCCAGCAGCTTGTCGATGCCCGAGGAGTGCTGGACCGCGTAGCGGTGCAGCTCAGGCGTCATGACCGTGAACTTGTCAAGCCCGGACACGTCGGCGTGCCGCTAGTCGGCGGGGCGGAACGCCGCCGCCGCCAGGCCGGCGAGGAGGCCGACAGCGCCGCCCGCAAGGCCGGCGAAGACGTTCGCCACGTCGTCGAAGATCGGCAGCGCCAGGATGACCGCCGCGGCGACGGCGACCCCGACCTTGTCGTAGTCCTCGTCGATCGCGGATCGCGCCTCGGCACGCCGCAGGGCCAGCCAGGCGGCGATCGCTCCGAGCGCGACGCCGTTTCCCCCGGCGATCACGACCACGGAATCGCGGGCGTCCTCGATCGCGTAGCCGGCGACCATCCCCAGCGACCCGCAGGCGAGGAGCAACACCGCGGTCGAAACCGATCCCAGCCGGCGCTCGAGGCCGGGGCCGAAGAGCGCCAGCGCCACCCCGACGACGAACAGGTACCCGACGTCGGTGTAGACGAAGGGGGCGATCAGGTATCTCCACCAATCGGACTCCAGCGGCGCGACCAGGGCCCCGAGCGTCACGATCGACTCTCCCGAGGCGCGCTCAGCGATCAGCAGGCAGGCGGAGGCCAGGATCACCGCCAGGGTCACATACGGCAGCCCGGTCTCCAGCGACTCGACCCGGGGCCGCCGCAGGCGAGGCCGGCGCCGGCGCGACCGTGGCTGCTTTGCCTCCAACGCGTCCCCCCGCCGCTGCAGCTTCGGAGCCCGTTTGCGCAGCCGGGCCCCGCAGTAGGGGCACTCGGTCACGTAGGGACTCACCTCGGAGCCGCAGTTCTTGCAGACGACGCTGAGCTCGGTTTCGCTCATCTCGAATCCTCGCGATCGAGAATAGCCTTCTCGCGCTCGCGGGCCGCGACCTCGGCCCAGCGGTTCAGCTCGTAGAGCAGTCGCGCCAGCTCCCGCCCCGCCGCGGTGAGGACGTAGCGACCGTCGGCCCCCCGCTCGAGGACACCCCCGTCGCGAAGCTCGCGCAGTCGCTGGGAGAGGACCGAGGAGCTGGCGCCCAGCCGCCTGCGAAGCGACTCGAACCCGAGCGCGTCGCGACGCAGCTCCCAGACGGTTCGCAATGCCCAGCGCCGCCCGAGCAGGTCGAGAACGGCCAGGACGGGCTTGGAGGACGGCATCGCTGCGATTTTCGAACTATTTGCTCGTTATTTCAAGCATCTAACTGCGAAAATAGAAGTGCTAGGCGCTTGTTTGCTCGCAGAGGTGCCTGACCAGGCCCTCCATCGTGCCGCTCTCGTCTCGAGCCTGCAGCTGGCGCCGGGCGCCGCTGCCGGCCTCGATCAGCCCGTTGAGGCCGGCGAAGGCGCTCTCGCAGCCGAGCTCGGCTGCGTCGGGCACCAGCTCCTCGATCATCTCGGCGGCCAGCTCCCTGGCGGGCGCGCGGCGATCGCGGGGCAGGTCGACCAGATCGCCCTCGATGCCGCGCAGCGCCGCCCGCACCTTGTTGTCGTCGATCAGCTCGGTCGGGACCTCGATCAGCGGCTTCTCGTCATCGAAGTTGGCGGCGTAGCGGTGCACCAGGCAGATCGCCAGCGCGGCCAGCGCCACGGTGTCCTCGAGGCGCGTCTGCTGGTCGTAGGCGCGCACCTCGACGGTCCCCAGGTTGGGGTGCGGGCGCACGTCCCACCACAGGTATGTGTAGTCGGGGATCGCGCCCGCGTTCATCATCAGCTCGACGCGGCGCGAGAAGATCTCCCAGCTCCCGTAGTGCGGTGGGATCCCGACCCGCGGGAAATGGCGGAATATCGGCGTGCGGGCCGAGGCCATCCCGGTGTCCTCGCCGCGCCAGTAGGGCGAGTTCGCCGACAGCGCCAGCATCAGCGGGATGTGGCGCCGGACTCCATCGGCGACGTAGATCGCCTTGTCGGGGCCGTCGATGCCGACGTGGACATGGGTCCCGAAGATCAGCTCCTGACGGGCGATCCAGCCGAGCTCGGAGGCGAGCTTTCGGTAGCGGGGGCGGTCGACGATCAGCTGCTCCTCCCAGCGAGCCGTCGGATGGGTGCCGGCGGCGGCCACCAACATCCCGTTGCGCTCGGCACAGCTCGCCACCCGCTGCCGCAGCGCCCGCAGCTGTTCCGCCGCCAGATCGAGGTTCTGGCAGGGCTCGGTGGCGATCTCCAGCACCGACTGCATCAGCTCCGGCTTGATGTGCCCGACCCCGTCCTCGTCCGCGTCGGCCAGGATCTGCTCGATCCCCTGCGCAAGGTCGAGGCTCTCGGGGTCGACCAGCATCAGCTCTTCCTCGATGCCGACCGTGAACGGATTGCCTGTGAATCGATGGTCCATTCCGACGCGCTCCCCGCTACCCATTTGAGGGGCGATCGTAGTCTCGCTTCCGGAGCGCTGCGCCCGCAACCGGTGGCATACTGGCGTCGCACCCGTCACCGAGGAGGAACCTGGAGTGGAAGTGAAAAGCCTGACCGAGCAGAAGTCCCTGCTTGCGACGCTGGCGCCGGGCAAGCGCGCCCGGCTGCGCCGGCTGCTGTTCGAATTCGGGCCCGGGCAGGGAACGCTGCTGCTGCTGCCGATCGACCAAGGCATCGAGCACGGGCCGCGAGACTTCTTCCCCAATCCGGCCTCCAAGGATCCCGAGTACCAGTTCAGGCTCGCGGCCGAGGCGGGCTACTCGGCGATCGCCTGCCAGATCGGCCTGGCGACGAAGTACTACCCCGACTACGCGGGACAGGTGCCGCTGATCCTCAAGGTCAACGGGCGCACCGACGTCCCGCCCTCCGACGAGGCGCTGTCGACCTGCAACGCCAGCGTCGAGGACGCGGTACGGCTGGGGGCCGACGCGGTCGGCTACACCCTCTACGTCGGGTCCCCGCGCCAGGACGACGACCTCGCCCAGCTGCGGGGGGTGCGCCAGGACTGCGAGCGCTACGGGATGCCGCTGGTGATCTGGTCCTACCCGCGCGGCTCGGCGATCGACGCCAAGGGCGGCCGCGACAGCTTCTACGCGATCGACTATGCGGCGCGGATGGCGATGGAGATGGGCGCCGACATCGTCAAGCTCAACATGCCGAAGTTCTCCGACAACGACAAGGACGCGCCCGCTCCCTACAACGAGATGGACGTCAGCCCCGAGGAGGCGATCCGGCAGTGCGTGGAGTCGGCCGGTCGCTCGCTGGTCGTGCTCTCGGGAGGCTCGCGGACCGACGACGAGACCGTGATCTCCAACACCCGCTCGGTGATGGAGGCGGGGGGCTCGGGGGTGATCTTCGGTCGCAACGTTTGGCAGCGGGAGTGGAGCGCGGCGCTGGAGATCATCGAGCAGATCAAGGAGACCCTGCTCGGAAACGTGCGGCGGATTCCCTAGCCGCTCGCCGCGCCGGCCAGAGAATCCTGCCCCCGGCCGGCTTGACGGAGGATGAGCCGAATCCGCCCACCGGGCCTGGCCGGTCTGCTTATCTTGATCGTGATCGCCGCCCTGCTGCTGCTGGGGGACGAGGGCGCCGAGCGTGAGGACCCCGAGCCCGGTTCGGGCTCGCTGACGGTGCGGGTGGCTCGGGTGATCGACGGCGACACGGTCGAGATCGAGGTCGACGGGGATCGTGACGACGTCCGCTACATCGGCATCGACACACCCGAGTCGGTGCAGCCCGGCGAGCCGGTCGAGTGCTTCGGGGTTCCTGCCTCGGACGCGAATCGCCGCCTCGTCGAGGGACGCAGGGTGAGGCTCGTCTTCGACGCCGAGCGCCGGGACACCTACGGGCGCCTGCTGGCCTACGTCTACCTCGGCCGGCGGCAGGTGAACGCCGTTCTGGTCAGGCGCGGTCTTGCCCGGACGCTGACGATCCCGCCCAACGACCGCTTCGCACCGCGCCTTCGCCGGCTCGAGCGCCGGGCGGCGATCGCCGGGCGGGGGCTGTGGGGCGCCTGCCGGCCCTGAGCGCCGCAGGCCTGCGGGCTGCTTTGCTAGTTTCAGCCGCGCCTGACCACGCCGAGGCGCCGGCGGATCTCAGGGGCAAGCCATGAAGATGCGACAGTCCATATCGCAGTTCGAGGTTGCCTTCGAGCAGGAGACCTCGCTGGAGCGCCGCCGTCGCGAGCAGCTGCGCCGGCGCGCCGCGAACCGCTCTCGCGCCCGCCGCATCGCCCGAACCGAGCAGAAGGGCAAGGTCCGTTTCAGCGTTCTCGTCGTCTGCCTGACGCTGACCGTGGCGACGGTCGTCGTGGCGATGTTCGAAACCCTGGCCTGGCTTATGGCCTGACCGAGAGGTCGGGCAGCATCGACTCCTCGCCGGCTCCGACCGCCGCGGCTTCGTTCTCGGCCTCGATGCGCAGGAAGACCTCCTTGCGGAAGACGGGGACCTCACCTGGAGCCGAGATCCCGATCCGGACCTTCTCGCCGGCGACGGCGAGGACCGTCACCTCGACGTCGTCGCCGATCATGATGCTCTGGTTGCTTCGTCTGGTCAGTACGAGCATTTGCGCCTCCCGCGCATTCTTGTTCCCCTACCTAATACTTGGTAAACCTGGGCGGGGAGCTTGGCAGGTTCGGGGCGGATAATCAACGCCCATCTGGAATAGACTCGCCGCCGCGATGGCCTCTCGCTCGCTGCGGTCCCAGCTGAACCAGATCCGCGCCTGGGTGCGCCAGGGTCGGACCGATGCCTGGATCGCCCACCAGCTCGAGGTCAGCGCCTCGGAGCTGCGCGAGTTCCGCAGCCAGCACGGGCTCTCCCCCGACGACGAGGACAGCGGCCAGGAGGTCGACCTCCGGGACGAGATCGAGGCTGAGATCGAGGCCGCCACGGCCGAGGTCGACGATGAGGACGAATCGGGGGACGGCGAATCAGCTGGCGACGAATCGGCGGGCGAGGAGACCGAGCCGGACGGAAGCGAGGCTGAGGGCCGCCCGAAACGGCGCCGGCGCCGCGGCCGGCGCGGTGGACGCGGACGTCGCCGAGCCGATCTCGAGGCGACCTTCGACCACGGCGAGAAAGACGGCTTCGGGCTCTGGCTCGACCCCGCGATCGCCGACGACTCGACCTATGCCGAGCACTGGGCGGGCCACCGCGAGGTGACGGTGAGGTTCGAGCCCGACCAGATCGTCGTCCGCCGGGCCGGCGAGCCCGGACCAGACGAGAGCGCCGAGGACTAGTCCACGGCCAGCTGCCGGCCGCCGGCGAAGTCGCTCGCGCCGCGCAGGTAGAGCCAGAAGGCCGCGTCGGCGAGCTGCTGCGGCTCCAATGCAGCCTGCGGCGCGACCGCGAGCGCAACCTCCAGGCACCAGTCGGTGCCCTCGGAGTAAAGCTGGGCCAGATCGGCGGCCCGGAAGGTCGGGCCGATGCGGCGCCTCAGCTCTTCGCGGACCGCGCTGACGACCCGGTCGGCCTGGCGGTAGGCGGCAGGATCCGAACGCAGCTCCTCGAGCCGGCGCCAGCCCTCCTCCCACTGGAAGAGAGCGTTCTCGAACGGGTAGGCCATCGCGATTACGTTAGCTGGGACCGTCAGCCCTGCGGCGTCATCGGCACCTGGCGCTGCGGCACCGCCAGCTCCGCGCAGCCGCTCGGGTCGAGGCGGCCTCGGACCTTCCAGACCGTGACCGGGCCGTCGCGATTGACGACCTGCACCGCCGGCTCGCCGCGCAGCCATCCCGCCTCCGGCGAGCGGATCGGCTGCGAGGGCTCGATGAAGTTGAGGAATGGTGCGGTGACGAGGAAATCAAGGTCCTCCGCGTTGACTGCGGCGCGAAACCGGCGACAGGTCGGGAGCGCATTGAAGGCACCCTTGGGCCCCTCGATCCCCAGATAGCGCACCTGGTTGGAGAGGTCGGTGCCGTAGAAGCCGAACCCCAGCAGGCCCGCCGTGCTGCCGGCGAGGCCGATGCGGGCGTCCTCGGTTCTGCTTGCCCAGCGGTAGGCGGTGTCGAGGTTCATCTCCGGATCGAAGTCCTGGAAGCGATCACGCAGATAGTCGCGCTGGACCGGGTACCCGATCGCCACCGTCGCCGTGACCAGAAGCCCGAGGCCCGCAGCGAGGGTGATGCGGCCGGCTCCGCGCCGGCGCGCCAGCACCAGCGCCGCCGGGACGAGAACCGCAAGCACCGCGACGAGGGCCCCGAAGGCCCGTTCCGGGGAGCGCAGCACTGCGTCGGAGCGGTCGGTAAGGACGAGGATGCCGAGCAGGACGACCAGCAGCGCTCCCTGGCGGCGCCGATCGTCGAGGCCGGGCGCCAGCGGCAGCAGGACGAGGCCCACCAGCAGCGCCGGGATCACGAAGCGGATGTTGATCCCGAAGGCCTCCGGCGCCCCCTCAGCTCCGGCGGCGCTGAGCGGCGTCACCAGGTAGGCGGCAATCCCGAACAGCGCCACGGCGCCGATCCACCGATGAGCCCGATTGCGGGAAGCGAAGACCGCGATCGCGGCGCCCGCGATCGCGGCCAGCAGGACCAGCGGCCAGAGCTCCCCGAAAGCCCGCTCCAGCCCAGGCCCGAAGAACTCGCGCCAGACGCCGGTGTCGGTCGCGTAATGGAGGACCGTGAAGTCGGGACGACCGGTCTGCAGGCGCTCGGGCCCCGGCAGCGAGATCGGGCCGAGCTGCTCGATCTGCGGGATCGGATTGGCCGCGCTGACGAGATTGCGCAGGTACCAGAAGGCGCCGCCCGCGAACAGCGGTGCAAACCACCAGCCTGCTGCGGCTCGCCTGCGGCCCGCCGGAGCGAGGGCGAGGACCGCGACCGTGAGCGCCGCGACCGCGGCCAGGACGGTCACCTTGGTGCCTGCCGCCAGCCCGGCCGCCAGCCCGGCCGCTGCCAGCGGCCATCCGATCAGCGCCGGGCCGCCGTCACGGTCACCGTCGCCGCGCGAACGCGACGCCTCCCAGGCGTTGATCACGATCGCGGCAGCCGCCAGCAGCAAGGCCGCCGCGACCGCGTCGTTCTTTGCCGCTCCGGGCTCGCGAACGACGAGGGTGTGGCATTCGAGGACGATCGCGGCAGCCGCAACGGTCAGCGGCCCCCTCCCGTAGGGGCGGCCGGCGCACCAGGCCGCCAGCAGCGCCACCGCAAGCCAGCCGAGGTTGACGAACAGCGACAGCGTGTCGCGATCGCTGAGCAGGATCCCGATCGCATGCAGCAGCTCCGAGTTCTGCGGGTAGAACCAGTTGACGAAGACCGTGTCGGTTTGCTGCAGGGCGGTCGTCGACCCGCTCTGTGCGATCTCGGTCGAGAACGGCATGTGGTACCAGAGCGAGTCGAAGTTCCCGATCCCGGCGTCGAGGCTCTGCCTGATCTCCAGCCCCCAGTGGGCGAAGACCACCGCGACGATGCCGATCGTGACCAGGGTCAGCCCGAGCGGGACGGGTGGCGCCGGCGGCCGCGCCGCGGCGGCCGCCTCCGGCCTGTCGAGCAGCAGTGCCAGCGCCGCTCCGGTGCCGGCACAGCAGAGCAGGTAGACGACCTCGGTGAAGAGCCCGACCACCCCGAGCAGCTCCCCGATCCAGACCGCGACGGCGACGGCGGCGATCGACTCGACGAGTCGCGCCGGAGCTCCCTCCCAACCGGGGAGAACCCTGCGCCGCAGCGCGACCGCACCCAGGCCAAGGCCGGTGACGATGATCGCCAGCTCGGCGATCGCCAGCAGGTACGCGCCTGCACTCAAGTCGAAGCGGCCCCCAGGGGCGCCCCGATCAGCCCTTCAGACGGCTGATCGCGTAGGACTGCTCGCCGGCAACGACCATGCCCTGGCGCCGGGCCTGGCGCTCGAGAACGATCGGATCGCCGGCCGACTGGACCCGGTTGTGGAGGCGGGTGTTCTCCGCCTGCAGCTCGTGCAGCTCCTCCTTCGAGGCGGTCGTCGCACGGTAGGTCTGGACGAAGTCGATCGCCGGGTTCAGATAGGAGAACAGCACCGCCCCGAGGACGACGGTCAGCGCGATCCTCCCGACCCGGTCCCAGCGGATGCGGCTGGAGCCGCGCCGGGCCGCCGGGCGCCGGCGCGCCGCCGGCCGGCGTCGCGAGGGCTGAGGGCGGGGCGTGGCGCGGCGCCGGGTGCCGGATCCGCTCCGGGGACGGGCGTTGGCTCGCGCTGCCACCCTCGAGCCTTCGCGGCCGCGCCGCGCATGCCTTCACCAGGCGGATGCCTGAACGAATGCCTGCAGGCCGGGAAACTCTGCCTCGGCGCCGAGCTCCTCCTCGATCCGCAGCAGGCGGTTGTACTTGGCGACACGGTCCGATCGCGAGGGAGCCCCGGTCTTGATCTGCCCCGCCCCGGTGGCGACGGCCAGGTCGGCGATCGTCGTGTCCTCGGTCTCCCCCGAGCGATGCGAGATCACGGCGGTGTAGCCGGCCTCGCGGGCGGCGCGGATGGCATCCAGCGTCTCCGAGAGGGTTCCGATCTGGTTGACCTTGACGAGGATCGAGTTGGCGACGCCGGCCTCGATGCCGCGCCGCAGGCGCTCCGGGTTGGTGACGAAGAGATCGTCGCCGACCAGCTGCAGCCGAGTCCCGAGCCGCTCGGTGAGCAGCTTCCAGCCCGCCCAATCCTCCTCGTCCATGCCGTCCTCGATGGAGACGATCGGGAACCGTGTAGCCATCTCCTCCCAGTAGGAGGCCATCTCCTCCGAGGTCAGCGTCCGCGCCTCGTGCTCGAGCACGTAGGAGCCCTCGGTGAACACCTCGCTGGCGGCCGGATCGAGGGCGATGAAGACGTCGGCGCCGGGCTCATAGCCGGCTGCCTCGATGCCCTCGGTCAGCGCCTCGAGGGCGGCGGCGTTGGAGGCGAGGTCGGGGGCAAAGCCCCCTTCGTCCCCGACCGCGGTGGAGAGCCCGGCCGATGCCAGGGACCGCTTCAGGGCGTGAAAGACCTCGGTTCCGATCCGCAGGCAGGCCGAGAAGGTCTCGGCGCCGGCCGGGACGACCATGAACTCCTGGAAGTCGATCGAGTTGTCGGCGTGGGCGCCGCCGTTGAGGACGTTCATCATCGGCACCGGCATCAGCACCGGCTCGCCGCCGCCGTAAAGCTCGGCCAGATATCGGTACAGCGGCTGCTCGGAATCGGCTGCCACCGCCTTCGCGACCGCCAGCGAGACGCCGAGAATCGCGTTCGCGCCCAGGCGCTGCTTGTTGGGCGTTCCGTCGAGCTCGGCCATCGTCTCGTCCAGCGAGCGTTGCTCGGATGCGCGGGCGCCGATCAATGCCTCGGCTATCTCGCCGTTGACATTGGCGACCGCCCGGCCGACCGCTTTGCCTCCCCACTCCTCGCCCCCGTCGCGCAGCTCCACGGCCTCGAACTCCCCGGTCGAGGCCCCCGAGGGGACGGCGGCGACGCCGATCGCGCCGGTGTCGAGGACCACCTCCGCCTCGACGGTCGGATTGCCCCGCGAATCGAGGATCTGGCGGGCGTGAATCTGCTGGATCTGGCCCATCGGGGTCGGCAGTCTGTCAGAGCCCAGCCCCGCTGCGGAAGCGATCGGCCGCCGCGCGCAGGGCCAGCTCCGGATCGCAGCGCAGCTGTCGTGCGGCGTCGACGAGCGCGAAGAGCGCCTCTCCGAGCGCTGCCTCGACGGCCTCCCGGGAATCGGCCTCCGTGCCAGGGCCGCCGTCGTGCCCGGCTGCCGCGAGAGCCTCCAGCTCGGCGATCGCCCGGCGCGATCGACCGCCGGCCTCGAGCGGGTCGGGCGCCGTCTCGGTCGCCAGCCCCCGGCTGGCGGCGCGGCGCTGCAGCTTGCGCGCATAGAGCAACGCCGGCAGGTTCTCGGGCACGTCCTCGAACGGGTCCTCCCCACCCCGCCCCTCGACTTCCACCTTGATCCTGTCCCAGTTCTGAAGGACTTCGTCCGCGGTCAAAGGTGGAACCGCCGCCCCCGGACGCGGGAGCGCGGGCGAGTCCGTATCTGATTCCTCTCGCCCGCGCGGGAGCAGAGGAGGCGGCGGAATATGTTCTGACCGGTCGGCTCCACCTTGCTGCCGCTGGAAAACGTGCGGGTGCCGGCGCACGAGCTTCTCGCGGCAGTGATCAGCGACCGTCTCCATGTCGCCCGCGCCTCGCTCCTCGAGCAGCAGGGAGAGGAAATGGACCTGGAAGAGGACGTCGCCGAGCTCGTCGATCAGCTTCGCGTCGTCGCCGCGCCTGGCGGCGTCGGCGAGCTCGTAGGACTCCTCGACCGTGTGCGGCACGATCGAGCGCTCGTCCTGCTCGCGGTCCCAGGGGCACTCGCGGCGCAGGCGCCGGGTGATCTCGTCGAGACGGGCTACCGCGGCCGCAATGCGCTGCGGTTCGGCCACCGGCGGAGCGCTAGGGCGCCTGGGGCGGGGCCAGCGGCAGGCCCGGCGCCGCGCCGGGCAGGCCGGCCTCGGGGGCCGGCTGCAGGCCGGCGGGTCGCGGCCGCTGCGGCAGTGGCTGGCCCTGGGGCGCGAGGATGCTGACCGTTCCGGGCAGCGCCGGGACCGTCTGCAGCACCGGCGCCGGACAGGCCTCGGGCGGGCCGCCTCGCGGGCTCTCCTCGTAGCAGGTCGGCGGCGCCGTCGGCGGATGTCCGCTTCCGGTGAAGTTCGCGCAGCGCTCGATCACGAAGTCGTCGGCGCAGAAGGTCCGCGAGAGCCACTTGCTTCCGTAATCGTCGACGAACTGCGAGAACGCCAGCTGCTGTTGCTGCTGGGCGAGCTGGGTGCGGATCTGCGCCTGCACCTCCTCCAGGCTCTGGGTGCGCTCGGGCGTCGTCTTGACGACCTCGAACACATAGGAGCCGAGCGGGGTCTCAACCGGCCCCACGATCTCGCCTTCGGGCGCGGCGAAGATCTCGCTGTTGAGCGGCTCCTCGAGCAGCCCCTCGGTGAGGCCGGGCCGCAGGCCGCCGTTGTCCTTGGAGGTCGGATCGGTCGAGAACTCGCTTGCCACCTGACGCCAGGCGGCGTCGGAGGAATCCTCCTCCAGCTGCGCCTGCGCCTGCTCGACGTCAGCGGCATTTCGGTTCAGCACCAGCCTCACGTCGCGGGTTGCCGGAAGCGCGAATTGCTCTTCGGCGGCCTCGTAGTACTCCTCGATCTGCTGCTGGGAGACCGGCTCGACTGCCTCGGTGATCTTCTGCTGCAGGTCGCCGCTGAGCGCCTGCAGCTCGACCCGGCGCAGGACGTCGTCGCGGGAGAAGCTCGACTGCTCGAGGAAGCGCTGGAACTCGGGGCACTCGAAGGGATCTCCGCCGCTCGGGCAGCGAAAGTTCTGAGTCACGATCTGGTCGAGCTCGGCGTCGGCCTGGCGCTGCGAGACGCTGATCCCCTGGTCCGCGGCTTCGCCTCGGATCCAAATCGTGTCGAGGAGGTCGCCGATCGCGGCCTGGCGCAGATCCTCGTACTGCGGCTGGCCCGGCTCCGGCACCTGCTGCAGCCCGGCGCGGGCGGCGGTCTGGCGCAGGGCGCAGTCGAACTCCGCCTCGGTGATCGTGCCCGGATCGTCCTCCACCTCGTCGCCGTTGCAATCGGTGACCGTGACCGTCTCCCCCGGGATCTCCTCGACCACCGCGACCCCGTCCGAGGGGATGCTCGGACTGCCGATTCCCTGGGCGACGGCGAAGACCGCGAACAGCGCCACCAGCAGGCCGCCGAAGACGATCAGCGGCAGTCGTGCCGCCCCTATCCCCGCCCGCTTGCTCGCCTGGCTCGCCTTCACGAGGTCGGCAGCATATCTGCCGAACGTTTGGCCCCGCGAAGGCCCTCGGCGAGCGCCAGCACCGCCGCCAGACGGGCCTCGGGGTCGTCGGGCACCCGCACGGCGGCGGTCTGCTCGCGCCATTCGTAGATCGCGCCCTCGACGCCCTCGCGCAGCTTCTCGACCTGCTCGGAGTCCAGCTCCACGCCGGTGACGCTGAGTCGCCCGCCCCGAAACTCGACGCTGCGGGCGCCGGCGAGGCCGAGCTCGATCCGTCCCCGCTGCAGGGCCAGCAGGTTCTCGGCCTCCGGCGGCAGCGGCCCGAAGCGGTCGCCGAGCTCGTCGCCGATCGCCCGCAGGTCCCCCGGCGCCCGCGCCGCGACGATGCGACGGTGGAGGTCGATCTTCGCCGCCTCGAAGGGGACATAGGAGGCCGGCAGGTAGGCGTCCACGGGGACGTCGAGGCGGACCGGCTCGGGCGCCTCGCCGGCCTCGGCGTCGTCGCTGCGTTCGGCGACCGCCTCGTCGATCATCTGGCAGTAGAGCTCGAAGCCGACCGCGGCGACATGCCCGGACTGCTCGTCGCCGAGCAGGTTGCCGGCGCCGCGGATGTCGAGATCACGCATCGCGATCCGAAAGCCGGAGCCCAGCTCGGTGTGATCGGCGAGGGTCGCCAGGCGCGCTCCGGCCTCGCCGGTCAGCGCCGATTCGGAGGGATAGAGGAGGTAGGCGAAGGCGCGCTCCCGCGATCGCCCGACCCGTCCCCTGATCTGGTAGGCCTGGGCGAGGCCGAGCTGGTCGGCCCGCTCGACGATCAAGGTGTTGGCCGTCGGGATGTCGAGCCCGGACTCGATGATCGTCGTCGCGACGAGGCAATCGGCGTCGCCGCGCAAGAAGGTCAGCATCGTCTGCTCGAGGTCGCCCTCCTCCATCTGGCCGTGAGCCTCCGCGAAGCGCGCCCGCGGGACCATCGCCCGCAGCCGCTCGGTCAGCTCGGCCAGGGTGTCGATGCGGTTGTGGAGGAAGAAAGCCTGTCCGCCGCGGTCGACCTCGCGCTCGATCGCGCGCCGGACCAGGTCCTCGTCCCAGGGGCCGACATAGGTGCGGATCGGGCGGCGCCCTTCGGGGGGAGTCTCGATCACCGAGATGTCGCGCAGCCCGGCCAGCGACATCTGCAAGGTGCGCGGGATCGGGGTCGCCGAGAGCGAGAGGACGTCCACCTTCAGCTTCAGCTGTCGCAGCAGCTCCTTCTGCTTGACGCCGAAGCGCTGCTCCTCGTCGACGATCAGCAGACCGAGGTCCTTGGCGCGGACGTCGCGCGAGAGCAGCCGGTGGGTGCCGATCAGGATGTCGACCTTCCCTTCCCTGTAGTCGGCCAAGGCCCGCTTCACCTCCGCCGGGCGGCGCAGCCGGCTGACACCCTCGACGACGAACGGCAGGTCGGCCAGCCGCTCCGCGAAGGTGCCGAGGTGCTGCTGGGCGAGGATCGTGGTCGGGACCAGCATCAACACCTGCTTGCCGTCCGAGGCGGCTTTGACGGCGGCCCGCAGGGCGACCTCGGTCTTGCCGTAGCCGACGTCCCCGCAGACCAGCCGGTCCATCGGCCGCTCCGCCTCCATGTCGGCCTTGACGGCGTCGATGGCCTCGATCTGGTCGGCGGTCTCGCGGTACGGGAACGAGGCCTCGAGGGCCATCTGCCACTCGCCGTCGGGCGGAAATCCGTGGCCCTTGCGACTGCGACGCTCCGCGTAGAGGTTGAGGAGCTCGCCCGCCAGCTGGCCGGCCGCCCGGCGGGCGCGGGCCTTCATGTTCTGCCAGCGCTTGCCCCCCAGGGCCGAGAGGACCGGTTCGCTCCCGGCGCCTACGTAGCGCGAGAGGCGCGCCAGCTGATCGGTGGGGACGTAGACGCGGTCCTCGCCCTTGTACTCGAGGTAGAGGTAGTCGCGGACGACGCCGCCGACCTCCCGCGTCTCGAAGCCGGCGAAGCGCGCGACACCGTGATCCTCGTGGACGACGTAGTCGCCGACCCGCAGCTCGCTGAAGGCGAGCCGGCCGCGGCCCGCTCGCCCCACGGGCGGCTCGGGCGCCCGGCGCCGATGGACGAGACGCCGGAACGGATACACCGCGAGTCGCAGCTCGGGGGCGACGAAGCCGTCGCGCAACCTCGCCGCCGCGAACGCCAGCCCCGGCTCGGGGGAGAGACGGCCGCCGACGAGCAGCGTCGCGTCGAGGCGATCGAGGTTGTAGCGGGCCCGCTCGGCCTCTCCCTGGCCGTCGAAGGCGACAACGGTCCGGTAGCCGGAGCGGACCAGCTTCTCGAGCTCGGCCTCGGCCTCGCGCATGCCGCGCGCCGGCGACTCGGCCCGCGAAGCCCGGAAGGCGTCGGCGTCGTCGTCTCCGGCGCCCGAGATCGAGAGCACTGCCAGCTCGCGGAGCTGGTCGGAGACGTCGACGTAGAGGTGGCGGGCGTCGGCGGCGTGCATCGCCGTCGTCGCGTCCTCCCAGGCGTCGCGCAGCGCCGTCTCGATCTCGTCGGCGGCGGCAAGGACGACGGCGGCATCGGAGGGCACGAGGTCGAGGGGGGCGCCGAAATGCTCCAGCGGCAGGATCGAGCTGACGTCCGGGAGGTCCTCTCCTTCCAGCGTCGCCAGCTCGGCCAGCTCGCGATGCTCGGCGTCGAGCTCGGCGGCCGGGGCCAGCTCGACCCGCTCGGCATCGCCAAGCGAACGCTGGGTGAAGGTCGAGAACCAGCGCATCGACTCGACCTCGTCGCCGAACAGCTCGATCCGCACCGCCCGTTCCTCGGTGGCGGGGAAGACGTCGAGGATGCCGCCGCGGACCGCGAACTGGCCCCTTTCGGTGACCTGGTCGACGCGCTCATAGCCCGCAGCCGCGAGGTCGGCGGCTGCAGTCCCGAGCTCGATCTCCTCCCCGCGTGAGATCGTGAAGCCGGCAGGGCGCAGCGAAGCGTCGGGCACGGCCTCCGCGAGGGCGGCGGCGCTGGCGACGACCACCGGCTCGGGCTCACGACCCAAAGCGTCGAGAGCGTCGATCCGCAGCCCGACCAGGTGCGGGGGCGGCGAGATCTGGGACGCGTATCCGGTCCCCCGCGAGGGGTAGTACCGAACCCTGCGCGGGGCAAGGTAGGCACGCAGGTCGGCAGCCAGGTCGCGGGCGGAGCGGTCGTCGGCGGCGACCACCAGCGCCGCCCGGTCCGCGAGGCCGCGATCGTCCTCCAGCAAGGCCGCGATCAGCAACGGCCGCAGGGTGCCCGAGGCCCGCAGCGAGACCCCGGGCTCACCGCCCGCCGCGGCGAGCACGCGGCTGCTGAGCTCGTGGACGCGCTCGTGCTCGAGGGCGAGGTCGAGGAGCGGGCGCAGCGACATCGTCAGTCCCTGTGGGGCAAGCCTGGACCCGAACGCTGCCACTCGACCTGGCCCTCGCCCTCGGCGCGCGAGCGCTCGACCACCCCGTCGGACTCGTGCAGCATCCGCTTCAGCCGCGCCGCAGCCTCGGGCGGATGCTGGGCGATCTCAGCCGCCAGCTCCAGCGCCGCCTGCTCGGTTGCGGCGGCGGGCGCCACCCTGTTGACGAGGCCGAGGCGAAGGGCCTCGTCGGCGCTGACGGTTCGCGACGAGAGCAGCAGGTACTTCGCGGTCGCGAGGCCGCAGAGGGTGGCGAGGCGGGCCGGTCCCACGGGCACGCCCAGCGCGGCGCCCGGGAACCTCATTCGCAGGTTTGCGCCGCCGATGCGAAGATCGCATGCGACCGCGATCTCGGCTCCGCCGCCGACGACGGCGCCGTGACAGACGGCGACCGTCGGCTTCGGGAAGCCGGTGATCCGGTCATAGAGGTCGGCGAACAGCTGCATTCGCCGCACCGCGGCCTCGGCGTCGAGCTCCTCCTTGACGTCGGCGCCGGCGGAGAGGCCCATCTGATCGGAGGAGGAGATGACGAGGACCCTTACCTGGTCGTCCGCCGCAGCCTCGCCTAGACGGGCGAGCAGCTCTTCGAGCATCGGGGTGTTGATCGCGTTGCGGGAAGCGGGACGATCGAGCCGCAGCAGCGCGACGCCCTCGGGATCGATCTCGTAGCTGGTCAGCGCCGGCTCGCTCAAACCTTCTCAACCTCACCGCGATGGATCCGCTCGCTGAGACGCTCGGCCTCGTCGGCGGCTCGCTCGATCAGCCGCTGCACCTCTTCACGGGGCTCGCGGAAGCGGGAGAGGACGTGGGAGGAAACCACCTCCGGGTCGCTTGAGTCGGGCCGGCCGACACCGGCGCGGACCCGCCAGAAGTCGACCCCGCCAAGCCCTCCGCGCAGGCTCTTCAGTCCGTTGTGCCCAGCCACGCCGCCGCCCAGCTTCACCCGCACCTCGCCGAACGGGAGGTCGATCTCGTCGTGGAGGACGACCACGCGCTCGAGCGGCACCTTCAGAGCCCCCCTTGCCGGGCCGGCCGCCGATCCCGATTCGTTCATGTAGGTCTGCGGGACCAGCACCGCGACCCGTGGACCGCCCGGCCCGGTGCGCCCCTCCGCGATCAGCCCGCCAAAGCGCTTCTTCGCCTTCGGCAGCTCCCAGCGCGAGGAGAGCAGGGCGGCAACCTCGAAGCCGAGGTTATGACGGGTTCCGGCGTAGCGTTCGCCGGGGTTGCCCAAGCCGATGATGAGAATGCGGTCGCCGCCCTCGGCTTCGGCGACATCCCCGCGACGAAGCCGCCGCAAGAGAGACAGCGCTAACTCTCCTCGGAGCCGCCGGAGTCGCCCGCCTCGTCCGCTTCGCCCTCTGCTGCCTCTTCGCCCTCGGGCACCTCTTCGCCCTCGGGCACCTCCTCGCCCTCGGGAACCTCCTCGCCTTCCTCCTCCTCGCCGACCAGCGCCGCCTCCTCCTCGATCGCCTCCAGCTCCTTTTCGAGCTTGGGGGGAGTCAGGGTCGCGATCGTGACCTCCTCGGGGTCGTCGGCGACGAACTCGACGCCGGCCGGAGCTGCCAGCGCGGCGAGCTGGATCGTGTCGTTGATGTCCATCTCGGAGACGTCGACGACGATCCGCTCGGGAATCTCGGCCGGCAGGGCCTCCACGGTCACCTCGCGGGTGATGTGCTCGAGGACCCCGCCCTCCTTCGAGCCAGGAGCCTCCTCGGCGCCCTCCAGCTCGATCGCCACCTCGGCCTGGATCTTCTCGTCCAGCTTCACCTGCTGCAGGTCGAGGTGCTGAAGGTCGCCGCGGACGGGATGGAGCTGCTGCTCCTTGACGACGACCGGAACTGCCCCCGACCCATCGATCTCGAGGTCGAAGAGCGCCTGTCCGGCGGCGAGCACCGTTCCCGCTTCACGCTGGGAGACCTGGAAAGCGCGTGCCTCCTCGCCGCCGCTGTAGACCACTCCGGGAACGATTCCGTCGCGCCGCAGGCGGCGGCTGGTGCGGGATCCGAACTCGGTCCGCGGCTTCGCGGCGAGCTTTTCACGCTGAGCGGCCATGGGTCGCAGGATAGAGAAGCGCCTAAGGTTTCCGCATGGCCGACGAGACCAAGATCCCCAAGGGCCGGGTCCGCCGCTCCGCGAAGCTGGGGTCGGTCATGGGTGTGCAGGGGGCCCGCTACGCCGGGACCAAGGCCGCCAACGTCGCCCGGACCGACGAAAGCAGCCAGGAGCGGCTCGAGCAGCGCCACCTAGAGACCGCGATGAAGATGGTCGGGGCGCTGGGTCAGATGAAGGGCGCGGCGATGAAGCTGGGCCAGTTCGCCTCCTTCATCGACACTGAGTTCATCCCCGAGGAGTACCGCGAGATCTACCAGGAGCAGCTCGCGAAGCTGCGCACCGATGCGCCGGCGATGCCCTGGGAGAAGGTCGTCAAGGTGCTCGAGGAGGAGTACGACGGCGAGCCGATCTCAGAGCTGTTCGCCGACCTCGAGCAGGAGGCATTCGCGGCCGCCTCGATCGGCCAGGTGCATCGCGCCGAGCTGCTCGACGGGCGGCGGGTGGCGGTGAAGATCCAGTACCCCGGGATCGCCGAGGCGCTGGAGGCCGACCTGCGTAACGCCGGCACGATCGTCCGCCTGGCCCGCGCCCTGGCCCCCGGGCTCGACGCGAAGGAGATCGCGGAGGAGATCCGCGAGCGGGTGATGGAGGAGCTCGACTACGAGTACGAGGCGCAGAACCAGCGCACCTTCGCCCGCGCCTACCGCGAGCACCCGTTCATCTACGTCCCCGACGTGATCACGCGGCTGTCGCGGCGCCGGGTGCTGGTGACCGAGTTCGTCGAGGGAATCGGCTTCGAGGAGATCAAGCAGCTTCCCGACGAGGAGCGCAGCCGCTTCGGCGAGATCGTCTTCCGCGGCAGCTTCGGATCGATCTACCACCTGCAGCACTTCAACGCCGACCCCCACCCCGGCAACTACATCCTCATGGACGACGGCCGGGTGGCCTTCCTGGACTTCGGGATGACGAAGAAGCTCGACGCCGAGCAGATCGAGCTCGAGCAGCGGGCGGTCGACGCCGCGGCGCGCCAGGATTCCGAGGCGCTGCGTGACGCCCTCCACGACCTCGGCTTCCTCAAGAACCCCTCCAAGCTCGACGCCGAGCGCCTGATGGAGCACGTGACGTCGGTCGGCGGCTGGTACATGGAGGACCGCGAGATCGAGATCAGCCCCCGGCGGGTGATGAAGATCATCGAGTCGACCCACGACCCCCGCTCGGAGTACTACGACCTGATGCGCCGCGAGTCGGTGCCGGCGGAGGAGCTGATGGGACGCCGCATGGAGCTCGGAGTGGTGGCGGTGCTCGGCCAGCTGCGGGCGAAGCGCAACTGGTACCGGATCATGCGCGAGTGGGTCTACGCCGACGACCCGGCCACCGAGCTGGGCGAGCAGGAGTGGGCCTACTTCGAGGACCGCGGCGTGATCCGCACTCCGGGGCTGGCGCCGGGCTAAGAGGTGTCGCTGCTGAGTCCCGGGGGCCGGGACTGGCCGGCGGCGGTTCTCTAGACCAGCTCTTCGAACAGCCGCGGATCGTTGGAGCAGATCCCGTCGACGCCGGTCGTCGAGGAGGCGACGCATCGTCGCCAGGTCGTCGACGGTCCAGGCGATCAGCTCGACGCCGGACTGCCGGGTGACCGCGGCGAGCCTGGCCGTGATCACCGGGTGAAAGACCCACATCGCCGCCGGCTGCAGTCGCTCGATCCCGCGGGCGGCGATCGCCGGGGCGCGACGCCGCAATCCGGCCAGGGCGACCGCCGCGAAAGCCCGGCCCAGCGGCCGCTTGCGCCAATCGCGGCTCACCTTCGGAAAGGTCCAGCCGCGGCGCAGCTCGGGCGCCAGCTCGCGCAGCCGGTGGATGCTCGAGACCTCCATCGTCGAGGTCATCGCGCGGTCCATCAGCTCGTGCTCGCGCAGCGCCGCCACGACCTCGTCCTCTCGCCCGCGCAGCTTCAGGTCGAGGTCGACCTCGACCCGGTCCAGCGGCGGGCGGGTGAACGCCTCCAGCGCCTCGGTGAGGGTGAGCGGCTCGCGGCGGGCAGCATCGCGCCAGTCGTGGGCGACGACCAGCGGCGTACGCTGGGCAGCCGGCAGTCGCGGATTGCCGTCGGCGGTCCAGAGGACGTCGAGCTCGATCATCGTCACCCCGGCCTCCACCGCTGCGGTGAAGCTCTCCAGCGTGTTGCCGGGCGCGATCGCGTCGGCGCCCTTGTGGCCTACGCGCCGCAGGGCGGTCAGAACAGCTGGTTCTCGCCGGCGAAGATCTCCGAGACCGAGTCGTCGGTGAAGATGCGGCGGATCGAGTCGGCGAAGGTGCGTGCCGTGGAGAGGACGAGGATGTTGTCGGGGCCGCCGGGACGAAGCGGGATCGTGTCGCTGACCACGATCCGCTCGATGCCCGACGCCTCGTAGGAAAGCCGCTCGTAGGCCGGGCCGGAGAAGACCCCGTGGGTGGCGGTCGCGATCACCCTCGCGGCACCTTCCTCGAGCACCGTCTGGGCGGCGGCGCAGAGGGTGCCGGCGGTGTCGATCATGTCGTCGACCAGGACCGCGGTCTTGCCCTGCACGTCGCCGACGACATAGCCGATCTCGGCGACCTGCTGGGCCGGGCGCTCCTTCTCCATCACCGCCCAATGGGTGCCGATCTTGCGGGCGAAATTGCGCGCCGTCTTCACCCGTCCCGCGTCGGGCGAGACGATCACCAGCTCCTCGGAGCCGAAGTCCTGGTCGATGAACCACTGCGTGAGCATCGGCATCGCGGTCATGTGATCGACCGGGATGTGGAAGAAGCCCTGCACCTGGCCGGCGTGAAGGTCCATGGTCAGAACCCGGTCGACCCCGACCGCCTCCAGGGTCTTGGCGACGATGCGGGCCGTGATCGGCTCGCGGGGGGCGGACTTCTTGTCCTGGCGCGCGTATCCGTACCAGGGCATCACGGCGATGATCCGGTGCGCGGAGGCACCCTGCGCCGCGTCGGCCATCGTCAGCAGCTCGATCAGCGCGTCGTTGGGAGTCATCGACTCCTGCTCGTTGGCGCAGGTGGACTGGACAAGGAACACGTCGGCGCCGCGGATCGACTCCTCGTAGCGGCAGTAGACCTCGCCGTTGGCGAAGGTCTTCAGCGTCACCTGGCCGAGGTCGAGGTCGAGCTTGCCGGCGATCTTCGCCGCCAGGTCCATCGAGCAGCGGCCGCCGAAGACCATCGCCCGCTTCGAGTAGTCGTGCGGGATCGCGGTCGTCGCCGGACGCGTCTCCTCGATAGTGCTCACGAGATCTAGCCCCGTTCCTCTTCTTTCGCCGCCTTGCGCTCCGCGTAGCCCTCGACGTTCTCCTGCTGCGCCCGCGAGATCCCGAGTGCGCCGGAGGGGACGTCCTCGGCGATCACCGAGCCGGCCCCAGTGTAGGCCGCGTCGCCGACTTCTACCGGCGCCACGAGCATCGTGTCAACGCCGATGCGGGCGCCGTCGCCGATCACTGTGCGGTGTTTGCGGAATCCGTCGTAGTTGGCGGTGATCGTCCCGGCGCCGAGGTTGACGTCGGCGCCGAGCTCGGCATCGCCGACGTAGGAGAGGTGGGGGACCTTTGACTCGGGGCCGATGCGCGAGTTCTTGATCTCGACGAATGCCCCCGCCTTGGCACCCTGCTCGAGCACGGTATCCGGGCGAATGTGAGCGAAAGGGCCGATCGTGCAGCCGTCGAGGACCTCGCATTCGGCGAGGTAGGAATGCGGCACCGTCACGTCTTTGCCGAGGACCGTGTCGATCAGCGTCGTGTGGGGCCCGACGACGCTGCCCGTGCCGACCGCGATGCCGCCCCGCAACGTCGTCCCGGGCAGCAGGGTGACGTCGGGGTCGATCCGCACGTCGGCGTCGACCCAGGTTGAGGCGGGATCGGCGACCGTCACCCCGGCGAGCATGTGGCGCTCGAGGATCAACCGCCGCGCCTCGGTCTCGGCCCGCGCAAGGTCGACGCGGGTGTTGACGCCAAGGTTGACGGCCCCCTCGGTGATCAGGTGCGTGGCGACGCGGTGCCCTGCGTCGCGCAACGCGGGCAGTACGTCGCCGAGGTAGTACTCGCCTTGGGCGTTGTCGTTGCCGATCGCGTCCAGGGCCTCGCCGAGCGGTTCGGATGCGAAGACGTAGGTGCCGGCGTTGACCTCGGTGATCGCCAGCTCCTCGGGTGTCGCGTCGCCGGGCTCCTTTGCCTCGACGATCCGGGCCAGGTCGCCACGCTCGTCGCGAATGATCCGCCCGAAGCTGTTGGGGTCGTCGCGAACCGTCGTCATCACGGTCGCCGCGCCACCGGCCTCGTCGTGGGCGCGGAACAGGTCGGCGATCACCTCCGCCGAGATCAGTGGGTGATCGCCTGAGAGCACCAGTACCGTCTCGGAGCTGCGGACGACATCGATCGCTGCCCGGATCGCCCCGCCGGTCCCGTCGGCTTCGGGCTGGATCACCACCTCGGTCCCCTCGGGCAGGGCGGCGGAGAGATCCCGGTCGGGTGAGGAGATCACCGCGACCCGCTCGGCGCCGGCCTCGCGAGCGGCGAGGATCGGCCAAGCGATCATCGGCCGGCCGCAGACCGGATGCAGCACCTTGGGCAGCGAAGATCGCATGCGCGTGCCCTCGCCCGCGGCCATGACGAGGACGGTGGAGCCGCTGGACCGCTTCACCGACGAATCGTAGAGCGGATTCGGATCAGACGGGCGGCTACGCGGGGCGTTGCAAGCGTCCCGGCGTCGATCGTCTAGCCGACTCGTCGCTCGCGCTCGGCCTGTCGCTCGTAGGACCGCACCCATTTCCGGATTGCATTGTCGGAGACCCCATACTTGCGACCGACAGCCAGGTAGCTGGTCGCCGCAATTTCCTCGAGGAGTCGGCCATAGGGAGGCCGGTCGACTTTCCGGCTGGAGAGTCGCGGCACACCGCGTTGATGGGAGCGATCCCAGCGACTCCCGCACTCCCGGGAGCAATACCGCTGCTCAGGACGATGACTTTCAAAGGTGGCTCCGCATCGCTTGCAGGCGCGTTTTGGCCTCGTCAAGCGGTTCTTTCGCCCACAGTGTGTATCCAAAGTTGCCGCGCAGTTGGGGCAGACGAGACGCAGATTCTCCAGTCGATGATCGCTTCGCTCTCCGTTGATGTGATCGAGGATCAGCGACATCAACCGACCCCGCCATGACTCGCCTTGCCCGCAGAGCTCACACCGCCGCTCCTTCAGTCCTTCCTGGAACAACCGGCGCTTGACGTATTTCCGCGAGTAAGTCGAGTCCCGCACCAAGACCAATTCGAGCGAGGGCCGCGCGGCCAACGCCAATTCTCTCTGCGTAGCCCCTCGGTCAAAATGGTCGTGTGGCACGCCCCACAGGGCGGCGTACTTCTTCAGGGTCTGCCAGTTTCCGCCAGTCTCGCAATAGCCGAGCCGCCGCAGGCTCTCCGCCCAAGATTTCGATTCCGCGATCGCTTGACGCACCTCCTTCTCGCGAGATCTCATCGGGGGTCGCCTCATGCGAACGTATGTTCGCACAGTGATCGGCCGTAATCGGCGCTATGGTCGCTGCGTAATCCGGGGTGGTGTAGTTGGTAGCACTCCAGGTTTTGGTCCTGGCAGCGGGCGTTCAAATCGTCCCCCCGGAACTGATGCTGAGGCCGCGGAATCTGCTCCTCGGCGCCCTGATGGCGCTCTTCGTCCCCGGAGCGCCGACGCTCGCCGACGGCGACCAGGCGCAACGACCCACCTTCGAGGGATCGATCTCGGCGATTCCGAAGCAGGTCAAGAGCCGGATGACCTCCTGGCGCCCCGGTTGCCCCGTCCAACTGCGCGACCTGCGACTGCTCCGGGTCACAACCTGGGGTTTCGACCGCCGCACCCATCGGGGGCGCCTGATCGTGCACGAAGACCACGCGCGGGGGATTCGGCACGTGATGCGGGTGCTGTACCGGCGCAAGTATCCGATCCGGCGGATGCGGCTGATCGACGCCTACGGCTCCGACGACCGCCGCTCGATGGCGGCCGACAACAGCTCCGCATTCAACTGCCGCTTCGTCGCCGGCACGACGCGCTGGTCGATGCACGCCTACGGTCTCGCTATCGACCTCAACCCGGTCGAGAATCCCTACGTCGCCGGCGGCCACGTCTCCCCTCCCGCGGGCCGCCGCTACATCGACCGCTCAAGCCAGGCGCCGGGTGTGATCCACCGTCGTGGCTTCGTCGTCCGCGCCTTCCGGCGGATCGGCTGGGAATGGGGCGGCAACTGGAGCTACCCGGTCGACTACCAGCACTTCTCGGCGACCGGGACCTGAGGCGCTAGTCCCCGTTCCCGCGCCGCACCTGCCCCGCCTCCGCCCCCGGCTCATGGGCGGGGCCGCGCGGAGAGGCGATCCCCAGCACCCGCATCGCCTTCAGGCCGAGTCCAAGCTTCTCGCGCCCCTCGGTGGCGGCGACGTCGTGGCCGCATAGGTCCCTGGCGCGCTCCAGCCGGTAGCGAATCGTGTGGCGGTGGGTGAACAGCTGCTTGGCAGTTGCGGCGACGTTGCCGTCGTTGTCCAGGTAGGCCTCGATCGTCGCCACCAGCTCGGTCTCGTACTGCTCGTCGTAAGCGGCCAGGGGCTCGATCGTCTCGGCATAGAAGCTCTGCAGCTCGGCCGGGTCCTCGCTCATCGCTCCCAGCAACAGGCGATAGGCGCCGGTGTCCTCGAACGCCAGCAGCGAATGCCCCTCGGCCTCGCCGACGTTGACGGCCAGGCGGGCCTCGTTGCCGGCCCGGTAGAGGTCGACCGGATCGGTCGCCCTGCGGCTGAGGCCGATCGTGATGTGGAAGCCCGGCAGCCCCACCGCCAGCTCCTGCTCCAGCACGGCCGCGGCGCGAGCCACGCGGTCGTCTTCGGCAGCGGGGACGATCACCGCGATCTCCGCCGTCTCCGCCGAGGCCGGCGCGGCCAGCGACCCCGCCGCGACCGAGCGCAGCGCCCGCACCGCCAGGGTCAGCACCCGGGCCCGCCAGTCGCCGTCCTGGGCGGCTCGTGGTGCCGCACGTAGGACGATCACGCCAGCTCCTTCGTCGAGGTCGGCGCCCAATTCCTTCCCCCGGGCGACGATGTCTCCGCGATCTGTCACCTCGCGCCCGATCACCGCGGTGACGAACCCTGCCGCCGCCGCCTCGCTTTCCCATTCCGGTGAGCGGGCCCGCTCCAGCTCCAGGGCGAGCAGGGTGGCGACCATGCGCGCGATCGTCGGGTCCGGCTCCTCGGCGGCGCGGTAGCGCAGCTCACCGACCGCGGTACCGCCCACCCGAAGCTCCACCTCGACGACGCCCTCGCCGCCGGAGAGCAGCTTCTGCTCCTGCGCCGAGGAGGCCCCGGCGACCGCGAGGACGGCGCTGGAGCGGTCGATCAGGGCAACGCTGGCGGCGAGCACGCCGGCCGCCGCCCGCGCGACGGCAGGCAGTCCGGCGCCCGCTTCGACCGCCTCGGTGAGCCTGTCAAGAGACTCGGAATCTTCTCGTTTTGCAGCGCTTTCGCGCCGCTTTGCGCCCGCTGGCATCGGCACATTATGCGGCCTCAGCCCTGGCTGAACAGATCGAGGATGTCGCTCCAGTAGTAGACGACCAGCAGCCCGGTGGCGACGCCGATCAAGACCAGGGCGACGAGCACGAACAGCGACAGGAAGCTCGCCGCCGCCTTCTCCCAGGCCCGTCCGTAGGAACCGAGCGACGGGACCAGGATCAGGGTCACGAACACCACCAGGCTGACCAGGCCGGCACCCCCGAAGAGGAGGTACTCAGAGCCGATTTTCGCGAGCAGCACCGGCCTCATTCTCGCGCAACTGCGTGACGACCAAGGCGATCGCCGCACAGCCCGCAAACGCCGCCGCCCCGAGCGCCCATCCGGCGCTGACGTCGCTGAGGTAATGGACGCCGAGATAGACCCGGGAGAGGCCGACTGCAGCCGCGACCACGATCGCCGTGGTGACGATCGCCGTTCCGCGGGCAAGGCCGCGCCGGAACCGCACCACGACCGTCGCGGCAAGCATCACGTAAAGCGTCGAGTACGCCGCGTGGCCGCTGGGGAACGCCGATCCCTCCGTGTCGACGAGCCCTCCCGGGAGACGGTCGCGGTCGACCTCGGCCTTCAGCTCGTGGACGCCGAGGATCGTGATCAGCATCCCGACGACGAGGACCCAGAGCTCCGGCCAGCGCCGGGCCGCGGCCATGGCGACGGCGCAGATCAGCGCCAGGGGCCAGGTCACCGCCGGTGACCCCAGCTCGGTGACGACCTTCGCGACATCGGTCAGCCAGTCCGTCCGCAGGTCGGCAACGACATCGAATGCGGTCTCGTCCCCCGGCGTGGCCCCCGGATCGCCACCGACGATCACCGTGTAGGAGACCAGCACGAAGACGCCGACGGCGAGCACCGCCATCACCGTCGTGAACTCGAGCCCGAAGCCGCCCCCGGGTGTGAGCCGATTCCATATGAAGCGCGCCTGGGGCTGGATCCGCCGTCCCAGCGGCGGCAGCCAGGCGGTCAGCCAGTGACGCTCCATCCACTTGACCGCCCGGACGCGGTTCTCGGGCACGCGCAGGAACCGGACGGCGAGGATGCTGCCGACGACGAGGCCGATCAGGGCGCCGAGGATCAGCAGCCCTCGCTCCGCGTATTCCGCCGCCTCGTCGATGCTGCGCGAGAACGCATAGCCGATCAACAGGTGGCCGATCGACCAGATCCCGGTGCCGAGGATGCTGTAGGGGACGAAGGCCCGGTAGCGCATCCCGGAGCTGCCGGCGACGAACGGCGCCAGCGCCCGCACCAGGCCGACGAAGCGCCCGATCAGGATCGTCTTGCCGCCGTGGCGGGCGAAGTATTCCTCGACCTTCTCGAACCGCGCCTCGGTGATCCCGACCCGCGGCCCGTGCCGGAGCACGAATCCCCTCCCCAGCCGGCGGCCGATGAAGAAGCTGGTCGTGTCGCCCGCCCAGCAGGAGAACCAGGCGATCCCCATCAACAGGTAGATGTCGATCACGCCCTGCCCGGCGACGGCGCCACCCAGGTACATGACGGTCTCGCCGGGAACGATCAGGCCGACGAAGGCACCGGTCTCGAGGAAGCCGAAGGCGCCGACGAGGAGATAGGTCCACCTCCCGAGCGCCTCCGAGATGTCGTTGAGCAGCCCCTGCAGGTCCTCGGTCGGAACGGCACGGCTGATCAGGTAGTAGCCGGCCGCGACCGCGACCACGATCAGCGCCAGCCGGATCCGCTTGCCGCGGCCCTCCGGCAGCTTCACCGCGGCACCCCCGGCGAGCAGGCGATCGCCCCCGGCCATTCGACCTGCGCCGCCGCCTCTCGTGCCGCCTCGATGTGCTCGAAGAGTCCGAAGGCGGTCGGCCCCGAGCCGGTGATCAGGGCCGTCGCCGCGCCCGCCTCCTCCAGCGCCTCGATCGCGGCGCCGATCTCGGGGCGCAGCGAGCGGGCCGCGGGCTCGAGGTCGTTGCGAAGAGCTTCGGTGTAGTCGAGCGGGCTGGCGCCGGACCCGGCCGCCTCCCGCAGGCGCTGGGCGAGACCGTCCAGCTCCGCCCGGTCGCGACCGAGGCCAAGCCGGTCGGCCTCCGCGAAGACCTCGGCGGTGGAGAGCCCGTCGCGGCCCGGGAGGAGGACGACCGCATGCTCCCCAGGGTCCGGAAGCCGCTCGACGATCTCCCCGGCGCCGCGGACGAGAGCGAAGCCCGGCTGCAGCTGGGAGGCGACGTCGGCGCCGATCGCGGCGGCGGCGGCGTCGAGCGAATCGACCTCGTCCCCGGCCAGGCGCAGAACGGCGGCGGCGTCGGCGCTGCCGCCTCCCAGTCCGGCGGCGACCGGGATCCGCTTCTCGATCTCGACCCGCAGGGGCGGACGGTCCCAACCGCGCTCGCGCAGCGCCGCCAAGGCCCGGGCCGCCAGGTTGACGCCGTCGACCTCGGGGCACCGCACCTCGTCGTGGTCCGCCTCGCTGACCTCGATCCGGTCGGCGAGGTCGAGCGGCTCGAACAGCGAGCAGAGCTCGTGCAGGCCGTCGGCGCGCCGGCCGCCCAGATAGAGGCAGAGGTTGAGCTTCGCCGGGGCCAGGGTCCGCAAGGTCAGTCCGCAGTCTGAAGGCCGTGGCTCTCGGCTTCCAGCATCGATCCGAGGGCAAGGAAATGCGCCGGCGCCAGCGTCTCGGCGCGGGCGTCCGCGGGCAGGCCCAGCTCGCCGAGGGCTTCGCGGACCGCCTGCAGCCGTCCCGGCTGGGCCAGCTCCAGCGACCGTGCCAGCGACTTGCGGCGATGCGCGAACCCCTCCCTGACCAGTCGCCAGGTGAACGGATCGGCGGCCGCCGCGGTACGGCGCAGCCCGATCAGCGCCGACTCGACCCGCGGCCGCGGCTTGAACACCGCCGGGTCGACCTTGCGCAGCAGCCGCACCTCGGCGGCGATCTGGGCCAGCACGCTCGGACCCCCGTAGAGGCGGGAGCCCGGCTGGGCTCGGAGCCGGTCGGCGATCTCCCGCTGGACCATCAGCGTCCAGCTACCCAACCCGGGAAGCTCGGCGATCGTGCGCAGGATCATCGGAGTCGCGATCGAGTAGGGCAGATTGGACACCATCGCCTCCGGGGGCGGGCGCAGATCGGCGAGCTCGAGCCGCATCGCGTCCTCCCAGTGGAGGCTGACGTTCGCCAGCCTCGAAACGTCGGTCAGGCGTTCGCGGAGACGGGAATCGATCTCCACCGCGTGCACATGCGCGGCGCAGGCGGCGAGCCGCTCGGTCAGCGCTCCCTCCCCGGCGCCGATCTCGAGGACGACGCTGTCGGAGCCGACGGCCGACTCGGCGACGATCGCATCGAGCAGGTTGGGGTCGGCGAGAAAGTTCTGGCCCAGCCTCACCACTTCACCACCGCAATACCCGCCGCGCGTTCGCATCGACGCATCGCTCCAGCTCGGCGAGCTCCACGCCCCGTTCCTGTGCCAGCGTCGTCGCGGTGATGACGACGTGGGCGGGCTGGTTCGGCTTGCCCCGCATCGGCTGCGGCGAGAGGAACGGGGAGTCGGTCTCGACCAGGAGCAGCTCCTCGGGCACTGCTGCCGCAGCGGCTCGCAGGCGGTCGGCCTTCGGATAGGTGACGTTGCCGGCGAAGGAGCAATACCAACCCCGCTCGGCCGCGTCGCCGACGCGCTCGGGGGCAGAGAAGCAGTGCAGGATCACCTCGGCCCCGTCCGCGCGCTCCTCCAGGGTCGAGAACACCTCGTCGACGGCCTCCGTGGACCCCTCAGGGTCTCGGACGTGGATCACGATCGGCAGCCCGGTCTCGCGGGCGACCTCGATCTGCGCCGCGAAGGCCCGGCGCTGGTCGGCGCGTGGTGCCCGGTCGCGGTAGAAGTCGAGCCCGGTCTCGCCGATCGCGCGCACCTCTTCCTGGCCGGCCAGGCGGGAAAGGGACGCCGCGGCGCCGGCGTCGAAGCCGGCCGCCGAGCTCGGATGCCGCCCGACGCTGGCGAACACCTCCTCGTGGCGCCGCGCCGCGGCGATCGCCTCCTCGTTGCCGGCTTCGTCGAGCCCGACGGTGAGGATCCGCGCCACCCCGGCCTCGCGCGCGGCCTCGACCAGCGCTTCGTCATCGGGGTCGCAGACGGCCAGATGAGCGTGCGTGTCGACCACCTACGCGGGCTCGGGAACCTTCGGGAACAACGGCGGCAGCCGCTCGACCGACTGGCCCCCTCCCCGCGACCCCAGCTCGGCGAGAGCGCGGTTCTCTTCCCCCAGCGCGTCCAGCAGTCGCTCCGCGGTCGCCGGCAGATACGGAGCCAGCAACAGGGTCGTCACCCGGACGCCTTCGGCGAGGTTGTAGAGCACCTGATCAAGGCGCTCGTCTCCCGCCGCCTCCTTGGCCAGGTCCCAGGGCCGGGTCTCCTCGACGTAGCGGTTCAGCCGCCGCACCTGCTTCCAGATCTCGTCCAGCGCCTGGCTGACCTGGGCGTCGTCGAGCAGCGCCCGCACGCGATCCACCAAGCCTTCGAAGTCGACGGCCAGGGCCGGGTCGACCGCCGCCTCGGGGACGCGCGCATCGCGATATCGATCGATCATCGCCAGGGTGCGGCTGGCGAGGTTGCCGTAGTCGTTGGCCAGCTCGGTCTCATAGCGGGTCTCGAAACCGGCGGCGGAGACCGAGCCGTCCTGGCCGAAGCTGACCTCCCGGAAGCAATAGAAGCGCAGCGCATCGGCGCCGAAGCGCTCGATCACCTCGAAGGGGTCGAGAACGTTGCCGAGCGACTTCGACATCTTGTGCTCGCCCATCAGCAGGTAGCCGTGGATGTACATCCGCCGCGGCGGCTCCAGCCCGGCGGCGAGCAGGAAGGCCGGCCAGTAGACGGCGTGGAACTTGAGGATGTCCTTGGCGAGGATGTGGAAGGCGGGCCAGAAGCGCGGTGTCAGATCCTCGCCGTCGCGGGCGTAGCTGAGCGCGGTGTAGTAGTTGAGCAGGGCGTCGAACCAGACGTAGATCACCTGCTCGGGGTCCCAGGGCACGGGAACCCCCCACTTCAGGTTCGGGCGCGAGAGGGAGACGTCCTGGAGCCCCTGGCGGATGAAGGCCAGCGCCTCGTTGCGGCGGAAGTCCGGGGTGACGAACTCCGGGCGCTCCTCGTAGAGGCGCTCCAGCGGCTCCTGGAAGTCGGAGAGGCGGAAGAACCAGTTCTGCTGCTGCTCGCGGGTCAGCTCGATCTTGTGGATCGGGCAGGTGTTGCCCTCGCCGAGCTCGGACTCGGTCTTGAAGTCGGCGCAGCGGGGGCAGTACCAGCCCTCGTAGGTGCCCTCGTAGACGTGGCCGTTGTCGTGCACCCGCTGGACCACCTCCTGGACCCGCTTCATGTGCCCCTCGTCGGTGGTGCGGATGAAGAAGTCGTTCGAGGCGCCGACCTTGGCCGCCATCTCCTTGAAGCGGGGCGCAAGGCGGTCGCCGAGCTCGCGCGGCGTCACCCCTTCCCGTTCGGCCTGCTGGGCGACCGGCTCGCCGAACTCGTCGGTGCCGGTGAGGAAGAAGACGTCCTCGCCGCGCTGGCGCATGTGACGGGCGAGCACGTCGGCCGCCATCGTCGAGTAGGCGTGCCCGAGGTGGGGCTCGCCGTTGACGTAGTAGATCGGCGTCGTGACGTAGTAGCTCACGGCGCGAGCATAGGCGCTGACGCCCGCGCCTAGGCTTCGGCGGCGGCGAACGCCTCGTCGCGGTCGAGGAAGACCTCGAAGCGGCTGATCCGCTCGCCGGAGAACTCGAAGATCGACCAGAAATCCTGATCGACGACGACACCGCTCCCGCGCCCGACCGCGTGCACGTGGGCGCCGGCGACCACCCGCTCGCCAATCTCGACGATCTCGGTCAGCTCGCGCTCGAAGCTCTCGAAGGTCTCGTCCAGGGCGGCGAGGTAGGCCCGGTTGCCTTCGAGTCCCCGATACACCCCACCCTCGAGCCCGACCAGGCGGGTATGGATCTCGACGTCAGGGTCGAGCAGACGCTCGCCCGCATCCAGGTCGCCCTGGTTCGCGGCCTCGTTCGCTGCCCGGACCACCTCGACGCGGCTCGGTGGCATTTGCCGGTCCGTTACTGCTCGCGCTTGCGCTTCGGGACTCCGGCCGCCGCTGCCAACGCGTCCTCGACCTCGGCCAGGATCGCCCGCTCCGAGCGCGAGGCGACCAGCGGCTCGGCGATCCCCTCGACGTGGACGTAGGTGCGCCGTCCGTCGCCACGATCGGCCGCCGGCAGCGGCACCAGCGCGAAGACGCGGTCGGCGCGGACGAACCGCCCGTATCCAAGCGCCACCATGCGGGGCTCCCGCTTCGCCATCGTCGGGTACAGACGCTAGCCGAGCGCCCGCGCCGAGTCGAGCACCACTTTCGCGAGCCGCTCGGCGGCACCGTCGCTGGTCGCGAAGTAGAAGTTCGGCTCCACAGCCTCGAGCTCCAGCAGCACGGGGCGCCCCTTCGGGGCCGGGGACGAGGTCAACGCGGGCGTAGAGCGGCTCTTGGCCGAATCGCTCCGTCATCCAGTCGAGCACCTCAGCGGCGAGCCGTCGCTGCCGCTCGTCGGCCTCACCGCGGCCGACCAGGTCCTCGTTGAAGTAGGGCTCGGCAGCGGTGATTTCCTCCTCGCGGATCGGCGCCTCCTCGTCCGGGCGCAGAATGGCGCCCTTGCGCAGCACGTGGCTCAGATGGCCACCGAAGCAGACCAGCGCTGTCTCGCCGACCTCATCGATCGAGCGTAGGTAGGGCTGGACCATCGCCGCCCGGCCGGCGGCGGCGAGGCGGGCGATCAGCTCCAGCGCCTTGTCGTGGGTCGCGGGCCCGAAGCGGCCGGTGGCAGCGGGCGCCGGCGGAAACGGTCGGCTTTACCACCACCTCGCCGCGCAGTGCGGGGGGCGTCTCGCCCGGCTCGATGATCTGGGTCGGTACCACCGGCAGGCCGGCGGACTCCAGATCGGCCAGGTAATGCTTGTCGCTGTTCCAGCGCACGACCGCCGGCGGAGTTGCGAAGCCGCTCCCCGACCGCCTCCGCCCAGGAGACGAACTCGTCGCGGCGCTCGGTGTAGTCCCAGGTCGAGCGGATCAGGACGAGGTCGAAGCGGTCCCAGTCGACCGCCGGGTCGTCCCAGACCGCGAACCGGCAATCGGCATCGCCCTCACGCAACGCCGCGGCGAGCCGGTGGTCGTCATGCCAGCCGTCGGGTAGCGCCGCGCAGGTCGCGAGCGCGATGCGCATCAGTGGTCTGGCTTGGGACGCGGCACCCCGGCCACCCGCAGCGCCTCCCCCGGGTCGCCGTAGGTCTCGACCCGCAGCACCTTGCCGTCCTTGAACTCCCAGACCGCCCCGATCGGCGTATCCAGCTCGACGCCGCTCTCGCGGCCGACGCTCTGCAGCCGATAAAGCACGACCAGCCGATCGCCGGCGTCGACTACCTCCTCGAGCGTTCTCGAGACCTCCGACCAGGCCTCGTTGATGTCATCGAACCAGTCCCGAACCCCGGCTACGCCGTGGTAGACGCGGCCGCCGACAGAGGCGATCAGCGACACGAACTCGACCTCCGGATCGACCAGCTCCGCGACCGCCTCGATGTCCTGCCGGTCGACGGCCGCGGTCAGGCGTCGGACCAGTTCGTCTCGCTCCGCGCTCAACGCATCAATCTCGACGCTCAACGCCGCGGCTCGCGGCCGGTCAACGCCCGGTAGAGGTCGTTGGCCCGGGTGCCGGTCAGGGCGGCAACGACGCTGGCCGCGGCGCGCGGGCGGGCGCCCGATTGGACCAGGTGGCGCAGCGCGTCGACGGCGAAGCTGATGTCCTCGCCGTGCTCCTCCGCCTGGGCTGGACCGATCACGAGCACGATCTCCCCCTTCACGTCGCCCCGGTAGCGGCGGGCCAGCTCGGCCAGGGTGCCGCGAGCGACCTCCTCGTGAAGCTTGGACAGCTCGCGGCACACGGCGGCCTGGCGGTCGGGCGCTATCGCGGCCAGCGCCGCCAGCGACTCGCTGAGCCGGCGCGGGGACTCGAAGGCGACCACCGTCTCGGTGGAGCGAAGGACCCGCTCCATCTCTCCCGCTCGCCTGGGCAGGAACCCCTCGAAGCGCCAGCGGTCGGTGGGCAGCCCCGAGGCGACGAGGGCGACCGGTACGACCGAGGGGCCCGGCAGGACCTCGACGTCGAGGTCGCGCTGGATGCAGGTGCGGATCAGCCGGAAGCCGGGGTCGGAGATTGCCGGCATGCCGGCATCGGAGACGAGCGCCACGCGGGCGCCGCGCTCGATCCGCTTCGCCAGCTCGCCGGCCCGCGAGGCCTCGTTGCCCTCATGGTTGGAGACCAGGCGTGGCGCCGGGCGGATTCCGAGCCGGTCGAGCAGGGAGCCGGTTCGCCGCGTGTCCTCGCAGGCGATGTAGTCGGCTTCGACCAGTGCCTCGCGGACGCGGGGGGTGACGTCGGACATGTTGCCGATCGGGGTCGGGCAGACGATCAGCTTCCCCGGCATCAGCCGGCCCCGTCCTGTCGGCTCTCGATCCGAGCCATCGCGGCGGCGCCGATCATTCCCGCGTCGGGGCCGAGCTCGGCCGCCACCACCGGGGTCTTGTTCATCGGCGTCAGCGCCCGCTCGGCGACCTCGCGCCGGGCGGGATCGAGCAGCAGGTCCCCGGCGGCGATCACGCCGCCCCCGACGACGAGGACATCGGGCGCGAAGATGTTCGCGAAGCTCGACAGCACGGCGCCGATCCGGCGGCCGATCATCGCCACCACATCGCGCGCGGGGGCATCGCCTCCGATCGCCGCCGCCGTGACCGCCTTGCCGTCGATCTCCTGGCCTTCGGCCAGCAGCCGTCCCAGCGCCGAATCGGGCGCTGCCTCGGCAGCCGCCCGGCCTTCGAGGCCCATCGCGGTCCCCGATGCGACCGACTCCACGTGCCCCCGGCCGGGACAGAAGCCCTGGCATCGGCTGCCGTCGAGCTCGATCACCACATGGCCGAGCTCGGCGCCGGCGCCGACCGTTCCTCGGTAGAGCTCGCCGTTGATCACCAGGCCGCCTCCGATCCCGGTCCCGACGGTGATCATCACCGCGTTGCTGGCCTCGCGGGCGGCACCGTAGAGGTGCTCGGCGAGCATCGCCAGGTTGGCGTCGTTGTCGACGAAGATCGGCAGGTCGATCCGCTCCGCGAGCAACTCCCGGATCGGCCAGTTGTCGATCGGAAGGTTGACGGCGGCGATCGCGACCCCCCGCGCGTGGTCGATCGTGGCCGGGATGCCGAGCCCGACCGCACTGGCGTCCGGCCTCGCCTCCCGCGCCTCCCCCACCTCGCGAGCGATCAGCTCGACAAGCGTCTCCTCGGTGTGCCCCGTCGATCGCTCCCGCCGCTCCCAGAGCACCTCTCGCTCGGCGTCGAGGACGCCAACCAGCAGCTTCGTGCCCCCGAGATCGACTCCGATCGCCTCGCCGACACTCATCTAGATCCGGCCTGAAAACGCACCCGGTCAGGGGTCGGCCGGGGAGGCGGCGGACACGATGGCGCGGGCATCGGCACAATTTTTAGCCTTTCATGCCCTCCAACGGCGAGCAGCAGCCTTCCGGGCCGCCCGAGTACAAGGTCTACCGGTCCCGGAAGGGGCTCCTATCAGGGCTGCGAAAACCCGACCTGTCGAGCCTTCGCGAGCGGGCAAAGCGCGGGGGGAAACGCCCGCGCGAGAAAGAGCCGGAGCGGCCGCGGCCGGTCACCGAGCAAGACTCGCTCGGCCGCCGCGTCCTCAAGTGGGTGGCGATCGCGGCCGGCGCATGGATAGCGCTCAGCGTGCTCGCCTTTCTCGTCTCCGCGGGGCTGCAGTCGATGAAGCTCGACGACAGCGCCTCCGCAGTCCTCGGCGGCAGCCCGCTGCTGATCGCCGACAGCCAGAGCATCCTCGTCATCGGCACCGACGCGCGGGCCTCCGACAGCCAGGAGCCCGGGGCCGAGACCCGCGAGCGCTGCCTCGACCAGCAGGCCAAGGGCGAGCCGCCGAGCGGCGGCTGCGCCGGCTTTCGGGCCGACACGCTGATGGTCGTGCAGGCCGGCGGCGCCAAGTTCCGCAAGCTCTCGATCCCCCGCGACACCTTCACCGAGATCGAGGGCGTCGGCCCCTCGAAGATCAACGCCGCCTACGCGTTCGGCGGCGCGGCGCTGCAGGTGCGGGCCGTGGAGGACTTCCTCGGCATCGACATCGACCACGTCGTGATCATCGACTTCGAGGGGTTCCAGGACCTGATCGACGCGATCGGCGGGGTCGAGATCGAGGTCGAGCGCAAGTTCTGCTCGGAGATCTCCGGCGGCGAGGGAGGCGGCCAGGGAGGCTTCACGCTGCGCCTCGGCAAGGGGGAGCACACCCTGAACGGGGAGGACGCGCTGATCTTCGCCCGCACGCGCAAGAACGACTGCGATCCCTCCTACGACGACCTCGACCGCGCGGCGGCGCAGCAGGAGGTCCTGAACGGGATCAAGTCTCGGATCATCAGCCCCCTGCGGATCCCCTACAACTTCATCCACGGCCCGCTGATCGGCTGGTCGGCGCCGAAGGCCTTCGTCAGCGACATGGGAGCGTTGACGATGCCGCAGCTCGTGCTCTCCTCCGCGGTCGCCTTCAGCGGCGACACCGACGTCCTCTGCCAGGGCCAGAACTCAGGCTGCGGCGCGGGCCCGTTCGGCAGCATCGAGGTGCCGGAGTCCGAGCGCCGCCGAGCGGTCAAGGAGCTGACCGGCTAAGCGGAGCCGCTACTCGCCGCTTTTCGAAGCGGCCTTGGGCTTGTCGCCCGAACCCGACCCCGACCCCTTGGCGTCTGACCCCTTCGAGCCGCCGTCCTTCGAAGCCGAGTCCTTGGAGCCCGACTCCGCGGACTTGGAATCGCCCTCGCCTGCCTTCGCCTTCGCCTTGGCGCCGTAGTCGGTGGTGTAGAAGCCGGAGCCCTTGAAATGCACGGCCACGGGGTGAAACACGCGCTCCACCGGGGCGCCGCAGACCTCGCAGACGCTGACCGGGTCGTCGGCCATCCGCTGGATGACCTCGAAGGTATGGCCGTTGTTGCAGCGATATTCGTAGGTCGGCACGAGGCGGGCGATTATCGCAGGGGCGGCGGTCCGCCCCGCCAGGGTGGGCGTGCCTGTATACGGTTCCCGGCGATGAGCGAGGCCACCGACCGCGTCCGCAACGAGGAGCTGACGATGGAGGAGATCGTCGCCCTCTGCAAGCGGCGCGGCTTCGTCTTCCCCTCCTCGGAGATCTACGGAGGCCTCGGCTCCACCTATGACTACGGCCACTACGGGGTGCTGCTGAAGGGCAACGTGAAGGCCGAATGGTGGCGGGCGATGGTCTCAGAGCGCGACGACATCGTGGCGCTTGACTCGGCGATCCTCCAGCACCCGCGGGTCTGGGAGGCCTCCGGTCACCTGGAGGGATTCACCGACCCGCTGGTCGACTGCCGGGCCTGCAAGCTGCGCTTCCGGGCCGACAAGCTCGAGGACGCCCAGTGCGGGCGCAAGCCGTCCAAGCATCCGGGTGAGACCTCGGAGTGCGACCTCACCGACCCGCGCCAGTTCAACCTCATGTTCGAGACCCACGTCGGGCCGGTGGCGGGCGAGGGCTCGGAGGTCTACCTGCGCCCGGAGACCGCCCAGGGCATCTTCATCAACTTCAAGAACGTGCTCCAGTTCGCGCGCCGCAAGCCGCCGTTCGGGATCGCCCAGGTCGGGAAGTCGTTCCGCAACGAGATCACCCCGGGCAACTTCGTCTTTCGCACCCGCGAGTTCGAGCAGATGGAGATGGAGTACTTCGTGCCGCCCGACCAGGCCGAGGAGTGGTATGAGCGCTGGATCGAGCTGCGCCGAAGCTGGTACGAGGAGCTCGGGATTCGCCCGGCGTTCCTGCGCATCCGCCCCCACGACGCCGACGAGCTCTCCCACTACTCGTCTCAGACCAGCGACGTCGAGTACCTGTTCCCGATCGGCTGGTCGGAGCTGGAGGGAATCGCCAACCGCGGCGACTTCGACCTCACCCAGCACGCCAAGTTCTCCGGCGAGAAGCTCGAGTACTTCGATCAGCAGACCAAGGAGCGCTACATACCGCACGTGATCGAGCCGGCCGCCGGCGCCGACCGTGCCACGCTCGCCTTCCTCGTCGACGCCTACGACAGCGAGGAGGTCGAGGGCCGCGAGCGGACCGTGCTGCGGCTGCACCCGCGCCTCGCCCCGGTCAAGGCCGCGGTGCTGCCGCTGGTCTCCAAGGAAGGGATGCCCGAGAAGGCGCGCGCGGTCTACGAGGCGCTGCGCCGCCGGATCCCGGCCGAGTTCGACGAGGGCGGGTCGATCGGCAAGCGCTACCGCCGCCAGGACGAGATCGGCACCCCCTGGGGCATCACCGTCGACGGCCAGACGATGGAGGACGACACCGTCACCCTGCGCGACCGCGATTCCCTCGAGCAGGTGCGGATGCCGATCGAGGGGCTGGCCGAGGAGCTTGCCTCGCGGCTCGGGCAGCCCTGGACGACGCCGAAGCCGGAATGACTTGCGGCGGCTCCGCCGCCTGACCAGCCTCTGCCGGCGGCCAGCGCCGCCGGCACAGATCTATCCGCTCCAGCGCTCGCCCTGCTCGACGCCGCGCAGGCCGACCCACATGAAGTCCATCGCCACCTCGAGGACGCGGGCGCGGTCGAAGTCGGGGTGCTCGACCCACCAGTTGGCGAGCGACTGGCCGGCGCCGACGATCTGCTGGGCGACCATCGCGATCGCCTGCTCTCGGCCGACGCCTTCGACCAGCTCTCCCGGAGGGCCCTCCTCGACCATCTGGGCGCTGATCAGCACCGCGACCTGCTCACGCAGACGCTCCATGCGCTCCGCGATCACCGGGTCGGAGACGTTGAGGACGAGCATCCTCCAGGCGCCGCGACGCTCCTCGACGAAGGCCAGGAAGGCGTCCAGGCCTGCCCGCAGGCGCTGCTCTCCCGGCTCGGCGCCGCCGATCGCCGCCACCACCCGCTCCAGCAACTCCCCGAAGTAGCTCTCCAGCAGCGCCCGGTGCAGGTCGCGCTTGGACGGGAAGTGCTCGTAGATCAGCGCCTTCGAGATCCCCGCCCGGGCGGCCACCTTGTCGAGCGAGATCTCGTGGTAGCTGCCCTCGGCGAAGGCGTCGCGGGCGGCCGCCAGGATCGCCTCGCGCCGGGCCGGCGCGGTCATCCGCCGCCGCGGTCGGGTGGGTTGTGTGATCGACGTCACAGACCGAGAGCTCCTAACTGACTCGCCGGTCAGTTATCTTACGGGGAGCGCCGAACGAACCGCGAGGAGGTCGATGCAGATGCCAGTTTCCGAGAAGCCCGCCGCCACCGCCGACATCAGCTACGAGGACCTCTACCGGCGCTGGGAGGAGGGCAACTGGCGCGCCTATGAGATCGACTTCTCGCGCGATCGCGACGGCTGGGAGGCGCTGAACGAGATCCAGTCCAAGTCGGCGCTGTGGATCTACTCGATGTTCTTCTACGGCGAGGACTCGGTCACCGACAACCTCTCCCCCTACATCGACGCCGCCCCCCGCGAGGAGCAGAAGTACTTCCTCGCCACCCAGCAGGTCGACGAGGCGCGCCACGCCGTCTTCTTCCACCGCTTCTTCAAGGAGGTGATCGGCGCCGGCGGCCCGATCTCCTCCACCCTCGCCTACACGATGCCGCAGCTCGGCTGGGGCTACCTGGGCGTCTTCGACCGCCTCGACCGGATGGCGGAGGAGCTGCGCCGCGACCGCTCGCTGCCGAAGTTCGCGCAGGCGATCGCCCTCTACCACATGGTCGTCGAGGCGACGCTCGCCCAGCCGGGCCAGCACTTCATCGAGGACTTCTTCGTCAAGGAGGGGACGATGCCCGGCTTCAGCGAGGGGATGACCAACGTCTCCCGCGACGAGCAGCGCCACATCGGCTTCGGCGTCAAAGCCCTGGCGGAGATGTTCGAGGAGTCCGAGGAGTGCAAGGCGGCGGTGGTCGAGCTGCTGCGCGAGATCCTCCCCTACTCGCTGGCCGTCTTCGTGCCGCCGGGCTGGGACGAGCGCTACACGACCGAGTACGGGTTCACCCTCGTCGACATCTATTCGTTCGGGATGCGCTCGATCGAGGCCAAGTGGCGGGCGACGGGCTATCCGCTGGAGGAGATGCCGGCCGACATCTATCCGGTCGACCGCTCGCTCCCGCACGAGGAGCGGGCCCGCGATCAGATCACCCTGCTCAAGGCCGGCGTGCTCGGCGAGCCGAACGGCCGGCCCTCCTCGGAGCCCGAGGTGCAGCGCCTCTACTTCGACTCGATGAGCCGCTCGGCCCGCAGCGGGGCGATCAACGGCGATGGACTGAAGGTGCAGTGGCGCTTCAGCGACGCCGATCCCTGGCATCTGGTCGTCGACAACGGCTCGACGCGGGCCGAGCCCGGCGAGCTGAGCGACGCCGACCTGACCTTCGAGACCGACTGGAAGGAGTGGATCGACGTCACGATCCGCGGCGAGAGCCCGATCCGCTCGGTGCTGGGCCGGCGGCTGCGCCCGAAGGGCTCGCCGCGGGCGCTGCGCCGCTTCCGCAAGGTCTTCGAGCCCCGGTCCGTCTAGACGGAAAGCGGCGGCACCGCGTCCGCCCAGGGGCGCTCGGCCTCGATCTGGGCGGCGAGCGAGAGCAGCCGCCCTTCCTCTCCGTGCGGCGCGATCAGCTGCACCGAGAGCGGCAAGCCGTCGCTGTGGAAGCCGGCCGGTACCGCCGCCGCCGGGCAGCCGAGGTGGTTCCAGGCGGCGCAATAGGGATAGAAGCGCGACATGCCGAGCGTGGTCCGCAGGGCTCCGCACCCCTCCCAGCTGCGAACCGGGATCGCGGTCCCGCACATCACCGGCATGACCAGGACGTCGAATTCCTCGAACAGCGCCCCGACCCGACGCCAGTCGGCTGCCGCGGCGGCGCGGGCGCGGCGCACCGCCGCCGCCGGGACGAGGCCGCCGAGGCGCCCGAATCCGCGGGTCCGCCGCTCCAGGCGCTCCGGAAGCGGAGTCCGCTCGACGTCGTCGTGGATCCCGCGCAGATAGCGAGCGGAGACGTTGCTGCCGATCGCCGGCGGCCAATCCGGGTCCCGCTCGGCGACCTGGTGGCCGAGCGAGGCGAGCAGCTCGGCGGTGTCGGCGACGGCGCCCCGGACACAGTCCTCGATCGCAGGCGGAGCGATCAGCGGCGGCGGCTTGGTCGAGGTTGCGATCCGCAACTTCGAGGGCGGCGCCTGCGCGTGGTCGACGAACAGCCGGCCGGGCGGCGGCGGCGCTTCCGCCTCACGCGATCCACCGCTGGTGAGGTCGAGGAAGAGCGCCGTGTCGAGGACGCTGCGGCTCTCGCATCCGTTGACCGACATCCCCTGCCAGTGCTCGCCGTCGGAGACCAGCAGGTCCGGCTCCATCGAGATCCGGCCCTTGGTCGGCTTCAATCCGAACAGGCCGCAGGAGGCGGCCGGAATGCGGATCGAGCCGGCCCCGTCGGACGCGGTCGCCAGCGCCACAAGCCCGGCGGCGACCGCCGCGGCGCTGCCGCCGCTGGAGCCACCGGGGCTGCGCTGGGGGTTCCAGGGGTTGCGGGTGACCCCCCAGGTCGCGGACTCGGTGAAGCCGGAGATCGCCAGCTCGGGCAGGTGGGTCTTGCCGATCACGATCGCCCCGGCCGCGCGCAGGCGGCGGACCATCTCGGCGTCCTCGCGGACCGGGTCGGGGAATGCGTCGGTGCCGTGCGCGGTGTGCTCCCCGGCGAGGTCGTGACCGTCCTTTAGCGCCACCGGCACGCCGAGCAGCGGCCGCTCCTCGCCTGCCTTCAGCCTCGCCTCGGCCTGCTTTGCCTCGGCCAGCGCTCGCTCGGCGAGCACGACCCTGAAAGCGTTCAGCTGCGGGTCGAGGGCTTCGATGCGATCGAGCTGCAGCCGGACCAGCTCGGTCGGCGTCAGCTCGCCGCTTCGAATCAGCTCCGCCTGCCCGACGGCGCCGGCAAACGCGACCCCGTGCTCGGCCCCGGCTCGGCTGGCGCTTTCGACTGCCACAGCGCCATCCTATTCCGCCCCGCGAGCGACGTTTCGTGCCCACACCCAGGTGTGAGACACCAGCGATAGGTCAGCCCTAGCCCCGGGGTCTCTTGTCGAGGCTCCGGCCCCCGGCTTTGATGGCCCGGTGGTTGATAGCCAATCGAGCAGGAGGGATATCGAGATGAAGCTAGGAGCAGGAATCCGCGTCGTCCTTGCGGCGGCATGCCTCTTCGCGTTCACCGTCGCGGCCGCAAGCGCGGCGACGATCGTCGGCGACGACAGCGACGAGGTCCTGGTCGGGACCCCGAGCGACGATCAGATCGACGCCAAGGGCGGCGACGACACCGTGCGGGCGCTGCCGGGGGCCGACCTGGTGCTGGGCGGTGAGGGGCGCGACGAAATCGACGCCGGTCGCGGCCGCGACCGCGTCAACGGCGAGGCGGGCGACGACACGATCGTCGGCGACCGCGGCCGGGACGGACTCGCGGGCGGCGGTGGCGACGACACGATTCGCGGCGCCGAACACGAGGACTTCATCCTCGGCGAGGCCGGCGACGACACCCTCAGCGGCGGCGAGGGCCGCGACCTGATCCGCGGCCGCGAGGGTGACGACCGCGAAGGCGGCGGTCCCGGCGGCGACGTCACCTATGCGGGCAGCGGGGTCGACATCGCCTTCGGTGGTCGTGGCGGCGACCAGATGTTCGCGCGGGCGCAGACCGACGTCCCGGTCCCCGGAGCCGACACCGTGTTCTCGGGTCCCGGCGACGACGTCGTCTTCGTACGCGACGGCGAGGCTGACGTGGTCGGCTGCGGCTCCGGCCGCGACCGCGTGGTCGCCGACTCCGAGGACGTGATCCGCCGCAGCTGCGAGCGGATCCGTGTCGGCGAGCCTCGGCCCGCTGACGACGACGGCGAGCTGGGAGCCTGAGGCAGGGACGCCCAGGAGGAAGGGGAGCCCGTCCCGACCGGGGCGGGCTCCTCAGCCCTCGCCGCTCTCGCCGCCCATCTCCACCCCGGTCAGGTCGGCGGGGCGGCCGGGCAGGTACATCGCCGAGCCGGTCGCGAAGGCGACCTTCTTGCCGTCCTTGACCAGTTCGGCGGTGGCGACGGCGAGCCTGCGGCCGCGATGGGTGAGGCCGGCGGCGGCCAGCAGCTCGCCGCCGTCGGGGAAGACCGGCCGCAGGTAGTTGACCTTCAGGTCGAGCGTCGCGATCGCGGTCCCGGGGCCGGCGGTGCTGAAGACCGCTGCGGTCAGCGCCGCCTCGGCGAGCATCGCCGTGAAGCCGCCCTGAACCGTGCCGGCCGGGCTGCTCAGCCAGCGACTGCAGGGAAGCAGCCACTCACAGCGCCCCTCCTCGGCAAAGGTCGGTCGCAATCCGGTCAGACGAGAAAGCGGCGGCGGCGGCAGGCTGCCGTCGATCCAGGCGCGCAGCATCTGCAACCCGCTGCTCTGCTCGAAAGCCTCGCCCGGCAGGATCTCCCCTTCGGGCTCCCGCTGCAGCGGATGGGCGGGGTCCGCACCGGGCAAGACCTGCTCCAGCACCGGCAGGTCGGCGGGCGGAGGCGGAAGCGGATCCAGCGGCGCAAAGATCGTGCAGCGCGTCGTCCCGTGCGCGACCAGGCGTCCCTGCGGCTCGGCGAGCAGGAATGCCTCCGAGACGCCAACCGAGCGACCGGTGTGGATCGCCTGGCCCGAGGCGACGATCGTCGTCTGCGGATCGGGTCGTACCGGGCGCACGAAGGTCAGCGACAGCTCCGCGGTCGTGAAGTGCACCCCAGGCCCGAGCTCGGTCCCGACCGCCGCCCCGAGGCCCGCGTCGGCGACCGGAGCCAGCATCCCCCCGGGGATCAGCCCGGCCGAGTTGGCGAACCAGGCCGAGGCGGGGATCTCGAACGCGGCGTGGCCCGCAGAGGCTTCCTTGAAGCGCATCTCGAGCAGGTATGAGATCGGCGGGATCGGCAGCCGGCCCTGGCGCCCGAGCCGATTGCGCTCCAGGTTCGAGAGACCCATCACCGAGCGGTCCGGGTAGCCGCCGGGGGCGGGCTCCTGCCAGACCGGAGGCGGGCTAATCGGCGGTCAGCAGGTAGCGCGCGGCGGCGGTGCTGGCGGCGAGCAGTCCGGCGTGATCGCGCTCGGTGTCGGAGAGCGCCTGCAGCGCGTAGCCGTCGCCGACCGCGAACAGGTAGGAGGCGACCGCTTCGGCGTCGTAGCGCAGGTTCAGCACTCCCTCGCGCTCCTTGGCCTTGAGGATCTCGGCGACGTGCGAGCGGGTGCGATCGAACAGCTGCCCGACCTCGTGCTGGATGTCGGGGTTGCGCCGCCCGGCGCTGAACAGCTCGAAGAGCAACAGGAAGAAACCGGGCTCGTTCTCGATCACGTCGGTGAGGCTGGCGACGAGGACGTTGAGCACGTCGTCGACTGTCTTCGCGTTGGCCAGCGGCTCGTCGAGGCGGTTGATGCGGATCTCGGCGTCGCGGCGGACCACCTCGACCAGCAACCGCTCCTTGGTCCCGAAGTAGTAGTGGAGCAGGCCGCGGCTGACCCCGGCCTCGCTGGCCACGTGCTCGAAGGTGGAGCCGGCGGCGCCGTGCTGGGCGACGCTGTCGCGCATCGCATCGACGATTCGCTGCGCCTTCTCTCCGCTCAGTTCGCGTGTCGCTGCTGCCTCCATCGCCGCTGAGTGTATGGGCGGGGGCGGGGAGCGCGTCAGGCGGCTGCGTCGCGGAGCACATCGATCTCCACCGCGATCAGGTCCCGCAGCTCGTCGAGGTCGGCCATCGCGTCGTAGTCGCCCATCAGACCGACGTTGACGCCGCCGTTGTAGCTGAAGATCGCGATCGCCAGCGCCTTGTCGACGGCCAGGAACGGCACCGGCACCATCGTCTGCAGCTCGCGGCCGAGCAGAAACAGCGGGAACTGCGGGCCCGGCACGTTGGTGACCAGGAGGTTGTAGATACGGCTCGAGAAGTTGAGCCGCGAAGCCTGGGCGAAGATCGTCGGCGGCGCAAAGTCCTGCAGGCCGGCGATCACCTCGGCGCCGAGCGCTTGCTTGGACTCCTTCAGGTCCCGCATCGCCTCGCTGACAATTCGAAAGCGCGTCCTCGGGTCGCCTGCGTAGACGGGCAGCGGGCAGGCCATCATCGTGATCCGGTTGCCGAGGTCGCTCTGCTCGTCCTCGCTGCGCACCGATACCGGGACGCAGCCGCGCAGCTCCAGACCTTCAGTTCTCACCCCTCGCGTCCGCAGCCAGGCGGCCAGGGCGCCGCTGACCGCCGCCAGGAAGACGTCGTTGACGGTCCCGCCAAGGCCGTTCTTGATCGCCTTCAGCTCGGCAAGGCTGGTATGCACCCAGGCGATCCGCCGGTGCGGGCCGATCCCGGTGTTGAGCGGATTGTCGGGAGGGCTGTTGACGTAGCCCCAGCCGATCTCCGCCACGCCCTCGGCCGCCTCGCGGGCCTCGGCGACGGCGCGAGCTGGCCGGCGCAGCGTTCCGAGCGCCTGGGCGGCGATTCCGATCGGCGCCTTGGCGAGATCGCGAACCCCGGCCGCGACCACAGACGCCGCCGACGGCTCCGGCGCCGGCTCCCACCCGTCCTCCCCGCGGGGAATCGCTGCCGGCTCACGCTCGAGATCGAACAGGACCGCGGTGATGTCGACGCCCGAGATTCCGTCGACGAGGCAGTGGTGGGTCTTGTTGATCAGCGCGAAGCCTCCCGACTCCAGGCCTTCCACAAGCCAAAGCTCCCAGAGCGGCTTCGTGCGGTCGAGTCGCTGCGAGAAGATCCGCGCCGCCAGGCTTCGCAACTGCTCGTCTCCCCCCGGCGCCGGCAGCGCCGTGTGGCGGACGTGGTATTCGACGTTGAAGGTCGGGTCGTCGATCCACAGCGGCCGGCCCATCTCCAGCCGCGGCACCGCCAGCTTCTGCCGGTAGCGGGGGACCTTGCCCAGGCGCGAGGCGATGTGGGCGGAGAACTCCTCCCGGGAAGGCGGCGGCCCCTCGAAGAGCATCACCGCGCCGATGTGCATGTGGGCGCCGCCCCGCTCCTGGGCCAGGAACGAGGCGTCGATCGAGCTGAGGCGATCCATGTGGCCTACGGGCATCGGATCACCTCGGTGCTTCCCGGCGCCGGCCGAGCCCGAGCCGGGCGCGAAGCGGCGCTATCCGTCGCTGCCGGAGGAGTTGCCGCCCGAAGTCGTCGAGGTGTACTCGAACTCCTCCTCGGCCCCGAACAGGGTGTCCATCACGGTCTTGCGGGCGTTCTCGGAGAGTGCCAGGGCGACTCCGCCCGCCACCGCCCCGAACAGCACCAGGCGCCCGAGGCGGCTCTTGCGGCGCTTCGGCTTCTGCAGCTGCTCCGACGCCTCGCGCAGCGAGTCGGCGGCCTTGCGCAGATCCTTCTGCACCTTCTTGTCGCTGGTGACCGCCTTGACCGGGCCCTTGCCGTTGCCGGTGATCCGCCCGTAGGCGTGATGGGCCGCGTCGTATGCGTCCCGAAGGTTCTTTCGCAGCTCGTCGTCCTCGATCACCCGCTGCACGTAGGGGTTGTCGCGGGCCGTGCTGTAAAGGCCCGAGGCCCGGTCCGCGGCCTTCGTCGCCCGTGTCGTATTCGCCATTCCTTCTCCACTCCTCGCAGTCTCAGGTTTGCGCTGAGGATATACCCGCGATCGAGGCAGGCAAAGCCCGCTCTTTGCGCATCACGCCAGCCGTCACACCTCCGGCCCGATCCCGTCGAGCAGGACGCGGTTGCTGCGAAAGCCGATCTCGGCCCTGCCCAGCGCCCGCGCAGGCAGGTGCTCGAGCCCCCGGGTCGCGTACCTGGTCACGTCGAGGTCACCGACCGCGAAGGTCTCGCCGCGCTGAAAGCGGGGCGCGAAAGCCCATTGCTTCGGCAGCTCGGTCTGGCGCGAGACGACGTAGATCTCGTGCACGAACCAGACCTCGCCCTCGGGGAACAGCAGCCCGGCGTGGGTGCCCAGGTAGTGCTTGAGGGGACCGGCGCCGAGAGTCCAGGTGACGATCGCCCGCGGCAGGTCCGGCTCGCCGAGCCGGATCGCGACCTGGCGGTAGTCGGGGCGTTGCAGCGAGGGCGTGAACGTCGTCGCCGCCCAGAAGCCGAGCGAGTAGGCGACCAGCACCGCGCCCAGCAGGGCTCCGGCCAGGCGGGCGCGACCGACAGTGACGGCGATCGCGACCGCGGCCAGCAACGGGACCACCGCCGCGATCAGGTTGCGGTCGAGCAGGAAGTCCCTGCCCAGGAGCGCCAGCAGCAGCGGCACCAGCAGGGTCACCGCCGCGATCGAGATCGCCAGCCCAGCGGCCCGCTTCTCGGCCCGGTCCCCCCGCGCCGCGAGCAGGGCAAGGGCAGCCGCCACAACCAGTGCCGGCAGCAGGGCCAGTAGCGGCCGCACCGGTTGCGCGATCAGGTAGCCGGTCTCGCCGACCAGGAAGGCGACGCCGGTCTCGCCGAGGCGATACGGCAGGCTGAGGGCGCCGATCCAGTCGGTGTTGTCGATATGGCTCATCTGCACCAGCGCCAGCGGCGCCAGCAGAGCGCAGGTCGCGGCGATGCCGAGCAGGGCGCGGGCTGCATCTCGCCCCCGCGCCCGGGCGACCAGCAGCGCTTCCAGGGCTACCGGGAAGAGGGCGAAGTAATGGGTGCTCAGGGCGAGCGCCGAAAAGACAGCCCACCAGAGCAGGTCGCGCTCACCGGACCGCCGCAGGGCGCGGATGCAGAACAGCAACGAGAGCGAGCTGAAGAGGACCAACAGCGCATAGGCACGGGCCTCCTGCGAGTACCAGATCAGCATCGGGTTGGATGCCACCAGCGCCGCGGTGACAAACCCGGTCCGAGGTCCCCGTAGCTGAGCGCCGATCCAGTAGGCGACCGGGACGGTGGCGACGCCGGCCAGCGCCGAGAGCGATCGCAGGCCGACCGCCCCCAGCCCGGAGATCTCCGCCCAGACCCAGGAGAGCAGGTAGTACAGCGGCGGCACCGACTCGCCCGTCGCCAGCTTGTCGAACAGATGCCAGAGGCTCGCCCGTACCACCCGCCCGGCGGTGACGATCTCGTCGTGGTGAAAGCTCTGCAGGCCGAGGGTGGAGAAGCGGAGCGCCGCCGCGAGGGCGGTCAACCCGGCAACGATCCAGAAAGCCCGCGACCGTCCTGCCGTCACTCCAGGCCGGCGTCCAGCGCCTGGCCGATCTCGTCGACGTAGACGAATTCCAGGCCCTTGCGCTCGTGCTCGGGGATCTCCTCCACGTCGCCCTCGTTTCGGCCCGGCACGATCACCCGTTTGATCCCCGCTCGCAGTGCCGCCAGCGACTTCTCCTTCAGGCCTCCGATCGGCAGCACCTGACCGGTGAGGGTCACCTCGCCGGTCATCGCGACGTCGTTTCGGACCGGCCGCTCGCTGACCAGCGAGGCCAGCGCCATCGCCATCGCGACTCCGGCCGACGGCCCGTCCTTGGGGACGGCCCCCGCCGGCACGTGGATATGGATGTCGTGGCCGGCGAACCAGTCGTCGGGGAGCTCAGGGGCGATCTCCCGGTAGTGACCGCGGACGTAGGAGAGGGCGGCCTGGGCCGACTCGCGCATCACCTCGCCGAGCTGCCCGGTGATCGTCAGCTGGCCCGAGCCGGGCATCGCCGTGGCCTCGATGAACAGCACGTCTCCCCCGGTCGGAGTCCAGGCGAGCCCGGTCGAGACGCCCGGGTCCTTTGTCCGCCGCCGCTGCTCGGCCCAAAACCGCCGCCGACCGAGCAGCTCGCGGGCCCGCTTCGCGGAAACGCGCACCCGCTCAGGCGCCTTGCCCTCGGCGACCTCGCGGGCGAGCTTGCGGCAGATCGTTCCGATCTCGCGCTCGAGGTTTCGGACCCCCGCCTCGCGCGTGTACTCCTCGATGATCGCGCTCAGCGCCGCGTCCGCGAACTCGACCCGCATCCCCCGCAGGCCGTTCTGCTCGATCTGCCGCGGCACCAGGTAGCGCTTGGCGATATGGCGCTTCTCCTCCTGCGTGTAGCCGGCGAGCTGAATCACCTCCATGCGGTCCTGCAGCGGCGGCGGCACGGTGTCGAGGATGTTCGCCGTGGCGATGAACATCACGTCGGAGAGGTCGAAGTTGAGGTCCAGGTAGTGGTCGCGGAAGGTGTCGTTCTGGGCCGGATCGAGGACCTCGAGCATCGCCGAGGACGGGTCACCGCGGAAGTCGGCGCCCATCTTCTCGATCTCGTCGATCATGAAGACGGGGTTGCGGGAGCCGGCGTCCCGCAGCGCCCGGATGATCGTCCCCGGCATCGCGCCGATGTAGGTGCGCCGGTGGCCGCGGATCTCGGCCTCGTCGCGGACCCCTCCGACGGAGATGCGCTCGAACTCGCGCCCGAGCGCACGGGCGATCGAGCGCCCGAGGCTGGTCTTGCCGACTCCCGGGGGACCCACGAAGCAGAGGATCGGTCCCTGCGATGAGGGGTTCAGCCGTCTCACCGCCAGGTACTCGAGGATCCGGTCTTTGACCTTCTCGAGGTCGTAGTGGTCGGCGTCGAGCACCTCCCGGGCGTGATCGATGTCGAGGTTGTCCTCGGTCTCGGCCGCCCAGGGAAGCTCGACCAGCCATTCCAGGTAGGTGCGGATCACCCCGTACTCGGCCGCTGCCGGAGGCAGCTTCTCGAGCCGGGCGATCTCGCGCTCGGCGGCTTTCAGGGCATGCTCGGGAAGCTGGGCGTCCTCGAGTCGCTGGCGTAGCTCGTTGATCTCCGCCTGTTGCTCGTCGCCCTCGCCGAGCTCGTCCTGGATCGCCTTCAGCTGCTGGCGCAGAAAGAACTCCCGCTGGCCCTTGTCGATCTCGGACTCGACCTGGGACTGGATCTGGCTGCCGAGCTGGATCACCTCCAGCTCGCGGGCGAGGATCTGGGAGAGGCGCCGCAGGCGCCGGGTGACGTCGACCTCCTCCAGCAGCTCCTGCTTCTCCTCGGTGGAGATCCGCAGCGCGCCGGAGATCAGGTGCGCCAGGGCCGAGGGGTCGTCGATGTTGGCGACCGCCAGCTGCATCTCCTCGGGCAGATAGGGGATCTGGTCGATGATCTCCGAGAAGGTGCGCTGGACGTTGCGCGTAAGGGCCTCCAGCTCGGGGGTCTCCTCGACCACGTCCGGGTGAGCCTCGACGCGTGCGACCAGGTAGGGCTGCTCGGCAACGTAGGGGCCGAGCCGGGCGCGCTGGGTGCCCTGGACGAGGATCCGGATCGTGCCGTCGGGAACCTTCAGCATCCGCGCGACGACGCCGACGACGCCGACGTCGTAGAGCTGCGCCGGCCCGGGCTCCTCGTCGGTGGGATCCCGCGAAGCGACCATCGCCAGCATCCGGTTGGCGCCCAATACGTCGTCGACGAGGGTGATCGAACGCTCCTGGCCGACGGCCAGCGGGGTCAGGGTGTCCGGATAGGTGACGGTCTCGCGCAGCGGCAGCACCGGCAGGGCGTCGGGCAGCGGCTCCGAGGAGCTGATCGCCTCCTCCGCCTCGCCGGCCTCGACCACCTCCAGAACCGGCGCCTCCTCCAGCGCCCGGGCCTCGCGTCCGTTCTCGCTCTCGGCCACCGTCTACTCCCGGTCGATCGGGACGCGCCGCGAGGACGTCGAGGGCTCGCGGAGGGGAAGCTCGATCCGCAGGACCCCGTCCTCATAGGTCGCCCGGGCACGTTCGGCGTCGACGTCGACTCCGAGCTCGATGATGCGCCGAAACGGCCCCGAGGGAATCTCGACCTGCTGGTAGACGCGGCCCTCGGTCTCCTGCACCGGCCGCTCGCCGCTGATCGTCAGCTCGCGGCCGCTGATCTCAATCCCCACCGCCGAGAGCTCGACCCCGGCCAGGTCGACCTTGACGACGGCCCGCTGCGGGTCGCCGCAGTAGTAGACGTCGACGTTGGGGGAGAAGCCGCTGGCCCTGCGGGTCACGTAGCTGCCCCGCCCCCAGGCGTCGCCGAGGAGCTGATCCATCTCCCGGCGCATGCGTGCGAAATTGGCGAAAAGGTCCGGCTCGGTCATCGGGTGTTAGAGGGTAGCCAGAGAGCTTGGCGGCCCTCACACCTCGTAGGTCGCGCCCTCGCGGGCGACCTCGACGGGGGCGCCGAAGGCCGTCGAGGCCTGCTCGCGGGCCCAGTCGTGGTCCAGCTCGTCGGAGATGTGGGTGATCACGACCCGCTTGGCCGCCGCTCGGCGCGCGTGCTCTCCCGCCTCCGCCGGCGTCAGGTGTCCGCGCACGCCGCTGCGCTCGGGGCGGGGCAGCGTCGCCTCGACGATCAGCAGGTCGGTGTCGCGGGCGATCTCCACCAGCTCGTCGCCCGGCCGGCAATCGGCGCCGTAGGTGAGGCGACCGCCGCCGTTGCGGGAGGAGATGTCGACCGCGAAGGTCTCGGTGAAGTGCGGGACCTCGTGGAAGTGCAGGCGCAGGGGCCCCACCTCGATGGTCGCGTTGGGCTCGTACTCGGAGAGCTCGAAGGCGTTCTCGATCAGATCCTCGTTGCCCCAGGAGCCGACCACCCGCCGGAAGGTGTCGACCGCGCCCCGGGGGGCGATCAGCAGCGGGCGGGCCGGGTTCTCGGTGCCGGGGTAGCCGGCCACGGGGACCGGCTGCTGGCGCGGGGCGTAGGTGAGCGCGTAGCTGTAGGGGACGAGATCGAGGAAGTGGTCGGCGTGCAGATGCGAGATCACGACCGCGTCGACGTCGACGTAGTCGCAGTGCTCACGCAACTTGGAGAAGACGCCGTTGCCGCAGTCCAGCAGCAGCGCGAAGCCCTCGTCCTCGATCAGGTAGCCGCTGCATGCGCCGCCTGCGTCCTGCCAGGACGGGGACTTGCCCAGGACTGTCAGCTTCACCGCTTCCTCTCTCTCCCAGCCGTCGCCGCAACTCTAGCCCTCGGCAGCGGGCGAGGAACCGGTTGCTTCTAGACGCTGGCCGGGGTGCCCCTGACGCTGCCGGCCCAGCGCGGGGCGCGCATCAGCAGTACCGGTTGGCGCGGCGGGACGAGCCCTTCGGGGCGGTCGGCCCGAAAAGTGGCGCAGGGTTCGCCGAGCTCGAGGGCGCAGAGCCCGTTGCGGTGGAAGTAGCAGTCCTCGCAACTGGGCGGCTTTACCGACCGGGTGCCACCGCGACTTGCCAACTGCGCTCCTCTTCCTCGACGGTTGTCATCTCGGGCCTCGAGCCCGGCGGCGATCATGGCACCGGACCGGATGCCCTGCAGGGGTGAATCCGCAATTCGCAATGTTCTTCGTTCACCGGTCGTTGACAATTTCCCGCGTCTTGCGGAGGCCCGCGACGGCGACCGCGCGAGCTACCATTCGCGGGCGATGGCGCAGGAACGGACAGACAGGCTCGCGGCCTCCCCGCAGCTCTTCGAGAGCAACCTGCTGAACTTCTTCTCCCGGGTGCATCCCGCGATCCCGGCGGTCGTCTTCGTCCCGGTCGTGATCGCGATGGAGCTGCTGGGAGCCGACCGCGGCCAGGGCGCGGGAACGCTGCTGCTGCTGACCCTGGGGGGAGTCGGGATCTGGACCCTGACCGAGTACTGGCTGCACCGGCTGGTCTTCCATTGGGAGCCCGACAACGCCTTCGGCCGCCGGATGCACTTCATCATCCACGGCGTCCACCACGACCACCCCAACGACAAGCTGCGCCTGGTCATGCCGCCGGCCGTGAGCATCCCCCTGGCGGCGCTGTTCCTGCTCGGCTTCACGGCCCTGTTCGGGACCCCGGCCGCGTATCCCCTCTTCGCCGGCTTCATCGCCGGCTACCTCGCCTACGACTACACGCACTACTACGTGCACCACTTCGTGCCGAAGTCGGACCTCGCCAAGCAGCTGCGCGAGCAGCACATGCGGCATCACTTCCAGGACCACCGCTACGGCTTCGGCGTCTCCTCGCCGCTCTGGGACGCGATCTTCCGGACGCTGCCGCGGCGCCGCCGGCCGTAGTGAATTTAGGCCGCGGCGGTTAGCCGCGGCACAGGCAGGTCAGGCGCGAAGCGCCGCAATGGGCTAGGCGACCTGGTTCGGGGGCTCGCGGCCCTCGAGCACCGCGATCACGTTCTCGGCCACGGTCCGGGCCATCCCGTCTCGGGCCTTGATCGTCGCCGAGCCGATGTGGGGCGTGAGGACAACCCGCGGCGCCTCCAGCAGGGCCGGCGGGACCTTCGGCTCCCCCTCGTAGACGTCGAGGCCGGCGGCGCCGAGGCAACCTTCGCGCAGAGCCGCGACCACCGCGTCCAGGTCCACCAGCGAGCCCCGCGAGGTGTTGACGAGGACGGCGTGCGCCCGCACCGTCTCCAGCGCCGGCGCGTCGATCAGGTGATCGGTCGGGGGGCCGGCCGGCGCGTGCAGGCTGATCACGTCACTTGAACTCAGCAACTCCTCGAGGCCGGCCCGGCGCGCTCCCAGCCTCGCCTCGGCCTCGGGCTTCGGCGTCCGGGCCGTGTAGAGGAGCCGGACGCCGAATCCCCGCAGCAGCTCCGCGTAGCGGGACCCGATCCGTCCCAGTCCGACGATCCCGACCGTCGCCCCGCTCAGCTCCAGGCCCCGATAGGCGCCCGGGTCCCATCCGGTCCAGCTTCCGGCCCGCAGGTCGCGCTCGGCAGTGCCGATCAGGCGCGCGGCCGCGAGGGTCAGCGCCAAGGCCAGCTCGGCGGTCGCGTTGGTGAGCACTTCAGGTGTGTTGGTCACCGCGACCCCGGCTTCCCGGCAGGCCCCGAGGTCGACGTTGTCGTAACCGACGGCGAAGTTGGCGACGATCCGCAGCTGCGGCCCCGCCGCGCGCAGCAGCGAAGCATCGACGGCGACCGTCGGGTCGGCGACGATCGCGGCCGCTCCCGCCACCAGCTGATCGATCTCGTCGCGCCCGGCGTCCAGCCCGCCGCGCCGGACCTCGTATCGCTGCTCGAGCGGCTCCGTACCGGCGGGCAGCAGGTCGCGGGCGATAGCGACCACCGCAACAGCGCTCACAGCACACACACCACTGAGAAATTCATACAGTCACAAACCGTCAGTGTCAGCGCAATGTGTATGGTGTGATCCAGGTACACGATCGACTGTCAATTTGAAGGGAAGGGAATCCCATGCCCGATACCGGCAACGTACTGAACGAGGCTCGCGCGCTGGTGGAGAAACGACTCGGCGAGCTCGACGCTGAGCGCAAGCGCCTGGAACGGGCCCTGGCCGATCTCACCGACGGCAAGGTCGGCAGGCGACGTCCCGGGCGGCCACGCGGCTCGCGGGGCGGCTCCACACGGCGGCGCCGGCGGGGCGGCACCCGGGCCGACCAGGCCGTGAAGCTGGTCGAGGCACAGCCGGGAATCACGGCCTCAGAGATCGCTCGCGAGATGAAGATCAAGCCGAACTACCTCTACCGGGTGCTCGGCGACCTCCAGAAGCAGGGACGAATCAGCAAGCGGGGCCGCAAGTACCACCCGAAGAAAAGCTGAGTAATTGCGGCGGCTGCGCCGCCTGACCTGCCTGACGCGTCGCTGAACGCTCCGCGTTAGACCCCTATAGAAGCCCGAGCTGCTGAACGGCGTCGCGCTCCTCCTGTAGCTCCATCACGCTGGCGTCGATCCGCTGGCGCGAGAACTCGGGTAGCTCGAGACCCTGCACGATCGTCCACTCGCCGCCGCTACAGGCGCAGGGAAAGCTGGAGACGATTCCCTCGCCGATCCCGTAGGAGCCGTCGGACGGGACCGACATCGAGACCCAGTCGCCCTCGGCGGTGTCGAGGACCCAATCGCGGACGTGGTCGATCGCGGCATTTGCGGCCGACGCCGCACTGGAGGAGCCGCGGGCGTCGATCACCTCGGCCCCGCGCTTGGCGACGCGGGGGATGAACTCGTCGGCGACCCAGCCCTCGTCGTCGACCGCCTCCCAGGCACTCTGACCGTCGACGCGGGCGTTGACGAGGTCGGGGTACTGCGTGGTCGAGTGGTTTCCCCAGATCGTCATCTGGGAGACCGCCGAGACCGGCTTGCCGAGCTTGTTCGCGAGCTGCGCGATCGCCCGGTTGTGGTCGAGGCGGGTCATCGCGTTGAAGCGCTCGCGCGGCACATCGGGGGCGTTGGACATCGCGATCAGGCAGTTGGTGTTGGCCGGGTTGCCGACGACCAGGACCTTGACGTCGCCGGCAGCGCCGGCGTTGATCGCCTCCCCCTGCGGCTTGAAGATGCCGCCGTTGGCCTCCAGCAGGTCGGAGCGCTCCATTCCCGGCCCGCGCGGGCGGGCGCCGACCAGCATGCCGACGTTGCAGCCCTCGAACGCCTGCCGCGGGTCGTCGGAGATCTCGATCTTGCGCAGCAGCGGGAATGCGCAGTCGTCCAGCTCCATCGCCGTGCCCTCGGCCGCCTTGACGGCATCGGGGATCTCGAGCAGGCTCAGCTCGACCGGGGTGTCGGGTCCGAGCATCTGGCCGCTGGCGACTCGAAACAGCAGCGCGTAGCCGATCTGACCGGCGGCGCCGGTGACCGTGACTTTGACCGGACTGTCGCTCAAGTGCCCATCTCCTTTTGCAGGTTGTCGTCGATCGAGGCGAGGAACTCCTGCGTCGTCTGGAAGTCCTGCCCCTCCCCGATCAGCAGGGCAAGATCCTTGGTCATCTTGCCGCTCTCCACGGTTTCGACGCATACCCGCTCCAGCGTCGCCGCGAACTCGCCCACCGCCGGTGTCTCGTCCATCCTCCCCCGGGCCTCGAGCGCCCGGGTCCAGGCGAAGATCGAAGCGATCGGGTTGGTCGAGGTCGGCTTGCCCTCCTGGTGCTGGCGGAAATGGCGGGTGACGGTGCCGTGCGCGGCCTCGGCCTCGACGGTCTGGCCGTCGGCGGTCATCAGCACGCTGGTCATCAACCCCAGCGAGCCGAAGCCCTGGGCGACGGTGTCGGACTGCACGTCGCCGTCGTAGTTCTTGCAGGCCCAGACGTAGCCGCCCTCCCACTTCAGCGCCGCGGCGACCATGTCGTCGATCAACCGGTGCTCGTAGGTGAGGCCCTTTGACTCGAAGTCGGCCTTGAACTCGGCCTCGAACACCTCCGCGAAGAGGTCCTTGAAGCGCCCGTCGTAGCGCTTCATGATCGTGTTCTTGGTCGAGAGGTAGACCGGGTAGCCGCGCTCGAGCCCGTAGCGCATCGAGGCACGGGCAAAGTCGCGGATCGAGTCGTCGAGGTTGTACATCGCCATCGCCACCCCGCCGCCGGGGAAGTCGTAGACGTCCACCTCGATCGGCTCGTCGCCGTTGCGGGGCGTGTAGGTGAGGGTCAGCTTTCCCTCGCCCGGCACGACGATGTCCTCGGCGCGGTACTGGTCGCCGAAGGCGTGGCGCCCGATCACGATCGGCTTCGTCCACCCCGGAACCAGGCGGGGGATGTTGGAGATCACGATCGGCTCCCGGAAGATGACGCCGCCGAGGATGTTGCGGATCGTCCCGTTCGGCGAGCGATACATCTCCTTCAGCCCGAACTCCTTCACCCGCGCCTCGTCGGGGGTGATCGTCGCGCACTTGACGCCGACCCCGTGCTCTTTGATCGCGTTCGCCGCGTCGACCGTGACCTGATCGGTGCTTGCGTCGCGGCTCTCGATCCCGAGGTCGAAGTAGAGGAGCTCGACGTCGAGGTAGGGCAGGATCAGCTGCTCCTTGATGAACGCCCAGATGATCCGGGTCATCTCGTCGCCGTCGAGCTCGACGATCGGGGTCTTGACTTCGATCTTTGCCATCTGGGGTAAGCGAGTGACCGGCGGCGCGATGCTATCGGGGCCTTGGATCTAACCGCGACCATCCTCAGCACCGGCTGGGCGTCTGGCGTCAACGCCTACGGCACGGTGGCCCTGCTGGGCATCCTCGGACGCCTCGGCGTCGGCGAGGTGCCGCAGCCGCTTACCGAGGACACGGTGATCGCAGTCGCCTCGGTCCTCTATGCGATCGAGTTCGTCGCCGACAAGATCCCCTACCTGGACAATCTCTGGGACGCGATCCACACGCTGATCCGGCCCGCAATCGGCTCGGCGCTGGGGGTCGAGTTCGCGGCCGAGGGCGAAGCCAGCGAGGTCCTCGCAGGTTTGGAGGGTGGGGGGACGGCGCTGGCCAGCCACGCGGTCAAGGCCGGGCTGCGGCTGGCGCTCAACACCTCTCCTGAGCCCGCCTCCAACATCGTCGTCAGCCTCGCTGAGGACGGAGCCGTGGCGACGGTCGTGTCGCTGGCGATCACGTATCCGGTGGCGGCAGCGATCATTGCCGGCACCCTGCTGGCGCTGGGCGTGGCGCTCGTCGTCGCGCTCGCGGGGGCTGTCAGGCGGGGAATTCGCGCTCGCCGGCGGCGGCGCCTGCGAGAATGACGCCGATGGCCACAGTCGAGCGATCCGCCGGCGACGCCCCGACCCACGAGGTCTTCAACCAGTCGTCGCCGCTCGAGGACTACAACGTCTTCGAGGCCGACACGGTGCTTACCGAGGCCCTGCGCCGCGAAGGTGCGGAGTGGGCCGAGGAGCGCTGCCGCGAGCTGGGCGCGATCGCGGGCTCCGCCGAAGTGATCCGCTGGGGCTTCGAGGCCAACGAGCGCAAGCCGCAGCTGCGCACCCACGACCGCTTTGGCCATCGAGTCGACGAGGTCGAGTTCGACTCTTCCTGGCACGAGCTGATGAAGATCGGGATCGGCCACGGGATCCACGCGCTTCCCTGGCGCGAGCCCGGGCCGGGCGCCCACGTCGCCCGGGCGGCGATGTTCATCTGCTTCTCACAGGCCGAGGCCGGCGTCGGCTGCCCGATCTCGATGACCTACTCGGCGATCCCCGCCCTGCGGGTCCAGCCGGAGCTGGCCGAGGAGTGGGAGCCGCGCTTCCTCTCGCTCGATTACGACGAGCGCGCCGTGCCTAGCGAGCAGAAGCGGGGGGCGCTGTGCGGGATGGCGATGACCGAGAAGCAGGGCGGCTCCGACGTGCGCGCCAATACCACCCGGGCCGAGCCGCTGAACGGCGGCGGGCCGGGAGCGGAGTATGAGATCACTGGCCACAAGTGGTTCTGCTCGGCGCCGATGTGCGACGCCTTCCTCGTCCTCGCCCAGACCGACGCCGGAGTCTCCTGCTTTCTGATGCCGCGCTGGACGCCCGACGGCGAGCGCAACCGCTTCCACATCCAGCGCCTCAAGGACAAGCTCGGCAACCGCTCCAACGCCTCCAGCGAAGTCGAGTTCCGCGGCGCCTGGGCGCGGCTGGTCGGCGAGGAGGGCCGCGGCGTGCCGACGATCATCGAGATGGTCAACCACACCCGGCTGGACTGCACAGTCGGTTCCGCCACCGGGATGCGGGCCGGCGTCGCCCAGGCGATCCACCATGTCTCGCAGCGGGCCGCCTTCGGCAAGCTGCTGATCGACCAGCCGCTGATGCGCAACGTCCTCGCCGACCTCGCGGTCGAGTCGGAGGCGGCAACCGTCTCGGCGCTGTGGCTGGCCCGGCTCTACGACGAGGCCGCCGGCGGCGATCAGGGCGCTGCCGATCGGCGCCGGATCGCCAACGCCGTGCTCAAGTACTGGACCTGCAAGCGCGCCCCGTCGCACGCGGTCGAGTGCCTCGAGTGCTTCGGCGGCAACGGCTACGTCGAGGAGTCGGGGATGCCGCGGCTGTACCGGGAGAGCCCGCTCTCCTCGATCTGGGAAGGATCGGGAAACGTCCAGTGCCTCGACGTGCTGCGCGCCGCCGTGAAGAGCCCGGCCGCAATGGAGGCCTTTGCGACCGAAGTCGGCGAAGGGGCGGTCGCGGAGCCGCGGCTGGACTCGTTCTCCTCGACGCTGAGGGAGGAGCTGACCGGCGATCCCGAGACCTTGGAGCCTCGCGCCCGGCGTGTGGTCGAGCGGATGGCGCTCGCCCTACAAGCCTCGCTCCTGGTTCGCTTCGGCGACCCGGCAGTCGCCGATGCCTTCTGCGCCACCAGGCTCGCGGGCGACTGGGGCCACGCCTTCGGGACCCTGCCCGCCGGCGTCGACTTCGGCCGCATCATCGAGCGCCACGCGCCGAAGCTCTAGTCAGCAGTGCGGTGGCGGAGGTAGACGGTGCCGTTGCCGAAACGGCGTTCGTCGACTAGCTCGAGCTGCAGGCGAACATCATTGGGAAGGGCCTGCTTGCCCCCTCCGACCACGATTGGCGCGAGGAAAAGGTGGCACTCGTCGACCAGCCCGGCCTTGATCGCCTGCGCGGCCAGGTCGGGCCCACCGACGCTGAGATCACGAGCCGCCGCCGCTTTCATCTGCCGGACCGCCTCCGGGTCGAAGTCTCGCTCGATCCGCGTCCGCTCGCTGGAGACCGCCTCCAGCGTCTTCGAGAAGACGACTTTGTCGGCCGCCTGCCAGATCTGCGCGAAGTCCGCAAAGGCCGGCTGGCCGGCGCCGGTGTCGGCAGTCTCCCAGTAGGCCATCACCTCGTACATGCGGCGCCCGTAGAGGTAGGTGCCGACCGGCCGCTCGAGGTCGTTGACGAAGGCGTGTACTTCTTCATCGGGCTGCGCCCAATCGAACTTGCCGTCCTTGTCCTCGACGTAGCCGTCAAGCGAGGTGATCGCCGAGTAGATCAGCTCGGCCATGGCCAGCGCTCGTCGAGACGGCGGATCACGGCCTCGCTGAGGCGCACGGCGTCGGCAAGGGTCTCGAAGTCGACGTTCTCGGTCGTGTCTGTCGGCCAGTGATAGTTGGCCGGCTGCTTGAGGTCGGTGCAGGAGCAGAGGGCGACGGTCGGGTAGCCGGCCGCGAGGGGCTCCAGCCCGTCGGTTCCGTTGTGCAGGCGAAGATTGGGGACCAGGTGGATGCCCAGCTCCTCCGCCAGGCCGTCCGATCAGGTCCAGCGCCGGGCGCGGGTACTCCCACATCTTCAGGAAGCCCTCACCGCGGAGAACATTGAGGTGCCGCGAGCCGACGGTGTCGACGCAGAGGAAGAAGGTCCGCTCGCGCGGAAGGCCGGGGAAATGGCGCTCGCCGAACGCCTTGATGCCCTCGCTGAAGGATTCCTCCGAGCCGGCCGAGAGCAGCACGACCCGGGTCGAGGCGGTCGGGCTCTCGAGTAGGCGGCGCGCGATCGCCAGCAACAGCACGACGCCGGTCCCGTTGTCGTTGGCTCCGGGCACAGCCCTGCGAACCCCGATGTCGGCCATCGCCAGGGCCGACCCGGTGCCGAGGATGGTCGCGAGCCTGGCCAGCATCCGGTTGCCGGTCGTCGCGGCGATCGCGGCGGCGATCGGACCGCCGATCACCGGCGCCATCAGCATCGGGCTGGTGTCGGTGCGTTCGATCAGGCCGAGCCGATCCGCGACCTGCGGCAGCGCGGGGTGAAAGACGAGCCCTGAATGGGCGGCGTCGTGGTGGGCGACGAGGACGATGGTCCGCTCGGCGTCGGCGGGGCCCAGCTCGCAGAGGACGTTCGAGGTCTCCCGCTGCGGAAGCATTCCCCGCAGGCGGCGGCGATTGGGCGGGAACTCGTCCGCGATCGCCGCCGACCCGAGCGCGCCGAGCGCGATGCCGAGGGCCCGCCGACCGCGCAGCGTCGCCAGCCCGCCCAAGGCGCCGGCCAGGGCACCGATGCCCAGCGGCCACCAGAAGGTCCCGTGGGCGCGCTCGAGCTCGATCCGCGCCTTGGCTCCGAGCTCCTCGAAGCCCGCGACCAGCCACTCAGCTGCCTGCAGCTCCCCCGTCGATGCGGACGGGCGGTAGATCGTCTCCAGCTCCTCGAGGCGACTGCGCAGCCATCCCTGGTCGGGCGTTCCGAGGCGATTCTCGATCTCGCTGGCGCCTGTCACCGTCGCGCTCATCGCGCCCGCCACGCTACCCCAGCCTCTCCCACGCTTACCATCTGTCCGATGCTCGGCGGCGGCTCCCTGACCCTGTTCCACGTCCGCGGAATCCGGATCACGGTCGATTGGTCGTGGTTCCTCGTCCTCTTCCTGGTCATCGTCTGGCTGTCGGACTTCTACGGCGACATCCTCGGCGACCCCGAGGGTCTCGGCCCGTACGCGCTGGCGGTGGCGAGCGCGCTCGGGTTCTTCGGCTCGATCGTCCTGCACGAGCTCGGCCACGCTTTCGTCGCGCTGCGCAACGGGATCGGGATCTCGAGCATCCAGCTCTGGATCTTCGGCGGCCTGGCCCGGCTCGATCGCGACGCCGACAGCCCCTCGACCGAGTTCAAGGTGGCGATCGGCGGCCCGGCGGTGACGCTGGCGATCGTCGTCGTCCTGGCGGCTGTCGGCCTGCTCGCCGCCGGGCCCGGAGACTTCGGCGATGCGATGCTCGTCGACGGCGGGGCCGAGACCTCGGGCCTGCTGGCAATGGTCGCTTGGCTGGCCTCGATCAACCTGCTCGTCCTGGTCTTCAACCTGCTGCCGGCGTTTCCGATGGACGGCGGGCGGATCGTCCGCGCAATCGCCTGGTGGCGGACCGGTAACCGCGCCTCGGCAACCCGTTTCGCCGCCACGCTGGGCCAGGGGTTCGCATACCTGTTCATCGGCGGCGGGCTGGTCCTGGTCTTCACCGGGATCGACGTCTTCACCGGCATCTGGCTGGCGCTGATCGGGATCGTCATCAACGGCTCCGCGAGAGCAGCGAACGTGCAGACTGCGATCTCGACCCGGATCGAGGGGATGCGGGTCGGCGACGTGATGGATCGCGAGCCGGTCGCGATCCCCGAGGAGCTGAGCATCGAGCAGGCGCTGGACCAGTACTTCCTGCGCTATCGCTGGCCGTGGTTTCCGGTCGTCGACGCGGCGCATCGCTTCCGCGGCCTGCTGGAGCGCGATCGCGCCGACGAGGTCCCGGAGGTGAGCCGGGCGACGGCGACGGTCGGGGATCTGATCGAGGCCGACCAGGGCTCGCTGCATGTCTCCGAGGACGCTCCCCTCGACAGCTTGCTGGCGAACCAGAACCTGCGCCGGTTCGGCGCCCTGATCGCCGTCGACGCGGAGGGGCGCCTGCGTGGTGTGGTCACCGCCGAGCAGGTCGGGCGAGCCCTGCGCGACGCGACCGCGACCGGCGTTCCCTGACCGAGCTCCGCGGCCCGCGGCGAAAATCCGACAACTTGCTCGGATTTTCGCTCTATAGCATCGATGCGTGCCCTCCCACGACGTCCTCGTGATCGGCGCCGGCCTGGCAGGCCAGCGCGCGGCACTCGCCGCGGCTGAAGAGGGCGTCTCGGTGGGGATCATCAGCAAGGTCCATCCCGTCCGCTCCCACTCCAACGCGGCCCAGGGCGGAATCAACGCGGCGCTGAACCCCGACGACTCCTGGGAGTCGCACGCCTTCGACACCGTCAAGGGCTCCGACTACCTCGGCGACCAGGACGCGATCGAGGTGATGTGTCGCGAGGCGCCGGAGGAGATCCTCCACCTCGAGCATCTCGGCGTGACCTTCCATCGCAACGAGGAGGGCAAGCTCGGCACCCGCGCCTTCGGAGGTGCTTCCGCCGCCCGTACCTACTACGTCGCCGACATCACCGGGCAGGCGATCATGCACGTCCTATACGAGCAGCTGATGAAGCACTCCGAGGCGGTGGCGCGCTACGAGGAGTGGTTCTGCACGGCGCTGGCGCTCGACGATGACGGCGAGTGCTGCGGCGTCGTCACCCGCAACATCGCCGACGGCTCGATGGAGCTGTTCGGCGCCAAGGCGGTGATCCTCGCAACCGGCGGCAACGGCCAGGCCTGGAAGCCGACCACCAACGCGCTGATCTGCACCGGCGACGGGATCGCGATGGCCTACCGCGTCGGAGCGAAGTTGATGGACATGGAGATGATCCAGTACCACCCGACGACGCTGGCTCGCAAGGGCTTTCTGATCACCGAGGGAGCGCGGGGCGAGGGCGCGCACCTGCTGAACGCCAACGGCGACCGTTTCATGGAGACCTACGCGCCCAACAAGATGGAGCTCGCCTCCCGCGACGTCGTCTCCCGCGCCGAGCAGACCGAGATCAACGAGGGGCGCGGGTTTCCCGACGGCACGGTGGCGCTCGACATCACCGTCGTGCCCCGGAAGCGGATCCACGAGGCGCTGCGCGAGATCGTCCTCGTCGGGCGCGACTTCGCCGGGGTCGACATCACCCGCGAGCCGATCCGCATCAAGCCCGGCAACCACTACACGATGGGCGGGGTCAAGACCGACGTCGAGGGGCGGACGAACATCGGCGGCCTCTACGCCGCCGGCGAGGTGGCGTGCGTCTCCGTGCACGGGGGGAACCGTCTCGGCGCCAACTCGCTGCTGGACACGCTGATCTTCGGCAAGCACTCCGGGATCGACGCCGCTGCGCGCGCGAAGCGGATCAGCGGCTCCCGTCCCTCCGCGGCCGCGCTCGAAGACGAGCAGCGACAGATCGAGGAGCTTGCCGGCCGCGAGAAAGGCTCGGGCCGCCGGGTCTCGGAGATCAAGCTGGAGCTCGGTGAGACGATGGACCGCTACGTGGCGGTGTTTCGCGACGAGGAGGGCATCAAGACCGCGCTGGAGACCGTCCAGCGCCTCAAGGAGGAGGCCGCGAGCGCCTACATCGACGACCGCGGCAGCGTCTTCAACCAGGACGTACTGGGGGCGATCGAGCTGGGCTACATGCTCGATTGCGCCGAGTGCACGTGCCTGGGGGCGCTGGAGCGCAAGGAGAGCCGCGGCGCCCAGTACCGGACCGATTTCCCGGAGCGAGACGACGAGGAGTGGCTGAAGCACATCGACATCTCGATGAACGGCGACGGGCCGGAGGTCACCTATTCCGATGTGACGATGACCCAGTGGGAGCCCCAGGAGAGGACGTATTAGCCGATGCCTGAGTACACGCTGAAGATCCGCCGCTACCAGCCCGAGGCGGGCGAAGGTCCCTTCTGGGAGGAGTTCGAGGTCGAGCTGGAGGAGTCGCTATCCGTCCTCGACGGGATCCTCCAGGTCCGCGATCGCGACGACGGCACCCTGGCCGTGCGCTGCTCCTGCAAGGCGGCGATCTGCGGCTCCTGCGGGATGAAGATCAACGGTGAGTCGGGACTCGCCTGCAAGACCCAGATCGGCGACGCCCACGCCGCGGCCAACCGGCGAAACGGCGGTGCCAACCCGATCGTGGTCGAGCCGATGGGGAATATGCCGGTGATCAAGGACCTGGTCACCGATATGGAGTCCACCCACTGGGAGAAGATCCGCCGCGTCACCCCATGGCTGCTGCCCGCCGGCGATCCGCCGGAGCGCGAGTACGTGGTCGAGCCGGAGTCGATGATCGACATCACCCAGTCGATGGCCTGCATCCAGTGCGGCGCCTGCGTATCGGCCTGCCTGTCGATGGAGGTCGACCCCGATTTCATCGGCCCGGCCGCCCTCGCCAAGGCTTACCGGTTCGTCGGCGATCCGCGCGACGCCGAGACCGAGGAGCGCCTGCACGACCTGGCCCAGGACCCGCACGGGATCTATGACTGCACGCACTGCTTCTCCTGCATCGACGCCTGCCCGAAGGGGGTGGCGCCGATGGACCAGATCATGCGCCTGCGGCGACGGGCCGGGGAGCACGGGATCCGCGACCAGAACAACGGCCATAACCACGAGGCCGCGTTCACGAAGATCATCGAGCGCAAGGGGACGCTCGACGAGTCGCTGCTGCTGCAGGAGTCCTACGCGCCCGGGGTGAAGGGCAAGCTGAAGCCGACCAAGGCTGCGATCAAGGGGCTGATCGGGTCGGTCCCGACCGCGATCCGCGGCCTCCGATCCGGCAAGATGCGCTCGCTGCCGAAGCTGATCCCCGGCATCCACCCGGAGCTGCCCGACGGCGCCCAAGACGAGGTGAAGGCGATCTACGAGCACGCCGAGGAGCACCGGATGGAGGTCAACTCCTACATCCAGGGCGAGGAGGCGGTCGAGCCCGAGCCGGACGAGGTCGAGGAACGATGAGCGACCCGATCAAGGTCGCTTACTGGCCCGGCTGCGTCTCGCGCGGCTTCACGACCGAGCTGCACGGTTCGATGGCGCTTGTCGCCGAGCGGCTCGGGATCGAGCTGGTCGAGCTCGACCGCGCCAATTGCTGCGGCGCCGGGGTGATCGCCGAGCACAACCAGGAGCTGGCCGACACCCTCAACGCCCGCACCTTTGCGCTCGCCCAGCAGACCGGGCTGGCGATGATGAACATCTGCTCGACCTGCCAGGGAGCCCAGTCCGAATGCCAGCAGCGCCTCGACGCCGACTCCGCCTACCGCGCCCACGTCAATGAGGCGCTGTCCGGGCAGGGGCTTGAGTACGTCAAGGACAAGGACGGGTTCACGAACAAGAACTTCCTCTGGCTGCTGGTCGAGGACTACGGGCTGGAGCGGCTGCGAGAGCAGGTCAAGCGACCGCTTTCTGGCCTGCGGGTCGGCCCCTTCTACGGCTGCTACATCGTCCGCCCCAAGCACCGGCTCGGCTACGGCGAGCACCCGGATCGCGACCTCTACCTGGAGCAGGTGATCGAGGCCCTCGGCGGGGAAGTCGTCGACTACGACGGCTCCCGCAAGTGCTGCGGCTTCCCGGTGATCACGATGAACCGCGAGACCTCGCTACGCCAGGCGGGCACCCACCTCGGCGACGCACTCGACGCCGGCGCCGACTGCCTGGTCACCCCCTGCCCGCTCTGCCACCTGAACCTCGACATGCAGCAGCCCGAGGCGGCAAAGGTCGTCGACCGCGACCTCGGCCTGGCGGTCCTGCATCTGCCGCAGCTGGTCGGGCTGGCGCTCGGCGCGGAGCCGGAGCAGCTCGGCATGGGCCGCCACATCGCTCCGACGCGCTGGGTCGAGGAGCGGCTGGCCGGCGCCCCGGCCTAGTCGAGCCCGGCGGGCCCGAGGGCGCCGCCCTCGGCTTCGTCGCGCTCCTGGCGGCGCCCCATCCAGCCGGCGCCCACCGTGTCGGTGAGCCCGTGAGCCATGATCGAGCAGATGATCACGATCGCCGCGGCATCGAAGATCAGCTCGTTGTGGGTGACGCGAGAGTTGAGGACATATAGGGCGAATAGCATCGAAGCCACCCCCTTGGGTCCGAACCAGGCCATGAACAGCTGCTGGGCGCGCGGCAGGCCGGTGCGCAGGAACGAAAGCAGCACCGCAGCCGGCCGGGCCACCAGCAGCGCGAAGAGCACGAACGCGATCTCCGCCGGAATACTTCCTTGGAAGCCGGTGGCGACGATCAGCGCCCCGAAGACGAAGAACGTAAGCACCTGCGAGATCGCCGAGGCGTTCTCCGCGAACTCCACGAATGCGTCCGGGACCTCGTGCTCGGCTGCCCCCATCGCGATCCCGGCCACGAATGCGGCGATCAGGCCGTTGCCGATCGTCACGTCGGCGAGGCCGAAGGCGGCGAGGCCGAAGCCGACCGCGTAGATGCCCTCATAGCGCGGGGTAATACCTCCACCGGGCAGCCGGTTGTGGAGGCGCCCGCCGAGCACCCCCACCGCGAGACCGATCAAAGCCCCGACCGCTGCCTCACCCGCCAGCTGCGTTGCCTCACTTCCGGCGTCGCCGCCCGGAGAGGCGAGGACGAGGAAGAAGAGCACGAACGGGAGTGCCAGTCCGTCGTTTAGGCCAGACTCGAGGTTGAGCGTGTGGCGAACGTTGCGCGGCACCCGCTGCGCGGTCACCACGGTCGAGGTGACGACCGGGTCGGTGGGCGAGAGAACGGCACCGATCAGGAAGGCCTCCGCCCAGCTCAGCTCGGGGAACAGCGCCTTGGCGGCAAGGGCCAGCATCGCCATCGTCAGCGGCATCGCCAGGATCAGCGAGCGAGCGACCGGGCTCCAGTGGCGGGCTAGGAGCTCGCGCTCGACGTACATCCCGTCGGAGAACAGGGTCAGGATCAGGGCCAGCTCGACAAGGTGGATGACGGCCTCGTCGCGTGCGTCGACTTCGACTACGTCGAAGGCGGCGAGCACGACGCCCACGGTGACCGAGAGCACCGAGACCGAGAGCACGGTCCCCCGCATCACGCCCGAGAGCGCCGCCGCCACCGCCAGCAGGCTGCCGAAGAGGAGAAGCGCCTCGCCGAAGCCGATGTCCATGCCGGCTCAGCGGGAGCCGAGCAGGTCGCGCTCGACCAGGAGTTCGGCGACCTGGACCGCGTTGGTCGCGGCTCCCTTGCGCAGGTTGTCCCCGACGATCCACATGTTCAGGCAACGGTCGTGGCTGGGGTCGCGGCGGATGCGGCCGACGAGCACCTCGTCGGTCCCGGCCGCATCGATCGCCAGCGGGTAGAGGCCGTTGCCGGGGTCATCGAGGACGACGACGCCCGGAGCCGCCGCCAGGACCTCGCGGCACTGCTCGGGGGAGAGGTCCTCACGCGTCTGCACGTTGACCGACTCCGAGTGCCCGGCGATCACCGGCACCCGCACGCAGGTGGCGGAGATCCCGACCTCCTCGCCGAGGTCGAGGATTTTGCGGGTCTCCGCCATCACCTTGCGCTCCTCGGTCGTGTAGTCATCGCCGGCCTTGAAGGTCTCGACCTGCGGGACGACATTGAAGGCGATCTGGTGCGGGTAGACCTCGGCGCTCGGCGTCCGCCCTTCGAGCACATCCGCGGCCTGGGTGCGCAGCTCCTCGATCGCGCGCTGGCCGGTGCCCGAGACCGACTGGTAGCTGGAGAGGATCACCCGCTCCAGCCCCACCGCACGGTGGATCGGGGCCAGGGCGACGACCATCTGCATCGTCGTGCAGTTGGGGTTGGCGACGATTCCCTTGTGGGCCTCGATCGCGTCGGGGTTGACCTCGGAGACAACCAGCGGCACCTCTTCGTTCATGCGCCAGTGGCTGGTGTTGTCGACGACGACCGCGCCGGCGTCGACCAGCTTCGGGGCCCACTCGGCGCTGACCGCGCCCCCGGCCGAGGAGAGGACGACGTCGAGGCCCTCGATCGAATCCTCGCCGACCGCGCGGACCTCGAGCTCGGAGCCATTGAAGCTGACGCGCTTGCCGGCCGAGCGCTCGGAGGCGAGCGGCACGACTTCCCGGGCCGGAAAGTCCCGCTCGGCGAGAACCCGCAGGATCGTCGAGCCCACTGCACCCGTTGCGCCGAGAACCCCGACTCTCAAGCCGTTGCCGCTCATGACGGCACGGTGGGGCGATGCTCGCTGCCGGTCGGGTCCTCCTCGCGGACCGCATCGGCGCCGAGCTCGAACGCCTCGTGCAGGGCCTTCACGGCCGCCGGAACCTGCTCGGCGTCGATCACGCAGGAGATCTTGATCGGCGAGGTGGAGATCATCTCGATGTTTATCTGCGACTCGCCGAGGGTCTGGAAGACCTTCGCCGCGACTCCCGGGTGGCTGCGCATCCCGGCGCCGACGATCGAGACCTTGCCGATCCGCTCGTCCTTGAGCAGGTCGGCCGAGACGTCTCCGAGGCCGCGGATCGTCTCCTCGGCGAGGTCCAGGTCGCTGCGCTCGACGGTGAACGAGAGGTCGGCGCGCTGGTCCTCGCCGACGGGCTCGTTCTGGATGATCATGTCGACGTTGACGTTGGCTGCGGCCAGGGCGACGAAAATGCGCCCCGCGACACCGGGCTCGTCGCGAACGCCGCTCAGCGTCACGCGAGCCTCGCCGTCGGAGTGGGTGACTGCGGTTACCAGCGGCCGTTCCATCGTCTCGTCCTCGGGGAGCACGAGGGTACCGGGGGCATCCTCGAAGCTGCTGCGGCAATGGATCCGGACACCGTGGTTGCGCGCGTACTCGACCGAGCGCAGCTGCAGCACCTTGGCGCCCGAGGCCGACATCTCGAGCATCTCCTCGTAGGAGACCATCCGCAGCATCCGGGCGCCGGGGACGATCCGCGGGTCGGCGCTGAAGACGCCGCGGACGTCGGTGTAGATCTCGCAGACGCCTGCCCGCAGCGCGGCGGCGATCGCGACCGCGGTGGTGTCGGATCCCCCCCGCCCGAGGGTGGTCACGTCACGGCTCTCGGTGGAGACGCCCTGAAAGCCGGCCACGAGCACGATCCGGTCCTCGTCGAGCGCCTCGCGGATGCGATCGGCGCGGACGTCGATGATCCGCGCCTTGGTGTGCGACGAATCGGTCACGATCCCGGCCTGGGACCCGGTAAGCGAGATCGCCTCGTGGCCCATGTCGTGGATCGCCATCGCGCAGAGCGCGCACGAAACCCGCTCTCCGGTCGAGAGCAGCATGTCCATCTCCCGGGCGACCGGCCGCGAGGAGATCTCGAAGGCCGCATCGAGGAGCTCGTTGGTCGTCTTGCCGCGTGCCGACAGCACAGCGACGACCCGGCTGCCGGCCTCGCGAGCGGCGACGATCCTCGTCGCGGCCCGCTTGATCTCCTCCGCTCCGGCGACCGAGCTGCCACCGAACTTCATCACCACGATGTCGGCCTGCTCGGTCATGGGAGAGGCTGAGGATAGGGATGTCTCCCGCCCCGGAACGTCATGATCCCGGCCCGATGGGGGTCTCGCGGCGGCGCATCATCTGGCGACGAATCCTGGCGGTGGCCGCGGTCGTGGTCGCGACCGCGGTGATCGCGCTGGTGCTTTCAGACGACGAAACCGAGGTCGCGCCGCCGGCCGCGGTCTCCGGCGGCGAAGTGCCGGCCGGCGTGCGGGAGCTTGTCGCCGACCTGACTCTCGAGGAGAAGGTCGATCAGGTCCTGGCGCTGGGCTTCGACGGCACCGACGCCTCGGCGCCGTTTCTCGATTCCCTCGCGGATCGCCAGCTAGGAGCGATCTACGTCGGCTCGGAGAACTGGCTCGACGCCACCCAGGGTGCGGCGCTGATCGAGTCCCTGAAGGCGGCGACGGCGGGCGGCTCTCGGGTGCCGCCGCTGATCGTCACGACCCAGGAGGGGGGATCGGCGCGGGCGCTCGCCGATCTGCCCCCCACCGCAAGCGCGCGCTCGATCGGCATTTCCGGCGACCCGCAGCGGGCGCGCCGCTGGGCGCGCGGCGCCGGTGAGGCGCTGGCCGCCGTCGGCGTCGATCTCAACCTTGCCCCGGTCGCCGACCTGATCGGCCTCGACAACCCGCTGGGGGAGCGATCGTTCGGCGAGCGGGCGGAGCTGACGGCGCAGATGGTCCTCGCCGCCGAGATCGGCTGCACCGAGGCCGGGGTCGGCTGCGCGCTCGCGCACTTCCCCGGCGCCGGAGGGGCCTCACAGGACACCGAGCTGGGCCCGGCCACAATCGGCGTCGACCGCGCCGAGCTCGTCCAACGGGACATGCTGCCGTTCCGGGTCGGCTTCCAGGCCGGGGCTCCGGCGGTCGTCATCTCGCATGCCTTCTACGCCGCGATCGCGCCGGTCACCCCGGCCTCCCAGACGCCGGCGATCGCCACCGGATTGCTGCGCGGGACCCTGGGCTTCGAGGGCGCCGCGATCAGCGACGACCTCTCGGCCGGCGCCGTCACCGCCCTGGAGCCGATCCGGGACGCCGCGATCGACTCATTGCTCGCCGGGGTCGACCTGCTGCTGATCGAGCGACCCGGCTCCGCCCAGGAGGTGACCCGGGCGGCGCTGCTGCGCGCGGCCCGGGACGGGACGATCCCGGCCCCACGGCTCGACGAGGCGGCGGGACGGGTGCTGGACCTGAAGCGCAAGCTCGGCCTTCTGTGAGCGCATTCACAGTTTTCGGTATATCGCGCTGATACATCTGGGCCATGCAGTTGAGCGCGACCGGCAAGGCGATCCTCGGCACCCTGAGCTTCGGCCCCAAGTCCGGCTATGAGATCAAAGGGCTCGTCGACCGCTCGACTCGCTTCTTCTGGGCGGCCAGCTACGGGCAGATCTACCCGGAGCTGAAGCAGCTCGCCGCCGCCGGGCTGATCGAGGGGACCGATTCCCCCCAGGGCGAGCGCAAGAGGACCGTCTATCGGCTGACACCGGTCGGCGAGCGGGCGCTGCGCGACTGGCTGGCGACGCCGCCCGAGATCTACGAGATGCGCCACGAAGGGATGTTGAAGCTCTTCTTCGCCGCTGCTCTGGAGCCGCGCGAGCAGGTGCAGCGGCTCCATGACATGGGGGCCCAGCACCGCGACAAGGTCGCCGCCCTGCGCGAGATCGAGCCCTTCGCCGCCCAAGCCCCGGACAGCTTTCCCTACCTGGTCCTGCGCTTCGGGATCGAGTTCAACCAATGGGTAGTCGACTGGTGCGAGCAGCAGGCGACCGACCTCGAGTCCCGCCTGGTCGCGGAGCGGAGCGCCTGATGTTCGAAGCCCTGGCCCGCCTCGCCGACGGCCACGCCCGCCGCGTCGCGCTGGTCGCGATCGTCTTCTTCGTCGCCGCCGGTGCGATCGGCGGCGGGGTTGCCGACAAGCTCGACCCCTACGGCGCCGACGATCCCGACACCGAAACCGTGATCGCCGACGAGATGATGGAGCTGGCCGGCTACCGGGAGACGGCGGTGATCGTCCTGTTCGAGAACGCTCCGGTCGGCTCTGCGCAGACGCGCCAGAAGGTCTCCCAGGTCAGCCGCGAGCTTCGCGCCCGCGAGGACGTCGCATCCGTGAGCGGCTTCTACGGGACCCGCTCCAGGGACTTCGTATCCCGCGACGGCGACTCGACCTACCTCGCGGTGGCGCTGCGCCCGACCGAAGACAAGGCCTGGCAGGAGGCCGCCAACGCGATCGAGATGCAGCTCGCCGACCGGCCGGGCATCGAGATCGGCGGCCCGGCGCTGGCCCAGGAGCAGGTCAACGATCAGGTCGAATCGGACCTGCAGCGGGCCGAGATGCTCGCCTTCCCGCTCCTCTTCCTGCTCTCGTTCCTGTTCTTCCGCAGCCTCGTCGCCGCGCTACTGCCGCTGATGATCGGCGGGCTGGCGATCGTCGGCACCTTCCTCACCCTCAGCATCGCCTCGGAGCTCGGCTCGATCTCGATCTTCGCCCTCAACCTCACCACCGGCCTGGGGCTCGGCCTGGCGATCGACTACAGCCTCTTCATCGTCTCCCGTTACCGGGAGGAGATCGCCAAGGACGGACCCGGACTCGCCGCGATGCGCCGCACGATGGCGACGGCGGGACGGACGGTCCTCTTCTCCTCGCTGACGGTTGCGGCCGCGCTCGCCTCGCTACTCGTCTTCCCGCAGCGATTCCTCTACTCGATGGGCCTCGGGGGGGCGCTGGTCGCGCTGCTGGCGGCGACCGTCGCCCTGACCGTGCTCCCCGCCGTCCTGACCCTGCTCGGGCACCGGGTCAACTCACTGTCACCGCGCTTTCTGCAGCGCCGGGCCGAGGCGGACGCCCGTCCCGACGAGCAGGGATTCTGGTACCGGCTTTCCCGCTTCGTGATGCGCCGGCCCGGCAGGGTGGCGGTGCTCAGCGCCTCCTTCCTGATCGCGCTCGGCCTCCCCTTCCTCTCGATCAAGTTCACGACCGTCGATCCCGAGGTGCTGCCGGAGAGCGCCAGTGCCCGGCAGGTCTTCGAGACGCAGCGCCGCGACTTCCCCCCCAATCGCGAGACGCCGATCCAGGTCATCCTCGACGGCGGCGGACCCGAGGAGGCCGCCCAGTTGCGCGCCGCCCTAGTCCGCACCGGCGGAATCGCCGCAGTCGCGCCGCCGCGTCCCCTGAGTGGCGACGTCACCGTCATCGAGGCCGTCTCCGAGAACCGCTTCATCACCGAGGACAGCCAGGCCACGGTGCAGCGAGTGCGCGACCTGCCTGCGCCCGGCGGGACGGCAATCCTCGTCACCGGAGCCACAGCGGACTTCCTCGACTTCCAGGACAGCCTCACCGAGCACTTGCCGATCGCCTTCTCGATCATCGTCGTCTCGACGCTGGTGATCCTCTTCGTGATGACCGGGTCGGTCGTGCTGCCGGTCAAGTCGCTGCTGATGAACGTGCTCAACCTCAGCGCCGTCTTCGGGCTGCTGGTGCTGATCTTCCAGGACGGGCGCCTGGAGGCGATGCTCGACTACTCGAGCCAGGGGGCGATCGAGCAGACGATGCCGATCCTGCTCTTCGCGGTCGCCTTCGGCCTCTCGACCGACTACGCGGTCTTCCTGCTCTCGCGGATCAAGGAAGCGCGCGACTCCGGAGTGCCCGATTCGGAGGCGGTGGCAGTCGGCCTCGAGCGAACCGGTCGGATCGTCACCGCGGCTGCGCTGCTGTTCGCGATCGCGATCGGCGCTTTCGCCACCTCGGAGATCATCTTCATCAAGCAGAACGGCGTCGGCACGGCGCTGGCGGTGCTTATCGACGCCACGATCATCCGCGCCCTGCTGGTCCCCTCGTTGATGGAGCTGCTCGGCAAGTGGAACTGGTGGGCGCCGAGGCCGTTGCGGCGGCTGCACGAACGCCTCGGAGTCGACCACGGAACCGGCCCTGCCACACCCGAGCGGGCCTGAGAGAGGAGACCGATGTACAAGACGATCGCGAGACGCAAGGCCCGCAGCACCTTCGAGGCGCTGAGCCGCGGCGAATGGGAGAGCTCGCTGCGCGACGTCGCTGACGACGTCCACCACGTCTTCCCGGGCGACAACGCCTTCGGCGGCGAGCGCCATTCGAAGCAGGCGATGAGGCGCTGGTTCGAGCGCCTCTACCGCCTGATCCCCGAGCTCGAGTTCGAGGTCAAGCGGGTCTCGGTTCGGGGCTGGCCGTGGGACATGGCGGTGTCGGTCGAATGGGCCGACCGCGGCGTGGCCGCCGACGGCGAGGCCTACGAGAACGAGGGTGCGCATTGGATCCGCCTGCAGCGCGGAAAGGCGACCTACATCCACGCCTACCTCGACACCGAGAAGGTGACCGCAATCACCGATCGGCTGCGAGCCGCCGGCTTCGAGGAGGCCGGCGAGCCGCCGATCACTTCCTGAACGACGGGCGTCAGGCGAAGGCGCTGGCTGCGCGGCGGCGCAGATCGGCGTTGAGCATCGCCGTCACTTCGCTGGGGCGGTCGCCGGCGGAGCGAAGCACGCCGTCGGCCGGGGCACCGGTGCGAAATCCGAGTAGCGGCGCGTCGAAGCCGAGCTCGCGGACGCGAGCGAGGACTCGCGCCGAGCGCTCCTGGGCCGCTCGCGGGCCGCAGATCAAGATCGCCGTCGGCTCCAGCGCCTCCAGGGCCCTGCTCAGCCGCTCCACGACCAGCTCGCTGGAGAGCAGCAGAACCCGGAATCCCGCCCGCCGCAGAGCCAGGTCGAGCGCCGCCGTGTGGACGCTCTCCGCCTCCTGGCCCTGGCTCGAGTCGAGCAGCAGGATGCCGGCTGGCCGCGAGGCCTCGGTGGCCAGGCGACGGGCGCCGTGCAGCCAGCCCATCGCCCAGCGGGCGGCGAACTCCAGCTCCGCCCCGCGGTCGGGGTCACCGGCGAGCGAGTCCAGCGCCGGCAGCAGCAGCTCCTCGACGGTTCGCTCCAGCGGCCTGATCGCAAGGCTCTCCTCCATCGCGCGGTCGGCCACGGCCTCGTCGAAGAGCCGCAGAGCATCGAGGAGATCGGTCTTGCTCGCCGGCGCGGACTGGCGCTGCTGGGCGAGCTCGATGGCGCTGGTGATGTTGCCGGTCTCGGCGAGCGCGTCGCGAAGCGTCTGCAGCTCGACCAGCTCGTACTGGCGATGGTTGCCGGGAGATCGCTGCGGCTGCGGGTAGCCGTAACGGCGCTCCCAGCTTCGCAGGGTGTTGGGGCTGACGCCGAGGACCTCGGCGGCTGCGTTTGTGCGGATTGCGGGACTCATATTCGCCTTGGCGGACCTGCCTGGTGCCTGCACCCATTCGCGGGCGCAGCGGATTCTCCCACCAGATCGGCAGATCTGGACGAGTTATGCACCAGTTTTACGGAGCCTGTCAGTGATCTTGCAGACCACCGACGGTGACGGGCTGCCCCGTCGCCCGCGCCCGCCACATCGCCGTGTCCGCCTGTCGCAGCAGCCGATCGGCATCCTCGCCGTGCTCAGGGCAGGAGACGATTCCGGCCGAGATCGTGATTCGCAGCCCACCCGCCGTCTCCAGGCTGGCCAGCATGCGGGACAGGCGGTGGGCCATCTCGACCCCGTCTCCGGTGCCCTGGTTGGGTGCGAGCACGCAAAGCTCGTCGTCTTCGAGCCGGTAGGCCTCGTCCATCAGCCGGATGCTGTCGCGCAGTGCCGCAGCGACCACCGCCAGGACCACTTCGTGTCCCGGCGCATTCTCCTCGTCGCCGGCTCCGGGCCCTTCGATGTCGAGCAGGATCACCGCGAAAGGGGTGCCGTAGCGTTGCTGCGAAGCGATCAGCTGTCCGAGGCGACGTCGCATCTGGCCGGCGCGAGGCAGGCCGCTGAGCGGGTCCCGCCCCGCTTCGGGACTCTGGAAGAGCGCGTCGACGGCGGTGCCCGCAACCAGGCCGAAGACCGCGGCCAGGCGCTCGGCCGCTTCCGCAAAAAGCTGCGGGTGCGCCGGTGCCAGCTCCTCGCGCAGCATCGCCAGCAGGGCGCTCTGCAGCGCGGCGATCTCCCGCGCCAGGCGCGCCGGGGCCGACTCCGCCCGCAGCTCGGCCAGGTGGGCAGCCCGCGACAGGGCCTCCGGATCGAGCTTCGGCGCCTCTTCGCCGAGTGCGACGAGGATGTCGCTGATCAGCTGCGGCAGCTCCCCGGTCGCCCATGCCATCGGCATCCGCTCCAGCTCCGCCAGCGGCGATTCGAGGATCACGTCGACCAGCCACGACTTGGCGATCTGCTCCCGCCGGCGCTCCATGCGCGCCAGCTGGGCCTTCAGCGCCGCCGACTCGCCGATCCCGTTGCCGCTCATCGGCTCGGCCGCCTCGCCCGAGGTCGCGATCGTGAGGTGGTCCCGGCCGCTCGGCATCGCACGGCGGAACCTTGCCGCCTGTACCGGACGAAGCCCGAGCGCGCGCCGGCTGATCACAAAGTGCGTCGGCCCGCGAGGGCCTTGCCCAGCGTCACCTCGTCGGCGTGCTCGAGATCCGCCCCGACCGGCAGCCCGCTCGCCAACCGGGTCACGGTGACTCCGTCCCGCAGCAGCTCGCCGATGTGCAGGGCCGTCGCCTCCCCGGTCGTCGTCGGATTGGTGGCGATCACGACTTCGCGCACCTGGCCCTCGTCTACTCGCCGCACCAGCTCCGCAATCCGCAGGTCATCGGGGTCGATCCCGTCGATCGGCGAAAGCGCCCCGCCGAGTACGTGATAGAGGCCGCGGAACTCGTGCGTGCGCTCGATCGGGATCACGTCCGCCGGCTCCTCGACCACGCAGATCATCGCCGGGTCGCGGGAGGCGTCCTCGCAGATCCGGCAGCGCGGGCCTTCGGCGAGGTTGAAGCAGACCTCGCAGAGCCCGACCTTCTCCTTCACCTCGCGGATCGCCGCCGACAGGGCCGCAGCCTCCTCGGCGTCGGCGCGGAGGATGTGGAAGGCGAGGCGTTGGGCGGTCCGCTGACCGATGCCCGGCAATCGCGACAGCTCCGCGACCAGGCGACCGAGGGGAGCTGGGCCGTCGCTGCTCAAGCTCCGGGCAACCCGCCCAGGCCGCCGAGGCCGCCGGGACCACCCAGTCCGCCGGGCCCGCCGGCGATCCCGCCCATCTTCGAGCTGGCCAGCTCCTGGGCGGCGCGGATCGCCTCGTTGACGGCCGCCTGCACCATGTCCGCGAGCAGCTCCGTGTCCTCGGGGTCGACCGCCTCCGGATCGAGGCTGATCTCGCGCAGCGTCAGGTCGCCGGTCATCACGACCTTGACCATGCCGCCGCCGGCGCTGGCCTCGACGATCTCGTCCTTCAACTGCTCCTGGGCTTTGAGCATCTCGGATTGCATCTGCTGCGCCTGCTTCATCAGCGCGCCCATGTCGAAGCCCCCGGGCCCTCCACCTCTGGCCATCAGCTCTCTGAGACCTCCTCCGCGTCGAACTCGCTCTTCAGCCTTTCCAGCAGCGCATCCTCATCGAGGTCGCCGCCGCCCTTCTCCTCGCCGCCTTCGCCGTCGAGGAGCACGTAGACCGGGCGCAGGCGCTCACCGGCGATCGTCGTCAGCGCCTCCGCGAAGCGCTCGCGCTGCTCGACCGCCTCCGCCTTTCGCTTGTTGAAGGTGGCGCTGGAGGGAAACCCGATCCGCAGCACCGACTCCTCGGCCTCGAAGGCGACCGGGCGCGCTCCCTCGAACAGCGCCGAGGTCATCGCCGAGCCCGACTGGCGCATCTGGTCCAGCACCGCCGGCCAGAGCCGCACCAGCCGCTCCAGGTCGAGCGCCTCGCCCGTACCTTCTGCGGCTTCGGAGCTCTCAGAGGGCTGCTCATCGGCGACAGGCGCCGGCCGCTTCGGCTCCGGCGTCGTCGCCGGCGGCGCCCCAAGGCCGGCGTCGGCGGCCCCTCCGGCGATCCGGCGCTCCAGGCGCTCGATCCTCCTCGCCAGCCCTTCGGCGCTGCCGTCGAGCTCGGGCCGCGCCGCCTTCAGCAGCGCCACCTCGACCGCGAGGCGGGCGTCGTCTCCCTCCCGCACCGCGGTCAGCGCCGCCGCCAGCTCGTCGATCGCGCGCAGGATCGCCTCCGCACCGACCTCGGCGGCCTGGGCGCTGAGGCGATTGACGTCGGCGGCGCTGATCACGAACGACTCCGGCACCTCGCCGGTCGCCTGGACGATCAGCAGATGGCGCAGGTGCCCGAGCAGATCGCGGGCAAACTGGGTCGGGTCGCGGCCGGAGCGGGCGACCCGCTCCACCGTCTCGAGCACGCCCTTGGCGTCCTCGGCCGCAACCGAGTCGACGGCCGCGAACAGCAACTCCGCGTCGGCGGCGCCGAACAGCTCCAGCACAGCCTCGAGCCGGACCCGTTCGCCGCCGTAGGCGACCAGCTGGTCGAGCGTCCCCAGCGCATCGCGGAAGCTGCCCGTCGCCGAACGGGCGATCATCGCCACGACGCCGTCCTCGACCTCGAGCTTCTCGGCGTCGGCGACGCGGTGCAGGACCTCGGCGATCTGGTCCAGGGTCGGGCGCTGGAAGTCGAACCGCTGGCAGCGGTCGGCGATCGTCGGCATCACCTTGTGTGCCTCGGTCGTGGCGAGGACGAAGACCGTGTTCGGCGGCGGCTCCTCGAGCGTCTTCAGGAAGGCGTTCCAGGCCTCCTTGGTGAGCATGTGGGCCTCGTCGAGGATGTAGATCTTCCAGCGACCGCCGGCCGGCGCGAAGACGACTCGCTCGCGCAGGTCGCGAACGTCGTCCACCGAGCGGTTGGAGGCCGCGTCCATCTCGATCACGTCGATCGAGGTGCCGGCGGCGATCGCCCGGCAGGAGTCGCACTCGCCGCAGGGGCTCACCGTCGGCCCGCCGCGCTCGCAGTTCAGCGAGCGGGCGAGGATCTTCGCCATCGAGGTCTTGCCGGTTCCCCGCGAGCCGACGAACAGATAGGCGTGGTGGACCTTGTCCTGCTCGACCGCGTTGCGGAGGGTGCGGACGACGTGCTGCTGGCCGACCACCTCCTCGAAGGCGCCCGGACGATGACGGCGGTAAAGGGAGGTGGAGTCGGTCATCGGCGAGAAGTCGGGCCAGTGTAGCTGCGGCTCCAGGGGGCCTTCCGGGTACTTTGCCGCCATGCTCGCGGCGAGGCTCTGGCCCCTGGCGGCGGTCGCCGCGATCGCGGCGCTGCTGTGGCTGATCTTTCCCTTCGGGTTCCCCAACTACGACACCGTCTACCTGCTGCTCTGGGGCCAGGAGCTGGCCGAGGGCCTCAGTCCCGACCGATCGGCGCCGCTGGCGCCGACGCCGCATCCGCTCGGCGAGCTCTGGGGGGTCGTGGTCGCGCCGCTGGACGACGGCGCGACGGCGGCGACGATGGTCGTCGCCTATTTCGCCCTCGGGGCGATCGCCTATCTCGTCTACCGGCTCGGGGCGCTGTGGTTCGAGCCCTGGGTCGGGGTGGCGGCGGCGGCGATCGTGCTGACGCGGGCTCCTTTCCTGAGCAACGGCCTGCGGGCTTACGTCGACCTCCCCTATATCGCGCTCTGCCTGGCGGCGCTCGTGATCGAGACCCGCCGACCCCGGGCCGGCTGGCCGGTCCTGGCGCTGCTGGCCCTGGCCGGGCTGCTGCGCCCGGAGGCATGGCTGTTCGCGGCCGTCTACCTCGCCTACCTGGCGCTGGAACCAATCGGGCTGCGGTGGCGACGCGAACGCGGTCGGCGGGAGTTGATCGCCCTTGGCGCGCTGGCTGCCGCCGGCCCGCTGCTGTGGGCGGCGTTTGACTGGATCACCTCCGGCGACCCCCTCTATTCCTTCACCGGCACCCGCGACACCGTGGAGACCCTGGAGCGCCAGACCGGGCCGGTCGACCTGGTGCTCTACGGGCCCCGCCGGCTCGGGGAGGTATTGCAATGGCCGGGGATGATCGGCGCCGCGGGCGGCGTCGTCCTCTGCCTCGCGTTCCTGCGCCGGCGAGCCGCGATCGGGGTCGCGGCGGCGGCGCTGGCGCTGCTCGCCTTCGCGATCCTCGCCACTGCCGGCCTGGCGATCATCCCCCGCTACACGATGCTGGCGGCGGCGATCCTGGCCGTCTTCTGCGGCGCTGGACTGCTCGGCTGGCGCCTGCTCGACGCCGGCCATCCCTGGCGGCGGCGCTGGCAGGCCTTCGCGGCGGTCGTCGCGCTTGCCTTCGTGGCCTGGATTCCGAACCAGTACGACCTGCTCGACAGCGTCTACACCGACCTCGAGTCCCAGAGCGAGGTGGAGGACGATCTCGCGGCGCTGACCGACTCGGGCGCCTTCCGAGCGCGGTGCCTGCCGATCTCGGTCCCCAACCACCGCGCCGTTCCCCGCCTGGCGCTGAAGCTCGACCTGCGTCCCAGCTCGATCGTCAGCTCCGCCCAGCAGCGCCAGCCGCAGCGCGGCTACTTCCTCGAGCCCGCAAACGACTTCACGATCGAGCACTTCCTGCTCGACCCCAACGACCCGGCGCGGCTGCGGGTCGAGAGACCGCCCGGCTTCCGGCCGGTCCCGGTTCGCAACCCGTCCTGGCTGCTCTACGCCCGCTGCGGCTGAGCTTCCGATCCGTCCTGGTCGGGAGGCTTTCAGCCTTCAATCTCGGCGCCCGACAGCCGATACAGGGTTTGTGAGCGACGCCGACACCTCCGCGGCGACGATCGAGGTCCCTGCGGGCCTCGTGCCGGCGAGCGGGCAAATCGACTCCCAGCGACGGCTTGGTGACGTGATCGTCGAGCTCGGCTTCGCCGATCGCGAGAGCGTCGAGGCGGCGATCGCCGAAGCCAAGGCGACCGGACGCCGGGTCGGCCAGACGCTGGTCGAGCGCGGCACCGTCGACACTGCCGAGCTGGCGCGGGCACTGGCCGAGCGCAACGGGCTCGACTACGTGGACTTGAACCAGTTTGAGGTCGACAAGGGCGTCGCCAACCTGATCACCTCTGTTCAGGCCCGCCGCTATCAGGCGATACCGATCGCGATCGTCGGCGAACGCACCCTGCTTACCGCGACTTCCGACCCGGCCAACCTGCTGGCGCTCGACGACGTCGCCATGGCCACCGGCTACGACGTCCGCCTCGCGGTCACGTCGCCCGAGCATCTGGAGGGGCTGATCGGACAGCTCTCGCGGCTGAGCGACTCCGTGCACGAGGTCGAGGAGGCGACCCTGGTGGAGGAGCCCGGGGCCGAGGTGATCGAGTTGATGGAGTCGGCCGAACAGGCTCCGGTCGTGAAGCTGGTCCATTCGGTGATCGCCGACGCGGTCGAGCGCGGGGCCTCCGACATCCACTTCGACCCCAGGGATGGCGACATGGGAGTCCGCTTCCGGGTCGACGGGGTTGTGACCGAGTCCACGACCGTCCCCCAGCGGCTGGTCGCGGGCCTGGTCTCGCGGGTCAAGATCATGGCCGAGCTGAACATCGCCGAGCGTCGCCTGCCCCAGGACGGCCGAATCGGGCTGACCGTCGACGGGCGCTACATCGACATCCGTGTCGCCACCCTGCCGGTGATGCGAGGCGAGTCCGTCGTGATGCGGATCCTCGACAAGGACCGCGTCGTGATGGAGCTCGAGAACCTCGGGATGGAGGCCGAGGACCGCAAGCTGCTCGAGTCCTCGATCGGCCGGGTCCACGGGGCGGTCCTGGCGACCGGCCCGACCGGAGCCGGCAAGACGACCACTCTCTACGCGGCGATGAATGAAGTCAATTCGCCCGACAAGACGCTGATTGCGATCGAGGATCCGGTCGAGTACGAGCTCGAGGGCGTCAAGCAGGTGCAGGTCCAGAACAAGACCGGTCTCACCTTCGCGTCGGGGCTTCGCTCGATGATCCGCTCCGACCCCGATGTGCTGATGGTCGGCGAGATCCGCGACCGCGAGACGGCCCAGATCGCGATCGAGTCGGCCCTCACCGGCCACCTCGTCCTCTCCACCCTGCACACCAACGACGCGCCGATGGCCGTCGCCCGTCTGGTCGAGATGGGGATCGAGCCCTTCCTCGTGGCCTCGGGGCTCGATTGCGTCGTCGCCCAGCGCCTGGCCCGCCGCCTCTGTGAGGAGTGCAAGCAGCCGATTGCGGTGAGCGCGGCCGATCTGGAGCGCAACGGCTTCGACGCGCGGCGGCGGCGGCGATTTCGAGGCCTCAGAGCCGGTCGGCTGCGTGATGTGCAAGGGAACCGGCTTCAAGGGCCGGGTCGGCATCTACGAAGTGATGGAGATCACCGACGAGATCCGCTCGCTGATCCTGCGCAGCGCCCCCAGCTCGGAGATCGCCGCGGCGGCGGTCGCCGGCGGGATGCGCCGGCTGCGCGACGACGGGCTCGCGAAGGTGCGCCAGGGGATCACCTCGATCCCCGAGGTGCTGCGCGTCCTCGGCAGCTAAGAGTTTGAGGCCGGTGCTTCAGCGCCGGCAGAGGCAGGTCAGGTGCCGAAGGCACCGCAATGATGATCAATGGACCGTGCACCCGTCCTCGAAGCTGGCTCCCCGAGCGTGCCCGACGGGTTTGGCTCGGGCCAGGCTCGCCTGCGGCACCCGCGGCTTCCGCTTAAGGCTGCTTCCTTCCGGACCTGACCTGGTTCGCGGGCCAACGTCGCGCAGGACCTGGCCGTCAACGCCGCTCCCGGCGTACTGACCTCGACGGTCAGCCCCTCGGAACGGGATTCGGCCCCGCTAGAGCGGATTGCGGGTTACAGGGCACCGCTAATTCCCCGCCTAGCACGGTCCGATCTGGATCCTAGCGGGCTTGTCGCGAGGCCGAAAGCGGAGCGGCCCGCACGAATGCGGGCCGCTCCACACCTGCCTCGACCGGCACGCCGGCCGCGCGACTCTCAGCAGCTGGCGACCTTCGCGCAGCGCACGACGCGCAGCTGCTTGAACACCGTCGTCTTGATCGAGCCGACCCGGACGCGGTAGCGAACCAGCAGAGTCGGCTTCTGAACCAGGCTGCCGCGGAATGCGCTGCGAAGCGGCAGGCCGACGACGCCCTTGCCTCGGGGCGCCAGCTTCTTGTTGACCGTCCCGCTGGCCGCAGGCCCGCTGCGCTTCAGCAGCGCCGTCAGCCCGAAGCGGCAGAACTTCGCCTCCTGCTTTGCCCGGCCCGGGCAGCGCACGAAGACGAGGGCCTTGTTGCCGCGCAGGCCGACCCAGTTCCTCGTGTTGTTCTTGATGAACGAGTTGAGGAAGGCGACGTCGAGCTTGTTGCCGCCCGGCTTGCCCGGTCTACCCGGGTTGCCCTGGCCGCCCTGTCCGCCGGAACCGCCGGAACCGCCGGAAGGACCCGCCGGACCCGGAGGACCTGCGGGACCCGGAATCGGGTCAGGCGCAGTCGTCGCCTCGAGAGCGACGTTGTCGTAGTCGATGCTGCCGCTCGGCAGCACCTCGCCGTCGTAGGAGAACCGCGACGTGATCCGGATCATGTACTGCTGGCCGATCGCCAGCTGATCCGGCTCGACGTCAAACGGCCCGACCGGAACCCAGCTGTCGCCGTCGGGCATCTGCTGGTGGTCGACCGGCACCGCGGCCGTCGTCCCCGCCGTGAGGTTGAGGATCTCGACCGTGTAGTCGACCGTCGAGCCGGTCGAGCTGGCGAAGGCGGCCACGTCGGCGCGCCTGTCCAGCACCAGCCCCAGCTCGCCCGGAACCTCCCCGCCGGCACCCTGATAGGTGAACGCGGGGCTCTCCCAGATCCCCGTCACCGAGCCCTGGACCCCGGCCAGGCTCGAGCCCACCGCGGTGCGCAGGAACCCGTCCCCCACGCCGCCGGTCCCGTCGTTCGCCTGGAACGAGTTGGTGACCGATGGGCAGGTGAGCGCCGCAACGCACAGTCCCTCGCTGGCTGTCGAGCCGGCCCATCCGCCGGCGCTGGTCGTGAATCCCCTCGACTCGGAGTCGGGGTGGTAGCTGGTCGTCTGCTGGGCCGCCGCCGGAGCGGCGAACACCGCCCAGCATGCCGCCACGATCGCCAACGCGACCCTGTTTCTGAAACCACGCATCCTTGCTTCCTTTCTCCCGCTTTGCTGAGATCGCGCGTCGCCGGGAGCCGCCCTCCGACTCCGAGCCCCTGTCACGCGCTACCTAAAAGTAATTAGGGGTTCCGGCGTCCGCCACAGGTCTTTCCGAACCCCGAACAGACGGCCAGAAACAGCCAGCGGAGCGACCGTGCGGGCGTCGAACGGACGGCCAGCCGCCGCGTCCCCTGCGGCAGCCGGGGCCGCCATATCATTGCCCCGAGGGCGCGTAGCTCAGTGGGAGAGCGCTCGCTTCACACGCGAGAGGTCGCTGGTTCGAAACCAGCCGCGCCCATCCTCGGCAGCCGCTACTTCGACAGTCCGGCGGCTTCGAGGGCCTGGTCCTCACTCACAAAGATCTGCCACTCCGCGATCTTCCCCTCGCGGACTGTGAACACGAAGGCAAAATCCATTTCGACTTCGACCCCGCTCTGCTTGCCACGTCCGGCGGTGCGCGCCGCGACAATCACGTAGTCACCGGGGTCTGCGAGTACACGCGGGGCCTCAATCCGGTATTCGTCCCACTGCTCGGGCCAGATCGCAAAGGCCTCCAAGACGCCGGAGCGTCCGTACTGACGCGGCGGAGGCACCCGGCAGCTCCGGCGGCTGCGTTGTCACGATGTCCTCGGCGCAGAGCTGCAGCACGGCGTCTGGATCGCCCCTGATGAAAGCGGCAAACGCCGACTGCACGATCTCCACGTTCTCCTGCGACATTCGCCCGCGCAGTATCTCGCTCTGGCCCTCAACTGGCTGCTCAGGATCTCCGGCCAGAACGACAGCCGGCGATCGGGTACCCGTGGCATTCTGGTGCCCGTATCCGCACCCATCCGCCCACATCCACAGGTATTTCTCGGGGCCAGTTGACGCCCACTCACGCCTGAGCAACCACCGCTTCACACGCGAGAGGTCGCTGGTTCGAAACCAGCCGCGCCCATCCTCGGAAGTCCCGCACTGGCGAGGTCTTTGGCACCAAGTCCAGATTCATTGCATCCCCGCCCTGGTGGCGGTTAGGCTGGCGCTGTCCCAGGGCGGGAGGCCCTGAGGGAGCCAAACCAAATGGAGCCTGAAGGGTCGCGAAGCCCACCGTACTAAGAGAAGGGATGTCCGTAATGCTCCAAAGACTCAGACGGCTGCCGTCACCAGCGATGGTGATCTCGTTCGTCGCGCTGCTGGCCGTTCTAGGCACGGGCAGCGCAGTGGCCCTTTCCGGGTCGAACTCGGTGAAGGCCGATGACATCGCAGCCAATGCGGTCGGGTCCGCCGACATCAAGTCCAACGCGATCCACCGGGCCGAGATGTTCGACAACTCGGTCGCGTCCGCCGAGGTGGCGGCCAACTCGCTGACCGGCGACGACATCGATGAGGGCACGCTGAACGTCGGTGGTGGCGGTGGTGGTGGAAGCAACCTCACCCAGTTCACCGCGACCCTCTCGGCCGGCCAGACGAAGACCGAGACGATCGGCAACTTCACGGTCACGGCGCTAAACAACGCCGGTGCCTGCGGGAACATCTCCGTGCAGTCGGGCGGCCTCGACTCGCAGCGGAGCATCGGCCTGAACGCGATCTTCGCCAACCTCGCGGCGAACCAGACCGCGACGATCATCTCGACGAATGTGTCGCAGGCGTTCACGGCGGTCACCGATGACGGCTCGAGCTTCGTCAGCGGGGTCGTCGGCAGGGCCCAGCAGGGCGGCAACTGCCTGATCTCCGGCTACCTGACGGGCAACTAGCCCGGCAGCGAAGCCATCTGGTCTGAAAGCCGGGCCCTCGCGGGCCCGGCTTTCTGATTGGCCCTGCTGCTTTACCCGCGCATCCGCCCGCGCCGCTGAGCCGATAGACATCCCGCTCGCTTTGAGCTTCGACGCCGACACCGCGCTCGAGCCGACCGGCGACGGAGCCTGGAAGGGCGCCGTCGCCGACGGCTGGTGGACGCCGCGCGGGCCGCTCGGCGGCTACGTGATGGCGCTGATGCTGCGCGGGCTGCAGGAGGCCGTCGCCGATGCCGAGCGCCAGCCGCGCTCGGTGACGATGCACTTCCTCCGCGCCCCCGAAGCCGGCCCGGTCGCCGTACAGGCGAAGATCGAGCGGCAGGGCCGCTCGCTGACCACCGCCGCCGGTCGCATGGAGCAGGAGGGCAAGCTGATCGGCCTTGCGATCGGCGCCTACTCGAAGCCCTGGAGCAGCCCGCTGCTCGACGAGGCACCGATGCCGGAGGCCGCGCCACCCGACGGCCGCCGCCCACCGCGGGAGGAGTTCCCGCGCTCGGACCCGCCGCCCTTCACCGGCCGGCTGACGATGCAGCACCGCTTCGGCGCGGCGCCGTTCACCGGTGCCGAGCGGGCCGAGGTCGGCGGCTGGCTGGGGCTGCGGGAGTCAAGGCCGCTCGACGGCCTCGCGATCGCGGTCCTCGCCGACGCCTGGTTCCCGGCGCCCTGGCCGCGGCTGACCGAGCTTGCGCCGGCGCCGACGATCGACCTGACGCTGCACTTCCGCGCCCCGCTGCCGCTCCCCGACTCGCTGCTGTTGGGGCGGTTTCGGACCCGGCTGGTTCGAGACGGGTTCTTCGAGGAAGACGGGGAGCTGTGGGCTCCCGGACGGGACCCTGGTCGCCCAGTCGCGCCAGCTGGCGCTTCTGCTCGGCGCCCAGGTCCCTAATCTGCGCCGGGTCCACCTCGTGGTTCCCCATGAACAGGTTGCCGGGGTCCCACGCCGCCTTCACCTCGCGCAGCCGCCGGTAGGCGTCGTCACGGAAGAGCGTCGCGGTGTCGACCGGATGCTCGCTGAAATTGAGGTAGGCGCGACCGGCGTCCCAGGGTGCCAGAGCCTCCTTGACCTTGGCGACGTGATCGCTGGTGGCGGCCATCATCTGCGCGTCGGCGGCGATCCCGACCGCGAACATCGCGAACTCGCCGTCGAGGGCCGGCAGCGCCCCGCCGCCTTCGGCGTCGCGGCCCAGGGCGCCGCCGAGCTGGCGCAGCTCCACCGAGAGCAGCGGCGAGCCGGACACATGGCCCGCGACCCCGACCATCGCCTCGATCGCCTCCGCCGGCAGCGCGCCGAGCATGCGATGGTCGCCGAAGCCCGGCACCGGGTGCTCGGGGTCCATGTGCAGATGCGACAGCGCCGCCGGCGGGACCGCGGCAAAGGTGTCGAGCTCGGGACCGAGCTCGCGCAACGGCGCGATCAGCTCGGCGCCGCCTTCCTCGTCGCCGAGATAGGCGGCCTCGACGATCGCGAACTGGCGGCCGCGAACCATCTCCGGGACCTCCTCGAAGGGCGGGAACTGCATGATCCGCCCGACCGAGGTGACCTCGTCGGGGGTCGTGTCCACCCAGCTGCGCCAGGCCTCCAGCACCTCGCCGGATCGCTCCCACGGGAAGGCGAGCATTCCCGCGTACAGCGCCTCGACCGGATAGAGGTCGAACTCGATCGCGGTCACGGCGCCGAAGCTGCCGCCGCCGCCGCGCAGCGCCCAGAACAGGTCCGGCTCCCGCTCTCCCTCGGCGCGCACCGTCTCTCCCTCGGCGCTGACGAGCTCGACTGCGGTGACGCTGTTCGCCGCCAGGCCGTGACGCCGCCCGAGCCAGGAAAGGCCGCCACCGAGCGTGTAGCCGACCACCCCGACATCGATCGAAGAGCCCGCCAGGGCGGCAAGGCCGTGCTCGGAGACGCCCGGCGTGACGTCGCCCCACAAGACTCCCGCGCCGACCCGCGCCCGGCGTGAATCGGCGTCGATCTCGATCTCGCCGAAGCGGCCCATCCGCATCAACACCGTGCCGTCCAGCTCCCCGAGCGGGGCGGCATTGTGACCGGTGCCCTGGACCGCGACCCGAAGGCCGTTCTGGCGCGCGAACCCGATCGTGGCGGCCACCTCCTCGACGTTGCTCGGCAGCGCGACCAGCTCCGGGCGCTGGTCGACTGCGAGGTTCCAGGCCTGACGGGCTACATCCCAGCCGTCGTCGGCCGCAGACAGCATCTGGCCCGAGGAAAGCTCGGCCGGGATCTCGTAGTCGCTGCGGGTCTCGGGTGTCGCCATCCGTGGCCTCCTTGCTCGCGGGGTCGGGACGCTCACCCTAGAGAAGCAACGCCGCCGCGGTCAGGGAGCCAGGCGCTCGATCAGCCAGCCGCTTTCGGCCCGCGAATAGCGGAAGCGGTCGTGCAACCTGGCCTGCTGGCCCTGCCAGAACTCGACCGAGTCGGGGAGCAGCAGATACCCGCCCCAGAACTCGGGCCGCGGGATCTCCGGCTGGCCGGAGAAGCGCTGCTCGGCCTCCCGCAGGCGCTGATCGAGGGCCTCGCGATCGGCCAGGGGACTGCTCTGCGGCGAGGCCCAGGCTCCGAGACCGCTCTCGCGGGCCCGGCCGGCGAAGTAGCGGTCGCTGTCGTCCTCGGCAAGCCGCTGCACCGTTCCCCGCACCCGCACCTGGCGGTCCTGCTGGCGCCAGTAGATGACCAGTGCAGCCCGCGGGTCGGCCTCCAGCTGCGCCGCCTTGGCGCTGCCGTAGTTGGTGAAGAAGCGGAAGCCGTCGGCCCCGTAGCCCTTCAGCAGCACCATGCGGGCGTCCGGACCATCGGGGCCCGCTGTCGCCAGCGTCATCGCCTCCGCCAGCGGCACCTCGTCGCGCGCCGTCTCATACCAGCGGCGGAACTGCTCGATCGCGTCCGGGGAGAGGTCCGATCGCCGCAGGACCGGATGCGTATGCCGGCTCGGCCCGCTCATCGCCGGTCAGCCTACGGTCCTGCACCCCGGTACGGTCTCGGCGATGCAGGCGACGCTGTACGCGATCTCAGTCTCACACCCGGCGCGGGCAGCCGGCTTGATGCTCCGCCACAAGGGCATCGACGCCAAGATCGTCAACCTGCCGCCCGGCTCCCAGCAGCTGGCGCTGCGGGCGCTCGGCTTCCGCGGCGGGACGGTGCCGGCGCTGAAGATCGACGGCCGTCGCGTGCAAGGCTCGCTGGAGATCTCCCGCACCCTGGAGGAGCTGGTGCCCGAGCCGCCGCTGTTCGGGGCCGACCCCGAGCAGCGGGTCGCGGTCGAGGACGCCGAGAGGTGGGGAGAGCAGGTCTATCAGCCCGTTCCCCGCCGGATCTTCCGCTGGGCTGTGACCAACGACGGCGACCTGCGCGCGGCACTCGCGCGCCAAACCGGACTTCCAGCTCCCGGGGTCACCTCGGTGGCGCTGTGGCCGGTGACCCAGTTCTACGTGCGGCTCGAGGGAGGCGGCGAAGCCACGGCTCGCGCCGACGTTGCCGCGCTGCCCGCCCATCTGGACCGGGTCGACGAGCTGATCGGCGCCGGAACCCTCGACGGCGAAACGCTGAACGCCGCCGACTACCAGATCGGCACCACGACCCGGGTGCTGCTCAACTTCCCGCAGCTGCGCCCGCTCGTCGAAGGGCGCCCTGCGCAGGCGCAGGCGCTGCGCGTTGCCGCCAACTTCGGCGATCAGCTGCCGGTGAGGCTGCCGCCCGAGTGGCTACCGGCGCCGATCCCCGCCGCCGGTAGCTAGTTCAGCGACGGGTCCTCGGGCATCGTCGCCAGCAGCGCGTACTCGCCGCCGCGGCGCGCCAGCGCCGTCGACCAGATGTCGCCGTCGCGAAACGGGTCCTCGGGGCTCGCGGTCTCGACGAGCCAGGCGTCGCGATCGAGCTCGTCCTCGAGCTGCCCCGGCCCCCAGCCTGAATGCCCGGCGTAGATCCGGGCGCGGCTGACCGCGGCGGGGTCGTCGGGATCGACGATCCCGAGGTCGCCGACGACCAGCTTCGGGGAGGTCTCGGGGTCATCGAACTCGCCTAGGATCACCACCGACTCGGTACCGACCGGCCCGCCGATTCGCACCGGTTCCTCGCCCCCGGCGAGGTCGGACAGCGCCGGGACGGCTTCGGCGACGGTCGTCTCCGAGGTGCGGTTCAAGACGACGCCGAAGGCGCCGTCATCGGTGTGCTCGACCATCAGGATCACCGTGCGGCGAAAGAAGTCGAACAGGCTCGGTGCTGCGATCAGGAGCTTGCCACGCAGAGAGTCCGTCATCGCGTCGCCATTATCGCGCTTCGCAAGCCGGTGACTGAAAGCAGGCCTTACGGCCGCAGGACGATCTTCAGCGCTTCGCGGTTGTCGTAGACCGCGTAGGCCTCGGCGGCGTCGTCGAGATTCATCTCGTGGGTGACCAGCGGCGCCGGGTCGAGGTCCCCCGAGGCGAGCCGGTCGAGCACCGGGTCGAGGTGGGCGATCACGTTCGCCTGGCCGCTGCGCAAGGTCAGCGACTTGATCCAGACGATGCCCATGTGAAGCTCGATCGGCTCCGAGTAGACGCCGGTGGCAGAGACAGTGCCTGCTTTGCGGACCAGCCGGCAGGCCATGTCGAGCGCCTCCGGGTGGCCGACCGCGTCGACGCAGCCGTCCACGCCGCGTCCTTCGGTCGCCTCCTTGACGGCGCCGCGCACGTCGTCTTCGCTCAGGTGGACCGGCGTAGCGCCGAAGGACTCCGCCATCCGCAGCCGCTCCTCGACCGAGTCCACCGCGATCACCTGCGCGGCGCCGGCTGCCTTCGCGACCTGGACGGCGCAGAGGCCGACCGGGCCGAGGCCGAGGACGGCGACCGCGTCGCCCGCCTTGGTGCCGAGCGCGTCGATCGCGTGGTACCCCGTCCCCATCACGTCGCCGGCGAACAGGGCGACCTCGTCCGAAAGCCCCTCGGGAACGCGGCGCAGGGTCATGTCGGCCTGCGGGACCAGCAGCAGTTCTGCCTGCGCTCCCTGCAGGGATCCCAGCGTCGAGCCGTGGCCGAAGACGCGGCCGCTGTCGCACTTCGTGAACTCGCCGAGGCGACAGAAGAAGCATTCTCCGCAGGCGGTGACGAAGGCGCCCAGGACCCGGTCTCCTTCCTTGACCCGCTGCACGGCGTCCCCGACCTCCAGCACGGTGCCGACGTATTCGTGGCCGAGCGTGAACCCGGGCTCGATCCGGATCCGGCCGTGGTAGAGGTGCAGGTCGGATCCGCAGACCCCGGTCGCCTCGACCCGGATCACCGCTTCGTCGGGTGAGCCGACCTCCGGGTCGGGCCTCTCCTCGACCTTGACCTCGCCAGGAGCCTGGAAGGTGACGGCGCGCATCCGGCGCGACCCTACGGCATATGCTTGCGAGCATGGTCGAGGGAGCCCAGCCGGTCCTGATCACCGGCTGCTCGTCGGGGATCGGGCACGAAACCGCCAGGCATCTGGCCGGCGAGGGGCACACGGTCTTCGCCACCGCCCGGCGGCCGGAATCGATCGAGGACCTCGAGGCGGCGGGGTGCCGGACGCTTGCCTGCGACGTCACCGACGAGGCCTCGATGAGGGCCTGCGTGGAGGCCGTCGAGCAGGAAGCGGGCGCCGTTGGCGCCCTGGTCAACAACGCCGGCTACAGCCAGTCGGGCGCTGTGGAGACGGTGCCGCTGGAGAGCGTCCGGCGCCAGTTCGAGACCAACGTCTTCGGCCTGATGAGGATGTGCCAGCTGGTCCTGCCGGGGATGCGCCGCCGCGGCAGCGGGCGGATCGTCAACGTCAGCTCGATGGGGGGCAAGCTGACCTTCCCGGGCGGCGGTGTCTACCACGCAACGAAGCACGCCGTGGAGGCGCTCTCGGACGCGCTTCGCTTCGAGGTCGCGGGCTTTGGCATCGACGTCGTCGTGATCGAGCCGGGGCTGATCAAGACCAGCTTCGCCGATGCCGCGGTGGGGTCGATGGCCGAGACCAGCGACGACGGCCCCTACGCCAAGTTCAACCACGCGGTCGGCGCCATAACCGCAGGGGCGTATGAGAGCGGCCTCGCCCGTCTCGGCGGCGGGCCGGAGACCGTGGCCCGCAAGATCGAGCGCGCGATAACGGCCAAGCGCCCGCGGACCAGGTACAAGGTCACCGCCTCGGCGGGGTTGAGCATGGGAGCACGGCGGCTGCTCAGCGACCGCATGTGGGATCGCTTCGTAAGCAGCCAGTACCCGCAGCCCCGCTAGAGCCGGCGGTTCGTCCCGCCTACCATGGAGGCGGTGTCCTCCGCCCCGCAGCTCGATCCCGCCGCGGTTGCCGAGATCGGCTCGCGATTGCAGGCCAACGTCCAGCGCGCCGTGAAGGTCTCCGAGCGGGTGCTGCGCGACGTTCTCGTCGCCGTCCTCGCCGAGGGCCACGTCCTGATCGAGGACTATCCGGGGGTCGGCAAGACGGCGCTGGCGAGAGCGCTCGCCCGCTCGCTCGGGGCCGAGTACGCCCGCATCCAGTGCACCGCCGACCTGCTCCCCTCCGATGTCGTCGGCACCAACGTCTTCGACCAGCGCGAGGCGCAGTTCTCGTTTCATCCCGGGCCCGTTTTCGCCAACGTGGTCCTCGTCGACGAAATCAATCGCACCTCTCCGAAGACCCAATCCGGGCTCCTGGAGTGCATGCAGGAGCACCATGTGACGGTCGACGGCCAGCAACACGAGCTGGCGCGACCCTTCGTCGTCCTCGCAACCCAGAACCCGGTCGAGTACGAGGGCACCTACCCGCTGCCCGAGGCGCAGCTTGACCGCTTCATGGTCCGGGTCTCGCTCGGCTACCCCAGCTCCGGGGACGAGGCGGAGATGCTGGCCGAGCACGCGGAGCACGATCGCGTGCTCGACCTGGGAGCTGTCGCCGACACGGCGACGATGCACGCCGCCCAGGCGGCGACCGGCTCGCTGCACGCCAGCGAGGCGATTCGCCGCTACATAGTCGCGGTCTGCAAGACGACTCGAGAGGACTCCCGGGTCGAGCTCGGAGCAAGTCCGCGCGCGGGGCTGATGTTGTTCCGCGCCGCGAAGGCGCTGGCGGCGCTGGAGGGCCGCGACCACGTCCTGCCCGACGACGTGCAGGCGCTGGCCCCTTCGGTGCTCTCCCACCGGTTGTTGCTGGCGCCCGGGATACCGGTCAGCGAGCGCTCGGCCGTGGTCGGCGACGCGCTGGAGCGGGTGCCGGCGCTGTGAGGCGGAGCAGCCGGAGCGTCTATGTCTGATTGTTCGCGACGGCTGCGAAGCCGAGCCGAGATGTAGGTGGTTCTTTTCCCCGGCCCGCTGACGATCTTGATCCTGGGCCTGGCGATGATCGTCGCGGCGGGGGGCTTCGACTCCCCTTCCCTCTATGTCCCGGGGATCGCTCTGGCAGGCCTGGCCGTCGGGCTCTCGCTGTGGGTCGAGCTGGCCGCCCGCGTCGTCGGGGTCGAGCGCGAGGAGGGCCCTCCCCGCCTGGTCGAAGGAGAGCCCTACCCGTTGCGAATCACGATTCGATCGCGATGGTTCCCGGGCCCGGGCGGCCGGGTCGACGACCCGCTGCTTGCCGAGCCCCTGCCCCTGCGCCCCTCCTCGCGCACGATCAGCGCCGCGCCGGCGGTCTGGGGTCGCGGGCGGCGACGACTGCCACCGCCGACCGTGATCCTCGAAGACCCGCTCGGCATGCGCTCGCGCCGGGTGCGTGGGACGACCGCTCACGAGCTGCTGGTGCTGCCGTTGATCGCGCCGGTGGAGGCAACCGACAGCGGTGGCGGGCGCGGCGACGCGGCGCAGTCGGGCCTTGATCCGGCCGGAGCTGGAAGCCGGCTCGACGTCGCCGGCGTGGAGTTCGAGATCGACGGCCTGCGGCCCTATCGGGACGGCAGCCCGGCGACTCGGATCCATTGGCCGACCGTCGCCCGCAGCGGCGAGATGTTCGAGCGCCGCCTCGTGGCCGGCGCCGTCGGAGCGCCGTTGGTCGTCCTCGATGCCGGCCGCCCCGATGACGAGGAATCCCTCGAGCACGCAGTCCGGGCGGCGGCCTCGCTGTGTGTCCATCTCGGTCGGCGCCGCGGCTGCGCGGCGCTGATCCCCGGCGCCGCGCGGCCCGTCGAGCTGGGCCGTGATCTGGCCGGCTGGCCCCATCTGCATGCGAGCCTCGCCCTCGTCGGGGCCGGCGACGCTCCCGGCGGCTCGCTGCGAAGCCTGCGGGCGCAGACGGTCTTCTGGGTCAGCGCCGCGTCCGCGTCGGCGGCGGAACGGGACTCGCGCCGGATCGGCGCCCGCCGGCGCTGGCTCGTCACTCCGACGGGCCTGAACGGGATCGGAGTCGCCTTCACGGTCGCCGGATGCCGGGGGCAGCTGCTGAGCGCAGCGATGCCGCGCGAAGCCGGCGCCGGAAAGGCTGCATGAGCGATCTCGGCGCCTGGCGTCTGATCGCCTTCGCCGCGCTGGCGGCGTTTGCGACCCTGCACTGGTTCACGCTTCTCGCCGACCCGCCCCTGGCTCGGGCGATCCTGCTGGTCGCGATCGTCGTCGCCGGGTCGGCGTTGTTGCTTGCGATCGGCGCCTCGAGCCTCGCCGGACGCAGGACCCGATCGGCCGTGGTCGCGCTGTGGTGCCTCTCGGGCCTCGTCGCCCTGCTCACCCTGGCCGCCGGCCTCCTCGCCGCCGGCTTGCCGCTGCGGCTGTTGCCGCCCTGGCATTGGGGCGAGCTCGGCACCAGGCTCGACCCGGCCCTGGGACGGCTGGACGAGCTTGGCGTCCCCTATGCCGGCGACGCGACCTGGGTGCGGCGAGCGATCCTGTTCGGCGCCCCCGTGTTGCTCACGCTGGCGGCGGCGCTCGCCTTCTGGCCCGCCCGCCGAGCCCGGACCAGATCCGCCTTGCGGCTTGCCGGCCTGGTCGCCCTGTTGGCGCTGTTCGGGATCGCCGTCGCCTGGGACAGCCGCGGTGCCGAGTTGCCGCTCGGACTGGCGTTGCTGGGCTTGATCGCCGCCTGGCTTTGGCTTCCCCGCCTCGCCACCAGGCGCAGCGCCGCGATCGGGTTCGCAACCGTCGGCCTGGCGGCGGCGATGGCCCTTCCCGCGTCCGCGGCGCTCGACGGCGACCGGGCCTGGTGGGACTACCGCGCCTGGAATCTGCTCAGCGACGGCGCCCCGGCGAGCTTTCGCTGGGAGCACTCCTACGGGCCTCTCGACTGGCCCCGCGACGGGACGACGCTGCTGAGGGTCCGCAGCGACGAAGCCCGCTACTGGAAGGCCGAGGTGCTGGACAGTTTCGACGGGCGGCGCTGGCAGCGGGCGCCGCTCGAAGAGAGCCCGGCGCAGTCGGCCTTCGCGCGCTACGGGCAGGCCGATGCGGAGACCCATCCCGGCTGGCTCGAGAGGGCTGACTTCGAGATCGGCGAGCTGCGATCGGAGCTGGTCTTCGCACCCGGAACCGCCGAGCGGACCAGCATCAGCCTCTCGCCGTCTGCCGACGGGACCACCACTACCGGAGCCGACCCGCTGACGTCCGGTGACGTCTACACCGTCGAGGCCTACGTCCCGGACCCCACCCAGGCGCAGCTGCGCGGCGCCGATCGCAGCTACTCGCGAGAGCTGGCGCCCTACACGTCGCTGGAGCTGCCGCTGGAGGAATCCGGCGGGGGCGGCGAGACGACTGTCTCGGTGCCGCCCTGGGGCAGCGGCCTCGCCGGGGCTGCAGCCGAGCGGCAGATCGCCGCCGGTCCCTACGCCGCCGTCGGGCGCCTGGCCCGCCGGCTGACCGACGAGGCGGCATCCCCGCACGCCGCCGTGGTCGCGATCCAGCGCCATCTCGAGAGCCGCTACTCGTACTCCGAGGACCCGCCCGAGCGGCAGTTTCCGCTCGCCTCCTTTTTGTTCGAGGACCGGCTCGGGTACTGCCAGCAGTTCTCGGGCGCGATGGCGCTGATGCTGCGGATGGTCGGGATCCCGAGCCGCGTCGTCGCCGGGTTCGCACCCGGGATCTTCAGCGGCGCCGAAGGCGCTTTCCGGGTCACCGACTTCGACGCGCACTCGTGGGTCGAGGTCTACTTCGAGGAGATCGGCTGGGTCGTCTTCGACCCGACGCCGAGCATCGCGCCGCCGGAGTTGCAATTTCGCGCCGCCGGCGGTCTGAGCGCAAACGCCGCCGCCACCGGACCCGATCAGATCCGTTCGCAAGCCGACCCCGCAGACCGGCGCCGGCCCGTCCTCCGCGCCACCCGGCGGCGGCGATGACACCGGCTCCGTGATCGGAGCCGCCGCCGTCCGGCGATCGGGGTCTTGGCGGCCATCTACACCGCCCGGGCCGCCCGGCGCCGGCGGCGGCTGCGAAGCGGCGCGACCGTCGAGGCCCAGCTGGATGAGCTTGCCGCGGCACTGCCCCGGCTCGGCTGGACCCTTCCTCGCCAGGCCACCCTGCTGACGATCGAGCGGCGCCTTGCCGGCGGGCGCGCGGCGGCGGCGGCGGCTTACGCGCAGGGCGCTGCGGGAGCACCGGTACGCGAGCGCCGCGGTTACCCCGCCCGGGCCCGCCGAAAGGCGGGCGCTGCGCCAGTCGCTGAGCGCCTCGCGCGGGCTCGCAGCGCGACTGCGCGGATACCGCGTCATCCCGCCGGGCGGCCCTCGGCTCTGAGACTCCGGCGCTAAGCGCTCGTGTGGCCGGCGAGGAAGCGGTCGGTGCCGTTGCCCGGCGTCGCGGCTTCCTCGATCCGCGCCTCCAGCTCCAGCTCCTTCTCGAAGTCGGCGTCCTCGCCGTGGCGGAAGCTGAGGTCCTTGCCTTCCATCAGCTCGACGAAGATCTCCACGAAGCGGGCGTCGAGCTGGGTTCCGGCGACCCGCTTCAGCTCCTGGATCGCCTCGAACGAGGAGACCGGCGCCCGGTAGGAGTCGCGCGCGGTCATCACGTCGTACGTGTCTGCGACCGAGATGATCCGGGCCATCTCGGGAATGTCGTCGGCGACCAGGCCGCGGGGGTAGCCCTTGCCGTCGATCCGCTCGTGATGGGCGAGGATGATCTCCGCCACCGGGCCGTAGCCGTCCAGCGAGGAGACGACCCGCGCGCCCTGCGCCGGATGGCGCCGGATCAGCATCCAGTCCTCTTCGGTCAGCGGCACGTTCGCCTTCAGGATCCGGTCCGGGAGGATGAACTTGCCGATGTCGTGCAGCAGCGCCGCGATGTGGACCAGCTCCTCCTCGCGGCGCGAGTAGCCGGCGCGCTGGGCGATCGCCCGCGAGTAGCGGGCCACGGCGGCGCTGTGGCGGGCGGTCATCTGGTCCCGGAGGTCGAGCGTGCGCAGCATCGCGCTCAGCATCCCGACCTGAAAGCTCGCCAGCTGCTTGCCTCGCATCTCCAGCTCCTCGGCCCGCTGCTGGGAGACCAGCAACGCCCCGAGCAGGTACTGGAAGGTGATCAGCACGATCCCGAACATCGCCACCCCGGCAAGGCCGACCTCGTGGTAGACGAAGGCGATGCCGACCGCCATCAGCGCCGCCGCCAGCTCCGACGGGAGCAGCGGGATCAGCGCCGTGCGGGTCTTGGCCCAGAACGATTGGCGCTCGAGGTAGCAGGCATAGGCGGCGATCATCGTGAAGTTGAGCGCCAGCGCCAGCAGGAAGAGCCCGAAGACGAGGACGTAGAAGCTCGGGTCGTCCGCGGTCAGGCCGGCCCGAGCGACCGTCTCGTGGAAGGCGATCCCGGTCAGCAGCGGGAAGGTCGCGTAGGTGACGACGTTGTTGAGCAGGTAGTGCCAGTCGTCGCGCCAGCGGAGCCAGCCGGCGAGAATCGTCAGCACCCCGATCGCCGCCGCCGGGGCGCCGCCGAGAAAAACCATCGCCAACACCAGGGCCAGGAAGCTGCCGGAAATCTTCACCCGCGAGTTGGTCTGGATCGCGGTCAGATCGCTGAAGACCGAGAAGCCGAGCAGGATCCCGAACAGCGCCGGATCCCAGTCGCCGTAGGTGGCGCGCCAGGCGCCGATCGCGATGGCAACCATGAGCGCCGCGATTTGCACGGCGATCACCGTGGGGGTGGGACGCTTGTCACGCATGGGCTGTTGGCTCACGGCGCTCGCGCATAGCGCCGAGGCTGGCTAGGGATTCCGTGGTCGCGCTCGGTTCCCTTCGCCGTTCACCCCCAGAACCTTGCTGCGAACGCTACTTGCGGGGCGCACGTTACAACCGCTATCGGCCCCAGCAGGCATGCCTGGACGCATGTACATCGCATTGCAGAGCGCAGATTCGCGAGCCGGCGCCCCGCAGGGCTAGGAGACCCGGGCCCGAAAAGACGAAAGGCGCCCCGCGCAGGACGCCCTTCGATCTGGAACGAACGTTGCAAGTAGCGTTCGTCTATGAAGTCTTAGTGACGGTAGCCCATAGGTTTTCTTCCCTTCCTTGAGAACCCTCTATGCCCGCCTGGAGCGGAACTCATCAATTGCTTGACACGGGTTCTACCACAAGCTGCGGAAAACTTGTGCATCTGCAGCAAAAGTTGTGCAGAAATCGAGTAGGCGCCAGGCGACCGCATGCGTAGCTCGTTGCGCGATCCTCTCCGCCGGCCGGCCTTCCGGCGCCTTGCCGCCTCCTATGCGCTGAACGAGCTCGGCGACTGGCTGGGCATCATCGCCCTCTCGGTCCTCGTCTACGACCAGACCGACAACGCCCTGGCGACCGCGGCTTTGTTCCTCGGCACCCGGTTCCTGCCGGCGCTCGTGGCCCCGTTTCTGGTCGCCCGCGCCGAGCGGCCACCGCCGCGGATCGCGCTGCCGGTGATCTATTGCTTCGAGGCGGCGGCCTTCGGAGGCCTTGCCCTGCTGGCGACCAACTTCTCGCTGCCGCTGGTGATCGCGGTGGCGACTATCGACGGCGCCCTCGCACTGACTGGACGCGCCCTTACCCGCGCCGTCGTCGCGGCGCTGCTGGCGCCCGACCGGGGAGCTTCGCGCCGGCAACGCGATCCTCAACGTCGCCTTCACCGGCGGCGCCGCGCTGGGCCCCGGCCTGGCCGGCCTCGTGGTCGCGGGATTCGGCGTCCAGACGGCGCTGCTTCTCGATGCCGCCTCCTTTTACCTCGTCGCCTGCATCCTCCTCACCGCCCCCGCGCTTCCACACGCCGTGCCGGATCCGGGACGGCTTCGCGAGCGGGTGCGGGCCGGCCTCGCATACATCGGACAGCGGCCGATCCTGCGCCGCTTGCTGGTCGCGCAGGCGGCGGCCTTCGTCTTCTTCGCCGCCGTGATCCCGATCGAGGTCATCTACGCGAAGGAGACCCTCGACGCCGGCGACTCCGGCTACGGGCTGCTGCTGGCGAGCTGGGGCGGCGGGATGATCGTCGGCAGCTTCGTCTTCGCGGCCCTGCGTCGTGCTTCGCTGCCGCTGCTGCTGGTCACAAGCACCGCCATCGTCGGAATCGCCTACCTCGGCCTGGCCTCGGCGCCGACGCTAACGGTCGCCTGCACAGCCTCGGTGCTGGGAGGGATCGGGAACGGCGTCCAGTGGGTTTCGACGGTCAGCGCCGTGCAGGAGCTGACCGTCGCCGCCATGCAGGCGCGGGTGATGAGCGTGCTGGAGTCGATCGGCGCCGCGATGCCGGGGCTCGGCTTCCTGCTCGGGGGGCTGGTCACGGTCGGCCACGATCCGCGGGCCGCGTTCCTGGTCGCGGGCATCGGCGTCCTCGCCGTGGTCGTCGTCGCGGCGCCGCTGCTCGGCGCGCGCTGGGGCGGCGATCGAGCTCGCTCCGACCGTCGAGTCGACGAGATGGTGCTGGAGCTGCGACCGCGCCCCGTCGCCCGAATCAGCGAGCCCGAAAGTGGGTAATGTGGCCTGCGGTGGGGCAGGATGCCCCGCCGGGGAGAGGAACGCGCGTGGCTGAAGCGACCCAAGCGGCAACCCCGTTCGCCGGGGCCTGGCTTAGTCCGGGCCGGCGCCCCGGCCCGCATCGCCGTTGCAGCTCTTCTGGCGGCGATTTCGAGAGGATCGTCTCGCGCTCGCCTCCATGGCCTTCATCGGTCTGCTGATCGTCGTCGCGATTGCCGCGCCGCTGATCGTCGAGATCGCCGGGACGCCACCCCCCGACGAGCGCGACACGAGCGCCCTCGACGTCTTCGGCACCCCAACCGGGCCCAGCAGCGCCCACCCGTTCGGCGTCGACAACGATCGGCCAAGACGTCTTCAGCCGCACGATCTACGGCACGCGGGTCTCGCTGATCGTCGCCTTCGTCGCCACCGGGTTGGCGACGATGGTCGGCGTGATTCTCGGTCTGCTCGCCGGCTATCTGCGCGGCTGGGTCGACGTCGTCGTCTCGCGCTCGATCGACGTCCTGCTGGCGATTCCCTACCTGCTGCTCGCGACCGGCCTCGCCGCCTCCTGCTCGCTCGGCGACGGCTGCCTCGGCGGGCTGCTGAAGCCCGGCCTGGGAGTGGTGATATTCGTCATCGCCTTCACCACCTGGACGCCGATCGCCCGCATCGTGCGCGGCGAGACGCTCTCGCTGCGCGAGCGAGAGTACGTCGAGGCGGCGCGCTCGGTCGGCGCCTCGAACCGGCGGATCATCTTCACCGAGATCCTCCCCAACCTGGTCCCCCCGATCATCGTCTACGCCTCGATCCTGATCCCGCAGGTGATCCTCTACGAGGCCGCACTCTCGTTCCTCGGCGTCGGCGTGCAGCCCCCGACCGCGAGCTGGGGGCAGATGCTCTCCGACGCGACCCAGATCTTCGACACCGCCTGGTGGTACATGCTCTACCCGGGCCTCGCGCTGCTATTCACGGTGCTCGCCTTCAACATCGTCGGCGACGCACTGCAAGACGCACTCAACCCGAAGGCAAGCAGGAAGTGACGACGAAGCTTTTAACGATGTCAACTCAGAAAGGACCCACGATGCGACGGACGCTGTACTGGGCGCTGATTCCGGCGCTGTTGCTCGCATTCGCGCTTGGCCTGGCGGCCTGCGGCGACGACGACGACGAGGGAGGGGATGGTGGCGAACTCACCGGCGAGGACTTCCAGCCGACGACGGCACCGCCGGATGACGCCAAGGAGGGCGGCACTCTCGACGGTAGTCGCGGCGGGGGACATCGACTACCTGGATCCCGGCGCGGCCTACTACCAGTTCACTTACATGCTCGATTTCGCCGACTTCCTCGGGGGTTGATGGGATGGCCTCCCGACGAGGATCAGGAGCCGCAGCCTGACCTGGCCGACGGCGAGCCGCAGGTCTCGGAGGACGGCAGGACGATCACGTTCAAGATCAAGGATGGGATCAAGTACAGCCCGCCGGTCGATCGCGCGATCAGGGCTGCCGACTTCAAGTACGCGATCGAGCGTGGCTTGATGCCGGGCGTGGCCAACGAGCTACCTCAGCTCCTACTTCGGGGATGTCGTCGGCTTCGACCAGGCAGAGGCCGCAATCGAGCAGGACCCGACGGTCGCGCCTGACATCAGCGGCATCACGACGCCCGACGACCGCACGCTGGTCTTCAAGATGACTCGGCCCGACCGCGCCGGTCGTCATCAGGTCCCTGTCGCTGCCGCTCGGCGCCCCGGTTCCGGAGGAGTACGCGAAGGAGTTCGACGCCGAGAGCCCCTCCACCTACGGCGAGTACGCTGGTCGGCACCGGCCCCTACATGGTCGAGAACGACGCCGAGGGCAACGCTGACCGGCTACAACCCCGGCAAGTCGATCATCGCTGGTCCGCAATCCGAACTGGGATCCCGTCGACCGACTACCGCCCGGCCTACCTGGACCGGATCGAGTTCACGGAGGGGTTCACCGACGTGAACTCAGCCATCCGCAGGATCCTCACCGGTGAGTCGCAGGTGAACGGCGACATCATCCCCGAGCCGCAGGGCCTGAAGCTGGCGGCAACCGAGTACCCGGACCAGCTGGCCGTGGTCCCCGGGAGCGGCAACCGCTACCTCGCCCTGAACACGCGATGCCGCCGTTCAACGACATCAACGTCCGCAAGGCGGTTGTCGCCGGGGTCGACCGCGAGGCGCTGCGCCTCGCGCGAGGGGGCCCGCTGGTCGGCGAGATCGCCGACTCACTTCATCTCGCCGCTGATCCCGGGATTCGAGGAGTCGGGAGGCGAGGAGGGCTTCGGCTTCGACTTCATCGTCGAACCCGAGCGGCGATCCCGAGCTGGCGGCGAAGTACTTCCGCAAGGCCGGCTTCGACAGCGGCAAGTACGAGGGCGACGAGGAGATCCTGCGTGATCGGCGAGAACGCCGGCATCGACAAGCGAGTCAGCGAGGTCGCTGCGCGACGAGCTCGCCAAGCTCGGCTTCAACGTCAACCTGCGCCTGGTCTCGTCGGACACGATGTACACGAAGTTCTGCGAGGTCCCGAAGGCGACCAACTACGACGTCTGCGCCGACCGTGGGCTGGATCGAAGGACTTCAGGGACCCGCAGGCGATCCTCGAGGTGCCGTTCAGCGGCGACGCGATTCATGCCGACCAACAACGCCAACTGGCCGCAGCTCGACGTGCCGGCGATCAACAAGGCGATCGATGAGGCCAGCCCTGGTCACCGACCCGGAGGAGCGGGCCCAGGCCTGGGCCGAGGTCGAACCGCATGATCACGGCCCAGGCACCGGCGATCATCTACATCTGGGACAACCAGCCGAACATCCGGTCGGCGAACGTGAACGCGGTGATCAGCCTGTTCAACAGCCGACAATGGACATCTCGTTCACCTCGCTGAAGAACCCGTAGGCGAGCGGCTAGGAGCCGAGAAGGGAGCCCCGCCGCCGACGCCGGCGGCGGCCGCTCCACCTCTCCGCATGCGACGCAGATGCTCCGCTACATAGTCAGACGCGTCCTCTGGGGGATCGGGCTGCTGTTCATCGTCAGCGCGGTGATCTTCCTGATCTTCTACGCCCTGCCCTCCGGGGATCCGGCCGCTGGCGCGGGCCGGGCGGCTGGCGACGCCGGAGGAGATCGACCGGATCCGCGAGTCGCCTCGGGCCTCGACGAACCGATCTACGTCCAGTACTGGTACTACGTCCGCGACCTCGTCCTGCACTTCGACTTCGGCTACAGCTACGAGTCGAACGCGCCGGTACGCGAGCTGATCTTCGACCGCCTGCCGGCGACGATCTCGCTGGTGATCGGGGCGGTCGTTCATCTGGCTGCGGTCGCGTTCCCGGTCGGGATCATTTCTGCGGTGAGGCAGCGTTCCGGCGTTCGATCGCGCGACGATGGTCACGACCCTGGTGCTGTACTCGGCGCCGGTCTTCTGGCTCGGCCTGGTTCTGCTCTACCTGTTCGCCGATGACATCGGCGAGTCTCCCGATCTTTCCCGGCCAGGGCTCCTACACGCCGATCTCCAGCGGAGTCATTGACTGGGCGACGGCGCTGATCCTGCCCTGGATCACACTCGCGGCAGCGTCGGCCGCGATCTACGCCCGCTATCTGCGCTCGAGCCTGATCGACGTGATGGGGGAGGACTACATCCGCACCGCGCGCGCGAAGGGACTGCCGGAGCGGCGGGTGATCATGCGCCATGGGGTGCGCAGCGCGGTGACCCCGATCGTGACGCTGCTCGGCGTCGACATCGGCCTGCTGCTGGCCGGCAACGCGATCCTCACCGAGTCGGTCTTCAACATCCCCGGCGTCGGCCGGCTGGTCTTCACGGCGATCGAGCGCTCCGACCTGCCGGTGGTCCAGGGCGTAGTCCTATTCGGCGCCTTCTTCATCATCATCTTCAGCCTGATCGTCGACATCGCCTACGCCTACCTCGATCCGAGGGTGAGGTACCAGTGAGCCTGCTCGAGGTCGACGGACCTGCGGGTTAGTTCAAGCACCGAGGACGGGGTGGTGCAGGCTGTCGACGGGGTCTCGCTTCGCCGTCGAGGAGGCGAGACGCTCGGAATCGTCGGCGAGTCGGGCTGCGGGCAAGAGCGTCACCAGCATGTCCATCCTCGGCCTGACCCGCGGCGAGAACACGGAGATCTCCGGGCACCGCGAGGTTCGAGGGAGAGGACCTGCTGGCGATCGCCGAGACGATCGCTGCGGCGAGTCCGGGGCGAGGAGATCGCGATGATCTTCCAGGATCCGCTCTCCTCCCTGCACCCTTTCTACAAGGTCGGCGACCAGCTGACCGAGGCGATCGCCACCCACCAAAGCACTCTTCGGCGATGCCGCCAAGCAGCGGGCGGTCGAGCTGCTCGAGCTGGTCGGCGTCCCCGAGCCCGGTCGGCGGGTCGACGACTACCCGCACGAGATTCTCGGGCGGGATGCGGCAGCGGGCGATGATCGCAATGGCGCTCGCCAACGAGCCGAAGCTGCTGATCGCCGACGAGCCGACGACCGCGCTCGACGTCACCACCCAGGCCCAGATCCTGCAGCTGCTGGAGCGCCTCCAGGCGAGCTGGGGATGGCGGTGATCATCATCACCCACGACCTCGGGGTCGTCGCCGAGATCGCCGACCGGGTCGCTGGTCATGTACGCGGGGCGAATCGTCGAGCAGGGGACCCTCGACCAGGTCTTCTACGACCCCCAGCACCCCTACACCTGGGGCCTGATGGGCTCGCTGACCCGGCTCGACCGGCCGCGCCCGGAGCGGCTTGCGCAGATGCCCGGGCTGCCGCCTTCGTTGCTGGCGCCACCGCAGGGCTGCCATTTCCGGCCCCGCTGCCCGCACGCATTCGATCGCTGCACCGAGGTCCCGCCGCTGGAGGCCCGGCTGCCCATCGTCCCCCGACACCTCGATCGCTGCTGGCTCGATCCGGAGCACAAAGCGCAGCCAGCGCGTCGTGGACGGGCGGATCGGCCTGAAGGCACCGGCGTGAACGACCAGCCGCTGCTCGAGGTGCAGCCACCTGGTCAAGCACTTCCCGATCAAGTCGGGGGTGCTGTTCGACCGCGAGGTCGCCCGGGTTCGGGCCGTCGACGACGTCAGCCTCTCCGTCGAGCGCGGGCGAGACGCTCGGCCTGGTCGGGGAGTCGGGCTGCGGGAAGTCGACCCTCTGCCGGACGATGCTGCGCTTGATCGAGCCGACCTCGGGCTCGATCAACTTCGACGGCCGCGAGATCGGCGAGCTCTCGCAGCGCCGAGATGCGCCCACTGCGGCGCGAGATGCAGATGATCTTCCAGGACCCCTATGCCTCGCTCAATCCCGCGCAAGCGCGTCGGCCAGATCGTCGGCGAGCCGATGCGACTCCACGGGATCGCCGAGGGCGACGAGCTGCGCAGGCGGGTCGAGGAGCTGCTGGAGCGGGTCGGTCTCTCCTCCGAGCACTACAACCGCTTCCCGCACGAGTTCTCGGGCGGCCAGCGGCAGCGGATCGGAATCGCCCGGGCGCTCGGCCTGAAGCCGAAGCTGATCGTCGCCGACGAGCCGGTCTCGGCGCTGGACGTCTCGATCCAGGCCCAGATCATCAACCTGCTCGAGGACCTGCAGGAGGAGTTCAAGCTGACCTACATCTTCGTCGCCCACGACCTCAGCGTCGTCCGCCACGTCTCCGACCGGATCGCGGTGATGTACCTGGGCAAGGTCGTCGAGTCGGCGCCGGCCGAGCAGCTCTACTCGAACCCGGTCCACCCCTACACGGTGGCGCTGCTGTCGGCGGTGCCGATCCCGGACCCGAAGGAGAACGCCGCCCGCGAGCCGCTGGTGCTGGAGGGCGACGTTCCGAGCCCGATCGACCCGCCGCCGGCCTGCCGCTTCCACACCCGCTGCCCCTGGGCAACCGAGATCTGCGGGACCGAGGAGCCTCCGCTGGCCTCGTTCGGCGATGGGCGGATCGCCGCCTGCCACCACCCGCGCAACGTCAGCGCCGAGCAGCTCGCGGCGGCGGAGATCGTTCCGGAGAGCCCGGCCAGCGCCAGCGCCGAGCTGCCCGACACCAGCGAAGCGGCGGCCTGAGGCTTGGCCGCCCGGGCGGCGGTCATCGCCGACACCCATCTGTCGGGTGCGAGACGGCTGCCGGCCGGCTGCATCGAGTTGCTGGCGGCGACCGACCTGGTCCTCCACGCCGGCGACATCTCGACCGCGGCTGCCCTGGCCGAAATCGAGGCGATCGGGCCGCCCGTTCATGCCGTTCACGGCAACGTCGACGCGCCGGAGCTGGTGCGCAGACTTCCGGCCGAGCTGAAGCTGACGATCGAGGGGGTGACCCTGGCGCTGATCCACGATGCCGGGCCGGCAGCGGGGCGGCTGCAGCGAATGCAGCAGCGGTTCCCCGACGCCGACGTCGTCGTCTTCGGCCACTCGCACATGCCGCTGCACGAAGAAGAGGACGGCTTCCAGCTCTTCAATCCCGGCTCGCCGACACAGCGACGGCGCGCCCCGCGGCACACGATCGGAATCGCGTCGCTGGGCGCCGGCAAGGCCGCCTTGGAGCACGTCGCCCTCGACTAGCCTCTGGCCGGTGGCGGCCAAGGGCGACAGGCTCCAGGAGTACAAGCGCAAGCGCTCCTTTGCGCACACCCCCGAGCCGCGCGGAGACGAGGCCCCCGACCTCGCCGGATCGGGCCGCTTCGTGGTCCAGCAGCACGACGCCACCAACCTGCACTGGGACCTGCGGCTCGAGCACGAGGGCGTCGCCCTTTCCTGGGCGTTGCCGCGCGGCATCCCGCAGCTTCCCGACCGCAGCGCCAACCGCCTCGCGGTGCGAACCGAGGACCACCCCCTGAAATACCTCGACTTCGAGGGCCAGATACCGAGCGGCGAGTACGGCGCCGGGACGATGTCGATCTGGGATCGCGGCACCTACGAGGCGCAGAAGCTGCGCGCCAACGAGGTGATCGCAAGCTTCGACGGCGAGCGGCTGAGCGGCCGCTACGCGCTGTTTCAGACCCGCGGCAAGAACTGGATCATCCACCGCATGGACCCGCCGCTCGACCCCGAGCGGCAGCCACTTCCGGAGGAGATGAAGCCGATGCAGCCGCGGCGCGGCGCGATGCCCTCCGATCCGAACGCCTGGGGGTTCGAGATCGCCTGGGGCGGGCTGCGGACGCTGCTGTGGTGCGAGCCGGGCCACATCCGCCGCTCACGCAGCCGCGGCCTCGAGGCCGAAACCGTGGACAGGTTTCCGGAGCTGCGGCGGATCGCCCGCTCGCTCGGTGCCACCGAGGCAGTGCTGGACGGCGAGGTGGTGGTGCTTGACGACGAAGGGCGGCCCAGCGCCGAGCGGCTGCGAGAGCGAAAGCGCGCCGGCTCGGAATCGGTCGCGCGGCGGCTGTCCCGAGACGCACCGGCGACGCTGATGCTCTTCGACCTCCTGTTCTGCGACGGCCGCGATGCGACGGCACTCCCCTACGAGGAGCGCCGCTCGCTGCTGGAGGGCCTCGACCTCGACGGCGGCGCCTGGCAGACGCCTTCCTGGCATCGCGGCGATGGGGCGGCGCTGCTGGCCGCGGCGCGGGGGCGCGGGCTGGCGGGCCTGGTCGCGAAGCGGCTCGGCAGCACCTACCGGCCCGGCCGCCGCAGCGACGATTGGGTCAAGGTGGACGCCTGAGATGTCGCTGCCGCTGAAGCCGCCGATCAAGCCGCAGCTGGCGCTGACCCGCAAGCAGCTCCCCGAGGGAGAGGAGTGGGCCTATGAGCCGAAGCTGGACGGCTTCCGGGCGATCACCTTCGTCGACGGCGCCGAGGTCTACATCCAATCCCGTGGCGGCGAAGTCGCTGCGCCGCTACTTCCCCGAGCTCAGCTTTGCGCCCGGCCGCTACGTGATCGACGGCGAGCTGGTGATCCGCAACGAGGCCGGAGAGCTGGAGTTCGACGCGCTGCAGAGCCGCCTCCACCCGGCCGAGTCCCGGGTTCAGTTCCTGGCCAAGGAGATCCCCGCCGGCTACGTCGTCTTCGACCTCCTCGCCGAAGGGGACGAGATCCTGCTGGAGCGCCCGCTCGCCGAGCGACGTGAGCGGCTTGAAGCGCTGGCCAAGCAAACCGGGGCGATCGAGCTGACGCCCCTGACCGCCGACGCCCAGCAGGCTGAAGAATGGCTGCGCTCGATCGAGGGAGTGATCGCCAAGCAGCTCGACGCGCCCTACCTCCCGGGCCAGCGGCGCGGGATGGCGAAGGTCAAGCGCGAGCGGACGATCGACTGCGTGGTGATGGGCTTACGGCCGGGCAAGGAGGAGGGAACGGTGGGCTCACTGATCCTCGGCCTCTATGACGGCGAGGAGCTGCGTCCCGTCGGCCACATCTCCGGCTTCACCAAGCAGACCAAGCGCACCCTGCGGCAACAGCTGGCGCCGCTGGAGACCGGCGCCAAGGGCTCAGGCGAGCCGAGCCGCTGGACCGGCGGCCGCGACCTGGATTGGGTGGAGCTACGACCGGAGCTGGTGATCGAGGTCGGCTACGACCACGCCAGCGCCGGCCGGATCCGCCACGGCACCCGGTTCCTGCGCTTTCGCGACGACAAGGCGCCGCGGGAGTGCCGCTTCGAGGACCTCGACGAGGGCGTCTGACCGGCGCCGCCCGGGTCAGGCGGACGGCTTTTCGTTTCGGCCTGCGCCGGCCATGTACTCGTCGAGCTGATCCCGCGCCTGCTTACGCGCCTTGGCGCGCAGCGGCGGCAGCGTCGCGACCAGAAGCCCGACCGGGCCGAGTGCCTGCCGAGCCCACTTTCGGAAGTCGAAGTCGTCGTCGTGCTCGGCGATCAGGCCGTCCTCGAAGCGGAAGCCGGCGTCGATGTCGTTGACCACCTTGCGGCCGGTCGAGAAGGTGTAGGTCGCGACCCAGTTCGCCGTACCGGTCGTCTCGTCGGCGTCGTGCGCCCTCAGCTCGACCGAGAGGTCCGTGGCCCGGCCGGTCAGCATCTTCCACATCGAACCGATCTCCTCCCCGCGCAGCTCGCCGAATGCCGGATCGGAGAAGCGGGCGCCGGGAGCGTAGGCGGCGGCCATCGTCTCCCCGTCGCAGCGGTCGAAGGCGGCGTAGAAGCGCTCGATCAGGGCGCGGTTGGCCTCGGCCGACATCGAGACGACCCTAACCGCTCTAGAACAGGGAGCGCTGAGCTCCCCCTGGCACTCGGCCGGCGGGTCCTGTCACGGAATTGGTGCCACCACCCCTGCGGTGCGGGCGCTCCTCGGGGCGGTCCCCCAAACCGCGCCACCCGCCGGAGAAGACGCCCGGTCCCCTCCGCCGCCCCCTACTTGAGCAGTTGTTCGCTGCGATCCGCGCCGCCGCCGATTCGATCCCCAGCCCTTGACGACAGAGGAGACGCGGTTCGCGGTCCTTGGGGCGCATGTAGGCGCGGTCGTCGCTGTAGAGCTGCTCGTACCTGGCCAGGAGGTCGGGGCGCTTGGCCCGCAGCCAGCCGAAGAAGACGTCGCGCACCTCGTCGCGAAGGTGCAGGGCCACGCCGCCGACGAAGTCGGCGCCGGCCTCGCGGGCCAGCGCGACGATCGGCTCTACCTGCTCCGGCGAGTCGTTGATCCCGGGCATCAGCGGCGCGATCAGGACGCCGGAGCCGATCCCGCGCTCCTTCAGCTTCGCCACCGCCTCCAGCCGCGCCTGCGGACTCGGCGTATGCGGTTCGGTGGCCCGCCAGGCCTCCTCGTCGAGGGTCGGCACCGAGAGGTTGACCGAGACGTCGACCCTCTTCGCCGCCCTCGCGTAGAGGTCGATGTCGCGCAGGGCAAGCGGCGACTTCGTCAGCACCGAGATCGGCGTCTCCGCCGCCTCCAGCGCCTCGATGACCTCGGGCATCAACCGGTAGCGGCTCTCGGCCCATTGGTAGGGGTCGGTGTTGGTCCCCAACGCGACCATCTCCCGCTTCCACGACGGCCGCGCCAGCTCCGCCCGCAGGACCTCGGGGGTGTTGACCTTGACGACGATCTCGCGCTCGAAGTCGCGGCCGGCGTCGAAGCCGAGGTAGGGGTGGGTGCGCCGCGCGAAGCAGTTGTGGCTGACGACGCCGTTGGCGATGAAGTCCCCGGTCCCGGTCGTGACGTCGAAGAGCTCCAGCTCGTAGCCGAGCGGCTCGACCGCGACGACGCGGTGCGACCGGCCCGAAACCACCTCCAGTCCTTCGGTTCGAGCCGCGAGCCGGGTCCCGACGCTGAGATGCGGTCGCGGCAGTCCCGGGCCCGCGTCGACGTGCTGCCAGCCGCGATCGGTGAGGAAGCGGTGGTCGCCGCTGGTGACCAGCTCGGTGCCTCCCTCGAGCGAGACCCGGAAGGCCGGCTTGGTCGTCGACCAGTGATCGTGAACGTGGGTCAGCGTCAGGCGCCGCCCCTGTGCCGAGATCGCGGTCCCGCAGACCGGGTCGCCGCGGCGCAGCTGGGCCAGCGGCACCGTTCGCCCGTCTGCCCGCAGCACCGGCAGATCCCCGGCCCCGCAGTAGATGCAGGCATGGCTGCAGCCGCGAAAGGCGTTGATCGTCCAGTTGAAGCCGAAGCGCCCGCCGGGCACGTGGTTGAGCGCCGACTTCGCCCGCACCTCGTGGAAATTGATTCCCGTCGCCTCGGGGGCCTCGAACGTGCGCACCACGGTGCCGTCCCCGATCCCCGGCAGGCGGGCGTCCCTTTCGACCCTTTGATCGTCCCAGCGCATTACGAACACATGTTCGCATACGGGGCAGACGCGACTCGTCTTTCAGCCGGGCAGCCGGCCCTCGATCACGTAGCGCAGGACGTCGACCACCTGGCCGGCCTCGCGGGCGGTTGCCAGCGCGGCGCGGTCGACCTCCTTGAGGGCATGGTCGTGATCGTCGTCATGCAGGGTGACGACCGGCTTGCCGAGCGCCGCCGCATAGCCGGCGTCGAAGGCCGCGTTCCACTGCCGGTACTTGTCGCCGAAGCGCACCACGACCACGTCGGCATTGCGAATCAGCGTCTGGGTGCGGATCGCGTTCACACCCGCCCCCTTGTGATCTCCCCAGAAGCTCTCCCCCTCCTCGCCGAGGGTGCCGGTGCCGGCGTCGTCTGAGGCGCCGTGATCGGTCACCGGGGCGCTGAGCCGAACCGGCAGGCCCGCCTGCTCGACCCCGGCGGCGATCTGCGCCCGCCAGTCGGAGTGGATCTCGCCCGAGAGGTAGACGTCCCAGGTCCGCTCGCTCACGCGTCCGATCCTAGGGCAGCAGGATCGTGAACGGACCGTCCTCGAAGCTGTTGTCGGGCTCGTTGGCGACCGTCACCTCGAAGGAGCCGGCATCGGGCCCGGCGCCGATCCTGCCGGCGGCGACGATGTTGTTCTCGCCGAGGTTGCTGAGGTCGGTGTTCGAGGAGACGACCGCCAGCAGGCCGCCGGCTCCGTTGAAGCGGACCATGTAGTGGCCGAGCGACGCCCTTCGCACCTCGACGGTGCCGCCCGAGCAGTTGTGGACCAGGTCGACGAACAGCGGCGAAGCCGTATAGGTGTCGGGCATCAGCGGGTTGCCCTTGACGCGGGCATGACCCCGCAGCTTGCCCGGCCTGGCAGCCGTCGCTGCGCAGCAGGCCGGAGAGCGACGTCTCGAGGATGTCCTGGCCCCGCAGCGAGTCGTTGACGACATCTGCGCCGCGCACGGCGGCGTTGTTGCGCAGGTCGACCGAGCGCACGGACTCGTTGCGCAGCTGGGTCGAGCTGACCGAGTTGCGGGCGATCCCCCAGGCGGTGCCGCTGGCGGCGACGAAGAGCGCGATCAACGAGATCACCAGCGCCGGCGAAGGACGTCGCGCTGGGATTCGTGATCGGGCCTCCCGACTCACCCCGCTGATCTAAGCGGCGACGCGTCGCGGGAGTCAAGCGAGACCCGGCCTAACCGGTGTTCTTCGGGTCCGCGGGCGACACCGACTCGCAATCGCTGTCCGGGCCATCGCCGTAAGCAGGATGGTCGATGACCGCCGTATCGCTATCGGCGCCGCAGGCGATGGTCGTATCCGCATCTGCCGAGTTGGCGAGGAGGAGGTCGATCCCCGCACCGCCGAAGAAGACGTCTGCCCCGCTACGGCCGATCAGCTGGTTGGAGTCGGGCCCTCCGTACAGCGAGTCCGCAAGTGTCGTGCCCTCCAGGTCCTCAACCTGGAGCAGGCGGTCGAAAGGCTGGGCTCCGCATTCGGGCCCCGCCGCTGTGCCGAACCGCCCCGCGATGCCCTCCCCGAGGCGGGCGTCGATGCCGGTCTTGAACTTCGCCCAGGAGGCGCTGTCTCGGTCCGGACCACCATCGAGATCGTCCCCGTCGCAGATCGTGTTGGAGAGCAGCAGGTCGTTGCCGGCTCCGGCCGAGAGGTCGTCGGCACCGTCGTTGTTGATCAGCGCATCGTCGCCCGCCAGGCCGACCAGGGTGTCGGCCCAGGCCCCTGTCGTATCCGGCCCGTCGACGAGGACGTCCTCACTCAGGTCGCCGCCGATCAGCATGTCCGTCCCCTCCCCGCCGGTGGCGACGACCGAGCTGCCAGGCCCCGAAGCCATCGGCTCGCAACTGATCGCTACCACCCATCCCCGCGAGGACAACGGCGTCCAGGCGCCCGTTCACCGTGCAGATCACCTGGGTCGAAGTCGGTGTCCCGCAGCCGAATGCGGCCGATGTGTCAAATCTGCCGGCCGAGCCCGGAAGGACCTTGAACGTCACCCGTGCCGGGGAACCTGACGCGTAGGTGGCGGTGACGGAGTCGCCGCTGCTGCTTCCGAGCAGATATAGCTGGGTCTGGCCCGGGATCTCGGGCGCCATCGCGCCGACCCCGATCCGAGTCGCGTTTCGCAGCACCACCCCGCCCGCGTTGGCCGACTCGCAGCCGACCGCCCTGACTCGGTTGCGACAGTGATCCGATCCGACGTTTCCGTTCAGGGTGTTGCTGCCCGACCCCCCATCGAGATGGTCGCCGTCTGCCCCTCCGGAGAGGGCGTCGTCTCCGCCGCCGCCCAGGATCACGTCACCGCCCCCGCCTCCGTAGATCACGTTGCTGTGGCTGGAGCCGACGATGTAGTCGGAGAATGGGGAGCCGACGACGTTCTCGAAATCCGCGCCGGTAACCGAATCGAGACCCCCGCCGGTCGGAGCGAGGCCGTTGTCGGCGATGTTGGCGCTGAGGTCCAGGTAAACCCCACGCTCACCGGCCGCGGCCGGGAAGTTGCGAAAGCTGGAGAAGCTCGGATAGCCGCTCTTGCTCGGAAACCCGGGCGTAACGGCGCTCGCATAGCTCAAGGTGTCGGAGCCGCCCCCGGAGTCACGCAGGATGTCGGCTGTTCCGTCGCCGCGGACCTGATCGTCCCCGGACCCCCCGTCGACCGTATCGCCGCCGAAGCCGCCTGAGAGCAGATCGTTGCCGGCTCCACCGTCGATCGTGTCGTCCTTGATCCCACCGTAGAGGCGATCGTCTCCCCCGCCGCCGTTGAGGATGTCGTTGCCGCTGCCGCCATAGACCACGTCGGCACCGGGCCCACCGTCGAAACGGTCCCCGCCCCCTCCCAGATAACAGCCGTCCGGGCAGTCTGTGACCTCCAAAGCCAAGGTGCGACGCGCAGTGCTTGCGGATCGCGGCGGCGGGCCGGCGCGGATGACGTCATCGCCCCCGCCCCCGTCGACGACCACTCCGGCAGCCGGGGCATAGATCGTGTCCTCTCCGCCGTGGCCGTACACAGCCTCGACGCCACGCCTGGCGACAATCACATCAGCGCATGCCGTTCCTCGCATCGTGTCCCCGCGGACAGTCGGGCCGGCTGAACAATCCGACCTGCCTGCGCCGGCGGACTCCGAGATCAGGGCGCAGAGGCAAACGAAGCAGGCCAGTGCCGTCGCGAACGATGCCCGCTGGGGAGAGCGGAGCGAGAGCGCATGCACTCTGGGCTCGCCTGACGCCGACCGCACTGCCTTGATGCTGGCACCGACGCCGGGCGTTGGCAACCCCAGAAATTGGTTTGGCGCCGATTAGTCTCGGCTCCCAGGGTGGTCTTAGGACAGAAGCGGATCGAAACCGACTGAGCAAAGGAGCAACCATGTTCGAGAACACCAAGGCCTTCAGCGGCTTTGCCGTCGACGACCTGCAGGCCGCGCATCGGTTCTACGGCGAGACTCTCGGCCTGAAGACCGAGATCCTCGACGAGGAAAACGGATTGCTGCAGATCGACCTGGCCGGCGGCGATCGCCCGACGTTCGTCTATCTGAAGCCGGACTTCTCCCCCGCCACCTACACGATCCTCAACTTCCCGGTCGACGACGTCGAGGCCGCCGTCGACGGCCTGGCCGAGCGCGGAGTCGAGTTCGAGCAGTACGAGGGATTCGAGCAGGACGAGAAGGGGATCTTCCGCGGCGAGGGGCCGGAGATCGCCTGGTTCAAGGATCCGGCGGGAAACATCCTCTCGGTGCTGGAAGACGAGTAGCCGCCTCAGCCGAGGCCGGGCCGGCGCCCGGCTTTGGCATGCTGGATCGATGGCCATCGAGCTCCATGGAGTGGTGAAGCGGTTCGGCCGCATCACCGCCGTCGACGGGATCGACCTCGAGGTGCCGCCGGGCATCTGCCTCGGCCTGCTCGGGCCCAACGGGGCCGGCAAGTCGACGACGATGCGACTGCTGACCGGGCAGGCGATCGCCGACGAAGGCGAGATCGAGGTGCTCGGTCACCGGCTTCCGGCCGAGGCGAAGGCCGCCCGGGCGGAGATGGGCGTCGTCCCGCAGCTCGACAACCTCGACGTCGACGTCACCGTCGAGGACAACCTCGCCGTCTTTGCTCGCCTTTATCGCGTCGCCGACGTCCGCGGGGCGGTCGAGCGCGGGCTCGATCTGGCGCGGTTGCGCGAACGACGCCGCGACGCAGTCGACGAGCTCTCGGGCGGAATGCGGCGACGGCTGCTGCTGGCGCGCGGGCTGCTGCACAACCCGCGGCTGATGCTGCTCGACGAGCCCACGGTCGGCCTCGACCCGCAGATCCGCACCCAGCTCTGGTCGCTGATCGACGGGTTGCGGACGGAGGGGACGACGATCCTGATGTCGACCCACTACATCGAGGAGGCCCAGCGACTCGCCGACGAGGTGGCGGTGATGGCGGCCGGGAAGATCATCGCCCGCGGCCGGCCTTCGGAGCTGATCGCCGAGCACGCGGGCCGCGAGACCGCCGAGGTCTACGGGCCGCCACAGCAGCTGGCCGAGGCCCGGCAGCGGGCCGAGGCGCAGGGCCTGGCGGTGCGTCCGGCCGGCCCGGCGATCGCGATCGTCGGCGCCGAGCGGGCTCGCGACGGCGCCGTGCCGCCGGAGGCGGTGCTGCGGGCGGCCTCGCTGGAGGACGTCTTCGTGCTGCTGACGGGGGAGGAAGCAGAATGAGCCAGGTCGGTGCGCGGAGGCTGGAGCCGGCGGCGATCACCGGCGTGATGAGCCGTGAGGTGGCGAACTTCCGCACCTTCTGGAAGGGGACGACATTCTCCAGCGTGCTGGAGCCGGTCGTCTACCTGCTCGCCTTCGGGCTGGGGCTGGGCGCGACCCTGGTCGATCGGGTCGACGGGCTCGACTACGTCGAGTTCGTCGGCACCGGCATGGTCGCCACCGCGGTGATCTTCTCCAGCGCCCTGCCGGCGATGTTCGGGACCTACGTCAAGGAGCGCTTCCAGCGCACCTACGACGCGATCCTCGCCGCCCCGGTCGACGTCGAGGAGCTGGTCACGGCGGAGATGCTGTGGATCGGGCTCCGGGGCGGCTTCTACGGCTGCTTTCCGTTGCTCGTCTCGATGCTCTTCGGACTCGATCCCGCCCCGGGGATGCTGCTGGTGCCGATCTTCTGCTTCTTCACGGCGCTCGGCTTCGCGGCCTTCGGCATCGCCGTCGCGGCCAGCGTCAGCAAGATGGATCAGTTCAACTACGTGACGACCCTTGTGATCACGCCGCTGTTCCTGGTCGCCGGCACGTTCTTCCCGATCGACGAGCTGCCCGACGGAGTGCAGGCGGCGGCGCAGCTAAACCCTCTCCACCACCTCGTCGAGCTGGTCCGTGGCGCCAGCTTCGGCTTCGAGGCCGTGGACCTGCTGCGCTTCGCGGTCCTGGTCGTCTTCGCGGTGGCTTTATGGCGGATCGCAGTCAGCCGGATGACCAAGCGCCTGGTCGATTAGCGCCGGGGGTTGATGAAGCGGGCGGCGGCCGTCCCGCCACCCGCTTCAGATTCGTCCTCTCAGCTGGCTGCTGCGGCCTGCTCGGGGATCGCCCCGATGTCCCTCATGAACTGCAGGGTGTCCCACTGGCCCCAGGCCTCGACGAGCTTGCCGTCCTCGAAGCGGTCGATGCCGATGATCTCGATCGGCTCGCCCCGCTCGTGGTTGGGCTGGAAGCCCATCAGCTCGTTCTCGAAGGTCCCCTGGGCGGTCATCCGCATGACGACCTTGTCGCCCTCTTCGATCGTGTCCTCGATCGTCAGGCTCAGGTCCGGGAACGCATTGCGATAGCTGCTGATCAGCTCCTTGGCCGTGTCGCGGTCGCTGTCGCCGGCGATCGGGTCGTGGCCGACATAGTCGTCGGCGCAGAGCTCGTCGAGCACGTCGACGTTGCCCTGGTTCCAGGCCTCCTCGACGAAGCGGCGTGCGGCGTCGGTGTTCTGAGACATCCGACCTCCTTTGGTGAGGTACTGGTCCTCCGACCCTACGCCCGCGGTGGCGCCCATGCAAGTGTCGCGCCCGGCGCCAGGGTTTGCGCCGGTCAGCCCGGACAGGGGTCGGTGCCCGACCGCCGCCCCGGCCCGACCACGTTCTCGCGCACCAGGTAGCGCTCGTAGCGGGTCGGGTAGGCAGTCATGATCCCGTCCACGCAGAGCTCGTGCAGCTCCCGGTAGAGGGCGTCGTTCTCCTCCTCGTGGTCGGGGAAGATGTGGACCGCGAAGCCGTCGCCGTGTGCGCGGTCGATGAATTCCTTGGTCGCTACCCGGATCCCGTTGAACTGGACCGGGATCTGGATCGCCTCGTGGTCGCCCTGCGGCGGGACACCGCTGAAGAAGTAGGCAGCGACGCTGCTCAGCCCGGGCGCGGTCCCGAATCGCGGCGCCAGCTCGTGGAAGCGGGCGACCGCGGCGTCGTTGAAGGAGACGACGATCACCTCTTCGGCCCGCTGCGGCCGGGCGTTGAGAAAGGCGGCGAGGAGCTCGGCGGTGCGCCGGAAGGACTCCACGTCGGAGTCAGCGGTGCCCTTGATCTCGATGTTCACGGGCATGTTCGGGAACCAGCGGAAGACGTTGCCGAGGGTGGGGATGCGGAAATCGCGGCGCCTGTACTGCCCGCGTCTGTCCGGCAGCTCTTTCTCGCCGGTCCTCACCCCGCGCAGCGGATAGCTGCTCGCCGGCAGGCCCGGGACGGCGTTGCGACCGGGGACGAAGTTGAAGGCGGCGTCGAGGCGCAGCAGCTCCCTCATGGTCATGTCGCGGACCCGGCCGCTGCCGTTCGTCGTTCGGTCCACGGTGGCGTCGTGGATCACCACCAGCTTGCCGTCGGCGGTCGAATGGACGTCGATCTCGAGCACGTCGGCGCCCCTGCGGACGGCGCGCCGGAAGGCGAAGCCGGTGTTCGAGGGCGCCTCCCACTCCCCGCCCTGGTGGGCCAGGTCGATCACCCGGCGCTCGAGCCAGGGGTTGGCTCCCTCCTGAGCGACGGCCGGCAGCGCCGCCACTGCGAGCACGGTCGCGGCCGCCGCTGCGGCAACCATCTTCATCCTCGACCGCCCCACCATCGCGAGTATAGGCGGGCCGGGCCGCCGATCCGGCCGCTCAGACGCGGGTCTCGACCTGCGCCTGCTCGGCGGCCGGATCGGGGGCGACCGGGCTGGTCTCGAAATCGGGCGGCGCCTTCTCCCGGCGGGCCCGGGCGATGAACGGCAGGGCCAGCGCCGACATGGCACCGGAGACGAGGTAGGAGGCCGGGTAGCCCCAGACGTCGGCGGCGCGTCCCAGCAGCGGCTGCGCGACGACGCCGCCGCTGGAGCTCATCAGCGAGTCGAAGGAGAGGATCGTCGCCCGTTGCTGAGAGGGGATCAGCCCGTTGAGGAAGGCCTGGCGGATCGGAACCGACGCTGCCCCCAGCAGACCCCAGACGACGATCAAGGCGATGACGGGCCAGAAGCTTTCGATCACCCCGATCAACAGCAGGCTCGCTGTGCTGAGGGCGCTGGCCGCGAGCAGCGCCGAGGTGCGGCGCCGGAACAACCTGCGGATCAGCGGAGTCGAGAGACCGCCGAGGATCTGCGACCCGGCGACGATCGCCGCCACCAGGCCGGCGACTCCATACGCCTGCGGGTCGCCATAGAGGTCGAGCAGGTGCGGCTGCAGGGCGTAGAACACATAGATGCCGACCCCTCCCTCGAACGGTGCGGCCAGCATCAGGTACTTGACCGGTGGGACGCGCCAGCCGTACTCGATCGAGTTCGACGCGATCCCCTTGATCTCCGCAACCGGCCGTCCGTCCCGCTTCGGCGTGAAGCCGACGTCTCGCATCAAGGCGAAAGCGACGACGAACATCAGGACGAGGACGGCGGCCCGGAGGACGAAGGGCGCCCCGAGGCTGGCGACCTGGGCGATGTAGCCGCCGGCGACGGAGCCGGTCAGCATGCCGACGCCGGTGATGATCTCCCCCCGCGCGAAGACCGATTCCAGCGGCCCCTGGAAGCCGGTTGCGTCGAGCGCGTCGACGAGCCAGGCCTCGACCGCGCCGGAGAAGAAGGTGAAGCCGAGGCCGAGCAGCAGCGAGACCACGGCCCAGGCCCAGAAGGCGGCCTCGATCTCCCAGAGGAGGACGTAGAGCACCGTCGTCACCGCCAGGGTGACCGTCCCGAGCAAGAACGATGCCCGCCGGCCCCACATGTCGGCGACGATTCCGGTCGGCACCTCGAACAGGACCATTCCGGCGGTGAAGAACGCGTTGGCGGCGAAGGCCTCCAGGTTCGAGAGCCCGGCGTCGAGCAGGAAGATCGTGTTGATTCCCCAGATCAGCGACGCCGCCAGCGTGTTGCCCAGCAGCAGCGTGTAGTAGGTGCGCTTAATCCTGGTCGGGGTCGGAGTCATAAGGTCGTTGGCACGCGAAACGGAGGTTCAAGTTGAGCAGAGTGGGCAAAGTCATCTTCGACATCTCGATGTCGCTGGACGGCTACGTCGCCGGACCGAATCAGAATCCCGACCAGGGGCTCGGCGAGGGCGGTGAGCAGCTGCACGAGTGGGCCGTCGACCTGGCGACCTTCCGCCAGCGCCACGGCAGATAGCGGCGGCGAGACCGGCGCCGACGACGAGATCCTCGCCGAGATGTTCGATCGCGCCGGCGCCACCGTGATGGGGAAGAGGATGTTCGGCGGCGGCGAGGGACCCTGGGGGGACGATCCATGGCAGGGCTGGTGGGGCGACGATCCGCCCTTCCACAATCCCGTCTTCGTCCTCACCCACCATCCCCGCGAGAAGCTGGAGATGCAGGGAGGGACAAGCTTCACCTTCGTCACCGAGGGCATCGAGGCCGCCGTCGAGCAGGCGAAGGACGCGGCGGGCGAGAAGGACGTCTTGATCGGCGGCGGAGCCGAGACGATCAGGCAGGCGCTGGAGGCGGGGCTGGTCGACGAGGGCCAGATCCACCTGGTGCCGGTCCTGCTCGGCAGCGGCACCAGCCTGCTCGCTGGCATCGACCCGCAGCGGGTCGAGCTGGAGAAGGTGGCCGTCGTCGACTCGACCGGTGTCACCCACCTCCGCTACCGCGTGATCAGGTAGTCGGAGAATCCGGCTGGAGAGCGCCGCCGCCATTCCGGCCGCGAGCCGGATCGCCGACGCTCGCCCGCCACTCCCGCTCGATCTGTCGCATCATCGCCGGGTAGACGATCAGGTGCCGGAACGGCGTGATCGCGGCCATGTAGGCGGTTCCGAGCAGACCGTTCCGCTTCACGAGGATGGCCATCTGGCCCCGGTAGCCGCCGGCGTCGCCCGCGACCCAGCCGAGGTGCAGCACGCCGTGAACCGTCCGGTTGGCGATCTCCATCGCCCACTCGTCGTCGGTCAGGTAGAGCGATCTGAAGGGGAGCTCGCCGGAGTCAGGGCCGGATCGGGCAGCGCGGAGATCGTCCGGCAATCGGTCACCGAGGGTCGGCACCCTCGATCCGAGCCCGGCCTGCTCGTCGTCCCAACCAAGCAGCCCTCCAACGCCTCGGCGAATCGCAAACAACGCGCGTACGGCAGAAGAGGAGCTTCCCGAAGGGTCGAAGGAGGCCATTAGCTGCACCAGCCGAGGGAAGTCGCCTGGACCACCCGGCGTCGGCAGCGCCCACACGTCCTCGAGCCCGAAGTCGCGGGTCAGCTCGTGGATCCGCCAGGGCCGGGTGGTGTGCGCGGTCTGCGGAAGCCTCATGCGACGGAGAGCGCTCCCCACCACGCCAGCGCCGCAGTGGCGGTGAGCACGGCCGGACCGGGGTGGCGAAGCAGGGTACGTGGGGATCGCATGTAGGCAGCCCCAAGGCCTACCACTACCGCCGCGAAGCCCGTGAAAGCGCCGGCACCCACCACGGCGATTCCCCGGGCTGCATCGCCATCAAGCATTGAACCCGCCACGACCAGCGCGACGCCGACAACGAGAAAGGCGACGGTGGTCAGGTGCCAGCTGGCGTGGATCATCGCCTTGGTGAGCACCGGCCCACCGAAGGGGCTGGGCGCCAGCATTGCCGGCGACAGCTTCCTCACCACCAGCACCTCGCCCGCCGCTCCGTGTATCGCCGCAGCGAGGATGCCGAGAGATCCGGCGACGATCAGCGGGGCGTTCACCAGTAGGTCCTCCTCGGTGGGTATAATACATACGTTCATGTTCGTATGTCAACCTCGATGAGCCGAGCGACGCCGGGGGCACCAGCCCAGCAGCGTTCGACCCAGGCTGAGCGGCGCGCGCGCAGCCGCAGCGCCTTGCTGGAGTCGGCCGCGAGGGGCCTGTCCCGCTACGGCTACGGCAATCTCGTGCTCGAGCAGGTGGCGCGCGAGGCCGGCTATTCACGCGGCGCGCTCTATCACCAGTTCGAGGACAAGGAGGACCTGGCCCTGGCGGTGATCGAGTGGGTGAACGAGAACTGGATGCGCGAAGTGGGTGGGCCGGCCAAGCAGGAGCCAGACCCCGTCGCCGAGCTGGTCGCGCTGGCGCGCGGTCATGCCGTCTTCTGTCGGCGAGACATCGCCCGCGTGGTGATGGCGCTGAGGGTCGAGTTCAGCGGCCACGATCATCCGGTGGGCCGCAAGATCGAGCGGATCTCAGAAACGGGCGCCAAGCGTGCCGTCCGCCTGATCGACGCGGGGCGCCGAGACGGGTCGATTCCACCGGGTCCGCCCGCCAAGGCGGTTGCCTTGGGGTTCTGGGGAGCCCTCGAGGGCGCCGTCATTCAACTGGCGGGTCAAGTCCCACACGACGAAGAGCTTGCCGAGCGGGTCGCCCGCGGGGTGCTCGGGGTTCCGGAAGGGTCCGGCCCCCGGCGCTAGCCCTCCGCCAGAGCGCCCAACCCCCGGAAGAGGATCTCCAGCGCCTCGCCGTGGAGATCTTCGGAGACGAGATCAGGCTCGAGGAGCTTCTCCGTGGAGCCGAAGGATAGATTCCTGGCGGGTCAAGCGGGTAGGTGCGATCGGCAAACGATATACATTGATGTACGTGGAAACATTGATGCATATGAAATTGCGGTGGGCGGGGCTGGCCGCGGCGATCGCGTTTCTCGCGGTCTCGATCTCGCTCTCGTCCGCCGCCGGACTCCCGCTCCGATCAACGAGGGCGCTCCCGCGAATTTCTCGACATTCGGCTCTTCGCCCGCGTGCCCGACCCCGGGCAGCCGGAAGGGATCGCAGTGGACGACGACGGCACCGCCTTCGTCGGCACCAGCCCGAAGGAAGGCGGCCCCGGCGGCCGCCGCCGACGCTCGAAGGTCTTCGCCTACGACCGCGCCGGCCGGCTGCAACGCGAATATCCGATCACGGGCCAGGACCTCGAAGAGCCCTTCTACGGTCTGGTCGGAATGGCTTTCGACGGCGGCGGGCTTCTCTACGCCGCCGACATCGCCCCGCCGCGGATCATCCGCCTTGACCCTCGCACCGGCGTCCAGCGCACCTACGCGAGCTTCGAGGACGTGCCGCCGTGCCGCACGGCTCCCCCCGGCCGCCAGTGCTCGGCCACGGAGATCGATATGGCGCCGTTGCCCGACTACCCGGTCTTCGCCCGCGACGGGACGATGTACGTGACCGATCTGAACCAGGCGCTGATCTGGCGCGTCCCGGCGGGTGGCGGGAGAGGCGAGGTCTGGTTCACAGATCCCGGCCTGGAGACTCTCTTCGGCCCGAACGGGATTCAGTTCCAGGCCGACGGGCGGACGCTGCTCTTCGTTCTCTCGACCTTCAGCAACCCCCTCTCCCCGGTCCAGCGCTCCTCCGGGCTTTACGAGTTGCCGGTCAGGGCCGACGGCGGCCCCGGCGAGCTGCGCCAGCTCTGGGAGGCGGGGATGGCCGACGTACCGGATGGTTTCGCCCTCGGGCGCTCCGGCAGGGCCTACGTCGCTCTGGCCGGCACGAGTGGCAACTCGATCGCGGTGATCTCGCCGCAGGGACAGGAAATCACCCGCGCCCCGGCGAGTGAGTCCGAGAACCAGGCGATGGAGGTGCCCTTCGATCAGCCGGCGAGCGTCGCTTTTCTCGGCCGGCGTTTGCTGGTCACCAACCAGTCGACCTTCGCCCGCAACGAGGCCAGCTACGCCGTCCTCGACGTCCTCGCGGGCGAGCAAGGGCTGCCGCTCTTTCGGCCCCGCCTCCCCGGCGTCCGACCTCGCCTGCGCGTAACGGTGCGACCGCGCCGCGCGACCGCCGGCCGCCGCACCTGCTTCCGCTTCCGGGTCAGGCGCAGTCGCGGCAGGCCAATCCGCGGTAGTCGCGTCCGTTTCGCCGGCAGGAGCCGGGCGACGAACCGCCACGGGCGGGCGCGGATCTGCGTCCGCTTTGATCGCCCGGGCAGCAAGCGAGGCCGCGTCACCAAGCCCGGCTTCCGGGCGGCGAGAATCCAAGTGCGGGTTCGCTCGTAGAATCGGCTGATCGCTGCCGATCGCAAGCAGATCGTTCGCGACTCCTATGCGGCGTTTGCAGCCGGCGATCGGAGCTTCTTCGAGCGTCGCCTCAGCGATAATTTCCTCTTCTCCGCCCCTCCCGACCCCGAGCTCGACCGGGACGGATACTTTGAGCGCTGCTGGCCCGGCGCGGGGCGAGGCCAGGACTTCGACTTCGTCCGAATAATCGAGTCCGGCGACGAGGTGGTCGTCACCAACGAAGCCAACGTCTCTGGGGGCGGCAGGGGACGAAAACCGAGGTCATCACCTTCGACGACGAGGACAACATCGCTCGCACCGAGGTCTACTTCGGCTGGAATCTGATCGGCTCGTCCTAGGGCGTCTCCGAGCCACGCGCTCGCCCGCCTGACATGGCAGCCGCGAATGCGGCGCTGGCCGCGACCACCAGGAGGAGGGCGAAGCCAAGCTCGAAGCTGGCGATGAACCGACCGACGGTCCCGGACGTGTCGGCCAGCAGCTCGGAGAGCCCGCCGCCGCGCTCACCGACGCCGCCGGACAGCGCCGGCAGCCAGTAAACGGCGGCGACGATTCCACCGGCAGCGGCGAGAGCGCCGGCCAGGGCGGTGCCCGCCGCGCCCAGCCGGCGGACAGCGATCGAGAGCAACGCCGCAAGCAGCGAGATCGCGATCAGCGCCGCGACCACGCCAACCGCGAAGAGGATCGCGACGCCGAGGACACCGGCGGTGCCGCGAGCCTTCTCGGTCTGCGCCGCCATTCCCTGCAGGAGTCCGAGACCGCCGGGAAGGGAAGCGATCGCGTAGGCGAGCCCGAACAGCGCCGCGGTCCGGTGGTCATGCCCGGGCGCCGACGGAGCGGGGCGTCCGGCGAGGCTGCGGATGCCCAGCACGACCAGCGCGGCGGCGAAGCCGAGGGCCGCGACCGGGACCAGATCAGAGACCTCCAGACCGATCCCCTCCGCCAGCGCGGCGGCCATGAAGGTGGCCGCAAAGACCGCTCCGGCGATCGCGCCCCGGGCCATGGCCGCCGTGAGGCTGATGGCTCTCGTCGCCCCGAGGCCGAGCGCGGCGAGCGCGAACGGGAGGCCGCCGGGCGTGATCGTGGCGAGGATCCCGACCCCGAAGGCGAGCGAGATCGCGGTGCTCATCGCCCTCTCAGCCTCCGCAACGCCGCCACGCAGGCAGCGAGCGCCGCGACCAGCAACGCGGCGAACAGGGAGATCATCGTCGCCAAGCCGACCTGGCGATGCTCGACGACCGGCTCGACCTCACCCGCTGGCGCCGAGCCCGGGTCGATGCAGCCGCTGCCGGCGCAGGCGCGCAGCGCAGCGGCGCGCGCTGCCAACCGCGCCTTCAGCTCCTGCGCGCCGGGGTCCGCCGCCAGGTTCTCCAGCTCATAGGGATCGCGCGCGAGGTCGTAGAGCTCCTCGTCACCGAAGCTCCAGCGGATGTACTTGTAGCGCTCGGTTCGCACCCCGTAGTAGGGCACGTGGGCGTCGACGATCTCGTTGCCGATCTCGAACTGGACCTCCGGGGCGAGGGCCTCGAGCAGCAGGTCGCGGTCCGGCAGCGGCTCGCCGCCGAGCCGCGGCAGCAGCGAGACGCCGTCGGCCTGGCGGCCGGCCTTCGCGCCGGCGGCGTCGACGATCGTCGGCGTCAGGTCGTGGGCGCCGACCAGCTCCTCGACGACCTCGCCCCGCGGGACTCCGGGCCCGGCGATCACCAGCGGCACCTGGATCGAGGGCTCATAGGGGATGTACTTGTTGTCGTCGATCCGGTGCTGGCCCTGCAGGTAGCCCTGGTCGGTGGTGTAGATGACGATCGTGTTGTCGAGCTCCCCCGCGCGCGCCAGGGTGGCCAGCATCCGGCCGAGGGCGTCGTCGGCGGCCCGCAGCGAACCGAGGCGGCCGCGGTTGTTCTCGGTCAGCTCCTCGATCGTCTCCTCGGAGAGGCGGTCCCGCCCCCTCACCCCTTCCGGCTTGTCGGAGACGTCCTCCTCGTCGAAGGAGGGGTCGCGGGGCAGCGGCAGGTCGTCGTAGGTGTGCGCGTAGCGCGCGGGCGGGCGCGGGTCCGGGGACGGGGCGATCTCGCGGATGCCGCCGACCTCCTCGAAGTCCGACTCGTTGTGGGAGGCGATCGGCGCGTAGTAGAGGAAGAACGGCCGCTCCCCGGCGGCCATTCGGGTCAGCGCCCGGTTGGCGATCCGCCCGGTGACGTCTGGGGAGTAGTCGCGCTCCTCCTCGGTGCCGGTGTACTCGAACGGCTCGAACAGCTCCAGTACCAGCGCGACGCCTTCGGTCGGGGAGTCGATGCGGTCGGTCGCCGCGGCATGGGCGAGCTCGATCAGGGCATCGACGTAGTCGCGGTCGCCGTGGTAGCGGAGGGTGCCGTTCTCGTTGATCGCCCAGTTGAAGTAGTTATAGGTGGAGAAGTCGACCAGGCCGTGCCAGTCGTCCCAGCCGGGCGGTACCAGCTCCGGATCGCGACCCCCGTACTCGTTCAGGTATTTGCCGACGAAGGCGGTCTCATAGCCCGCCTCCTGGAGCCAGACCGGCAGCGTGTTGCCCTGCTCGCGGAAGCTGTCGAAGCCGCCGCCGGTGGCGAAGAAGTTCCCCTTGACGCCGTGGTTGTGCGCGTACTGGCCGGTCAGGAACGTCGCCCGCGCCGGGCAGCAGATCGGGTAGGAGGCGAAGGCGTTGGTGAAGGTGGTGCCGGCTCGCTCGAGGCGCCGGAAGTTCGGCATCAGCTGGGCGTCGCGATAGGTCTCGTCGTCGGTCATCACGACGAGGACGTTCGGCGGTCCATCCGCACGGCCTTGCTGGGCGCTCGCCGCGGGGGCGGCCAGCGCCAATGCCGCGCCGATGGTGCCGAGAATCGCCGCTAGGGGCTGACGGTGCACGACGCCCCCCGGCAACGCTCGAGCTCGGCGAGCTTCGCCGCCAGGTAGGCCTTGGTGGATGCGTGGGCGGGGTCGGAGGCGAGGTTGGTGAGCTGGAAGGGGTCGGCCTCGCGGTCGTAGAGCTCTTCCTCGCCGGTCTCGGTCCAGACCACGTAGGTGTAGCGCGCGGTGCGGACTCCCGAGTAGGGGCGGTCCCACCGGTTGACCGGGACGTCGCCCTCGAACAGCGGCTCCGGCGCCTCGATCTGAAGTACCCGGCTGGGAATCCGGCTCGGGTTGTGCAGGCCCGGCAGCAGCGAGATGCCGTCCATCGTCCGCCCCGCCCTCGCGTTGGCGAGGTCGACCAGGGTCGGCGCCAGGTCGACGTTGCCGACCTGGCGCGAGATCGTCCTGCCCTTCGGGACCCCGGGTCCGCGCAGGACCAACGGCACCCGCAGCGATTCCTCGAACGGAAGGAACTTGTCACCGGTGATCCGGTGCTGGCCCTGCAGCCAGCCGTTGTCGGAGGTGAAGACGATCAGGGTGTTGTCGAGTTGACCGGTGCGGCGCAGCGTCCGAACCAGCCGGCCGACGTGGTCGTCGATCGCCAGCAGCGAGCCGACCCGACCCTCGTAGTTGCGCTCCAGCCGCTCGATCGCGGCCTCGCTGAGCAGCGGCGCGCTGTTCGTGAGGTTGGACGACTTGTCGGAGATGTCGGCCTCGTTGAAGCTCGGCGGCCGCGGCAGGTCGTAGTCGCCGACCTCGTCGGCGTAGCGCTTCGGGGGACGCGGGTCACGTCCCGGGCGACCGAGCAGCGTCACCGCGACGTCCTCGCGGTGCGGCGCCGCCACCGACCACCAGACGAAGAAAGGCTCGCGCGAGCCGCTCTTGGCGGGCGACGATCCGGCTCGTGATCCGCCCGGTGACGTCGGGGGAGTAGTCGCGCGCACGGGCCGTGCCCCAGTACTCGTATGGGGGCGGCCCGAAGACCTTCTCGCGCTGCTCGAAGATCGTCGCCAACCCCGGCTCGTGGGGAGTGGCCTCGATCTCGGCGAACTCGACCAGCTGGCGCGCGAACCGGGCGTCGCCCCAGCTCTTCAGCCTGCCGTTGCGGTTCATCACGAAGTTGCCGTAGTCATAGGCGGAGACGTCGAGCAGCCCGCGCCAGATGTCGAAGCCGCGGGGGACCTCGCCGTGTGCGTCGCGCGCCCCGTAGCCGTTCAGCCACTTGCCGATCAGCGCCGTCTCATAGCCCGCCCGGTCGAGCCAGACCGGGAGGGTGTTCTTGCGCCCTCGCATTCCGTACCAGCCGAACGGCCAGAAGTTGCCGGTTACGCCGTGGTTGTGGGCGTACTGGCCGGTGATGAAGGTCGCCCTGGACGGACAGCAGAGCGGGAAGGTCGTAACCGTGTCGGTGAAGCTGGTGCCCTGCTTGACCAACAGCCGCTGCACGTTCGGCATCAGCTCGATGTCGCTGGCGGCCATGTCATCGGCCATCACAACGAGGACGTTGGGGCGCCGGTCCTCCCCTGCGCCCGCCAGTCGAGCGCCCGGCGGGCGGCGCGGTCGCCACAGCCCCCAATGCGACCGCCACGAGCGCCAGTGAGATCCGTAGCCCCGCGCTCCTCATCGGAAAGTCAACGCTGCGAGGCGGGCCTGGAGCCTCTGCTCAGCGCCCTCTGAAACCGCTGCTCGTCCGGGCTGCCGGTTACGACCAGAACTCGTCCCAGGCGTGGAGGTCGTAAAAGTGCTCCCGACCGTCAGTGATGCGGCCGTTCTCGACCTGGAAGACGAGGCAGACGTCAACGTCCACGCGCTTTCCGTCTCGGTCGGCGCTGTTGCGATGTATGCCGACCACGCGGCCGTCATCATCGGCGAGCACCTGCTGCAATTCGGCCTGGAAGGTGCCTCCCGTTTCCTGCCCCAGCCGGCCGAAGTAGGCAAAGACAGCTTCGCGGCCCTGATAGTCGCCCGCGACGGAGCCTCGCCCCGGCGAGTGCCACGAGGCGCTCTCGTCGAAAAGCTCAGTCAGCGTCTCCATGTCGCCCGCGTTGAAGGCCTCGTAGCCGCGCCGAACAACCGCCGCGTTCTCGTCTGCTCCCATCCATCCTCCTGTTCGCTGGTCCGATGCGCACAGACCGACACTCTCACGGCTCTGCTGCAATAGCAACGAAGGGCGTCTAGCCGCCCCGGGCGGCCGCGACGAGGCTCGGGGCCGGCGCGATCTCGCGCACAGGCTCGAACGTGTCGCGGGCGACAAAGACGCTCACTGGCCCAGGCGTCGGATCGCCATTCTCGGTGATCTCGTAGCCGCCGAGGATCCCGCCCTGGCGTCGCGAGGAGACGATCGCTGCGGTGATGGCGGCGCGGTCGGCACCCGCCGCGGCGATCGCGTCAAGGATCAGGTCCACGGCCTCGCCGGCGTAGGGGGCAAAAAGCTCGACGGTCTGCGACCCGACCCGCTCCTCCAGCGCCGAGACCAGCTCGCGACCTTCGCCTCGCAGGCTCTCGGGCGCCTTGCCCGGCAGGCTCGCCAGCATTCCTTCGGCAGCCCCGCCGGCGGCGTCGATGGTCGCCTGCTGCGTCAACCCGTCGAAGCCGATCAGCGCCACATCGCCGCCGTTCGGTCCCAGCACCTCGACCTTGTCCTCGATCAGCTTGCCACCGTTCTGCTCGGTCAATCCGGCCAGGACCACCACGCCCGCGCCGCTCGGCCTGACCGCTCGCATCAGGTCGAGATAGTCGTCCGCCTCCGGGTCCCAGGTCTTGAAGCCGACCACTTCCACGCCGCGCTCGGCGGCCGCGTTGCGGAAGGCGCTCGCCTGCCCGAAGCTGGTCGGGTCCTCGGCGGCGTAGAGGACGAACGCGCCACCCTCGGTCTCCTCGCTCGCGAGCTGTGCCAGCGCCGCCCCTTGGAAGGCGTCGTTGGGGATCACGCGGGCGTAGCTGCGCTTACCCGACGGATAGAACGATTCCGGCTGGCCCTTTACGCAGGTGTCGGCCGGCTCGGTGAGACAGATCAGTGTGTTGCCTGGCGAGACCATCACCAGGGGCCCGTCGGGAGCATCGTTGAGGATCGGAATCATCTCCTCCGCGCAGCCCGAGTTGTAGGTTCCGACCACGCCGACGACCGACCGATCGTCGACATGGGCTCGGGCGTTGGCGCGGCATTGCTCGGCGTCCCATAGGCCTGTCTCTGCGATGGCGTCATCGCAAACGCGAAGGCCCACGGTGACCTCGCCCGCCCGCCAGCGGTTCCGCTCCAAGACGATCCGGATCGCCTCCACCATCTGCTCCGAGCGCTCGCGAGAGTCGCCTTGCATCGGCAGATCGGAGGCGATCACGACGTCGGGATCGGCTTCACCCCCGTGCTCCAGCTCCCCGCACTGGGCGGCGACTGCGTCGGCGGTGTCGGTCTCGGCGTCGTCGTCACCGCCACAGCCGATGCCGATGCCGATGCCGATGGCGAGGACCGCGAGCGCAGCTAGCCGGAAAAGGCGGCGGTACACGGAATGCGATCCTATCCGGCGGCCGCGGCTCTCCAAAGCGGAGGGGTGGGATCCGGCGGCTGTGAGGTGCTACGCGCTTCGCTGGGCTGTCCTGACCGTCAGCGCGACAGCGCCGACGATGAGCAGGAGACCGAAGAGCACAAGGCCGGGTGCGTCGTCTGCATTCCCGAGCACGATCGCGACGACGCCCACCGCCGTGGTGGCGACCCGGTAGGCGATGCTGCTCGGATTCCTCACGGCCAGCTCGAACAGAAGTCCGGTTCCGACCAGGAAGGCTCCAGCAAAGGCGAAGTCGAACAGGCTCCAGTCGGCCCCTTCGGTGAACTGCATCGCCACGAGAGGCACCAGCAGGACGCTGTGGTCACGAGGGCGACGCGAACGGCGGATCCGTAGGCGCTCCTGGTCTTCTTCATCACTTCCTTCGAGGTGAGGAACGGGCGATCGTCCGACTGCGTACCAGGCTACCGCCGCGCTATCGAACTGACTCCTGGCTCGCGGCGACTTCGCCCGTCGAGCTACTCCCGCAGGCCGGCGGCCTCGAGCGCCTCTCGGTGATCGAGGTAGGTCCGTGCTCGCAGCCCCCTGCCGTTCCTGAAGTCGGCGACGACGCCGAGCGGGGACTCGATCTCGGCACCGCTCCCGGCGCCGCGCGCGCGGAGGTGACCGAGTGCCAGGACCCGCTCGCCAAGGTCCCGGACCTCGGGATACCCCGCTTCAAACTCCGAGAGGGTCTCGAAGAGGTCTCTGAGCCACTCGCGGATCCCCTCATGCCCCCTGTACACCGTCTCTTTCCCTCCCATCCCGATCAGGATCGCCGAATGCCACTCGACCTCGGGGTCGAGCTCCGGTAGCAGCGCTTCGACATCGCGGCGGTTGATCGCTCCTACAGCCCGCTTGTAAGCCGCGACGTTCTCCTCCGACATCGCCTACTCCGATAGCCCGGCGTCCCTGAGGGCTTCTTCAGGATCGAAGTAGCTCTGGACCCGGATGGCCTTGCCCTCCCTGTAGTGGATCAGGTAGGCGAGCGGCGACACCGTCTCTGCTCCGCTCACCTCGCCGCGCGAGCGGATCGCGCCGATTGCGACGATCCGGTCGCCGAGGTCGCGGACCTCCGAATACTCGACGTGGACGTCCCTCAGCACCTCCTCGACGCTCTCGAACCACTCGCGAACGCCCTCGCGCCTGTGGTACACCGCCTCCCCTCCCGCCAGCGACCTGAGCAACCCCGGGTGCCACTCCACCTCGGGGTCGAGCTCCTCCAGCAGTGCGTCCCAGTCATTGCGGTTGCCGGCCTCGGCGGATCGCTTGAAGGACTCGACGTTCTCTTGGGACATCGCAAGCCAGTATCCCGCCTAGACTCGGCAGCGCGTGGACGAGCGAGGGAAGATCGAGCTGTTCGAGCGAGCCATCGCAGCCTGGAACCGCGGCGACCTCGACGGCGTCGTCGCGGAGATCAGCGAGGACCACGAGTGGGACATGACCCGCTCGGACATCCTCGGGGAGACCGACGTCCACCGAGGCCACGAGGGCTACCTGGGCTTCGCCCGGCGGTGGCGGGAGACACTCGGGCCGACCCAGGTCGAGATAGCGGATACGGAGGAGCTGCCGGACGGGCGCCTCTTCGTGCTCCTCAAGCAAGCCGGGACCGGAGCCCAGAGCGGCGCCGACGTCGACATCGACTACGTGCAGATCCTCTCCTTCGACGGCGACAAGGTCACCGGGACAGAGGTATTCACCGATCCAGCGAAGGCCCGCGCCGCAGCGCGACTGGATCCCTAGCGAGAAGCTCGCCTATTCCCGCTGCCCGGCAGCTTCGAGGGCCTCGCCAACATCCAGGTAGGTCCGAACGCGAGTCGCCTTGCCGTTCGCGAAGTCGGCGACGACGCCGTAGGGCGATTCCATCTCGACGTTCTCCTCCGACATCGCCTACTCCGACAGCCCGGTGTCGTCGAGGGCCTCTTGGGGGTCCAGGTAGGTCTGAACCCGAACGGCCTTCCCGTCTCTGTTGTCAATCACCACGGCGGCGGGCGACTCGGTCTCGGCCCCGCTCCCCTTGCCACGCATGCGGATGTGGCCGATCGCAACCACTCGGTCACCAAGGTCCCTGACCTCCGAGTACCAGACGTGGATCTCGTCGAAAGCGTCGTAGATCTCTCCGAACAACCTCCGGACGCCTTCGTGCCCCCGGTACACGGTGGCCTCTCCCCCGAGCAACATCGGAAGCGCCGCGTGGTACTCGACCTCTGGGTCGAGTCCCTCCAGCATCGCTTCGACGTCACGGCGGTTATACGCGTCAAGGAAGCGCTTGAAGGCCTCGACGTTCTCCTGCGACATCGCCTATTCCCGCAATTCGGCGGCTTCGAGGGCCTGCTGGCGGTCATCGAAGGTCTGCAGCTGAATGACCTTGTTGTCGGCGAGCGTCCAGACCGCCACGTGAGTCGCACTCACCGGCACACCGCTGGCGCGGCCGACCCTGCGATCGCGGATGACCGCCAGCACTTGGTCGCCGGCGTCTATCAGCTCCTCGACTTCGAAATCGATTTCGCCGAAGACGGAGACCGCGTCCTGCCAGAACTGCCGCACACCCTCGTGTCCCTGGTAAACCCCGCTTTGCATCAACCCTGCCGCGCGCTGGGTCGAGACGTCCCAGACGATGTCCTCGGCGTAGAGCTCGAAGGGGGTCACATCGTCACGACGGGTGACGGCGTCGTAGATCCTCCGCACGATCTCGACGTTCTCCTGCGACATCGCCTACTCCCCGAGGCCGGCGGCTTCGAGGGCTTCGGCGTGATCCCAGAAGAACTCCTGGTAGAAGATCCTGCCCTTGCGCATCGTGAAGACGAGCGTCAGCTCCATGTTCATGTCGGGGCCGTGGCCCGCGCCACGCCAGATGTATCTCACGGCGACTGGGTCGCCCGCGTCGATGAAGTCGCTGATCGGTACCAGGGTATTGACGTCCCAGGTGTCGCGGAGTTGCTCGTGAGAACGCATGGCTGCCTCGTCGACCTAGGTAGGGCCCCGGCTCCGGCCAATCCTCCACGGTCAAAAACAGCCCACGAGGCGGGTCCGCGAGCGAAGTGAAGGAGACGCTCTAGGAGATCCGGATCGGCCCAGCAGGTCAGGGCTCTCGAAGCTGATCGAGGGCGACGGGGGGCGCCGGAGGAGCCCCGTGGCGGCTAGGCCCAAGGGGCGACCCTGGCGCGAGGCGAAGCTGCGGACGATCCTCGACAGGTTGCCGGAGGCGCTCGGGCCGGAGGGCAAGCGGGTTACCCCGGTGACGGTCTTCCGCCGGTCGACCGCCACCGGCGCGCTGCGTTTGACCGCACGGGCGAGAATGGCACGGCGTGATCGTCGGACTCGCCCTCGCTCTGGCCTGCGCGCTCGCGACAAACGTCGCGTTCCTGTTCAAGCATCGGGGCGCGGTCTTGGCGCCGCCGGTGAGCATCCGGCACCCGCTACGAAGTGCCGCCGACCTGTTCCGCTCCAGGTGGTTCACGCTGGGCTGGCTGGTCGCGGTCGGTGCCTGGGTGCTTCACGTCGCCGCGCTTGCGTTGGCGCCGCTGTCGATCGTCCAAGCCGTTCTGTCGGGTGGGCTGGTCTTCCTCGCAGTGCTCGCCGAACGCTACTTCGGTTTCCACCTCGGACGCCGGCAATGGCTCGGCCTGCTCGTCACTGCGACCGGGCTTTTCGTGATCGGGATCACCTCGGGATCGCAGGAAGGCGAGGCTCCGGACTATGCGCCGGCCGCCTTGATCGCGGTCGAATGCGGGGTACTGGGTCTCGCCATTGGGCTCGCGATCATCTCTGGCCGCCACAGCGGCCTGCGCGCCCGGGAGGGGATGCTCCTCGGGGTAGCGGCAGGCGCTCTGTTCGGCGTTTCCGACATCGCCCTCAAGTACCTGACCAATGCCATTGGAAACGGGGTGCTCGAGATCCTCAGTCCGTGGTCGGTGGCGGCGCTGATTGCCTCGGTGGTCGCCTTCTATGCATCGGCTCGCAGCTTGCAGCTCGGCCCGGCTGTCGAGGTCATCGCGCTGACCTCGGTCGCGGCCAACCTGATCGCGATCGTCGGGGGCATCCTGGTCTTCCGTGATCCGATCGGGACGGGGCCGGTGGCGATCAGTGGGCGCATGATCGCCTTTGCCCTGGTGATCATCGGCGCCGCGCTGATGCCCGGGCCCATGCGAGCGACTCGTGCAGGGTCGCCTTAGGAGACCATCGCTCAGGCGACCATCGCCCGTGCCGCCGTGCCGCTCCTCGTCCGCTTACCACTCCTTGCTGGTCGCTCCGGTCTCAGCAGCACGTTGAGCAGGTCACCGACCTCGCGTTCCTCGACGAGCGGATGACGCAGGGGAAGGTCAGGCTTGACCGTGTAGCGGTTCCGCCGGCCGTGTCGCTCTCGCAGCACGTAGCCCTCCTCGACCAGCTCGGACAGGATCCGGTGGGCGGCGCGCTCGGTGATCCCTACCAATGCGGCGATGTCACGCAGTCGGATACCCGGGTCTTGAGAGACCGACAGGAGGACGTGGGCGTGGTTTGTCAGAAAGTCCCACCCCCCTGTAGTTGGACCCGACCTTTGCGGTTGATTTCTTGAAATTGAATTCATGAATCTATGTTACAGTATGTCTCTATTTGGGCGATCTCGCCGCCGCATCCCGTTTGCGGCGCGATCGCTGGGAAGGCACACAACTGATGACAGTCCTCAGCGCCATCCGCGATCGATTCTCTCGCGTCGAAACGTCCCAGCCGAAATCGGCCGGCGATGCACCGGCCGATCCAGCAGCCGAGGCTCGGCTTCCGTTCGCCGGCTATGACCGCCTCGACAACAGGGAGCTGATGGATGGGCTCTCCGACCTTTCTCAGGTCGAGCTCGAGGCCGCCGAGGTCTACGAGCGGCACCACAAGGACCGGGGCCCGATCCTCGCCAAGCTGAACTACATGCGTGGACGCGAGCCGCTCCCAGGCTACGACGCTCTAAGCGTCGAGGAGATCCTGGCGGCGCTGGAGGGGGCCGACCTGGTGACGATCAAGAAGGTCCGCGGCTACGAGCGGAAGTTCGCCAACCGCCCCGAGGTCATGGAGGAGGTCGCCCGCGTCCGCCGCCACCGCCAGGCGAGCGAACCGAAGACCGCGGTGCCGAAATACCAGTCGCTCGGCGGAGCATCCGTCTCGAACGAGCGACCCGTAGGTCCCCCGGTGGGGAGCGGTCGACCATGACCGCCTTCCCGACCCTTTCGGCGGATCTGACCAAATCGCTCAGCTCGCTTTGGACGCGCTACGCGGGGAAGCGGCCGACAAGCGGGCGCACCGAGATCCGCGGCAACATCGTCACCTGTCAGCTGATTGATGCCGTGAACGACTTCAACAAGAGCATGGTCGCTCCGCAGACCGCCGACAGTGTCCGTGGCGTTGGCAAGCCGACTCTGGCCGAGTACAAGAGGGAGGCAGTCGCTGCGGTTGTGGGAGTGACGCGACAGCGGGTCACTTCCTTCATGAGCAGCCATGATCGCGATACCGATGTCGCGACTGAGATCTTCACCTTGGAGCCATCGCTCGGGAAGGGGCGCCGGCGTGCATAGCGGACGCGAACCGAAGGGCGACCGTCTAACGCCCTGACGTCCGTCAGCACGCTTTTCAGCTTCTGAGGAAGCGCTCCCTGGCGGCGCGACGCCGCGCGATGGGAATCTGCTTCCAGTAGCTGCGCAGCGTTTCGCACTGGGGCAGATGTTCCGATCCGGTGAGCTGGCGGTAGCGACCAGGTTCGTAGTCATGTAGGTGGACCAGCGCCCAGATAGCTTCGTTCAACCCGCCCAGCTCCGCGTAGCTCGCCAGCAAGAACTCCTGGGAGCCGGTGCGGCGGAGAAGAGCAGATGAGACGCTTAACGCGCCCGGCACCTATTCTTCCCCTGCGTTTGCTTGGTCCCCGCTATCGGGAAGCGGATGAAGCAGAAAGAACTCCAGCGAATAGTCGGGGTCGATGTGGTTGTCGCTGAAAAACGCCTCCACCGTGCGACCGCTCAGTCGCTCAACAAGCTGAACCAGGTCGTCGCGCATCAGCTCCTGCAGAACGTGGCGGGTATGCAGCACGTGCTTTTCCTCGCCCATCGCGACGAGGTTGCGTTCCCCCTTGGTGAGCGGGTCCCCAAGGACGACCGCGACCGTGTCTTGGTCGATGACGGTGCGGGCCTTGGTTGGCCCCCGGCCGATGAAATCGCGAAGAAGCTGAACCGTGCCCCGCGAGATGTCTGCGGCAACCGAGCCGTGATCAAGAGAGGTGTCGGGCATAAGAGCCCTTCTCGACCTCTCTCCAGTAAGGCTACGCGAGAGGCAGAGAGGACGGTGAGAACCCGACGGGCAGCGCTACCCACAGTAGCGCGATCAGGTCGAGGCCGGGAAGACAGCATGCGAATCTTGCTTAGAGCTTCGGCCCCTTTGCAGTGATTGTCCGCAAACTCCGGTAGCTAGGGCCGACCCCCACACATGGCCCCCCGGCTTTCTGCTAACACCGGCTGCGAGTGGTCTGAGGGCGCCTGTCTGGGACGTCTCCGAATCGTGAGTACGGTCCGCCGGCTGCCTGCTCAGACTCCCCCGGCCTCTCCTCGATAGGACGATCGCGGTCACTGGCCAGCGATCCGGACTTCGGACCCGATCGGGTTTCGAGGAAGTGGAGGCACAATGGACCTTCTCGCGTGCTCGCGGTGCAACCGTCGTTTTTACGCACCGAGCATCGGGCTCTCTGAGAGCCGCTGCTGTTTGCGATGCGGAGGCGGCCTGCTCTTGAGCCGACATGCGATCACGTCGATTCCGCTAGACGCTCGCTGGTTTGACGCTGGTATTGCGCCTGGCGAGGCGCCGGCATTCACCGCGGTAGCGGATTGGGTCGAATCCCGTTGACGGGATGGGCATGAGCGAGCCGGCCAGCGCAAGCCAGATTCGAGGTCCGCATCGCGGATCAGATGGCCCTCCTGCAGGCCAACTACTACGGGGTTCCTCCAAAAGAGGCCCGCGCCTACGTCATCCCCGGCGAGATTGTGATTGTGGTGCTGCGCGAGACCTTTACCCCTGCCGAGAAGGTGCTGATCGGCAATGGCGACGCTGAGACGATCCAGCATTCGCGCCGCCGCTTTCAGCAGCTCTCCCGCGAGGCCTTTGGTGCGGTGGTCGAACAGGCCACGGGCGAGCAGGTGGAGTCGTTCTTATCTGAGACCAATCTGGATAAAGAGGTGGCGGTCGAGATATTTCTAATGGCCGGCGAGGCTCGCACCCAAATGGAGAATTTCGAGCAAGTCAGCGAGCCGAGACCGAACACTCTTCCTGTGCCCGAGGAGCGCCAATGAATCGCGCAAAGAGCCGCTGGGCAGGCAAAGGGAAGGAGAGCAAATGAACAAGGTGGTTGCACTGCGAAACGAGATAGCCGAATGCATGGAGGCCGGCGACACACTTGAGCAGATGGAGACGGAGATCGACTCATCGGGTTTGGGCGAGGAGGAGAGGTCTGCATTGTGGCTTTTCGCCTGGTCCTATCTGCCCTTCGGTGCTCAGCGAAAAGCAGCGACGCAGATGCTCGCCGAGACCTACGACGGTCCAGAGATGGACGACGAGGCGCGAGGCTCAGCCGAGAAGCTGGCCAGCGTTATGGAAGCGGTGCGCGAGCATGAGGATCGGACCCGCTCACGCGCCGCCCCGCGCCGCCCAGCCGATGATTGGCTTTACAAGCGATGCAGGGCCGCGCTTTCCAACGGCAAGGACTCAAAGCCCCCCGCCCACGGGCACGCCTAGCGACTCAACTATCCGCGGGTGGCTCCGAGGGACAGAGATCCAAGGCCTAAAGGAGCGCCACGGATGGGAGCTCATCCCCTGGTACACGATCACCGACGACTTCGACGCAGACTTCGGGGTCGACCAGTGGCACGGGCACAACGCGTTCATTCGGGAGGGGGACCGCATCTTCCGCACCTACTTCGTCGACGCGCGCGGCGACGAGGCGCTGGGGAGTACCTGGAGCTACCTGGACATGACGGCGCTTGGACGCCAGGAGGAGTGGGAGGACTCGCCGGAGGACTATCCGCGAACGCCGACCGGAAGATGGTTGAACTACCACGACGCGTACGGCGAGGACGGATAACCGTGCTCGCATCCAAGCCCGCTACCGTTGCCCATTGTGAGCAGCCAGCAAGTGCCCGGTGGGGTGGTTCACAAGCTTCCCGCAGACCTGCGCAAGGCGCTGATCGCCACCCCCACGGCACTCGATGCCTGGAAGGACATCACTCCGCTGGCGCGCAACGAGTTCATCTGCTGGGTCGAGGATGCAAAGCAGGAGACGACCCGGGAACGCCGCATTCGCCGGACCCAGGAGGAGCTGGAGGAGGGCCAGCGCCGGCCCTGCTGCTGGCCGGGGTGCAAGCACCGCGACCGCACCGGCAGGTAGCGGGCCAGCGTCCGGCATTCCCGTCGCCACAGCGGGCGCGACAGGACAGAACGGGGCTACTCCTGCAGCCCGGCGGCTTCAAGGGCCTGCGCCCTGGTAGTGAACGCTCGCATTCGCGCCACCTTGCCGTCTCGCAACTCGTGGACCCAGAAGGCTTTGGCGTCCAGCGGAGCGCCACTGGCCTTCCCCTGTCCGCGCATCGCTACCACCCCAAAGACGAGGTCGTCCCCTGCATCGACGAACTCGATCGGCTCTTGGACGAATTCGCCCCACATGTCCCGAAAGTGTCGGTCGATCTCACGGACGCCCGCCTTGCCTAAATAGACGGCGTGATCGGGAAGCTCGGGGAAGTCTTCCATCACGCAGTCCTCGGCGAAGTGGTCGAGGACAGCCTCCGGACCTTCCCTCGCAACGATCTTCCAGACGCGAGCAACGAACTCGACGTTCTCCTGCGCCATCGCGCACGCAGTATCTCTCAGCGGAGGTCACCTTCCATGCAAAGCGATACTGGCATTGAGAGCCCGCGGCCCCAGCGGCCCCCTACTGAGGAGGCGCGATGAGCAAGCTTAGGTGTCATATCTCGATCTCCGTGGACGGTTCCGTCGCCGGCCCGAACCAGAGCGAGGAGAACCCGCTCGGCGAGGGCGGCGAGCGGCTCCACGACTGGGTGGTTCCGCTGGCCGCCTGGCGCCGATCCCACGACAAGCAGGGCGGCGAGGTGAACGAGAGCACACGGATATTCGAGGAGTCGGCTCAGAACGTCGGGGCCAGCGTGATGGGCCGAAACATGTTCGGGCCGATCGGCGGTGGTGCCTGGGGCGACGAGCAGTGGACGGGCTGGTGGGGCGACGAGCCTCCCTACCACCACTCCGTATTCATCCTCACCCATCACCCGCGTGATTCCGTTGAGATGGAAGGAGGGACCACGTTCCACTTCGTCACCGACGGAATCGAGACCGCGCTCGAACAGGCAAGGGAGGCCGCCGGCGGCAAAGACGTCAAGGTTTGGGGCGGCGCCGACGTCGCTGGGCAGTACCTGGCAGCGGGACTGCTGGACGAGCTTGAGCTCCACGTCGTTCCGGTGGTGCTCGGCGAAGGTGCTCGTCTCTTCGACAACCTCGGGGACGCGGAGGTGCAGCTCGAGCAGGTGCGGGCCGTCGAGGCGCCCGGCGTCACCCACCTCAAGTACAGGGTGGTGACATGAACCGGGTCGCCACCGACCACTGCCCGGTCAATGGAGGGTGGGTCGGTAGGTGAGCTCTTGGATGTGACCGTCGAGCGTCCGGTTCTCGACCAGCTCCAGGTCGAAGTCGGCCGCACCTTCGAAAATCGGTTCCAGCCCGGTCTGACCGGTGATGACAGGAAAGAGCGTCACCTGCACGCGGTCGACCAGGCCGGCAGCCATCAGCGCCCGATTCATCGACAGGCTGCCGTGCGAGCGCAACGGCACCTCGGACTCCTCCTTGAGCCGGGCGACGACGTCGACGGCGTCACCGCTCACGAGGGTCGCGTCGGGCCAGTCGAGGGGGCCTTCCAGCGTCGTTGACACCACCGTTGCCGGCAGGCTCCTCATCCGCGTGACCCATGGGTCACGCACTTCGGATTCCTCGGTGCTCGAGGCCAGCATCCGCGCAAATGCCCGATACGTGTTGGCCCCGAAGACCATCCGCTGCTCGGCGCCGTACAGGGCAAGGCGGTGATCGAGCAACTCGGGGCCTTGCTTTCCCCAGTAGCCGGTCCAGTTGGCGCTGGCGGCGCCGTAGCCGTCGAGGCTGGAAAAGACGTCGAAGGTGTAGGTAGCGGTCATGTCGCCTCCTCGAGCGCAGTTGATCGGTGTGAGTACAGACTGGAGATCACTGTGGGACTCATCGGCGTCGGGCTGACCGCGACTATCAGTCCGACTGATCGCGGGCGCGCAGGTAGCGCTCGTAGATCACGCGCGAGCCGAACGTCCTCGTCTCGATCAGGTCCAGCGGGACGTATTGGGTGACCGGCGGCAGGAACGGCGTGCCGCCACCGATGACGACCGGATAGCGGAACACGCGCAGCTCGTCGACGAGGCCGAGCTCGATCGCCGCCGCGGCCAGGCCGGCGCCGCCGATCCCGACGTCCTTGTCGGTCGCGTCGAGCGCCGCAGCGGCCTCCTCGGCCACCGAGCCCTCGGCGAGCCGGGCATTCCCCTGAATGCTGTCGAGCGTGCGACTGAAGACGACCTTCGGGATTGCGCACCAGACATCGGCGAACGCGGACCTAGCTTCGTTGTCGCGCAGGGACGGATCCGTCTCCCACACAAGCATCGTCTCGTAGAGCCTGCGGCCGAGTAGATACCCGCCGAGCTCGCGTACCTGCGCGAGGTGAAAGCGAAACAGCTCGTCGCTAGGGACCGTCCAGTCGAACGCGCCATCGCGGTCGGCGATAAAGCCGTCCACCGAGACGCCCATCGAGTAGATCAGCATTGCTTCACCCTGTCGTCAGTGACCGATCGCGAGACGAGAACTCATCGTCGTACCGGAAGGAGACCGATGACCATGGCCGTCGCTCGACCCCCCGTCGTCCCCCAGGCCGAATGGGAAACGGCGCTGGCCTCTTTGGCCAAGCGCGAGGCGGCGGTCGCCGCCGCGATGCACGAGCTCGGCGCCGCCCGAAAGCGAATGCCGATGGTGCGAGTGGACCACGACTACCGCTTCGACGGGCCGGACGGAAGTCTGTCGCTGCTCGAGCTGTTCGACGGGCGCAGTCAGCTCATCCTGTACCGGTTCTTCTTCGAGGAAGGGGTCCAGGGCTGGCCGGACGCCGGCTGCGTCGGCTGTTCGTCCGTTGCCGACGGCATCCCAAAGCTCGGCCTCCTGCACTCCCGCGACATCACCTTCGCGATGGTTTCGCCGGCGCCACAGGAGAACTTGCGCGGCTACGCCGAGCGGATGGGTTGGACTGACATCCCCTGGTACACGATCTGCAGCGAGCGATTCTCGGCTGACTTCGGGGTCGACAAGTGGTTCGGCTTCAACGTCTTCCTCCGCGACGGTGACGACGTCTACCGCACCTACTTCCTGCAGCACGGAGCGATGGTCCAATGGATCGGCAGCCTCTGGAGCTTGTGGTCCTTGACGCCCTATGGCGGGCAGTCCGACGACGAGGACTTGCCCGAGGGCTGGCCGCGGGCGCCGGGGTCGTTCTGGTTCCGCCGCCACGACGAGTTCGACGAACCGCCGCCGTCGGCCGACACTGGCGAGTCGTCCCAGAGGCGCACGGCATAGTGCTCGAAAATGAGCTCTCGAATTGCGCCACACGCGAGAGGTCGGCGGTTCGAACCCAACCGCCCCCATCAGCCACGCACGCGGCGAACGAGAACGTTCTCGATCGCGACCGCGTCCATGTCGGTGCGCATGAAGCAGTCGAGGGCCTGCTGAGGCGATTCGACGATCGGCTCGTTCTCGTTGAAGCTCGTGTTGAGCACCATCGGGATTCCGGTGATGCGCTCGAACTCTCGAATCAGCTGGTGGTAGTGCCGGTTGGTCGAGGGGTTCACCGTCTGAGGGCGAGCTGTCCCGTCGACATGGGTGACCGCCGGAACCACGCTTCGCTTCGCGTGGGAGACGGGATGGACCTGGACCATGAACGGGTCCGGCCGGGCATCGATGAAGTACTCCGGGAGCGCGGACTCTAGGACGGACGGGGCGAAGGGGCGGAAGCTTTCGCGCGCCTTGATCGCCTGGTTGATCCTGGCGGGCATCTCCGCGCGCCGCGGATCGGCCAGGATGCTGCGGGCGCCGAGCGCGCGCGACCCCCACTCCATCCGCCCCCTAAACCAGCCCACGACGGCACCGTCGGCGATCAGCCGGGCGGTCATCCGGCAGATCTCCTCCGGGTTCAGCCGACGTGAGACCTCGAAGCGGCCGCCGGTCGCCTCCAGTGCGGTGAGCGAGCGCTCGACCTCGCCATCCGTGTAGCTCGTCCCGAGGTAGGCGTGCTCCATGGCGAGGTGTCGTGGGTTCCCCAAGCGGCCGTTCCAGAGTGAGAGCGCGGCGCCGAGCGCGGTGCCGTTGTCGCCCGCGGCGGGTTGGATGAAGACCTCCCGGAACGGCGTCCTCTCTCGGATCCTCCCGTTCAGCACGCTGTTCATGAAGCACCCGCCGGCCAGACACAGCCGCGGACTCCTGGTCCGCGCCCAGAGCGCATTGAGGACGTGAATCGCGGCCCGCTCGAAGACGGCCTGAAGCGAACAGGCGATGTCCTCGTGCCGACCGGTCAGCCCCTCACCAGGACGTCGAGCAGGCCCGAGCAGCTGCTCCAGCTTCGGGCTGAAGAGCGGATACGCACCGAGGGGATTTTCTGCTCCGTCCGGCGCGACACGGGACGCCGGGCTGCGCAGATACGACGTGTCCAGGCGGAATCTGCCCCTGCCGAGCAGGGAGACAAGTCGCGACAGCTCGTCGAGGAGCGTGGGCCGGCCGTAGGCGGCGAGGCCCATCACCTTGTACTCGTCGCCGTGGTCCGGAAAGCCGAGGTGGTGGGTGACCGCCGTGTAGAGGGCGCCCAGTGAGTGCGGGAAGTAGGTCTTGCCGAGCATGTCCAGCCGGTTCTCCCGGCCCCATGCCAACGCGGTGCTGGCGAAGTCCCCGAAGCCATCCATGGAGCAGACCGCCGCGTCCTCGAATGGCGACACGAAGTAGGCGCTCGCCAGATGCGACACGTGATGCTCGACGCGATGAACCGGCGGTAGTCGGTCCGGGGGTAGCTCGAGGGCGGAGGAGAGCTTGCCAGGCATCGCGCGGGTGCCAGCCAGCTGCGAGAGACGGGATCGAACCTCCTGGGGTCGTGGCGGGTGACCGAGCCTGTAGAGGGCTCGCCGAAGCAGGTTCGCCCGCGGGAGCCCATTCACGGCCACATGGTCGAGCTCGGTCGCGTCGACGCCGCCAACTTCAAGACACTTGCGAACCGCTGCGCCCGGGAACCCGCTGCAGTGCTTGACGCGACTAAAGCGCTCCTCCTCGAGGGCGACCTGAACCTCACCGTCACAAAGGAGTACGGCGGCGACATCAGCCTGATCGGCGTTGATGCCCAGAACGTGGCCGCGCTCCTCCTTGCATCCTCAGCGAGGGAGTCCTCGGAGTGCGCCATCGATCTCGGCCAGGAACGGTTCCCGCTCCAGGGCGTGCCGAAGCGCCGGCTGCCCTGGATCCACCTTGATCGCGATCAGTCGGGAAAGGGGATCTCGGACCGGGGACATGCCCCACTTACGCTTGTACCGACCGATCCCGTCGAGCTGAAACGAGGAGGTGCGGCCGAAGTCGATGCGGACCATTCCGCTCGCCTTGGCCCAGTCGATGGTGAGCGCATACGCCGCTGCGAGCGCGCCGCTCCTCATCAGCGCGACGTCTCCGTCCCTCACCCCCACGGCCGCGACCCACGCTTCGGTCCCGCTGCGGAGCACGCACGCGCCCGCCACTCGCTCTCCATCCTTGCGTACGAACAGCAGAGCTCCGTTCCGCTGCAGCGCGCGCAAGTAGCCCCGTGACGGGATCCACGCCTCGTCGCCAAATCGCTGCGTGGCGTAGGGCACGACCATTCCTTGGTTGAACTGCTCCCAGTCGTGCTTCGAGCCGCCGGGTTCCTCGAGCGCGTAGCCGCCCTTTGCGATCCGCCCGCGCTCGGAGGCCAGGCTCTTGCTGGGATTAGCCGGTGGCATTCGAGACAGCTCGCCCTGCCACCGCACGACCTCGGGACAAACCGACCAGCCAGCCGCCCGGAACCGCGCCGAGAGCCACGGGTGGATGGCAACGGCGACGAGGTCCGCCTCCGCGGGCCAAAACCGCCGCGGTGTCCACACGACGTACCTCCCGTCCACCCCCTCGAGTTGCGCTCGCCCACTGAACAGCCGAGTGAGCAGCGTGCGGAACGTGTCCTCACGGCCGACGCACAGCACACGCACCTCGGTTTCCTGAACGCTTGCGCGATAGCGACGCGCGGTCCCCGCGCTTACGTACGGGAAGGCGAGGGCGCCATATGCAGCGATCCAGAGTGATGCCAGTCGCGAGGTCCTCGTCGGAACCAGAAAGCGCTCACCGACCGTGGCCACGAGGCCATCGAGGGACATCGCCCGCGAGTTTCCCAGGTGCGAGGTGAACCGGCGAGCCCCTGTTTCTCGAATCAAGCGTGCCGGGGTCTTCGTGGCCGGCGACATACACCACGGTTCGATCAAGCGCGTCGCCTCGGCGGTGGGCGCGCTCAGATCTCCAGCCGCGTCTCTTCGAGGTCGAGGTCCCGCTCCACCCGGCGCATCACCTCGGCCGAGATAAGGCCCTCGTTTCGCATCCTCACGATTGCCGCCCGCTGGGCCTCGATCACGTCGTGCATCAAGCGCTGGTAGGCGAACGAGCGGTCAACGATTCCTTCCTCGTCCTCGAGGTCGCCACGCATGGTTGCGAAGCGGCGGCGACGGTACGCATAGAGCCTCCGCATCCGCTCGACGGTGTCGTCGTGTGTCCACTCCTCCTCGGCGAACCCGTCGAGCGCCTCGAGCGCCGCCTCGGCGGCGGCGATCCGCGCGGCGTGTTCCTCGGCCTCCTCTTCGGTGCCGTCGTCGACCACCTCCAGCCTGCGGATCAGCGCCGGCAGCGTCAGCCCCTGGACCACGACCGTGAACAGGACGACGCAGTAGGCGAGGAAGATCACCAGCTCGCGCTCCGGCAACGGCGCTCCGGCGTCGGTCTCCAGCGGTAGCGAGAGGGCGGCGGCGAGCGAGACCGCGCCCCGCATCCCCGCCCATCCCACTATCGCTCGCGGCGCCGCGGAGACCCGGCGCTCGACCTGGCTCGGGCGTCTGTCGAGTGCCCGGATCAAATACGGGATCGTGAACAGCCAGGCGAACCGGGTGCCGACGACTACGGCGATGACCGCCAGCGCGTATCCGGCCAGCGTCGCGACGTCGATGCCCGAGACCTCATCGAGGATGCTCGGCAGCTGCAGGCCGATCAGCACGAACAGAACCGCGTTGAGCAGGAACACGATCAGCTCCCAGACCGCGAATCCCTGTATTCGCATCTGCGCGGTCGAGATCTGCGGCGCCAGCCAGCCCATGTAGAGCCCGGTCGTGACCGCCGCGAGCACGCCCGAGAGACCGAGCGCCTCGGCCGGAAGGTAGGCCACGAAGCCGCTGAAGATCGAGATCGTGATCTCGACCGGGATGTCGTCGAGCCGCCGCCTGATCTCGGCGATCACGGCCCCGACCACCAGCCCGATCGCGATCCCGCCGACGACGGCGACGACGAAATCGACGCTGGCATCGAAGAGCGAGAAGCTGCCGCCGACGGCGGCCGCCACCGCGACCCGGAATGCGATCAGTGCCGACGAGTCGTTGACCAGGCTCTCGCCCTCGATCACCGCCACCAGCCGCCGCGGGACCCCGAGCTGGCGGGTGATCGCGGTCGCCGCTACCGGGTCCGTGGGTGAGACGATCGCGCCGAGCGCGAAGGCCATCGCCCACGGCAGGCCGATCAGCTCGTGGCCGATGACTGCGACCGCGCAGGTGGTCACCAGCACGAGCCCGATCGAGGTCAGCGACAGGCCACGGGCGTCGGCGCGCAGCGCCCGCAGGTCGGCGAAGAACGCCGCTACGTAGAGCAGCGGCGGCAGGAAGATCACCAGGACGAGATCGGGATCGAGCTCTACCTCAGGGACGCCCGGCAGATAGCCGAGCGGGATCGCGCCGAGGACGAGCACGATCGGATACGGGATGTCGAGCAGCCGCGCGATCACGCTCAACGCCGGGATCGCGACGCACAGGCCGAGGATCAGGAGCTCGGTGTCGTGCACGGTCAGTCCGTAAAGCCGAAGCGCTTGCTGCGCAATTCAGCGAGTGGCCCGGGGTCGAAGCGACGCACAGCGCTCCAGCCTAGATAAGGCGGCGCCCGCCGCCTCTCAAACTGGAACTGCGCGACGCCTGGAAGCCAAGCGGAGCGAAGCCGACGCTCGCAACTCCCAGACCGCGAGTGCGCTCAACAGGACGGTGACCATCTTGACCAGCGCAAGAGCGGAGATGTGAGGGGCAAGCGGCACGAGTCCGCCGATCAGGGTGATAGCCGCCAGGCGCCTCAGGCTCGCATTGCCGGTCGCCCTCCACTCGAAGAGAGTCGCGCCGAGCAGGAACAGCACGGGTCCACCGAGGACGATCGCCAGGCCGACACCATTTAGAGCGCTGTGCGGTTCGGCGATCAAGAGATTGTCTCCCGCCGCAGTCGCGATGATTCCCGCGACGATCAGCAGGTGGACATACGTGTACGCGTCGCGGGCAATACGGCCGGGGTCATCACTGGCGGTCATTGCGGTGTGCGTGCGTTCCGCCGGGGCGCCGAAGTAGAGCCACCACAGCGCCACCGTCTCCAAGAAGGCAACGACGAGGCAAGCCACGACGGTCGCCGACAGCCCGGCTTCGGCCGCAGTCGCTCCGGTGACGACGATCGATTCGCCGAGCGCAATGATGATGAAGAGCTGGCATCGCTCGGCAAAGTGGCCGCCTTCGACATCCCAGTCGGTCGTCGCGGCGCGGCCGCGCCCAGGGACCCAATAGCGCGCTACCGGCGCCACGAGCTCCAGCGCGAGCGCGGGGATCCAAAGGAGCAACCGCTGGTCGGGGTCCAGGCTTGCGCCGGCCAGCCACAACGCGCCGAAACGATGCTCCAGAAGAGCAGCCGCTCGAACACGTCGCGCAGGTGGTGGTCGCGGGCGAGCAGCGTCATCGCTGCGGCGTTCCGCCCCACCTGCAGCACAACGTAGCTCGCCGCAAAGAGCATGCCGTTGGACACCGAACGCCTCGGGCAGCGCCGCGGCCATCAGGAGGCTGGTGAGCATCACACCGGTGAGGACGGTCCGGACCGCCGGCGACGCGGGGTCGAACCATTTCGCCATCCAGGTCGTGTAGATCCACGCCCACCAGACGACGACCAGCAGGAATGCGGCACGCGCAACGGCGCCCACCGTGAGGTCGTCGAGAATCAGGTGCGAAAGCTGCGTGATCGCCAGGACGTAGACGAGGTCGAAGAAGAGCTCGACGGTCGTCGTCCGCTGCGTCCCCTCCTCGCCGCGGGCGCGCAGATGCCGCAGCGGCGAGGACGGGGGCGGAGCGGTCACGGAGCTACGCTCGGGCGGGCTGAGCCTGCCAATCGTGGAATCGGATCTCGCCGAGGTGGACCGCATTCTCGGAACCAGCGAGTCGCTCCTGCAGCACCGCTCCGAAGTAGCGGGCCTCCGGGTCGGCGACGACGATACGGGGATCGCCCATCGCCGTCAGACCCTCTCGCGATGAACTCGTCGAACCGGAACTGCTCCGGACCACCGATCTCGATGATGCCATCGGCCGGCGGCCGCTGGCTGACCTCGCACACGGCGGCGGCGACGTCGTCGGCAGCGATCGGCTGGAACAGCACGTGCGGCAACCGAACGGCGTCACCGTCCGTGGCCTCGTCCGCGATCCGCTTCACGAACTCGAAGAACTGCGTGGCGCGGACGATCGTGTACGGGATCGCGGCCCCATCGATCAGCTTCTCCTGGGCGACCTTCGCCCGGAGGTAGCCGCTCTCGGGCACGCGGTCCGCCCCGACAACGGACAGGGCGACGTAGTGCCGAACGCCGGCCTCGGCCGCGGCGGCCAGCAGGTTGGTGGTGGAGGTCGTGAAGAACTCCATCACCGCCTCGTCCTCGAACGAGGGCGAGTTCGAGACGTCGATGACCACCGAGGCGCCCGTCGAGCACCTCGGCAAGTCCCTCGCCGGTGAGCGTGTTGACGCCGGTATCGGGCGAGGCGGGCACCGCCTCGTACTCCTCCTCGCCGAGGCAGGCGACGACCTTCGAACCGATCAGGCCGGTTCCGCCGATGACAACGATCTTCATGGTGTGCCTTTCGTCTGGGGTTTCAGTAAAGGGCGAGGAGCCGGTCGACCTCGGCAAGGGCGTCGGCCAGGCTGCGCAAGCCGACGACCACCGGGGTGCCGTCGTGGTGGGGCACGAACCGCAGCTTCACCTCGCCGTCGTCGAGGACGGTGTAGGCGATCTGCTGGCCATCTGCCCAGAGCTCGGCAACGCCATGCTCGGCCTCCTCCGCACTGATGCTGATGACCTTTATCTCGCTCATCCCGGCCTCCAGACTCGTCGTGGGCTCCAGCCAGCGTCTCAGGACTCTGAGCGGTACAAGGGGTCCACCGCGGAGGCATCTCCGGCTCGAGTGGAGCGCCTCGCGCAGCACCGAGGTGGCCTGGGCGACCGCGGCGCGTGTCGCATGCGTGCCGCTGAGCGGGTTGAGCATCATGAAGTCGTGGGTGATGCCGTCGTAGCGGACGGTCGTCACCGTCGACACCGGCCGCCCGCAGGCGCGCCGCGTAGGCCTCGCCCTCGTCGCGCAGGACGTCGGCCTCGTCGACGATCACGAACGCCGGCGGGAGCTCGGCGAGCTGCTCGTCGCTCGCCCGAAGCGGCGAGGCGAACGGCTCCGAGCGCTGCTCGACATCCGGGAGCGTAGGCGTCCCAGAACCACGCCATCGCCTTCGCTGTGAGGAAGTACCCCTCCGCGAACTCCTCGTAGGAGGCCGTGTCCATCGCGGCGTCGGTGACCGGGTAGTACATCGACTGGTGGACGAAGCGCACGTCGCCTCGCTCCCTCGGCCATCAGGGCCAGCGCGGCGGTCATGTTGCCGCCGACCGAATCCCCGGCGATAGCCATGCGGTTGGGGTCGAGGTGGTAGGCGGCGCCTTCGCGCTGGATCCACTGGGCGGTGGCGTAGCCCTGCTCGATCGCGACGGGGTAGTGCGCTTCCGGTGAGCGGTCGTACTCGACGAACACGACCGCCGCGCCGGTGCCGACGGCCAGCTCGCGGACGAGCCGGTCGTGCGTGGCGGCGTTGCCCAGCACCCAGCCGCCGCCGTGCATGTAGAGGATCACCGGCAACGACCCGGTGGCGCCGGCGGGCCGGACGATGCGGACGCCACGTCGCCGACGGCGCCGGGCACCGTGACCCATCGATCCTCGACGGGCAGCTTGTCGATCGGTGCGGCCTGCACGTCGTCGAGCACCTTTCGGGCCTCGGCCGGGGTGAGCTCATAGAGGAACGGCGGCTTGGCGGTCGCCTCGACGAACTCCTGTGAGGCTTGCTCGAGGACGACGGGCTTTTGACTGGTGGTGGTGGACATGTCACTTTCCTTTCGCGCCGCGCCTAGTGGGTGACTGTGCTGGGATCGAGCGCCAGCGGATCCGCGGAGCCGTTTTTGCTCGAATCGGCCGCTGCCGCGGGCCTCGAACCGCTTGACGAAGTCGAGCGCCGTCTGGGCGACCTCGCGCCAGCCGTCGTCGATGGTCAGCGAGTGCCCCCGGTTCGGGATCTTGGTGATCTCGGTGACGCCCGGATTGCGCTTCTGCCTCTTGTAGGAGGCGTTCGCGATCGCCAACGGGACCGTGTGGTCCTTCTCGCCGTCGATGATCAGGAGCGGGCCGCGGTCGGGATTCTTCGTGTCCACCTTCGCCTCGGTCCACGGGTTCAGGTTGGCGTTCGCCATCTGGATCAGGGCGACCCCGGGCGCGGCCACGTGGAACTCGTCGTAGAGCCGCTTCGCCTCGTCATCTGACTCGATCGCGTTCGTCCAGCCGTATCTGAACTGATCGAAGCTGAGGGTTATCGCGCGGCCGCGGTTGAGCGGATTGATCAGGATCGGCGCCGAGACCTTGAGCGTGGAGATGGGCAGGGGCAGGACGCCGCGGAAGGGGCCCGGGTCGATCGCCACGGTCGCGGCGGAGAGTCCGCGGCCGGCGATGATCTGGGCCAGCAGCCCGCCGGTGGAATGGCCTATCACGACGGGCTTCTTCTCCAGGGCGTCGATCACTTCGGCGGTGTGGTCGGCGACCTCCCCGAGCTTCTTTCCGGCGAACACCTCGGGGTTCGCCCTCGCCTCCTCGACGGTCTCGGGATCGTCGGGCCAGTCGGGCGTCAGCGGCGCGTAGCCCGCCTCCCTGAAGAAGTCGGCCCACCGATCCCAGCTGCTCGGCAAGACCCAGAGCCCGTGGATGAAGACAACGGGCGTCTTGCCGGAGGCGTTGGCCGCCTCGATCTCCCGCTTCTCGCGCATGGAAATTGACGCCATGTCGAACTCCTTTCGGTCGGGGTGATGGTGGTTGAGAATGACGGCGGCGAGCCGTCTCGCAGGGAGGTTGCAGTCGCATCCGCCAGGACGCCAGTCGGACTGGCCAGTCGCCAGCTGACGCCTGGTAGCACCGGCGCAGATCGACCGTGCGGGGTCGGTAAGCGTTGTCTGCGAGATGGCCACCAGCCTTGCCTCCGGGCTTCTTGACCGGACCAGCGAGCGCGAAGTGCTCGACCTGCTCGCTGGAAAACGTGCGCGAAGGTCAGAGCGGGGTCCTGGTCATGCGAGGGGAGGCGGGTATCGGCAAGACGGCGCTGCTGCGCTACGCCGTTCGGCAGGCCTCGGGGTACCGTGTGGCGCATGCCGCGGGCGCGGAGGCGGAGATGGAGCTGCCGTTCGCCGGAATCCACCAGCTATGCGCGCCGGTGCTCGATCAGCTCGACGCACTCCCGGATCCGCAGCAGGAGGCGCTGAATGTGGCGTTCGGCCTTGCGGCGGTCAGGCGCCGGACCGCTTTGTGGTCGGACTGGCGGCACTCAGTCTGCTGTCAGATGCGGCCGAGGAGCAGCCGCTGCTCTGCGTGGTAGAGGACGCGCAGTGGCTGGACGCTGCCTCAGGACAGCTCCTAGGCTTTGTCGCACGACGGCTGCTGGCCGAATCGGTGGCGATCGTGTTCGCCATGCGCGAGCGGAAGACGAGGGACGATTTCGACGGCTTGCCGGAGTTACTGCTGAGCGGGCTTAGCCGAGGAGCATGCGCACACGCTGCTGATGAAGGCTATCCCGGGTCTGCTCGACGAGCGTGTGCGCGACCGGATCGTCGCCGAAACGCGGGGCAACCCGCTCGCGCTGATCGAGTTGCCGTGGAGCATGAGCGCAGCCGAGCTGGCAGGTGGCTTCGAGCTTCCCCCGGCGACAGACCTGCCGCGCCACCTCGAGGATCACTATCTGCACCGCGCCGATGAACTGCCTGAAGCAACACAGCGACGCTGCTGTTGGCGGCGGCTGAGCCGATCGGCGACGCGATGCTCGTCTGGCGTGCGGCTGAGAAGCTCGAGCATGGAAAGGAGCAGGCTCGCCCCGGCCGAAGACGCGGAGCTGATCGAGATTGGCGCGAGTGTCCGTTTCCGGCATCCGTTGGTGCGCTCGGCCGTATACCGGGCGGCGGCCCCTTCGGAGCGGCGGGCGGTGCATGGGGCGCTGGCTGAGGCAACGGATCCGGCTGCGGACCCCGATCGGCGTGCGTGGCACCGCGCGCAAGCGGCAGTCGGGCCCGACGAGGAGGTGGCCAGTGAGCTTGAGCGCTCGGCTCACCGGGCTTACCGACGCGGCGGCGTGGCGGCGGCCGCCGCTTTCCTCGAGCGAGCAGCCGAGCTGACGCCCGATTCGGCCCGTCGCGGCAAGCGGGCGCTGGCCGCGGCGCAGAGCAAGTTCGAGGCCGGGGCGCCCGACGCCGCCTATGAGCTCCTCGCGACCGCGGAGATGTGTCCGCTTGACTGAGCTCCAGCGCGCGCGCCTGGCCCGGCTCCGCGCGCACATCGTCTTTGCTCGCAGGCGCGGGAGCGACGCCCCGCCGCTGCTGCTGGATGCGGCTAGACGACTCGAAGCGCTCGATCCCGCACTGGCGCGCGAGACCTACCTCGAAGCGCTTGGGGCGGCGCTCTATGCCGGCCGTCTCGCAGAGCAAGAAGTTCGGGAAGCGGCCGAAGCGGCGCGCGCTGCGCCAAAAGGGTCCAAGCCACCGCGGTCGATTGACCTCCTGCTCGATGGAATGGCGACGCGATTCATTGAGGGCCCAGCGGCTGGGGTGCGCCCGCTGCGAAACGCCCTCGATGCGTTCCGCCAGCAGGACATGCATGAGGAAGACGAGACGATCGGTTGGCTCTGGCTAGCCCCGGTCGCCCACCAGGTGGTCCACGAGTTGTGGGACGACGAAATGTGGCATGAGTTCGCCGGCCGCTCGGTTCAGCTTGCCCGCGAGACAGGAGCGCTGACCGACGCTGCCCGTCGTTCCTCCCTTGGCTTGCTGGGGTGCATCTACACGCAGGTGAATTCGGCGCGGCGGCAGCGCTGATCGATGAGGCCGACGCGATCACATCGGCAACCGGCAATGCGGCGCTTCCGAATGCATCCCTCATTCTCGCGGCCTGGCGCGGCGCGGAGGACGAGGCACTGGCGACCATCGAAGCCAGGCTTGCGGATGCAACCGCGCGGGGCGAGGGAAGGGTGCTCGGGGTGGCCGGGTACGCGACCGCGGTCCTATACAACGGCCTCGGCCGCTACGAGGCGGCTCTGGCCGCCGCGCAACGAGCGTGCGAGCACGAGGACCTCGGCTTCTTCGGCTGGTCCTTGCCGGAGCTGGTTGAGGCGGCTGTTCGCTGTGGCAAACCTGAGGTCGCAACGGCCGCTCTCGGCCGGCTCGAGGAGCGAACCCGCGCCGCGGGTACCGATTGGGCCCTCGGTGTTGAGGCTCGCTCGCGGGCGTTGGTCAGCGAAGGTGAGCAAGCCGAGTCCCTCTATGGGGAGGCAATCGAGCGACTCGGCCGGACCCGCATCACCATCCATCACGCGCGCGCCCGGCTCCTATACGGCGAATGGCTACGTCGCGAGAACCGCCGCACGGATGCGCGCGAGCAACTCCGAACGGCCCACGACACGTTCAGCGGCATCGGGGCCGGGGCGTTCGCCGAGCGCGCGCGTCGGGAGCTCCAGGCCACCGGCGAAACGGCTCGCAAGCGCGGCGTTGAGACGCGGGATGACCTCACGCCCCAGGAGGCCCAGATCGCGAGGCTCGCCCGAGACGGACTCTCAAACCCGGAGATCGGCGCACGGCTCTTCATCAGCCCGCGCACGGTCCAGTACCACCTGCACAAGGTGTTCGCGAAGCTCGACATCACCTCGCGAAACCAGCTCAGCCGCGTTTCTGCCAGCCACCTCGACAGCGCCTAGCTGGCCATCTGACCCGCTCGCAGAATTTCAAACCGGCTTGCGCCTGGACTATGCCTGCAGGGGCCGGGCACCAGCCGGCCCCGGATCGCCTTCTCGCGAACGTGCAGCGCCCAGGAATGAAGCTGGACTTCTCTCTCTGGCTTTGACTTCAGGCGATCGGGGGGTAGGGTTGACTCGGATCGGTTGCTGGACTCGCTGACGAGCTGAAGCTGACCCGCCATCCCGCTCGGCGCCGGTCCACCGATAACCAAAGAGGACGCGCCCGGTCAGCGACCCGCAGGCGGTCCCCGGACACTTGGGGAGCAGCCCCATAGGCACGAGTGCAGATCACTCGCTCGCAGCGCGACGAAGAACAGTCGAGGGACTGACAACAGCGGACCTGGTGGATGCGATGGGCCGCCTGCATCGGCACCGCTGCCACATGCTGGACCTGGTCAGCCCTACCCCCGGACGGGTGCTGTTCGGCCCCGCGGTGACGATCTCGTACTACCCGACCTGCTCGGCGGGGCTCGATCCCGACACCTACAACCTTGCGAACCTTTTCTACGAAGCTGTCGGCGAAGAGCCGGAAGGAAAGATTGTGGTGCTCGCGAGCAACGGCTATCCGGAAGTCTCGATGGGCGGTGGGACCAAGCTCGCGCGACTCCAGGACCACGGTTGCGCGGGTCTGCTGACAGATGGCCGCCTGCGCGACTTCGGCACGCTCGCCGGCTACGACTTCGCCGCCTACTGCTCCGGCGAGACGACCAAGTGGGGCGGCGCGGAGGTGACGCCGTTCCAGGCGAACGTCCCTGTCGTCCTACAGGGCGTCGGGGTCATCCCCGGCTATTACGTATTCGCCGACTCGTCTGGCGCCGTGGTGATCCCGGACGGCCAGATCGACGAGGCAATCGAGGGAGCGCGCGCCGTCCAGGCCGAGGACGTCGGGTCCCGCGAGGACATCCGGCGGGAATACCCGGAAGCGGAACCAGGGCTCGCGTCAGCAACGACAAACGCCGTCAGGTCTCGCGAAAGGAGATCCCCATGAGCCACTCCACCACCGACACGTTCACGAGCCGGAACGTCGACACCGGCGAGGTGGGCACCGACATACGTCCCTTCCAGGTCGAGATTCCCGAAGAGGAGCTCGCTGAGCTGCGACGCCGGATCGAGGCGACGCGGTGGCCAAGCAAGGAGCTCGTTGAAGACCGCTCCCAGGGCGTGCAGCTGGCGACGCTGCAGGAGCTCGCGCGCTACTGGACGACCGACTACGACTGGCGCAAGGTCGAGGCGAAGCTCAACGCACTGCCGCAATTCACGACCGAGATCGACGGGGTCGAGATCCACTTCATCCACATCAGGTCGCGGCACGAGGATGCGTTGCCGCTGATCATGACCCACGGCTGGCCAGGCTCGGTCATCGAGCTGCTGGAGACCGTCGGCCCGCTGACGGACCCGACCGCTCACGGCGGCACCCCCGGGCACGCATTCCACCTGGTGCTGCCGTCGATGCCTGGCTACGGCTTCTCGGGTGAGCCGGCTGAGCTCGGCTGGGACGCCAGCCGCACCGCACGCGCGTGGGCGGAGCTGATGCACCGCCTCGGCTACACCCGCTACGTCGCCCAGGGCGGCGACGTGGGTGCCCTTGTCACGGACCTGATGGGCCGCCAGGCGGTCGAGGGTTTGGCCGGCTACCACCTGAACCTGCTCACGGCGGTGCTCGCAATCGGCGATCAACTGCCCAAGGAATCCGAACAGGAACGCGCAGCGGCCGAGGCGGTCGCGACGTTCAAGGAGGACGGCTTCGGCTACTTCCTCGAGATGGCGACGCGGCCGCAGACGATCGGCTACTCCCTGCTGGATTCACCCGTCGGGCTGGCAGCCTGGATGCTCGATCACGACACGGACAGCTACTACAAGATGTCCCGCGCGTTCGTCGACGGGGAGCCCGTGGGCAATCTCACCCGGGAGAGCATCGTCGACAACATCACCCTGTACTGGCTGACGGGCACCGCACCGTCGGCGGCCCGGTCGTACTGGGAGGACGGACGAGCGCTGGCCGCAGCGCTTGCGAGCGGCCAGCCACCTCCGGCGGTCACCGTGCCGGTCGGCTTCACGGCGTTCCCCGGCGAGATCTGGGCGTCGCCCCGGAGCTGGGTCGAGGCGGTCTACCCGGGCCTCGCCTACTTCAACGAGGTCGACAGGGGCGGCCACTTCGCCGCCTGGGAGGAGCCGGAGCTTTTCTCCACCGAGGTGCGGGCTGCATTCAGCTCACTGCGCTAACGAAGGGAACAATCACGGCCGGGATCCCGCGAGACGGCGATCCTCATCCAACCTCGACGCGGGGCAGCCCGTCGTCGCCGGAGGGGACGCACCGCGCCTCACGCGCCGGTCGCAGCGAGGTGCCGGCGACGGCGCAGGAGTAGTCGGTGGCAGCGCGGTCAGGGATGTCGCCGTCCGGTCCGGGGGCAGTCTCGAGCACCTCGCCCGAGATCGTCAGCCAGGCGAGCAGCCCACCTAGCGCGGCCAACGCGGCGCAGATGAGCATCGCCATCTGGAAACCGTCGGTCATCTCGGCGGGGTCGTAGAAGGCCTCGCCGGTGAGGCCGGCGAGGAGCGGCAGCACGGCGACGGCCAGCAAGCCTGCCACCCGGGCGACGGCGTTGTTGATTCCGGAGGCGATCCCGGCATGCCGCTCGTCCGCGGCCGCGAGGGCAGTCGCGGTCACCGGCGCGACCACCAGCGTCAGCCCGAGGCCGAATACGACCACCGCCGGCAACACGTCGGTCAGGTAGCGATCGCCGGGAGTGATCCGGCTCAGAAGCAGCAGGCCAAGGGCGATTATCAGCGGCCCGGCGGTCAATGGGATCCTTGCGCCGATCCGCTGGGCTAAAGCTCCAGTGCGAGCCGAGAGACCGAGCATCAGCAGCGTTACCGGCAGCGTGGCGGCGCCGGCTTCGATCGCCGAGTAGCCGAGTGAGATCTGCACGAAGGCGACGAACAGGAAGAAGAAGCCGCCGAGGGCCGCGTAGACGACGAAGGTGACCAGGTTTGCGGCGCTGAACTGATCCGAGGCGAAGACCTCCAGCGGCATCATCGGGTTCGGGCTCCGCCGCTCGACGAGGAGGAAGGCGGCCAATGCGGCCAGGCCGCCAGCCCCCGCCAGCAAGACCGCGGGGCCGGCACCCTCCGGAGCTTCGATCAGCGCGTAGGTGGTGCCGGCGAGCCCGAGGGCCGCCAGCACCGCGCCGGGAAAGTCGAGTCCCCCGCTCATGGTCGTGTCCCGGGTCTCGGGGACGTGGCGGCCGGCCATCGCGATCACGAACACGCCGAGCGGCAGGTTGATCAGGAAGATCGCCCGCCAGGAGACGGCATCGACCAGATAGCCGCCCAGCAGCGGCCCGAGCGCCGTTGCGACACCTCCCAGGCCCGACCAGGCGCCAATCGCAGCGGCCCGGTCGGTCCGGCGAAAGGTCGCCTCGATCATCGCCAGGCTTCCCGGCGTGAGCAGCGCGCCGCCAACCCCCTGCAGCAGCCTTGCCGCTACCAGCGACTCCGCGTTGGGCGCGATCGCGCAGAGCAGCGAGGCGACAGTGAACAGACCAACTCCGAAAACGAAGACGCGCCGGCGCCCGTAGCGGTCCCCCAGCGACCCGCCGAGCAGGATCAGCGAGGCCAGGGTCAACAGGTACCCGTTGAGGATCCACTGCAGCGAGCTGGTCGATGCGTCGAGGTCGCGGCCGATTTCGGGCAGAGCGACGTTGACGACGGTGCCGTCGAGGAACGCTAGTCCCGAGCCGAGTACGGCGACAGCGAGGACCCAGCGCCCGGCCGGGCTTCCCATCGCCACCTCATCAGAGGCGCTGGGCCCCGGTGCGCGTGGCGATGGGGGCTTCATCGGTTGTCGGTCACTCAGCCGGTCGGGCCGAAGCGCTCGGTCCGAATCTTCCTTGGATCACATCCCGCCTCGACCGCGAGCTGGCTCGCGGCCTCGACGAAACCGTTGGTGCCGCAGACGAACACCGCCTCCGCGGCGCGCGCCCGCGTCGCGATCAGCTCGGCGTCGATCCGCCCGATGTGGCCGCTCCAGTCCTCCGGCGCCTCGCGCGTGAAGGTGAGCGTCGTCTCCGCGCCGAGCTCGTTGGCGTAGATCACATCGTCGCGGGTGCGGACGGAGTACACGAGCTCCATCTGCCGCTCCGGGCAGACCCGGCGGCGATGGCGGAGCATCGACATCAGCGGGACCACGCCGGAGCCGCCGCCGACAAGGAGGGCCGGCTCCTCGCCGTGCCAGACGAAGTAGGAGGTGAACGGACCGCGAACCTCGACCTGGTCGCCTTCCACGACCACCTCGTGGAAATAGGGCGATACCTCACCCTCGTCGAGGAGATCGATCGTCAGCTCGATCTCACCCTCGTCGAGCGGCGACGAGGCGATCGAATAGGAGCGCTGGGCGCGGTATCCGTCGGGCGCGGTGAGCCGGACGTCGTAGTGCTGGCCGGGCAGGTGGGGCATCCACATCGGCGGCTGGAGCCGAAACGACTTGACCCTCGGCGTCTCCTGCTTGATCGCGGTCACAGTGGCGACCTGCCACTGTCCCGGCGCCTTCGGCGCCGTCGGCATGGCCGCCGGACTCAATCCGTCCAATATCGCTCCTCCTTCCAAGGGTCGCCGCGGTTGTGGTAGCCGTTTGCCTCCCAGAACCCGGGCTCGTCGTGGTCCATCACCCGCAGCCCGGCAATCCACTTCGCGCTCTTCCAGAAGTAGAGGTGGGGCACGAGCAGGCGCGCTGGTCCGCCGTGCTCGCGAGGCAGCGCCTCGCCCTCGTGCTCGGTCACGACCCAGGCTTTACCGTCGATGAGGTCCTCGATCGCGAGGTTGGTGGTGTAGCCGCCATAGCTGTAGACCATCGCGTAGGCCTCGAGCGGCTCCGTAGCCTCGAGCAGCGTGTCGATTGAGACGCCGCGGAAGGTCGTCCCGAGCTTCGACCACTTCGTTACGCAGTGGATGTCGCATGGAACGTCCTCGAAGGGGAGCTCGTGGAACTCCTCCCAGCTCCATTGCCGCTCCTCCGCGACCATCCCGTCGACGCGAAGGCTCCACTCGCCCTGAGTCGGGTCGATATGGGGGGTCGGGCCGGCCGTGAGAACCGGGAAATCGGGCTCCACGTACTGGCCTGGCGGCACGCGGTCCGCAAGCTCTTCCGGCACCCGCCGACTGCCGCCGAATCCACGCGAGACGAAGCTCATCGGCTCAATCCTAGGCTCGCGGGAACGAGCTGAGCAAGCTGGCGCCAGTGACCCTCCAGTCGTTGCCCGCCGAGAAAGAAGGTCGGCGTCGCGCGGACTTCGGCCTCCCTGCCACCAGCGATGTTCTCATGTCTCTCGGAGCTACCCACGGATAGTTGAGTCGCTAGGCGTAGCCGCCTGCCCGCCAACCCATTTATGGCCCGACAGCGTGAGCAGCTAGCGAGGCCGCTCAAGCTCTTCGAGGCGGCGATGAGCCAGCGCCGCCGCCATCGCGCCCTCGCCGACGGCGCCCGCCACCCGCTTGGTCGAGCCGTGGCGAACGTCACCGGCGGCAAACAGGCCGGGGACGCTCGTCTCCAGCGCCAGCGGATCGCGGGCAAGGGGCCAGCCCTCAGGACGCTGGCCGTCGCTGAGCAAGTCGGGGCCGGTGAGCACGAACCCCGCCGGACCGAGCCGTACGCCAGCGTCGTCAGCCCAACCGGTCCGCGGCACGCCGCCGAGGCAGAGGAACATCATCCGAGCTGGCAGCGGCTCGCGGCTGTCCTCCGGACCTTCGACGAGAACGCCGCTGAGCCAGCCTTCCTCCGCCTCGACCGCCCGTACCTCGGTCCGGAGCCGCATCTCGACCAGGTCGTGACCTTCGATCCGCTCGACCAGGTACGCGGACATCGACTTGCTGAGCCGATCGCCGCGGACGAGCATCGTCACACGCGCGCCGGCGTTGGCCAGGTCCATCGCCGCCTGCCCCGCCGAATTGCCGGCGCCAACGACGATTACCGATTCGTTCGCGCACGCGGCTGCTTCGCTTCGTCCCGCCCCGTAGAGGATGCCTCGGCCGAGCAGCTCCTCGATTCCCGGCACCTCGAGCCGCCGCCAGTGCATCCCTGGAGACGCAATCGCGACCGGCGCCTCGACCGAGTAACCGCCGGCGATCTCCACCCTGAACGGGCCGTCCGGCACCCGGCTGCTGCTGGTGACGCCGCGCATCAAGATGAGTTCGGCCCCGAAGCGCTCTGCCTGGCGGCCGGCTAGCCGCGAGAGCTCCGCGCCGCCGATTCCCTCCGGGAAGCCGAAGAAGTTTTCGATCAGCGAAGTGTGCGAGGCCTGACCGCCGGGGACGCCTTCATCGACGACCAGCGTCGCGAGACCATCCGAGGCCGCGTAGACCGCCGCGGCGAGGCCAGCCGGCCCGGCGCCGACGATGACCAGGTCATAGCTCGTACGACTCGGCCCCGTCGTCGTCTGCCAAGCCTCGACGACGCGCTCGACCGTAGCCCCCTCCAGGAGGAGGCCGTCCTCGACCAAGAGGGGCAGCTCCACCTCCGCGGCGCCAACCCGAGCGAGGAGCTCCTCGGCCGCCGGGGTCTCAGCCTCGACCCACTCGTAGGGCTGCGCGGTCCGGGTGAGGAAATCGCGCAGGCGTTGGTCTTCGGCACCAGTGCGCCGGCCGAGCACGGTCACGGATGGGCGAACCGGGCTCAACGGGCGCTCATCCCAGCCTCGGCAGCGCGCTCAGCTTCACACCGATCGGCGGCGTCTCGCCACTCACGGCTTCGTCATATCGAGCTTTGCCGGAACGATTCGCGCGAGCTGGCGCCAATGCCCCTCGAGCCGCTCCCCGTCCACGAAGAAGGTTGGTGTGCCTCGGACTCCGGCTCGCCGACCTCCGGCGATGTCCGCGAGGGCGCGCTTGCGAAAGCTGTGCTCCTCAAGCGCCGCCTCGGCCTTTTCCTGATCCAGTTCGAGCCGCCGCGCGGCCGCGAGCAGATCCTCTCGTGAAAACTGCTCGCGCCCAGTGAGCAACAGGGAATGTGCGTCCCAGAACTTTCCGTGGACCGCGGCGAGCTCAGAAAGCTCCGCCGCGAGGTCCGCTCCAGGATGCAACTCCGGATCTGGAAAGTGTCTCCAGACAAGGCGCAGCCCGGCGAAGCGATCCAGGAGCGATTCCAGCGGCCGGCGGGCGGCGAAGCAATACGGGCACCCAAAGTCTCCATACTCGACCAGGGTCAGCCCGGGCGCATCGGAGCCGCTGATGTGATCGCCGTCTGCGACCGCGGGCAACGAGCTGGAAGGCAGGTCGGTCATCCAGTCTTCGTTATCTCGCGTTGCCGGACGTCGCCTAGCCACCGTCGAGAAAGGCGTTGACGTGGTCGGCGAACAACTCCGGGTACTGGTTAAGAAAGCCGTGATCAGCATCCGCATCCGGTCGCTGGAGGCAAGGCTGCCTGTCGAACCGGCGGGCGCTAGGTCTCATCCTGGACGAGGTGCTCCTGCGCCCAGAGCGAGATCTGCCCAAGCGCCGGAATCAACGCCTTGCCGCGGTCGGTGAGGGCATAGGAAACGGCCAGCGGCGGGCCCTCGTCGACTGTGCGGGCGATGAGCCCCGCTCCGGCGAGGTCGGAAAGCCGGTCCGACAGGACCGAGTCGGAGATTCCGCCCACCGCGCGCGATAGCTCGCGAAAGCCTGCCGGCCCCTCGCTGAGATTGCCGAGAACCACGCCGTTCCAGCGTTTGCCGAGGAACTCGAACGCCCGCGCAAGCGCGGCATCGCCGCGCGCGCAGGCGTCGGAACCTGCAGCGGAGTCGCGGCTCGGTGTGCGCGTAGTTGCCATCGGCACTAGGCTAGCATTTCAGGTGCTGCTAGTATTTTCCAAGTCACTACTCTTGATGGTGCAGATACTCGATTCCAAGCCCGCTCACAAGGAGCACTTGCAATGACAGATCTTTCTCCTTCGACCAGACGCCCCTCCGTCCTCGTCGTCGGCGGCGGCTATGGCGGCATCAACGCCGCCAAGGCTCTCGACGACGTCGCCGACGTCACGCTCGTCGACCCCACCGAGGCGATGGTCCACAACATCGCCGCCTGGCGCGCGCTCGTGGAGCCCGAATGGCTTGACCGGATCTTCCTCCCCTACGCACATCTGCTGGCGCACGGGCGCTTCGTCCGCGATCGCGCCGTCGGGGTCGATGGGCGCCGCGTCACGCTCGCGTCGGGTGATGTGCTCGAGCCCGATTATCTCGTGCTCGCCACCGGCTCCTCGTATCCGTTCCCGGCCAAGAACGAGGAGCCCGACATCGCCTCTGCCCGATCCCGCGTCCGCGCGGCCCATGAGGCGCTGCTTGCCGCCGACCGCGCGTTGATCGTCGGCGCCGGTCCGGCCGGGCTGGAGCTCGCCGGGGAGATCAAGGCCTTCTTCCCCGCCAAGCAGGTGACGATCGCCGACGTTTCGCCCGACATCCTCGCCGGTCCCTACGACCAGGCGCTTCGCGACGAGCTGCGCCGCCAGCTCGGCGATCTCGGTATCGAGCTGCGCCTCGGCGCCGCGCTGAGGAAGCTACCCAGCGCCCCGCCGGCAACCCTCGCCCCGATCGCGATCGCCGCCGAGGACGGGGGCGAGCTCGTCGCCGATATCTGGTTCCGCGCCTTTGGCGTGCGGCCACACAGCGGATACCTCGAAGGCGGATCGCTGGAGGACCGCCGAGACGAGCGCGGCTACGTCCGCGTCGACGAGCATCTGCGGGTGCTCGACGAGGACCGGGTCTTCGCCCTCGGCGACGTCGCCGACGCCGATCGCGACATGGCGGGCATCGCCACCGCGCAGGCCAAGGTCGTCGCCGAGAACATCCGCGCGCTGATCGCCGGCACGGGCGAGCTTACGAGTTGGGAGACCTTCCCGCCCCTGATTGCGATCCCCCTCGGGCCCGAGGGCGGAGCTGGGTTCGTCGGCGACGGCGTCGCCGACAGCGCGACAATCGCCGAGCTGAAGGGGCGAGACATGCTGGTCGACTCCTACGCGTCGCTCTTCGACGCCGTCCCGGTACCGGCAGTCTGAGTCGGATGCCCGACTATGGCCACGACATCGAGTTCGGCTACTTCCTGGTCCCGGACGCCGGCGACCCCAAGGGCGTGCTGGAAACGGCGCGCCTCGCCGACCGTCTTGGCTACGACCTGCTCGCCGTCCAGGACCATCCCTACCAGCGGGCGCACCTTGACTCGCTGGCGCTGCTCGGCGTGATCCTCGCTCAGACCGAGCGGATCCGCGTCTTTCAGGACGTCGGCAACCTGCCACTGCGCCCACCGGCCGTATTCGCGAAGGCGGCGGCGACGCTTGACCTGCTCAGCGGCGGGCGTTTCGAGGCCGGCCTGGGAGGCGGCGGGTTCCTACAAGCCGCGGAGGCGATGGGCGCCCCGGCGCTCACCCCTGGGCAGAGCCTCGAGGCACTCGAGGAAGCGGTCGCGATCCTGCGGGCGAGCTGGAACGGAGCTCGCTCGCTTCGCTTCGAAGGCCGCCACTACCGCCTCGAGGGCATGAAGCCCGGCCCCGCGCCGGCGCACCCGATCGAGATCTGGCTCGGCGCCGCGAAGCCGCGCGCGCTCGCCCTCACCGGACGCGTGGCCGATGGCTGGGCCGCCCCGCTGATGAACTACATGCCTCCGGCCGCCGCCGCCGAAGCGCAGGTCGTCATCGACCGCGCCGCGCACGAGGCCGGCCGCGACCCAAGCGAGATCCGCCGGATCTACAACATGTCCGGCGCGTTCACCGCGCCGGCGCCGGCGCCGGCCGGCGACAGCGACGAGGCGATCGTCGGTCCGCCCGACCATTGGGCGGAGGTCCTGACGCATTTCGCGCTTGACCTTGGCTTCGGCACCTTCCTCCTCATCGCGCCGCCCGACCCCGAGACGCTGCGGACCTTCATCGAGGACGTCGCCCCCCAGGTCCGCGAGCGCGTCGCCGCAGCGCGGGCCCAGGTCACCTCGGGCGCCACCAAACGCCGAATATGACGAGCGTCGAAGCGAAGCCGGAGACAGCCCGTGGGCGGGCGATGTTCGAGGAGCTGCTCTGGATCCATTCGGTCATCCGTCGCGACCTGGAGATCGTTGAACAGCTCGCCGCCGACGTAAGTGAAGGACTCCCGGGCGAGGCGGTCGAGGACGCTTTGGCGGTGCTCAAGACGGGCGGCCCGCTGTGGCAGCTGAAGGTCGACTGCCTGCGTTACTGCCGCTTCGTCCACGCCCATCACGGAGCCGAGGACGGGCTTCTGTTTCCCGCGCTACGCGCGGCCGACTCCTCGATCGGCCCGGTCGTTGACCGCCTGGAAGCCGACCACGCCCGTGTCTCCGACCTCCTCGAGATCGTCGAGGCGGCGGCCCGCGCGCTCACCGAGACCGACCACGGCGATGCGAGACGGCGCGTGATTGACAGCCTGCGCGATCTCCACGCACACCTGCTCGAACACCTCGACTACGAGGAGCTCCGCGCGGGCCCGACGATCCGCCGCCTCGAGGGCCTCGCGCACGCATGAGCGAGGGCGGTGATGGACCTTACCCAGCGTGTGGCCGAACGGGCCGAAGCACAGAACGCGGCCGGTGCAGGGACTTCTGAGCACACAGCAGATGGGGCGGGATTCGAACCCACGAGCCGCCTAATCCTCAGCGGCGCCCCGGCCGAAGCCCCGACGAGTTTCCGTCAGGGCTTCGGTTGAGGCTTCTTTCGCCTACGCCCGCGCGCCCGCCCGCGCACTTGCCGCCGTGACGATCAGCTTCGTCACGGCGTCGGGTTGCGACACCATCGAGGCATGCGATGCTGGGACCTCCTCGATCGTCGACCCTGCGCGCTCGGCCATGAACCGCTGGGCCTCCGGAGGAATCGCGTGGTCCTCGGTACCGAGCAGATACCACGATGGGATCGACCTCCACGCAGGGGGCCCCGACTCCCCGGCGAGCGCCGCACCGCTGAACGGGCGCTGGGCGACGGCCATGACGCGGGCCGTGTCACTGTCGACATCGCCCGCGAAGGCCTCCGCGAATGCATCCTGATCGAGGTAGAGGTCCGCACCCTCAGACCCGTCCGGGTTGTCGAACGGGACGGGTCTGATCGCGGGCCCAACCTGGCTTTCCGCGGCCTTGGTCTCCAGGAGCACCTGGATGCTCTCTCCTTCGTCCAAAGCCCATCCGTTGAGGTACACGAGTCCGACGACCTGGTCGTTGTCAGTCGCGGCATTCGTGATCACCGCCCCGCCGTATGAGTGACCGACGAGCACGATTGGCCCCTCGATCGTCTTCAGCAGGTCAGCGAGGTACTGGGAATCGCTTTGCAGCCCTCGCAGCGGGTTTGCAAAACCGATCGCGCGATAGCCCTGGTCGCGCAGCGGGCCGATCACGCCGTCGAAGCCAGTGGCGTCTGCCCAGGCGCCGTGAACGAGGACGACCGTCGGCTGGGAGCCGTTGCCGGCGCTGTCCATATTTCCTCCTTGGTTGGGGACTTCCCCGCCCATGGCCAGCCTACATCTCCATTTTGCCTTCGCAAGCTTGAAGGTCTCGTTGGAAGTCGGCTCGCGGATTCCCCCGGCGTGGTGCGATTGGTGCGCGAGCAAACAGCGGAGGGGGTGGGATTCGAACCCACGAGCCGCCTTACGACGGCCAACGGTTTTCGAGACCGCCGCGGATTCAGGTTTTATGCCTGTAAATCGCTGCTTTCCGAAATCTCGTGCGCCTCGATTTGCGCCAGTTTTCGGGCAGCTCGCAATTCGTCGGACAACGTATCGGGAGGGCAATGAGTCAAAGGAAGGAGCGGGTGGTTCGCTGTGGACACCTTCTCGGTCGCCACCCGCTCACCCGTCCCCGCCCAGCCGCGCCTCCGCTGCCTCGGCGAGATACCGGACCATCCGTGAGACCGCGGGAACCCGTCGGCCGCGCAGCCAGGTCGCGTGGATCGAGCGATGCGGGCTGATGTCGCGCGGTGGGCGCAGGGCGATGTCCGGTCGCGGCTCGGGCATCGTCAGCTCTGACAGGAGCCCCACGCTCAGGCCGGCGGCGATGACCGCCCGGCCTACCGTGACGTCCTCGACCTGATGGATTCGAGGCTCGAACCCGGCCTCGGCGCAGAGGCGGTCGAGCATCTCCCGGTAGGGAAGGGCGTGGCCTGCGGCCGCCGGCGCGGTGAAGCGCTCGTCCGCCAGATCTGCCAGGCGAACCTGACGGCGGCGGGCCAGCCGGTGCTTCGGTGACAGCACCACGAGGTAGGGGTCGTCGACCAAGTGGAGCTGGTCGAAGGCCTCGTCGCGCAGCTTCGCGCCCGGGCCAGGAAACCCGGGAATTCGCCAGACGACCGCCAGGTCGAGTTCACCGGAGCGGATGCGTCGCAGCGCCGCGGGCTCCTCGAGCTGCTCGAAGCTGACCTCCACTTCCGGATGCTCCTCCCCGAAGCGAGCCAGCGCTGCCGGGAGGAACGAGTTGCAGGCAGACAGGAAGGCCCCGACCCGCAGCGTGCCGCCCTGCAGTCCGGCGATCGCGCGGAGCTCGTCCTCGGCGGCCGTCACATGGCCCAGAACCGCTTCCGCGTGACGCAGCAGCCGGGCGCCGGCTTCAGTGATGCTGACGGGGCGGGTACCGCGGTTGACGAGCGTCAGCCCGAACTCCCGCTCGAGCATGGCGACGTGGTGCGACACGACCGACTGGGCGTAACCGAGCTCCAGCCCGGCCGCCGAGAAGGAGCCCATCTGGGCGACGGCGTGGAAGGCGCGGAGGCGGCGCAGGTCATACATCTATGGATCGCATACTAACTGCGATAACTTCTGTTGCATCGATAGTAGCTGTGGGCGATTCTGGGCCTCCCAACTCAACCGAGGAGACCAGATGTCCATCGCAACCCACACCACCGTCGCCAGCGATCAGGCCATCCCCCGCCACGAGCCTGAGGTCCGCTTGCGGGGCATCGAGCCCCGCGACCACGAGGCGGCCGCTCGCATCACCTACGAGGCCTTCGCGGGCATCCACGACCGTCACCGCTTCCCGCGCGACTTTCCGACGTTCGATGTCGCCCGCGAGCTCGTCGCGGCCTTCAGCTCCCATCCGTCGATCTGGGGGGTGGTGGCCGAGTCCGACGGGCGCGTGGTCGGCTCGAACTTCCTCGACGAGCGCGGACCGGTTCGCGGCGTCGGGCCGATCACCGTCGATCCCGACGTCCAAGCCGCCGGTGTCGGCCGGCTGCTGATGGAGGCCGTGATCGAGCGGGGAGCACGGGCCGACGGGGTCCGGCTGCTTCAGGACTCGTTCAACACCGCTTCGCTGGCGCTCTACTCCTCGCTCGGCTTCAGGGTCGAGGAGCCCGTCGCGCTGATGGCAGGGATGCCGAGCGTCAGACCCCACCGCGGCGTCGAGGTGCGGCCGCTTGCCGAGGACGACATCCCGGCCTGCGAGGAGCTCTGCCTCTTCGTTCACGGGTTCGAGCGCACACGCGAGCTCCGCGACGCGCTCGAGTCCCCTGGGCTCCACCCCTACATCGCGCTGCGCCAGGGCCGGATCGTGGCCTACGCCGCGACGCTGAACGAGTTCGGCGCCGCCTACGCGGTCGCCGAGTCGGGGGACGACATGTCCGCTCTGATCGCCGGCGCGGTCGTGCCCGACGGCCCGCCGGCATCGTTCCTGCTCCCACTCCACCAGGACGACCTGCTGCGTTGGTGTCTGGCGGCGGGTCTGCGAATCGTCAAGCCCATGAACTACATGGTCATGGGCCGCTACCGCCGCCCCCAGGGCGCCTGGATCCCGTCAGTCCTCTACTGAGCCACCCCGACCAAGAAAGAAAGGAAACGGCATGACTCCCGCGATCGAAGGCCCTGTCGTCTGGCGCGCCGACGAGCAGTACGAGGCGACCAGGCAGCGCATGCTCTGGAACGCCCTGAAGCCAGCCCGCTACCCCGAGGTGATCGTCAGCGCCGCCTCCGAGGCGGACGTGGTGGCGGCTGTCGAGCTGGCCCGCTCGCGCGGCCTCCAGGTGGCAGTGCGCGCCGGCGGCCACAGCTGGGTGGGATCGCCGCTGCGCGACGGGACCCTGCTGATCGACCTCTCGTCGATGCGCGAGCTTGCCATCGACGGGGCGGCGCGCACGGCCGCGGTGCAGCCCGCGGTCACGAGCTCGATGCTGGCGGAGGCGCTGGCCGCGCGGGGGCTGGCATTTCCGGTCGGACACTGCCCGTCGGTCGGCATCAGCGGCTTCCTGCTGAGCGGCGGACTGGGCTGGAACTCCGGCGCCTGGGGGCCCGCCTGCATGAGCATCCAGGCGATCGACGTCGTCACACCCGACGGCGAGCTCGTGCATGCGGACGAGCAGCACAACACGGAGTTCCTATGGGCGGGGCGCGGCGCGGGTCCGGGCTTCCCGGGCGTGGTCACGCGATTCCACCTTGCGCTCCGGCCGCTGCCGCGGGCGATTACGTCCAGCACCTATATGTACGCGCTCTCCGAGCTCGAGCCGGTGGCGGAGTGGGCGTCGGAGGTAGTGAACTCGCTGCCGCCGACTGTCGAGCTGACGCTCCTGCTCGCACCCGCCCCGCCGGACGTGGAGTCCGGTTCAGACGGCCGGATCCTGATCGTCGCCGCCACAGCCTTCGAGGACTCGGCCGACGAGGCAGCAGCGGCGCTCGCGCCGCTGGACGGCTCACCGGTCCTGGACCGCGCGCTCGCACGGCGGGTCAACGAACCGTCGCCATTCGACGTGCTCTTCCGCGACTTCGGCGGCCTCTGGCGCGAGGGGCGCCGCTTCGCCTCCGACAACGTCTGGGCGGATGCCGACTTCACCGACGTCCTGCCGCGCCTCCGCACGCACCTGGGCGAGGCGCCGAGCCCCGAGTCATTCGCGTTCGCGGTGGTGGCGCCTGAGCCGGCCGAGGACGCGCCCAGGAGGAGCTCCCGGACATGGCGTTCTCCATGGTCGGACGCGCTTTCGTCTCGTGCTACGCGATGTGGGAGAACAAGGCCGACGACGAGGCGAACCAGCGCTGGCTCCCCTCCGTCATGGCCGAGCTCGAGCCACTCGCGATCGGCCACTACCTGGCCGAGACTGACCTGACCGCGGCCCACTCCCGGGCGGAGCGCTCCTTCGCCCAGCCCAACTGGGATCGGCTGCAGGAGCTGAGGCGCGACGTCGACCCTGAAGGGCTCTTCCCCTTCTACCTCACACCCGAGTAGGAACGGCTCTGGCAACCCACCGGGTAGCGGGCGCCTCACGACCTTGGCGCACGGCGGTCTTTGGGACCGCCACGCACTCCGCGTTCTCTCTGCAATTCGGTTTGTTCGCGGCCAGACATCGCGCCTGTCGGCGGCCGCCTCCAGCCGTGTCCTGCGGTCTCTAGCGTAGTTCGGCGCCAGCGCCCACGCCGATGACCTCGTACTCACAGTCTCGTATTCGCCTCTACGAAGCGGAGGGGGTGGGATTCGAACCCACGAGCCGCCTTACGACGGCCAACGGTTTTTCGAGACCACCACGGATTCGGGCTTGTGCCTGCAAATCGTGAATTTCCAAAGTTCCTTGCGCCCCGAATTGCGGTCCGATGTCGGGGCTCGCGCTAGTCCGAGGGAGGGGGAGCCTGCGGATCGAGCGCCATCGGCTCGAGGTGCCACTCCTTGGGTAGCCACACCTCCACTTCGAGGGGAGAGTGCGGCGGGAGCGGCTCCATGTGCGCCGACTCGCGGGCCAGCCAGGTCGCGAGGTAGCGGCCGCTGACCTTGTGGGGCGGCCACCAGAGGTAGTCCAGCGAAGCGCTTCCCTCACCCTCTCCGCCGGTCAGCGAGTGGCTGAGGCTGAGAGACTCGTCGCCCGCGAGCAGCATCCCGCGCAGGACCGGATGGAAAGGCCGTGGCTCGACCGGTGCGCCCGCGCGGGCGGCGATGTGCTCGGCGGCAGCATCGGCCTGCTGGGTTCCCAAGCCGCCCTGCTTGATCGGGAAGTTGGTGCCGTCCCCGGCTGCGTAGACGTCTTCGCACCCTTTGACGCGGGCATGCTCGTCGATCGGGATGAAGCCGTTCGCGTCGGTCGGGATCCCCGCGATTCCGGGTCCCTCCAGGAGCGGCAGCGCGACGACGTGATCGGCCTCGAGCGCAACGGCACCCGGCATCGTCACCAGCCGGCCGTCCTCCTCCGCGGTCACCGTCGCCCCCGGGTGCACCTCGATCCCGCGTGCCGCCAGGAGCTCCGAGACCGCCTGGCTCGGAGACGTACCGAACAGAATCAGCGGGGCCTCCTCTGGGGTGTAGACGGCGCAGTTGACCTTGGCGCCGACCTGCCGCGCATGTCGCTGCGTCATCATCGCCAGCTCGTAGATCGGCAGGGGCCAGGTCGCCGCGGGGACGACAAAGGCGATGCGCTTCGGCTCGGAGCCCGCGGCGGCCAGGAGCTCGGGGAGACCGAGGCTCTCGCCGGACCCTTGGAATGTCGTGACGCCGTCATAGGCCGGGCGGGCGCGGGCGCCGACGCAGACGACCGCGGCGTCGTATGCGCGGCGCGATCCGTCGCCAAGCTCGACCGAACGATCGTCCGGATCGATCCTGGCGACGGGCTGGTTGACGAAATCGGCCCCAAGGGCGGCCGTCAGCGCGGCGAGGTCGTGGCGCTCGGCCGGCTGCGCGGAGAAGGGCTCCTCGACCAGCAGCGGCTTGTAGAGGAAGTCGGGCTCGGGGGAGACGACGGTGATCCCCACCCGCTCCCCGGCGAGATCCCGCAGCGCCAGCATCGCCTCGAGACCGGCGATGCCTCCGCCCGCGATGACGACCTCGAAAGCCATTGCCCTCGACCCTAGCGCGGGGCTGCGGCCCGCCGCAGAGGCATTGCCCTCACACCACCACCGCCACCACGATCGCCAGGTAGACGGCAATCGAGAGCAGATCTTGAACGACCGTCGCCAGCGGCCCGGAGCCGAAAGCCGGGTCCTTGCCCAGACGCTGGAAGGCGGCGGGCAATGCCGTCGCCACGACGGTCGCGATCGAACAGCTCGCGAACATCGCCAGCGCGACCGCGACGGCGACCTCTACGTCACCCCAGCCGACCAGCGCGAATGCTAGGAAGGCTGCGCCGATCACGATGCCCATGACGAGGCCGGTGAGCAGTTCGCGGCGCAGCACCGAGCGAACGGTGACTCCCGCTGCGAGCGCTCGGATCAGCACCGTCTCGGTTTGGGTGCCGACCGCGTCAGCCATGTAGACGACGGCGGGGATGAAGAAGGCGAGCAGGACGTTGGCTTCGAGCTGATGCTCGAAGCTCCCGACGATCACGGTCGCGCCCATTGCCCCGAGCAGCCCAACCAGCAGCCAGGGCAGCCGATGCCAGAGTCGTTGCGCGACGGGCTCCTCCGCGGCGCCGCGCGCGCGTGCCGTCCCGGTGAGAAAGCCCCCCAGGCGCGCGAGGTCTTCGTCGTGCTCGTCGAGCAGGACCCGCAGCATCCGGTAGGGCGGGATCAGCCCAAGGAATCCCCCGTCGGCACCGACCACCGCCAAGCTGCATTCGTGGCGGTCCACCATCCGCCGGGCGGCCCGCTCTTGATCGGTGTCCGGCGCAACTCTCGGCGGGTCTGGGTCCATGATGTCCTCGACCCTGGCGTCCGAGTCGGCGGCCAGAAGGCGCTCGATCGACACCAGGCCGATGAGCCTCCCCGACTCGAGGACGACGACATCCTCGGCGCAGCGGAACTCGCGCCCTGCGAGCTGTCCCCTGACCTCTCCAACGCGCTGGTCGCGCCGGGCCACCGGGACACTCTCGGTCGCGTACTCAGCCGCGACGCCCAGCAATCCCTCAGGCTTGGGCAGTTGGGTCTCTGACTCCAAGACAGCGACCATTGTGACCTCTCAAGAATGCCCTGAGGGGTGCCGGCCCGGGCCCGGGAGAATCGCAGGATGTTCGTCCTCCTCCTCGCCGGCGTCGGCACCGCCCTTGCAACCGGGTTGGGGGCGATCCCAGTCTTCTACCTCGGCGAGCGGGCTGCGGCGCTCCGGCCCCTGCTGCTTGGCATCGCCGCCGGGGTGATGGGGGTCGCCTCGATATCCGGCTTGATATTGCCCGGGCTCGACGAGGGCTCGGCCGGCGTCGTCGTCGCCGGTCTTCTGACCGGGGTCGCTTTCCTCGCCCTCGCCCGCATCGCTCTCGAGTCGCGAGACCGCCACGCCACGCGGGTTGTCAGCGAAGGCGCCCGGACCTCGGCCCTCGTCTTCGTCGTCCTTTTCGTTCATAGCCTGCCCGAGGGGTTCGCGATCGGCACCGCCTACGCGTCGGATACAGCCGGGCTCAGCCTCTTCGTGATCGTCGCGATCGCGATCCAGAACATTCCTGAGGGCACGAGCGTGGCGATCCCGATGGCCGCCGCCGGGTACAGCCGCAGCCGCCAGTTCTGGGCGGCGGTGGGGACGAGCGCGCCGCAGCCGGTGGGGGCCGTCCTGGCCTACCTGCTGGTCAGCGAGGTTTCGGCGTTGTTGCCCTTCTCCTTCGGCTTCGCCGCCGGGGCGATGCTGGCGCTGATCGCGGTGGAGCTGCTGCCACAGGCGCTGCGCGGCGGTGCCGGGACGGCCATCGCGGGAACGGCAGGTGGAGCGGCCGCGATGCTGGCCCTCAGCGCGGCCCTGGGCGTCTGATCGCCCAGACCTCGCTCTACAAAGCGGAGGGGGTGGGATTCGAACCCACGAGCCGCCTTACGACGGCCAACGGTTTTCGAGACCGCCCCGTTCAACCACTCCGGCACCCCTCCGGGGCAGGCTAAGGCTAGCGGCGCGGTTGACCAGCGCCCTCTTATCTGGGAGTCGCTGAGACCCGCCCCTCAGATGGCTGCACGAGCACCCAGCCTTGGCCTGAGAGGCCGAGCTGGAAGCTCTCGCCCGACCCCATGCCGATCAAGGATTTCGCCTGCACCTCGGTTTTCAGGCTCGTGGTCACGCCACCTGACCAGGCGATCGCCGCCTGTGGGTCGGCGAAGGTCGGCGCCTCGGAGACGTCGAGCCGCAGCGGTTCGCCGTCGGACACGAGCGCCACCAGCCCGGAGCCGCGTAGGCCGACGTTGAACAGCCCGCCCGCCAGCACCCCGGCCGCCCCGCCTTTCACCTTGGTGATGTCCCACTCGATCCCCGCCTCGAACGCCAGGATGTTCGCGCCGTTGACGGTCAGCGTGTCCGCGTCGAGGCGCATCACGTGAACCAGCATCGCCTGGCTGGCGAGGAATAGCTCTCCCGAGCCGGTAGCCTCCATCAGCCGTAGCGACTCGCCGGTCGCTGCCTTCTTGAGCAGCCTCCCGACACCGCCGCCCTTGTGCACGAACCTCACGTCGCCCTGGTAGGCGACCATCCCGCCGTTGCGGGCCATCACGGCGGTCTCGGACAGCTCGATCTTCAGGAGGTAGGGGTTCTGAAGGGTGAACGCCTGTCCGGTCTCGACCTCTGCGAATCGATCGAGTGGCTGGCCCAGGTCCGACATGCGTGAACACCTCCGGAATCGGGTCCGGCGACCATAACGCCTCCGGGCCATCCGCTCGCGGAACTCGCAATCGGCCACGATCGGGGCTTTGAGGCGGAGAGGGTGGGATTCGAACCCACGAGGCGGGTTAACCCCGCCCACGCGATTTCCAGTCGCGCTCCTTAAGCCACTCGGACACCTCTCCGGGGTCTGGGAAGGGTAACTCGCGGCTGCCCCGCCGAGCCGCGAGAATCAGCGCCCGTGCCGGCTCCCGATGCCAACGATCCCGGCCTGCTGAGCGCCGCCCAGACCTCGCTGCTCGTCGACCTCTACGAGCTGACGATGGCCGCCAGCTACCACCGCGAGGGCATCGACGAGGAGGCCGTGTTCGAGCTCTTCGTGCGGCGCCTGCCGCCTCGCCGCGACTGGCTGCTGGTCGCCGGCATCGGCCCGGCGCTGGAGCTGGTCGCGGCGATGCGCTTCGGCGACGCCGAGCTCGACTACCTGCGCAGCCGCGGCTTCGCCGAGGACTTCCTCGCCCACCTCGAGGGCCTGCGCTTCAGCGGCGACGTCGAGGCGATGCCGGAGGGGACGATCTGCTTCGCAAACGAGCCGATCGTCCGCGTCCGCGCGCCGCGGATCGAGGCGCAGCTGATCGAGACGCTGCTGCTCAACCAGGTCAACTTCCAGACCATGGTCGCGACCAAGGCGGCACGCGTCGTGCTCGCAGCGGGCGGCGGCGAGCCCGGCCACGGCGAGCGGGTGACCGACTTCTCGCCCCGGCGCGACCATGGGATCGACGCGGCGATGAAGGTGGCCCGCTCGGCGGCGATCGCCGGCTGCGGCGGCACCTCCAATGTCGCCGCAGCGATGCGCTACGGCCTCGAGCCGGTCGGGACGATGGCCCACTCCTACGTTCTCTCCTTTCCCGGCGAACGCCAGGCCTTCGAGGCCTACCTGCGGCTATTTCCCGACAGCGGCGTCCTGCTGGTCGACACCTACGACGTCGAGCAGGGAGTCCGCAACGCGATCGAAGCCTCCCGCGCCACCGGGGTGCCCTTGCTGGGGATCCGGATCGACTCCGGCGACCTGGCCGCGCTCGCGCGCCGCTCGCGGCGGCTGCTCGACGAGGCGGGGATGGAGGCGACCGCGATCACGGTCAGCGGCGACCTCGAGGAGGGCCGGATCGCGGCGCTGGTGGCCGACGGCGTGCCGGTCGATCGGTTCGGGGTCGGCACCGACCTCGGCACCAGCCGCGACTCGCCGACCGTCAACGGCGTCTACAAGCTGGTCGCCCATGCCAGCGGCGAGAGCGATGGAGGGCGTGCGCAAGCTCTCCGCCGACAAGGAGACGCTGCCGGGCGCCGAAGCAGGTCTGGCGCCGCCACGAGGGGGGGACGATGGCCGGGGACCTGGTCGCCGCAGTCGACGAGCGCCACGAGGGCGAAGCCCTGCTGGTGCCGTTCGTTCGCGGCGGCGAGATCGTCCGGCGCGAGGACCTGGCGACGATGCGTGAGCGGGCCGACGCCAGCCTGCGGGCACTCCCGCAGGAGCTTCGTCAGCTGGGCGCGAACGGAGTCGAGCCCTACCCGGTGACGATCTCGGCGGCGCTCAGCGACGCGAGCTGAAGAAGTCCTCCAGCAGCGCCGCGCACTCGGCGGCCCGCACGCCGCCGCGCACCTCCGGCCGATGGTTCAGCGCCGGCTCGCCGAGCACGTCGAGGGCGCTGCCCGCCGCCCCTGCCTTGGGATCGAGCGGCGCCGAAGACGACCGCCGGGATGCGGGCGAGGACGATCGCGCCCGCGCACATCGCGCACGGCTCCAGGGTCACGTAGAGCGTGACGCCGGGAAGCCGCCAGCCGCCAAGGGCCTCGGCGGCGGCGCGAATCGCCAGCACCTCCGCGTGGGCGGTCGGATCGCGGCGCAGCTCGCGCTCGTTGCCGGCGGCGGCGAGCGGTGCGCCGTCGCGGGCGACGACGGCCCCGATCGGGACGTCGTCATGGCCCTGGGCCCGGCGCGCCTCCTCGATCGCCAGACCCATCAACCGCAGGTCCTGTTCCGATGGCGAGCTTTCCCGCACGTTGCGAGATTATTTGTCAGCCGGGGCGCGGGACAACTTCGGCGCGAACAGCGTGTTAAAGGGATTCTCTCGTCCAACCGATCCTCGAAGAGATGAAGCAACCAAGACTCCAGGCATCCGCTGCCGCGGTGGCGCTCACCGCGGCGTTGCTGTGCGCCGGAACGGCGCTGCTGCCGGCCGCCGCCGCCGCCGGGCCGGCCACTGCCGGGACGGCGGATAGCGCCTCCTTCGCGCCGCGCCAAGTGGTGGTCAAGTTCGAAGGCCGCCGCTTTGGCCGCACCGTCGACTTGCCGGGAGGGATCGGCGTCCGGCGCGCCGCCGCCGCCCTGCGGGCGAACCCTCGCATCGCCTACGCGGTGCCCAACTTCATCGCCACCGCCTCCGCCATCCCCAACGACCCCGGCACCGAGCCCGGGGAGGCGGGGACCGCCGGAGGTTGGGTGAGCAGGCAGTGGAACTTCCTCCCCTGCGGCAGCCTCTGCTATCCGGGCCTTGCGGCCGCCCAGAGCCAGTCGCTGGGCGGCATCGACGCGATCGGCGCCTGGGATCACCTGGCCGCCGCGGGGCGCCCAGGGGGAGCCGGAGTCCGCGTTGCAGTCCTCGACACCGGCATCGCCTACGGGACCGGAGGCCGTTTTCGCCGCAGTCCCGACTTCTCAGGTGACCAGTTCACCGCCGCCGCGCGCGACTTCGTCGACAACGATGCCGCGGCGCTGGACGAGAACGGTCACGGAACCCATGTCGCCGGAACGATCGCCGAGCAGACCGGCAACGGCGTCGGCGTGACCGGCCTCGCCTTCGGCGCTCGCCTGATGCCGGTGCGGGTACTGGACGACCTCGGCCGCGGTCGCGCCGACGACATCGCGCGCGGGATCGAGTTCGCCGCCCGCCACGGCGCCGACGTGATCAACATGAGCTTCAACTTCAGCTGCTCGGCCGCGGTCCCGAACGTCCTCGACGCGGTGCGCTTCGCTCATCGCGAGGGCGCCGTCATCGTGGCCTCGGTCGGCAACCGCGAGAACGAGGGATGCGTCTCCCCGCCCGCCACCGCCCCGCACGTGATCGGGGTCGGGGGCACGACCGAAGGCGCCTGCCTGGGGACCTACTCGGTCCGCGGCGAGAAAGTCGACCTGGTGGCTCCCGGCGGCGGCGTGCCGAGTCCCTCCTGCGCCGACCAGTCGAGCCGCTCGATCGTGCAGCTGACGCTCGTCGGCGCCAGCACCAACCGCTTCGGCCTGCCCGGCGGCTACGTCGGGACGTCGATGGCGGCGGCCCACGTCTCCGGCGCCGCTGCGCTGGTCCTGGCAAGCGGTGTCGTCGACGCGAATCCCGATCCCGCCGCCGTCGCGGTCCGGCTCACGGCGACCGCCCGCGATCTCGGCGCCGACGGCAAGGACCCTGCGTTCGGCCGCGGGCTGATCGACGTCGCCCGCGCCACCGATCCGGCGATTCCCTAGGGCGCCGGACCGCGCCGACCCGCGCGCCGAGGGCTAGGTCGTGCGGACGATGATCACGCTGCAGGGAGCGTGATGGGAGACCTTGTTCGGGACGCTGCCGAGCAGGAAGCGGCGGGCCCCGGTCATCCCCTTGTTGCCGACGACCACCAGGTCGGCGCTGACCTCCTCGGCGACGTCGAGGATCGCGTCGGCGGGGTCTCCTTCGCGGGCGTGTGAGCTGACGTCGACCCCGTCGCGCTTGGCGTCCCCGGTCGCCGCCTCGAGGGTCAGGTTGACGTCCTCGCGCGGGCCGATCTCATACTGGACGTCGCCCGGCGCCTCGCGCTGCTCGCTTTGCAGCCGCGTGCGTGGAATCGGCTCGAAGGCGCTGACGATGTCGAGCTTCGCGCCGGCGAGCTTGGCCATCTCGGTCGCCTGGCGAACGGCCTCGGCCGCGGTCTCCGAGCCGTCGGTACCAACCACGATGCGAGTGAACACTGGGGGTCTCCCTCTCCTCGTTCGCCTGCGGGCGGCCGCATACTAACGCGGCGCCTGCCTCTCGGGAAGCCCCTGGAAGCCGTCGCCGAGAATCTCCATCGGGGTCGTCGCCAGCCGCACCGCGCCGATCACCATCGAGGCAAGCAGGCAGACCACCAGCACGACCATCAGGACCTTCCACATGCCCGGCATCGCGGCGAAGCGTATGGTGCCCGCGATGTCCGAGGAGAGGGTCTTCCCGCGGCGCCCGCTCGGTCCCGTGGTCGGGAAGGTCGCCGACGGCGTCTGGCTGCTGCGCGGCGACATCAAACACGGGATGAACGTCTACTTCCTCGAGGACGGGGACGGGGTCGTGCAGTTCGACGCCGGCACGAAGCCGATGACCAAGGCGGTCCGGGCGGTCGCCCAGCGCCTCGGCGGGCTGAAGCGAGTTGTGCTCGGCCACGTCGACTCCGACCACCGCGGCAGCGCCCCCTATCTCGACGCACCCGTCTACTGCCATCCCGACGAGGCCGTCGATGCGGCCGCCAAGGGTCCGTACCGACCCTATTGGGACATGTCGATGCTCTCCTTCGCGCCGGTGCGTTGGATCTACCCGCTGCTGCACCACCGCTGGGACGGCGGCCCGGTGCAGATTGCGGGGACTGTCGAGGAGGGCGACCGGATCGCCGGCTTCGAGGTCCTGCACTTCCCCGGCCACGCGCCGGGGCTGATCGGGCTCTGGCGCCAGTCGGACCGGCTGGCGATCGTCAGCGACACGATCTACCTCGCCGACTCGGAGCGGCTGAAGCCGCTGCCCGACGGCGAGGCGAGCGTTCCTCACCCAGCCTGGGCCTGGGACCACGCGAAGGCGAAGGAATCGGTCCGCAAGCTGGCCGCGCTGGAGCCGGCGACCGTGGCCCCCGGTCACGACGAGCCGCTGCGGGGCGAAAACCTGCGCGAGACGCTGGAGGAGGCGGCGGAGAAGTTCTAGCTTCGTCCCGCGGGCGCCGGTTAGGAGATACGGTCATTGGGTAAGCCCTGGTCGCTGCAAATCCGCAGCCAAACAGAGGAGGCAGCCAATGGCACAGACGAAGGCCCAGCGTTCGGCGGCGGCGAAGAAGGCCGCGGCGACCAGGAAGCGCAACCAGGCCAAGCGCTCAGCGACGGCGACCAAGGGCTCGGCGAAGCGCACCGCGAAAGCCACCAAGAGCTCCGCGAAGTCGACCGGTAGCGCCGCCAAGCAGACCGCGAGGTCGGCGAAGCAAACCGCCAAGTCGGCGGGCAAGACCGCGAAGAAGGCCGGGACCACCGCCAAGCGGGCCGGGACGACCGCCAAGCGGGCGGCCGGCACGGCGGCAAAGCGGGCTCGAGGGGCCGCGCGAGGGCGCTAGCCGCAGAGGCTTGCTAGACGGGCCTCGCCTGGGACTCCAGCTCGGCGCGATAGACGAGGTGGGTGCCGGCGAGGCCCTTCAGCTCCATCTCGGTGCCGGCGTCGAAGGCGAGGCCGTCGCCGCCGTCCACCTGCTCGCGCAGCTCCTCCGAGACGAGGATCTCGCCGCCGCGCGCCTGCGCGGCGATGCGGGCCGCGAGGATCACGTTGCGGCCGAAGAAGTCCCCCTCCTCGGCGATTGCCGCGCCGGTGTGCAGGCCCATGCGGACCCGGATCATCTCCTCGGGCTCCTCCGCTCCCCGCTTCGCGAAGGCGCGCTGGACGTCGATCGCGCAGCGCAGCGCCTCGCCGGGATCGGGGAAGACGAGCATGAAGCCGTCGCCCTGGTTCTTGACCTCGTAGCCGCCGTGCTCGCGCAGGTGCTCGCGGAAAACGGTGTTGTGGTCGCGCAGCACGCCGAGCCAGCGCTCGTCTCCGAGCCGCTCCGTCATCAGCGTCGAGCTCTCGATGTCGCTGAAGAGGATCGTCACCGTGCCGTCGGCGGCGGCAAAGGCCCTTACGTCGGGGCGCTCCAGCTCGACCGCGTCGATGACGTCGTCGATCGAGCTGGTCACGTCGACGCCCGACAGGCCCTGCGCCTCGAGCTTCAGCGCCAGCGCCCGCTCGGCCAGCCCGGTCATCCGCAGCTGGTGCGAGCAGTCGAGGCAGGAGTCGAGCAGCTCGACGGCCCGCTCGCGGTCCCCGGCCCGGCCCCGGCGCAGCAGCGCCTGGGCGATGTTCAGCTCCGCCTGCGACGCGAACGGTCGATCGCCCATCCGCCGCGACATCGCCAGCGCCTCCTCCAGCTCTTCGATCGCGGCACTGATCTTGCCGGCGGTCAACGAGGCGACGCCTAGATAGCGGGCCACCGGGCCCCACAGGACCGCCGCCGGCCCGGCGACGATCGTCTGGCCCCGATAGGGAGCGAGGCGCTCGTGCAGCAATTGCGCGGCCTCCTCCTCCTCCAGCAGCAGCGCGACCTCACAGAGGATCGCGTGGGAGACAGTCCATTGAGCGTCGAGGGGGATGCCCTCGAAGCCCTCCGCGGCCAGGCTTCCGAACTCGGCTCGCGCCGTGTCGAGGCCCCCGACCTCGGCGGTGACGATCGCCCGCGCGACCCGCCAGGCCCGCAACGCCGGGTAGCGCTCGGCCATCGCCGACACCGAGTCGACGATCTCGCCGAGGCGGCCCTGAAAGCGGTAGAGCAGAGCCGCCTGGATCGCGAAGAACTGCTGCGCCACCGGCTCGCCGGCCGCCTCGCCGCCCCGTCTCGCCGCCGCAGCTCGGCGCTCGGCCTGCTCGAAGTCCCCGTCGATGATTGCCCGCATCGCCCGCAGCATCTCGACCCGCCAGAGGTGCTGGGGCTGCCGTAGGTCCTCGGCGAGCCGGGCGAAGGAGGTCAGCTCGCGATCGACAGCGGCGATGTCGCCCAGCTGCGCATGGCAGCGCAGCAGCGTTCCGTGCGAGCGCATCTCCAGCTCCCGGTCTCCGACCTTGCGTGCCAGCTCGAGGACCTCGTGGTTGATCTTGATCCCGCGCCGCGCCGCTTCGGCGGAGATGTCGATGAAGTTGGCCCGGCTGAGGACGTGGGCCAGGGTGCCTTCGTCGCCGAGGCGCCTCGCCATCGAGATCGCCTCCTCGTGCAGCTCCGCCGAGCGGCCCTGCGGGTCTCGCCAGTAGTGCTCTTGTCCGAGCCAGGAGGTCAGCAGCGCCCGCGTCGCGTCGTCGGCGGGACCGACTGCCTCCCGAGCCTCCTCGAGCAGCTCGGCGATCCGAGGGTCAAAGCCCCCGACCTCGGTGGTGAAGGCAACGCCGATCGCCGCCCGCGCAAGCAGCGGCGCCGACCCGATCCGCTTCGCGTCTTCGGCGGCCTGCTCGAGCGTCGGCCGGGCCCGGTCCAGGTGGCCGCCCTTGATCTGCGCCTCGCCGAGCGCCAGCCGCAACCGGCAGCGGGCCTCGGGCTCCTCGCCGTCGAGCGCCAGCGCCTCCAGCGCGTCGGCGAACTGCTCCGCGGCCTCTTCGTAGCCGAGCTGCGCAACCGCCTGCTCTCCCGCCCGCCGGGCGTAGTCGGCCGCCTTGCGCGGATCGCCGGCGGCGCCGGCTTCGCTGAAGTGGTGGGCGAGCTCGGCGAGACGGCGCTCAAGCCGGGCCGGATCGACGCTGTAGAGGTCCTCCATCGCGACCGCGATCCGGCTGTGGAGCGCGGGGCGCTGGGCACCGCTCAGCTCCTCGTACAGCGTCTCCCGCACCAGCGCGTGCCCGAACCGAAAGCGTCCCGGCGAGCGTTCGCCGACGAGCTGGTGGGCCCGGGCCTCCGCCAGGGCCTGCTCCAGCTCCGGCCGATCCAGCTCGACAACCTTTGCCAGCACCTCGAGCTCGAAGTCGCGGCCCACCGCCGCCGCCGTCCGCAGAGCCTGGTTGGCGGGCGGCGAAAGACGGTCGAGCCGGCGGCCGACGACGTCTCGGACTCCCTCCGGGATCGCGGCCGGACCGCCGGCTCCGGCCTTGAATCCGCCCTCGCTGGCGAGCAGGCGAACCACCTCGCCGACAAAGAACGGATTGCCATCGGTCTGGGCGTGGATCGCGGTGACGAGCTCCGGCGCCGGCTCGGTGCTGGCGGTGATCTCCAGGTAGCGGCCGACGTCTTCGGGGGCCAGGCCGCGGAGGCCGACCCGTGAGGCCCCTTGCGTCCCGGAAAGCTCGCCGAGCACGCGAGCGAGCGGATGGTGGCGGCCGAGCTCGACGTCGCGGTAGGTGCCGACCACGATCAGCGAGCTGTCGCCGATCCCCCGGGCCAGGAACTGCAGCATCAGCAGCGACGGCTCGTCGGCCCAGTGCAGGTCGTCGAGGACGATCAGCAGCGGCCGCGACGACGCGGCGGCGGTCAGAAAGCCGCCGATCGCGTCGAAGAGCCGGAACCGCGCCTGCTCGTCGTCGCCGGCCTCGGGAGTCCCCGCGTCGCCGAGACGCTCGGCGATCTCCGGGACGACCCGGGCGATCTCGGTCGCGCCGCTGCCCATCTCCCAGGCCAGCGCCACCGGGTCCGCCTCGCGGGCGTAGGAGCGGATCACCTGCACCCAGGGCCAGTAGGCGGGAGCTCCGTCTCCCTCGTGGCAGCGGCCCCAATGGACCTTGGCGCCCCGCATCCGAGCGTAGGTGGCCAACTCCTCGGCGGTGCGGGTCTTGCCGATCCCGGGCTCGCCGGAGACGAGGACGACCCGGCCGTGATGCGCGAGGGCCTCGTCGGTGGCGGCGCGCAGATCCGCCAGCTCGGGCTCGCGCCCCACGAACACGCCTCCCGCCAGCCCTTCGAGCGGGTTCTCCTCGGCATCGGCGGGCTGCTGCTGCGGGGGCGCGTCGCGGATCGCCTCCAGCCGCGTCCGCACGGAGGCGGCCGAATCGGGCCGCTGCTCGGGGGACTTGCCGAGCAGCTCGCCGACCAGCTCGTCCAGCCCCCTCGGCACATCCGGGTTGTGGCGGGAGGGGGCCACGGCATCCGCGTTGAGGTGCTGGCCGATGATCGAAACCGCGTCGTCACCGGCGAACGGCGGCTGGCCGGCGAGCATCTCGTAGAGCATCGCCCCCATCGAGTAGAGGTCCGACCGCGGTCCGGCCGGCCGGCCGAGCGCCTGCTCGGGCGGCAGGTAGGCCACGGTGCCTACCAGCACCCCGCCGGCCCGGGCCGGCCCGGTGGTCGCGAGCCCGAAGTCGCCCAGCCGCGCCGAACCGTCCTCGGCCAGCCAGACGTTTGCCGGTTTGAGGTCGCGATGGACTACGCCGCAGGCGTGGGCATGCTCGAGCGCCCGGCAGACGTCGATCGCGATCGCCAGTGCCTGCTCGACCTCGAGTCGCCCAGCAGGAGCGGCCGCGAGCAGCCGTTGCACGTCGCCGCCGGGCAGATAGGGGCTGACCAGGAACGGCCGCCCATTCTCCTCGCCGGTGTCGATGACCGGGTGGACGTGGGGGTGCTCTCCGACCTGCTCCATCGCCGCCATCTCGCGGCGCGCCCGCGCCAGCGCCGCCTCGCCGAGGCCCTCGGGATCGAACAGCGCCACCGCCACCTGCTTTCCGCCCCGTTCGTCGCGGGCCAGGAAGACCTCCTTGCGACCCCCGCGCCCGAGCAGGGCTTCGAGCGCGTAGCGGTCTCCAACCCGGCGCGGCGCCGTCGAGGGCAACGGCAAGTGGTCGGCGCCGGGCGCCGTTGGGGCCGCGGCTGCCTCGGCCGGCGCCGGGGCCGGCTCCAGGCTCGCCCCGCAGGAATCGCAGAAGCGAGCTTCCTCACGGTTCTCGTTTCCGCAGCTCGGGCACTGCATCGGTGCCCTCAATTCTGCCTGGTGGCCGGCCTCGGCGAAGACAGGTCGGACTCTCCGCCTCCCTCAGCTGCGGACGGGGCGAGCTTCGGGACGCAGCACGATCACCTCGCCCGGAGAATGCTCGAGCAGCCAGGCCACGTCCTCGGCGCTGAATCCATCGCCGTTGGTCGACCCTGCAGCGACCACGCGGTCGAAGCGTTCGTGCTCGATCAGGGCGCGAAACGCGTGGCGGAGGGTGCGGCCCCGCTCGATCCGGGAGTCGACGGGGACACCGGCGTCGAGGGCTCGCTGCTCGATCGCCTCCAGCAACGGCAGCGCTGTCGTGGCCTGGCGGCGAATCGGGGTCTCGAGGTTGACTGTCAGCGGCACTTCCGCGAGGTACGCGGGCACGAGGGTGGCGCCCTCGGCCCGGGCGATCCGCAGCGCCGCCCCCAGCGCCGGGTCGGAGAGCCTTGCTCCCACGAATGGGAACAGGATGCGGCTGCGCCGAGGCGACGCCGCCCGGGCGATGCGGCGGGCGCGCAACTCGCGGCGCCCGAGCCAGACGATCACCGCCAGCGAGACAGCGAGACTGATCGTGAGCGCGACGGTCACCGTTCTGCCACCCTTCGCTTGGTGCGATCGGCGACGATCCGCAGGTCGATCCCCGGCAGCGCCGCGAGCAAACGCGTAGGCAGCGAAAGGCGCAGCCGGGCGACACCCTTCTTGGGCGCCGGCTGGCCAATCAGGACGTACGTCGTCCCTCGCTCTTCGGCGACCCGCGCCGCCGTCCCCACCAGGTCGTCGCTCTCCTCGACCAGCAGCTCTGCGCCCGAGCACGTCGGCGAGGCGCTGCAGGGCGCCAAGCTGTTGCTCCTGCTCACCCTCGACGGCGCGGCCCGGTGGACGCACCCAGAGCAGGTCGAGCTCGGCGCCGAGGCGCTGGGCGGAGCGCCAGGCGCGCCGCACGAGCCGCTGCGAGCGCGCCGCCGGCGTGATCAGTGCCAGCAACCGCTCTCCGACCGCTTGCGGCGCCGCGGTATCGATCAGGCGATCCGCGGAGCGGGAGCCGACCCTTTCTTCGCGAACCAGGCGCTTGGACTCGATCTCCTGGGCGACCTGGCGCAGCGCGACCTCGCGCAGCGCCGCCAGGTTCTCGATCTTGAAGAAGCCCGAGAGGGCCGCATCGGCGCGCTCACCCGGATACACCTTGCCTGCCTGCAGTCGCGCCAGCAGTGCCTCCGGAGTGAGGTCAATCAGGACCACTTCGTCTGCCGCCGCCAGCTGGGCGTCCGGAAGCGTCTCCCGCACCCGCGTCCCGGTCAGCTCAGCAACCGTGTCGTTGAGCGATTCGAGGTGCTGGACGTTGACGGTGGAGAAGACGTCGATGCCGGCGTCGAGCACCGCGTCGACGTCCTGCCAGCGCTTCTCGTGCTCGAGCCCGGGCACGTTGGTGTGCGCCAGCTCGTCGATCAGGGCCAGCTCGGGGGCCCGGTCGATCACCGCAGGCAGGTCCATCTCCTCGAGCACCATCTGCCGGTAGCCGATCCGCCGCCGCGGCACGACCTCCAGCCCCTCGGCCTGCGCCATCGTGTCGGCTCGACCGTGTGGCTCCAGGTAGCCGACGACGACATCGCGTCCAGCCTCGGCCTCCGCCTGCCCCTCCTGCAGCATCCGGTAGGTCTTGCCGACCCCGGCCGCCATGCCGAGGAAGACCTTGTGGTGACCACGGCTCTGCGACACACCGCCATCCTCGCCGTTAGGCCCCAAGCAGGTTGTGGACCAGCAGGTCGATCAGCTTGATGCCCACGAACGGGGCGATGATCCCGCCGAGCCCGTAGATGAACAGGTTGCGCCGCAGCAGCGCCGTGGCGCCGATCGGCCGGTAACGCACCCCGCGCAGCGCCAGGGGCACCAGCAGCGGGATGATCAGCGCGTTGAAGACGATCGCCGAGATGATCGCGGATTCGGGGGTCCCGAGGCTCATGATGTTGAGCTTGTCGAGCGGCCCGTCCCCGCCGCCGGAAGCGTAGGTGGCGGCGAAGATCGCCGGCAGGATCGCGAAGTACTTGGCGATGTCGTTGGCGATCGAGAACGTCGTCAACGCCCCGCGGGTGATCAGCAGCTGCTTGCCGACCTCGACGATCTCGATCAGCTTCGTGGGGTTGGAATCGAGGTCGACCATGTTTCCGGCCTCGCGCGCCGCCTGGGTGCCGGTGTTCATCGTCACCCCGACGTCGGCCTGAGCCAGGGCGGGGGCGTCGTTGGTGCCGTCGCCGGTCATCGCCACCATCCTCCCCTCCCCCTGCTGCTCGCGAATCAGCTCCAGCTTGCGCTCCGGCGTCGCCTGGGCGAGGAAGTCGTCGACGCCGGACTCTCCAGCGATCTTCTCGGCGGTCAGCGGGTTGTCGCCGGTGACCATCACGGTGCGGATCCCCATCGCGCGCAGGTGGTCGAAGCGCTCGGACATCCCCTCCTTGACGACGTCCTTCAGGTAGACGACTCCAAGGATCTGGTTGTCGCGGGCGACCGCCAGCGGCGTGCCGCCCTCGCCGGCGACGCGGTCGAGCACGCCGCGCAGCGCCGCCGGCGCGGCGCCGCCCTCGCCCTCGACGAAGGAGACGATCGAGTCGCCGGCGCCTTTCCGCAGCCGGTGGCCGTCGACGTCGACCCCGCTCATCCGTGTCTCGGCGCTGAATGGCACGAAGGACGCCTCGTGGGTCGCAAGCTCGCGCTCGCGGATCCCGTACTGCTTTGCGAGGACGACGATGGAGCGCCCCTCGGGGGTCTCGTCGGCGATCGAGGAGAGCTGCGCTACTTGCGCCAGGTCGGCCTCCTCGACCCCGTTCACGGGGATGAACTGCGAGGCCTGGCGGTTGCCGAGCGTGATCGTGCCCGTCTTGTCCAGCAGCAGCACATCGACGTCTCCGGAGGCTTCGACAGCCCGGCCGGAGAGGGCCAGCACGTTGCGGCGCACGAGCCGGTCCATGCCGGCAATCCCGATCGCCGACAGGAGCGCGCCGATCGTCGTCGGTATCAGCGCCACCAGCAGCGCGATCAGGGTCGCCACCGAGGCGTCGGTCGCCGCGTACTCGGCGAACGGGCGCAGGGTGACGACGACGAACAGGAAGATCAGGGTGAGGCCGGCAAGAAGGATGTTGAGCGCGATCTCGTTCGGCGTCTTTCGCCGCTCGGCACCCTCGACCAGGGCGATCATCTTGTCCAGGAAGCTCTTGCCGGGCTCGGCGGTGATCTCGACCACGATCCGGTCCGAGAGGACGCGGGTGCCGCCGGTCACGGCGCTGCGGTCGCCCCCGGCCTCGCGGATCACCGGCGCCGACTCGCCGGTTATCGCCGACTCGTCGACCGAGGCGATTCCCTCGACCACGGTTCCGTCGCCCGGGATCACCTCGCCCGCCTCGACGATGACTACGTCGCCGGGCTGAAGCTCGGCGGCGGGGATCTCCCGGCCCTCGCGCAGGTGGGCGACGGTCTCGGTCCGCGTCGCGCGCAGCGCGTCGGCCTGCGCCTTGCCGCGCCCCTCGGCAAGCCCCTCTGCGAGGTTGGCGAAGACGACCGTCAGCCAGAGCCAGATCGCGACCGTGAAGGTGAACCACGCCGGCTCGCTGCCGCCCCCGAGGGGGGGGCCGCCGAAGGCCTGGATCAGCCAGCCGACCGTCGTGACCAGAGCACCGATCTCGACCACGAACATCACCGGGTTGCGGATCTGCACCCGCGGGTCGAGCTTGGTGATCGAGGCGATCAGTGCCGGGCGCAGGATGCCCGGGCTGAGGAATGAGGCGCCATTGGGCTTCACCGTCCGCCCGCCTCGTCGAGTGCGACGTTGAGCTCCAGAACATTGACCCCGGGCTCTCCGAGGAGAGCCGCGAAGCGGCCGTCGGTGTTGTCGTCCACCAGCTCCAGGACCCGCTCCTCGGAGATGCCGCGAACTTCGGCCACGCGGGCCGCCTGGATGCTCGCGTTGGCCTCGGAGATGTGGGGGTCGACGCCGGAGGCCGAGGTCTGTACCGCGTCGGGCGGGATGTCGCCGATCGTCAGGTCCGCGTTGTAGGGCCGCTCGAGGGCCAGATAGGCCCTGGCGTTGTCGCGGAACAGCTGCATCAGCTCGCGGTTGTTGGGGCCGAGGTTGTTGAAGAACGTCACCGAGGGGTCGTATCCGGTCACCGACGGCCGGCTCTGGAAGTAGCGCGGTAGCCCCTTGAAGTCCTGGCCGATCAGCTCCGAGCCGACGACCCTGCCGTCAACCTCGACCTTGCTGCCGGCGGCCTTGCCGGGGAAGAGGACCTGGCTTGCCCCGGTCATCACCAGCGGGTAGGCGAGTCCGAGCAGGAGGCTGAAGGCGAGGACGGCGACAACTGACTGAATGGCGTCTCTGCGCATCAGAAGAGCTCCGTCGTCAGGGATTGGACGATCGGTCCCAGCAGCAGGGCGGGCACGAAAGTGAGCAGGGCGAGCAGGAGGACGGTGCCGACGAGCAGGACGACGAAGGTCGGCGAGTCGGTGCGCATCGTGCCGGGCCCGGACGGCGAGACCCGCTTGCCGGCGAGCGAGCCCGCCACCGCGAGGGCGGCGAGCAAGGGCACGAAACGGCCGAGCAGCATCGCCAGTCCGCCGGCCAGGGTGGCGAAGTCGACCCCGTAGGCACCCGCGTTGCCCGGTGCGTTCGGCTGCAGGAAGCCGGTGTAGCCGGCGAACGCGGAGCCGTTGTTGTTGGCCTGCGAGGTGTAGGCGTAGAGGGTCTCAGAGAACCCCTGCGGGTTCGGGTTGTAGACCGACTTGGCGCCCTCCGGGGTCGCCACCGCGATCGCCGTCACGGTCAGAACCAGCAGCTCGACGAAAAGCGTCCCGATCAGGACCAGCTTCACCTCGCGCGCCTCGATCTTCTTGCCCAGGTACTCGGGCGTCCGCCCGACCATCAGGCCGGCGATGAAGACCGCGAGGAGGACGAACAGCAGCATCCCGTAAAGCCCCGAGCCGACCCCGCCGAAGATCACCTCCCCGGTCATCATGTTGGCGAGCGGCACGGCTCCGCCGAGCCCGGTGTAGGAGTCGTGGGCCGAGTTGACCGAGCCGTTGGAGGCGGCCGTTGTCGCCGTCGCCCAAAGGGCGCTGTCGGCGATCCCGAAGCGCTGTTCCTTGCCCTCGAGGTTGCCGCCGGTGGTGCCGTCATCGGCCGCGGTCTCGATGCCGGCCTCCTTCTGCGCCGGGGAGCCGTTCTGTTCCGCCGCGTATGCGACGCCGATGCCGCCGACCAGCATCGCCATCATCGCCGCGTATAGCGCCCAACCCTGGCGGCGGCTGCCGACCATGCGGCCGAACTGGATCGTCGCCGCGACCGGGATCAGGAGGATGAAGAGGTTCTCGACAAAGTTCGAGAGCTGGGTTGGGTTCTCGAACGGGAACGTCGAGTTGACGTTGAAGAAGCCGCCACCATTGGTGCCGAGCTGCTTGATCGCGACCTGCGACGCGCTCGGGCCCCAGGCGAGCGTCTGGTCGAGGCCGGTGACCGTCGTGAACGTCTCCGAGCCGGAGAGCGTCTGCACGACTCCCTGGGATACGAGGACCAGCGCGCCGACGATCGACAACGGCAGCAGGATGTAGAGAACCGAGCGGGTGAGGTCCTGCCAGAAGTTGCCGAGCTCCCTGCCGCCGCGGGACGCGAAGCCGCGGATCACCGCGGCCAGGACCGCCATCCCGACTCCGGCGGAGATGAAGTTCTGCACCGCCAGGCCGAACATTTGGCTGAAGTAGGAGAGGGTCGTCTCGCCGCCGTAGTACTGCCAATTGGTGTTGGAGATGAACGACGAGGTCGTATTGAAGGTGACGTCCCACGGCCCGGGCCCGAAGTCCTCAGGGTTGAATGGGTGGAAGCCCTGGGTGCGCAGGATCAGGTAGAGGAAGCCGAAGAAGAGCGCGCTGAAGACGACCACCGTTCGCCCGTAGTCCTTCCAGTCCTGGCCCTGGCGCGCGGGATCGACCCGGAGGAGGCGGTAGATGAACCCCTCGAGCGGCCCCAGCACCGGGGTCAGGAAGACCCGCTGTCCCTGGTAGACGCGGGCCATGTAGGCGCCGACCGGAATCGCGAGCAGCGTCAGAACGCCGAGGAAGACGGCGATCTGCACCCAGCCCTGGAAGGTCATCTAGAGCTTTTCCCCGCGCAGGAGCGCGTAGAGCAGATATCCGGCAAGCAAGGCGGAGACCAGCAGCAGGATCCCCTCCGCCGCGCTCACACCCGATCCAGGCCCGCGATCAGCGCGTAGAGGAGCACGAAAGTGACCACAGCGATCGCGATTGAGATGAAGTCCATGCGCGCAATCGTGCCCCCGCGCCCGTCAAGCCGGGATCGAGATTCCGAGTCCGGCCGTCAAGATCCCGTCAAGACGGGCGTCGGGGGCGATTCAGCTGAGGCGGTATCCGATTCCGGGGTCGGTCCGTATGTAGCGGCGCTCGCCCTCGGGCTCGATCTTGCGGCGCAGGTTGGCGATGTGGGTGCGCAAGGTATGGGTGTCCTGCGCCCAGGCCGGCCCCCAGACCTCGGTCAGCAGCTTGCCGTGGGTCAGCAGGGCGCCGCGATTGAGGGCCAGAACCCGCAGCAGCTCGAACTCGGTCGGCGTCAGGTGCACCTCCTCACCGCCGCGCCAGACGCTGCGCGCGGCAAGGTCGATCTCGAGCCCGTCGAGCTGGATCCTCGGCTCCGAGGGCTGGCCGGCCCGGCGCAGCGCCGCGCCGAGGCGGGCGACCAGCTCGCGGGGGCCGAAGGGCTTGGTCACATAGTCGTCGGCGCCCGCCTCCAGGGCGCGGACCTTCTGCTCCTCCTCGCCGAGTGCCGAGAGGACGATGATCGGCATCTCGCTCCAGGAGCGAAGCTGACGGCAGACCTCGACCCCGTCGCCATCGGGAAGCACGAGGTCGATGATCGCCGCGTCGGGCGGACGCACCGCCGCCGCGTCGAGCGCCTCGCCCGCCGTTGCCGTGGCTTCGATCTCGTAACCGGCCTCGCGGAGGACGACCTTCAGGGCCCGGAGGATCTGCAGCTCGTCGTCGCAGACGAGCACCCGGCCGCCGCTCACGCTGAGATCTCCTCGCCCCGGGATGCCGGGTCGTGGCGAGGTTGATCCGGCAGCGGCAGCTCGATCACGAAGGTGGTGCCCTGGCCGGGCACCGACTCGGCGCCGATCTGGCCGCCGTTGATCTCCACGAAGCCCTTCACGATCGCCAGCCCCAGCCCGGCGCCTGCGTGTCCGCGCCCCGAATCGGCGCGATAGAAAGGCTCGAAGACGTGCGGCAGGTCCGCGGTCGAGATGCCGGGGCCCTGGTCGACCACCCTCAGCACGACCCGGTCGCCGACCTCGGCGCCGCGCACCAGTACCGGCTTCCCGGCCGAGTAGACGAGCGCGTTGCGGAGCAGGTTGGCCAGCGCTCGCTGCAATTGCGCGGCGTCGGCAATGACCATCGGCAGGTCATCGCGGACGGTGATCCGCACCGCCTCGGCCTCGGGACCGAGCTCCTCGGCCGCCGCTTGTGCGATCTCCTCCAGGGAGCACCAGTCGCGGCGGGGATCGGCGGCGCCGGCTTCCAGGCGGCTGAGATCGAGCAGGTTGTCGACCAGATCCGCCAGCCTGCCCGCCTCGGCGACGACGCCGGTCGCAAGCTCCTCCCGGTCGCCGCCCGGCAGGTGCGGTGACCGCAACGCCTCGCCCGCCGCCGTGATCGCTGTCAGCGGCGAGCGGAGGTCGTGGGAGACGGCGCGCAGCAGCGCCGTCTTCACCTCGTCGCTGCGCCGCAGCGCGATCGCCTCGGCCTCGCGGCCGAGCAGGTGCTCTCGCTCCAGCGCCGCCACCAGCAGGGCGCCCAGCGCCGGGGCGATCCGTTCTGCGAGGCGGGTCCGGTCCTCGCTGCCGAGACCCGCGGGAACGAGCAGGATCCCGACCGTCTGACCCTCGCCGCCTGGAAGCCCGATCGCCTCCTGACCCTCGCCGAGCAGCTGCTCTCCGAGGACCAGCCGGGCCGACGTCAGCCCGAGCGCCTCGGCGGTCTGGCGCGCGGCGAGCGGTAGCGCCGCCTGCAGGCGCGAGCCACCGAGCAGGGTCGTCGCCAGCTCGGCGATCAGGTCCGCCTCCCGTCGCCGCTGCCCGGCTTCCCGGGCCTGAGTGCGAGCGAGCTCGGCAACCGAGCCGGCAATCGCCGCCGCGGCTCCAAAGACGGCCAGGGCCACCCAGTTCTCGCCGTCGGCGATCGTGAACTCGCCGGTTGGCGGGATGTGGAAGAAGTTGAAGGCGGCGCAGCTGAGCAGCGCGGTCAGCAGGCCGAGGCGAAGGCTGAAGAGCGTCGAGACGAGCAGGACCGAGAGCAGGTAGACGACCCCGGTCGAGACCGCGGGAGCGATCTCGCGCAGCGGATAGATCACCAGCGTCGCCACGGCGACCGACCCGGCCGCTGCCGCCAGACCGGCCAGCGGCGCGCGGGCGCGACCTTCGAGCTCGGGGCCGGGCATCCAGGCCACGGAGCGCAGCGTAGTCCGTGTCGCTGGCATAGTTTGCCGCCGCCATGATCGGGACCTACACGGCAGCGGCGCTGATTTGCGCCGCTTCACTTTTGGCGGGGCGAGCGATCTTCGTCGTCTGCGGACGGCGGGAATGGTGCTGGCTGGAGCCCGCGGTCGGGTTCGCGGCCGTCGTCGCGGTCGCCGGCGCCGGGGCTCGGCTGCCGGGCGGCGGCACCGCCGCGACGCTGCTGGTGATCGCGCTCGGAGCCGTGTCGCTGCTGACGCTGCGGCGCCCCTACGCGCTGCGCGGAGCGCTCGCCGAGGGGCTTCCGGTCGTCCTGGTCCTGGCGCTGGTGCTGGCGATCCCGTTCGCGGTCAGCGGTCGCTGGGGGCTGATCGGGGTCGGCTTCAACAACGACCTCGGCCTGCACCTGGCCTGGAGCGAATGGCTGCGCAGCGGCTTCGGCCCCGAGCCCGACGCCGGCTACCCGCTCGGCCCGCACGGCCTCGCGATCGCCGCCGCCAGCTTTCCGAAGGTCTCGCTGGGGCAGGCCTTCATCGGCGAGATCATCGCGATCACGATCCTCACCGGGCTGACCGCGCTGGGGGCCCTGCGCGGGCTCGGCGCAGGTCGCCGAACCCTCGCCGCCGCCCTGGTCGCGGTGCCGTACCTGGCTGCCTCCTACTTCGCCCAGGCGGCTTTCAAGGAGACCGCCGAGGCGCTGTTCGTGTTCGCAACCGCGCTGGCGCTGCCGCTGGTCACCCCGTTGCCGGCCGGGCGCCGGGCCCGGGTGCTTGCGCTGGCTCCGCTGGGGGTCCTGGCGGCGGGGATCTTCTTCGCCTACAGCTTTGCCGGCCTGGCATGGCCGCTGGCGATCGCCGCCCTTTGGTGCCTGACGATGCCCGCGGTGCGGGCGGCGCTGGCGCCGCGGGCCCTGTGGCGCCGGCTGGCCCGGCCACGGACGCTGATCTGGCTCGCCGGCCTGGCGCTGGCGACGCTGCTCCTCGCCTTCGTGGGCCCGTTCGGCTTTGCCAGCGCGTTCGGCAAGGTCGCGGCCAGCAACACCTACGGGCCGGTTTCGCCGCTCGAGGCGCTCGGGGTCTGGCCGGCGGCCAACTATCGCCTCGACGCCGCCGGCGGCGCGCCGCTGGCCGGGATCGCCGGCGCGCTCGGCGTCGTCGGCCTGCTGGCGGGGATCGTCTGGTGGGTGCGCCGCGGAGAGCTGGCGGCGCCGATCGGCCTCGCCGCCTGCCTGCTGCTCTACCTGGCATCGATTCCGTTCAGCGGCGACTACTCGCAGGCGAAGGCGCTGATGATCGCCGCGCCGCTGGTGATGCTGATCGCGTCCCGCGCCCTGCTCGCCGGCCCGGGGACCGGCTGGCGGGCACGCAGCGAGGGCGGCAGGCTCTTCCGCGTCGCATACGCGGCGCTGGCCGCCGCCTTCCTCGGCGCCGCCGCCTACTCCAGCTTCCTGGTCCTGCGCGAGACGCCCGTCGCCCCTCCCGGCCACGGCGCCGAGCTGCGCGCCTTCCTGCCGTTCCTGCACGGGGAGAAGGTGCTCTACGCCGGCCAGGACCGCTTCGCCGCCTACGAGCTGCTCGGCGCCGACACCGCCGTACCGGTGGTCGAGTTCCCCGAGGAGGACGTCGAGGAGAGCCCGCTGAAGCCGTTCGACACCGGCGACGGCTACAGCCCGATCGACTTCGACTCCTTCAGCAACTACACGCTCAACCACCACCCGTTCGTGATCACCGGCGCGGCGGCCTGGAACAGCCAGGCGCCGCCGAGCTTCAAGGAGATCGACCGCACCGACTCCTTCATCCTCTGGGAGCAGCGGGCGAAGTCGCCCGAGGATCGCCAGACGCGGCTGGAGGGCACCGAGGCCGCGGCCCCGATTCGCTGCGCCTCTCCCGAGACGCAGATCTTCGTCAACCATCCCGGCCGCGCGGCGCTGTTCGGCGATCCGGTCTTCGCCCGCAAGGGCGGCTGGGACGGCGGCACCGTGCTGGAGCCCGGCGAGCAGACCCGCCAGTCCGTCAGCCTGCCGGCCGGCCGCTGGCTGCTCTCGATCCAGTACTTCTCTCCGCTCGGTCTGACGCTGTCGGCGCCGGGCTTCGAGCAGGAGCTGCTGGCCGCGCAGGACGGTCAGCGCCCGAACACGATCAGCCTCGCCAACGACGGCCAGTACTGGCCCGCCGGGGTGCTGGCGCAGGAGGAGCCTGGCCCGGTTCCGTTCACGATCCGCACCGCCGAACCGTCGGCGATCCAGGAGCTGACCGGCTACGACGGCCGCTCCTACATCGGCAAGCTGGTGGCGGTGCCGGCCGGGCCGCGCCAGGTCGTGCCGCTGCGCCAGACCTGCGGGCGCTGGCTGGACTGGTACCAGGGACTCGCCGCGCCCTGAGCGCCGCTCAGGCCGGGAACCCCTCCTCGACGCTGTCCAAGACCCAGTCCGCCCCTGCCTCGCGCAGCTCCTGCGCCGGGTAGTTGCCGGTCGCGACCGCGACGATCCGGATCCCGGCGGTATGGGCGGCGGCGACGTCGCGCGTCGTGTCGCCGACCGCGACGCACTCCGAGGGCTCGAGGGTGCCGCCGGAGACCATCTGCCCGCGTTCGATCGCCCGCCGGGTCAGCTCGGCGCGGTCGCTGGCGTCGGACCCGTAGCCGCCGAAGCTGAAGTAGCGGTTGAGGCCGGCGCGGGAGAGCTTCACGTGCGCCGCCGCCTCGACGTTGCCGGTGGTCAGCCCCAGCAGCAATCCATCGTCGACGAGCCGCGGCAGCAGCCTCTCGATTCCTGCCATCACCCGGTAGCCGCCGGACTCCTCGACGGTGTCGGGCAGATGGGCGAGGTAGCGGCCCATCGCCTGCGCCAGCTCGCGCTTGCTCGGCTCGCGCTCGAGCAGGTGGCGCAGGGCGGCGAGCCCGACCTCGGGATCGGTCATCCCCGACTCGGTGACCTCGCGGATGTCGACCTCGGCCTCGTGCAGCTCTCTGAAGGCGCGGCGCCACGCCTCGCCACCGGCGCCGCCGGTCGTGATCAGCGTCCCGTCGATGTCGAAAAGAAAGGCTTCGATCACCGGCGGGCGGCCCGGTAGCGGCGGATCAGGGCGTTGGTCGAGCTGTCGTGGGCGACCTCGGCGTCGGGCTGCTCGAGCTCGGCGACGATCCGCTGCGCCAGCGCCTTGCCGAGCTCGACCCCCCATTGGTCGAAGGAGTCGATCCCCCAGATCGCCCCCTGGGTGAAGACGCTGTGCTCGTAGAGCGCGACCAGGGCCCCCAGCGTCGCTGGGGTCAGCCGCTCGGCAAGGATCGTGTTGGTCGGCCGGTTGCCCTCGAAGGTGCGGTGCGCGACCAGCTCCTCGGCAGTGCCCTCCCCGCGCACCTCCTCGGGCGTCTTGCCGAAGGCCAGCGCCTCGGTCTGGGCGAAGACGTTGGCGGTCAGCATGTCGTGGTGGGCGCCGAGCGGGTTCAGCGAATGCAGAAAGGCGATGAAGTCACAGGGAACCAGCACCGTCCCCTGGTGGAGCAGCTGGTAGAAGGAGTGCTGGCCGTTGGTCCCCGGCTCGCCCCAGTGCACGGCGCCGGTCTGGCCGTCGACGGGGTCGCCGGCGATCGTTACCCGCTTGCCGTTGGACTCCATCGTCAGCTGTTGCAGATAGGCCGGGAAACGGTGCAGGTACTGGTCATAAGGAAGGACGGCCTGGGTCTGGGCGCCGAAGAAGTCGCCGTACCAGACCGCCAGCAGCCCGAGCAGGACCGGCAGGTTGCGCTCCAGGGGCGCCTCGCGGAAGTGCTCGTCGATCGCGTGGAAGCCGGCCAGAAGCTCGGCAAAGCGATCGGGGCCGATCGCGAGCATCGTCGAGAGGCCGATCGCCGAGCTCATCGAGTAGCGCCCGCCGACCCACTCCCAGAAGCCGAACATGTTCTCGGTGTCGATGCCGAACGTGGCCACCTCGTCGGCGTTGGTGGAGACGGCGACGAAGTGGCTGGCGACCGCCGCTTCGTCGCCGCCGAGGCCGGCCAGCGCCCATGCGCGCGCTGAGCGGGCGTTGGTCATCGTCTCCAGGGTCGTGAAGGTCTTCGAGGAGACGACGAACAGCGTCTCGGCGGGGTCGAGGTCGCGGGTCGACTCGGCGAAGTCGGTGCCGTCGACGTTGGAGACGAACCGGAACGTCAGGTCGCGGCGGCTGTAGTGGCGCAGGGCCTCGTAGGCCATCACCGGTCCGAGACCGGATCCGCCGATGCCGATGTTGACGACGTTGCGGATCGGCCGGCCGGAGTGTCCGATCCACTCGCCGCCGCGCACCCGCTCCGCGAACGAACCCATCCGGTCGAGCACCGCGTGCACCTCCTTGACGACGTCGACGCCGTCGAGCAACAGCGAGCGCTGGCGCGGCATCCTCAGCGCGACGTGCAGGACCGGGCGATTCTCTGAGACGTTGATCCTCTCCCCCGCGAACATCGCCTCCCGCCGCTCCGGCATGCCGGCATCGCGGGCAAGGGCAACGAGCAGCTCCACCGTCTCGTCGCTGATCCGGTTCTTGGAGAAGTCCAGGTAGAGGCCGGCGCTCTCGGCAACGAGCCGCTCGCCGCGATCGGGGTCGGCGGCGAAGAGGTCGCGCAGGTGGGCGGAGCCGATCTCGGCGTGGTGGCGCTGCAGCGCCTGCCAGGCAGACGTTGCGCGCAGCGGAGTCATCGTCGAGAGCCCTACGTGCCCAGCAGTTCGCGGGCGGCGTCGGCTACCGCCTCGGGGGTGAAGCCGAACTTCCCCTGCACCTCCTTGAGCGGCGCCGAAGCCCCGAAGGTGTGCATGCCGACGATCCGGCCGCCGGGACCGACGTAGCGGTCCCAGCCCAGGGTCGAGCCCTGCTCGACCGCGACCCGGGCGGTAACCGCGGCGGGCAGGACGCTCTCGCGGTAGGCCTCGTCCTGGCGGTCGAACAAGTACCAGGACGGCAGGCTGACCACCCGCGCCCGCACTCCCTCACCGGACAGCTCCTCATACGCGTCAACCGCCAGGTGCACCTCGCTGCCGGTGCCGATCAGGATCACCTGCGGCTCACCCTCGCAATCGGCGAGCACGTAGCCGCCCCGCTCCAGGCCCTCGGCGCCGGCGTACCGCGAGCGGTCCAGGACCGGGACGTCCTGGCGCGTCAGCACCAGCGCCGCCGGCTCGTGGCGGGCGCGCATGATCAGCCGCCAGGCCGCGGCGACCTCGTTCGCGTCGCAGGGCCGGATCACGTTCAGGCCCGGGATCGCCCGCAGCGAGGCCAGGTGCTCGACCGGCTGGTGCGTCGGCCCGTCCTCGCCGAGCCCGATCGAGTCGTGGCTGAACCAGTGGATGACCGGCAGCTCCATCAGCGCCGAGAGGCGGATCGCCGGGCGTGCGTAGTCGGAGAAGACGAGGTAGGTCGACCAGACCGGCCGCAGCTTGGACAGCGACAGCCCGTTCGAGATCGCCGCCGACTCGTGCTCGCGCACGCCGTAGTGGAGGTTGCGGCCGGCGCGGTTCTCGGGCGAGAACGTCCCGGCCTCGTCGAAGTCGAAACCGCTCGAAGCCGACCCCGTCAGGTCCGCCGACCCGGTTACCAGCCACGGCACCTCGGACCCGATCGCATTCAGCACCTGGTGGGCGGCCTTCCGCGTCGCCACGCCCTTTGGGTCGGCCGGGAAGCTGGGGATCTCGGTATCCCACCCCTCGGGAAGCTCGCGCCGCTGCATGGCGCCGATCCCGTGCGCAAGCGTCTCGTGCTCGCGGTGGTAGCTGTCGACCAGCCCCTCCCACCCCTCGCGCAGACGCCGGCCCCGCTCCCCCACCCCCTCGGCGAGGTGCTCGCGCACGCCGTCGGGGACGAGGAACTGGGCGTCCTCGGGCCAGCCGTAGAAGCGCTTCGTCTCCCGCACGCCCTCCTCCCCGAGCGGCTCGCCATGGACCTCGGCGGTGTCCTGCTTGGGAGAGCCCCAGCCGATGTGGCTGTCGACGACGATCAGCGTCGGCTGCTGGTTCTCCTGCTTGAACTCGTTGAGCGCCCGCGTGATCAGGTCGAGGTCGTTTGCGTCGCCGACCCGGTTGACGTTCCACCCATAGCCCATGAAGCGGGCGGCGACGTCGTCGCTGTAGGTGACGCTCGTCGACCCGTCGATCGAGATGTGGTTGTTGTCGTAGATCCAGCAGAGGTTGCTCAGCCGCTGGTGCCCTGCCAGCGATGCCGCCTCGCCGGAGACGCCCTCCATCATGTCGCCGTCCCCGCAGATGACGTAGACGTCGTAGTCGAAGACCCGAAAGCCCTCCCGGTTGAAGTGGGCGGCCTGCCACATCCCGGCGATCGCCATGCCGACCGAGGTCGCGACGCCCTGCCCGAGCGGCCCGGTCGTCGTCTCGACGCCGGAGGTCAGGCGGTACTCGGGGTGCCCCGCGGCCTTGGAGTCGAGCTGGCGAAAGGCCTTGATGTCGTCGAGGCTGACCGAGGGCTCACCGAGCGTCTCGTAGTCGGGGTCCACCGCCCGCACCCCGGTCAGGTGGAGCATCGAATAGAGCAGCATCGACGCGTGCCCCGCGGAGAGGACGAAGCGGTCGCGGTTAGGCCAGATCGGCTCCTCGGGGTCGAAGCGGAGAAAGCGCTGCCAGAGGACGTAAGCGAGCGGCGCCAGCGCCATCGGCGTCCCCGGGTGCCCGGAGCTCGCCTTCTGGATCGCGTCGATCGAAAGCGTCCGGATCGTGTTGATGCAGAGCTGGTCGATATCGGCTGAGGTCGGACTCGGGGCGGCATCCATCGCCGCCAAACCCTAGCCAGACACCGAAGCTGAGATATTGCCTCGCGTGGCGGAGCTCCAGGGCGAGAAGCGGGCCGCGGCCGAGGCCGCGGCGCAGCTGGTGCAGGACGGGATGGCCGTCGGGCTCGGGACGGGGTCCACCGTCACCCACCTGCTGCCCGCGATCGCGGCGCGGGACCTGACTGGGATCCGCTGCGTCGCCACCTCGGTCGCGACCGAGGAGCAGGCCCGGGAGCTGGGCCTGCCCCTGGAGCCTTTCGATTCGCTCACCCACCTCGACATCGCGATCGACGGCACCGACCAGGTGACACCCGACGGCTGGCTGATCAAGGGCGGCGGCGGCGCCCACTTGCGCGAGAAGCTGGTCGCCGCAGCGGCCGAGCGCTTCGTCGTCATCGCCGACTCGACGAAGCCGGTGGACGCCCTCGAGCCGCCGGTGCCGCTGGAGCTGCTCGCCTATGGGCTCGCCTCGACGCTGGAGCGGCTGGGAAGGCGGGCCGAGATTCGCCGCCGCGACGCACCGCCGAGCCCCGACGGCGGCGTGATCGCCGACTACCTCGGCCCGGTCGACGACGCGGCGAGCCTGGCGGCGAGCCTCGACGGCGACCCGGGTGTCGCCGCGCACGGGCTCTTCGAACCCGATCTGGTCAGCCGGGTGATCGTCGCCCGCGGCGACGCCGTCGAGTCGGCCGACCTCTCCTAGGCCGGGGAATCGCCGATCGCCGCCTGGTCGGCGACCACGACCATCCGCTCGTTCTCGACTCGCCCGGCCGGGATCGAATCGTCGCCGCGCAGCAGCCGCGACAGCGCCTCCCGCTTGCCCTCGCCGGTGACCAGCCAGAGGATCTGGCCGGCGGCTGCCAGGGCCGGGTAGGTCAGCGTCATCCGCCGATGACCCTCGTAGGCCGTCTCGGTCACCGCGACGTGGCGATCGACGACGTCGAGCACCGGGTCGCCGGGCACCAGCGAAGCGGTGTGGCCGTCGGCGCCGAGCCCGAGGTGGACGAGGTCGAGGTTCCCGGGAAGCTGGGCCTCGTAGTCGCGGGCGGCATCCTCGAGGTCGCGGTTGGTGACCGGCATCGGTCGCACGATCGCCTGGCGCTCGATCGGCAGGGTGAGGATCAGGTGGGTCAGGTTGCGGTCCTCGCTACCGGGGGAGGCGACCCGCTCGTCGACCTGGTACATCACCGCCTGCTGCCAGGCGATCTCGGCGTCGGAAAGCAGGGCCAGCATCCGCCAGGGGTCGCGCCCGCCGCTGACGGCCAGATCGAAGCTGCCATTCGCGGCGATCGCCTCGCGGGCCGCGGCTACGATCAGCTCCGCCCCCTTTTGCGCCGCGGCCTCGGGGTCCGCGACGACCTCGACTCTCAGGTCTGCTCGCCCTCTGGATCGGACTTTTCCGCGTGGCCCCCGAACTGCTTGCGCAGCGCCGAAAGCGTCCGCGAGGCGAAGTCGTCGAGGTCGCGCGAGGCGAAGCGCGAGTAGAGGGCCGCCGAGAGCACCGGGGCCGGCACCCCTTCCTCGATCGCCGCGACAGAGGTCCATCGCCCCTCTCCGGAATCCGAGACCCGCCCCTCAAAGCCCTCCAGGTCGGGGGATTCGCGCAGCGCCGCCGCGGTCAGGTCGAGCAGCCAGGAGCCGACGACGCTGCCGCGCCGCCATACCTCGGCGACCTCGGGCACGTCGATCTCGTAGCGATAGAGCTCCGGATGCGCCAGCGGCGCCGTCTCCGCGTCGGCCTCCCGGGGCCGGCTGCCGGCATCGGCGGCGTGAAGGATGTTCAGACCCTCCGCGTAGGCGGCCATCAGCCCGTACTCGATCCCGTTGTGGACCATCTTCACGAAATGGCCCGCACCGGCTGGCCCGCAATGCAGGTAGCCGTGCTCGGCCGGCGCCGGGTCACCGTCTCGCCCCGGAGTCCGCTCCGCCGCCTCGACCCCGGGCGCCAGCGAGGCGAAGATCGGCTCCAGCCGCGCAAAGGCCTCCTCCGCTCCCCCGATCATCAGGCAGTAACCACGCCGCAGGCCGAAGACGCCGCCGCTGGTGCCGCAGTCGAGGTACTCGATCCCCCGGGCCGAGAGATCCTCGGCGCGCCTGATGTCGTCGTGGTAGTGGGTGTTGCCGCCGTCGATGATCGTGTCGCCGGCCTGCAGCCGGTCGGCGACCGCGGCGACCGTCTTCTCGGTGATCTCACCCGCCGGCACCATCACCCAGACCGCCCGCGGGGCGCTCAGCTCGGCGGCCAGCTCCTCCAGGCTCGCGGCCCCCTCCGCCCCTTCCTCCACGAGCGCGGCGACGACGTCGGGGTTGACGTCGTGGACCACGCAGCGGTGCCCGTCTGCCATCAGCCGGCGGGCGATGTTGGCGCCCATCCGCCCGAGGCCGACGATGCCGAGGTCCATGGCGCCATCCTAGATGTGCGCGGGCGTTAGCCTCAGCGCCGATGTCCGCAGAGCGAAGCCGGCCGCGCCGACGTCCTGGTGATCTTCGGCGTCACCGGCGATCTGGCGCGCAAGATGACCTTCCCGGCGCTGTACCGGCTGGAGCGCCGCGGGAAGCTCGACTGCCGGGTGATCGGCGTCGCGCGGCGTCGCGATTGGGGGCATGACACGCTCCGCAGCCGGGCCCGCGAGTCGATCGAGGAGTCGTTCGGCAAGCCCGACGAGGAGGTCCTGGGGCGGCTGGCGGAGCGGCTTCACCTCGTCTCCGGCGACTACACCGACGCCGCGACCTACCAGCGCCTCGCGGAGGCGCTCGGCGACGCCAAGTCCCCCGTCTTCTACCTCGAGGTGCCGCCTTCGCTGTTCGCGACCGTCGTCGGCCGGCTCGGCGAGGCGGGGTTGACCGAGCGGGCCCGGGTGATCATCGAGAAGCCCTTCGGGCACGATCTCGCCTCGGCGCAGGCGCTGCAGGCCGAGCTCTCGGAGACTCTGGAAGAAAGCCAGATCCTCCGCATCGATCACTTCCTCGGCAAGGAGCCGGTGATGGACATCACCTACCTGCGTTTCGCCAACGCGCTGCTGGAGCCGGTCTGGAACCGCGACCACGTCGCGCATGTGCAGTTGACGATGGCCGAGGACTTCGGGGTCGAGGATCGCGGCAGCTTCTACGACCCCGTCGGGGCACTGCGCGACGTCGTCCAGAACCATCTGCTGCAGGTCATCGCGCTGGTCGCGATGGAGCCCCCGACGGGCAACCACCCCGACTCGATCCGCGACAAGAAGCTGGAGCTCTTCCGGGCGATGCGGTCGGCCGATCCCGGTCGGTACGTGAGGGGGCAGTACCGGGGCTACCGCGAGATCGAGGGTGTGGCACCGGACTCCGACACCGAGACCTTCGTCGCGCTCGAGCTGGCGGTCGAGAACTGGCGCTGGAGCGGCGTCCCCTTCTTCGTCCGCGCCGGCAAGAAGCTAGCCTCGAAGGAGACCGAGGTGAACGTCGTCTTCAAGCAGCCGCCGCCGCTCGGGGTCGGCTCAGGAGGCTCCCCGGCGCCCAATCGGATGACGATCCGGATCGATCCGGACCCCGGCGCCCGGCTGCGCTTCTTCGCCAAGAAGGCGGGCGAGGACGACTTCGAGCCCGCCGACTTCGAGGTCCTCTTCGACCAGGATGCCGACGACGTCCCCGAGCCCTACGAGCGCCTGCTCGGCGACGCGCTGGTCGGTCGCAGCGAGCTGTTCATCCGCGAGGTCGGCATCGAGGAGACCTGGCGCATCGTCGACCCGCTTCTACGGCAGCCGCCGCCGGTGGAGCCGTACGAGGCCGGTAGCTGGGGGCCGGTGTCGGCGGCATCGCTGGTGCAGGGAACCTGCGAGTGGTTTGACCCCTGGATCCCGGAGCAGGCGCAGGCGGATCGATGAGCCGGCGCTGGGCCGCTGGGCGTCAGATCCCAGCTCGCGTGCCGGAGCCGGATACGCCCTGACGTCGGTTAGGTTCGAGGGCGTGAAGGTACTCGGCGGAGTCCGGCTCTCCTTCTGGCTGCTGGCCGCGGGCGCGGTCGTCCTCTACGTCTTCTTTGTCGCGCTTTCGGGGGTGTCTCCGCGCGAAGTCGCTGTCGTGTCGGCGGTCGTACTGGCGCTGGGAACCCTGTTTGCGATTCGCAACCTCCGCGTCGCCCATGAGCTCTCCAGCCGTGGCGGCGATCCGCGGCTGCGCCGCACCCGCAACCGAGTCCGCGAGCGGCGCGGCTTCTAGGCGCGAGCGGTCGGCTTGCGGCCGCGGCTGCCCGGCGGCGAGCAGCCCCTCGAGCAGCCGGGGCCCGGCCCCCGGGCCAAGCTCCGCGAACACCGTCCGTGCCGCCAACTCGGCGGCGCCCTCGTTGAGCCGCAGAGCCGGGCGCAGGCCGAGGAAGAGGCCGATTCGCCAGCGCATCCCGAGGCGGGTCAGAAAGCGCCGCAGCGGGCCGCGGCTGAGGTCCGCCCCGGCCCAGACCAGGCAAAAGTCACGTCGCATCCGCGTCGTCGCGCGATCCTCACGCGAGCCGACGATCCGCTCGGCGTAGGGGAGCAGCTGCTGCCGATCCGCGTAGCCGACGCGGTCGTTCCAGGCGCGCAGGAAGGCGGCAATCACGCGGCACACGCAGCGCGGCCGGTCGCTGAAACGCTCCCTGGCCAGCAGCGATGCCAGCTCGACGACGCAGACTCCCTCGCGCGGAGATCGGTGCGATCCGGGCCGCAGCCGCAGGCCGCGGCGCTCGATCGCTGCCGGCGCGCCCGAGGCCAGGCTTGTCGCATTCCCCTCCATCTCGAGCCGAGAGTACCCAATTTTGGGTACTCTGGTCGCAGTTAGCCCAGGGTGGTCGACATTGACCGCATCAGGGGCTGTGAACCTCGACCACCCCTGGCGTCCCCCTTTGCGGCCAGCTGACCGCAGGCGGCGTCGATGTCCCGCCCACGGGTCAGGCGTACGGTGACCGGCAAGCCACGCTCGGCGAGGGTGGAGCGAAAGGCCGCGATCGCCTCCCGATCAGAACCCCGAAACTCGGCCTCGGTCGGGTTGTAGGGGATCAGGTTGACCTTGAAGTCCCCGCTCGGAGCCAGGGCGTCGGCGAGCGCGTTCGCGTGGAGGCGACCGTCGTTGACGCCCTCCAGCATCAGATACTCGATGAAGACCGGCCTCCGCCGCGCCCGCGCCCAGGCACGGCAGGCCTCGAGAACGTCGGCGAGCGGATAGCGGTCGTTGACCGGCATCAGTCGCGAGCGCAGGGTCTCGTCGGCGGCATGCACGGAAAGCGCCAGCCGGACCGGGGGCCCTTCCGCGGCCATCCGCTCGATCCCGGGGATCCAGCCGACGGTGGAGACGGTGGTGCGGGAGCTGGCGATGCCCACCTCGGGCAGGCGTTCGCAGGCGCCGAGGACCGCGTCGAGGTTCAGCAGCGGCTCCCCCATCCCCATGAAGACGGCGTGGTCGGGGGCCTCGCCGCGGCGGCGGAAGTGAAGCGCCTGGTCGAGGATCTCGGACACGGTCAGGTTGCGCCCGAACCGCATCGCGCCGGTGGCGCAGAACCGGCAGGTCAGCGGGCAGCCCGACTGGCTGGAGATGCACAGCGAGCGCCGGCCGGTCCGGTACCGCATCAGCACCGCCTCGACCGGTCGCCCGTCCGCGGTCCTCAACAGCGCCTTCTCGGTCCCGTCTCGCGAGCGTGCCTCGTGCTCGCAGGCCAGCGAGGAGAGCGGCACCTCGCGGGTGAGCCGGTCGCGCAGGGCCGCCGGAAGGTTGGTCATCTCGCGATAAGAGGTCGCCCCCCGCGCCGCCCACTCCCAGACCTGCTCCGCCCGGTACCCGGGCTCGCCCTGGCCGGCAAGCTCTCGCTGCAGCAGCTCGAGGTCCATGCCTCCAGTCTGGCGATCCCTGACGCCGCCGGGTGACCCGGGCGCCCTAGACGGCGGTGATCGAGCGCTGCGACCGCGCGATCCGCGCCTGGGCGCGGACGAAAAGCTCGACCAGCTCGGGGTCGAACTGGCTGCCGGCGTTGCGGCGGAGCTCGTCGATCGCTTCCTTCTCGCTGATCGGCGGACTGTGCGGACGATCCGCGGTCATCGCGTCGAACGAGTCGCAGATGAAGATGATCCGGGCTCCGAGCGGAATCTCCTCGCCGGCCAGCCCATCCGGGTAGCCCTTTCCGTCGAAGCGCTCGTGGGTGGAGCGAACGATCCGGGCAACCGGCTCCATTGCCGGCGCGGCGCTGAGGATCCGCTCGCCGATCACCGTGTGCCGGCGCATCAGCACCGTCTCCTCCTCGTCGAGGGGGCCGGGCCGGCGCAGAATCGTCTCGGGCATCGCGATCTTGCCGATGTCGTGCAGCTCCGCCGCCCGCACCAGGGCGTCCAGCTCCTCGCTCTCCAACGACAGTTCCCGGCCCATCTCCTGCGCCCGGCGAGCGGTTCCGTCGAGATGCTCGCTGAGGCTCGGCTCCCATTCGTTCAGCGTGCTTACCAGCACGTCACGGGCCTGCCGCCCCGGCGACAGCCGGCCCGAGCGCTTGCGGGCATACATCCGCGTATCGGCAAGCCGCAGCGCCGAGGAGGCGTCCGCCGCCTCGGCGGGCAGCTTGACGACGCCTGCCGAGCTGGCGATGCTGAACCCGACCCCGACCTCGGTCAGGGCTTCGCCCGCGGACCGCATCAGCGATTCCTCGTCGGCGCCAGGTGCGAGGACGCAGAACTCGTCGCCACCGAGCCGGTAGGCGCGACCGTTAGCCTCGACCGCCGCGCTGAGCTTGCTGCCCAGCCGCCGCAGCAGCGCGTCCCCGGCCGGGTGGCCGAAGCGGTCGTTGTAGGCCTTGAAGCCGTCGAGATCAAAAAGCGCGAAGAGATACTCGCCATCATCCTCGGAGCCGCGCAGGAGCGTCCGCTCGAGGTCCGCGAGCAGGCATCGGCGGTTTGGCAGTCCGGTCAGGTCATCGCTGAGGGACTCGTGGCGGACGGCGCCGAGAAGCCGGGCGTTCTCGCCGAATGCAAGCAACAGCCGCACCACGACGACCCCCAGCGCCGCCACCGCGAGCGCCTCGGCGACTTGTCCGATCGGGTGCCAGATCTGGTAGCCGAGCAATCCGACCGCCAGCGCCGCGAACAGCACCGGCAGCACAAGTGACTGCCGCTCTGCCTTCGCGACCGTTGCCCGGCCGGTGCCCACCCACGCCGCCAGGCCGAGCAGCAGCGGGTTCAAGAGCCAGAGTGCGTCGAGCGCGGTCGACACCTGGTATGAGCCGACGGCAAGCTGGTAGAGGTAGATCGCGTCGGCGATCGCGAGCGACATCACGCCGGCCGCGATCAGCCACCACTGCCGACCCCCGACATCGCGGGTCAGGGCCAACGCCCCGCCCATGAACAGCAGCAAGAGGATGTCGCCCAGCGGGTAGGCGAGGTTCGTCGCCACTGTGGCGAAATCCCCGTCGGTGAGGCCGGTCAACGCCGGAGCCAGGATCGCCGCGCCGACCGCGCCGACCGCCAGCGCGCCGATCGCGCCATCCAGCCACATGCTGAGGTGAGGGCGATGCAGGCGGCTCCTGAGGTAGAGGACCACCGCCGCGTAGAAGGGCAGGTACGAGGAAAGCCAGAGAGCGTCGGCCATCGAGGGATAGGGCGGGCTCGCGTCGTCGGCGAGGGCCACGCTCCAGTAGATGTCCGCAGCCCCCCAGAGCGCGATCGCCAAGCCGAGCGCGGCCCAGGCCGCCCGGTCGCCTTCGATCGCGGCCGCCCGCCAAAAGCAGGTGAAGGCGCCGGCGACGAAGACGCCGTGATAGAGCCACTCGTCGAAGAAGGCACCGGGGCCTGGGGCGATCAGGCCGACGGGCTCGGAGTGCAGGACGAACAGGGCAGTCGCCAGCGCGGCCACCCCGAGCAGGAACAGCGGGAATCTTTCCTCAGCAGCGGTCACCGTTCGGCGTCCCCGGGGTTATCGGCACCAGAGCGCCCTCTTCTCAAGCTCTGAGCAGCCCGGTTCACGCCCCTGCCCGCAGGCCGATCGCCTCGACAGGACTAGGATCGTCCCGGGCCCGGGGTCCCGCGATGATCCGCAACGAGACGATCAGCATCCTCAGCGTGCCGCTGTTCACCGGCGCGATCGGCTACCTGACCAACTGGAGCGGGGTCTGGATGCTGTTCTACCCGGTGCGCTTCGCGGGCTTCCGGATGCCGGGGCTGGCGCCGCTCTCGCACCTGTTGCCGCGCCGTATCCAGCAGATCCCCGGCGTCATGCAGGGCGGGGTCGGCTGGCAGGGGATCATCCCCTCGCGGGCGGCGAAGATGGGGTCGATCGCGGTCGACAAGGGGATCGCGAAGCTGGGCAGCCCGGCCGACTTCTACCAGCAGCTCGAGCCCGACAAGATCGCCGAGCACATCCTCGCCACCGCCCGGGGGGACATGCGCGACGTGGTCGAGCGGATCATGCAGCGCGAGCACCCACAGCTCTGGCGCGACCTGCCGCCACGGGTGCGAGAAGCCGTTCACGAGCGGGTTCAGGAGCAGCTGCCCGACATCGTCCGCGAGGTCACCGACCAGATCGGTGCCCACGTCGACCAGCTGCTCGACATCAAGCTGATGGTGATCCGCCACATCGAGGCGCATCCGGAGCTGGCCAACCGGATCTTCCTCGAGGTCGGCCGCAAGGAGTTGCGCTTCATCATCAACTTCGGCTTCTTCTTCGGCTTTGCGCTGGGGATCCCGACCGCGATCCTCACCGAGGTCGTGTTCCACGTCTGGTGGCTGCTGCCGCTCTCCGGAGTCGTGATCGGCTACGTGACCAACTGGGTGGCGCTGTGGATGATCTTCGAGCCGGTCGAGCCGCGCCGGTTCGGGCGATTCAACGTCCAGGGGCTGTTCCTGAAGCGCCAGCCGGAAGTGGCCGACGTCTACGCCGAGATCATCGCCGACGACATCGTCACGCTCGGCAACATCGGCGAGGAGCTGCTGCACGGACCGCGCTCGGACCGGACCCGGCAGATGATCGAAGACGCGATGCGCCCGGCCGTCGACCGGGCGGTCGGCCCCAGCCTGGCCCGGGACGCGGTCCGGGTCGCGGTCGGGACGCGCGAGTACGACGCGATCCGCGAGTCTGTCGCCGTGGAGGCCGTCGACTACACGATGACGCCGCTCAACGATCCCGAGTTCAACCGCCGCCAGAACGCCAAGGTCCGCAAGCTGATCGCGGCGCGGATGCGGGAGATGCCGGCGAGCGACTTCTCGGAGCTGCTGCGCTCCTCGATGCGCGAGGACGAGTGGCTGTTGCTGCTGCACGGCGCCGTGCTCGGATTCGTCGCCGGGCTGATCCACCTGGGACTGTTCGGCTGACCATGGAGGGCCGGCGATCCGACGATCTCTTCGAGGCGGCTCCGGGGCTGACCCGGATCGCCGCCGTCGCCGCCTGGCGGACCACGGAATGGGCGGTGGGGACGACGGCAAAGGCGGGGGACCGGCTGGTGCGGGCGATCTACGGGGAGTCTCCGATCGACCTGCTGGCCGAGACCGGAGGCGACCTGCGTGGGCAGGCGCGCAGGCTGCTCGGGCTCGTCGGCCTCGACGGCAACCGGGTCGCCGACGCCGCGACCGCCGATGCCGAGCCGCCGGGCGACCCCGACGGCGGGGAGGATCCGTCTCCGACCGAGCTGCGCGATCGCGGCGCCGAGCTGCTGCGCCAGTCCGCCGACGTGCACTTCGAAGAGGAATCGCATCCTGCCTACGCCCGCATCCTCGAGGTCCTGGCGCCCGACGAGGCACGGATCCTGCGCCTGCTGGCGATCAAGGGCCCGCAGCCGTCGGTCGACGTCCGCAGCGGCCTGCCGCTCGTCAATGCCGGCTCCCAGCTGCTGGCTCCCGGCCTTTCGATGATCGGCGCCGAGGCCGGCTGCCGGCATCTCGACCGCGTCCCCTCCTACATGAACAACCTCTACCGGCTGGGTCTGATCTGGTTCTCGCGCGAGACGATCGAGGATCCGCTCCGCTACCAGGTCCTCGAGGCGCAGCCCGAGGTCGTCGATGTGCTCGAAGGACGGTGGGCGCCTCGCTCGCACGATCCGCCGCAGCATCGTCCTGACCCCGTTCGGCGACGACTTCTGCGCCGCCTGCCTGCCGCTGGACACGATCGAGTTCGAGGCGGTCCAGGACGTCGACGCCGAGCCGGCGACGGAATCTACGGCTCCGCGAAATACTCCCTGACCCAGGTTCGCTCGGCACGGCGTCGCTGCACCTCGGCGATGTAGGCCCGCGCCGGCGGCGTCCACCAGCGCCCGGCGAACCAGGCGCCGACACTTCCCCAGAGATCGCCGGGCCGGTAGCGCTTGCCGCGCTCGACCGTGTTCAGCCACCCCATCCGGCCGTCGAAGTAGGCGCGGATGATGCCGCCGTAGTAGTCGGCGTTGAAGGCCGTCGAGCGGCGGGCGATCAGGCATCGGCCCCAACAGTGATAGGGCCGGCGGACCTGGAAGAGGCCGAAGCTGTCGCCGTTGTCCCCGACCGCCGATTGGCGCCACCAGGACTCGACCACGGCCACCGCCCGCAACACGTCCCGCGGCAGGCCCCACTTGATCGATGCCCAGCGGATGATCTCGTCGGTGGTGCCGCGAAAGCGGCCGTCGACGAGCCCTGCGTAGGGCATCTCGCTGCGAGCCTGCCATCGGCGCAGCTGCCTGGGGCCCGGGATCGAATGGTTGGGAGCGGAGTTCGCCGGCCGCGGCTCCCAGCCCGAGCGCCGCACCCGCTCCGCCGCCTCCTCGCTGCTCAGCGGCGTCCAGCCGACCGGCTTCGTCGCCGCCGCGAGCGCCGGGGCCAGGGCGGCAGCGAGGATCGCCAGCGCAAACAGCAGCACCGCCACTCGGATCCTGGATCGCATCGGTGCCAAGTATCGGCATCGGGCGGGATGGCTGCAGCGCTCAACCGCCGGCCTCGGGCTCCGGGGGCGATAATCCGCCTGTGAGGCGCGGATACCTCTGGCGCTGCTCGCTTGTCTCGGCGCTGTTGATCTGCGCCGCGGTCCCGCCGACCGCGGCGGCGGCGGAGCCACTCGGGCTTTCCGACTGCGAGGCGATGCGCGGCCTGCAGGTGTGCTCGGGCCTGGTCCCGACCTGGGACGGGGTTCCGCTCGACACCACGGTCACGCTGCCCGCGCCCGCCGCCCGCAAGCTGCCGCTGGTGGTCGAGATCCACGGCTTCGGCAACAGCAAGTACGAGTACCTCGACCCGGCGTCTGCGGCCTACACCGACAACGCCTTCGCCTGGGCGCGGCGCGGATACGCGGTCCTCACCTACACCGCGCGCGGGCTCTGGGGGTCCTGCGGCACCCCCGACTCGCGACTCGGCAACCCTGCCGCCTGCGCCCGGGGCTACATCCACCTCGCCGACACCCGCTACGAGGTCCGCGACACGCAGACGCTGATCGGGCGCCTGGTCGACGAGGGGATCGCCGACCCGGGGCGGATCGGGGTCACGGGAGACTCCTACGGCGGCGGTCAGTCGATGGCGCTGGCGGCGCTTTCGGACCGGATGATGCTGCCCGACGGACGCCTTGTCGCCTGGCGCAGCCCGGGCGGGACGCGACTGCGAATCGCAGCCGCGGCGCCGGTGATTCCCTGGACCGACCTCGTCGGGGCGATCGCCCCCAACGGCCGCGAGCTCTCCTACGCGATCGGGCCGCTGGGCGAGGCCAGCGATCCCGTCGGGGTCTTCAAGGCCTCCTTCGCCAACGCGCTGTTTGCGGCGGCGCAATTTGCGACCGGGCCGGGGCAGCCGGTCGGGGAGCCGTTCGTGCCCGGGAGGCCGATGGGATTTCTCGCCCCTCGCGGCCTCGACCCCGACGCCGACGTCACCGCCTGGGTGGCCCGCGCGGACGCGGGAGAGCCCTATGACGACGCCGAGGCGAAGCAGATCGTCCGCACCCTGCAGCGCTTCCATTCCGCGATCCACATCGACGCCTCGCACCGGCCGCCGCCGCTGTTCGTCGCCAGCGGCTTCACCGACGACCTGTTCCCGGTCGCCGAGGCGCTGCGCTACGTCAACCGGACCAGCCGCCGCTACCCGCGACTGCCGCTGACGCTGTTCCTGGGCGACTTCGGCCATCAGCGCGCTGCCAACAAGGAGCGCCAGCGAGCCCACCTGATCCGGTCGATCCACCGCTGGTTCGACCACCACCTGCTCGGCCGGGGCCGGCGCCCGTACGAGGGCGCGATCGTCTACACGCAGACCTGTCCCCAGGAGGCGAGGACTCCAGGCGCCGATCCGCGCATCGGCGTTTGCCGCCGCGGCCCGGGGAGAGGTACGCCGCTTCGATCGCCGGCCCCAGACGATCTCCTCGACGGGAGGAGATCCCGCAGTCGGAGCCGCGATCGACCCCGCCGCCGGCGGCGGCAACGGCTGCGCGACGGTGCCGGCCGACCCCGCGCCCGGCACCGCTGTCTACGAGCTGGCGGCCCGCCGTCGCCCCTACACGCTGCTCGGCGCGCCGACGATGATCGCCAACCTCGCGGTGCGAGGCGCGCCGGCGGCGCAGGCCCAGGTAGCCGGCCGGCTATGGGACGTGGCGCCGGGCGGGACCCAGACCCTCGTCGCCCGCGGCCTCTATCGCCCCCGGCCCGGGCGCAACGTCTGGCAACTGCACCCCGCCGGGTGGAGGTTCGCCCCGGGTCACGTCGCCAAGCTCGAGCTGCTCGGTGCGGACCCGCCGTTCGGGCGCCCGTCGAACGGTGAGTTCGAGATCGACGTGCGCAGGCTGCAGCTGCGGCTGCCGGTCCGCCAGCGACCGAACTGCCGCTTCATCCTTCCGGCTGCTCGGCCGCTGCTGCCGAGCGGGCATCGTCTCGCGCCGGGCCTGCCGCGACGCGCCGGGCGGCGCTGCCGGCAGGGGTAACGCCGCCCTTCGAACGTCCCGGACTACCCGCTCTGGAGGGGGCTGCGGGACGTTCGGTGATGATCAGCCGAGCGGGCCGGGGACTTCCGGGCGCCGCGTGGCCTCGGCCCGTGCCTCTGCGCGCTGGCGAAGCCAGCCGCCGAGGGCGGCGAAGGCAACCGCGAGGACGGTGGTGATCACGACCAGCAGGATCGCCGGCTCGGGCAGGTGGGCCTTGGCGTCGGCGCCGTGGATCTCGTGGGCGACGAGGATCGCGGCTCCGAACAGCGACCCGGCCAGCACTCCGCGCCGGGCGCCGGCTGCGGCGCCAAGATGGTCGAAGCCGGCGCCGATGCCGCCGACGACGCCGATCAGCGACAGCACCAGGTAGGTCGCCTCCGAGACGCCGAGGAAGTAACCGGTCAGCGCCCCGAACAGGACCGGCAGGACAACCGCGAGGAAGAGCTGGACCGGGCGAGGGTGCTCTGAGAGCAGCGGCGGCAATCGCACCGCGCGACCCTAACAGCGCGCCTAGAGTCTCGTTGTCGTGAGTCGGGCCCGGCTGGTCGGCATCAACCACATCGCCCTCGAGGTCGGCGACCTCGAGCAGGCGCTGGAGTTCTACGGCGAGATCTTCGAGTACGAGCTGCGCGGCCGGGTGCCGGGAATGGCGTTCGTCGACATCGGCGACCAGTTCATCGCCCTCTCCGAGGGGCGCCGCCAGGCGCCCGACGAGGATCGGCATTTCGGGCTCGTCGTCGACGACCGCGCCGAGGTGCGCGCGGCGCTGGAGGCGGCCGGGGTCGAGATCCTCCCCGGCCGTGGTCTCGACTTCCGCGACCCGTGGGGGAACCGGGTGCAGGTCGTCGAGTACGCGGAGATCCAGTTCACAAAGGAGCCGGCGATCCTCGCTGCGATGGGCCTCGAGGGTCTGGAGAAGAGCCCCGGAGGCGCTGCGCGAGCTGCGCGAGAAGGGGATCGGCTGAGGCGTTAGGCTCGTTGGCGAGGAGCAACGATGGGCAACAGCGAACAGCCACTCGACCAGATCGCCGTCGCCGACCGCTCCAATTGGGCCGAGGGGCCGCCGCACCCCGACTTCCGCCGCCTGCGCGGCGAATGCCCCGTCCACTGGGGCGAGATCAACGACTTCCCCGAGGAGGAAGGGTTCTGGTCGGTGACTCGCGCCGACGACGTGCGCACGGTCAGCCTCGACTGGAAGACCTTCTCCTCCGCCAACGGGATCACCGGCCTGCGCCACCAGTTCCCGCTCGAGCTGGTGCAGGCGATGTTCATCGGCATGGACCCGCCCAAGCACGACCGCCTGAAGATGCTCTTCCAGCGCGGCTTCACACCGCGGCGGATCGCCGAGCACACCGACGAGATCCGCGCGATCGCCGAGCGGGTCCTCGACGGCGTCGCCGATCGCGGCGGCTGCGACCTGGTCACCGACGTCGCCCAGCCGGTGGTGTCGCGGGTGATCGGCAGCTTCATGGGGATCCCCGAGCAAGACGACGAGGCCTGGGCGGCGCTGATGAACACGACCCTGGGGCTCGGCGATCCCGACCTCAACCCGGGCGGCATCGAGGAGATGCTCGCCAAGGACATCCCCGAGGTCTACGAGCGCTGCCGGGCGATGATCGAGGAGCGCCGCGAGAATCCGACCGAGGACCTGACCAGCGTCCTCGTCCACGCCGAGATCGAGGGCCAGCGCCTGACCGAGGACGAGATCGTGATGGGCTTCTTCCTCCTCGTCGCGGCCGGCAACGACTCGACCAAGGCGACCTACACCAGCGGCATGCGGGCGCTGATCGAGCACCCCGACCAGCGCCGCCTCCTTCTCGACGACCCCTCGCTGATCCCGGGAGCGGTCGAGGAGAGCCTGCGGATGTTCCCGGCCTTCGCCCACTTCGGGCGCACAGCGACCGAGGACACCGAGCTCGGCGGGCAGCGGATCGGCAAGGGCGACAAGGTCTGCATGTGGTACGTGTCGAGCAACCGCGACGAGAGCCAGTTCCCCGATCCGGATCGCTTCGACGTCCGCCGCGAAGGCGACCACCAGGCCTTCGGCGCCGGCGGCCGCCACTTCTGCCTCGGCACGGCGCTGGCCCGGCTGGAGCTGCGGATCCTCTTCGAGGAGACGCTGAAGCGCTTCCCGGAGATGGAGATCGCCGGCAAGCCGGAGACGGTTCTCTCCCCGTTCATCAACCAGCTGAAGTCGCTGCCCGTTCGCTGGTAGGCGTCGATCGATCGCCAGTCGATCAGCCCCGAGGACTTGCCGGCGCTCGAGCTTCGCCCGTTGCGCCGCCTCGACCTCGAGCGGGCTTCGAGCGACGAGCGCCCGACCCACGTCTCCTCGGCCTCCGGCGTCGTCCGCCGCGGCGTCTTCGCCTACGTGATCGGCGACGACGAGCTCGACCTGGCGGTCTTCGACCTCTCCGGACAGGAGCCGGGAACCCTGCGGCAGGCGCTGGAGGGAGAGCTGGCAGGGGACGCTGCGACCCGCGCCGAGCAGAAGCCAGACCTCGAGGCCCTGACCACGGTGCCGCCCTTCGAGGACAGCCCCTTCGGCGGCCTGCTGGGGCTGGGGTCGGGGTCCAGCGAGCGTCGCGACCGCGGCTTCTTCTGGCCGCTCCACGCCGACGGCTCACTGCGCGACGAGCCGCGCCAGCTCGACCTCGCTCCCCTCTACGGGGTCCTGCGCGCAGAGCTCGGGGAGATCAACGTCGAGGGAGCCAGCGTCTTCGGCGACCGGCTCTGGGTCTTCAACCGCGGCAACGAGGGGAAGGCGCCGAACGCGGTTGCAGAGATCGCCCTGCCCGACCTCGGCGAGTCGCTGCGCGGCGACCTGGCGATCGACCCCGAGGAGCTGTCGGAGCTTCGCGCCTACGAGCTGGGGGACCTCGACGGCGTGCCGCTGTGCTTCAGCGATGCGACCTCGATCTCCGAGCAGCTCGTCGTCTTCACCGCCTCCGCGGAGGCCGACGACCCCGAGGGAGGGATCATGGGCTCGGTGGTCGGGACGATCGACGCCGACGGCATCGTGCAGCGGCTTCGCACCATCGACCGCGAATGGAAGGTGGAGGGGGTCGACGCGAAGATCGACACCGGAGTCGTGGACTTCGTCTTCGTCTGCGACCAGGACGAGCCGCAGACTCCCTCGCCGCTGCTGACCGCGACGATGCCGCTCGAGGCGCGCTTCGAGCAGGGCTAGTCGAGGCGCGCGGTCTCGGTGCAGAGAAAGGACAGCAGGCCGTCCATGCCGGACTCCGCGTGCACGCGCCGCTGCAGGTCGGCGCCGCAGCCGTCGGCCAGGATCGTCTCCACGTGCGCGAGCTCTGCCTCGCAGTCCAGCTCCCCCGCGACGGTCCCTGCCAGCTCCACGCACTCCCTACCCAGCTCCCGCGCCGGGACGGGCTCGGCGGCGCGGTTGAGCAGCATCGCATCGAGGCCGTGACGGGTCGCCTGAAAGCTCGATTCGGCCAGCGCCTCGCGGGCCGGGATGTCGTCCTGGCTGCGCTCTGCCTCGACCCGCGTCAGGCAGTGCACGAACGCCGCCAGGGCCGCCGCGCGTCGCAGGTCGAACTGGGTGTCGGCGGCCCGGACCTCGATCGTCCCGAGGATGGGATGGATGCGGGCGTCCCACCAGATGTGGGTGTAGTCGTCGATCCCGGCTGCCGCGCAAACTTGCCGCGTGACCCGCCAGAAGTGCTCGAAGTCGGTGAACTGGGGCGCCATCGCCGCCCGCGGGTAGCTGCGGAAGATCACCGTCCGCGAGCTCGCCAGCCCCGAGTCCCTTCCGAACCAAAACGGCGAGTTCGCGGCCAGGGCGTTGAGCAACGGCACGTGGCTGCGGATCCCGTTGTAGGCGCGAACCGCGGTCTCCGCGTCGGGCATACCGACGTGGATGTGCTGGCCGCAGATCGGCGTCCGCAGCACACCCTGGAGCGAATCTTCGATCAGCGTGTTTCGCGGCGTCTGGCGGATCTCGATCTCACCGACGGTCGCGTCGGGGTGGACGCCGGCGCCGATGATCGCGATTCCGGTATCGAGCAACTCTCTGCGCACGTCGCGCAGCGTCTCGATCGCCTCGGCGGTGTTCGCCGAGATCTCGGACCTCGACTCGACCATCGAGGTGAACAGCTCGCCGGTGACGTCGCCATCCTCGGGGTCTGCCTCGCGAAGGACCGGCCCGCTGGCGCCCGCGAGGACTCCCTCGGCATCGACCAACAGCAGTTCCTCCTCGACCCCGAGGGCAAACGGCGGCGCGACACCGAAGTTGCTTTCGCAGGGATCTGCGAGCTTGGAAGCCGCCTGCTTGGAAACGGGGCCTGAAGTAATCGTGCTCCCCTTCTACAAGAGGAGCACGATGATGATCAGGATCAGAATCAGAGCACCAATACCGATGTACATGCCGACTCCTTTCGACGTTGCGCAGTCTTTACCCGAATGGCGATTCGCCAATCCCCCCTGGGTGTCGCCGTGAGCGCCCCGCTGCTCGCAGTCGATGCCCCCTCGATGCTGTTCCGGGCTTTCTACGCGCTGCCGAAGTCGATCAAGGGCACCGACGGAAAGCCTGTCAACGCCCTGCTCGGGGCTGCCAACCTGATCCTCCGCGAGGTCGAGGACCACCGGCCCCGGGCAGTCGTGCTCTGCTTCGGTCCCGACGCGGCCTCCTACCGGGTCGAGCTCTATCCCGCCTACCACGCCGACCGCGACGAGGTCCCGGACGAGCTGGCGCCGCAGTTCGCGGCCTGCGCGGACTTCTTCGGCGCCTTCGGCTGGCAGGTCGAAGGCCACGCCTCCCTGGAGGCCGACGATCTGCTCGGCTCATATGCCGACCAAGAGGCCGCCGCGGGCGGGCGGGCGCTGCTGCTGACCGGTGACCGCGACATGTTCCAGTGCGTGAGCGAGAGCGTCAGCGTCCTCTACGTGCGCACCGGGGGCAGGGGTGCGGAGGAGGTGACCCCCGCCGGCGTGCGAGAGCGGTACGGGATCCCGCCGCAGCTGGTGCCCGACTTCATCGCCCTGCGCGGCGACCCCTCCGACGGCATCCCCGGCGCCAAGGGGGTCGGCGAGAAGACCGCGGCGGACCTGCTGCGGCGCCACGGCTCGCTCGAGGGGGTCCTCGACAACGCCCTCGCCGAGACCCGGCCCCGCCTGCGTACGGCGCTGCTCGACGCGCGCGAGGACCTGCTTGCGTTCAAGGACCTCGCCACCCTTCGCGACGCCGGCGTGAAGCGGCCGCCCGACCGGGAGACCGACTGGCAGTCGGCAGCCGCCGCGGCTCGCGAGATCGGCATGAACCGCCTCGCCGAGCGCCTCGCCGCCGCCGGCTCCGGATAGCGTCAGCCGTCGCGGATCGCGCGGGCGGCGACGAAATGGCCGGTCAGATAGCGGGTCGGCCAATTCGACAGGGCCTCGAAACGAAGGACGCGCCGCAGATGGCGCTGCTCGAGATCCGCGCCGGCTCCGTCGGCAAAGCGATCGGCCAGCTTCGAGGCCACCTGCGGTGGGCAGTGCATGATCGCCTCGGTTGCCTGGACCGTGAAGCCGGAATCCTCCAGCAGCCCGGCCAGCCGCCGCCGCCCGCAGGTGGCGCCGAGCTCGTAGGGGACGATGCCGAGGCGCCGGAACAGCTCCCGCCAGCGCCTTCGAGGTTCGCAGCGCCACGACGGGGTTCTGGCGGTTGTCCAGGGTGATGACCAGCCGCCCGCCCGGTCTCGTCACCCGAGCCAGCTCGCGCACCGCGACCGCGACCGAATCGAAGCTCGGGAAGTGATCGAGGGTGGAGTTGGAGACGACGACGTCGAAGCTGGCCGACTCGAACGAGAGGTCGCGGACGTCGCCGACGACGGTGGTGATCGCCGGCCATCTCTGGCCGCCGCGGCCTCGGCGACGGCGGGCGCCAGGTCGACACCGACAGTCCGGGTCGCGCGCGGCGCCAGCCAACCGACGAGGCCGCCGCCGACGGCTTCGTCGAACAGGTCGGTCTTCAGCACCTGCCCGAGGTCGTCCTCCGGAAGCCATCGCCGCAGCAACGACAGGTTGACGGCGTCGCTGTGGGCCCGCCAGAGCGCGTGGGCGCGGGTCGGCGCCCAGTCCTCGAGGACCCCGCTCCACTCGGTTGTCGCCGCCGAGCCCACCGGCGCAGAGAATAGGGTCGCGGGCCTGAGGTCGGAGAACGGCTAGATGGGTCCGATGACCACCCGGTTGACGAGTGTCGCTCCGCGGCGGCTGGCGCTGGCGCTCGGCGGAGACGTTGCGCGAAGGCGGGCGCCCGGGCGCTTCTGTGGCAGACGCTGGCATACCTCGGGGCCCGGCGGCTGGAGATCCATTGCCGGCCGACCGACCGCGAGACCGTCACCCGTGATCGCAGTGCCGGGGGTGACGGTGCGGGCGCTGCGGCCTGACGACGCGCACGCCTACCGCGCCCTCGCCCCGCAGCCCGAGATCGGCGAGGAGGAGTTCCGGCGGCGGCTGCGGGCCGGCAAGCATTGCTTCGGCGCCTGGCGGGATCGGCGGCTGATCGCCGTCCACTGGCTGGCGCTGGACGAGGCGCCGCTTCCGTACCTCGGAGTCTCGCCCGCGCTCGGCGCCGACTTCTGCTTCGACTATGAGGCCTACACGGCGCCGGATGAGCGACGCCGTGGGATCAGCAACCTGCTGGCCGGTGCGGTGCGGGCCGAGGCGGTCTCACGGGGCAAGCCGCAGATTCTCAGCGCTCTCCTGCCCGAGAATCGCGTCAGCGTCGGCATCATCACTGTCCGCAGCCGGACGCTCGGGACCGTGGCCTCGATCCGCCTCGGTCACTGGCGGCTGGCGCGATCATCGGTCCCCGCCTCCTGCCTGGGGCGAGTTCGCACCCTGCAGCGGATCGGCTGACAGCGGGACGACGGTCTGCACCTTGCCGCCGGGGCCGCGGGGAAGGTCCTCGGCGTACTCGACGCGAACCGCGACGTCGTCGCCGAGGCTGTCGCGCAGCAGCGTGGCCAGACGCGCCGCCAGGCGTCTCGCGGTCACATGCCGCGGACCGACGACCGCCCGGAGGAGGAACTCCTTCGTCCTTCCTGGACCACCTGGTAGCGCCAGAGGTCGCGCTCCTTGCGAATCGGCAGCCGGGCGGCGTGAGGGTGGAGCGTGCGCCCTCGCCGAGGTCGAGCCAGGCCGTGCGTCCGAGCCTGCAGGAACGACAGCATCGGCAGCGTCCGCCCGCAAGGGCAGGGCCGGGGAGATCGGCCGCGAGGTCGCCGAGGCGGTAGTTGAGCAGGATCGTGCCGCGGTTGACGAGATTGGAGATCACGACCTCGCCGCTCTCGCCGGGCGGTGCGGCGCGCCGCCGCGGATCGACCAGGCGAACCGGGCAGAGGTCGACGTTGAGGTGATAGCCGCGATGGGCCTCGCACTCGAGCCCGACTCCCGGGGTCTCGATCGCGTTGTAGGAGCTCAGCACCTCGATCCCCAGCTCGTCCTGGATGGAGCTGCGAATCCCGTCGCTCATCGCGTCGGCTCCGAAGACGACGACCCGGGGAAGGTGGATGATCGGCCTCGGTCGCGCGCAGGTGGCCGAACAGCGCCTCGAGGTAGGAGCCGTAGGAGCTGATCACGTCGGGCCGGTAGCGGTCGAGCTCCGGCAGCGAGCTCCGCGGGCGCGCGCCAGATCGAGAAGGACCGCCGCTGCACCCGCAGGCCGGCCGGTAGAGGCGGTATGGCGGCGCACCGCCCGCACAGCGTCGACGCACGGAGCTGTCGAGCGGCAGGATCGAGGCCTGCGCGGTAGCGAAATCGCCGCCCCGCCAGCCGGGTCGACCAGCGAGCGGAAGCGCTCCCGCTGCGCGGCCTCGGCCGGAAACGAGGCCGGGTCGCGGAAAGAACGTCAGCGGCGCGCCGGTGCTGCCGCCGCTGTGCAGCGGCACGCAGGCCGTCCAGCGGCCAGGCCCGCGACCGGAAGTACTCGGGATCGCGCTGGACGTCGCGCCGCTCGAGCAGCGGCAGCCGGGCAAGGTCGGCGGCGGTTCGAATCGCAGCCGGATCGAGGCCCAGCCGGCGGAAGGTGTCGCGGTAGTAGGGCACGTGGACGCCGGCGTGGGCGACGACCGCCCGGATCGCGCCGCTGCTGGGCGCGCCGGATCTCCTCCTCGGGGCGAAACGGGAAGCGAGCCTGGCGCGGGGCCTCCCAGGCCATCCGGGCGGTCCAGGCGAGGCGGGCGCGACGACTGACTTGGCCGCCATCAGGCGGCGCTGCGGCTGCCTGCGAGCGAGATCACGGTGCGAATCTTCCCCGCTCCGGTGCGGGCGATCGAATCGACGAATGACACCTCGATCGTCGTATCGTCTCCGAACCGGGCGGCGAAGCTCCTCGCCAGCCGGCCCTGAAGGCGGGGACGGTCGCACTCAGGCGCCGTAACCAGCGCGATCGCGAAATGGGACAGGGAGCGCTGCACGACCTGGTAGCGCCAGACATGCTCTTCCTCGGTGAACAGGGTGCGAACTGCCTGCGGATGGACCGCTTCGCCGTCGCGGGTCGCTGATCCAGTCTCCGACCCGTCCTTCGAGAAACGAGAGCAGGGGGAGCGAGCGTCCGCATGGGCAGGGACCGGGAAGCTTCGCCGCCACGTCTCCGAGCCGGTAGTTGAGCAACACGGTGGCGCGATTGACGAGGTTGGAGACGACCACCTCGCCCGCGCTCGCCGTCGGGCAACTCCTCGCCGTCGTCGCCGACGATCCGCACCGGGTTCAGATCGCAGTTGAGGTGCAGGCCCATATGACGCTCGCACTCGAAGCCGATCGTCGCCGCCTCGACCGCGCTGTAGAAGGTCAATACCTCGATTCCGAAGTGCTCCTCGATCAGGCGCCTCGCGGGAGCAGCAAGCGCGTCGGAGTGGTAGACGGCAACTCGCGGCCAGTCGAGCTCGATCCCCTGTCGGTAGGCATGCTGAAAGAGGACCTCCAGATAGGAGCCGTAGGAGCTGATCACGTCGGGCCGGAGCTCGTCGATCGCCGCCAGCACCTCCGCTGGTGGGTCGAGCAACGACATCTCGTGCCGCTCGCGTTGCGAATCTCGACGGAGGCATGATCCGATCGCTGACCGCCCGCCGGATCGTCACCGCGGGGCTGAGTGGCGACGCGACGTCGAGCATCCGCACGCCCCAGCGCTTGCCCGCGATCCGGCGCTCTACCGCGATCCGGCGCTCGTGGAAGCCGATCTGGACGGGGCGGACCGGGTCCCGAAAGACGGTGACCGGTGCCCCGGAACTGCCGCCGGTCTGCATCTTCAGGAAACGGTCCGGCGGCTGCTCGTCGGTGACGAAGTAGAGCGGATCGCGCTGTAGCTGCTCACGCTCGATCAGCGGCAGCCGGGCCAGGTCGGCCGCGGTCCGGAGCTGGTCCGGGCGCAGGCCGAGACGATCCAACGTCTCCCGGTAGTAGGGAACGTGGCGGTAGGCGTAATCGACGACCCCGCGCAGGCGGCGGCGCCTGGGCTCGCTCGATCGCCGCCGGGGAGCGGAAGGGGAAGCGGGGCTGCGTCAGCCGCCGCGGCCGCCAGGCGGCCGGTCCAGACCAGGCGGCCGCCAAGCGACATCGTTGCTTCCGCGCCGGGTATGTCGCCGCCTGGCGCCAAGGGCGCAGAGGATAAGGTGCTCGCCGACCTGGGATGTGTGCGGATCGCCGGCTGCATCGTTGCGCGCGGAAAGCGGCCTCCCGAGGATGCTCTGGAGGCGATGGCGGCGGCGCTCTCCCACCGCGGCCCCGACGACCACGGGATCGCGGTGAACGGGAACGTGGGCCTGGTCAACACGCGCCTGGCGATCGTCGACCCGGGCCCGGCGGGACACCAGCCGATGGCCGATCCCGGCGGCCGCTGGCTGCTGACCTACAACGGCGAGATCTTCAACCACCTGGCGCTCCGCGCCGAGCTGCCGGTCGACGACTGGCGGGGGGGCAGCGACACCGAGACGCTGCTCGCCGCGCTGGCCGCGTGGGACGACGGAGGCGCTGGAGCGATGCAACGGTTTCTTCGCCTTCGCCGCCCTCGACACCGCGCGGGGCCGACTGCTGCTGGCGCGCGATCGCTTCGGCGTCAAGCCGCTCTACCTCGCGCGCTGGGACGGCGGCCTCTGGTTCGCGAGCGAGATGCGGGCGCTGATCGCGGCCGGGGTGCCGGCGCCGAGCGCGCGGCGGACGTGCTCGGCCATGCGGCCACCGTGCGGATGGCGCCGCGGGACGGCAGACTCCGATCGAGGCGATCGAGCGCTGCCCCCGGGCAGCATGCTCGCCGTGGACACGGACACGCCTGCCGACAAGCGAACGGCGCTGGTATCGAGCCCGCGGATGCGGTCGACCCCGATCTCGCCGCCGATCTCGCCGGCCGTAGCCGCGCCGAGCTCGCCGAGCGGCTGGAGGCGGCGTTGCGCGGAGCGGTGCGGCGGCGCCTGCTCGGCGACGCCCCGGTCGGCAGCGCCTGCTCGGGCGGCCTCGACTCGACCCTCGTGACGGCGCTGGCCCGCGACGAGGATCCCTCGATCGTCGCCTTCAACGCCTCGCTGGTCGACGAGAGCGTGCCGACGAGGGGCGCTGGGCGGAGCGTCGCCGCCGCGGGCTCGGACGTCGAGCTGGAGACCGTGCGCGTCACCGCCTCGGACTGGCGGCGGGCGCTGGTCGAGCACCGTCGCCCACCACGAGTACCCGCTCTCGTCTCGGCGGCAGCTCGGTCCCGGTTGCGTTGATCGCGCGCCGCGCCCGCGAGCGCGGCGTCAAGGTGCTGCTGACTGGCGAGGCCTCCGACGAGCTCTTCGGCGGCTACCGATCCTGCACGGCAGCCGCAGTATCGTCGCTTTCTCCCCGCCCGCAGATGCTGCGTCGGCTCGTCGAGGAAGCCCGGGGCCCGCAGGGATCGCCCCGGATCCGGCGGGCGCTCGCTCAACCACGTCTCGCGGCAGGCCCGGATCACGATCCGTGGTGTCGCACCTTCCGGCCGAGTCTGCTCAGCGCTAGGCAGACCGCGGCGATCCGAAGCGCGCAAGCAGGCATACGCCCACCATCCCGGCGCCCGGGGCGAGCTCGAGGCGAGCTCTGCTGAACGGCCTCTCAACCGGGTCGTTTCAGCTTCCTCCTCAACCGCATGGACAAGGACATGATGGCCCATTCGGTGGAGACCCGACTGCCGTTCCTGGATCGCGAGGTCGTCGAGCTGGTCGTCAACCTGCCCCTCGAGCATCGAATCGCCCCGGCCTCGAAGGGACTCCTGCGCGATGTCGCCCGGCGATGGATGCCGGAGGCGATCGTCAGGCGACCCAAGCAGGCGGGGCTGCAGTTCGATGCCCGGCGCCGGATCGAGGAGGCGGCACGACCCGAGTTCCTGGAGCACGGCTACCTGCGCGACCTGATCGCAGCTTCCAGCCGACGGCTGGCGCGGCGTCCTCGACCGGACCATCGCCAGCGGACCCGCCTCTGGACCGCCGAGATCTGGTGCCGGCTGTTCATCGAGAAGCCAGGACGTCGCCTCGGTCGAGCGAGACCTCTGGGTGTCAGAGACGACCTGATGGCGACGACGGCGACCACCGGCCCGCGTCGACTTGCGAGGCGATCTGCCGAGACTCTGCGCGAGGGTGGGATACGGGCTCTGTGGTGGCAGGTCCTCGCCACCACAGGCCTGCGCCGGCTGGAGATCCACTGCCGGCCTGCGGAGCGCGAGCCGGCCCCGGCGGTGGCGGGGGTGAAGATCCGGCCGTTGACGCACGGCGACGCCGACCGTTACCGCGAGCTGAACCCGGATCCGGAGATCAGCGAGGCCGAGTTCATGCGCCGGCTGCGAGCCGGCGATCGCTGCCTCGGCGCCTGGCGCGGCGACCGCCTGGTCGGATCTCGCTGGCTGGCGACCGGGGAGGCCCGCGTCTCCTACCTCGGCGTCACGCTTCTCGATCGCGCCCGAAGCCTGCTACTTCTACGAGGCTTTCACGGCGCCGGCCCAGCGGCGGCGCGGAATCGGCAACCTGCTCGACGCGGCGGCGCGGGCCGAGGCGGGCTCGATCGGCAAGGCGAAAGTCCTCAGCGGGCTCCTGCCCGAGAACCGGGGCGGGGTCGACTTCATGCGCACCTGGGGCCGCAAGGTCGGGACGTAGTGACCTCGATCCGCACTCGGACGCCTGGCGGATCTGCCAGGTCATCGGTGCCGTCGCGACTTACATCGGCGCGGTTAGCGGGCTGCGCGGAGGCCGGACGGATGAACTGGATGCGCGATCTGATGCGGAAGCATCCAGCGTCGGGTGGGCCGTCTGGTACCTGGCCCAGGCCCCGCGGCAGGGGCGACTATCCGTTCCGGTCCGAAGACGGCGATCGAGCGCCGATCAGCGCCGTCGCCTTCGAGCAGACGATCTCCCACGCCTACCGCCACGTCCCCTACTACCGGGAGACGATGCGCCGTCTCGGGCTGGCTCCCGGCAGACATCTCCACCGCAGCCGACCTGCCCGCCTGCCGTTGCTGGAGCGAAGCCGATGTGCAGCAGCGATCCGGAGCGCTTCGTCTCCGACGCCCAGCCGATCGACCAGCTTCAGTGCCGCGCAGAACCGGCGGCAGCACCGGAGCAGCCGCTGACCGTCTACAGCGATCTCTTCGCGCTGGTCAGGCGTGGCGCTTACGACCAGCGGGCCGGCGTCGATGCACCGACGGGTGGCTGCGGCGGCGGGTTGGTTATCGAACACTGTTGATCGGTCAGGCCGCCTCCGCCTCGAGCGGCTCCGGTGAAGCCGAATGTTCGCGCAGGTTGAGGAAGTTGACGGGGCGCGCAGTTCCACCGGCGTGTGGAGTCCGAGAGCCCGTTGAGCGGATGATGCGAGGAGATCGATCGCTTTCGCCCCCACATCGTCACGGGCTCGGCTCTTACTGGAGGCTCTGTTCGCTCGTCCCTTGAGTTCCAGCGGGATCCAGCTTCATCGCCCGCAGCTGCTCGTCTACAGCGGCGATGCGATGTCGGCCGGGCGTCCGATAGCTGATCAGCGAGGGATTCGGGATCCCGGTGCTGAGCATCTACGGGGCCAACGAGGCGCTGGACATGGGCTTCGAGTGCCTGGAGCACCTGGGGCTTCACTTCAACGCCGACCTGTATCCGATGCGGATAGTCGACGATGCGGGACGCGAGCTGCCGACGGCGAGAACGGCGAGGTCGTGGTCTCCAACCTCGTCAACCGCGGCAGCGGTCCTCCTCAATTACCGGCTCGGAGATGTCGCCAGCAAGCTGCCGATCGACTGTCCCTGCGGGAGAAAGCTGCCGCTGCTGTCCTTCGTCGACGTGCGACAGCGGGACTGGCTGACGACACCATCGGGCGCCGCGTCCATGCCCTGGCGGTGAGCAGGGTCCTTGATGTCGATCGAGACATATTTCGCTATCGAGTGCGGCAGGGTGACCCGACGCGCCTCCAGCTCGACTTGGTCGCCCGCCCGTCAAGCGACAGGGTCACGATCGAGGAACGCGTGAAGCACGGGCTCGCCCAGGTGCTCGGGCCGGAGGCCGCCATTGAGGTGGACTTCGTCGCTGACTTGCCCCGCACGGCGCGGGGGAAGGTCCGCACTGTGGTCGGTCTGGACCGGAGGTGGTGATGGCGGTCGTCGGCCCAAGATGGCCTGGCCCGCTGGAGGGTTCTCGCGCGGGATGGGCGCTGTGGTACCTGCTCCATGCGCCGCGACAGGGGAGGTTTCCGTTCTGCTCGCCTGAGGTCGTCGAGCGGCATCAGCGGCGACGCCTGATAGCCACCGTCTCGCACGTATACCGCCACGTTCCCTACTACCGCGAGACGATGCGCCGCCTCGGGCTCACCCCCGGCGACTTCGCCACCGCCGCCGACCTCGCCCGCCTGCCGCTGCTCGAGCGGGCCGAGGTGCAGCGCGATCCGGAGCTCTTCGTCTCCGACGCCCGGCCGATCGAGCAATTCCAGTCGGAGAGCACCGGCGGCAGCCTCGGCGAGCCGCTGACGGTCTACAAGCGATCCCTTCGCGCTGGTCCAGAGCGGCCGCCTTTCACCAGCGAGCGGGCTCGCTTCATCGTCCAGTGCGCGGAAGGAGGCTCGGTTGCCGGACGCTTTTGATCGGCAGCGCTGAATCCGCCGACCGGCTCGCGGCAGGCGGTCCGACGACTGCTGGCGCGGAGCGAGGAAGATGATCGGGGCGGAGATCCGCGTCGTCTCGATTCGGCGAGCCGGTCGAGCGGACGATCGAGGAGATCGAGCGATTTCGCCCCCACGTCGTCGGCTCGTTCGGCTCCTACATGGACGGGCTGTTTCGCTCAACTCCATGAGAGCGGAAAGCGGATCAGCTTCCGCGCCTGGTCGTCTACGGCGGCGAGGAGATGTCGGCCGGAGCTCGCGAAGCTGATCAGCGACGGGTTCGGGATCCCGGTGCTGAGCGTCTACGGCGCCCACGAGGCGGCCTGGGTCGGATTCGAGTGCCCGGCGCACCTCGGCTTCCATCATCAACGAGGATCTGAACCCGATCCGGATCGTCGACGACGGCGGCCGCGAGGTTACCGACGGAGAGACCGGCGAGGTCGTCATCTCCAATCTGGTCAACCGCGGCACGACCTGCTCAACTACCGGCTCGGCGACCTGGCTCGAAAGCTCCCGGAGTCCTGCCCGTGCGGCCGAAACCTGCCGCTGCTCTCGTTCGTCGAAGGCCGGGTCGGAGACTGGGTGCAGACCCCGAGCCGGCGGGCGGATCAACGGAATGGCGCTGCGCTACCTGGTCAGCGACGAGCACGAAGTGCGCCGCTACCAGATCGTTCAGCGCTCGCCGTCGCTGTTCACGATCGCGCTGATCACCTGGCCGGGCTGCGATCGACAGCGCCTCGAGGCGCGATTGACCGCCAAGCTCGTCGACCTGCTGGGCGAGGGGACGAGGGTCGAGGCCGAGTTCGTCGACGACCTGCCCCGCACCGCCGCGGGAAAGACCCGCGCCGTGGTCGGGCTTGACCGAACCTAGCTAGATCTTCCCCAGGGCATCGGCAGCCAGCGCGGTGTCGGTCAGCGCCTGCACCTCGGTCACCTTGCCCCCGTCGAATTGCCAGACATGGACCCAGGGGAGCTTGACGCTCTTGCCCGTCTCCTTGGCCGTCGCCTCGGCGTGGCTGAGGACGACGACGGTGTCGCCGCTCTCGATGAACTCGTCCGGGGTGATGTTGAACGACTCCCAGTACTCGCCGAGGCTGGCGAACAGCTGCTTGACCCCGTCCTTGCCCTCGGTGACGCCGCTGTTGGGAAGCTGAGGCGCCTCCGGGTTCTCCCAGCGGATCCCGTCGGCGAAGTTCGCCGTCGCCCCGTCGAGGTCGCCCTGGGCAAACGCCTGATAACCCTCACGCAACGTATCTGTGTTGGACATCTCGACCCTCCTAATCGGTCGGTCCGGTCCGATTCACCCTCTCAGGAGCAAAGCCGGCGGTCAACCCCGCGGCGGCAGGGCCTCACTGCAGCTCGGGAAGGTGGCGCCGGACGTGCTCGGCGATCGTCCGGTCGACCCAATCCTGGGTTGCCCGGTCGGCGATCCGGTAGCGGCCCAGCAGCATCTTCTGATCGGTGAGCGGCAGTCCGGCGATCACCCAGCGCACCGCGAGGCGCTCGAAGAGCATCTCGTTTCGCCGCCGCCAGGCATCCTCGGTCGTGGCTGCCCGGCTGCGCGGCGCCTCCTCGATCTTGGCCATCGTCGCGGCGCTGAGCGACTGCCGCAGGATCAGCTCGTTGCCCTCGGGATCGGTGTAGGAGGAAGTCGGTGGCGGCTCTCGCCGGGCCGCCTTGCGGCGCTTGGCCAACGGTCTTCGGATCGTCTCTGAGCGCCTTCGAGACGCTGTTTGATTGCATTGACGTGGAGACTCCAGGCGGTGCGTCGGGGGGTTCCGTTCCAGGTCCCGACGGGTCGCCAAAAGGACGACCTCGAGGCAGCCCTCGGGGAGGCCAAGCGCTGCGCCGAGCAGCTCGAGGGCCGGCTACTCGACGGCCAGGGGGTCCCCGGGGCGGCGCTGCGAGACGCCCGCCGGGTGACGCGGCTGATCAACGAGCTGGTCGAGGACGTGCGGCGCGACCGCGCAACCTGGACCGGTGTGAAGTCGGCGATCGAGGAGATCGTCAAGCGCAAGAAGGAGCTGATCGGAGGGCACTTCGGCGAGAAGGTCAACGGGCTCCCCTATCCCCGCTGGCACGAGCAGCTGACCTGCATCGACCGCGCCCTCAGAAGAGCGCAGGGCCTGATCAGGGAGATCGTCGACTTCGGCCAGGACCCGCCCCTGGGCCGTTTCTTTATCGAGCGGTTCGTCGAGTCGGCGCGTAAGTGCAAGGAGGATCTCGAGGACGAGCTGCTGACCGTCGCGGATTGCACGCTCGACGGAACCGGCAAGGCGGACCTCCTCAAAGGGACGGCGGGGGAAGATGTCATCTGCGGGGGCGGGGGCAACGACAAGATCGTCGGGGGCGGGGGCAACGACACGATCAAGGCGGGACCGGGAAAGGACACCGTCGACGGAGGATCGGGGAACGACTGGGCTGACACGGGCGGCGGGCAACGACAAGGCAAACGGCGGCGCCGGCCAGGACACCCTGAAGGGTGCGGGCGGGGCAGATCGGCTGAACGGCGGCGTGGGCTTCGACCGGATCGAGGGCGGAGCCGGGAACGACACGTCAAATGGTGGCGCCGGCCCGGACGGTATTCGCGGCGACGCCGGCAACGACCGGCTCGGCGGTGGCGCTGGCGGCGATCTGCTGCAGGGTGGCGAGGGGACCCGGGACCGCCTCGACGGAGGGGCTGGATCCGACCGCTGTGTGGAAGGAAGCTAGGAGTTCGCCGGGGCTCGATCGCGGCCGATCAGCCAGCCGGCGAGAGCTCCGGCCAGCAGGCCGACCTCGGGTGCCAGCGGGAGGTCGGTCGTCACGCTGACCACGATTCCGAGCGCCAGGCCCAGGATCGCGGCAACGACGATCGCCCGGGTGCCGCTCAAGACGTCACCCCGACCTCTCGCGCGGCTCGCTCACCGGCTTGGATCGCCCCCTCCATGTAGCCGTTCCATTCCGTCGCCGTGTCGGTGCCGGCCCAGTGCATCGGCCCGACGGAGTCTCGCAGGACCGGGCCCAGCCCGGTCAGCGTGCCCGGGCCCATCAGCCCGACCGGGCCGCCGCGGCTCCAGCGCTCCTCGAGCCAGTTGAAGTCCCGGTAGCCGGCCGGTTGCGCGGCCTCGGGCGCGACGGCGACGGCCAGGGCGTCGAGGACGGCCCGCCGCCGGCCCGCGGCGTCGAGGCGCCCCAGGTCGCGTGCCGGCGCTCCGGTCACGAACCCAACCAGCACCCCGGGCCCGCCACCGCTGGGGCTCGCGTCGACGACCATCTGCACCGGCCCGCTATCCGCGAAGGCGATGCCCGAGAGCCCCCGCTCTCGCCACCACGGCCGCTCGTAGAGGGCGACCCCCTTCATGTAGGCGCCCATCGGCATCCGCTGGCCGAGCGCCTCGCGCAGCGGAGGCAGCGCCGGCTCGAACTCGATCCGCGCCGCGAGCGCCGGCGAGATCGCGACGATGACCTTGGCGGCGCGAACGGTGCGACGGCCGCTCGTCACCAATGCGCCGTCGAGGCCGTGGCTGATCGCGATCACCGGGGAATCGAGCAGCACCGCGTCGCCGAGCTCGGCGGCAATCCGCTCACACAGCTGCTGCGACCCACCCGTGAGGTGCGAGTCCTGGGCGCCTCCCTCGAAGTCGGTCAGCGCCGGCAGCCCGCCGGCGCATTGCGCGTACCAGAGGAAGTAGAGGAACGACAGCTCTGACGGCTCGGCCCCGAAGACCGTCCGGGCAGTCAGCGTGAACATCGCCCGGGCGGCATCGGAGCGCAGCGTCCGCATCCAGTGCCCGAGGGTGAACGAATCGAGCTTCTTCGCAGCGCGCGAGCACCAGGGCTGCTCCGTGTCAACGAGGCGCCGGCGCAGCTCGATCCGAGCGACGGCGAGCAGCGTTTCCGCGGCCCCGAGTCGTGACCCGGGCGGGATCAAGCCGGTGAACTCGTGGCGCTCGCCCCCGATCGTCAGCAGGTGCCTGCCGTCCAGGTACTGCTTCTCGACCGCGATACCCAGCTCGTCGGCGAGCGCGAGCACCCGCCGCTGAGTGGGCCCGACCCAGTGGGCGCCCAGGTCGACGGCGCAACCGTCGATCGAAACCGTGTGCATCTTGCCGCCGACCCGATCGCGCGCCTCGAGGACCGAGACCGAAGCTCCGCTGCGGCGCAGCTCCCGGGCAGCTGTCAGGCCGCTGAGGCCGGCGCCAACGACGGCGACGTCGACATCAGCCTCGCTCCCCGACGCCATCGCGCGAGTCTAGATAGGCATGCCCCGATGCGGGTATAGGCTCGGACGATGGGAGGTCCGACCTGATGGCTGACTGGGAGTTCGAGCACAGCGCCGAGAGCAAGGCCCCGCCGGCCAGCGTCTGGGAGCGCTACACCGACGTGGACGGTTGGCGCGAGTGGTCCAAGGGAGTCGAGGAGTCCAGTCTCGAAGGCGAGTTCGAGGCCGGCAGCAAGGGAACCATGAAGCCGCCGCAGCTGCCGCGAACGGGCTTCGAGCTGGTGGAGGTCGAGCCCGAGCGGCGCTTTGTCTCGCGAGCCAAGCTTCCGGGCGGAACGCTCACCTTCGACCACCTGATCGAGCCGGCGAACGGCGGTACGCGGATAACCCACCGGGCCACCCTGGACGGCGGCCCTCTGCGGTTCGTCTGGGTCCGGATGGTCAACTGGATCGTCAAGCGCGAGCTTCCCGAGAGCGTGGAGCGGCTCGCCGAGGTCGCGGTCGAAAAGGAAGAGGAGGCCCGCGAGCAGGCGAAGGACGAAGAGGAGCGCAAGGAGAGGCTGAAGGGGGCGGACGAACGGATCAGGTCCGAGATCGAGAAGACCTCGCGGGGAGAGGGCAAGGACGCGGGCGGCGCCAGCTTGCCTGGCGGTTAGGGCGCAGGGTAGCCCCGGCTCAGTCGCCCAGCTGACAGGCCTGCACCGCCGCCTCGCGGCTCAGGTACTGGTCGACCTGGTGGATCCTGCCGTCGCGCAGCGTGATCACCTGGCAGTAGTCCAGCTCCATCGGAAAGCCGCTTCCGACCCCCTTGGCCCGGAAGTGCATCGGGACCAGAATCGTCCCCTGCGGCGTCTCGACAAACTCGCGCGGCGTCATCTCCCATTCCTCCCAGGCGGTGAAGAAGGCCTCCCAGAACTCGACGATCGCGGCCGGGCCGTTCAGCGTCTCCGGCACATCGGGTCCCTGCCCCTCGATGAAACGCCAGGTGATCTCGGGGTGCATGAACTCGTCCGAGCGGTCCCATTCGCCCGCGTTTAGGGCCTCGTAGGCGTTACCCAGCCATTCGCGATCGACGGGCATCTCGCCCAGTATCGCCCAGGAACCCGGCCGCCGGAAGCCGGCCGGCCCCCCTCAGAGCCAGCGGGAGAACCGCTGCAGGACGGAGCCGCCGAGTGACGCCACCGAGCCCGCAACCGAGCCTCCCAGGGACGCGACCGAGCCGCCCAGAGTGCCGAGTCCCGATGCCTGCACGTGACCATCCTCCATCGCCACGGTCTGCTGAGGCGGCCGGCGCAAGCCGTAGAGGATGCGATCGAGCGCTCGAGCGGGAGCGAAGGCGAGGGGCTCGGAAGGCCGCCAGAGCTGACAGCGCGGCTGCGAGGATCCGGCTGCTTCGAGGATCCCGTTGACGGCCCTGCGCGCGGCCTCGTTCGCACCCTCCATGGTGGCGAGGTCGGTGTGGGTGCGAACGTAGTCGGAGGCCAGGAAGAGGTTCTCGATCGCCGTCGTCGCCTCGGGCCGGTCTGCCCAGGAACCGGCCGTGTTGATCAGCAACGGCTCCAGGTTCGTCGCCTCGGTCGGGTTCGGGTAGACGATCGAGGGGTCGAGGAACCACCCCAGCACGTTTGCTTCCTCGAGCACCTCGGCTCCGGCGTCGTCGAGGCTCGCTTCGAGCTGCGCCCAGACTTCGTCGCGTACCTCTTCCTTGGAGCAGAACATCGCCTGCTTGCCGTGCACCAGGCCCTGCGCCTCCCAGTCGGACACGTCGACCGAGAGGATTCCCTCGACCCGTCCGTCGCCGATCCGCTCGAAATCGACGCCGGGCCAGAACTGTGCCTGGGAGATCGAGGTCAGGGCCCATGGCGAGTCGATGTAGACGGTGTGCCCGTGGATCAACGGCACATCGCGATCGAGGTAGAACATGATCCCGTTCATCCAGCGGGTGCGAAGCCGGTGCAATCCGCCCAGGCGGGGCTCGGCCTGCTTGATGTCGTCGCTGGCCAGCTGGCGCATCACCTCGACCGGCAGCGCCGCGACGTAGAAGTCCGCCGTGTCGTCGAACTGGCGCCCGGCGGCGACCAGGCTGACGCCGCTGACCCTGCCTGCCTGCGAGTGGATCGCCTGGACCTGGTGCTCGAGGCGGTAGTCGACCCCGAGCGACCGCAGGTGCTCGAGCCAGGGCTCGATCCAGACGTCGTTGGTCGGGCCGTTCAGCACCCGATCGACCTGACCGCCGGGCCGGGCGAGGTCGAACAGCAGCTGCAGCAGGATCGTGCCTCCTGTGCGGGCGCTCATCTCCCTCGCCTTGGCCGCGACGAGGGTGCGGGTCAAGCCGTCGGCGAGGAACTTGCCGTAGGCCTGCGAGCGGGTTTCGGCGCCCGAGAACTCCCACCAGCTCTGTTGCTCGTATTCGCCGAAGCGGCGCTCGTCGCAGCTGGTCAGCAACAACAGCAGCCGGTTGACGAAGTGCGCCTGATCCTGGGCCGGGATCCCCAGCTCGGTGGCGTGATCGAGCAGCGACCGAAAGGCCAGGTCGACGTCGCCGAGCGAGGCCGGGAAGTGCGCCGGAGAGACGACCTCGACTCCGCCGGCCCGGGCGATCTGGACCCGCTTGGTGGTGACAAGGTTGCCGAGGACCCCGTCCCGCTCGCCGCCGAAGGGGATCCGCCGCATCGTGTCGGGAAGGTGGCGGTAGAAGCCGGGGAAGAAGCGAAATCCGTGCTCGGCGGGAAGGTCTCGCCGCCCGTCGCTGCCCGAGCCGGGCACCGGCATGCTCCGCGCCTTGCCGCCGGGGATCGGGCGCGTCTCGTAGACGACGACCTCGAAGTCACGCTCGGCCAGCTCGTGCGCGGCGGTCAATCCCGCCACTCCTCCGCCCAAGACGATGACCTTCTTGCGTGCCATGGGTTGCGAGAGGAGTCTCGCGCACGCAGCCGGTCCGTGCGAGCGGGCGACGGATGTCCTAGGTGAGGACCCTCGCCAGGATCGCCGGGTTCGACTAGGCCGGGTTCAGCATCGGGTGAACGAGCCCGTGCTCCTCGCAGAGGCGCTGCACGCTCTCAGGCTGGAACTCGAGCCCGTAGCGATCTCCCAGCTCCCCGAGCTGCGCCGGGTCGGGCTCCGGAGCCTCCACGATTGCTCCCAGCTCGTCGAAGAAGTGCTCGAAGCCGCCCGGAGAGATGATCTCCAGGATCCGGCAGGGCTCGTCGCCGGCGTTCCAGAAGGTGTGCCACTGCTCGCGCGGCTTGAACGCCAGGTCCCCCACCTCCGCATAGACGACCTCGTCGCCGAGCAGAGCGCCCATCCGCCCCTCGAGCACGAAGCTGTACTCGTCCTCACGCGAATGCTTGTGGATCGGAGCCGCCAGGCGCCGGGGCGGCATCGGGTGCTCGACCAGCGAGAAGCCCCCGCCCGTCTCCTCGGTCCAGGCCATCATCCTGGCGCCGATCGATCCCAGGTCGACTGACTTGCCGCCGGCGGGCCCGATGATTCGGGGACCCTGCGAGGCATCGAATCGCTTCCGGTCGGTCGTTTGCGAAGCCGCTTCCATCTGCCCTCTCCTATTGGTTGAACAGTAGTGTGCGGCGAACCTACCACGGACCGCGCGATCTGTCAATATTGGTTGAACAGATATGTCTAGTGAACTCGGAACGACCGCAGCTCGGAGGTACCGAAAGCGTCGCCGCGCCGATCAGGAGCAGCGGACCCGGGAGCGGATCACCGAGGCGGCAGTGCGGCTCCACGGCAGCGTCGGCCCGGCCCGGACCACAGTCAGCGGCGTCGCCAAGGAGGCCGGTGTCCAACGGGCGACCGTCTACCGCCACTTCCCGGATGAGGAGTCGCTGTTCGCGGCCTGCTCGGCGCACTACTGGGCCAGCAATCCGCCGCCGGATCCGGAGGCGTGGTCGTCGATCTCCCACCCGGCGGCCCGGCTCAGACAGGCGCTGGACGAGATATACGGCTTCTACCGCCGCACCGAGGGGATGCTGGAGAAGACGAGCCGCGATGCGCCCCTGGTCGAGGCGATGGCGACACCGGTGGCGGCATTTCGCGCCTACCTGGAGGCGATTGTCGCCGCGATAGTCGCCGGCCGGTCCGAGCGCGGCCAGGCCCGGCGCCGCGTGCAGGCGGCGGTCGGACACGCGGTCTCCTTCCCGACCTGGCAATCGCTGGTGCGCCAGCAGGGACTCGACGACCCCGAGGCCGTCGCCGTGATGGCCGCGCTGGTCGAATCCGCCGGGGGCGCCAGACCGACCAACAGCTAGCGCCGAGCGCGGCTTAGCGTCGACCGGGTGCGAGGCGTGCGAAGAAGATGTCTGATGGACCGCGCACCTTCCGCGGTGCCCAGCGCCCGATCGCCCTGCTCTCGGCGACCACGGCGACAAAGCTGCGGCCGCTCGCGGCCAGGCCTTGGTAGTCGCCGACGAAGTGGCCCGCCACCTCGGTCGAGGCGGTCTCCGGCGCCTTCAGGATGTCGAAGGCGCCGCCCACGGGCTGCTTGCTCCAGCTGCGGCCGCGATTGTGGGAATGGGCGAACCAGACCCGGGTCGTGAGCTTGTTGTCGCGGCGCCTGTCACCGGTGAAGTCATCCCAGCTGACACCGACGACCCCGTCTCTGGCCACGGCGACGTTGGGGATGAAGGCCTGGGCCGGCAACCTGGCGACGGCGCCGGGAGGACTCCAGCTGCGCCCGCCGTTGCTGGTGCGCGAGAAGAAGATCCCCGCCTGCGACTCGGAGAAGATCTCGTTCCAGACGACGTAGGCGGTCCCGTCGGGCGCCACCGCCGTGTCGACAACTGGGTAGGCGCGAATCTCGGAACCGGTCTTCGGGTCGTGGGGGGCGACCGGGTTGGGGATTGTGCCGATGAACTGCGGCTCCGACCAGGTGTCGCCCCGATCTGTGGAGCGCATCGCCATCACGTCGAAGGGGATCAGTGTCGGAGTCCCGATGACCGGCGTTCCGTTGGCGAGCAGGAAGACGTAGAGAAGGGTCCCGTCGGGCAGGACCTCGATCATCGTCGGGTTGGGAAGCGTTCCCTGTTCAGGGGCGTGGACGATCTGCTGCGGGCTCCAGGTTGCGCCACCGTTAGTGGTCCGAGAGAACATCGCGATGCCGCTCTCGCCGAACAATCCGTAGCGCTTGACCCAGGCGAGGTAGGCATCGCCCCGGCGGGTCGGGTCGGCGGTCACCGCCTCACGATCGTTATAGGTCTCGTCGTCAGCGACGGTCACCGGCGGCGCGAAGGAGCGACCGGCCCTGATCGAGTGGCTGACCCGCTGCTGGGTGGGCGTCCCGAAATCCTCCATGCCGGGAAAGAGGTCGAAGGTGAGGATGCCGAGATACGCCCTGCCGTCGCGACCGATGCTGACCCAGGGATCGCTTGTGCGCTCGTCCTCTCCGCCGGTGCAGGCGGAGGCGCCAGGGACTTTCAACCGCCGCCAGTGCCTGCCGCGGTCCTTGGAGATAGCGACGACGTTGCTGAGCGCGCCCCCCGCGGCGACGAAGCGGTCCTGTTGCCAGGTGGCGATGAGCTTGCGCGGGTTGCGAGGGCTGACGGCGATGTAGGGCTCGGCCTCGGAGCTGCGGGTCGGCTGCCCTCGCACCTCGCACCCGTTCGGGAAGGGCGTCTTGCCCGAGATCGGGCGAAGCCCCTCGACCCTGAGTGGATGGGCGCTAGCGGCTCCGGCCCCGAGCGTCGCCATGCAGAGCGATGCGCAGAACGCCCCGACGGCGCGTCGCCTCACAGAGGAGTCCATGCCGCACAGACTATTCCGACGCACTGACCCGCTCGACCGATGCACTGACCCGCTCGTGCGCCACCCGCGGGCCGTCGCCCTCGAGCGCGAACACCACGACGTCGTCCGGCTCCGAGCAGTGGCCCACCGCGGCGCAGCCGGGCGCGACGGCGATCGCCGTCCCCGCGGGCATCGGGCTGCGCAGGATCTCGGCGATCACCAGGCTGTTGGCGATCACGACGCTGGAGCCGATGGCGTCGCTGTAGACCTCGGCCCGTGTGCGCTCCCAGCGTCGGTCCTTTGTAGGTCGAGCGAACACCGGCACCAGGAGCAGCGACACCCCGTGGGCGTGAAGGGCCGCAGCGAACGCGTGTAGCCGAGCCAGGTCCTCGCAGACCAGGATCGCCAACCGGGCGCCGCCCGCTTCCACCACGCAGACTCGCTCGCCGCGGCTCAGGTCCTCGTCAATCGGGGCGGTCAGGCGATCGGCCAACCCCCACAGCTCCAGGTCCTGCTGGGAGAAGTTGAACGGGTGGACCTTGCGCTGACGGACGAGCACCTCGCCCGTGCTCGCGTCGAGCATCACCGCTTCGTTTGCCGGCGGCGCGGAGCCGTCCAGGTTGCCGCTGCCCGCCACGACCAGGCGCAGCCGGCTGGCCTCCGCGCCCTCGCGCTCGGAGAGCGCGACCTGCCAGCGCTCGAGCAGCGCGCGAGACAGGCAGAGCTCGGGTGCGATGCCGATCGTCACGTCCTGCTCATCCCACGCCGCGATCACCTTCTCCACCCGCGCCTGCGTCGGCTCGCGATCGGCGGGATGGATCCGGTAAAAGCGCAGTCCGGAGCGCTCTTCCACCTCCCATTCCAGCTCGTCGGGCTTGCGAATCATCGGGGCGGTGGCTACGCGCAGGCCGGCTTCGCGCTCCGGCCGGGTGAGGCGGGAACGGGCCGGCAGGGCGGCGTGATCGCAGGCGTCCCAGTCGGCTGCGTTGACGCGGATCACCGAGCCGAAGGCGTCGGCAAGGTCGTCGGGCAGCTGGCCGCGGCGGCCCGGGCGGGCGAAGCGGGGGAGCAGGGCGCCGGGAACGGTCCCGGAGTCGAGGCGGCCTGACTCCGCGTAGCGGAGCGCGTACTCGGTCAGGGCGGGCGGGGCGGCCGCGCCGACGAGCGGATTGGCGTGGGCGAGCGCGGCGTCGAGGCCGAGCAGGACGGCGAAGGTCTGACGCCCGCCCTCGGGCGCCTCCACGGGCCTCACCGTCGAGGGCGGCCTGCTCGACCCCGGCGGCGGTGGCCGCGACCTTCGCATCTCCCATCCAGGCCTCGCCCTCGGCGTGGAACTCGGCAGGGTCGAGCCGGTCGAACAGCTCGCAGAAGAGATCGGCGCGATCCTGAGCTCACACTTGACAGATAGTTGACAACAAGGTGCTAAGATGCGGGCATGGCCACGCCCACCGTAGACCACTCCCGAGCACACGCCCTGGTACCGCGGATCGCCGAGCTCGACGCAGAGCCGGCCCGCCGGGAGGCCGTTGCGCTCGGCCTGGTCGACGCGCTGCTCGAAGGCGACGACGAGACGCTGGCTGCTGCCCTTGATGCCCTCCGGGATGCCCGCGCGCGGGCCGAGGGTGACCAGGAACTGGTCGGGTGGCTGGACGCGGCGATCGCTTTCGCGCACTGGGGACTCGAGCGCGTCCCGTCGCGGACTGCCGTGGCCCAGGGAACGCAGGCTCACGACTTCCTGTCCGTGCTCGACCGCTCGCGGCCGCTCGGAAGCGCAGAGCTGCGCCGCCTCCTGGAGACCGACGAGACCCAGGTGAGCCGTACTGGCCGCCGGCTTCTGGAGAGCGGTCTCGTTACCCGGCGCAAGGTCGGCCGCCAGGTGTTCTGGCAGCTGACCCCGCGCGGGGCGCGTGCGCTCGAGGAGGCGCCCGCTCCGCAGCGAGCACCCCACTCGGAGTTCTGGCAGGAGGCCCTCCGACGCGGTTTCGAGGGCGCGTACGGCGACGAGCCCGGCGCGCCCCGCGAGGTCGATCCCACCCGCGAGCGAATCATCGAGTGCACGCTCGAGCTTCACATGAGCCGGGGCATCCGGGCGACCACCTGGCCGGATATCGCCGACCTGGCCGGTGTGCCGGTGGAGACCGTGGAAACGCTGTTCCCCACCGAGGACGATCTGGTCAGAAGCTGCGGCCAGCATTTGATGGAGAGCCTCCAGTTCCCGCCCGCCGACCGAGCGCCCAAGGTCTTCGCCGGCGCCTCGTCGGAGAACGAGCGGATCCGCCGCCTGGTCGGGACGTTCTTCGGCGCCTACGAGCGCGGAGCGGAGGGCATCGCGGCCGGTCGCCGCGAGCGTGGGGACGTGCCGGCGGTGGATGAGTTCGTGGAAGAGCTCGACAATTCGTTCGACGCCGTTGTCATCGAGGCACTAGGCCCGCAACGCCCGGACAGCTCCTCGGTCGCGTCCCTGAGAGCACTCACCGACCTCGAGGTGTGGCGAACCCTTCGTGATCAGGGGGCCACGCCCGAGGCAGCGGTGGAGCAGGCGAGCGCCGCGGTCGAGCGCTGGCTCGAGGCGCAGCCGGCACGCTGACTGCGGCGTCACTGCTTCTTTAGAGAGGACTTACCCGAGCCCAGCATCCTCTTGGGGTGGTTACCAGGCGGATGAGAATCGGGCAAACCGGCCCTTCCATCGTCGCGATGGCGACCTGGCTGGCCTTGGTCGCGATGCTCGCAGTCCTAACTGCGGCAGGACCGGCATCCGCAGCGTGGGCGGGGACGAATGGGCCTGTCGTCTTCGCCGGCGGCGACGCTCGCTCGGGCAATGGTCTCTGGGCCATGGACCTCAGCCGGAAAGGGATACGGCACCTGACGCTGGACCCCAGCGACTCCGAGCCGCAAAGCTCACCGAACGGGCGCTGGATCGTCTTCGTGCGAGAAGTCGAGGTACCCCTTCCTGGCGGCGGCGGCGTTTTTCCGGCCAGGCACATCTTTCGAGCCCGCAGTGACGGCACAGGCGTCGCGCCGGTCACGGACGGTCCGATTTTCGACCGCTCCCCGTCGTTCGCTCCCTCGGGGCAGCGGATCCTTTTTTCGCGCTTCGAGCCCGGAGCTGAGGACGCCGACATTTTCAGCATCAGCCTGGACGGCACCGGGCTTCACCAACTCACCTCCGGAGCCGGCGACGACCGCAATCCGGTCTTCTCACCGAATCGGCGGTTGATCGCATTCGACCGGTTCGAGCGCGGCGGCGCCTCGCGCCACGTCCATACGATGCGCCCGGACGGCTCCCGAATCGTCGACGCCACGCCCGATCTAGCCGCGCAGTCCGCACAGCCCGACTTCAACCCAGCCGGCAACCGGATTGTCTTCGTCCGCGGTTTCCCCGGCGACCGGACCGCGGATCTCTTCACGATGCGTCCCGACGGCGCGAAGCGGCGTCAGCTGACCGGGATGCGCCACCGCGCCGAGGGCGGATTCTCTGGCCCGTCCTACTCGCCGGACGGCAAGCTCGTCGTCGCCCAGTTCGGGGTCAGCGGTGGGTTTTCGAAGCTGCAGGTGATCCGGCTTTCCGACCGCTCCTGGGGAGCAACGCTCGGTGGCCGGCGGATCGCCCGCTCGCCTGACATGCGAAGCCCCGTCTGGCAGGCACGCCGACGGTAGGTCGAGGCGCAGGGAAAGTTGGCTGCGGCCTCAGCGCGCGGCTCGCTCCCGCTCCCCCTCGCGAAGCTCGATTCGCCGGATCTTCCCGGTCAGCGTCTTCGGCAACTCGTCGGTGAACTCGATCCGCCTCGGGTAGGCGTAGGCGGAGAGGTTGTCGCGGACGAAGCCCTTGATCTCCTCGGCCAGCTCGTCCGATGGCTCCCTTCCTTGGGCGAGCACGATGAAGGCCTTGACGACGTTGCCGCGGCGCTCGTCGGGTGAGGCGACCGCGGCGGCCTCGAGTACCGCGGGGTGCTCGATGCAGGCGGACTCGACCTCGAATGGGCCGATCCGGTAGCCGGCCGAGATGATCACGTCGTCGGCGCGGCCCGCGTACCAGAAGTAGCCGTCCTCGTCGCGCTCGGCGGCGTCGCGGGTGTGGAACCAATCGCCACCGAAGGTCTCGCGGGCCGCCTCCTCGTTGCGCCAGTAGCCGAGCGGATAGTGGGGGTTGGAGCGGGCGCGCAGGCAGATCTCGCCCCGCTCGCCGACGCCAACCGGGTTCTCGTCCTCGTCGAGGATCTGCACGTCCCAGCCCGGCATCGGCCTGCCCATCGACCCCTCGCGCACCTCCATGAACGGGTAGTTCGCGCAGAGCGGATAGGACTCGCTGAGCCCGTAGTAGTCGAGCACCGTGAGCCCGTACTGCTCGCGGAACCAGCGGATCGCCTCCGGGTTCAGCGGCTCACCGGCCGAGCAGACGACGCGGAAGCGCTGCGGGTAGCGCTTGCCGGCGTCCTCGATCGCCATCATCGAGCGCATTGCGGTGGGGGTCGTGAAGACGTTGGAGACGCCGTGGCGGGAGAGCACCTCGAGCTGGCGGTGGGGGTCGAAGCCGGCCTCGCGCGCGTAGACGAACTGCGTCGCGCCGTAGCGCCAGGGCCCGATCAGGGGACAGATGCCAGCCGCCCAGGCCCACTCGCCCATGCCGTGGAACAGCTCGCCCTCCCGCACGTCGTGGCAGTAGAGGAACTCCTCGTGGGCGAGGATGTACCGATGGGCATGGAGGATGCCCTTCGCGAGCCCCGTGGTCCCTGACGTGTAGTAGATCTGCGCCGGATCGTCGGCGGAGGTATCCACGGTCTCGAAGCTGTCGTCGCCATCGGCGAGCAGCGCCTCGTCGAGGACGATCACCTCGTCGACGAGGTCGCCGGGCATCCGCTCCGCGTTGTCCGCGTCGGTGACGATCACCTTCGGCTCGGAGTCCTTCACCCGATGGCGAATGCCGTCGTCGCCGTAGAGGACCGAGAGCGAGAGCAAGATCGCGCCCAGCTTCCAGGTGCCAAGGAACATCGCAGCCGTCTCCGGCGAGGCGGGCGCGCAGATCGCGACCCTGTCCTCGCGCTTCACGCCGTGAGCCGCGAGCACACGCGCGGCACGATTGGCGAGCGAGCGCTCCTCCGCCCAGCTGACCGTCCGCTGGTTGCCCCGGTAGTCCTCGAAGACGATCGCCGTCCTCTCGCCGGGCTGTGCGTCGCAGACTTCGGCAGCGATGTTGTAGCGCTCGGGAACCTGCCAGCGGTGCTCGGCGCAGACTTCCTCGTAGCTCTCGACGCTCATCAGCGGTCGCGGCGCGGCATCCGTGTGCGCCACAGCCGATGCTAAGCCGCAAGGTCTACGAGGGCAAGGCCCCAATACGGCCTAAAGGGCCAGCGCGCCCGACAGGATTCGAACCTGTGACCTTCAATTTCGTAGGACGGGGCCTCCAGAACCCGTTCACGCCCGGACGAGCGCGTTCCGGCCGAGCTTGCGGTGGTTCTCGATCCCGGCGATGGCGAAGGTGATCTCGAGCTCGGCGAGGAGCGTGCGAAGCATGTGCCGGACGCCCGGCTCGCCGCCGAGCGCCAGGCCGTGCACGTACGGGCGACCGATGACGACGGCGTCGGCCCCCAGCGCCAGCGCCCGGTAGACGTCGGTCCCCGTGCGGACGCCCGAGCCGAACAGGACAGCGACCTTGCCGCCGACCGCGTCTGCGATCCGCGGCAGGACGTGGATCGTCCCAACCGGGTTGCGACCGCGGCGCCCGCGCTCGTTCGACACGACGATGCCGTCGAAGCCGCGGCGGACCGCCATCCGCGCGTCCGGCACGGTCTGGATGCCGCCGAGGACGATCGGCCCGTCCCAGGCCTCGCGGATCGCCGGGAGCGCGCCCCAGCGCTTCCCGGGCTGCGGCGGTGACAGCACGAGGTGGGTGCACCCCGTGGCCTGCGCGCGCAGGAGCAGCGCGCGGTCCGGGCCGCCCCTGGCCGGCCAGTCGAGGCCGAACCACCGCGAGCCCTGGGGCGCGGCTGCGGCGACGCTCTCGGCCGACTGGCTCGAACGCGACGAGTGGACGTACGTGAGATCCAGGGCCGCGGCCGCCCGGGCGGCCGCGGCTTCGCCGTCGGGGTGCGCCAGGCCCTGGCGGCCGATCGGGCCGAGGATGACCGGGGCCGGCATCGCGACGCCGAGCACATTCACGCTGAGCTCTCGCTCGTCGCGGTCGATGAACATCCGTGGGACGATCCGCCACGCTCGCAGCGTCCGCGCGTTCGCGCGCACCGCGGCGGCGCCGCCCGCCCAGGCGCGCAGATGCCGGCGCGCGGCCTCGGACAGCACCTTCGCCGCGGCGGCCTCGAGGTCGGACAAGTTCGTGGTGAAGATCGGCTTGACGTCTGCGGTCATCCCGCTGAGATAGATCTCGGACTGGTAGCCGCCGTACGGGCCGGTCGGGCCGACTGGGGCCGACGGCGCGGGCAGCGCGGGCCCGAGCACCGAACGGGCGGCGGCGAGCGCCGGCGACGCGAGGACGCTCGCGGCGGCGGCCGCAACGGCCCCCTCGAGGAACTGACGACGAGTGCTCTCGGACATATCCGGGCTCCGGTTCACCGCGCGCGGGTCAGGGAGGAACGGGAGAGGGTGCGGTGACTGCGGTGGCCGGCCTTCCGGACTTCCTCCTCGAGCTCGTCGACGAGTCTCCGCATGACGATCCGGCTGCCCCTTCCCCCGGCCAGCGCGAGGCCGTAAAGGTACGGCCGGCCGATGAGCACCGCGTCGGCGCCGAGGGCCAGCGCCTTGAAGGCGTCGCGGCCCGTGCGGATCCCGGAGTCGAAAAGCACGGGCATCTTGTCGCCGACCGCCTTGACGATCGGCGGGAGGGCGTCGAGCGACGCGATCGCCCCGTCGACCTGACGGCCGCCGTGGTTCGAGACGACGATGCCGTCGATCCTGTGCTTGACGGCAAGCCTGGCGTCGCGCGGGCTTTGGATCCCCTTCAGCAGGATCGGGCCGTCCCAATTCGCGCGGATCAGCGGCAGCTGCTTCCAGCTCAGGCCGGGGTTCTGAAACTTGCCCGCGAACGCGATGCCGACCGGCACCGGGGCGACCTCTCCCGGCAGGGGCATCTCGCTTCGGAAGACCGGGTCGCTCGTGTAGTTCGCAAGGCCCTTGTTTTCGAGGAAGGGCGAGTACCCGCGGTCAAGGTCGAGCGGCCGCCAGCCGAGCAGCGTCGTGTCGAGCGTGATGACCAGGTGGGAGTAGCCGGCCGCCTTGGCACGGCGCAGAAATGACACGGCCAGCTCGTCGTCAGTGGGCCAGTAGAGCTGGTACCAGCGCGAGCCGTCGCCGTTGGCTGCTGCCACGTCCTCCATCTTGTAGGAGGCCTGCGTCGAGTGGATGTAAGTCAGCTCGAGCGCCGCCGCCGCGCGGGCCGTGACGAGGTCGCCCTTCGGATGGGCGAGCGTCTGCACCCCGACCGGCGCGAAGAGGACCGGCGCGGGCATGCGCGTCCCCAGGATGGTGGTGGAGAGATCGGCCTTCGCCGGCCTGCGACCCCTGCGCCGCTTGATCTTCCAGCGCCGGAACGCCGCGGCGTTGGCACGCATGGTGTCCCTGTCCCCTGCCCCGGCGAGGATGTAGGCGAGGGCCTCGGGGTCCAGGACCTTGCGGGCCCGTCCCTCGAGCTTCGAGAGGTCGCGGGGGATGGTAGATGCGCCCCTGGCCTGCGCCACCGGCTGGAGTGTGACAGGAGCCTCGCGGCGGAGCGGCACTTGCGCAAGGCGCGCCGGCTGCCACGATCAAGCGAAGCGCGCCCGACAGGATTCGAACCTGTGACCTTCGGTTTCGTAGACCGACGCTCTATCCAACTGAGCTACGGGCGCGAGGTCGGGCCGGGGCCCGCGGGAAGCGATTCTAGGGTGTAGCGGCGCCGCAGCGCCGGGCTAATCTCTCCGCTATGACCGTCGTCGCCGACCTGAGGGGGCTGCCCGGAGCGGCTCTCGTCGAGCGCGGGCTGGCCGACCTCGAGACGGGGATCGAATCGGCCGAGGCGCTGCTCGTCTCGGTCGGCGCGACAAGGCTCGATTCCCTGGGGATACGTGTCGTCAAGCCGATCGCCGATCCCGAGCGGCGCCTGTATGACCTGTTGGCCGGCTCCGATCCGGATTCGGCGCACTCCCGCTACAACGCCCTGGTGCGGCGGCTGGTCAGCTTCGAGCGGGCGCTGGCTTCGGGCCGCAGCGGTGATGCGCGAGCACGCGGACGCTGAGCGGATCGGTCGGCTGGTCGAGGCGCTCGGCAAGCGGGTGCCGAGGGGAACTCGGGTCTACCTCGTCGGCGGAGCCACCGCGGTACTACTCGGCTGGCGCGAGTCGACCATCGACGTCGACTTGGTCCTGGTGCCGGAGAGCGACGAGGCGCTGCGGGCGATCGCCGAGCTCAAGGACGAGCTGCAAGTGAATGTCGAGCTGGCGTCCCCACTCGACTTCATCCCGGTGCCCGACGGCTGGGAGGAGCGGGGACGGTATGTGACCGAGAGCGGTGGGGTCAGCTTCTACCACTTCGACCTCGAGGCCCAAGCTCTCGCGAAGGCAGAGCGGGGACACGAGCAGGACCTCGTCGACATCGAGGCGATGCTCGCGTCGGGCTTGATCGAGGCAACTGAGATCCAGCGACGCTTCAAAGAGATCGAGCCCCAGCTTTACCGCTTCCCGGCGCTCGACGCCAACGCATTCCGGGCCTCGGTCCAGCGGCACTTCGGCATCTAGCAGCGCCCGCCCGATTGCGCCTCCTTTACGCCCGCACCCGCCGGTCGCCCGCGCGTGACGCAATCGCTCAGGGCCCGAGGTCCATCTCCGCCGTGCGGCCGGCACGGCGCTTGTCCTCTCGGTCGCGGATGTCCTCCTTGAAGCCGAAGTAGAGGATCCAGGTCACGGACAGCACGATCGCCGTGACCAGAACCCCGGCGATGAAGATGCCCGGCTCGCTCATCGCGGACCCCGTGTTGCGATCAGCAGGGCGCCGAGGCTGAGTATCGACGGCACCCATAGGCCCACAAAGAGCCCTTCTTCGCGATTGTCCGAGAACCACAGGATCACGGAGAGCAGGAACGAGATGCCGGCCGCGGCCAGATAGCCGTTGCGGGCGAGGGCGACTCTGTCCTTCATTGGCTGAGCTCCTTTTCCGTTGTCCTCCTAGGTACGCATGCGGCCGTCGTTCGGCCGAGCGATCTCAGGGAGCGACGCCCGCAAGGCGCTCAGGGGACCCGGTGGACTTCGAACAGGTTCGTGCCCAGCTCCTGGTCGGGCAGTCCGGCGACGATCGCGACCAGGTCGCCGGAGCGGACGAAGCCCTCGCGGTGCGCGACCGAGGCGCAGTCGTGGAGCAGGTCGCGGATTTCGCCCATCTCGTCGCCGAGGCTGGCGCTGACCCCGAACAGGAGGTTCATCCGGCGCACGGTCTCGATCCGCGGCGAGAGCGCCAGCACCGGCACCTGCGGCCGGTGGGCGGAGACGAGGCGGGCGGTGCGACCGCTGCGGGTCGGGACGATCAGCGCCGCCAGCCCGAGCCGGTAGACCGAGGCGACGGCGCTCTGGGCGACCGAGTCGGCGACGTCCTGGGTCACCTGCTCGGTACGGCCGAACAGCCAGTCGTCGTAGGGGAGGTCGGGCTCGGTCTCGCGGGCGATCCGGTCCATCACCCGCACCGCCTCGATCGGGTGCTGGCCGACGGCGGTCTCCTCGGAGAGCATCACCGCGTCGGAGCCGTCGTAGATCGCGTTGGCGACGTCGGTCACCTCGGCGCGGGTCGGCCGCTTGGAGGTCACCATCGAGGCAAGCATCTGGGTCGCGGTGATCGCCGGCTTGGAGGCCTTGCCGGCCTTGCGGATCAGGGCCTTCTGGACCACCGGCACCCGCGACAGCGGCAGCTCGATGCCGAGGTCTCCGCGCGCGACCATGATCCCGCCGGTCGCGGCGCGGATGATCTCCTCGGCGTTCTCGGCCGCTTGGGGCTTCTCGATCTTCGCGATCAGCGGAATGTCGGAGTCCAGCGAACGCAGCCGCTCCTGCACCAGCTCGAGGTCGGCGGCGCGGCGCACGAATGAGACCGCGAGCAGATCCGCCCCGTTGCTGACCGCGAAGTCGACCCATTCGAGGTCGGTGTCGGCGATCGCCGGCAGCCCGGTGTCGGCGCCGGGCAGGTTCATCCCCTTGTGGGAGGAGAGCGCTCCGCCGACCTCGACCTCGGCCTCGACCCCCTCCTTCTCGGAGCTGAGCACCCGCAGGCGGATCGACCCGTCGGCGAGGTAGACCAGCTCGTCGGGCTTCAGCGCCGACGACATCTGCGGCCAGGAGACCGGGATCGTGTCCTCGTCGCCCTCGGTCGCGCTGGGCGAGAGGGTCACGTGGCTGCCTGTGTCCAGCTCGACGACGTCGCCGCGCATCTCCCCGACCCGCAGCTTCGGGCCCGGCAGATCTCCGAGCACCGCCACCTCGCGCCCCGCCTGCTCGGCGGCGCCGCGGATCGCCTCGACCGTGCGAGCGTGGCGAGCCTGGTCGGCGTGGGAGAAGTTGAGCCGCAGGACATCGGCCCCGGCCTCGATCAACTGCACCAGGACCTCGGGGTCCCAGGTGGCCGGGCCGACGGTGGCGACGATCTTGGTCCGCCGCCGGCTGCTGCGGGGCTCGTCCCCGTCTTCGCTTCGCTGCATGGCCTGACTGTAGGCGAGCCGTCCGCCGCTAGCTCAGCACGAAGTCGAAGCCGGCGCGCACGGCCTCGCCGGTGCGGCGCCGGATCCGCATCAGCAGGACCGGGTCGAAGAGCCCATCCTGGTCGTTTCGCTCCGCGCCGGGAAAGTAGAGCTGCGTGGTCAGCACCTCCCCTCCCTGCCGCTGCGCCTTCACATGCAGGTGGCGGGTGCGGCCCGGGTAGAAGCCCGGCACGACGGTGGTGAGACGGTAGCGGCCGTCGGTGTCGCTGCGCTGGTGGCCGCGAAGGCGAAAGCCGCTGGTGTCATAGCGCCCGCGGCCGTCGGCCTGCCAGAAGTCGAGCAGCACGCCGGACAGCGGCCGGCAGTCGGTCGAGAGGACCCGGCCGCCCAGCACCAGGACTGCCCCGGCCACGCCGTCCTCGAGCAGGTCCGTGCGCTGCGGCGAGTCGGGGCTGAAGAACGGCCCTTCGGTCTGCTCGGCGGTCGGCCCGTCCGCACAGGAGGGGGTGGGTTGCAGGCGCCGCCCGCCGCCGGCGGCCCGGCGCTGGTCGCCGCCGCCGTCTTGATCGTCTCCCAGCAGGCTGTCGAGCCCGATCCCCGCCGCGGCGACCGCCGGCACGGCGGCCAGCGCCAGCGCCTCGCGCCGGGTCAGCCCCGACTGCGGCTCGGGGGGTCGATCGGGCACGCCCGCCACTCTACGCGCGGGCGGATACGCTCGCCCGAGTGGAGCGGCTCTCGGCGTCCGACATGTCCTCGCTGCTCGCCGAGCGTGGGCCGATCCACGTCCACGTCGGCGGAACGATGCTGATGGAGGGAGACCCGCCCGGCCTCGAGGAGCTGCTGGGGCACGTCGACTCGCGCCTGCATCTGGTGCCGCGGTTTCGCCAGCGGGTCACCGAGGCGCCGATGCGCCTCTCCAACCCTTCCTGGACCGACGACCCGCGTTTTGACCTCGGCTGGCATGTCCGCCACGCGGCGATTCCGGCCCCCGGCTCGCGCGAGCAGCTGCGCGCGCTTGTCGGGCGAATCATGTCGGAGCCGCTAGACCTCAGCCGCCCGCTCTGGCAGCTCTACCTGATCGAGGGGCTCGAGGACGGCGGCCACGCCTATCTCTCGAAGACCCACCACGCCCTCGTCGACGGGGTCTCGGCGATCGACGTCGGCACGATCCTGCTCGACCCGAGCCCGGAGGGCTCCGAGGTGCCCGGGCCCGACGAGCCCTGGGAGGCCGACCAGACGAGCCCGGCGATGCTGTTCGTCCGCGATGCCACCGACAGGATCCGCCGCCCCGTCGGCGCTGCCCGCAAGGCTGCACGCGGCGCCCTGACGATGCCGCGGGAGACGGCCGGGCGGGTGATGAGGACCGCCGAGGGATTCGCCGGGCTGGCGGCGGGGGGACCGAGCGCACCGCATACCGCGCTCAACGTCGAGATCGGGCGCGACCGCCGGGTCGCCTGGGTCCCCGGCGAGCTGCAGGCGATCAAGGACGCGCGCACCGTCGAGGAGGCGACTGTCAACGACGTCATCCTCTCCGTCGCCGCCGGCGCCCTGCGGGCGCTTCCTGGCCGCACGGGGCGACGTGGTTCCCGACAACCTCGTCGCGCTGGTCCCGGTCAGCATCCGGCGCCCCGACGAGGAGCTCGAGCTGGGCAACCGGATCACGACGATCTTCGTCCGCCTGCCGGTCGGCAGCCAGGACCCGCGGGCGCGCCTGGAGGCAGTCCGCGCCGAGACCGCGAAGCTGAAGCAGTCCGAGCAGGCGCGGGCAGCCTCGCTGATCATCGAGGCCACGGGCTGGGTCCCGCCGACGATCAACCGGGTCCTCGCCGACGCGATGTCGCGGCCGCTGACCTGGAACCTGGTCGTATCCAACGTCCCCGGGCCCCAGCAGCCGTTCTATCTGCTCGGGCGGCGGCTGGCCGAGGTCTACCCCTTCGTGCCGCTCTCGCCCCAGGGACACGCGCTCTCGGTCGGGGTCGTCAGCTATGACGGCGGCGTCTTCTTCGGGCTGGTCGGCGATCGCGACGCGCTGGCCGACCTGGCCCTGCTGGCCGAAGCCTTCGAGGGCTCGCTGGCCGAGCAGACCGCTACTGCCTGACGAAGACCGGCGTCCCCAGCGGCAGGCGGTCGAAAAGGAAGCGCATCGTCTCGTCGGTCGCCCGCAGGCAGCCGCTCGAGGCAGCCTCGCCGACCGGACCGGGGGTGCCGTGGATCGCGATCCGATCGCCGCCCAGCCAACCCGGTGGCAGCTTCGGCTGGTGGCCGTTCAGCGCCAGCGCGCAGCAACCGTAGTAGGGGCTCTGGTCGAAGTTGATCGCGTCGGTCACGGCAAAGCGGCCGACCGGGGTCTCGTGGCCCGGCGCCCCGATCGAGACCGGAAAAGCCGCCACCTGCCTACTCCCGTAGCGCAGCGACAGCCGCAGCCGCGAGAGGTCGACCCCGATCGAGTACTTGGTCCAGTAAACGCTCATCCGGGCCGGGTCCAGGCGCAGCCAGCCGATCCTGCGGTTGGCGAGCTTCGCTGTCAGCACGCCCAGCCAGCCGGGTCGCCGCTTGACAACGCCGAGCACGATCTCGGATCCGAACTCGGTCCGCGGGCCGACCGTGCGGATCACACGGCCGTTCGGCGCGGCGTGCAGCGGCGCCGACTGACCGCGACGGAGGCGGACGATCGCAAAGCTGGGGCCGTTGACCGGTTTCGTGTCCAGGCTGGGCACCGGGCCGGTCCTCGCCGCGTCTCGCGAAGGCGGCGCCGGCTTTGGGTTGCCCCGCGCGGGGGCGCTCGCTGCGGTCGCGGGCACCGACTTGCTCTCCTCTCCGGTCAGCAGGAGCACTCCCACCGCCGCCAGCGCCAGGCAGCAGAGCAGCGCAACCCCGGATGTCATTCGACGCCGGCTCATCGAAACGGAGAGGGAGGGATTCGAACCCTCGAGAGAGCTTGCGCCCCCTACTCGCTTAGCAGGCGAGTGCCTTCAGCCACTCGGCCACCTCTCCGCGGGCGCCCGATTGTACGCTCGCGGCATGCAGCAATCCCACCAGCGATACGAGGAGATCTTCGCCGAGGTGGAGGCGCCGTTCGCCTTCGTCGACCTCGATGCGATGTGGTCAAACGGCGCCGACATGCTGCGCCGCGCGGCCGCCAAGCCGATCCGGGTCGCGTCGAAGTCGGTCCGCTGCCGGCCGCTGCTGGAGCGGATCCTCGCCCGCGACGAGCGCTTCCGCGGCCTGCTCACGTTCACGCTGCCGGAGACGCTGTGGCTGGCCGAGCAGGGGTTCGAGGACCTGCTGCTCGCCTACCCGACCGCCGATCGCGGGGCGCTGGCGGAGCTGGCGGTGCGCAGCGTCGCCAATCCGGAGGCCTCGCCGATCGTGATGGTCGACTCGGTCGAGCACCTGGAGATGATCGAGTCGGTGCTCGGCGCCGGGCGCGGCCCCGGTGCGGGTCTGCATCGACGTCGACGCCGGCTGGTGGGCGCTCGGGGGCCGGATCAAGGTCGGGCCCAAGCGGTCTCCGGTCCACACTGCCGAGCAGGCCGTGGCGCTGGCCCGAGAGATCGAGCGCCGCCCGCAGCTGAAGCTGGTCGGCGCTGATGGCCTACGAGGGGCAGATCGCCGGCGTCGGCGACCGGCCGCCGGCAAGCGCCTGCGCGGCGCCGCGATCCGCCTCATGCAGCGCCGCTCGGCGGCGGAGCTGCGCGGGCGCCGGGCGGCGATCGTCGCCGCCGTGCGGGAGGTGGCCGAGATCGAGCTCGTCAACGGCGGCGGCACCGGCAGCATCGACGGCACCGCCGCCGAGGAGGCGGTCACCGAGGTCGCCGCCGGCTCGGGCTTCTACGCGCCGGTCCTGTTCGACTACTACGAGCGGCTTTCACCTCACTCCGGCAGCCGGCTTCGCGCTGCCGATCGTGCGGCGGCCCGGGCCCAGGGGTGGCGACGGCGCTCGGCGGCGGGTACCTGGCCTCGGGAAGCGGCGACGCGGTGCGGCTGCCGACCCCGTGGCTGCCGCCGGGGCTGGAGCTCGATCCCGAGGAGGGCGCCGGCGAGGTGCAGACGCCGCTGATCGGCGCCGCCGCCGATGCGCTGGCGATCGGCGACCGGGCCTACTTTCGCCACACCAAGGCGGGTGAGCTGTGCGAGCGCTTCGCCTCCCTGCTGCTGGTCGAGGACGGCGAGATCGTCGACGAGGTGCCGACCTACCGCGGCGAGGGCAAGACGTTCCTCTAGCGCGAGGTCATCAGGGCCCGAGGACCCGCTCGGCGTACGCGTTGCTGAAGGTGCGCGCCGGGTCGAGCTCGTCGCGGGCCGCCTGGAAGTCGGCCCAGCGCGGATAGCGCTCGGACAGCGTCGCCGCGGTCTGAAAATGCCGCTTTCCCCAGTGCGGGCGGCCCCCGTAGGAGTCCATGATCTCCTCCACGGCCTCGAAGTAGGGCCGCCACTCCATCCCCTGGTACTGGTGCACCGCGATGTAGGTCGTCTCGCGCTCGTGGGAGGGGCTGAGCAGGGCGTCGTCGGGGGCGACGACGCGGCACTCGATCGGCATCGGCGACCTCGATCTGCTGCTCGCGGATCAGGTCCAGCACCCGGCGCAGCGCCTGCGGCCCATCGTCGCGCGGGATCGCGTACTCCATCTCGGTGAAGCGGATCGTGCGGTGGTTGGCGAAGATCCGGTAGCTGCGATCGAGGTGCTCGCCCTGGGACATCAGCCGCGCCGCCAGCCGGGTGGCGCGGGGGATCAGCGCCGGGCGGCGGCGGGCGAGGCGCAGCATCAGGTCGCCGACGCCGTTCTCCAGCACCACGTCGCCGAGGTAGCGCCGCATCCGGCCGCGGGGCCGCGGCTCGCGCTCGGTGCGGTTGCGCCTGATCGTCAGCGCCTTCTCGGTGTAGGGGAAGACGAAGAACTCGAAGTGGTCGTTGGCCGCGGCCAGCTCCGCAAACGAGCGCCAGGACGTCGTCGAGCGGTCGCGGCTCGTCGATTCGGTGCAGCGTGAAGGCGGGCACGCAGCGCAGCGTCACCGCCGAGATCGCCCCCAGCGCGCCGACGCCCACCCGCGCCGCCCGCAGCAGGTCGGGCTCGGAGTCCGACGTCAGCTCCCGCACGCTGCCGTCGGCGAGGACGATCTCGACCGACTCCACCTGGGCGGAGATGTTGCGCAGCGAGGCGCCGGTTCCGTGGGTCGCGGTGGAGATCGCACCGGCGATCGTCTGGCGGTCGATGTCGCCGAGGTTCTCCAGCGCCAGGCCGAGCCCGTGCAGTCGCTCGTTGAGGTCGGCGAGAACGATCCCGGCGCCGACCCTGACCAGGCCCGACGACGGATCTGCCTCCTGGAGATCGTTCAGGGCCTCGATCCGGATCATCGTCTCGGCCGTCATCGCGGCCTCGGTGAAGGAGTGGCCGGAGCCGGGAACGGAGACTCGGCGTCCCGCCTCGGCATTGGCGCGCACCGCCTCGGCCAGCTCATCTCGGGTCCGTGGCCGCAGCACCTCGGCCGGGCGACAGGCCTGGTCTCCGGCCCAGTTGCGCCAGTCCTCGACCGCCCCACGTGGGGTCCGGGTCGTCGCGGTCGCCATCGGGTGAAGCCTAGACCCGCTCGCCGAGGCCGGCCTCGGCAACAGGGCCGGCCCCGACCACCCGCCGGGCCAGGAACGCGGTCGCCAGCAGGAGGGCGGCGATCGCCAGGCAAGGGGCGGCGTATCCGGCCGCGCCGGCAACCGCTCCCCCGGCGACCGCGCCGCTGACCTGCCCGCCCGCCCAGGCGAGGTTGAGCAGCCCCGCCGCGAAGCCCTGGTGCAGCCCGTGGGCCTCCGCGGCCTCGGAGAGGATCGTCGTCGCCGGCACGAAGCAGAAGCCGGCTCCGACTGCGATTCCGACCTCCGCTCCGATCACAACCGGGATCACGTCGCCGACGCCGACCAGCGTGATCATCACAGCGCCGATCCCAATACCGATCAGGAACGGGGCCAACCGCCCGGCCCGGTCGGAGTAACGGCCGACGGCCGGCGCCAGCATCGCCTCCAGGGCCGCGCCGCACGTGAACCCGGCCGCGATCAGTGCCGCGCTCCCTCCCAGCTCGTCAACTCGCAGCGGCACCAGCACGGCGCTGGTGCCGAAGGTCAGCGAGGGAACTGCGACCAGCGCCGCGGCTCCAAGCACCGGCCCGCTGCCCAGGGTGCGCAGCACCTTGCCGGGGCTGTCCTCCTGGGGCTGCGTCGTATCGGGCAGGCGCGACGCGGCGGCGGCGAGCACCAGGGTCACGACCAGGACCGAGGCGAAGACCGGCTCGGTCCCGATCTCGGTTGCGAGCGCGCCCAGCGGAGGTCCGAAAAGAGCACCCCCGACGGCGGTCCCGATCGCGCCGCCGATCACCGCCCCGCGGCGTTCGTCGGGCGCGGAGGTGATCAGCCAGGTCAGCGCGCCGGACCAGGTCAGCGCGCCCGAGACCCCCTGCGCGAAACGGGCGCCATCGAGGAGGACGATCTGCTCGGCGAATCCGAACACGGCGCTGGAGACGCCGAGCAGCAGCAGGCCGCTGATCACGGTCCGGCGCGGCCCGACCCGGGCGGCGACGAAGCCGGCCGGAATCGAGGCGATCAGCGTTCCGGCCGCGAACGAGGCGGTGAGGATTCCGGCCCCCGCCTTGCCGAGGTCGAGATCCTCGCTGTAGGTCGGCAGCAACGGCGTGATCGCCGCGTAGAAGGTGACGTCGAGGAAGATGATCGCCGAGGCGAGGATCGTCAGCCGCCGCATCGCTCCATCCTGTCAATCGATCCCGGCCGGGCTCATCGCAACCCCGTCGCGGCGCTACTGAGCGACAGCGGAGGGGGAGGGATTCGAACCCCCGGGCCGGTGAAACCGGCCAGCTGCTTTCAAGGCAGCCGCATTCGACCAGACTCTGCCACCCCTCCGGCGGCAGACAGGTGATACCAGCCGACCGCCCCGAATAGGCTCCGCCCGTGGCCGAGTACGCCGACTATTACCGCGAGATCTACGCCCGCGGGCTGGCCGGGGAGCAGCCCGCGATCCCGGTCTCGATCGCCGAGCTCGAGGAGCGAGCCGTGGAGGCGATGGAGCCGCGGGCCCGCGCCTACGTCTGCGCCGGGGCGGGCAGCGAGGAGACGATGCGGGCAAACCGCGAGGCGTTCCGGCGCTGGCGGATCGTGCCGCGGATGCTGCGCGACGTCTCCGAGCGCTCGCTGCAGGTCGAGCTGCTCGGCATCGACGATTCCGGCGCCGGTCCTGCTGGCGCCGATCGGGGTGCAGAAGATCGTCCACGAAGACGGCGAGCTGGCCAGCGCCCGGGCCGCCGCGGGCCTGGGCTTGCCCTATGTCACCAGCACCGCCGCCGCCTACTCGCTCGAGGAGGTCGCCGAGGCCTGCGGCGACGGCCCTCGCTGGTACCAGCTCTACTGGCCAGGCGAGGACGCGATCGCCGCGAGCATGGTCGGCCGCGCCGAGAGGCCCGGGCTACAAGCGCGATCGTCGTCACCGTCGACACCTTCATGCCGGGCTGGAAACCGCGCGACCTCCAGCAGGCCTGGCTGCCGTTCCTCGAGGGCACCGGAACCGCGAACTACTTCGAGGATCCGGTCTTCCGCGAAGGGGCTGGAGCAGCCCGCCCGAGGAGGACATCGGAGCCGCCGTCGGCCACTTCCTCAGCGTGCTAGAGCCAATCCCGCGCCTCACCTGGGAGCGGCTGGCCTGGCTGCGCGAGCAGACCGAGCTGCCGATCCTCTCAAGGGGATCCTCCACCCCGAGGACGCCCGCGAGGCGCTCGAGCGCGGGAAGCGGCCGGGATCATCGTCTCCAACCACGGCGGCCGCCAGGTCGACGGCGCGATCGCTGCGCTCGAGGCGCTGCCGCCGATCGTCGAGGCGGTCGGCGATCAGATCGCGGTGCTGATGGACAGCGGCATCCGCGGCGGCAGCGACGTCCTCAAGGCGCTTGCGCTGGGCGCCGACGCGATCCTCCTCGGCCGCCCCTACCTCTGGGGGCTGGCGCTCGACGGCCAGGCCGGCGTCGAGACGGTGCTGAAGATGCTGCTCGCCGAGCTCGACCTGACGCTGGCCCTGACCGGCCACACCGACGTCACCACGCTCGGCCCCGAGGCGCTGGTCCGCGAGCCCGCCTAGGCCGGCGGAGCGACGCCGCGGATCAGGTCGGCGGCCTTCTCGGCGATCATCACGATCGCGGCGGTCGGGATGGCCGCCGACGATCGTCGGCATCACCGAGGCGTCGGCGACGCGCAGGCCGTCGACGCCGCGCACGCGCAGCTCCGGATCGACCACGCGCGCCATCGTCGCTGCCCATCCGGCAGGTGCCGACGGGGTGGTAGAGGAGCTCGAGCTCACGCCGCACGAAGTCCTCGACGTCGGCATCCGACGCGACCGATCGCCCGGCACGAGCTCGCGACCCCGCACCGAGGCCAACGGCTCGGTGTGAGCGATCTCGCGCGACTTGTGGACGCCGGCGACCATCGCCGCCAGGTCCTCCGGCTCGGCGAGGTGGTTGCCGACGAGCTGCGGCTTCGCGAGGGGATCCGCCGAGCGCAGCCGCAGCCGGCCGCGGCTGCGGGGGAGATCAGCACCGGCCCGAGGGTGAAGGCGTGGCCGTCGAACTCGTCGAAGCCGTGGTCGTGGTAGTAGGCGGGGGCGAAGATCAGCTCGACGTCGGCCGCGGGCAGGCCCGGCCGGGTGCGGATGAAGGCCAGCGCCTCGCCGACGTTGGAGGTCAGCGGCCCCTTCCGCCGGATCAGGAACTGGAGCAGCGCCTTCGGCTTCTCGGCGTCTGCCAGGTCGTCATCGACAGTCGTCTCCCAGCAGAGCGTCAGGAATGGATGGTCCTGCAGGTTCTCGCCGACCTCAGGAGCATCGACCAGCGGCTCGATCCCGTGCGAGCGCAGGTGCTCGGCGGGGCCGATGCCGGACAGCATCAGCAGCTGCTGGCTCCCGATCGCCCCCGCGCAGAGGACGACCTCGCTCCCGACCCGGCCAGCTTCCTCGCGCGCCGCGGCCACCGCGCCAGCGCACGCCGGCGGTCGCGCCCGCCGTCGAGCTCGATTCCCAGCACCTGCACCCCGGTCTTCACGGTCAGGTTCGGCCGCTTGCGCGCCGGGCGCAGGTAGGCATCGGCGCTCGACCAGCGGCGCCCGTTTCGCTGCATCACCGGGGTCATGCTCAGCCCGTCCTGCTCGGGCGAGTTGACGTCGGGATTGGCGGGAATCCCCGCCGCTTGTCCGGCTTCGAGGAAGCGGCCGGTGAGCGGACGGGGGTCGCACGCGCCGCTGACGTGAGCGGGCCGTCGTGCCCGTGCCCCTCGCCGCCCGGCGCCCGGTAGTCCTCGAGCCGCCGGAAGTAGGGCTCGACATCCGCCCAGCCCCAGCCCGGGCAGCCGGCCTCGCTCCAGCCGTCGTAGTCCAGCGGCCGGCCGCGCGTGTACATCATCGCGTTCATCGAGGTCGAGCCGCCGAGCGACTTGCCGCGGGGCACGAACAGCTCCCTGTCGTTGAGATGCGGCTCGGGCCCGGTGCTGTAGTCCCAGTCGAGCTTGGTCTTGAACTGCTTCGCGAAGGCGGCCGGGATCTTGATGTTCGGCGAGCGGTCGCGCCCGCCCGCCTCGAGGAGCAGGACCCGCGTGCCGGCGTCCTCGCTGAGCCGGGCCGCCACCGCGCAACCCGCTCCCCCGGCACCGACGACCACGTAGTCGTAGGCGTTCTGCACGGCCGCCAGCCTAATCGCCGCCGGCGAGGCCGGGCGACTTCAGTCGCTGAGGTCGACCCGCTCGATCTTCTGCTCGGAGAGCGGCCGGTCCGATGAGTCGGTGTCGGTCGCCTCGATCGCGTCGACGGCGTCCATCCCGTCGCTGATGCGCCCGAAGACCGTGTGCTTGCCGTCCAGCCACGGCGCCGCGTCGGTGGTGACGATGAAGAACTGGGAGCCGTTCGTATTCGGGCCGGCGTTTGCCATCGCCAGGGCGCCGCGGACGATCTTGTGCTCGTTGATCTCGTCCTCGAAGGTGTAGCCGGGACCGCCTCGGCCGGTGCCCTCCGGACAGCCGCCCTGGATCATGAAGTCGCTGATCACGCGATGAAAGGCGAGCCCGTCGTAGTAGCCGTCGGCGGCGAGCTTGCGGAAGTTCTCGACCGTCTTCGGAGCCTCGTCGTCGAACAGCTCGACCGTCATCGCGCCGGCGGTCGTGTGCAGGGTTGCCTCGCTCACGCCGCGGCACTATAGGCGAGGAGCATCGCCGGCTGCCGACTACAGGCCCAGGTCCTCGACGCCTCGCTCCTCAAAGCCGAGGTGATGGGCGAGCTCGTGGCGCAGCGTCTGCTCGACCTGGCGGGAGAGGAGATCGGGGTCGTGGCCGAAGTCGCGCTCGAGGGTGTCGCGGTAGATCACGATCCGGTCCTCGAAGAAGTCGCCGGCGACCCCGTCGCCGAAGTACTCCCCGTAGGCGGCTTCGTCGCCGCCCAGCTCCGAGACGACCACCGGAACCTGCTCCAGCAGCTCCCGGAACTGCGCCGGCAGCCGGTCGATCGCCTCGGCGACCAGGGTCTCGAACTCGTCCTCGGAGCGCTGCACCCGCAAATCGTCCCAGTCTGAAACCGAAGTTGCGGGTTGGCGTCGGGCCCTCCATAGTCTGGCCTGCTCCGCAACGGCGCCCCCGGAGGCGTGTTGCGAGTGATTGTGGGCTCACCCGGCGGGAGAGACGACCATCTGCGGCTCCGCTCCAGCGGTGGGCGGGCGCTGCGCGCTGCCCGGCTCCCGCTCGTCGCCGCTGCCTTCTTGCTCTGCCTGGGGCTTGCGGCGCCGTCCGCGCTCGCCTTCCGCGTCTACAAGCCCCCGTCGGGCGAGGTCTTCTTCGGGGTCACCGACAACGGCGACGCCTCCGGCTTTCGCAGCTTCGCGCGGGCGGTCGACAAGCACCCGGCGGTGATCGAGACCTACCACCCCTGGGAGAACAGCCTCAACCAGGCGATTCCCCGCTGGCGCGAGGTCCGCGCCCGGCCGATCCTGCACATCTCGACCGTCAACCAGGACGGGCGCGAGGTGATCACCCCCCGCGGCATCGCCGTCGGCAAGGGCGACGAGTACCTGCTGCGGCTGAACCGCCGCTTCGCGGAAGCCGAGATCCGCGCCTACATCAGGCCGCTGGGAGAGCCGAATCGCTGCCTCAACGCCTACACGGCGGTCGATTGCGCCGGCAACCTGCGCGCGTCGCGCTACGCGCACCACTGGTACCGGCGCGCATTTCGCCGCATCTACGTGATCGTGCACGGGGGCGCCCGCCGCTGGCGCATCAATCGCCGCCTCGAGCGGCTGGGCCTGCCGGGAATCCGCCGCGGCGGCGGCCGCGAGCCGCGGCGGCTGCCGGAGGCGCCGATCGCGGTCATCTGGAGCCCGCTGCCGGAAGGCTCTCCCGGGGTGCGGGCCAACCGACCGGGGTACTACTGGCCCGGATCGCGATGGGTCGATTGGGTCGGCACCGATTTCTACTCGCGCTACCCGTACTGGAATGACCTGCGGCGCTTCTATCGCCGCTACGCGAAGCGCAAGTCAAAGCCCTTCGCGCTCACCGAATGGGGCCTCTGGGGCGGGGACTCGCCGCGCTTCGTGCGGCGAGTGTTCGGATTCGTGCGCACGCACCGGCACACGCGGATGCTCGTCTACTACCAGGACTTCGGATCCAGCAACTCGTTCCGGATCCAGAACTATCCCGGCGGCCTCGACGTGCTGCGGCGCCGTCTGGACTCCCGCCGTTTCCCGGCCTTCGCTCCGCACCCGCCCGAGCCCGAGCCGACCAGCGGCGGGATCGGCTAGAGCGCCCGGTCCCGGCTTTGCGACAATAGGTGTTGGGTCGGGCACAGCCCAGGAGCCGGTGGTCGACATTGACCGGCCATGAGGCGGTGAACCTCGACCACCCAAACTGACCTGATGCCGCTACCGACCAACGAACAGATCACCGAGAAGCTGCGGGCCGTGATCGACCCGGAGCTGCGCCGCTCGATCGTCGAGCTGGGCATGGTGCGCCAGATCGACGTCCGCGAGGGCGGCCGAGTCGAGGTCGTCGTCTCGCTGACCACCGCCGGCTGCCCGATCCGCAACCACTTCCAGCAGGCGGTTGCGGCGCAGGTGCGCGAGCTCGACGGGGTGACCGAGGTCGAGGTCGGCTTCGACGTCCTCTCCGACGAGGAGAAGGGCGCCCTGCAGCAGGCGCTGGGCCGAGGCCGTCTCCCCGAGGGAGCGCTCGCCCAGGTCAAGAACGTGATCTGCGTCGCGTCGGGCAAGGGCGGCGTCGGCAAGTCGACGATGACCGCCAACCTCGCCGCGGCGCTGCAGGCCGACGGCCATTCCGCCGGGGCGCTGGACTGCGACGTCTACGGCTACTCGATCCCGCGCATGCTCGGGGTCAACCAAAAGCCCGAGGTCAACGGGGAGCGAAAGATCGTGCCGCTGACCACCCCCGGCGGCGTCAAGGTGATGTCGATCGGGTTCTTCGTCGAGGAGAACGCGGCGGTCGTCTGGAGGGGCCCGATGCTCCACAAGGCGATCCAGCAGTTCCTCGAGGACGTCGCCTGGGACGAGCTCGAGTACCTGCTCCTCGATCTGCCGCCGGGCACCGGCGATGTCTCGATGACCCTCGCCCAGCTGCTGCCGCAGGCCAAGATCCTCGTCGTCACGACGCCGCAGCCGGCCGCGCAGTCCGTTGCCGCCCGGGCGGCCGAGATGGCCGCCAAGGTCGACCTCGAGGTGCTGGGCGTGATCGAGAACATGTCCGGGTTCTCGACTCCCGACGGCCAGCGGTTCACGATCTTCGGCGAGGGCGGCGGGCAACTGCTCGCCGACGAGCTTGACGTTCCCCTGCTGGGCAAGGTGCCGCTCTCGGAGGAGCTGCGCGTGCATGCCGACGCCGGCGCGCCGTTGGTCACCGAGGAGCCGGATGCGCCCGCGTCGCAGGCGATCCGCCAGGCCGCTCGCGGGATCGTCGCCACGACCCCGCAGGAGCTGCCTGTGCTTCAGGCCGTGCCCGCCGCCGCCGAGGCGGCGCCGATCAGCGGCACTGAGTTGCCGATGGTCAACTAGTAGCCGGCGCGGTCCGCGCCGGCTAGCTCTTGCTCTTGTAGTACTCCGCGTTGATCTCGGTGTACTTGGCCCACTCGCCGGGAAGCTGGTCCTCGGCGAAGCAGGCGTCGACCGGGCAGGCCTCGACACAGGCATCGCAGTCGATGCACTCGTCGGGGTCGATGAAGAGCTGCTTGGCCTCCTCGTAGTCGGCCTCGTCTGGCGTCGGATGGATGCAGTCGACAGGGCAGACCTCGACGCACGAATTGTCCTTCTCGCCGATGCAGGGTTCCGCGATGACGTAGGTCATTTTGGAGGCGTTCTCCTAGGTCGTCGTTCGGTGCCTGAAGCTCAGACGGAGGCGACATTCTAGGGTTCCGGGCATGTTGTTGCTGACCGGCGCCACCGGGAGCATCGGCTCCCATCTGCTGCCCCTGTTGCTGGAGCGCGGGGAGACCGTCCGCTGCCTGGTTCGGGAGCCGCGGCGCCTCGGGGCCCGGCGGGTGAACGTCCAGATCGCCCTTGGCGACCTCGGCGAGCTCTCAGACCCCTACCTGCTGCGGCAGGCGCTGCGCGGCGTCGACACCGTGATCCATCTGGCGGCGACGATCCGAGATCAGCCGCCGAGACGAATCGAGGAGCTGAACGGCCTCGCGACCGTGCGCCTGCTGCGGGCCGCGGAGCTGGCCGGCGTCCAGCGGTTCGTCTTCTTCAGCGCCCTCAATGCGAGCAGCCTGCAGCGAACGCGGTTCTTTCGCGCCAAGGCGCTGGCCGAGCAGGCCGTCCTCGAGTCGGAAATGCAGACCACGGTCCATGCGCCGTCGATCGTCTATGACCACTCCGACCCCTGGATCACGCTGCTGCGCCGCTTCTCGTTCCTGCCGGTGATGCCGATCGCCGGCTCCGGTCAGGCCCTTTACCAGCCGATCTGGGCTCACGATGTCGCCCGCTGCGTGATCGGCGGCCTCGACGGCGGCGGCGGCGCCCGCTACGAGCTGGCCGGTCCGCAGACGCTGACCTACGACCAGATGTCCGACCTGGTCAGCCGTCTCGCCGGACGGCCGCGGCCGCTCGTCCACATCCCGCTCGGGATCGTGCGCACCGGCCTGATCGCGCTGCGGAAGGTCTTCGGCGAGGCGGTGTTCGCGACCTGGGAAGAGGCGGAGCTGATGGAGGTGCCGATGACCAGCGACCGCGGCACCGCCGACGCCGAGACGCTGGGCGTGCAGCCGCGGCCGATGGAGGACGTGCTCGGCTCCTAGCTAGTAGCCGAGGTAGTCGACGTGCCACCACTCGCCCGGGGCGTGGGTCTTGCCCCAGCCGAACTGGGCACCGATCTGGTCGATCACCCAGCGCATCTCCGGGGTGTCGACGTCGACGGCGGTTCCGAGCTCGTGTGAAGAGGTTCCGGGCGGGTTGGCGGGCGCGCCGAGTCCCGACAGGAAGAGGTCGTAGAGGTAGGCCTGCTGCTCATAGGTCCGCAGCGCAGAGAGCGGCCCGCCCGGGTAGAGATCGAGGCCGTATAGGCGCAGCGACTCGGCCCGCATCGCCTCCCAGCTCTCCGCCGCCGCCGGCGTCAGGTGCAGCGGCCCCCACGGTGTTGTGATGTGGCCCATCCCCGGCGCCGACTGGTATGTCGAGGGCGACACGGGGGTCACCGAGCCGTAGGAGGGGTCGGCGGTGAGCGCGGCCGCGCCTTCGGCGACGGTCGGGATCTGGATCGTCTCTCCGGCCACGACCTGCCCGTCCACCGGGATGCCGTTGAAGGCGGCGACGGTGCGGGTCGTGAAGTTGCTCGCCACCGCTATCGACCAGAGGGTCTCTCCGGGCAGCACCGTGTGCGGAGCCGACCCGAACGCGGGAGAGGTCATCAACGGCAGGGCCACGAGCCCGCCTAACACCGCAGCCACGATCCGAATCAGTTGCAGCTGAAGCTCCTCACTGCAGCCACGCTTCGTGCGGGCTGCTCGACCTCCTGCGATCCGCTCGGCTTATGTCACGTGCAGGTGCCGTTGCAAGAACGCGAAGGGCCCGGATCGCTCCGGGCCCTTCGAAAGCCACTCGCCTGTTGCGGCGAGCATACGCCGAGGCCAATCATTGCGGCTGCTTCGCAGCCTGACCAGCCTCTGCCGGCGCTAACCGCGCCGGCCCAACCGCACCTACATCATCCCGCCCATGTCGGGCATACCGCCGCCGCCGGGCATCCCGGCGCCGTCCTTCTCCGGCGGCTCGGCGACGATCGCCTCGGTGGTGAGGATGTTCTTCGCGATCGACGCGGCGTTCTGCAGCGCCGAGCGGGTGACCATGGTCGGGTCGATGACGCCCGCCTTGATCAGGTCGCCGTACTCGCCGGTCGCGGCGTTGAGGCCCTCGCCGGCCTTCAGCTCGCGCACCTTGTTGACCACGACCGAGCCCTCCTCGCCGGAGTTCTCCGCGATCTGGCGCAGCGGCTCCTCGAGCGCGCGGCGGATGATCGTCGCCCCGGTGCGCTCGTCGGCGTCGTCGAAGGAGTCGAGATCGAGCGAGTCCTCCGCGTTCAGCAGCGCCACGCCGCCGCCCGGCACGACACCCTCCTCGAGCGCCGCCCGGGTCGCCTGCAGGGCGTCCTCGACGCGGTGCTTCTTCTCCTTCATCTCGGTCTCGGTCGCGGCGCCGACCTTGACGACGGCGACACCGCCGGCCAGCTTCGCGAGCCGCTCCTGGAGCTTCTCGCGATCGAAGTCGGAGTCGGTGTTCTCGATCTCCTGCTTGATCTGCTTGATCCGGCCCTTGATGTCGTCGCCCTCGCCGCCGCCGTCGATGATCGTCGTCGTGTCCTTGGAGACGACCACGCGGCGGGCCTTGCCGAGCTGGGAGAGCTGGGTGTTCTCCAGCTTCAGCCCCATCTCCTCGGTGATCACCTCGCCGCCGCTGAGGATCGCGATGTCCTCGAGCATCCGCTTGCGGCGGTCGCCGAACCCGGGCGCCTTCACGGCGACGCCGGTGAAGGTCCCCCGCAGCTTGTTGACGACCAGGGTCGCGAGGGACTCGCCCTCGACGTCCTCGGCGACGATCAGCAGCGGGCGGCCGCCCTGCATCACCTGCTCCAGCACCGGCAGCATGTCGCGCACCGAGCCGATCTTCTGGTTGGCGATCAGCACGTAGGGCTCCTCCAGCACCGCCTCCATGCGGTCCTGGTCGGTGACCATGTAGGGCGAGATGTAGCCCTTGTCGAACTGCATCCCCTCGGTGAACTCCAGCTCCATGCCGAAGGTCTGGCCCTCCTCGACGTTGACGACGCCGTCCTTGCCGACCTTCTCGATCGCGTCGGCGATCACGTCGCCGATCTCGTCGTCGCCGGCCGAGATCGTCGCCACGCGGGCGATCTGCTCCTTGCCCGAGACTTCCTTGGACTGCTTCTCGCGCAGGTTCTCGACCACCTTGTCGACGGCCTTCTCGATCCCGCGCCGCAGCGCCAGCGGGTTGGCGCCGGCGGCGACGTTCTTTATGCCCTGGCGGACGATGATCTGCGCCAGCAGGGTTGCGGTCGTAGTGCCGTCGCCGGCGACGTCGTTGGTCGCCGTTGCGACCTCGCGCACCAGCTGCGCGCCCTGGTTCTCGAACACGTCCTCGACCTCGATCTCACGCGCGATCGTGACGCCGTCGTTGGTGATCGTGGGGGCGCCGAACTTCTTGTCGAGCACGACGTAGCGCCCCTTCGGGCCGAGGGTGACCTTGACCGCGTTGGCGACTGCGTCGACGCCGTCCTGCAGGGCCCCCCGGGCCTCCGCGTTGTACTTCAGCTCCTTGTGAGCCATCTGTTCGGTTCCTCCTAAATCAGAATCATTGCGGCGGCTTCGCCGCCTGACCAGTCTGCCGGCGCTACCGTGCCGGCCAGGACTACTCGACCATGGCAAGAACGTCGGACTCGCGCAGCACCAAGAGCTCGTCGTCCTCGACGGTGATCTCGGTGCCGCCGTACTTCGAGTAGAGGACCTCGTCGCCCTCGCCGACGTCGAGCGGAATCCGCTTCTCGCCGTCCTCGTCCCACTTGCCATCGCCGACGGCGACGACCTTGCCCTTCTGTGGCTTCTCCTTCGCCGTGTCGGGGAGGACGATGCCGCTGGCGGTCGTCTCCTCCTCATCGATCGGCTTCACGATCAGCCGGTCCCCGAGGGGCTTCAGCTTCATGCGTTTTACCTCCGTGGTCGGAAAGGTTCGTGGTTGCTTGCTGGGAAGCGCTGGCACTCTATAGATGTGAGTGCCAAGCCGCTTTCGAAAGGATAGCTAGCCGCTGGCCAGCAGCCGGCAGCCGAGCAGGCGGGCGATTCCCTCGCCGCCGCGGGCCATCACCCAGTCGTGGTTCCACTCGAAGACGGGGCGGGCGACCGGCGCCAGCAGGTTCATCCAGCGCCTCGTCGTGGCTACGTTCCACTCGTAGAGGACGGCGGTGATGCCGTCGCGCTCGAACAGGCGCCAGCGCCCGATGCCGGTCAGCTCGCCGACCGCCCGGCCCTCCATCAGGTGCGGCCTCTCGACCGCCTTGGTCGTGACCTCGAACTCGACCCGGTAGGGCAGGCGGCTGCGCCAGACCAGCCGCGAGACCGCTCCCACACCGTCGCCGTCGCCCGCTTCGAGCTCCTCCGCCTCCTCGACCCCGCGCCACCACTGCGGCCAGCGCTCCTGGTCGTGGATCGCCTCGAAGACCCGCTCCCGTGGGCAGTCGAGCAGCCAGGTGGTAAGGAACGCGTAGTACGCCACTCGGCGCAGCTAATTGCGCGACGGCGTCTCGCCGTTGCCGTAATGCGAGCGAGGCGGCTCGACGATCTGGGAGAAGCGGATCACGGTCACCGTGTCCTCGCTGGAGATCGAGCGACCGTAGATCTGCTCGAGGAAATTGGTCGTCTCCTCGAGGCGGCGGAACTCGGGGTTGTCGTGCTCGATGTCGCGGGGTGAGAGCTCGGACACCCGCTTCACCTCGACGTCGTCGATCACCGCCGAGAAGATCTTCTCCCGCGGGCTGTGGCGAAACCCGACCGTCACCCAGACGACCTGGCCGCGCTCGTACTTCTTGCTCTTGTCGCCGAGGCGGATCGTCGCCGTCTTGCGCCCCCGCTTCAGCTGGTCGACGAAAACGGCCGAATAGAAGTTGAGCACGTAGACGCCTGCCCTCATCGCGTTGCGAGCGTATCCGAACCGAGTCCAGGTTTTCGGTGGACGGGTGTCCGAGAAGCTCGGCTGAGAGTGCCTGGGCGCCCGATAAGGGGAGCACCCCGCGCGGTGCGGGGTTGCCGGTGCCCACGATGACCTCGATTCGGAGAGCCCCTGCCCAGGCGATCGCCGCGCTAGCGGTAGGCGTGGCGCTGCTCGCCGCACCGGCTCCGGCGGCGGCGGGGCCGCGCTGCGCCGGGAAGGCGGCGACGATCGTCGGCACGGCCGGCAACGACGTGATCGTCGGGCGCAAGGCAAGCGACGTGATCTACGGCGGCGGCGGCAACGACCGGATCAGCGGCGGGCCGAACGGAAACGACACGATCTGCGGCGGGCCCGGCAAGGACCGGATCCACGGCGGGCGCGGCTTCGACCGCCTGCTCGGCGGCGGCGGCGCGGACAGCGTCTTCGGCGACACCGGCTCCGACCGCCTTCTCGGCGGCGGCGGCTCCGACCGCCTGGTCGGCTTCAAGGGCGGCGACGACCTTCGCGGTGGCGGCGGCGGCGACCGCCTCACCGGCGACAAGGGGCCGGACCGCCTCGCCGGCGGGCCCGGGGACGATCAGCTGGCCAGCGGCAAGGGCCCGGACAGCCTCAACGGCGACGGCGGCAGCGATGTCTCTGCGCTCCGGACGCGCTTCGGACCGCCAGCTCGACGGCGGCGACGGCGCCGACCGGCTGTTCGGCGACCGAGGTAACGACCCGCTCGACGGCGGTCGCGGCGACGACTACGTCGACGGCGGCCTCGGCGACGACCACCTCGAGGGAGGCGGCGGCAGCGACGTCGTCGTCGGAAGCCTCGGCACCGACTTCGTCGGCGGCGGCGAGGGGGACGGCGACGTCGTCCGGGGCGACCTCGGGTTCGACCGCCTCGACGGCGGCCCGGGAGGGCTCGACATCGCCTCCTTCGCCTCCGCCTCCGAGGCCGTCCTCGCCGATATCGCCGACGGCACCGCAAAGGGCGACGGGCGCGACACGCTGACCGGCGTCGAGGACCTGATCGGCTCCGCCTACGGGGACGAGCTGAACGGCGACTCCGGCCCGAACCGGATCGACGGCGGCGCCGGCTATGACGACCTCAACGGCCGCGGCGGCGGCGACGCGCTCTACGGCGGGCCCGACGGCGCCCGCTGCTCGGGCGGCGGCACCTCCGACGCCTGCAAGCGGGCAGTGACGGGCGACCTCGGCACGACCGTGACCCGCAGCCGCAGCATCGACGGCACCACCACGCTGAGCGTGCACGGCGCTTGGCGCCGACAACAGCTTCTCGATCCACTTCGACGGCTCCCACTACGTGATCGAGGACCTAAGCGGCTCGATCCTGCCCACCAACCTGAACGGCTGCGACCCGCACCTGGGAGCGTCGGGCGTTGCCGGGGCGCGCTGCGCCGATCACGTCACCTCGCTGCTCGTCGACACCGACGGCGGCGACGACACGGTCCGCATCGCCGAGAGCGTCCCGGCCTCGGTCCAGGTCCGCGTCGACGGCGGGCCGGGCGCCGACGACCTCACCGGTGGGCGGGGCAACGACATCCTCGAGGCCGGCGACGACAACGATCCCGACCGGCTCTCGGGCGGCGAGGGCGGCGACGGCCTGATCGGCGCCCGCACCGACAACCCGACTCCCGTCAACAGCGGCCTCAGCACGCTGATCGGCGGCCCCGGCTCGGACCTGCTGGTCGGCGGCGACCCCTGCGACGGCGACCTCTTCGACGGCGGGCCCGGTCACGACAGCGCCTCTTTCTCGCGCTTCAACCCCGGCGTCAGCGCCCAGATCGGCGGCGCGGTGACGCGCAGCGGCGGCAGCTGCAACGCCGGCCACGTCGACGCCTCCGTGGAGGGGCTCGAGGGCTCGCCGGGCCCTGACACCCTGATCGGCGACGGCAACGCAAACCAGCTGCTGGGCCGAGCCGGCAACGACGTCCTGCGCGGGCTTGGCGGCGCCGACCGCCTGATCGGCGGCTCCGGCAGCGATCGCGTCGACGGCGGCCCGGGGCGCGACGCAGAGGTGGAATAGCCCGCGGACGGCGGCAGCGTCGTCTTGAAGTCCAGGTGGGCTTGCCCGACGCGCCGCAACCTTCTAGGGTGTCGTCAGTGCTGAAGTCGGCTGTTCAGGGAGGGGGACCCAGAGCCGCACGGGCGGCAATCCTGGCTGCCGCGTGCCTGGCGCTGCTGCTGCTGGCCCCCGCCGCAGCAGGGGCCGCGACCTGTGGCGGCAAGCGGGCGAACATCGTCCGCGGCGGCGGCAACGACGTGATCAACGCCGGCGGCGGCTCCGACGTGATCTTCGCCGGTGGCGGCAACGACCGGATCATCGGCGGCCGCGGCAGCGACACCATCTGCGGCGTCGGCGGCAACGATCGCATCCTCGGCGACACAGGTACCGACCGCCTCTACGGCGGCGCCGGCAACGACTCCATCGACGGCGGCAAGGGCACCGAGAAGGTGATGGAGGGGGGCGGCGGCTCGGACACGATGATCGGCGACCGCGGCAACGACCAGATGGACGGCGGTCCCGGCAGCGACGCCCTCGTCGACGGCGGTCTCGGCGACGACGACGTGACCGGCGGACCCGGGGACAGCGACCAGGTGGCCGGTGGGGTCGGAAGCGACCGGGTCAGCGGCGGCGGCGGAAACCGCGACGTGGTCCGCGGCGACCTCGGCACCGACCGCCTCGACGGCGGGCCAGGCAGGCAGGACATCGCCTCCTTCGCGACCGCGTCCGAGAGCGTCAGGGCAAGCCTCGGCTCCGGCGGCGCGAAGGGCGACGGGACCGACAGCCTCGGCTCCAGCATCGAGGACCTGATCGGCTCCGCCTTCCCGGACGTCCTCACCGGCAATGCCGGCCCGAACCGCCTCGACGGCGGCGCCGGCTTCGATCGGCTGAACGGCGGCGGGGGTCGCGACCAGGGGTTCGGCGGCGCCGACGGCGCCGATTGCTCCGACATCGAGGACCCCGACAACTGCCGGCCCGATCCCGGCGGCGGGCAGGGCACGTCCGTCGTCCGCAGCCGCAGCATCGACGGCACAACCACTCTTGGCATCCGCGGCGACGGCTCCGCCAACGACATCACCGTCGGCTCCAGCGGTGGCCGGATCCTCGTTTCCGAGGCCAACGGCGGCATCCGCCGCAACAGCGTCGAGGGATGCGACGTCGTCGGCAGCGGCCAGAACCTGGCCGCCCGCTGTCCCCGCACCGCTTCCTTCGTGATCGTCGACGGCGGCGGCGGCGGCGACCAGATCTCCCTCGCCGGCATCCCCGGTCGCCCCGAGACGCGAGTCAGCGGCGGAGCGGGCGCGGACAGCCTCACCGGCGGTCCCGGTCGCGACACGCTCGAAGCGGGCGACGACAACGATCCCGACACGTTGCGCGGTGGCCCAGGCAACGACGGTCTCGTCGGCGCCCGCACCGACACTCGCACAGCCTCCAACAGCGGTCAGAGCACCCTGATCGGTGGCGGCGGCAACGACCTGCTGGTCGGCGGCGACCCCTGCGACGGCGACGTCTACAACGGCGGTGGCGGCTCCGACAACGCCTCCTTCTCCCGCGCCCCCAGCGCGGTCACCGCGACGATCGGCGGCTCCAGCGGCAGCGGCGGCAGCTGCAACAACGGGCGGGTCCTCGGCAACGTCGAGAGCATCGAGGGGTCGGGTGGCTCCGACAGGCTGATCGGCGATGGTGGCGCCAACAGCCTCCTCGGCCGCGGCGGGAACGACTTCCTCAACGGCAAGGGCGGCAGCGATCGATGCAGCGGCGGCGGCGGGCGCGATCGGGCAGCCGGCTGCGAGCAGCGCAGCTCGATCCCTTAGTCGTCTAGTCCGAGTAGCCCTCCTCGCCGATCAGCGGCACGAAGCGGCAGGGGCCGATCACCGTCGGCTCGATGGCGTCTTCTCGCCGCGTGAAGACGGTCAGGATGTCGGCGCGGCGGGAGGCGATCGGGGCGACCAGCCGGCCCCCGTCGCCGAGCTGCGAGAGCAGCTTCGCGGGCGGCTCAGGCGCCGTCGCGTGGACCGCGATCGCGCCAAACGGCGCCCGGTCGGGCAGACCGCGGCTGCCGTCGGAGACGACGACCTCCACCGGCACCGCCGCCAAGCGCCCCAGCGCCTGGCGCGCCTGCTCGGCAAGGTCCGCGTGGCGCTCGACGGTGATCACCTCGGCCGCCAGGTGGGAGAGCACGCAGGCCGAGTAGCCGGAGCCGGTCCCGACTTCCAGCACCCGCTCGTCGCCTTCCAGCGCCATCCCCTGGCAGATCGCCGCGACGATCCAGGGTTGCGAGATCGTCTGGCCGATCCCGATCGGCAGGGCCGAGTCCGCGTAGGCGCGGCGGCGTTGGTCTGCGGGGACGAACTCCTCCCGCGGCACCGCCCCCATCGCCGCGAGCACGCGCTCGTCGCCGATGCCGCGGCGGCGAAGCTGGCGCTCCACCATCCCCGCTCTCAGGGAGGAGAAGTCGTGGTCGGGTTTCAGAAGATGTAGTTCCGCAGCTTCGGTGGCTCGAGAACCGTGACCCGGCCGCGCCCGCAGCGCACCACCCCGGCGCGCTCGAGCTCGGCCAGGAAACGGCTGACGCTCTCCCGCGAGGTCCCCGCCAGCTGCGCGAGGTCCGCCTGGTTCATGCGTATCGTCACCCCACCGCCGTCGCCGGCCGGCGATTCGTCGGCGACCAGTTGTGAGAGAACGCCCGCGACGCGGCTGGGCACGGTCTGAAACGACTGCCGCGAGATCCGCTCGTTGGCCATCCGCAGTCGCCGCACCAGCGCCGCCACGAGCTTGACGGTGATCTCGGGGTTGCGGCCCAGCAGCGCCCGCACGTCGCCGGCCGGCAGCGCCAACAGCTCACCGTCGCCGAGCGCCTCGACGCTGGCCGAGCGAACCTCGCCGTCGAGCATCGCCAGCTCGCCGAAGATGTCGCCCCGGTCGAGGGTCGCGAGCGTGATCGCCCGCCCGTCGGAGTGCTCGCGGGTGACCCGAAAGGTGCCGCTGCGGACGATGTAGCAGGCATCGGAGCGATCGCCCTCCATGAAGACCCGGGTGCCGCCCGGAAACGAGCGCGGCACTGCAACGCGGGAGAAGCGCTCCAGCTCATCCGCACCGAGCTCGGAGAACAGGGGAACCCGCCTCAGCAGCTCGACGGCGCTCTCCTCTGCAGCCGCCATGGCGCGATTATGACTGCCAAGGCCGGCGCGGTGTTAGCGCCGGCAGAGGCTGGTCAGGCGCGAAGCGCCGCATTCATTCCTACCCGCCGGGTGCGGCGCCCCGATCTGTGTCCCGATGCTCTCGCTCAGCGGGACAAACCGGACACAGTTCGCGAGTTGGCCTCAGGCCTGGCAGCGGGGGCACCAGTAGGTCGTGCGGTTGGCGTCTCCCTGGCCCTTGGAGCGGATCGCACCGCCACAGGACCGGCAGGCCTGCCCGGCGCGCCTGTAGACGGTCCGCGGTTGGCGGCCGCTGCGGACCGCGGCCTCCATCAGGCCGCGGGTGGCGAGCAAGACCTCCGCCAAGCGCCGGTCATCGAGATCGCCGAGCGGCGTCCAGGGATCGACGCGGGCCGCGAAGCAGCCCTCGCTCTTGAAGATGTTGCCGATCCCGGCGACCAGGGACTGATCGAGCAGGACCTCGCCGATCTGACGTTGTGGGGAGCCGCCGCGTAGCGACGCCAGCGCCGCCTCAGGATCGAAGTCCGCGGCGAGGATGTCGGGGCCCAGCCGGGCGAGGACCGGGTCCCGTACGACCTGCTCGGCCCGCAGCACCCGCAGGGTCGGGCCGCCCCACTGCACGGCCTCGCTCTCGGCACCGCTCAGCACCGCCCAGGCCGACCCCGGCGCCCGGCGCCAGCGGGCGCCGGCCCGATAGACGTGCCAGGAGCCGCTCATTCCCAGATGGCTGTGCAGGACGAGGTCTCCGAAGTCGAGCAACAGGTGCTTGCCCCGCGAGTGCGCTGCAGTCAGAACCCGTCCGTCGAGGCGTGTGACCCCCGTCGCACGCCCCCGCGGGTGGGGCGCCCGGACCCGCACTCGCTCTCCCCCGAGCGCCGCCTCGATCCGCCCGGCGGCCCGCAGGATCGTGTCGCCCTCCGCCAACTAGGCGGGAATGGCAGAGCTTGGGCCGCCGAGCCAGCGCATCGCTATGCGCCGGGAGCTCGGTATTGGATCTGGTCGGCCTTGCGCAGGGCATCCATCGTTTCGTCGACGGTGAGGAGAACTGTCGTCTCGAGCGAGCTGAGCGCTCCCCCGCCGCTGAGCGCCAAGGCAACCGCGGCCATCGACACGTTGTCGGGGGCCTCCCACAGCGTGTAGCCGTCGTGGGTCCCAAAGCCGTACCAGAACCCGTGCAGCTTCCCGCCGACCGACTCGATGTATGACTGCGCAGCCTCTCGGCGATCCTCCGGATTGCCGATCATCTTGGCCCAGGTCTCCGCCGTGTAGCTGAATCTCGATAGATAAAGCGGCATCGCCTCTCCTTGGTTTGTCTTTCGGAACGATCAGCCGGCGGCGGTCAGCTTGCGAGGACCGCGGCTGAAACCGGCGGCGATCAGGGTCTCTTCGTACCCGGAGCCGATCACGGCCTCGCCGTCGACCTTCTCGATCCCGAGCTTCGGCAGCCTGCCTTCGGCGACCGCCTCGGCAAGAGCCGACATCGCCTCGGCGAGCTGGGCCTGGTCGAGCTCGGCGAGCCGCAGCAGGCCCCGGCCCCCTCGCTCGACGTAGACCAGCGGCTCGCCGTCGCGCAGCAGCAGGTGAGCGCCCGGGGCCCGGGCGGGACGCCGGCCCCCGTCGAGCTTCGGCCACGGCAGCGAGGCGCCGTAGGGGTTGGCCGGGTCGGTGGCGGCCAGCAGCAGGTGCGTTCCGTCCTCGGCTGGGAGCGAGCGAAGCCGCTCCACCGCCCCGGGGAGCGCGAACTGCGCGCCGCCGAGGCCCTCGACGAAGTAGCCGCGACGGGCGGTCCCGAGCAACTCCAGGTTGCCGAGCTCCGGATAGAGGGTGGAGAAGCCGCCGGGGACCCCCTCGGCGAGGACCGTCTCGCGGGTGACGATGCCGTAACGCTCCAGCATCAGCTCCGCCTGGGCGCGCAGCCGCGGACCGGCCGCCGGCGCGTCGCCGAACAGCCCGGCAGTCAGCGACCAGCGCCCCTGCACGGCCGCGCCCGCCGGCCGCCGGCGCGCGAACCGCCTCCCGCGCCGCTCCGAGGACGAGACCGCCCGCAACCGCGGTGCCCGCAGCGGCGCGAATGCGTCGTTGGTGACCTCGCCGGCCCAGGCGAGGTCCCAGAGCGCCGTGTGCAGCTCCTCGGTGCCGAGATCGCCGAGGTCGGCGACGAGGTCGAGCCAGAAGCTCGGACCGGCGCCGAGTCGCTCGCGGATCGCGTCGTGGACCTCGCCCTCGGGAGAATCGAGCTTGGCGTTCGCCGGCGGCGGGCCGGCGAGCCGGACGTCCTCGCGGAAGTAGAGCGCGACCCGGCCGTCGGTGCGCCCCAGCGCGCCGGCGCCGATCCAGACCACCTCGCCGCTGGTGCAGAGCTCGTCCAGCCAGGCCTGGCTGTAGGCGCCGAGGCGCCGCGGCAGCACGTCGTGCTCCCAGACCTTCGGGGTCAGCGACACCCCCTGCAGAGGCACGAGCGCCTCGCGCAGGCGATCCGGACCGGCGCCGGCACGCCGGTAGGCGTCGACGTTCTGCCAGCTGGGCAAGAAGCGGGCAAGCTGGCGCCGATCGGCGGGCTCGACCTCGCGCCGCAGGTGGGCGAGGCTGGCGCGCCGCACGCGGCGCAGCACGTCGGTGTCGCACCACTCGCGCTCGGTCCCGCCGGGGAGCAGCTCGCCCCGCACCAGGTTGCCGCCGCGCTCGGCCTCCCGCAGCGCCGGGGTCGGGTCGACGCCGTAGCGAGCGGCGAGCTGGCCGGTCGGAAACGGGCCGTGGGTGCGGGCGTAGCGGCGGACGACCGAGCCGAGCGCGTCGTCGTTCTCGTCGAGGAAGCTGTCCGGGCAGACCGGCCGGCGGCGGGACGCCGAGCGCGTCGCGGTAGAGGCCGGCGTCCTCGGCGGCGATGAAGCGCTCCTCGCCGTTGACGCGGACCTGCACCGCTCGTCGCTCGGCGATCAGCTTCTCCAGCATCGAGTCGGCCGAGTAGCCCTCCTGGACTCGCTCCTGGGCTTCGGCGGCGGTCAGGTCGCCGACGTTTCGGAGCACCTGTTGCAGCGCGTCGCGGTCGCGGGCCCGGCCGGCTTCGGTGCGGTGCTGGAGCTGCGCCTCGACCTCCGCCAGCGCCTCCGGATCGATCAGCTCGCGCAGCTCCTCCTGGCCGAGCAGCTCCCGCAGCAGCTCGCGGTCCAGGGCCAGCGCCGCCGCCCGGCGCTCGGCGTTCGGCGTGTCGCCCTCGTACATGTAGGTCGCGACGTAGTCGAACAGCAGCGAGGAGGCGAACGGGGAGGCGGTCTGGGTCTCGACCTCGACCAGGGTCAGCCGCCGCGAGTGCAGGTCGGCGAGCAGCGCCGCCAGCGAGGGCAGGTCGAGGACGTCGCGCAGGCACTCGCGGTAGGTCTCGAGGATGACCGGGAAGCGGGGGAAGTCCTTGGCGACCTCGAGCAGGCTCTGCGACTTCAGGCGCTGCTGCCACAGCGGTGTCCGCTTGCCTGGATAGGCACGCGGGATCAGCAGCGATCGGGCGGCGTTCTCCCGGAACCGAGCGCCGAACAGCGCCGATCCCGACAGCTCGGCGACGACCAGGTCCTCCAGCTCGTCGGGTTCGATCAGCATCAGGTCGGCCGGCGGGGCCTCGTCGGCATCGGGAAGGTGGACGACGATGCCGTCGTCGGACCAGATCGCGTCGACCTCCAGGTCGCGCTCGGCGCGGATCTTCTGCGAGAGCGCCAGGCCCCAGGCCGCGTGGACCCGGCCGCCGTAGGGCGAGAGGACGCAGACCCGCCAGTCTCCGATCTCGTCCCGGAAGCGCTCGACGACGATCGTCTCGTCGGAGGGGACGACGCGGGTCGCCGCCTGTTGCTCCTGCAGATAGGCGACGAGGTTGGCAGCCGCCCGGCGGTCGAGGTCGTACTCGCCCGCCAGCACCTCCGGGTCGGCGGCTACGGCCTCGCGGGCGAAGGCGCCGATCGCCTTGCCGAGCTCGGCCGGGCGCCCGATTCCGTCACCGCGCCAGAACGGGACCGCGCCGGGGACCCCCGGGGCGGGGGTGACGATCACCCGGTCGCGGGTGATGTCCTCGATCCGCCAGGTCGAGGCGCCGAGCAGGAACGTCTGCCCCGGCCGTGCCTCGTAGACCATCTCCTCGTCGAGCTCGCCGACCCGGCGCCCGTCGGGGAGGTGGACCCCGTAGAGGCCGCGATCGGGGATCGTGCCGGCGTTGGTGACCGCCAGCTGGCGGGCGCCCTTGCGGCCGTGGATCGTGCCGCCGGTCCGGTCCCAGACGATCCGCGGCCGCAGCTCCGCGAAGCGGTCCGAGGGGTAGCGGCCGTCGAGCATGTCGAGCACGTTCTCGAGCTGCTCGCGCGAGAGATCCGAGAACGGCTCGGTGGCGGTGACCAGGCGCTCGACCTCGTCGACCTCCCACTCGTCGAGCGCCGCCATCGAGACGAGGTGCTGGGCGAGCACGTCGAGGGGGTTCTGGGGGATCACCGTCTCCTCGATCTCCCCCTCGCGCATCCGCCGCGCGACCACCGCGCACTCCAGCAGGTCGGCGCGGAACTTCGGGAACACGCGGCCCTTGGAGACCTCGCCGAGGCCGTGGCCGGCGCGGCCGATCCGCTGCAGCCCGCGGGTCACCGACTTCGGCGACTCGACCTGGATGACGAGGTCGACCGCGCCCATGTCGATCCCCAGCTCCAGCGACGAGGTCGCGACCAGGCAGGGCAGCTTGCCCGACTTCAGCAGCTCCTCGACGTTGGAGCGCTCCTCGTGCGACAACGAGCCGTGGTGGGCGCGGGCGATCTCGACGAGGTCGCCATCCGCTTGACCCAGGTCGTGATTTCCCGCATGTTCAGTGGCGGGGAGCTCCTGCCCGGCCTCCTCGTTCGCCATCTCGTTGAGGCGCTTGGCGAGGCGTTCGGCGCCGCGGCGGTTGTTGACGAAGACGATCGTCGAGGTGTGCTCGCGGACCAGCTTCAGCAGCTCCGGGTAGATCGCGGGCCAGATCGATCGAGGGTTCGACTGCGGATCGAAGTTCGGGTCGGGGTCGATGCGGTCGCCAGAACGGACTTCATGCACTTCGCCGGCGGGTCCGTCGCGGATCGGTTCCGCCGCCCCTGGACGCGGGGCGAGTCGCCCGTCCGATCGATCCTCGGGCGCGAGTCGCGCGCCGAGGCCACGCAGCGGTTCTGATGGTCGGGTCGGTCATGTCCTCCATCGGGACCACGATCTGCAGATCCAGTTCCTTGGTCCGGCCGGCGTCGACGATCCGGCACTCGCGGTGGGGGCCGACGAGGAACTTGGCGATCCGGTCGAGGGGGCGCTGAGTCGCGGAAAGGCCGATCCGCTGCGGAGCCTGGCCGTCGCTCGCTCCGTTCTTCACGCACGAGGTCCTCCAGTCGCTCCAGCGTCAGCGCGAGGTGGGAGCCGCGCTTGGACTGGGCCACGGCGTGGATCTCGTCGACGATCACAGCCTCGGCGGTGGCGAGGATCTCCCGCGCCCCCGAGGAGAGCATCAGGTAGAGCGATTCCGGCGTCGTGATGAGGATGTCGGGCGGCGTCCTGCGCATCGCCTGCCGCTCCTTCTGAGGGGTGTCGCCGGTTCGCAGGCCGACCGAGATCTCGGCGCCGACCCCGCGCAGCGGCGCCCGCAGGTTGCGCTCGATGTCGTAGGAGAGCGCCTTCAGCGGCGAGACGTAGACGATCCGCACCCCCGGGGTGCGCTGGGGCTCGCGGGAGAGGCGGTCGATCCCCCACAGGAAGCTCGCCAGCGTCTTCCCGGAGCCGGTCGGGGCGCAGATCAGCGTGTTCTCGCCGCTCGAGATCGCTGCCCAGCCGCCCGACTGCGCAGGCGTCGGGCCTTCGAACGATGCCTCGAACCAGCGCCGCACCGGCTCGCTGAACGGCGTCAGGGGTGATTCGGCGGTTGCCTCAGCTTGGGTGGCCAACCCGTCAATGTTACGGATCGTCTTCGGGACGGCGTCGTCGATCTGTCCACGAACTTCGCGCGATGGACGCCTGAGCGCCCGGCGTCACCGCTCCGCAGGGCCTCTGCCGGTGTTATTGACCGAGCAGACTGGGAATCTGAAGCGTTGATCGATCCTTTAGGTTTCGACATCAAGCTTCGAAGCAGAAGGACCGGCAACGCCGATCCGGGGGCCATGGAAAGACGAGTCACAGCCAGCAGGGCGACGATCGAGGCTCCTCCGGAGACGACGCGGCCGAAGCTGCCGCCGACCGGGGGGCCCGATCCTGGCCGCTCCGACCCCGATCCCCGCGATCCGCAGGAGCGGCGCAAGCTGGAGTTGAAGGGCGCCGCCGGGGCGCGCCGGCGCGGGGCGTTCCTGCGCCGCCTTCTCGCGCTCGGCGACTGGATCGCGCTGATGATCGCACTGGGGATCGCCTCGATCTCGGCGATCGGCTCCGAGACGCTGCTCTGGGCGGCGATCCTCAGTCCGGCCTGGATCCTGGTCATGAAGCTGCACGGCCTCTACGACCACGATCACCGCCGCATCCGCCACAGCACCCTGGACGAGATCCCGGTGCTGATCTCCGCCTCGGCGCTGGGGACGCTGACGCTGGTCGGGCTGCTGGCGCTCAGCTCGGCGCCCTCGATGGATGCCTCGGCGGCAATCCTCGTCGCCGCGGTTACCCTCGCCGGCAGCCTCGTGGCGCGGGCCGGGCTGCGGGCCGGCTGGCACCGATTGACCGGGATGGCGAACGGGATCGTGATCGGCTCGCCGCAGGCGGTCGAGATGATCGCCCGTCGCGTCGCGATCCATCCCGAGGCGCGGCTGCGGCTGGTGGGATACGTCGGCCCGGATCCCAACGGCTCCGCTCCGACCCTGCCCCGGCTCGGCGCAATCTCGGAGATCCCCGAGATCGCCCGAGACCACGAGGTCGAGCGGGTGGTCGTCGCCGAGGACGACATGAGCGACGCCCAGGCGGAGAGGATGATCCGCGACTGCAAGGTCGCCGGTCTCGCGCTGACCATCCTGCCCCGCCACCACCGCCTGCTCGGGCTCGGGGTGGAGCTGAACCGTCTGGCCGAGCTGCCGGTGCTGGACTTCCGCTTCGCCGACCCGCCTCGCTCGACGATGTTGCTGAAGCGGTCGATGGACTTCGCGATCGCCGGCGCGCTGCTGATCCTGCTGTCGCCGGTCTTCCTGGTCATCTCGGCGCTGATCCTGCTCGACTCCGGCTCGCCGATCCTCTTCCGGCAGGCACGAGCGGGGAAGCGCGGCCGGCCGTTCATGATGCTGAAGTTCCGCACCATGGTCTCCGACGCGGAGACGATGCTCGGGGACCTCGTCGACCTCGACCGGCTCGACGAGCCGGCGTTCAAGATCCCCAACGACCCGCGGGTGACCCGGGTCGGGCGCCATCTTCGCCGCCTCAGCCTCGACGAGCTCCCGCAGCTGCTCAACGTCGTGCGGGGGGAGATGTCGCTGGTCGGGCCGCGCCCCGAGGAGGAGGCCGTCGTCGCGCTCTACGACGAGCGGCAGCGCTCCCGCCTCTCGATCAAGCCGGGTCTCACCGGGCCGATGCAGATCTACGGGCGCGGAGACCTGACCTTCGAAGAGCGCCTGGCGCTGGAGCGCGACTACCTCGACAACCTCACATTCTCCGGCGACCTCTCGATCCTGATCCGCACGCCGCTGGCAATCATCCGCGGCGACGGCGCCTACTAGACCGGGCTCAGAAAAGAAGCATGTAGAGGCGAGCGTTCGGTCGCGCCGCCGAGCCGATCTGTGTCCCGTAGACGGCCCATAGCGACGGTAACGGGACACAGTTCGCGAGTCGGCCGGGACTCTGCCCCTACAAGCCTTTATCCGACGCCGGCACGCCCTACCAGGGCAGGTCGTCGGCGATCTCGGCCAGGCGCGGGGCCGAGCGGTCGCGGTCGGACACCAGCGGCTCGGCAACCGGCCACTCGACTCCAACCTCGGGGTCGTCCCAGGCGATTCCGGCTTCGGTCGCCGGGTCGTAGACGCTGGAGAGCAGGTAGGAGACGTCGGCCTCCTCGCTGAGGACGCAGAAGCCGTGGCCGAAGCCGGCCGGCACGTAGAGCTGGCGATGGCGCTCGTCGTCGAGCTCGTATCCCTCCCACTCGCCGAAGGTCGCCGAATCGCTCCGCAGGTCGACGGCGACGTCGAAGATCCTGCCGCGCGGGCAGCGGACCAGCTTCGCCTGCCCGGGGTCGGTCTGAAAGTGGATTCCGCGCAGCGTGCCCGCCACCGAGCGCGACTGGTTGTGCTGGACGAAGGGTCCCTCGACCCCGAACGCCGCCCACTCCTCGGCGCGAAAGGTCTCGACGAGGAATCCTCGCGCGTCTCCGTGCACCTCGGGCTCGAGCAGGACGAGGCCGTCGAGCCGGGTCGGCAGCCGCCGCGCCATCAGCCCAGCTCCCTTCCGTAGCGGCGCCGGTAGTAATCGCGGTACTCGCCGGAGCGAAGCGGCTCCCACCAGTCGGCGTTGTCGCGATACCAGGCCACGGTCCGCTCGATCCCGTCCGCGAAGCCGACCTCGGCCTTCCATCCCAGCCCCTCGACCTTGTCGGAGGCCAGCGAGTAGCGGCGGTCGTGGCCGAGGCGGTCGGCTACGTAGGTAGATCAGCGACTCCTCGGCCGCGGCCAGCTCGAGGATCCTTCGCACCACCTCGATGTTCGAAAGCTCGTCCGGGCCGCCGACGTTGTAGGCCTCTCCGGCCTCGCCGCGCTCCAGGACCAGGTCGATCGCGGCGCAGAAGTCGCCGACGTGCAGCCAGTTGCGGACCTGGGCGCCGTCGCCGTAGACCGGCACCGGGTCGCCGTGCAGGGCGTTGAGGATCACCAGCGGGATCAGCTTCTCCGGGTACTGGCGGGGGCCGTAGTTGTTCGAGGCCCGCACGATCAGGCAGTCGGCGCCGTAGGTGCGCTGGAAGGCGGAGACGATCAGGTCCCCGCCCGCCTTCGAGGCCGAGTAGGGAGAGGAGGGATCCAGCGGCGAGGACTCGGTGAAGCTGCCTTCCTCGATCGAGCCGTAGACCTCGTCGGTGGAGATCTGCAGGTGGCGGATGCCGGCATCGCGGGCCGCCTCGAGCAGCACGTAGGTGCCGTAGACGTCGGTCTCGATGAACTCCCCGGGCGACTCGATCGAGCGGTCGACGTGGGACTCGGCGGCGAAGTTGACCACCGCGTCGCACGCCGCCACGGCGGCGCCGACCGCCTCGCGGTCGCCGATGTCGCCGACCACGAGCTCGAGCCGCTCGTCGTCGGTGCCGGCGAGGTTCTCGCGGCGCCCCGCGTAGGTCAGCTTGTCGAGCACCCGGACGCTGTCGCCCGGGTGCTGCTCGAGCCGGTGGCGCACGAAGCTCGAGCCGATGAAACCGGCCCCACCGGCGACGAGGAGCCTCACCTGCGCCCGCTCACCTGACCGGCTCCCGCTGGGCGAGGTAGCCCGACAGCCCGTCGCGCCAGTCCGGCAGCGTGATCGCGTGCTCGCGCTGGCTGGCAAGCGCCGAGTAGGGCGGTCGCGGCGCCGGCCTGCCGAGCATCTCGGTCGTCGCCGAGAGCACCCGGCACTCGACCTTCGCCTGGTCGAAGATCTCGCGCGCGAACTCATACCACGAGCACTGGCCCCCGGCCGCCATGTGGTGGATCCCCCAGGCGGTTCCCTCGATCAGCCGCAGCAGGCCCGAGGCAAGATGCCAGGTGTAGGTCGGCGAGCCGACCTGATCGCGGACGACCAGCACCTCGCCGTGGTCGGCGGCCAGCTGCAGCATCGTCTCGACGAAGTTCCGGCCCCCGATCCCGAACAGCCACGACGAGCGGGCGACGAAGTGGCGCGGGTTGGCCGCCGCGGTCGCCTCCTCCCCGGCCAGCTTGGTCCGCCCGTAGGCCGAGAGCGGCGACGGCTGGTCCACCTCGACGTACGGCGAGTCCTTGCGGCCGTCGAAGATGTAGTCGGAGGAGACGAACGCCACCGGGGCTCCGGCCTCGGCGGCCGCCGCCGCGACATGGCCGGCGCCGGCGCCGTTGGCCGCCATCGCCAGGTCCTCGTGCTCCTCGGCTCCGTCGACGTCGGTCCAGGCGGCGCAGTTGATCACCGCGTCGGGGCTCTCCCGGCGGAAGCGATCGAACACCCGCTCGGAGTCGGTCACGTCGAGGTCGGTGTGGGCAAGCCCGCAGACCTCGTGACCGGCGTTCGCGGCCGCCATCGCGACGTCGCGACCCAGCATCCCGCCGGCACCGGTGACCAGGACCCTCAAGCCGCTCCCCCGCGAGCGCTCAAACTATCTCCACCTCGGAGCTGTCGCCGATCATCATCCGGATCGTCTTCGGCATCCCGTCGCTTCGCTCCACGCGCACGTTTCGGCCCAGCAGGCTGGCCTCCATCCGGGTGCCGAGGTCGGCGACCCGCGATCCGGCGAGGATGATCGAGTGCTCGATCTCCGAGCGCACGATCTCGACTCCCTCGCCGATCGAGGTGTAGGGCCCGATGTAGGCGTCGCTGATCCGCGCGCCCGGCGCCGATGATCGCCGGGCCCCGCACCACCGAGCCCTCCAGCCGCGCGCCCTCGGCAAGCGCAACCCGTCCCTCCACACGCGAGTCGACGACCTCGCCGTCGCTGCGCGGCTCCAGCTCCTCCAGCACCAGGCGGTTCGCCTCCAGCATGTCCTCGAGGCGGCCGGTGTCCTTCCACCAGCCGGTGACCAGGTGCGGCTCGACCCGGCGCCCCTCCTCGATCAGGCGCTGGATCGCCTCGGTGATCTCCAGCTCCCCGCGCCAGGACTCCTCGAGCCCGCGCGCGGCCTCGAAGATCGCGGATCCGAACATGTAGACGCCGACCAGGGCCAGATCCGAGGGCGGCTCGGACGGCTTCTCGACCAGCTGCACGACCCGCTCCTCCGTCCAGCTCCGCCACCCCGTACTCGGACGGGTCGGGGACGTGGGTGAGCAGGATCAGGGCATCGGGGTCGGATTCGCGAAACGCCCCCACCAGGTCGACGATCCCGTCGCGCAGCAGGTTGTCGCCCAGGTACATCACGAACCTGGAGCCGGCCAGGAACTCCTCGGCGCAGAGCAGGGCATGGGCGAGCCCGGCGGGACGGTCCTGGACGATGTAGGTGATCTCGGCGTCGAACCGCGACCCGTCGCCGACCGCGTCGCGGATCTCGTCACCCGTCTCGGGGGCGATCACGATCCCGATCTCGCCGATGCCGGCGGCGACCAGCGCGTCGATGCCGTAGAAGAGGACCGGCCGGTTGGCGACCGGGACGAGCTGCTTGGCGGAGGTGTGGGTGATCGGGCGCAGTCGCGTCCCGGCCCCGCCCGAGAGGATCAGGCCCTTGAGGTCTTGCACGGCGTCGGAAGGCTAACCCGCGGCCAAGCGGGGCGCGCGGCCGGCGTGCCGATGGCTCAAACCTCGGCGTCGCGGCGCCCGCGCATCCAGACGGCAACCGCCGTCCCCGCGCCGAGCACGCCGATGATGATCAGGACGATCGCCAGGGTGCTGAGGCCGCCGTCGTCCTCGGCGTCCAGGTTGGCGCCCGCCAGGGCGCCGCTGGTCTGGCCGTCTCCCTTGCCGTCCCCGGTTTGATTGCCGCTCTGGCCGGCGCCGCCTTGCCCCTGTCCTTGCCCTGGCCTTGCCCTGCCCTTGCCCTGGCCGCCTTGGCCCTGCCCCTGCCGGCGTTGGCGGCGCCGCCGTCGTACTGCTTCTGGGCCGGCGTCTGCGCGAGCGCGGCCGGGGCCGCGACGGCGATCGTGAGCAACGCCACCAGCGCCAGCCGGATCACAGCGGCGGCCGCGTGACGGGCGCGAGTTCTGTCGGCGGGCTGATTTCACGAGCGGGGCAGGTTAGCGAAGATCGGATCGGCTGCTCCGACTGCGCGGCTGTTGTCGTCGTCCCGGCGCCGCCGTCGACGGCTGTCGCGGCCGGGGCCGCCCCGCAGCAGGTCGCGCTCCCTCGCCGCCGAGCAGCAGGTCGGCGGCGGTGCCGCCGAAGAGCTCGTCGGCCCCGCGGCGCCGAACAGTCGGTCCTGGCCGCCGCGGCCGAGCAGCATGTCGGCGCCGAACGACCCGGCGAGGAGATCCTGCCCGCCCCGCCCGGCGACGCGGTCGTTGCCGCCCTGAAGGTAGATCCGATCGTTGCCGGCGCCCCCGCAGACGAGGTCGTTGCCGCCGCGGCCGACGACGTGTCGACTCCGCCGAAGGCGGCGATCACGTCGGGCCCGGGGGTCCCGCGCAGCACGTCGCGGGCCGGAACGTGCCGACCAGACGTCGCCTCCTCGCCGAGGCAGGTCGGCGGCTCCGGGTCGGCGGCGGCGGGGGCGGCGGGGGCCGGTGGTCGGGCCCGGGGCGGGCGGCGGCGGCGGGCCGACGCCGCGTACTTCGCCGCCAGCCCGGCCGGGAGTCGCCGATCAGGCTCGCCGATGTCGCCGACGCCGAAGAGGTCGCCGTTGGCGGCGATCGCGAGGGCGTTCGATGCTGGCGCTGCGTCGGTAGGCGACGGTCGCGCGCCCGCCGTCGCCGAAGGCGGGGTCGAGGCGTCGCCGTCCTGGCGTCAGCGCCCAGACGCGCGAGGCTGCTTCTGGCGTCAGTCGTCGAAGTAGCCGCCGAGGATGATGTCGTTGCCGCCCAGGACCACGCCGGCGGCGCCGGGATACGGCTCCTGGCTTGTTGAACTGGTCCTTGCTCGAGGTCGCCGGCAGGTAGGCGATGCCATCGCCGCTGAACGAGGCGTCGGGGGCGCCGGCCGTGGTCAGCCGCACGGCGACCGCGTCGGCGCCCTGCGGGATCGGCGGTGCCGTTGGTCGCGGCGGCCGCCGAGCACCGGCCTGTTGGCGGAGTCGATCGTCGACGTCGAAGGCCGCCGAGTAGCCGGCGCTCCGGGCGTAGTCCTTGACGAACAGGCCGGGCACGCCGACGTTGCCGTCCGAAGCTCGCGGATCGAGGTCGCCGTTGGGGGTCAGCCTGCGCCGCGAGCACGTTCGGTGGTCTGCAGGTCGTCGCGCTGCGAGCCGGCGAGGACGATCCGGCCGTCGCCGTCGATCGCGACCCCGTTGGCGAAGGTGAGCCTGCCGAAGTCGTAGATCCGCGCGCCGCCGTCGCCGAAGGCTCCGTCGAGCGAGCCGTCGGCGTTGAAGCGGGCGACCGCGACGCGGTCGTAGCCGTCGCCGACGCCGGCGGCAGGGCGCTGCCGGCGACGACGACCTTGCCGCCCTGGAGGGCGACCGCGCGGCCCTGGGCGCCCGGCCGGCGAAGGCGGTGGCGATCGCCGTCGCCGCTGAAGCGAGGGTCGGGGGTCCCGTTCGGGTTCAGCCGCAGCGCCAGCATCCCGCGCGCCCGAGGTCCGCGGCGACGACGATCTTGCCGTCGGGCTGGATCGCGACCCCGCGCGCGCTGGTGCCGGCCGGGCCGATGAAGACGCCGCCGCCGCTGAAGCCGGGTCGAGCTGCGCCGTCGGTCCTGAAGCCGGACCACGATCAGGCTCGAGCCCGACGCGCCGGCCGCGACCAGCTTGCCGTCGGGCTGCACGGCGGCGCCGCGCAGGGTCGAGTCGGTGCGTCGAGCTCGGCGATGCCGTCGCCGCCGAAGGAGGTGTCGAGGTCGCCCGGGGCCGCCGAGCGCGGCGCCCGGCAGGGCCGCGAGGAGCGAGCGCCGCGAGCGACTGCCGCCCGCGCCAGCATCGAGCTGAGGTCATCGGCCATCGGCTAGCGGCCCTGATAGCGCGCGGCGAGACCGCTCGGCGGATCGATGATGCCGCTGACGTCGCCACGCCGTAGAGGGCGTTGCCGGCGCGGCGCGAGGTCGCTGCAGCTGGGCGCTTTGCTCGCCGATCGCGCGCATGGTGCGGCCGCCGCTGCCGAAGCCCCGGTCGACCCTGCCGCGGCCGTTCAGCCCCCAGAGCGCCAGGCGCTTGCGGCCGAGCTCGTCGAAGTAGCCGCCGAGGACGACTCGGTTGCCGAACAGCGCCACCCCGTAGGCGCCGGGATACGGCGCCTGGCGGTGTGTACTGGTCGCGGTCGTTGGCCGCCCGCAGGTAGGTGACGCCGTCGCCGCCGAAGCTGCGGTCGGGGCGCGCCGCCGGGCTTCAGCCGCAGCGCGATCGCCGTCGAGCCCCGCGCTGCCGCTCGTCGCCGCCCCGGCGAGGACGATCCTTGCCGCGCCGGCGCCAGCGCGAGGTCGAAGGCGGCCGAGTAGGCGGCGCCCTGCGAGTACTGGCGCACGAAGAGCGCCGTCGCGGCTGAAGCTGCGATCGCGCCCGCCCCGCGGCCGTCAGGCGGGCCACGAGGAGGTTCGTCGTCTGAAGGTCGTCGCGCTGCGAGCCGGCGATAACGATCCGGCCGTCGCCGCGCACCTCGACCGCGTTGGCGAAGGAGAGCCGGCCGAAGTCGAGGACCCTCGCGCCCCCGGCTGCCGAAGCGGCGGTCGCGGGAGCCGTTGGCCTTGAAGCGGGCGACAGCGACGCGCGCGAAGCGCGTCGCTCGCCGCGACCGAGCGTCGCCGAGCCGGCGACCACGATCTTCCTGCCGTCGAGAGTCGACCGCGTTGGCCTCGCCGCCGCCGGGAGCCAGCGCCGTCGCCATCCCGTCGCCGCTGAAACGAGCGGTCGAGCGAGCCGTTCGGGCGCAGCCGCAGGACGAGCATCCCCCGCGTGCGCCGTGCCGGCGTTGTCGGTGCGCGCGCCGGCGACGACGATCTTGCCGTCGCGCTGGATCGCGACGCCGCGAGCGGTCGTCCCGCGCGGGCCGACGTAGATGCCGCCGCCGCCGCCGCCGCCCAGCAGCGGCAGGCCCGGGCCGCCGGGGCTGAAGCTGCGGTCGAGGCTGCCGTTGCGGTTGAAGCGCACGACCAGGAGCCGCAGTGCTCCCGGCCTCGCGGCCCTGCTCGCCGACCGCGACCAGCTTGCCGTCGCGCTGCACGGCGGCGGCCCGCAGGATCGTGTCGGCGCCCCAGCTGCGGCGACGCCGTCGCCGCCGAAGGAGCGGTCGGGGTCGCCGCGACCGGCGATCGCCGCCAGCGGGATCGCCAGGGCGATCGCGAAGAGGACGGTCGCGATCCGCAGCGCCCGGGGAATTGCACGTGGCCTAGCGCTCATCTCGTGCGACAACTCGCGCCGATGGCCGAAGTTGCGGCTCGCCTCGTGTGATCACCCGTCACACACCTCCAGGGCGCCTCCGGTGGCGCTTAGGTGCCAGGGCAACTGCACCGCGTCGGCGGGGATTCGCAACCGGGCCGAGAAACCGCCGCCGAGGGTCGCGATGCCGGTAGCGTATTCAGGCGGGGCGAAGCGGCGCAGCGAGATCGATGCCGGCTCGTTTGTGAGATTGGTGACGACCGCGCCGCCCTGGGCCAGCTGCAGCTCCCGCGCCCCGCCGTCGAGCAGCGGCGGCAGGGGGCGGCAGGCGCTCCGCGATGCGCCTCGCGGGCGCCTGGCCGGCTCCAGCGCGATCGCGTAGCCGGCGGTCAGCACATGGTCGGCTCCCTGCTGAACGTCGGGCGGCGCCACCGCGATCTCCTCCGGCGTGTAGGCGGGATAGTCGTTCGGGATCCCCTCCCTGTAATAGCCGCCGGCGGTGACCCGCACCAGGTAGGGGTCGTTGGAGACCGTCTCGGTCGAGCTGGTAGTCGTCGGGGATGTGGGCGCGGCCGATCTCGAGCGCGCCGAGGTCCGCCTTTGCGAAGGCGGCATGCCCGCGCAGGAGGTCATAGCCGGCCTTCATCGCGACCGAGTTGGAGACGATCACGACGGCGAGCAGACCGACGCTGAGCGCCAGCGCACCCGGCCCGAGGCGCACGCGGCCGAAAGGCCTCCGCCGCGAGCAGGATCACGAAGGTCACCGAGATCAGCTGGTAGCGGCTCGCCGCCGCCTCGCGGCCGGGGGTGAAGTTGGCCGCCGCCAGCAGCCAGAAGGTCAGCGCCGCGACCGCGACCACGGCCAGGTACGGGCGTGGGCGCCCGCCGCGGTAGAGCCAGAACGCGACCCCGATCACCGCCAGCGCCAGCAGCGGCCGGGCCCAGGCGTAGGGATCGCCCCCGAGGGAGTGAAAGGAGAGCCCGGTCGCCGAGGCAAGGCCGCTGCCGAAGGAGTCCAGCGCGTAGCCGGGGCCGCGGGCGATCTTGATCCAGCTGACGGCCGTGTTCGCCTCGTGCCCGTAGGCGACCCACCAGACCGCGAACACGATCGCGGCCACCGCGGGGATCCAGAGCTGGGCGGGGCGCCGCCGCAAGAGCACCGCGACGACCGTGGCGAGCACGAACGGGAGGGCGAGGTTGGAGGTCAGCACCGCAGACCACGAGCAGCCCGCAGACGGCAGCGTTGCGGCGCGGCGTGTCGCGCTCCAGCAGCAACAGCACGCAGACGCCGGCGACCAGCGTCCCCATCAGGTTGATCGAGGAGAAGAAGAGCAGGTCCTCCCAGGCGGGGCCGAGGAACAGCAGCAGCGCCGCCGCCATCAAGCGCCAGCAGGTTGCCGGCCCGCTCGCGGACGAACAGGAAGACAGCGACCGCCAGCGCGATCACCACCGCCGCGATCGCGAGCCGGAACGGAACCTGGGAATCGAGGCCGAAGAGCCCGATCAGGCCCTTGTAGGCGAGCACCGGCATGGCGCTGAGGTGCCCGTTGTAGGACTCGAAGATCGTGTCGGCGGTGAAGCCGGTGCGCTGGAGGACGAAGTGCCAGTCGTCGTTGAAGAAGCTCAGCCGGGTGCCGAGAACGACCAGCAGCGTCGCCGAGGCCGCGCAGAGAACGGCGAGCAACGCCCAGGCCGGAAGCCGTGCCCCGCCGTCGGCCAGGTAGGTCCTGGTGGCTTCGCCAAGGCGCCGGCTTGCGCCGGTCGCCCACTGCTCCGCCCGCCCCGCTGGCATCGGCGCATCGTAGGGATCGCCGCCGGCTCAGGCCTCGTAGCCGACGAAGAAGATCTCGCCCGGGCCGCTGAGAGCTTGATCTGCAGCTCCGAGGCGCGGCTCGGGCAGCTCGAAGGTCGCGTAGTGACCCTGGCCGGGCTCGCCCGCGCGCCTTGACGGCGAGCGGCTTGCGGATCGACTCCGAGCGCGAGCGCTGACCTCGACCCGCGGCGCCTCGACGCTCGACGCCGACGACCAGCCGCGATGTTGCGGCCGGCAGCAGGACCCGCAGCGGCGTCCGCGGCGTCGGGGATCCGCAGCCGCTCGGCGGCGGTCCACGCCACGCCGGGACTGTCGGTCGTCTGCATCGCCCACGGCCGCAGGAAGGCGGGCCGCCGCTCCAGCGGCCAGGCGCTCAGGATCAGGTCGAGCCAGGAGCGCGACCAGACCGGCGCCAGGTCGGGCCGGACGCGATCCAGGAACCGGGCCAGCGCCAGCTCCTCGCGGGTCGACCGGCCGCTCGGCGAACAGCGCCAGGTCGTAGTTGGACGCGGCCACGTAGTCGGAGAGGTCGTCGAAGACGAGCTCGAACTCGTGGAAGCTGACGCCGCGGCCCCAGCGCGTCAGCGCCTCGACGCCGCCGCCTCGGGCCCCTCGCGCATCGCCGCGGCGATCGCGTTGAGGAAGTCGGGGCGGCGCGAATGCTCGTAGAGCATCAGCGCCAGCTCGTCGGGCAGCATCGTGAAGAACGGCAGCTGCGAGGTGTGGTGGTCGATCGGGAAGAAGCGGTTCGGCGTCTCGCAGACGACGATGTGGCCGTCGGGCGCGACGATCTCGCGGGCCAGCCGCAGCACCTCGAGCCGCTCGTCGAGGGTCAGGTGCTCGAGCACCGCGTAGAGCAGGACGACGTCGACCTCGCCGCGGTGGGCGGCCATCGCCTCGAGCGATCCCCTCCAGCGGGTGCGCCTCCAGCTCGAGGTTGCTCGAGCCCCCGCTCGGCGGCCATCGCGACGCCCGGTCTCGACCGCCTTGGCGTCGATGTCGAGCCCGATGTGGCGCTCGGCGCGCTCGGCGAAGGCGCAGCTCACCGGCGCGTTGCCGCAGCCGTACTCGAGCACCGTCTTGCCGGCCAGCGGGACCGTCGCCTCGATCCAGGGGATCAGGTTCTCGCGGGCGCGCCGGTAGCGGTCCTCCCAGGTGTTCATGCAGCGGTCGGGAGGCGCCGGCGGCGGCCCCGAGGTCACGGCCGTGCGCGGCCTGCGGCTCTGGCCCCGTCGACCGGCCGCCTCGACCTGCTCTCCAGCTCGGCGAGCCGCGCCTCGGCCTTCTCCGCCCGCCGGCGCCAGCCGTCGGCCTTGGCCAGGAACGAAGCCGCCGCCGAGCCCGACTTGCCGAGCCGCTGCCGCGGCGAGCGGCGCGTTGGCGCGCCGCAGGTCCGCGTAGGCGCGCTCCAGCGCCTTCATGTGGCGGTTGAAGGCCGGGGCGGCCTGCAGCTGCATGCGCCCGTGTCGCCGCCGCCGCGACCTCGGCCTCGGCGAAGCCGACGCAGACGATGAAGTGGTTCGCGTAGGCGGGCTCGTCGCGGTCGGCGAGGTGCAGCGAGACGTCGGTGCCTCGGTCGCCTGCGCGGGGACGATCAGCGAGCCCTCGGCGAGGAACTGCGGCAGGATCACCGTCTGCGGGAAGGCCGCGAAGGCGTGCACGCGCCTCCTCGTAGCCGAAGTCGGTGAAGTGGAACGGGTTCTCCTCGTCGAACAGCTTGCTGTTCGGCACCGAGACGACGAGCGCGGGTGCCGGCGTCGGCGTGCTCGCGCAGCAGCGCCAGGGCCTGGCCGGCGTCGCGCAGGTGCTCGAGCCCCTCGAAGCAGACGATCGCCTCGAAGCGGCCCGGGCTCGGACGTCGCGCAGGAAGGCGATCGCGTCGGCCGCCTCGAAGCTGACCCCGGCGATGCTGGCCGAGCGTCGCCTGCGCGAGGTCGACCGTCGCGACGTCGTAGTCGACGCCGACCACCTCGCGGGCGCGCGAGGCGAGGATCTCGGTCCCGTAGCCGCTGCCGCAGCAGAGGTCGAGCACGCTGCGATCGCCGCACAGCGGAGCCGCGAACTGGTAGCGGTGCCGGTGCTCGCAGGCGATCAGCTCGTGCGAGCTGGCCGCCTCCAGCGTCAGGCGCTCGACGACGTCCATTGGACCGAATTCTCGCGGATGTGGGCCTCGATCTCGGCCTCGATGCGGCCGCCGGTGCTCGAGCGCGACCTGGCGGGTCATCTGGCTCGGGGTGGACCCGGTAGCGGATCAGCCGCTCGGGGATCACCGCGCCGCGGTGCCCGGCCAGCTCGAGCTCGCGGTAGAGGTGCCAGTCCTCATAGCTGGTCAGCTCCTCCGAGTAGGCGAAGCCGAGGTCGAAGACGCGGCGGCGGATCAGCGCCGCGGCGTCGCCGGCGATGTTGTGCTCGGCGTTGGCCTCGGGGCTGTGGCCGGCGCCCAGCGGCTGAAAGCCCGCGTCGCCGGGGGGCGGATCGCCGTTCTCGTCGACGTAGCGCGACCAGGCGGTCACGTAGGCCAGCTCGGGGCGCGCCTCGAGCACCTCGACGCAGCGGGCGACGAAGTCGGGCTCGGCGGCGTTGTCGGCGTCGAGCGGGAAGACGTAGCGGCCGCGGCTCTGGCGGATGCCGAAGTTGCGGGCGGCGCCGAGGCCGGCGTTGGGCTGGGTGAGGACGGTGATCGGGAAGCGGGCCGCCAGCTCGGCCACCACCCAGTCGGCCTCCTCGAAGGAGCCGTCGTTGACGAGCAGGATCTCGAGCCGGGGGTAGCGTCTGCGCGAGCAGCGACTCGACCGTCTCGCGGACGAACGTCGGCGCTCGCGTGGTAGGGGACACCGCCGAGACCAGCGGCGCCGCGGCGGCGGCCGGCGGCGCGGCGCGCCGGGCCCGCGGCGGAGCCCGCCGCGACCAGCGCCCGTAGGCGTCGACGATCTGGCCTCGGGTCGGTCAGCGAGCGGCCCAGCTGCGGCCGGGCGGCCCTCGCGCACCATCTGCCTCGAGGCTCTGCGCGGTCGTCGAGCAGCGCCTCCAGGCCGGCGGCGAGCGAGCTCGGGGTCGGTGCCCGCGGCCTGCCAGCCGCTCTGCCCGGCGACGACCATCTCGGTCAGGCCGCCGACCGGCGTCGCCAGCAGCGGGCGGTTCAGGTGCAGCGCCTCCAGCGCCGCGTAGGGCCAGCACTCCCAGAGCGAGGGCATGACGACCGACGTCGTGGTCGCGGACCAGCGCGGCCAGCTCGCTCGCGCGGCACGGCGTCGCGGATCTCGATCCGCTCGTCGTCGGCGGCCGCGAGCTGCAGCTGGTCGCGCATCGAGACCCCCAGCGGCGCGGTGGCGGTGTCGGCGCCGACCAGGGTGAGGCGGAAGTCGTCGCGGTCGAGGCCCGATGGCGGCGCGCAGCAGGTTGGCGACCCCCTTGCGGCGCTCCAGGCGGCCGAGGTAGAGCAGCCGCAGCGGCTCGCCCGGCTCGAAGCCGCGGTCGGCGTCGGGGTCGGCGGCTGGGGCCGTGGTAGGGGTAGCGGATGCGCGGTCAGCGCGGGCGCCGAGTCGCGGTCGGCGCCGTAGAAGCGCCGGTAGGTGCCGAGCACGTCGCCGCCCTGCCCAGAGCAGCCGGTCGGCCTCGCGCAGCGAGAGCCGCTCGAGCGCGAAGGTCGCCCGGGTCGGGAAGTCGCGCGGGACGACCCCGTTGAGGACCTCGCACGATCTCCCCCGAGGTGTGGGCGCGCACGCAGACCAGCGGTCTCGCGCAGGAACGGATCGAGGCCGCCGCCGCCTGCACGGTCACGCAGCCCTCGCCGAGGAAGTCGGCGAACTCGACCAGGTCGGGCGGCCGGTCGGGGTAGAGCTCGCGCAGCCGCTCGTAGACGCGGGCGCTGTAGAGGTGCATCGACCGAGAAGTAGGAGCCGCGTCTCCTCCTCGGCCGGGCTCCTCGACGAACGCGACCCGCACCGCCGGGCGGCGGCAGGCGCGGGTCCCGCGCCGCCCGCAGCCGCTCGTACTCGGGCCGGTGGACGGAGCTGGTGAGCACCGTCACCTCGGCCGCCTCGGCCAGCAGCCGCGCGGCGGCGCTGGCGAACTGGCCGATGCCGCCGCCGCCGAGCGGGTACAGCTCAGCGGAGACCAGCGCGATCCGCATCGCGACGCTCCGCTCATCCCGTCGCCGCCCGCGTCCGCTGCGAAACGCCGCCGCTTGACCGCCCGCAGCGGCGCCGTCACCCGCCAGCTCCGCGAGCGCGAGGACGCGCTGCCAGCTCGTCCCGCTGGTCGGCCTCGAGCTGCTCGCGGGCGACGTCGAGCTCCCAGCGCAGGTCCTCGAGCTCGTCGGGCTCGCCGGCGCGGTGCTTGGCCCGCCTGCTCGGCGTGCTCCAGCAGCGCCTCGCGGCCGTCGGCCAGCAGCGGCGCGGCCGGGAAGTAGCGCTGCTCGAAGACCTCGCCGTTCTCGTAGGCCGAGCGCGAGGCGTCGACGACGACGAGGCCGAGCCCGTACCAGAGCTCGTGCTCGAGCCCGGGCTCGCGGAACAGCTGGCCCGGGATCCAGTCGAGGTGGACGTAGGTGACCTTCGGCCAGGCGGCGAAGCGAACCGCGTCGACGCCGAGCGCGCACCCGCTCGTTGGCGATGTCGTGGATCACGATCACCGATCCGCCCGAGCGCCGGCGAGTCGAGCAGGTCCTCGATGTCGCGGCGCACGCCGGACGGCGCGAGTGGTCGCCGTCGACGAGCGCGAAGTCGACGTTTCGGCCCTGCCTCGGCCAGCTCGGCGAGGAGCGGCGGCAGCAGCTCGTGCGAGTCGCCGACGTGGACGACGACGTTGTCGGGCAGCTCCAGCGTCGGCGGATGCGAGGTCGAAGACGTGCAGCTCCTCGACCGCGGCCGGCGAGGCGGCGGGCGCAGGCGCCCTCGGCGGTCCCGATCTCGATCGCCAGCCGCGGCTCGCAGCCGCTCCAGCAGGCCCTCGATCGCCGCCTGCTCGCCGCTGCGACATCTGCCAGACCGGGTCGAAGCCCAGCTCCCGCATCGCGCGGCCTCAGCTCGGCGTCGAGGAACGCGACGATCCGGTCCACCACCTCGTCGTTGAACGAGTCCTGCCAGTCGGTCGGCCAGCGCACCGCGGCCCCGCGGCCCGCGCGCTCGTGGTCGTCGCGCCGCGGCCACCGCCTCGCGCGAGCGCAGCGGTGACGCCCGGCAGGCTCGGCTCGGCGACGATCAGGTTCTCGGAGATCTCGCGCAGCGCCGCCGGCGGTCTTGTTCTCGAAGCTGTTGGTGACGACGATCATCCCCGCCGAGGCCATCTCCAGCGGCACCAGGCTCGGGTGCGGCGTGTACATCAGCGCCAGGCCGACGTCGAAGCCGGTCAGCATCTCCGCGTAGCCGCTCCTGCGAGCGGCGCGGCAGCAGCTCCAGCGAGATCCCCGAGCCGAGCGGGATCTGCCAGGGGTTGTCGACCGAGCCGATGCCGATCACCTCCCAGCCGCTCAGCGACCCCTCCGAGGCGGCGCGGAACAGCGACATCAGCCCCAGCTCGAACATGTTGCGGGAGGCGTGCGGCTCGGGGCGGGCGTAGAAGAGCAGCCGCCTGCTGTCGCGGCCGGCCAGCTCGGCGGCGCTGGGCGGCCCTGACCGGCGTGATCGCGTTCGCGAAGGCGACCGACTCGCGCTCGCCGGCCTCGGCGCCGTCGGCGAAGATCGCCGATCCGCTGCGCGGCGGAAGTAGTCGCGCAGCAGCTCGGTCGAGAAGAGCGCGAAATGGGGGTAGCGGTAGCTGTCCTCGGCCAGCGCCGCCATCGAGCCCATCGGGAAGGTGAGCGGCTCGTACTCCTGGATCAGGTAGACGAAGCGCTCGCGCTCCAGCGAGCTCGAGCAGGTCGCGGGCGGCGTAGGCGGTCCACCAGGTGCTGGCCAGCAGGCTGTCGCGCGGGCTCAGCTCGAGCGGCTCGGCGGTCTCGCGCGGGAAGGCGACCTCGACGCGGTCGAAGAGGCCGTCGAGGCCGCTGAAGGACTCCACCTGCCGGCGCCAGTCGCCCGGCAGCGGGTCGCCGCGGTCGACCGCGACCAGGCGCACCCGCAGCCCGCGGCGCGAGCAGCGCCGCGGCCAGGTTCAGCTTCGCGATGTAGCCGCCGAAGAGGTGCTTGAGGTCGAACTCGGGGATCAGGATGTTGACCCGCTCGGGGGCGTCGTCGACGACCTCGGCGCGCAGCGGCTCGGTCTTCACGTGGGCGAGGTCGAGCCAGGGCAGCTCCGGGAAGCGCCGCAGCGGGCCGCCGATGTCGGCCGGGCGACGGCGGCAGCCGGGCGTCGTTGCGCAGCGTCGCCCGCGGCGCCCGCCGGCTGCCGCGTCTGCAGCGCGATCCCGGTTCGCCAGGCGATCCCGTGCAGCAGGCGCAGCTCGCGGTCGAGCGTCTCGGTGGCGCCGAAGTGGCGCCGCAGCCGGCGCAGCGCCAGCCAGCCGACCGCCAGCGGGGAGCGCTGGGTGGCGAGGAAGAGCGCGCAGCGCGTTGCCGCTTGCGCCGCGAGGCGCGCTTGCGCGCAGCGCGCGTAGAGGATGCGGATCGTCAGCAGCATCCGGCAGTAGTCCCAGAAGTAGATGTCGCGCCAGCCGAAGAAGTAGCTGACCGGGTTGCGAGGCAGGCGCCGCAGCCAGTCGCGTCCGTGCAGGCTGCCCTGGTCGCGGTTGGCGAGCGCGTGCCCGAGCGCCGCGCCGCCGTGCTGGACGTAGTCGTAGAGCGGCCGGTCGACGTAGCGGACGTCGCCCAGCGTCAGCGCGACCAGCGCGACCCAGTGGTCGTGGTAGCAGTCGCCGTGGCGGGGCGGGAACGGCAGCGCGTAATCGAGCAGCTCGGCCCGGAACAGCGACGCGGCGCCGGTGATCGTGTTGGCGAGCATCACCGAGGCGAGGTTGGAGTAGGCGTTTCGCCGGTGGCTCCAGTAGGTGTCGGAGATCTTGCGACCCTCGCCGTCGACGATCCGCATGTCGCTGTAGACGAGGTTCGCCGAGCCGATCGCCCCCAGCAGCACCTCCAGCTTCTCGGGGTGCCAGCGGTCGTCCTGGTCGGCGAAGGCGACGAACTCGGCGCTGGGCGGAGCCAGCCGCAGGGCGCGCTCGAAGTTGTGGTAGAAGCCGAGCCGCCGCGGCGAGCGGTCGAGGACGAAGCGCTCGTCGTCGCCGATCACCGCCTGCATGTAGGCGAAGCCGCTCGGGGCTGGAGTGCGTCGTCGCTGATCACGCAGACCCAGTCGCTGTGCGTCTGCTCGCGGATCGAGTCGATCTGGCGCTCGAAGAGCTCGTCGGGGGGGTTGTAGGTGGCCATGCAGATCGCCACCTGCCGGCCGGCCGGGCGTCGCGCTCGCGGCCGGCGGCCGGGATCGAGCTCGATCGAGCCGAGCTCGACCTCGCGGCGCTCGCCGCCCTCGCAGCGTCACCGCGACGCCGACCTCGCGCCGAGCCCGGGCGCTCGCGGGGCTGGAAGTCGACGAAGCCCCAGAAGGCGCTGCGGTAGGCGTTGGCGGCGGCCCGCGCCCGGTCGGCTTCGTCGCCGCCGCTGCCGTCGATGCCGGCGAGGGCCATCTCGTAGAGGTCGGTCCGCGGCATCTGCTGCGCCAGCGGCTCGATCTCGCGCGCCGTCGACGGTCAGCTTCAGGTCGGTGACCCGCAGCCGGGGGTGAAAGCAGGAGCCGTAGACGAACAGCGAGCTGCCGCGGCCCGAGCCGCCAGCGGCCTCGGCAGCCTGCGTCTCCAGGTTGACCTGCAGCTCGCCGCTCAGCTCGCGGCCGGCGCTCACAGCTCCTCGGCGATCCGCGGCGCCTCGCGGTTGAAGATCCAGACGGCGAAGGCGCAGATCGCGACCGCAGATCCCGAGCGGGATCAGCAGCTCGACGCGCGATCGCCGCCTGACCGCCTCCAGCGCGCCGGGCGCGCCGGGTCGATGATCCACTCGCGCGCCTGCTCGAGCAGCGGCGCCAGCGGGTTCCAGTTGATGAAGTCGGCAATGCCTCCTCGGGGGCGCTCTCGATCCCGTACAGCGCCGGCGAGCCGTAGAAGAGCGCGGTCGAGAAGACGGTCCAGATCTGCGCCACGTCGCGAAAGCGCACGTAGGTGGCGGAGAGGATCATCGAGATCGCCGTGGTGAGGACGATCAGCGGCAGCAGGATCAGCGGCAGCAGGACCCAGGTCCAGATCGGCTCCAGGCCGAGGATCAGCATGAAGATCGCGAACACCGCGACCAGGTTCAGGCACATGTTGAAGGCCGGCGGTGAGGACCACCGAGAGCGGGATCACGAGGCGCGGGAACTGCATCTTTCGCACCACCCCCTCCTGGGCGGCGACCGAGGTGACCGCCCGCTGGGTGGCGTCGGCGAAGAAGGTGAACAGCATGATGTTGAGCAGCAGCACCATCGGATAGTCCTTGATCGTCGTTGCCGAACCGAAACACCTTCGTGAAGACGAGGTAGTAGACGCCGAACAGCAGCAGCGGGCGCATCAGCGACCACAGGTAGCCGAGGAAGGTGCCCAGGTAGCCGAGCTTGAAGTCGGTGATCGAGATCAGCCAGGTGAGGCGCCAGAACCGCGCCCAGCCGCCGCCGAACGCGCGAGGGGCCGCGTGATGTCGCGCAGCTCGAGCGCCTTCTGCGGCGGCGCTCACTTCAAGACCTTCTCGGTCCGCCTGCGGCGGCTCGCGGCTCGCCGCGGGCCGGCTCGACCGCGGACGTGTAGGCGGGGGAGATCAGCCCCGCCCGCCCGGACCCGCCGACGACCTCGAAGGTCGTCGCCTGCGTTGGCCGACTCCAGCGGGTCCCAGTCCTCCGCCCCCTCCGAGGCCCAGAGCCGGGCCAGGTAGCCGCCCGGCCGGCAGCGGGTTCTCGATCTCGGCGCTGACCGTCAGCCGCTCGCCGGCGCCGCAGCGCGCCGTCCGCCGCGCTGCCGGGCTCGACGAGGACGCTGAACATGCCGATCCCGTCGGCGCTTCGCACCTCGAAGGAGAAGACGCGTCGACTCGAGGTCCCGGCGCGCCTCGACGATGCCGCGCAGCCGCAGCGGCTCGCCGTTGCGGCACCGACGGTCGTCCGCGATCCCGCGCTCGTCCTCGACCCAGACCTCGCGCACGTCCGAGCGGCGGTCGCCGGCCGCGCGCCGCCGGGCACGTCGCGCGCCGGCGGCCGGCCTGCGCGGCTGCCTCGTTCAGCTTCACGTAGCGCCGCGCCGGCCGACGTCGGCGTGCCCGTGTAGACGAGCCGGCCGCTGCTCGAGCAGGATCGCCCGGTGGCAGTACTGCTGGGCGGCGGCCATGTCGTGGGTGACGAAGACGATCGTCCGGCCCTCCTCGCGCAGGCGCTTGAACGACTTGTGGCACTTGTGCTGGAAGGAGGCGTCGCCGACCGCCAGCACCTCGTCGATCAGCAGCACGTCGGCGTCGGACTGCATCAGCAGCGAGAAGGCGAGCCGCACCCGCATCCCGGAGGAGAAGTTCTTCAGCTTCAGGTCGACGAACTCCTCCAGCTCGGCGAAGGCGATCACCTCGTCGAAGCGCCGCCGCGCCTCGGCGACCGAGAAGCCCATCATCACGCAGTTCAGGGTCGCGTTCTCGCGCGCGCGTCAGCTCCTCGTTGAAGCCGACGCCCAGCTCGATGAACGGCGCCAGGCGCCCGGCGACCCGGATCCGGCCGGTGTCGGCGCGGTAGATGCTCGCCAGCAGCTTCAGCAGGGTGCTCTTGCCGGAGCCGTTGCGGCCCAGGATGCCGAAGAACTCGCCCTGCGCGGACCTCGAAGGAGACGTCCTCGAGCGCCAGCAGGCGCTGGTGGGCGGTCATCCGGAACGGGTGCATCGCCCGCTCCTTGAAGGTGTCGACCCGGTGGCTGGGGATCCGGAAGTCTTCGAGACCCCCTCCACGGAGACGGCGGTCGGGCTACGCATTCGAGCAGGGAGAATAGTGCGGGCCTGACCCGCGGGAGGGGGCGCGGCGGCCCGGCCGCCCTCGCTCCGAGGGCGGCTGCCGGGCCCGCCTACTGGCGTTGGATGTCCCTGCCCGCGCCGCCAACCAGCCGGTCGCGACCGCCGCCGCCTCGCAGCACGTCGCTGCCGCGCCGCCGCCGAGCAAGATGGTCCTTGCCGCCGCCGCCGAGCAGCGTGTCCTTGCCGCCGCCGCCGCAGAGCAGGTCGTTGCCGCCGCAGGCCGATCAACCGGTCGTTGCCGCCGAGGCCGGCGATCACGTCGCGCTTCGGGGTCCCGCGCAGGACGTTGCGGCTGCCGTCGCCGACGATCGTCGCCCGCTTGCCCTGGCACCTGGCTCCGCCCGGGGGCGGCGCCGATGCCCGCGTACTTGGCGGCCAGGCCGCGTCGGCGGGTCGAAGAAGTCCGACGAGTCGCCGCCGACCCCGAAGACGTCGCCGTCGGACGGCGATCGCGACGTCGAGCAGCTCGGCGCTGTTGGCCAGCGGCGGTCACCGTGCGTCCGCCGGTGCCGAAGCTGCCGTTGAGAGCGCCGTTCTCCTGCAGTGCCCAGACCGCGAGCTGCTTCTGGGCGAGACTGTCGAAGTAGCCGCCGAGGATCACCCGGTTGCCGACCAGGGCCATGCCGCTGGCGCCGGGGAACGGCTCCTGCTTGGTGAACTGGTCCTTGTCGGTGGTCGCCGGCAGGTAGGCGATCCCGTCGCCGCTGAAGGCCGGGTCCGGGGTGCCGTTGCCGCGCAGCCGCACGACGATCGCGTCGGCGCCCTCGGGGTCGGCGGAGCCGTTGGTGGCGGCGCCGGCGAGGACCACCCGGCCGGCCGAGTCGACGCCGACCTCGAAGGCCGCCGAGTAGGCGGCGCCGCGCGCGTACTGCTGGACGAACAGGCCGGGCAGGCCGGCGTTGCCGCCGAAGCTGCCGTCGGGGCTGCCGTTGGCGTTGAAGCGCGCCGCGAGCACGTTGGTCGTCTGGAGGTCGTTGCGCTGCTGGCCGCCGACGACGATCTTCTGACCGGCGAGGGCGACCGAGTTGGCGATCGAGAGGCGGCCGAAGTCCTGCACCACGACTCCCGCCGGAGCCGAAGCTGCCGTCCGGGCTGCCGTTGGCGTTGAAGCGCGCCAGCGCGACCCGCGCGAAGGCATCGCCGGTCGGCCGGCGCGCGCACCGGCGAGGATCACCTTGCCGCCCTGAACCGCGACCGCGCGAGCCGTCGCCGGCGCGGTCGGTGAGCGCGGTGGCGACGCCGTCGCCGCTGAAGGATCTGTCGCTGGAGCCGTTGGGGTTCAGCCGCATCGCCAGCATGCCCCGCGCAGGTGGTCAGCGTGCCGGCGACGACGATCTTGGCGCCGTCCAGCGCCACCCCGCGGGCGCTGGTGCCGGCGCCGCCGAGGGCGATCCCGTCACCGCTGAAGGAACGGTCGAGGCCGCCGCCGGCCGTGAAGCGGACGATCAGGGCCTGGCTGCTGGCGCCGCTGCCCTGCTCGCCGACCGCGACCAGCTTGCCGTCCGGTTGCACGACCGCGGCGAGCAGGCGCGTGTTGGCGCCGAGCTCGGCGATCCCGTCGCCGCTGAACGAGTTGTCCTTGTCGCCGGGGGCGCCGAGGGCCGGGTCGGCCCCGCGCAGCAGCAGCCCCGCGCAGAGCGCGATCAGCGCCGCCAGCGCCGCGGCCACCGCCGTCCGCGTCCGTCCGCTGCCACTCGCCAGTGCTGCTCTCACCATCTGCTCAAACCTCCCGGCTCGCCGAAGTTGCGCATCCCGGCGGCAGTCTAACGAGGGGGCTCAGGGGGCGAACACCTGGGCGACGTTCTCCTCGTCGGTGTTCTCCGGCTCCGAAGCAGCGTTCGGGTCGAGGTCGAAGGTGAACAGCGAGTCCTCGTCGAACCGGATCCCCGCCATACCGTCCGGGATCGCTCCGTCGGCGAAGTCGAGGGTCAGGTCCTGGGGGCCCGGTGGGCCTGCGACTGCACTCCCGCCACCAGCGGGTTGGCGCCGTCGTTGCCGTTCGCCCCGACCAGGTAGATCCCCGCCTCGTCGATCTCGGCGTCGTCGATCCGCTGGTCGAGCCGGACCACCGCCTCGTCGGTCTCGCGGTTCAGGGTCAGCGCCTGCGCCTCGGGCCCGGGCGTGTAGCCGGTCGCGAAGGCGCCGACGTTGCCGCCCGCGGGCTTGGCGCCCTGGGTGGAGGGATCGCTGTTCGCTCCGGTCACGCAGCCGCCCTCGTCGCCGCCGCCGACGACGAACTCGGTGGTCCTCGAGAAGGTGTCGTGGAACTGGACGGGAAGCGTGTCGGGCCGGTCACGGCCGCGCTGGTCGCGGGGATCACCATGCCCGTAGAGAGGATCGCGTAGCAGTTCGTCGCGTCGGCGACCGCGATCGTTCCGTTCCGTAGGTGAACCGCATCTGGTTCGAGTTGCCGCCGTTGACCAGCTCGGTCGTGTCGAGGTCGGCGTCGGTGGTGTCGCCCGAGGCGCCGGGGACGGTGAGCGCGAAGCGCTCGTTCGGGCTCGTGCCCTCGGTGCGGGCGAGGACGGCGCCGGGATCGGCGACGGCGATCTCCGCGTCGTCGACGTCGTCGTCGTTGACCGGCACGCCGCCGAGCTCCCCGAACTGGGCGATCACCACCCGCTCGCGACCATCGCCGGGTGCCGTGGCAAGCTCGGCGCTGTGAGAGAAGTGCTCTTCGCCGGCGATGTCGATGTACTTGAACTGGTCTCCCTGGCTGCTGTTGCCACCTTCGCAGAACTCCTCCGGAATTCCGATCAGCTCGCAAAGCCATGGCGGGATAGAAGGACCAAGAGAGAAATCCCTAACCTCCTGATCGAACACGTAGGCGATCTGGTTCTGCGCCGGGCGGACGTCGAGCTCGACCAGGTCGGGCCCGTCGATGAAGCCGCGGGTGCCGTTGTTGGTGTCGGAGCCGTTCAGCGGCACCGAGTCCTTGAGGTTTGTGCCGCCGGAGTTGGAGATCACAGCCCCCTCGGCACGTGGGCGTGGGTGTAAGCGACCAGGTCGTCGCTGTCGGAGTCCTGGTCGAACAGGGCCTCGATGCAGCTGTTGCTGATCTGGTTGATGCTGTTGGCCGGGTTGAGGTTGTCGTCGTCGTAGGGCCGAGGGAGAAGTCGCTCGGCGAGGCCTCGCCGGAGACGCCGATGCCCTTGCTGGGGTCGAAGCAGAAGTCGGCCGAGTCCTCACCCGACTGGCTTCCCGGCGTGGTGACCGAGACCAGGTCGGGGCGAGTGGTGGTGATCAGGGTGTTGGTGGTCCCCATCGCACCCTGGGCCGGCGGGGCGCTGGCCAGCGAGGCGCCGAGCGCCACCAGGATCGCGGCGAAACAAATCACTTCAGCCCGTCCGATCGAAAGCTGCATCGAGTCTGCCTCCCAATTCCGCGCCTGCCCCCGCGGCCGGCGACGCCGCTTTTATCACAGCGCCGGGCCGACAAAAAACGAGCGGGCGGCCAGTGGCCGCCCGCTCGCACGGTTCAGGTGTTTCGCTTCAACTACGGGGCGAGAGTACCGCCCGGAGCGAAGACCTGGACGACGTTGCCCTCGTCCGGTCCGATACTCCGGTTGGGCAGGTGTCGAATGCGTTGCTGCTGCGCCGCATCCGTCGTCGCCGCCGTGGTTGTCGTTGCCGTCGAACCTCAGCCCGACGATACCGTCGGGATCGCCCCGTCGGCAAAGTCGAGCGACAGGTTCTGCGGTCCCGGTCCCTGGTCGGCACACGTCGGCCGTCAGCGGGTCTGACCGTTGTTGCCGTTGGTCCCGACGATGTGATGCAGTCGATCGTCGATTCGAGTCCGGATCGATGCGCTGAGTCGAGCCGGGCCACGGCTTCGTCGGTGGCGCGGTTGACGGTCAGCGCCTGCGCGTCGGCGCCGGTGCTGTAGCCGGTGCCAAGGCGCCGATGTTGCCGCCCGAGGGCATTGCGCCCTCGGGTCGAGTCATCGCCGTTGGCGCCCTCGACGCAGCCGCCGTAGTCACCGCCGCCGACCACGAACTCGGTCGACGTCGCGAGAACCCGGATCGAACTCGACCGTCGCCGTGTCCGGTACCGGTCACCGACATGTTGCCCGCGGTCTCCGTGGTTCCGTTCGAGAAGATCGCGTAGCAATCGCTCTGCGTTGTCCGGGTCCGATCCGGCCGTCCGTACGTGAACGTCATGTTGTTCGAGTCACCGCCGTTGACCAGCTCCGCCGAGTCGAGGTCGGCGTCGTTGGTCTGTGCCGGTTGCACCTTCGGCGGCCAGCTGAAGCCGTTGTTCGCCCTCGCCGTGACCTGGCGCGAGGTGACAGTGTCCTCGCTCGGCGAAGGCGATCACCGCGTCGTCGACGTCGTCGTCGGTAAGCGCCGGCCCGAGGCCGAACTGCGCCACCGCCACCTGCTCGCGGCTCGCCGCCCGGGATCGGTCACCGAGAACCGTTCGAAAAGTGCTCCTCGCCGTCGCTGTCGACGTACACGAACCCGCTGTGAGGACCAGGCAGACGCTCTCCCTGACCTCCTGGTCGAACACGTAGGCGATCTGGTTCTGCGCCGCACGGCGGTGGCGATCAGGTCGGGCCCGATCGTGAAGCCACGGGTGCCGTTGTTGGTGGCGGACCCGTTCAGCGGCGCCGAGTCGGTGAGTCGGCACCCGCCGTCGTCGGCCACGATCGCCCCCTCGCGACCTGGCCGAACGTGTAGGCGACAGGTCGTTGGTGTCCTCGTCGTCGAACACCACCTCAACGCAGATGTTGTTCAGCTGGTTCGAGTCGCGCCGCCAACTCGAAGTCGAAAGTCGTAGCCGCCGAGCGAGAAGTCGGCTCGCGGCTCGCGCGACGCTGCCGAGGCCCTTGGTGAAGCAGAAGTCGACCAGTTCGCGCCCGACTGGCTGCCGGCGTGGTCACCGAGAGCAGGTCGGGACGGGTGGTCGTGATCAGGGTGTTGGAGGTGCCCATCGCACCCTGCGCACGGAGACGCCCATCAGCGACGCACCCAGCGCCACCAGCCCCACCACGAGGCGAACCGGCGATCGGCCGAGGCGCCTCACAGTCTAAAGAACCCATCGAAAGAATCCTCCTTGCGGGGCCCCTCGACCCCAGATGAATGGACAAAACGCCGGTCGTCTGGCTACCGACTATCGGATTAGTAGCAGACCCGGTGGACTCATAACAGGGGCCGGGAGAGAAAGTTGCGGTGCCCTAGGATCCGGCCATGAGAGCCCTCGTCACCGGCGCCGGCGGCTTCATCGGCGGCCACCTGGTGGCGGCGCTGCTGGGCGGCGGCCGGCGAGGTGCGGGCGGTCGACCGCCGGCCGCTCGAGGAGTGGCAGCAGCGCCACGACGGCGCCGAGAACGCTGGTCGCCGACCTCTCGCTGCCCGAGGCCTGCCGCGACGCCGTCGACGGCGTCGCCGAGGTCTACAACCTCGCCGCCGACATGGGCGGGATGGGCTTCATCGAGGCCAACAAGGCGCGCCTGCATGCTCTCCGTGCTGATCAACACCCAGATGCTGGTCGCCGCCCGCGAGGCCGGCGTCGGAGCGCTTCTTCTTCTCCTCCTCGGCCTGCGTCTACCCGGCAGGCGCAGGCAGGACCGCCCGAGGTCGGCGCCGCTGCGCGAGTCCGACGCCTACCCGGCGCTGCCCGAGGACGGCTACGGCTGGGAGAAGCTGTTCGGCGAGCGGATGTGCCGCCACTTCCGCGAGGACTTCGGCCTCGCAGACCCGGGTCGCCCGCTACCACAACGTCTACGGGCCGCACGGGACCTGGACGCGGCGGCCGCGAGAAGGCGCCGGCGGCGATCTGCCGCAAGGTCGCCGAGGCGGCGCTGACCGGCAGCGGGCGAGATCGAGATCTGGGGCGACGGCCGCCAGACCCGCAGCTTCACCTACATCGACGACTGCGTCGAGGGGACGCTGCTGATCGCCGCGCGGCGACTACGCCGACCCGCTCAACCTCGGCTCCTCGGAGCTGGTGACGATCGACGAGCTGGTCGTCGATCGTCGAGGAGATCGCCGGCGTCGAGCTGCGAGCGCCTCTACACGCCTCGCGCCCCGCAGGGCGTGCGGGGCCGCAACTCCGACAACACGCTGATCCGCGAGCCTCGGCTGGGAGCCCTCGATCGCCGCTGCGCGAGGGGCTCGAGACGGACCTACGCCTGGGTCGCCGAGCAGGTCGAGCGCGAGCTCGGCCGCGGCCGCAGCCGAGCGCGCTCGGGGCCGATTCCGCGCTCGATCCACGCGGACCAGGGTGACGGGGCGTGTATGTCACAATCGACCGCGACCAGCGAGCCGCTGGCCTCGAGCGAGACCTCGATCCGCTCAGAGGACGAGTCGAAGGCCGCGCAGCGGAGAGCGGCGCGTAGCGTGGCCGGAGCAGTTCGGGCGCACCGCGGAAGCGAGACTCGGAGGTGACCGGCGAGCGGCTTGGTTCGTCCCTTGTCGAGGGACATTCAGATAGTGCTCCACGTCGACGCGGCAAGCTCCTGGCCGCTGAGCCTCGCTGAGCGTCCTGCGGGCCGGTCGCCGCCTCGTAGCCTCGGTTCGAGCGGTGGACGTCACCGGTGCGATCGTCGTCATCGAGTCGCCGCCGCAGGCCGCAGGCCGAGCGCCTCGAGGCAGGGGTCGAGCGAGGCGCGCCAACCCAGCGCCGTCCTGATCGTCCGCATCGGCGGAGCTTAATGACGGCCGGGCGATCGGCCTCAGTAGGTGCCGCCGAGCTTGCGGTGGTCCCAGCTCGCGATGCGGCGCGGCGCGGAAGCGGATCGCGACCCGCTTCGGGCCTGCGCCTCCAGCGCCGCCTTGGCGTCGCCCTCGACCGACTCGATTCCCTCGGCGTAGCGGAGGGTCAGCTCCTCGGCGAAGCCGAGACGGTCTCGAAGTCGCGGTGGATCTCGGCCTCGGCCTCGATCATCACCCCGCGCAGCTCGGCGTACTCGTGCCCGGTCTCGATCAGGAGGGTGGCCCGCGGGTCGCGCTCGAGGTTGCGCACCTTCTGCGACTTCGCGTAGGTGTAGATCCAGACCTCGCCGTCGCGGGGGACGAACCAGAGCGGCATCGGGTGCGGCCAGCCGCGCGGGCCGAAGCTGCCGACGACGGCGACCCGCTCCGAGTCGATCAGCTCGCGCTGCTCGTCCTCGCTCAGCTTGATCTGGTCACGCCGGGACAAGGCGTCCTTGCTCCGTCTCCAAATCGACACATTTCGCAGCGCAATACTGCGCACACTCTCCGGGCTATCCTCGGTCTGACGATGGAACGAGCCCGAGCGACCTGGACCGACGAGCGGCTCGACGATCTGGCGCGCCGGATGAACGCCGGCTTCGACCGGCGTCGACGACGGACATGCGCTCGCTGCGCACCGAGCTCGGCGCGCGGATCGATGCGCCGGGAACAGGCTCGACGATCGCTGTCGACAGCCGTGCGGCGGCACCGATCGCTGGCAGGTCGGCGGCCGGCGACGATCGACGCGTCGATCGCTCGCCGCCGGCGAGCCACCGATGCGCCAGGCGATCGTCGCGAGCAGTGCTGCTTCACGGTCGGCGACCTAGCGCGGTTAGGCCGGGACAAGCGGCAGCTCCTTCCACGGCCCCTCGCCCGCCATCGGCTGGGTGCGCCCCTCGAGCCAGTCGGCCTGCAGGTCGTCGTAATGGGGGCTGCCGGGTGCCCCGACTGGCCGGTGAACATCTGCCAGCGCGAGCGCTCGGGGTCGAGCGGGTCGGCGACCATCCGCCAGCTCGGCGCCCAGACCGCCCGGTAGGGATCGCCGGGGTCGTAGGCGATCTGGGAGACCGTCTCCTGCGCCGCCGCCGGCGCGCAGCCGGCGGTTGAGCAGCCGGGCGAGCAGCGGGTTGGCGTCGCCGAGCGGGTGCGGGAACTCGCATCTCGTGCACGCGGCCCCAGCGCCAGCCGGCGGGGTCGGAGCCGAAGCGCTCGGCGAGGTCGTCGAGGCCGCCGCGCAGGGCGTCGAGGACGAGGTCGTCCCAGGCGCGGCCGACGAGCTGCGGATCCGCCTCCGCCCAGAGGTCCATCAGGTGCGAGTGCCAGCGCCAGGGCGAGGTGACGTGGGCGGTGAAGCCGTTGTCGGCGCGGTCGAGCCAGCGCTCGGCCAGGTCGCGGTCGCCGATCGCGCTGCGCGCCACCTCGCGCGCCAGCCGCAGCAGGAAGGCCTGGTAGATCGAGGCCGCGACCGAGTCGGGGTCCAGGCGGCCGTCCCAGCTCCGCAGCAGCTCGATCGCCTGCTGCTCGCGCTGGTCGCGGGGCGCCAGGCGGCCGAGGCGGCGCGCCGCCTCGAGGCCGGGGATCGAGAGGTCGTCGGTCTGCATCTCCTCGAAGCTCTCGAGGTCGTGCTCGTCGGAGGCCTCGCAGCAGCTGCTCGATCCGCGGGCGCGGAAGCCGTCGAGCCACTCGCTGGTGATGTGGTGCGGGTACTCGTCGCCGACGATGCGGTTGTTGGCGGTGACGAGGAAGTCGCTCTCGGGGTCGGTCAGCTCGGGCAGCTCCTCGTAGGGGACCACGCCGTCCCACTCGAACTCGCCGTCCGGCCCGGCTTCGGCAGGTCCGGGCAGCCGCCGCGGCGGAGCGGCAGCCGGCCGACCAGCTTGTAGCCGATCGAGCCGTGGCGGTCGGCCCAGACGAGGTTCGAGACCGGCGTCGTGTGGGCGGACGAGCATCTCGACCAGCTCGGGGCCGGAGCGCGACGTCGAGCAGCTCGAGCATCTCCGGGTAGGCGGTCGGCTCGTCGAGGGCGATCCAGCGCAGCGCCAGCGGCTCGGCGGCGTCGGCGCCGAGCGCCTCGTTGACGATCGGCCCGTGGTGGGTGGAGCGCACCTCGAGCGCTCCGGCTCGCCGCGGCCCTTGACCGCGATCTCCTCGCGGACGATCTCCAGCGGGCGCCACTCGTCCTCGAACAGGTAGCGGTCGCCCTCGACCCGCTCGACGAACAGGTCCTGGACGTCGGCCATCACGTTGGTGAAGGTCCAGGCGAGGTCGTTGTTCTGGCCCATGTAGACGCCGGGCAGGCCGGGCATCGTCGCGCCGCGGGCGAAGCGGTCGCCGCGCTGGAGCGCGGCCTGGTACCAGATGCCCGGCATGCTCGGCGGCAGGTGCGGGTCGCCGGCGATCAGCGGACCGCCGGTGGCGCTGCGCGTCCCGCGACCGCCCAGTTGTTGGAGCCGCTCGCCTCGACCGAGAGGCCGATCGACCGCCGCACGGCGTCGATCTGGGCGGCGATCGCGGCCCCGTCGCCGCTGAAGGGCTGCTGGAGGACGGTCGGGTTGGCGGCCGGGTAGGGCGGGTCGAGGCGGGCGGTCAGCTCGGGCCCCAGCTCGCGGACCATGTCGGCGCGCAGCAGCTCGCGCTCCCAGTTGGTCGAGAGGCCGAAGGCGAGCAGCTTGCCGATCGTCAGGATGTCGGCCGGCCGCCAGGGGTCGAAGCGCAGCCGCAGCAGCTGGTGCTCGAAGGGCGGCGGCCGGTCGGCGGCGGCGGCGTTGACGCCGGCGCAGTAGCGCTCGAGCAGGGTCCGGAAGGCGGGCTCGAGGGCCGCCACCTCGCGCTCGGCGACCCGGCGCAGGCCGAGCGTCCGCATCAGGCGGTCGGCCGGCAGGCCCTCGTGGCCGGCGAACTCGGCCAGCCTGCCGGCGGCGACGCGGCGGTAGAAGTCGATCTGCCAGAGCCGATCCTGGCCGTGCACGAAGCCCTGGGCGAACAGAGGTCGTCGGCGTCTGCCGGCCTCGATGTGGGGGACGCCCCAGCGGTCGCGGCGGATCCGCACCGCGGCCCCGAGCCCGTCGAGCGCCAGCTCCCCGCGCTCGCGCGGCAGCGGCCGCCGCAGGAGCCGGTGCCAGAGGAGCGCCGCCGCGGCGCCGGCGAGCGCCGCCGCGGCGCCGGCCGCGACAGAGCCCGGGGCGGGTCGCCTGGCGGCGAAGGAGGAACAGCGTTGTCTAGCAGGCGCTG
>CAWCBH010000004.1:0-252425 GCA_963793785.1 uncultured Actinomycetes bacterium
CTCGGCCCTGGTGAGAAATCCGCGACTGCTGACGGCCTTTCCGCTTCTGACCGTCCACACCGCTGCCCACACGATGTCCACCGGTATCTGGGTGTGCCTCATCCGGCCGGTCGTCCGCTGGACGCTGACCAGGGTTTCGCCATCATCGGCCTCGATGATCTCTTGCACTTCGAAGTCGAGGTCATCGAATACCTCCCAAATCTCCGCCGCCCATTGCCGCAGCCCGTCGTGGCCCCGGAACGGGCCGGTGACGGGGAATTCCGGTGGATTCAGTATCTCCATCCGCTGATCGCAGAGCGCGATTTGAGCTTCAACGTCTTCGCGCGCCAGAGCCGCCCACAATCCGCTTACGACTTCCGAATTGCCCGTGGACATCGCCCGCGCAGTATCTCGCTCAGAGCTTCGGCCTCGCTCACACGCACAGCAGCCAAAGCTCGCGATCCGACATGCGGGCACCAGCGTCGAATGGGCGGTGCGTGGCTCGAACACGCGACCTCCTGCTTGTAAGGCAGGCGCTCTCCCAACTGAGCTAACCGCCCTGGGGCTTGATTATCCACCCGCGATTCGGCGGGCTGGGAGAATCGCGCTGCGGATGGACATGGGGCTGAAAGGACGCGTCGCGCTGGTGATGGGAGCCAGCCAGGGGATCGGCCGTGGAATTGCCACAGCATTGGCCCGCGAGGGGGCGCGGGTGGCGATCTCGAGCCGCTCGGAGGAGAAGCTCGACGCCGCGGCAGCGGAGATCGAGGGCGAGGTGGCTTCGTTTGTGGCCGACACCGGAGACCTGGAGCGGCTCACGCGGCTGCCTGCCGAGGTCGCCGAGCGGCTGGGACCGGTCGAGATCCTGGTAGCCAACACCGGCGGGCCGCCGCTGGGCGGGGCGCTCGACCACGACTTTGAGGACTGGGAGAGTGCATACCGCTCGCTGGTGCTGGCGCCGCGGGTGCTTGTCGAGGAGGTGCTGCCGGCGATGCGCGAGCGGGGCTGGGGGCGGATCGTCAACGTCGGATCCAGCTCGACCCGGGAGCCGATCCCGGGACTCAATCTCTCCAACTCGCACCGGATGGCGGCGGTCGGCTTCCTGAAGACGCTCTCGGGCGAGGTGGCCGCCGACGGAATCACCGTCAACACCGTCGCCACCGGGCGCTTTGCGACCGAGCGGGTGGCATCCAACGCCGGCTCGATGGAGGCGGCCGAAGAGGCAGCCAGCGAGCAGGTGCCGGCGGGGCGCCTCGGCCGGCCGGAGGAATACGGGGACCTGGTCGCGTTCCTGTGCTCGGAGCGGGCCGCGTACATCACCGGGACGGTGATCCCGATCGACGGCGGCATGCTGCGCTCGGCGTTCTAGCCGCTCAGGCCGGAGCTTCGGCGGCGGCAGCGGTGCGGCCCTGCTCGTCCCGGGCAAGGGTCCCGTGCCGGCGGCGGGCGACGTAGAGCCAGACGGCGCCGGCCGCGACCATCATCAGGCTTTCCAGTTGCGCCCGGGTCAAACCGAGCAGAACGTCGTCGTTGCGGCGCACGAACTCGACCAGGAACCGCTCGGCGCCGGCATAGACGAGGTAGATCGCGAACAGCACCCCGGCCCGGAAGCGGTCGCGCAGCTGCCAGAGCAGATAGGCGCCGAGGCCCATGACCAGCGTCTCGTAGATCGGAGTCGGATGGACCTCCTGCTCGGTGGCGACGGTGCCGTCTGGGTAGGCCATCGCCCACGGCCCGTCCCAGGCCTTGCCGTAGTCGCCGTCGCCGGAGAGCTGGCAACCGCAGCGCCCGATCGCGTAGCCGAGCGCCAGCGCCGGGGCGGCGACGTCGAGCAGAACCAGCCCGAGGAATCCTCGGTACCAGGCCCAGATCAGGACCGCGATCGCGCCGCCGATCGCGCCGCCGTACCAGACCAGCCCCGAGCCGGAGAAGAGGTTGCCGAGCAGGTCGTCGGAGACCTCGCTCCAGTTCTCGATCAGGTAGTAGACGCGCGAGCCGACTATGCCGCCGGCGAGGGCGGAGAAGGTCATCTCGTAGGCCCAGTCGGCTGGCTTGCCGAGCTCGACGAAGCGACGCCCGACGAGTGCACCGGCGGCGAGGAAGGCGAGCGCGAACATCAGACCGAAGGTCTGCAGGGTTAGGGGGCCGATATTCAGCTCGGGATGCACGAATTAGCCCCGGGGGGAATCGAACCCCACTCTTCGTCCTTGAAAGGGACGCGTGCTAGCCGGTACACCACGGGGCCACTCTTGTCGCAGTCTAGGCGGGACTCGGCACAATTCCTGTGTCACGCTGCGAACGCATGTTCGCCCAGCCGTCTCGGCCCTATAAGTCCACCGAGTACACCGAGGCTCGCCGACTACGGACCGAGGAAGGAATGCCGATGAAGCAGATTGCTTCGCGGCTCGGCGTCTCGGTCGGATCGGTGCATCTCTGGACGAAGGACATCGAGATCAGTCCGGAACTGGCCGAGCAGAATCTCGCTCGGGCGCGCGACAAGGCCTCGCGAAGCTGGCGACTGAAGAATCAGGCACGCCGCCTCGCGTTCCAAGCGGAGGGGCGAAGGCAGGCGCGCTCAGGGGAGCCACTTCATCGGGCGGGCTGCTTCCTCTACTGGGCGGAAGGCGCAAAGTCGCGTAGCACCGTGGGGTTTGCGAACTCCGACGTCAACATGGTTCGGTTCTTCATGCGGTTCTTGCGGGAGAGCTTGGAGGTCCCCGAAGAGAAGATCAGGGTGAACTTCAACGTCTACACGGGCAATGGCTTCTCGATCGAGCAGATCGAGCGGTATTGGCTGAACGCGCTCGAACTCGACCCGTCATGCCTTCGATCGCACATCGTCAACCACTTCCCCACTTCATCCAGCGGGCAGAAACGAAATCGACTCCCTTACGGTGTCTGCTTCCTAAGGGTCCACAGCACCCGGCTCGTCCAGCACATCTACGGCGCAATTCAGGAGTACGCCGGTTTCGACGAGCCGCGCTGGCTCGACTGCAATCCGGTCAAACGCAGCGCCTCGGCTAGTCGGTGAGCAGAAACTCCAGCAGCGCCTTCTGCGCGTGCAGGCGGTTCTCGGCCTGGTCCCAGACGGCAGAGCGGTCGCCGTAGAGGACCTCCTCGGTGATCTCCTCGCCGGGGTGGGCGGGGAGGCAATGCAGCACGATCGCCCGGTCTGAGGCGGCGCCGACGAGGTCGGCGTCGACGCGGTAGGGCCGCAGGTCGGTGCGGCGGCGCTCGGCTTCGTCCTCGTCGCCCATGCTGACCCAGACGTCGGTGTAGATCGCGTCGGCGCCGGCTACGGCGCCGCGGGGATCGTCGGTCAGGGTCGCGCCATGGCCCTCGTTCAGCTGGTAGCCCTCCGGGGCCGCGACGACCACCTCGATCCCGGCCAGCTCCCCCAGGATCGCCAGCGAACGGGCGACGTTGTTGCCGTCGCCGACGTAGGCGAGGCGCAGGCCGTGCAGGTCGTCGAATCGCTCGCGCAAGGTCAGCAGATCCGCGAGGGCCTGGCAAGGGTGGTGGAGCGGCGTCAATCCGTTCACCACCGGCACCTCGGAGGCGGCGGCCAGCTCCTCGACCAGCTCATGGGAGCCGGAGCGGATCACGATCGCGTCGAGGAAGCGCGAGAGCACCCGGGCGGTGTCGGCAACCGACTCCCCGCGGGCCAGCTGCAGCTCGTCCGCGCGCAGCACGATCGGGGTGCCGCCGAGCTCGGCGACGCCGACCTCGAACGAGATCCGCGTGCGGGTCGAGGGGCGCTCGAAGAAGAGCGCCACGCTTTGCCCGGCCAGGGCGTCTGCCCCACTGCTGTCAGGCCGCCCGCGCTTCAGCTCCAGGGCCCGGTCGAGGAGAGTCGCCAGATCGGCGGCTCCCAGCTCTTCTCCGGTGAGAAAATGACGCTTCAAGCAGCGGATACTAGGCGGGTGGAATTCCGTGCGCTGACCTGGAACCTCTTCCATGGTCGAGACGCTCCCCCGGACCGATCACTGTTCACCTGGCGGTCGCGACTGCTCCGGGTCAGCGAGCGAAACGACTCCCACGTGCAGGTCAACCGCGATCTGCTGCCCGAATTCACCCGCTTGATCGACGAGGCCGAGTGGGACGTAGCGCTGCTGCAGGAGTGCCCGCCGCGCTTCGCGGCGCCGCTGATTGCGGCCTGCAGCGCACAGTCACACCGGGTGCTGACCGCCCGCAACTCCTTCGGTGCCCTGCGGAGCGCGATCGCGCGCCTCAACCCCGATCTGATCGCTTCCTCTGAGGGAGGGTCGAACCTGACCCTGGTCCGCAACGATTCTCCGCTCGGCAGGATCACAGAGCGGCGAGGGCTCGTGATCCGGGAGCGACTCCCGGAGCGGCGAACAATGGCTTTCGTCCGCACCGCCTCTGGTCTCTGCGTCGCCAACCTGCATGCCACCAACGATCGGCCCGAGCTGGCGACCCCCGAGCTGCTGCATGCCGCCGAGACGGCGATCGGGTGGAGCGAGGGCTCGCCGCTGATCTTCGGCGGCGATCTGAACCTGCGCCCGAGCGAGCACTTGGCCGTCTTTGACGAGCTACGGAACCGCTTCGGGCTCGCCCCACCGACCGCCCCCGACTCGATCGACCATCTCCTCGCCCGCGGGCTCGACGTCACCGAGCCCCCCGCAACGTGGCCGGCCGCGCGACGCGAGCTGCGCGAGAACGGCCATGCGCTGCGGCTCTCCGATCACGCTCCGGTCAACGCCGCCTTCCTCCTGCGCTGACCTCGCCCGGCCACCGCAAGCTTGCGGTCACCTTTGCCTCCGGCAGCCGGGAGTGAGATAGTCACCCTCGCGACCAGTCGACGAGGATCAGGAGGGCACGAAATGGCGGCGAAGAGGACCCCGGCGCGAAAGTCGAGCAGCAAGGCTTCCGGCGCCCGCAAGACGACGGCCCGCAAGACGACGGCGCGGAAGACGACCGCCCGCAAGAGCACGGCGCGAAAGTCGACCGCCCGCAAGACGACTGCGCGTAAGAGCACGGCCCGCAAGAGCACCGCGCGGAAGTCGACCGCCAGCTCCGCCAGACGCTCCAGCACACCGACCACCGGCCTCGACAAGAGCATCGAAAGCTTTCGCTCCAGTCTCGAGCGCAGCCTGACCCTGAGCCGCGACCGCGTGCAGGAAGTCGCCGACGACGCGGTGCGGCGCGGCCGGATGACCCGCGGCGACGCCGAGAAGCTGGTCTCCGACCTTGTCCGACGCGGCCGCCAGCAGACCGACGGAATGCTCCGCGACCTCGAGCGCCTCGCCACCCAGGCTCGGAAGGAAGTCCGGGGTCGGTCGACGCCGGTCCGCAAGCGTGCCACCCAGGCTGCCCGCCAGGCCCGCCGCCAGGTCGAGGGCGGCGCCGGCCGCGCCGGCCGGGTCGTCCGCGACACCGCCGACCGGCCCCTGGCTCAGGCCGACCGGCTGCGCCGCAGAGCAGGCGTCGGCGCAAACTTCCCGATCACCGCCTACGACCAGCTGACCGCGACGCAGGTGCAGTCCCGCCTCGCCGACCTGACCCCGGCCGAGCTTCGCAAGGTGCGCGACTACGAGAAGCGAAACGACGACCGCAAGAGCGTCGTCGCCGCAATCGAGCGCAAGCTGGGCTAGGCGAACGCGGCCGCAAGCGGCTCGAAGTCAAGCTCCTCGCCACTCGCTTCGAGAAGCAGCTCGTCGGCCCGCAGTCTCTGGCCCTGCCTCCAGAGCTGTTGAAGCCAATCGCCCGCGGCGGGCTCGCTGAACCAGCGCTCGCCGAAGCGCTCCCGCAGGATCGAGCGCCAGCGGTCCTCCAATGCCCAGGCGCGCAGGTAGGCGGCGACGTAGAAGCCTTCATCGACGTCGTCGAGCCAGGTGTCCTGCGTCCATCCGACGCCCGTGGCCGTGCCCAACAGCTCGGCATAGCGGCCGGGCATCGCGTCCAGATCTACACCAGGCCCGTGCAGCTCCAGCTCGTAGGCGAGCTTTGAGGCGTAGCGCCGCAGGAAGTACAGGCGCACCGCCCGCACGTGGTCGACGATCGGGTCCGGGTCGGCGCCCAGCGCCTCCGCCAGCCAGAGCGGGTCCTCGGTTATGTGCTCGAGCAGAAAGGCAAACGACTCGGTGACCGAGTTGTCGCCCAGGTAGCGGTACTCGACCTCCAGGGCCGGTTCCATGTTCGCGTAGTGCTCGGCGTGCCCGGCCTCGTGGAAGAGGGCGGCGAAGTCCTCCCTGCCCCCGACCCGCGGCACGACCAGATAGACCTCCTCGGGCACCCGCACCGGCGCGCAGTAGGCCCGCGGGGTCTTCGTCGGGCGCTGCTCGGTGTCGAGGATGACCTCCGCCGTCCGCCCCTCCTCGAGGCCGAGCCTTGCGATGACCTCGCGCAGCGAGGGCAGCAGGCGCGGCGCAGCGAAAGCGTTGTCGAGGCCCGGGGCGCGAAAGAACCGCGCCAGGTCGGCGCGTGCCGAGTCCGCCAGCCCGAAGCCGAGCACCTCCTCCAGCTGCGGGCCGATCAGCTCCGGGTAGCGCTGCTCGGTCGCGGCCAGGAACGCTGCGGTCTGGTCGCGCAGCCGGTGGAGGTCGATGCCGCGAAGCTCCGCGTAGGCGTCTGCGTAGCTGTCCCAGCCGAGGCTTCGCAGCAACTCATGCGAGCGCTCCAGCGCCGCACGGTGAAGCGGGTTCAGCTCCGCGCGCAACGCTTCGAGACGCGCCGCCTCGATCTGCCGGCGCCGCTCCGAGTTGGCCTCGTTGGCCTGCTCGACCGGTGCCGCGCGGTAGGGAATCGGCCCGCCGTCGACCTCCAGCTCCAGCGTCGCCTCGCGGTTGGCGACGGCCGCCGCCTCGGTCGCACAGGCGCGGCCGAGGTATCCGTCGACGGCTAGCTCGAGCAGATAGGCGGCCCGCCGCCGCTCCTCGCCGCCGGCGGCGCTCGCCCTCTCGCGCAGCCGCTGCACCGAGTCGGCGCCGAACAGGCTCGCGTGGGCCTCGTAGACCCGTTCCACCTCGAACTGGATCTTCTGCCCCGAGAAATGGAGGTGGTACTCGCGGTGCAGCTCGCCGAGGAACCGCTCCGCCGCCGCCGCGTAGGAGTCGAGGTCGAAGCCCACGGGCTGCCACGATAGGAGAGATGAGCGCGGAGACGGCGGCGGCGAGCACAGAGACCCCGAAGCCGGGCCGGCACGACGTCCTCGAGCTCGAGATCTCCGATCTCGCCTTCGGCGGGCGCGGCTTGGCGCGGACCAACGGCTACGTCGTCTTCGTGGCCGGGGCCCTGCCCGGAGACGTGGTCCGGGCCGAGGTGACGAAGGCCAAGCGGGGCTTCGCCGAGGCGCGCACGGTCGAGCTGTTGCGAGGCGGGCCCGAACGGCTCCCCGATCGCTGCCTGCACGACGGCGTGCCCTGCCCCGGTGCTCCCTGGCAGGGATTGCCCTACGAGCGCCAGCTCGACCACAAGCAGCGCCAGCTGGAAGAGGCGCTGCGCCGGATCGGCAAGCTCGACGGCTTCGAGCTCGAGGAGATCGTCCCGGCGACCGAGCACTGGCGCTACCGCAACAAGCTCGAGTACAGCTTCGGCGAGCGCGATGACGAGCTGCTGCTCGGCTTCCACGCCCGTGGCCGCTGGGATCTGGTCGTCGACGTCGAGGACTGCCAGCTGGCCTCCGTGGGGGGGAACGCGACCCGCAACGAGGTTCGGCGCTGGGCGAGGGCGGCAGGGCTTCCCGCTTATGACCGCCGCGCCCGCGCCGGGGTGCTGCGCAACCTGGTCGTGCGCGAGGGCCGCCGCAGCGGCCAACTGCAGACCCGGCTGGTCACCTCGGCAGCCCGGTTCCCGCGCCCGCCCGTCGACCTGCACACGGTCATCGAAGGCCCATCCGGGGGAACCGACGGGCCGACCGGTGTGCTCGGAGCGGAGCGCCTCGCCGAGGAGCTCTGCGGGCTGCGGCTGGAGCTCGGGCATTCCTCCTTCTTTCAGACCAACACCGAGATGGCCGAGCGCCTCTACGCCACCGCCGGCGAGTACGCGGGGCTGAGAGGAAGCGAGCGCGTCTTCGACCTCTACTGCGGCAGCGGCACGATCGGGCTGACGATGGCCCGCCGGGCCGGTGAGGTCTGGGGGCTCGAGATCGTCCCGGAGGCGATCGCCGACGCGGAGCGAAACGCGGCCGCCAACCAGATCGAGAACGCGCACTTCGTGGCCGCCAACGCGCGCACCGGCGTACGGCCGCTGCTGGAGCAGGCGGGCCGCCCCGACGTCGTCGTCATCGATCCGCCCCGGGCCGGCCTCTCGCAGAAGATCGTTCGCCGCGTTATCGAGTGCGAAGCGCAGCGGATCGTCTACGTGTCCTGCAACCCGACGACGCTGGCGCCGAACGCCGCCCAGCTCGAAGAGGCCGGCTATAGGCTGCGCCGCGTGAGGCCCGTCGACATGTTCCCGCAGACGCCGCATATCGAGTGCGTGGCGCTTCTCGAGCGTGAGTAGCCGCGGCTTCGGAGTCGCCGCCGGGCTGGACCCCGACGTCGCCCGGCCGCTGGCGGCACGTTGCGAGCAGCTCGGCTACGCCTCGCTTTGGTCGAACGACCACCCGGGCGCCAAGGGGCTGGAGACGCTGGCCGAGTTCGCGGGCCAGACCGAGCGGACCGACCTCGGCGTCGCCGTGATCGCGATCGACCGCCAGCCGCCCGGCCAAATCGCCGCCGACATCGAGCGCCTGGATCTGGACCGGAGACGGCTCTGGATCGGTGTCGGCGCCGGCTTCTCCGAGAAGCCGCTGTCAGCGATGCGCGAAGCGCTGCCGCAACTTCGCGAGGCCCTGCCCGGGGTCCGCCTCGTCCTCGCGGCGATGGGACCGAAGATGTGCGGCCTCGCCGGAGCGGAGTTCGACGGCGTCTTCTTCAACTGGATGACGCCCTCCTTCGCGGCCGCCGCGCGAGCCAACGTCGAGTCCGGCGCCCGTGCCGCGGGACGCGAGACCCCCCCGGTGCTCGGCTACGTCCGCACCGCAGTCGGGGATGACGCCGCAACCCGTCTCGCCAAGGAGGAGTCCTTTTACCGCGACCTCCACGACGGCTACCGCAACCACTTCGCCCGGCTTGACGAACCCGAAGGAACCGTCGGGGTCGCCGCTGCCGACGCCGCCGAGGCCCAGCGCCGGCTGGATGGATACGCGGCGTTCGACACGGTCGTCGTGCGGGGCCTCGCAAGCGCAACCGTCGAGGCGATGACCGGCCTTGCCGAGGCGTGCGCACCATGAGGGCTCGGGTCCTTCTCCTCGTCTGCGTGGCGCTGGCGGCACTCGCCGTCCCGGCCCAGGCCATCGCCGGTCCCGCGAAGTCCGCCGCCGCAAAGGGGCCACTGGGCCATTCCGGGCGCTGGATCACCGACCGCAGCGGCCGAGTCGTGATCCTGCACGGCTTCAACATGGTCTACAAGGTGCGCCCCTACGCACCGGACAAGATCCAGTTCGGGCCCGACGACGCCGGCTTCCTGCGCCGCTACGGGTTCAACACGATCCGCCTCGGCCTGATCTATGCCGGCGTCGAGCCTTCCCCCGGCAGCTATGACGAGACCTACCTGGCGCGGATTGCCCGCACCCAGCGCCAGCTCGCGCGCAAGGGGGTCTTCTCCCAGCTCGACTTCCACCAGGACCTCTACAACGAGCGCTTCGAGGGCGAGGGCTGGCCCGACTGGGCGGTGCTGGACGACGGCGTCTCGGCCGAGCCGCTGACCGGCTTTCCGACCAGCTACATCACCAGCCCGGGCCTGAACCGCGCCTTCGACAACTTCTGGGAGAACGAGGCCGGCCCAGGTGGCGTCGGCCTCCAGGACCGCTATGCCGCCGCCTGGCGGCGCGTTGCGGCCTACTTCCGGGGCCGGCCCCTGATGATGGGCTACGACCTTCTCAACGAGCCGTGGCCGGGCAACGGCTGGCAGGCCTGCGCCCAGACCGAAGGCTGTCCGACCTTCGACTCGGGTCCCTTCCGGCAGTTCTACGAGCGCACGATCACCGCGATCCGCCGCGCCGACCGGCGCAGTTTGATCTGGTACGAGCCGAACGTTCTCTTCAACTTCGGCTCCGACACCAACGTCGGCGACCTCGGGGACCGCCGCCTCGGCTTCAGCTACCACGTCTACTGCATCTCGGCTGCCGGCGGAGGCGGCAACAACCCCTCCTGCGAGCAGTTCGACGAGATGGTCTTCGACAACGCCGATGCCCACGCCGAGGAGACCGGCTCCGCCCTGCTGCTGAGCGAGTTCGGCGCCACCGACGACAACGACGTCAACGAGCGGATCGTCGAGAGCGCCGACGACCACATGGTCTCCTGGCAGTCATGGCACTACTGCGGTTGCGACGATCCGACGACGCAGGCGGGAGCGGGCTCGCCGACCCAGGCGATCGTCCTCGACCCGTCCAAGCCTCCCCGCGGCGCAAACCTCAAGCACGCGAAGCTGAAGGTCCTCTCCCGCCCCTATCCGCAGGTCGTCGCCGGCACGCCGCTGCGCTTCGGCTTCGACCGTCCCGAGCGCCGCTTCGAGCTCGTCTACACGAGGCAGCGCGCGGCAGGCCGGGGAAGCTTCCGCCGCGGACTGACCGACGTCTTCATCCCCAAGCTGCACTACCGGCGTGGCTACAGGGCCAACGTCAAGGGCGCCGAGATCCTCTCGCAGCCCAACAGCCAGCACCTGATCCTGCGCGCACGCCCGGGCGCCAAGCGGATCAAGCTCGTGGTCGTGCCGCCCCGGTCCGGAGCGCGTTAGAGCTCAGTCCTCGAGCTGGTCCTCGGCGGCAGGCAGCGCATCCGCCTCCGCGGCGCAGGTGGTACAGAGGACGTCGCGGCTGCCCTCCTCGAGCGCGGTCGCCTTCTCGGCGTCGGTCAGCGTCGCGCCGCAGCTCTGGCAGCGCTCTGGTAGCTCCTCGATCGTGCGCTCTTCCAGGCCCATCTAGATGAGCCTAGTACGGCGGCAGCTCGTCGTACCAGGCGCCGAGCATCCGGAAGGCGCGCCAGAAGCGCTGCTTGGCTCCCTCCTCGTCGAGGGAGACGTCGATGTCGGGCACATAGAGGGCGTCGACGGCGGGCGTGAAAGCCTGCACCTCGCCTTCGCGCGGCTCGACTGGTCGCGACAGCGGGATCTGGAGCTCGTTCAGGACCTCCAGCGCCGGCTCCCCCATCACGACGACGATCTTCGGCTGCACGATCGCGATTTCCTCGACCACCCGCCGCACGCACTCCTGCGCCGCCAGCGCCGGGTCGGCGATCGGGCACTTCACGCACAGCGTCCCGTAGACGACCAGCGGGTCGATCCCGAGCCGCTTGAAGCTCTTCATCAGCGCGTTTCCGGCGCGACCGTAGAAGGCGACGCCCTCCTCGACCTCGGCCGCGGTCGGCGCGTGCTTGAGCATCAGGATGTCGGCCTGCGGATGGCCCGAGCCGAGCACCGGCATCAGCTTTCCGCGTGGGCAGTGCTCGCACTCCTGCAGCTCGCGGCTGAGGTGGTTGAGCTCGCGGATCGCGCGCTCGAGGTACTTCTCCTTGATCTCGTCGTCGGTTGCCGGCACTGACGTCGACCTCTTTGACGGCTCCGACGCCGCTCCTTTCGGAGCTTGCCGCTGCATCAGCTCTTGCTCGACCGGCGGGCGCCGGCACGGCGGCGAGGACGACCCCCGCGCACGGGCCGGGCGCCGGGCACCTTCCGCTTCGGGGCCTTCGGACGGCCCGCCGTCTGCAGGAACTTCAGCGCCTGCACGTAGACGAGGTTCTTGTGCTTGCGGGTGATGTCCGCGTCGCGCATCGCTTCCAGGAACTCCTTGGGGCCCTCGAAGTCGTGGATCCGGACCCGGACGCTGCCGAGCCCCTGCGCGACATGGCTGTCGGAGCCCGCCCCGGGCACGATGCGGTACTTGCCGGCAAAGCGCTCCGCCTCCTCGTTGAACAGGGTCAGCGCCACCCGTGGGTTGAAGACCTCGAGGATGTCGATCTCCTCGACGATCTCCAGCAGGTGCTCGTAGTCGGGGACCGAGTGCAGCCGGTCGAACGGGTGCGGGACGTAGACGAGGCCTCCCTGGCGGCGGATCTCGGCGATCGTGTCCGCCATCGTCATCCCGCGCGGGATCCGCTCCTCGATGAACAGCGCGATCACCTCGCCCTGCTCGGCGGTCTTTACCTCCTCGGCGACGATCACCTTCAGGTCGCCCATCTCCTCGGCGATCTCCCGTGCCGCAAGCGCCCCGGAGATCTCGTTGTGATCGGTTATCGCGATCGCTCCCAGGCCGCGGTCGCGGGCCGTCTCCAGCAGCACCTCGACCGGGGTCGCGCAGTCGGGGGAGTGATCGGTGTGCATGTGCAGGTCGACCTCGATCAGCTTCCGGCGGCTGATCCGCCGTCGCGTCTCGGGGTCGCCGTCGGGGTCGTGGCGCCGCGCGGCGATCCTCCGATAGAGGGCTTCGATCCGGTCGCCGACCTCCGCCCAGCCGGGGACGTCTCGGGAGTCGACAACGGTCTTGCGCATCGCCTCGAGGTATCCGTCGTCACTAAAGCGCGACAGCTGCCCGGCCAGGGTGTCCGCGTCCCCGGGCGGAAACAGCGGGCCGAGCTCCCCGTCGCGGACCAGCTCCGCGTAGGCCGGGACCTGGGAGACGATCGGCACCGTCCCCGCGGCGAGTGCCTGGCGGACGACGCTCGGAGCGGGCGACGGCCCACCCGAACCCAGGCAGACCACGTCGTGGGCCGACATCAGCTCGGCGCGGGACGGTCCTCCCTGGCCGACCACGTCGATACGGTCGCGGATCGCGCGGCCGATACGCAGGGGAGTCTCGTTCGGGGACGGATCCCAGATCGTCGCCCGCCAATCGAGTTCGGCCGGCAGCTTGCGCAGGGCACGCAGGAAGATCCGCAAGGCGCCGCGCTCTTCCTGCAGGCAGAAGAGGATCCTCAGCGGCCCCTGCTTTCGAGCCCCGCGGCGAATCGAATCCGCGCCGGCGGGCACGAGCTCATAGGAGCCGGCGAAGTAGCGCTCCAGCCGCTCCCCCGTCACCGCCGAGGTGACGGTCCGGGCGTCGAGGCGGCCGAAGAAGATCTCGACCAGTGGCCGCGCGACCTGGGTGGAAAGCACCCGTTCCTGGGGGTCGTGAAAGGTGCCGACGTTGAGCGAGAAGGAATGGCGCAACGCCGCCGACGAGAGGCTGGGCGCGAAAGGCTCGTGCACGTGGACGATGTCGAATGCAACCGAGCTCAGCAACCGCTCCATCGCCCGGCTGATGTCGACGGGAACCGGCGCGGGACGCGGCCGTGGGCCGCGCGGAAGCGGCACCCCGCCCCCGACCGCAAGCCGGCGCGGCGCTCCGTCGTCGCCGAACAGCGACTCAGGGCGATCGCGGGCGGACTTGATTGCCGACCGGCCTTCCCGAACCTCCTTGCGGGATTCCGAGGGAGCGGCGATCACGACCCGGTGGCCTTTGCGGGACAGCTCTGCGGAGACCCCGGAGACGAACTCGTCGATCTCGTGCCCCGACCCGAGCGGCTGGGGCGTCACCTGCAGGATCGAGAGTCGATCGGCCGCCACGGCGGCAGTCTAGGCGGCGGGCTCTAATCGTCGATCTTGTCGCGCTTGGGGCCCTCCCAAGGCTCGGCCTCGGGATCCTGAGAGGGATGCGGCTCACTCGTGCTGGTGCTTCCGCTCGGCGGGTGGGGCTGCTCGCCAAACGGCTTCCCGTCGGGATCAACCGGATCCCGGGGGTCATCGCGGCGCTCGTAGGGGTCCGGCCATTCGGTCGGATCCGGATCGGTCGCCGGATTGTTCAGCGGATGGTGCGGATCGCGGCCGCGCTTGCGCTCTGCCTCGCTGCGATCCCTGCGATCGGGTTCGCGGGCCATCTCTTCCGGGCTACCCGGCCGACTCGCCTGGAAACCGGATTCCGCCCCGCCGGCGGCTAGACCTTGCTCGACTCCTCGGATCCGGCGACCTTGGCCGGACCGGGGACCGGCCCCTTGCCGCGCGCGTGTGCGGCGATGAACTCCTCCGTCTGCTCGCGGGCCTCGTCGTCGGGCCGCTGGCTGTGGGGTGACTTCATCAGGTAGCTGGAGGGGCCGTCGAGCTGCCCGGCGACCCCGTTGTTGAGCGCCAGCTTGATGATCCGCACCGCGTCGATGACGACGCCGGCCGAGTTGGGCGAGTCCCAGACCTCGAGCTTCAGCTCCAGGTTGAGCGGCACGTCACCGAAGGATCGGCCTTCGAGCCGGATGTGGGCCCACTTGCGATCGGTGAGCCAGGCGACGTAATCGGAGGGGCCGACGTGGACGTCCTCCTCGGGCAGCTCGTGGCCCATGATCGACGTCACGGCGTTGGTCTTGGAGATCTTCTTCGAGTCGAGCCGCTCGCGCTCGAGCATGTTGTAGAAGTCCATGTTGCCGCCGACATTGAGCTGCGAGGTGCGCTCCAGGCGGACGCCGCGGTCGTGGAAGAGCCGCGCCAGCTGGCGGTGGACGATCGTCGCCCCGACCTGGGACTTGATGTCGTCGCCGATGATCGGCAGGCCGGCCTCACGGAAACGCCTGTCCCAGTCGTCTTGGCGGGCAATGAAGACGGGTAGGCAGTTGACGAAACCGACGCCGGCCTGAAGAGCCTGCTCGACGTACCACTTGGTCGCCGCCTCGGAGCCGACCGGCAGGTAGCAGACGAGCACGTCGGCCTTGGTCTCCTTGAGGATGCCGATGATGTCGGCGGTCTCGCCCGGGGCCTTGGTGATCTTCTCCTTCAGGTACTTGCCGAGACCGTCGTGGGTCATCCCGCGCTCGACCTTGATCCCCAGCGGCGGGACGTCGGCGAACTTGATCGTGTCGTTCTGGCCCGACCAGATCGCTTCCGAGAGGTCCTTGCCGACCTTCTCGGAGTCGATGTCGAAGGCGGCGACGAATTCGACATCGCGGACGTGGTAGCCGCCAAGGTCGACGTGCATCAGACCGGGTACGTCGTCGGCGGGGTCGGCGTCCTTGTAGTACTGGACGCCCTGAATGAAGGAGTTGGCGCAGTTGCCGACGCCGACGATCGCCACGCGAACCTTGTCCTCGGGGCGTCCGTTGCCGCTGCCGCCGCTTGCTCCGTTGGTGTCGCTCACGTAAGAAGTCCTCCTGAGTCAGGCCGGGGCCTCAAAACACACCCGAGGCCGACAGCGGTTACATCCATGGAAGGCGGTCACTCGTCCCCTGTAGCGATCGCGGCCTCGCGCGAGAGCTCGCCGCGGACGTGCCAGACGCGCTGGACCACGGTGAAGGCGGTCAGCACCGCCAAGACGTAGATGGCCGGCGCCAGCAGCTCGAAGTCGCCGATTCCGGCTCCCTTCGCGAAGACGATTCCGATCGAGAGGATCACTACCCGCACCGGCCGGGTCGCGATACCGACCTTGCACTCGACCCCCAGCGCCTCCGCGCGGGCACGGGTGTAGGAGACCATCAGCGAACCGAGCACGACGACCACGCACATCGCCGCTGCGAAGTCATCGCCGCGGGCCGCGAAGTAGCCGGCGATCGCGGCCAGGACAAGGCCCTCCTCGATCCTGTCCAGCGTCGAGTCCAGGAAGGCTCCGAACAGCGTCCCCTTGCCCGACATCCGCGAGTAGCGGCCGTCGAGGGTGTCCATGATCGAGCCGACGATGAAGGCGACCCCGGCGAGGAAGAACAGGCGCTGGGTGATCAGCACCGCGGCGAGCAGGTTCAGCGCCAGGCCGACCATCGAGATCGCATTCGGCGTCAGGCGCGACTCGATCAGGCGCCCGCGGGCGTAAGCGCGGAACTCCCGCGCGCTTGAAACCTGGCGCCCGTCGCGCCTGTCACCCGGCGCCTTCGGGGGCGCGGAGGTCGGCATCGACCCCTACCTTAAGCCCGGGCGTGCTGGGGGGCGGGCCGAAACGACCAGGACTCCGGTCGGGCCCGGGCGAGCAGCCGGTTGGCGACGATCGCCGCGGCGCCGGCGACGAGGGCTCCGGCCGCGGCGTCGAGCCAGTAGTGGTTCCCGGTCACGACGACCACCCAGAGAACGAGCAGCGGATAGGCGGCCCAGAAGGCCTTGGCCGCCCGGTGGCGCGAGAGCACGAAGCCCGGGATCCCGATCATCAGCGCGAACGCGCAGTGCATGCTCGGCACGGCCGCAAACGGGTTAACGAACACCTTCACCAGCGCCGAGTCGTGGTTGACGCTGGAGAAGTCGTTGATCGTGTCGACGAAGCCGTACTCGGGAAAAAGCCGCGGCGGGGCGGTCGGGAAAAGCGCGTATCCGACCAGCGCCAGGCCCATCGCGACGAGGAACATGTTGCGGACGAAGTAGAAGCTGTCGTTGCGCCTGATGTAGAGCCAGACCAAGAAGCCGGTGGTGAGGACGAAGTGGCTGTTCATGTACATGAAGTTGGCCAGGTCGAGCACCCACCGCTCGGCGATGAAGAAAGCCTGGAAGCCGGGTTCGAAGAGGGTCCCGGTCGACTCCTCGATGTCGATGATCGCCTGGCCGTTGGCGAACGCGACCGCCTTGTTCCCCTCCGCCAGCCCGCGCACGGTCTCATAACAGAGGTCCGCCAGCACGAACAGGCCGAGCTGCCGGAATGCATCCGGATAGCCCTTGGGAAGCTTCGATCCTAGGTAGGAGGCGGCACGGCGCACAGGCGCCAAATTGTAAAGGGGTGGTTACCGGCCTTCAGCGAGGAAATCGGCGACCCGATCCACCAGTTTGTGATCCTCCAGCCACGGCCAGTGGCCGGCCGCGGGAAGGCCGACGTACTCGCCTGCCGGAAGGCGCTCGGCGAACAGGCGCCCGAAGCGGGCAGGCAGGTACGGATCCCGCTCGCCCCAGACGACCAGCGCCGGGCAGGCGATCGATCCGAGATCGGCGCCGGCAGCGGCGAGACGGTCGGGGTCGGCGTCGCGGTAGAGCTCGAGCACTGCGCGGCTGGTGCCGCGATCCCACTGGCGGTGGATGCGATCGATCAGCTCGGCGGGCATCGGGCCGCGGTCGCCGCGCGCCTGGCGCATCAACAGCGAGATGCCTGCGCGCGTCGGGCGCGCGTTCACCGCCTCCCCGATCCATCGCCGCCGCCACAGCCGTGCGATCCAGTGCCAGCGATATCCGGGCAGCAGCGGCACCGCGTTGATGACCACCAGCCGGACGACGAGGTCGGGACGGCGCTGGGCGCCGATCAGGGCCAAGGCGCCCCAGTCGTGTACGACCAGCTTGCGCTCGCCGACCTCGAGCGCCTCGAGGCAGCGGTCGAGGAAGGCGGCGAGCCCGTCCATCGTGTAGTCGAAGTCGCGCGGCCGCCCCGAGCGGCCCCAGCCGGGCAGGTCCAGCGCCAGGGCGGGCTCGGCGGCGGCCATGAACGGCAGCCAGTCCGCCGAGTCGGTCGGATTCCCGTGCACGAAGACCGCCGGCACCCCCTCTCCGCGCACCCGGCGCCCGAAGACCCGTACCCCGTCGACCACTAGGGTCAGATCCTCGACCTTGGCATCAGTCACGCTCCTAAACCTATGACGATCGTCTGCCTGGGCGAGGCGATAGTCGACCTGGTCTGCGAGGAGCCCCTCGCCTCGCCCGACGACGCAGGCAGCTTCGTCCCCCACCCCGGCGGTGCGCTCGCGAACGTAGCCGTAGCCGCGAGCCGGGCTGGTGCAGAGGCCGCCCTGCTGGGAGGAGTCGGGGACGACCCCTGGGGCAACTGGCTGCGCTCCCGGCTGGCCGGGGAGGGCGTCGGGGTCGAGTGGACGGCGATCGCCTCCGACCTGAAGACGCCGCTGGCGCTGGTCACCTTCGGCCCCGATTTCGAGCCCGCATTCCAGGTCTACGGGGAATCGATCGGGCCGACGATGCGGGCGGCTCGCGGGCAGATGCCTGCGGCCCTGGCGGCGGCCTCCGCCTTTGTCTTCGGCTCCAACACGCTGGTCGGCGAGCCCGAGCGCGAGCTGACGGTCTCGGCCCGGCGGGCCGCCCGCGACCGCGAGCTGCCAATCCTCTTCGATCCCAATCTGCGGCCGAACCGCTGGCGGAATATCGACCGCGCGGTCGCCGTCTGCCGCGAGCTTTGCGAGGGTGCCTTCGCGGTCAAGGCCACCCGCGAGGAGGCCGAGCTGCTGACCGGCGACTCCGACCCTGCTGCAGCCGCCGGCGCCCTCTGCGACCTTGGAGCCCGGATCGGGGTCGTGACAAGGGGGGCGGCCGGGGCCGTGATGCGGGGGGCCGCCGACGCCGAGGCGGATTCGCCCCGAGTCGAGATCGTCTCGCCGCTGGGCGCCGGCGACGCATTCATGGGTGCCCTGGCGGCCGGGCTCGCGAAGAGCGGCTGGGACCCCGCCAGGGCCGCCGAAGCGCTCCCCGGCGCCGTGGCCGCCGGGGCTCAGGCCTGCTCGGGCTGGGGAGCGCAGGCTTGACCCGGCAGCCGCCGGCGGCATGGAAGCGCCCGCGGCGAGATCGGGTGCGGGCGATCCGAGACCGGCTGCGCGAGCTGCACGGGGAGCGTCGCAACCAGCCGCACGGCGATCCGATCGGGGAGCTGGTGCGCACGGTCCTCTCCCAGAACACCAACGATCGCAACCGCGACGTCGCCTATGACCGCCTGCGCGAGCGCTTCCCGGCCTGGGAATCGGTTCGCGACGCGCCGGCCGGGGAGGTGATCGAGGCGATCCGGCCAGGGGGGTTGGCGCAGCAGAAGGGCCCGCGAATCCAGGAAATCCTGCGCCGCATCGGTAAGGACGGGCCCGACCTCGACTGGCTCGAGGACGCCGACCGGGAGGAGGCGATCACCTTCCTCACCGACCTGCCGGGGGTGGGCCGAAAGACGGCGGCCTGCGTGCTCATCTTCGCTCTCGGCAAACCGGAGATCCCGGTCGACGTTCATGTCTATCGGGTGGGAGGACGACTGGGCCTGTTCCGGCCCAATGCCTCCTTTGAGGAGGCGCACGACGAGATGCTGGCGATCACCGATCCCGAGGATGCCTACGAGCTGCACATGAACCTGATCGCACACGGGCGGACGGTCTGTCGCCCCCGCCCCCGCTGCGAGGTCTGCGCGCTGCGGCGGATGTGTCCCGCGTACCGTGAGCGCCGCCGGGCCGACGGTAGTATCTCCGCGCCGGAGCCCCGGCGCCGGCCACCTCAATGAGCAAGCGTCCCTTCGTCATCTTCGGGTTGCTGGTCGCCGTCCTCGCGGTGCTGATCCCCTATTTGGCATTTCGCTCCGACGGCGACCCCGACACCGGCGTCTCGAAGGGGGTGCCGGCCGGACTGGAGACCGGGAAGACCCTGTTCGAGACCAATTGCGGCACCTGCCACGCGCTCTACGCCGCCGGCACCGACGGGAACTTCGGACCCGACCTGGACGACTTGCTGGCGCCGGCCGGCCCGCCGAGCGGCGAGACGGCGGGCGACACGATCAACGCGACCAGGGGCCGGGTCCTGAACGCGATCGACGCCGGGATCAACAGCAGCACTCCCGGCCGGATGCCGGGCGGGATCCTGGCCGGCGAGCAGGCCGAAGAAGTGGCGAGCTTCGTCGCCGCCGTTGCCGGCCAGGGCTGAGGCGCGGGCGTCAAACGTGCCCGAGGTGGCTCGGCTTGCCTTGAGCCGAGGCTGATCTGCCATACTCTGACTCAGATTTCTTCTAACTGAGCAGACAGACTTCGGAGGCTGAAACAGTGGCAAAGACGATCGGCATCGACCTGGGCACGACCAACTCCTGCGTCGCCATCCTCGAGGGCGGCGAGCCGACGGTACTCGAGAACGCCGAGGGTGGGCGTACCACGCCCTCGGTGGTCGCCTTCACCGATTCGGGCGAGCGCCTGGTCGGAACCGTCGCCAAGCGGCAGGCGGTGATGAACCCCGAGAACACGATCTTCTCGATCAAGCGCTTCATGGGGCGCAAGGAGGCCGAGGTCAAGGAGGAGGAGACGATCGTCCCCTACAAGGTCGAAGCGGGTCCCAACGGCGACGTCCGCGTCGACGTGCGCGGCAAGCAGTACTCGCCCCCTGAGATCAGCGCGATGATCCTCCAGAAGCTGAAGTCCGACGCCGAGGCGAAGCTCGGCGAGACGGTGGACTCGGTCGTGATCACCGTCCCGGCCTACTTCAACGACGACCAGCGCCAGGCAACCAAGGACGCCGGCAAGATCGCCGGGCTCGAGGTGAAGCGGATCATCAACGAGCCGACCGCGGCTTCGCTGGCCTACGGCCTCGACAAGGAGGCAACCGACCAGACGATTCTCGTCTTCGACCTCGGCGGCGGCACCTTCGACGTCTCGGTGCTGGAGATCGGCGACGGCGTCTTCGAGGTCAAGGCGACCTCCGGTGACAACCACCTCGGCGGCGACAACTGGGACAAGGCGATCGTCGAATGGCTGGTGGCGGAGTTCAAGCGCGACCAAGGCGTCGATCTTGCCCAGGACAAGAACTCGCTGCAACGGCTCTACGAGGCGGCCGAGAAGGCGAAGATCGAGCTCTCCTCGACCCAGGAGACGCAGATCAACCTGCCCTTCATCACCGCAGTCGAGGGCCAGCCGAAGCACCTCGACCTGAAGCTGAGCCGCTCGAAGCTCAACGAGCTGACCGCCGAGCTGCTGGAGCGGATCGTCAGCCCCGTCAAGCAGGCCCTGTCCGACGCGGGCGCGCCGAAGATCGACCACGTGGTCCTGGTCGGCGGCATGACTCGGATGCCGGCGGTGCGGGAGAAGGTCAAGGAGCTGACCGGCTCCGAGCCTCACCAGGGGGTCAACCCCGACGAGGTCGTCGCCGTTGGAGCGGCGATCCAGGCGGGCGTCCTTGCCGGCGACGTCAAGGACGTGCTGCTGCTCGACGTCACTCCGCTGACCCTGGGGATCGAGACCAAGGGCGGCGTGATGACGAAGCTGATCGAGCGCAACACGACGATCCCGACCCGCAAGGGGGAGATCTTCTCCACGGCCGAGGACAACCAACCCTCGGTGGAGATCCACGTCCTCCAGGGTGAGCGCGAGATGGCTGCCTACAACAAGAGCCTGGGCAAGTTCCAGCTGACCGGGATCCCCCCGGCGCCGCGAGGCTTGCCGCAGATCGAGGTCACCTTCGACATCGACGCCAACGGAATCCTCAGCGTCGGCGCCAAGGACCTCGGCACCGGCAAGGAGCAGAAGATCGAGATCAAGGCCGGGTCGGGCCTCTCCGAGGATGAGATCAAGGAGATGGTCACCGACGCGGAGACCCACGCCGACGAGGACCGGCGCCAGCGGGAGCTGGCCGAGGCTCGCAACGTCGCCGAGAACGCGGCCTACCAGGCCGAGAAACAGCTCTCCGAGCTGGGCGACAAGGTCGACGCCGACTCCAAGTCCGAGATCGAAGCGGCGATCAAGGACCTCAAGGAGTCGCTCGACTCCGAGAGCGTCGAGGAGCTGAACGCGAAGACCGAGGCGCTGCAGGCGGCCTTCCACAAGGTCTCCGAGCAGGTCTACCAAGCGGCGCAGGAGCAGGCTTCGGCTGCGACCGACGGCGCCTCCGGCAACGGCGCCTCGGCCGAGGAAGAGGTCGTCGACGCCGAGGTCGTCGAGGACGACAAGTAGCGATGGGCGATAAGCGAGGTGCCGACCACCGCGGCACGCCCGGACGCGAAGCGGAGGACGTGCCGCGCAGTGATGGGAGCCCGAGCGAGGGGGCGTCCGTCTCTGATTCTCCGCGCCCGAGCGAGGGCTCGGAGGAGGCGGCGGTTGATTCTCCGCGCCCGAGCGAGGGCTCCGAGGAGGCGGCGGACCTTGTTCAGGCTGACTTCGAGGCCCTTCTCGAGGACACCAAGCGCGAGCGGGACGAGTACCTCGAGCTGGCGCAGCGAACGCGAGCCGACTTCGAGAACTACCGCAAGCGGATGGGCGCCGAGGCGGACGCCGCCGCCAATCGCGGCAAGGCGAGCCTGGCCGCAGAGCTGATCGGCGTCATCGACAATCTCGAGCGGGCGCTCGCCACGGCCGAGATCGAGGCCGCGGCGGCACTCGACGGGGAGGCGGCGGTCGAGGGGCCGCTGGAGCAGGGGATCGTGCTCACCTACCGGGAGCTGACCGACGCCCTGCGGCGGGCCGGCGTGGAGGCCTACGACCCGGTCGGAGAGGCGTTCGATCCCGCCTGGCACGAGGCCCTGCAAACCCGCTCCGCCGACGACGCCGAGGCCGGCACCGTGCTCGAGGTCCTGCAGCGGGGCTACCGGCTCAACGGCCAGGTGCTGCGGGCGGCCCGGGTCGTGGTGAGCGAGTAGGCGACCGTGCCCGAGGACTTCTACCAGGCGCTCGGAGTCTCCCGGAAGGCCTCCGAGGCGGAGATCAAGAAGGCCTACCGCAAGCTGGCCCGCGAGTTCCATCCCGATCGCAACCCCGACGACCCCAAGGCCGAGGATCGCTTCAAGCAGATCCAGCAGGCCTACGACACGCTGTCGGATCCCGAGCGGCGCAAGCAGTACGACGCCGGCGGGGTGTTCTCCGGCCTCGGAGGCGGCGGGCGGCCGTTCGGCGGCGCCGGCGGGGGGTTCGCCTCCGACCTCGGCGACATCTTCTCGACCATCTTCAGCCGCGGCGGCCGCGACCCCCAGCAGGTTCGCGGCCGCGACCTCGAGACCGAGATCGGGCTCTCCTTTGACCAGGCGGTCAACGGCACCCAGGTCGCGGTCACGGTTCCGAAGTCCGAGCGCTGCCCGACCTGTGACGGCAGCGGAGCCGAACCCGGCACGGCTCCGATCGTCTGCCCACGCTGTGAAGGCCGCGGCATCGATGCCCAGAGCCAGGGGGTCTTCTCGATCAGCCAGCCGTGCCCTCAGTGCGGTGGCTCGGGCCAGGTCATCGAGAGCCCCTGCGCGACCTGTAACGGGTCCGGGCTCACCCACCAGACGAAGCGCTACAAGGTCAACATCCCGGCCGGAGTCCGGGACGGGACCCGGATCCGGCTTGCCGGTCGCGGCGAAGCCGGTCCGCGAGGCGGCGCGCCCGGAGACCTGTTCGTGACCGCCCGGGTTGCACCCTCGGCGGTCTTCGCGCAGCTCGCGGACGGAAACCTCGAAGTCGAGGTGCCGATCACGATCGCCGAGGCGGTGCAGGGCGGCACCGTCGAGGTGCCGACGCTGAACGGCGCCAAGCGGATCCGGGTCCCCGCCGGCACAACGCACGGGACGGTGCAGCGGCTGCGGGGAGAGGGTCCGCCGCGGGCGGGCGGCCGGGATCGGGGCGACATCCGCTACCGGCTCGTCATCGACGTGCCCCGGGAGCTGAATCGCGAGCAGCGACAGGCGGTGGAGGGCCTGGCCGAGGCATTCAACGGCTCCGACCCACGGCAGAAGCTGATGCGAGAGGCGTCCGCCCGTTCGGGCAAGGTGGGAGGAGAGCGCTGATGGCCGACCGCAGCAATGGTCCCCGCCGCATCCGCCGACAGCGGATCGAAGCGACGATCGACGAGGAACGCGGGGTGTTCATGATCTCGGTCGCTGCGGAGCTGGCGGAGATGCATCCGCAGACGCTGCGGATGTACGAGGCGCGAGGTCTGATCCGCCCGCAGCGCTCGCCGAAGAACACCCGTCTCTACTCACAGCGCGACGTCGAGCGCCTGCGGAGGATCCAGCAGATGACCAGCGAGGACGGCCTCAACCTCGCCGGCGTCGAGACCGTCCTCGACATGGAGGCGCGGGTGGAGAGGATGCGCGCCGAGCTGGAGGCGATGCGAAAGCGAGCCGATCATCTCGAGCAGGAGATGGCGGCGGAGGTCGAGAAGGTGCGCCGCTCGCTGCGAGCCGAGATAGTGCCCTACAAGGCCTATGACGTGCTCCCGACCCCTGGGTCGGACCCGGTCAGGATTCCGGTCCAGCGGCCCGGGCGCGAGGCCGCGGACTGAATCTCACTCGGGAGGCCTCGCGTCCCGGCTCCCCCCGCAGGCGGCATCGCTGACAGCGCAGGCCAGCGCCGACGGGTTGATCGAGCCGCAGGAGCGAAATCCGTAGGCGCGGGCGCGGCGATTTGCGGCCAGGAAGGGGTCGCGGGCCCGCTCGACGACCAGGCTCGGATCGGCCGCCAGCTCGCGCGACGCCCGCTGCGCGGCGGCGAGGATCGCATCGATGCGAGGCCGGTCTCCGGCCGGAGGGTGGAGGCGGCCGAGCTTGTCCAGGGCACCACGGACCACCGGCGTCACCCGTCGGTCGACGAACGCCGAGACCGTGGCTCTGCTCGGCTGCTCGCCGGGTCCGAGGCCGCCGAAGCTGCTTTTGGCAGCCTCCAGGAGGTCGGATCGTGCTCCTTCGCAGATCCGGTCGGCCCGGTCGACGTAGGCGGCCCGCGCCAAGGCGGCGGTGACGGCTGGATTCGCCTCGTCCTCCGGATCACCGCCGCAGGCGGCTAAGAGCAGGGCGAGCAATAACGGCAGGGCAACAAGGGCACGGCTGGGCACGGGTCCATTGTGACTGGGGTCAAGTTGAGCGTATTCGACTTAGATTTCTTGCTTTGACTGTCTCAACCGCGTAGAATCGGGGGCTGATGCAGCCAGACCGCTTCACGATCAAGTCCCAGGAGGCCGTTGCCGCCGCGCAGCGGCTTGCTTCTGAGAACGCCAATCCCGAGGTGGCACCTGCCCACTTGCTGGTGGCGCTGGTCGAGCAGGAGGAAGGGCTGTGCGCCGCGGTCCTGCGCAAGCTCGGCAGCGACCCGGCCGCGATCGCCGGCCGCGGCCGCGAGGCGATCGCGGCGCTGCCGACGCTGTCCGGGGCCGAGCAACCGGAGACCCGGCCCGCTTCGGGCTTCGTTTCGGCGCTGCAACGAGCGGAGAAGGAGATGGAGGCGCTCGGCGACTCCTATATCTCCACCGAGCACATCCTCCTCGCCCTCACCGATCCCGGCTCAGGGGTCGCCGACGTCCTGCCCGACCGCGACTCGCTGGCCAAGGCGATCGCCGAGGTCCGAGGGCCGCACCGGGTGGACTCCCCCACCCCCGAGAGCGCATTCCAGGCCCTGGAAAGGTTTGGCCGCGACCTCACCGCCGATGCAGAGCGGGGGAGGCTCGATCCGGTGATCGGCCGCGACGAGGAGATCCGGCGCGTGATCCAGGTGCTCAGCCGCCGGACGAAGAACAATCCGGTGCTGATCGGCGATCCGGGTGTCGGCAAGACCGCGATCGTCGAAGGGCTGGCGCAGCGGATCGTCTCCGGCGACGTGCCGGAGAGCCTCCGCGACCGACGCGTGATCGCGCTCGACATCGGCGCCCTGCTGGCGGGCTCCAAGTACCGCGGCGAGTTCGAGGAACGGCTGAAGGCGGTTCTCAGCGAGGTGCAGGCGGCCGAAGGGCAGATCGTCCTCTTCCTGGACGAGCTGCACACGATCGTCGGCGCCGGCGCCGCCGAGGGGGCCGTCGACGCCGCCAACCTGCTGAAGCCGATGCTGGCCCGCGGGGAGCTGCGCGCGGTTGGCGCTACCACCCTCGACGAGTACCGCAAGCAGATCGAGAAGGACGCGGCGCTGGAGCGTCGCTTCCAGCCGGTGCTGGTGGGGGAGCCCGACGTCGCCGACACGATCGCGATCCTGCGCGGGCTGAAGGAGCGCTACGAGGTTCACCACGGAGTCCGCATCGCCGACTCGGCCATCGTCGCCGCGGCGACACTCTCCGAGCGCTACATCGCCGACCGCTTCCTGCCCGACAAGGCGATCGACCTGATTGACGAGTCCGCCTCGCGACTGAAGATCGAGATCGACTCGATGCCGACCGAGATCGACGAGGTCGAGCGGCGAATCCAGCAGCTGGAGATCGAGCGCGAGGCGCTGAAGCAGGAGCGCGACGCCGCCTCCAAGGAGCGGCGCGACGCGATCGAGGCCGAGCTTGCCGAGCTTGCCGAGCGCTCCGGCGAGATGAAGGCCCGCTGGCAGTCGGAGAAGGGGGCCATCGAGGCGATCAAGGAGGCCAAGGCGGGTCTCGAAGAAGCGCACCGTGACGCTGAGCGGGCCGAGCGCGATGCCGATCTCGAGCGGGCCGCGAAGCTCCGCTACGGCGAGATCCCCGAGCTCGAGCAGACCGTCGCCGACTCCGAAGCCCGCCTCGCCGAGCTGCACAGCGACGGCGGCACGATGCTGACCGAGGAGGTGAGCGACGAGGACGTCGCCGAGGTCGTCTCCAAGTGGACCGGGATCCCGGTCAGCCGCCTGATGGAGGGCGAGGTCGAGAAGCTGATCCACATGGAGGAGCGCCTGCACGAGCGGGTGGTCGGCCAGGACGAGGCGATCGAGGCGGTCTCAAACGCGCTGCGCCGCTCGCGCGCCGGGCTCTCCGATCCACAGCGTCCGATCGGCTCCTTCCTGTTCCTCGGCCCGACCGGTGTCGGCAAGACGGAGCTGGCGAAGGCGCTGGCGGAGTTCATGTTCGACTCCGAGCAGGCGATCGTTCGGCTCGACATGTCCGAGTACATGGAAAAACACACGGTCGCGCGGCTGATCGGGGCGCCGCCGGGCTACGTCGGCTACGAGGAGGGCGGCCAGCTCACCGAGGCGGTGCGGCGGCGTCCCTACGCCGTCGTCTTGCTCGACGAGATCGAGAAAGCGCACCCCGACGTCTTCAACACCCTGCTGGCGCTGATGGACGACGGCAGGCTGACCGACGGCCAGGGCCGGACGGTGAGCTTCACGAACACGGTCCTGATCATGACCTCGAACGTGGGCTCGGCCGAGATCGCCGGCGAGACAGTGGACGAGGCGATCCGCCAGCGGATCGAGGAGATCCTGGCGACGACCTTCAAGCCGGAGTTCCTCAACCGCGTTGACGACACGGTGATCTTCCACCGGCTCTCGAAGGCCGACATCGGCCGGATCGTCGACCTGCAGGTGGCCCAGCTGGTCGGCCGGGTGCGGGAACGCGGCATCGAGATCGAGCTCACCGACGATGCCCGGACCCTGCTCGGCAACCTCGGCTATGACCCGACCTACGGCGCCCGGCCCCTGAAGCGGGTGATCCAGAAACAGCTGGTGGACCGGCTGGCGCTGCGGATCCTCGAGGGTGAGTTCGGCGCCGGCGATACGGTCGGCGTCGAGGCCGTTGACGGCGAGCTGCGCTTCGCCGAGCGGGCCGCTTCCCGGCCGGCTGCCGCGGCCGCCTGAGCCGCATTCCGGCCAGGCGCCGAAATCGCATACCGAATCCTGGGGTTAAAGAACCGGGCTCAGGGACCGACATAAGGTCCAACGACTCGACCGTTCGTCCAGTGACGCGGTCCCAGACCCGAGAACCAAGTGAGCGATCCCAGCCCTGACCAGCCGCGACGCAGGCGCCTGCGCAAGGCGACGCGCGCGGTCACAAGGCCCGTGCGGTGGCTGACCTCGGCCGCGGCTGAGCTCGCCCGAACTCTGCTGGACAGCGTCAAGTGGCCGTTCGAGCGCCTCTTCTGGGCGATCCAGCGGCGGTTGGTCTGGCCGGCCCAGGATCGACGCCGGCGCCAGAACCGGAAGACCAGGAGCCTCCGGCCCAGCCAGGGTCTCACGGCGACCGTCCTGGTCTCGGCCGCGACCGTGACGGGAGCCGGCGTGGCGCTGCTCTCCTTGCCCGACCTCGATCAGACGGCGATCGCCGGAGCCCCGGCTGCCTCGCCTTCGGTGGCTTCCGTGTCGGTCTCGACCGCAAGGATCAGCACCGACACTCCGCCGCTGCGCGGGAAGGCGCCGAGCTTCGAGTCCGACCGCAAGGGTCCGGCCCCAACCAAGCGCTCCAGCGCCGCCCCAGCGGTCCGCGTCGCGGCTGCTCCCCCGGCTCCGACCGTCGACCCGACCGCGGCGCCGGATGCAGCGCTGACGACGGCCGAGCGCTTCGCGCGGGCCTTTGTCACCTACGAGGTTGGCCGCAGCAACGCCAGGGTCGAGAACGCCTTTCGCGCCACCGCCTCCCCTCCGCTCGTCAGGGCCCTCGCCCAGCGTCCACCACGGCTGCCGGCCAAGGTCGACGTTCCCAAGGCAAGGGTCCTCAACGTCGTAGCCGGACGGAAGCTCGGACGGACATTGTCGGTCAGCGTGGCGCTGGTCCGGCTCGGGGCAATGAGCGAGCTGCGCTTGCAGCTCGACAAGACGAAGGCCGGCTGGCTGATCAGCGACGTGAGGGGCTGAGCTGATGGGACGGCTTCGCAAGGCGACCGCGGTCGCAGCCCTCAGCGCAATTCTGACGGCGAGCACCGCGGCCGGTCAGAGTCCCCCGCCCGATTCCGTGGCCGCCGAAGCTCCGCCTGCTCCACCGACCCGCAAGGCGCCCTCGAGCGAAGGGCAGAACAACAGCGACTCTTTCCAGACCGGCGGCTCGATCCCAGCGCCTCCGGCGCCGCCGCCGCGCGAGGCTCCCGCCCCTAAACCGGATCCGCCCCCGAAGCCCGATCCGGCCCCGCCCCCGAAGCCCGAACCGGTCCCCAAGCCCGAGCCCGCCCCCAAACCGGATCCGCCCCCGAAGCCCGACGGTGGCACCGCCCCGAAGCCTCAAAAGCCAGAGCCGCGCGACGAGCCCGAGCCCAAGCCCGAGAAAATCCGCAAGACGCCCGGTGCCGGCTCGGTTCCGGCCCCGGGCCAGGCGCCGGCGCTCGATGTGCCGACGATTCCCGACTCAGTCTGCGGCACCGCCGCCGCGCCTCCGGTTCTGCTGCCGATCTACGAAGCGGCCTCCGACCGCTACGGGCTCGGCCCCCAGGGCCCGGCGATCCTCGCCGCGATCAACCAGATCGAGACCAACTTCGGCGAGCTCGCCAACGTCACGTCCTACGCCGGCGCGGTCGGCTGGATGCAGTTCATGCCCGCTACCTGGGCCGCCTACGGCGTCGACGCCGACGGCAACGGCACCGCCGACCCCTACAACCCCGAGGACGCGATCTTCTCGGCCGCCAACTACCTGCGGGCGGCGGGAATGCCGCACGACATCCCCGGCGCGGTGTTCGCCTACAACCACGCCGATTGGTACGTCGCCCAGGTGCTCGCCGGCGCCGCCTGCTTCGGCGGCGCAAGCGGCGAGACCTTCAGCCTCACCCCACGGCTACCGCAGCTTGAATGCGTCCCGGACGCGTCGCTGAGCGCCGAGATCCCGTCCGCCTATCTGACCGCCTTCGAAGGGACCGCCGGTCGCTTCGATCTCGGGCGCAGGGGAGTCTGGGCTCTGGCCGCGGTCGCCCGCCTGGAGTCCGACTACGGACGCGGGATGAGCCCCCGGCAGCTGCGCCGGCGCGGACCGCTCGGCCTCGATTCCGCCGAGTGGCGAGGCTACGCCGTCGATGGTGACGGAGACGGGGTCATCCGCCACCGCAGCATCGGCGACTCTGCCGCCACCCTGGGACGCCTGATCTGGTCGCGCGGGGACCTGCGGGCCGGCATCTTCAGCCACAACCAGGCGGCCTGGTATGTCCAGGAGGTGCTCGACGAGGCCGACCGGCTGAAGGGCCGATGCAAGGTGACGACGGTCGCCTGGCCGATCGTGATCCCGGACGTCGCCGCAGCCCCGATCAACTGGTCCAACCTGACGCTGACCAACGGCTTCCAGAAGCGCGACCTCGACAACGGTGCGATCGATCCCCGCATCGTCGGCCTGATCGGAGCGATCACGCAGCGACACTCGATCATGGTCACCTCGCTGCGCTCCGACCACTCGGTGCTTACCTCGAGCGGCAACGTCTCCAACCACTACTACGGGCGGGCGATGGACATCGCCATGGTCGACGGCGTGCCCTGCACGAACATGGCCCTCGACGGTCCTTGCGCGGTACTCGGTCGCTCCCTGGCGCTGCTGCCTCCTCCCGCCCACCCGACCGAGCTGATCTACGGCATCGACCTCGACGGACCCGGCCCCGCCTTTGCGATGGCCGACCACCGAGATCACCTTCACGTCGGCTTCGGCGCCTAGCGCCGCAAGCTCTCAGGCAAGCTGAACCGGCTGCGGCCCGGCGAGGTGGGTGAGCGGGACACCCAGCCGGCGACCGAGCTCTCCAGCGGCCCGCTCTCCGGCTCGGTCCTGGGCCGGATCGCCGGTGACCAGCACGACATGATCGGCCGGGAACGAGCGCAGGGTGTCCTCGGCGGCCTGGAGGGGATCTGCGTCGCCCACCCTTCCGCGAGCGTCGAGGCCAGCGGCGCTGAGCGCCGCAATCGAGTGCACCAGGACCACCTGTGCCTCCTCCCGCCCCGGGTCGACGTCCGAGAGCCAGTTGGAGATGGCGCTGCCGCGGGCGGGGGCCAGCACCAGAAGGTCGGCGTCGGGGTCTCCGCACGCGGCCATCACCTCCTCCACTTCGCGCGGCTCGTCGACAGCCTCGGCCGCCACGACGAGGACGTGTCGCCGCCCGTCGGCGGCCCGGGCGACCTCGATCGGCTCCTCGGGGCGCTGCAGGGCAGCGACGATGACGACGACAACCGCGCACAGCTCGCCGACAGCCAGGCCGACCCCGGGTCCGGCGAACAGCATCGCCGCTGAGCCCGGGAGCACCAGCGCGGCCACGATCAGCGGCAGCATCCAGGCGCGCCGGAATGTGGGGTCGACCGATCTCATCGTCGCATCAACTTACCTCTCGAAATCGGGCAGTAATCCATTTACCCTGGTCCGATGGGGCGAATCTACGAGGCGACTTGGGGGCGGGGGTTCGCCGCCCTCTACGACAGCTTCACCCGCAGGACCGAGGAGGCCGGCCTGGGCGAGATGCGGCGCCAGCTGCTGAGCCGGGCGCAGGGCAAGACAATCGATGTCGGCGCCGGAACCGGAGCCAACCTCGAGCTCTACCCCGAGGGATTGGAGGAGCTGGTCCTCTGCGAGCCCGGCCCGCACATGGTCAAGCGTCTTCGCGCCACGGTCGAGTCGTCGCCGCGGCAGGCCGAGGTCGTCGAGGCGCCGGCGGAGGACCTTCCCTTCGCGACCGACAGCGTCGACACCGCGGTCTTCACGCTCGTCCTCTGCACTGTGCCCGATCCGCCGGCGGCGCTCGCCGAGGTCGCTCGGGTGCTGCGGCCGCAGGGACGGCTGCTGTTCCTCGAGCACGTCCGCGCCGAGGAGTCGGCAAGCGCCCGCTGGCAGGATCGATTCGAGCGGCCCTGGAAGTTCTTCGGCGCCGGCTGTCACTGCAACCGCGACACCCTGGCCACGATCGAGGGTTCGGCGCTGCGGATCGAGGACCTGCAGCGGGATCAGCTCCCGAAGGCACCGCCGATCGTCCGTCCTCTGGTCCGCGGCAGCGCGGTGTTGCCCGGCTGAGCGCGGCGAGCGGGCCCATCGCCGGCACCGGCCTCGCATATGGTGGGCGAAAGGCCCCGAGGAGAGGAGCAGAGATGCCGACCTACGTGATGCTGACCAACCTCACACCCGAGGGGGTGCGGACGCTGAAGAACAACCCCAACCGGGTTGGCGAGGTGAACAAGGAAGTGGAGGCGATCGGCGTCAAGGTCCTCGCCCAGTACGCGACGCTGGGGCGCTATGACTTCGTGACCATCGTCGAGGCCCCCGACGACAAGACGATGGCCAAGGTCTCGGTCGAGCTCGGCTCGCGCGGCACGATGACCAGCCAGACGATGGCCGCGATGCCCGCCGAAGAGCTGGGCGCCGCCCTGTAGCGGAACCGGCGCCGTGCGGATCCTGGTCGTCGGCGGGGGAGGGCGCGAGCACGCGATTGTTCGCGCGCTGGGTCGCTCCAGGCACAGGCCCGAGCTCCTCTGCGCGCCCGGAAACGCCGGCATCGCGGCCGACGCCGAGTGCCTGCCGCAGCTCGCCGCCGACGATCTGCCGGGCCTCGTAGCGGCGGCCAGGGACGCCGTCGACCTGGTGATCGTCGGGCCCGAGGCGCCGCTGGTGGCCGGGCTCGTCGACTCCTTGGCGGAATCCGGGGTGCCGGCCTTCGGGCCCGGCGCAGGCGCCGCCGAGCTCGAGGGCTCGAAGGCCTTCGCCAAGCAGGTGATGTCCGAGGCGGGGGTGCCGACCGCCGAACACACCCTGCTGCGAAACGGCGACGAAGCCCGGGACAAGCTCCCGCGTGCTTCCTACCCGGCGGTGCTGAAGGCCGACGGGCTGGCGGCCGGCAAGGGCGTGATCATCTGCGCCGAGGAGGCCGAGGCCCGCGCGGCGGCGGACGTCTTCTTCACCGAGAAGCGCTTCGGCGAGACGACGGTCGTGCTGGAGGAGTACCTCGAGGGAGAGGAGCTTTCGCTGCTGGCCCTTTGCGACGGTGAGAACGTCCTGCCGCTGGCGCCGGCGCAGGACTACAAGCGAATCCTCGACGGCGACCGGGGCCCGAACACGGGCGGAATGGGCAGTTACTCGCCGGTGCCGGGCTTCGATCGAGACCGGGTCGAGGAGATCGCCGACGCGGTTCATCGCCCGATCGTCAGCCTCCTGGCGAGCCGGGGTACGCCTTTCCACGGGGTCCTCTACGCGGGCCTGATGATGACCGCATCGGGGCCGAAGGTGCTCGAGTACAACGTCCGCTTCGGCGATCCCGAGACCCAGGCGGTGCTGCCGCGCCTGCGCAGCGACCTGGTCGATCTCTGCCTGGCCGCCGGGCAACCCGGCGGCCTCGCCGCGGCCGAGGCGGAGTTCAGCGACGACTGGGCCGTCTCGCTGGTGCTTGCATCGGCGGGGTATCCGCAGGGCTCTTCCAGCGGCGACACGATCGACGGCCTCGAGGAGGCGGGCGAGCTCGCCGAGGTCACCCACGCCGGGACGGCACGAAGCAACGGCGACATCGTCACCGCCGGCGGCCGGGTCCTCAACGTCACCGGTCTCGGCCCGACGCCGGCCGCCGCCCGCGATCGCGCGTACGATGCCGCACGCCGCATCGAGTTCGACGGCATGCAGATGCGAACCGACATCGCCGCCCGGGCGGTGGAGCGAGTTCCGAGCTAGGGAGGAAGAGATGGAGACGGTGGATCCCGAGAAGCGACGTCAGGAGCCGCAGGCGCCCGAGCCCGAGAGTGCCACGGCGACGATGCCGGCCGTCGAGGAGGCCTTCGAGGAGATCGAAGTGGACGCGCCGCTGGTCGGAATCATCATGGGCTCCAAGAACGACAAGCCGAAGCTGCAGCCGGCCGGAGAGGCGTTGGAGCAGAGCGGCATCCGTTACGAGGTGCGGGTGATGAGCGCCCACCGCGATCCGGAGATGGTGCGCGACTACTGCACCAACGCCCGCATGCGGGGGCTGCGGGTGATCATCGCCGGGGCCGGGATGTCCGCGGCGCTGCCGGGAGTCGCGGCCGCGCACACCGACCTGCCGGTGATCGGGGTGCCGATCTCGGGCAAGAACCTCGGCGGCCTCGACGCGCTGCTTTCGGCCGTGCAGATGCCGCCCGGGGTCCCGGTGGGGTGTGTCGCGATCGACGGCGCCAGGAACGCCGGGCTGCTCGCGGTGCGCATAATCAACGCGTGATCGCGCGCTACACGCGGCCCGAGATCGGCGCCGTCTGGACCCAGCAGCGGAAGATGGAGGGGTGGCTGGCGGTGGAGCTGGCAGCCACCGATGCCTGGGCCGCGGAGGGAACGGTGCCGGAGGAAGCAGCGCAGGCCTGCCGGGAGCGCGGCGCGTTCACCGTCGAGGCCGTCGAGGAGCGCGAGAAGGTCACCAATCACGACCTGGCTGCTTTCGTCGACGTGGTCGCCGCCGAAGTGGGCGAGGAGGGTCGCTGGATCCACTACGGGCTCACCTCGTCAGACGTGCTCGACACCGCGCTCGCGCTGCAGATCGCCGAGGCGGGAGAGATTCTGGTCCGGGGCGCCGCCGCCTACCGCGATGCACTGGTCGAGCGGGCGATCGAGCACCGCGACACCCTCTGCGTCGGGCGCACCCACGGCGTCCACGCCGAGCCGACGACCTTCGGCCTGCGCCTGGCCGGCTTTGCCTTCGAGGCCGACCGCAACCTCGCTCGGCTGCGCAGCGCCGTCGAGGCGGCGACGGTCGGCAAGCTCTCCGGCGCCGTCGGGACCTACGCATCGACGCCGCCGGCCGTGGAGTCGAAGGTGATGGAGGCGCTGGAGCTGCGGCGCGAGGACGTGTCCACGCAGGTGGTTCCCCGCGACCGCCATGCGCAGCTGCTCGGCGCAATCGCCCTGGCCGGCGCCGGGCTGGAGCGCTTCGCCACCGAGGTCCGCAACCTGCAGCGGACCGAGGTGCGCGAGGTCGAGGAGCCTTTCGGGGCGGGTCAGAAGGGATCCTCGGCGATGCCGCACAAGCGCAACCCGATCACTTCCGAGCGGATCACCGGCCTCGCCCGTGTGCTGCGCGGCTACGCGCAGGCCGGGTTCGAAAACGTGGCCCTCTGGCACGAGCGCGACATCTCGCACTCGGGAGCCGAGCGGGTCGTGCTTCCAGACGCGACGATCCTGCTCGACTACATGCAGCACCTGGCGACCCGGCTGGCCGAGGGCATGACAGTCGATGCCGAGCGGATGCGCTCCAACCTCGAGCTGACCCACGGAGCGCTGTTCAGCCAGCGGGCGCTGACTGCCCTCGTCAATGCGGGGATGACCCGCGACGACGCCTACCGCCTCGTCCAGCGCTCCGCCCAGCAGGCCTGGGACACCGGCACTCCGTTCCGCGACCTGATCAGCGCCGAGGCGCCGCAGCTCGACCTCGACGAGGTCTTCGACTACAACGCCTACCTGACCCACCTGCCGGAGCTGTTCGGCCGGCTGGAGGCGCTGCAGGGCTGACGCTCAGCCCGCGAAGTTGGCCTTGACGGCGCGCGGAAGCTCGACCACGTCGCCACCGAAGCCGACCACATAGAGGTTGCCGGAGCTGAAGCGCCTGTCGCCGCGGCCGAAGGCGACGGCGCTCGGGTTGCTCAGCCCGTCCGCGAGCAGGCAGATCCGGCCGGAGGGATCGACCTTCCAGACCTCGCCGGCGAGGTTGGCGGTGACGTAGAGGTTGTTGTCCTGATCGCGGGTCATGCCGTCGAGGGCGGCGCCCGACTCCTCGGGGGCGGAGGCGAGCGTGGAGACGTTGGAAGGATCGGCGATCTCCACGCGCTTGATCGCCGGCTCGGCGACGAAGGTCTGCGCGACGTAGAGGAAGCGGCCGGAGGTGTTGACGGCCATCCCGTTCCCCGACTCGATCTCCGCCCAGCCGTGGGTGACCCTGCCGTTGCGGACCCGGTCGAGCTTCGAGCCGAAATCGTTGGAGGCGAAGATCGTCCCGTCCGGCGCCCGGGCGACGCCGTTGGCCATCCCGAGGCCGGTGGCGAAGACGGTGCGGGCACCGGTCTTCGCGTTGATCGAGAACAGCCCCGACTGCGGGTCCTCGTCACCCTCGACCCCGTTGGCGATCGTGTCCCCGTAGCCGGCGATCAGCTTGCGGTTGTGCCAGACCATCCCGCCCGGCCCGTTGATGTCCTCGGCGAGCATCCGCGGCTGGGCACCCGGATTGTCGGCCTTCATGATCCGGCCCGGCCGGCCGCTGGGAGTCGAGGAGAAGTAGAGGCGGCCGCCCCTGCCGACGATCACCGACTCGAGCAGGCCCTGGCCCGTGTAGATGGTGCGTTGTAACGGAGCGCGGGCACACTCCGGTGGCGAGGCGGCGGCCGGGGTCGCGGCGCCAAGCAGGGCGAGCACGGCGAGGGCGAGAGGCGGGGTGCGGAGACGCGACACGGCTTCAGCCTAGGCAGCGACCGGGGCGTGCCGCGGCGACCGGCTCTCCAGCACGACCGGCGTCCCGCCCGCCGGCGAGAGCGTCACGTTGCGGCGGCCGACCCGCTCGGCGGCGACACCGGCGGATCGCATGCGGCAGCGGCCGAACACCTCGCTGAGGACGATCCGCATCTCGAACTCGGCGAAGGCGGCGCCGAGGCAGCGTCGGACGCCGCCGCCGAAAGGGATCCAGGCGTAGGTCTCGGGACCGCCGTCGAGGAAGCGCTCGGGGCGGAACGCGTAAGGCTCCGGATAGACGTCGGGACGGGTGTGGGTCAGCCAGATCGCCGGCGTGACGTCGGTTCCGGGGGGGAGCGTGTGGCCGTCGACCTGCAGCTCGGTGGCGAGGCGGCGGCCAGCGATCGGCACCACCGGGCGCAGCCGCAGCGACTCGGTGATCACCGCCCGAAGGTAGGCGTCGTCGTCGTCGCCGGCCACCTCCTCGGACAGCCGCTCCGCCGTCGCCGGGTTGCGCAGCAGCAGGTCAAAGCTCCAGGCGAGCGCGGTCGCTGTCGTCTCGTGACCGGCAAGCAGCAGGGTCATCAGCTGGTCGCGCAGCTCGCGGTCCTCCATCGCCCCGCCATCCTCGAATCGCGCCGCGACCAGGGCCGAGAGGATGTCGTCGCGCTGCTCCAGATCCGGATCCGCCCGCCGCTCGGCGATCTCCGCGAACAGCTCCGCATCGACCTCGCGCAGCAGGGCCTGGAAGCGGGCGTAGGGGCCGCGGTCGCCGAACCGCTGGGTGGCGAAGCCGATCAGCTGCGCGACCGGCGTGGCGGTCTGCCCGAGGACCCGGCGCAGCAGCTTGCGCAGGCGGCCGAGGCGCTCGGGATCGGTGACCCCGAAGACGGCGCGCAGAATCACCTCCAGGGTCACCGACTGCATCCGCGCGTGGATGCGGAACTCCTCGCCGAGCGGCCAGGAGTCGATCTCGCGGTCGATTGCCTCGGTGACCACCGACTCATAGGCCCGCATCCGCTCGCCGTGAAAGGCGGGCAGCATCAGCTTGCGGCGGCTGAGGTGCTCCTGGCCTTCCAGCAGCAGCACCGAGCGGGCGCCGAGCAGCGGCTCCAGGACCAGGTTTCGCCCGGGCGGCAGCCCGTTCTCGCGGTTGGTGTAGGTCGCCTTGACCGCCTCGGGATCCGAGAACATCACCATCGGCGTCTTGAAGCCGATGAAGCGGACGCTGAACGTCTCGCCGAACTGGCGCCGGCAGTCCTCCAGGTAGGGCAGCGGCCGGTAGAACCAGCGCAGCGTCTGAAAGACCGGATGGGAGACGGGACCGGGGGGAAGCGCCACCCCCACAGTCTCCTACCTGGCGACCGAATCCGCTTCGCAGGCAGCTAGCATCGGTCCCGACCGATGCCGACAGCGATCGCCGACCTGAAGCTGCATTCCTCCGGCAAGGTGCGGGATATCTACGAGGTCGACGGCGACCTGCTGATGGTCGCCTCGGATCGGATCTCGATCTACGACGTGGTGATGCCGACGCCGGTCCCCGACAAGGGCAAGGTGCTGACCCAGATGTCGAACTTCTGGTTCGAGACAACCGGCGACATCGTCCCCAACCACCTGATCTCCGAGGACGTTCCCGAGGAGGTGGCGGAGCGGGGAATCCGGGTGCGAAAGCTGGAGATGTATCCGGTCGAGTGCGTGGTGCGCGGCTACCTCTCCGGTTCCGGCTGGCGCGAGTACGGCGCAACCGGCGCCGTCTGCGGGATCGACCTGCCGTCCGGCCTGAGGGAATCGGAGCAGCTGCCGGAGCCGATCTTCACCCCGGCGACGAAGGCCGACGTCGGCGACCACGACGAGAACATCGACTTCGACCGCGCCGCGGAGATCGTCGGCGACCGGGCCCTGATGGAGGCGCTGCGCCGGGTCTCGATCGAGCTCTACCAGCACGCTGCGGCCCATGCGGCGGAGCGCGGCATCATCCTCGCCGACACGAAGTTCGAGTTCGGGCAGCATGCCGGCGCCGAGGTCGTGCTCGGCGACGAGGTACTGACCCCGGATTCGTCGCGCTTTTGGCCTGCCGACGCCTACCAGCCCGGGCGGCCTCAGCCGTCCTTCGACAAGCAGTACGTGCGCGACTGGGCCGACGAGGCCGGCTGGGATCACTCGCCGCCGGCCCCGGAGCTGCCGCCGGACGTGGTCGAGCAGACGCGAGCACGGTACGTGGAGGCCTACGAGCGGATCACTGAGCGGGGGTTTTGAAGGCCCGAGTGCTGATCAGGCCCAAGGAGGGCATCCTCGACCCTCAGGGCAAGGCGGTCGAGCGGGCGCTTCCGGCGCTGGGCTTCGAGGGAGTCGAGCACGTCCGGGTCGGCCGGATGGTCGAGCTGGAGGCGACGGACCTCGACCGCGTTCCGGAGCTGTGCGAGAAGCTGCTCGCAAACCCGCTGATCGAGGATTTCGAGGTCCAGGAAATCGAGTGATCTGGGGAGTGGTTCAGTTCCCCGGCTCCTGCGATGAGCGGGATGCGCTGCGCGCCTGCTCGCTCGCCGGCGACGCGCGGATGATCTGGCACGAGGACCGCGACCTCGGCGACGTCGAGGCGGTCGTCATCCCGGGCGGCTTCTCCTACGGCGACTACCTGCGGGCCGGAGCGATCGCCCGCTTCTCGCCGGCGATGGAGGCGGTCGCCGTGCTGGCCGCGGCCGGCGCGCCGGTGCTCGGGATCTGCAACGGGTTTCAAGTCCTTTGCGAATGCGGTCTGCTGCCGGGCGCCCTGCTGCGCAACGAGGAGCTGCGCTTCGTCAGCCGCCAGGTTGAGCTGATCGCCGGCGACGAGCGGTTCTCGATCCCGGTCAAGCACGGCGAGGGCCGCTACTGGGCGCCGGATGAGGTGCTCGACGAGATCGAGGCAAACGGCCAGGTCGCCTACCGCTACGCGCCGGGCCACAACCCCAACGGGTCCGCGCGCGACATCGCCGGGGTGACGAACGAGGCCGGCAACGTGCTCGGCCTGATGCCCCACCCCGAGCACGCCGTCGACCCGCTGACGGGATCAACAGACGGCTTGAGGGTGTTCGAACGACTCGCCGCGGCATCGGCTTACCGCCGCATGCCTGAGGAAGCAGAGATGCGAGCAGGCATTCGCTCCCGCGTTCCGGGGGCGCGAGCGGTCGCGATCGCGGCACCGGGATATGCGGGCTGACTGACCGATTCCGAGTACGACGCTGCATCTGCGAGCTGATCGAGCGTGAGCCAAACGACGTCGAGCTGGCGATGTTCTCGCTGTTGTGGTCCGAGCACTGCGCCTACAAGCACTCGCGCAAGCTGCTGCGACGGCTGCCTACCGAGGGCGACCGAGTGCTGATGGGCCCCGGCGAGAACGCCGGGGCGGTCGACATCGGCGGCGGCTATGCGATCGCCTTCAAGGTCGAGTCGCATAACCACCCCAGCGCCGTGGAGCCGTTCCAGGGCGCGGCCACCGGCGTCGGGGGGATCCTCCGCGACGTCTTCGCGATCGGAGCCCGGCCGATTGCGATGCTCGACTCGCTGCGCTTCGGCGAGCTGGCGTCGCAGCGCTCGCGCTACCTGCTTGACGGAGCGGTGCGCGGGATCGGCCACTACGGGAACTCGATCGGGGTGCCGACGGTCGGCGGCGAGATCTACTTCGAGGCTCCCTACGAGCAGAACTGCCTGGTCAACGCGATGTGCGTGGGAATCGCCAAGCAGGAGGAGATGGTGCGGTCGGCGGCAGCGGGCGTCGGCAACGTCGTCGTCCTGATGGGCGCCTCGACCGGGCGTGACGGGATCGGCGGCGCATCGGTGCTGGCCTCGGCCGAGCTCGACGAGGCCGACGACGCAAAGCGCCCCAGCGTGCAGATCGGCGACCCGTTCGAGGAGTCGAAGCTGCTCGAGTGCTGCCTGGAGCTGCTGCACCGGGGGCTGCTCGTCTCCCTCCAGGACCTCGGCGCCGCGGGCCTGACCTCATCCGCCGGCGAGATGGCCTCCGGGGGAGGGGTCGGGATCGACCTCGACGTGGCGCGGGTGCCGCTGCGCGAAGCCGACATGGAGCCGTTCGAGATCATGGTCTCCGAGTCGCAGGAGCGGATGCTCGCCGTGGTCAGGCCGGAGGACGTCGGGCAGGTCACCTCGACCTGCGAGCGCTGGCAGACCGGTGCCGCCGCGATCGGCGAAGTGACCGGCAGCGGCAACGTCCGGATCCTCAGCGGCGGCGAGACCGTGGGCGAGATCCCGGTCGCGGCGCTGGTCGACGGGTGCCCTCTCTATGACCTCGAGCCGGCCGAGCCGGGCCAATGGGCCTACGGCAACAGCGCCACCCTGAGTGGAGCCGAGGGCGCCGCGGATCTGCTGTTTGCGCTGCTGCGTTCTCCCAACATCGCCTCGAAGCGATGGGCCTTCGAGCAGTACGACTCGATTGTGGGCTCGAGGACCGTTCGCCGCCCCGGGTCGGCCGACGCCGCCGTCTTGCAGACCCCGGAGGCCGGCAACGCGATCGCGGTCGCGATCGACGGCAACGGACGCCGCGTTGCCTGCGACCCGCGGCGGGGAACGATCGAGGCGGTGCTCGAATGCGCGCAGAACCTCGCCTGCGTCGGGGCGGAGCCCCTCGGCCTCACCAACTGCCTCAACTTCGGCAACCCCGAGAAGCCGGGCCCGGCATGGCAGCTCGACCAGTCGGTCACCGGGCTGGCCGAGGCCTGCGAGGCACTGGGCGTGCCGGTGGTCGGCGGCAACGTCTCGCTCTACAACGAGGGTCCCGAGGGCCCGATCTATCCAACTCCGGTGGTCGGGATGGTCGGCGAGCTTCCCGATCCCTCACGCACCGCGGGCAGCGGGTTCGCCGCCGCGGGCGATACGGTCGCGCTCGTCGGTCCCTTCGCCCCCTCGCTGGCGGGCTCGGAGCTGGCAAAGCTGCGCGGGGAGCTCGACCGCGGCCTGCCGGGGGTCGAGATCGATGCCGTCGCGGGCGCCTGCGCGGCGGTCCGCGCCGCAGTCCGCTCCGGCCGCCTTCCGACGGCGCACGACATCAGCGACGGAGGCCTCGCCTGTGCGATCGCCGAAGCCGCGATCGCAGGGGGTGTCGGCTGCCGCCTCGACCTCGATCCGCTGATCGAGGCCCGCGGCTGCTCGGGGGAGACGGCGCTGTTCGGCGAAGGGCCGGGCGGCTTCATCGTCGGCGGCGACCGAGCTCAGCTCGAAGCGCTCGCTGGCGGCGGGGCCGAAGTGCATCTGCTGGGCGAAGTCGGCGGCGACTCGATCGAGATCGAGGCAGGGGAGCTGACGCTCTCGGTCGAGTTGCAGGCGGCGGCCGCAGCCTGGGGTTCGCTGGCCGAGATGCTGACCTGATACGGCAATGCGCCCGTAAGGAAGGGCTGTGAAGGTTTGTCCATGAGCAGACGGCTGCTGGTGCCCGCGGCGATGCTCGGCGTGATCGGCGTCGGCTCGCTGATCCTGCAGCGCTGGGTCGCGGAGACGATGACCGCGGCGCTGATCCTCAGCGTCATCTGGGCGGGAATCGTCGGCCTCGCCTTTCTCGCCTACGCCCGCCATCGCCGCGAGCTGCTGGCGCCGATCGCCGGCGCGCTGGTCCTTGGCGCCGCGATCGGGGGCTTCTCCTACTGGTACTTCTCGGTCCGCGACACCGAGGTGGACGAGACCGTCGCCGTTGCCCAATCCCGGGCCGCTGGTACACAGGCACGGCTGGGGCTTTCGGGCGGCTCAGATTCGCCTGACCCGGGCGGGCAACGAAGCCGAGCGGGCCGGCGTGGGCCGGTCGAGCTGGCGCGCGGCTCCTTTACCGGTGTCGACGGCCACGACGGCGGCGGCACCGCGACCGTCGTCCAGCTCCCCGGCGGCGGCCGGATGCTGACCTTCACGCGGTTCGACGTCGACCCCGGCGCCGACGTCGACGTATACCTGGTTCCCGGCGACGGCTCCGAGGTCGGCGACCGGATCGAGCTGGGGGATCTGAAGGGAAACGTCGGGGACCAGCAGTATGAGATCCCGTCCGACGCGGACCTGAACCGTTACGGGACTGTGGTCCTGTACTGCATCCCGTTCACCGTCCGTATCGCGGTCGCGCCGCTGAGCTGAAGTCACACCGCAGAGGTGTGAAGCCCGTGCCATTGGGGTAATCGATGGCCGAAACCTCGAGCCGAGGGAGAGGGAATTTCACTCAGTCTGCGTCATCGTCTCGTCGCGCTCCTAGCTGTCGGCGCCCTGCTCGGCCTCTTCGCCGGGTGCGGCGGCAGCGAAAGCGGTGGCTCGCGGACACTGAGCTGGTTCGTCGCCATCCAGCCGGGAGGCACGATCGAGGACGTCGCCGCCCGCTGCAGCGAGGAGTCGGGCGGCATGTACACCGTTGAGCCGGAGTTCCTGCCCACCGACGCGACCCAACAGCGCGAGCAGCTGGTCCGCCGCCTGGGCGCCGAGGACTCCTCGATCGACATCATCGGCATGGACGTGATCTGGACCGGCGAGTTCGCCAACGCCGGCTGGGTTGAGGAGATCACCGGCGCCGCGAAGGCGGAGGTGACCAAGGACGTCTTCCCGAGCGTGATCGAGTCGGCCTCATTCGAGGGCGGGCTCTACGGCGCCCCGTTCAACACCAACACGCAGTTGCTCTGGTACCGCAAGGACCTCGTCAAGCAGGCTCCGAAGACCTGGGATCAGATGATCGAGGAGGCCGAGCGGCTCGGACCCGAGAACTCCGGCACGATTCAGGTCCAGGCACTCCGCTACGAGGGCTTCATGGTCTGGGCGAACGGGCTGATCGAGAGCGCCGGCACCCAGATCCTCTCCGGGCCCGAGCAGGTCGACCTGGCCGAGCAGCCCACCGTGAAGGCGCTAGAGGTGATGGGCCGCCTGGCCAATTCCTCCGCCGCCCCGCCGACGCTGCCGACCTCCGACGAGGACGTCTCCCGGCTCGGCTTCGAGTCCGGCGAGTCGGCGTTCATGCTCAATTACACGTTCGCGTTCGCGAGCGCGAAGGAGAACGCCCCCGACATCGCCAAGAACATGGGCTTCGCCCGCTTCCCCGAGGTGGTCGAGGGAGAGCCCAGCAAGCCCCCGATCGGCGGCTTCAACCTCGGCGTCAGCGCCTTCTCGGAGAACAAGGACCTCGCCTTCGAGGCGTTGAGCTGCCTCACCAACTCGAAGAGCCAGCTCACCGCCACCGAGCTCGACGGCCTGCCGCCCTCGCGGTCCAGACCTCTACGAGACCAAGGTCGTGAAGACGGCCTATCCGGGCTTCGCGCAGCTGGTCCAGGAGTCGCTGCGCGCAGCCGGGCCGCGACCGGCGACGCCCGCCTACCAGGACGTCTCGCTGGCGGTGCAGCGGGCGCTGCATCCCCCCGACAAGATCAATCCCGAGGATGCCCAGTCGACCTTTGAGGAGCTGCGCTCGAAGGTCGAGGACGCGGTGAAGCGGGAAGGGCTCCTGTAATGGAAGCCTCGACCGCACGGGGAGGCGGCGGGATCACCGAGAAGACGCGCTCGGAGCGGCGCCTCGGCTGGATGCTCTGCGCGCCGGCGGTGATCGCGATGCTGGCGGTCACGGCCTACCCGATCGGCTACGCGTTCGTTCTCTCCCTGCAGCAGATCGACCTTCGCTTCCCCGATGAGGGCGGCTTCGTCGGCCTCGACAACTACAGCGCCGTGCTGACCTCCGACCTCTGGTGGACCGACGTCTTCAACACCCTTTTCGTCACCGTGATCTCGGTCTCGATCGAGTTGGTGCTCGGGATGGCGATCGCGCTGGTGATGTACAAGGCGATCTTCGGCCGCGGCGTCGTCCGCACCGCGGTCCTGATCCCCTACGGGATCATCACCGTCGTCGCCGCCTTCTCCTGGCAGTTCGCCTTCGCACCGGACACCGGGTTCGTCAACGGCCTGCCGCTGATCGCCGACGACAAGGCCTGGTTCGGCGACCGCTTCAGCTCCTTCGCGGTGATCATCATGGCCGAGGTCTGGAAAACGACGCCGTTCATGGCGCTGTTGCTGCTGGCCGGGCTGGTGATCATCGACGATCAGCTCTACGAGGCCGCCAAGGTCGACGGGGCCAGCGCCGTGCAGCGCTTCTTCCGCATCACCCTGCCGTTGATGAAGCCGGCGATCCTGGTCGCGCTGCTGTTCCGCACCCTCGACGCCTTCCGCGTCTTCGACACGATCTTCATCATGACCGCGGGGGCGCAGGACACCGAGTCGGTGTCGATCCTCGGCTTCAACCAGCTGATATCGCGGCTCAACCTGGGCCTCGGCTCGGCGGTCTCGGTGCTGATCTTCCTTTGCGTCCTGATCATCGCCTTCGTCTACGTGCGCGGGTTCGGCACCCGCCTCGAGGAAGGCCGACCGGGAGGAAGCTGATGGAACGGGGAACCCGCGAGTACGCCCTCTGGAGCATCGGCATCGTCGTGGTGCTGCTGTTCGCGCTGATCCCGGTGATCTGGATCATCTCGCTGTCGCTGAAACCGCCCGAGGCCGTCGCCGACGGCAAGTTCTTCCCCAGCGAGATCTCGTTCGAGAACTACGAGAGCCTCTTCACCGGCGGCATCGACGACAGCCCCTTCATCAAGCCGCTGATCAACTCGATCCTGATCTCGCTGATCTCGACCACGATCGCGATCGTCCTCGCCGTCTTCGCGGCCTACGCGATCGCCCGCCTCGACTTCCCCGGCAAGGCGCTGATCCTCGCCGGGGCGCTGGCGATCGCGATGTTCCCGCCGATCTCCACCGTCGGGCCGCTGTTCGACATGTGGCGGGCGCTCGGCCTCTACGACACCTACGCGGGGCTGATCATCCCCTACCTGACCTTCTCGCTGCCGCTGGCGATCTACACCCTGGTCGCCTTCTTCCGCGAGATCCCCTGGGACCTCGAGCAGGCAGCGGCGGTCGACGGCGCGACGCCGATGCAGTCGTTCACCAAGGTGATCGCGCCGCTGGCCGCCCCGGGCGTCTTCACCGCCGCGATCCTCGTCTTCATCTTCGCCTGGAACGATTTCCTGTTCGCGATCTCGCTGACCTCGTCAGATGCCTCGCGAACGGTGCCCGCGGCCCTGGCCTTCTTCACCGGCGAGTCGCAATTCACGCAGCCGACCGGGAGCATCGCCGCGGCGGCCGTGGTGGTGACGGTGCCGATCATCATCTTCGTCCTGTTCTTCCAGCGCCGGATCGTCGCCGGTTTGACGGCCGGCGCCGTAAAGGGATAAAGGAGCTAGAGCCCGATGGCAGAGATAACGCTCGACGGAGTCAGCAAGGTCTTCCCGGACGGCTTCGAGGCCGTCAAGGAGATGAACCTGGAGATCGGAGACGGCGAGTTCATGATCCTCGTCGGCCCGTCCGGCTGCGGAAAATCGACCGCCCTGCGGATGATCGCCGGGCTCGAGGACATCACCGACGGCGAACTGAAGATCGGTGGCGAGGTCGTTAACGAGCGGGCGCCGAAGGACCGCGACATCGCGATGGTGTTCCAGAACTACGCGCTCTATCCGCACATGAGCGTGCGCGACAACATGGGCTTCGCGCTGAAGATGGCCAAGGTCGACGATTCGGAGATCGACAGCAAGGTCGAGGAGGCGGCGAAGATCCTCGACCTCACCCAGCACCTCGATCGCAAGCCGGCCAATCTCTCCGGCGGCCAGCGCCAGCGGGTGGCGATGGGCCGGGCGATCGTCCGCGACCCGAGCGCCTTCCTGATGGACGAGCCGCTCTCCAACCTCGACGCGAAGCTGCGCGTGCAGATGCGGACCGAGGTCGCGAAGCTGCAGTCCGACCTCGGCACGACGACCGTCTACGTGACCCACGACCAGACCGAGGCGATGACGCTCGGCGACAGGGTGGCGGTGATGCGCAGCGGCGAGCTGCAGCAGGTCGGAACCCCCGCCGATCTCTATGACAATCCCGACAACCTCTTCGTCGCCGGCTTCATCGGCTCCCCGGCGATGAACTTCATGCCGGCCGAGCTTGCCGACGGCCGCGTCAAGTTGCCCTTCGGAGACGTCGACCTCCCCGATGACGTGCGGGGTCGCCTGGAAGGATCTCGAAGCGGACAGGTGATCGCGGGAATCCGCCCCGAGAGCTTCGAGGATGCGGCGCTGGTCGGCGAGGCAAAGGAACGAGGGACGACCTTCCAGGCGAAGGTGGAGCTGGTCGAGTCGATGGGCTCGGAGCTCTATGCCTACTTCGATCTCGAATCAGACCGGGTGGAGTCCGAGCAGCTCCAGGAGCTGGCCGAGGACGCCGGCGGCGCCGACCTTCCGCAGGCCGACACGAGTCAGGTCGTCGCCCGCCTCGATGCCGCCAGCAAGGTCAAGCGTGGCGAGACCGCAGAGGTGTGGGTCGACACGACGAAGCTGCACCTGTTCGACCCCGAGAGCGGCGAGAGCCTGACCAAGGCGCCAGGCGAAGGACGTCCGTTCAGCGCCCGATCTCGCGCCGCAGGCGCCGGATCGCGGTGTCTTCCTCGCGCGGCGCCGGGCGGCTGAGCTCGTCCTGCAGCCTCTGCAGGGTCTCCTCGTCCCAGTCGTGGGTGCGGAGCAGCAGGTAGCGGAGACCGTTGACCGCGTCATAGGCCTCGGTCTCGGTCGTGCCGGGCCCGATCAGCCCCGCCTCCCGCAACATCTCCGTGACCGGCTCGTACTCCTGCCGGAACCAGGTCTCGGCGACCTCCTTGCGATCCATGAACCGCCCCTCAGCCTGCATGGCGCGAAATCCCCAGCCCTCGACGCTCTCGGCGAAGTCGGCGTAGCGCGACTTGTTCGGTAGCTGGATCCGCTTGCGGGCCTCTGGTGGCAGCGGCACCCGCTCGAAGAAGAGCCGCTCGTGGCTCTTCAGGGCCAGGTCGTGCGCGGCGATCGAGCCCTCGGCGCCGACCTTGGTCTGGATCTCGGTCACGTAGGCGTCGATCGTCTCCAGGCCCAGCTCGCGGGCAACCGAGACGCGATGGTGTCCGTCCTCGACAAAGTGCAGCTCGCCGACCCGATAGACCGAGATCGGCGGCATCGCCTCGCCTTTGCGTACCGCCTTCGCGATCCGCTCCCAGCGCTGGCGAACCCGCCGCGAGGTGGGCCGGAAGCGGCGGTCGAACTCTCGCGCGCGGTCTACGGTGCCGACGATCGAGTCGAGCTCCAGAACCTGCAGCCCGAGGCGCTTCTCGCCGGTCCGGCCGAGCGCAGCGACGACCTCCTCGAAGGGGAGGATCAGGTTGACGTCGTCGGGCTCACGGCGCAACCGGGCGGAGAGGCGGGAGAGAACCTGCCGGCGCCGGGCGCGGCTGAAGTCCGATTGCGCATCCTGGGCGCTGAAGCCGGTGTCGCGGCGCATGCAAGCGAGTCTAGGGCCGGATCCGCCCCCGTTGCTACCCTGCCGATGTAGGCACTCTGCCTGCGCGTCCCTACCCTCTACTGCGAGGAAACGCGCCCCCTTTGACCGCTAGCGAGCGGCTCCATCAAGACCGCGAGGGTCCCCGCGACGAGTGCGGCGTCTTCGGCGTCTACGCGCCGGGGCACGACGTCGCCCGCCTCGCCTACTTCGGCCTCTACGCGCTCCAGCACCGCGGCCAGGAGTCGGCGGGCATCGCCACCTGCGAGGGCGGTCACATCACCACGCTTCGCGACGCCGGCCTCGTCAGCCAGGTCTTCGACGAGGAGAAGCTGCGGGCCCTGGAGGGCGACATGGCGATCGGCCACGTGCGCTACTCGACCACCGGCGGCGGCTCATGGGAGAATGCGCAGCCCGTCTGGCGCGACGACGGACGTGAGCTGGCGCTGGCCCACAACGGCAACCTGACCAACGCGGTTGAGCTGTGGGGAGAGCTACGAGATCAGGGGGTCAAGTTCCGCGGCACCTCCGATTCGGAGATCATCGCCGCGCTGCTCTCGTCTAACGACGGGCGCTTCATCGAGGACGCGGTCGCCGCTGTGATGCCCCGCATGGAGGGCGCCTACTCGACCGTGGTTATGACCAAGCATGCGATCGTCGCCTTCCGTGATCCCTACGGGGTGCGGCCGCTCTCGCTCGGGCAACTCGGCGACCGCTATGTGGTCGCTTCCGAGAGTTGCGCCTTCGACATCATCGGTGCCAAGCTGCTGCGCGAATTGCACCCCGGCGAGATGGTGTCGCTGACCGAGCGCGGGCTGGAAACCCGACAGGTCGTGCGCGCCGATCGCCCGGCGATGTGCGTCTTCGAGCACATCTACTTCTCTCGCCCCGACACTCGGCTCGAGGGCCGGGTCCTGCAGGAGGTCCGGGGGAAGATGGGCGAGATCCTCTGGCGCGAGGCCCCGGTGGACGCCGACCTGGTGATCTCGGTTCCCGACTCCGGCAACCCTGCCGCGGCCGGGTTTGCGCGGGCGTCGGGGCTCCCGCGCGACGACGGGCTGATCAAGAATCGCTACGTCGCCCGCACCTTCATCCAGCCCGGACAGGAGCTGCGCAAGCACGGATTGCGGCTGAAGTTCAACCCGCTGCCGGAGATCGTCGCCGGCAAGAGGATCGTCGTCGTCGACGACTCGATCGTCCGCGGCAACACGACCCGGCAGATCATCGGCATGCTGCGCGACGCCGGCGCCAGCGAGATCCACCTGCGGATCTCGGCGCCGCCGATCCGCCACCCCTGCCACTACGGGGTCGACATGTCGACTCGCGAGGAGATGATCGCCCACGGGCGATCGGTGGCCGAGATCGCCGACGAGCTCGACGCCGACTCGCTCGCCTACTTGTCGATCGAGGGTGTCTACGAAGCGGTCGGCACCGGGGCCGACGTGCACTGCGACGCCTGCTTCACCGGCCGCTATCCGCTCGGCGAGCCCGAGGAGGCGAACGGGAAGTTCGCTCTGGAGGAGATCGCCGTCGTGCCCGCTTCGCGTTGAGCGCCTTCCGGCTCTGCGTGCTCGCCTCGGGTACGGGGACGAACCTGCAGGCGATCGTCGATCAGCTCCACGGGCAGGAGCTCGAAGCGCAGGGCGGGACGATCGAAGTGGTCGGCGTCGTTTCCGACAAGGCGGATGCGCCGGCGCTGCTGCGGGCCCGCGAAGCGGGGATCGAGTCGATTGCGTTTGTCGGATCCGAGCATCCCGATCGGGTCGCTCGTGACGCCGCGATGGCGGACTGGATCGAGGCGCGCCAAGCCGACCTCGTCGTGCTCGCCGGTTACATGCAGCTGCTCTCGTCGACCTTTGTGGCTCGTTTCGAGAGCCGGATCGTCAACGTGCACCCGGCTCTGCTGCCGTCATTTCCCGGCCTGGACGCGATCGGGCAGGCGCTCGAGCATGGGGTGAAGGTGACCGGCGTCACCGTGCACTTCGTCGACGAGGGGGTCGACTCCGGCCCGATAATCCTCCAGCGGCCGCTGCCGGTTCCCCCCGGTCGCGACCGGCGAGAGCTCGAGGAGGAGATCCACCGGACCGAGCACGCGCTCTACCCGCAGGCCATCCGCATGATCGCCGAGGGCAGGGTTAGGATCGACGCCCGCAATCCACGCTTGGTCGTGATCGATGAATGAGCTCTCCGCAACCCGCACCCCCGCCACGGTCGGCGACGGCTCGGTGCGGGTGCGGCGGGCGCTGATCTCGGTCTCCGACAAGACCGGCGTCACAGACTTCGCGAAGGGTCTCGCGGGGCTCGGAGTCGAGATCCTCTCTACCGGCGGCACCGCCCGGGTGCTGCGCGAGGCCGACGTCGCCGTCTCCGACGTCTCCGAGTTCACCGCTCAGCCGGAGATCCTCGACGGACGGGTGAAGACGCTGCATCCGCGGCTGCATGCGGCGCTGCTGGCGCGCCGCGACGACGCCGAGCACGCCGCGACCCTCGAGCGAGAGGGAATCGAGCCGATAGACCTCGTCTGCGTGAACCTCTATCCGTTCGAGGAGGCGGTCTCGCGGCACGACGTCGACCCGGGGATCGCGATCGAGAACATCGACATCGGCGGGCCGACGATGATCCGGGCGGCGGCGAAGAACCACGAGGGCGTGGCTGTGATCGTGAAGCCGGAGTCCTACGACGCGGTGCTGGCGGAGATGGAGGAATCGGAGGGTGAGATCTCCGAGAGCACGCGGCACTGGCTCGCCAACGAGGCATTCGCGCAGACGGCGCGCTACGACGCGGCGATCAGCCGCTGGTTCTCGACCCATTACGAGGACTTCCCGGAGCACCTGGTGATCGCCTACGAGAAGGTGCTCGACCTCTCCTACGGTGAGAACCCCCATCAGCGGGGGGCGCTCTATGTAGAGGCGGGGGCCCGCACCCATGTGCTCTCGCGGGTCTCGAAGCTGCACGGCCGCGCAGCTGTCTTTCAACAACGTCCTCGACCTGGACTCCGCGCGGCGGCTCGTCGCCGACTTCGCCGAACCGGCCTGCGTGATCGTCAAGCACAACAACCCCTGCGGAGTCGCGATCGGCGAAAGCGCCCAGCAGGCCTACGAGAAGGCCCTCGCCTGCGATCCGATGTCGGCTTTCGGAGGCGTGATCGCGATCAACCGCCCGATCGACCCGCAGCTGGCGCAGGCGCTGCACGGCAACTTCGTCGAGGTGCTGATCGCACCGGCCTACGACGACGGCGCCCTCGACGTCCTGCAACAGAAGGACGCGATCCGGATCCTCGCCGACATCGAGCAACGCGGATCGGACCCGGGCGAGCGAGACTCGAAGCGGGTCCGCGGTGGCCTGCTGATCCAGGACCGCGACGGCGATCCCGAGCCCCGCGAGCTGATGGAGGTGGTCAGCGGCGATCCGGACGAGTCGCAGTGGCGCGACATGCTCTTTGCCTGGACCGTGGTTCGCAACGTCCGCTCGAACGCGATCGTGCTGGCCAAGGACGGGGCGACGATCGGGATCGGCGCCGGGCAGATGAGCCGCGTCGACTCGGTCCGGCTGGCGGTCGAGAAGTGCCGCGAGGCCCGCGGTGAGGAGGCCGACTCACTCCTCGCCGGCTCGGCAATCGCCTCCGACGCTTTCTTCCCCTTCGCCGACGGCCCGCAGGCGGCGATCGAGGCCGGGGCGAAGGCAGTGATCCAGCCCGGCGGCTCGAAGCGCGACGCCGAGGTGATTGCTGCCTGCGACGCGGCCGGCGTGGCGATGGTCTTCACGCGCCACCGGCATTTCCGACACTAGCGATCGGTTCGGCATACGTCGCCCCGGGTGGGGGCCGGGATCGGCAGATCTCGATTCTCCGTGGCAGTTGCACAGCGAGCACGCATTTCTTAGCTTCCTGCGGTAGGCAGCGGAGATTTTCCGGTGTGAACGGAGATCGTGAGGCTTCCCGCGCGATCGACATGGGAAGAAGGTTGACGCAGAACGGTCGTAGCCGCAGACGCCAGACCCCCCCGCCTTCGCGACGAGGATCCGCTTGACTTTCTGAAGCCGCCGCGTCACCGCTTCGCCCACGCTCGCTTGCAACTCCATCGCCGACCCGCCGCACACCGCGGAGTGAAGGGCGAACTCCGTCGACCGTGGATGCTGCACTCCCGCAGCTCGACTGCACACCGTCCGTACCTGACGGAGGCGCCGGCGCTCGAAGGAGCGGCATCGGGCTGGGTCTGCTCCCGCACGACGCATGTCGTCCGAGCCTCGGACGGACCAGACGCCACCGTCCGAGACCTAGCGACTGCAGTCAGGTCACCGGGGGCGTGCCGAGGTCCGCTCAGCTTTTGTCTGCGGTCTACGTTCGATACGAGCGCCATGGGTGTGCTAGTGTGCTAGCACAGTGGCACAGCAGCTTGATCGGCCGCGATCGCACGATGCTAACGAAGCTCCTGGGCTAGAGCGCCAGGACGAGGTTCCGCTGGGCGTGCAGCTCGCCTGGCGGCTGCGGGCGCTGATCATCAGCGGCCGGCTCGGGGTCGGGGAGAAGCTTCCGGGGGTACGCGAGCTGGCCACCGGCGCGGGAGTCAACGTCAACACGGCCCGGGCGATCTACCGGCGGCTCGAGGTCGAGGGGCTTGCGGTGTCGCGGCACGGCCTCGGAACCTTCGTCGCCGAGCAAGTCGATGCGCGCCCCGCCCTCGAGCACCTCGCGGCCGAGGCCGCGGAGACCGCGCGCGCGAACGACATCGACCCGCGGGAGCTGGCGCGGGTGATCTACGCCGCCGGGGGCGAGGCAGACGCACAGTTGGCGCCTCCCGCCGAGCAACCCGCCTCGATCGATCCCGCCGAAATTGTCGAACAGCCCGGGCGACCTGCTCTCGGCGCGGCGCTCGTTGCGGGCTCAGATCGCGCGCCTGGAGGCCGAGCTTGCCCCCTACACCGAGCACCTCAGTCTTTCGGATCCTCCGCCGCCGGTGAGCGCGCCGACCGCGCACGTCGCCGACATCGGCGAGCTGGAGGCGACCCGCGACACGCTCATCGAGCAGCTGCGCGAGACGCGCGCCAGGGCCGCCAAGCAGACCGATCGACAGCAGTCCGCGCGCACGAAGCTGGACGAGATGGTCAAGGACCCGGCAGCGCATCGCTGGGACGTGGTCTCAGACGACGAGATCGGCGACCCCGGCTGCAAGACCTACCAGGTACAGCCGGCCTGGGGACCGATCGGCGCGCTGATGAATTGGTGGCGCGTACGGGTCTCCGGAGGGTGTCCGTTAGCCGCGCCGCTGGCGGCGGCCCCAGCTAGATCGGGAGGAGAGATGCTCAGAACCGCAGTCGACAGGGCGTTCTTGCCCGCCAAGTCGCTCTTCGAGCAGGTCGGGGACATGATGATCCTGACCGCGAAGACGATCTCCTCTGCGCTGCGGCCCCCCTACCCCTACGGGGGCGAGTTCATCGGCCAGTTCCTGTTCGCGCTACAGCTGTGCTGGTTTCCGATGCTGATCAGCTGCGTTGCCTTTGGCTTTGGCGCCCCGGGGCTGCAAGCGGCCAACTTCCTCTCTTTGTTTGGCGCCCTCGATCGCCTCGGGGGCTTTTTCATCTTGGCCTCGGTGCGCGAGTTCGCCCCCTTTGTGACCGCGGTCGTCGTCGCCGGGGTCGCCGGCACCGCGATCACCGCCGATCTGGGGGCCCGCAAGATCCGCGAGGAGCTAGACGCCCTGCAGGTGCTCGGCGTGGACCCGATCAAAAACCTCGTCGTGCCGCGCTTTTTGGCCTTGATGCTGATCACCGGCCTGCTCGACATCTACGCGCTGATCTTCGGGATCTCAGGCGGAATCGGCGCCGAGCTGCTCTATAACCAGCCCCTGGGCGGCTTCTTTGCGACCCTCTTTACCAACGCCTCGGTGACCGACCTCTGGGGCTCGGTCGTCAAGTGCACCCTGTTCGGGGCGATCATCGCCGTCGTTTGCTCCTATAAGGGGATGACCGCCTCCGGCGGCGCCGCCGGGGTGGGCAGGGCCGTCAACGAGGCGGTGGTGATCGCCTTCATGGGGGTCTTTGCCTTTAACTACGTCTTCACCCAGACCCTGCTCGCCACCCATCCGGAGCTGCAGACGATCCGATGAGCGCGGAGCGAGCGAAGCGTCTAGATCTGACTCCTCGCGAGCGAGCGAAGCGCGAGGCTTGTCGATGACCGGCTGGCTGGCACTGCCGAAGTCCTGGCTTTCCAACCTCGGCGAGATAACCCGCTTCGGAACCGGCGTCTCGGGCCAGGTCTACACCGGCCGCGTCTTCCGCTTCTTCGGCGAGGCGCTGCGCCAGGCCGGGATCCTGATCCTCGGCTCGGCGCTCGTGATCTGGGGGCTGCTCTTCATCAGCGGCCTGACCTGTGGCCTCGAGGGCGCATACCTCCTGCGTGCCCAGGGCGCCCCCGCCTATGCGGGGGTGTTCAGCGCCTGGTGTGACCTGCGCGAGGTCGTCCCATACGCATTCGGCTACATGATGGCCGCCAAGGTCGGCACCGGGATCGTCGCCGAGCTGGGCTCGATGCGGATCTCCGACGAGATCGACGCCCTCGAGGTGATGGGCGTTCCCCCCGTCACCTTCCTTGCCGCCACACGGCTCCTCGCCTCCTGGCTCGTCCTGCCCTTCATCTACATCGTCGGAATCGGCGTCTCGTACTTCGCTTCCTATCTGGTCGTCGTGCACCAGATCGGCGACACCTCGGCGGGCGGCTACTTCCTGATCTTCTGGATGTTCCAGAACCCGCCCGACCTGCTGTTCAGCTTGGCCAAGGGGATGGTGATGGCAACCGCGATCGTGCTGGTCGGCTGCTATTACGGCTACACGGCCTCGGGCGGCCCGGTCGGGGTCGGCGCCGCGACCGCAAAATCGATGGCGCTCAACATCGTCCTCGTCCACATCATCGGCATGCTCGGGACGCTGGTCTTCTGGGGCGCCAACCCGCGGGCGCCGATCGGCGGCTGACGATGGAGGAGGCCGTAAACGCGATGACGAGGCCGGGAACACGCTTGGTTGACCGCCTGGTGGCGACTCTTCTGTTCGTCCTGATGGCGCTCGGCAGCCTTGCCCTCTGGCTGGCGGTGCCCGCCGGCGTCCTCTGGGGGTTCACCCAGCTCTCGGATTCGAAGACGTTTCACCTCTTCGTCGGGCTGATCGGGGTGCCCTTGGCGATTGGCGTCTTCGCGGCCGGGCTGTTTTGGATCAACGGCCTCTACCTCCGAGTTACGGGCAGCTGGACCTACGACGAGGACGAGGACAGGCCCCGCCGGCTGCGGGGGCCGCTGGAGCCGCTGCTGGTCTGGTCGCTGCTGATCGCGATCGCCGCGATCAGCGTCTGGTTCTTCGCCTTCGCCGACGACCCTCCGTCCCCGGCACCCTTCTAGGCGACCGGGTCAGGAGAGCTCGGGCAGGCCCTCCTCGGGGGTTGAGGCCTCGGCGAAGACCCGGCGGGGTATCCGGCCCGCCTGCCGGGCGCAATACCCGGCCTCCACCGCCCGTCGCATCGCCGTCGCCATCGAGACCGGGTCGGCGGCACGCGAGACCGAGCTGGCCAGCAGCACGCCGTCGCAGCCGAGCTCCATCGCCAGGGCGGCGTCCGAGGCGGTGCCGATGCCGGCGTCGAGGATCACCGGCACACTCGCCTGCTCGACGATGATCGAGATGTTGTACGGGTTGCGAATCCCGGCCCCGGAGCCGATCGGAGAGCCGAGCGGCATCACCGCCGCGCAACCCGCCTGCTCCAGCCGCCGGGCGAGCACCGGGTCGTCGTTCGTGTAGGGGAGCACCGTGAAGCCCTCTCCGACCAGCGTCTCCGCCGCCTCGAGCAGCTCGACTGCGTCCGGGAGCAGGCTGCGGTCGTCGCCGATCACCTCCAGCTTGACCCACTCGGTTTCCAGCGCCTCGCGGGCGAGGCGAGCGGTGCGCACGGCGTCGCGAGCCGTGTAGCAGCCGGCCGTGTTGGGCAGCGTGAACAGCCCCAGCCGATCGACGAGCTCCAGGACCGAGCCCTTGGCCAGCGGGTCCACCCGACGCAGCGCCACGGTGACGATCTCGGTGCCCGAGGCGACGAGCGCCTGCTCCATCTGCTCGAGGGAGCGGAAGCCGCCCGTGCCGACGATCAGCCGCGAGCCCCAGCCCCGGTTGCCCAGCCTCCAGTCTTCGGCGCCGCCCTGGATCGCCGCCAGCACCTCGACCTTCTGCCCAGGCTTCAGGCCCGTGTCCTCCCAGCTCCCGCGAGGAACCACTTCTCCGTCCAGCGCCACCGCCACCCCGCGCGCCGCCGGTGTTCCGCCGGCGGCCTGCACAGCGTCGGCCAGGGTGGCGCCGTCGGCCAGCTCCCGCGCCTCACCGTTGAGCTCGATCCTCATCCGGGCACCCCGAGCGGCTCAGGCTCGGCCAGGCGCTGGGGGGAAGCGGCCCGCATCGGCCCGGCCGGCGAGGCGCCTCCGATCAGCCCGGCCACGGCCTCGGCGGTCAACGGAGCCAGCAGAACGCCATTGCGATAGTGACCGGTCGCGAGCAGCAGGTTGTCGAGCGCGCCGCGGCCCACCAGCGGCAGGTTGTCCGGGGTACCGGGACGAAGCCCGGCGGCCGCCTCGACCAGTGCCAGCTCGGCGACGTCGGGCAGGAGGCGGTAGGCCTCGCGCAGCAGCTCGTGCACACCGCCCGCGGTCACCGTCTCATCGAAGCCGCGCTCCTCGACCGTGGCGCCGATGACGACGCGGCCGTCTTCTCGCGGAACCACGTACACCCGCTCCGAGGCGACGATCCGCTCGCAGACGGGCTCCGCTGCGGCCCCCCGCAACTCGAGGATCTGCCCCTTCACCGGCCGAACCGGGGGGCGCGCCGTGGCGGGGAGCCAGTCGACCTGGCCCGACCAGGCCCCTGCGGCGAGGACGACCCAGCGCGGCTGGAGCTCGCTGCCGTCGGAGAGGCGCACGCTGCTGATTCCGGGGCCGTCAAGGCCGGCTTCCTCCACCGTCACGCCTCTGCGGACCTCGGTCCCCCGGTTCTCGAGCGCCGCCAGCAGCGCAGCGCTGAGCCGGCGCGGATCGACGACGGCCTCGTCGGGCACCTGCACGCCGCCGTGAAAGGAAGGGCTGAGGCCGGGCTCCAGGTCGCGGCAGCGACGGGGCTCGAGCCAGTGCGCCTCCAGTCCCAGCGAGCGTTGCAGCTCGTGCCGGCGCCGCAGCTCTGCTGCCTCGTCGCGGTCAAGGGCGACGTGCAGGGCACCCAGGCGCCGGTAGCCGGCGTCGCGGCCGGCGTCTCCCTCGAGCTCGGCGACGAAATCCTGAAACATCGCCGCCGACGCCAGCGTCATCTCCAGCAACGGCCGCTCCCCGAACTGCAGCTCGCCGACCGGGGCCAGCATTCCCGCCGCGACACTGGTCGCCCCCGACCTGCCAGGCTCGGAGCGATCGACGACCAGCACGCGGGCGCCGGCGGCCACGGCTCGCCAAGCGCAGGCGAGGCCGATCACTCCGGCGCCGACGACTATCGCGTCGTAGCTCTGCTGTCGGTTGGCTGGCACGGCACAGTCCTCTGTCGCCGGGGCCACGCTCGCCACATCCCTACACCGGCATTACCCGGATCAGGTTCAGACGGTCGGCGGCGCCTTAGCCGCCCTCTCAGCCCGTGGCTGGCGGGCTCCCGTTACACACCGATGCTACCCCGTCGACCCCTGTTGCCATGCGCAGCCGGGGATAATCGACGCATGAGCGAAGCGTCGTTGGCACTCGTGCGCCGCGCGATGGACCAGTACAACCGGGAGTTCGCCGCGGGGCGCTCGGGAATCTCCGCCGACACCCGCGCCCTCTGGGTCGAGGGGCCGGTCATCGTCCCGTTTCGCGCCGCGCTGGAGGGAACCGAGTATCGGGGTGCCGCCGCGCTCGATCAGTTCGTCGCCGAGACCCGCGAGACCTGGGCCTGGCTTCGGTTCGACGTCGAGGAGCTTCGACCCATGGAGGACGAATGTGTCCTTGTCACCGGAACGATGCACGGCGCCGGGAGGGAGTTCGGGGCCGAGACGGAGGCCAGCCTGGCGCTGCTGTTCGAGCTCGAGGGCGGCCATATCGCTGCCGCACGCACCTTCACCAGCGAGCAGGCGGCCCTGGAGGCCGCCGGGCGATGAGCCTCGCGCTCCCCGATGCAATCGGCCCCCTGCGCCGCGAGCGGCTGCGCACCGCACGGCTCTACTTCGTCTGCGACGCCCGGCCCCACGGCGCCGACCCGGAGCCGTTGCTGACCGCGGCCCTCAACGGGGGCGTCGACATCGTGCAGCTGCGCGACAAGGAGGCCGACCGTCGCACGGTCGAGCGCAGCGCTGCGACCTTTCGCCGCCTCTGCGACACCTACAGCGCCCTCTTCATCGTCAACGACGACCCGGGCCTGGCGATCGACGTCGGGTCCGACGGCCTCCACGTGGGCCAGGACGACGTCTCGATCGACGCCGCCCGGACCGCACTCGGCCCCGACGCGATCGTCGGCCTCTCGACCCACTCCGAGGAGCAGATCGCCGCAGCCGGAGGCGTCGACTACATAAGCGTCGGGCCGATCTGGGAGACGCCGACCAAGCAGGGACGCCCGGCTGTCGGCCTCGAGCTCGTCCGCCACGCCGCCGAGCAGATCGAGACGCCGTTCTACGCGATCGGCGGCATCGACGCCGACAACGCGCCGCAGGTGGTCGAGGCGGGAGCCCACCGGCTCGCCGTCGTGCGTGCGATCCGCGATGCCGATGACCCGGCAGCAACTGCGCGAGCGTTGCGACAGGCCTTTGCGAGCGCCGGAGGCGAGGCGTTCCCCGGTGGCTGACCGGGAGCGCAAGCGCGCCCAGCGGCGCAAGCGTAAGGAGCGCGGCCTCGAGCGAATGCAACGCGGTTACTCGCGCAGCGAAGCGCGCAACCGCGAAGCCCGCGAAGCGCTGCAACCGCTTCAGCAGGGCGAGAGGCCGCTGGTGGTGACGATCGCCGCAGCGCTGTCGGCGCTGGTCGCGGTCGCGACGATCGTCGGATGGTTGGCCGGCGCCGAGGTGCAGGGCGACCGCCCGGAGCTCGTCGAGGTGCTCGCCCCAGCTCTCCTCTTCGGGGTGATGGCGTGGGGGATGTGGAAGGCGCGGTATTGGGCCGTGCTCGGTTTTCAGGTGCTGCTGATCTTCGTGATCTTCAGCGGGGTGTTCGGAGTCGCGTCGCAATCCGGCAGCGTCTGGCGAGTCCTGGTCACCTTGTCGCTCATCGCAGTCGCGGGCACCCTGTTCTGGTTCATGGTCAAAGCGATGGCCCGTATCCAGATGCCCCATCGGCTGCCCCGCGAATAGGGTCGTATAGGCTCGGCTCGTGGCCGAGAAGCACGACCTGATCGTGATCGGCGGCGGGCCCGGCGGCTACGTCGCCGCGATCCGATCCGCCCAGCTCGGCCGCAAGACCGCGGTGGTCGAGAAGGACAAGCCGGGCGGGCGCTGCCTCAATTACGCCTGCATTCCGGCGAAGACGATGCTGCACACCGCCGAGGTGCTCGAACACGCTCGCAACAGCGCCGAGCTGGGTGTGACGGTGAAGGATGCCTCGCTCGACTGGGAGGCACTGGCGAAGCGGCGCGCCAAGGTCTCGCAAACCCTGTCCGGGGGCGTGCAGATGCTCTGGGACAAGAACAAGGTCGAGGTGATCGAGGGGGAAGGCTCGCTGACCGGGGACGGCCAGGTCAAGGTCGGCGACAAGACCTACGAGGCGGAGGCGGTGGTCCTCGCGACCGGATCGGTGGCGCTGCCGATTCCCGGGGTGGAGTTCGGAGATCGGATCGTCGACACCTGGGGAGCCTGGTCGTTGCCCGAGCAGCCGAAGAAGATCGCCGTCGTCGGCGCCGGCGCCTCGGGATCCGAGATCGCGTCGGCCTACGGGCGCTATGGGACCGAGGTACTGCTGGTCGAGATGCTCGATCAGATCCTGCCGCTCGAGGACAAGGATCTCGCCAAGATCGTCGAGCGGGCGTTCCGCAAGCAGAACATCACCGTTGCGACGGGCTCTCCGGTCGAAAACGTGGAAGCCGGCAAGAGCTCGGTGAAGTTCACCTACGGCGGTGAGACGGCGGAGGTCGACTATCTCTGCATCGCCGGCGGGCGGGCACCGGACACCGAGGCCCTGAACCTCGCCGAAGCCGGAGTGGAGACCGAAGACGACGGCAAGATCAAGATCGATCCCTACCAGCGCACCAGCAACGAGAGGATCTACGCGATCGGCGACCTGGTCCGAGGGCCGGCACTGGCCCACAAGGCCTCCGAGGAGGGGGTGGTCGCGGTCGAGCGCGCCGCCGGCGCCGAGACCCATCCGGTCGACATCGATCTGGTGCCCGGCGCCACCTTCTGCCATCCCCAGGTGGCGAGCGTGGGCCTCACAGAGGCCCAGGCCAAGGAGGCCGGACGCGACATCAAGGTCGGCAAGTTCAAGCTCGGCGGTGTCGGCGCCTCCGCCGTCTACGACGACCGCGAGGGCATCGTCAAGATCGTCGCCGACTCCAAGTACGGCGAGATCCTCGGCGCCCACGTGGTCGGCAACCGTGCCTGCGACATGATCGCCGAGCTGGTCGACACGATGGCCCTGGAAGGCGGCTACCAGGAGCTGGCGCGAATCGTGCACGCCCATCCGACGATCTCGGAGGCGGTCCTCGACGCTGCCCGCGCCGTCGACGGCTGGGCGACGCATCAGTAGCGGCTCGTCCTTCTTCTTCGATCTCGGCTCTCCGTACTCCTACCTGGCAGCGGAGCGCGTCAGCGGCCTGTTCGCCGAGGCGGGGCAACAGCAGCCGGAGTGGGAGCCGGTCCTGCTCGGCGGCCTGTTCAAGCGTTTCGACCGCAGCTCCTGGGGAGTCGGGGGCGGCCGGGCTGCCGGCATGACCGAGGTCGAGCGACGCGCCGCGAGCTACGGGATGACGCCGATCGTCTGGCCGGAACCCTGGCCCGGAGACATGCTGCTGGCGATGCGTGCGGCGACGTTCGCCAAGCGGACCGGCAGGGCGGTCTCCTTCGCGCTGGCGGCATTTCGGCAGGCTTTCGCTGCCGGGCGCGACCTTGGCGTCGAGGACAACGTCCTGATCGCCGCCGCGGCCTGCGAGCTGCATCCGGCTGCGGTTCTCAAGGGCACCCAAAGCGAGGCGGTCAAACGACAGCTCCGCGATGCCACCGATCGCGCCGGCGACCTCGGGGTGCGAGGGGTGCCGGCGCTCGTCGTCGGAAGCGAGGTCTTCTGGGGCGACGACCGCCTGGAGGAGGCTGTCGAGACGGCGCGTTCGATGGGCTAGCTTTGGGCTCGGAAGCCGCGAGATATGGTGATTCGGGAGGAGAGCGCTTGCCCGACCAGCAGAGCACCGCATCGAGTACCGCCGAGGCGGCAGGCGCCGATGGCCACGGCGACGCCGGCAAGCTGAAGGTCCCCGACGCGAAGACCTGCCGCGAGCTGTTGGCGCGGATGGCGCTGATCCGGCGCTTCGAGGAGGAGGCCGGGCGCCAGTACCAGAAGGCGAAGGCCGGCGGTTTCCTGCACCTGGCGATCGGCGAGGAGGCGACGATCGTCGGAACGACCTCGGTGATGCGTGACGACGACTACCTGATCGGCACCTACCGCACCCACGGCCACGCGATCGCCCGCGGGACGCATCCCAACAAGGTGATGGCGGAGCTGTTCGGCCGCGTCGACGGCACCAGCGGCGGCCGCGGGGGCTCGATGCACATCTTCGACCTCGAGAACCGCTTCATGGGTGGCTATGGGATCGTCGGCGGCAACCTGCCGCTGGCCGCCGGGCTGGCCCTCGCCTGCGACTACAAGGGCGAGGACTCGGTCACCGTCTGCATGTTCGGCGACGGCGCCTCGAACACGGGCAACTTCGGCGAGACGATGAACATGGCGGCGCTCTGGAAGCTGCCGGTGGTGTTCCTGGTCGAGAACAACCTCTACGGGATGGGGACCTCGGTCGAGCGTCACTCGGCGCAGACCGACCTCTCCAAGAAGGCCGAGGGCTACGGCGTTCCCGGGCAGCGAATCGACGGGATGGACGTGCTGGCGATGCGGGAGCGGGTCGCCGAGCAGATCCGGATCGCTCGCGAGGAGCGGCGCCCGACCCTGCTGGAGGCCTTCACCTACCGCTACCGCGGGCACTCCGCCGCCGACCCGGAGGTCTACCGGGAGAAGGAGGAGGTCGAGGAATGGCGCCTCAAGGACCCGATCGAGACCTTCGCCAAGCGCTGCCTCGACGAGGGAGTGCTCGGCCAGAAGGAGATCGACGAGGTGCGCGAGGAAGCCGACCAGACGGTCAAGGGGGCGGTCGAGTTCGCGGACAACTCTCCCGAGCCGCAGCTCGACAGCCTCTACGAGCACCTCTACGTGATCAGCGAGACGATGGGCTGGTACGCGGTCGACGAGCGAAGCCCGGCTCCGCACCGCGGCGAGCACGAGCCCGACGCCCCGGCGGAGGCGAAGGAGCTCGCCGAGGCCGGGGCCGCCCACGCCGGTCAGCCGGCGGGGCCGCGGCCCAATCCGGCCGAGCAGGGCGACGCGTCCGAGCAGGAGGCGCGGCAGGGCTCGGCGCAGGAGACCGGGGTCGAGATCGAAGAGGAGACCTACCGATGAAGGGCGAGGTCTTGCTGTGACCCAGGTGCGGATGCGGGAGGCGCTCCGCGACGCGATGGCGGAGGAGATGCGCCGCGACGAGTCGGTCTTCGTGATCGGCGAGGACGTCGGCGTCTTCCAGGGCGCCTTCAAGGTCACCGAGGGGCTGCTCGAGGAGTTCGGCGAGAAGCGCGTCCGCGACACGCCGATCTCCGAGAACTCGATCGTCGGGGTCGGCGTCGGGGCCGCGATGGCGGGGCTGCGGCCGATCGTCGAGCTGATGACGGTCAACTTCTCGCTGCTGGCGCTGGACCAGATCGTCAACCACGCCGCCGCGATCCCGTACATGTTCGGCGGCGCCGTGACCGTGCCGATGGTGATCCGCATGCCGGGCGGCGGCGGGCACCAGCTCGGGCCCACCCACTCGCACAGCTTCGAGGCCCTCTATCTGCAGGTCCCGGGCCTGCTCGTCGCCTGTCCGTCAACCCCGGCGGACGGCAAGGCTCTGCTGAAGGCGGCGATTCGAGACCAGAACCCGGTCGTCTTCATCGAGCACGAGACGCTCTACGGGGCTCGGGGCGAGGTCGCCGAGAACGGCGACGGCGACGGCCTGCTCCGCTTCGGGGAGGCGGCGGTGCGCCGGGAGGGCTCCGACGTGACCGTGATCGGAATCCTGAAGATGGCTCAGGTGGCGCAGAAGGCGGCCAAGCAGCTTTCACACGAGCACGGCGTCGAGGCCGAGGTGATCGATCCCCGCACCCTGCGGCCCCTCGACCTCGACACGATCCTCGCATCGGTGCGGAAGACGAATCGCGCCGTGGTGGTCGAGGAAGGCTGGCCGCACGGGGGCGTCGGCGCCAACATCGCGACGCTGATAACCGAACAGGCCTTCGACGATCTCGACGCCCCGGTCCAGCGAGTGACCGGCGCCGACGTCCCGATGCCCTACTCGAAGCGGCTCGAGCAGGCGGCGATCCCGCACGAGGAGCACGTCGTCAAGGCCGCCCTCGCGACCCTGGAAGGAAGCATCTAGTGGCGGAGGACCTGGTCATGCCGCGCCTCTCGGACTCGATGGAGGAGGGCACGATCCTGAAGTGGCTGAAAGCCGTCGGGGACGAAGTCGGCGTCGGCGACGAGCTGGTCGAGATCGAGACGGACAAGGCGAACATGGTCTACGAGGCCGACGCCGCCGGGACGCTGATCGAGATCGTCGCCGGCGAGGGAGACACGCTGCCGATCGGCGAGGTGATCGCGCGTGTCGGCGAGGCCGGAGAGGCGCCCGGCGGCGGAAACGGCGGCGCTCCGAAGCAGGAGCCCGAGGAGAAATCCGAGCCCGAGGAGAAGTCGAAGCGAGAAGAGCCAGAGCGCGGCGACCGCAGACCGCGCCTGCAGCCGGAGGCCGAAGCGCCGCGGAGACGCTCCGGCGACGGGAGGGTCAAGGCATCCCCGATCGCGCGGCGAATCGCCGGCGAGAAGGGCCTGGACCTGTCGGCGTTGCAGGGCTCCGGGCCCGGCGGCCGGATCGTCAAGGCCGACGTCGAGAAGGCCGCCCAAGGTGAGACCCGCACGGCGGACGCGGGAGCGAGGCCCGCTCCATCTCTGTCTGCTGCGGGCCGAGCGGGAGCGGAGCAGCCGCCGGATGGTGTTGAGACGGCGAAGGGTCAAACCGAATACCAGGACCTGACCAAGCTGCAGCAGACCGTCGCTCGGCGGATGGCGGAGTCGAAGGCGACGGCGCCGCATTTCTACCTCGCGGCGGAGATCGACATGAGCCGCGCCGTCGAGGGCCGCTCGAGGCTGAAGAAGGCAGCCGCCGACGGCGAGAGCGTGCCGTCCTTCAACGACATGGTCGTCAAGGCCAGCGCCCTGGCGCTGCGTGAGTTCCCGCGCGCCAACGGCGCCTACCGCGACGGGCGCTTCGAGCTCTATTCGCGCATCAACGTCGGCGTCGCCGTCGCCGGCCAAGACGCGCTCGTCGTGCCCACCGTGTTCGACGCCGACAAGAAGGGGCTGCGCCAGATCGCGACCGAGACGCGCGCGCTGGCGCAACGGGTTCGGGACGGGTCGATCACCCCGCCCGAGCTCTCGGGCGGAACTTTCACCGTCTCCAATCTCGGCATGTTCGGAATCGACAGCTTTGCCGCCGTGATCAACTCGCCGCAGGCGGGGATCCTCGCCGTGGGGGCGATCACCGAACGGCCAGTGGTCCGGGACGGCGAGATCACAACCGCACACTTGATGTCGGTGAATCTCGCCTGCGACCACCGGATCCTCTACGGCGCCGACGGGGCGGAGTTCCTGGCTCGAATTCGATCGCTGCTGGAGGAACCGCTGGCCCTGGCGCTTTGAGCGGGTCAGTCAACAGCGAGTCGGTCAACAGCGCGGCTGTCGCGGATACAGGCAGCACCGGCACCGTTCGAAGTGTTGCGGTCGCCGGAAGCGCGGCAACTCGCAACAGCGTGGCGGTGGCCGGTAGCGCCCAGACCTCCACCAGCGCTGCGGTCGCGGGGAGCGCCGCCACGTTCGGTTCGGTTGCCGTTGCGGGCAGCGCCGGCACCCTGGTCAGCTTTGCCGTTGCGGGCAGCGTCGGCACTGCTTTGAGCGCGGCTGTCGCCGGCTGTGTCCTTTCGATCGCATGCCTGCGCTGCGCCGGATGTGTCGGATGTGTGGCCTGCATCGACTGCGTGGACTGTGTCGCCTGCGTGGGCTGTGTCGGGCTACGCGGAGAGGTCGGGAAGGTAGGAGTGCAACCGAGCAAGCGGCGCCTCGGCCTGGTTTGGAATCGCCGCCTTCGGGGGTAAGATGCGAATACGCACATAGGGAGGAGAGGAAGATCCCTCGACTCCCTTCGCCATAGGCGCGGCCGCCCGGAGATCCCGGAGTCGCGACACCCGGCCCGGCAGAGGCGATCCCGAAGCCAGGCCAGAACCGAGAGGCGGAGAGATATGACGCTCAGCCAGTTGAGCGCGGCGCCCGATGCCGTGCGGACGCTGGAGCCTGCCCTGCTTTCGCACCAGGACCGGGCTCAGCTCTACCGGTACATGTCGATGATGCGGGCAGCCGAGGAGCGCGGGCTGGCCCTCTACAAGCAGGGCAAGGTGCCTGGCTCCTTCTACGACGGCTGCGGCCAGGAAGCGATCTCGGTCGGGGCCGCATTCGCACTCGCTCCCCAGGATCGGATGTGCATCCTGCATCGCGATCTCGGCGCCCACTTCGTTCGCGGGGTGACGCCCGACCGCTACCTGGCCAACTACATGGGTCGCGAGGGCGGGGTCACCGGCGGCAAGGACGGCAACATGCACTTTGGCGATCGCAGGCTCGGCTGCGTCGGAATGGTCTCGATGCTGCCCGACATGGCCCCGGTCGCGACCGGGCTGGCGCTGAGCTTCAAGATGCGAGGCGAGCCCCGGGTCGCGATGACCTTCTTCGGCGAGGGTTCGACGGCCAACGGCCAGTGGCACGAGGCGATGAACTTCGCCGGCATCCACCGCCTGCCGGTGGTGTTCGTGCTGGAGAACAACCAGTTCGCCTACTCGACTCCGAACGATCTCGAGTTCGCGGCAGACCCGGTCCAGCGCGCCGCCAGCTACGGCTTTCCCGGGCTCAGCGTCGACGGCAACGACGTCGAAGCGGTGTTCGAGGCAGCCCGCGACGCGACCGACCGCGCCCGCGCCGGAGAGGGGCCGACGCTGATCGAGTGCCAGACGATGCGGATGCACGGCCACGGCGCCCACGACGACATGAGCTACGTCCCCGACGGGATGCACGAGGAGTGGGCCAGCCGGGATCCGATCGATCGGTATCGGACTCGGCTCGAGAGCGAGTTCGGCTTCAGCGTCGAAGAGATCGAACGGACCGAGGACGATGTCCGGGCTTTGATCGCCGAGGCTGCGGAGACGGCTCTGGCCTCCCCGATGCCCGACCCGGCGACGGCCGCGGAGGGCGTCTTCGCTGAGCAGTGGGAACCGCTCGGAGACGGCCACGCTCCGTGGTCGCGCTGGGCTGCGGCGGCGAACGGGAGGGCCGCCTGATGGCTGAGATGACCTACCTGGAGGCGATCTCCGACGGTCTTCGCACCGAGATGCGTCGCGACGACTCGGTCTTCTGCCTCGGCGAGGACATCGGCGCATTCGGCGGCGCGTTCAAGGTCACCGACGGCTTTGCGGAGGAGTTCGGCGCCGACCGGGTCCTCGACACGCCGCTGGCCGAGAACCTGATCATCGGCGCCGCTACCGGAGCCGCGATCGAGGGTATGCGCCCGGTCTGCGAGATGCAGTTCGCGGACTTCATCGCCTGCGGCTTCGACCAGCTGGTCAACGTCACCGCGAAGCTGCACTACCGCCAGGGACAGGCCGTGCCCCTCGTCGTCCGGCTTCCGTCGGGAGGCGGGTTCTCCGGCGGCCCCTTCCATTCTCAGAACCCTGAAGCCTGGTTCCTGCAGGCGCCGGGGCTGAAGGTCCTCGCCCCGTCCACGGCCGCGGATGCCAAGGGTTTGCTGGCCAGCGCGATCCGCGATCCAAACCCGGTCTGCTTCCTCGAGCACAAGGGGCTCTACCGGCATGTGCGCGACGAGGTGCCCGAGGGCGAGCACACGGTGCCGATCGGCGAAGCCCGGCTGGCTCGAGAAGGCAGCGAGATGTCGGTCATCGCCTACGGCTCCGCGGTGCCGCTGGCGCTGCAGGCAGTCGAGGAGCTGGACGAGGACATCGAGGTCCTCGACCTGCGAAGCCTGTGCCCGCTCGACAGCGAGGCGATCCTCGCCAGCGCTCGGAAGACGAGCAAGGTCCTGATCGCCCACGAGGCGACCCGCTCCTGCGGGGTCGGGGCAGAGGTGGCGGCGCTGGTCGCCGAGGAGGCGTTCGAGGACCTCGACGCTCCGATTCGGCGCCTGACCGCCCCAGACGTGCCGATCCCCTTCAGCCCCCCGCTCGAGCAGGCGGTCTTGCCGCAGCTCGACGACTTCAAGGAGGCCTGCCGTGAGCTCATCGCCTACTAGCAGCGTCGTCGAGGTGACGATGCCCCAGATGGGGATCTCGGTTGCCGAAGGAACGATCCTCGAATGGCGCAAGCGGGCCGGCGACTGGGTCGAAGCCGACGAGACCCTGTGCGACGCGAGCACCGACAAGGTCGACGTCGAGATCCCTTCGCCGGCTGCGGGCCGGCTGACCGAGATCCTCGTCGAGCCGGGTGAGACTGTCTCGGTCGGCACGCCGCTGGCGGAGATCGACACCGGTGCGAAAGCCGGTGAGTCGCATCCCGACGAGTCCGAGGCGGCTGGGCCTGCGGGTCCTGTCGCGGAGGAAGCGGCCGAGAAGGATCGGTCGCGGGTCTACTCGCCGGTCGTTCGTCGGATCGCCGAGGAGCACGGAGTCGATCTGGATGCCGTGACGGGCAAGGGAGTGGGCGGTCGAGTCCGCAAGGCCGACCTGGTCGCCTTCCTCGAGAACGGGGACTCGGCGCCGAGTCCCCAGGGACGGCCGATGCATATCGAGTCGCCCTACAAGCCCGAGCCCGAGCCGGCGATTGAGCGCGAATCGGCGACGGCGGTCGGCAACGCGGACGCCGCCGAAGCATTGGTCGGGTCGACGCGGCGTGAGCCGATGTCGCCGATGCGACAGCAGATCGCGCGGCACATGGTCGACAGCCGCCGTACGGCCGCGCACTGCACGACGATCGTCGAGGTCGACTTCTCATCTGTCGCCGCACGTCGCGCGGAGCTGCGGGAGACGATGGCGCGCAAAGGCGTCAACCTGACCTACCTTGCCTTCGTGGCGCGGGCCACTGTCGCCGCCCTCGAGGAGCACCCGGTCCTCAATGCATCGATCGACGGCGAAGAGATCGTCTTCCACGACGACGTCAACCTCGGCATCGCGGTTGCGCTCGAGGAAGGGCTGATCGTGCCGGTGATCCGCCAGGCGCAACGCCTAAGCCTCGAGGGCTTGGCGGCGGCGATCGCCGATCTCGCCGAGCGTGCCCGCGAACGACGCTTGCAACCCGACGACGTGCAGGGGGGCACCTTCACGATCACCAATCCCGGCCAATTCGGCGCCGTGCTGGCGACCCCGATCATCAATCAGCCCCAGGTCGCGATCCTCGACCTCGAGGCGATCGTGAAGCGCCCGGTCGTGATCGAGGACGGCGAGAACGATGCGATCGCGATTCGGCCGATGTCCTACCTGTGCATGTCCTGGGATCACCGGGCGCTCGACGGTGCCGAAGCGGCGCGCTTCCTGGCCAACCTGAGTCAGCGGCTGCAGTCGGGGAGGGCGGAGTAATGGAGAGCACGGAGCTGCTCGAGGCGGCATCCCGCTTCGAGGAGGTGCTGGTGACGGACGGCTCCCGCAGCGGCGCCACGTTCGCGATCGCGGTCCATTCGACCAGGCTCGGTCCGGCACTCGGCGGGGCGCGGATGTGGCACTACCCGACCTCGGCCGACGGGGTCGCCGACGCGATGCGCCTCGGCGAGGCGATGACCCTCAAAGCGGCCGCAGCCGGCCTGTGCCTTGGCGGCGGCAAGGGAGTCATCTGTGCTCCCGGGCCGCGGCGGCCGCAGGGCGACCTGCGACGGGCGCTGCTGCTCGACTTCGGAGACGCGGTGGAGTCGCTCGAGGGCCGCTACGTGACCGCCGAGGACGTGGGGACGGGCGCCGCCGACATGGCGGTGGTCGCTGAGCGCACAGGCAGCGTCGTCGGCCTGCCGACCGCGCGAGGCGGTCGCGGCGATCCAAGTCCGCTGACGGCGCGGGGTGTGCTGGCTGCGATCGGGGCCTGCCTCGAGCAGCGCTTCGGAGATCCCGGGCTTGGGGGACGGCGGGTCTGCGTGGTCGGCGTCGGACACGTCGGCGCCGGGCTGGCGCGGCTTCTGACCGTCGCCGGAGCGGCGGTCACGATCTCCGACATCGACGCTTCGAAGCGGGCGCTGGCGGAGGAACTGGCCGCTTCGTGGGTCGAGCCGGAGGATGCCGTCGCGGTCGAATGCGACGTGCTGGCGCCGTGCGCGCTCGGTGCGGCGATCTCACCGCAGACGCTCGATCGGCTGCGATGCCGAGTTGTGTGCGGGTCCGCGAACAACATCCTCTCCGAGGAGCCCCTGGCCGACGAGCTGGAGAACCGGGGGATCCTCTACGCACCCGACTTCATCGCCAACGCCGGGGGACTGATCGGCGTCTACGCCGAGCTGCGAGGACTGCGGCGAAGCGAGGTCGTACGCCTCGTCGAGGGCATCGGGGCGACGATGGAACGGGTGCTGGCGGATGCCGAAAGCGGGGGAACGACTCCGCTCGCCGCCGCCCGGCGCCTGGCCTCGAAGCGTCTGCTGGGCCCGGCCGTGGCCGCGGCCTAGACTGGGAAGCGCTTGAGCGCCCTTCCGTTCATCGACGAGCACGCGACGGATGTCAAAGCACCGGCGGCGGCGACCTGGGAGGCGCTGATTGCACCCTCGACCGGTTCCGGTCGCCTGCCGACAGCCGTCGCGCAAGCCCTGGGCTGTGAGCAGACCCGCGTCGCGGGAATACCGGGTACGGTCGGCTCCACCGTTCCGGGCTTCCGCGTCGTTCGGGCCCAGCCGCCGCGGGAGCTCGCCCTGGAGGGCCGGCATCGCTTCTCTCGATATGGGCTGACCTTCCGTGTCGATGAGGTGGCCGGCGCCCGCTCGCGCCTGCGAGCCGAGACACGCGCCGCCTTTCCCGGCCTGTACGGCCGGCTCTACCGCGCGGCGGTGATCGGCACCCGGGGCCACGTGCTGGCGACGACCCGGATTCTGCGTGCCGTCGCTCGACGGGCCGAGCGAGAGAGGACCGCTGGATGACCGAGCTCTGGGTCGCCCGATGCGGGCAGATCGCTTACCGGGACGCCAGGGAGGCCCAGGGGCGGCTCGAGGCGGCGCGTCAACGCGACGAGATCCCGGATCTACTGCTGCTGCTCGAGCATCCTCCGGTCTACACCAGAGGCCGCCGCTCCGAGGCATCCGAGCTGCCGATGGGGGTGGAGTGGTACGAGACGCAGGGGATCGAGGTCTGCGACACCGATCGCGGTGGCCGGGTCACCTACCACGGGCCGGGCCAGCTGGTCGGCTACCCGATCGTCGACCTGAAGCCCTACGGAGGCGACGTGCACGCCTATGTGCGGCTGCTGGAGGAGGCGATGGTCGCGGCGCTGGGTGACCACGGCGTCGGGACCGGGGTCGTCGACGGTCTGACCGGCGTCTGGACCGCCCACCGCGAGGCACCTCCTCCTGACTCCACCGCCGAGAGCGTGGCACCGGCGGTGGTCGAGGGCCGGTTGCGGAAGATCGGTTCGATCGGGATCCACGTCAGCCGCGGTGTCACCACCCACGGCCTGGCGGTCAACGTCAACAACGACCTGCAGCCGTTCGAATGGATCGTTCCCTGCGGCATCGACGGCTGCCGGATGACCTCCCTCTCGCGCGAGCTCGGGTCCGAGCAGGACATCGATGCCTTCGCGGCCACCGTCAAGAGCCGCTTCGCGAATCTCAGTCGCCGTGAGGCGGTCGAGCTGGATCCGTCGGAGCTGTCCGGACGGGTGGCGGGAACCGAGATGCTGGCGGGGAGCCCCGCCGCCGGGGCGTTACCGTAAACCGGATGAGCGAGCTCGCCGAACGCGTCCACGTCACCAGGTCCCGGGCCAACCCCGGTGGTGGCGGCGCGGGCAATGGCGCCGCCGTTCCCTTCCGCAGCCGCAAGCCACCGTGGCTGAAGGTGCCCGCGCCCGGCGGCCCGACCTATCGGCGGCTGAAGTCGACGATCCACGCGGACAACCTGCACACGGTCTGCGAGGAGGCCAACTGTCCCAACGTCGGCGAGTGCTGGGAACGTGGCACGGCGACGTTCATGATCCTCGGCGACGTCTGCACGCGGCGCTGCGGCTTCTGCAACGTGCAGACCGGCAAGCCGACCTGGAACGACCCGCTCGAGCCGCTGCGGGTCGCCAACCAAGTGAAGCGGATGGGGCTGCGCCACGCGGTGGTGACCTCGGTCGACCGCGATGATCTTCCCGACTACGGCGCCGGCGCCTTCGTCGGCGTCATCCGCTCGATCCGGATGCTGGCGCCGGGCTGCAAGGTCGAGGTGCTGACGCCCGACTTCCGCGGTCAGGAGATGCCGCTGGCGAGGGTGATCGCGGAGCGCCCCGACGTCTTCAACCACAACGTGGAGACGGTGCCGCGGCTCTACCCGCAGGCCCGTCGCGGCTCCGAGTTCATGCGCTCCTGCCGGGTCTTGCGGACGGCAAAGCAGCTCGGCGGCGACGAGGTGGTGACCAAGTCGGGGCTGATGGTCGGGCTGGGCGAGGAGCGCGAGGAGATGCTGGAGGCGTTCGGCCTCCTCCGCGAGCACGAGGTGCAGGTGCTGACCGTGGGCCAGTACCTGCGGCCGACCGAGAGTCATCTGCCGGTCGTCCGCTACTGGCATCCGGACGAGTTCGCGGACCTGGAGTCCGCTGCCTATGAGATCGGCTTCGAGTCGGTTGCGGCCGGGCCGCTGGTGCGCTCCAGCTATCACGCCGACGAGCAGCTACCCGTCGCGCGCAGCGCCTGAGCCTCTATAGGCTCGCCCGGCTCTGATCCCGCTCAAGGACAACGTCCCGACGTCGCGATTCCCGATCGTGACGATGGTGTTGATCGTCGTCAACATCGGTTTCTTCGCCTGGCAGCTGAGCTTCTCCGGCGAAAGCGAGTCGGAGAGCCTCGAGCAGGCCGGGATCGCCGGTCTCAGCGAGCGCGACCAGAACACGATCGAGTACGGCGCGATCCCCTACCGGCTGCTCAACCCGGGCAAGGACTGCGCGATCGGCGCCGTCTCCAGCACCGAGGCCGACGTCGTCTGCGAGGGGACCGACGCCTACGCAGAATCGGAGACGCGCTCCAGGGCCGATCCCGAGTCCGGCTTCGTACCCCTCGACGAGGCGCTCTGGTGGATCACCATCCTCACCTCGATGTTCATGCACGGAGGGTTCCTCCACATCGCCTTCAACATGCTCTTCCTGTGGATCTTCGGCAACAACATCGAGGACTCGATGGGACGGGCTCGGTTCCTGCTCTTCTATCTGCTCGCCGGTGCGGTCGCCGTCTATTCGCAGGCCCTGCTGGACCCGGGGTCGACGATCCCGACGATCGGCGCCAGCGGCGCCGTGGCCGGAGTCCTCGGCGCCTACCTGCTGCTGCTGCCCCACGCGCGGGTGCTGACCCTGATCTTCATCATCTTCTTCGCGACCTTGATCGAGATCCCGGCCTACGTGATGCTCGGAATCTGGTTCGTGCTTCAGTTCCTGCCTGCGGTCGGGCAGGTCGCAACGCCCGACCTCGCCGGCGACGCCGGCGTCGCCTACTTCGCCCATGTCGGCGGCTTCGTCTTCGGCCTCGCACTCGTGAAGCTGTTCGTGTTGCGACGGCCCGGCACCGACCGCCCGACCTTGGCCCACTGAGCCGGGCCCGTGGATTCCGATACCCGCACCGCGATCCTCACCATCGGCGTCTTCTTCTGCGCCGCCTTCGCCCTGATGACGATCTACTTCGCCGCCAGTGCCCGCTTCAACGTCCAGACGGTCATCCTGACCGTGATCGGGCTCGGGATCGACCTGATGATCATGCTCGGCCTGATCGGGGCGATCCGCAACCCCCCGGAGTGAGCCGATGAGCAGCGGCCGGGTCGCGCTGGCCGGGCTGATCATCGTCGGCGTCTGGGCAGCCGCGGTCGGGATCGTGGTCGATGACGGCGACCAGGGAAGCGATGCAGACGGGGACCGGTCCGCAAGGCTGGCTCCGGCCCGCACTCCCGATGCCGGCACCGCGCCCGTGGCCTCGAATCCGCTCGCAGTCCCGGCCGCGGAGGAGCCGACGGAGGTGCAGATCGGCTTCGCCTCCCCGCCCCGCGCCGGCCTGCTGTTCGACGTCGAGTCCGGCGAGGTGCTCTGGCAGCTGCACCCGCGGCGGCGGCTGCCGATCGCAAGCCTGACGAAGATGATGACCGCGCTGGTCATCGCCGAGCGTCACCGGCTCTCGGAGAAGGTCCTCGTCACCAACCAGGCGACGAGCTTCTCGGGCTCTGGCATCGGCTTGTTGCCGGCTGGAAAGCGGGTCTCGCTGCGGGCGCTGCTCTACGGGCTGATGCTGGTATCCGGCAACGATGCCGCGATCGCGCTGGCCCAGCACGACGCCGGCGGGCAGGCCCGCTTCGTGGCGCGGATGAACCGCCGTGCGGGTGGTTTGGGCCTCAGCTGCTCGCGCTTCTCGACCCCGAGCGGGATCCGCGACAACGGCAACTTCTCCTGCGCGTTGGACCTCGCGACCCTGGCCCGACTCGATCTCTCCCACCCCGTCCTGGCCAGAATCGTCGCGGCTCGTCGCGCCCGCTTTCCGTTCCCGGTCAAGGGCGGCGTCCTCGACCTCTTCAACATCAACCCGTTCATCGCCGCCGGCAAGCCCGCCATCACCGGCGTCAAGACCGGGCTCACCGACGCAGCCGGGCGCTGCTACGTGATCACCGCCCGGCGAGGCGGCCGCCACCTCGGCGTCGTGCTGCTCGACTCCCCTGACCCTCTCCGCCAGGTGCCACGGCTGTTGCGGGCCGGGGCCACCGCCCGTCCAGCGGCCTAAGCGCAAGAATTGCGGTATGCGGCAGCGCGTCAGCCTGATCACTCTCGGCGTCGGCGAGCTCTCGCGGGCGCGCGGCTTCTACGAGGCGCTCGGCTGGGAGACGGGCGCCGAGCCGGGCGACGACGTGGTCTTCTTCCAGGCCGGCGACATGGTGCTCGCCCTCTGGGACCGGGCCAGGCTGGCGGAGGACAGCTGCGTCGAGGACAGCCCGGGCTGGGGCGGCGTCACCCTGGCGCTGAACCTGGGCTCGCGCGAGGAGGTCGATGCGGTGACCGAGGAAGCCCGCAAAGCCGGCGCCACGATCGGTCGCGAACCGGAGGAGACCTTCTGGGGCGGCTACAGCTCGGTCTTCATCGACCCCGACGGCCATCCGTGGGAGGTCGCCCACAACCCGCACTGGACGCTGACTGAGGACGGCGGGGTCAGGCTCGGGTGAGCCTGGAACCGGTCAGGTCCCGTCCGAGGGCTTTGGGCAGTTCTGGCGCTCGAACTGGGTAACCGTCTGCTCGGCGTCCGCCGCCGCTTTCTCGTCGGCCGGCTGATCCGCGAGGCCTGCTCGCGCGTGGAGCGCGCTGACGAGAACCGCCGCTTCCTGACGAATCTCGGGCGGGGCGACCTGCGTGAGTTCGTCAAGCGCCGCCGCTTCTTGGCGCACGAGCTCGGCTTCCGCCTTCCTGAAGTCCTCCGGCGTCGCGGTCGGATCCTGTTCCAGCTTGCGGAATATCTCTTGGCCGGCCGAGTCCAGTTGGCGTGAAAGCTGGCAATACCGCGCGAGATCGGCGCCGGTCGCAGCCGTCGAATCGTCTTCATCGTCCCCGCAGGCCACAGGACCAAGGGCTCCAAGGAGCAGGGCGATCAGGATCAATACCGATGAGCGGGGTTTCATGGTCGCGGTGGCGGGAGGCGACACCGTAGTCGGGCACACAGATGGAGCCAGCCGGAATCGAACCGGCGACCTCCTGCTTGCAAAGCAGGCGCTCTGCCAACTGAGCTATGGCCCCAGCGACCCCGATTGTAGGTCCGGGACCCCCGGCTCAGGGGTACGGAACCGTGCGGACGGGCGACCTGTCGACCGGGCAGGTGTGATCGTGCGCCGCCGTAAATGGAGGAATCACCTTGGTCTCGATCAGGGCATAGATCTTGGCGCCGTTGGGCAGCGCCGGGGCCTTGCGGTACCAGTAGCCGAGGCCGCCGGCAGAGTACTTCGTGCGAGTCGTGAAGAGGCGGACCTCCGGGGTCACGTCGGCGCGGTAAACCTGCACCTCGCGGTTGCGCTTGCAGTTGGCGAGGCCGCTCAGCACTCGGCCCCGGTAGGCCGCCGCCGCGCCTCCCGGAACGCTGGATTTCGCCCTGGTGACCGTGACCGAGTTGGGGAACTCGCGGTCGTGAGCGATCGCCAGGCCGGCGAGCGCGACCACGATGACCAGCGCAGCGATCGGAACCCGCCAGATAAGTCGATTTCGATTCGCCGTCGCCCGTGTCTTCTTCATCCCCTTCTCCCTCGATAGTTGCGGAACGACCCTAGTGTGCGAAACTCGCGCAAGCAAGCACGGATCGGAACCAGGCTGACCACTCCCGACACCACCACGGCCGAGGCGGTCGGAGAGCGCGAGGAGACCGACAAGTCTCCGGAGGCCACCGACCGCGCCAAGGAGGAGGCCGCGGGGGCGGACGACCGCAAGCCGGGCCAGCGCGCGGAGGTCTCCAACCTCGACATCGTCCGCCACTACTTCGACGCGGCCACCGAGCGGATGGGGCTGCGCGAAGACCTTCGAACCGTCTTCTGGAGCCCCTACCGAGAGGTCACGGTGCAGATCCCGGTCAAGCTTTCCGACGGCAAGGTGCACGTCTTCTCCGGCTACCGGATCCAGCACAACGGCGCCCGCGGCCCCTACAAGGGCGGGGTTCGCTTCCACCCCGAGGTCGACATCGACGAGGTGCGGGCGCTGGCCTCGCTGATGACCTGGAAGACGGCCGTGGCGGGGGTTCCCTTCGGGGGCGCGAAGGGCGGCGTCAACTGCCCGGCCAGGGACCTCGAGCAGTCCGAGCTGCAGTCGATCGCCCGCTCGTTCATGGACAAGATCGAGAAGGTCCTCGGCCCGACGCGCGACATCCCCGCCCCGGACGTCAACACCAACGCCCAGACGATGGCCTGGTTCATGGACGAGTACGGGAAGCTGCACGGCCATACCCCGGCGATCTGCACCGGCAAGCCGATCACCCTGGAGGGCTCGCACGGGCGCGAGGCGGCGACGGGGCGCGGCTGCGTCTACATGTTCCGCGAGGCGGCCCCGCAGCTCGGGCTCAGCCCGGCCGAGACGACCTTCGCGGTGCAGGGGTTCGGCAACGTCGGCTCCTGGGCGGCGCGGATCATGCAGCAACTCGGCTGCAAGATGGTGGCCGTCTCCGACGCCAGCGGTGCGATCCGCTCCGATGCCGGCATCGACGCCGACAAGCTGCACGCGTTCGTCGGCGAAGGGGGCGAGCTGCCCGATTTCGAGGGTGCGGAATCGATCGACCCCGAGGACCTGGTCGGAGTCGAGTGCGACGTCTTCCTGCCCGCCGCGCTCGGCGGCATGATCCACGAGGGAAACGCGGATCGCATGCAGTGCAAGATGCTGATCGAGGGGGCCAACAGCCCCACCACCCCGGCGGCCGACGCGATCCTCGGCGACAAGGGCGTCTACGTGATTCCCGACGTGATGGCTAACGCCGGCGGGGTCGTCGTCTCCTACTTCGAGTGGGTGCAGAACCTGCAGCACTTCCGCTGGGAGGAGCGGGAGGTCAACGACAAGCTCGGCACGATCATGCGGCGGGCCTACCGAGAGGTCTCGGCGCGGGCCAAGGAGGAGGAGATCCCCCTTCGCGAGGCGGCCTACCTGGTCGGGATCGAGCGGGTCGTCGAGGCCTCGCGCACCCGCGGCTACGTGAGCTGAGCTGGCCGCTCGTCCAGCCCCTGCGTGTCCGGCGGCTCGGACATTTGTTCTATTTGCCGCCTTCCCCTAAAGTGAAGGGTCGGGCAGTCGATTTGCCCTGATACCGGTCAACGAACCGGATCCGATTGCCTTTTCCAGCTTGCCCAGGGAAGGCAAGAACGCCAACAGGGAGCCCTGCTCGCGGATGAGCGGGGCTTTCTGTTTGGGGCGTCAGTCGTCGAAGTCGAAGTCCTTCGGCGGCTTCTGCTCGAACCAGAGCCGGTCGTGCTCGGGGGTGTCCTGGAGAAACTCGGGGGTCTCCTCGAGCACGTCTTCCTCAGCATCCTCAGGCTCGGGCTCCTCGGCGGCGGGCTCCTCGGCCTCCGCTGAACCGGGCTCTTCGACCTCCTCGACGGCCGCTTCCTCCGCGGGTGGCGGCTCGACCGCGTCGAGCGCTTGATCGAGCTCATCCGAGAGTGACTGCTCGTCGAAGAAATCCTCGCCGTCTGTGACCTCGACCGCCTCTTCCTCGGCCTCGGGACCCGTCTCCAGCGGCTCCGGCGGCGGCAGCCTGGGCTCGGCGACCTCCTCCTCGTAGAGCTCCTCGGGGCTGGGGCTGCTCTGCGCCGAGGCGATCTCGGCGTCGACGTCGTAAAGCTCGGTCGGCTGGTCGCCAATAGACCCCGCCGCGTCTGCGTCGGGTGGCTGCTCGGGCACGGCATCATGCTCCAGCGCCGGATGCTCCTCCTCGGCGGGGGGCGACTCCGCAGGAGCGGCGGACTGGGGCTCCTCGGGCGCCGGCGCGAGCTGATCGGCTGCAGGCATGAACTCCGTCGGCGCCTCCGCTTCGGCTTCGGGGAGGGTGGCGGCACCAGCTTCGGCCCCGGGACGCTCCGAGGGGCCGAATGCCTCGGCTTCGATCTGCTGCAGCTCGGAGTCAGCGGCGCCTTGCTGGCGCTTCAGCTCCAGATGCTCACGGATGGCGTCGTCAAGAATGCCCATCGTCTCCGCTCCGGCCCTAAGACTAGGTGGTTTGCGCGCTGGGGTCGGGCCCCTGCGCCCACCTGAGAATCGCTGCCCGACCACGTATCCTTGCCTCCCGCGCGCGGTTTCGCCCCGCGCCGGACCTCGGGGCTATAGCTCAGTTGGAAGAGCGCCTGGATCGCACCCAGGAGGTCGCCGGTTCGAGTCCGGCTAGCTCCACCTCCCAGTGCCTGGTCGTCGGCTTCACTCAGCGCTCGACGCCGACTCGTAGACGGTCCGCATGAGCTTGTCGAAGTCGGCGCTGAAGGTCGGGCTGGGCGTACCGTCCACTTGGACGACGTAAAGCAGCGGGCCGATTGCGAACTCGGCGTGATGGGCCTCGACCCCGGATTCTCCGGGGGGCACGATGGCCGGATTCGGCACGTGATGAACGGCGGCCGAATCCGGGACGTCGTCCAGCTCGTACTCGACCGGCGTCACGATGCACGCGTCAGGACAGGGTGACTTCAGGTCCTCTTCGTGAAGGAGTTCGCGTGCCTCCAGAGCGCCGTCTTCGGAATCGAACTGAACCGCCCGGATTCGCACGTTCAGGTCCCTGCTCCCGAAATCCCTGCCCACCGCGCGTTGGAAGCCTGCCTCTTCGATCGCGGCGCCCAGCTCGCTGGGGTCTGTCGCCGCCCCGATGACAAGACCGTCGACTTCGTTGAAGAGGTCCGCTGCGTCGTTCGACTGCGATTCGCCATCCGCCGGCGGGCCTGGCGGCGCCTCGTCAAGCTGAAGTTCGCCAGCGGTCGGCAGAGTGCCGCTGAGCTCGGCGGCCGAGAGATCGCCCTCCGCATCGTCGTCGCCGCCACAGGCGCTGAGCGCGATCGAGGCCGTGGCCAAGACCAGCGCAACGATGAAAATCCCAATCCTCGAGGCCATTGCGGACGCGGCGAGCATCCCATACTCAGGGCGTTGCGTCCATGACTCTTGCCACGCCCCGGTTCGAGTCCGGCCAGCTCCATCGACGACCGGTCGCCGTGGTCGCCTGTCATGTCCGTGCCCCGGCCTAACTTTGCGCTTCTGTGGGTGACCTGACCGATGGTGATGGCTCCACCGTTCTCGTCATCGGCGAGGGTGACCTAAGCGACGAGGTTGCGGCCGCAGTCGAGTCGGCCGGTGCCGGTGTCGAGCGCCTGCCCAAGCCCGACGAGGACGAGGTTCGCGACGCGCTCGAGGGTCACGCAGTCGATTCGGTGGCAGTGGTCGGGCGCGAGGATGCCTTCGTCCTGCGAATGGCGCTGATCGTCCGGTCGGTCTCCGAGGAGGTGCCGCTGCTGCTGACGATCTTCGAGAAGACGATGGCCAAGCAGGTCTCCGAGGAGGTTCCGAATACGCAGGTCACGTCTCTTGCCGACATCGTCGCGCCATCGCTCGCGGGGCCGTGCATCGACGAACGCGCGGCCGCGGTCAGCGTCGAGACCGACAGTCCGGTCCTCCTCGTCGAAGACGACGGGGACCTGTCCGAGGAGCCGGTCCCACAGCTCAAAGCGCACCGGATCGAGGCGCTTGCCAGGGCGCTGTTCACGCCTTATGACAAGAGCGCCGGCCTGCTTCTCTACGGCGCGATCGGGCTCGTCGCGGTCTTCCTGATCGAGACGATCACCGCAGTCTTCGTCCTCGATAACTCAGCCGTAGACGCGATCTACGGCTCCGCCAAGACCCTGGTCACGGTCGATCCAAACCTCGACGTCTCCAAGGGGCCGGGCTGGTACAAGCTCTTTACCTCGCTGACGATGCTCGTCGCCCTCGTCTTTGCTGCCGCCTTCACGGCTGGGCTGGTCAATCGCGTCGTCGATCGGCGCCTTACCGGTTTGCTCGGCAGGCGCGCGGTCCCTCGCCGCGATCACGTCGTCGTGGTCGGCCTCGGCCAGGTCGGCATGCGGCTCTGCCTGCTCTTCCGCGAATGTGGCGTGCCCGTGGTCGCGGTCGAAAAAGACGAGGAGGGCCGCAACGTCGGCCTCGCGCGCCAACTCGGCCTGCCGGTGGTGATCGGACGCGGATCAGATCATTCGCTGATGGGACGCCTTTCGCTCCACAAGGCGAGGGCCGTCGCAGCCGTCACCTCGGACGACCTGGAGAACATCTCCGTGGCGATGGGCGCCCGCGGTATCGAGGAGGAGATTCGCGTTGTCCTGCGGGTGGGCGACGGCAACGTCGCCAACGAGACCCGCTCGCTGCTGGCACTGGGCCTGATCCGCGATGTCCATCGGATCGCCGCTTCGCTGATCGCCTCGAAGGCGCTGGGCAACGATGCCGAAAGCGTTGTCTGCCTCGGCGACGACGCCCACCTCAGGTTCCCCGACGGGCGCCTCGAGGAGGTCGAGCTGAAGACACTGGCGGAGTAGGCTCCCTATCGACGGATCCGGGGTGGCTCGGGTGCGGGGTCCGTCACCTCCTCGAGCTGCAAGAAGCGAATGTGAGCGACTCTCCCTCCCAGCTGATCGACGCGAGGATCAAGGAGCTGAGTGATTGGCGGGGCGAGACGCTCGCTCGGGTCCGAACTCTGATCAAGCAGGCCGACCCCGAAGTGGTTGAGGAGTGGAAGTGGAGAGGGGTTCCGGTCTGGTCGCACGCCGGCATCATCTGCACCGGTGAGACCTACAAGAAGGCCGTAAAGCTGACCTTCGCCAAGGGCGCCTCGTTGGAGGACCCTTCGGGCCTCTTCAACTCCAGCCTCGAAGGCAACACCAGGCGTGCCATCGATATCCACGAAGGCGACAAGATCGATGAGAAGGCGCTGAAGGCGATGGTTCGCGCCGCCGTGGCGCTGAACACCGCTGGGCCGTAAGTTGGAGGGGAGCGGGCGGGCTAGCTGGGGCCCGATCCGGGATATGCGGCCTCAGCGCCCTGCTCCCGGTCTGCGCCCGGTCGCACGGTGAGGAGGTGTGGCAGGCAACCTCGCAGCACCGGCAGCAAAGCTCACTGCCCTGGCCAAGCTAGAGAGCGACCCGGACAACAGGGCGGGGACGCAAGAAGCGACCGGGGGCGTCTGCGGTATGCCTGCCTCGTGCGTAGCCTGCGCTCGAAATAAGCTCTCCGCGTCGCCTGTCGAGATAGGTCCGCCGCCTGGCTTTCGCGGCTTTCCGCTCTCTCCCGGTCGCGGAGGCGAACCTAGCGCAGCACCCGAACGCCCGCGAGCGTCGTTGCCGCATTCTGCGGCGAAATCCGTACCACGAGGCTGACGCTACGCTGGCCCGATGCGCATCGACGAGATCCTCGCCGCCCGGCGACCCGTGTTCTCGGTCGAGTTCTTTCCGCCGAAGAGCGATGAGGCGCGGCGGCAGCTCTTCGCCACGGCCCGCGCCCTGCGGGAGCTGGAGCTCGATTTCGTCTCCGTCACCTACGGGGCCGGCGGCTCGACCCGCGAAGGAACCGTCGAGATCACCAGCTCGCTCAAGCACGACCTCGGCCTCGAGGTGATGGCCCACCTGAGTTGCGTCGGGGAGACGGCTGATGGCCTGGCGGCGACGCTCGACCGCATCCGGGCCTCTGGAATCGAGAACGTGTTTGCATTGCGGGGCGATCCGCCTCGTGGTGACAGCGAGTTCGTGCAACCCGAGGGCGGGCTGGGCAGCGCCGCCGAGCTCGCCGCGTTCATCTCCGAGCGCTACGACTTCACGATCGGGGGCGCCTGCTTCCCCGAGATCCATCCCGAGGCCGCCGACCTCGACAGCGACCTCGAGTACCTGCGCACCAAGGTCGAGGCGGGCGCCCGCTTCCTGATCACGCAGCTGTTCTTCGACAACCGGGTCTACTTCGATTTCGTCGAGGCGGCCAGGCGAAAGGGGATCGAGGTGCCGATCCTCGCCGGAGTAATCCCGGTGGCGAGCTACGCGCAGACGAAGCGGATCTGCGAGCTATGCGACGCGACGATCCCGCCCCGCCTGGAGGCGTCGTTCCTGGCCGCCGAGGGCGATCCCGACCGCGAGTTCGAGCTCGGCGTCGCCTACGCCGCCCAGCAGTGCTCGGAGCTGCTGGTGGCCGGGGCGCCCGGGATCCACTTCTACGCGCTGAACCGGGCACCGGCGACGCGGGCGGTGCTCGGCGCGCTGCGAGCGGCGCGGCCTTGGGAGCGAGAGCGAACCGAGACGGCTGAGACGCCAGCCTGAGAACCAAATGCGACGGCTGCGCCGCCTGACCTGCCTGTGCCGGCTGCCTACGCAGCCGGCCTGACTACACTGCCCCGGCTTATGGGCGAGTTCAGCTACGAAGGCCACCGGATCAGCTACGACGAGTACGGGGCGGGCGACCGGCCGCTGGTGCTGATCCACGGGTTGCTGATGAACCGCCGCATGTTCGAGCGAATGGGTCCGGCAATGGCGGAGCGGGGCAACCGCGTGATCTGCGTCGACCTGCTCGGCCACGGTCGCTCGGATCGCCCCGAGGACCTGCGCCTGTACTCGATGCCGCTGTTCGCGGGACAGGTCGTCGCGCTCCTCGACCACCTGGAGCTCGAGACCGCGGTCGTCGGCGGCACCTCGCTGGGCGCGAACGTGGCGCTTGAGATGGCCACCAGGCACGGCGAGCGCGCGCAGGCCCTGTTCATCGAGATGCCGGTGCTGGACAACGCGCTGGCGGCGGTGGCGGCCGATCTTCGCGCCGATGTTCATCGCCCTTCGCCTCGGACGCCCGGTCTTCGAGGTTCTCTCCCGCCTGACCTCGATGGTGCCGCGCAGCAACGCGATGCTGGACATGGGATTGGACTGGGTGCGCCAGCGCCCCGGGCCCTCGCTGGCGGTCCTCGAGGGGTTGCTGCTGGGTGAGACCGCTCCGCACCGTGCCGAGCGGGAGCGGATTCCACACCCGATGCTGATCATCGGCCACCCCGGCGACCCGCTGCACCCGTTCAGCGACTCGGGCATGCTCGCCGAGGAAGTCCCGGGGGCTCGGCTGGTCGAGGCGAACTCGATCCTCGAGTGGCGCCTCGGCCCGAAGCGGCTCGATGACGAGCTCGCCTTCTTCCTGGCCGACGTCTGGTCGGAGGCGGCGACCGAAGCGGCGCCGTCGGTGCCCCGGATCGCCTCGCAGGGAGCCTGAGATGGCGGATCGCAAGCAAGAACGGGAACGACTGCGCGAGATCCGCCGCGAGGCGGAGGAGCGGGAGGCGCGGGAACAGCGGCGGCGACTGCTGCTCGGCTATGCCGTCGCCGGGGTCCTCGGTGCCGCCGTCCTGGTCGGGATAGTGATCGTGATCGTCTCCGGGGGCGGAGGCAGCGGCGGGGTTACCGAAGATTCGTTCATCAACACCGACAGCGGCGACACCAACGGGGTGCCGCCCGACGGACGCACCGGTACCCCTCCGCCTCCAGTCGAGACCACCAACCTCCGTCAGGCCGCGCGCCAGGCGGGCTGCGATCTGCAGCTGAACCTGCGCGACGAAGGCAACACGCACATCCCTGTCGGCTCCGATGCTCCCGAGTATCAGACCAACCCGCCGACCTCGGGCGATCACGTCGAGGCGCCCTTCATGCAGGCCGACGGCGCCTACGCGGAGATGCCCGACACGATCAACTTCGTGCATTCGCTGGAGCACGGCAGGTTGGAGATCCAGTACAGCCCCGACCTCCCCGAGGCCGACCAACTTGAGCTGAAGGGCCTCTACGCGACGATCTACGGCGCGACGCTCCTGTTCCCCAACCCGCAGATGCCCTACGAGGTCGCGGCCACCACCTGGACGAACATGATCGGCTGCGACACCTACCGGGGCGCGCAGACGCTGGACGCGATCCGCGCCTTCGGCCGCGTCACCTGGGGACGCTTCGGCAGCGAGCCGGTTGATGCCTTCCCGTTCACGGGCCCGACGCCCGCCAACCCAGAGACCTAGGAAAGCTCAGGGGGAGCGGTAGGCGGGAAAGAAGCTCCCCGCCTCGCAGCCGGCGCTGAGCTGTCTGTAGGCGTCGGGATCGCAGACGATCTCCGAGGTGTGCCAGGTCTCGGTGCGATTGGCAAAGCCGCGCTTGAACTCCTCCAGCGGGTCGCCGGGGACGATCCCGCCGCCGAGGTTGAGCGGCAGGTCGCGCTCCCAGGCGAAGTCGACCAGCGTCGTGACCACGTTCTTCATCGGCGAATCACCCCGCTTCGCGTCGGCGGTGCCGCTGAGGTAGTAGTGGACCATCCCGTCGCTGAGGGTCGCGATCGATGCCGCCGCGAGCTCCCCTTCGGCGGCTTGCGCGGTCACCAGCCAGGCGATTTCGGCGGCGAGGATCCGGTCGAAGTAGTCGGCGGCGAAGAAGTAGCGCTCGTCCGCGCCTGCCTTGCGCATCGTCTGCTCGTAAACAGCGGCAAAGGCCCGGCGCTGCTCGACCGAGGTGCGCGACCCCTCGACGATGTCGACCTGATAACCGGACCTGAGGTTGCGCCGGACCTGCTGGCGGTCGCTCATCCGGCTCTTGCGAGGCAGCTCGGGATCGGCGATCTGCACCTGATTGCGCGGAGTGGCGCCGGCGAGCTGGGGCTCGGCGGCGATCCGGTGGCGAATGAAGATCGTCAGCAGCCCGAGGCGTTCGAGGTCGACATCGGCGAGGTCGACTCGGGACCCGGCGGAGCCGCTCAGGCCCGGATACCCGTAGGGAGAGATCGCGTCCAGGCGCCCGTCTGACCCGGGCACCTCGCGGACGATCAGCGGCGCCCGCAGGTCGCCGAGGCGAAGCGTGTGCGTGACCCCCTCGGCCTCCAGAAAGGGCGGCGAGCGGAAGAACTCCGGCTCGGCGGACGCCGCTCCCCCGTCGGCGAGCAATTCCGCCGTCGTCACAGCAGATCTGCCGCAGCGGCGCGAAACTCGTCCGGGAGGACGCCCCAGATCTCACAATCGGCCAGCTCGCCGTCGCGCGCCAGGTGCGAGCGCATCGTTCCCTCGTGTCGCCAGCCGAGGCTCGTCACAACCCGTTTCGCGGCCTCGTTGTGGGCGGGAATCCGGCCGTAGACCCGGTGCGCCCCGAACTCGTCGAAGGCCTTGGCGATCGTCAGCGCCTCGGCCCGGCGCCCGACGCCTTTGCCGCGCACGTCGTCGCCGATCAATGCCCCCAGCTCCGGCGCCGTCTGGCGGAACAGCCCGTAAAGCGCCGTGAAGCCAACCGGCTCCGGGTAGCCCTCGACGACGATCGCGTACTTGCGATCCTCGCCGCCATCGTCCTGCGCTCGCTGCACCCAGGCTCGGGCCTGATCCTCTCCGAAGGCGTCCCGCTGCTCCATCAGCGTTCGCGTCGCTTCCGGGTTGTTGAACCAGCGATGCACCGCGGCCGCGTCGCGGTCCTCGAACCGGCGCAGGGAAACATGCGGTGTCTCGCTCACAGGCAGACCCTAATCGGGGGCGAGGCCGCGGCCGGTGACGGTCAGCCAGACGGTCTTGGCGAGGATCCGCAGGTCGAGGGCCAGGCTGCGGTGATCGACGTACCAGAGGTCGAGCTCGATCCGCTCCGCCCAGGGAATCCCGGCCCTGCCCTGCACCTGCGCCCACCCGGTGATGCCCGGGCGGACCTGGTGGCGGCGGTGCTGGCGGGGGGTGTAGTCGGAAACCTGGGCCGGAATCGTCGGCCGAGGCCCGACGATCGCCATCTCCCCGCGCACGACGTTGACCAGGTTGGGGACCTCGTCGAAGGAGGTGCGCCGCAGCACCCTGCCGACTCGGGTCACGCGCGGGTCGTCGCGGCTGACCGCAGTGCCGATTCCAACCGGGTCTGAGCCCGCAACCATCGTGCGCAGCTTCAGCAGCTCGAACTCCCGGCCGTCCTTCCCGACGCGGCGCTGCCGATACAGGACCGGGCCGCGGCTCTCGAGCCTGACCGCCAATGCCGCGACGAGCAGCAGCGGTGAGCTGATGGCCAGCATCAGGGCCGCGATCAGGGTGTCCAGGATCCGTGCCATCAGCAGCGCGGTCGGCCTCAGCGCGAATCCGGCGCCCGGTCCCAGGCGCCGGGCGTGCCCCGACGGGCTCGATCCCAGAGGCCGAGCGCGATCGACGCCGTCACGGTGACGTAATAGCGAGCCAGCCGCAACGGAGCCAGCGAGACCAGCGGCGAGATCGCCGCCGCCGCCAGCAGCGCCAGCTGCGCCGCCAGGGTGACCACGTAGACGGTCCCATCGCCGAGCAGGGCGATGTTGGTGCCGAGCGCCAGCAGGTGCAGGAACGGGGTCAGATAGCGAAGGATCCGATGCGAGAAGAGCTGGAAGGCGAACAGCGGGCGATATCCACGCGGGGAGAGCATCCGCTCGCCGACGACGATGTCCCACAGCCCGACCATCATCCGGCGCTTGCGGGCCAGCTCGCCCGCGATCGTCGGGACCATCTTCTCGCGCGCCTGGGCCTCGGGCACGTAGACGGAGCGCAGGCGGCGGCGGGCCAGCTCGAAGGGAAGCGAAAGGTCATGGCTGGCCGCCGGCGGCAGCGGCAGGTAAGCGTCGCGGCGAACCGCGTAGATGGCCCCGTTGCCTGCGGTGATGCCGCCGAGACGCGATTCCAGTGCACGCACGCCGATCTCGAAACGCCAGTAGGTCCCCTCGACGTTGTCGCCGTCGGGATCGGAGAACCGCAGCCGGCCGCAGGCATAGCCGACCTCCGGGTTGCCGAACGGCTGCAGGAGGGCCAACAGCGCATCGCGGTCCCAGAAGCTGTTCGCATCCGAGAAGGCGAGGATCTCGCCCCGGGCGCGTTCCGCGGCTGCGTCCTGGGCGGCGAGCTTGCCGCGGCGGGGGAGATCCAGGACCAGATGCGCTCCCGCCTCCCGCGCCAGGGCAGCCGTACGGTCTCTGGAGCCGTCCGAGGCGACGACGATCCCCAGCAGCTCGGGCGGATACTCGAGCTCGAGCGCGTTGCGAACCTTGGCCTCGATCACGTCCTCTTCGTCGTGGGCGGCGACGATCAGCGTCACCGAGGGCAGCTCGCGCAGCGGATAGGGCCGGACCGGCCGCCGGGGCGCTCGTGCGAGCAACCAGAGCAGCGCCGGGTAGCCGACGTGGGTATAGGCGATCAGGCCCGCCGCGATCCAGAAGACGACTTCGATCACGCGGCGATTATCGTCGCCGGGGCGCAAGCCGGGTCCCGGCTCTCAGGCGAGCAACTCCTCATACAGCGCGACCGTGCGCTCGGCAACCGTGTCCCAGGAGTACTCGGCGGCGGCCACCCGGGCGGCCGCCGCCGCCAGCTCGCGGCGGGCGGACTCGTCATCGACAAGCTCTGCCAGCGCCTGCGCCAAGGCGGCCGGGTTGTCGGGCGCAACGACTCGTGCCGCCCCCTCGCGGGCAAGCTCGGCCAAGCCTCCGACGGCCGAGACGACGATCGGCTTCGCAAAGGCCAGGGCCGTGTAGAGGACCCCCGATTGCTCGCCATCGCGGTAGGGCAGCACGACCAGGTCGGCGCGGCGAAAGATCGCCGGGATCTCGGCGTCCTCGACGAAACGGGGCACGAACCGCACCTGCGCCGGCAACTCCTCCGCGACTGCGCGCAGGGGGGAGATGTCCATGCGCGGGTTGCCGACGATCCAGAGCTCGGCGCCGCGCACGCGCCGGAAGGCCTCCAGCAACGTGTCGAGGCCCTTGTACGGCCGCAGCAGGCCGAAGAACAGCACCACGGGACCCTCGGCGCCGGCCAGCTCCGCCGGCAGCGGCTTCTCGTCGTCCAGCCGGGTCAGGTAGTCGAAGGCGCCGTGGGGGATCACCCGCACCCGGTCCGCATCGATGCCGACCTCTTGGGTGAGCCGCCGCGCCCCTTGGCGCGAGTGGGCGATGACTGCATCCATCGATCCGAACAGCCGTCGCGCCGTCGCCAGCGAGCGCCGCCCGGGGCGGGGTGGGAGGACGTAATGGGCCGTGATCACCCGCGGCCGGCGCGGCGGCAGGAGGAAGGTGTCCAGGGCGGGCACGCTCAGCCACTGGTAGTGGGTCACATCGGCGTCGACGGTCCGCCGCAGGCGGGCCATGTCGGGGAGGTGCTCGAGGAGCTTGCGAAGGCGTCGGCCCGGGGCTCGGAGACCACGATTGCTGCTGCGCCGGTAGAAGGCCTCGCTGACCCGATATCCGGCCGGGGGCGCGACCGGCCCGTAGAGAAAGCGGCTTGTCAGCAGCTCCACATCGGCCCCCTGGCGGGCCAGAGCCGCGGCCAGCGAGCGGTCATAGGGCGGCGTGAAGGCCGAAGGGTCAACGAGCTGAACGCGCATCGCGGACGATTATCGTGGCGGGCCCGTGCAGCCCGAGCTCTCCTATTGCGTGGTGAACACGAACGGCCGCCGGGAGCTGCTTGCCTGCCTGGCGGCAATATCCCGAACCCACCCGGCGACGATCGAAGCCGAGGTCCTGGTGCTCGACAACGCCTCCGACGACGGCTCCGCGGAGGCGGTGCGGGAGGAACACCCCGAGGTGCGGCTGCTGGCGCTCGAGCGGCGGGCCGGCAAGGCGGAGAACGACTCCACCCTGCTGAAGGAGGCGAGGGGGCGCTTCTGCCTGCTGTTGAACGAGGATTCAGAGCTGCGCGACGGAGCTGCGGCAGCGCTGGTCGAGGCGCTCGACGCTGACCCCCGGGCCGCGGTTGCTGCGGCGCAGCTGCTCGATTCGGAGGGCCGGGAGGTTCCCTGCGCCTGGCGCTTCCCGGGTCTGCGGACGGCGCTCGTCGGGATGCTGTTCCTGCACCGTCGGCTGACCGTGCAGAGCGGCGGTGTGCAGACGCGGGAGGTCGATTGGGCGCAGTCCAGCGCGATGCTGGTCCGTAGCGAGGCCGCGCGGGAGGTCGGCTACCTCGATCCCGCCTTCTTCGTCTACTACGACGAATGCGACTTCTGCAAGCGCCTCCACGGCGCCGCCTGGAGGGCCCTGCTCGTTCCCGCCGCGCGGGCGGTGCACCACGACAAGCTGTCCAGCGACTTCGCCGCCGGGCTGCCGCGGATCGTCGAGTTCCACCGCAACCGCGACCGCTACATGCGCAAGCATCATTCGCTGCCCACGGCCCTCGCGGTGCGGTTGCTGACCGCCTGGACCTATGCGGTATGGGCGGCGGTGGCGGCGATCACCCGGGGGCGGCCGGCGCGGATCCTCCTGGCCCACGCCAGGCAAGCGCTGCTCCCCTGGCGCGGCGACGGCCTGCGGGAGGCCGCCGCCAGGCACTCGGGTCAGAGCGGTCGCGAGTCCTCGTCGCGCAGCTCCGCCTCGTAGACCTCGGGCACGGAGCCGCGCCCGCCCTCGCCGGTGTCGAAGAGCGAGCGCAGGCGGGCGGCCAGCACCCGCGGCCGGGCAAGCAGTGCCAGCCAACCCCGCTCGGCGGGAGTGAAGAACCCGCTCGCCCACAGCAGCGCCGGATAGAGGAGCCACAGAGCCGCGCGGGCAAGGGCTCCGAGCGCGCCCTCGCTGGGCAGCGCCAGCTCGCCGATCGCGATCAGCGCCGCCGCGGCGCCGACGATCCGGATCAGGCGCCCCCACTGGTAGGGAACCGGAAAGAGCCGCTGAGTGAAGCCGTACATGAGCACGAGAACGACCAGGTAGGACGCGACCAGCGCGACGCCGGCGCCGACGATTCCGTAGGGCGGCACGAGAAGCAGGTTGAGGGCGACGTTGGCCGCCGTGGCCGCGATCGTGGCCGGGAAGTTGAACCCGTTCGACCGGTCCGGCCGAGGATCACGACCAAGACCATGTAGAGCGCGTAGAGGGTGACGCCGACGGAGATCAACCCGACCGCCTCGTGGGCATCGAAGAACTCCGGCGCGGCGAGGGCGCGCACGATCCAGCGGGCCAGCAGCCAGATGCCGACGACCACGAAGGCGCAGCCGCCGACGAACCAGGTCACGATCACCGCGTAGGCTCGGCGGGCTTCGTCGTCGTCGCGAATCGAGTAGGCAAGCGGCGGCCAGGCGAGCTGAAATCCCCGCACGAGGACGTTGACCGCCTGGGCGAACTTCACCGCCAGCGAGTAGAGGCCCGCCTCGGCAAGGCCCGCGTAGCGGACGAGGATGATCCGGTCGATGAAGTTGAGCGAGTACAGCGACAACTCCGCCGGCATCGTCGGAACCCCGAAACGCAACAGCCGTGACAGCAGCCCGCGTTCGACGACCAGCGAGAGGCGGCGGCGCTGGAGCACGAGCAGCCCGAGGACGAAAACGGCGCCGGTCGCGTAGCTGCCGATCAGCAATCCGTTCGCGCCCTCCTCGGCGACAACCACCAGCGCGACCGTCACCGGGATCGTCACCGCGACGTTGGCGATCGTGGTCACGAAGTAGGCTCGCGCCCGTTCCTCGAGCCTGAAAAGCGTCAGCAGGTACTCGAACAGGGTCAGCACCCAGAGGCCGCCGATCGCGACCCGCACCAGGCCGGGGTCGGAGCGATCAAGCAGCGCCTCGGAGATCGGATCGGCGAACGGCAACGCCACCAGGGCGCCGATCGTCGCGCCCCAGAAGAGTGCGGCGAAACTCGTCGCCACGACCCGATCGGGGTCCTCGCCGGCCTGGTAGTAGAAGCGCAGCAAGGCCTCGATCACGCCGAGGCGGACGAAGATGCTGGCCGCGACGACGGCCGCGAAGAGCACCTCCGCGGCTCCGTAATCGGCCGGTGACAGATAGGCGGTGTAGAGCGGCAGCAGGGCGACCGCGAACAGCTTCGAGAGGATGCTGGCGGCCGTATAGGCGGCGCCGGTGGTCGCCAGACGGCGCAGGTAGCCGGACATTCCGCCGCCCGCGGGAGCGTCGTTCACGCCGTTTCGCGCGCTGCTATCGGCGACAGCGCGAGCCCGATCGCCAACAGCACCCAGGTGATCGGGTCCTCGAAGAATCCCGCGTAGGCCATCGTGTGCACGAGCAGGGCCACGAACGCGGCCAGGATCGCCGCGCGGACGGCGGAGACGCCGGCGCTTGACCGGCGGGTCCTGTCACGGACGCCGGGCCCGCGGGTCCTGTCACCGATTTGGTGCCACCACCCCTCGGCTTCGCCTCGGAGCGGTTCCCCAAATCGGCACCACCCGCGGGAGAAACCGCCGCAGGATTCCGTCGTAACCCGGGCATGGCGTCGCGGAGGCCGGTGCAGAGGACCCAGAAGGCTGCTGCCAGGAGGGCGAGGTAGGCGGTGAGGCCGATCAGGCCCTGCTCGGCGGCGACCGTCACCGGCTCGGTGTGGGACTCGGAGACCGGCGCTCCGGCGCCGGCGACATGCCTGCGAAAGGAGCGCGAGAAGGAGCCGCTCCCGTATCCCCACAGGGGCCGGTCGGCGAAGAGCTCGGTACCGCCGGAGACGAGGTTGTACCGACCGGTCGTCTCCTTGTTGACCTGGTTGTCGGTCGAGAGGTCGACCTCGAGCGACTCACCCGCGGCAACGGCGATGCCAAGGGCCGCGACTGCCGCGGCCAGACCGATCGCAACTGTCCAGCGCAGGCTCCACCGCAGGGCCGCAAGCGTCGCCAGCCCCGCCAGCAGCGCCGCGAAGCTGGATTGCGAGAACGTGGTCGCAAGACCGAGCCAGAGGACGATCGAGACCCCGGCCAGCGCGATTCCAAGGCGTCTGTTCCGGGTCCACAAAAGGGCTGCCACCGCGAGGACGATCACTATCGCCAGATAGCGGCCGTAGACGTTCGGGTCCCAGAACAGGGAGTTGACGCGGAAGTAGACATGGAATTCGTTTGAGCGGATCACCGCCTCGTTCCAGATCAGCTCGCGAACCGAGTACTCGACGAACCCGACCAGCGCGAAAGCCAGCGCCTCGGCTATGACGATTCCGAGCGCTGCCGAGAGCAGGCGCCGATCCCAGCCAACGTCGCCGAGGAGGGCGAACAGGAGCGCAAAGGGAGCGAGGAAGAAGCAGACGTTCTGGAGCCCGCGCGAGAAGTCCTCCGAGTAGAGGGTCTGGAGGGCGTAGAGGGCCACGAAGAGGGCGAGCAGGCCCGGGAGTAGTAGGCGGGCGGGTCCTGTCGCGGGATTGGTGCCACCACCCCTGCGGTGCAGTGGCTCCTCGGGGCGGTCCCCCAATCCCACGCCACCCGCCCGACCCACCGCCGGACTGACTCGCCAATCGCGGGAGATGGCGAGGAGGACTCCCGCTGCGATGACGAGGTAGAGGGGGACGAGGAGGTTGGCCTGGTCGCCGCCGGCGTGCAGGGGTACGCGGAACGGCAGCGCTGCGACCACGGCCAGCGGCAAGAGCGTCGGCCAGCGGCGAAAGAGGGCGAACAGGGCTCCGATGATGAGGACGGCAGCAAGGCTGAGTGCGAGCAGCCGCGGGGTGTCGTCGCGCAGGTCGCTGATCAGGCTCGAGTGCCACTGGTCCCCGAAGACAAGGGCCGGCGCCAGCAGAACGCCGGCGGCCATGGCGATGCTGCGGGCGCGGCCGCGGGGAAGCATCAGGGCGGCCGCGGCCGCGGCCGCCACGGCAAGCAGTCCTGCGCCGGCCAGAAAGTCTGAGCTCACGCTGCCCCCCGCCGGCCGGGCGGGGGACGCACCCCAGCTCGACAGCCCGGGCGGTTGCGGGGCGCGCGGTGCAGCCGCAGGCTGCCGCCGGGCGTGAGCTCGCGGCTCTGTTCAAGCAGAGCCAACCTCAGCTTGTACCGACCCGGGACGGCAAGGGTGCCGTCGTCGCTGCGCCCATCCCAATGAAAGACGAAGAACCGGTATCGCTTCAGGAAGCGATCGGCGGCGAGGGTGCGGACCAGGGCCCCGTCAGGATCGGTGATCTCGACGTCGGCCCGATCCGAGCGGGTGATCCGGAAGCGAATCCGGCCCCGGTCGTTGACGCAATCCCCGTTCGGCGTGAACGCTCCACGCGTCTTCTTGGTCCCGAAAGTGACCTTGTCGAGGATCAGCGGCTCGCGCTTCAGCCGCTGGGCGTATGCGAATGCGCCAACCGTGGCGATGGCCAGGAAGGCGACCACGATCGGCGCCAGGTGCCGCAGGCGCGGCCGGCGGTCGACTCCTCGCGGCACAGGAGGCTCAGACTAGCCCGCGGAAGGGGCCGTCGCCCGGTCCTCGCCCACCACGACCGCAACCACCGCTCCCGCCGCCGGAGCGGCCACCTCAGAGGTCATCAGGGTCACCTCGTCGATCCCGAGGCCGCGGGCGATCATCTGCGCCTCCGGCCGATGCCCGCGGCGAAACATCACCACGCTGGTGGTGAAGCTCTGGGTGCTGTTGGTCACCGCCCCGAGCTCGAATCCCTGTCGCTCGAGCCTGTCTCCCGTGCGGCCGGCCAAACCCGAGAGGGAGGTCCCGTTCAGGACCGCGACCTCGATGTCCCCCGGGCGCGAAGCTCCGTCCTCGGCCGTGGCGCTGCCGCGCCCGTCGTCATCGCCTAGCACCTGCAGCGCGGCGAAGGCGACGCCGCCGCCGAGCACGATCACGGCTCCGATGATCAGCGCCAGATAGCGCGGCTCCGTTCGGCGGCCGGCCCCGAGTCGGCCCTTGACCCGCTCCCAGCGGGTCTGTTCCGGCAGGCCACGTTCGCGGCGATCGCGTCGCTGCTCGCGCAGGGCGGCGGCGCGGCGCTCCGCCTCTGTTGCCTCATCGGCGCGGCGCTGCTGCTCCTCGATCTGGCGTAGCTTCTCGGCCCGCTCCGCGGCCACCTGCGTTGTCGTCTGAACGAGCCCGGCGTCGCGCTCCGGGGCGGCGCCGGCCCACTCGCGCAGCCGCCGCAGATCGCGGGCCTGGGAAAAGTAGAGGAGGCAGAGGACCGCCAGGCCGAAGAAGGCTGCGAGGCCGGCGAGCGCTCCGACCAGCTTGATCAGATCGAGCACGGGACGCGGGATCTTATGGCCTGTCTCGGTGCCGAGACGGCTCTGTGGGGGCGCTCAGTCTCCGAACGGAACTGCGGCCGGCTCCTCGCCGATGGCGGTGATCATCTCGACCACCTGCTGGGCGAGATTCGCCTCGTCGCCGGCGAGAACCAGCTGCTCCAGCCCATTCAGGGTCGACTCGACCCAATCCGTGTCCAGCGGCGTCTGCCGCACTGCTCGCAGGATCCGCTTCGCCGCCGTCGGCTGGGCCCGCTCGCCGGTTCCGAACAGCTCCTCGTGCAGCTTCTCCCCCGGCCTCGGTCCGGTGAACTCGACCGCGATGTCGTCGTCGGGCTCATAGCCGGCGAGGTGGATCATGTTGTGGGCAAGATCGACGATCCGCACCGGCTCGCCCATGTCGAGGACGAACACCTCTCCGCGGCCGGAGCCGATGTCGCCGGCACGAATCACCAGCTGGACCGACTCCGGGATGGTCATGAAGTAGCGGGTCATCTCCGGGTGGGTGACGGTGACCGGCCCACCGCGCTCGATCTGGCTGCGGAAGATCGGCACCACGCTCCCGGACGAGGCGAGCACGTTGCCGAACCGCACGCTCACGAAGCGCGTGTGGGGATGGCGGATCCCGGCCGCCTCGACGATCCACTCCGCCATCGCCTTCGAGGCCCCCATCACCGTCTTGGGGTTGACGGCCTTGTCGGTCGAGACGAGGACGAAGCGCTCGGCCCGCGAGGCCGCCGCCGTCTCGGCCGTGATCCGGGTCGCGATCGCGTTGTTGCGGACCGCCTCGAGCGGGTTGGCCTCCATCAGCGGCACGTGCTTGTAGGCAGCGGCGTGGAACACCACCTGCGGCTTGAAGCGCTGCATCACCTCGAGCATCCGATCGGGCTCCTTGCAGTCCGCCAGGACCGCCTCCACGCTCGTGAAGTGGCGCTCCTCGACCATCTCACGGTCGATCTGGAAGAGGTTGTCCTCGGCGTGGTCGAGCATTACCAGCAGCCGCGGCCCGACCCGCGCGATCTGCCGGCAGAGCTCGGATCCAATCGATCCCCCCGCCCCGGTGACGAGGACGATGCGGTCCTCGAGGTAGGCACCGACCCGATCCAGCTCAACCACGATCGGGTCGCGCCCGAGCACGTCCTCGACCTGGACGTCGCGCAGCTGCTTGTTGAGCTGAACGCCCCCGCGCAGCAGCTCGAAGACGGTCGGCAGGGTGCGGACGCGGATCTCGCGCTCACGACAGGCGGCGACGACCCGCCCCCGCAGCAGGCCGGGAGCCGAGGGAATCGCGATGACGACCTCGTCGGGCTCGGTGTCGTCGAGGATCTCGTCGATCTCGTCGGTCGAGCCGAGGACCTTCAGGCCGCCGGCGATGCGCATTCCCCGCTTGCGCGGATCGTCGTCGATGAACCCGATCGCGGTCTTGCCCAGGTTCGGGTTCAGCTGCAGCTCGCGGACGACCATCTGGCCCCCCGAGCCGGCGCCGACGATGAGGACCTCGCTGCCCCTGGGGATGCGCGTCCCCCGCGACGGGCGCTCGACGATCAGCCGCACCGTCAGCCGCGCTCCGGTCAGCAGCATCAGGGTCAGCAGGAAGTCCATCACCGCCACCGACCGCGGCAGGTTGTCGTCGAACGGCTTCACGACCGTGAAGACGACGACCAGGATCGCGCTCGAGACCGCGACCGCCCGGAGGATGTTGAGGAAGTCGCGGCCGGCCACGTAGCGCCACCACTTCTGGTAGAGGCCGAAGGCGGCGAAGACGATGATCTTGCCGAGCGCGACGAACGCGATCGAGGACCACAGGAGGGTCTGATAGCGGTCCGGGATGTCGCCCGCGGCGTCGAGGAATCGGAGCCGGAAGGCAAGGAAGAAGGCAACCGCGACGAGCAGCGCATCGGCTGCCACCTGCAGGGTCCGGTTGCGGTAGACGGGATGGTTCAACCGGTGCATGAGAACCGGGCGAGTGTAGAGGGCGAAGGACGGAAATCCGGAATAAATGCTGCGCTCGCGGCCGCTGCGCGAGGACTCAGACCAGACGCTTGCGGACGTGCGCTCGCGGCTTCCCTACCATCTCTCGACCTCGTGCTCGTACCGGCCAGCATCACCGACTTCTTCCTGGACCCGATCGTCAACGCGTCCACGGACTTCATCAACGCCACCGGCCTGCCGGCGGTGTTCACCCTGATGGCGCTCGAATCCGCCTGTCTGCCGGTGCCCAGCGAGGCGATCATGCTGTTCGCCGGGTTCAGCGTCTCCGAAGGCGAGCTGACCCTGTTCGGGATCGTCGCCGCCGGGGTGCTGGGAAACCTGGTCGGCTCCTGGGCCGCCTACGCGGTCGGCTACTACGGACGGCTGGAGCTGCTCGAGAAGAACCGGCTGATCCACGTCCCCCCCAAATACTTGAAATGGGCCGACGACTGGTTCGAGCGCTACGGCGACGCGACCGTCTTCTTCACCCGCATGCTGCCGATCATCCGCACCTTCATCTCGCTGCCGGCCGGGATCGCGCGGATGCCGTTCTGGCGCTTCACGGTCCTGACCCTGCTCGGCTGCATTCCCTGGGTCCTGATGCTGGGCCTGATCGGCCGCAGCGTCGGCGACAACTGGGAGGAGTGGCGGGATCACCTCCACTACATCGACTACGCCGTCGTTGCGGCGGTCGTCGTCGGTGCCGTCTATCTCCTGATCAGGCGCCGGCGCAGTGGCGGCCCGGACGACGAAAAGGCCGCCGAGCCCGCAGGCGCGGGCGGCGCTTGAACGACACCCCTTCCGAATCGATCCCGGCCGGACAGGCGGTCGCGCTCGGCGCCATCCAGGGGCCCGCGGAGCTGCTTCCGGTCTCCAGCTCGGCCCATCTGGTGCTGGTGCCCTGGCTCGCCGGCTGGCGCTGGCAGCGGCTCGACGCCGAGCTTCGCAAGAGCTTCGAGGTCGCCTTGCACGCCGGCGCTGCCGCGGCGCTGGTGATCGGCCAGCGCAAGGTGATCGCCGACGAGCTGCGCCGCTTCGACCGGCGGCGGGCTGCGGTGCTGGCGCTTTCCTTCGCACCGGCGGCCGCGATCGGGTACGCATTCGAACGTTCGATCGAGAACCGGCTCGGTGGACCCCGCTCCACCGCCGCCGGCCTGGTGGCCGGAAGCCTCGCGATGGTCGCGGCCGACACCCGGCCGCAACGCCGCGGCCGCGGAGAGGCGCGGGCCGCCGATGGCCTCGCTCTCGGGGTCGCCCAGGCATCGGCGCTCGTGCCGGGGGTGTCTCGCAACGGCGCGACCCTGGCCGCGGCGCGCTGGCGGGAGTTCTCGCGCGATCAGGCAAACCTGCTCTCGCGCACGGTCGCATTGCCGATCATCGTCGGCGCCGCGGCCCTGAAGGGATCGCGACTCTGGCGCCGTGGCGTGCCGGCGCGTCTGCGCCGGCCGCTGGCGCTCGGCGTCGGCGCTTCGTTCGTCTCGACGATGGCTTCGCAGGGGCTGATCAGGGTCGTCGAGCGAGACCGCTCGCTTTGGCCGTACGCCGTCTACCGGAGTGCCCTGGCCACGCTGGTGATTGCCCGACTGGCCCGCCGACCGGCAACTGATGTTGAATCGAGGCTGATGGAGATCGGCGTCAGGGAGAAGGCCAAGTGAGCGGCGGCTCCTATGCCCGTGCCGGAGTCGACCAGAGCGCGGCGGACTCCGCCGTTGCGCGACTGGTCGCCAGCCTCGCCCGGATCGACCTCGGCCGGCCCTCGCGCCAGCTGCCGTTGCCAGGGCACTACGCCAGCGTGATCCGCCTCGGTGAGCAGCTCGCGATCGCGCTCTCGACCGACGGCGTCGGCACCAAGCTCGTCCTCGCCGAACAGATGCAGCGCTATGACACGATCGGGATCGACTGCGTGGCGATGAACGTCAACGATGTCGTCTGCGTCGGGGCGGAGCCCTTGGCGATGCTCGACTACCTGGCTGTCGAGCGGGCAGACCCGGAGATGTGCGAGCAGATCGGGGTCGGCCTGGCGCGCGGCGCCGAGCTGGCCGGGATCGAGATCCCCGGCGGCGAGCTGGCCCAGCTCGGCGAGTTGATCTCGGGCTTCGACATCGCCGGGGCCTGCTTCGGGATCCTCGACCCCGCGGCGCTGATCGACGGCTCCGCCGCGCAACCCGGGGACGCGATCATCGGGCTGCCCTCCTCAGGATTGCACTCAAACGGCTACACACTGGCTCGCCGGGCGCTCGCAGAGGTGCCCCTCGACGACACCCGGCTCGGCAGGCCGCTCGGGGAGGTGCTGCTGGAGCCGACGGAGATCTACGTCAAGCCGATTCTGGAGCTGCTGCGCTCGGAGGTCGACGTCCACGGTCTCGCCCACATCACCTCCGGTGGCCTCGGAAACCTGCTGCGATTGCGGGCGGAGGTGGGCTATGAGATCTCCGATCCCCTTGAGCGCCAACCGGTCTTCGACCTGATCGCCGAGCTTGGCTCGGTCGCCGAGGAGGAGATGTTCGAGGTCTTCAACATGGGATGCGGGTTCTGCTGCGTGGTCGCGGCGGCAGACGAAGCGGTGGCCGTGCGGTTGCTCCAAGGTCACTACCCGCAGGCGCGCTGCATCGGCCGCGCCACCGACCGGGCCGGGGAGGTCGTGAGGACATGAAGGTCGCGATCCTCCTCTTCGAGAAGATGACCCTGCTCGACGCGATCGGCCCCTACGAGGTGCTGCGATCCGTGCCCGGCTGGGAGGTGGAGTTCGTCGCGCCCCGCGCCGGAGCCGTGCGGGCGGACAGCGGTGCGACCAGCCTGATCGCCGAGTCCTCGATCGACGACACGTCCGATCCCGAGGTCGTCCTCGTCCCCGGCGGCGAGGGGACGCGACTGCTGCTGGGCGACTCACACGTGCTCGATTGGCTTCGCCACGTCGACGCCGGGACCCGCTGGACTACCTCGGTTTGCACCGGCTCGCTGCTGCTCGGCGCCGCAGGGCTGCTGAAGGGGCGTCGAGCCACGAGCCACTGGCTCTTCCTGGAACGGCTACGCGAGTTCGGCGCCGAGCCGACCCGGGAGCGAGTCGTCGAGGACGGCAAGGTGGTCACCGCGGCGGGCGTCTCGTCGGGGATCGACATGGCGCTGCGGCTGGTGGCCCATGAAGCGGGGGACGACGTCGCGCGGGCCGTGCAGCTCGGCATCGAGTACGACCCGCAGCCGCCGTTCGACGCCGGCTCGCCCGAAAAGGCGCCGCCGCAGGTGGTCGAGGCGGTGCGCGCCGTCGCCGCCCAGGAGGACGAATGGCTCGGCGGGCAGGGCTGACGGCCTGCGAAGCTTGCATTCCGTGAACACCCGCTCGACCAGCGCGCAGATGATCGGGACGGTCCTGTCGGCCCGCTACCGCCTCGAAGCCAGGCTCGGCAGCGGCGGGATGTCGACGGTCTACCTGGCGCGTGACGAGACCCTCGATCGCGCCGTCGCGGTCAAGGTCATGCACCGGGAGATGTCCGAGCAGGCTGACCAGTTGGAGCGCTTCCGCCAGGAAGCGCGGGCGGTCGCGAAGCTGTCGCATCCGAACGTGGTCGCGGTGATCGACGCCGGCGAGGACGGCGGGCATCCCTACATCGTCTTCGAGTACATCGAGGGGGAGACGCTCAAGCAGCGGATCGAACGGCTGGGAGCCCTCGAGGTCCAGGAGGCGGTCGCCTACGCGATCGAGGTCTCGCGCGGCCTCGCCGTCGCCCACGAGCGCCAGATGGTCCACCGCGACGTCAAGCCCCAGAACGTCCTCATCGACGCCGACGGCCGCGCCAAGCTGACCGACTTCGGGATCTCCCGCCAGCTCGAGCAGGACGGGCTGACCGCCACCGGGCGCGTCCTCGGCACCACCGACTACGTGGCCCCCGAGCAGGCCATGGGCCACGGCGTCGACCCCCGTTCGGACATCTACTCGCTCGGGGTCGTGCTCTACGAAGCGCTCGTCGGCGACGTTCCCTTCCACGCCGACAGCCAGGTGGGGGTGGCCATGAAGCACGTCAACGAGGAGCTGCCGGACGTGCAGGGGCGCCGGCCCGAGATCTCGGCCGCCGTGGCCTTGGTGGTCGAGCGAGCGACCGCCAAGGATCCTGCCGAGCGCTACCAGCGGATCGAGGAGATGGTCGAGGATCTCCAGACTGCGCTGGAGGTCGAGGCTGCGCGAGCCGGGCAGACCACCGGCGAGGCGACCAGCGTCCTCGAAGCGGTGCCGCCTCCGCGGCGGAAGCTCGCCTCCCGCGCCCGGCTCTCGTGGGCGGCGCTGATCGCGCTGCTGCTGATCGCCGGGGGCACCCTGGCGGCGGTGGCGCTGATCGGCAGCGGCGAAGTTGGTGGCGGCGGAGGTGGCGCGGAGGCGGCGGGTCAGGAGGTCGAGATTCGCTCGGCAACCGACTTCGACCCCGAGGGCGGTGACGACGAGCATCCAGAGGAGACCGGCGACGCGATTGACGAGGATCCGGCATCCAGCGCCTGGTCGACTGAGACCTATACGTCCGGGCTCGATGGCGCGGCGAAGAGCGGCGTCGGAATCTATTTGGAGACCGCCGAGCCGGTAGCCGCCGCCTCCGCGGAGATGCGGTCTACCGAAGCCGGCTGGAGCGTGGAGGTCTACGGGGCAGCAGAAGGGCCGCCAGAGGACCTCTCCGGGTGGACTCAGGTGGGCGGCGCGGAGTCGGTCGGCAGGACCGAGGAGATCCCGCTCGAGGCCGGGGAGGACTTTCGGTTCTACCTGTTCTGGATCACCGATCTGCCGGCAAGCGGGCTAGTCCAGATCAGCAACGTGCGCCTCTTCGAGTAATCAGAATTCGTACGAGCGAGCCCGTCGGTGGCGCTCGATGCCAAGCCTGGCGATGCGGTCACAGAGATCGGGATAAGGGACCCCGCTGGCCTCGAACAGCTTGCCGAAGACGCTGGTCTCGGTGAAGCCGGGGATCGTGTTGATCTCGTTCACCAGCACCCTGCCGCCGGGCTCGACGAAGAAGTCACAGCGCGCGAAGCCGTTGCAGCCCGCGAGCCCGAAGACATCGGCCGCCAGCTCTCGCACCCGATCGGCCGCGCCCTCGTCGATCCGGGCCGGGACGATCAGGTCCATCCCGCCGGCCGCGTACTTGGCCTCGTAGTCGTACCACTCCGCATGGGCATCGATCTCGCCCGGGATCGAGACCTCGACCTCCTCGTTGCCGAGCACCGAGCATTCGACCTCCTGACCACTCGCGGTGGCCTCGACGATCACCCGCGGGTCGTGGCGCAGCGCTCGCTCGACGGCCCGCTCGAGCTCGGGTCCCGGCGCAGCCCTGCTGATTCCCACGCTCGAGCCGAGGCGGGACGGCTTCACCCACAGCGGCGAGCCCATCGCCGCGATCCGATCACGCCAACCCTCCTCGCCGGCCTGGGCGAAATCCACCTGCGGGACGCCCCGCTCGGCGAGCAGCCGCTTCAGGGTCAGCTTGTCCATGCAGATCGCCGACGCCAGCACGTCGCAGCCGGTGTAGGGAACGTCGAGGACCTCGAGCAGGCCCTGGACGGTCCCGTCCTCTCCGAAGGGGCCGTGCAGAACCGGAAACGCGACCTCGGCGTCGAGCAGGCCGGCTCCGGGCACCAGTGACAGCTCAGCCCCGTCGTGCGACCAGCGGCCATCGGCCTCGATCAGAATCGAGACGACCTCGTTGCCGGCAGCCCGGAGGCCGTCGGCGACCGAGGCTCCGGAGCGAAGTGAGACCTCGTGCTCGCTGGAGCGACCGCCGGAGAGGACCGCGACCTTCACGACCGCGGCGAGGCCCGCGGGGCCGGAGCGACGAAATCGCCGACCACGACCGACACCTCGGACCCCTCCTCGACCTCGGTTCCCCCACTCGGCGACTGCTGGACGACGAGACCGTCGCGCTCGGGGTCAGTGATCTGGCGCTCGGTGACCACCGGGGTGAGCCCGCGCGAGCGCAGCTCTGCCACCGCGTCGGCCCGGGTCTGGCCGACCAGGCCGGGGACCTTGACCGTGGCGACGCCGGAGGAGACGGTGATCGAGACGGTCGACCCCTCGTCGAGGGTCGATCCGGGCCCCGGCGACTGGTCGATAACCGTGCCGACCGGGCGATCGCTTTCAGCCTCGCTGACGCTGGCGACGAAGCCGCGCTCGCGGATTCGGGCCACCGCGGTGCGGCGGCGTAGATCGATCAGCGCCGGGACGTTCACCTGCCGCGGTCCGCTGGAGACGGTGAGCGTGACGGAGCTGCCTCGCTGAGCGCTTTCGCCGGCGGCGGGATCGCTGGAGATCACGAGGCCCTCGGCGACGGATCGGGAGGAGGCGGTCACGACCTGCACGCCGAGGTCACGGCGCTGCAGGCGCTGCTCGGCGGCTCCGCGGTCCAGGCCCGCGACCTCGGGCACGACGGCGCTGCCGGGGCCGGCGCTGATCGTGAGGTCGACTTCGGGCTTGTCGCAGAAGAAGCTCAGCACCGTGCAGTCGAGCGATGCCTCGCCGCTGGGGTCCTGCTCGAGCACCTGCCCGGCCGGGGCGTCTCGCTGCACACGGGTTCTCTCCCCGACCTGGAAGCCGTCCTGCTCGAGGAGCCGCAGCGCGGTGTCGAGCTGCTCGCCGGTCACCGGGGTGACCTCCGTGGTCGTATCTCGGGTCAGCGACAGGCCTGCCAGCACGCCGAGGATGATCGCCAGCAGGAGAAACAGCCAGCGGCGGTTGCGGCGCTCCTCCTCCTCACGCGGCTCGTCCTCGCCGTTCGCCGAGACCGGGACCGGGGCGACCACCGGCGGCGGCGGTGCGAATTCGGTCGTACCCGCCACGGGAGCGGACGGATCCTTGGCCGCCGCGTCGAGCGCCGCGATGAACGCCTCGGCATCCTGGAACCGGCGCGAAGGATCCTTCTCCAAGGCCCGCATGACGACGGCGTCGAGGGCCGGCGACACGGCCGGGTTGACCGCGCTCGGCCGTTGTGGTGCCTGCGAGACCTGCTTCAGCGCCACGGTGACGGCGCTGTCGCCCTCGAACGGCACCCGCCCCGTCAGCGATTCGTAGAGCAGCACCCCGACCGAATAGAGGTCGGAGGTCGCGCCGACCTCAAGCCCCTGCGCCTGCTCGGGCGAGAGGTAGTGCGCCGTGCCCATCACCGAGCCCGTCTGGGTGATCTCCGAGGCGCCTGCCCTGGCGATCCCGAAGTCGGTCACGGTTGCGTGCCCTTCGGCATCGACGATCACGTTCTGCGGCTTCAGGTCTCGGTGGATGACACCGTGGCGGTGTGCGAAGCGGGCCGCCTCGAGCACCTGGCGGACTACCCGCACCGCTTCGTCCTGGCTCAGTCCGGCGGAGATCAGCTCGGCGAGCGAGCGCCCCTCCAGGTACTCCATCGCGATGTAGTAGGTGCCGTCGACGTCGCCGCGGTCGAAGACCCCGACGACGTTCGGGTGCTGGAGCCCGGCGGCGGCCTCGGCCTCGCGCCGAAACCGCTCCACGAACTCGCGGTCCTGGGCAAAGCGCGCGTAGAGCACCTTCAGCGCCACCCGTCGCTGAAGGTGGGGATCCTCCGCGCACCAGACGTCGGCCATGCCGCCGGACCCGATTCGGCTCAGGACCCGATAGCGGCCGTCGACGACCGTCCCCTCGCCGATCTCAGCCATTGCCTCCACCCGCCGCCAGAACCGCCTCCATCACCGCCTTGGCGATCGGCGCCGCCACGGTCCCCCCCTGGCCGGAGGTGCACTCGATGGTCGCCGCCACCGCCACCTGGGGATCGGTGGCGGGAGCGAAGCCGATGAACCAGGCCTGGTTGGGGAGCCCGGCGCAACTCTCGCGGCCCGGGACCTCCGCGGTCCCGGTCTTGCCGGCGACCTCGATGCCCGAGAGCGCGGCCGCGGTGCCGGTCCCCTCGTTGACGACGTTCTGCATCATCTCGTTGAGCGTCTCCGCGGTCTCGGGCTCCATCACCTCGGATTGGACCTTGGGGTCCATGCGGCGGACCACCCGTCCATCGGGGTCGACTACCCGGTCCCAGAGCTGCGGGCGCATCAGCTCTCCCCCATTCGCCACCGCCGCCGCGACCTCCGCCATCTGCAATGGCGTGACCAGCAGCCGCTCCTGGCCGATTGCCACCCGGCCGATGTCGACGGGGTCGTTGGGGCCGACCAGGCTGGCGCCGTCGTAAACCCCGCTCGGGAACAGGTCTTCGTCGGGCAAGTCGATCTCGGGGTCCTGGCTGAACCCGAAGCGGTCCATGTACTCGAAGAAGAGATCGGTGCCGAGCTCTTCCGCGACCTGGGCCCAGACCGTGTTCACGGAGTTGGTCAGCGCCGTGGTCAGGTCGACCGGGCCGAAGCTGGCCCCGCCCGAGTTCGCCAGCGGCACCCCGTCGATCGAGATCCCGGTGTCGCCGTTGACCACCGAATCGGGGGTGAACTCGCCCGAGTCCAGCGCCGCCGTCGCCGTGACGACCTTCATCGTCGAGCCCGGCGGGTAGCCGCTCTGGGTTGCACGGTCGAGCAGCGGCGCGGCCGGGTTGCGGTTGAGCGACCCGAGGTCGTCGGGGACGCGACCCGGGTCATAGGGCGGGACGCTGACCATGACTCGCACCTTGCCGGTCTGCGGCTCGATTGCCACCACCGATCCCGGCTGCCCGGCGAGGGCGTCAAAGGCGGTCGCCTGGGCAGAGGGCTGGAGCGTCGTGTGCAGGTCGTCGCCCTCCGTGCGGCCGCCCTGCAGCTCGTCGATGATCGAGGTGAACTCGGACTCTTCGCCGACCAGCTCGTCGTTGTGCGACTTCTCGAACTCGACCTCCCCCTGCTCGACGAAGCTGTAGCCGATCGGGTGACCGAAAAGCGCCGCCTGGGGATAGCGGCGAACGTAGATCCGGTCTCCTCCCTTTCCAATCGCGATCGATCTCGCGATCACCGAGCCGTCGGCGGCGAGGATGCGGCCGCGCTCGATCTGCTGGGCTTCGAGCAGTGGCCGCTTGTTGGCCTGCTTGTCCTGTAGCGCCTCGGCGTCGAACACCGACCAGTTGGACGTGAAGCCGACCAGGACGGCGAAGAGGACGGCGAGCAGGCCGAACAGCTTTACGACCTGAGAGTTCACGGCCGCATCGCCAGGGGCGTGCCTGCCGGGCCGGCGGCCTGGCGCCGGGCCCGGTCGGAGACCAGCAACAGCAGCGCGAGGAGGACGAAGTTGGCGACAATCGAGCTGCCGCCGTAGCTGACGAACGGCAAGGTCACCCCGGTCAGCGGGATCACCCGGGTGACGCCGCCGATGATCACGAAGGCCTGGAACGCGAATACCGCGGTCAGGCCGGCGGCGAGCAGCTTCGAGAAGCCGTCGTCGACCATCAGCGCGATCTTCAGGCCCCGTGCCGCAACCAGCAGGTAGGTGAGGATGACCGCGCAGCCGCCGAACAGACCGAGCTCGTTGACGATCAGGGCATAGATGAGGTCGGTCTGCGCAGCCGGCAGCACCGTCCCGGACCCACCGGGGATCTCGATCAGGGCCTGGCCGAACCCGGCTCCGAACAGGCCGCCGTCGGCCTGGGCGAACATCGCTTGCAGGACCTGATAGCCGGTGTCCTGGGGATCCTGGTACGGATCGAGCCAGATCTCGACCCGATCCTGGACGTGGGGGACGGTCTCTGCGAAGAACCAGGAACCGACCAGGAACATCAGCATCCCGATCGCTACGAACGACAGGCGTCCCGTGGCGACATACAAGAGGGCCAGGAAGGCGGCGAAGAACATCAGCGAGCTGCCGAGGTCGCGGATGAAGACGAGCATGAACATCGACGCTCCCCAGACCACGAGCAGCGGCCCGAGGTGCTTCAGCGGTGGCAGCGTCACTCCGGCGATCCGGCGCGCTCCGACGATCAGCAGCTCACGGTGTTCGCGCAGGTAGCTGGCGAGGAAGACGACGATGCAGAGCTTCGAGAACTCGGCCGGCTGAAACGCGATCGGGCCCAGCTTGACGCCCAGATAGGCGCCGTTGACCTGCTGGCCGATCCCCGGCAGGCGCGGGGCGAGGAGCAACAGCAGGCCGACCACGGCAACGGTGTAGCGGTATCGCTCCAGAACGTCGTAGTCGCGAAGGAAGTGGATCGTCAGCGCGAAGAGGAGGAGGCCGAGCACGAACCAATTGGCCTGATCTCGGGCCAGGTCCTCGTCGATCCGGTAGATCATCACCAGCCCGAACGCGGTCAGCAGGGCGATGAGGGGAAACAGATAGGGGTCGGCATCGGGAAGGCGCGCTCGCAGAAAGAGGTGGGTCGCCATGCAGATGGCCAGGAAGTAGGCGCCGTAGACGAGGCTGAGGTTGCCCAGCTCGGTGTTGTTCTGCGCGAATACCGCCGTGAACCCCGCGGTGAGCAGGACCGCGACCGGGACGAGCGCGACCAGCTCGCGGTTGCGGGCCGACATCAGGGGAGGTCCGGGTTCTGGCCCGACGGGGCGCCGTCCCCGGCTGCGCTGCCGGCGTCGCCGCGGCTACCGGGCGCCTGACCCGGAGCGGGCTCGGCGGGGCTCGGCGGGGCTGGCGCCGGAGGCGGCGCGGCGGCCTGGGCGCGCTCGAGGTCGGCGATCAGCGAGATCGCGTCCGAGCGGGAGCGCAATTCGTGATCGGAGACCGCCTCCCGCCGTTGGGGCGGCAGCGAGTCGGTCTGGATCGGGCTCGTGTAGCGCTCTCGGTAGAGCTCGATCCCCAGCGGCAGGTCGTAGGGGAGCCCTCGATAGAGGGCCACGCGGCCGGCTTCGTCGGTGCCGAGGAACCAGACCTGGCGGTTGCCGTACCAGGCACCGAACAGCACCGCGGCGGCGATCAGGACACCGGCCAGGACCTTGGCCGCGCGACGCAGTCCGGGCCGGCCGGGCTCAGGCGTCTCGGCGTGGCGCGGGTGGGCTCGGCGCCTTACCTCCTCGGCCGTGAACCCCTCCTCGGCTGCGGACGGGCCGACCAGAGTCGGCTGCTCGCCGCGCTCCGCAGGGGCCGACACCTCCTCGAGGCGAAGCGCGACAGCAGTGATGTTGTCGCGCCCTCCGGCCGAGTTGGCCTCCTCGACGAGCGCCCGGACCGAGGCATCCAGCGAATCCGCTTCGGAGAGCAGCGACGCGATCCGCTCCTCCTCGACCATCGTCGTCAGGCCGTCCGAGCAGAGCAGCAGCACGTCGCCGCCCTGAGCCGGGACCGTCCGCACATCCACCTCGACCGCCGGCTCGGGTCCCAGCGCGCGGGTGATGATCGAGCGCTGGGGATGATCGGACGCCTGCTCATCGGTCAGCTGCCCCTTGCGCCGCATCTCCTCGACCAGCGAATGATCGCGAGTCAGTCGCTCCAGCTCACCGCCACGCAGGCGGTAGGCGCGGCTGTCGCCGACGTGGCCGATCACGACCTCCTCGCTCTCGGCGTTGACGATCGCGGCCGTGATCGTCGTCCCCATTCCTGCCCGCGAGGGATCGCGGCGGGCCAGCTCGTGGATCTCCCGGTTGGCCGTTTCGATGATCTCCTTCAGCACCTGCTCCGGGGGCCCGGCGGGGAGCTCGCGGTCGAACGCTTCCGCGGCTGCCTTCGAAGCGACCTCCCCCGCCTGCGCGCCTCCCATCCCGTCGGCGACGACGAAGACCGGCGCCCGCGCGAAGAAGGAGTCCTCGTTTGCATGGCGCTGCCTGCCGGTATCGGTCCGAAACGCCTGGTCGGCAACCCTCAGCACGCTCAGTCCTCCAGCTCGAACTGGAACTCGGTGTCCCCGATTCGGATCACGTCACCGCCGACCAGCTCCGCCTCGCCGCTGAGCGTCGCGTCATTGAGCAGGGTTCCGTTGGTCGATTGCATGTCCTCGATGTAGTAGCGGCCGCGGCTGGCGTAGATCCTGGCGTGAAGACCGGAGGCATATCTGTCCTCGATGCGAACGTCGGCATCGCCGGCGCGGCCGATCGAGAGGCCCCCGATGAGGTCGAAGCGAGCGCCGGGTTGCAGGCCTCCCCCGCGAGCGGCGACCAGCCAGGCATCCTCCTCTGTGGCGCCGCTTTCGGCGGCGGCGGGCACGGCGTGGAAGCCCGTCGCATCGGGCGCGGGGGCCATCGTTCGGCGCAGGTCCTTCAAGGCGCTCCTGGCGATCCAGAGCAAGAACAGGTAGAGGACCGCCAGGAAGCCGAACTTGAGGGCTACTGAGATCGGCTCGTAGTCCACCGACTCATTGCTCGATCTCGAACTGGAATGTCGTCGTGCCTATCGTGACTTCGTCGCCCGGCCGAAGCCGAGAGGAGGAGACGCGGCGGCCGTTGACCTTGATGCCGTTCGTCGATCCGAGGTCGACGATCTGCCAATCCCCGGTCTCGGCTCTGCGCAACTCGGCGTGGCGCCTGGAGACGTTGGGGTCGCGCAACACGCATTCGGCGTCCTTGGAGCGGCCGATCGTCGCGGTCGGGCCGTCGAGCACGTAGCGGCGGTCGTCGAGGGTGACGATCGCGCGTGTCGAGACGAGGCCTGCGGCCGGCTGGCGGCGGCTGGAGCGGCCCGACTCCCGCTCGCTGACCGCCGAGTAGACCATCGTGTGCCCTTCCTCGCCTTGGCGGGGCTTCTCCCCTTCGTGCGCCGGTGGCTTGACCAGGCGGGTCTGGATCCCGAACTCGCCCAGCCGCAGGCGCTCGTCGGTCTTGAACTCGACCGCCGGCCGGGTCAGCAGGTCGTAGCTGCGACGGCGGGCGTGCTCGAGCAGGTATCCCGAGAGCTCCTGCTCGAGTGAGCGCTCGTAGCCCTCGAGCTTGGAGCGGTCCTGGCGGGAGAGGAAGATCGTGTACTCGTTGGGAACGTAGATCCGCGAGACCGATGCGGTCTTGTGGGCGTCCATCTCCTTGGCCAGCTTGCGGGCCAGCTCCACCGGCTGGACCTCGGAGCTGAAGGCGCGGCTGAAAACGCCTTCGACCAGGCCTTCGATTCGGGCTTCGAAATTACGCAGGACGCTGATGGGAGAGACTCCTTGGCAGGCAGACCCGACCCGGCGAGCGCCGGGACCGGCTGAAATCCTACGAAAGTGTGGCCTGCCGACCGCCGCCCCCGAGCGGGGCGGCATCCTGCCAAGGCGGAGCCGGAGAGCGTCGTGCGGGCCGAGGCCCGGTGCGATCCGCCCGAGCCCGCAGCGGTGCCAGCAGCGCGCCCGCCAGCACTGCCGCCAGAACCCATACCGCGGCGCCGGCAAGCACTGCCGGCTGCGCCAGCAACGGCAACAGCACCTCCGTGAACGCCGCGCCGGCGGACTCCTGCCAATCGCTGGGCGGCTGGATGTCGAGCCCGAAGATCAGCTTCCTGCCCAGCACCACCTCGGCGACCGCCACCCAGACGAAGCCGGTCGCGGCGAGCACCGCCCGGTCGCGGCGGCGGTCGGCAAAGGCAGCGGCGAACGGAAACAGCGCCGCGGCGCCGAATGCTCCCAGCGCCGGAGCCAGCGCCGGCAGCGCCAGAATGCGGTCGTCGCCGCGGACCAGAAATGCCGGAGGCAGGGTTATCGCAGCGAGGAGCAAGCCTGCTCCCGGGCGTCCCGCGGCCAGGGTGAGCCAAGCCGACAGCGACCCGGCGGCGCCGAGGTATCCGAGACGAGGACGGACCAGCGCCAGGGCGGCGACCATCAGCGGTAGGGCGTAGGCCCAGAGGGGCCCGCCGGCGCCGGTCGCGATCATCGCCGCAGCGACGAGGCCGGCCAGGGTGGACGCTGCGGCGACGTCGGCGGCAGAGCCGGAGTCCAGCGCTCCGGTCAGCCGACCGAGAAGGGGTTCGCGGGGCGCCGGACAGTGGGCCTGATCGTCCAGCTCCTCCAGCGAGTCCTCGAGCACCGAGCCGAGCTCCTCGAGGCCGGGGCGGCGACGCGGATCGCGATCCAGGGCGGCGTCGATGGCCTCGGTGAGATCGGGCGGCAGCTGCGGGCGCAGGCGGGCCAGGGAAGGCAGGGCAGAGCCGATCGCCCGAGCCGTGGCGGCGGGCGTCCCGCGCAAGTGCGGATTGTCCCCGCTCCAGCATTCGAACAGCGTCAAGGCGAGGGAGAAGACATCCGCCTCCGGGCCGGCCGGGCGCCCGTCGGCCTGCTCGGGCGCCATGTAGGCAAGGGTTCCGACCAGATGCCCGGTCGCGGTCAACGCAGCTTCGTCAAGAATCCGCGCGATTCCGAAGTCCATCAGCTTCGCCTGCGAGTCGCGCTCACCGACGAGGACGTTGTGGGGCTTGATGTCACGGTGGACCACGCCGCGCGAATGGGCATGGTCAAGCGCTTCGCAGAGGTCGGCGCCGATCTCGGCCACGTCCCGGTCGCTGAGCCGGCCCTCCCGGCTCAGCTGGCGCAGCGTCTGGCCCTCGACCAGCTCGCTGACCAGGAAGGCGACACCGGCCTCCTCGCCCAGCTCGTAGAGGGTGACGATGCCGGGGTGGTTGAGGCGCGCCGCGGCCTGCGCCTCGCGCAGGACCCGGCTCGTCGCCTCGTCGTCGGCCTCGATCGCCTTCACCGCGACGTGGCGCTCAAGCCGGTCGTCCCAGGCCCGGTAAACGGTCCCGAAGCCGCCGCTGCCGAGCTTCTCCTCGACCTCGAAGCGGCCCAGAACCAGTTCGCCCATCAAAGCCCCTTCGACTTCGACGGCAACGCCGGCGTTCCTCCCCGTTCACGCTGCTAGACGCAAGGTTTTCTGCGGCCCGGCGTAGCGGCAGGCGCAGGGGTCATACTTGCGCCCCACGTCCGAGCTTCCCTGAAAGGCCCCGTGGAATTCTTCGACTCCGACCCAGGCGAAACCAGAGAGACCAGAGCCTCTGAACAGCTTCCGCCGCAGGGTCGCGAGCGGCCGGCGCGGCGGACGCCACGGCAGCAGATCATGGCCCGGCGCGGGATCGCGCTCGGCGGTGGGCTGCTGGTTCTGATCCTGCTGGTTCTCGGGGTCAGAGGGTGCCTGGATGCGCGCAAGGAGCGGGCGCTCAAGGACTACGCCCGAGACGTATCTCAGATCGTCGACGAGACGGCGCAGACGAGCGATGCGTTCTTCACCCGGCTCGAGGACCCCGGCAATCTCTCGGCGGCCGAGTTCGAGCAGGAGATCAACGCCGACCGCAGCGCCATGGACAGCTACCTGTCCCGGGTCGAGGGCCTCGACGTCCCCGGTGACATGAGCCGGGCGCAGAACGGGCTCGAGCTCGTCTACCAGCTCCGCGCCCGGGCGCTGGGGACGATCGCCCAGCGAGTCGGATTCGCGCTTGCGGAGGAGGGCCGTGAGGCGGCGATTGCCGATATCGCGGCCGAGATGCGCACCCTGCTCGCCAGCGACGTCCTCTACGAGGACGTCGTGCGCCCGGAGATAATCGGGGTGCTCGACGGAGAGGGCATCGAGGGCAGCGACCCGCCGGAAAGCCAGTTCCTCCAGGACGGCATTCAGTGGCTGGACGAGAGCACCGTCGACAGCGCCTTGGGAGCGGTGAGCGGCTCCGCAGCTGCGACCACCCCCGGACCCCACGGCACCGGCCTGATCGCGGCGACGCTTGACGGCACGACCCTCCAGGAAGGCGTGCCGGTCAGCGTCGCCGCCTCGGAGTCGCCGCAGCTGGAGGTGCAGGTCCAGAATCAGGGAGCCGCCGACGAGGGCGGCATCACGGTCTCGGTCAGCGTCGACGGTGCCGAAGCCGGCGAACGCGACATCAGCAGCATCGCGCCGAACGAGACCCAGACCGTGACGATCCCGCTCACCTCTCCGCCCAGCGGCGACGTGACGATCGACGTCTCGGTGGCCCCGGTCCCCGGTGAGGAGGTCACCGACAACAACGAGGCCTCCTACTCGGTGACCTTCGAATAGCGCCGCCGGGCGACCGGGCGACCGCAATATCCTTCCCGTCGGTGGACGACCTGACCTCAGCGGCGGGCATCGCCGCGATCGCGGCTTCGGTCCTTGCTCTCGCCGCCCTGCTCGGCTGCCTGCTCCTGCGTCGGCGGCTGATGGCGCTGCAGGAGGCCCAGCGGGTGGTGCTGGGCGACGGGCAACGGCGTGATCTCGTCGGCCATGCTGACGAGATGGAGCGGCGCCTCGCCGAGCTGGGGGTTCGAGTCGACGAGTCGGTGAGCCGCCTGGAGCACAGCGACACCGAGCTCGCTTCGCGCCTCGACGGCGCGGTGACGCATTGCGGGGTGGTCCGTTATGACGCGATGGGCGAGATGACCGGCCGCCAGTCGAGCTCGGTGGCGCTGCTCGACTCCTATCGCACCGGCGTCGTGCTGTCCTCGATCCTGCATCGCGAGCAGGCGAGGCTGTACGCGAAGCAGATCATCTCCGGGCAATCGGAGCTGGAGCTTTCGCCCGAGGAGCGCGAGGCGCTCGAGCTGGCGCTCGATGACCACGCCCGTCGCTAGGCCGATGCGAATCGCCTATCTGGGGCCGGCCGGCACCTTCACCGAGGACGCGCTCCGCGAGGCACTCGGGGAGACGGAGTTCGAGGCAATCCATGCCGCCACCGTCAACGAGGCGATAGTCGCGGTCGAGCGGGGGGACGCCGGGCGCGCCCTGGTGCCATTCGAGAACTCGATCGAGGGATCGGTCCGGGCGACCCTCGACACGCTGGCATTCGACGTCGAGGCGGTGGCGATCGTCGGCGAGTACGACTACGCGGTCCGTCCCTGCCTGATCGCCGCCCGCGAGCTCGGCCTCGAGGAAGTGACCGCGGTCGTCTCCCACCCGCAGCCGCTTGCCCAGTGCGCCCGCTTCATCCGCGAGCAACTCCCGGGTGCCAGCGTCCGGGCGAGCAGCAGCACCGCCGAGGCTGTCCGCGAGGTGGGTGGGTCGAGCGAGCCCTGGGCCGCCCTGGGCACGCAGGCGGCGGCGCAGCTATACGGCTGCGTCGTCTTGCGCGAAGGGGTCGAGGACATCTCCGGCAACGTGACCCGATTCGTCTGGATCGCTCCGGCCGGCACCGAGCCCGAGGGGACGGGCGCCTGGAAGACGACCCTCGTCTTCGCTGAGCTGGGCGAGGATCATCCCGGGGCACTTGTCGAGGCGCTACTCGAGTTCTCCAGCCGGGAGGTCAACCTGACCCGGATCGAGTCGCGCCCGCTCCGCCAGGGGCTCGGCCGCTACATGTTCTTCGTCGATCTCGAAGGTCGCGCCGGCGAGCCACCGGTCCAGGACGCGATCGCCGGCCTGCGCCAAAAGGCCGAGTCGGTGCGGGTCCTCGGCACCTATCCGGTCGGCTGACGCAGACCGCCGGGACGGACACAGCGAGCCTCTAGAATCCGCGCACCATGGCCAGACGCCAGCGGGACCGCGGCAACTCCTCGGTGGCGGGAGTGCGCGCCGGAGGAGGTCGGCCGGCGCATTCCGATACCGGAAGCGGAGTCGGCTCGAGGGTCCTGGTCCTCAACGCGACCTTCGAGCCGATCAACGTCTGCACGGTGAGGCGGGCGGCGGTACTGGTCCTGAAGGCAAAGGCCGAGGTCCTGGAGCGATCCGAGGGTGAACTGCGATCGGAGCGGCTGGCGCTGGAGCGGCCGACGGTCATCCGCCTCGTCACCTACGTGCGCATCCCGCGCGATGCCCATCGCCGCAAGATCACCCGAAAGGCGGTCCTGGCCCGTGACTCCTGGACCTGCCAATACTGCGGGACGCGCAAGCCGGGCCTCACGGTTGACCACGTGATCCCGCGCAGCCGCGGCGGCAAATCCGTCTGGGAGAACATCGTCGCCTCCTGTGCGACCTGCAACCGACGCAAGGGGAACCGCCTCCCGCGCGAGATCAGGATGCACCCGCGCAGCCGCCCGACCGCGCCCGGACCCACGGTCTTCATCCGCATCGCCAGCCCGACGATTCCGATCGCCTGGAAGGCGTACCTGCCCCAGGCCGCCTAGGTACTTGGGCCGGGGCTTCGCCCCGGCAGAGGCAGGTCAGGCGCCGAAGGCGCCGCAATGACAAGCGACCGCCCGGAGGCGGTCGCTCGCAAGGTGCGGTCTGAACAGGAGTCGGAATCGCGGCTGGGCGGGACAGCTCCAGCCTCCTCATCCTGCCGGTGCCCGGGTGGAACTCCGCCGGGCGCCCCACAAGGTCGCCTAGCGGCCCTGCACCTCCGGTGTCCCGAAAAGCATGTGACTCAAGTTAGGACCACCTCCTTTCTCCGGTGATCCGATTCAAGCAGATCGCGAGGTCGGCCTCAGGTCGGGCCTGCGCCGTTGTCGCTCTCGGTCAGCGGCTCCGTTTCGATGACCTCCGCCTCGCCGTTGCCTGTGGTCTCGGACTCCACCACCAGCGCCACGGCGCTGATCCGGTCGTCCTCCTTGATGTTCATCACCTTGACGCCCTGGGTCGGGCGTCCCATCCGCGAGATGCCGTTGACCGAGGTCCGCTGGACCATGCCGTTCTGCGAGATGAAGAGCAGGTCCTGGTGCTCGCGGACGATCAGGGCCCCGGCCAGCCCACCCTTCTTCTCGGTCAGCTTGGCGGTCAGCACGCCCTTGGTGCCCCGGCCCTTGACCGGATACTCGGCAACCGCTGTGCGCTTCCCGTAGCCATTCTCGGTGACCACGAACAGCTCCGTGTCGTCGCGGGCGATGTCCATCGCCAGCACCCGGTTGCCCTTGTCGGAGACATTCATCCCCTTGATGCCGCTGGTGCTGCGGCCCATCGAGCGGACCCGCTTCTCCGAGAACCGGGAGGCGTGGCCGGAGTGGGAGACCATGAGGATGTCGTCATCGCCCGAGGTGAGCCGGACCTGGACCAGCTCGTCGCCATCTCGGATCTTGATCGCGATGATCCCGTCCGCCTTGATCGGCGTGTTGTAGTCGAGGAACTCGGTCTTCTTGATCTGTCCCCTGGCGCTGGCGAAGACTAGGAACTTGTTCTCCTTGAAGTCGCGGGTTGGGATCACGGCCGTCACCTTCTCACCGTCCCGCAACGGCAGCAGGTTGACCAGCGCCGAGCCCTTTGCCGTCCGCGAGCCCTCGGGAAGCTCGTAGACCTTCAAGCGGTACACCTTGCCCCGATTGGTGAAGAACAGCAGGTAGTCGTGGCTCGAGCAGATGTGGAGGTGGGCGATGTAGTCGTCCTCCTTCATGTTCATCCCCATCACCCCGACGCCGCCGCGGCGCTGCTGGCGGTAGGTCGCGAGAGGTAACCGCTTCACGTACCCGGAAGCGGTCAGCGAGACCACCATCTGCTGGTCGGCGATCATGTCCTCGATCCCGACGTCGCCCTCGAAATGGGCCAGCTCGGTCCGGCGCTCGTCCCCGTAGGAGTCGACCACCTCGGTCAGCTCCTCCTTGACGATCCCCAGCACCTTGCCTCGTCGCCGAGGATCGCCCGCAGCTCCCCGATCCTCTCGATCAGGTCGGCATGCTCGGACCTCACCTTGTCGGACTCGAGCGCGGTCAGACGCTGCAGCCTCATGTCGAGGATCGCCTGCGCCTGGGGCTGGGAGAGCTCGAACTGCTCGATCAGTCCATCGCGGGCGGACTCGGGGTCCTTCGAGGCTCGGATCAGCTTGATAACCGCGTCGAGGTTGTCGAGCGCGACCAGAAGCCCCTCGAGGATATGGGCCCGCGCCTCGGCGCGGCGCAGCTCGTACTGGGTGCGGCGGGTGACGACCTCGCGCTGGTGGTCGACGTAGTGGTGGATCAGCTCCCGCAGGCCCAGCGTCTTCGGCACGTCGTCGACCAGCGCGACCATGTTCATCCCGAACGTGGTCTGCATCGTGGTCTTCTTGTAGAGGTTGTTGAGAACGACCTTGGCCGGCTGACCGCCGCGCTTGAGCTCGATCACCAGCCGCATGCCGGAGCGGTCGGACTCGTCGCGAAGATCGGAGATCCCCTCCAGCTTCTTCTCGCGAACCAGGTCGGCGATCTTGGTGACCAGGCCGCTATCGCCGCCCTTCTTGACCATGAACGGCAGCTCGGTGACGATGATCGCGTCCTTGCCGCCCTTCAGCGGCTCGACGTGGGCGCGGGCGCGGACCTTGACGGTGCCGCGGCCGGAGGCATAGGCCTCGCGAATTCCTTCCCGGCTCATGATCCCGCCGCCGGGGAAGTCGGGGCCCTTTACGTGCTCCATCAGCCCCGGGAGGTCGATTGCGGGGTCGTCGATGTAGGCGACCACCGCGCCCGCGACCTCGCGCAGGTTGTGGGGCGGGATGTTGGTCGCCATCCCGACCGCGATCCCGGACGACCCGTTGACGAGCAGGTTCGGGCAGCCGCGACGGGAAGGATCAGCGGCTCGCGCTGGGACTCGTCGTAGTTGGGGCCGAAGTCGACCGTGTCGGCGTCGATGTCGCGCAGTAGCTCGGTCGCGACACGGTCGAGGCGGGCCTCCGTGTAGCGCATCGCGGCGGCCGGGTCGTCGTCGATCGAGCCGAAGTTGCCCTGGCCGTCGACCAGCGGGTAGCGCAGCGAGAACTCCTGCGCCATCCGCACCAGGGTGTCGTAGATCGCCGAGTCGCCGTGGGGGTGGTACTTGCCCATCACCTCGCCGACGATGAAGGCGCACTTGCGGTACGGACGGGTCGGCTGCAGGCCGAGGTCGTGCATCGCGTAGAGGACCCGGCGGTGCACCGGCTTGAGGCCGTCGCGCACATCCGGGAGGGCGCGGCCGACGATCACGCTCATCGCGTAATCGAGGTAGGAGGAGCGCATCTCCTTCTCGAGCTCGCGGTCCTCGATCCGCCCGGTCAGGGCCTCAAGCGCCATCAGCCGCTCCTAGACATCGAGGTTTCGGACCTCTTTCGCGTTGGCCTCGATGAAGTCGCGCCGAGGCTCGACCTTGTCCCCCATCAGCATCGAGAAGATCTGGTCGGCCGCAGTTGCGTCCTCGAGGGTCACCCGCTGCAGGGTTCGCGAGCGCTGGGTCCATCGTCGTCTCCCGCAGCTGGTCGGCGTTCATCTCGCCGAGGCCCTTGAACCGGGTCAGCTGAACCCCGTGCTTGGCGAGGTCCATGACCGCCCGGTGAAGGCCGACGAAGGAGAGCGCCTCGGCGGTGCGCCCGTTCAGCGACACCACGAACGGCGGCCGGCCGAGCTGCTTGAGCAGAGTCGCGTGTACCTCGGCGAAGCGGCGGTAGTCGTTGTGCTGGAAGAGCTCGGCCGGGAGCTTGTGCGTTCGGGCGAGACCGCTCTTGCGGTGGATCGCCTTCACCTCCAGCAACTCGTCGCTCTGCTCGATCAGCTCGGTGTCGAATGGCTCCTCCTCGGGGCTCTTCTTGGCGAGCAGCTCGCGAGCGCCGGCGATCGTCGCAACCTCCTCGTCGAGGATCTGCGACTCCTCGAGGAAGCGGATCAGCTCGCCGCCGAACTCGGCCTGCAGCGACGAGGCCCACCCCTCGTACTCCTTCGACCGGCGCAGGTAGGACTGCCAGCGGTTCTTGGTCAGCTTCGTGGCCCGCCCGTTGGCGTCGCTCAGCTCCATCTCCTCGAGCTTGTCGCGCAGCAGGATCTCCTCCAGCTCCGACTCCCGCTCGACGTAGGTCTCCTGGTTGCCCACCTTGACCTTGTAGAGCGGCGGCTTGGCGATGTAGACGTAGCCGGCGTCGATCAGGGGCTGCATCTGCCGGTAGAGGAAGGTCAGCACGAGGGTGCGGATGTGAGCCCCGTCGACGTCGGCGTCAGTCGCCATGACGATCTTGTGGTAGCGGGCATCGTCGAGGTTGAACTCTTCGTGGACGCCGGTGCCGATCGCGGTGATCAGCGCCTGGATCTCGGTGTTCTGAAGAACCTTGTCGATGCGGCTCTTCTCGACGTTGATGATCTTGCCGCGCAGCGGCAACACCGCCTGGGTGGAGCGGTCACGCGCCTGCTTGGCCGAGCCGCCGGCCGAGTCGCCTTCGACCACGAAGATCTCCGCGTCGCGCGGATCCTTGACCGTGCAGTCGGCGAGCTTGCCAGGCAGGGTCGAGTTCTCGAGCACCGACTTGCGGCGGGTCAGGTCGCGGGCCTTCTTGGCGGCCTCGCGGGCCCGCGACGCCTCGACCGCCTTGATGAGGATCCGCTTCGCCTCGCCAGGGTTCTCCTCCAGGAACTCGCCGAGCTTGCGGTTGACGGCCTCCTTGACGAGCCCCTCGATCGGCGGGTTGCCGAGCTTGGTCTTGGTCTGGCCCTCGAACTGGGGGTCGTGGAGCTTGACCGAGATCACCGCCGTGAGGCCCTCGCGCACGTCCTCGCCGGCGAGGTTGTCGTCCTTCTCCTTCAGCAGGCCCTTGCTGCGGGCGTAGGCGTTCAGGGTCCTGGTCAGCGCCGCCCGGAAGCCGGACAGATGGGTGCCGCCCTCGTGGGTGTTGATGTTGTTGGCGAAAGAGAAGATCGACTCCTGGTAGGAGCTGTTCCACTGCATCGCCACCTCGACCTGGCCGTCGTCCGCCTCGCTGTCGAAGTAGATGACCTTGCGATGGATCTCGTCCTTGTTCTCGTTCAGGTAGCGGACGAAGTCCTCGATCCCGCCCTCGTATTGGAAGCTGACCCGGTTTGTCTGTCCGCGCTCGTCGACCAGCTCGATCTTCAGGCCCCGGGTCAGGAAAGCCGTTTCGCGGATCCGCTCCGCGAGGGTCGTGAAGTCGAAGTCGATCTCCTCGAAGATCTCCAGGTCGGGGAGGAAGGTGATCTTGGTGCCGGTCTCGTTCGTCTTCGGGCCGCGTTTGAACTCCGTTGTCGGCTTGCCGCGCTCGTAATCCTGGTTCCAGGTGTAGCCGTCGCGGCTGATCTCCAGGTACAGCCGTTCCGAGAGAGCGCTGACGACGGAGACGCCGACCCCGTGCAGACCGCCGGACACCTTGTAGCCGCCGCCGTCGCCAAACTTCCCGCCCGCGTGCAGGGTCGTCAGCACCACCTCGGCGGCGGGGCGCTTCTCCTTCTCGTGCTCGTCGACCGGGATTCCGCGCCCGTCGTCGGCGACCGTGCAGCTGTTGTCCGGATGCAGGACGACCTCGACCAGGTCGCAGTGGCCGGCGATCGCCTCGTCGACCGAGTTGTCGACCACCTCGTAGACGAGATGATGAAGCCCGCGGGGGCCGGTCGAACCGATGTACATCCCGGGACGCTTGCGTACCGCCTCCAGCCCCTCGAGGACGGTGATGTCCTTGGCCCCGTAGGAGTCGCCGCTCTTACGGCGGCTCTTCGCAGCCGGCTTCGTCTTCTTTTCAGCCAATGATCGCCTTCCGGTCAGCCATAAGAAACCCCGACCTGCTGATGCTGCACGCCCAAGGGCGCCACGCATGGTCGGGGCACCTGATCAAGTTGACATAAGGATACCAGTCAGGACCGCCGGAAAGCCGCGCAAAATGGCGGAAAATGCCTGCAAATAAGCTACGAAGGCAGCACACCATGCTGGCTGGCCAGCCAAGGGTCCTAGGCCCCTTCGCCGGTCTCGAATCGCAGTCCCTGCAGGGGGCGGTCGCCGAGCTGGCACCGCAGCCTGGTCAGCACCTGCTCCTGCATCAGGTCGAGCTCCTGCGCCCAGACGGCCTCGGCGCATCTGACGACGACGACGCCGTCGCGCTCGGCGACCGGGGCGCTGGCCGCTGCAACCAGCTCGCCGACCGCGCCGGCCCAGGCGTCCTGCACGGCGGCCAGCAGGGTCTGGGGCGCGGCGCGCCCACGGGCGGCTCGGACCGCCGCGCCGGCCGGTCTCGGGGCGCGCCGGCGACTCATGCCGCAAGCGCGGCCGCGGCGGCTGCCGGAACCGGCATCACGATCAGGCCGGCCCGGGCGGGCTGGGGCAGCGAGGCCTCCTCGGTGGCCGTGATCAAAGCCTGACCGTCGCCGGAGAGGCGATCGGCAAGCAGCCCGCAGCGGTGCCGGTCGAGCTCGCTCATCACGTCGTCGAGCAACATCAGCGGCGCCGAGGAGCCCGATGCGACCAGCGCCTCGCGCTCCGCGAACAGCAGGGCCAGCAGGGCCAGCCGCTGTTGGCCCTGCGACCCGTAGTTGCGCAACTGCCGCCCGGCCGAGCAGATCCGCAACTCGTCCAGGTGCGGCCCCCAGGTCGTGCGCCCGGCGCGCAGGTCGGCCGCGAGGCGCTCGCCGAGCCCGGCGCGCAGGTCGGCCTCGCCGGCGGGCGCACGGGGGGCGTACTCCAGCGTCGCGGATTCGCCGAGGCCGAGATCTTCCGCAGCATCCGCGAACCGCGGTCCGAGCTCGGCGACCGCCTCCTCGCGAGCCTCGATCAGAGGCGCGGCGGCGGCGGCCAGCGCTGCGTCCCAGGAGCCAAGGTCCTCGCGCTGCGCCTGCCCGGCGGCGACCCGGCCAAGGAGCGCGTTGCGTTGCGCCAGCGCCTGCCCGTAGCTTTGCCTGAGGCCGCCCCTCGAGCGCCACCGCGTGGCGACAAAGGCGTCGAGGTGGGCCCGCCGCTCGGAGGGCGGGCCCTTGACGAGCGCCAGCCGGTCGGGGGCGAAGACCAGCACCGGTGGACGCAGGCGAGTCGCGCTTCGGGCCTCGACCGGGGCACCGTCGAGGAGGTGGCGGCGGCCGTCCACGCGGCTGACCGAAGCCAGGAATCGCCGGCTTGCTCCTTCGTCGAGGATCGTCGCCGAAGCACGCCCCAGCCGCTCCCCGAAGGGAATCAGCTGACGGCGATCGCTGGTCCGAAAGGAGCGCCCGGTGAGCGCGAAGCAGAGCGCCTCGAGCAGATTCGTCTTCCCGGCCCCGTTGGCGCCGACCACACTCGTGATTCCCGGGCCCAGCTCGAGCTCCAGATCGAGGCTGCGAATCGGCCGCGCTTCGATGGCGGTGACGAGCATCGCCTTAGACGTTGAGACGAATCGGCATCACCAGATACCGGAAGTCGTCGTCAGCGACGGGCTGCAACAAGCCCGGTCGCAGGGGGGAGATCAGGCGCAGAAGCAGCTCCTCTCCCTCGACGCTCTCGATGCCATCCTTCAGGAAATCGGGGTTGAATCCGATCTCCAGCGGCTCGCCTTCGAAGGCCGCGGGCATCGTTTCGCGCGCATCGCCGACGTCAGGAGTTTCCGCCGCCACAGTCAGTTCGCCAGGTGCCAGCGAGAGTCGCAGCGGAGCGTTTCGCTGCGCCAACTGGCTGACGCGGCGCGTGACCTCGAGCAGCTCCGCACGGGGCAGGCGGATGTCGTGCTCATAGGACTCCGGCAGCAGCTGGCGGTAGTTGGGGAACTGGCCCTCGATCAGGCGCGTGTTGAGGATCACCGAACCGGCGCCGAAGACGGCCTGATTCTGCAGCAGCGAGACCTCGACCTCCTCGGCGCCCTCGGCAGCCAGGATCCGGCCCAGCTCGCGCAGGGCCCGGGCCGGGACGTTGGCCTCGAGCTCGCCGCCGATGCCGCCCTCGATCTCGGTGCGCTTGACGGCCAGGCGATAGGAGTCGGTGGCCACCATCGTCATCTCACTGTCGGCGGCGTTGACCAGGACCCCGGTCAGGACCGGGCGCATGTCGTCGCGCGAGGCCGCCGGCGCAACCAGCTCCACGGTTGACGCGAACGCGGGAGCGGGAATTCGCATCGGCTCCGCCTCGGCTTCTGGAAAGCGTGGAAAGTCGTCGGCGGGGAGGGTGCGGAGGTGAAAGCTCGAGCCGCCGCTGCGGATCTCGACGTCGCGTTCGGTCTCGCGCGGCTCGAGCTCGACCTTCTCCTCGCCCAGCGAGCGGGCTACCTCGGCGAAGAGCCGGCCGGGAAGCAGGATCGTCCCAGCATCCCCCTCGACGTCTGCGTCGAGGTCGGTCTGGACCCCCAGCTCGAGGTCGGTGGCACGCAGGGTCACCCGTTCGTCCTCGACGCTGACCAGGATCCCGGACAGTGCCTGGGTCGCCGCCCGGGTCGAGACTGCCCGCTGGACGATCGAGAGCTTGGCGACGAGTTCAGACTGCTTGGTCGAGAGCTTCAAGGAATCAGTTGCCTTACTTGAGTTGGATTAACGGATGTGGGTTGGGGGCCGATCGGGGCGATTGCGCACTGGGAAGCGGTATCCGGCCTGTGGAGAAGCTGTGGGTCGGAGGCTGATTCTTGCAACGCGAGCGGCTGTCAGCGGTCCGAGTCGAGCGCGTTGTGGATCGCTGTGCGCAACTCCTCGATGCGCTGGAAGAGCTGGGCGTCCGAGGAAACCTTGCCCTCGACGCGGCGCACGGCCGCCAGCACGGTGGAGTGATCGCGGCCTCCGTAGAGGCGGCCGATCTGCGGTAGGGAGAGGTCGGTCATCTCGCGGGTCAGGTAGATCGCCACCTGGCGGGCCCGCAGCGGAGTGGCGGACCGGCCGGCGCCGACCAGCTCCTCGCGAGAGATCCCGAACTCACGCGCGACCTGTCGCTGGATCTCCTCCGGCCGCGAGCGCGCCGGCCGCTGGCGCTGCGGGATCACTTCGGCGATCAGCTCGGCGCTGAGCGGTTTTGCCATCAGCGAGGCATGGGCCAGGGCCCTGGTCAGGGCGCCGTGAAGCTGGCGCACATTGGCGTCGATTCGAGCCGCCAGCTCGCCGAGGGCATCGCGATCGGCGATCTCGATGCCCGATTCGGAGACCAATCGCCGCAGGACCGCGAGCCTGGTGGCGATGTTCGGCGGCTCGACGGCGAGCGTCAGCCCCCACTCGAATCGGTCCCGAAGCCGCGAGGCCATCGTCGACAGCTCGCTGGGAATGCGATCGGCGGAGAGGACGATCTGGCTTCCCGACTCATAAAGCGCGTTGAAGGTGTGAAAGAACTCCTCCTCGGTGTGGTGCTTGCCCTCGAGGAACTGCACGTCGTCGATCAGCAGCACGTCGATGTCTCGGTAGCGGCGCTTGAATCGCTCTGTGCCGGCTGCTTGCAGCGCGGCGACGAACTCGTTCGTGAACGACTCGGCGGTCGTGTAGCGGACGCTCAGCTGGGGGGCGTTGGTGGCGAGATAGTTGGCGATCGCGACCAGCAGGTGGGTCTTCCCGAGCCCAGGCGGGCCGTGCAGGAAAAGCGGGTTGTAGGCCTCGGAGGGCGCCTCGGCGACGGCCAGCGAGGCGGCATGGGCGAGGCGGTTGCCCTCCCCGATCACGAAGCGCTCGAAGACGTAGTTCGGGTTCAGCGTCGCCGGCCGCGGCTCGTCGGCCTCCGCAGCCCCGGCAGCACTCTCTACGGGAGCGACGAACCGGACCTCCCGCAGCCCCGGCGCCACCTCCGCGACGCTGTCGGAGATCAGCTTTCCGTAGCGGCGCTCGACCCAGGTCCGGATTCCCTTCGGTGCGCTCAGGTAGAGGACGTCTCCCTGGGCCGAGGCGGGCCGCAGGGGCTCGATCCACATCCTGTAGGTCAGCTCCGGCAAGGACGCGGCGAGGTGTTCGCTGACCGCTGTCCAGATCGAAACGATGTCCCCCTCGGCCTCGGCGCTTGGCCGATTACCGCTGGTTCGATCGCTGACGTCCTGCACGCAAGCCCTCTCGTCGTCGTCGCGCAGGCCTCCCCGGGGCCTCGACGCCGGGCGCGCCGTGCACGGCGATCGAAGATAGCGGCGGCCCTGGGAGGCGTTTCAGCCGCTTCCGCAAATGCCGTAGAAAAGTTCCGCTGGGTCGATTCGGCGGCGCCCTATACTGGCGCCGCCGATGAAGCGCACCTACCAGCCGAAGAAGCGCAAGCGGGCCCGCACTCATGGCTTTCGCGCCCGCATGCAGACGCGCGGGGGCCGCGCGATCATCAAGCGGCGACGCCGCAAGGGCCGAAAGCGCCTGGCGCCGTAGCGATGCCGCCGGCCGGGGGTGGTGCGCCGAAGCGCCGCCGCCTCTCTCGCAGCGGCGAGTTCGACCGCGTCTACCGCGAGGGCGAGTCGAGCGCCAACCGGCATCTCGTCCTCTACAGCTTCGCCCGTGAAGACCCCGACCAGACCGAGCTCAGGCTCGGCGTCTCGGCCGGTCGCAAGATCGGCCGCGCCGTCGAGCGCACGCGCGTCAAGCGGGCCGTCCGAGAGGCGTTCTGGTCCCTGGCCGAATCGCTGCCGAGCGGGCGCGACTTCGTCGTCGTGGCCCGGCCCGAGCTGGCGCAGCTCGTCGCCAGCGAAGGAACCGCCGGGGTCGAGCGGGCGCTGCGCGACGTGCTCGACCGATCCTCGTCCTGAGTCTCCACGAGGCCGTAAAACGTGAAACAGGCCCAGCTGCGGAGGTGATCGGCCGCAACGCCCGGCCGCGTAGCTGTCTTTACGATGCCTGCTCCTCCGATGGCTGATCCTGTGACTCCGGCCGCCGCACCGCGGCGCTTGGCCCTTGCATTGCTGCGCGCCTACCAGCGCCGGATCTCCCCGGCCCTGCCCCGCCGCTGTCGCTACGAGCCGACCTGCTCCGCTTACGCGGCGACGGCCGTGCGCCGCTTCGGCCTGCTTCGCGGCGCCCTGCTGGCGACCTGGCGGCTGTTGCGCTGCAACCCGTTCAGCCACGGCGGCTTTGACCCGGTCCCGGATCGCTTCACGCTCAGGGTCGGGCCGGTCGACCCCGCCAAGCACCGGCAGGGGACTGCGACGTGATCCCCGTCGCCAACATCCTGCAGCCCCTGATCGATATCGCCGACGCGGTCCTGGTCTTCTTCCACGACGACGTCGGTCTCAGCTGGGGCGGCGCGATCATCGCCCTCACCTTCGCCACCCGGGCGGTGCTGATCCCGCTCACCTACAAGCAGATCAAGGGGATGCGGGCCCTACAGGCGCTGCAGCCGCAAATCAAGGAGATCCAGCAGAAGTACAAGAACGACCGCCAGCGCATGCAGCAGGAGATGATGCGCTTCTACCAGCAGAACAAGGTCAACCCGTTCGCCTCCTGCATCCCGCTGCTGGCCCAGCTGCCGGTCTTCATCACCCTCTTCTACCTGCTCCGCGACGACCTGCGGGTCGACATCTGCGGCAGCTCCGAGGAGCCCTGCGGCGACGCGGCCTCGTTCCTGTTCATCCCCGACCTCACCGACAAGGCCGAGGGCGGAGTGCTGATCGCCCTGGTCCTCCTCTACGTAGGGACCCAGCTCGCCGCCGGCCTGGTGATGGCGATCAGCGCCGACCGCAGCCAGCGGATGCTGATGTTCGCCCTGCCGCTGATCTTCGTCCCCTTCATCATCACCTTTCCGGCCGGGCTCGTCGTCTACTGGATCACGACCAACGTCTGGACGGTGGGCCAGCAGTTCGTCGTCCAGCGGCTGATCCCGCCGCCGGAGGTGCCGTCGCCCGAGGAAGTGAAGGCGGCGAAGCCGCCGCCTCCGCCGCCGCGGAAGAAGAAGAAACGCCGGTAGGGGTAGGCGGGCGGGTCCTGTCGCGGCAGGGGACCCACCGACCCTGCGGTAGCTAAAGCTTCCTCGGGCCGGTCCCCCCTGCCGGCGCCACCCGCCCGAGACCCCCCTCGGCTCAAGGAGCACTTCATCGCGCCACCCGCCCGAGAGGCCCGTGTGGCGCTTTATTCGCGTATACCGCGAGGTTCGCGCCACACGGCCGAGGCGCCCCCTACCCAGCTGCTGTTTCGGACCTGCTGTGACACTTCGGGTGCGGCGCTCTGCCCCTCGCCTCGGCCGGCGCGAAATAGACTGGCGCCGTGAGCGAAGGGGATTGGCCGCAGGAGCCGGCGGAGCGGGTGCGGGAGCTGATCGAGCGCGTCCTCGACGAGCTCGATCTCGACGGCGAGGTCGAGGTGAGCGAGGACGAGGAGCAGATCGCCGCAGTGGTCGAGGGCGATGACGATTACGGGCTGCTGATCGGCCGGCGTGGGCAGACGATCGACGCCCTGCAGCTGCTCTGCTTTCAGGCAGCGCATCGCGGCTTCCGCGAGCGCAAGCGCGTCACCGTCGACGCCGCCGGCTACCGCGAGCGGCGCAAGGAGATGCTCTCGACCCGCGCCGACCGGGCCGCCGAGCAGGCGCTGAAGCTGGGGCGGCCGATGGAGATGGACGAGATGAGCGCCCAGGAGCGACGGGTGGTGCACGAGCATCTCAAGGACCGGGCCGGGATCGAGACTTACAGCGAGGGCGACGAGCCGCACCGCTGCGTGGTCGTGGCGCCGCTCGTCAGCGAGGCGTGAGCCTCGACCCCGGCGCCCGCCAGTCCCTGCAGCGATATCTGGAGTGCCTGGCCGAGGCCCGCGCTTCGGTCAGCTCGGTCACCGAGCCCCGCCTGGCCTGGGAAGTGCACGTCGCCGACAGTCTCAGCGGACTCGAGGTGGCTGAGCTGCGAGGCGCGTCCCGGATCGCCGATCTCGGCGCCGGAGCAGGCTTTCCGGGCGTCGCGGTGGCGGCGGCGGTCCCGGCGGCCAGCGTCGACTTGGTCGAGTCGGTGCGCCGTAAGTGCGAGTTCATGCGCGAGGCGCTGGCGGTTGCGGGCCTCGAGAACGCGACCGTCGTCTGCCGGCGGTCGGAGGACTTGGCGGCCGACGATGGACACGAGGCCTACGACGCGGTCCTGGCCCGGGCGGTGGGCACCCTGCCCACGGTGGCCGAGCTGGCGTCACCGTTGCTGCGCCAGGGCGGGATTCTGGTCGCCTGGCGAGGCTCGCGAGACCGGGCCGGGGAACGCCGACTCGCCGAGGCCGAGGCCGAGCTGGCGCTGTGCCAGGAGGAGGTTCGCCCAGTCAAGCCCTATGCCGGCAGCCGCGACCGCAACCTGCATGTGGTTCGCAAGATGGGCCCGACGCCGGCCGGACTGCCGCGCCGCCCGGGGATGGCCCGCAAGCGCCCGTTCGGAGGCCCCTGAAGGGCGCCGGGACCGTCTCTAAGCTGGCCCCCGATGGGCTCCGTCTATGCGATCGCAAACCAGAAGGGCGGGGTCGGCAAGACGACCACGGCGGTGAACGTCGCCGCCTGCGTCTCGGCCACCGGCTCACAGACGCTGCTGGTCGACCTCGACCCGCAGTGCAATGCGACCGTCGCCCTCGGCGGCGACCGCGAAGCTCGCCCCTCCTCCTATGACTGCCTCACCGGCGATGTCTCGGTCGCCGAAGCGGCGCGCCCGGCGGGCCCGGACAATCTCTGGCTCGTTCCCGCCAGCCGCGACCTTGCCGGCGCGGCAGTCGAGCTGCCCCGCATGGAAGGCTCGGAGACCCGGCTCACCGAGCGCCTCGGCCCGGTGCGGGAGCGTTTTGCCTTCACGCTGCTCGACTGCCCTCCGGCGCTGGGCCCGGTGACGGTGAACGCGCTGGCCGCCGCCGATCGCGTGATCGTGCCCGTCCAGGCCGAGTACCTCGCGCTGGAGGGGCTGGTCCAGTTCCTCGACACGCTGGCGCTGATCCGCCGCGAGATCAACCCCTCACTGATGCTGTCGGGGCTGTTGATCACCATGCACGACGAGCGCACCCGGCTTTCCCAGGATGTCGAGCGCGAGATGCGAGAGCACTTCCCCGAGCTTGTCTTCGAAACCGTGATCCCACGCAGCGTCAGAGTCGCCGAGTCGCCGAGCTATGGCCGGCCGGTGATCGCGCATGCACCGACCTCGCGCGGCTCGCTGGCCTACCGCGAGCTGGCTCGAGAGGTGGCCGAGCGTGGCTGAGTCGCGCGGCATCGGCCGCGGCCTGGCGGCGATCCTGCCGGAGCCCGTCGCACCCGCGGATGAGCTGCGCGAGCTTCCAGTCGATCTGATCAGGCCCAGCCCCAATCAGCCGCGGACCCGGTTTGATCCCGAGGCCCTCGCCGGCCTGGCGTCCTCGATCGAGGCCAGCGGGATCGTGCAGCCGCTGCTGGTCCGCCCTCTCGTCGACGGAAGCTATGAGCTCGTCGCCGGCGAGCGTCGCTGGCGTGCCGCCCAGCAGGCCGGGCTGGCCGAGGTTCCGGCGATCGTCCGCGAGGAGGACGAGACGACGCGGCTGCAGACGGCGCTGATCGAGAACGTGGTTCGCGAGGACCTGAACCCGGTGGACGAGGCGAGAGCCTGCGCCGCCCTGGTCGAGGACCTCGGCGTCTCCAAGGAGGAGCTGGCGCGCCGGGTCGGGCGCAGCCGCCCCGCGGTCTCCAACCTGATCCGCCTCCTCGATCTTCCCGACGAGGCCCTCGAGCTGCTGCAGTCCGGGCAGCTCAGCGAGGGTCACGGACGGGCCGTGCTGCAGGCTCAGGGGCATGACCTACGCCGGCGCCTCGCCCGCAGCGCCGCAAGCGCGGGATGGTCGGTTCGAGAGACGGAACGGCGCGCCAAGCTGGCCAGCCAGCCGAAGTACGCCGCCCGCCGCAAACCGCTCAGTCCGGAGGAGGAAGCGGCGCTGCTGGCGGCCGCCGATCGCCTCGAGGCCGCCCTCGGCCAGGAGGTCAAGGTGCGCCGGCGGAAGGGGTCGATCGCGGTCGAGATCCGCCTCGAAGGGCTCGACGAAGTCGACGAGCTGGCCCGCCGGATCGGCCCCTGAGCAGCTTCCGGAGGGGCCTCCGACCCCCGCTATGATCGGCGCCCGTTGGGGCGATTAGCTCAGTCGGTTAGAGCGCGTCTCTGATAAGGACGAGGTCCCTGGTTCGAATCCAGGATCGCCCACTCAACCCACCGCGGCGGACCGCGATCTCGCCGCCTTCTCCAGCCCCTCCACCGTCTGCGCGAGCCAACGGTCGAAATAGCGCTGTCCGGCCACTGACGTCGAAGATCTTCAGGCCGAGCTTGGAGGGCTCCATGCCCATCTCGGCCTCGAGGAAGGTCCCGCCCCGCGCCTCGGTCAGCGAGATGCGGACAAAGGTGCCGGTGTTCATGCAGTGGATCGTGAACCGATCGCCGGGCGCGAGCTCCTCGACTCGCAGCAGCATCTCCTCCTTGCCGAACGGGCTGGCGACGACCTCCCGGTAGGTGCAGCCCTCCTCGAGTCCCTCGCAGGTGACGTCGACTACCCGTGGCCACCACTCCGGATGCCGCTCGACGTCGGAGATCAGCTCCCAGACCAGGTCGGCAGGCGCCTCGATGAAGACCTCGCGGCGGCAGTGCGACATCCGCCTCCAATCATCGCACCGCCGCCGTTCGATCTACGGAATGCTCGTCGAGTTCTCGCATTCTCCGTCCGGGATCTCGAGGTCGACGTCCTCGCCCGGCTCCGCCGTCGCAGGAGTCGATTCCCGGACCGCCGGCGAACCCGTCGGCGCCTGGGCCGCCGAAGTGGCTGTCGTCGCCGTCCTCACCCGCCAGCAGCGTGTCGTTGCCAAGCACGCCGAAGAGCCGGTCGTTGCCGAATCCTCCGGAGACCGTGTCCGGGCCGTCTTGCCCGTTGAGGGTGTCCGGATTCGTCGCCTCCGATGATCCGGTCGTCGTCGCGTCCGCCTCGGATGGTGTCCCGGCCATCCTCGCCGTGTCCGACGTCGCCACCGGCGTCGAGGAAGATCGTGTCGGCGCCGCCACCGCCGCGGACGACGTCGTCGCCCTGCGCGGCGCAGATCAGGTCGGGGCCGCCGCGGCCGTCGATCACGTCGGCCCCCGCTCGGGCCTGGATCACGTCCCTCCCCGGGGTCCCGGTGAGCGCGTCGTTGCCGTTGGTGCCCTGGATCGTCGGGCGCAAGCCCTGGCAGCGGACGAGCGGCCCGCCGGTCGTGCGCCACCGTCGGCACCACCAGAGCGACGATCAGCCCACCCATCAGCGCCGCCGGCGGAAGTCACTCGGCGCCAGCTCTTCAGCTCCTCCATCGCCTCTCCTTCCCTGGGACCTTGTGAAGCTGGGCCCACTCTTCCCACGACCGGCGGCCTGAGTCCAGGGCCGTGTCCGGTAAGGACGATGCTATCGTTCCATAGATAACTGTCGATCTAACACTTGCGCCGAAGCAGAAGCGCCCGCCGGGCCAGCCGTGCTGTGAGCCGGTCGCGCGGCCCGGAGATCTCTGCTCGCCAAGGCGGACGCGTCTGGCGGCGCTGGCAAAGGCCCTCGGCGGACCCGATCCGCGTACAGCTCGTCGACGTCCTGCGGGCCCACGCCGGCAAGGTCTGCGTCTGCGAGCTGGTGCCGCTGTTCGAGATCTCCCAGCCGACCCTCTCCCACCATCTGCGTCGACTTCGAGAGGCGGGCATCGTCGGCGTCGAGCGGCGCGGGCTGTGGGCCTACTACTACGTCCATCCCGAAGCGATCGAGGAGTTGAGCGAATGGCTGTAATGAGACCGCACCTGGCCCTGAACGTCACCGATGTGGAGAAGTCGATCCCCTTCTACCGGGCGCTTTTCGGCGTCGAGACTGCCAAGGTCCGTCCCGGCTATGCGAAGTTCGAGATCGCCGAGCCGGCGCTCAACCTAACCCTCAACGAGGGCGACCGCGACGAGAACCTCGGCGCCTTCAACCATGCCGGCATCCAGGTCGAGTCCACCGACGACGTGCTGCTGGCGAGGGCCCGCCTCGTCGAGGCCGGATTGGCCACCTTCGACGAGATGGAGACGACCTGCTGCTACGCGAAGCAGGACAAGATCTGGGTCCGCGATCCTGACGGGACGCCCTGGGAGGTGTTCACGGTCCACGGCGACTCCGAGGAGGGGAACCCGGCCGCCGCCGGCGCGCCCGCCGCCCGCTGCTGCTGATGGCGCACGTCCTCTTCGTCTGCCTCCATAACGCCGGCCGCTCGCAGATCAGCGAGGCCCTGTTCGAGGATGCCGCCTCCGCCCACACGGCCGAGTCGGCGGGGACAAACCCGGCCGACCAGGTCCACCCCGAGGTCGTCGAAGCGATGCACGAGCTCGGAATCGACCTCTCCGGCCGCCTGCCCCAAGAGCTGACGACGGCCGCCACCGAGCGCGCTGACGTCGTCGTGACGATGGGCTGCGGCGACGCCTGCCCGGTGATCCCCGGCAAGCGCTATCTCGACTGGGAGCTGCCGGACCCGAGGGGCCTGCCCCCGGCGCAAGTGCGGGCGATCCGCGACGAGATCGGCGAGCGCGTTCGCGCTCTCGTCGCCGAACTCGACTAGCGCCGGGGGTTGGCGGCCCTCGTTACTCGGTGATCTGCACGTAGACGCGCTTGCGGCTCGCCGGCCCCGTCGCGCTTCCATCGGAGTTGCGGGGGCTGACGACGAACGCATTCGCGTTCTTGGCGCCCGGCGGCGCGCACTCGACCGCCGCGGTCTGGCAGCGGGCGACGCTGACCTCGCCGTCGAAGTCGGAGTCCACGCCGGCCATGCCGTCGACGTTGATCTTGTTCTGCAGCGCGACCGTCGCGAACAGGCCGTGATCGGCCAGCGGGCTGCCGGCGTCGACGTAGACGTTGTTGTTCGTCACGTAGGCGTCGATGATCGTGAAACCGCCCGACTGCTCCTCGATCTGGCCCTGCTCGTTGATCAGCAGCCAGCGGGTCTGCAGACCGCTCTCGACAGAGTCGTTGACGTCGTCGTCGCGGACGGATCCGTCGCGGAGGTCCTTGGTGTTGACCTGGTTGTCCTTGATGTCACGCGTGTTGATCGTGTTGTCGCGGATCTGAAGGTTCGCCACCGCGGCTCCGGTGAGCGAGACGAACAGCGCGACCATCGCGATCAGCATCGGCGGGCTGAGATGGCCCCTGATCCTGCGCGTCATGCGTGTATCTCCCGTCGTCGGGGTTTCGGCGCTCCCTCCCAGACGCCCCTACTGCCTTAAACGAAACGGGACCGCGGGCGGATCAACTCGGCTTCAGGCGTGGGAAGGGCGGCCAGGACCCAGACCTATAATGCCTCGGGATCGGTCCCGGGAGTGAATCCGTGCAGCAGATGCAGATCTACGGTGTCAGCTTCGACATGGTCGGCAAGCAGCCGATCGTCTTGCTGAAGACGGTCGACGGGAACAAGTTCCTGCCGATCTGGATCGGGCATCCCGAGGCGGCGGCGATTCTGATGAAGCTGCAGGGCGCGTCGACGCCGCGACCGATGACCCACGACCTGATCTCCGATCTGCTCGAGCAGGTGGACGCGAAGTGCGAGCGGGTTTCGGTGACCGAGCTGCGCGACAACACCTTCTATGCGTCGATCACGATCACGATCAACGGCTCCGAGATGGAGCTCGACTCGCGCCCGTCGGATGCGCTGGCGCTCGCGGTCCGGGTATCGGCCCCGATCTTCGCCGCCGAGGACGTGATCGAGGAGTCTGCGATCGAGTTCGAGCACGAGGTCGAGGACACCGAGGAGGTGGTCGAGAAGTTCAAGGACTTCCTCGACGAGGTGTCGCCGGAGGACTTCGCCCAGGAAGATTCCTGATCAGGCGACCGGCGCCCGCTCCAGCGCCAGCTCCAGGATCCGCTCCACCGCCCGCTCGAACTCCATCCCCGCCGCTTCGGCCGCCTGCGGCAGCAGGCTGGTGTCGGTGAGCCCGGGGATCGCGTTCACCTCCAGCACCTCCGGACCGCTCGGCCCGAGCATCAGATCGACGCGCGAGAAGCCGCTGCAGCCGAGCACCTCGTAGGCGCGCAGCGCAGCCGCGGTCACTGCCTCCGCCTCGGCCGCGTCCAGCTCGGCCGGGCAGACGAAGGTCGTGCGGCCGATCTCGTAGCGGGCCTCGAAGTCATAGGCATCGCTCTCGTGCGGGATCGCCTCCACGATCGGCAGCGGCTCGGACCCGAGCACGCTGACCGCGAGCTCCCGTCCCTCGACGAAGCGCTCCAGCAGAACGCGGTCGTCGTAGCTGAACGCGGCGACGAGGGCTTCCGGGACCTCCTCTCGCCCGGCGGCGAACTTGACCCCCAGCGCCGACCCTCCCCGGGCCGGCTTGACGACGAGCGGGAATCCCAGCCGGTCCTCGATCTCCCCCAAGGCATCGGCGGCTCCGAGATCGCGAAAGGCCGTCTCGTTGAAGGCGAACCAGTCCGGCGTCGGAACCCCCGCCTCGCGGAGCTCGTGCTTGGCCAGCACCTTGTCCATGCACTTCGCGCAGGCGGCGACACCGGGTCCGGTGTAGGGAAGGCCGAGGATCTCCAGCAGCTCCTGGGCGGTCCCGTCCTCACCGTCGGGCCCGTGCAGGGCGATGAAGACGAGCTCGGGCCGCTGGTCGGCCAGCTGCTTGACGAGGTCCGCGCCGACGTCGAGTGGCAGCACCTCGTGGCCGAGACGCTCCAGCGCATCCTCGACCCGCGCCCCGGAGCGCAGCGAAACGCCCCGCTCCAGCGACCGCCCACCCTTGAGGACTGCGACCCTCACCCTCGCCCCTCGCCGGTCTTGCGGAAGGGGAGGACGTCGCCCCCGTCCCCCTCCGACCGCGGGAGCGACTGAGCGTCTATGTCTGGTTCCCGCGAGGGAGCGGAAGCCGAGGAGGGGGACGGAATATGTGCCAAGGTCTCGTACAGCGAGACCTGCTCGGCGACCACCTTGCCGATGCGGCGGATTCCCTCGCGGATGTCGGCCTCGCCGACGCCGGAGAAGTTGAGCCGCATCGAGCTGTGCCCACGACCGTCGACGTAGGCCGCCTGCCCGGGGACGAAGGCGACGTTCTCCCGCAGCGCCTTCGCCAGCAGATCGCCGGTGTCGATGTAGTCGGGCAGGGTTGCCCAGACGAACAGCCCCCCGGCCGGTTGCGTCCAGGTGGCTTGCGGAGGAAAGTGCTTGCTGAGCGATTCGAGCATCACGTCGCGGCGGGCGCGGTAGATCTCGACCAGGCTGGCGACGTAGTCGCGCCAACGGCCCTCGGCGAAGTATTCGTGGACGAAGTACTGGGTCAGCGTCGAGGTGCAGAGATCGGACGCCTGCTTGCCGAGGACGATCTTCTCCATCACCGGTGGCGGCGCGACAGCCCAGCCGAGGCGGATCCCCGGCGAGAGGATCTTCGAGAACGTACCCAGGTAGATGACGTAGTCGCCGCCGTCGAGCTGGTAGAGCGGCGGCAGCGCCTCGCCTTCGTAGCGGAGCAACCCGTAGGGGTTGTCCTCGACCAGGAGGATCTCGTGCTCGCGAGCAAGCTCGACGAGGCGCCGCCGACGCTCGAAGGAGAGGGTCACGCCGGCCGGGTTCTGATAGCTCGGCACCGTGTAGACGAACTTCGGCCGCCGGCCTGACTCGGCCAGCGCGGCGAGCACAGACTCCAGCTCGTCGACCCGCATGCCCTGCTCGTCGCACTCGATCTGAATCACGTCGGCCTGGTAGCTGCAGAAGACCGGCACCGCCCCGGGGTAGGTGGGCGCCTCGCAGATGACCGGGTCGCCGGGGTCGATCAATGTCTTCGAGACCAGGTCGATCGCCTGTTGGCCGCCGGTGGTGACGATCACGTCGTCGGGGTCGGGAAGCATCCCCTCGGCTCCCATCACCTGGAGGATGCAGTCCTTGGTCTCGGCGAATCCCTCCGTCGGCCCGTACTGCAGCGCCTGCGCGGCCGACTCCTGGGCGATCCGGGTCATCTGGGCGGCGAACGTCTGCGGCGGAAAGGTCGAAGTGTCGGGGAGACCACCGGCCAGCGAGATCACTTCCGGGCGTGCGGTTATCGCCATCAGATCGCGCATCGCCGAGGAGCGCATGACCTTGGTTCGCTCCGCGAACAGGCCCGCATAGCGCTCGAGATCGCGGGCGCTGGTGTGCGCCCGGCGCCTGTTTGGGGTCTGGCTCATGTCTCTATTGTGACCCTCATGGACCCGGTATTCGCGGCCTGCCAGGCGCTGGGCATCGGAATCGCGGTTGGCGTGCTCGCGGGAGCCGCCGGCATGGACGGCCGCGCCCGGACGACGATGACGCTGCTTGCAGCGGCGCTCGGGCTCGTCCTTGGCGCTGTCTCCTCCTCCGCCGAGGAGGAGAGCGTCGTCGTCGGCGGTCTCGCCGGCCTGCTCGGGGCGGCGCCGGCTGCGGCCGTGATCGCCGACGTCGTCACCGGGGCCCGGCGGCGGGGAGCAGGCGCCTCGGCCGGCCCGATCCTGGCACTCGCCGCCCTTGCAATCGCCGGGCTGTCGATCCTGCTCCCGCCGCTGGCCCTGGCTGCGGCGCTGGGAGTGCTGTGGCTGGCGCTCGCGAGGAGGCGGCGCTCGCAGCGCAAGTTCGAGGGTTTGCGCGTCCTGCGGTGAGCGCGCCGCGCAAGCTGGTGCTCGCCTACGTCGACTCGCTCCGGACCGACATGCTGGAGCGGGCCGTCGACGAAGACCGGGCGCCAACCTTCGCGAAGCTCCTCGAGCGGGGCGTGCTGGTCCCCGATTGCGTCTCCAGCTTCCCCTCCGTGACCCCGGTGGCCTGCGCCGAGATGGTTACCGGCGCGGGTGCCGACGAGCACTGGATCTCGGGCATGAACTGGTACCACCGCCTCGAGCGACGCTACGTCGAGTACGGGTCATCTTTCGAGGCGACCCGTGCCTTCGGCGTCTTCAGGGCCCTCTACGACCTCGTCTACAACATGAACCTCTCCCACCTCAGCCCCCAGGTGGAGACGCTTTTCGAGTCGCTTGACGACGCCGGCCTGCGGACCGCCTGCACCCCCTTCCTCATCTATCGGGGACGCCATCGCCATCAGGTCTCCCTCGATGGCCTGCTGCGGCGCGCCGTCGACGCCACGCGGCTGAAGTTTCGCCACCACACCTGGGGCCCGGGCGAGCTGTTCTACGGCGAGCTCTACGCGAGCCGCCCACTGCCCTGCAAGCCGACTTCGATCCCCGGTAGCCGCGACGAGTACTCGGCCTGCTGCTCGTCTGAGCTGGCGGCGTCTGGTCTCTACGACTTCCTCCTCTTCTCGCTGCCCGACAACGACCACTACTCGCATCGCCACGGCCCGGAGGCGAGCGTGGAATCGATCGCGAAGGCAGACGCCTGTTTCGGCCGCCTCGTCGAAGCCGCCGGGGGCCTCGACGGCTTCCTCGCCGATCATGCCCTGATCCTGCTCTCCGACCACGCTCAGACAGCCGTCGAGGACGCGCTGCCTCTTGCCGAGGCGCTGGCCGACGACTGGACCGTGCTGCAGCCCTCCGACGACCGCCCCGAGGACGCTCAGCTGGCGGTCAGCCCCACCGCGCGAGCCGCCCACCTCTACCTGCTCGATCCCGACGATCCGATCACCGAGCACGACCGGCTCCGGGACACGGTCGCCGATACCTCCGGGGTCGACCTGATCTGCTGGCTCGCGGGAGCCGACGGGCGGCCGCTGGAGCGCCCGGCTCCTGGATTCGATCGGCTTGACGGGATCGTGGCGGTCGTGCAGCGAGACGGAGAGCAGCTGCGCTTTCGGCCCGGCGGCGAGCTGGCCGACCTGCGCGGCGACCGCTGGGAGGTCGCCGGCGACCCGGCCGTCCTCGCGGCCGACGTCGAATCGGGCGTCCTTCGCAGCGCCGAGTACCCCGACCCCTTGGCCCGCGTCTGGTCGGCGCTCCATTCCCCCCACGCAGGGGATGTGGTCGTCTCCGCTTCGGTGGGCTATGAGTGCGTCGACTGGGGCGGCTCGGCGCACGTCGGAGGAGGCAGCCACGGCTCCCTGCAACGCGAGGACTCGCTGGGCCCCCTGCTCTTCGTCGGCTGCGGCCCGGAGTCCCCCGGCGAGCGAGAGCAGTGGAGCCTCCGAGACGTCGCTCCGATCGTCCGCGACCACTTCGGGATCGGCGCTCGCCGACCGTCCGCCCACCCGGCCGCAGCCGCGGGGGCGTGAGCGATGTCTCCGGTTGCAACGGCGAAGCGGATCGGAGCCGGCGCCCGCAAGCCCGCCAATTGGGTGCAGCTGCTGCAGTTCGGCGTCGTCGGCGCCTCGGGGTACGTGATCAACCTCGCCGTCTTCGCCGCGCTTGTCGAAGGGGCGGGCCTGCACCATGCCCTCGGCGCGATCGGCGCCTTCTGCGTCGCGGTCTCGTCGAACTTCTATTGGAATCGCCACTGGACCTTCAGCGCCGGCCACGGCCACGCCGGCTTTCAGGCGGCGCGTTTCTTCGCGGTCAGCATCGGTGGGTTGCTGATCAATCTCGCCGTGCTCGAGATCCTCGTCGGCGGCGGTCTCGCCGACGTGCCGGCGCAGGCGATCGCCGTGGCGACTGCGATGCCCGCGAACTTCATCGGCAACAAGCTGTGGACGTTTCAATAGCCGGTCCGGGCGCCAGACGGCGGGGATTCCTCCGCCCTTCGTCGCTGACCCTCCTACTCGCCGGGGTCGTCTTGGCCCTCGTCGCGCCGCCCGCCGCCGGCCAAGCCGATCCGATCGTCGGCGAGGACAAGGCGACCCGCGCCGCCGATCGGGACCCGAAGGTCGCAGGGCAGCGCAGCCTGCACGGCGATCTCACCTCCAGCGCCGAGCTCGAGGACGGCAACTGGGAGGTGGGCTATTTCGCGGCCGGAGAGCAGGTCGCTCTGGTCGTCGTCGACGACGTCACCGGCTTGGTCCGCGAATCCTGGACCGGTCACCAGGTCTCCTGGAAGATGGCGCGCGGCTACGAGGGCACCTTCGGTCACAAGCTCAACGCCCCCTATGTCTTCCTGCCCCTCTGCGCGCTCTTTCTGCTGGGGCTGGTCGACTGGCGCCGGCCGCGGCGCCTGGCGAATCTGGACCTGCTGGCGCTGCTGGCTTTCGGGATCTCGCACTTCTTCTTCAACCGCGCCGAGATCGGCCTCTCGGTGCCGCTCCAATACCCGCCGCTCCTCTACCTGCTGGGACGATGTCTTTGGCTCGGGATGCGCGGCCGCGGCATCGGCCTGCGCCCGGTTTGGCCTGCAGCTTGGCTGCTCGTCGCGGCGCTGTTCCTTGTCGGCTTCCGGGTCGGGCTCAACATCGCCGATGCGGCCGTGATCGACGTCGGCTACGCAAGCGTGGTCGGAGCGGACCGAATCAGCGACGGAGAGCCGATCTACGGAGATTTCCCCGACGATGTCTCCCAGGGAGACACCTACGGCCCGGTCAACTACCTCGCCTACGTGCCCTTCGAGCAGATCTGGCCCTGGAGCGGCAGCTGGGACGAGCTTCAGGCCGGGCACGGCGCGGCGGTGTTCTTCGACCTGGCGACGTTCGCGCTCCTGCTCTTGCTCGGCCTGCGGCTGCGCCCCGGCCGCGAGGGCCGGATGACGGCAGCGACGCTCGGCTTCGCCTGGGCGGCGTATCCGTACACGACGTTCGTCCTGCAGGCGAACTCCAACGACACCCTCGTCGCCCTCCTGCTCGTGCTCACACTCCTCCTCATCGCCCGCCCGGCTGCCCGTGGAGCGCTAACGGCATTGGCGACCCTGACGAAGTTCGTCCCGCTCCTCCTCGCTCCGATGCTGCTCACGTATCGCCCGGGGTCGGAGGGGCCAGGAAGCACGGCAGCGAGGAAAAAGACGGGCAAGGTAGAGGTGTCTCCCGCGGGTGACGCCGAATGGGATGGACCGGCCCGAGGAGTGCCTACACCGCAGGGCCGGTGGGCCCCATTCGGCGGCAGGACCCGCGGGCCAATCACGTTTGCGGTGGCATTTTTGGGCGTGGCAGCTCGTCATGGCGTGGCCCCTGCTCGAACCCGGCCTGGCCACCTTCTACGACCGCACGATCGCCTATCAGGCCGGCCGCGACTCGCCGTTCAGCATCTGGGGTCAGGCACCGACGCTGGAGCCTCTGCGGATCGGCCTGCTGGCTGCGACGGGACTGCTCGCCCTCGCTCTCGCCTTCCGCCCTCGTCGCAAGTCGATCGCCCAGGTGGCGGCGCTGGGAGCGGCGCTGCTGATCGCCGCTCAGCTGGCGGCGCAGCACTGGTTCTATCTCTACATCGTCTGGTTCTTCCCGCTTGTCGTCGTGGCGCTGGCGGCGATCAGCCCGGCGCCGGCAGCAGGATCTGCTCAATCGTCGTCGCCAGGCCGTTGGCGCCGACGTCGATCGCAGCCCCCATCACCCAGACGTCATCCTCGGCCGTCTCGAAGCGAACCGGCATCTGCGTGAGGAACGACTGCAGCGCCTGCTCGCGCTTGACGCCGATCACCCCCGCCCGCGAGCCGGTCATGCCGACGTCGGAGATGTAGGCGGTCCCCCCGGGGAGAACTCGCGCGTCCGCCGTCGGCACGTGCGTATGGGTGCCGAGGACGGCTGCCACCCGTCCGTCCAGGTGCCACCCCATCGCGATCTTCTCGCTCGTCACCTCGGCGTGGAAGTCGACGATCACGGCCTCGGCATCCCCAGCGAGCCGCTCCAGCAGCGTGTCCGCTTCGTGAAACGGCGACTTCGCCGCCTGCAGCTGCACCGCCCCGCTGAGGTTGATCACCCCCAGCCGCCGGCCGTTCTTCTCGACCACGGTATGGCCCCGTCCGGGGTTGCCGAGCGGGTAGTTCGCGGGACGCACGATCCGTTCCTCGCGGTCGAGGTACTCGTAGGCGTCACGGTGCCGGTACACGTGGTTGCCGGTCGTGATCACATCGGCGCCGGCGGCGAACAGCTCCTTGCCGGTCTTCTCGGTGATCCCGAGCCCGCCGGCGGAGTTCTCGCCGTTGACGACGACCAGGTCGGGCCGGTGGCGCTCGCGCAACTCCGGCATCGCAGCCTCGAGGCCTCTGCGGCCAGGACTGCCGACGACGTCGCCGATGAAGAGGATCTTCACCCGGCTGACCCTAACCAGGCCGCCGAGACGTTGCTCTAGCGTTCCCCGGCGATGACGGCGAGCGGGGCAAACGGGCAGGGGCATGCGGAAACCGCCCTGCAGGCGCGGGCGATCGTCAAGCGCTACGGGCGCCAGGTGGCGCTGCGAGGCGTCGACTTCTCTGCCGGCCCCGGCGAGCTGGTGGCCGTGATCGGCCCCAACGGGGCCGGCAAGACGACGCTGCTCTCGATTCTCGCCGGGATCGTCGATCCGGACGAGGGTGAGGTCCACCTGCCGCAGGGCGAGGTCGGATGGGTGCCGCAGCAGGCAGCCCTTTATCGCCGTTTGACGGTGGAGGAGAACCTGCTCCTCTTCGCCCGGCTCGAGGGCCACGACGACCCGCGGGGGATGGTCGCCGAGATGCTGGAGCTGAGCGGGCTTGAGGACCGCCGCCACGATCTCGTGGCGCGGCTCTCGGGCGGCAACCAGCAGCGGATCAACATCGCCATCGGCCTGCTCTCCCGCCCGGTGGTGCTGTTGCTCGACGAGCCGAGCGTTGGGCTCGACCCGCGCCAGCGCGCCCGCCTGTGGGAGTTCGTCGCCGGACTGGCGGGCGCGGGGACGACGGTCATCTTCTCGACCCACAACGTCCAGGAGGCCGAGCGCTACGGGCAGCGACTGCTGGTGATCGCCGACGGCGAGCGGCTGCTCGACGGCTCGCCTGCCGAGCTGCGCGAGGTCGTCGCGACGGAGGCGCCGGAAGCGGCCGAGCAGGATTTCGAGGCTGCCTTCGTCGCCTACCTGCATCACCGGGGTCATTGAGCCGATGCGTAGCGAGCGTCTTGATCTGATTCTTCGCGAGCGGAGCAGCGGCAAGGATCTGGTGCTCTGAGCCGATGCGCTGGCTGCTGCTCAAGGACCTGCAGATCCTGCGCCGCTCGCCCTTGCAGGCGGCGCTGCTGGTCGTCTACCCGATCCTGATCGCGGTCCTGGTCGGCTTCGCAGTCTCGCGGGAGTCCGACAAGCCGCGGGTGGCATTCCTCAACCAGGTCCCCCAGGACACGCCGTTTCAGGTCGGCAACGAGGAGTTCGACGTGATCGGCGCCCGCAGCGAGCTCTGCGAGCGGATCGATTGCGTGCGGGTGCAGACTCGCGATGAGGCGGAGCGCAAGGTGCGCGAGGGAGACGTGCTCGGCGCCCTGATCCTGCCCCCGGACCTGGTCGAGAAACTGGAGTCGCTGGGCAGCCTCGACCCCGAGCAGCCGACGGTCGAGGTGATCGTCAACCAGGAGGACCCGGTCCAGCAGCGGCTGGTCGACGACCGGATCACGACCCTGCTCGCCGAGGCGAATCTGCGTATCGCCCGCGAAGTCGGCCGGGTCGCCAGCGGCTATCTGGACCTGATCCTCAACGGCGGCGAGCTCGGCTTCCTCGGCACCTCCTTCGACATCCTCGGCCTCACCAACGCCGGCGAGACGCTGCGGGCCGTGCGCCGCCAGGTCCCCCCGGCCCAGCGCCAGGAGCTCGAGGAGGTGATCCGCTTCGCGGACCTGGCACGCGAGAACCTCGACCTCGCAACGCCGCTGCTGACCTCGATCGCAGAGCCGATCAAGGTCGACAAGGAGGTGATCAGCGGTGAGACACCGGCCTTGGACACCTTCGCGATCGCCGTCTCGGCCACCGTGACCCTGATGTTCGTCACGATCCTGCTCGTCGCCGGATCGCTGGCGCTGGAGCGCGAGGAGAACTCCTACTCGAGGCTGACCCGGGGTCTGGTCGGGCAATCGGCTCTGCTGGCCGAGAAGGTCGCGCTGGGAGTGGTGGCGGCGCTGGTCGTCACCTTGCTGATGCTCGGCGGGCTGGAGCTTTTCGTCGACCTGCAGTGGGACCGGTTTGCCCTGATCGCCGTCGCGATCCTGGCCGGCGGCGCCGCCTTCGCCGCCGCGGGCGCGGCGCTGGGCGCCGCAACGCGCGAGGTCCGCGCCGCCTCGCTTCTTGCCTTCATGGTCTCGTTGCCGCTGGCCTTCCTGTCGCTGGTTCCTCCCGGCACGGTCGGGGCGACGCTGTTCGACGCAATCGAGGTGGTGACCGCGCTGTTCCCGTTCGAGCCGGCGCTCGACGGGTTCACGGCGGCCCTAGACGAGAGCGGCCCCTCGCTCGCCGGGGCGCTGCTGCACCTTGCCGCGCTCGCCGCCGGCTACGGCCTGCTGGCGCGTCTCGCATTGCGAAGGTTTGCGGCGATCTAGAATTCGCCCGGTGAGCTTTCCCGCCACGCGGATGCGGCGGCTGCGCCGCACGCAGGCGCTCCGCGACCTGATCCGCGAGACCGACATATCGCCGTCGCACCTGGTCCAGCCGCTGTTCGTGGTTGCCGGGGAAGGCGTGCGCGAAGAGGTTCCCTCGATGCCAGGCGTGCAGCGGCTGTCGATCTCCGCGCTCGTCACCGAAGGCGAGGAGGTCTTCGCGGCCGGAATCCGGGCCGTGCTGCTGTTCGGCATTCCCGCCGCCAAGGACGAAACCGGCTCCGGTGCCTACGACGAGGAGGGCGTCGTCCAGCTTGCGGTACGGGCGCTCAAGGAAGCGGTCCCCGAGCTGACGGTGATCACCGACGTCTGCCTTTGCGAGTACACCTCCCACGGCCACTGCGGTTTCGTGCGCGACGGCGAGGTCGACAACGACATCACCGTCGAGCTGCTCGCCAAGACCGCGATCGCGCAGGCCGAAGCCGGCGCCGACGTGGTCGCCCCCAGCGACATGATGGACGGGCGCGTCGGGGTGATTCGCCACCAGCTCGACGAGGAGGGCCACCCGAACGTCCCGATCCTCGCCTACAGCGCCAAGTACGCCTCCGCTTTCTACGGCCCGTTTCGCGACGCCGCCGGCTCGACGCCGGAGTTCGGCGACCGCCGCGGCTACCAGATGGACCCGGCGAACGCGGCCGAAGCAGTGCGGGAGGCAAAGCTCGACCTCGCCGAGGGAGCCGACATGCTGATGGTCAAGCCCGCGACCCCCTATCTGGACGTGATCCGGCGGGTCAAGGAGGAGACCGATGCGCCGCTGGCCGCCTACCAGGTCTCCGGCGAGTACTCGATGCTGCGCGCCGCTGCGGCCAACGGCTGGATCGACGAGCGCGCGGCCGTGCTCGAGACCCTGACCGCGATCCGCCGCGCCGGCGCTGACGTCGTGATCACCTACTTCGCCAAGCAGGCGGCCGGATGGCTTCGGTGAGGGTGCCGCAGCCGAAGCTGCGCTCCCGCAAGGGCGGCGCCGCGATCCCGCTCGACGACGCCGACCGGCGGCTGATGAACGCGCTGCAGTCGAGCTTTCCACTCGAACCCGAGCCCTACGCACTGCTCGCCGCGGAGGTGGAGATGGAGCTGGAGGAGGTACTGACGCGGACCCGGCGCCTGCTGGACAAGCGGATCATCCGCGAGATCACGCCGATCTTCGACACCCGCGCCCTCGGCTACGAGTCGATGCTGGTCGCCGCCAAGGTGGACGCGGCCAACCCCCAGCGGGCGGCCCGGATCGTCAACTCCCACCCCGGCGTCTCTCACAACTACCTGCGAACGCACGACTTCAACCTCTGGTTCACGATCGCCACCCCACCCGACTCCGGACTGGGGCTGGAAGCGACCCTGCAGCGCCTGATGGAGTTGACCGGCGCCGAGTCGATGCGCGAGCTGCCGACGCTGACCCTGTTCAAGATCAACATGAACCTGGAGATGGAAGGCGGCACCGAGGCGCTGGCGTCCAGCGCCGAGGCCGTGCCGCCGCGGGAGCTGGAGGCGCAGCCCTACGACGACCGCGACATCGCCGTGATTCGAGCGCTGCAGGGCCCGATGGACGCGGTGGAACGGCCCTACGACGCGGCGGCGGCGGAGGCCGGCGTCGACACCGATGCCCTGCTCGAGCACCTGCGGGGAATGGTCGAGCGCAAGCTGCTGCGTCGCGTGGCCGCGATCCTCTATCACCGCCGGGCCGGCTTCTCGGCCAACGGGATGGGCGTCTGGAAGGTGCCCGAGGGCGAGATTCTCGAGACCGGGCGCCGGATGGCGTCCTTCCGGGGCATCTCCCATTGCTATCAGCGCCCCACCTATCCGGACTGGCCCTACAGCGTCTTCACGATGGCGCACGGACGCTCGAAGCGCGAGTGCGACGCGATCCTCGACTCGATCGCCGACGATCGCGGCCTGCACGGCTCCGACCGCGCGACCCTCTACTCCTCGACCGAGTACAAGAAGATCCGCCTCCGCTATTTCACCGACGACTACGCTGCCTGGGAGGCGGAGCATTCCTAGTTTTGATTGCTCGGCGGAGCTCTATCGCCGGGCGCTGAAGGTCCTTCCCGGCGGGGTCAACTCACCGGTTCGAGCGATGCGCCAGATCGGTCGTGACCCGATCTTCGTCGAGCGTGGCGAAGGCTGTGAGCTGATCGACGTCGACGGCAACCGCTACGTCGACTGGGTCTGCTCGTGGGGGCCGCTGATCCTCGGTCACGCCGATGCCGCGGTCGTGGCCGCCGTGCAGGAGGCCGCGGGCCGGGGCACCAGCTACGGGGCGGCGACCGCTGCGGAGGCGGAGCTGGCCGAGGAGGTCGTCGATCGCTTCCCGTCGATCGAGATGGTCCGGATGACCAGCTCCGGAACCGAGGCCGCGATGAGCGCCGCCCGCCTGGCGCGAGCCGCCACCGGGCGCGAGGTGCTGCTGAAGTTCGCCGGCGCCTATCACGGCCACTCCGACGGCCTGCTTGCCGATGCCGGGTCGGGCTTGGCGACGCTGGGCGTCCCGGCAAGCCCGGGCGTTCCCCCGGCCATGGCGGCCGGGACGGTGGTGGTCGGCTGGAACGATCGCGACGCCGTGGCGACGGCCCTCGCCGAGCACGAGGTCGCGGCGATCCTGGCCGAGCCGATAGCAGCGAACATGGGAGTCGTGCCGCCGGGCGAGGACTTTCTCGCCTTCCTGCGCGAGCAGGCCGATGCCAGCGGCGCGCTGCTGGTCTTCGACGAGGTGATCACCGGCTTTCGGGTCTCCCGCGGCGGCGCCCAGGAGCTGCTGGGGGTCGCGCCCGACCTGACCGTCCTCGGCAAGGTGATCGGCGGCGGTTTGCCGGCCGCCGCCTTCGCCGGTCCGCGGCGACTGCTGGATCTGGTCTCGCCGGCCGGCGACGTCTACCAGGCCGGAACGCTGTCCGGCAACCCGCTCGCCGTCGCCGCCGGTCTGGCGACCATTCGCCGCCTCGACGCCGAGGCCTACCGGCGGCTGGAGCAGCTCACCGACCTTCTCACCGCCGGGCTGCGCTCCCTCGCCGAGGGGCGACCGCTGCAGGTAGCGGCCGCACCCGGACTCGTGACCCTGTTCTTCAGCCCCGACCCGGTGACCGATTTCGCCGGCGCGAAGCGCTGCGACGTCGACGCTCACGCCCGCTTCTGCCGGGCGATGCTCGAGCGAGGCGTCTATCCGCCACCCTCCCAGTTCGAGGCCTGGTTCGTCTCCCTTGCCCATCACGAGCAGGCCGTCGAGCGCACTCTGGAGGCTGCTTCGGAAGCGCTGGCGGAGGCATTTTGACCGGCTCCGACGGAGCACCCGGGAGGGGTCGATCCGAGTCGGCTCAGGCGTTGACCGCCCTGGCGCTCGACCTGCGCGAGGAGGAGACGGTGATCTCTGCTTGCGTCGTCGAGCCGACGGTCGAGCCGGCGCTGGGGATGCTGGCGGCAGCCGGCCCGCGGGCCTCGGCGGCGCCGTTTGAGTACGCGCTCGTGGTCGAGGCGATTCGGGAGGGTTATCTCCTCCACTACGGCGAGTCGCGGCTGCTGGCCGGCCAGGACCGCGACCTCGCCCTGCTTGCCGGCGACTATCTCTACGCACGCGGGATCGAACGCCTCGCCTCGCTCGGGGACGCGCCGGCGGTGCGCCGCCTGGCCGACCTGATCAGCCTCTCGGCGCAATGCCACGCCGAGTCTCGAACCGATCTCGTCCCGCCCCTCTGGCTGGCGGTGACCGTCGCTGTCGGGACCGACGGAGGCCCAGCCCATGAGGCAGCCCTGGCCGACGCCCGCCGAATGGAGCCGGCTGCCGGGGAGGCGCTGCTCGCCGCAGCTCGCGCCGGAGCGGCCTCGGCGAGGCTCGGAGCCGCGCTTGACCGCGCTGCCGAGTCAATAGACTTTTCGGTTCCACGAAGCGGCTGATGGCGGACTCAGGCGAAAAGCAGACCGGCGCGAGGGCCCCGGAGCAGGGAGCAAGCCCGAAGCCGAATCCTCCCGGCTATTTCGAGGGCGAGTCGATGACCAGGCGGCGCGCCTTCACCGTCGCCGCGGGAGGGCTGGGCGGGCTCGCCGGCGCCGTGGTGGTGCTGCCGACGGTCGGCTTTGCGCTGGCGCCGCTGTTCGAGCGCGGCCCGGAGCGCTGGGAGGCGGTCGGCCCCGAGGATGACTTCGCCGCCGAGACCTACAAGTCGGTCGTGTTCACCGAGACGCCGGGGGTCGGGGAGGCGGGGAAGACGACCGCCTACGTGAGGCGTGGGGTGGAGAAGTTCGGCGAGGACCCCGAGGAGTTCATCGCGATCTCGACCCGCTGCGCCCACCTTGGCTGCCCGGTGCGGTTCGTCCAGGCGGCCGGAAACTTCATCTGCCCCTGTCACGGCGGCGTCTACGACTTCGAGGGCAAGCGGATCGGCGGCCCGCCGGTGCGCCCGCTCGATCGCTTCCAGACCCGGGTCCGCGCCGGAGACGTCGAGATCGGCCCCCGCTACAGCGTCACCAGCCAGCTGGAGGCGGTCCGCGCCCGTGACCCGGGCGAGTTCACCGGCGGCATCTGGGAGTACCTCTATCCACCCCGGCCGACCACCTACCCACCGCCGTGAGGTCGCGATGAAGCTTCCGATCCCCGCCGCGCTGCGCCGCCCCGCCAAGCCGGGTCAGAACGGGCGCGGCAACGGACCCGCGCCGGCCAACCTCAGGGAAGCGCCTCCCGAGCACACCGGCGACGGCCAGCGGCCCGTCGACTACGCCAAGGAGGCAGGGGCCGACGTCGCCGGCTGGGTCGACCAGCGCACCGGCGCCACCGGGTTCCTGACCGGGATGCTCTACCGCAAGGTCCCGAAGGGGACCAACTGGTTCTACACGCTCGGCTCGGCAACCCTGTTCGCCTTCACGATCCAGGCGATCACCGGGGTCTTCCTGGCGATGTACTACACGCCTTCGCCGACCGAGGCTTATGACTCGGTGACCCATCTGACCAACGACGTCTTCCTGGGCGAGTTCGTCCGCGGCCTCCACAAGTGGGGCGCCAGCGTGATGGTGATCCTGATCTTCCTCCACATGGGGAGGACCTTCTTCTTCGGCGCCTACAAGTACCCGCGCGAGCTGAACTGGGTGATCGGCGTGGTGCTGCTGATCCTGACCTTGGTAATGGGCCTGACGGGCTATCTGCTGCCGTTCGACCAGCGCTCCTTCTGGGCGACGATCGTCGCCAACAACATCACCGCGTCGGGACCGGTCGTCGGCCCCTACCTGGCCGATTTCCTGCGCGCCGGCCCTGAGTTCGGCGCCACGACGCTGTCCCGCTTCTACGCCCTTCACATGCTGCTGATCCCGGGGCTGATCATTGCCCTGATCGGCGCCCACCTCTACCTGGTCGTCAAGCTCGGCACCACGGCGCCGCCGTGGTTGCGGGCGGAGAAGCCCAAGGCCGCGGCGCCGGTCGTGCAGGTGGACGCCGGCGCCAACGGCCGCGGGGACCGGGACTCCGCGCGGCGCTGAGACGATGAACAACCGCGACAAAGAGGCCTACCTCACCGAGTACGAGGTCTTAAAGAAGAAGGGCAAGCCGTTCTTTCCCTATGCGGTCCTGAAGGACTCCGCGATGGCCTTCGTGGTGGCCTTGGTCGTGATCGCGATGGCGCTGATCCTCGGCGCCGAGCAGGGTCCCAAGGCCGATCCGACGACGACCACCTACGTGCCGCGGCCGGAGTGGTACTTCTTCTTCCTCTTCGAGTTGCTGCGGATCCTGAAGCCGCCCGAGCTGACCCCGGTGGCGACGATCGGGATCCCGACGATCTGCATGGTCCTGCTGCTGCTGCTGCCGTTCTATGACCGCGGTCCCGAACGCCGGCCCGAGCGCCGCCCGATCGCGGCCACCGCCGGGTGCCTGACGATCGTCGCGATGGCCTATCTGACCTATCTCGGCGCCACGGCCGGGTCGCCGACCGAGATCGAGATGGAGGTGGCGCCGCGGTATGAGGCGGGCAAGGAGATCACCGCTCAGGCGGGTTGCCTGGCCTGCCACAAGGTCGGGGAGAACGGCAACAACGGCCCCGGGCCGGAGCTGACCCATATCGCCCAGCAGGTGCCGAGGGCGGCAATCATCCGCTCGGTCGAGATCGGGCCCGGCATCATGCCCGCCTACCGGGACCTGCCCGAGGAGAAGCTGAACCAGCTGGCCGACTTCCTCTCCTCGCTCGACTAGGGGCGCCGGGTCGTGAGCAGCGCCACCGGGTCCCGCCCCCGGCGCGACTCGGAGCAGTTCGCCGGCCAGGTGAATCGGATGTTCGACCGCATCGCCGGCGTCTATGACCGCATGAACGCGGTGATGACGGTCGGCCTGGACCGGCGCTGGCGACAGCGCGCAGCGGATCGAGCCGAGCTGGGCCCGGGAGACGCGGCGCTCGACGTCTGCTGCGGGACCGGCGACCTCGCCCTCGAGCTCGCCCGCCGGGTTGGGCCAAACGGCACCGTGATCGGCTGCGACTTCTCGGAGCCGATGCTCGACCTGGCGCGCGACAAGGCCGCTCGCCTCGCTGCCGCCCCGGTTCGCTTCGAATGGGCCGACGCGCTGGCGCTCCCCTACGACGACGGCCGCTTCGACGCGGTGACGGTCGGCTTCGGAGTGCGAAACCTCGCCGACCTCGATCGCGGCCTCGGCGAGCTGAGCAGGGTCCTGAAGCCCGGCGGGAGGCTGGTGATCCTCGAGATCACCCAGCCGACCCGGCCACCGCTCTCGTTCTTCTTCGGGCTCTGGTTCGACCGCCTGGTGCCGCTGCTCGGGCGTCTCGCCGGCGACCCGGACGCCTACAGCTATCTGCCCGAGTCGGTGCGCAGCTTCCCGGCCCCCGGCGACCTGGCGGCGCGGATGCACCGCGCCGGGCTGGGCCGGATCCGCTACACGGTCCTGGCGGGGGGAATCATCGCCATCCACAGCGGGGCTCGCCAGTGAACGGGCGCTCCGCCGTTCCGCCGCCGGTGACCGCGGTGCTCGACGCCGGCGGAGCCTGGCTGCCGGCGCGGCTGGGCGAGGTCGAGACGACCTTGCGCGAGCTCAGCCGGGGTCACGGCCCGATTCTGACCGAGGACGTGACCGCGACCCTGACCGCGGGGGGCAAACGGCTTCGGCCCCTTCTGGTGTTGCTCTGCGCCGGGCCGGATGCCGACGGTGCGGCGGTCCGGGCGGGGGCGGCAGTCGAGTTGGTCCACATGGCGACGCTCGTCCACGACGACGTGCTCGACGACGCGCCGCTGCGCCGCGGGCGCCCGACGGTCGTCGCCGCGGCGGGAAGGGGCCGGGCCACCGCCGCCGGTGACCTGCTCTTCTCGCGGGCCTTCGGCCTGCTCGCGGAAGCCGGCGACGAACGCGCCGTGGCCCTGCTCAGCGAGGCCTCGGTGAGCCTCGCCCTCGGCGAGCTGGCTCAGCGCCACGACGCCTACGACACCGAGGTCTCCGTCGATCGCTATCTCGATCGCTGCCGGCTGAAAACGGCCCGCCTTTTCGAGTGTGCGTGTCTGATCGGGCGAAAGTCAGACGCCGGCGACGAGGCCTCACTGCGCGTATTCGGCGCCGGCGTCGGTCTCGCGTTTCAGCTTCTCGACGACGTGCTCGACGTGACCGGGCCGGCGGAACGGACCGGCAAGGCGCGCGGCACCGACCTCCTCGACGGCACCGTGACCCTGCCCTGGATCCTCGCCGCGCAGCGGGATCCCGCCCTCCGCCGCGTCGACCTCGAAGCTCTCGACGGCGCCGCCGCCGACAGCCTCTGCGACCGCATCGTCAGCACCGGTTCCCCGAGCGAGGTCCGCTCGCAGGCGCTGGCCCTGGTCGCCGAGGCGAAGGCCCGGCTCGAGTTGGCGGCGCTGGAGCCCGAGCAGCGGCGGCTGCTGGCACTGGTCGCCGACGGCGTCGTGCAGCGCTACAGCTAGGCGCGGAAGTCGTCGGGGCCGATCAGATCGGCCTGCAGCGCGGCGGTGAAGGTCTCTACGACCTGCTCCATGTTGGAGCGCTCGAAGGCCCGCAGCTCGCTGGCCAGCTCGCGGGTGCCGAAGTCCAGTTGCTCGTCGTAGTGGTCGATCTCGCGCTCGCAGTGAACGCCGTCCCGGGCCCACTCACACTCGGGGCAGCGGCGCCAGATCCGCCAATGGCCCTCCTGGGCGGTCTGCTCCCAGCAGGTCGGCTGCACGAGCCCCGAGCTGCACTCAGGGCAGACATGGAGACCGACGGCGACGCTGGTCTGGCTTCCCTCCGGGCTCATCACGGCGGAGATATCGGAAGCAGGCGCCGCTACTCAATCCACAATTTTCCGCAATCTGGGCTAAAACCCAAGTACCGGGTAGCCGAGCCTCACGAATAGACTGCAGCGTCCGTGGTTTTGAGCGATCGCACGATCAGGGAGGAGATCGAGGCGGGCCGGATCGTCTTCGACCCCTTCGACGCATCGCTGATCCAGCCCTCCAGCGTCGACGTCCGCGTCGACCGCCGCTTCCGCGTCTTTCACAACGCCCGCTATCCGTACATCGACGTGCGGGCGCCGATGGAGGGCCTGACCGAGCTGGTCGAGGTCGAGGGCGACGAGCCGTTCATCCTCCACCCCGGGGAATTCGTCCTCGGTCAGACCCTCGAGCGGGTGACGTTGCCCGACGACCTGGTCGCGCGGCTGGAGGGAAAGAGCTCTTTAGGCCGCTTGGGATTGCTGATCCACAGCACTGCCGGCTTCGTCGACAGCGGCTGGGAGGGAAACCTGACCCTGGAGCTCTCCAACGTCGCCAACCTGCCGATCACGATCTACCACGGGATGCCGATCGGGCAGATCTCGTTCATGCGCATGGACGGGCCGGTCGAGAATCCCTACGGGTCGGTCAAGACCGCCAGCAAGTACCAGGGCCAGGCGGAGCCGACGCCGAGCCGCTTTCATCTCAACTTCCGCTGATCCGATCGGGATCGAGCGTCGTTACCATCTAGTCGATGCCGAATATCGGACCACTCGAGATATTGGTCGTCCTGATCATCGCCCTCGTCGTCTTCGGCCCGAAGCGGTTGCCGGAGCTTGGGAAGTCGCTGGGCAAGGGGATCCGCGAGTTCCGCGGCTCCGTGACCGGCGAGGACAAGGACGAGGACGATGACGACACCGAGATGCGCGAGCTACAGCAGTCCAAGGCCCGGGCCGAGGCCGAGACGATCGAATCGGTCGAGGGCGAGGTAGTCGCCGACAAGCGCAGCTGAGGGCCGGCCCGATGGCCCGCATGAAGGCGGTCTCCCATGAGGACCGGCTGACCCTGGTCGAGCACCTCGACGAGCTCCGCACGCGGATCATCGTCTGCGTCTCGGTGCTGGTCGTCGCGATGTCGCTGTGCGTCTGGCAGAACGAGCGCCTGCTCGACATCGCCAACGACCCGGTGCCGCAGAAGATCTTGGCGCAGGGGTTGGTCACCCTCGCTCCGGCAGAAGCCTTCACGACCACGCTCACCCTCTCGGCCTACTTCGCGATCCTGCTCTCGCTGCCGATCATCCTCTACCAGCTCTACGCCTACGTCGTGCCCGCCTTCTCGGACGCCGAGCGGCGGGTGCTGACGCCGCTGATCCTGCTCGCTCCGGCCCTGTTCATCGCCGGCGTCCTGTTCGCCTACTTCGTCGTCATCCCGCCGGCGATCGACTTCCTCACCGACTTCAACAGCGACCAGTTCAACAACCAGCTGCGGGCGCGTGACTACTACTCCTTCTTCGCCACGATGCTGATCGCGATGGGGCTGATCTTCGAGGTGCCGATGGCGATTCTCGCGGTGACCCGGCTCGGCATCGTCACCCCCGACCAGCTGGCGGAGAACCGCCGCTACGCGATCCTCGTGATCGCCATGGTCGCGGCGCTGCTGCCGAGCATCGACCCGGTGACGCTGATCCTCGAGATCGTGCCGATCCTGATCCTCTACGAAGCGAGTATCTTGCTCGCCCGCGCCTTCGGCCGGCCCGCCTCCGGGCTGTCCGAGCCGTCCACCCAGGAGCGTTAGGAAATGGCCAAGGAACCCGAGCACCGAATGGTCTTCGACATACGCGGCCGCCGCAAGCGGGTGGTCCAGGTCGCCTACACGATCCTCGCCGTGTTGATGGTGCTGAGCCTGTTCACCGTCGTCGGGCCGGTCAGCTTCGGCGACGTGTTCGGGGGCGGCAGTGGCGGCGAGGCCAGCGAAGTCTCGCTCGATCGCGCCGAGGAGCTGGAGAAGCAACTCGCGAAGGACCCCCAGAACGAGTCGCTGCTGCTGCAGCTGACCCGCGAGCGAATCGCCGCCGGCAACAACCTGGTCCAGTTCGACGAGGCGACCGGGCAGCCGCTGCCGACGGTCGAGTCCCAGGCTCAATACGAGCAGGCCGCCGATGCCTGGGCGCGCTACCTGAAGGTGGCCGAGGAGCCGAATCCGAACACGGCACAGCTGACCGCCAACGCCCTGTTCACGCTTGCGTCGACTTCCACCACCGCTGCCACGGCGGACGCGAACTACGAGGACGCCGCCGCGGCGCAGCGGGTCGTCGCCGCAGCGCGACCGAGCCTGGGGACGCTCAGCACGCTGGCCTACTACAGCTACGCGGCCCTGCAGTTCGAGCGGGGCGACAAGGCGGCCAAGCAGGCGGTCGCGGAGGCGAGGAGCAAATCCGAGGCCAACAGCATCGAGAAGCAGCTGGCGGAGATCCGCAAGCAGGCCAAGCGCTTCGAGAAGCAGCAGCTCGCCTCCCAGGGGGGCGAAGGCCAGGCGGAGCAGGAGCTGGGCAACCCGCTCGGCGGCCTCTCCGGCGGTGGCAGCGGTCTCGGGGCCCCGGCGGCCCCTTAGGCCTTCCTATACTTGCGGCCGGATTCGCCCGGGCCGTTAGCTCAGCTGGTAGAGCAGGAGACTCTTAATCTCAAGGTCGCAGGTTCGATCCCTGCACGGCCCATCCCTGGCGCTACTGCCCGATTCCCTTCAGGCAAACGATGCCGAGGTAGGCGTTGCCCTCGACCCCGGTCAGGTCGATCAGCCCGAAGTTCCACTGCCGAAGCGCCGGTCCCGAGAAGGATGCGTCCTGGACGATCCCGCCGTCGCTGTTGAAGTAGCCGCTGATCGCCTTGAAGCCTCGCGGGCAGCGCATGAAGCTGTCATCGCGACCGCCGGCGGGCACCGCGAAGATGTCGGACCGGAAGTAGCGCAGGTGCGCGCCCCTGACCGCCGATGTGTTGGCGTCGGCGGGAGCACTGGTCGGCCTTGCGCCGCGGCGCTGGAAGTCGGTCGACTGCAGGGCGCGCTTCTCGCTGATCGCGACGGCGCCGTCGCCGCTGCCTCCGACGCTCACGGCTGCGACGGCGAGCACGGCGGCAAGGGCGGTGATGCAGGTGGCTGCAAGCTTCTTCAGCATCGATCTCCTTCTCGGGCGGGGTGGGTGATCCTAAGCTCGCAGGGGCTCCGTCCGCAAGCGGAAGGATCCTTCTCGGGCGTGGCGAAGCCCCTGCCGATGGACGCCCGGCCTGCCAGTCCAAGGCACCGACGCCTGCTCGCCGAGATCCAGATGGTCGCTCCGGCGAGGACGTGGTCGCTGGCGCGGCTCAGCGAGTGCTTTCGTGGCGCGAGCCGGAGCTGTGATAGCCGAGGTACCAGGCGAGGTGCTTGACCGCACTGATCCCTGCGACCGCGGGCGAGACGAGCTTCCTCATCGCCGCGAATCCTATGTGGTCGATCGGCGCCAAGCTCCCCTTGAAACCCGCAATTTGCAGGTACGGAGCGCGGTGGGCGTGGCAAAGCCCCGTTAGTTGGTAGCGCTGGCCGCGCCTCTAGACTGGCCGCATGAAGATCGGCGTGATCGGGCTCGGCTACGTCGGCCTGCCGCTTGCCGTCGCCTTCGCCGAGGAGGGGCACGAGGTCGTCGGGCTGGACAGCGACGGTCGCAAGATGGCGACTCTCGGCGAGGGGCGCAGCTATGTCGAGGACGTCTCCGAGGAGGCGCTGCGACGGGTCGCCGGCAACCTGCGGCCCAGCACCGACTATGCGGATCTGGCCTCGTGTCACGCGGTGATCGTCTGCGTGCCGACGCCGCTGACCAGCTCCCGTGAGCCCGATCTGACCTTTCTGATCGATTCCGCCAGCTCCCTGGCCCGGGTCCTGCAGCCCGAGCAGCTGGTGGTGCTGGAGTCGACCACCTATCCGGGGACGACGCGGGAACGGCTGCTGCCCGTTCTCGAGGAGTCCGGCCTGGCCGGGGGACGCGACTTTCACCTCGCCTTCTCCCCGGAGCGCATCGACCCCGGCCGCACCGACTACACGGTTCGCACGACTCCGAAGCTGGTCGGAGGGCTGACGGAGCGCTGCGCAGAACGCGCCCGCGAGCTCTACAGCGAGATCTGCGACGAGGTCGTCGTCGTCTCGACCCCGGAGACGGCGGAGCTGGCAAAGCTGTTGGAGAACATCTTTCGCTCCGTCAACATCGCTCTCGTCAACGAGCTGGCGCAGCTCTGCGACCGGCTCGGGATCGACGTATGGGAGGTCGTCGACGCGGCGGCCACGAAGCCGTTCGGCTTCATGCGCTTCGAGCCGGGACCGGGAATGGGCGGGCACTGCCTGCCGGTCGACCCCTTCTACCTCGCTTTCAAGGCCCGGGAAGCGGACTTCTACCCCGAGTTCATCGAGCTGGCCGGGAAGATCAACCAGGCTCAGCCGCAGTTCTGTGTGGAGCGGATCGAGCGGGCGCTGAACGATGTCAGCAAGCCGGTCAAGGGGTCGCGCATCCTCATTCTCGGGGTCAGCTACAAGCGCGGCGTTGGCGACGTCCGCGAGTCTCCGGCGCTGAAGATCATCCGCCGGCTGCGCGAGCTGGGGGCCGAGATCGACTACCACGACCCGCACGTGCCGCAGCTTGGCGAGCTGGGTTTGTCCTCGTCTGACCTGAAGGCGAGCGTGCCCGCGGCCGACCTGGTCGCGATCGTCACAGCCCACCCCGAGGTCGACTACGAGCGGCTGGTCGCCGACGCCCGGCTGGTGGTCGATTTCCGTGGCGTCACCCGGGGGATCGCCGCCGCCAACCTGGTTCGGCTCTGAGGGGAAGCCGCGCCCTCGATGCCCTCGCTGACGCCGCGCCGCCTCGGTCGCCGCGCTCGGGCCCGGGCCCGCTGGGGTTGGTCGCGCTCGGAGCGCGCAACCGCCGCGCTCGCCGCCGCCTCGTTTGCGTCGGCGGGGACCGTGCTGGCCGGGCAGTTCGGGCGGATGCTGCGCCGCCGCACCCACGAGCAGACCGACGGTACCGGCCTGATCGGCTCGGCGCCGGCGGCAGCAGCCGACACCGTCGGCGTCGCGGTCGAGGGTTACTCGGCGGCCCCGCGCAGCGAAACCGTCCTCCTCAACATCCTCGCCGGCTTCCTCGGAGCGTTTGCCTCGGTGCGGCTCTCCACCTGGGGGATCCGGGCCAGGTGGTGGCCGGGGAACATCCGCCTCGGAGGTCGGCACATCCACCACTTCGTCCCCGGCATCCTGCTCGCCTTCGCCGCCGGGACGACCGCCCTGCTGAGCGACGATCCGGATCTCGAGGAGCGGCTGGCGATCCCGATGGGAATCGGGATGGGGCTGACCTTCGACGAGGCGGCGCTGCTGCTCGACCTCCGCGACGTCTACTGGACCCGGGAGGGGCTGCTGAGCGTGCAGGTCACCTTCGGCCTCACGGCGATCCTCAGCGCGGCGATCCTGACCCTGAGGATGCTGCGCCGCGGCGAGCGCCGCCAGGAGGAGGCGGGCGCGATTCCGGCCGCCCACCCGCCCTACGGCGTGCCGCCGGTGCCGGTCCTCTAGGCGGTTCCGGATCCGATCAGGCGGCGCGCAGCGCTGCCTTGCCGCCCATCCATACGACCTGGTCGCGCTCGGGCCCGACGCTGACCATGTGAATCGGCACGCCGACGAACTCGCTGATGAAGCGCAGGTAGTCGCGAGCGGCGGGAGGCAGGTCGGCCTCGGTCCTGCATTCACCGATCTCTGCGTCGAAGCCTGGCAGCTCCTCGTACTCGGCGCTGGCGGAGTGCAGGATCGACTGGTGGTAGGGGAACTCCTCGAAGACGGCTCCCTCGCTGGAGCGGTAGCGGACGGCGAGCTTCAGGGGCTCGATTCCGGCCAGTACGTCGAGCTTCGTGATCACCAGCGAGTCGAGCCCGTTCAACCGCGCCGCATACCGCAGCGCCACCAGGTCGATCCAGCCGCAGCGGCGCTCGCGGCCCGTGGTGGTGCCGAACTCGTGGCCCCGTTCGACCAGCAGGCGACCGGTGGCATCGTCCAGCTCGGTCGGAAACGGGCCCGCGCCGACCCGGGTCTGGTAGGCCTTTACGACCCCCCAGACCTCGTCGATGTCGCTGGGGCCGACGCCGGCCCCCACGCAGGCCGCGCCGGCGACCGGATTGGAGGAGGTGACGAACGGATAGGTCCCGTGGTCGAGGTCGAGCATCGTCGCCTGGGCCCCCTCGAAGATCACCGTTCGGCCGGCGTCGAGGTCCTCCCAGCAGAGGCGAGCCGTGTCGGCGATGTAGGGCTGCAGCCGGTGTCCGTAGGTGACGTACTCCTCGGTCAGCCGGTGCAGGTCGAGCCGCGGATCGAGGTCCTCCGGTGCCTGCTCGCCGAGAGGGCGTTCGGCCGCTTCGCGGCGCTGCTTTCGCTGTTGCACCAACAGCTCGCGGAGCGCCTGCTGCTTGGGCTCCAGGGCGGCGAGGATCTTCTTGCGGAGGATCTTCTCGTCGAGCAGGTCCTGGACCCGGATCCCCAGCCGCAAGGCCTTGTCGGCATAGCAGGGGCCGATCCCGCGCCGGGTTGTCCCGATCGAGAGCTTGCCGAGCTTGGCCTCCCCGGCCGTGTCGAGGAGGATGTGGTAGGGCATGATCAGGTGCGCGTTGGCGGAGATGCGCAGGTTGGTCACGTCGACTCCGCGCCGCCGCAGGCCGTCGAGTTCCTCCCACAGGACCCGCGGGTCGAGCACGACGCCGTTGCCGATCACGCAGGTCTTGTCGGGGTGCAGGATCCCCGACGGGACCAGGTGCAGCTTGAACACCTCCCCGTCGCGGACGATCGTGTGACCGGCGTTGTTGCCGCCCTGGAAGCGGACGATCATCGATGCGCGCTCGGCGAGGAGGTCGGTGACCTTCCCCTTGCCCTCGTCGCCCCACTGCGCGCCGACTATCACCAAGCCTGGCATGGCGGGACGATTATGGAGCTTCGAACGGGCGCCGGCGCCCCGGTCAGCCCGTTGCGGCCCGTGCCTGGATGCGGTTGTCGGGGCCGAACAGGGGCAGCGGGTCGCCGCAGATCTCGACCAGCCGGGAGACGGTACGAGCGCCGATCTGCTCCTCGAGGCGCTGCTGGTCGAGGTTCGTGGTGACGACGACCGATCGCTGCCTCTCGTAGCGCTCGTTGACGAGCACGTAAAGCTGCTCGAGAACCCAATCCGAGCTCTTCTCCGCGCCGAGGTCGTCGATGTGCAGGAGGTCGACGCAGGCCAGGCGCTCGAAGAAGGTCAGGTAGGAGTCGCCGCCGGGCTCGGAGTCGTAGGTGCGACGGATGCGGGCCAGCAGCTTCGGGAGCGAGTAGATCGCCACCGACCGGCCGGCCTCGAGGCTGAACTTGGAGACCAGCATCGCCAGGGTGGTCTTGCCGGTCCCGGTGTCGCCCATCAGCCACAGTCCGCGGCCCTCGGCGAGGTTCGAATCGAGGTCCTCGATCCATCGCTGCACGATCCGGACGACCATCGGCTCGATCTCGGTCACAGGCGGGCGATCGAACGAGACGCCGCGGTAGCGAGGCGGGATCACCGAGGAGACGCCGCGATTTCGCGAGCGGGCGAGCCGCTGCTCACGGCAGGCGCAAGGACGCGCCACGTCCTCGGGTCCGAGGATCCAGCCCGACCCGTCGCAGACCCCGAGCTCGCAAGCCCGCTGGAACTCCGGTCCGGGCACCGTTCGTCCGGCCACTAGAAGTCGGGGCCCGAAGCAGCGAGGTCATCCATCGGCGGTCCCTCCCCGGCGGGCTGCTCGATCGGCCGATCCTGACCGGTCTGGTCGGCGAACTTCGGGAACCGGTCCAGGAAGACGAGCTTGCGGGTTCCGATCGGACCGTTTCGGTGCTTGGCGATGATCACGTCCGCGAGGCCGTCGTCTTCGTCGGCGGGGTCGCGGTAGTAGTCCTCCCGATAAAGAAAGGCGACCAGGTCTGCGTCCTGCTCGAGCTGGCCGCTTTCACGAAGGTCGGAGAGCTGGGGCTTCGGTGGATTGCGCTGCTCGGGGGCCCGGGAGAGCTGGGAGATCGCCAGCACCGGCACCGAGAGCTCTCGGGCGAGGATCTTCAGGCCGCGGCTCATCTGGCCGACCTGCTCGACCCGGTTGGCGCGAGGGTCGTCGGAGCGCATCAGCTGCAGGTAGTCGACGATGATCAGGCCGAGGCCGCCGCGCGCCTGCTCCTGGGCGTGCAGGCGCCGAGCCTTGGCGCGCAGGTCGAGGATCCCGAGGTCGGATGAGTCGTCGAACCACAGCGGCGCCTCCTCCAGCTCGTTGCAGGCGCGGACGACCTTCGGCCAGTCCTTGGGAGAGACCTGGCCCTTGCGCAGCTTGTCGCCGGAGATCCGCGCTCGGCAGGCTATGAACCGCTGAGCCAGCTCCACCTCGGACATCTCCAACGAGAAGAAGGCGACCGGCACGTTCGACTTCACGGCGACGTTCTCGGCGATGTTGGCGACAAGTGCGCTCTTTCCCATCGCCGGCCTCGCCGCGACGATGATCAGGTTGCCGGGCTGAAAGCCGCCCGTGATCGCGTCGATGTCTCGAAATCCCGATGCCGTGCCTGTGAGCTCGGTCTCGCCGGTGGAGAGCTTTTCCAGGCGATCGAGCTCTTCGCTGAGGATCTCCGACAGGAGCCGGAAGTCGCTCGCCTGCTCGGAATGGGCGACCTCGAAGAGCAGCTTCTCGGCCCGTTCGGTGAGGTCGCGCGGCTGACCGGTTCGCTCGTGCACCCAGCCCTGGATCTGCTGGCCGGCTTCGAGCAGGCGGCGAAGCAGCGAGTTCTGCTGCACGATCTCGGCGTAATGGTTGGCGTTGCCCGCCGCCGGGACCTTGGCGGCGAGCTCGGAGACGTAGTGCTTGCCGCCGGCCTCCTCGATCTGGTTGCGCTGGGTGAGGGCCTCGGAGACGGTCAACTCGTCGACCGCCTTCGAGGCCTCGTAGAGGTCGTAGACGCAGGTGAAGATCAGCCGGTGCCTGTCGAGGTAGAAGTCGCCGGACTTCAGCTTCACTTCGTCGATCACCTTCGTGATCGAGGGTTCGAAGACGAGCATCGCTCCGAGGACCGATTCCTCCGCCTCGATGTTCTGGGGCGGGACGTGAGCTGTCGGCGCCGAGGCCAATTCCTGTCTCAGTTAAGGGGCCGCCGCGGCGGATTCGTCCCGCGTGGCTGGCTCGGGAGAGAAAAGCAGAGGCCGCCGCGGCCCGAAAACCGCGAAGCCGTTATTTGCGCCTACTTCTCTTCGGTGACGATCGTCTTCACCGAGGCGCTGACGCCGCCGCTGAGCTCGACGTCGACCATGTAGGTGCCGATCTCGTGGATCGGCTGCTCCAGCTTCACCTTGCGGCGGTCGACCTTGAGGTCGCGGGCGGCACGGATCGCCTCCGCGATCTCTTTCGCACCGACGGAGCCGAACAGCTTGCCGTCCTCTCCGGCGCGGTGGTGGATCGTCAAGACTGTCTTCGAGAGCAGCGCCGCCGTGTCCTGGGCCCGCTCGGCAGCTTCGCGCTCGGCCCGCTCAGCGGCTTCCCGGCGGCGCTGGGCTTCCTCGAGCGCACCCTTGGTCGCCGGCTGAGCGAGCTTGCGCGGCACCAGGTAGTTGCGCAGGTAGCCCGGGGAGACGTCTACGGCCTCGCCCCGCTCGCCGAGATGCTCGACGTCCTCGAGCAGGATCGCCTCGGCCATCAGCGCTCGCCGACGTAGGGCAGCAGGGCCACCTCGCGAGCCCGCTTTACCGCCAGCGCCAGCTGCTTCTGGTGCTTGCGCGACAGGCCGGTGACGCGGCGCGAGCGGGTCTTGCCCTTGTCGGAGATGAAGCGCCGCAACAGGTTGAGGTCCTTGTAGTCGATCGACTCGACGTTGATGCGCGTGTACTTGCGCGGGCGCATGCGGTCCGACGGGCGCCGGCCGCGCCGTGGGGGTCCTTGCTCTCTGCCTCTGGCCACTGGGCTCCTGACGTAGAAGTCGCCCGGCGACGGCCGGGCGAACCGAACGCAGAAATCCTAGCGAGCGACCGGCTAGATGGTCGATTCCACGGCCACGTGTGCCTGAGGGCCCGCGACCGACCGGCTAGAAGGGGATGTCGTCGTCCTTGCCGCCGACCCCGGCACCCTCGAAGTCGGAGGTGTCGGCGGGGACGTCGGACTGCCCCTGGAAGTTGTTGCCGTTGCCGCCCGAGCCGTCCCGGGAGCCCAGGAACTGGACCGAGTTGGCGATGATCTCGACCTTGCTCCGCTTGCCGGAGCCGTCCTGTGCCTCCCATTCGCTCCAGTCGAGCCTGCCCTCGATGGCGACCGGGCGGCCCTTCGACAGGTAGGTGGAGCAATTCTCCCCCTGGGCGCCGAAGACGGTCACGTCGAAGAAGTTCGGCTTGTCGGTCCATTCGCCGCCCTGGTCGCGGCGGCGGCTGTTGACGGCCACCCGCAGCTTGCAGACCGAGGTCCCGCCGCTGGTGCTGCGCAGCTCCGGATCGCGGGTCAGGTTCCCGGTTACGACGACGACGTTGACGTTGGTTGCGGCCACGGGCTACTCAGCTCCTCTATCTCGCTTTCTGAAACCAGCAGTCTAAGAGCGCCGTCGGCGCGATCTCTCCCCGCCGCCCGGGAAAAGCCGCAACTAGCGAGAAGCCCGCGGGCCGCTACTCGGCCGCGGCCTCTTCGGCGCGCGGTGGCCGCTCCGTCGCCGCCCTGGCGCCCGCGGCGGGCGGCGCCTCGACCACCGGCGACTCGGGCTCGACCCGGAAGATCCGGAAGCGCAGCACGCCGTCGGCGATCTTCAGGTTGTGGTCGAGGCGACCGAGCAGCTCGCCAGGGGCCTGGAAGCGGTACCAGCGGTAGTCGGCCTCGGTCCGCTGCCGGATCTCGAAGGCCAGCTTGCGCAGCCCCCACGCGTTCTCCTGCTTGACGCTGCCTGCGGACTCGATCTGGTCACGGGCCTCCTGCGCGAGCTTGTCGCGGGCGGAGTCCTCGAGGCCAGGATCGAGCATCAGGACGAGCTCGTATTCGCGTTCTGCTTGCGCCAAGACGGCCGACGACTATAGCGGGGCGAGGTTTGCCGGCGCCGGCGCTTGACGGCGCATGGGAGCGGTTCGGATCCGCTGGCGCAGCGCCGCCCGCGTGCTGGCCGTCGCGGGTGGATGTCTGCTGGCCCTGCGGGTTCTGCCGGGTCTGCTGGAGGCTCCCGAGCCGCCGCCGCTCGGCGACGACGTCGGCCTGCCCCGGGCGGGGATGACGATGGTCCCGCGGATCGAGGCTCGCGAGCGGGGCCGGCGTCCGCGAGTGCGTCGATCGAAAGCGGCAGAGGACCGAGACCGAGGTGGGGGCAGGCGTCGGGGAGTGGCCGACCGCACTCGGTCGCCGCGTTCGGCGCGAAAGCCCCGCGATGCGCAGAAAGCGAGCAAGGTAGAGGAGGGAGAACAGTCATCAAGGCCGCCGCGACGGCCTGAGCGCGACAACGGAACCTCGCCGCCCGCACCGGCCCCGCCGCCAGCAGCACCGCCCGCCCCGCCCGCAGCGGCCCCGCCGGCGGCGCCATCCGCTCCCGCCCCGCCGCCAGCGCCCGATGCAGCGCAGGAGTTCGGGCTGCCCTGAGTCAGCGGCGGCGGATGAAGGCCCGGATCACGTCGACGGCTGGGGAGACGAACGGGTAGTAGAGGCTCGAGGCGTGCCCGCGGTTGGGATCGACGAACAGCTGGGAGCGGGGGAAGCGGCGAGCCACCTGGCGCGCTTCGGCGACCGAGGTGACGTCGTCGAGCTCGCCGGCCAGGATCAGCGTCGGATAGCGCCGCGAGGCCTTCCAGCCGGCGGGCACCGGCGCCTCGGTGCCGCGCGTCGGCGACCGGGGCCAGCGCAGGCAGGTGACCAGGTGGGCCTCCTCTGAGGTCAGGTACTCGCGGCGGCTGAACGGGGCGAAGAAATCTCGCGGCAGCTTCGTTATCGCCCGCCCCAGCTGCCGCAGACGGGCCCGGTAAGAGGAGCGCTCGTTCCAAAGCAGCGGATAGTCGTTGCACTCGACCGCGATCTCGAGGCCGTAGGAGAAGTCGCGCACCGGCCCGTGCCCGGGCGGACCGGGGTCGATGAGGTTGTTGAGCCGCCGCTTGCGGCCACGCAGAAACATCCGGCTCGCCGCGTCGAGGTTGAGGTAAGAACGCGGAGCCAAGGTGCCGGCCTCGAGCAGGAAGCCGAGCAGATCGCCGGCCGGCCGGCCGCGGGAGTGGAAGCGCCTGACGACGGCTGCGTAGGCGGCCCATCCGTCCCCCGAGCAGGCAGGCGAACGCCGGCAGGCTATCCGCATTGCCCGCCGTGCGGCCGGGAACAGGGTCCGGTAGTAGGGGTCGTCGGCCGGGTAGGCGGAGTCGAGGATCAGACCCTCGAGGTTGGACTCGAAGCGGGCCGCGTAGGCCTGGCCCTGCAGGGTGCCGTAGGAATCCCCGTAGAGGATGATCGGCCCGAGGCCGAGCGCCCGGCGGACCGCCTCGAGGTCGCGGACCGTGGCCGCCGTCGTGTAGGCGGCGAAGCGGGCGCCAAGCTGACGGGCGCAGCGGGCGACGCCGATCGGCTCGGGAACGCTTCCCCGCTGCAGGCCGGGGCAATTGAGAGACCCGGGAGCGGCCGGTGCCGCGGGCGTCGACGAGGACCAGCTCGCGCCGCCGCAGCAGCGGCGCCAGCACTGCCAGCATCGAGCTTGCGAACGGGCCCGCCGTGGCCGCGTATCCGGGGCCGCCCTCGACCGCGACGATCGTGCCCAGCGAGGGCCGCCGGCGGTTGGAGCGCGGCCGCACCGCAAAGCCGATTCGCGTCCTGCCGGCGGCGGGCTGACCGCGGAACAGCGGCACCGATATCTGCCCGCACCGAAACGGTCGCGGCGGCCCGAGGTCGCAGCGATGCAGGCGGGGCTTCGCCTCTGCGGCCGCCACGCGACGCCCGGCCTCGGAGCTTGCCGGCGCCGGCTGGGAGGCGAGCAGCGCCATCGCCGCTACGCCCGCCGCCGCCAGCCCTCGCCTCACGCCCTCGTCGCCGCGCCCTGTCGCAGCGCCCGGATGTCTGCGAGCTGCTCGTCGACCCAGTCGCCGGGATTGCGGGAGAAGATGATCTCCTTCAGCCGCTGCGCCCGCAGGCGCCGTTCCTCGGGGTCCATCGTCAGGGCGCGGTAGATCGCGTCGGCCTGCTCCTGGATGTCGAACGGGTTCACCGAGAGCGCGCAGTCGGCGAGCTCCTCGTGGGAGCCGGTGTTCTCGGACAGCATCAGGACGCCGTCGCGGGTGTTGACCGCCGGAGCCTCCTTGGCGACCAGGTTCATGCCGTCGAAGATCGCGTTGACGATCAGCAGGTCGAAGTGCTTGTAGCGGGCCACGGCGTCGGAGAAGTTCTCGTAGATGCGCAGGTCGATCGGCATCCAGTCGGTCGTCCCGTGCCGGTGGTTGACCACCGCCGCCAGCGCGTCGATCCGCTCCAGGTACTCGGCGTATTCGGGGATGTCCTGCCGCGAGGGCTGCAGGTGGGCGACGAAGGTGACCCGCTCGCGAAACTCCGGGTGCTGCTGCAGGAAGGTGTCGAAGGCAGTGAAGCCGCGCAGCACGTTCTTGGAGAGGTCGGCGCGGTCGACGCGGATGATCAGGTGCTCGCGGCGACGCTCCAGCACCCCTCGCTCGGCTTCCTCGACCTCGGCCGACGAGGCGGCGCGCCGCAGGCGCTCGGCGTCGATCGAGAGCGGATAGGCGCGGGTGACGGTCTCGCCGCGCTCGTGGATCACGGCGCTGCGCTCGAAGTCCACCTCCACCTCCAGCAGCTCGCTGCAGCAGCGCAGGAAGTTGCGGCAGTAGGCGCTGGTGTGGAAGCCGACGATGTCGTTGGCGAGCATCCCCCGGAAGATCGCCTCGCGGATCCGCCCCGGCAGGATCCGCCAGCTGTCGGGCTGGGACCAGGGGATGTGGACGAAGTGGTGCAGGAAGGCGTCGGGGCGCTCGCTGCGGATCATCGCCGGCGCCGTGTAGAGGTGGTAGTCGTGCAGCATCACCAGCGGCGCCTCGATGCCGTCGATCTGTCGCAGCACCGCCCCGGCGATGTCGCGGTTGACCGTCTGGTAGCCGTAGTCCCAGGCGTCCAGCTCCTCCTGGCGAATGTCCGGGGCGTTGGAGATGTCCCAGAGGTAGTGCTGGATGAACCAGAGGATCGGGTTCGCGATCACGTTGTAGAAGCGCTCGTAGGCGATCGCGTCGCTCTCCACCATCAGGACCCGGTACTCGATCCCGTCGATGGCCAGGGACACCGGCCCGCCCTCGTGCTCGGCGGAGACCGCGACGTCCTCGTCGGTCATCGCCGAGGCCACCCACAGCGCCTCGCGGTGGCTGACCAGGCCGGAGAGCGCGGTCACGAGGCCGCCGCCGCCGCGGCTTACGATTCGCTCCCCGTCCTCGTCGCGCTCGAACTGCGCCGGCCCCCGGTTGGAGACGACGATCAGCTGCTGATCGCGATCGGGGCTCACCGGGATCAGCCTACCCGCACGCCGTTGTCGCCTATCCGGGCCTCAGATCTCGAGATCGGCGAACAGGCGCATCCAGTCGCGCAGCAGCCGGGGGGAGAGGAACTCGCGCCTGGCGTGCTCCTTGCCGGCTCTCCCGAGCCGCCTTCCGAGCTCGGGGTCGGAGAGGATCTCGATGCAGCGGGCGGCGCATTCGGCGGAGTTGTCGACCAGAAAGCCGGTCTCGCCGTCGGCGATCTGCAGCGGGATCCCGCCGACGTTGCCGGCCACGGTCGGGCGCCCCTTCCAGAGCGCCTCGGTCACCGTCAGGCCGAAGCCCTCGCGGATCGACTTCTGCAGGACGACGTCGGACTGCGACTGGAAGGCGTTGACCTCGATCGCGCCGACGTTGTTGAGATTGTTGAGGATCTTGATATCGGGATCGGAGTCGGCGTACTCGAAGGTCTTCTGGAAGAAGTCCCAGCCCTCGGGGTCGTCGGTCGCCATCGATCCGACCAGCGCCAGCTGGGCCTCCGGGATCGCCTCGGTGACACGGCGGTAGGCGTCGATTACCCCGATCGGATCCTTCCAGGGATCAAATCGCGAAACCTGCGTAATCAGCGGCCGGTCGACGTCGATCCCGAACTGCTCGCAGACGAAGGCGGCGTCCTCGGGGGAGAAGGCCATGTTCTTGGGCGACAGCGGGTCGATCGCGGGAGGGATGATGCGGACGCCGTTGTGGCCGTTGATGCCCTGCGGCACGTATTGCTGCAGGTGCCAGACGGTGGCGTCGTACTCGGCGATCAGCGGCAGCAGACGGTCGATCGGCTCGGGGTTCGGCTCCGAGAGGTCGATGTGACAGCGCCAGATCCAGCGCTGCGAATGACCCTGCGCCCCCCGCCGCATTCCGATCGGCTGCGGGTCGTGGATCACGACCACGTCCCAGTCCTCGTTGATTCCGCGCGCGTTGAGCTCGTTGACGCGGTCGAAGAGCTCCCACTGATCGGCGGTCAGCGTCGCCTCGTCCCCCTGCAGCGAGTTGTGCAGCAGCTTGGTCGCGTTGTAGAACTCCTCGCGGCCGAAGATCACCTGCCAATGGACGTCCAGGCCGACGTCGCGCATCAGCGGCACGATCGTGTAGAGGATCTCCGAGACGCCGCCCCCGAAGGCGGTCGCGCTGACGTGCAGGACCCGCTTTCCGGCCAGCGGGCCGGCGAGCTCTCTCACCTCCTCGACGAGCTCGCGCCCGACGAGATGGGTGTAGTCGGCAAGCGACTTCTGGCCGAGAGCGACTTCTTGCAGCACGTGGTCAGTCCTTGCTGGTCTGGGAGGTGGCCGCCGAGGCGGCGTTGAGGCGCTCGATTCCTGCCTCTATCGAGGCGCAGATCTTCGCATGAAGCTCGGGCGTGGCGGCGGCCGCGCACGACATCTGAAACTTGGCCCCTGACCCCAGCAGCCGCTGCTCGGCGAGAAATCGCTCCAGCAGCGCCTCGGCGCGCTCGTCGATCGCAAAGGTCACGTCGCCGCCTTCCCCGCGCCCCTGATCGGCGCCGACGTGGGAGCGTCCCCGGTGGGCTCCCAGCTCGCCGACCAGCTCCTCGCGGAGGCCTGCGCGAGGTCGACGCAGAGCGCCTTCAGCGTCTCCCCCGAAGACACTGCGATCCCGGCGAGCTAGCCGTTGTCGATCGTCGCGGGTCGCACGCCGAGGGTCACCTCGACGTCCCTGCGCTCGCCGTCGCGGAGGATCTCCAGCGTGACCTCATCACCGGGGCTGAAGCTGGAGATCAGCCGCGCCAGGTCGTCGACCTCGACCACGTCGCGCCCGTCGACGGAGAGGATCACGTCGCCGCCGGTGGTCACTTCGGGGTTACCCTGGAAGGCGATCGTCTCCTGGCCCTCCTCTAGCCCTGCCTCGTCGGCCGGACCGCCTGGCACGACCTGGGCGATCAGGCCGCCGAAGTCGCTGTCGATGTCGAGCCGTTCGGCGAGCTGCGGGTACAGCGACTGGCTGGAGACGCCGATGTAGGCGTACTCCGCCTCGCCGTCTTCTCGCAGCTGCTCGATCGAGCGCTCGATCGCCGAGACCGGGACAGCGAACCCGACCCCGTCGTTGGCCCCCGACTGGGTCTGGATCTGCTGGTTGATTCCGAGCACCCGCGCCGAGGCGTCGAGCAGCGGACCGCCGGAGTTGCCGGGGTTGATCGAGGCGTCGGTCTGGATTGCCCCCTCGATCCGGAACTGGGTCAGCGAGCGGACCGAGCGGTCGGTCGCCGAGATGATGCCCGACGACAGCGATTGGTCCTCGCTGAACGGGCTGCCGATCGCGGCGACCGGCTGTCCGACGACCAGGTCGGAGTCCTCACCGAGCTCGAGCGGCTGCAGATCGAGGTCAGCGGGGTCGACCTTCAGCAGCGCCACGTCATAGAAGGGGTCAAAGCCGAGGATCTCCGCCGCGACGACGTTGCGGTCGGCGAACTGGACGAACACCTGGTCGGCCTCGTTGCGGTTCGCGCCCGAGCCGTCGGTGACGACGTGGGCGTTGGTGACGATCTCGCCGTCGGTGTTGAGCACGAAGCCGGATCCCTCGGCGGCGCCGGCATCGAGCAGGCTGCCGCCGTCGCCGAAGATCGAGCGCACCGTGACCACACCGGGAGCGGCCTGACGGAAGACGCGCGCGGCATTGAATCCGTCGGTCGCGGTCTCGACGATCACCTGCGGCGGCGGCGGCGCGGGCTGGGCAGCGCCGGTCCCGGCGCCTTCGCCAGCGTCGTTGTCGGAGCCTCCGCAGCCGGCCAGCAGCGCCAGCGCGGCAAGCACGGCGGCGGCCGCGGCGCGCGGGCCGGTCACGCCACGACCTCTCGCGCCGGCGGTGCCTGGACGGTCGCCGCCGCGGCGGGCGGGAGGTCGAGGGTGAAGGCGGTGAAGCCCTTGCTCGAGGTGACCGCGATCGTGCCGCCCATCCGCTGCGCCAGCTCACGGGCGATCGCCAGGCCCAGGCCGGATCCACTCACCGAGTCGCCGGTGTAGAAGCGGTCGAACATCCGCTCCCGGATCCGCTTCGGGATCCCGGGCCCCTCGTCGGAGACGGTCAGCTCGGCTCTGGAGTTGGCGTTGTAGGTAGTCACGGTCACCTTGGTCGCGGGGGGCGTATGGGTAAGGGCGTTGTCGAGGAGGATACGAATGATCTGCCGCACTCGGTCGGGGTCTGCGAGCGCGGTCGCCCGGTCGGCGGGGGTTCGGACCTCGAGCCGGGAGCCGCGGCGGTCGGCCTGTGGACCGAACTCTCGGGCCAGCTCCCGGGCCAGCGCGTCGAGCTCGACGTTGCGCGGCATCACCTCGAGGGCGCCGGCGTCGAGCTTGGAGAGGTCGAGGAGGTCGGTCGTCAGCTTGGTCAGCCGCTCCACCTGCTCGCGCATCGTGCGAACGAACTCCGCCCGCACCTGGGGGTCGGGATCCTCGTCCTCGAGCAGCTCGACGAAGCCGCCGAGGGAGAAGATCGGCGTGCGCAGCTCGTGGGAGGCGTTGGCGATGAACTGCTTGCGGGCCCGGTCAAGGTCGGCGAGGCGCCGCTGCATCTCGTTGAAGGTCCGGGCGAGCTGGCCGAGCTCGTCGGAGGAGTCGACCGGGATCTGGGTCGCGAAGTCGCCGTCGGCGACCTTCTGCGCGGCGTCCTCGAGCCGTCCCAGCCGGCGCGAGATCGCCCGTGCCGCGTAGAGCCCGGAGAGCAGGGCCAGCGCCAGGGCGATCGCGCCGGCGATCAGGATCTGGCGCCTGATCAGCGCGACGCTGTCCTCGACCTCCTCCAGGGGCTCCGAGAAGACGGCGACCCAGGTCGGCGACGCGGCCGGGATCGGCAGCGCGACCTCCGCCGCTCGCTGGCCGGACACTGCCTCGATGCCGGCTGCGGACTCGCCGCCGGCCGCTCGCGCAGCCACCTCCAGCCTTCCCACCAGCGGCCCCTCCTCGACCTGGGAGTCGCCGACCACGAAGGAGGGCTCTGCGTCTCCGGGCCTGACCCCGAGCAGGGTGACGCGGGAACCGGTGAACTGGGAGACGCGTCGCAGCAGCGCGGCCAGCCTCGGCTGCGTGAGCCCGGCGTCCATCGCTGCCTCCAGGCGGACCAGCTGGGCGGAGCTGCGTTCCTCGAGGCGGGAGAGCTTCTGAGCGGTGAGGTTCGACTCCAGCTGCGGGACGACGTAGAGGTAGACGAAGCCGACGGCCGCCGCGGTGATGAAGAAGAACAGCAGCACCAGGCGGCTGCGGACGCTGTTGAGGCGAGTCCTCACGGCCGGTCTTCGCGGAACCGGTAGCCGACGCCCCGCACGGTGAACAGGTATTCGGGCTCCTTCGGATCCAGCTCCAGCTTTTCGCGCAGGTGGCGGATATGGACGTCCACGGTGCGCGGGTCGCGGTACTCGGAGTCCCCCCAGACGTGCTCCAGCAGCGTCTCGCGGCTCAGCACCCGGCCTGGGGCCCTGGCCAGCGCCGCCAGGATCTCGAACTCCACGTAGGTCAGCCTGATCTCCTCGGCGCGGATCGTCACCGTGCGGCGCCCGAAGTCGATCGCCAGGGAGCCGCTGGAGATCGGTTCCTCATCGGGACCGCCACCGATCATCCGCGATCGGCGCAGCGCCGCCTTGACGCGACTGCGGAACTCCCGCATCGAGAACGGCTTGGTGATGTAGTCGTCGGCGCCCATCTCGAGCCCGACGACCTTGTCGATCTCGTCTCCCTTCGCGGTCAGCATGATGATCGGGACCTGGCTCCGGGAGCGCATCCGCCGGCAGACCTCGATCCCGTCCAGCTTCGGCAGCATCAGGTCGAGGATCACGAGGTCGAAGCGAGCCTCGGCGAAACGCTGCATCGCCTCCTGACCGTCGTGGGCGGCGATCACCTCGTATCCGTCCTTGCGGAGCGGATAGCTGAGCAGCGTCTGCACGGAAGCCTCGTCGTCGACGAGCAGGATCCGGGCCGAGTCGTTGGGCATGGGCAAAGGGTAGATCGGCGCAAGCGGAAGTCCAGCCTCCGGCGCGACACGCAGCCGCCCTGCCAGCCCGCGTAGCCTCTGCGTCCCGCTCCGGCGGCGGTCCCGGATGCTCGAGCCACGCCTCTACAGAGCCCCCCTCCTGATCGGCCTCGCCGCCGCGGTGGTGCTGATGTTCTCGGTCGTCTCCCGGCCCGAGCCGGTGCGGACCAGCACCGCTCCCGACGCGTTCGACAGCTCCAGCGCCGCGAGCTCCGCCCGCGAGCTGTTGCGCCTGGCGCCGTCTCGGGAACCCGGCAGCCCCGGCGACATGGCCGCGGCAGAGTTCGTCCGCGAGCGGTTCGAGGCGATCGCCGGGGGACAGGTGACCCGGCAGACCTTCGACGGCCGCTTCGAGGGTGAGGACGTGAGCTTGGCCAACGTCACCCTGGTGCTGCCCGGCCTGTCGAGCCGGCGGATCGTGATCGCGGCCCCTCGCGACTGCGCCGAAGGCTCATGCCCCGTCTCCAGCGCCGCCTCGACCGGCGCCCTGCTGGGGCTGGCGTCGAGCTTCGACGGGGCTCGCCATCGCAAGACCCTGGTTTTCGTCTCGCTGGACGGCTCAGCGGCGGGCGCCGCCGGAGCGGAGGAGCTCGGAAGGGCCCTCGACGACGAGCCCGCCGACGCCGTGATCGTGGTCACCCAGCCCGCGGCTGCGAACCGCGAGGAGCCGCTGGTGGTCCCCTGGTCGAGCGGCCCGCAGAGCACCTCGGTTCAGCTCACGGAGAGCGCCGAGGCAGCGGTTGAGGGTGAGCTGCGGACCGAGAGCGGGCTGCGAACGCCGACCTTCGAAAGCCTTCGCCGCCTGGCGATCCCGACCGGCCTCACCGACCAGGCACCGCTGATCGCGGAGGGAGCCGACGCGATCGCGATCACCGCGGGCGGCGAGCGCCCCCTGCGAGGCGACGAGGACACCCTGGCCAACTTCTCGCCGTCGACCCTCGGCAGCATCGGCCGGGCGGCGCTCTCGCTGGCTCTCGCCCTCGACGCCCAGCAGCCGGCGCTCGAGCACGGGCCGGAGGCCTACGTCCCGCTGGCCGGAAAGCTGATCCCCGGCTGGGCGCTCTCGCTGCTGGCGCTGACGCTGCTGATCCCCATCGGCATCGTCTCGATCGACGCGCTGGCACGGTCGAAGCGACACGGAGAGCCGATCGGCCCGGCACTGGCGTGGATCTCGATCCGGACGGTCCCCTTCGTGATCGCGATGCTGCTCGCCTACGCGATGGCCCTCGTCGGACTGATGCCCGAGCCGGCCTTCCCTTTCGATCCCGACCGCCATCGCCTCGACCTCGCCGCCCTCCTCTCGCTGCTGGCGCTGGCCGTCGCCTTCCTCGGCGGGCTGCGCCTGACCGGCCTGGTTCCGCTTACCGACGCCGCTGACCAGGCGCTGGTGCCGGCGATCGGGCTGGCGCTGTTCGCGGCCGGGCTCGGCGTCTGGCTCGCCAACCCCTTCCTCGCCTTGCTTCTCGTGCCGACCGTTCACCTCTGGCTTGGGGCGGCGCTGCTGCGCGGTCGTCCCGGCGTCGTCGCGGCGGTGGCCGCCGCCGGTCTGGTGGTGCCGTGCCTGGCGCTGATTTCGCTGGCGACCCAGCTCGACGTCGGGCTATCGGCCCCGTGGGAGCTGGTGCTGATGTTCACCGGCCGTCATTTCGGGCCGCTGGCGGTGGTGCCGCTCTGCCTGCTGGGCGGCTGCCTGCTGGCCCTGCTCAGCGTCGCGGCGTCGCGGCCCGGCCGCCCGGTCGTGGTCAGGCCGGGAGGGCGGGTCAGGGGACCGCTCTCCTACGCCGGCCCGGGTTCCCTCGGCGGCACCGAGTCGGCGCTGCCGCGGCGGTAGCCCCGCCCCCCCACAAGGCAGGCCGGACATCATTGCGGCGGCTGCGCCGCCTGACCTGCCTCTGCCGCGGCTAACCGCCGCGGCCGAAGAATCTCCGGCGTGGACAGATGTGCGAGTACCAACTACTAAGGCTCGCAAGAGGACGGCCGATAATGCTCCTGAACGACGAGATGACGCACTTGCCGACCAGGAGAAGACGGATGTCACCGCGCCACCTGCAGAGCTTGATCGCGGCCGGTCACTACAAGCCCGAGCCGGCGCTGATTGCGGAGGCGATGCTGCAGCGGCGCGGAGTGCGCCTTCTGCTCGGCAGCGACTCCGGGGCCCCTAGCGCAACTGGTCGAACCCGCTCGGTTCTAAGCGGCCGCCACCGGGAAGCCTGATCTCGACCCCGCGGCCTTCGGCTGCGGCGCCGATCACCGAGAGCCGCGCTCCGCTTGCTCTCACATCGGCCTCGGCCTGCTCGAGGCGCTCGCCCGGCAGGCAGGCCAGCAACTCGTAGTCCTCGCCGCCCGAGAAGGCGAACTCGATCGGTTCCGCGCCGCCGGCGGCCGCGACCTCGCTGACGCCGGCCTGCAACGGCACCGCACCGGCATCGATGTCCAGCAGGACTCCGCTGGCCTCGCCGATATGCGCGGCGTCGGCGCCGAGGCCGTCGCTGAGGTCGATCATCGCCGTGGCCCCGGCGGCCGCCAGGGCCGCTCCGGCGGCCAGACGAGGTTCCGGGCAGAGCGAGCGACGGCGGAGCGCCGCCTGCGCCTCGGCACTGAGGCTGCCGGCGAGGGCGGGCTGCTCCAGCAGCGCCAGGCCCGCCGCGGCCCCCCCGATCTCACCGGTCAGCACCAGCCGGTCTCCGATCCGGGCGCCGGCCCGGGTGACCATGTCGGCGGCTTCGGGCGCGTGACCGACGACGGTGACCGCGAGGGTCAGCACCGGCGCCCGGACGAGGTCGCCACCCGCGAGCGCTGTCCCCGTGGCCAGCGCCAGCTCCTCGATCCCGTCGACGAGGGCCAGGCAACCTTCCGCATCGAGGTCGGGGGGAATGCCGAGGACCACGTAGGCCTCGCCGGCCTCGGCGCCCATCGCCGCCAGGTCCGAGAGCGCGGCGGCGAGCCCCTTGTGGCCGATCTCCGGCAGCGAGGCCCGGTCGCGCCGGAAGTGCACGCCGTCGACGATTGCGTCGACGGACGTCGCCGTCGCCCCTTCGGGGACCGTTACCGCTGCGTCGTCGCCGCTGCCGACCCGCAGTCGCGGATTGGCCGCGCCGAGGCGGTCTCGCAGGCTGGCCAGCAGCTCGAACTCGCGCATCCCCTCATTCTCACGCTTAGGCCCCGGCTAATCATCCCTTGCGGCGGCTGCGCCGCCTGACCGGCCTGTGCCGGGGCAAAAGCCCCGGCTAATCTCATCCGGCCCTATGGAGGAGCGACCGCCATTCCTGCATCGCCTGGGCGAGCTGGGGGCGAGGATCGGCCGGCGACCGCCGAGGCGCCGCAGCGTCAGGATCGCCCTGCAGCTTGGGATCGCGTTTCTGATCTTCGCCTTCCTGGTCCTGACCGTCGTCAGCCAGTGGGACGAGGTGCGCGAGGAGGGGGTGCACTTCGAGGTCCTCTGGCTGCTGCCGGCGGTTGCGGTGCTGTTCTGCTTCTACGGCCTCGGCGCGCTCGGCTGGGACCTGATCCTGCGCTTTCTCGGTCACCGAATCGGGTTCCTGCGGGCCCAGGTCTCCTGGGGCCAGCCGCTGCTGGCCCGATACGTGCCCGGAAGCGTCCTCTACGTGCTCGGCCGGCTGCTGCTCGCCGAGCGGGCCGGGGTGCCGAGGCGAACGACACTGGTCAGCCTCGTCTACGAGCAGGCGATCTCCGCCTCCGCTGCGATCGCCGTCTCCACCTACTTCCTGATCAGCCACCCCGACCTTCAGGACCTGCCCTGGCGCTGGGGCGTCCTGCTGGTCATCCCCGCCGTGATCTTGCTGCTGCAGCCGAAGGTCTTCGGCCCGCTGGCGAATCGCGTCCTTGCCGCCTTCGGGCGGGAGCCTCTCCCGGCCACGCTGCCGTTGCGGGGCGTGCTGGCGATGCTGCCCTTTTACGCGCTCAACTGGTGCGTGGCCGGCCTCGGCGTCTACCTGGTTGCTCGCTCGGTGCGAACGATCCCGCTGGCCGAGCTTCCGGTTGTCGGCTCGGCCCAGGCGATCGGCTACGTCGCTGCGCTGCTGACGCTGGTCGCTCCGGCCGGCCTCGGTGTGCGAGACGCCGCCTTCGCCTGGGCCGTCAAGGCGGCGCTGCCGAGCCGCAGCTTCGCGGTCGGCTCGCTGATCGCGATCGTCGTCCGTGCCGTGCTGACCTGCGTCGAGGTCCTCTTCGCGGCAGCGGTGACGGCGCTCGGCCGTCGCCACGGCTGGGGCGTCTCCGCCCCGGCCCCGGATCCCCCGGCCACCGCTAGAGCGGAACCCGGTTGAGGAGCTGGAACGCGGTCAGCGCCAGCACCGCCCAGGCGAGCCGGCGATCGGTGACGATCGCCGCCAGCGGCAGGGCCCAGATCAGATACCAGGGCAGCAGCCAACCGCTTGCGACCAGGAGGCCGAAGGCGGCCCATCCGGCGCCGGCCAGCCAGTCGGTGTCGCGCCGCCATACCCGGGCGACCAGCACTGCGACGAGGATCGCGTAGGCGACCAGGAAGGCGACCCGGACCGGGTCCGGGTCGACGCCGAGGATCCGCCCCACGGTCGCCGGGACGCTGTAGTGGCTGGTCGCGGCCTGGTTCTCGCCCGCCAGGCCGACCGCGTCGAGGGCGTGCGGTCCGAAGGCGAGCAGGCTCACGATCGCGGTCGCGGCCAGCCCCGCGATGGCGCCGAGCAGGAACCGCCGCCGTCGGTGGGCGCCGAGCAACGCGAACGGCGCCGCGAAGGCCGCCGAGACCTTGACGGCGGTGGCGCCGGCCAGCAGCGCCCCGCCCGCGGCCTCGCGGGCCGAGAGGATCGCTGCACAGCCGCCGATCACCGCCAGCATCATCGTCGCGTCGTTGTGGGCGCCGCCGACGACGTGCGTAAGGACGAGCGGGTTCAGGGCCACGAAGGCTGCCGCCGACCGCGGGTCGATGCCCCGGGCCGGCGCGAGGCGCGCGCAGAGCAGCGCCAGCCCGATCACCGACGCCGCGGCCAGGGCCTTCAGGAGCGCCAGCGCCAGCGGTACCGAGAGCGGCGCCAGCGGGTAGGTCAGCAACGTGAAGAGCGGCCCGTAGGCGCTGGATGTGTCACGCCAGCCGACGTAGGGGAAGGCCGCGTCACCCGGGACCGCGGCGGGAGTGTCGGTGTAGGGGTTGAGGCCGTGCTCGACGCCGAGCCGGGCGTAGGAGATGTAGCTGAACACGTCCGCCGAGAGCAGCGGCGGCGCGAGCGCGAAAGCCGCGACCGCGATTCCGATCGCCGCCCACAGCAGGCGCTCCGAGAGCGCCGGGGCGGCGGCGAGGACCGCGAGGTAGGAGAGGAAGGCGAGCCAGAGAAATCCGTAATAGGGGCCACCGCCGATCCCGAGCCCGTCGCCGTAAAGGCCGAGGAGCCAGCCGGGACCGCCGTCGACCGCCGCCGGGACCAGATCCGGCCCCGGGGCGGCCAGCGGCACCGTGGCGATCGCCAGCCCGGCGAGCCCGAGCCGGCCCAGCCAGGCTCGGCTCAGAGATCTCCCCCGATGCCGCCGCTGGGCTGGCCGCCGCCGATCCCGCCGTCGTCATCGGGCGCGGGCGCCGGGTCCTGTCCGGCGCCGGGCGCATAGAGGTCCGGGTCATAGGTCTCCCCGGAGGAGGAGTCGTCGCCCTCGCCGGCGCCCTCCTCAGTGGAGTCGTCGGGGGCGGGCGCCGTCGAGTAACCGGAGTCGTAGTCGTAGTCGTAGGAGTCGCTGGAGCCCGAGACCGCGTAGGTGCCGAAGAAGGACGACCAGTCGATCGGCTCCTCGGGCTCCTCGAAGTCCTCGCAGGGGATGCCGGCGCCGACGTGGAAGGCGTTCCAGATCTCGGCCGGGAACGTCCCTCCGGCGACCGAGATCCCGTGCACGCTGGTCATCTCGATCGCGTTCGACTCCGGGTAGCCGACCCAGACCCCGGTCGAGAGATTCGGCTGGTAGCCCATGAACCAGGCGTCGGTGAAGTTGTCGACGGTGCCGGTCTTGCCGGCCTGTCCGTAGCAGCCCGTGTAGGCCGCGGTCCCGGTGCCGGAGGTCATGTTGTCGCGCAGGACCTTCGTAACCTCGAAGGCGACCGCCTCCGGCAGGACCCGCTTCGGATCGGCCTCCTCGGGGTGGTCGACGCGGCCGCTGGGGAACTCCACCTTGCGGATCGCGACCGGATTGCGGTGGATTCCCCCGGAGGCGAGGGTCGCGTAGGCGACCGACATCTCCAGCGGCGAGACACCGATCCGCAGCCCGCCCAGGCCCTCGGCCGGGATCCCGTCGAGCTCGGTCTCGATCCCCATCTTGCGGGCCGTCTCGGCGACCTCCTCGGGCCCGATGTCGAGGTCGAGCTGTGCGTAGACGGTGTTGTCGGATGCCAGCGTGGCGGCGTGCAGGCTCATCGTGCCGCTGTAGCCGCCGCTGTAGGTGGAGACCGACCAGTGGCCGTACTCGGGCAGGTCCAGCTCCAGCGGCTTGGACTCGTAATAGGTCGAGTAGGGGTCGATCCCCTGGTTGACCGCCGCCGTGAGGACGAACGTCTTGAACGTCGAGCCCGCCTGGCGGTGGCCCTGGGCGGCGAGGTTGTACTGGTTGGACTCGTAGTTGCCGCTTGACGCCATCGCCTTGATCTCACCGCTGCGGGGGTCGATCGCGACGATCGCCGAGGAGGGATCGTCGGGGTAGTAGAGGACCGAGTTGATCGCGTCGCGGCCGACCTCCTGCAGACGCGGCTCGATCGTCGTGTGGACCTTCAGCCCGCCCTTGCGAACGGTGTTGACGCCGTAGCTTTCGATCAGCTCGCTCTCGACGTAGTCGAAGAAGTAGGGCTCGCGGCGCTCGAAGTACTCGTCGGACGGGTTGACGTCGAGCCCTCGCCGCTGGCCCTCGAGCGCCCGTGAGCGCTCGATGTAGCCGAGGTCGGCCATCCGGTCCAGGACCTCGTTGCGGCGCTCCCGCGCTCCGCGAGGGTTGTTGAGCGGGTTGTACTCCGACGGAGCCTGCGGCAGTCCCGCCAAGCAGCGCCGCCTGCTCCAGGGTCAGCTTCCAGACCGGCTTCGAGAAGAAGATCTTCGCGGCCGCCTGGACGCCCACCGCCGTGCGGCCGTTGACCGTCCCGTAGGAGGCGCTGTTCAGGTACTGGCCGAGGATCCGCTGCTTGGAGTGGCGCTCCTCGTATCGAAGCGCCAGCTGCGCCTCCTGGATCTTGCGCTCGAGGTTGCGCTTGGGGTCGGTGATGCAGAGGTTGCGCATCAGCTGCATCGTGATCGTCGAGCCGCCCTGGACGACCTCCCCGGCCTCGACGTTCTCGACCAGCGCCCGCAGGCCGCCCTCGACGTCGATCCCGTCGTGCTCGAAGAAACGCTCGTCCTCGATCGCCACGGTCGCGTAGCGCATGTCGACCGGGACCCGCTCCACGGCGACCGGCGTCCGCGCCTCGTCGGAGCGGATGTAGCCGAGGCGCTCGCCGTTGGCGTCGATCAGGATCGAGTTGCCGCCCTTGTCGATCGGCTTGCAGGCAGAGAGCGGCGGCGCGTCGTCGGCGACGTTCATCACCCAGCTGCCGAACGCAAGTCCGGCGATCGAGGTCATGCCTACGAGCGCCGCGAAGCCAATCAGCAGCTTGGTGCCCAAACCGCCGTTGTGGGCGCGGCGCCGCTGGCGGCGCTGGCGCTGCGTCATCGCAGGAAGGGTACTGAGCGACAGCCGTTGCGGATCAGTTCTCGGCCAGCAGCCCTGCGCTCTGCAGAGCCCTTTGCACCCGCTCCCGCAGCGCCGCCTCCTCGTCGCCGACCCGGGTGCGGTCCTGCTCCGGCTTGACCCGGACCTCGATCCGGATCCCCTCCGGGGCCCAGTCGACCACGGTGACCCGCGTCGGCGCCCGCGTCCGCCTTCAGGACCTCGGTCGCGCGGCGGATGTTGGCCCCCGCCGGTAACCAGGCCGAGGCCGTGACCGGCGCCCCCCGATCGCCGGTGGAGTGGTTGTAGATAGTGCCGCTGACCATCTTCTCGTTCGGGATCACGACCAGGTCGCCGTCGCCGGGGTCGATGAAGGTGTAGGAGAGGGAGAGGTCGTCGACCCGGCCGGTCACCTCCTCGAAGCTGATCCGGTCGCCGATCCGGATCGGCTGGGCGATCGCGAGCATCAAACCGGCGACCATGTTCCCGAGCGTCTGGCGGGCGGCAAGGCCGAAGACCAGGCCGAGCACGGCGCTGGAGGCGAGGATCCCGGTCGCGAGGCGCTTGATCTGCGCGAACTGGCTCAGCGCCAGGGCGATGCCGATGACGAGGATCGCCACGAAGACCAGGCGGCGGACCACCCGCAAGCGGGTCGCGGCGGCGCGCGAGACGCCGGTCTCGGTCATCCGCTCGGCGACCCTGGCGCCGCGACCGATCACCAGCCGGTCGACCAGGAAGGCGACCAGGATCGCGACCAGGATCGTGATTCCGGCCGAGATCTCGTCGCCATGCTCCTCCCAGAAGGACCGCTCGGCGGCCTCCTGGGCGACCAGCAGGGGCACGATCGCGACCTGTGAAACTGCCGGCATCGTGGCCAACATACCCGCAACCAGAGCCGTGTTCCTGGACGCGCTGGGGACCCTCGTCGACCTCGAGCCGCCCTGGATCGGCCTGCGCCGGGCCCTCGGCGACGGCGTCGGCGAGAAACGCCTGATCGAGGCGGTGCGGGCGGAGATGGCCTACTACAAGGAGCACAGCGACGAGGGGCGCGACGCCGCCTCGCTCGCCGACCTGCGCCGGCGCTGCGCGGAGGTCCTCTCGCAGCAGCTCGGTCGCGAGGTCGACGCCGAGACGCTGGTGGCGGCGATTCGCTTTCAGGCCTTCCCCGACGCCGCCCCGGCGCTGGCGACGTTGCGCTCCCGCGGCCTGCGGCTGCTCTGCGTCTCCAACTGGGACGTGTCGCTGGCCGAGGTGTTGAGCCGCTGCGGCCTCGCCGAGCAGCTCGACGGTGTGGTCAGCTCCGCGGCGGCCGGCTCGCGCAAGCCCGACCCGGCGATCTTCGAGCAGGCGCTGGCGCGGGCGGGCGTCGAGCCCGCGCAGGCACTGCACGTCGGCGACACCCCCGAGGAGGACCTCGACGGGGCGCGGGCGGCCGGGATCAGGGCGCTGCTGATCGATCGGGACGGGGGCGGCGACATCAGCTCGCTGGAGGAGGTGGATTCGAGGCTGTGAGCGGGGAGGCTCCCGGCTTCGTCCACGGCGGGCGCAGCTATCAGTACGCCGGCTTCGGCCGCCGCCTCGGCGCGGCGCTGCTCGACAGCGCCGTCTGGATCGTCGGGATCGGGCTCTTCTTTCCCGGCTATCTGTTCGAAGACAACGCGACCGCGGCGACGATCGCCGTCCTGGCGCTCTTCACCGCCGCCTTCAACTACTTCGCCGTCTGCGAGTGGCGTTTCGGGCAGACGATCGGAAAGAACGCCCTCGGCCTGCGGGTGATGCCGCTCGACGGCGGCCGCCTGCACTGGAACGCGGCCGCGATCCGCAACCTGCTCCGGCTCGTCGACCTGCCCCTGACCCTGATCGGGGCGCTGTACTTCATGGTCCGGGAATCGCCGCGGCGCCAGCGCCTCGGAGATCGGGCGGCGAAGACGATCGTCGTCCGCGAGCCCCAGCCCGGCCGGGCGCCCGCTGCGGCTCCTGCGCCGGTCGACAGCCCCAGCGCGGGAGAGCTGTTCGCGGATGCGACCCGAGCCCTGGCGGGCCCGCCTCGCACCGACGGCCCCCCCGCTGCCGCCGGTAGGCAGTCCGTCTCCGCCGATGCGGCCGGGTTCGATCCCGAGCCGGCGGGGGGCAGCGTGGATCAGCCACCGCAGCCTGGACTCCCCTACGCGGACTGGCCGCTGTCGCGAACCGTCTGGGGCGTGGTCGCGGGCTTGGTGCTGGGAGGGGTGCTGTTGCCGGTCCCGGTCCTGATCGCCGATCCGGAGCTGGACACCCACGGCGCCCTGATCGCGGTGCAGACGATCCTCGGCGGCACCCTGGTCGCCACCGCCCTGATCGTCGCCGCCGCCGGGCGCGGGGTGCGGGCCGCCTTGCCTCGGCTCGGGCTGCGGCGCTTCCGGCCTTCGGCCTTCGGCTGGATGCTCGCCGCCTACGGCGCCTACGTCGTCGCGATCGCGCTCTACGCGGCGCTTGTCGTCGAGCCCGACCAGGAGGACATCGCCCGCGAGCTCGGCCTCGACTCGGAGACGGTGGCCGCCGCCTTCTCGCTGCTGCTGATCGCCGTTCTGGCCCCGATCTCCGAGGAGCTCTTCTTTCGCGGCATGCTGTTCGGCGGCCTGCGCGCCCGGATGCCGGCGCTGGCGGCCGCCCTGGTCAGCGGGATCGTCTTCGGGGCCCTGCACGCGACGACCGGGATCACGACGGTGCCGCCGCTGGTCATCTTCGGGGTCGCGCTGGCGCTGCTGTACGAGAAGACCGGATCGCTCTGGCCGCCGATCATGCTGCACTTCGTCAACAATTCGTTGGCCCTGGCGCTGTCGGCGTGAGCGCATCCCCCCGATCAGGCACAATGCCGGAGATGAGTCGTCGCCTATTCGTCGCCGCCCTTGCGGCTGCCTCGCTGACCCTGCCTGCCACGGCCCTCGCCGAGGAGGGTTCCGCCGCCGCGCAGCGGGCTGCGAAGCCGGCCAAGGCAACGGTCAAGATCCGCATCGGCCACCTGCGTGACGGTCGGGCGATGGTGATGAGCAGGGTGCCGGTGATCGGCACCCTGGCGCCCTTCCGCCCGGGCCAGCGGGTCAAGGTCGACTACTTCCTCGCCGGCAAGCGGCTGCTGACCAAGACCGCCAAGGTGCGTCGCGGCAAGGGCAACTACGGCGTCTTCCGCAGCCGCATCCGTCTTCGTCACGGCGGCAAGTACGCGGCCAGCGCCCGCCACATCGCCAACGCCAGGCTGGGCGGCGACCGCACGATCCGCAAGGACTGGAAGGTGCGCTTCAAGTCGGTCTCCTACGGGGAGTGCAGCCGTGTCGTCAGCGGCTTCAAGAAGGCGATGCGGGAGATGGGCTACATCGCCAATCGCGGCGAGTGCTTCCGCGGCAAGACCGCCCGCGGCGTCCTCGCCTACCGCAAGGTCAACGACATGAGCCGCAGCCAGCACGCCGGCAAGCGCCTTGTCAAGCGCGCTTTCCTCGGCCTCGGCCGCTACAAGGTCCGCCATCCCGGCGCCGGGGAGCACGTCGAGGCGCCACTCTCGAAGCAGGTGATCGTCTTCGCCGACGGCGACAGGCCGGTCGCGATCTACCCGGTCTCCAGCGGCGCGCCGGCGACGCCCACCGTGCAGGGGCACTTCAGCTTCATGTACGACCAGCCCGGCTACAACGGCGTCCGGCATGTACTACTCGTACTACTTCTACGGCGGCTACGCGATCCACGGCTACCACTCGGTCCCCAACTACCCGGCCAGCCACGGCTGCCTGCGGACCTTCATCGCCGACCAGCCCGAGATCCACGACCGGATCTCCCCGGGCATGGACATCTTCGTCTTCTAGGCTGCCCGCCGCGCTCGGGCGCCCGATTAGGGTGTCCGCATGAACGAGACGGCGATGCGCGCGATCCTGGTTGGGGCTGCGGCCTTCCAGATCTTCTCCGGAGCGCTGGCGCTGCTCGCCCCCGGCACCTTCTTCGACGAGATCGGCCGCTACGGGGTCGAGAACAGCCACTATGTCGGCGACGTCGGAGCGTTCCAGCTCGCGGCCGGGATCGCGCTCGCGGTCTGCGTCGTCCGACCGTCGTGGCGGGTGCCGATCCTGATGACCGGAGCCTTCTGGTTCGGCCTGCACGCGCTCAACCACGCCTTCGATACCGGCGAGGCGCGCAGCGACGCCCGTGGCTGGGCGGACACGGTGCTGCTGGCGCTGGGGGCGCTCGGCAGCGTCTACCTGGCCAATGTCTCGTCGCGTTTGAGGAGGGAGGAGAGCGTCCACCGATGAGGGTCTTCGTCGCCGGCGCCAGCGGCGCGATCGGCCGCCGCCTGCTGCCGCAGCTGCTCGCGGCAGGGCACGAGGCGACCGGGATGACCCGCTCGGCGCGCGGAGCGGAGCGGATCGAAGCTGCCGGCGCCAGCTGCGGTGGTCTGCGACGTCTTCGACGCCGACGGGGTGAGCGACGCGATCGCGCAGGCCCGCCCCGAGGTGGTGGTCAACCAGCTGACCAGCCTGCCGCAGCGATACGACCCGCGCAAGATCGACTACGAGCCGACCAACCGGGTGCGGCTGGAGGGCGGGCGCAACCTGATCGCCGCGGCGCGGTCCGCGGGGGCGCGACGGATCATCGTCCAGAGCATCGCCTTCCTCTACGCCCCCGAGGGCGACTGGGTAAAGGACGAGCAGGCGCGGCCCTTCACCGAGGCTCCGCCGCCGTTCGACATCGGCGTCGAGGCGGCGCTGACTGCCGAGCGCGAGGCGCTCGAAGCGCCTGGGCTGGAGGGCCTGGTGCTGCGCTACGGCCAGTTCTACGGGCCCGGCACCTACTACGCGCCGGGCGGCTCGCAGGCCGACGACGTCAGCCGGCGCCGCTTCCCGATCGTCGGCAAGGGAGCGGGGACCTTCTCCTTCGTCCACGTCGACGACGCGGCCGGCGCGACGGTGGCGGCGCTCGACCACGGCGGGCCGGGGATCTACAACGTCGTCGACGACGAGCCGGCGCCGATGCGCGACTGGCTGCCCGTCTACGCGGACGCCCTGGGCGCCAAGCGACCGCTGCGGGTCCCGACCTGGCTGGCGCGCCTCGCCGCCGGGCGGTTCGTCACCTCGCTGGCAACCGAGCTGCGGGGGGCCTCGAACGCGAAGGCCAAGCGTGAGCTGGGCTGGCAGCCGCGCTATCCGAGCTGGCGCCAGGGCTTTCGGGAGGCCCTCGGCGGTGAACCGGTCACCCCCGCCTCGACGTAGTTCGCGGCAGATGCAGCTGACCTTTCTCGCGCTTGCGGCCTCGGTGGCGTTGACGGTCTGCGCCTGCGGGGACGCCGAGGACAGTGCCTCGCCGTCCGGGGGCTCCGCCCCTGCGGCCTCGACGGCGCCGGAGGACGATCGCGGCGTGCTGCGCTTCGAGATGCAGCGTCTCGACGGGACGCCGGAGAACCTCTCCCGCTACCTCGGCAAGGTCGCGCTGGTCGTCAACACTGCCTCCGAGTGCGGCTTCACCTCGCAGTTCGAGGGGCTGGAGCGCCTCTACCGCGACCGCCGCAGCGAGGGCCTGGTGATCCTCGGCTTTCCCGCCGACGACGTCGCCGGCCAGGAGCCTCGCTCCGACGCCGCGATCGCCGAGTTCTGCCGCGCCAACTTCGGGGTCAGCTTCCCGATGTTCGCCAAGGTCGCGGTGACCGGGGACGACGCGGCGCCGCTGTTCAGCGCGCTCGGCGAGCCGGACTGGAACTTCAACAAGTACCTGCTCGATCGGCGCGGGCGCCTGGTCGAGCGCTGGGGCGCGACCACCGAGCCCGACGACCCCGCCCTGACAGCGGCGATCGAGGCGCAGCTGCGCAGCTAGAGACAGGCCTCTAGGCTGCCCGGCGTGGCCGACCTGGAAGCCGCCAAGGCGACCCTGCTCGCCGAGCTGCGGGCTCACGCCCTGGTGCTCGGAGAAGTGACGCTCTCAAGCGGCCAGAAGGCCGACTACTACGTCGACGCGCGCCGGGCCCTGCTGCGCCCACCTGCTTTCCGCGCCGTCGGCGAGCTGATCGCAGCGGCCGCCACCGAAGCCGGCGCCACCGCGGTCGGCGGCCCGGTGATGGCGGCGATCCCGCTGGCCTGCGCCGCGATCGCGGTTCCCGAGGGCGAGGATCTGGTCGGCTTCTTCGTCCGCAAGGAGCGCAAGCAGCACGGCCTGCAGCGCTGGGTCGAGGGTGCCGTCGAGCCCGGCGCCCGCTGCCTCGTCGTCGAGGACACGGTCACAACCGGCGGCTCGACGGCGGAGGCGATCGAGCGGGTCCGCGCCGAGGGCCTCGAGATCGCGGCTGTGCTCAGCGTCGTCGATCGCCTCGCCGGCGGCGGCGAGCGGATCGAGGCCGCCGCGCAGGCGCCCTACGGGGCGCTGCTGACGATCGAGGAGCTCTACCCGGAGGCCGAAGGCGCCACTGCCTGACCTTGCGTTAGCGTCTCCTGAAGGGTGGCGGACCTCGACTCAGCCGGGCGCCCAGCGCGGATCCTGATCGCGCTCGCGGTCGCCGTGCTGGCGCTGACCTTGGCGGCGATCGCGATTGCCGCACCGCCGCCGAACGACGATTTCGCCAGTGCGCAGACGCTGACCTCGACGGGCGACTCGGTCAGCGGCAACAACCTCGAGGCGACGGGCGAGCCGGGGGAGCCCCCGGAGAGGGGTGGCGGCGATCCGGCCGCGTCCTCCGTCTGGTACCGCTGGGATACCCCGACCTTCGCTCGCAGCGCGACCTTCTCCACCTGCCAGTCGGACTTCGATCACGATCTCGAGGTCTTCAGAGGCTCGACCCTGGCGGGATTGAGCGAGGCCTCGGCCGACTTCGCTTTCTGCGCAGGGAATGGGCAGCGGGTCCGATTGATCCCTCAGCCCGGCGTCACCTACTGGGTGCGAGTGAACGGGCCGCTGCTTGCGGGAACCATCCAGCGCGGGACGTTCACCATGCTGGTCGAAGCGGACATCCGCCCACCCGACCGCTATGACCTGCGCATGCGCCAAACGGTCTCCCGCCGGGTGGTCCGTCCGGGCCAGGTGGTGACGGCGAAGCTCCTGGTCGAGAACATCGGCAACCAGCCCTCTCCCGGGCCGCAAGACGACAGCGGCGTGTTCACGTCCCAGAGCATCAACAAGCCGGCTTTGAAGAGCGACCCCGGCAAGGGCAGGCTTCTATCGGTGCGGGGCCGGAACATGCAGGGCTGCTCGAAGGGCTTCTTCGTCCGCGTTCCTGTGGCGGGCTGCAAGGTGAAGCCGCTCGCGCCCGGCGAGACCGCGGTGATGACGACGCGAATCAGGGTCGAGCGCTCGATCCTGCTCGACTCGGACCTGGTGGTGTCGGACGACAACCCACGCAACGACAGGCCCGAGACCGTGGTCCGGGTCCGGCGCTGAGATCGCCCGGTACCCGAAGCCGAGGGCTGTCGGGGTCCTCGGCCAGGACGGCAACGGTCTCCCGCGTCACGCCCCGAGCAGGATTCGAACCTGCGGCCTACTCCTTAGGAGGGAGTCGCTCTATCCAGCTGAGCTATCGGGGCTCGAACAGGAGAGTACGGTCAGCGCACCCGCATCGTGGGACCGAACCCCGGCGGCAGGCGGCCGCAGGCGTAGGACGGTGCGCTGTCGGCAAGCTCGAGGCGGACGCGCTGGGTGAGGCGGGCGAGCACAAGCCGGCACTGAAGCGTCGTCAGGGTCCGCCCGATGCACACCCGCGGGCCGCCGCCGAATGGGAAGTAGGCGAATTGCGGTCGTCCCCGTCGCGCCTCCCGGGCGAATCGGTGGGGATCGAAGCGCTCGGGATCGGGGAAGTTGCGCGGGTCGCGCTGGACGATGTAAGGCGAGATCAGCAGCTTCGATCCGGCGGGGATAGATGTGCCGGTCGGGAGGACGTCGTCGGCGAGGGCGATGCGGAACACGAACGGGTTCGGTGGCCACAGCCGCATCGACTCGGCCACGACCATGTCCGTGTAGCGCAGCTCCCGGCAGGCTCCCTTCGGCGTCGAGTCGCCCAGCAGCCGCCGAACCTCGCCGCGGAGCTCAGTCTGGACGTCGTCGTGCCGGGCAATGCCGAGCAGGGTCCAGGTCAGGGTGCGAGCGACGTTCTCATACGCAGCCAGGACGAGAGTGAGGGCTTCGCCGCGGACCCGCCGAAGCTCGGTTGCGCCGTCAACGCCGCTGTGGGTGGCCATCACCATCGCAAGCAGGTCCTCGGCGCCGTCACTCCGCTGCCGGTGCTCGCGGATGATGAGATCGAGGTGCCGGTCGAGATCGGCGATCGCACGGCGGCGCCGCGGAGAGAACGTGAGCGGCAGGAAGCCCGGCAGATCGACGAGCGAATTGAAGGTCCTGCTCATCACGTCGGTGCGCGTTGCGAGCCCCCGCTCGATCGCGGCCAGCTCGGCGCCCGACTCGACCCCGAACGTCGCCGCCACCATCGTGTTCAGCGAAAGCGCCGCCATCTCATCGGCGAGATCGATCTCATCTGCCCGCTGCCAGCGGTCGATCATCGCGTCCACGCCGCGCACGATCACGTCGCTCAGCCGCGCGATCGATCGCTCGCGGAAGACCGGCTGGACCCGCTTGCGCATCGGCCGGTGCGGGCCCTCTGCGCTGGTCATCAGCCCGTCGCCGAAGATCCGCTTTGCCCGGGCGCCGACGTTTCGCCGGCTCTTCGCATAGCCGTCGCGATGGGTGACGAACACGTGCCTGATGTCCTCCGGTCGCTTCAGCACGTACGTCGGCCGTCCGATCCGCAACTGGACGACCTCTCCCGGCGCCTCGCGGCAGGCGTCGAGGAGGCGGAGCCGGTCCTTCCGGAAGGCCTGAAAGTGTCCGATGAAGGGCTGCCCGGAGGGCCCGGCCGCCAGCACCGGTGGGGCGGCAGCGGTCAAGCCGCCCACCCTAACGCGCCCCATCGACGGGGAACCGTGATCTGATCCTGCTATGAGCGGACCAGGGGCCGTTGTGATCGGCGCCTCCGTCAACGGGCTCGGGGTGGTGCGCGCGCTGGCCGCGAGAGGAATTCGCACCGCCGTCATCACCACCAAGCCGTATGACATCGCCCACCGGTCGCGCTGGGCCAGCGCCTGCTTCTCCGTCAGCGAGCTGCAGGAGAAACCGGACGCCCTTGCCGACCTGCTCGAGCGACGGGCTGGCGATTGGGCCGGCTGGGCGTTGTTCCCCACCAACGACGAGGCCCTCGCTGCGCTGAGCGAGCACGGCGAGTCGCTGTCGTCGCGCTACCGGCTCGTCGCGCCGCCGCTCGAGTCGATCGGTTTCCTGCTCGACAAGCAGTCGATGGCGGAGGCGGCCAGGGCCGTCGGAGTCGATACCCCGACCTCCTACGGCCCCGCGGAGCTCGAGACCCTGGCCCGTGACGACCTCCACTTCCCGGTTGTCGTCAAGCCGCTGGCGACGCCCCGGTTCTTCGCGTGCTTCGGCTCCAAGCTGGGCATCGCCAACGATCGCGGCGAGATGCGGGCCTGGATCGACGCCGATGCACCGAGTGCAGATCCCGGGAGTCGTCCTCGATCTGGTGCCGGGCCCGGACAGCGATATCTACGCCTACTGCGCCTACCTTGATCAGGGCGGTGGGCTGGTCGCCGGGCGTTTGGTTCGGAAGCTGCGTCAGGGGCCTTCGGGGTTCGGCAACGCCCGGGTCGCGAAGGTGGTCGCGGATGACCCTGGGCTGCAGGAGGCGACGCTGGAGATCGCGCGGCGGATCGGGCTGCGCGGGATGGTGATCGGCGAGTTCAAGCGCGATTCGCGTGATGGGCGACGGCGTTTCTTCGAGCTCAACGGGCGGTCGGTCGTCTACAACGCATTGCTGCGCCGCGCCGGGCTTGACCTTGCCGGCCTGGCGTGGAACGAGCATATGGGCGAGCGGCGGCGCCCTGACGTGCCGGACCGGTCTGGCGGGGCATCTGGACCCATCTACGTGACGACCTGCTGTATTCGGCGTTCGAGGCCCGCAACCGCCGGATCAGGCCCGCCGAGTTCCTCGCGCCGTATGCGCCGCAGGACGATCGATGCGGTCTGGTCGGCTCGCGATCCGATGCCGTTCGTGGCCGAATGGTGGCGCACGCGGAAGCTCGGCGTCTCGGAGCTGAGAGAAGCGGAACGGAGCGAGCCTGCTCTCCGATCCCACCCGAGCCCCCGAGGCCGACATGACCCGCGTTCAGACCGGCGGATGGCAGTGGGAGACGACAGCGCGGAACTTACCCTCGCTCCGCGCTGGTCCTCCGCGTTGCGGGGGATTATCTCGATATGCGACTGCCGGGCCGAGCAGCTCCCGCAGCAGCGGCTGCGCCCGCCGCTCGACGCGCTCGAAGGCCTCTCGATCGATCGTGACGAGCCCCAGCTCGAAACGGTCGGGCTCGCGTTGGGTGAGCTGATACTGGAGCAGATCGGGATCACCCTGGAAGACCTGCCAGACGGCTCGCGGGTGGACGAACCGACCATCGGGCATCGGCAGGATGTCCTCGACGCGGCCCTCCAGCTCCGAGAGGAGCTTGAAAGTGCGCCCGCAGCTGCACTGCTGCCGAGGAGATCGACCCCAGGTCGCCGATCGGGTAATTGAGGAGCACCGAGCCTCGATTGACGAGGTTGCTGATCACCAGTCGTCCCGTCTCGTCGGGGGCGAGGGTCTTCTCCCTCGGCCCCGACGACGCGCACATGAGTGACGTCCTCGTGAAGATGGAAGCCTGAGCGCCGCTCGCAGTAGAAGCCGATCTTGAAGGCCTCGGCGGCGCTGTAGCGCGACATGACCGGGATCCCGAAGGCCTCCTTCGATCTGCTCTCGGCCTCCGTGTGGTAGCGCCTCCGCCACGTACATCACCATCTTCGGTGCGTGGATCTCGATCCCCCGGGCCGCGACGGTCTTGAAGAACAGGTGGATCCATCCGCCGTAGCCGACCAGCAGGTCCGGCTTCTCGGCCAGGGACAGCGCAGCGACTTCCTCGATCGGCGTGCGCACCGAAACGAAGCAGCCGGCCAGATCCCACAGGCATCAGGGTGCTCTGCCGATAGAAGGCGGTCACCTTTCGCAAGGTCGAGGTCTCGAAACCGACGTAGATCTCCTTGGGTAGGAAGGAGCCGCCGGTCCCCTCGATGACCGGTGCGCGCTCCCTTTCTCCGAGCGCGAGGTTAAGGAGCAGCGAGCGCCGGTCGTGCTGTACCCGCAATGGTGTGCCGGTGGAGCCGGTGGTGAAGAACGCCAGCGAGTCCCTGGCCGGACGGGCCTCGGAAAGGAAGAGCTGCGGCTGCCTGCGAACCAGCTCCCGGTCCAGCAGCGGCAGCCGGGCGAGATCCTCTGCGGTTCGGATCTGCGCGGTAGTCGATCCGCTCGCGAGCGAACAGCTCCCGGTAGTAGGGGACCGTCTTCGCCGCGTAAGCCACGATCCGGCGCACGCGCCGGTCGCGCCGGCGATCCACCTGCTCTCGCGGCAGGAAGGGGACTCTTCGCTGCCGCGCGTTCGCCGCTACGACGGCGCTGCCGGAGACCGCCGCAGCGGCGACGGACTCACAGGCTGAACGGGACCCGCGAGCGGCGAGCAACGGTGCGCAGGTCCTCGATCACGCTTCTGGAGAGGGGAATGCCGGCGCGCAGACGGTGGTCGCGGACCTCGCGTTCGGGATCGCCGGCAACCAGCACCGGCCTGCCGGGGGAAAGTGGACGGGCCGCACGCAGCGAGTCCGCCAGCCGGTCGAGGTCGCCCTCGAAGCGATCGTCCTGACGAAACCGGCCCGGGTCGAGCGCCCAGAAGAAGTGCCCGACGCCGCTGTTCCTCACCGCTCGGTCTTGGCAGGGTGGCGGAGAGGATCTCGACCATCGCGGCGAGACCGTAGCCTTTGTGACTCGCATTCTCGGGCCGGCTGCCGAGCGGCGTGAGCCGCCGCTGCGCCGCCGCCACACGCCCGTTCCCGACTGGGCGGCCCCGAGCGTCGAGGGCCCACCCGGGGGGATCCTCCGTCCCTCTCGCCACCTGGTCAGCACCTTGCCCATCGAGGCGGTGCTGGTGGCGATGTCGAGGAGGAAGCCCCTTCCAGCCTCGGAGGGCGCCGCGAAGGAGATCGCGTTCGTCCCCAGCATCGCGTCGGCGGCGAAGGTCGGCACGACGGCGCGCTCTTGCGTGTTGGTGGTCACCAGACCCAGCAGCCCCGCCTCCGAGGCCATCGCGGCATAGCTGCCGGCGGCGCCGAAGTGGCCGGAGCTGCGGACCGCGACCGCCGCCACGCCGGTTTCGCGAGCCTTGGCGATCGCCATCCTCATCGCGCGGTCCGCGGGCAGGTGCCCGAGCCCGCCGCCACCATCGAGAAGCGCCGTCGACGGTCCCTCGGTGAGGACCGTGACGGCGGCTGGAATCCTCATCGAGCCGTCGCTGAGCGCGCGCTGGTAGTGCAACAGCATCGCGACACCGTGCGAGTCGATTCCGCACAGATCCGGGTAGATCAGATGATCGGCGGTGGTCTTCGCCTCGACCTCGGGCATTCCCCATGCGCCGAGGATCGCCAGAACCTGTGCTCGAAGTCGCTCGACCGGGACCCGTGTTTGCGGCCAGCGACCGAGCAGGTTGACGGGCAGGATGCGCTCGATGACCAGCGACGCTGTCCAGATCGGACCGGAGACTCGCAGTGATTCGCCGAGCCGCCTTCGAAGCTCGTTCATGGCAGGGTCCTATCCAGGTGGGCTATCGGGGCCGACGGTATCGCCGGCGCCTGCGACCGCTTCCTCGGCCTCCGCATAGAGGCTCTCGGAAGCGAGCTCCTGGGCGCGACGGTTCCAGACCTTGACCTCGCAGAAGATGTCGTCCCCGTAGCCCTCCAGCGCGTCCAGCGCCACCAGCGTGAAGCGACCGTTGGAGATCGGCTCCTGGTCGACGGTGTCCAGCTCCAGCTGGGCTGTGACCGCGACGGCGCCGGGGACCAGGGGGCGGCCCCAGATCAGGGTCACGTCGCCGGCCATTCCGGCCTCGCCGCGCCAGCGGCCGACGACGTCGTCGTTGAGGTCGATCCGCCAATCGGGGTTGTCCTCGGCGAAGACGTCGGTGAAGTCGGCCGTGGCGACGAAGTCGGTCGGCTCGCCGTCGGGCGGCAGGAGATAGGAGACGTGCCCGTAGAGCTCGAGCTCCTCCTCGCCCGCCGATACCCGCGCGGTCGCCGGGATCCAGACCCGGCCGCCCCAGGTGCGCTCGGGGTACCAGTCGATCTGATCGGGCGTCGTCGCCCCCTCCGGCAGGTCCTCGATCTGCTCGCACTGGCCGCGAAACGCCTCCGCCAGGCGCTCGGCGAAGCGGCCGTGCGGGATCCCCTCCTGGGAGACGTCGGCGAGGAAGCGCGGGATCGGGCGCGGGTCGGGAGGCACGGCCGAGGACCCTAGCTTGCGATCGCCTCACGCAGGTCGGCGGCGGCGCGCTCGGGCGGGTAGACGTTGATGTCGATCCCGGTCCCGAGCTCGAAGCCCGCCCGCACGGTCAGGCGAGGAGCGATGTCGACGTGCCAGTGGAAGTTCCCGGCGCCGGGAGGGCCGTTGCGAACCCAGAGGTTCAGCTCCGGAGAGGCGCCGAAGCGGGCCGCCAGCGCCCGCAGCGCGGTCCGGATCATCGCCCCGCCGCCGCTGTCGTCCTCGAAGCGGGGGGAAGGGCGTCGCGGAACGACCCGCAGCTCGAACGGCGAGCGGGAGGCCCAGGGGCAAAGCAGCGCCGCCTCCTCGTCGATCGCGACGAGGCGGTCGCGGCGGCGCACCTCCTCGGCGAGGATGTCGCTCAGCAGCCCCCCGCCGCCGGTCCGCTCCCGGTAGGCGCCGGCCCGTTCGCGCTCGCGGGCGATCGCATTGGGGACGAAGCCGAGCGCGTAGAGCTGGGCGTGGGTGTGCTCCAGCGAGGCCCCGGCTCCCGCCCCCTCGTTGAGGATCAGCTGCACGTAGGCAGCTTCCTCGTGGGCTCGCATCCGCTCGCGCCAGGTCGCCATTGCGGCTTCGAACTGCTCCCCGGGGAGGTCCGCCATCGCCGTCACATGCTCGGGAGCGTTGACGAGCACCTCGTGGTGTCCCGGCGCCGGACGTGAGGAGAAGAGATCCGCCTCGCCGGCCCGCTTCGAGGCCGCCAGCGGATCGGCCCCGGCGGTGAAAGACCCAGCACTGGCCGCCGGCGCCGCGGGTCCCGGCAACGCTTCCGAGCCCAGCGCCGGGTAGAGGTTGGGGACCACGCGGGTGGTCCAGCCCGGCGAATCGGGCCTTCCGGTGGCCCGGGTCGCGTAGATCTCGGGCGGGGTGCGGTCCTCGCGGCCTTCGCAGAAGGGGCAGCTCTCGGACGCATTCGCGGCGCGTACGGCGGGGGCAAAGCTCTCCGGGCGGTCGGCCCGCGCCGGGGCCAGGATCGTCCGCAGCCCGGTCAGCTGGTCGATCCGGATCTCGGGCGCGCTCATCGGCGGGCGCTCACCGGTCGCGGCCGACTCGCCGGCGCATCAGGACGTGGGGGATGCCCTCCTCGAGAAACGTCTCGCCGACGGCCTCGTAGCCGCAGGCGGCATAGAACTCCTGCGATCGAAGCTGCGCGTGCAGCACCAGCTCCTCGGTCCCACGTTCCGCGGCCGTCTGCTCCGCCGCCGCGACGAGGCGGGCGCCGATCCCGGTCCGCCGCAGGGTCCTCTCGACCACCATCCGCTCGATCTTTCCCTGCCCGCGCGGGAAACGCAGCCTGCAGGTTCCGACGACGCGATCGCGCCGCAGGGCGATCAGGTGCGCCGCCATCGCGTCGAGCCCGTCGATCTCGGCCTCGCGCGAGATTCCCTGCTCGCCGGAGAAGACCCGCACCCGCAGCTCCTGCGCCGCCTCGATCTCCTCCTCGTCCCGCGCCAGGCGGACCTCGACTCCGTCGTCGGCCTCCACCGACTAGGTGCGGGAGGGCGGCAGGTCGCTCTCGAGGTCGCCGAGGTCGGGCTTGGGATCTTCCGGTGGCGGTGGAGCGGAGGGCCTGCGCGGGGATTGGTCCTCACGCGGCTGCGTGAACGCCTTGAACATGTCGAGCGGGATCGGAAAGACGATCGTCGTGTTCTGGTTGACCCCCATCTCCAGCAGCGTCTGCAGGTAGCGCAGCTGCAGCGTTGCCGGGTTGGTGCTGATGATGTCGGCGGCGTCGGCGAGCTTCTGCGCCGCCTGGTACTCGCCCTCGGAATTGATGATCTTGGCCCGTCGCTCGCGCTCGGCCTCGGCCTGGCGCGCCATCGCCCGCTGCATCTGCTCGGGGATCTCGACGTCTTTGATCTCGACCGTCGTCACCTTCACGCCCCAGGGCTCGGTCTGCTCGTCGATGATCTTCTGAAGATCCTCGTTGAGGCGGTCGCGCTCGGCGAGCAGCTGGTCCAGCTCCGCCTTGCCGAGCACCGAGCGCAAGGACGTCTGGGCGATCTGCGAGGTCGCGAGGAGGAAGTTCTCCACCTCCACGATCGCCCGGTTCGGGTCGATGACGCGGAAGTAGCAGACGGCGTTGACCCTGGCCGGAACGTTGTCGCGCGTGATCACCTCCTGCGGCGGGATATTGAGGGTCACCGTGCGCAGGTCGACGCGGACCATCCGGTCGATGAACGGGATCAGCAGGATCAACCCCGGCCCCTTCTGGGCTATCAACCGCCCGAGGCGGAAGATCACGCCGCGCTCGTACTCGCGCAGGATGCGGACGGCGGAGCCGAGGACGATCAGCAGCAGGATCGCCAGCACCGCGACGACCGCGATTGCCACTCCCATCAGCCAGCTCCTTCCTCGCTTGCGCTCTCGGCTCTCGGCCCCGGCCGCACCACCAGCGTCAGCCCCTCGACCGCCTCAACGGTGACTCTACCTCCCGCGGCGACTCGGGCCGCCGGGTCGGCGAGCCGGGCCCGCCACAGCGCCCCCTCCGCCCAGACCTGGCCCTCGGGATCCAGCGCGGTGCGCGCCTCGACGTCGATCCCGGCCAGCTCCTCATAACCGGTGCGGACCGGCTCGCGTCGGGCCCTGACCACGCGCTCGACGGCAAAGGCCAGGAAACCGCCCAGGATCAGGCCGGTGGCGACGACCACCGGGACCGAGACGTCGGCGCCCTCGCCGGTGTTGAAGAGCAGCAGACCGGAGAGGATCAGCGCCACCACCCCGCCCGCTCCGAGCAACCCGTGGGTGTTGAGCTGGCCCTCGGCGATGATCAGGCCGATCGCGAGCACCAAGAGCAGGATCCCGGCTGCCGTGACGGGCAGCTGGGCGGTTCCGTAGAGGCCGAGCAGGAACGAGATCAGGCCCAGGGTTCCCGGCAGGATCAGCCCGGGGCTGAACAGCTCGATCGCAAGGCCGACCAGACCCACGGTCAGCAGCAGGAAGGCGATCGTCGGGTTGACGATGATCTGCAGCAGCTCGTACTGGAGCGGCATGTCGTGGGACTCGATCTCCAGTCCGGCGGTGGCGAGGGCCTGCGCCTTCGGGCCCTGGACCCGAAAACCGTCCAGCTCGGCCAGCAGCTCGCGCTCGCTGGAGGCGACGGCGTCGATCAGGTTTGCCGCCAGCGCCTCGCCGGCGGTCACGTTGACCGCCTCGATCACCGTGTCCTCGGCCAGTGTCGCGTTGCGCCCGTGGGCCGAGGCGAGCGCCCGGATGTAGGCGGCTGCGTCGTTGCGGATCTTGCGCCCCAGCACCTCGTCCTCGGAGCCGGGCCCGATCGAGATCGGCGTCGCCGAGCCGATGTTGGTCTGGGGGGCCATCGCGGCGACGTCCGCCGCCTGGGTGATGTAGGCGCCGGCCGAAGCGGCCCGGGCGCCGTCGGGGGAGACGTAGACGACCACCGGCAGCGGCGCCGAGACGATGTCCTTGACGATGTCGCGGGTGGAGGAGTCCAGGCCCCCCGGTGTGTCGAGGCGGATGATCGCCAGCTCCGCGCCCTCCTCTTCGGCGTCGCCGAGGGCCTCGTCGACCCAGCCCGCAGTGGCGGGGGAGATCTCGCCGCTCAGCTCCAGGGAGTAGGCGAAGCCGGCGCGATCCTGGCCGGCGGCCACCGCGGCGAGCCCAAACCCCGATATGGCGAGCAGCGAGAAGAACGCGATCCGCCAGCGCGACATCAGGCTCCGATTATCCGCCCTCGCGCACCTCTCGGCGTGGCTCAGCTCTGCTGGCCGAGCGCGTACCGCCGCAGGTCTGCCTCGAACTCCGCCTCGCTGGTGTAGGGGCCGAGCTTGAGGAACACCCGCTCGCCGCTGCGGTCGTAATACGCGGTCGCCGGAAAGCCGAGCGTGGCGTCGAAGACGGCGGCCACCTTCTGGTCGGGATCGCTGTAGCTCGGGTATGGAACCGGGTACTCGCCCAGGAACGTCGCAGCGGCGTCCTCGGAGTCGTTGGAGTCGACCCCGATGAAGCCGATTCGCTTGCCGTACTTGGCCGAGAGGGCCTGGAAGTAGGGAAACTCGAGCCGGCACGGTCCGCACCACGAGGCCCACTTGTTGACCACGACCGGAAAGCCCTCCAGCTCAGCGAGGCGGCGCTCGAAGGCCTCCGGGCCGCCGTCGAGCAGTTCGTTGCCCTGCTCGTGCAGGGCGGCCAGCGCCGGCGGCAGCCCCGCTCAGCGCCGCCTCGTAGTCGGGCGAGTCGCCGCCGTAGGCGCCGCCGGTCTCGTCCGAGCCGCAGGCCGCCAGCGCCAGCGCCAGCAATAGCGCCAGCAGGCAGCCGCCCGTCAGTCGCACGCACATCCGAGTCACCACAATGATTTAATACGACTTGTTGGCCCGCCCGGATGCGGGCCACCGAGATCGCCGGGGACAGGGGACCCACGGGCGCCTACTCCGGAACCCTCACCAGTTCATCTGCTTCACCCGCGCCAGTTGCGTTGCGGTGAGGCTCGATTCGAAGCCTTGATGGCCGATACCAGCGAAGTTGCCGCGCAGGCGGCAGTTCCCTCAAACGCCGAGATCGAGCGGGCGGCGAAGTTCGTCCGCGAACCGATCCTGCTCGAGGGAGAGTCCGCTGAAGCGCTGGCGCCCGGTACCGCCCGGCGCAAGGCGCTCGACGCCGCCTTGCGGGAGCTGGACGAGGGCGCCGAGGCGCCGTCGGTCGAATGGCGCAGTGCCTTCTCGCTGCTGCTCGGGCTGGAGCGGCTGCTGGCCGAGGAGGCTCCGGTGCTGCGAGACGGTGCCGAGCTTTCCGCGCATCAGGTTGACGCCCTGTCCGGAACCCTCGCGGAGCTGATCTCCGAGCAGCAGGGCGCGGCGGCGAATGGGCGCCGCGACGGCTCAAATGGCGACTCCGCCGGCGAGGCCGCTCTGGCACCCGATCCCGCCGAGCCGCCCGTCAACGGCGCCGGCGATGAGGAGCTGGACGCCGATCTCGCCGCCGACGAAGAAGAGCCCGTGGACTGGGAGGACGACCAGGAAGCCGAGGAGGAACCCGCCCCGGCCGACGCCGACGACCCCGGCGCCGAGCGGCGCTTCTGGTTTGAGCACGCGACCGGCGCCGGCAAGACCGTCGCCGCGGTCGGCTTCATCGAGGCCTCCCGCACGGGTGGGGTCCTGATCCTCACCCACCGCCGCAATCTCGTCGACCAGTTCATCGGCGAGATCTCCGACCGGGGCTACAAGGAGCGGCTGCGGCCGGCGCTTATGGACGGGCGAGACGAGGCCGACGGTCCGGTGACCGTCGAGACCTACCAGTGGTTCGTGCGCAACGCGAGCCGGATCTCCGACGCCTACACGATCGTGATCTGCGACGAGGCCCACACCGCGCTGGGCGAGAAGACCAGCGCCTGCATCCGCGCCTGGCCGGGCCCGGTCTTCATCGGGATGACTGCGACGGGGGCGCTGATTGCCCGCCACGTCGCCGACCTCTTCCCTACCCAGACCTCGCGTTTCGACCTCGCCCAGGCGGCCCGCCGGGGCGTGATCTCGCCGCTGCGCTGCCTGCGGATCCCTCCCGGGCCCGGGGTGCGGACGATCGCCAAGGTGCCGCTGCGAAAGGGCGAGGTGGACCAGGACTTCGACCAGGAGGAGCTGGCGGCGCTGCTCGACCAGGCGCCCTTCAACCACGCGATCGCCGACCTTTACAAGTCGCGATTCCGCAAGGTCCCCGGCGTCCTCTACACGGCCGGGGTCAAGCACGCCAACAACGTCGCGCAGGCGTTCCAGCAGGCGGGCATCAACGCCCGCGCGGTGTCGGGCGAGACTCCGAAGCGCGAGCTGGCCGAGACCCTCGCCGGCTTCGAGCGCGGCGAGGTCGACGTGCTCTGCAACGCGATGCTGCTGGCCGAGGGCTGGAACTCGCCGCGGGCGACGATCTGCATGCACCTCGCCCCGACCGCCTCGCGCCGCGTCTACCAGCAGCGGGTCGGCCGGGTAACGCGCCGGGCGCCCGGCAAGGAGGCCGGCCTGGTGATCGACTTCGTCCACCCGGCGACTACCCACGACGAGACGATCATCACCCTGCACAGCCTGCTCGACCGCGACGTCTACCGCGGCGGCGCGATCGTCGTCGGGCCGGTGCGCCGGGGCCGCGGCCGCAAGGTCCGGGTCGAGCGCCGCATCGTGCCGGTCTCCGACAGCTCCGATCGCCGCCTCTCGGTGCTGGAGCGGGAGCTGTGGCGGATCGCGGTCGAGAACCTCGACTACTCCGAGCAGCACGTCTGGGCTGCGCTCGCGGGCGCTCGCGTCAATCCTGCCGGCTGGCGCCGGGCCCGGGCGATGTTGCAGAACGACGAGACCAAGGAGCTGCGCCGCCGCTTCCTGCTCACCTGCGTGCAGCGCAACCGCAACTCGCAACTGCGTCTGAAGGCGCTGGCGGAGGTGGCGGCGCTGCGCGAGCCGGAGCCCTTCGACGACGCGATCGAGATCGTCGGCACCTGGAGTCGCGACGACAAGCGCGCCGGCGTCAAGGTGCTGCTGCAGGCGCTGATCGACCGCCGCATCGGCCGTCGCGACCAGGCCCAGGCGTGGGTCTGGCGGCTGGCCTCCTACACCCGCGAGCTGCACGAGGAGTACGCCGTGCAGCGCTGGCCGGAGACCAAGCGGCTGCTGGGGCTGCTGGTCAACTCCTCCGGCCGCGCCCACGGGCGCAACGCCCGGCGTCTCGTCCACGCGGCTCGCAAGCAGGACCGCCGCCTCGCGGTGGCACTGCTGGCCGCGGCTGTCGCCCACACCCCCGAGGGCGAGGAGGTTTTGCGTGGGGCGCGGATGCGGATGGCCCGCAAGCCCTCGGCGATCGCCCGCGAGCTGCTGCGCAACTTCCCCAAGGCCGGCAAGCGGCGCCGGCGTCGCAAGCGCGGCGGCGGCGATGCGGCGGACAACGGTGCCCCCGCAGCCGACGCCAACGGTGACCCGGGAGGGGATCCGGCCGACGAACAGATGCATGCAGAGGACGAGAAAGCGGCCGCCGAGTCCGATTCGTCCTGACCCTTGTCCTCATAGGGGCTTCAGGTCAGGACAGATCCAGGGGGGCGAGGTGGATCTCGCCGGCGCCGAGCGCCGCTACTTCTCCATCTGACCCTCTTACAAGCAGTCTTCCCTGCTCATCGACGCCCTCGGCGACGCCCTTGCCCTCCTCCCAGGAGATCTTCCGCCCCTTCAGCGCGTCGCGCTTTCGGAACTCCCGCAGGACCTTGTCCGACTCGGCCGCGACCCATGCATCCAGCGCCGCGTTCAGCGCCGTCCGCGCTTCCTCCGGCGTCGCGCCGCCGCCGATCGAGGTCGCGGCCTCGCGGAGCTCGGGGGGGAACTCATCTGTGGCGATCGTCAGGTTGATCCCGACCCCGATCACCGCCCAGCCGTCCTGGGGGCGGGCCTCGATCAGGACCCCTGCACACTTGCGGCCCTCGATCCAGACGTCGTTGGGCCACTTCACCTCGCAGCGCGGCGCCCCCAGCTGCTCCGCCGCCTCGCAGACGGCCAGCGGCACCGCCAGCGGCAGCAGCAGGTGGTCATCCTCGAGGGGCCGCAGCAGCGCCGAGTAGAGAAGGGCCTGGCCGGGTGGGGCGACCCAATCGCGTCCCTGCCGCCCCCGCCCGGCGCTTTGCTCGGTGGCGGTGACCACCGTTCCACCGGGCGCTCCCTCGGCCGCCAGCTCCCGCGCCCGCGTGTTGGTCGAGTCGCAGCGGCGGTAGTGGCGATGGGGCCGGCCGAACGTCATCGCCGTGCCTAGTCCGCCGGAGTCAAGGTCACTTCGTCGTCGGGGCCGAGGCCGAGCATCTCGGCGGCGCTCTCGCGGTTGACCGCCAGCGCCAGCGTCCGCGCCGAGTCCTCGTAGAGCAGACCTTGCCCCTCGCCGACGTCGGCGAATGTGCGGGCGAAGGGCACCGCCACGGTGGTCTGACCGGTGTCGACGGCGACCCGGTGCCCGAGCCGCAGGAAGGTCGAGGAAAGCTCCTCGTGGTCGAGGTTGAGGGTGACGTTGCCGAAGCGATCTACGTAGAGGACGTGGGCGACGACGCGGTCGGCGTAGACGCGGGGCTGGGGCAGTTCGAGGCGGGTCAGAGAGGCCGGGTCGATGGGCTCGCCGACCTCCGCCAGCTCGGCCCCGCCGGCGAGGCCGGCGGCGACCGGGGCGAAAATGTCGCGGCCGTGAAAGGTGGCGGTGACAGGTTGCAGGCGGCACGGCGACGCGGTCAGGTCGACTGCCTCGCGGGGGCCGCCGAAACGCTCGATCGCCAGCGCCAGGACGCCGTTGTCGGGCCCGACCAGGATCCGCTCCTCCTCGGCGACCGCGACCGCGACCGGGCGCCGATCGGATCCGACCCCGGGGTCGACGACGGCGAGGTGGACCCCCGGGGCGGCAAAGGGGAGCGAGTTCGCCAGCAGGACCGCTCCCTGGCGGACGGCGTGCCGGGCCAGTCCGTGGGTGATGTCGACCAGCTGGGCGTCGGGCGCGATTCGGGCGATCACCGCCCGGCAGACGCCGGCGAACTCGTCTGCGTGGCCGTAGTCGGAGAGGAAGGTGATCGGGCGGGTCATCGGCCCCGGGCTCCGGCGCCATCAGCCAGCAATGCCTCTACCAGTCCCTCGATGTCGTGGCGCTCGGCCTCGACGTGTACATCGAGGCCTGCCTCGCGGGCGGTGGCGGAGGTGATCGGCCCGATCGAGACGATCCGGGCGTGCGACGGCATCCGCTTGCCCAGCGAGCCGACGAGGTTGCGCACGGTGGAGGAGGAGGTGAAGGTGACGTAGTCGGCGTCCTGGGCGGCGTCGATTGCCTCCGGCGAGGGGTCCTCGGCGACGGTCTCGTAAAGCGCGACGACGTCCACCTCGGCACCGCGCTCGCGCAGCGCATCGGGCAAGACGTCGCGGGCTTCGGCGGCGCGGGCGATCAGGACCGGCTTTCCCTTCACGTCGACCGGCTCGAGCGCCTCGACCAGCGCCTCGGCGACGAAGCGCTCGGGGACGATGTCGGCGATCACTGCCAGCTCGCCCAGCGCGGCGGCGGTTCCGGGCCCGATTGCCGCGATCGTCGCGTTGGCGAGGGCACGGGCGTCGCGGCCCTGCTCGACCATCGCCTCGCAAAGCAGCCGTACCCCGTTCGGGCTGGTCAGGCAGATCAGCGCGTAGGTATGGATCGCGGCGACGGCGGCACGGACCGCCGCGTCCTCGACCCGCGGCTCGATCCTGATCGCCGGCAGCTCGACCACTTCGGCGCCGAGCGATCTGAGCGTGCCGGCGAGCTCGCTTGCCTGCGCCCTGGCCCGGGTGACGACGATGCGGCGGCCGAACAACGGTCGCCGCTCCAGCCAGGCGAGGGCGCCGCGGCGCCCGGCGACTCTGCCGACCACCAGCACCGCCGGTGCTTCGAGCCCCTGCAGCTCGACGATCGCGGCGATCTCTCCCAGCTGACCGTCGACCACGCGCTGCCTGGCCATCGTGCCCCGCTCGATCACCGCCGCCGGCTCGGAGCGGTCGCGGCCGGCTGCGACCAGCGCCTCGACGTTCTCGGCCAGTCGCTTGATCCCCATGTAGAAGACGAGCGTGCCCGGAAAGGCGGCCAGCGCCTCCCAGTCGAGCGCCGATTCCGGCTTTTCGGGGTCCTCGTGGCCGGTCACGAAGGCGACCGCCGAGGCGTCGTCGCGGTGGGTGACGGGTATCCCGGCGTAGGCGGGCGCCGCGATCCCGGCGGTCACCCCGGGCACGACCTCGAACTCGATCCCGGCTGCGCGCAGCGCCTCGCCCTCCTCGCCGCCGCGCCCGAACACGAACGGGTCGCCTCCCTTGAGGCGGACAACGCTGCGCCCGGCCCGGGCGGCCTCCACGATCCGCTGCTCGATCTCCTGCTGCTGCGTCGACTCCGAGCCGGGCTGCTTGCCGACGTAGATCATCTCGGCATCGTCGCGAGCCGCCTCCAGAGCCTCCGCGGCGACGAGGCGATCGTGGAAGATCACGTCGGCGCTGGCGATCAGCTCCCGCGCCCGCAGCGTGATCAGCCCCGGGTCGCCGGGGCCGGCGCCGACCAGGTAGACGACGCCCGGCCTCGCCTTCACGCGAGTCCCTCCGCCCGCTCCAGCAGCTCAGCGGCGCCGGCCGCCAGCAGGCGGTCGGCGAGCTCGGCTCCCAGTGCGCCGGGATCGGCGGCGCCGCCCTGAACCCGGTCCCGCAGCCACTCGCTGCCGTCGGGGAGGCCGATGAAGGCGTCGACGGTGAGGTCGTCCCCGTCCTCGATCGCGTGGACGCCGATCGGCGTCGCGCAGCTGGCCTCCAGGGCGCCGACCACAGCCCGCTCGGCGGTCAGCTCCGCCAGCGCCGACTGGTCGCCGATCGCCGGCGGCGGTCCGCCGGCTGGCCTCGTCGTCGGCGCGGGCCTGCAGTACCAGCGCCCCCTGACCCGCCGCGGGGGTCATCTCCTCGCCGTCGAAGAGGAAGCCGACCTCGCCCTCCCGGCCCAGCCGTCGCAATCCGGCCGCCGCGAGGACGATCGCGTCGAAGTCGCCGTCGGCCAGCCGCGAAAGTCGCGTGTCGACGTTGCCGTGCAGCTCGGCGACGCGAAGGTCGGGGCGCCGGGCCAGGAGCTGCGAGCGCCGCCGCAGGCTCGCCGTGCCCACCCGCGCTCCCTCGGGGGCTTCGCCGAGAGAGCCGCCGGGCCCGATCCAGGCGTCGCGCGGCTCCTCACGCGCCGGCACCGCCGCGAAGAAAAGTCCCTCGGTCAGCTTCGCGGGCAGGTCCTTGGCGGAGTGCACGCCCAGCTCGGCCCTGCCGTCGAGCAGCGCCCGCTCGACGCCGCGGACGAAGCGCTCCTTGTCGCCGCTGTCACCGTCGGCACCGGCCTCGACGAGCTCACCCTCTCCGAGCAGCTCGGCGACCGCCTGCGCCTGCGCCAGCGCCAGAGCGCTGCCCCTGGTGGCGAGGCGCAGCGCCACCCTCGGCCTCAGGCCGACTCGCGGCCCTTGCGGCGCAGCTGCGTGACGCTCGCCTCCACCTCGCCCTCCGGGGCGCTGGCGGGGTCGAGTCCGAACAGCTCGCGCAGCGCGTTCACGTAGAGGTAGGCGTCATCGGTCCCGGCGGCACGCTTCATCCTCAGGGTCGGCTCGTGCAGGAGCCGGCTGGCGATCGCCCGCGCCATCAGCTGCAACCGCTCGCGGTCGACCTCGGTCATGCCCTCCCAGCGGGATTCGTTCTCGGCCAGCACCCGGGTGACGATCTCCTCCGAGCGGGCCCGCAGCGAGGCGACGGTGGGTGTCACCTCGAGCGAGGCCAGCCAGCGCTCGAACCGGCCCAGCTCCGCCTCGAGGATGATCTCGACGCGGCCCGCCTCGGCCTCGCGGCCGCTGACGTTTCGCTCCACGATCTGCTGCACGTCGTCGACGTCGTGGAGGCTGACCCCGGTCAGATCCCGGCAGCGCGGGTCGACGTCGCGCGGCACCGCGATGTCGACCAGCAGCAGGGGCCGGCCCTCGCGCAGCTCCATCACCTTCGCCAGCTCGTCGCGTTCGACGATGTGGTGGGGGGAATTGGTCGCCGAGACGACGATGTCTGCGTTTTGGAGCTGCTCGGGCAGCTCGTCGAAGCGAACCGCCTGGCCCCCGAATCGCTGCGCCAGCCCGATCGCCCGGTCATAGCGCCGGTTGGCGATGAACACCGTTGCCACCCCTCGCGCGACCAGCGCCCGGGCGACCAGCTCGGCGGTGTCGCCGGCGCCGATCACCAGCACTCGGCGCTGGGAGAGGTCGCCGAGCACACGCTGTCCCAGCTCGACCGCGACCGAGGAGATCGAGAGCCCCTTCTCGCTGATCCCGGTCTCGCTGCGGGCCCGCCCGCCGGCGGCCAGGGCGCCGCGGAAGAGCCGGTTCAGGATCGGCCCGGTCGCGCTCTCGACCAACGCCAGCTCGTAGGCGCGCTTGATCTGGCCCTGGATCTCGGCCTCGCCGAGGATCATCGAGTCGAGCCCGGCAGTGACCCGGAACAGGTGCCGGGCGGCGGCGCTGGATCGCATCGAGTAGAGGTGCCCGAGCAGCTCCGTCGGCCGGGTCTCCGCCTGGCGGGCGAGGATCCCGAGCGCCGCCGACTCGGCCTCGACCGGGTCGGTGGCGACCAGGTAGAGCTCGGTGCGGTTGCAGGTCGAGATCGCGGCTGCTTCGAGGACCTGCTCGGTGGCCGTCAACTCGCCGAGCACGCCGACCGCGCGCCCCTCCGGCAGCGCCAGCCGCTCGCGCAGCTCCAGCGGCGCCGTCTTGTGGGAGACGCCGAGCGTCAGCAGCTCACTCATATAACGCCGCCTCCTCCGCTTCCGCTCGGCGGCGAGGAGACAGATATGGACGCCGCCTCGCTCTCGCGTCCGGGGGCGGCTTGCGGCTCGCTCTCGCGTCCGGGGGTGCCGCGCCCCCGCCTTTGCTCGGCGAAGGCCGCCAGCTCGCGCAGCTCCCGCTCGATTCGCTGCAGCTTTGCGGCCATGATCGCGACGTAGAGCAGAATCAGGACGACGAAGACGGCGTAGGCGCCGGCCACGTACTTGCCGGCCTCGTCGAGGGGCAGCGCCGGCATCAGCGTCCCCTTTCGTGCCCGCTCATCGCGGCCTCGTCGCGATTCCGGCGACGGGGCGGGCCGTTGGTCCGGGCTCGGCGGCCTCCAGGGCCCGGCGCAGGCGCGAAAGCTGTCCCGAGGCGCCCTTGGCGGTCAGCTCGAACTTCACCAGCGTCACCCACAGCAGCGCCATCCCGGCCAGGGAGACAAGAAAGGTGAGCATCATCGAGGCCGGCAGCCCGCCGGCCGTGGTGGCGAAGACGCGGGGGTGCACGAGGCTCTCGGCGAGCCGCACGGCGAGGAAGTTGAGCGGTACGAAGGCGCCGGCCGTGATCGCGAAGACCGAGGCGTAGCGGGCCTGGCGCTCCGGATCCTCGATCGCGTAGCGGAACGGGTAGTAGGTCGAATAGAGGAGGAACACGATCAGGAAGCTGACCAGGGTCGGCTCGTCCCAGACCCACCAGTGGCCCCAGGAGGCCTTGGCCCAGATCGAGCCGGTGATCAGGACCCCGACTCCGAACACGATCGAGAGGTGGATCGAGACGTAGGCCCGCGCGTCGTGGCGGCGGTCGCCGCTGCGCAGATGGCGAATCGCGTGCACCGCCCCGACCATGAAGCCGACCAGGGCCGTGATCGCAAGCGGCACGTGGAGATAGAAGATCTTCTGGATGAAGCCCTGATCGGCATCCAGCGGCGCGTAGAAGAAGACCAGGCAGAGCGAAAGCCCGATCGTCGCGACCGTGGCGATTGAGATTGCTGTCAGGCCTTTGCCGTGCATCGGGAGTCTGCGGTAGCCGCCGTCACCTAATCCTCGAGCAGGAAGTCGAACACGGCGTATCCGACGCAGAGGAACACCAAATCGTATAGACCGAGAATCGCCAGCCAGGTGCCGAAGCGGTCATATGCAGGTCCTCCTGCGGCGAGCAGCGGGTCCGAGGCGGCGGTGGCGGCGATCATCAGCGGCACCAGCAGCGGCAGGCCGAGCAGCGGGACCAGCAGGTCCCGGGCCCGGGAGTTGACCGCCATCGAGGACACCAGCGTCCCGGTCGCCGCCAATCCCAGATTGGCGAGCGCGAGGACGGCAAGCAGCGGTGCCAGGGCGCCGACCGAGTCGAGGAAGAAGAGCGCGAAGACGGGAACGGTGATCAGCTCCAGGACCACCAGGTAGACGATCAGGGCGGCCGCCTTGGCGGCGAAGAGCGCCGTTCGATCGATCGGCGCCAGCCGCATCAGGTCGAAGCCGCCGTCGTCGCGCTCGGCCACGAACAGCCGCCCGGTGCCAAGGATCGCCGCAAACAGCAGCGTCGTCCAGAGCACTCCGGCGGCCAGGCTTCCCCCGAGGCTGGTCCGGTCCAGGCGCGAAGCGGAAGATGACGAATGTCGTGACCGCGAAAAGCGCCATCGCCGGCAGCGAGCGCAGCGTCCGCAGCTCCGAGCGCAGGTCCTTGCCGAGGATTGCCGCGAACGCCTCCCGCGAGGGAGTCTGCGTTCTTGCCGCTCCCGCGCTCACGCGGACCCCGATACGACGGCGCGAACCTCGTCGGGCGCGATCTCGGAGGCGGGGCACTCGCGGACCGGTAGTCCCCCATGCCCCAGGGCCAGCACCCGGTCGGCGCCGGCGAGGACGCGGTCGGGATCGTGCGTGGCGACGACGCGGGTGCGTCCGCTGCCGGCGCCGATCAGCCCCAGCGCCAGCTCGCGGCCCTCGGCGTCGAGGTGCGCCTCCGGCTCGTCGAGGAGCAGCAACTCCGGCTCGTGGAGGACGCAGCGACAGACCGCCAGCCGCTGGCGCATCCCGGCCGAGAGCTGCCCGGTGCGCTCGTCGGCGCGCCGCTCGATCGCCATCGCCTCCAGCAGCGAGGCGATCCGCGCCTCGGCTGCGGGTCCGTCGATGCCGTGCAGGCGGGCATGGAAGCGGAGGTTCTCGCGGCCGCTCAGATCACGGTAGAGCAACGGGTCGTGTCCCAGATAGCCGACCCGCCCGCGCAGTCGCCACGCCTGCCGCGGAAGCGGGCAGCCGAGCACGGTCGCTTCGCCGCCGCTGGGGCGCAGCAGCGCCGCCAGCACCCGCAACAGGGTCGTCTTGCCGGCTCCGTTGGGGCCCAGCAGCAGCAGCCCCTCACCGTCCTCGAGCCGCAGGCTGACGCCCGCCAGCGCGGTCCGGTCCCCGAACTCGCGCCGCAGGCCTTCGAGGGCGATCGCTTCGCTCACGCTCGGGATTCTCCCGATGCCGGGCGATCGCGGTCTGCTTCCCTGTAGGTCGGCATGCGCCCGCAGAATCTCTCGCTTGCCCTGCTCGCGCTCGCGGCGACGGCGCTGGTGATGGCAGGACTCATCCTCGAGCCCGCCGCCAGCCGCAGTCCCGCGCCTCCTCCTCCGACCCCGTCCCCGACCGAGGATGCGGAACCCCTGCAGACCGAGGCCCTGCCGGGCGAGGATCCGAACGCCGTCGACACCGGGCGCCCGCCGATCGAGTGGCGGCCGTCGCGAGCGCTGGGACAGCCGTTCGCGGGACGGCTGGTCAACGGCGTCCAGCTGCCGGCCCGCGGGGCCGACTACCGCACCTGGGATCCGATTCGCAAGCGGCTGCCGAATCGCGGCTGGCGCCGCTGGGGCACCGATCGGTTGCTGCGGCTACTGCTGCGGGTCGGCCGCGAGTTCCGCCTCGCCCATCCGGGGGCGCCGCGTTTGCTGATCGGCGACCTCAGCCGGCCCCGCGGGGGCGACTTCGGCCCCCAGTTCGGCGGCATCGGTCACGTCTCACACCAGAACGGGCTCGACGCCGACATCTACTACCCGCGGCGCGACCGCCTCGAGGTCGCTCCCCGCACGGTTGCCCAGGTCGATCTGCGGCTGGCGCAGGATCTCGTCAGCCGGTTCGTCCGCGCCGGAGCCGAGTTCGTCTTCGTCGGCCCGTCCACCGGGTTGCATGGCCGTCGCGGCGTCGTCCAGGCGCTGGTCCATCACGACGACCACCTGCACGTGCGGCTGTGAGGCGGAGCGAGCAAGCGTCTATGTCTGATTCGTCGCGCAGCGAGCGAAGCCGAACATTTATGAGCGCCGCCAAGCCCTAGCGAACCGGCTTGCGCCCGTTTTTCCGCAACGTTCTCGCCCCGACGCGAATCAGCGGACCGATCCCCTCTCGCAGGGCGCCGAGCCGCTGCCCGTTGCGCCCATAGAGCAATCGAGCCGAGGAGCGGATCGCGTCGCCGAGGGTGCGGTCGTAGGGATGCCACCAGAAGGCGCGGGTCAGGCCCGGCTCCCAGGTGTGCAGCTTGATGTTCACGCACTCGTAGAAGCCGAACTTCGAATGCGAGCGCCCCAGTCCTGAGTCCTTGACCCCGCCCCAGGAGCACTGGCAGGCGCCGTGGGTGAAGGAGTGGTCGTTGACCCAGACCATGCCGGACTGGATCCGCCGCGCGATCCGCTTGCCCTTCTGGCGGTCGCGGGTCCAGACCGAGGCGCCGAGGCCGAAGTCGGAGTCGTTGGCAAGCGCGACCGCCTCCTCCTCGGAGTCGACGACCATGATCGGCAGCACCGGCCCGAAGACCTCCTCCTGCATGATCCGCATCTCGTGGGTGACGCCGCTGAGGACCGTGGGCGCGAAGAACTTGCCGGAGAAGCCGGCGACATCGGCAGGCCCGCCGCAGAGCTGCTCGGCGCCCGCCGAGACCGCGTCCTCGACCAGCTCGGCGACCGTCTCGTATTGGTCCTCGGAGGTCATCGGCCCGATCTCGGTCTCCCAGGCCAGGGGATCGCCGAGGCGAAGCGCCTCGGCGCCGCGCACCACTCCCTCGACGAACGGCTCGGCCACCTCGCGCAGGACATAGGCGCGCTCGATCCCCGAGCAGGTCTGCCCGGCGTTGGCGAAGCCACCCCACAGCGCCCCGGCGATGGCGTGGTCGAGGTTGGCGTCGGCGCAGACGATCATCGGGTCCTTGCCGCCCAGCTCCAGAACGCATCCCTTCAGCCGCGCGGCACACACCTCTCCCACCTTGCGCCCAACTTCCACTGAGCCGGTGAAGAAGATCTTCTGGGCCGTCGACTTTGCCAGCGCGTCGCCGACCGCGCCGCCGCCGTGGACGGTCTGAAGCAGGCCCTGCGGGAAGCCCGCCTTCTCGAACACTCCCCGGATCGCCTCGCCGAGCAGCGGCGTCAGGCTGGCCGGCTTGAGAACGACGCCGTTTCCCGCCATCAGCGCGATCGCGACCTCGCCGAAGGGGATCGACCAAGGGTAGTTCCAGGGCGCGATCACGCCGACCACGCCGAGAGGCTCGTAGGCGAAGTGGCTTCGCTTCGTGAGCAGGAACGCCTGCGGGTAGCGGATCTTCTCGTCGGCGAGGATCTTCGGCCCGGCGTCGGCGCACCAGTGCAGCGCGTCGATGGTCGGCAACAGCTCCATCGTGTAGGCCTCGTTGCGCGGCTTTCCCTGCTCGCTGCTGAGCAGCTCCGCCAGCGAGTCGAGGTCGTCGAGCAGCACATCGGCGGCGCGGCGCATGTAGTCGGCGCGGTCGCCTAGCGTCAGCTCCGCCCATGCGGGCTGGACCTCGGCGACGTCGTCGACGACGCCCTGCACCTGCTCGGGGGTCAAGGTCTCGACGGCTCCGACCAGCTCCCCGCTGGCGGGGTTGAACGACTGCAGCTGCCCGGCCTCGGCCGCAGGGGAGCGAGTCTTGCCTGCCGTCGCCTCCACGGAGTCGATTCTAAGCCCAGGATCGATCCGAGCCCGAGAAGGCTCCGGCCGGAGGCCCCCAGTCAGAGCCTCCGGCCGAATTCATGAGCCCTCCCTGGCTTCCTGTGATGAAGCCCGGTTCCAAAAACACTCTCGCCGAGCCGAAGTTGCGGCCCTAGGAGGCGCGCCGGCGGAGTCGCCGCAGACGCTCGCCGAGCTCGGCCTCGAAGCCGCGGTCGGTGGGCTCGTAGAAGCGGGTCCCCTCGACCGCGTCGGGCAGAAGCGGCTGGTCGGCCACCCCTCCGGGCTCGTCGTGGGGGTAGACGTAGCCGGTTCCGCGGCCGAGCTTGGCCGCGCCGGGGTAGTGCGCATCTCGCAGGTAGTCGGGCGGAATCTGGGCGCCGTGCTCGCGAACCTCGCGCATCGCGGCGCCGATCGCGCGGGTGGAGGCGTTCGACTTCGGCGCCAGGGCCAGGTAGGCGGCTGCCTGAGCCAGGTTCAGCGCACACTCCGGGAGCCCCACTCGGTCGACCGCCCGCGCCGCCGCGTCCGCTACCAGCAGCGCCTGCGGATCGGCGTTGCCGATGTCCTCGGAGGCGAGGATCACCATCCGGCGGGCGATGAAGCGCACGTCCTCGCCGCCCTCCAGCATCACCGCCAGGTAATAGAGGGATGCATCGACGTCGGAGCCGCGGGTGGCCTTGATCCAGGCGGAGATGTAGTCGTAGTGGCGGTCCCCCTGGCGGTCGTAGTCCAGCGCCTTGCGCTGCAGGGCGTCCTCGACCGCGGCGACGTCTACCGGCTCCTCGGCGCCGCTCCGTTCGACGGCCCTTTCGAGCGCCGAGAGCGCGACCCGGGCGTCGCCGCCGCTGCGGGCGGCGAGCATCGCCAGCGCCTCGTCGGTGACCGGCGGTGGGTTGGCTATTCCCCGCTCGGGATCCGACAGCGCCCGGCGCAGCAGCGATTCCACGGCCGCGGCCTGCAGCGGCCGCAGCTCGTAGATCTGGCAGCGCGACAGCAGCGCCGAGTTGACCTCGAAGTACGGGTTCTCGGTGGTGGCGCCGATCAGGGTCAACAACCCCTCTTCGACCGCCGGCAGCAGCGCGTCCTGCTGCGCCTTGTTGAAGCGGTGAATCTCGTCCAGGAAGAGGATCGTCGCCCGCGATCGGAGCCGGCGCTCGCGAGCCCGCTCGATCACTTCCCGGATCTCGGCCCGTCCGGCGTTGACCGCCGACTCCTCCTCGAAGGCCGCCTCGGCGGCGGCGGCGGCGATCCGGGCCAGGGTCGTCTTCCCCGAGCCCGGGGGGCCGTAGAGGATCGAGCTGTGCGGCTGTCCCGACTCGATTGCGGAGCGCAGCGCCGAGTCCGGCCCGAGGATGTGCTCCTGCCCCGCCAGCTCGTCGAGACCGCGAGGACGCATCCGCACCGCCAGCGGCGCCTCGGCGAATGGGACATCGGAGCGCCGCTCGTGCTCGTCCCCGGTCTCGAACAGCTGCTCGGCCATCGGCGCCAGTATGGCTATCGTGGCCGCATGGCAGTCGCGGCTACGAGCAGCAGCGAGGACGGCGTCGGCACTGAGGCCGTGGAGCTGCTGCAGCGTCTGATCCGCTTCAACACCGTCAACCCGCCCGGGAACGAAGCCGATGCCCAGCTTCACCTCAAGTCGCTGCTCGAGGAGGCCGGCTGGCGATGCGAGCTTCTGGCCAGGGATCCCGACCGTCCCAACCTGGTCGCGCGGCTCGGCGGCGATCGCGAGGGACCGACGCTGGCGCTGATCTGCCACGTGGACACGGTCCCGGCCGATCCCGATGAGTGGACCCGGAGCCCGTGGTCGGGAGACCTCGCCGACGGCTACGTCTGGGGGCGCGGGGCGCTCGACATGAAGGATCAGGTCGCATCCGAGACGGCGGCCTGCCTGGCGCTGGGACGGGAGGGCTGGCGACCGGCCGCGGGAGAGCTGCTGCTGATCGTCAGCGCCGACGAGGAGACGGGTGCCCACTACGGCGCCAAGTGGCTCTGCGAGGAGCATCCGGACAAGGTCCGCTGCGAGATGGTCGTCAACGAAGGGGCGGGGCTGGCGATCGAGTTCGCCGGCCGGCGTTTTTTCACCCTCTCGGTGGGTGAGAAAGGCGTGTTTCGGTTCCGCCTCCGCACCCGGGGCGTCGCCGGGCACGCCTCGATCCCCGCGGTCGGCGACAACGCGCTGCTGAAGCTGGCGCCGCTGCTCGAGCGCCTGCGCCGGCAGCCGCCGCCGGAATCGACACCGGACACGGAGATGTTCCTCGAGCTGCTGCTCGGCGAGCCTCCCGGCGACGATCTCGGGACGGCGCTGGAGCGGATCTATGCCGAGGACCCGCTGCTGGCCGCTCTGCTCGCCCAGCCGATGCTCGGCGTCACCCTGACGCCGACGATGGCCAGCGCCTCCGGCAAGGCGAACGTGATCCCCTCCAGCGCCGAGACGCTGGTCGATTGCCGGGTCCCGCCGGAGATGACCGAGGGCGAGGTCGCGGAGCGCATTCGCGCCGTGATCGGCGAGGGCGAGTTCGAGCTCGAGTTCGTCGAGCAGGTGGTCGGCAACCGCTCCGAGCACGCCGGTCCGCTCGCCGAGGCGATCTCCGACTGGGTCTCCGAGGTCGATCCCGGCGCGACCGTGCTGCCGCTGGTGATGCCGGGCTTCAGCGACAGCCACTGGTTCCGGAAGGCGTTCGGGGCGACCGTCTTCGGCTTCTGCCCCCAGAGCGCGATGAGCCTCGCGGAGGCGGTGCCGCTGATCCACGGCGCCGACGAGCGGGTCGCCGTCGCCGACGTCGAGCTGATGACGAGCTTCTTCACCTGGCTGCCGCGGAGGGTCCTCGGTGGCTGACGAAGTGCTCCGGCTCGGAGGGATGGCGTTGCGCAACGGCCTGCTGATCCACGGGCCGACCCACTGGGCCGCGGCGGTGCGCGATGCCGACGGAGCGATCCAGGTCGCATCCGAGCGCAAGCCCCATCTGGCGCCCGGCCTGGCTGCGCGGGTTCCCGGAGTCCGGGGTCCGCTGAAGCTGATCGAGGCGATGGCGATCCTGCCGATCGTGCGCCGCCGCCTGCCGGCCACCCGCCTGCCTTTCGAGGATTGGCGGGTGCTGGCGGCGATCGGGACGACGCTGGCGGCATCGGGGGCGCTCCGCCGGCGGAGCGCAGCGACTCCGCTGCGCGAAAGCGCGGTCCATGCCCTCGGCCTGATCCCGGCGCTGGTCGCGCTCCGGGATCGTGACCTCGCCGCCTACCACGGCGTCGAGCACAAGGCGATCGCCGCTTATGAGCAGGGCGTCGAAGACCCGGCAACGCTTCCCAAGGAGCACGATCGCTGCGGGTCCAACCTGATCGCCCCGATGATGCTGCTCTCCACCGGGGGCACGGTCCTGCTCGAGCGCCTGGTCGAGCAGCCCAGCGCCCTGGCGCGGGCTGGTGTCGGGCTCGGAGGCGCCTCGATCGCGGTCGAGATGTTCGCCTGGAGCGATCGCAACCACGGGACCGCGCTGGCGCGCGCCTTTCACCGCCCGGGGCGGGAGATCCAGCGCCTCGTGGCGACACGGGAGCCCACCGCGGAGCAGCTGCAGGTCGGCAGCGCCGCCCTGGCGGAGATCCTCGCCGCCGAGGGTGTGACGGAGAACCGCGATACTTGAGGAGATGTTCGACCGCATCGACCACGTCGGCGTGGCAGTCTCCGACCTCGACGCCGCCATCGATCTCTACCGGGACGATTTGGGGATGGAGCTGGCGCATCGGGAGGTCGTCGAGTCACAGGGAGTGGAGGCGGTGTTGCTCGACGTCGGCGACGGGCACGTCGAGTTGCTGCGGCCGCTGCAGCCCGAGACCGCGGTCGGGAAGTTCCTCGAGCGCCGCGGGCCGGGCCTGCATCACGTCGCCTACGCGACCGACGACATCGAGGCCACCCTGGCGCGAGTCAAGGAGGCGGGCATGAGGCTGATCGACTCCGAGCCCCGCCCGGGCATCCGCGACAGCCGAGTTGCCTTCCTGCACCCCGGAGCCACCGGTGGCGTGCTCACCGAGCTGGTCGAGCCGGCGGGAGCGCCGCACTGATGGCCGACTCGCAGCGGGTCGAGGTCGGCTTCGAGGGCGGTCAGGTGATCTCCGTCCGCCTCGCCGAGGAAGCGTTGCGGGGCCTCCGCTCGCAGCTCGGCGCCGGCGGCGGTTGGCACGACCTCGATACCGAGGACGGCGTCCTGGCGCTGGACCTGGCCAAGGTCGCCTTCCTGCGGGTCGACTCCGGCGACCACAAGGTCGGCTTCGTCTTCGGTCAGTGAGCGGCGCCAGGAGGCTGCTCGCCGCAGCCGTTCTGGCGGTCGCGGCCGCAGCGCTGTGGTGGCGCAAGAACCCCTCCGCCTGCCCCTACGGTCAGCGCTTCTGGGTCGAGGCGCCGCACCCGATCATCACCCGCGGGCGTCTGCGCGAGGTCCTCGAGCCGCAGCCGGGAGAGCGCCTGCTCGAGGTGGGCCCGGGAACCGGCTATTACACCCTCGATCTCGCCCGGTGGGTGCTGCCGGCCGGCGAAGTCGAGATCTTCGACCTCCAGCAGCAGATGCTCGACCACACGCTGCGGCGGACCGCCCAACGGGATCTGGTCAACGTCAATGCCACTCAGGGCGACGCGAGCTCGCTGCCGTATGAGAGCGACAGCTTTGACGCCGTGGTGCTGGTGACCGTGCTGGGCGAGATCCCCGACGGCGACGCGGCCCTGCGCGAGATCCGGCGCGTCCTGCGACCGGGCGGACGGCTGGTGGTCGGCGAGCTGTTCGGCGATCCGCACTTCACGACCTTCGCCGGCTTGACCCGTCGCTGCGAGCAGGTGCAGCTGCGCCCGGACGGGCGCTCGGGCAACTGGTTCGCCTACTTCGCCCGCTTCCGGGCCTGACCGCCCTCGGGCGCTCCGGACACGCAGACCCGCACCGGCGAGCCGCCTCCAACAGTCAGGTGCCAGGGACGGGGGACCGAGTCCGCAGGCAGCGCGAACCGGGCCGGGAAAGCGGGCGGCAGGATGCCGAGGATGACCGGCAGCCCGGGCGGCGCGAAGCGCCGGACGCCGATCTCGGCCGCTTCGACGCCGACGTTGTGGATCAGCACCTCCGATCCGTTCAGCTCCAGGTCGCGCAGCTGGCCGTCGAGGCTTACCTCGAGCCGCTCGCAGGTTGCGCCGGGCGGCGGCGTCGCGGACACCGCGGCCCCGAGGTCGATCCCGTAGCCGGCCGTGAGCACGCCGTCCGCCGCGCGCCTGACCTCCGGCGAAGCGGCGGCGATCTCGGCCGGAGAGTTGGCCGGGGAGCCGTGCTGATCGGCCTCTCGGAAGTAGGCGTCGGCGGTGACCGGGTGCAGGAAGGTGCTGCCGGCTATCTCCGGCGACAGCCTCAGGTCCGCCGCGATCTGCGTTCTGCCGATCTCAAGCGCGCCAAGGTCGCCCCGCGCGATCGCGGACTCCTTGCGGAGGATCTTGTAGCCCTCGTTTAGGGAGCTGAGGTTGGCGCCGACGACGAGCGCTCCCACAACCGCCACTCCCGCCAGGACGCCGGGGCGCAATCGCACGGGGCGGAACAACTCGGTTGCGAAGAGGATCAGGAAAGTCGCCGTCATCAGCATGTAGCGGCCGGACTGCGGCTCGCGGCCAGGCGTGAAGTTGAAGGCGGCCAGGACCCAGAACGAGAGCGCCGCCGCGCCGACGACGAGCGCGAAGGGCTTCGGCCGGCCGCCGCGCTGAAGCCAGGCAAAGGTGCCGATCAGCGCCAGGACCAGGATCGCCCGTCCCCAGACCAAGGCGTCGACCTGACCGCTCGGCGACTGGGTGAGGCCGAACAGCGATGTGAGCCCGCTGGCGATCGCGTCGAGCACGTATTGGGGCGTGCGGCCGACGTTGTTGATGCCGAAGGTGGAGGGCGCGTCGTTGCCGTAGGTCAGGTACCAAACCGCGAACACGACCGCGGGGATCGCGGCGATCCAGATCTGCCTCGGGCGACGCCGAAGCAGCGCCGCGATCGCCGCCGCGAGGACGAAGCTGAGGCCGACGCCGGACATCGAGATCGAGACCAGCAACAGCGCGCAGGCGATCGCGTTTCGGGCCGGCGTGTCCCGCTCGAGCGCCAGCAGGACTCCGACCCCGGCCGCCATCGCGCCGACGAGGTTGACCGTGGAGAAGAACAGCAGGCCTTCCCAGGCCGGACCCAGGAAGAGCAGGATCGCCGCCGCGACCAGCGCCAACGCCGACCCCGCCCGCTCGCGCACGAAGACGAAGACCAGCACCGCAAGGGCGACGACCACGGCGGCGTTGACGACGCGAAACGAAGTCGACGACTCCATCCCGAAGGCCGCGAGCAGGCCCTTGTACATAAGCGCCGGTAGCGCGACCAGGTGCCCGTTGTGGTGCGCCAGCACCGACTCGACGCCTGGCGGCCGCTGCAGCAGGAACGCCCAGTCGTCGTGGAAGAAGGTCAGTCTCGACCCGAGCACCACGAGGGTGATCGCCGAGGCGGCGCAGAGAACCGCCAGCAGCGACCAGACCGCCAGATCGGATCGTTTCAGGCGAGCGAAGTCCAGAGCTGCTCCTCGGCTGTCGCGCAGGCGCCGGCAGCGGCTTCGATCGCCGTCCAGTGCTGCGGATCCGGCTGCTCCGGCTCACTGGCAGCGAAGAAGGCACCTGCGAGGTCGGTCCAGCGGTCGGCCGCTTCGCCGGCCAGCGGCGCCTGGTCTGCGCGACCGGCCTCGGCCAGGAAGCGTGAGTACATGAGGCGGAAGTTGCCGCCGCCGGTGCCACGCCGTTCGATCACCTGGTAGGCGAAGCGGGCACACCAGCGCCAATCCTCGGTGACCTCGGGCCAGGCGCCCGCCTCGGCGGCGAACCGCTGCACGGCCGGCAGCCCAGCGAACTCGCCGAAGCTCGGCTCCAGCATCTCCCGGGCTGCGCGCCCGATCGCGACCGGTGCCGCCGCGAGCAGTCGCTCGCGGTCGAGCTCTGCCGCCACGGTGAACATGTGACCCTGCAGCGGATAGGCGGGATGCTCGGAGTGCCGGGCGCGGGCCAGGTTTGCAAGCCGCGTCGTCTGCAGCTCCTCGAAGGCCGTGTCGGAGAGATACGCGACCTCGTCGTCATAGCCGGCCAGCACCACCGCATGACCCGGGAAGTGGGCGGAGCTCCCGTAGTGGTCGAGGTAGTAGAGGTCGGTCAGCAGCAGGGCGGGGGAGCCTGCGTCGACGACCGCCTGCGCCGCCTCCCAGGCATCCGCATCGCCCGCGAATGTGCGCATCGAAAGCGCGGCGCCGGTCAGCTCGCTGAAGTTCTCCTCCAGGCGAGCGACGCGGCCGTTGAACCAGCGGCTCGGGGCTGCGTCCTCGAGGGTCACGTAGTAAAAGCAGGCTCCGGCGCCGAGGCCGAACGCCATCTCCTCGCTGAGCTCGGCGCCGTGGAAGCCGAGCAGGTTGCGCAAGGCCGTGGAGCCGCAATGGTGGCCCGGGAGGTGGCTGTAGCCAGGCACCATCCGCCCCTCTGTCCTCGCCGCCGGCATCGGGCGGGATTGTGTCAGGCGCAAAGGGCTGGGCCGGCTCAGTTTGTCCGCTGTCTGGACGGGGTACCCCACCCAGACACCAACGGAGGAGAGAGTGAAAGAGTGCTAATTGCCGGCATCATCGTCGTCTGCGTGATCCTTCTGGTCCTGGCTTTTCTTGTCCCGCGCCTGTCCCGCCATCCCGAGCGCGGGGTGAGCAAGACGCTGGGCGCGGGCGGCTCGGCCGCAGGCAAGGCTCCGGGACCGCTGGGCCGCTGGCTGCGAAAGCCGTTCGGCACCTCCCAGCGGGCCACCTCCAAGAGCGCTTCCAAGGGCAGGGAAGGGCGTTCCAAGCTTCCCTTCTGAGCGCCCCTTGAAGGGGGAGCGCTCGATCTCACTGGCGTTGATCGCCAACCCGGGGTCGGGCTCGGGTGACGCAGAGTCCGTCTCGGGCCGTTTGCGGGCCGCGGGCGCGGAGGTGCAGACCTTTCCGCCCTCGGAACGCGACGCCGCGCTGGCCACCGATCCGGATCGACTCGTGGTGGCCGGCGGGGACGGATCGGTCGCCCCCGCCGCCGAGGCCGCGGCGGGGGCCGGGATCGCCTTGGCGGTGATCCCGGCCGGCACGGCCAACGATTTCGCGCGGGCGATGGAGCTGCCCAACGATCTCGACGATGCCTGCCGGCTCGCGGTCAGTGGGCGGAGCACCCGCACGCTTGACATCGGCCGGATGGGGAAGCGGCCGTTCGTGAACGTCGCCAGCGCCGGTCTGGCGCCCGTCGCCGCCGACGAGGCGGGGTCGATGAAGCGAGTCCTCGGTCCGCTCGCCTACTCGGTCGGTGCCGTGCGCGCCGGGCTGCGAGCCCGACCGCTGCATTGCTCGGCGCGTTGTGAGGATGCAGATGCCTTCTCCGGGCTGGCCTGGCAGCTGACCGTCGCCTGTTCGGGGGCCTTTGGGGGCGGTGCGTCGCTCGACGCCGATCCCGCCGACGGCGCCCTCGACCTGGCCGTGATCGAGGCGGGCCCGCGTCTGCGGCTGATCCAGCGCGCCTACGGGATGCGGCGTGGCACCGTCGGTGGCCAGGAAGGCGTCACGACCGCGCGCTGCCCAAACCTGGAGGTTGAGGTCGCCGACAGCACTCCCTTCAACGTCGACGGAGAAATCGTCGAGTCTGGGCCGACACGATTCTCTGTGCAGCCGGGCGCCTTCGAGCTGGTCGTGCGATGAGGCTCCCCGCCGATCCGATCGCCGCGCTGCGCGAGCGGCGCCGCGCTGCGAGGCTCCCCGACGCCGGCCGCTGGGCCTGGCCCGCAGCGATCGGCGCCGCGGGGCTTGCCTGGTATGCGAGCGAGAGCCTGCGACACCGCCGTGAGGGCGCCTTCGGCTACGAACTGGTCGGCGGGGTCGAGGTCGACTCTCCGGACTTCATGCGCGCCGCCGAGGCGCTTACCGGAGCGCCGATCTCGGAGGGAAACGACGCCGAGCTGCTGATCAACGGCGAGCGGATCTTTCCCGCCCTGCTGGAGACGATCGGCGCTGCCGAGCGGACCCTCAACCTGGAGACGTACGTCTACTGGCGTGGGGACGTCGCCGGCGATGTGGCCGATGCGGTCTGCGAGCGCGCCCGGGCGGGGGTCGAGTGCCGGGTTTTGCTCGACGCGCTCGGCTCGGTGAAGATGGAGTCGCACCTGATCGAGGAGATGGAGGAGGCTGGAGCCACGGTGCGGCGCTTCCGGCCCCTGAAGGCCTACGCGCTGAAGCGGTTGACGAACCGCAGCCACCGCCGGGTGCTGGTGGCGGACGGGCGTATCGGCATGACCGGCGGGGTGGGCATCGCAGCCGAGTGGTCCGGCGACGCCGAGGGCCCCGAGAACTGGCGCGACACCCACGTCCGCGTGCAGGGCCCGGTGGTGCGCGGCCTTCAGGGCGCCTTCGCCGAGCACTGGCTGGAGGCCACGGGCGAGGTCCTCGGCGGCGTCGAGCAACTGCCCGAGATCGAGCCCCGCGACGGAGGCGGGCAGATGCAGCTGGTGCGGTCCAAGGCCGGCGTCGGCGACAGCAATGCGGAGGCGCTCTACTACCTCGCGATCGCCTCCGCCCAGCGCTCGATCGACCTCACCGCCGCCTACTTCGCGCCCCGCCCGGCTTTCATCGACGCGCTGACCGAATCCGCCAGGCGCGGGGTCGAGGTGCGGATCCTCGTTCCCGGGTCGCACACCGACAAGGAGTTCGTGCGGACGGCCGGCCGCGCCGCCTACGCGGCGTTGCTCGAGGCCGGCGTGAAGCTGTTCGAGTACCAGCCGACGATGCTGCACGCGAAGACGCTGGTCGTCGACGGGGTCTGGTCTTCGGTCGGGTCGATCAACTTCGACAACCGCTCCTTCCAGCTCCACGACGAGGCGACGCTGGCGATCTGGAGCGAGGAGTTCGCGGGTCTGCTCGGGGAGAGCTTCGAGGCCGACCTGAAGCGATCCGAGCAGATCCAGCCCGACCGTTGGGGTCGCCGCGGCCCCGTCCAGCGGGTGGCGGAGGGTGCGATGACCCTGGTTCGCCGCGAGATGTGACCGAGGCCTGACTTCCGTTGCGGCGTATCCTGCCGCGGATGCTCGGGCGGCTGAGAAGGCAGCGCCGCAGTCGAAGGGCGATCTGGCTCCATCGCGCCGCCGGGCCGGCGCGGTGGCTGGGCGCCGCCGACCAGGCGCTGCTGCGGTTCCTTCGCACCCGCGGCCACGACCCGGTCACCGAGGCGGCGATGAAGGGCCTCGGGCTGGCGGGCGAGTACGGCGCCGTCTGGATGGCGATCGGCGCCAGCGGCGCTGCCGCGGACCCATCCAGGCGCTCCCGGTGGCTCGCCGGCGCCCTGGTCGCGCCGGTGGCGATCGTCGCCAACTTCGCGGTCAAGCGGACGGTTGGACGCCAGCGCCCGGTGATCACCGAGCACCCGCCGCTGGCCCGGGCGCCGACGAAGCTCTCCTTTCCCTCCGCGCACGCGACCTCATCGGTCGCCGCTGCTACTGCACTGGCGAGGGTCGAGCCGGGAGCCAAGGCGCCGCTCTACTCCCTCGCGGCGGCGATCTGCGTCTGCCGGCCCTATCTCGGCATGCACTACCCCTCCGACGTGCTCGCCGGAGCGGCCCTCGGCGCCCTGCTCGGCAAGCTCGCCCCCCTTCCACGCGCCGTGGAGCGTGGGGGCGAGGGGCCGTCTGGCGATCCCCAGGCCCCCGATCGAAACCCGTGAGGGTAGGAATCATCGGCCTGCCGAACGCCGGCAAGTCGACGCTCTTCAACGCCTTGACCAGCGCCGGAGCGCAGACCGGCGACTATCCGTTCACGACGATCGATCCCAATGTCGCCGTCGCGCCTGTCCCCGACCCGCGGCTGGAGCAGGTTGCGGAGGTCGTCGGAAGCTCCGAGCTGCTGCCCGCGACGGTGGACTTCCACGACATCGCCGGCCTCGTCAAGGGCGCTTCCGAAGGAGAGGGCCTGGGGAATCGATTTCTCGGCTCGATCCGCGAGACCGACGCGATCTGCCACGTCGTCCGCTGCCACACGAAGTCCGCGGTCCCGCACCCGGACGGCGAGGTCGCTCCGCTGCGCGACATCGAGACCGTCGAGACCGAGCTCTTGCTGGCCGACTTCGAGCAGGCCGAACGGCGGCTGGAGCGGGTGACCAAGCAGGCGCGTTCGGGGGACCAGACGGCGATCGCCGAGCGCGACTGGCTGCAGCGGGTGCGCGACGGGCTGGCGGCAGGGCGCCCGGCGCGCTCGGTGCCGGCGCCGGCGAAGGCCCCCGATGCTCCCCGGCAGCTGCACGCGCTGACCTCGAAGCCGGTGCTCTACGTCGCCAACGTCGACGAAGGGGGCGAGGAGCCGCCGGCCGAGGTCGCTGCCCGGGCGGCCGGCGAGGGGGCGCTGGCGGTTGCCGTGAGCGCCCGCCTCGAGGCTGAGCTGACCGAGCTCGATCCCGGTGAGGCGAGCGAGTTGCGAGCCTCCTACGGGGTCCAGGAATCAGGGCTTGAGAGGCTGATCCACGCTGCCTACGACCTCCTCGGCCTGATCACTTTCTTCACCGCCGACCAGGGCAAGGAGGCGTGCGCCCGGCCGCTGCCGCGCGGCGCCACCGCATGGGATGCGGCCGGCCGGGTTCACACCGAGATTCAGGAGCGTTTCGTGAAGGCCGAGGTGATCGGCTGGCGCGAGCTGGTGGAGTGCGGCGGCTACGTTCCCGCCCGCGACCGCGGCCGCCTGCGGATCGAGGGCCGCGACTACGCGGTCGCCGACGGCGAGGTCGTCCACATCAGGACCTAGCGGTCAGCGGCTGTTAGCGTCCGGCTCGTGGACGACGGCGCCCGCTTCGGTGAGGTTGCGACGAAGGCCGGTCACTACGAGAGCTTCTACATCAAGGCCTGCCGTCCGCGAGGAGGGCAGGGGATCTGGATCCGGCACACGGTCCACAAGCGCCCCGGCTCTCCCCCGAACGCCTCGATCTGGTTCACCCTCTTCGATGCCGAGGCGCCGGGGCCGAAGGCGACCAAGCTCACCGTGCCCGCCTCCGAGCTCTCCGAGCCGCCTGGTTCCTGGATCCGGATCGCAGAAGCGGAGATCGGCCCAGGTCGCGCCGAGGGCTCGTTCGAGACTGACACCTTCGGCGCCTGCTGGCGGCTCGCCTTCAGCGGCGACGACGAGCCCTGCAAGTACCTGCCCGCGGACTGGCTGTACCGGACTGCGGTGCCGAAGACGAAGTTCGTCGCTCCCTACCCGAACGCCCGCTTCAGCGGTGTGCTCGAGGTCGACGGCGAGACAATCGAGCTCTCGGATTGGCCGGGCATGATCGGCCACAACTGGGGCTCCGAGCACGCCGAGAGGTGGGTCTGGCTGGAAGGGACGGGCTTCGACGGCGAAGCGGACGCCTACTTCGACGCCGGAGCGGCGCGGATCCGGCTCGGGCCCTGGACGACCGGCTGGATCCCGTCCGGGATGCTGATGCTGGACGGCGAGCGCCATCGCCTCGGCGGCGTCGGGCGCTTGCGCTCGGCCGAGATCGGCGAGTCAGCGACGGCATGCGAGTTCGTCCTTCCCGGCAAGGACCTGGTCGTGCGGGGTCGGGTGTCGGGCCGGGCCAAGGACTTCGTCGGCTGGGTCTACGCCGACCCGGACGGCCCCGAGCACAACACCGTCAACTGCTCGATCGCCGACCTCGAGCTGACCGTCGAGCGCGACGGTCAGCAGCCGCGGATGCTCGAGCTGGCGGCCGGCGCCGCGTATGAGCTGGGAATGCGGGAGACCGACCACGGCATCCCGATCCAGCCCTATCCCGACGGCTGAGCGCCGGGAAGGTGGTCGATCGGCCGGCGGTCGTAGACACGCGGCGACCGGTTGGCGGTCCGCACCTTGCGGAAGTAGGCCCAGCGGTCATAGAGGCCGAGCGCGAACTGCAGCGTGTCGCCGCGGATCGTCGTCGCGCCTCCGGTGCCGATCAGCCGCACGAAGTCGATGCGGGGAGAGTCCCCCCGCTGGGTGACCTGGATCCCGCGCAGCCGCCCGCGAACGTAGGGCGCGAGCTGGTCGTTCATGAACGAGGTCGAGAACCGGAACCGCCAGCGATGCAGGGGAGAGTGGAAGTCGTAGGGGTCGCGGACACTGCGCAGGTAGGGCACGTTCGCCCCGCCCAGGAAGCCGCTCTCCGTGCGTCCGCCCGAAGTCGAGAAGTAGAAGGTCTGCGCGGTCTCGCCCCGGTAGCGGACGACCTCGTCGAGGGTCTCGCGGACGGCCCGGTTGGTTCGCGCGGTCTCGATCGCCAATCCCCCGTAGACCTGGCTGCGGGTGTCGCTGTAGAGGCTGAAGCCGTTGCCGTCGACGCCGCTGGTCAGCCCGTAGGAGCGCGCCGCGACCGCCTGCGCTCGCAGCGCCGCCCGCGGCCAGCTCGAGGGAACCTCGCCCGGGACGACCCCCTTCACGTAGCTGTTGACCCCGAGCGCGTTGATCACGTTCAGCGCCCCGCGATCGCTGCGGGTCGGGACCACTTCCAGCGCTCCGCGGTAGGAGCCGCGGACACCGATTCGCACCTTGCCGCCGCCGACCGCGCGCAGGCGCTGACCGCAGCCCTTCAACCGCTTGCCGCCGCTGGTCCGCAGCCGCACGATGCCGCCGTTGCGATGCGCCTCGTAGCTGCGGCCGGGGTTCAGCCTGCGGCCGCAGGCCGAGGTCGCGCCGCTGAAGCCGACGTCGCCGGAGTCGATCGCCAGCAGCACCCGGACCGTAGGGGTCTTCGCCGTCTTCTCGATCCGCGTGCCGCGGAAGTAGTGGCGCAGGATCTCCTTGTAGCCGCTGCCCTCGAGCGCGAAGCCGTAGGCGCCGTACTGGCTCATCCCGACTCCGTGCCCGTAGCCGGCACCCTTGACAACCCAGACGACGCCGCCGCGCGCGACCGCGGGCGCCGCCAGCAGCACGCAGAGGCAGGCGGCGCCGGCGAGCGCACGCCTGATCCGGCGGCGGGAAGGGGGAGGGGAGGCGATCATCAGGTCCTAACGGGTTTCCCCGGCGCGAGTTGCGGTCCTGCCAAATCGGGTATCGACGCTTGCACTACCCTGGATCGGCAGGCCCGGGAGCCACTTGAGGAGGACGGTTTGGCCACGGAGACAATCGAGGCGGTCGACCATAAGCTCCTCGTCGGCGGCGAGTGGGTCGAAACGGGCGATTGGGACGAGGTCCGCAGCCCCTACGACGAGACCGTGGTCGGTCGGGTCGCCCAGGCAGACGCGGAGCTGGTCGACCGCGCCGTGCGCGAAGCCCAGCAGGCGTTTGAGGCCGGGGACTTCGCCCAGCACGAGCGGGCTGCGGTGCTCGAGCGCGCAGCCGAGCTCGTCGGCGAGCGGGTCGAGGAGATCGCCCGCACGATCGCCGCCGAGGCGGGCAAGCCGCTGAAGACCGCGCAGGTCGAGGCCGAGCGCTGCGTCGAGACGCTGACCTTCTCCGCCGTCGAGGCGCGCAAGCTGACCGGGGGGACGGTGCCGATGGAGGCTTCGGCGGCCGGAGCCGGGAAGCTGGGCCTGATGCTGCGGGTGCCGTACGGCGTCGTCGGCGCGATCAGCCCGTTCAACTTTCCCTTCAACCTCGTCGCCCACAAGCTCGGGCCGGCGCTTGCCGCCGGCAACGCCGTGGTCCTCAAGCCGGCGGGGCAGACACCGCTGTCGGCGCTGAAGCTGGCCGAGGTCCTGCTCGAGGCGGGGCTGCCGCAGGGCTGGCTGAGCGTCGTCCCGGGCCCCGGCTCGGAGGTCGGCAAGGCGATCGTCGAGCACGAGCTGACCCGGGCGATCACCTTCACCGGGTCCTCGAAGGTCGGCTGGGGCATTCGAGCCGAGGCCGCCGACAAGAAGGTCAACCTCGAGCTGGGCTCCAACGCGCCGCTGATCGTGCACTCCGACGGCGACTGGGAGACCGCGGCCGAGAAGGCGAAGCTGCACGCCTTCTCCCACGCCGGGCAGAGCTGCATCTCGATCCAGCGAATCCTCGTCCAGGAGGAGATCGCCGACCGTTTCACCGAACGGCTGGTCGAGCACACCGAGTCGCTGCGGGTCGGCGACCCGCTGGATCCCGAGACCGACGTCGGTCCGTTGATCACCCCCGACGACCGCGACCGGGTCAAGGAGTGGATCGAGGAGGCCGTCTCGGGCGGCGCCGAGCTGCTCACCGGCGGCGAGCTCGTCGACGACGGTCGCTGTCTGGCACCGACCCTCCTCGGCGGGCCTTCGCGGGAGTCGAAGGTCTGGTGTGAGGAGATCTTCGGCCCGGTGGCGACGATCGACCGCTACGGGGACTTCGACGAGGCGCTGGCGGCGGCCAACGACTCCAAGTTCGGCCTCCAGGCCGGGGTCTTCACCCGCGACGTCGGGCGTGCGATCGAGGCCGGCCGGACGCTGCGCTTCGGCGGCGTGCTGGTCAACGAGGTCCCGACCTTCCGCGCCGACCAGATGCCCTACGGCGGCGTCAAGGACTCCGGCAACACCCGTGAAGGACCGGCCTACGCGGTCCTGGAGCTGACCGAGGAGCGCTTCATCACCCTGCAGGGCTAGCCCGCGCCGATACCGCCTGCCGGCGCGAGACCAACCGGCCGTTGCTACCTTGAAGTCCGGCCTGGGGAGCCGGGGTAGGGATGAGGATCGAGGAGCGCAATCGTGGCGACGGGCGCCGCTTAACCGTAGCGGTGAGCTTGCTCGCGGTCGCTGCCGCCATCGTTGTGGCGACGATCTCGCAAGCCTCGCATGGCGGCGAAGATCCCACCGGCCGCACCACCCTCGAGCACACGATCGTCGGGGGCGACCCCGAGCAGCGCTTCGCAACCCTCGGCCTCGGTCCCGGCGAGCCCCATGTGGTCCGCGAGACGCTGGCCCAGGCCAAGGAGGGTCGCGCGGCCCGTCGCGTCTCGCTGATCTACTCCGGCCAGATCACCGACTTCCAGCTCGCCGACGAAGAGTCGCCGGCACGGGAGGAGCGGTTCGACGCCGATCCCTTCTCCCGGGTCTCCACCTCGGGATACCGTCCCCAGGAACCGCTTGTCGTGCACGAGGTCGAGCTGACGATCCGTCAGATGAACCTCTTCCTCGACAGCCCGGTCAGGCAGGGAAACGGCCGGCGCGCCCGGTTGGCCAACGCGGTGATGACCGGCGACCTCGCCGACAACATGCAGCGAAACGAGACCGGGTGGGTGCAGACCCTGCTCGAGGGAGGGACCCTCGACCCCAACAGCGGCACCAACGACCTCGCCGGAACCAAGTGCGCAGGCCTTGGGGTCGGGCTCGACAACCCGCGCAATTACACCGGCGTCGCCGACTACAGCGACTACAGCCCCCCCAACTCGATCCACTACGACCCCGCGCAGCCGCTCGGCTTCTACGGCTCCCACGAGTGGCCGGTCTACCCGGACACCGGAAACGCCGACAAGAGCCTCTTCGACCGCGCCCAGGATCCGTTCCAGGCGCAGGGCCTCAAGGTCCCTTCCTACGTCGCGTTCGGAAACCACGACGGGCTCTACCAGGGCACCGTCCAGGCGGCCCCGGGCGCGGTCACGCCCGGGGCGACCTTCGAGCAGACCGCGGTGGATTGCCTTAAGCCCGTCTATCCGCTTTCCAACCAGGACGCGCTGGGCAACGTCGTCTCGCCTGACACTCTGGCCGGGCTCCTCGCCTCGGACCCGACCAAGGTGATGCGGGTGCCGCCAGACCAGCGGCGCCAGTTCGTCAACCATCCGCAGTTCAAGAACATCTTCCTCGAAGGGTCGCAGCCAGACGGTCACGGGTTCGGCCATGTCGACGGCGCCGAGCTGAGTGCCTCCGACGGCGTCGCGGCCTACTACTCGTTCTCCCCCAAGCCCGGGATCCGCTACATCGTCCTCGACACCCTCTCCGAGGGCGCGGTCGGCCCGAGCGAGGCGCCGGGCGCGCCGGCGACCGGCTCGGACGGGAACATCGACAACCCGCAGTTCCAGTGGCTGCGGCGGGAGCTGACCGCCTCCGAGCGCCGCGACGAGCTGGTGGTCACCTGGGGCCACCACGCGGTCACGAGCCTCACCAACGCGACGCCCGACGAGGCCGCTCCCTGCACCGGCTCCCCCGACTCCCACGGCCACGATACGAACCCCAGCTGCGACCTTGACCCGCGCAGCTCCTCCCCCGTGCACACCGGTTCGGACCTGCGCGACCTTCTGCTCGCCCACCCGCACGCGATCGCCTACGTCGCCGGGCACTCGCACGAGAACCGGATCCGGGCCTACCAAGGGCAGGGCGGGAGGGCCTACTGGGAGATCAAGAGCCCGGCCGTCGCCGACTTTCCGCCCCAGCACCGGCTGATCGAGGTGATGGACAACAAGGACGGGACGCTCTCGATCTTCGGCACGATGCTCGACTTCGCCGCCCCGACCGGCATCCCGGCCTCCGGGACCGACCCTTCCGGCTTCGATCTGCGCACGCTGGGCGCGATCGGCCGCGTCCTCACCTACAACGACCCCCAGCAAGGCGGCGGGGGAACTGCCGACGGGGAACAGACGGACCGCAACGTCGAGCTGCTGATCCGCGACCCCCGCCGCTCGCGGGGAGGCGGAGGAGGGGGTGGGCTGAAGCCGGGTCGCTGCGCCAACCGCAGGGTCGGCACGGGACGTCCGGAACGACTCTCCGGGACCGGGGCCGGCGACCGGCTGCTCGGTCGCGGCGGCCGCGACCGCATCCTCGGCTTCGCCGCCGCCGACTGCCTGCTCGGCGGCGCCGGTCCGGATCGCCTTCACGGCGGCAAGGGCGCCGACCGGCTCAAGGGGCAGCGGGGCGCCGACCGCCTCCAGGGCGACAGCGGCCGCGACGACATCCGCGGCAACGGCGGCCGCGACGTGCTCAACGGCGGCGCCGGCCGCGACCGCTTCCTCGGCGGACTGGACCGCGACCTGATCCGCGCCGCCGACGGAACCCGCGACGTCGTCCGGTGCGGGCGAGGCCGCGACCGGGCGATCGTCGACCGCCGCGACCGGGTTCGGAGCTGCGAGCGGGTCAGGCGGCGCCAGGCGGATTAGTCGTGCGGTCGGGCGATCTGGCGGTGGTCCAGCGCCCGCTCGAGGATCTCCTCCTCGACGCCCTGCTCCTGCGCGACCTCGCGCAGGGTCCGTCCCGAGCTCGCCGCTTCCTTGACGATCTCCGCCGCCCTGTCGTAGCCGATGTGTGGGTTGAGCGCCGTCGCCGTCGCCAGGGTCGCCTCCGCGTGGCGCTCGGTCATCTCCAGGTTGGGCTCGATGCCGGCGACGCACTTATCGTCGAGCAGCCGCGAGGCGGAGGCGAGCAGCCGGATCGAGTCGAGCAGGTTGCGGGCGATCATCGGCACGCGGACGTTGAGCTCGAACTGGCCCTGGCTGCCCGCGACCGTCACCGCGGTGTCGTTGCCGATCACCTGCGCCGCGACCTGGATCACGACCTCGCAGATCACCGGGTTGACCTTGCCGGGCATGATCGAGGAGCCCTTCTGTAGCTCCGGCAACCGCAGCTCGGCGAGGCCGGCGCGCGGCCCCGAGCCCATCAGCGCCAGGTCGTTGGCGATCTTGTTCAGTGAGACGGCGTAGACCTTCAGCGCTCCGGACAGCTCCACGAGAGCGTCTCGATTGCCCTGCGCCTCGAAGCGATCCAGGGGCTCGGATATCTCCAGCCCGGTCTCGGAGGCGAGCCGCGCCCGCACCTTGGCGGCGAACTCGGGATGGGTATTGAGCCCGGTACCGGTGGCGGTGCCTCCTAGCGGGATCTGGCCGACCCGGCCCAGCGTCGCCTGCACGCGCTCGACGCCGAGCCTAACCTGGGCTGCGTAGCCGCCGAACTCCTGTCCCAGGGTCACCGGCACCGCGTCCATCAGATGGGTGCGACCCGCTTTGACGACGTCCGCGAGCTTGCGCTCCTGCTCCTCCAGGGCCGCCGCCAGCCCCTCCATCGCCGGCAGCAGGTCTCGCATCACCTCGTCGAGGGCGGCGAGGTGCACCGCGGAGGGGAAGACGTCGTTCGAGGACTGCCCCATGTTGACGTGGTCGTTCGGGTGCGCGCCGTCGCCCGCCAGGTTGGCGATCACCTCGTTCGCGTTCATGTTCGACGAGGTGCCCGACCCGGTCTGGAAGACATCGATCGGGAACTGGTCGTCCTGCTCGCCCTCGGCGACCGCCCTCCCGGCGGCGGCGATGCGCTTCGCCAGCTTCTCCTCGAGGCCTCCGAGCTCGCTGTTCACCTCCGCCGCCGCCGCCTTGATGCGGCCGAGCCAGCGCACGACCGGCACCGGCACCCGTTCGCCCGAGACCGGGAAGTTCTCCACCGCCTTGGTCGTCTCCACTCCCCAGAGCTCCTTGCTCATCGCTGCCGGCTCCGCCTCATCGAGCGGAGGCTACTCAGCCGCTGGACCCGCCGGCCTCGCGGCCGCGCCGGTAAGCGGTCTCGAAGGCAGGTGGCAGCGGCCGCCCGCCGGGGCTCAGCTCGGCCGCGGCCTCGATTCGGCGCACCAGATCGGCGTGAATCCCGTTCGTGTCCTCGGCGCCGTTGCGGACCGCACCGACCAGGTAGCCGAGCTGTACAGCGTGTAAGGGCCTTCCGATCGCCTGCGGCGTTCAGTGTGGTGGCCGCCTCGATCAGCCCGGTCCCCAGCCTCGCCAGGCTCTCCGGCGGGCTGGTTGTCGACCAGGCAGGAGCTGATCGCGACGTCGCCCTGCAAGCGCACCTCGTCGGGAGCCTCCGGAAGCGCTTCCAGGAACGCGTTCGCTCCCTGAAGGCAGGGCGCGGGCGTCTCCTCGTCGTCGCCGGAACCGCAGCCGGCACCAAGCAATGCCAGGCAGACGAGACATGCCGACGCGCGGCGCACCCCAGCCATCCTACGGAGGCCGTCGTGCCGGTAAGCGGCGTAATGGGACCCCGAAGTCGCACGACCCCGGCGGCTGGGCCCGGCTACAGCTAGTCGGCCCGGCCGCCGATGCCGCCGCTGACCGCGTCGATCGGGCTGACGCCGCCGGCGGGGCCGCGCGGCGGAGGCGGCTGGTCGCGCTTCGGCGTGGCGGGCTTCGCCGTGCCGACCCGGAGTACTTCCACCCAATCGGCGACCGCGAACTCGCGCACCTCGGCGTGGTTCCAGCTCAGGTGCAGGTGGTGGCCGCAACCGTGGCCCGCGTCGCCGTTATACCCAACCCAGCGGAACGGCGAGCTGGGGCGGTTCTGCAGCGGCTCGGCCCAGCGGGCGAGGCGGGTGATCCCCCGCCAGCCGGCGTCGCAGCGGGTGCTGAAGCTGGTCGAGACGATGTCCACCGCGAGCCCGTTGTGGTGATCGGAGTTCTTCGTGTGACAGCCGTGGCAGCCGGCCCGCCCGCCCTGCGGAAGCCGCCCCGAATAGCCGTCGGTGACGTAGATCGGAAACCGGGCCGCGATCCAGCGCAGGTCCGGCAGGATCCGCCGGTCGACCATGTCGCCGGTCTCGTGCGGGATCGAGGCCGGGATCGGGACGATCTTTCCGACTCCGTAGGCAACCTTTGTGACCCCCGGGCTGACCAGGCTGGCGCCGGGGGACCGCTGGGCGAAGAGCCCGGCCAGGATCGCCAGCACCGCGACCACGAGCATGGCCGCCAGCCGTCCCCCGCCCCGGTTGTCAACGATCCGCGCCAAGTTCTTCGCCTATCGGCGCAGTCCTTGGGCGCTTTAGCGAAGGCCCTAAAAGTAAGGTGGACGAATGTCCACCGTCCGCGAAGCGTCGTTCGATCTGTTCCGCGAACAGGGGATGACGACGATGTTCGGCAACCCCGGCTCGACCGAGCTGCCGATGCTGGCCGACTTCCCGTCCGATTTTCGCTACCTGCTCGGGCTCCAGGAGGCGGTGGTCGTCGGCATGGCCGACGGCTTCGCGCAGGCCTCGGGCCGCCCGGCGCTGGTCAACCTGCACACCGCCCCCGGTGTCGGCAACGCGATGGGGGCGATCTTCAACGCCCAGGCCAACAAGTCGCCGCTGGTGATCACCGCCGGGCAGCAGGTGCGAGCGCAGATGACGCTGCAGGCCAACCTCACCAACCGCGACGCGACCCGGATGCCGCATCCGCTCGTCAAGTGGTCCTATGAACCGCCTCGCGCCGAGGACGTGCCCCACGCACTGGCCCGAGCGACCCACCTGGCGGCGCTGCCGCCGCGGGGCCCGGTCTTCGTCTCGGTGCCGATGGACGACTGGGGGGCCGAAGTCGACGAGGACGCGGCGACCGAGGCGATCTCGCGCTCGGTCAGCGGCCGCGCGACCGCCGATCCGCAGCTGATCGCCGAGCTTGCCGAGCGGCTGTCGAAGGCCGACAACCCGGTCTTCGTCGCCGGGCCCGAGATCGACGCCTGCGGCGGCTGGGACGCGGCGGTGGGGCTGGTCGAGCGGCAGCGGCTGGCGGTCTGGGCCACCCCGGCACCCGGCGGGGGCCGAATCGGGTTTCCGGAGGGCCACCCGAGCTTCCGCGGCGTCCTGCCGCCGGCGATCGGGCCGCTCGGGGAGACCCTGGCCGAGCACGACCTGGTCCTCGTCGCCGGCAGCTCGGTGTTCCCCTATTACCCCTACATCGCCGGGCCGCTGCTCGGCGAGGGAACGCAGCTGGTCGCAATCACCAACGACCCCGACGAGGCGGCGCGGGCCCCGATGGGGCAGGCGATCGTGGCCGACGTCGGCCTGACGCTGGCAGCGCTGCGCGAGGCGGTGCCGGAGTCCGAGCGCCGGCCTCCCGAGCCGCTGCCGCCGCCGCAGGAGATCCCCGAGGAGGAGCCGCTGAACCCGTCCACCGTCCACTCGGCGCTGGCAGAGGTCTTCCCGGCCGACGGGATCGTGGTCCTGGAATCGCCGTCCTCGACGTTGGCGCTGCGCAATCAGCTGCGCCTCTCGGCGCCGGGCAGCTATTTCTTCGGCGCCGGCGGCGGTCTCGGATTCGGCCTTGCGGCGGCCCTCGGCGTGCAGCTCGCGCAGCCGAGCCGTCCGGTCGTCTGCGTGCTCGGCGAGGGCTCGGCGCAGTACGCGATCACTGCTTTTTGGACCGCGACCGCCTACCGGATCCCGGTCACCTTCCTGGTCTTGCGAAACGAGGAGTACGCGATCTTGAAGTGGTTCGCGGGAATCGAGGCGGTGGAGGGGGCGCCGGGCCTCGACCTACCGGCGCTCGACGTCGCCGCGGTGGCCGAGGGCTACGGAGTCAAGGCCCATCGAGCTGCCGGCCGTGACGAGGTCCGAGGCGCGCTCGAAGCGGCGATCGCCTCCGACGCCCCGGAGCTGGTCGAGGTCGGGGTCGCGCCCGGCATGGCGCTCTTCTGAGCCGGCGATGGCGGTCGCGGACCCCGGCCCGGCCCCCGCAGCGGCACAACCGGCCCCCGACCGAGCCCCGGAGTCGCTGGCGAATGGAGTCGCCCAGCCGCTGAGAGGCGAGCTGGAGGCGTTGCTGGGACCCGACCGGGTCCTGGCGCGGGCGAGCGACCTGATCCGCTACGCGTCCGACGCCAGCCCCTACCGGTTGATCCCGCGGGCGGTGGTGATGGCCCACGAGGCCGGCGACGTCGCCGCTGTGCTCGCCTACGGTCGCCGGAACGGCATTCCGGTCACCTTTCGAGCCGGGGGCACGAGCCTCAACGGGCAGGCGCAGGGCGACGGGATCCTGATCGACGTCCGGCGCCACTTCAGCGCCGTCGCCGTCGAGGAGAAGGGCGCCACGGTGCGGGTCGGCCCGGGAACCCTGCTCGGACACGTGAACCGGGTCCTGGCCCCGCATCGACGCCGCCTCGGCCCCGATCCGGCCAGCACCGAGATCGCCACCGTCGGCGGGGTGATCGCCAACAACTCGGGCGGCATGCGCTGCGGCGTCGCCCGCGACTCCTACCGCACCCTGCGCTCGCTCAGCTTCGTGCTCGCCTCCGGGACCGCGATCGACAGCGCCGCCCCGGACGCCGCCGAGCGGTTCGAAGCCGTTGAGCCGCAGCTCGCCGAGGGTCTGCTCGAGATCCGCGACGAGATCCGCGCCGACCGCGAGCTCAGCGAGAGGATCCGGCGCAAGTTCGAGATCAAGAACACGACCGGATACCGGCTCTGCGCGTTCCTCGACGCCGAGCAGCCGCTGGAGATCTTCCGCCGCCTCCTGGTCGGCTCGGAGGGCACCCTCGGCTTCGTCTCGGAGGCGGTCTTCGAGACGGTTCCGGTGCCGCCGCGCACAGCCGTCGCCTGGATCCACTTCGCAGACATCGACGCTGCGATCGCGCCGGTCGGAGACCTGGTCGCCGCCGGAGCCACCGCGGTGGAGCTGATGGTCGCCCCGGCGCTGGTCGTCGCCAGCCACAACATTCCCGGCACGCCCGAGAGCTGGCGTGAGCTGCCGCCCGCCTCGGCCGTGCTGCTGGTCGAGCTGGGCGCCGAGGGGGTCGCCGACCTGGAGGCCTCCGAGCAGGCGGTCGGCGCGATCCTGGGCGGCGCCGGCCCGATCCGCGACTTCGCCTTCACTCGCGATACGGCCGAGATCGAGCTGGCCTGGCGGGTGCGGGAGGGACTACACGGCCTGATCGGCAGGCTGCGCCCGCCGGGGGCGGCACTGATCGTCGAGGACGTCTGCGTGCCCCCGGCCAGGATCGCCGCCGCGGCCAAGGACCTGCAGGCATTGCTGGCCGAGCATGGATTCCTCCCCGGAGTGGCGGGGCACGCGTCGGCCGGGAACCTCCACTTCATGCTGACCCCGGACTTCTCCAAGCGGGAGGACGTGAAGCGCTACGAAGCCTTCATGGGCGAGCTGGTGGAGCTGATCGTCGCTTGCTACGACGGCTCGCTGAAGGCCGAGCACGGGACCGGGGTCAACATGGCCCCTTACGTCGAGCGCGAGTGGGGTTCGAAGGCGACCGAGCTGATGTGGCGGCTGAAGCGGCTGGCCGACCCGGACGGCGTCCTCGCTCCGGGCGTGGTGCTGAACCGAGACCACGGCGCCCACCTGCGCAACCTGAAGACAACGCCGCCGATCGAGGAGGAGGTGACGACCTGCGTCGAGTGCGGATTCTGCGAGCCGGTCTGCCCGAGCCGGCTGCTGACGACGACGCCTCGTCAGCGAATCGTCCTACGGCGCGAGATCGCCCGCCAGCCCCCCGGCTCGCCGCTTCGCGAGCGGCTGGAAGAGGAGTTCGTCTACGACGGCCTGCAAACCTGCGCCGCCGACGGCTCCTGTCGGCTCGCCTGCCCGCTCGGGATCGACACCGGGGCGCTCGTGAAGCGGTTTCGCGCCGAGCGGCACGGGCGGGCGGCGGAGCGGGCGGCGCTGTTGGCGGCGAAGCGTTGGGGGAACGTGGAGCGGGCGGCGCGCGGGGGCCTGGCGTTGCGCGGCCCGGCGTCTCGCCTGCTCGGTGGTCCGCTGCCTCCCGCCGCCCGGCCGTCGTTGCCGTCGACCCGGCACGAGGGGGCTGCAGCGGTCTACGTCCCCGCTTGCGTCAACCGCATCTTCGGGCGCGCCAGCGACGGCGAGTCTGGCCTCAGCCTTCCCGAGGCGCTGGTCGAGGTCTCGCGGCGGGGCGGGCAACCGGTCTGGATTCCGCCCGATCTCCAAGGAAGCTGCTGCGCCGTCCCCTGGACGTCTAAGGGCTTTCGAGACGCCGCAGGCCACAAGGCCGCCGAGATGGCCGAGCGGCTGCTGCGCTGGAGCAACGGTGGTGAGCTGCCGGTCGTGATCGACGCCAGCTCCTGCGCCCAGGGAACCGCCGATCTGGTCGCCGACGCCGGCGGCGTTGAAGTCGAGGTCCTGGATTCGATCGCCTGGGCCGAACGGTTGCTGCCCGACCTGACGCTGACCGGAAAGATCGCCTCGGCGGCTGTGCATCCCGTCTGCTCGGCTCGCCACCTCGGCCTCGCTCACCGGCTCGTCGCCTTGGCGGGCCACCTCGCCGAGGACGTCTACGTGCCCCCCTCGGCGACCTGCTGCGGCTTCGCCGGCGATCGCGGTCTGCTGCATCCCGAGCTGACGGCGGCGGCGACGCTGGAGGAGTCGGCCGAGCTGCGCGGACGCAGCTTCGACGCCTATCTGTCGAGCAACCGCACTTGCGAAATCGGCCTCGAGCGCGGCACCGGCAAACGCTTCGAGTCGTTTGTGTTCTTGCTGGAGGAGCTCAGTCGCTAGGTGAGGCGTCCTTAGAATCGGCGCCGTGCCCGGCTTTCGCCCCGTAAACCCGAAGCAGTCGTTCCCGGACCTCGAGGAGCAGGTGCTCGCCCGCTGGCGCGAGACCGATGTCTTTCGCCGCTCGCTCGAGAACCGGCGCGAGGCGGAAGTATGGAGCTTCTACGAGGGGCCGCCGACTGCCAACGGCCCCCCCTACTCACACCACGTCCTCGCCCGGGCCTTCAAGGACATCTTCCCCCGCTACCGGACGATGCGCGGCTATCGGGTCCCCCGCAAGGCCGGCTGGGACTGCCACGGCCTGCCGGTCGAGCTGGAGGTGGAAAAGCAGCTCGGCATCTCCTCCAAGCAGGAGATCGAGGCCTACGGGATCGCCGAGTTCAACCAGCGCTGCCGGGAGTCGGTCTTCGCCTACGTGGAGGAGTGGAACCGGCTCACCGAGCGGATCGGCTTCTGGGTCGACCTCGACGACCCGTACGTGACCCTGCACAACGACTACATCGAGTCGGTCTGGTGGGCGCTGCGGCGAATCTGGGACGACGACCGCCTCTACCAGGGTCACAAGGTCGTCCCTTATTGCCCGCGCTGCGGTACCGCGCTCTCCTCGCACGAGGTCGCGCTCGGATACCACGACGTCGAGGACCCGAGCGTCTACGTGAAGCTGCCGATCGCCGGGCCGGCGCCCAGCGACGAGATCCCCGAAAGCCCGCTGCAGGCCGGCGATCAGCTGCTGGTCTGGACCACGACCCCCTGGACGCTGATCTCCAACGCCGCCGTCGCAGTCGGGCCCGAGATCGAGTACGTGCGGGCTCGGGTCGGCGAGGAGGTCTTCGTGGTCGCCACACCGCTGCTGGAGAAGGTGCTCGGCGAGGAGGCGGAGGTTCTTGCGCATTTCCCCGGCTCGGCGCTGGCCGGGACCGCTTACGAGCCGCCCTTCGGCTACATCTTCGACTACGGGCCGCGGGGTCACACCGTCTTGGCGGCCGACTTCGTCACCACCGACGAGGGAACCGGGCTGGTGCACACGGCGATCGCCTTCGGCGAAGACGACTTCCGGCTCGGCGAGGAGCACGGGATCACGCTCCAGAACCCGGTCCGCGCCGACGGGACCTTCGACGAGCGGGTGACCGATTTCACCGGGCGCTACGTCAAGGACGCCGACCCCGACATCGTCGCCGCGCTGCAGGCCTCCGGCAAGCTTTTCCGCAGCGAGACCTATCTGCACGCCTATCCGCACTGCTGGCGCTGCGACACGCCACTGCTCTACTACGCGAAGTCGAGCTGGTACATCGCCACCTCACAAGTTCGCGATCGCCTGCTCGCCAACAACGAGGGGATCGGCTGGCACCCCGACCACATCCGTGGTGGGCGGATGGGCAAATGGCTGCAGGGCAACGTCGACTGGGCGCTCTCGCGCGAGCGCTACTGGGGCACCCCCCTGCCGATCTGGCTTTGCGAGGACGGCGACTGCGAAGGACGCTTTTGCGCCGGCTCGGTCACCGACCTACGGGAACACAGCGACGGTCAGCTTCCCGACGACCTTCACCGGCCCTACATCGACGAGGTGGTGCTGCCGTGCGAGCAATGCGGAGGCGAGATGCGACGGGTCCCGGAGGTCATCGACACCTGGTTCGACTCCGGCGCGATGCCCTTCGCCCAGTTCCACTACCCGTTCGAGAACCAGGAGCTGTTCGAGCAGCAGTTCCCGGCCGACTACATCTGCGAGGCGATCGACCAGACCCGAGGCTGGTTCTACTCGCTGCTGGCCGAGTCGACGCTGCTCTTCGAGGAGTCCAGCTACCGCAACTGCCTCGTCCTCGGCCTGATCCTCGACCCCGAAGGGCGGAAGATGTCGAAGAGCCGCGGCAACGTGGTCGAGCCCTGGGACGTGATCTCGACCCACGGCGCCGACGCCTTCCGCTGGTACCTGTTCACCGGCCAGCAGCCCTGGGCCGGCTTTCGGTTCTCGGTCGAGACGATCGGCGAGGCGGTGCGGCTGTTCGTCAACACGCTCTGGAACACGTATTCGTTCTGGGTCCTCTACGCGAACGCCGAGGGGCTCGGCCCGGAGGACTTCGTCCATGGGGCGGCCCCGTTGTCCGCCGGCGCAGCCGCGCCGCTCACCGACCTCGACCACTGGGCGATCTCGCGGCTTCAGCAGACGATCGAAATCGTCCGCGAGCGGATGGACGATTTCGATTGCACTACCGCCGGCCGGGCGATCGCCGCCTACGTCGAGGAGCTTTCGAACTGGTATGTGCGTCTCTCCCGCCGCCGCTTCTGGGAGGGAGAGCGCAACGCCTTCGCGACTCTCCGGTTCTGCCTGCTCGAGGTAGCGGCGCTGCTCGCTCCGTTCACCCCGTTCCTCGCCGACGAGATCCACGCCAACCTCGCCGGCGGCGCCGAGGACCACTTCGAGAAGCTGCCCGACTCGGTCCACCTTCGCGATTACCCCCGCCCCCATCCGGAGCTCGTCAATGTCGATCTGGAGACCGCCATGGAGGCGGTTCGGCGCACCGTCGAGCTCGGGCGCGCGGCGCGCGCGCAGGCCAAAGTCAAGGTTCGCCAGCCGCTGCGGCGGGCGATCGTCGTCGCCAACGACGCCGAGCGGGAGGCGATCTCCGCCCGGGCCGAGATCGTCACGGCGGAGCTGAACGTGAAGGAGCTCGAGTTCGTCTCCGAGGAGGGGGAGCTGGTCAGCTACCGCGTCCGTCCCAACTTCCGCTCCCTCGGTCCCCGCTTCGGCAAGCAGATGCCCCAGGTCGCCGCCGCGGTCGAGGCGCTGGACGCGTCCCACGTCTCGAGCGCGATCGAGGCCGGGCGCGAGTTCGGGGTCAACGTCGACGGCCACGAGCACCGGATCGGGCCCGACGACGTCGCCCTCGTCCTACAGCCGTTGCCGGGGTACCAGGTCGAGGCCGAGGCCGGTCACGCGGTGGCCCTCGCCCTGGAGCTCGACGACGGGCTGCGCCGCGAGGGCCTGGCGCGCGAGATCGTCCACGCGGTGCAGAACGCCCGCCGCGCAGCCGGCCTGGAGGTCACCGATCGGATCGAGCTGGTGCTGGGCGGCGACGGCGAGCTGGTGGAGGCGGCGCGCGAGCACGAGGCCTACCTCAGCGGCGAGGTGCTGGCTGTCTCGGTCGTCCTACGGGGATGCCGCCGGCGGCGAGACGTCGAGCGTCGACGGCCGCGAGCTGCGGATCGGCGTCAAGAAGGAATAACTGCGGCGCCTTCGGCGCCTGACCTGCCTCTGCCGCCGCCAACTGCGGCGGCCAAGACCTTTATGCGAGCGCCGGCTCGAGCTCGGCCTCGAGGCGCCGCTTCGGCATCGCGCCGATCACGGTCTTCGCGACCTCGCCGCCCTTGAACAGAATCAGGGTCGGAATCGAGAGGACCTCGTACTGAGCTGCGGTCTGCTGGTTCTCGTCGACGTTGAGGCTGACGATCCGCAGGTCCTCCCGCTCTGCATCCATCTCCTCGAGGACCGGGTGCACGACGCGGCAGGGCCCGCACCAGGGGGCCCAGAAGTCGACCAGCACGGGGCTGTCGGCCTCGAGAACCTCGGACTTGAACGTCGCGTCGGTCACGTCGGGGAGCTTGCCTGACACTTGTTATCTCCTAGCTGGGTGTCGGATCCGGTCTCGCCGGCGGCTCGTGCCGCCGGCGCTCTCATCAACACTATACAAAGTGAAGCGTGACCCAAGACGGGGCTCGACGGCTTCGGCGTCCGAAGGCTACGCCACCCGGCGGCTGCCCCGTGCCGCCCGCGATGCCGTGGTGTTCAGCCGCAGGGCGGGGACCCGCCAGATCGCCTCGGCGACGATTCCCAGGGTCATCTTCGAGGCGCCGACCCGGCGCTCCCGGAAGGTGATCGGAACCTCGGCGACGCGAAACCCGGCCCGGCTGGCGCGATAGGTCATCTCGACCTGGAAGGCGTACCCGCGCGAATCGACGGAGTCGAGGTCGATCGCCTCCAGAACCTCGCGCCGAAAGCACTTGAACCCTCCGGTGAGGTCGTGGATCGGAAGCCCGAGCACGAGCCGCGAGTAGATGCTGCCACCGCGGCTGACGGCCCTGCGCACCGGCCCCCAGTCGGTCACGCCGCCGCCGGGCACGTAGCGCGAGCCGACGACCAGGTCGGCGTTGCGGGAGGCGTCGATCAGGCGCGGCAGGTAGGCGGGGTCGTGGGAGAAGTCGGAGTCCATCTCGCAGATCAGCGTCGCGCCTGCCTCCAGAGCGCGGCGAAAGCCGGCGATGTAGGCGGGACCGAGGCCCTCCTTGACCGGACGGTGCAGGACCTCGACGTCGTCGTGCGCCTGCGCCAGGCGGTCGGCCAGGTCCCCGGTCCCGTCGGGGCTCGAGTCGTCGACGATCAGCAGTCGCCGCGGCCGCGGCAGCTTCTCGCGGGCCGCGTCGACGAAGGCCTCGATGTTGTCGGCCTCGTTGTAGGTCGGCAGGATCAGCCAGACGCTGTCGTCGCCCGGGGGCATCGGCGGATGCTAGTTACCCGGGTAAGTTCCGCCCATGTCCGCAGCGGCCCAGGCCACCAACGCCGAGATCGCCGCCGCCTTCGACGAGCTGGCGATCCTCTACGAGCTCGAGGGGGCGGTCAAGTACCGGGTCCAGGCCTACAGCACCGCCGCGAAGGCGATCCGCGAGTGCCCCGTCTCGGTCGCGGAGCTGGCGCGAGCCGGACGGGCCACGGAGCTCCCCGGCGTCGGCAAGACGCTGGCCGAGAAGATCGACCTGCTGCTGGAGACGGGGGACATCCCCTCCGCGGTCAGGTTGCGAGCGCAGTTTCCGACCACGCTGATCTCGGTCACCCGTATCCCCGGACTGGGGGCGAAGACGGCGCGGCGGCTCTTCGACGAGCTGGGGATCAGCTCGCTGGAGGACCTCAAGGCGGCGGCGGAGGCACAGCGAATCCGCTCGCGTGCGGGGGCTGGGGGAAAAGGTGGAGGAGAACGTGCTGGCGGCGCTGGAGCGCCTCGACGATCCCGACGACAGCGTCGGCCGGCTGCTGCTCTCGAAGGTCAAGCCGGTGGCGGAGGAGCTCGCCACGGCGCTACGCGACACATCCGGCGGCAGACCGCGTCGAGGTCGCGGGCTCGGTACGGCGCTGGGGTGAGACCTGCAAGGACATCGACCTGATCGCGACCGCGACCGAGCCCGTCGAGCTGGCCGAGCATCTCGCCGCGCACCCGCTGATCGCGGCTGCCGGATCGGCCGGCCGCAACGGAGTCAGGGCGCAGACCCACAACGGCGTCTCCGTCGATCTGAGGATCGTCACCCCGGAGGCATTCGGGAACCTGCTCCAGCATTTCACCGGCTCGCAGGCGCACAACATCGCTCTGCGCGAGCAGGCCGTGGCGCGCGGGCTGTCGGTCTCCGAGCACGGCATCACCGAGGTCGAATCCGGCGACGTGACCCTCTGCACGACCGAGGAGGAGGTCTATGAGCGACTCGGCTACGCCTACATCGAGCCGGAGCTGCGGGAGGGAAGGGGCGAGCTGCGCGCGGCCCGCGAAGGGGCGCTGCCGGAGCTGATCCGGATCGACGACGTGCGCGGCGACCTGCACTCACACACCACCCTCTCCGACGGCCGCAACAGCCTCGACGAGATGGCCGCCGCGGCGCGAGAGCTGCGGCTACGCCTACCTCGCCAACACCGACCACTCGGCCAGCCACGGCTTCGGCAACCACGTCACCGACGCCCAGCTGGCCGAGCGGATCGAGGAGGTCCGCGCCTTCAACGCCGGCAAGCGGGGCTTTCGGCTGCTGGCCGGATCGGAGGTCAACATCGGCCTCGACGGCGAGCTCGACTACCCCGACGAATTGCTCTCCGAGCTCGACTGGGTGATCGGCAGTGTCCACACCGCGTTCAAGGACGACGAGCGCTGGATGACCGAGCGGGTCCTGGCGGCGATCGAGAATCCGCTCGTCGACTGCATCGGCCATCTGACGGGACGGCTGCTGCTGCGCCGCGAGCCCTACCCGATCGACGTCGAGGAGGTCGCCGAGGCAGCGGCTCGAACGGGAACGATGCTGGAGATCAACGGCAACCCCAACCGCCGCGACCTCTCCGAGCACCACGCCCGGCTCGCCGCCGAGGCGGGGGCGATGATCGTCCTCAACACCGACGCCCACGGCGTCGACACGCTGGCCAACATGCGCTACGCCGTCGCCACGGCCCGCCGGGCCTGGCTGACCAAGGACCAGGTCGCGAACACCCGGCCTTGGGGGCAGTTCAAGAAGCTGCTCAGGCGACGCTAGGCCGGCGGGTCCTGTCACGGCATGGGGCCCACCGGCCCTGCGGTGTAGGCACTCCTCGGGCCGGTCCATCCCATTCCGTGCCACCCGCCGGAGAAGCGCTCCCGCCGAGTGAACACGCACGCGCTGGCGCTTGACCAGCTCTCTTACATGCTCTGTTTTGAACCTTCCCGCCGGCCTAGACCGCCGGCGGGGGCGGCGGCGGATGCCCGGGCGGCGTCCGGTCGCGGCCCAGACCGGGGGTGCGAACCAGCTCGATCGGTCGCAGCGCCGAGCCGGGCTGGACGTAGAAGCGGACGCCGTCGCGGTCCTCGATCGCCTGCACGGCCGCCTCGCGACTGCGCCAGGCGAGCGCGACCGCCAGGGCGTACCCGGTGCCGATCGCGGCGACGCCCGGAAGGAAGATCCCCAGGCCACCGGCTATCAGGGCGGTGACCGCGATCGGCCAGAGGCGGCCCAGCGCGATCCGTTCTGCCGACTCCGAGGGCAGAGAGGTTGCCGTGCGAGCCCCCGCGAGGACGCCGCGGACCCCCGCCGCGGCCCGCTCCGGCCGTCCCAGGTAGAGGCCGATTCCGAGTGCCGCGAACCACCAGGCGGCGGCGACGATCAACGTCGTCGTGTCGTCGTCGCGACCGGCTGCGAGGACGGTGATCGTCGCCAGCGCTGTCGCTTCTCCGGCGGCCAGCAGAACGGTCAGCCGCAGCAGATCGGTGAACGGCACGGTCGGCCTAGCCGGCGAGGGCGCGAAGGATCGCCAGCCAGCCGGCCGGTCCCTCCACCGTCAGGTCCGCCTCCTCGGCCAGCTCCGTGGGGGCCTCCGAGGAGCTGATGCCGACGCAGACCACGTCCTGTAGCTGCGCTTCCTCGCGAAGCTCGCGAAGGCGACGGAAGGCGTCGAGGTCGGTGCGGTCGTCGCCGGCGTAGATCGCCGCCCTGATCGAGTCCGACTCCACCAGCGCCGCCACCGCCGCGCCCTTGCCGCCACCGCCGGGTGGGCGCAGCTCGAGGACCTTGCGGCCCCAGCGCGGATCCAGGCCCGCGCGGCCCGCGGCCGACGCGAGCTCGTGCGCAATCGCCTCGGCGCCCCGCTCGTCATCTGCGCCGCGCCAGTGCAGCGCCTGGATCGGGCCCTTGTCCTCGACCCGCAGTCCCGCCGACTCCAATTGTGCCGGGTCGAGGCCGGATACGTAATCGGCGGCCGTCGCTTCCTGACCCTCGATCGCGGGATCGATTCGCAGCTCCTGCTCGCCGGCGAGGAGGATCTCCAGCCCGTGGTTGCCGGCGTAGGAGATGCCGTCGATGCCGACCAGCTCGCGAGCCTCGGCGGCGCGGCGGCCGGAAACGCACCCGACGACCTCAAAGCGGCCGCTGAGCTCCGCCAGCGCCGCCCGGGCGTCCTCCGGCACGGCAGCCTGATCGGGATGCTCGACGATCGGCGCCAGGGTGCCGTCGATGTCGGTCAGCACCGCCGCACGGCCCGGATCCGAGCGCAGAGGCGCCAGCAGCGAGGGCGCGGTCTCGAATGCGGAGGCCGGGACCATTGCATCTAGTATCGCCGCACGATGCCAATCCCAACCTTCCGGTGCCCGCGCCTCAGGTCCTGAAGCTGGCGGGCATCGGAACCGCGGCGGGGGCCTTCAGCGGTCTGTTCGGAGTCGGAGGCGGCACGATCGTGGTGCCGTTGCTGATTCTCTGGTTTGCCTTCGCAGAGCGCCTGGCGACCGGCACCAGCCTTGCCGCGATCGTCGTCATCGCGACGCTGGCCGCGATCGGGCACGGTCTCTACGGCAACGTCGACCTCGAGGCCGGGCTCTGGCTCTCGCTACCGGCGGTCGGCGGGGTGCTGCTCGGTACGACGGTGCAGCAGCGGATCTCCCAGCGTTTCGTCTCCCTGCTCCTCGCCGCGCTCTTGATCGCCGTCGCGATCGAGCTGGTGCTGAAGTGATCGACGAGGTGCTGGCGGCGCTGATCTGCTTGGCCGGCGGCTTTGTCGGTGGCCTGGTCGGCGTCGGCGGCGGGATCCTCTTCGTCCCGGCGATGGTCGTGCTGCTCGAGTTCTCCCAGGTCGACGCCGAGGCGACCTCGCTGCTGATGATCGTCTTCGTCGCCGCCGCGGGCGCCGCCCGCCAGCGCGGCTACGGCAACGTCGACCTGCGGGCCGCGGCGATCATCGGCCTGCTCTCGGCCCCCGGTGCCGCCGCCGGCGTCGTGATCGCCAACGAGGTCTCCGAGCGGGTGCTGCAGCTCGCCTTCGCGGCGCTGGCCCTGCTGATGGCCGCGCAGCTGCTGCGGCGGGCCACGGCGGCGGAGGGCTGAGGACGATGGACGAGCTGATCGTCAGTCCGCGCCTCTCGATCCCGCTGCGCGAGATCCAGCTGCGCACCAGCCGCTCCTCGGGCCCGGGCGGTCAGCACGCCAACGTGACCGCCTCGCGCGTGGAGGCCGTTTTCGACGTCACCGCGTCCACCTCACTCAACGCCCGGCAGCGCCAGGCCCTGCTTCAGCGCTGCGGCCCGCAGGTCACCGCGGTTGCCCAGGATGCCCGCAGCCAGACCCGCAACCGCGATCTGGCCCTGCGGCGGCTGCGAGCCAAGCTCGTGGCGGCGCTGCACGTGCCGAAGCGACGGCGGCCGACCCGCCCGACGGCCGCCTCGCGGGAGCGCCGCCTGCAGCAGAAGCGACGTAGCGGCCAGCGCAAGCGCCTGCGTCGTCCTCCCGGCGAAGACGACTGAACCCGCCGCCCGGGACCGGCCGAGCAGCGCCCTCGCATCGTCTACGCTCAACTCGTGGGACCGCTGGCCTGGGAAGGCGAACCGCCGCCGCTTCGCGCGCCGGTGCTCGTCTGTGCGTTTCGAGGCTGGAACGACGCCGCCGCAGCCGCCTCGACGGCGCTCGGCGCGGTCGCCTCGTCGCTGGACGCAGAGGTCATCGCCAGCGTCGATCCGGAGGAATTCTTCGACTTTCAGGCCAACCGGCCGACGATCACCCTCAGCGAAGGCCAAACGCGCCAGATCGACTGGCCCGAGAACACGCTGCTGGCCGCCCGCGCGCCCGGGGCCGAACGTGATCTGGTCCTGCTCGACGGCACCGAGCCGAACCTCCGCTGGCGCACCTTCTCTGACCTGATCGCGTCTGCTGGAGAGCGACTCGGCGCCACCACCGTGGTCACCCTGGGGGCGCTGATCGCCGAGGTCGCCCACACGCTGCCGGTCCCGATCACCGGCCTCGCCTCCGACGAGGATCTGGTCGAGCAGCTCGACCTCGAGCGGTCCAACTACGAGGGCCCGACAGGGATCGTCGGGGTCCTGCACGACTCCTGCCGGCGGGCCGGGATGACCTCTGCCTCGCTGTGGGCGGCGGTCCCCCATTACGTTGCCGCGGTTCCGAACCCGAAGGCGGCGCTGGCGCTGCTGCGCCGCCTCGAGAGCTTGACCGGGATCGCCGTCGAAGCCGTCGAGCTGGAGGAGGAGGCGGCCAGCTACGAGGAGCAGGTCGGCCGCGCCGTGGCCGCGAACCCCGAGATCGAGGAGCTCGTGCAGCGGATCGAGGCCGAGCAGTCAGAGGAGCTGACCGAGGGGCCGGACCTGCCCTCGGCGGACACGATCGCCCGCGACTTCCAGCGCTTCCTGCGGCAGCGCGGCGACGAGTCCTAGGTTTCAGCTGCCGGGCAGATCAGCCGGTAGTCGCACCAGCTGCACACGGTCGGGGAGGGCCGCGGCTCGAAGTCCTGGCCGAGCACCCCTTCGCCGACCTGCAGGACGGTCCGCTCCACCCGCTCGGCGTCGTCGGGCGCCGCCTCGACGGCGACCTTCTCGGCGTCGAGCACGTAGTAGTAGCTGCCGGTCGGCGCCTCCAGGTCCCAGGCCTCGCGGGCGGCGAGACGGTAGAGCGCCAGCTGCAGGTCCTCGGCGAGGTCGACCTTGCTCTTGCGCTCGCCGGTCTTGTAGTCGATCAGCTCGTAACCGCCCTCGGGCAGGCGGTCGACGCGGTCGACCCGGCCACGAAGGTGGTGGGGGCCGATCTGAAAGTCGAACTTGCGCTCGAGCCAGACCGGCTCCGCCTCCGAGTCCCGCTCCTGCTCCCAGTAGAGCCGCATCGCCTCCCGTGCGCGGTCGCGGAACTGCAGCTCGTCGTCGGAGCTGCCGAAGCCCGATCGGCGCCAGCCGGCCTCGAAGAGCCCCATCAGCCGCCGCAGCGACTGCTCACCGTCGCTGTCCTCTTCGCGCTCCTTGTGGAACCGCTCGAGGACGTTGTGGATCAGGATCCCGAAGCGCTGGTTGATCGGTCGGCTCCTGAGGGATCCCGAAGACCCGCGCGAACTTGTACTTCAGCGGGCAGGTCAGGTAGAGGTCGAGATCGGATGCGGAGAGCTTCAGCCCGTCGCCGCGCCGCGGCAGGAACGCCGCCAGCGACGGCTCCTGGCGGGCGGCGATCAGCTCCCGGCGCCGGCCTCGCTCGCGCTCTTCCTCGAGCAGGTACTCGTCAAGCGAGGAGGCATCGAGCTCGGCCTGTTGCTCGGCGGTTGCCACCTGTCGCAGCAGGCCGTTGATCGCCTCGATCGCCTCGGCGGTCTGCTCGGTCCCCTGGCGCTGGGCCAGGGCCGCCAGCTTCAGCAGCTCCAGGTAGCGGGTGATGGCGCGGTTGACGTCGATCGCGGTGTCCAGCCGCGGCTCCGAAAGCTCTCGCCCCGCCCGCCAGGATGCCTCCAGCACCTCTTCGCGCAGCATTCGGTAGGTCGAGTGCAGCCCTTCGGCGGGCCCGAACAGCTCCTCCTCGTGGATCTCCTCGCTGCCCGCCGAGCACAGTGCGCGCCTCCTCGTAGAAAGGCGAGGGGCGCTTCGCACCCTCGCGGTCGCGCTCGATCCAGGAGAGGACGAGCCCGTCCCTGGCCCGGGTCATCGCCACGTGCAGGGCGCGCCGGCGGGAAGCGATCCAGGCCACGCTGCCCGTCTCGGTCGGGGTCTCGGCCATCAGCTCCGGGGGGACCAGCGGCGGCCCCCCTGCCCGGCCGCCGTCCTCGGGGCGCTCGAGCCCGAGGATGTAGACGCGCTCGAACTCCAGGCCCTTCGCGTCGGCGAGGGCGATCACCTGTACAGCGCCCGGCGCCAGCGGCTCGTCGGCGCTGCCCAGCTCCACCCCCGCGTCGGCGACTGCGCTCAGGTAGCGCACGAAGTCGCGCGTCGATCCCTGCGGCTCGCGGCGGGTCCACGAGGCGGCCAGCTCGGCCAGCCGGGAGAGGCTGAGCAGCCGCTCGGCGGCCTCCGGCTGGGCGGCGAAGAGGCGCTGCCGGCGCAGGCCGACCCGCTCGATCAGCCGCCGCACGAAGACGTCGGCGCGGCGCTCCTCGATCGCCGCCGAGGCGGCGCGATAGAGGCGCAGGAACCCCTGCAGGCGCTCGCGGGCCTCGGGCTGGATCTGCGGGCTCTCGAGCGCGGCCTCGCAGGCGGAGACCATGTCGAGCTTGCGGCGTCGCGCGATCGTCGTCAGCCGGGCCAGGTCGACCGAGCGAAGATCGATCGGCGGCCGGGTCAGAGCTCGGGCGGCGGCGGCGGAGTCGTCGGGGTCGGCGAGGACCCGAAGCCAGGCGATCGCGTCGCGAACCTCGGAGCGGCGAAACAGCGCCGCCGGGCCGGCGAGGCGAAAGGGAATGCTGCGCTCCTCCATCGCCGCCGGCGACCGCGTTGCCGCGCCGCGCCGGCTGGTCGACGATCACGCAGACCGCCTCCGGCGGCACCCCGTCGGCGATCAGGTGCTCGACCTCGCGGGCCACCGCCTGGGCCTGCGCGCGCTCGTTGCGGCAGCGCCAGAAGCGCACCGGCGTCTCGGTCTCGGCGGCCCGGCCCGGCTTGTCGAGCCGCTCGCCGATCGCGGCGACAACGGCCCGGGCGGCGTCGACGACCTCGCTGCCGCTGCGAAAGGCCCGGTCGAGCACGACCACGTCGGCTTCCGGATGCAGGTCTCGAAACCAGGAGGCGCTCCGTGATCCGGCGCCGCGGGTTGCCTGGTCGTCGTCCAGGGCGCAGACCAGGTTCGAGTTGTCGGCGCTCAGCTCGGCCAGGATCGCCCAGCGGGCGACGGTCGCATCCTCCAGCTCGTCGACCATCGCATGGCTGAAGCGGGCCGGCGATTTCGCGCCGGGCGTCGGCGCGCTCGGCCAGCAGGCGCCGCAGCGCCAGGCAGACGTCTCCCGCGTCGAGAGCCCCGGCGGCGGCGAGGATCCGATCGTGGGCCGCGTAGAGGGCGGCGAACTCCCGCTCCCGTCGCGCCGCCTCCAGGGACGCCTCGTCGGCGGCGCTGCTCTGTCGCTCCTGCGCCAGCGCCGCAAGCGACTCGGCTCCGACGGCCTCCGCCTTCAAGCGCGTCGATTCGCCGCAACAGCCGCGCCAGCAGCCCGGCGGGGTTGCCGCGGATCTCGTGATGGCGCAGCGGCAGCTCGTCAAGGCGGTCGAGCAGCATCGCCAGGCGCTCCGCCGGCCCGACGACCTCGAAGAAGGGGTCCAGCCCCGCCTCCGAGTAGTAGTCGCGCAGGAGCCGCTCGGCGATCGCCTCCCAGGTGCCGATCCAAAGCTCCTCGTATGGCCCCTCGATCAGCGCTTCGGCACGGGCTCTCAGGTGTCGCGTGGCGGCCCGGCTCGAGGCGACCAGGAGCACCCGCTCCGGCCCGGTCCCTGCAGCGGCGAGCCGCGCCAGGCGCCGCGCCAGGACCTCGCTCTTGCCGGTGCCGGCGGCCCCGAGGACGAGCAGCGGTCCCGACTCGTGCGCGACGGCGATGTCCTGGGCCGACGAGAGCGCATCTGCTTCGGTCGCGGCCGGCCTTCCTCCCTGGTCCCTGACGGACACCCCCGAAACGCTACCGGCAGCCTCCGATCCCGCCCAGGGTGCGGCCGGGGGTTCCCTAGCATGGGCCCGATGCAGCGATCGGGCCCCGAGTCGACCGCAGCCGCCGATCCTCTTGCGGCCGACTGGCTCGGTCTCTGCCGCCGCGCGGTGGAGGCCCAGCGGGCGATCTTCGCCGAGGTTGACGGCATCGAAGAGCGCACCGCGCTACGAAGGGGTCGGCGAGGGGGGCGACCACACACTGGTGATCGACCGCCGCTGCGAGGACGCGGTCTTCGCCGAGCTCGACGATCTCGCAGCCGGCGGCGCTTCCTTTCTGGCTGTCTCCGAAGAGCGCGGCGAGGTCAGCTTCGGCGACGGCGGTGAGCTGCGGGTGGTGATCGACCCGATCGACGGCTCGCTGAACGCTCGCCGCACGATCCCGTCCCATTGCCTCAGCGTCGCGGTCGCGAGCGGACCGTCGATGGCCGACGTCGAATTCGGCTTCGTCCACGACTTCGGGTCCGGAGAGGAGTTCGTCGCCCGTCGCGGCAGCGGCGCGACCCTCGCCGGCGAGCCGATCTCGGCCGCTGAAGGCGGCGAGCGGCTGGAGGTGGTCGGCATCGAGGCTGCCAAGCCCGAGCGGGTGCTGCCGATGGCAGAGGCGCTACAGGGGCGCGTCTATCGCCTCCGCGGGGTCGGCTCGATTGCGATCTCCCTTGCCTACGTTGCCGCCGGCCGCTTCGACGGGATGCTCGGCCTGCGGCCTTGCCGCTCGGTCGACGCCGCCGCGGCGCAGCTGATCGCACGCGAAGCCGGGGCGCAGGTCGCCTTCGGCGACCTGGCACTGGAGGACGCGGGGCTTGGGATCCGCGAGCGCTATCCGATCGCCGCCGCCGCCGGGCCGGACGGGTTGGCGATTCTCCTCGAGGCGCAGGGCAAGGTGAAGCCGTGACCGAGGCCGGCGGGGTGATCGACTGGAGGCTGGCCGAGCGGGTGGCCCGATCGCTGGCCGGCGACGGCAGCGGCAAGCGCTCGGTCCGCCAGGCCGATCTTCGCAAGGCGGCCCGGGGCTGCGTCCCGATGGTGCGCGACTACACCGGCCTCGCGGTCGCCGGCAGGTCGCCGGCAGCCGAGGTGGTCGACCGGCGCGAGTGGATCGAGGCCAACATCGCATCGATGCGGTCGATGTCGGCGACCGTCGAGCAACAGCTCGCCGAGTCGCTGCGCGCGCCCGGGCCGCTCGGCGCCGGCTTGCGCGGCGGCAGCCGGCGCCGCCGCCGCAATCGAGCTGGGAATCGTCAGCGGCTACCTGGCGCAGCGGGTGCTGGGCCAGTACGACGTCGCGCTGATCGGGCCCCCGAGGCCTCCTCGGCTGCTGTTCGTCGCCCCCAACCTGGCCGAAGCGCAGCGCCGGATCGGCGCCGACCGGGAGCCCTTCCTGCGCTGGATCGCCCTCCACGAGGCGACCCACGTGGTGCAGTTCGGCGCCGTGCCGTGGCTGCGGCCGCACCTCGGGGAGATGGCTGAACGGCTGTTGGGTTCCGCCTTCGTGCGGGTGGGGATCGAAGAGCTGGCGCAGGTCGCGCGGCGGCTCCTGCGCGCCGATCCGCGCCGGATCCTCGCCGGGCTGCGCTCCGGAGACTGGGTATCGCCCTTCGTCGGCGAGCCCCAGCGGCGCTTGATGCGCCGCATGCAGGCGACGATGGCGATGGTCGAGGGCTACTCAGACCACGTCATGGACGCAATCGGTGCCGAGCTGGGCCCCGAGTACGCAAGCCTGCGCGAGCAGGTCGAGCGCGGTCGCGAACGGCGCAATCCGGTCGGCGCGGTCCTCTCACGGCTGCTGGGTTTGGAGATGAAGCTGCGCCAGTACCGCCAGGGCAAGGCGTTCTGCGACGAGGTCGTCGGGCGCCGCGGCATCGCGGTTCTCAATCGCGCCTGGTCTGAGCCGGCGGCACTTCCGCGCCCCTCGGAGCTGGAGCGACCGGGCCGCTGGCTGGCCCGCGTCGCCTAGCCCGCCTTCGGGGTCACCCGCCGGTCGAGCCAGGAGACCACCATCTCCAGCACCTTGCCCTGCTCGGGCTCGTTCATCGTCTCGTGGTAGAGGCCGTCGAGCAAGCGCAGCGTCTTGTCATCCGATCCGGCCCGCTCGACGACCATCTCCGATCCCGCCGGCGGGGTGATCCGGTCTGCGGTGCCGTGGAAGACCAGCAGCGGCAGGGTCAGCTTGCCGACCTGGCCGGGAAACGACTCCGCCCCCCGGGTCAGCTCGACGACGGTGCGGGCTGGCAGGCGCCCATGGAACACGAGCGGGTCGGTCTCGTAGTCCCGCACGACCTCGGCGTCGCGGCTGATCGCCTCCGGCTCCACGGCGTAGATGCCGAGGGTCGGGACCAGCGCTCCCAGGACCTTGCTGATCGCCCGCAGCGGCGCCGAAGCGGCAGCGCTCGAGGCAAGCGGCGAGGAAAGGATCAGGCCGTCGATCTCCTCCTGGTGGCGGCAGGCATAGGCGAGCGAGATGCAGCCTCCCATGCTGTGGCCGAGCACGTAAAGCGGTCGGCCGGGCTCGCGTGGCCGGCAGAGGGCGAGGAAGGAGCGTAGATCGGCGACCGCGTTGTCGAGCGAGTCGATCGTCGCCCTGCGTCCCTCCGAGCGGCCGTGGCCGCGATGCTCGTGGGCGTAGACCGCGTAGGAGGCCTCTGCCAGTCGTGCCGCCACATGCTCGTAACGGCCGGAGTGCTCGCCGGCGCCGTGGACGATGGCGACCGTGGCCTTGGGGTTTGAGGGAAGCCAGGCCTGCCAGTAGAGCTTCAACCCCCCGGCGCCGAACAGCTCTCCCTCCTGCCGCTCCACCGGCGCGAGTGTAACCGCGGTCAAGAGGGGGTTTAAGAACGTGTGTTCGGGGAACGTGTAAGCTCGAACAACATTAAAGATAAGTAGATAACTAGCCACCCGAGGGGGTTGGAGATTCAGATGGCAACACAAAGCAGCAACAACCGCAGCAACCGCAGCAACCGCAGCGCCAGCGCTCGCAGCGCCAGCGCCCGGAAGGCTGCCCGTACCCGCAGTGCCCGTAACACCAAGACGCAGGCCAAGCGCACGGCGACCAACGCCAAGCGCACGACGACGTCGGCGAAGCGGACCGCGGCGAACGCGACGCGAGTCGCCACGCCGCCGCGCAGCCAGGTCGTCAAGGTCGCGGAGACCGCGGTCGACGTTCCGGTCGGCGCCGCGCTGAACCTGACCGACCGCGTACAGGAGCTGATCGAGCCCTGGACGAGTCGTCAGGGAGCCGAGCGCCGGGTGCGGAGCTATCGCACCCAGGTCACCCGGACCCTGAAGCGGGCCGAGCGTCGCGGTTCGACCGCCCGCCGCCAGAGCACCCGCAGGGCGGAGACGACTCTGCGCCAGAACCGCCGCAAGGCGGAGACGACTCTGCGCCGGAACCGCCGTGAGGCCGAGCGCCAGCTGCGCAAGGTCACGCGTCGTGCGGACCAGTTCCAGACCGACGTCGCGAAGGTCGTCGAGGAGCAGTCCTCGCGCGCCCAGGAGATCGTCGCGTCGCTCTAACCGCTTAGCCCGGTTGGCCGCGGAGAGGCGGCCGGGCCGGTGAAATCTGCCTGGCAGCGATACATCGCCGGCAGAGAAGCACCTCTCCTCCCTCGCCAACCGCCCCCATCGTGGGGCGGTTGGTTCGTTCTAGGGCCCGAACTCGGTTCTGGTCGCGCTCCCACCGCCGCCCGAGGATCCGCCACCTCCACCACCGCCGGAGCTGACCGGTGCCGGCGGCGGCGGGCTTGGCGCGGCGGGGGACGGTGCCGGAGCTGTGGCCGGCTCGAGCCCGAACTCGGGCTCGGCGGGCTCGCGCTCCGTGGCCGGAGGCGGATCGGCGGGGGCCTTTTCAACCGTTGCGGCCGAACCGGGGTCTGTGGCCGGCGGGGGAACTGGCGGGGCCACGACGTCGGCCTGTGCCGGCGGTGCCGGCGGGGCCGCATCGGCCTCGACCTGCTTCGCGATCGCCGCGCCGCGCTCCACGGTCGGTCGCGCTTCGCGCTCGCCCAGCGGGTCGAGCGGAGCCGGAACCACACCGGTGGCAAGACACGCCGCGCCGGCGCCGGCGGTGCCGGCACAGATCGCCAGCACCTTCGCGACGACGGCCATCCCGGCACCGCGACTTCCACCCGCGGCGGCGAACTGGGAAAGCGCGGTCTCGGCGGCGCCGCTGCGACCGGGTAGCCGCGATTGCAGCGCGCCGAGCGCCTCCTGTCCGCGCTCGAGCAGCGAGCGCGAGACCGGCAACAGCGGCGCCAGGGAGGCTGCCGCCTGCGGGGCGGCACGGAAAGCGCGCAGCTTGGAACGGCAGTGGGCGCAGGCGCGGAGATGTTCCTTGACCTCGATCTCACGAGCCGCATCCGCCTCGCCGTCACAGAAGGCGGACAGCAGCGGGCCGAGCTCGTCGCAACGCCGGCCGTCCTCGCTGCTGGAGAGGACGGCGCGAAAACGCTGGCGGCCCTCGGCGAGGCAGCGGTTCACCTTCGTGTAGGACCAGCCGGTGATCTCGCCGATCTCCGAGTACGAGTAGCCCTCCGCGAGCAGGGTCAGGGCCCGAAGCTCTTGCGGCTTCAGCGTCTGCAGGGCTTCGCGTGTCCGCGCGACCCGCTCACGGCGTTCGGCCAGCGCCGCCGGCCCGTCGCCGGTGGACGGGATCAGCTGCACCCAATCCTGCTCCTCGGACCCGTCGGGTAGGCGCGGTGCGGGGGCGGGGAGGATCCGCTCGCGGTTTCGGCGCACCGCCAGCGCCTCGTGCTTGGTGACCGTCTGAGTCCAGCGGATCAGCTGGCGCGGGTCGTCGGTCGGCGCCTTGGTGAGGAGGATCTCGAGAGCTCGCTGGTAGGCGTCCTCGGCGTCGTCGGCGCAGAGCGAGAAGCGCCGCGCGGTTCGGCGCAGGGCCGCCTCGTGGCGACGGATCAATTCGACCGCGGCTCGCCGTCGCGCGGCCTCGCCGGAGGACCGATGCCGCACGGCGCTCAATTGCAGGAGCTCCGGCACCTCGTGCTCATTCTGCAACTGCAAGCGCCGTGGTTCGGGGCTTCCGCCCCGCCGGGGCGGAAGAAATCCCGCAAATTGGGCGCCCAAGCCCCCGCTGGAGCCCGCTTCTTCTACATTCCCAGGCCGATGCGAGGCCACCGATGAGCACCTGCATAGTTACCGGGGGAGCCGGCTTTCTCGGTTCCCACCTCTGCGATCACCTGCTGGAGGCGGGACACCGGGTGATCTGCATCGACAACCTCGATACCGGCTCGCTGCAGAACATCGAGCACATCCGCGACCGGAACTTCCTCTTCGTCCACCACGATCTCACCGAGTACACGGAGATCACCGAGGACGTCGACTTCGTCTACCACCTCGCGTCCCCGGCCAGCCCGATCGACTATCAGCGCCTGCCCTTGCACACCCTGAAGGTCGGCTCGCACGGCACCCACCACATGCTCGGAGTCGCGAAGTTCAAGCGGGCCCGGTTCCTGCTCGCCTCGACCTCGGAGGTCTACGGCGACCCCCAGGTGCATCCGCAGCCGGAGAGCTACTGGGGGCACGTCAACCCGATCGGCCCTCGCGGGGTCTACGACGAGGCGAAGCGCTACGCGGAGGCGCTGACGATGGCCTACCACCGCCAGCAGGGCCTCGACACCTGCATCGCCCGCGTCTTCAACACCTTCGGCCCTTCAATGCGCCCCCACGACGGTCGCGCGATTCCGACCTTCCTCCGCCAGGCGCTGCAGGACAAGCCGCTGACGGTCTTCGGCGACGGCAGCCAGACCCGAAGCTTCTGTTACGTGGACGACCTGATCCGGGGATTGGTCTCGCTGGCCGAGTCCGATGTGCACCTGCCGGTCAATCTCGGCAACCCCGACGAGTACACGCTGCTGGAGATGGCCAAGACGGTGATCGAGGTCGCCGAGTCGCGCAGCGAGATCGTCTTCGAGGCGCTGCCGACCGATGACCCCCAGGTCCGCCAGCCCGACATCGCCCGGGCCCGCGACCTGCTCGGCTGGGAGCCGCAGATCGACCTCCGCGACGGGCTGCGGATGACGATCGAGCATGCCGGGGTCGAGCGCCTGATCGGCGCGCCTGACTGATCCAGATGTTCTTGGGCCGGAGCGGTTAGCGACGGCACAGGCAGGTCAGGCGGCGCAGCCGCCGCACGAGATGTCAGAGCTTCTTGAAGGTGGCGAAGGCCCTGTCCGCCTCCCGCCAGCCGAGGTGCTCGTTCTCGCGCAGGAGCGCCAGCGCGCCGGCCCGCGCGGCCGTCGCGTCGTAGGCGGCCCCCGGGGCCCGCTGGTCGTGACGGGCGGGGACGGAGTCGGCGATGCCGAGCCGCCAGCCGCGTCGTTTCGCGACCGCCGCCCAGTGCAGACAGGATCCCCAGCCCATTCCCTGCTCGGGAAAGGGGGTCAGCTCGCTGAATGCCTCCCGGCTCATCAGCACGACCGGGCCCATCTCGACCATCCCGGTCAGACGCAGCAGGCAGGGGCGCCGCCGCGTCACCCGCCAGGCCGTGTGGCTGGAGCGGGTCAGGGCTGGCTGGGCCAGCTGCAGCTGGAAGCGCTCGGCGAGCACCAGCAAGCGGTCGAGGAAGTGCTCGCCCAAGACGACGTCGTCGTCGATCAGCAGCACCCAATCGCTTTCCCGAGCCTGCCCCAGCTCCGCCAGCCGGTTCAGGTTCGCCTGCCTGCCCCCGCGCATCTGCTCGATCTGCGTCAGGGAGGCCAACTCCGGGCTGGCCCGGCCGAGGCAGCCGAGCGTCGGCAAAAGTTCGTGTTTGGCCGACTCGAGCCGGCGCAGCGCCGCCGCGAGGTTTGCGGCCTGGTTCTCACCGTAGACGCCGAGGACGGCGACCCGGCGCGGCGGTTGGCGCGCGGCGGCCTCGTCGAGCCGGGCGCCGGTGCGAAGGACCGCTTGCCGCAACGCCAGCAAGCTGTCCAGCAGCCTGCCGGTGGCTCGGGCTCGACGGCCTCGATGCCCCCAGCGTGGGGGTAGCGCCTCGTGCACGCCGATCGCGGCATCGGTTCCTTGCGCCCGCACGGTGCGGGTAATTTGACACCCCCTTGAGCCGCATCGCCGCGATCTGCACCAACCGCCCGCCGGGCGCCGTTGCCGAGACCCTTGCCGCGGTCTGCGAACAGACCCGAAACGATCGACAGGCCTCGGTGCTGCTGGTGACAAGCGGACTCGATCCTGGCGCCCACACCGAACACGAGGCCGCCGCCTCGGCCCACGGCGCCCGGGCCTTCGCTGCCGGCCGGGGACTGTCCACCGCCCGCAACCGCGCTCTGCTGGAGGCGGCTGACGGCGACGTGTTGGCTTTCATCGACGACGACGCCGTGCCGGCCTCCGGTTGGCTCGCCGCTCTGGCGCGACGCTGGGAGGAGGCGTCCCCCGATGTCGCCTGCATCGGCGGCGCGATCCTGCCGCGCTGGTCCGCGCCGCCGCCGGCCTGGGTCAGCGAGCGGATCTTCGCCGCCTTCTCGCTACTCGACCTCGGCGACGGCGTGGTCGACCTCGACCCCGGCGCCGACCTCGATGCCTGGGGCGCGAACATCAGCTTCCGGGCCGGCGCCCTGCGCGAGGTCGGAGGCTTCGAGGCGGCACTCGGCGCTTGGGGGGGCGTGCCGCTGTCCGGCGAGGAGTCCGCAGTGCAGCACCGGCTCGTCGCCGCCGGGCACCGGCTGATCTACGCGGGCGACATCCGCGTCGAGCACCGAATCGGAGCCGATCGCCTGCGCCTGCGCGGGCTTTGGCGCCGGGAGTTCTTCCGTGGGGTCAGTTCCGCCCTCGGTGGCCGCCCGTCGCCGCCGACCGCCTCCGCCCGGGCGCTGAAGGCGGGCGCCGGGCTGTCGGTGGCCCTGGTCTGCCGCCGTTCCGCCCTGGCGGGGGAGCGCTTCGCCCGCCTGGCCCGCAACAGCGGCGCCGCGGTGGCGCCCTTGGTGCGCGCTCGCCTTCGCGCCCGCGGGTG
>CAWCBH010000005.1:0-88313 GCA_963793785.1 uncultured Actinomycetes bacterium
GGCCGCGGCCGTGAGCCTGCTGCTCATCTCCCTGGCGACGACCGAAGGATGGCTCGTCAACGAGGAGCAGCTCCGCGCCTCGCTGCGCCGGTTGGAGGTCGAGCACGACGTGATTCGGGTTCGACTCGGCCCCGAGCGGCATCTGCGCCGCAGCGGCGCCTGGCCGTTGGTCGACGCGATCGAGGCGGCCGGCGCTCGGCGGGCGCTGCGCGAGGGTCTGCGGCGCGGCCGGCCGCGAGCTCTGGTCGCCCTCAGCGCCACCGCAGCGCTGTTGCTGCCGATCCGGCGCCTGCGCGCCGCCGGGGTCGAGGTCGCGATCCGCGTCGACTGCCCATCCCGGCACTCGCGGCCGGGGATCCAGAACGCCGTCCAGCGAGGGCTCGAGCGCCGCCGCCTGCGCGAGGCGACGCTCGCTGTCGCCACCGGGCCGCGGTCCGCAGCGCTGCTGTCGCCGCTGGCCGTCCGGACCGCCACCGTCCCCGTCTCGGTCCCGGCCGGGCTCGACGGCCCCGACCCTGGGGGCCGCGACGTCGTCACCTACTCGGCCGACCCCGACAACAAGGGGCTCGACCTCGTCTGCCGGGCCTGGTGGGCGCTCGGCTCCGCGACCGAGGGTCGGGCCCTCCGGGTCACCGGCGTCGAGGCGGAGCGGGGGCGACGGCTGCTGCTGCGTCGCGGGATCGCCGAGCCGCCGGGCCTGGTCTGGCAGGGGCGGTTACCCCGCCGGCGCCACCTGGAGCTGGTCGGCGGGGCCGCCGCCTACGTCTCGGCCTCGGCCACCGAGGGCGCCGGGATCGCCCAGCTGGAGGCGCTGGCCGCCGGGGTGCCGCTGGTCACGACCTCTTCCCTCGGCCCCTACGAGGCCTTCCCGATCGCCAAGCGCCTGGCCCCGGAGCTGATCGCGCAACGCCACCCGGAGGGCCTTGCGTCGGCGCTGTCGGCGGCGCTGGGGATGCCCGGAGCCCGCCGGCAGCGCTATGCGGCCGAGGCGAGCGAGGCCCTGGAGGGCTTCTCCGAGCGGGCTGCCGATCGCGCCCTCGCCGAGGAGGTCCTGCCGCAGCTCGGCCTGGGGGGAACGTGATCGCGATCTGCATGGCGACGTTCGACCCCGACCCGAAGCTGCTGGCCGTGCAGCTCGATTCGCTCCGCGCCCAGAGCGTCGCCGACTGGGCCTGCCTGATCAGCGACGACTGCTCGCGGCCGGAGCTGTTCGCAGAGCTCGAGCGCCAGGTCGCCGGCGACCCGAGGTTCGAGCTCTCGCGCTCGGAGCGGCGGCTGGGCTTCTACCGCAACTTCGAGCGCTGCCTGCGGCAGCTGCCGGCGGAGGCCGATCTGGTCGCTCTCTGCGACCAGGACGATCGCTGGCACCCGCAGAAGCTGGCTGTACTGCGCGACCGGCTCGGAGAGGCGCAGCTCGCCTACAGCGACCAGCGGCTGGTCGACCCGCAGGGCCGGGTTCTCGCCGACACCTACTGGACCAGCCGGCACAACAACCACACCAACCTGCTCTCGCTGCTGATCGCGAACACCGTCACCGGCGCCGCCTCGCTGATCCGGCGCGAGGTCGTCGAGCGGGCGCTGCCCTTTCCCGAGACTCCCGGCGAGCAATACCACGACCACTGGCTGGCGCTGGTGGCGCTGGCGAGCGGCAGCCTCGCCTACGTCGATCGCCCGCTCTATGACTACGTGCAGCACGGTGAGGCGGCACTCGGGCACGCGGCGGCCAACGTCGCCTACCCGGCCAGCGGCCGGCGCGGGGTCGAGCGGCTGCGGGGATGGCGGCAGGCGTTGGGCGACTGGCGCTGGGCCTACCTGAACGAGTATCGGCGCCTGCAGCTGCTCGCGCAGACGCTTCTGGATCGATCCCCGCCCGGCCTGCGGGGCGACAGGCGGCGGGCCTTGCGCCGGCTCGCACGTGCCGATCGCTCGCCGCTGGGTGTGGCCTGGCTGGCGCTGCGGCCGCTGCGCCGCCTCTGGGGAAGGGACGAGACCTTGGGGGCGGAGAGGCTCCTGGCCCGCGGGATCCTCTGGCGTCATCTGTCGCGAATCGGGATCGGCCGGACCGCCCCCAGGTAGCCTGCAGCCGGGCCTACGTCCACCCCGCAGCCGACCACCTTCCCGATTTGCCGACCCCGATTGCCGTCGAGACACCGGTAGTGATCGAGGCCCGGAACCTCGAGAAGACGTTCCGCATCCCGGTCCACCGCATCAACTCGTTCAAGGAGCGGGCCGTGCACCCGCTCGCGACTGCCGAGTACCGGGAGCTGCGCGCTCTGCGGGGGATCTCGCTGGACATCCACCGCGGCGAGTTCTTCGGCATTGTCGGTCGCAACGGGTCCGGCAAGAGCACGCTGCTGAAGGTCCTCGCGAGCATCTACCGCGCCGATGCCGGCACGATCCGCATGGCCGGTCGCCTCGCCCCCTTCATCGAGTTGGGCGTCGGCTTCGACCTCGAGCTGACCGCGCGCGAGAACGTGGTCCTCAACGGAGTGATGATGGGGCTCTCCAGGCGCGAGGCGCGCCGCCGCCTCGACGCAGTCCTCGATTTCGCCGAGCTCGACGACTTCGTCGAGCTGAAGCTGAAGAACTACTCCTCGGGGATGGTCGTCCGGCTTGCCTTCGCGGTGATGGTGCAGGCGGACGCCGACATCATGCTGATCGACGAGGTGCTGGCGGTTGGCGACGCCGCCTTCCAGCAGAAATGCGCCGACACCTTCCGCCGTCTGCGCGACGAGGGAAAGACAATCGTCCTCGTCACCCACGACATGGCCAGCGTCGAGTCCTACTGCCACCGTGCGATGCTGATCGAGGAGGGCGCGCCGACCTACAGCGGCGAGCCGGGGGAGGTTGCCCAGCGGTATCTGAAGCTCAACTTCAAGCACGCCCGCGAGCAGGCCGAGCCGCGGGCCGGGCACCCGGCCTTCGACCAGGACGCGCGGGTGGTCGACGCCTGGATCGAGAACGAGTCCGGGGAACGGGTCACCAGCATCGAACAGGGAGAGCCGATCCGGTTCCGGGCCGTCGTCGAAGCGCAGCGGGAGATCACCGCGCCGATCTTCGGCTTCGTGTTCACCAACGCCGACGGCCTCAACGTCTGCGGCTTCCGCGAAGGGCTGGCGACGGGCAACGGACGGGCGGACCGGCTGGCGGAGGGGGAGAGGGCGCGGGTCGCCGGCACGATCGAGAACCTCCTCACCCCCGGGCGCTACTTCGTCAGCTGCCGGGTCTCTCGCAATCGAAACGTCGGCGATATCGCCCTGCAGATCCTCGGCATCGCCGACTTCGTCGTCTTCGGGACGGCGCAGGGGCTGGGCGTGATCGCAGCCCCCGCCGAGGTCGAGATCGTCGCCGATCGGCCCGATCCTGAGGTCCCGGGATGAACGACGCGGCCGGAGCGCAGCTGCGGGAGGTCGGCGGTCCGTCGGCGCTGGGGGGCGGCTGGCGGCGCTTCTTCGACCTCCTCTACCTGGTCGCCGTCACCGACTTCAAGAAGTCCTATTTCGGCACCGTGCTCGGATACCTCTGGTCGCTGTTGCGGCCGCTGTTGCTGTTCGCGGTGTTGCTGTTCGTCTTCACGCAGATCTTCCGGCTCGGCTCGCAGGTCGAGCACTACGAGGTTCTGCTGCTGTTCAACATCGTCCTCTTCGGCTTCTTTCAGGAAGCGACGATGGCGGCCGTCGGGTCGGTGGTCGGACGCGAGGCGATCGTGCGCAAGACCCAGTTCCCGCGCCTGGTGATCCCGCTCGCGGTGGTGCTGACCAGCCTCTTCAACCTCGCCCTCAACCTGATCGCGGTGCTGGTCTTCGTGCTCGCGTTCGGCGTCACCCCGACCTGGACCTGGCTCTTGTTCCCGGTCGTCCTGGCGCTGTTGTTCGTGATCACGACTGCGGTCTCGATGATCGTCTCCTCCCTGTTCGTGCGCTTCCGCGACGTCTCGATCATCTGGACGGTCTTGGTCACGGTGCTCTTCTACGGCACCCCGATCCTCTATCCGCTGGAGTTCGTGCCGGAGAAGTTCCAGGAGTTGATCCTCGTAAACCCGCTGACACCGCTCTTCGAGCAGGCGCGGGTGTGGATCATCGACCCCGATGCGCCGGGCGCCGTTGCGGCCGCTGACAGCGCCCTTTTCCTGGCGATTCCGATCGCGATCTACGTCGGGGTCTGCGCGCTCGCGGTCTGGGTCTTCCGCCGCGAGGCGCCGCGGATTGCAGAAGAGTTGTAGCCGGAGCGTCAGCGACGGCAGAGGCAGGTCAGGCGGCGCAGCCGCCGCAATGATTCCTGTAGAGGCGAGGCCTTAGAAGGCCAGCGGCACGTACTCGGGCGGGAAGCCGGAAGGCCCGAAGAACCAGCTCTCGACCGCGTAGCGGGCGTTCGGCATCTCCTTCTCCGCCGCGGTCGCGTGCAGGAAGAGGTCGTCGAACAGGAGCACGTCGCCGGGCTCGAAGATCGGGCGCAGGATCGGCCGGTCACCGGCCGCCTCTTCGGCGTTCGCCGGCGAGACCGACCAGTCGAAGATCGCTCCCTCGGTGCCGGTGGGGACGATGTGGTCCAGCCGCCGGGGAACGATGTCCAGGCCGGGGGCCTCGTCGCCGCAGCGCGACAGAGCCAGCCAGACGTTGAGCGCGCGAACGTCGCCGAGGAAAGCGCCGTCCTGGTGCCAGGCGGAGCCGGCGTCAGGGCTGACCTTTCGAAGCGTGCACTTGTTGACCGAGATCGCCGGCCGCTCGCCCAGGTAGTCGGTGATCAGGGTTCGCAGACCGGCCCGCTCGAAGCTGTCGAGGACCTCGAACATCACCCGCGGCGAGTCGGCGGCCCAGATCCCGCCCGAGTCGCTGACCCAGCCGCGCTCCGGGGCGAGGTCGAACGGGGGGTCGGCGACAAACTCCTCGAAGTAGCCGTCGCCTCCGCCGTTGCCCCCGGCGCGAGCCTCGAAGGCGAGGTCGATCTCGCGTCGCAGCCGCAGCGCCTCCTCGGTGCCGAGCAACCCCCTGACGAGCAGACAGCCGTCGCGGAGGATCCCCGCTCGCAGCAGGCCCGGGGTCAGGTCGGCCGGTGCGACCTCTGGCAACGGATTTCCCTCGGGCAGCGCCGCGAAGTCGGGCTCAGGAGGCCGGGCGCTGCCGTTGGACGGGCCGGTGAGCAGGGCGCCTGCGGCATGACGGAGCTTGAGGATCTTCCGCTCCGCCTCGGGATCGCGGCGGTCCCGGATGGCCTCGGAGAGGGTGCCGATCTGCTCGAACAGCTGCGCACCGTCGGCGCCGGCGGCGCGATCGCGCTTTCGCGAACCGAAGATCATCCGCGAGTCACCTTACCCGGGGCCGCCGCGAAGGCCCAGACCTGGACCGGGAACTCGTCCTCGTTGCGCATCGAGTGCCAGCGCCGCCTCGCCGACCAGCGGCTGAAGTTGCCGACCACGCACTGGCGGTTGCCCCAGGAGTCGACGGCCTCCACCTCCAGCCCGCCCCGCTCGAGCAGCGTGCGCAGCCCCCGCGGACTGAACCGCCAGTAGTCGCGCAGCCCGTAAAGCGGCAGCTCGTGGATCCGGATCAAGAACGGCGTCGTCACGATCACCCGCCCACCCGGCACGCAGAGCCGTCGCAGGTTCGCGACCGCCGCCACCGGGTCGATCACGTGCTCGAGAACCTGCTCGCAGATCACGACGTCGAAGCGGCGTTGCTCGGCCAGCGGCGCGCAGAGGTCGAACTCGGGATGGTTGAGGCTGACGTGCTGTTTCCAGGGCTTGGCGACGTGCGAGTCGCCGCTGATCTCGGCGGCGCTGAGCTGGTCGGGGCCCAAGGAGGCGATGTGGTCGTCGACCGCGGCGTTCATCACCTGACGCTGCCAGTGGTCGGACGGGCCTTCGGCGGCGGGGAAAAGCAGGCGCTCGGCGAATCGAAGCATGCCGCTCAAAACAGCCCTCGCCAGGTCTCGGGGATCGGCTCGAGGACGATCTCAAGCCCCTCGCTGCGCACCGAGCTGTCCTCGTAGAACCAGCGCTCGAACTCCTCCTCCTCGCTGATCCGGTTGTGCGCGCCCAGCCCGGCCGCAAGGTCGTCCGGGTTCCAGTTGCGGCTGCTGCGCTCGCGGTGGCGGGCGAGGCAGATCTCGTAGTCCATCCGGTGCAGGTGGACCAGCCGTAGGTCGGGCTCGAGGTTCCACTCGCCGTCGGCGCGGGTGTGAAAGCCGGGCGCCCAGCTCAGCGGCTCGGTCGCCAGCACCGGCTTGTTGTAGGCGTCGTTCTGGAACCAGAATCCCCGCTGGTCGAGGATCGGGCGGTCGCCCCGAAACGGCGCCTCGCGGTCTCGCATGTGCAGGATCTCGTAGCCGAACGGGTTCACGAAGTCCTCGTCGAAGTGGTCGAGGTACTCGCCCAGCGAGCCCCACTCGGGTAGCGGGGTGACGATCTCGTCGACGTCGCCGACCAATACCACGTCGTAGCGCTCGAGCAGCCGACGCTGGTGGGCCTCGATCGTGCTCACCATCCAGCTGAAGTCAAGGCTGTCGTGCTCGACCGGAACGCGCACGAACCCATCGCGGTCGGTCGAGCCGTCGGTCGACTGGTGGTCGAGCACGTAGATGTCCTGCGGTGCGAAGTAGCGCGAGTAATAGCCGAGCCAGATCGGCAGGAAGACAGACTCGTTCTGCGCGATCGTCAGCAGCGCGCGTCGCTTCGGCGGGCTCGAGGGCGAGGCGCGGCGCTCGCGACGGGTGCGCCGCAGGTGCTCGAAGAACTCCTCCGCCAGCGGGTGCGGCCTCGGAGCCGGGAGGGGCTCGAGGTCGATCATGCGGGCCTGGCCGGCGCTCCGACGACCGTCGTCTGCGGCGCGACGTCGTCGACGACCACCGCGTTGGCGCCGATCTGTGCTCCGGCTCCGACCCGCACCGGGCCGATGATCTTCGCTCCGGTGCCGATGTTCACCCCGGGCTCGACCTTCGGTCCGGCAAGGTCACCGGCCCGCAGGCCGATCGTCACGAAGGGGCTGATCACGGTCCCCGAGCCGACCTCGGCGATCCCGTCGATCACGACCTGGCCGTGCGGGAGGTAGACCCCGGCCTCGACGACGACCGGGTCGCCGATCGAGACCTGCGCGGTCGAGATCGCGAGCCGGTGAGCGAGCCGCGGCAGGACCGGCACCCCGAGCGCCTGCAGGCGCGCCTTGAGCCGGTAGAGCGCCAGGCCCAGGAAGGCGTCGCTGACCCAGATCAACCGCAGTGCCTGCAAAGCGGCGTCGGCCGGGGACCGGAAGCTGTCGCGCTCGCCGCGATGGGCGGCTGTGACGCTTGCGTCGGCGACGATCGCCTCGCGCAGACCTGGATGCCTGGAGCGGATCTCCTGCATCAGCGCGCTCTTGTCAGCGTGCCGCTGCGCCCCGTTCATGGCCGTGGCGACCCTATACCCTGGCCGAAATTCGCTCCCAGGCTTCGGACAACGACGGGCTCGGCTACTCGCTGGTCAACATGATCGAGATCGTCACCGCGTGTCTCGATGCCGCGGGAGCGAAATCGGTGACCGAGGTCGGCGCCTACCGCGGCGAGCTGACCGCCGAGCTGCTGGCCTGGGCGCGGGCGGCGGGGGCCCGGGTGACCGCGATCGAGCCCCAGCCGCCGCCGGCGCTGGCCGAGCTGACTCGCGATCACCCCGAGCTGACGCTGGTCGAGCAGACCAGCCACCGGGCGTTGCGCGAGCTGCCGGTCGCCGACGCCCTGATCCTCGACGGGGATCACAACTACTACACGCTGGCCGAGGAGCTGCGGCTGATCTACGAGCGGGTGGACCCGCCCCACGGCCCGCTGGTGATGTTCCACGACGTCGCCTGGCCACACGCGCGCCGGGACACCTACCACGCGCCCGACCAGATCCCCGACGAGCACCGCCAGCCGCTGGCCGAGAACGTCGGCCTGTCCCCGGGTGAGACGGGGGTCTCGCAGTTCGGCGTCCCGTTCAAGTGGGCGGCGCGGCGCGAGGGCGGTCCCCGAAACGGCGTCCTGACCGCGATCGAGGACTTCATCGCCGAGGCTCCGCAGCTGCGGCTGGCCACGATTCCCGCCTTCTTCGGCTTCGGCGTCCTCTGGCATCGCGACGCGGCCTGGTCGGCGGCGGTTGCCGAGATCGTCGATCCGTGGGATCGCAACCCGATCCTCGCCCGGATGGAGGCCAACCGTGTTGCGCACCTGGCGGGAGACATCCGCAACGCGAAGGAGCTGGAGGAGATGCAGGAGCGCCGCGCCGAGCAGGAGCGGCTGCTGATGGCGATGCTCGGGTCGAGCGCCTTCGCGTTCGCCGAGCGGCTGGCGCGGCTGCGCCAGCGCGGTCCGCTGACCTACTCCCGCGCCCAGGTCAAGCGGGCGCTCGGGCTCAGCGACGACGACTGATCCAGCGCCGCTTGATCGCCCGCAGCGGCGCCGTCATCCGCCAGGAGAGGCTGGTGCGCATCTCCGTCAGCTCCCGCTCCAGCGTCGCCGCACGAGCGTCGCTCAGCAGCTCGGTCCCGTGGGCGAGGGTGCGGGCGGCCGAGGCCTCCGCCTCGGCGCGCCGGGCCCGCTGCTTCCAGTCGGGCCCGCCGGCGCCGTTGTCCTCGATGCGGCCGTCCCATTTCTCCGCCAGCCGCATGTGCGCCTCGATCCAGGTCTCGACCTCGCTGATCAGATCCAGCGAGTGGTGGTGGACGGCGCGCAGGTCGGCCGTCACCACCTTCTTGCCGGCCGCGCGGGCCTGCAGGCAGATGTCGAAGTCGTAGCCGTGCAGATGGCCGAGCGACTCGTCGAAGCGCAGCTCCCGCACCGCCCACGGAGACATCGCCATCACGAAGCCGTCGATCGCGTCGACCTCGCCGGTGCGGGCATAGGGCGGGATCTCCTCGGCCAGCCAGGTGGTGGCCGGGATCTCGCCCCCGCCCAGCTCCGCGAAGCGGTGGCTGAACGAGGCCCAGGTCACCGAGCCCTCCCACCAGGCGATGCTGCGAACGCCGATCGCCCCCGCCGAGCCGACCAGCGCCACATCGGGATCGGCTAGCGCCTCCCGGACCTTGGTGCAGAAGCCGGGATCGACGATCTCGGCGTCTTGGTGGACGAGGACCAGCGCCTCGAGATCCTGCTGGTCAGAGACCTGGTCCAGGAGCGTGTTGTAGTTGCGGAAGATCGATCCCGCGCTGCCGTGGGCGAGGACCAGCGAGTCGGGCTCGGCGGCGAGGCGGATGCCCGGCTCGGCGTAGGCCCGATAGGTCTCCACGGAGGTGATTGCGCAGCCGAAAGCGATCAAGCGCGGATCGAAGATACCGCTCTGCGGGCACTAGACTCGGCAAACCTGCGAGCAGCCGCCAGCGAGACCCAAGCCGATTCAGAGTCCCGGTCGCTCGCGGGAGAGAGGTCCCTGTCGAGTGTCGGCGGCCGCGACATCCGCGCTCGCCGCGCTCCACTGATGCTGAGGCTCGCCGGCCGTGAAGGCCTGCGCATCCTCGCCCGCAGCCTTGCGCTGGCGACACTCGACCTGATCGGCGTCGCCGCCGCGATCCTCTCCGCTTCCGGCATCGCAGAGCTGCTCGGCGGCGGCCTCGACCTCGGGGTGGCGCTCGACGACGCCGTCGACTACACGCCCTTTGCGTTCCTGGTCACGCTGCTGCTGTTCACCCGCGCCGGGCTCTACGGATCGCGGGAGACGCGGCCAGGCTTCGCTCGCGTCGTCGCAGTCCTCTTTCAGGTGGCGCTGATCGTCGCCCTCGCGGCGCTCGTCAGCGGCGCCGATCCCTCGACCTATTGGCTCGCCGCGGGGGGCTTCGGCTTCGCCGCCATCTACGTCTGCGGCCTGCGCTTCGCCTATGAGTCCTACACCGGATGGCTGCTCAACTCGCTCGGTTTCCGGCGCCGCGCGGCGCTGGTCGGCACCTCGCGCCGGATCGCCGCCGTGGCGAGCGCGCTGGAGGAGAGCACTCGCGACCGCTACGAGCTGGTCGGTTTCTTCGGCCTCGACGGTTCCGGCGAAAGTCAGCTTCGCGACCTCGGCGAGCTCGAAAAGCTCCCCCGGCGCCTCGAGCAGCACTCGATCGAGGAGGTGATCGTCACCGACCCCGACTTCCCCCAGGATCGCGCCGTGGCGCTGATCGACTGCTGCCAGGCCCGCGGGGTCCGGGTCCGGATCGCGCCGACGACGATGGAGCTGCTGACGCGGGGCTCGCAGCTGGTGCCGGCCGCCGGGGTGCCGCTGTTCGAGGTCCGCCCGCCGGTGTTCGAAGGCTTTGACTTCGCGGTCAAGCGCAGCTTCGACTTCTTGATCGCCGGCCTCGGCCTGTTGGCGATCTCGCCGTTGCTGGCCACGATCGCGCTGGCCGTGAAGGCGACCAGCCGCGGCCCGGTGCTGCACCGCAGCCCCCGGCCGGGGATCGGCGGGCGTCCCTTCCGGTGTCTGAAGTTCCGCACCATGTACGTCGACGCGGAATCCCATCAAGGGGAGCTGGAGCATCTCAACGAGGCTTCGGGCGCGATCTTCAAGATTCGCGACGACCCGCGGCTTACCCCGATCGGCCGCTTCCTGCGGCGCAACTCCCTCGACGAGCTGCCGCAGCTGCTCAACGTGCTCCGCGGCGAGATGAGCCTCGTCGGCCCGCGGCCGCTGCCGCTCCGCGACCACGCCCGACTCGAGGATTGGCACCGGCGCCGCTACCTGGTCCTGCCCGGGATCACCGGCCTCTGGCAGGTCTCGGGGCGTTCCAACCTCGATTTCGACGACATGGTGCGGCTCGACTTCCTTTACCTGGAGCGCTGGTCGGTCCTGCTCGACCTGACGATCCTGCTCAAGACCGTGCCCGCAGTGATCCGCCGTCGCGGCGCCTACTGAGGCGCGCCGGGTGCGGATCGCCTACCTCGTCTCGCTCTACCCTGCCGTCTCGCACTCCTTCCTGGCGCGCGAGGTGAGCTCGCTGCGCCGGCTGGGGGTCGAGGTGCAGACCGTCTCGATCCGCCGCCCCCAGGTGCGCGATCTGCTCACCGATGACGACCACGCCGAAGCGGGGCGAACCGCCTTCATCCTGCCCGCCGGCCCGGTCCGGCTCGCGACCGCCCACGCGGCAGAGCTCCTGCGCGGGCCACTGCGCTATCTCACCACTCTGCGCGCCTCGCTGCGACTCTCCCAGCCGGGCCTGCGAGGGCGGCTGCTCGGGCTTGCCTACTTCGCGGAGGCGATCGTGCTGCGGCGGCTCTGCAGGGGGGCTGCGATCACCCACATCCACGCGACCCAGTTCGCCGACGGGACCGGGACCGTCGCCCTGCTTGCGGCCCACCGCACGCGCAGCGGCGGGCGCGACTGGTCCTGGAGCCTCGCCGTCCACGGCCCGGGCGAGTTCTACGAGGCGAGTCGTTACCGGCTGGCGGAGAAGGTTCGCGCCGCCGCCTTCACGGTTGCGGTCAGCGATTTCACCCGCAGCCAGCTGATGGCGCTGGTCGAGCCGCAGCAGTGGGACCGGGTCCGCGTCGTCCACATGGGGGTCGACCTCGGCCGCTACTCGATCCGCGAACGGCCGCCGCGACAGGGGGCGGACGTGCGCGTGCTCACGGTCGCCCGCCTGGTTCGCCACAAGGGCCAGGCGCTGCTGCTGCGGGCGCTGGCCCAGATCCGCGATCAGGGCCTGCCGCTGTCGACCTGGATCGTCGGCGAAGGCGAGGAGCGCCCGGCGCTGGAGGCGCTGACGGCACAACTGGAACTCACCGGCCAGGTCGAGTTCTGCGGGGCGGTCGGCCAGGATCGCCTCCCCGACCTCTATGCGGAGGCCGACGTCTTCTGCCTGCCGACGCTGGCGGAGGCGGTCGGCGTCGTCAACATGGAGGCGATGGCGACCGGCCTGCCGGTCGTCAGCTCGCGGCTGATGGGAATCCCGGAGCTGGTCGAGGACGGGACGAGCGGCCTGCTGGTGGCCCCGGGCAGCGTCGCCGAGCTCGCCGACGCGCTCCGCCGGCTGGCCGGCGACCCCGACCTGCGGCGGCGGATGGGAGCGGCAGGGCGACGCCGGGTCGAGGCGGACTTCGACTCCGAAGTCGAAGCGGCGAAGCTACACAAGCTTCTCTCTGCGCTCGCGTAGGGCTTCCCGCGCGAAGCCGTAGAGGTTGGCCGCCTGCCATACCCCCAGCAGCGCCAAGCTCGCCGGGTCGCGGGCAGCGAGCGAGCGGCGGGCGGCGATCGCGAAGACCCCCGAGGTGAGGGCCGGCTCGAGGCGCCGGTTGCCGGTCCGCGATGCGCGCGCCCGCCGGTGCCTGCGGGCGCCGGCGCCGTAGGCCGCCTGCTGGCGCCAGAACGCCCCCAGGTCGAGGGCATGGAAGTGGCGGACGACGGCGTCGGGAGCTGCGACCAGTCGCCAACCCTGTTCCAGCCAGCGCTCGCAGAGGTCGCGGTCCTCGCCGCCGGCGAGGGGGAAGTCCTCCGCGAAGCCGCCCAGCCGGGCAAAGCCCTCCGCGGGGAGGGCGATGTTGCTGGACGCGAAGAACCGCGGTGCCCCCGGCCGCCGGTTGTGGTGCTCGAGCGCGGAGTCGGCGATCGTCTGCGCGGCCCGCGCGTAGGGGTTGTCGGGCAGCGCGTTGACGGTGCGGCCGCCGAGCAGCGCCTGCGGAGCCTGGCGATGGCGTTCCAGCAGCGCCGCCGCCCAGCCGGGCTCGGGCTCGCAGTCGTCGTCTGTGAAGGCGAGCAGGGCGGCCGCGGCCGCTGCGGCGCCGGCATTGCGGGCGGCCGCCGGGCCTGCGCCGCCGCTGCGGACCACTCGCACCGCGACCCCGGAGCCGGCCGCCGCCTGCGCCTCGGCGCTGTCGACGTCGCCGCCGTCGTCGGCGATCACGACCTCGACCCCGGCCGCCGGCGGGACCGCCCGCCCGAGTGCTGCCAGGCAGGCCCGCAGGCGCTCGGGACGGTTGCGGGTCGGGACGACCACCGAGAGCCGCGGCTCGCTCATCGTTCTCGCAGCCACTGGCGAGCCCACTGGGCGAGGAAGGCCGGGTTGTCGCGCAGATAGCGCGGCGCCAGCCGCCGCGGCTCGCTGCGCAGCCGATACAGCCACTCCAGGCCTCGGCTTCGCATCCAGGCCGGCGCCTGCGGCACAACCCCGGCGTGAAAGTCGAATGCGGCCCCGACACCGATCAGCACCGGCACCCGCAGGCGCGAACGCATCCGCGCCATCCAGATCTCCTGCCGCGGCGATCCGAGGCCGACCCAGACGATGTCGGCGCCGCTGCCGTCGATCGCCACCGCCACCTCACTCTCCTCCGCGGCGGAGAGGGGCCGGAAGGGCGGCGTCCAGTGGCCGGCGATCGCGATCCCCGGGAAGCGCTCCCGGAGCCTCGCTTTCAGCCTCATGGTCGCCTCGCGGTCGCGACCCCCGTAGAGAAAGTGGCGGGCGCCGGTGCGCAGCGAGCGCTCGCACTCGATCAGCATCAGGTCGGGGCCGTAAACGCGGTCGGCGATCTGCTCGCCCAGCGATCGCAGCGCCCAGACGATCGGCATTCCGTCCGCGACGGTCAGGGTGGCGCCGGAGAGGGCCGCCAGCGCCTGCGGATCGCGGCGCGCGTTCATCAGCGTGTTGACCGCCGCGTGGCAGACGTAGCCGCGCTCGCCCGCTTCGATCATCGTCTCGATCCGCGCCACGGTCTCGGCGTAGTCGACGACCGCGAGCTCGACGCCGAGCAGGTTTCGGGTGCGCGGCGGGCGGCTCAAGGGCCGCGATTATCCTTCTCGGCCATGGCTACGCGCAACGGCGCCCGCTCCGGCGAGGAGGCGCATTCCTCGATCGCTCCGCTGGTCGGCGCCGACGACGAGCGCGTCTTCACCGACTCCGGGATCGAGATCGAGCGTCTCTATGCGGAGGACGACGTCGCCCCCGGCCTCGCCGACCGGCTCGGCGAGCCCGGCGATTACCCGTTCACCCGCGGCATTCACCCGGGCATGTACCGCGACCGGCTCTGGACGATGCGCCAATACGCGGGCTTCGCGTCTCCGGAGGACACAAACGAGCGCTACCGCTATCTGACCGAGCACGGCTCCACCGGACTCTCGATGGCCTTCGACTTGCCGACTCAGCTCGGCCGCGACTCCGACGACCCCTTGTGTCGTGGGGAGGTCGGGCGCACGGGGGTCCCGATCGACACGATCGAAGACATGCGGATCTGCTTCGACCAGATTCCTCTCGACGGGGTCTCGACCTCGATGACGATCAACGCTCCGGCGGCGATCCTGCTGTTGCTCTACGAGCTGGTCGGCGAAGAGCAGGGCGTCTCCGCGGAGAAGCTGCGCGGCACGGTGCAGAACGACGTCCTCAAGGAGTACATGGCGCGCGGCAACTACATCTACCCACCGGAGCCGACGATGCGGCTGACCACCGACATCTTCGAGTACTGCCGCGACCGGGTGCCGAAGTGGAACACGATCTCGATCTCCGGCTACCACATCCGCGAGAAGGGCTGCTCCGCCGTTCAGGAGGTCGCCTTCACCCTCTGCAATGCGATCGCCTACGTCGAGGCGGCGCTGGACCGGGGCCTGAAGATCGACGAGTTCGCGCCGCGGCTGGCCTTCTTCTTCAACTGCCACAACAACGTCTTCCAGGAGATCGCCAAGTTCCGGGCCGTGCGGCGGATGTGGGCCGAGCTCGTCCGCGAGCGTTTCGGGGCCGAGTCGGAGGCGTCGATGAAGATCCGCTTCCACACCCAGACCGGGGGGGTCACCCTGCAGGCCCAACAGCCGGAGGTCAACATCATTCGCGTCGCCCTGCAGGGCTTCGCCGCCGTCTGCGGCGGCACCCAGTCGCTGCACACCAACGGCTTCGACGAGGCGCTGGCGCTGCCGACCGAGCGCTCGGCACGGATCGCGCTGCGCACCCAGCAGGTGCTGGCGCACGAATCGGGCGCCGCCGACAGCGTCGATCCGTTCGCGGGCTCCTACTTCGTCGAGTCGCTGACCGACGAGATCGAGCGCCGGGCCCGCGAGCTGATGGCCAAGGTGGAGGAGCTGGGCGGCTCGGTCGAGGCGCTGGACTTCATGCAGCGCGAGATCGAGGAGTCCGCGCTCTCCTACCACGAGCGCTACCGGACCGGCCAGGACATCGTCGTCGGGGTCAACAAGTACGTCACCGACCAGGTCGACGACGTCGACATCCTCAAGGTCGATCCGGAGGCCGAGCAGCGACAGCTCACGCGGCTGAAGAAGTTCAAGGAGTCCCGCGACGGCGCCGCTGTCGAGGCCAAGCTGGAGGCCCTGCGAGAGACCGCGCGCGCAGGGAGCGCAGCGACTGGTGCGAGCCCGGCGAAGCCGGGCGAGGGCAACCTGCTGCACCCGATTCGCGACGCGCTCGCCGCCGACGCCTCGATCGGCGAGGTCTGCGGGGCGATGCGCGACGTCTTCGGGGAGTACAGCGGGGGCGCGTTCTTCTAGGTGCAGGCAACTCCGTCGCGGCCGGCGCCCGCTGCGGTCGCACCCCCGCCCGGGCATCCCCGCTTTCCGTTGTTTGATGCGATTCGCGCCTTCGCCGCGCTCAGCATCGTGTTGGTCCACGTGGCGATCTTCTCCGGGGCGTTGAACGACGCCCCCTACCGGAACCTCGTCGCCCATCTTGATATCGGCGTGACGATCTTCTTCCTGCTCTCGGGCTTCCTGCTCTACCGCCCCTTCGTCGCCGCCCGCATTCTCGGCTCGGCGGGGGTGCGGCTGCGCGACTACGGGCGCCGTCGCTTCCTCCGCATCGCACCCGCCTACTGGCTTGCCTTGACCGCCCTGGCGATCTTCCCGGGGCTCGATGCCGTATTCAGTGGCGACTGGTGGGTCTACTACGGATTGCTCCAGAACTACCCGATCTACACGCCCGAGGCCGAGTGCACGAGCTTCAACTTCGGCTGCGGCATCGCCCCGACCTGGACGCTCGCGATCGAAATCGGCTTCTACGTGATGCTGCCTTTCTTCGCCCTGGCGATGGCCCGCATCGCACCCCGTGGTCGCGACGGCCGCTGGCCGCACGTCGAGCTGGCGGTCCTCGCGGCCCTGGCCGGCGTCTCCGTCTGGATCCAAAGCTTCAACCTGATCTCCGACCTCTCGATCTGGCTCTTCTTCTCGCCCCTCGGCCGCTTCTGGTGGTTCGCGCTCGGAATGGCGCTGGCGGTCGTGTCGGTCCGGGTTGCGCAGCGTGGGAGCGAACCGGCGATGCTGCGCTGGCTCGGCGATCATCCGGGCCTGCTGTGGGCGGTGGCGCTGGCCCTCTACCTGGTTGCGAGCCTGTTCTGGCTCGAGCCCCGCCCGGCGCTGGCGGCGAGGGTCGGGATCTCGATGCTCGACTACCTCGGCGCCTACCTGCTGTTCGGTGTGATCGCGGCGCTGATCATCCTGCCGGCGGCTTTCGGCGACGCTCGTGGGGGCGCGCCGCGGCGGATACTCGCCAATCCGTTGCTGGCCTGGCTCGGCCTGATCTCCTACGGGATCTTTCTCTGGCACTACCCGATCATGCTCGGCCTGGTTGAGGGAGGCGTCAACGACTGGTGGCCGCAGATGGCCTTTCCGGTCCTCGCCACCGTGACCCTCGCGATCACCGTGTCCTGCGCCGCACTCAGCTACTACCTGGTCGAGAGGCCGCTGATGCGGCGCAAATAGCCGTGCCACTCCGTCCCGTCCATCTGCTGGTCGCCGCGATCACAGCCGTCGGCGCGGCGTTGCGGCTGCTCGTGCTCGGGGAGAGCCCGTTCGGCGACGAGCTCTCGACCTACTGGATCGTCGCCTCCAACGGGATGGGCGGGGTCGTCGAGACCGTCCACAGCGACGCCGAGATCACGCCGCCTCTGTATTTCATGCTCGCTGAACTGGCCACCCGGGTCGAGTTCACGCCGGAGATGCTGCGGGCGCCCTCGCTGGTTGCCGGCGTCGCCGCGATCCCGCTCGTCTATGCGCTCGCCACTCGCACGGTCGGCGGGCGAGCCGGAATCGTGGCCGCCGCGCTGACCGCGCTGAGCCCGTTCATGATCTATTACTCGGCCGAGGCGAGGGGCTACCAGCTGATGATCGTGCTGGTCCTGCTCTCCACCCTGGCGCTGCTGAACGCGGTCGATCGTGGCGGAACCCGCTGGTGGGTCGGCTACGCGGTCTGCTCCTGCGCCGCCGCCTACACCCACTACACGGCCTTCTTCGCGCTCGGCGCCCAGTTCCTCTGGCTCCTCTGGGCTCACCCGCAGTCGTGGCGGCCGGCGCTGCTCGCCAACCTCGGCGCCGCCGCCGGGTTCGCCCCCTGGATCCCGGGGCTGTTGGCCGACTTCGACTCGCCGACCACCGACCTGCTCGCCCTGCTGGCGCCTTTCGAGCTGGACTCGATCGGCCCGACGCTTGGACACTGGTCGCTCGGCTACCCGTATCGGTTGGTTTCCCTGCGGACGCTGCCTGGAGATCTCGCTCTGGCGATGGCCGTCGCGGCGGTGGGGATCGCCGTCGTCTCGCTGGCGATCGCGGCTCGCGACCGCGGCCTGCCGCGTCGGATCGACCGCCGGCTGGCGCTCATCGTGGTGTTGGCGCTCTCCGCCCCGCTGGGGCAATCGATCGTCAGCCTTTTCTCCAGCGACATCTTCGCCGTCCGCAGCATGGCCGTCTCCTGGCCGGCGTTCGCGATCGTCCTCGCGACCCTGGTGGCCGCCGCCCCGCGGCGGCTCTGGATTGCCTGCTCGGCCTTGGCGATCGCGGCCTTCGGGATCGGGGCCCTGAAGATGACCGAGACCGATTACCAGCGGCCAGACGCCGACGGCGTCGCGGAGTTGATCGAGCGCCGGGCCGCGCCGGACGACGTCGTCGTCGACGGCTTCGTCCTCAACTTCACCCCGGGCCCGGTCAGCCCTCTCGATGCGCAGCTCGACGGCGACTACACGGTCCTGCGTGCGGGGGCGCCGCAGCAGCGAGACCACCCGTTCAACGTCTTCGATCCGGTCGCCCCACCGGCTGAGGTCGCCCGCATCGCGGCCGCGGGTGCCAGGGGCAGCCGTCTGTTCGTGGTCACCTCCAAGCACGACGACGGCGGCTACGATCGCCACGTAGAGGCGGTTCTCGCCGCCCTGCCGGATCGATTTCGCCGCGTCGGCCAGCGGCCATACCCGGGGCTCTATGACCTGGTCGCGCTCGTCTACCGCGACTCCGGCCCGAGCGTGACGGCGGGGAGCTAGGCCTTCCTCGCCACGATCACGTTGTGGGCGCAGACGCGGCGCAGCCCCGGCATCCGCTCCACCAGCCGCTCCGCCCGCGCCGCGGCGCCGATCAGGCGCCGGGGTGTGAAGTCCGGGACCATCCCCGACCGGATGACCAGCTTCGGCTCGGCTCCGCCGGCTCGCAGGCCCGCGACGAGCTCGCTGTCCGGGATCAGCCGCTCCTCGCCGGTGTCCTGGGGCACCCTGGCCATCAGCAGCCTCCAGTATGGGTTGCGTGGATTGTGGTCCCAGACGATGACCTTGCCTCCCGGCTTGGTGACTCGGACCATCTCCGCCAGGGTGCGCCGCACGTCGCCGGCGTCGGCGATGTGGTGCATCACCGCGACGCTGATCACGAGATCGAAGCCGTCGTCGGCAAACGGCAGGTCGGTCCCCGACCCATGCACCGAGCGCACCGCAGAGGTTCGCCGCTGCAGCTCGCGCAGCATTCCCTCCGAGGGGTCGACGCCGACGACCTCGTACCCCGAGTCGGCCAGCCGTGCCGCCAGGGCGCCGGTGCCGCAGCCTACGTCGAGGACCGATCCGCGCCGGCAGTGCTCGAGGATGAAGGTTGCCCGCTTGCGCAGGTAATGCTCGACCACGTGGGCCGGAAGCGTGGTGTCATAGCGCGCGGCGACCTCGTCAAAGTGAGACTCGCTCATCACCCTCCGCGGCGCCCTGCTCGGCGAGCGGCGGCACCCGCGGCGCCATGCCCCGGGTCGACAGCCGCTGCCGCAGGACCATCAGGATCATTCGCGTTCCGAGGGCCAGCGCCGCGACCGGTCGTCCTGTGACCGACGAGGTCCCGACCCGGGGCAGGTAGTTGACCGGCACCTCGACGAAGCGGGCACCGGAGGTGACCGTCAGCAGCATCAACTCCATCCCGGCGTGGTTGCCTCCGACCGTCATCTGCGAGGCGATCCGGTTCGCCAGCCGGCGGTGGAAGAGGCGGTAGGTGCAGCCGACGTCGCTGAGGTGGCTGGTGTTGAAGAGGACCTCGACCAGCTTCGCCACCGCCCAGTTCCCCCAGCGCAGGAAGGCCGCCATGTTGGCGCCGTGCCAGATCAACTCGCGGGTGGTCCTGGTGCCGAGCACCGCCTCGCACTCGCCGCTGTAGACCAGCAGCTTGGTGATGTCGGTGGGACGGAAGGTGCCGTCGGGCTCGGCGAGCACGATCAGGTCTCCGCTCGCCTCCAGAAGGCCCCGCCGCGTCGCGTAGCCGTAGCCCTGCCGTGGCTCGGAGACGAGGATTGCGCTCGTGCGCGCCACCTCCTCCGCGGTCCCCGGCTCGGCGTTGTTGGAGACGACCACGACCTCGTCGACGACCCCGGTGGCGAGGAAGCCCTCGATCACGCGCCGTATCGAGCCGCGCTCCGCATAGGTCATCAACACAACCGAGACTCGATTGCCGTCCCACATCGCGAGGCGGCGATCCTATCCGCAGGCTGGCAAGATGCCCGATCCGTGAGGATCACCGGCGAGCGGGTCGTCAGCGCTGCTGCCGGCTTCAACCCCACCTGGCAGCGTCATGTTGCCGCCTATGCCCTCTGCGAGCCGCACCTCGGCCCCGGCAGGGTGCTCGACGTCGGCTGCGGGGTCGGCCACAGCTTCCAGCTCCTCGCTCCCCGCGAGACCGTCGGCGTCGACATCGATCCGCAGGCGCTTGCCGGCCAGGCTCGCGAGACCGTGGTCGCCGACATGCGCAGCCTCCCGTTCGCGGACGCCAGCTTTGCCTCGCTGATCGCCGTGCAGTCGATCGAGCATGTCCCCGACCCTGAGCGGGCCCTGAGCGAGGCGGCCCGGGTCCTCGAGCCGGGCGGCGTCGCCGCCGTGGTGACCCCGAACCGGCTCACCCTCGGCCGCCCCGACGAGATCATCGATCCCTATCACCACGTCGAGCTCGACCCTCGGCAGCTGCGCCGCCTTTGCGAGCGGTCTTTCGGCGCTGTCGAGGTCCAGGGCCTGTTCGGGTCCGCCCGCTACATGGAGCTGTTCGACGCCGAGCGCGAGACCCTGGAGCGAGTGCTGTCCCTGGACCCGCTGCGGCTGCGCCGGCTGCCCCCGCGGAGGCTCCGCCAGCGGCTCTACGACGCGCTGCTGCGCCGCCGGCGCCGGGCTGAGGATCCTCGCGCCGAGGCGATCGGCCCAGGTGACTTCGAGCTGCGCGAGGAGGGGCTCGATGCGGCGCTCGACCTGTTCGCCTTTTGCCGCCTCCCTCTAGCCTCCGCCGGCGATGCCCGTGGACGCCGCTAGGGCGACTCCGATGCAGGACTCCGGCTCGCCACCGGGGCGCTGCGCATGGTGTGGCGCTGCGTTCGACTCCCGGGCCGGCCGGCTGCGGGGGCGGCTGCGCTGCCCGGAATGCGGAGCCGCGACCACCGATCCCTGGCCGACCGAGGCCGAGCTTGGTGAGGCCTACGGCTCCTGGTATCGGCCCGGTTCGGGCCGCCGCTTCGCGCTCCTCGGCGACGCCGTCTTGCGCCGCACGCGCGCCTCCCTGGCAGGCCGGGTCGACGACCTCGCGCCCCCCGGCCCGGTGCTCGACGTCGGCGCCGGGGACGGGACGCTGATCGACGCTCTGGCGCGGCGGGGGCGAGATGTCGTGGGGCTGGAGCGCGAGCCGGGTCGGCCGGACCTGCGCGACGAGCCCCTCGACCGCCTCGAGCCGGGCTGGGCGGCGATCGTCTTCTGGCACTCGCTCGAGCACCTTCCCGAGCCCGGAGCGGCGCTGCGCGAGGCGGCCCGCCTGCTTGATCAGGGCGGGGTCGCGGTGATCGCGGTTCCGAACACCGACAGCCTGCAGGCGCGAGTCTTCGGCGATCGCTGGCTGCACCTCGACCTGCCCCGCCACCTGGTCCACCTGCCGGCGGCGACGCTGATCGCCGGCCTGGAGACTGCCGGCTTCGAGGTCGAGCGGATCTCCGGTCTGCGGGGCGGCCAGATCGCGATCGGCTGGCTCGACGGCCTGGTCGGCTCACTGCCCGGCAAGCTGCACTTCTATGAGGCGTTGCGGCGGGGCCCGGCCCGCGGCCGCGCCCTCGGACCGGCGCAGCGGGTGGCTGCGCTTGCCGCCGGGATCCTGCTCGCGCCGCTGGCCCTCACCTGTGCGGGGGCGGAGGTGCTGTTGCGGCGTTCCGGCACCGTCTACGTGGAGGCTCGTCTTGCCCGCTGAGCGCCCGAAGGTCGTCGTCGTGATGCCCGCCCGGCAGGCTGCGGCGACGCTGGAGCGGACCTTCACCGCGATCCCTCGCGAGCAGGTCGACGAGGTGATCCTCGTCGACGACTCCTCGACCGACGAGACCGTGAGCCTGGCGCGGCGGCTGCCGCTGCAGCTGGTCTGGCACCCGCATCAGGTCGGTTACGGAGGCAACCAGAAGACCTGTTACCTGCAGGCGCTGCAGGGCGACGCCGACGTGATCGTGATGCTGCACCCCGACGGGCAGTACGAGCCGGAGCTGATCCCCCGCATGGTGGAGCCGATCGCTCGGGGCGAGGCCGACGTGGTCCTCGGCTCCAGGCTGCTGGTCCCCGGCGCCGCGCTGGCGGCCGGGATGCCGCGCTGGAAGTTCGTCGCCAACCGCTTCCTGACCGCGATCGAGAACCGGATCATGGGAACCCGGCTCTCGGAGGCCCACACCGGCTACCGGGCCTACTCGCGCCGCTTCCTGCTCACCGTCCCCTTCCTTCGCAACTCCGATGATTTCGCCTTCGACAGCGAGCTGTTGATGCAGGCGGCCCACTTCGGCTTTCGAATCGAGGAGGTCCCCGCTCGCTGCCGGTACTTCGAGGACGCGTCCTCGGTCGGCTTTCGAAGCGGCGCCGTCTACGGGGCGAAGACGCTTTGGGTGGGCCTGCGGCTGGTCCTCCACCGTCGCGGCCTGCTGCGTTCGCGCAAGTTCAAGCCCTGAGCCGGCGCGGCACCAGTCGCACGATCGCGAGACCCTCGGCGGTTCGCTCCAGCGTCTGTAGCCGGAAGCGCTCGCCGATCGCTCTCAGCGCCCACTTCTGAAGCGGCGCCGGCTCACCGGAGCGGCCGATGCCGGCGAGCGGATCCAGCGACGGGCGCGCCTTCAATGCGGCGAAGGCGCGAAGCGACGGCCGGTCGATCAGCAGGCGATCCCCCGCCCGCAGCTCGGCGACCGACTCCCGCAGTCCGGGCAGCCGCTCCGCGGCGACGAAGCTGTCCTCGAGCGGGTCCCCGAGCGCCAGGACGCTGCCGCGCTCGCTGCGGACGAGGATCTCGACCGCGAGGTCGGGCAGGGTGAGGATCAGCGCCCGTCCGGAGCCCGGCTGATGGCGATCGAGCAGCCGCTCCCCGGCGGGTGCACTGGGATTGAGCGGCGGCGGATGCCAGAGGCGATCGAGGGCGTCCCGCAGCGACTTGCCGCCGGGCGGCGCATGAGCCAGCGCCGAGCGCGGAAACCGCTCCCGGGCGGCGGGCCAGGCAGCGGCGATCAGCAGTGCGGCGACCGCCACCGCGGCGGCGAGGCCGAGTTCCCCCGGCGGTCGTGAGCGACTGCTCTGACCGACCCGCATCAGCAACCCCAGCCAAAGCGCGCCGGTGAGCAAGGCCGGCAGCCCGACGTAAGGGAGGATGCCGGCTGCGGAGCGGTCGACGAAGTAGCTGAACAGGGCGATCCCGTACGCGGTCGCGCCGGCTGAGCGCGATCATCGAGATCGGCTCCCTGCGGACCAGCTCCGGCCGACGCCGGACGAGCAGCGCGATCGCGATCGCCGAGGTCAGATAACCGGCGCCGACCGCAAGAGCCGGCGACCAGGGAGCGAAGTCGTAGGTGATCTCGCCCAGCTTCCCGAACAGGAAGCCCTCCAGGTAGGCCAGGTATTGACCCCAGTCAGGTAGCTCTCCGGCTGCGGCCAGCGTCGCAGCGGCGAGGATCAGGTGCGCGGCGAGACAGGAGATCGCGGCCAGGGCCGTGGCGCGACCGATCCAGCCCCGGCGTGAGCCCGCCGGCAACAACCAGGCGTGCACGGCGCCGATCGCGATCGCGGTGGCAGCAGTGACGGCGAAGGCCTCCAGCGACCAGATCGACGTGAGGCCGATCGTCGCCAGGGCCCCGCAGCCGGCGAGCCGCACCCACCGCGGCCAGCGCAGGCCCGCGACGGTGAAGGCGATCAGCGCCATCGGCAGCCCGAACCGCAGCTGGCCCTGCTCCGGAAGGCCGCCGACCGGATAGGAGAGGTTGTACGCCAGGGCGACGACGCCGATCGCGATCGCGCCGGCGGCAAGCGGACGGTTGCAGCCGCAGATCCGCAGCACCGAGTAGGCGGCGGCGAACGCGAGCGCTGTCACCGCGCCGTCGAGCAGCCCCAGGGTGCCGTAGCCCGCGGGCGCGAGCTGAAACCAGCCGCTGATCAGGTACAGCGGTGCGACGCCGTACTGAGATGCGGTGTCGACGAGGACGGCGCCGCCCGCCAGCACCTCGTTGGCCGGCCCGAGCAGGAAGTTGTGATGGAACTGGATCACGAAGGTCTCGAAGCTGACGGCGAAGTCGCCGCTCGACTCCTCGGGGCGAAAGATCACCAGGTCGGGGATCGCGAGAATCAGCAGCGCGATGACGGCGCCGTCGAAGGCGCCGCCCCAGCCCCGCGGCAGCGGGCCGGCGGGCCGGCGGCGACGGATCGCGACAAGGGCCGGGATCGCGAGCCCGACCACGGCCGCCACGGGCCAGCTGAGCCCAGGGTCCGTGAGGCCGACGAGGACCCCTAGCCCAAGCGCCGCCGTGAGTGCCCAGAGCCGCTCCGGATGACGACAGATCCCCAGCAGCCGCGGCCGGGCGCGGTTGCGCGCCCCGACCAGCAGTAGCGACACCGCCGCCGCCCAGATCCCGACCGCGCCCAGCGTCGCACCGACCCCGTCCTCCCACGGCAGGCCGCCGGAGAATCGCACGGCGAGGATCGCCGCCGCGAGCCCGGCCCCGAGAAGCGCCGTCAGGCCGGGCAGGGCAGCGCCGTTGGGCCCGGCGGCGACGCGGTCGGCGATCCGCGGCCCGGCTACCAGCGCCAGGGGCAGGATCAGCGCGAAGACGATCACGTAGAGCGCCGTCTCGACGTCCTGGTTCTGTTCCCCGGCCAGCGGTGCCGGCAGCGGCTTCGGCTCGGTGACGAGGATCAGCAGCGAGATTGCAGCGACGGCCGAGCCCAGCGCCAGCGTCGCGGTCAGGGCGAGGGTGGGGCCGAAACCGGCGCGCTGAACGGGCATCGGCAGGACGGGGACCTTATTCGAGCGCTTCTGAAGGCTTGCGCCCAGGCTCCATAAGCGGGCAGGAACGCGGCCCGGGCGATGGAACCCGACCGGCATGAGACTGTTCAAGCGTCGTGAGACGGAAGGCCGGTACGGCAGTGACGGCCTTGCCGACGTGCTCTGGTGGGCACGCCCCACGGAGCAGCCCGAGGGTGGAACCGCGGCGGCCGAGGGAGAGGAGCCCGAGGCCGGGGAGCACGCCCAGCCGATTCAGGTGCCCGAGCCCGAGGACACGGGCCCGGAGCAGATCCGCGTCGCCCGCACGCTGGTCATGTCCGAGCCGGAGCTGACCGCCCTGCTGGCCTCCGATCCCCGCCTGCAGGGCGATGGATTGCGAGTCGAGCTGGTCGAGAAGGGGTTCGGTACCCGGATGGCGATCTACGCCACTCCGGAGAGTGGCTTCGCCGAGGCCGATCTCGAGGCGCTGCTGGACGACCTCGCCGAGCCTCAGAAGAGGCCTTTCACCAACTCCTGACGTAAATAGACTGCGTCTCGGTGCGCGAGCGCAACCCGACGACCCATGAGGAGAAGCTCGCCTACCTGCGTGAGCTGCGCGAGGCGGCGATCCACTCAGCTTCCGACGAGGCGGTGGAGAAGCAGCACGCCAAGGGCAAGCTGACCGCCCGCGAGCGGATCGAGAAGCTGCTCGACCCCGGCTCCTTCGAGGAGCTCGACACCTTCGTCCGCCACCGCACCTACGAGTTCGAGATGCAGAAGCGGCGGCCCTGGGGGGACGCCGTCGTCACCGGCTACGGCACGATCGACGGCCGCACCGTCTTCGTCTTCAGCCAGGACTTCACCGTCTTCGGGGGCTCGCTCGGCGAGGTGATGGCGGAGAAGATGTGCAAGGTGATGGACCTCGCCGCCCAGGTCGGCGCGCCGGTGATCGGGATCAACGACTCCGGCGGCGCCCGGATCCAGGAGGGCGTCGTCTCCCTGGGGGCCTACGGCGACGTCTTCGTCCGCAACGTCCAGTGCTCCGGGGTGATCCCGCAGATCAGCCTGATCATGGGGCCCTGCGCGGGCGGCGCCGTCTACTCGCCGGCGATGACCGACTTCATCTTCATGGTCAAGGAGACCTCGCACATGTTCATCACCGGCCCGGAGGTGATCAAGACCGTCACCGGCGAGGAGGTCGAGTTCGAGGAGCTGGGCGGCGCGATGAGCCACAACTCGAAGTCCGGCGTCGCCCACTTCGCCGCCGAGGACGAGGAGAGCTGTCTGGAGGACGTCCGCCACCTGATGAGCTTCCTGCCGCTAAACAACCTCGAGATGCCGCCGCGGGTCGAGCCCTACGACGACGCCGACCGCGAGGATCCCGAGCTCGACCACCTGATCCCCGACGACTCCTCGAAGCCCTACGACATGCGCGAGGTGATCTCCCGGGTCGTCGACGACGGCGAGTTCTTCGAGGTCCACGAGCACTTCGCCCGCAACATCGTCTGCGGCTTCTCCCGCCTCGACGGTTTTCCGATCGGCGTCGTCGGCAACCAGCCGATGCACCTCGCGGGGGTCCTCGACATCGAGTCCTCCGAGAAGGCGGCCCGGTTCGTCCGCACCTGTGACGCCTTCAACATCCCCCTGCTGACCTTCTGCGACGTGCCCGGCTTTCTGCCCGGAACGAGCCAGGAGTGGGGCGGGATCATCCGCCACGGCGCCAAGCTGCTCTACGCCTTCACCGAGGCCACGGTGCCGAAGCTGACAGTGGTCACGCGCAAGGCCTACGGCGGCGCCTACGACGTCATGAACTCCAAGCACATGCTGGCCGACTTCAACTTTGCCTGGCCGACCGCGGAGGTGGCGGTGATGGGTCCCGAGGGGGCGGTCAACATCATCTACCGCCGCGACATCGCCGCCTCGCCGACCCCCGACGAGCGCCGCCAGAAGCTGATCGACGACTACAAGGCCCACTTCGCCAATCCCTACTCCGCCGCCGAGCGCGGCTACATCGACGACGTGATCGAGCCCCGCCAGACCCGCCCGAAGCTGATCCGCGCCCTGCGGGCGCTGCAGACCAAGCGGGTCGAGCAGCCGAAGCGAAAGCACGGCAACATCCCGCTGTAAGCGCTGCGGGCGGCGGGTCCTGTCACGGCAGGGGACCCACCGGCCCTGCGGTAGCTAAAGCTTCCTCGGGCCGGTCCCCCCTGCCGTGCCACCCACCGCAGATGCGCTCCCGCGGGACGCTTCAGGTTCGGTGTGGCGCTTTACTCGCGTATACCGCGAGGTTTGCGCCACTCGGCTGGGTGCGCCCTACCCAGCGGCCGGGGTGCGCCCTACCCAGCTTCCTTTCCGACCCGCCACTCGACCGGGGCGTGCCCTACCCAGCGGCAGTTTTCGGCCTAGAGCGACACTTGCGGCGCGTCGACCTCGCCCCGCTCCCAGGCGGCGAGCACGGCGGTGACGATTCCGAGGTCCTGGATCGCCAGGCCGGTGGAATCGAACAGGGTCGTCTCCTCGGCTGAGCCCCGCCCGGGCGAGTCCCCGTTCAGGACGGCTCCGATCTCGGTGACGTCGACTCGCCGCACGCCGCCGGCGGCAACCGAGGCGGCGATCTCGCCGCCGCCGCTCGCCTGCTCCCACTCGTCGCAGAACAGACGGCAGCGGCGGATCGCCTCCCGCTCGACCTCCGTCTTGGCGGGGGAGTCGGCGCCGAGCACGGCAAGATGCTGACCGGGCAGCAGGTCCGCCGCCCGGATCACCGGCATCTCGCCCGGCGTACAGCTGACGACGATCGCCTGGCCGGCGGCCTGCTGTCGCGATCCCACCGTCCAGCCGAGCTCCTCCGCCAGCGCCTCCGCCGCCGCCGCCCGCGGGTCGTGGCAGACGCCGGGCCCGTAGCCCGCGGCGGCGAGGCAGCGAGCGGCCCAGGCGCCGTTGACACCGCAGCCGATCAGGCCGACCTCCCGTGTCCCCTCCGGCGCCAGGACCTGCGCCGACACCGCCGCCGCCGCCCCGGTTCGTAGCCATGTGACCGAGCGGCAATCGACGATCGCGCGCTCGGCGCCGGTCTCGGCATCGGAGACGAAGATCGCTCCGGTCACGACCGGCAGCCCGCGCTCCGGGTTGTGGGGGAAGGAAGTCACCCACTTGACGATCGCCAAGCCGTCACCGCGCGCCGGCATGGCGCGAAAGTCCCCCGGCGGGCTGTCGAGGTAGACCTTTGCCGGCATTGTCCACTCGCCGTTGGCGTGGTGCTCGAAGGCGGTTCGCGTGCGCTCGATCGCCGCGGCCGGGGAGATCGCCGCCAGGACCGCGTCCTTGCCGATCACAGGGATCACAAACCGGATTTCTACGGGGTACAGTCCGCCGGTGAGCAGCAACGGCCGCCGCCGACCACCGCGCCCGCGGATCGAGCTCGCTTCAACGGCGGCAACCCCCGAGGAGGCGGCGGCGATCGTCGCCGCGCTGGAGCGCTTCCTGGCCGAGACGGCTCCCGCGCCCAGCCCCGCTGCCGCCTTCAACCGCTGGCAGCGGGCGGCCCTGCAGGAGGGCGTCAACGCCCGGACGGGTCCTTTTCCGGCCGGGTAGCAAGGCCGGTTTCCGGCCGCCCGCTTGATTCGCCTGGTCGATCCGGGATAGAACAGGTACATCAGCCGGACAAACCCTGGGCCTCGGCGCCCGCGGAAGGAGGAGTGCAGTGGCAGTTGTGAAGATCATCGAGTTGGTCGGCAGCTCCAAGACCTCGACCGACGATGCCGCCAAGCAGGCGCTTACCCAGGCGTCGGGGTCGCTGCGAAACATCCGCGCCGTCGACATCGTCTCGACCGGGATCCGTGGCGAGAACCTGGACGAGTACCGCGCCCACGTGCGGGTCGCGTTCCTGATCGAGGGCACAGACGTCGACTGAGGCCCACCCCTGCGCCGCTAGATTGGAGGCGTGAGCGAGGAGGCCCAGGCCGCCGTCGATGAGATCGGGCCCGATCAGCTGAACGAGCTGCTGGAAGCGGGCGACGTGCAGCTGGTCGACGTCCGTACCCAGCACGAGTGGGAGGCGGGGCATATCGCCGGCGCGGTCCACGTCGAGCTGAGCGAGCTGACGGCGAAGGCCGAGAACCTCGATCGCGACCGGCGGCTGGTCTTCTACTGCCGCGGCGGCAACCGCTCGGGGATGGCCGCGCAGGCCTTCGCCGAGGCGGGCTACCCTGCCGCGAAGCTCTCCGGCGGCATCAGCGCCTGGGCGGAGGATGGGCTGGCGCTGGAGCCCGAGGGCGGCTACGTCGCCGAATCGGGAGAGGCCGCGGCGGTGCTCGAGTCGCGGCGCCGAGCCGCCCGCGACGCCTGAGCGGGCACAAACACCCAAATCCCGGTCAGATTTTGTACTATTGCAACGCGACGGCGCGGGATGCGCGTCGCCGATCCGATCATGCGGGAGATCAGCTGACATGGAACCGGTCTCGGCGCCCCCCAAGGCGACTGACCTCGAGCAGGCGACAGCCGGCCTCAACCAGGCCGAAGGCAAGCCCCAGCGCGGCAAGGGCAGGCTCGGTTCGCTGGAGAACCCGGAGTCCTACGAGAACGTGCCCGGCCACGTGATCCCGATCCTCGAGCGCGAGTTCGACGATTTCGACAACGAGGCGGAGAAGTTCCTCGGCGGCCAGACCCCCGAGGATCAGTTCATCGGCTTCCGCCTCAAGCAGGGTGTCTACGGCCAGCGCCAGGCCGACGTGCAGATGATCCGCGTCAAGCTTCCGTTCGGCGGCGTCAGCCCCGAGCAGATGGAGGCCTTCGCGAGCGTCGTCGAGAGCTACGCGCCGCTGGTCAAGGGCCACATCACCACCCGCCAGAACATCCAGATCCACCATGTGCCCTTGCGCGACGCGGCGGCGGCGATTCGCGAGCTCTCCGACGCCGGCCTCTCCTCCCGGGAGGGCTGCGGCAACACGGTTCGCAACGTCACCGGCGACCCCTGGGCCGGCGTCGCCGAGGACGAGACCTTCGACCCGACTCCCTATGCGGCGGCCTACGTCCGCTACTTCGTCCGTCACCCGACGACGCAGCTGATGCCGCGCAAGATCAAGACCGCTTTCACAGGCTCCGACGAGGACCGGGCGATCACGGGCATCCACGACATCGGCTTCATCGCCCGCGAGCGCGACGGGGTCAAGGGCTTCGAGCTGCGAGTCGGCGGCGGCACCTCGATCATGCCGCGGATCGCGCCGACCCTCTCGGAGTTCGTCACCGCCGACGACGGCGAGTACCTCAAGTACACCGAGGCGGCGCTGCGGATCTTCGACCGCCAGGAGTGGCTGCGGGTCAACCGCGCCCGGGCCCGGATCAAGGTCCTCGTCGACAAGGTCGGGATCGAGGCTTTCCGCGAGATGGTCGCCGAGGAGCTGGAAGGCGATTGGGTCGCCGAGCGCGATTTCGACGTCGAGCGGCTGCGCTTCGACGACGACGAGGAGGCCAACGCCCCGGCGTCGCCAACCACCCACGCCTCCCCCAACGGTGATCGCTCCGAGTTCGACGCCTTCCTGGCCGCCAACGTGCAGGCCCAGCGCCAGCAGGGCTTCTCGACGGTCGAGGTGAAGGTCACCCGTGGCGACCTCAGCCCGGCTCAGTTCCGCGGCCTGGCGGCGATCATGCGCGAGTTCACCGGCGGCTATGCCCGCAGCACCGTGCAGCAGAATCTCGTCTTGCGCTGGGTGCGGGACGAGTCGCTCTACGACGTCTGGCAGCGCCTCCACGAGCTCGATCTCGGCGCCGTCGGCCCGCGCCAGGTCACCGACATCGTCTCCTGCCCGGGCACCGACAGCTGCAAGCTCGGCATCACCAGCTCGATGGGGGTCAACCGGGCGATCCAGGAGCGGCTCGAGGCGATGCAGATCACCGACCCTCTGACCAAGCGGGTCCACATCAAGATGAGCGGCTGCCCGAACGGCTGCAGCCAGCATCACATCGGCACGATCGGCTTCTACGGCGCCTCGCTGAAGATCGGCGACCGCCAGCTGCCCGCCTACATCCCCCACATCGGCGGTGGCTACGAGGGCGGCGAGGTCGTCTACGGGGCGCGGCTGAAGTCTCGGCTGCCCGCCAAGCGCGTCCCCGAGGCGGTCGAGCGATGGCTGCGGCTTTACGAGGGCGAGCGCACCGACGGCGAGCACTTCAAGGCGTTCGCCGAGCGGGTCGGGAAGGAGCGCTTCGAAGCCGAGGTGAAGGACCTGACGCTGCCGGTCGAGTTCAGCCTCGAGACGATGCAGCAGTTCATCGACTGGGACCGCCACGATCCGTACAGGGTCGAGCGCGGCGAGGGCGAGTGCGCGATCTAGTGAAGCCGCCACCCGACACGATCACCGCACCGCCACTCGCCGAGATCGACCCGGAGGCGGTTGCTGCCGACCTCGAGGGGCGCACGGCCGCCGAGGCGATCGAGTGGATGCTCGGCGCCTTCGGCGAGAGCCATTACTTCGCCTGCTCGTTCCAGAAGACCAGTTCGGTGGTCCTCGACCTGGCGACGAAGGCCAATCCGGACGTTCGCTTCTTCTACCTCGACACCGACGTCCTCTTCCCGGAGACCTACGAGACCCGGGACCGGCTCGCCACCCACTTCGGGGTCGAGTTCGACCGATACCACAACATCACCATCGACGAGCAGGCCGACCTCTACGGCGACGAGCTCTGGAAGCGCGACCCCGACTCCTGCTGCGGCCTGCGCAAGGTCGAGCCGATGCGCCGTGCCCTGGCGTCCGTCGACTGCTGGGTCTCCGGGATCCGCCGGGGCGACTCGAGCACCCGTTCGGGGGCTCCGAAGTTCGCCTGGGACAAGCGCTTTGGCCTCTGGAAGCTGAATCCCCTGGCCGACTGGACCGAGCGCGACGTCTGGAACTACATCCGCGAGCAGCGCATCCCCTACAACCCGCTCCACGATCGCGGCTACCCCTCGATCGGCTGCACCCACTGCACCCAGCCCGTCGCTCCGGGCGCCTCGCCGCGCGACGGCCGCTGGGTCGGCACGGCGAAGTCGGAGTGCGGGATCAACTGACCGCCTGAGCGCGGCCCGAGATCTCCGCCGCGGTTGTTGCTCTATCCTCGCCCGCTGCTGTTTCGAACCTTCCCAGTCAACAAAGGCCTAAATCACCAGGATGACCGACCTCTCCCTCACTCTGTCCGAGCGCAACACCGCCGACTTCGAGATGATCGCCAACGGCGGCTTCGCTCCCCTCACCGGTTTCCAGGGAGGCGAGGACTGGCGCCGCGTCTGCGCGGAGATGCGCACCGCGGAGGGTGCCTACTGGCCGATCCCGATCACCCTCGCCTCAGACCTCGATTGCACCGCCGGCGACGTCGTCGCCCTCTCCTCTGACGAGGGCAAGCCACTCGGTCGCCTCACCGTCGAGGAGGTCTACGAGCGCGACGGCCGCAAGGAGGCGGAGCAGGTCTACGGGACCAGCGACGCCGACCACCCCGGCGTCGCGGCGATCTACGAGGAGGGCGACCGCCTGATCGCGGGACCAATCGAGTCGGACGCGCTTCCTGACCACGACGAGCCCTTCATGCGCCGCTACATGACCCCCGCGGAGTCGCGCAAGGCGTTCGCCGAGCGCGGCTGGGCCAAGGTCGTCGCCTTTCAGACCCGCAACCCGATCCACCGCGCCCACGAGTACGTCACCAAGGCGGCGCTGGAGATCTGCGACGGGCTGATGATCCATCCGCTGATCGGCAAGACCAAGGCCGGCGACATCCCCGCCGACGTGCGAATGCGCTGCTATGAGGTGCTGATGGAGAACTACTACCCGCAGGATCGGGTGATCCTCAACGTCTTTCCCTCGAAGATGCACTACGCCGGGCCCCGCGAGGCCGTTCTGCACGCGATCGCGCGCCGCAACTACGGCTGCACCCACTTCATCGTCGGCCGCGACCACGCCGGCGCCGGCGACTACTACGGCACCTACGACGCGCAGAAGATCTTCGACGAGATCGACATCGACGAGCTGGGCATCGAGCCGCTGATGTTCGAGCACAGCTTCTGGTGCAACGCCTGCGAGGGAATGGCGTCCGGAAAGACCTGCCCGCACGACGCCGACGCGCACGTGTTCCTTTCCGGGACCAAGGTGCGCGAGATGCTCGGCAACGGCGAGCGGCCCCCTCAGGAGTTCTCGAGGGACGAGGTCGCGGACATCCTGATCGACGCTTACAAGGAGGACGACAACCGATGACCGATCCGACGCACAGCTACGGCGCTGCCCACGACAAGGGCTTCTGCCTTTGGTTCACGGGCCTTTCGGGTGCCGGCAAGACGACGATCTCGAAGATCGTCGAGGCCGAGCTCGAGCAGCGCCGCAACCGCCTCGAGATCCTCGACGGCGACGTCGTGCGCGAGAACCTCTCCAAGGGGCTCGGCTTCTCCAAGGAGGACCGCGACACCAACATCCGCCGTATCGCCTTCGTCGCCGACCTGCTCTCCCGCAACGGTGTCCCGGTGATCACCGCGGCGATCTCGCCCTACCGCGAGATCCGTGCCGAGGCCAGAGAGCTGATGGGCGATCGCTTCGTCGAGGTCTACATCGAGGCCTCGGTCGAGGCCTGCGCCGAGCGCGATGTCAAGGGCCTCTACAAGAAGGCCTTCGCGGGCGAGATCAAGGAGTTCACCGGGGTCTCGGATCCCTACGAGGCTCCCGAGAACGCCGAGGTCGTCTGCCATACCGAGCAGGAGACCCCCGAGGAGTCGGCGCAGAAGCTGATCGACTACCTCGAGGAGCGGGAGCTGATTCCGGCCCGCGAGCGCACACCTGCAAGCGTCTAGATCTGATTCCGCGCGCAGCAGGTGTGCGCGCAGCCATTTGTGTCAGCGCACGTCCGCCGGCGTCTAGACGGCCGGGTTTCGCTTTCATAGGCGCTGTGGGGCGCTTTGTCTCGAAGCTGCACGCGGCGGCGGTTCTCGGCTTTGCCTGCGCGGCGGTCGGTGCCGCGCCTGCCAATGCGGCGCCGCTGATCGCCGCCGCCGGCGACGTCGCCTGCCCTCCCAGCCATCCGGCGTTCAACGGCGGCTTCGGGACTCGGACCAAATGCCGCCAGGCGGCCACGGCCCGGCTGCTCTACGGGGCCGGCTATGACGCCGTGCTGCCGATCGGCGATCTGATCGAGCCCTACCCGAGCCTGCGCAATTTCCGCGGCGTCTGGGCGGACACCTGGGGGAAGCTCAAGCTCAGGACTTACCCGGTGCTCGGAAACCATGAGTACGACATCGACGGCGCAGTCGGCTACTTCCGCTACTTCAACGGCGTCGGCGAACAGGCCGGGCGGGTGGGCAGAAGAGGAGACGGCTGGTACTCCTACAACCTCGGTCGCTGGCACCTGGTGGCGCTGAACTCCAACTGCGGCAAGGTCGGCTGCGGTCCCGGCACGCGCCAGCTCGCCTGGCTGCGGCGCGACCTCCGCGCCCACCCGCGCCGCTGCGTCCTCGCCTACTGGCACCACCCGCTGTTCTCCTCCGGCGCCCACGATGCCGAGCAGCCGGTGCGCTACTTCTGGCGGGTGCTGCGGGCCGCCGGCGCCGACGTGGTCCTGAACGGCCACGACCAGCTCTACGAGCGGTTCGCGCCGAAGATGCCCGACGGCGACGTGGATCGCCGGCACGGAATCGTCCAGTTCACCGTCGGCACCGGCGGCCGCTCGCTGTTCGACTTCACGGCCACCAAGCGCGGCAGCCGCCGGCGGGTCGGCCACCGCTTCGGGATCCTGCGCCTGCGCCTTGGGGGCCTAGGCGTCGGTTGGCAGTTTCGTGGCGGTGGATGGAGGACGCACCCTCGATCGCGGCGCCCGCCGCTGCACTCCGCGCCCCGCCGGCTCCTGAGTCCTAGGCCTCGCGCGGCGGCAGCGGCGTCGCGCCCGGGGCCCGCAGTCCATCGACGATGATCCCGAGGTAGCGCTCGGGGTCGGTCATCGGGTTATTGCAGGCGCCGGCGAGCGCACACATCATCATCGGCACGTCCTCGGGCTGCGCGTCGGCCCTCACCGCGCCCGCTGCCTGCGCCCGGGCCATGACCTTCGCGACACGCCCGAGCATGCCGACGCTCTCGGAGCTTCGCCGCATCGTCTCCGGTCGCGAGACCAGCACCTCGGATAGGGCGCGGTCGGCCACCTGAATCTCCGCCGAGGCGCGGATGAACTCGACGAATGCCTGATCGGGATCGGGATGCTCGAGCGCTTCGTCTGCCAGCTCGGCAAGCCGCTCGAAGCGAGCAGCGGCGAGCGCGTCGACCAGGTCGTCCTTGGTCGGGAAGTGGCGGTAGACCGTTCCGACGCCGACCTTCGCGGCGCGCGCGATCTCATCCATTTGCGCGTCGAGCCCCTTGCGTGCCATCACCTTGCGCGCAGCGGCGATGACTCGCTCGCGGTTGCGAACGGCGTCGGCGCGGGGGGGCCTGATGATCGTCGTGGGGGGCATCATTGCTCCGTGATCTGACTCACACTGATTCCGGTTGACAAACGGAATCTTAGTTCCGTATAGTGCCAGCATGAAACGGAACCTGAACTCCGCTTCCGCCTTGAGTATGACGCAGGCAGCGGCGGAAATCAAGCCCAGGAGGAGCAGATGACAGACGCACAGACCCTCGAACGCCGTCGCTGGCTCGGCCTCGCCCTTCTCGCGATGGCGCAGTTCGTCGTCGTCCTCGACGCCTCGATCGTCAACGTCGCCCTGCCGACGATCGGCGAGGCGCTCGACTTCTCCCAGAGCAACCTCGCCTGGGTGGTCAACGCCTACATCCTCACCTTCGGCGGCTTCCTGCTGCTCGGCGGACGGATCGCCGACCTGCTCGGCCGGCGCCGGGTCTTCATGGGTGGGCTGATCCTCTTTGCGCTCGCCTCGCTGGCCGGCGGCTTCGCCACCAGCGAAAGCCAGCTGATCGCCGCCCGCGCCGTCCAGGGGCTCGGTGCCGCGATCCTCTCACCGGCGGCGCTCTCGATCGTCACCACGACCTTCCGCGACGGCGCCGAGCGCAACAAGGCACTCGGCGTCTGGGGCGCGGTCGCCGGTGCCGGCGGCGCCGCCGGCGTGCTGCTGGGCGGAATCCTCACCGACGGCCTCGGCTGGGAGTGGGTCCTGTGGGTCAACGTCCCGGTCGGGATCATCGCCGCGGCGCTGGCGCCCTCGCTGATCGCCGAGAGCCGCAGCGCCTCGGAGACACGGCACTTCGATTTCGCCGGAGCAGTAACCGTCACCGCCGGGCTCTCGCTGCTCGTCTACGCGCTGGTCGACGCGGTCGACGTCGGCTGGGGCTCGACCCAGACGATCGGCCTGCTCGCCCTTTCGGCGGCGCTGATCGCCGCCTTCGTCGCGATCGAGCTGCGCTCGGCCTCTCCGCTGGTCCCGTTCCGGATCTTCCGGTTGCGGACCCTGACCGGTGCCAACGTCGCCGGCGTCCTCACCGGCGCCTCGCTGTTCTCGATGTTCTTCTTCATCTCGCTGTACATGCAGCAGGTGCTCGGCTACAGCGCGATCAAGGCCGGGCTCTCCTATCTGCCGCTGGCGTTGACGATCATCATCGCCGCCGGCATCGCCTCCCAGCTGACGACCCGGTTTGGCTTCAAGCCGGTGCTCGCGGCCGGGATGGCGTTCATCGCCGCGGGCCTGGCCTGGTTCTCGCAGGTCTCGGTCGGCGGCAGCTTCGCCGCCGACATCCTCGGCCCGTCGCTGCTGGCGGCGGTCGGGCTCGGCTTCGCCTTCGTGCCGCAGACGATCGCCGCCGTGGCCGGCGTCCGCGACCACGAGGCCGGCTTGGCGAGCGGCCTGATCAACACCTCGCAGCAGGTCGGCGGCGCGCTCGGGCTGGCCGTCCTGGCGACGATCGCCAACACCCGCACCGACGACCTCTTCGCCGACGGGGCCGCGCGGGCGACGGCGCTCACCGAGGGGTTTCAGTCCGCTTTCCTGGCCGGCGCCGGAATCGCGATCCTCGGCTTGATCGCGGTCCTGACCCTGATCCGCAGCCGCGACAGCCGCGCCCACGTCGAGGCCGAGCGCAGCCCGCGCTCCGAGAGCGTCGCCGAAGCCCGCGCCTGACGATCGATGCCGGACGCCCGCCCCTCGCCGGGGGCGGGCGTCTCGGCGATACTGGCGCGGGTGTCGAGGCAAGACGTTCAACGACCCTGACGACGCGCTTCGCGCAGCCGGCCTCGAGCCACGCGGCTAAGGCGACCCGGCCTTCCGGCCCCCTCAGTTCTGCCAGTCGCCGCGGATCTCGCGCAGGATCTCGAAGCGCTTCTCCGCCTTTGCGGACAGATAGTCCTCGAGGCTGTCGACCATCCTGCGGGCCATCGCGAAGGTGCTGTCCATGGTCACGTACTTGTAGAGCCCGAGACGCCCAAGCGGGAGAACGCCGGGGATCTCACTCGCAGCCCGCAGGTAGCGGTAGAAGCGCTCGTCCTCCCACCAGACCGGGTACATCGAGACCGAGTCGTCGACGATCTCTTTCAAGGTCACGCTGGGGCCCGACGGCCGGCTGCCGTTGTGGATGACGCCGAAGTCGGTGGTTCGGCAGACCGCGGTCTCCTCCCAGGGTGTGTAGAGCCAGGCGAACGGCACCCCGTCGGGCGCCCGGCCGAGCTCGGTGTCACCGACCTCGACCTCGACTCGGTAGCCGCGCCATTCGAGCGCTCCGAACCGCCGGCCCAGGAGTGCGTCGATCGGAGCCGTGGCGACGACGACGTCGGCGGCCAGTGTCTCCCCATCGGCCAGCACCCGAGCATTGCCCGACTCGGAGTCGATCGCGTCGACCCGTGTGCCGGTGCGAAGGTCAAACCCTGCGAGCATCTTCTCGAACAGCCCGTTGAAGCCGCCGGCCGGGTAGTAGTGCGGCGCCAGGCTGGGAAGGCGAAAGTCGCCCACCTCAGCGATCCGGTCCAGCCGCCGCAGCCGTCCCCACTCGGCCGGCATCTCTTCCAGCCGGCGTCCCCAGAACTTGCGGTTGAACCCCTCGAAGGCAAGCTCGGTCAGCGTCGGACCGAGCGAGGATTCCAGGTACTCGCGCAAGGTCTGTGGTTCTGATTCCGCCGGCGTCGCCGCGGCCTCGGCCACCTCGCGCTTGATCTGCTCGCCGCAGGGCAGCTTCTGCAGGCTCTGCAGGTCGACCGGGAACGGAATCACCGGGTACTCGGGCCGCAGGCGGGTTCCCTGGTAGACCTGACGCTCGTGAAGGTCGAGGAACTGGCGCAGAAACGGGAGCGCCTCGGATGCGCCGCGAAACACGCTCACCACCCGGGGCCCGTACTCGTAGGGCAGCCCTTCGGGCGTGTGCAGCGTGCGCAGCATTCCCCCGGGCACAGTCGCCTCCTCGAGGACGGTGACCTCAGCGTCGAACCGCTCCCGCAGCATCCAGGCGGCGCAGGCGCCTGCGAACCCGGCGCCGACGACGATCGCCCTCATCGGCGGGTCCTCGCTCCCTCGGCGTGCCCGAAGCCGGGGCCGAGATGAGGATCCTGCTCGCCGGGGCGCTGTCCTGGAATCCCGAGCGGATCAGGAGCCTCTACGAGCGAGGGCATCAGCTGTGGGGCCTTTGGTCGCGCAGCATGGCCTGGGATCAGGCCCCCTACCCGGGGATCGAGGACTGCATCCGCGAGGTGACTCTGGCGGACGCCGCGAGCACGATCCGCGAGCAGCGGATCGGCTGCGTGTTGTCGCTGTTTCAGGTCTACGAGCCGAAGCTCTGGGGCCCACCCGCTGCCGGTGTCGAGGACGACGTCTGGACGCTGCTCCGCGCCCTCCTGATCGAGCGCGACCGGGGAGGCTTCGACGTCCCGATCGTCCGCCATTGGGGGTTCGACGTGCATGTGGTCGATACTGACGTCGTCGGCGCCCTCGACGGCCACATCTTCTGCAACCGGGAGCAGCTCGAATCCGTTTCGGCGCCGATCGCGGCCGGGGGCTACGGTCTCGAGCTGGACCGCAGCGGAGAGCCCCTTGCCTTTCTCGACAGCGACCGCCCCAAGCTCGAGTTCATGAACGATCGCTTTGGGCCGCCGCTCTCGGAGCGCGACGGTGAGATCCACACCGTCTGCGTCGGCAGGCCGATCAACATCGACTTTCTCGCCGCGGCTCGTCAGCGGATCCACGTTCACGTGTATGGCAACGGGGTCGACGACACCTACCCGATGATCGCCAAGGTGCTGTCGCCACGGCAGGTTCGGCGCGCTGGTCAGCTGCTCGATCGCTACCTGCATGTTCATGAGCCGCTCCAGAACCAGGCTGAGAGCTGGTCCGAGCTGCGGCGAACGAAGGCCCGCTGGGTCGAGGAGTTTTCCCGCTATGACGCCGGCTGGTCCTACATCGGCCAGCCGCTGCGCTGGACGCCGCTCCAGGATCGCGCCGCGATCCCGAACCGGATCGGCACCTACCTGCTGAGCGGATTGCCGGTGATCACCGATCGGCGTCCCGGGGCGTTTCGCTACGAGGAGTTGAGACGGCTCGGTGTCGAGCTCGTGCTGGCGGGCTCGGACTACGGCGCTCTTCGGGGGCAGCTGGTCCACGAAGTGAATACCCGGGAGAAGCGGGCGATCGCCCGGGCGCGGCGTTTCGAGTACTCGTTCGACGCCACCATCGATCCCCTGCTCGGGGCGCTCGAAGGGGTCCGGGCAAGCTACTTCTCCAGTCCGGCCGCCGAACGCACCCGCTTCCGGGACCGGGGCCGCAGGGCGGTGCTCCGCCTGCATCCGCGGCCGCGCCCCCGGGGCCTGTCGGACTGGAGGTCGCGGCGCGCCGGGCGGCTCCTGCAGGCGCGGGCCGGGGGCGCCGGAGGCGGCCAATGAGGGTCGCAGCACTGGAGCGCTTCGCCGACCCTGCCCGCCGCTGCGACCCGGAGCGGATCGCTCGCGACGGGGACGAGCTCGAAATCTGGGAGCTGCCGGGGATCGAACGAGACCTGCGCAGCGTCCTTCGCCTGCTCCCGAGCGCGATCGGCGACTGGCTCGACACCTCGATCCCGATCGGCGAGCGATTGTCGCTGTTGCGGGCCTGTCTGGCCAGCCGCGGGGCGGGCCCCGGAGCGCTGGCGCGGGCCCCGAGCCTGTGGCGGGGGGTTCGAGGGGGTGAGATCGATCGCCTTGCCTGCTTCTCGGCCAAGGGGTTCGCGCTTGCGGAGCTGCTCTCGGAGGTGATCCCCTGCGAGGAGCAGATCTCCCGGGGGACCAAGTACTTCGGCGAGTTCGGGTTCGAGCTCTATGCGGTCATTCCCTACGCCTACTGGCTGCACGCTCGCGGGGAATTGGAGTTCACCGTCTCCACTGCAGACACCGGTTGCCTCTACTACTTCTCCGAGGACCACCGCGAGCTTCCCCTCGCCCGGCGTTTCGCGCCGATCACCGACTTTCCGATCGGGCGCCCCGGGGCGCTCCGCTACGACCACGTCGGCTTTCCCGCCGACCCGGACATGAGTCGGTGGCAGCCGCCTCCTTACAAGCAGCATTACGCCAGCGACCGTTTCGATTTCGGCAAGGAGCTTTGCGTCGTCGCCAACAAGCAGAGCGACGATGGCTTCCTGCGACGGGAGGTCCCGGTCAACTCGATCGACACCGAGCTGCTGCTGGCGCTGATTCGCGAGCTGCGGCGCGCCTACCAGGTGGTCTACTGCCGCCCGCGCGGGATCGACATCGTCAACGACCATCAGCCGATCCTCGACTCGGGCGACATCGAGGCGGTCAAGCGCGCCTACCCCGAGGTGCTGACGATCCAGGATCTTCAGGTGGACAATCCCGACCTCAGCTTCAACGAGCTTCAGCTGCGCCTGTTCGCCGGTTGCGAGCGCTTCGTCTCGGTGGTCGGTGGCAGCGCCTTCCTCTGCAGCTACTTCGGCGGCACCAACGTCGTCTATGCCCGCCGCGGCTGGGAGGTGGATAGCGGCGCCTACGAGAACTGGTTCAGCAGCTTCTCCGGCGCCCGGGTCGTCTCGGCGGGCTCGCCGAATCAGTTGCTGCAGGGGGTGCGGGGGGAGCTCCTGGGCGCCGAGGCCCGCGCCTGACTCCAGGTCAGATCGTCGAGTCCTGCTGGAACCAGACGAACTGTCGCTGCACGGTGCGTTTCTTGGTCAGCCGTTTGGTGTAGAAGCGGGCGCAGTCTCGCTCCGTGCCCGGGATCGCGAACTTGACGACGAACGACTTGACCCCCGTGCGCAGCTTCTCGATCTGCCCCGGGGCCTTCTTGGGCAGGCGGAAGATGCCTTCGCGCTTGAAGCGGTGCACGACCTCGCCGAGAGCGAGCGACTTGCCGTTCTTGAGCTTCGCTTTGTAGCTCACGGTGACGTCGGCCGGCCGTCGCGTCTTGTAGCGGACGACCAATCGAGCTACGTCCTTGGAACGGAAGACGAAGACCCGCGCCCGGGCGACCCGGATCCGGCAGGTCGCCGGTGTCCCATCGTCCTCGTCGCAGGCAGAGCCGATTCCGTCGCCGTCGGCGTCCTCCTGCTCGGGGTTCGGATCGCTGGGGCAGTTGTCCGATGCGTCGGGCACACCGTCTCCGTCGCGATCGGGATCGGGATCGGGGATGTTGCCCGCCGGGGAGAAGGTTGTGATCAGCGAGCGGGTCGCCACCGCCCCCGGCGCCAGGCTGATGCTCCAGCTCAGTCCGGCGCCGTTGTCCTGGAGCTCGTCGCACTCGCAGAAGTCGGTGAAATTGAGGCCCGCGGAGATGTCGTCCCAGACCTCGTTGTAGGTGCGTTCCTCGTAATGGCTGTCAGGGCTCTGCGGCACGAAGCCGAGGATTCGCCCCGCCGGCGTGTTGTTCGCGTTCTCGGAGCAGTAGATGCCCCCACCGGTCGTGTCATAGAAGCCGTAGCCGCTATCGGTGTTCTGCAGATAGCAGTCGCCGGCGTGGTAGAGGACCCCGCTGCGGGCCCCGTTGGAGGTGTTGGAGATCGTGATCCGTGTTCGGTAGAACTGCTTGCCGGTGACGTAAGTGTCGGTCTGGGTGATCCGAAGGCCGGTCGTGCCGAGGCGAACCACTGTCACCACCCGGAACGGATTCGCATCGGTGCCGGCGCCGGTCGGTCCGGTCTGGCTGACCGCGACATAGCCGCCGGGGCTGTTGCCGGCCGGGACCGTGGCCGGGCCGAACTCGGCGCCGCCGGAGAGCTTGAAGAAGGTTCCGCAGGCACCGGGGTCGGACTGCGTGGCGGGGAAGAAGGAGAAGTCCGCGTCACCGGCGTACTTGACCTGGCAGGCGAGGTCGTCGTTGAGGAAGACCTGCTCGATCGGGCCCGACGAGTTGATCACCTTCTGCGCCGCTCCCGCCTGCGGCGACGCCAGCGCCAGGCCGGCCACGGCGAACAAGATCACCGTCGACCAGAGGCGATGTGTCGCCGCCGTCATCGGTTCCTCCCTGATGACTCCCAAGACCGACCTCCTCGGTCGCCGCTTCCCCCTCCGGCGAACCTATCAGCGCAGCTCAGCGTCGCGCAACCGATTCCTTCACGCCTCCGCTAAGGCCTCGCCGGCACCTGCGGCTCGCCGAGCCCGTAGGTCTCGTAGGCGCCGAAGCGGCGAATGTCTTGTGGAAGGTCTTGTGAGTCGGGCCGTGGTAGTCCGAGGACCCGGTCGGGATCAGCTCAAGCTCCTCGCAGAGCCCCAGCAGGTGCTCAGTCTGCGCGGCGGTGTGGGAGGGATAGAAGGCCTCGATCCCGTCCAGGTCGAGCGCCCGGATCAGCTCCTCGACCTGGGCCGGATCCTTGACGTCCCAGTAGGGATGGGCGATGGCGGCGACGCCGCCGGCGTCGTGGATCACCTCGACCGCCTGCTCGGCGGTCGGCCAGCGGCGGGGGACGAACGCCTTCGCCCCCGGCACCAGGTACTCCTCGAAGAACGGACCGAGGTCGCCGGACGCGCCCGCCGCGCGGGCGATGTGGGGGCGGCCGATCGAGAGCGCGTCGCCGGACTGCGCGATCGCGTCCTCGATCGTGAGGTCGAACCCCTCGCGGCGCAGGTTCTCGACGATCTCCTCCGCCCGGCTCACCCGCTCGGACTGGGCCCGCTCGCAGGCCGGCCCGATCGCGTCGACGTCGACCCAGTAGCCGCAGATGTGCAGGTCCTCGGCGTACTCGTGCACGCACGACATCTCCACCGCGGGCACCAGCTCCAGCCCGTGCGCCTGAGCGGCCTCAGCCGCCTCCCTCACCCCCGCGACGGCGTCGTGGTCGGTCAGCGCCAGGGTCGTCACCCCGGCCTTGGCCGCCTCGTCGACGACCAGGCCTGGCTCCAGCTGTCCGTCGGAGACGGTCGAATGCGATTGCAGCTCGATCAGCGTCACGGGGCGGGCAGCTTAGAGCTGGGAGGCACATAGACTGCTCCGCCGTGTTCGAGAAAGTGCTGGTAGCCAACCGCGGCGAGATCGCCGTACGGGTGATGCGGACGCTGAAGGAGATGGGGATCGGCGCCGTCGGCGTCTACTCGGAGGCCGATCGGGACGCACCCCACGTCCGCGAGGCCGACGAGGCCTACATGATCGGCCCCGCCGTCCCAGCCGAGAGCTACCTGGCGATCGCGAAGATCGTCGAGACCTCACGCCAGGCCGGCGCCGGCGCCGTGCACCCCGGCTACGGGTTCCTGGCCGAGAACGCCGACTTCGCCCGCGCCTGCGGCGAGGCCGACCTGATCTTCATCGGTCCACCCCCGGAGGCGATCGAGGCGATGGGTTCGAAGACGCGCGCCCGCCAGATCATGTCCGAGGCCGGAGTTCCGATCGTGCCCGGCGCGACCGAGCCCGCCGACGACCTCGAGCAGGCACGCAAGCAGGCCGAGGACGCCGGCTATCCCGTCGCCTGCAAGGCGGCCGGCGGCGGCGGCGGCAAGGGCTTTCGCGTCGCCCAGTCGCCAGATGACCTCGAGGAGGCCTTCGAGGGCGCCGCTCGCGAGGGAGAGAAGTTCTTCTCCGACGCGCGGGTCTACGTGGAGCGATACCTGGAGGACCCTCGCCACGTCGAGGTGCAGGTCCTCGCCGACTCGCAGGGGAACGTGATCCACCTCGGCGAGCGCGACTGCTCGATTCAGCGGCGCCACCAGAAGCTGATCGAGGAGGCCCCGGCCCCGCACGTCGACGAGGAGATGCGGGAGCGGATCGGCGGCATCGCAACCGAGGCGGCCCGTGCTGTGGGGTACCGCTCCGCCGGAACGGTCGAGGGCCTGCAGGTCGGCGACGACTACTTCTTCCTGGAGATGAACACCCGCGTCCAGGTCGAGCACTGCGTGACCGAGATGGTCGCCGGGATCGACATCGTCCGCGAGCAGGTCCTGATCGCCGCCGGCGAGGAGCTGTCGATCACCCAGAACGAGGTCGAGTTGCGCGGGCACGCGATCGAGTGCCGCATCAACGCCGAGGCTGCGCACAAGAAGTTCGCTCCCGCGCCTGGCGCGATCGCCTCCTACCGGGAGCCGGCGGGTCCGGGAGTGCGGGTGGATTCAGGCGTTGAGGCAGGCTCCGAGGTGACGCCGATGTACGACCCGATGGTCGCGAAGCTGATCGTCTGGGACGTCGATCGCGAGAAGGCGACCCGCCGCATGATCCGCGCCCTCGGCGAGTACGAGATCGGCGGTCTGACCACCCTGATCCCGTTCCACGCCGCGATCCTCGACACCGAGCAGTGGGCCCGCGGCGAGACCTGCCGCGACCTGCTCGAAGACCCCAAGTGGCTCAAATCGACGGAGCCCGAAGCATCCAGCGCCCGTCCTTCCGACCACCCCGGCACGCCCGGAAGCGGAGCTGAGGACGTGCCGGGCCTTATCCGCGACTACAAGGTCGAGGTCGGCGGCAAGCTGTTCGAGGTCAAGGTGATCGGCGAGGCGGAGCCCGGCGGCAACGCGGCCGGGCCGACCGGCGCGCGTCGCCCGCCTCGGCGGGAGCGCAAGCAGGGCAGCGGGCCCAGTGCCTCCAGCGAGGCGCTGCCGTCGCCGTTGCAGGGCACGGTCCTCAAGGTCGCGACCGAGCAGGGCTCTCAGATCTCCGAAGGCGACCTTGTCTGCGTGATCGAGGCGATGAAGATGGAGAACGAGATCACCGCCCACCGCTCTGGCGAGGTGGCCGAGCTGAAGGTCGCCGAAGGCGCTTCGGTCTCCAGCGGCGACGTGATCGCGGTCATCAAGTAGCGGGTAAGTACCCTCGCAAGGCCCTTCGCAGTGTGGACCGCTGCGGCTTGGACAGACGTATCTGTCCCTAGAATGCTGTTTCCGCCCGCTCTCGCCGGCCCCCGCCGGCCCGTGAGGGAAGGATCCTTAGGATCGGGTTGGAGAACTGAATCGCCGCCGGGGAGGGCGGCAGACGAGAGGAGTTTCGCGGTAATGAGTGTTCTCGCATATCTCGACCCCGGGAGCGGCAGCATGCTCCTGCAGATGCTGCTCGGCGGCGTCGCAGGGGTTGCGGTCTCGATCAAGATGTTCGGCAAGCGGATCTTCAGCGTCCTCGCCTTCTGGAAGCGCGACGAGGAGGAGCCCACCGATGAGCGCCGCCCGCCCGCGTCCAGCCGTCGCGAGCGGGACGAGGAAGCGGTCAAGGAACCCGTCTAGGCCCTTTCGGGGCCTGGTGTGGCGCACGTGCCGGTCGACGCCCAGGTCGAGCCCGGCTCCTTTCGTGACCGCGACAGCCGCGTGGTCGTCGCGGACGGAGCCGTCTATCGCGTACTCAGCGAGCGAGGAGCCGAGGATTGGCGCGCGCTCTCGGAGTCGCCGCTGTTCGAGCGGCTGATCGCCGACGGCTCGCTCGTCGCCACCGAGGAAGCCTCCCCGGCCGAGCTCGGTCCGGCCGCCGCAGAGCTACTGCCCGGGGGCGTAGCGGCGGCGCTCCGGCACGAGCGGATTCCCTTCGTCTCCTATCCGTATGAATGGACCTTCGGCATGCTCCGCGACGCGGCGCTGCTGCAGCTCGACCTGCAGCTGGCGGCGCTCGAGGCGGACCTGACGCTCAAGGACGCCACCCCTTACAACGTCCAGTTCTGCGGCTCGCGGCCGGTCTTCATCGACGTCGGCTCGTTCGAGCGCCTGCGCGCGGGCGAGCCCTGGGCCGGCTACCGGCAGTTCTGCATGCTCTACCTCTATCCGCTGCTCTTGCAGGCCTACCGAGACGTTGCCTTCCAGCCCTGGCTCCGCGGTTCGACGGAGGGGATCAGCCCGCGGCGTGCGGCGCGGCTGCTGGGGCCGGGCAACCGCCTCCGCCGCGGCGTCCTCAGCCACGTCGTCCTGCACGCTCGGATGGAGCGCCGTTACGAGGAGCGCGAAGGTGGTGAGGTCAAGGCGGAGCTGCGCAAGGCCAACTTCAAGCCGGAGCTGATCGCCGCCAACGTGCGGCGGTTGCGAAAGCTCGTCGCCGGGCTCGGCTGGAAGGCGGGTGACACCGCCTGGACCGGCTACCGGGAGCAGAACACCTACACCGACGAGGACGCGAGGATCAAGGCCGAGTTCGTACGCGAGGCCGCCGCCGGCGCCGAGGCGGATCTGGTCTGGGACATCGGCTGCAACGACGGCGCCTACTCGCGAATCGCCGCCGAGCACGCCCGCGGGGTCGTCGCATTCGACTCCGACCAGGCGACCGTCGAAGCCCTCTATCGCTCGCTGCGCTCCGACGACGAGCGCCGAATCCTGCCCCTGGTCGTCGATCTTGCCGATCCCTCGCCAGGGCTGGGGTGGCGTGGACGGGAGCGCCTCCCGCTCGAGGCTCGCGGCCGGCCCGGCCTGACCCTTGCGCTGGCCGTCATCCATCACGTCTCGATCACCGCCAACGTCCCCGTCGGCGAATTCCTCTCCTGGCTGCGGGAGCTCAACTCGGCGCTGGTGATCGAGTTCCCCAAGCGCGAGGACCCGATGGTGCGGCGACTCCTCTCCGGCAAGCGCGAGGGCTCCAATGCCGACTACCTGCTGGAGACCTTCGAGGCCGAGCTGGCGGCGCGCTTTCAGATCCAGAGGTCGCAGCCGCTGCCGTCCGGCACCCGGGTCCTCTACCTCGCGCGACCCTGATCGAGGCGAACGTGAGCCGGATCGGTGAGAGCTGGACTGGGGACCGCCGCCGCGAGCTGCTGATCGGCGGTGCGCATCTGGGGGCGCTGTGGGCGTTCGCCTTCGCGCAGCCGCTTCTCGACCTGCTCGGCAAGAACCCGGACTTCTTCGTCGCCCGCTCCAATACCCCCGCCGACATCGTCATATTCGCGCTCGCCTTCACCCTGCTGCCGCCGCTGGCGATGCTGGCGGTCGAAGCCGTCGTCGCCGCGTTCAGCCACCGCGCCTACTCGATGTTGCATCTGGCGCTGGTCGCCCTGCTGGCGGCGGTCTTCTTCGTCCAAGTCGAGAAGCGGATCTTCACCAGCCCGGCGGCGCTGATGATCGTCATCGCCCTGGCGCTCGGCGCCGGCGTCGCCTACTTGCTGCTTCGGGAGCGTTTCGTGCGCAGCCTGCTCGACGTCCTGGCGGTGGCGCCGATCGTCTTCCTGGCGATCTTCATCTTCTTCAGCGAGACCTCGAAGCTGATCTTCCCCGACAGCGAGGCCAGCGCGCTCGGGACTGAGGTCCCCTCGGCGACCCCGGTCGTGATGGTGATCTTCGACGAGCTGCCGACCGCGACCCTGCTCGACCCCGAGCGGCCGGAACGGATCGATCCTTCGCGCTTTCCCAACTTCGCGGCCCTGGCCCGGCAGTCGACCTGGTATCCGAACAACACCACCGTCGCCGACTTCACCGGCCGGGCGGTCCCGGCGGTGATGACGGGCAACAACCCCAGCGGCAGCACGCTGCCGATCGCCGCCGAGCAGCCGAACAGCATCTTCAGCCTCCTCGGCGGCGCCTACCGGCTCCACGTCAGCGAGGTGGTGACCCAGATCTGCGCCGAGGAGCTCTGCGGGGAGGTGCAACGCCCGAGCGCCACGAGCAGGCTCCGCAGCCTCGTCTCGGATCTCAAGTACGTGGAGGGGAGGATCATCCTGCCTCCGTCGCTGGCCAACGACTTGCCGAACGTAAGCACCACCTTCGGGGACTTCGGCAACAACGCCGACCCCGGCGACAAGGGAGCCGGTCGCTTCGCGCAGGATCTCTTCACCCCACCCAGCCCGGAGGAGTTCGAGGAGTTCCTGCGTGAGATCCCGGCCAGCGACCGCACCCTGAGCCTGATTCACATGGAGCTCCCGCACGAGCCGTGGCGTTTTTTGCCCAGCGGTCAGGCATACATGGACACCGGCGTCTCGAACCTCAATACCGACAGCGCCGCTCGCTGGGCGGTCGGCTCGGCGGGGATCGCCAGCGCCCAGCAGCGACACTTCCTGCAGACCGGCTACGCGGACCGGCTGATCGGCCTGATGATCGAGCGACTGAAGCGGACGGGGATCTGGGATCGGGCGATGGTCGTGGTCACCGCCGATCACGGAATCTCCTTCCAGGGCAAGGCGATCTACCGTCGCATCGCCCAGAAGGAGAACCTCGGTGGAGTCGCAAACCCACCGCTGTTCATCAAGTACCCGGGCCAGCGGCGCGGCAAGGTCTCGACGGTCCTGACCCAGACTGTCGACATCGTGCCGACGATCGTCCGCCGGCTGGGCATCACCGACGCCTACAAGATGCAGGGTCGCCCGATCTCCGAGGCGCCTCGCGAGGCCGTCGTCGCGGTGAACAACGCCCAGGGGGAGGTGGTGCGGCTGCCGCTCTCACAGATGATCAGCCAACGGCTCACCGCCAGCGGCCAGGCCGGCTTCCGGCTCGGCAGCGGCGGCCTCTTCGGCCTCGGTCCCGCCCCGGAGCTGCTCGGGCGCCCGGCGCCACCGCTCTCCTCCGGGATCCCGACCGGGTTCGCGGCCACCCTGGAGCATGTCTCCGACCTCGAGGAGGTGGATCCCGAGGCCGAAGAGGTCCCGGCCTTCATCGCCGGCGAGCTGGAAGGCCCGCAGCCGGGGAGCCTGATCGCGATCACGGTTCGCGGCAGGGTGGCGGCGACGGCCCGCGCCTTCCTCGACGGCGGCACGCTCAGCTACGGGGCAGTCGTTCCGCCCGGGCTGCTGAGGCCGGGGCGCAACCCGATCGGCATCTATCTCGCCGAGCCGGGCGCGGCCCTGGTCCCTCTCGGCGGCAACTGACACCGCCACCGCCCCGCTTCAGGGACGGATCGGCTCTCCAGGTCTCGGCGGCAGGCCCGGTCTCGGCAGGGGCTTGGTCGTGAAGCGGCAGTCGCGTCCGACGCATCCCTCGAGGCGCTGGATCTGCCGCCGCAGGAACGCCTGCACGCGGTCGAAGCGGGGGTTCGTGACCCGGTTGTTGAGCTCCTCCGGATCCTTGACCACGTCGTAGAGCTCGCGGTCGCCGGTCTCGTACTCGACGTACATGTAGGGCCCGAGGCGCACGCCGAGGTAGTTCTCGACCGGGGCTGCGATCGAGGCCGAGGCGCCGCCACGGCGAGGCACGCGGTCGGGAACGCCGTCGCCGTCCACGTCGGTCGCGTTGATGAACGACTCGAGCAGGATCGGGCGCCGGCTGCGCAGCGAGTTGTCGCGCCAGTAGCGGACCAGGGACCGCCCGTCGACTCGGCGGGAGGCCCGCCCCGATGCCAGCTCCAGGATCGTCGGCGCGATGTCGATGTTCGCGACCAGCTCAGCCGATCGCGAAAGGGCCTGGATTCCGGGGCCGCGAATCAGCAGCGGCATGTGGATCGCCGGCTCATAGGGCAGGAACTTCGAGCGCTCGAGGCGATGCTCTCCGAAGAAGAAGCCGTTGTCGGAGAGGAAGAGCACATAGGTGTTCGACAGTTCGCCGCTGCGGCGCAGCGCGTCGAGCACTTCTCCCACTCCCTCGTCGACGGTGCGCAGCGACTCGAGGCTCTTCTGGTACTCGATCCTGATCCGGCGGATGGCGATCTGGTCGAGGTAGTTGGCGTCGTCGCGGATGAAGCTCGGCTTGTCGGAGACGTTGCCTTCGTTGAAGCTCGGCGGCTTCGGGAGCGGAGTGTCGACCGCGGAGTCGTAGTGGCGGGCGGCCGGCTCGGGCCCGATCGGAGGCCGCGGGTCACCGTGCGGGGCGTTGTAGTCGAGCTGTAGGTAGAAGGGCCGTCCCGGCGCCGAGCCCTCGATCTGCTGCACCGCCCGAGTCGTCATCGAGTCCAGCGAGTGGTTGCAGGAGCCCACCAGCGGCGGTGTGTCCGGGCAGCCCGGATCGTCCTTGCCGTTGGTCTGGTCGTAGTTGCGGTCCCCGAACGGTCCTTCCAGGCGGCCGTCGACGTTGAGCATGTAGCCGTAGAAGAGGCGAGCGGAGTTGTCGCTCGCCGCCGTCTGCCAGCTGTCCCAGCCCGGCGGCACCTCGCTCTCGGGGTCGTCCTTGGTCGCACCGCCGTAGTTGTTGATGAACTTGCCGACGTGGATCGTGCGGTAGCCCGCGGTCTGCAGCCAGACGCCGAGGTTGTGCTCGTAGATCGCCTTCTCCTGGTAGCCCGGCCAGCCGCCGCGGGGGGCGTCGTTGGAGATAACCCCGTGGCTGTGGGCATAGCGGCCGCTCAACAGCGTCGCCCGCGAGGGGCAGCAGAGCGGGTAGGACGCGTAGTAGCGGTTGAAGGTCACCCCGGTCTTCTTGATCAGATCGAGGGTGTTCGGCATCACCCGGGCTTTCACGCCAAGGGGGGTGATCCAGGTCGCATAGAGCTGGCGCAGCGTCTGATCGTCGGTCTGGATCACGACGATGTTCGGCCGCGGCGTGGCGTCGGCGGGGGTCGGGCCGCGCGTCGCGAGCAGAGCCAGGAAGCCGGCCAGCGCCACCACGGCAGCGAAGGCCAGGCGCCAAGGGCGCGACGGATTGCTTTTCGCTCGCTCTACGACCATCGAAAACGCCTGCTCGACGCCTGCCTAAGATTGCGCGTCCCGTGCCTGCCAACCAGCAACCAGGAAGCGGAGCCGAAGTTGCGAGGGTACCGATCAGAGTTGCCGTCCCGGCCGATGCGGCGGCGGTCTCGCGCCTGATCGCCGGCTTCCGCGACTACTACGGCGAGGCCGAGCCGGCGGATGCGACCATCGAGGCGGTCGTCGAGACCCTGCTCGCGGACCCCGGCACCGAGTTCCTGCTTGCCGGCGATCCGCCACGCGCGGTCGCGCAGCTGCGCTTTCGGCCCTCGGTCTGGACCGGCGCCGACGACGCCTGGCTGGAGGATCTCTTCGTCGAGCCGGACGAGCGGGGTGCCGGCCTCGGCCGCGGCCTGGCCGAGGCCTGCGTAGAGCGGGCGCGCGACCGCGGCTGCAAGCGGATCCAGCTCGACGCCAACGAGCGCAACGAGGCGGCGATCTCCCTCTATGAGTCGCTTGGCTTTCGATCCGAGTCGCCGGGCCGCTGGGACGGCGCCCGCAACCTCTACTTCACGAAGCGGCTCTAGCGGCTCTAGCTCTTGGCGCCGAGCTTTGCGGCGGCGGCGCGGAAGTTCTTCACCACGACGCTGGGGGCCTTGCGGCCGTCGAGCTTCTCGCCGTGGCGGTTGACCCAGATCACCGGCACGTTCATCTTCAGCAGCGGGGCGACGTCGTTCTCATAGTCGGAGCCGATGTGGACCCAGCCCTTCTTGCCGCCGATCCGCCGCGCGCACTCCTTGAAGTGGGTCGGGTCGGGCTTGTAGCTGCGCACTTGCTGCGCGGTGACGACGAGATCGAGGTCGGTGCGCAGATGGCGGCGGGAGATGCCCAGCAGCTTGTCGTCGATGTTGGAGATGATCCCGACGTCGTAGCGCTTGCCGAGCCGGTCCATCGCCGCGTTGGCCTCCCGAAACGGCAGCCAATAGGCGACGCTGTCGGGTAGGAACTGGGCTCGCGAGGGCTCGATCTCCCAGCCCAGCTCGCCCGCGACCTTGACGATCGTGCGCCGCAGCACCTCCGCGTAGAGCTCATACGAGCCGGCCATGATCTCCGCCTGCACCTCCAGGAAGCGCCCCATCAGCGCCTTCTCATCGAAGCTGAAGCCGTCCTTCTCGGCTTCCTTGCGGCAGGCGTCGATGATCCCCTTTTCCCAATCGATCAGGGTCCCGTAGCAGTCGGTAGTCACCCAGGTGATGGTTTTCAGGGCTGGAAGCGCCATGAGAGCGGCGGGCATTATGACCTAACGCCCCGGTCTGCGGGCGGCGGTATACGCTCCCGCCGCCGCATGGACCTGCTCGAGTACCAGGGAAAGCAGCTCTTCGCCAAGCACGGCGTGGCGGTTCCCGGCGGCGAGGTGGCTGCGACGGCCGACGAAGCGGTCGCCGCGGCCGAGAAGGTCGGCTACCCATGCGCGGTCAAGGCGCAGGTGCTGATCGGCGGTCGCGGCAAGGCCGGCGGCATCAAGATCGCCCAGGACGGCGGCGAGGCACGCGACCACGCCGAGGCGATTCTCGGGATGGACATCCGCGGGCCCCGCGGCGAGGGCCCGTTCAAGGTCCACCAGGTCTGGATCGAGGCCGGCTCCGACATCGCCGCCGAGTACTACGCGTCGGTGATCCTCGACCGCGGCGAGAAGAAGCTGCTGGCGATGGTCTCCGCCAAGGGGGGGATGGACATCGAGGCCGTCGCCGAGGACGACCCGGCCGCGCTCGTCAAGCGCCATATCGATCCCTCGCGCGATTTCGACGCCTCGGCCGCCCGGCCGATCGTCGACGACGCGGGCCTCGACGAGGACATCCGCGACGAGGCTGCCGAGGTGCTTGCTCGCCTCGCCGAGGTCGCCCTCTCCGAGGACGCGACGCTGATCGAGGTCAACCCGCTGATCGTCACTGCCGATCGCAAGGTCGTGGCGCTCGACGCCAAGGTGACGATCGACGGCAACGCGCTGTTTCGCCACGAGGACCTGGCCGGAATTGCAGATACGGCGGCCGAGGATCCCCAGGAGGCGATGGCGAAGGAGAAGGGCCTCACCTACGTCAAGCTCGACGGCAACGTCGGCATCCTCGGCAACGGGGCCGGGCTCTGCATGTCGACCCTCGACGTCGTCGCCCAGGCGGGCGGCGACCCGGCGAACTTCCTCGACGCCGGCGGTGGCTCCAAGGCGGAGGCGATCGTCGACGCGCTGCAGGTGATCACCTCCGATCCCAAGGTGACTGCCGTTCTCTTCAACATCTTCGGCGGCATCACCCGCTGCGACGAGGTGGCGAAGGGAATCATCGAGGCCTCGAAGCAGATCGACCTCAAGGTGCCGTTGGTCGTCCGCCTCGACGGGACCAACTCCGAGGAGGGCCTGCGGCTGCTCGAGGAAGCCGACATCGACGGGTTGGAGGTCGAGTCGACGATGCTCGGGGCCGCCAAGCGTGTGGTCGAGCTGGCGGGTGGTGGCTCGTGAGCATCATCGTCGGCGATGAGACGAAGCTCGTCGTCTCCGGGCTGACCGGGCGCGAGGGCTCCTTCCACGGGCTCCGCAACCGCGACTACGGGACCGACCTTGTGGCCGGGGTGACCCCGAAGAAGGGTGGCCAGGACGTCGACGGCGTGCCGATCTTCGACACCATCGCCGAGGCCGTGACCGAGCGCGGCGCCAACACGTCGATGATCTTCGTCCCCGCCCGCTTCGCGGCCGCCGCGATCGACGAGGCGATCGAGGCCGGCGTCGCCACGGTGATCGCGATCACCGAGGGGATCCCGGTGCTCGACATGCTGCGGACCTATTGGAAGGCGCGCGATGCGGGCGTGCGGCTGATCGGCCCGAATTGCCCCGGCGTGCTCTCGCCGGGCAAGGCCAACGTGGGGATCATCCCCGCCCAGTTCTTCGACCCGGGAAAGATCGGCGTCGTCTCCAAGTCCGGCACCCTGACCTACCAGATCGGCAACGAGCTCAAGCAGGCTGGCGAGGGCAACTCCTCGATCGTCGGCATCGGCGGCGACCCGATCGTCGGCTCCGACTTCATCGACGTCCTCACCCTCTACGAGGCCGACGACGAGACCGAGTTGATCGTGATGGTCGGGGAGATCGGCGGCGACGCCGAGGAACGGGCGGCCGAGTTCATCGCAGAGAAGGTCTCCAAGCCGGTGGTCGCCTACATCGCCGGCTTCACCGCCCCGCCCGGCAAGCAGATGGGCCACGCCGGCGCGATCATCTCCGGCTCCTCGGGGACCGCGCAGGCAAAGAAGGACGCGCTCGAGGCGAAGGGCGTGCGGGTCGGCGAGAGCCCGACCGAGGCCGCGAAGATCGCGGTCGAGACCCTGCGCGGCTAGGCCCGGACGCCGGAACCGGTCAACCCGCCGAACGTCCCGAGGACTCGCTTCGGGGGGGCCGGGGGAGTGCCGGACACCGGTTGCGAACCCGCCGAACGTCGCGGAGTTACCGCTATCGTGCCAAGGCGGGGTGGCGAAGGTGACGACTCTGAACCGTTGCTACGCTCGCCGCGATGGCCTCCGACACGATCAGCTTCGCGCGCGGAGCACCCAGCGCCGACATCTTGCCCGCGGCCGCGGTTCGCGACGCGGCGGCGAGGGCGCTGGAAAGCGATTGGGAGAAGGCGCTCTCCTACGGCACCGGGATTGGCCACCCGGGGCTCTGCGAGTGGGTCGCGGATCGCCACGGGGGGCTGGATGCTGCCGCAGGTGATGGTCACCAACGGCTCGCTCGAGGCCGGCGCGATGCTGTTCGAGCGCCTGCTCGAGCCCGGCGACCGGGTCGTCGTCGAGCAGCCCTCCTACGACCGCACGCTGCTGCTGCTCGGCCGCCTCGGGGTCGAGTTCGTGCCGATTCCGCTGCAGGCCGACGGGCTCGACGTCGACGCGCTGGAGGCCGCCCTGGAGGCGGGCCCGGTGAAGCTCGCGCACGTGATCCCCAACTTCCACAACCCGGCCGGCTGCACGCTCTCGGCTGCCAAGCGCGAGCGGCTGCTGGCGCTGGCCGCCGAGCACGGCTTCTGGCTCTTCGAGGACGACCCCTACCGCGAGCTGCCCTTCGAGGAGGAGCCGCCGGCGACGATGCTCTCCCAGGACACGGCGGGGCGGGTCATCCATGCCTCCTCGTTCTCGAAGACGGTCAGCCCCGGCGTGCGGGTCGGCTACCTGGCCGGGCCCGAGGAGGAGATCAAGCACCTCGCCAAGCACGCCAACGAGCAATACATCTCCCCGAACATGCTGGCCGAGTCGATCGTCCTCGAGCTCTGTGTGTCCGGCGACCTCGACCGCAACATCGAGTTCGTCAAGGGGGCCTTGCGCGAGCGACGCGACGCCCTCGTCGAAGCCCTCGGCGAGCAGCTCCCCGAGGCCGAGTTCGTGGTCCCCGGCGGCGGTTACTTCCTCTGGCTGACCTTGCCCGGCCTTGCCGACAGCGAGGAGCTGCGCAAGGCGGCCTCCGAGGAGGGCGTCGGGTTCATCGCCGGCCCCGACTTCATGCTCGAGGGCGGCGAGTCGAGCCTGCGCCTCTCCTTCGCCAGCGTGCCGCCGGAGCGGATCGGCGAGGGCGTGGCGCGGATCGCCCGCTCGCTGCAGCGCTCCGGCGCTGCCTCCGCCGCGTAGGGCAGCGGGTTCAGCTGACCGGACCGCCGTCGCCTTCACCAGCATTTCACTCCCGCTTTAGGGAGCTGCTCTACCTTGCCCGACGGAGAGGGAAGAGCGAAAGAGGGGAGCGGGGATGAGCCCGATGCAGTTGATCGACGGAAACGTTCGGCGCCAGGACCGGCTGGAGAGCGAGAGCGCCGCCGCCAATCGCAGGTTGACCGAGCTGGCGGCCGCGGTCCGCGACCACGAGCACGCGCTGCGGCGCAATCGCCCGTTCGCGCTTCGCGCCCCTGACGACGAGCTCTACCGCCGCCTGCGCCAGATCTGCGGCTAGGCACGACGCGGGTTGGTTAGCCCGCCCCGGTGGTCAGGGGAAGCGCCGCGATCGGTCAGCGGACGGGCCTTCGCTCGAGTCGGCGCCGCATCTGGGCGGCGAGGTGCTCTGCTGCCGGCAGCGATTGCCAGCTGAGGCAGTCCCCGCACTTGCGCCCGTAGCGGCGCGTCTTCGGATTCTCACGTGGACCGTCGAGCAGCGCGCCGCAGCGGGGGCACAGGCTCATCTCCTGCCGCCGGAGATCTGGCGCAGGCGCCGGTAGAGATGGATGTCGGCGTAGCGCATTGATTGGGGGCGCCCGGCCAGCGCCCGTTCGTGGTCGCGGATCGCCGCCGCAAGATCTGACAGTCGCCGCTCGCTCCGTCGCAGCCTCTGCGCCTCGATTGGTAGCTCCTCGGTCTTCGGTTCGCTTCCCGGTGCCGGGGGCATCGCCCACCTCCTTTAGCACTTTGTTGACTCAGAAAGTCAACTTTAGCACCTCGACCGGTGCCCGACTTTGGCTTCGGTGTGGCGCGAAACTCGGCCTATAGCCGAAGAACTCGCCACTCCGCCGCCTGCGCCAGTTCTGGCTGATGCCTCAGCGCCCGTAGCGGTCGCTGGAGAGGACCAGCTGGTCGGGAAGCGCGGCCCGCGGCGGCGGCGAGGGATCGGCACGCACCGAGACCGTCTCGGCGACGCTGAGCGAAACCTCGTGCCGCCCCTCCGGTGAGGCGATCACGACGCTGTCTGTATCCGAGCTCTCGACCGTGCCCTCGAGACCGGGCCGCAGCCCCGCGTCCTTCAGGTAGTGCAGCAGCTCCTCGGCCTCGTTCTCGAACCGCAGCACGTGGACGCTGGCGCCGACCTCGACGTCGGCGAGCGGCACGCCCTGCTCGCGCGCCCCCTCCACGATCGGGTGCCCGTGCGGACAGGTCGTCGCGTCGCCGATCGCCGCCCGCATCCGCTCCTCGAGGACCGGGGACATCGCGTGCTCGAGCCGCTCCGCCTCCTCGTGCACCTCGTCCCAGGGGATCCCCAGCACGTCGGTGAGGAAGCGCTCGATCATCCGGTGGCGGCGAACGATCGCCTCGGCGTGCTGGTGGCCCTCCGCGGTGAAGGCCAGCGACTTGTCCCCGGCGCGGGTCACGTAGCCGTCCCGTTCCAGGCGCCCGATCATCTCGTGCACGGTCGGCTGCGAGAGCTGCATCGCGCGGGCGATGTTGGCGCCGGTGATCGGCAGGCCGGCCTCGATCAGCCAGAAGATGATCTGCAGGTACTCCTCCTCGGCTACCGTCGCCTGCTCGTGCGCCAACGTTTCCTTTCTGAACCGGACATTCGCGGCCTCAGAGCCGATCTTAGAGGGCGCCGTCAGCGCCGCTCGGCCAGGGTCGAGACGACCGCCTCGTAGACCCCCTCGCCCATCCGGTCCTCGGTGACGGTCACGTTCTCGCGCCCGGAGATCGCCGCCCGCAGGCCGGGGTCGCGCTCGGGGCCGTTGGCGACCACGAAGAAGCGCCCGACGGCCGAAGCGACCTCGAGGTCCTCGACCGAGTCGCCGACCGCGATGCAGTCGGCGGCGTCATAGCCCCGGGCGCGCATGTGCGCCGCGACGGCGCCCGCCTTGCTGACCGCGCGCGGGACCAGGTGGTAGGCGTGGGTGACCTCGATCCCCGGCATCGGCCGGCCGATCGCCCCGTTGTCGAGCAGGCGCAGGTCTTCGTGGCCCTGATCAGCAAGCAGCGAGTTGGCCTCGGCGACGTCGACCTTGCCGCGAAACAGATGCGAGAGCACCCTGCCGGTGTGCCACGGAGAGTGGTACTCGAGCCGGCCCTCGAAGCGCTCGAAGAGCAGTGCCGGGATCCCGCGCCGTTCGATCTGCTCGTAGATCGTCCCCTCCGCCTCGCTCGGGGTGAGGTCCCCTGTCAGCAGCGTCGCCTCGCCCTCGATCACATAGGCGCAGCCCGCCTCGTAGATGTAGGACCGCTGCCCGATCAGCCGGGCGTCCTCGTGCACCTGCGGCTCCCGCCGGCCGGACATGATCACCACCTCGACGTCGGCGCGGTGGCAGGCCTCCAGCGCCCGCGCCGGCATCAGCGAGAAGCCGCCCTCGGCGTCGCGGAACAGCGATCCGCCCGGCCCGAGCAGGGTGCCGTCGAGGTCGGTGTAGACGCAGCGCAGGGGCAAGGGGCCGCTACGGTAAATCAATGTCGCCGCACTGGAGGCTCAGCGACCGCGAGCTTGCCCTCGAGCAGCCGTTTGCGGTCGGGATCGTCAACGTGACCGGCGATTCGATGTTCGAGGGCGCCCGCAGCGGCACCCCCGAGCGGGCGGTCACCGACGGCGAGGCGATGGCCGCCGCCGGCTTCGAGATGCTCGACATCGGCGCTGTCGCGGCCCGCAGTGGCCCGCCGGTCGCGGTCGAGGAGGAGATCGCGGCGCTGGTCCCGACCCTGGAGGGACTCGCAGGCTGTGGGCTGCCGCTCTCCGCCGACACCTTTTCGCCCGCCGTTGGTGCGGCGGCGCTCGACGCCGGCGCGGTGGCGATCAACGACATCGGCGGCGGCTCCGCGGAGATGCTCGATCTGGTCGCAAGCTCGGGTTGCGGATACGTCCTCATGCACATCGAGGGACCGCCGCGGGTCGATCGCCCGACACCCGGCTACGGCGACGTGGTCGAGCACCTGAAGCGCTGGTTCGGCGAGCGGTTGGAAGCGGCGACCGCGCGCGGAGTCGCCGAGGACCAGATCGCCCTCGACCCGGGGCTGGACTTCGACCTCAGCGTCGATGACGACCTCGAGATCCTGCGCCGCCTCGGAGAGCTCCACGATCTCGGGCGCCCGCTCTACGTCTCGCTGTCGCGCAAGGACTTCATCGGCGCGGTCCTCGGCGGGTCGTGGGACGAGCGGCTCCCCGCGGCCGAGCGCGAGTGGGGGACCGCCGCCGCCGCTTCGCTGGCGGTCGCCGCCGGCGCCCAGGTCCTCCGCCTCCACGATCGCAGCGCGCTGCAGGCGGTCCGGGTCGCGGGCGCGATCGTCCACGGGGCGCCCGCCGGCGCGGTCGCCTGATGGAAGCTGCTCGCAGCCTCCTCACGACCCCATGGGCGATCCCCCTCGACCCTGCCCGCCGCGACGGCCGCATCGTCGCCGAGAGCGCCGAGGCGGAGGTGGCGCCGCGCCGGGTGGCGCTGCCGCGCTCGCTGGACTCCGGCTTCGTGAGCGCGCTGCGGGCGGCCGGGATCGAGCGGCTCTACTCGCACCAGAAGCAGGCGCTGGCGGCGGCTCGGGACTCGGACCTTGTCATCACCAGCGGCACCGCCAGCGGCAAGTCGCTGGCCTTCAACCTGCCGGTGCTCGACGCGATCGCCCGTGATCCGAAGACCCGCGCGCTCTACCTCTACCCGACCAAGGCGCTGGCCCAGGACCAGGCTCGAAAGCTCTTCCAGCTGCGGCCGCCGGGCCTGCGGGAGGCGATCTACGACGGCGACACCCCGCGCGAGGAGCGCCCGGCGATCCGGCGTCGCTCCAACCTCGTCCTCACCAACCCCGACCTCCTGCACGTCGGCCTGCTCCCCCACCACCGGCAATGGGGCGACTTCCTCGCCAACCTCGACTGGGTCGTCGTCGACGAGGCGCACACCTACCGCGGCGTCTTCGGCTCCCACGTCGCCAACGTCCTGCGCCGCCTGCGGCGGGTCGCGCGCGCCTACGGGTCCGAGCCTCGCTTCCTGCTCGCCTCGGCGACGATCGCCAACCCGCTCGAGCTGGCGGGGCGGCTGGTCGGCACCTCCTTCGAGCTGATCGACGACGACGGCGCTCCCCGGGCCGGGCGCGAGATCGCGATCTGGAACCCGCCACTGGTCGACGAGGCAACCGGGACTCGACGCTCGCCGCTCGGTGAGGCGGCGGAGCTGCTCGCCGACCTCGTCTCCCACGGGGTGCGGACGATCTGCTTCCTGCGCAGCCGCCGCGGCATCGAGCTGATCCAGCGCTTCGCGCGCGACAACCTGCGCCAGCGGGGCAGCCCGGAGCTGGCGGATCGCATCGCTCCCTACCGGGCCGGCTACACGCCTCAGCAGCGGCGCGAGATCGAGGCCCGACTCGCCGACGGCGAGCTGCTGGGGGTCGTGGCGACCAACGCGCTGGAGCTGGGGATCGACATCGGCGAGCTGGATGCGGCGATCTGCGTCACCTTCCCCGGCACGGTCGCCAGCCTGCGGCAGATGTGGGGACGGGCGGGTCGCCGGCAACGGGGCCTGGCGGTCTACGTCGCCGGGGCTGACGCACTGGACCAGTTCTTCTGCCGCCACCCCGAGGAGTTCATTGGCCGCCCGGTCGAGGCGGCGATCCTGGACCACACCTCGGAGCAGATCTCAGCCGCGCACCTGGTCGCCGCGGCCTACGAGCTGCCGCTCACAGACGAAGACGAGGAGCTCTTCGGCGCGGGCTACCGCGAGCGTGCCGAGGGCCTCGTCGCGAGGGGCGAGCTGCGCCGCGGGGGCAGCAAGCTGCTGCCGCGCCGAAGCGGCTTCGTCGCCTCCGGAATCGCCTTGCGCTCGGCCTCGACCGACGCGGTGGCGGTGATCGAGCGCCAGTCGGGGGAGATGCTCGGCCTGGTCGAGGCCGAGCGCGCTTTCACGACCGTCCATCCAGGGGCCGTCTATCTGCACCTCGGCCGCTCCTACGAGGTGCAGGCGCTCGACGTCGACGGCCGCCGGGCGATCGTCGAGCCCTTCGACGACGACTGGTTCACCCGCCCCCGCAAGGAGACCGAGATCTACATCGACCGCATCGACGAGCGCCGCGAGGTCGCCGGCGTCGAGCTGCACTTCGGAACGGTCTCCGTCAGCGAGCAGGTGATCGCCTACCAGCGGGTCTCGATCGCCGACCAGGAGCCGTTCGACATCGTCTCCCTGGAGCTGCCCGAGCAGAGCTTTCGCACCCAGGCCCTCTGGTACGTGCTCCCCGACTCGCTCACCGGGGCGCTGCCGATCGAGGTGCTGCTGGGGGCGCTGCACGCCACCGAGCACGGGCAGATCGCCGTGCTGCCGCTGATCGCGATGTGCGACCGCTGGGACATCGGCGGCCTCTCGACCAACGTCCACTTCCAGACCGGGCAGGCGACGATCTTCATCTACGACGGCCATCCGGGCGGGGTCGGGATCACCCTCCGTGGCTACGAGGAGTTCGAGCGGCTGCTGGCCGACGCGCGCCGGCTGATCGGCGAATGTCCCTGCGACTCCGGCTGCCCCTCCTGCGTCCAGTCGCCGAAGTGCGGCAACCTCAACGAGCCGCTGCACAAGCAGGGGGCGCTGGAGCTGATGGCGACGATGGCCGATGCCGGATAGCGCCGTACAGATCTCCGTCATCGGCTCCGGGACCTGTGAGGAGGGCTCGCAGGCCTGGGCGCTGGCCGAGGAGGCCGGGCGCCGGCTCGCCGAGACCGGCGCGGTGGTCGTCTGCGGCGGGCTTGGCGGCGTCATGGCGGCCGCCTCGCGGGGCGCCGCGGGCGCCGGCGGCGTCGTGATCGGGATCGTCCCCGGCGACTCGACCGAGCACGCCAATCCCCACTGCACCCATGTCGTGGCGACGAGCATCGGGCCGGCCCGCAACCTCGCCGTCGTCAGCTCCGGCCAGGCCGTGATCGCGGTCGGCGGAGAGTGGGGAACGCTGTCGGAGATCGGCTTCGCGCGCCGCCTCGGCCGGACGGTGGTGGCGCTGCGAAGCTGGCGGCCGGTCGGCGAGGGGGCGATGGCCGAGGCACCGGGGATCGTCTACGCCGATACGGCGCCGGAGGCGGTTGGACTGGCGCTCGACGCGGCCGGCTAGCGCGGGCTGAGGATCGTCGCGCGCAGCTCGTCTTCGCTGACCGAGGCCCGGGCGGCGAACGGGGCCAGAGCGATGATCGCGTCGCGAAACTCGTTCCCGGCAGCTCGACGGGCGCCGACGATGCGGCGGGCCTCGGTCTCGTCGATCTCGGCGTCGCCCAGCTCGGCGGCCGGGACGATCTCGTCGGGCTCGACCTTGGCGACGACGTCGATCCGTAGGTGCGCGACACCGGGCGTGACCGCGATCCCCGCCTCCTTCGTCGAGCTCAGAAACGACGAGTCGACCTCGAGCAGACCTGGGTCGGCGGCGATTAGCGCGGCCGGGGTGGCGTAGGCCACCAGCGGCGCCGCGGGCAGGTCCGCGAGCGCTGCCGAGACCTGGTCCTCGTCGAGCTGATCGTCCTGGTCGGCGTCGCGAAGGGCGATCGCCGCCTGCAGCGAGGGCAGGTCGGGGGAGACGACAACGACTCCGTCGCGGATCGCAAGCGCGGCCTGTCGGTCGCTGAACACCCTGGCGCTGTCGACCTCCTCGCCCTCGGTCATGCCGGCGGCGGTTGCGGCGGCCTCGGCTTTGGCCTCCATCTCCTCGACCTGCTCGCTGACGAGGATCATCAGGGTCTCGCTTCCGCCGCCGCCAGGGGCGACTCCGTAAGCGGCCTGCGAGGCGCTGATGCCGTCCTCGGGCTCCTCGTCGGTCAGCAGGGGGGCCAGGCGCCCGAGCTCGAGCCCGGACTCCCGCACGAAGGCGCCGCCGCCGGCGGCGAAGGCGTTCAGCGCCGGTAGGTCGTCGAGCGCGCGCAGGTTGCGGGAGATCTCAGGGCCGCTCTGGGTGCTGGTGTCGAGGAAGGCCAGGAAGGGCTGATCGGCGGGGAAGAAGTGGATCGCCTCGGTTCGGGCGTCGACCGCACGCTTGGGCTCGGTCTCCTCGGAGCCGCCGCAGGCGGTCAGGAGCAGGACCGAGACGGCGATCGAGGCGAGCGGAGCCGCTTTCGGCATCTTCTGAACGCTATCCGGCGGTGGAGCGGCGCGACCAGAGCTCGTGCAGCGCCAGCACCGCGAAGGCGTGCGACCAGGCAAGCGGGGTGGTCGAGCGGGGAATCCCGGTCTCGGCGTCGACCCGCTCGGGCAGAGCACCGGCGGGGGTCGCGGCGCGCCGCAGCCCGGCCAAGAGGCGCAGCGATGCCTCTCGCTCGCCCAGCGCCGCCAGGCTCCAGGCGCTCCAGGCTGTCGGCGCCGACCAGGGCTCGTCGCCGGGCCAGACCTCGGCGGGCTGGATCCCGAAGCGGCCGCCGGCGGCGAGCAGCTGGACCAACGTGCCGCGGACCAGCCGCCACAGAGCGGGACGGGGAAACGGCCGCACCGCCCAGGCCGCCGCCGAGTCGCGCCCCGACTCGGGGTCGGCGGCGCGCCGGTGCAGGCCACCGGCGCCGGCGAAAAGGGAGCGCAGCCGGGCCGCCGGTTCCCCTGCCGCGATCGCGTTCGCCAGGTAGTCGCCCCGGTCGCCGGCGCGCTCCTGATAGTCGCCCCGTCCGCGCCAGCGATCGATGCCGGCGTCGCCGGAGAGCGGTGCCGCGGCGGCGCGGGCGGCGGCCTCGATCCATCCGCGGAGCATCGCCTTGCAGGGGACGGCCGTCGTCGACGGCGGTTTCGTCGCCGCGAAAGCGCGCGCCCGCGTCGAGGTCGAGGCGGCGCAGGAATCCGACCACCCGCCGGGCTTCGGTGCGATAACCCGAGCGGGCGAGCGCGATCGCAACCGCGGCGGCATCGCGGGGCCAGACGTAGGCCCAGCCCTCCCTGGCACCGGCGGCTGCGGCGCCGCTGCCGGAGTCGGTCAGCGCCCGCAGCATCAGCAGTGAGCGCAGGTAGAGACGCCGCGCCCACGCCGGAGCGGTGGACGCGAGGGGACGGGCCTGGGTCAGCCAGCCGCGGTCGGCGGCGACCGCGCTTGCGATCGCACCGCCGAATCCGGGGCCGGCGCCGAAGCGGCACGTCAGCCGCGCCCGCAGCGTCCCGGTCCCGCGCCAGGTGAGGACTCGCGGCGAGCCGTCTCCTGCGATCCGATCCGGCTCCGGCGTCCCCGAGCAGCGCCTCGCCGATTCGAGCAGGTTGACCCCGAGCCGCAGCCCGACCTTCGTGCCCGCTGCCGCGTTGACGAGGAAGTCCCGTACCAGCGTCGCCTCGCCGGGCGCGGCTGCGTCGAGGATCCTCACCCGCGTCGCGGGGAAGGCGGCCTCGGTTCGGACGACGTTGGAACCGGTGAGGTATCGCTGCCGCAGTCGCTCGGCTCTCCACAGCGGCGACAGGTCTCCTCCGGCCTCGATCCGAACCACGATGCCGGTGTCTCGATCCACCGTTCCGGCGTTCTGGCGCCCGACCGGGTTGGAGATCCGCGACTCGCCCGGCGGGACTGTCCGGGCGCAGGTCGACGACCGAGCCGTAGGCGTCGATCGCGGCCGTCAGGCCGCCGGAGCCGACGACCGCGGTGCCGAGGAACGGAGGGGGCAGGCCGGGCAGCGCCGGCGGCGTTCGCGGGTCCTCGGAGGAGCCGCCGGAGACGAGCACCGCCCCGCAGGCGGCGGCGGCGACCAGCGCCAAGGCTGCCGGAACCCTGCCCACCGCATCACCGTAGAGGAGGGGGACCAGGGGATCATCTAGCCTTCGGCCGGCCGGCGCTCGCAGCGCCGGCTTGCGCCCCGGCGAGGTAGCTCAGTTGGTAGAGCACACGACTGAAAATCGTGGTGTCGGCAGTTCGATTCTGCCCCTCGCCATCCGACTCCCGAGTCTTCAGCAAGCCGCTCACCTCGGCCAGATCGGGCTCAGGCGAACGCGTAGTCGTCGAGGTCGAAATGGGCGCTGCGCCACGCAGCCTCGAGGGTGGGTGAGGCGCGGAAGGGGGCGTCGCCGTGGCGGTCGAAGTAGTAGCTGTTGGCGGTCCCGCAGCTGCCGCGGAAGAAGACCTGGTTCTTGCGCCGGCTCAGCATCGACTCGAAGTAGCGGCGGTTGGCCTCCGGCCTCACCTCGACCGAGGTCGCGCGGTCCTTTCGCGCCCGCTTCAAACAGCGGACGATGTGCCTTGACTGGTTCTCGATCAGCGTGAAATAGCTGGCCCCGTTGTAGGCGTAGGGGCCGAGGATCGCGAACAGGTTGGGGAACCCGGGCACGCTGACGCCCTGGTAGGCCTGGTAGCGGTTCTCGTCCCACCAGCGCCTCGAGGCTGACGCGCGTCGCGCCCGAGGACCGGATAGGGCGGCATGTTGCCGTGGTCGAAGACCTTGAATCCGGTGGCCAGGATCAAGGTGTCCGCCTCGTGCTCGGAGCCGTCCGCGGTGCGAATCGCCCCGGGGGTGATCTCCTCGATCGGCTCGGTGATCAGGTCGACGTTGTCGCGGTTGAAGGTCCGCAGGTAATCGTTGTCGAAGCCGGGCCGCTTGCAGCCGAGCGTGTAGCGCGGCGTCAGCTTGTCGCGCAGCTCGGGGTCGCGGACCTGCTCGCGCAGGAACTTGCGGCCCGCTCGTTCGCCGATCTTGGCCAGCGGGATCACGCCGTCGAAGTGGGCGGGCAGCGGAAAGGTCAGCTCCACGAACGCCTGGCTGGCGAGTCGGCGAATCCGGCCGGCGCCGGGGAAGCCGTCGAGACGCCACTGCTCGCGCGGCTTGTCCGGCTTCGGCAGGCACCAGATCGGCGTCCGCTGGAAGACGGTCAGACGGCGCACCTCGGGGGCGATCGAGGGGATCACCTGCACCGCCGAGGCGCCGGTGCCGATGATCGCCACCCGGCGCCCGCCGAGATCGTGCGAGTGGTCCCAGCGGGCGGTGTGCATCACCTTGCCATCGAAGGCGTCCAGGCCGCTGACGTCGGGGGGCTTGGGCTGTGCGAAGACGCCGGTAGCGCCGACCACGTAGCGAGCGGTGAGCGTGGGGCCGCCGGCGATCGACAGCTCCCAGAGGCTGGACTCCTCGTCGAAGGCTGCGCCGTCGACCTTGCTGTTGAGCCGGATCCGTGAGCGCAACCCGTAGCGGTCGACGCAGCTCTCGGCGTACTCCTTCAGCTCGGCGCCCGGCGCGTAGGTCCTGGACCAGTCGTCGCGCTGCTCGAAGGAGAACTGGTAGCTGGGCGAGGGGATGTCGACGCAGATGCCGGGGTAGGTGTTCCAGTGCCAGGCGCCGCCGACGCCATCGCCGGCCTCGAGCAGGACCGAGTCGCCGAACCCTGCCTGGTCGAGCTTGATCGCGGCGCCGATCCCGGAGAACCCGGCGCCGACGATCGCGATCTCGTGATCGGGGCGGCGGCTCATTGCCGGAGGCACTTTGTCAGTTCAGAGGTCAACGATGACGTCGAAGCCGCCGTAGATCATCCGCTTCATGTCGCCCGGCATCGACTCCGGTTCCATGCCGGCGAGGCGCGGGTCGTTCATCACCTTCTTGTTGACCCGATCGCGATGCGCGCGCGACTTGTAGGTGATCCAGGCGAACACGACGGTCTCGCCGCGCTTGACCTTGACGCTGCGCGGGAACGAGGTGATCTTCCCCACCTCGACGTCCTCGGCGACGCACTCCGTGTAGTCGAGCGCGCCGTGCTCGCGCCAGATCTTGCCCGCCTTGCGGGCGATGCGACGGTAGGCGTCGACGTCGCGCTTGCGGATCGGGAGGACGAAACCATCGACGTAGCGAGCCATGCGAAACCTCCTTGGTTCGTTTGCAGTCCTGTTGGAATAGAGACCGCGCCGCCGCCGGAAATCATCGAGGTCGTGTGCGGAAAGTGGCGCTATGCGACAAACGCGCCACTCCGGCCTCGTCAACCCAGCTCGACGCCGCCGAAGCGCCGCCGCAGACGGCGGTGGCGGTGGCGGAAGAACCAGCGAAACAGCGGTCGCAGCGGCGTCCCCGGGAGGCCGAGCCGAGGCTCCCAGCGGACCCGGTCGGTGATCAGGCAGCCGCCTTCCCCTACCGCCTCCAGCGTTCGCTCGTGCTCCCAGGTGCGCTGGCTGAGCATCGAGGAGCGCTCGAGGAAGCCGCGGCCTTCCTCCAGGCGCACCAGCGTGATCTCGTCGTAGTCGAACGGCAGCAGCCCGAAGAGGAGGATCCAGCTGCGGCCGATCGGCTTGCCGAGCTCGACGGTGGCGGGGTCGAGCCGGTCGAACCCGCGGGGGATCGTCATCCGCAGCCAGGGCCGCATCTCGTCGTTGATCCCGGCCGGGGTCACGACCCGGTCCCAGACCCGGTCGGGTCGCGCGTCGAGCCTCGAGGCGACGCTGATCTCCGCCGGCCTGGACACCCTGCGAACCCTATTCGCAGCCGCCGGTGCGTCCGCCCTCTCTTCTACTTTGGATTCGAGATGAGCCAGACCTCCCTGATCGACACCGGCGCCGCCCCCCGCCCGCTGCTGGGCGAGCTCGTCCCGGGCCAGCAGCTCGAGGGCGTGTTCGGGGTCCGCGAGCGCGACCTGCGCCAGAAGCGCAACGGCGAGGCCTGGCTGCGGCTGGTCCTCTGCGACCGCAGCGGCAGCGTCGAGGCCGTCTCCTGGGAGGAGGCAGAGACCCGCTACGGGCTCGCCCAGCCCGGTTCGGCGCTCGCAGTCAGCGGCGTCTTCGAGGTCAACGAGCGCTGGGGGCCGAAGATCAAGCTCGCCGAGCTGCGCCTCGCGGAGCCCGGGGAGTACCGGCCCGAGGACCTCGCCCGCGGGCCCGAGCAGCCGCTCGAGCGCCTGGAGGGGGACCTGCGGCAGCTGCTGGAGACGATCCAGGACCCCGGGCTCTCCGAGCTGCTGGGCCGCTTCTTCGCCGAGGGATCGCCGACCTGGGACCGCTTCCGCGAGGCGCCGGCGGCGAAGTTCTACCACCAGGCCTACCGCCACGGCCTGCTCGAGCACACGCTCTCGGTCGCGCAAGCGGTCAGCGCCGCGGCGGCGTTCTTTCCCGGCATCGACCGCGACATCGCGGTCAGCGGCGCCCTCCTGCACGACATCGGCAAGACCGAGGCCTACAACGCCGACCCGATGGCGATCGACCTCACCGACGCCGGGCGCCTGCACGGCGAGATCCCGCTCGGCTACTACCTCGTCCGCCGGCAGATCGAGGAGATCCCCGGCTTCGATCCCTCCTCGGCACAGGCGCTGCTGCACATCATCCTCAGCCACCACGGCGCCCTCGAGCACGGCTCGCCGGTGGTTCCCTGCACTCGCGAAGCGGTCCTCGTGCACATGATCGACAACCTCGGCGGCCGGCTCGGCAGCTTCGACCGCCTCGAGCGCGAGCTGCCGGACGGCGAGCAGTGGTCGCGCTTTGACCGCGCCCTCGAGGGCTCGGCCTACTTCGGCCGCCGCGCCGCCTGAGCTCCTAGCGGCGCCGGCGTTTCTGCACTGCCGGGCTATCTTCCGCTGAGCCGGATGCATCTCGCTCGAATCACGCCCCGGCGACTGGCGATCCGCATGGTCCGCCACCAGACGGTCCGGTTCGCCCAGCGCTATCTGCGCGGGTTGCACGGACTCGAGATCGGCGGCGCCAGCCACGTGGACTTCGGCGTCAATGTGATCAACGTCGACCGGAGTGCCTCCATGGACACGGTCTACAAGCGCCACGAGATCAAGAGGGCTGGATACGCGCGGCCGGTCGATCTGGTCGCCTCGGGGGAGGCGTTGCCGATCGGCGACGACAGCGTCGATTTCGTCCTCGCATCGCATGTGATCGAGCACATGCCGGATCCGATCGCCGCCCTGCTGGAGTGGACTCGTGTGGCCCGGTATTACCTGTTCCTCGTCGTGCCGCATCGCGACCGGACCTTCGATCGGGACCGGCCGCTGACGCCGCTGACCGAGCTGGTCGAGCGCCATCGAGGCCGGATTCGACAGCGGCGAGGACCGGCATTGGTCGGTCTGGAATACCGAGAGCTTCCTCGAGCTGTGCGACCATGGCCTCGAGGTCGTCGACTACCGCGACCGGATCACTGGATGGGTCGGATCGCGCTGGTGATCTCCGCAGGCCAGCCCAGAGTGGACACCGCGACTCAGTCCCGGGCCGCCGACGGCCTAGCGCGAGGCTCGAGCAGCGCGCGCAAGGATCGCGGTCCAGGGCCTCGGACGCGCAGCTGGACGTCAGTCGCCGAGCCGCGCGGACGCTGCCTAGAGGATCGGTATCGCGACCCCGAACGCGGCCAGGATCGGCAGCGCCACCACGGCGCCGATCAGCAGCCCGATCGCGTAGGCGAACAGCGCCCGCGAGCCCTCGACCCGCTCGACGACGTGAAGCTGGGAGCTCAGGTCCATCACAAACCTCCTTCTTGCGCCGACGGGGTTAGCTGACGGGCTCGCGCTGAAGAAGTTGCGCTACGGGCCAACCGGCCCGATTCGCCCCTGAGGCCTGCAACGGCCCCCAGTTGGTTCCCCCGCTCCGCGCGGCCGGCGCGGATTGGGCATTTGCTTGCTTGGGACGGTGACGACACTAGCTCGATACACGGCTGCTTTCGCCGTTGGGACGGTCCCACCTGCGGCGCGACACGCAAATTGCGGGCTTTCCACCGCGAGGGCGCCGGGCGGCCCCGAAGACCCTGACTATTCTGCGATTTCGTGGCCAAGGACACCGAGAAGCTGATTCGCCAGCTCTCGCTGATCTCGTTCCTGATGGCGCAGGGTAGGCCCGCATCGGCGCTGGAGATCAAGCGGGAGGTCGAGGGCTACAGCGACATGAACGACGACGCCTTCGCGCGCCGCTTCTACGCCGACCGGGCCGAGCTCGAGAGCCTCGGCATCGAGCTGCAGATCGAGAAGCCCGGCGAGGGCTTCTTCGAGGCCGAGCTCTACTCGCTGCCGCCGGAGAACTTCTACCTGCCGGCGATCAAGTTCACCGACGACGAGCTGGCGGCGCTGCGGACGGCGCTCTCGCTGCTCACCGACGGCGGCTTCGCCTACGCGGAGCCGCTGCGGCTGGCCCTCCAGCAGGTCGCCTGGGGTCACCCGAACCCGCTGTCCGAAGGCGAGCGGGCACCGGTCGAGATCGCCGCCACCGCCTCCGCCGGAGGCCGCGACCTCTCGCAGCGGCTGTCGAAGATCGAGACCGCGATCTCGCGCCGCAAGACGATCGAGTTCACCTACTACACGATGGAGCGCGACGACACCGAGGACCGCCGCGTCGACCCCTACCACCTCGTCTTCCGCGGCGGCCAGTTCTACTTGATCGGCCTCTCGCACGAGCGCGAGGCGGTGCGCGTGTTTCGCCTCTCCCGGATCCAGGGCAAGGTCGGCTACGCGTCCAAGGCCGAGCACGACTTCGCGCCGCCCGAGGACTTCGACCGCCGCGACTACGCCCGCCGCGCCGACTGGCAGCTGGGCGATCTCAAGGGGACGGCGAAGATCTTCCTCCGCGACCGGATCTCCTGGCTGGTCGACCGCGACTTCGGCTTCTACGGCGAGATGCGACCCGCCGTCAAGGCCGACGACGCCCCCGGCAGGGGCTCGATATTCGAGACCGAGTACGCCTCCGAGCGGGAGCTGATCGCCTGGGTGCTGCGCTGGCGCGCCAACGCCCAGGTGCTGGACCCGCCGCCGCTGCGAAAGGAGGCCGAGCGGCGGCTGGGGATGCTGCGCGACCGCCACCGCAACGGCTTCGAGCCCGCGAAGACGGTCGAGCGCCCGGTCCGCCCGCCGGTCCGCCGCAGCCGCTCCAACGGCCGCGACGAGACCACGATCCGGCCGGAGCGCTTCGCCCGCCTGGTCACCCTGGCCGGCCAGCTGATCGAGGCCGCCAAGGCCGGCGAGCGCCTGCAGACGGCCGAGGTCTGCAAGCGGCTGAAGCTCACCGAGGAGGAGCTGCGCGAGGACATCGAGGTCCTCAACGTGGTCAACTTCGGCGGCGGCACCTACGTGCTCTACGCCGAGGTCCAGGGCGCCGAGATCGAGGTCGACTCCGAGCCCTACGGGGACAACTTCGCCCGTCCGGCGCGGCTGCTGCCGCTGGAGGCCAAGGCGCTGGTGGCGGCGATCGACCTCTTCGGCGACCACCTCCCGCAGTCGGGCCTGCAGACCGCCCGCACCAAGATCGTCACCGCGCTCGGCCACGACCCCTCCCAGGAGGGGCTGGAGATAGCCAGGGAGGGAGGCGACGCGGAGATCGCCCGGATCATCAACGAGGCGATCGCCGGCCGCCGCGTCCTCGAGCTCCAGTACTACAAGGAGAACGAGGACCAGTTCACGAAGCGCAAGATCGAGCCCTATCGGCTTCAGAACGGGACCGACGGCTGGTACGTGGCCTCCTATGACCGCGGCCGCGAGGACGTGCGCCACTTCAAGCTCGACCGCATCAAGGAGGCGAAGCTCGCCAAGGACAGCTTCGAGCCGCGGCCCGAGATCGAGGAGCTGGCCGGGATCGAGGGCTGGATGACCGACGGCGAGATGCCCGGGTCGGAGGTGGCCCGGGTCTGGGTCTCCCCCGACCGGGCCCGCTGGATGCGCGAGGAGAAGACGGTGCTGGAGGAGCTCGCCGACGGCGCCGTGGTGATCGAGCTGCCCTACGCGGGCACCGCGTTCCTGGTCCGCGAGATCCTCCGCGGCGCCGGCGACCTCGTCGTGCTGGAGCCCGACGACGCCCGCGAGGCGATCGCCAAGGAGGTCGCGGGGTAGCCGAGCAGGCGCCGGGCCACCCCGAGGTCTCGCGTCTCGTCGCCCCCAATCCGGGGCCGATGACGCTGGAGGGGACCAACACCTACCTCTACGGCTCCGATCCCTGCCTGGTGGTCGACCCGGGCCCCGACGACCCCGGTCACCTCGAGGCGATTCGCGCCGCCGCCGAGGATCGAGGCGGGATCGGCGCCGTGCTGCTGACCCACTCCCACGGCGACCACGCCGACGGCGCCCCGCGGCTCGGCGCCGAGGTGGTCGCGCCCGCCGACGGCGAGGCCCACGGCGCCCTGCGAGCGCTGGCGACCCCCGGCCACGCCGCCGACCACGTCTGCCTGCTGAGCGAGGACGGGGTCTGCTTCAGCGGCGACCTGGTGCTCGGCGAGGGCTCGACGTTCGTCCCTCCCGACGGCGGCTCGCTGGCCGCCTACATGGCCTCGCTGCGGCGCCTCCAGGAGCAGCCGCTGGCGCTGATCTGCCCCGGGCACGGCCCCTGGGTCACCGACCCGGCGGCGAAGCTGGCCGAGTACGTCGAGCATCGCGAGATGCGCGAGCGGCGCCTGCTCGCCGCCCTGGAGCGCGGCGAGCGCTCGCCGCGACGCGCTCCTGGACGAGGTCTGGGACGACGTCCCGGCGGAGCTGCGCCCCGCCGCCGCGGTCGTGATGGAGGCGCACCTGCAAAAGCTCGAAGCCGAGGGCCGCCTGCCGGACATCCGCTGAGTGGGGTCTACTCTGTGCATTCGCGCGGCTTCGACGACCGATGCCGTTGGCGGGACCGATTTGACGCGAACGCATCGACATGCGAGGACGGCGCCCAGGCTGGCGCTGCTGCTTGCGGCGCTGATCGCCGCCGCCGCGCTCTTTGCGGCCGACCGGTCGGCCGCAAACGGGGTCAAGTTCCGCAGCCTGCCGGAGACCTTCTTCGGCATCAGCACCCAGGTGCCGAGACCGGACGCCGAGTTCGCGACGATGCGCAGCGGCGGTGTCGACAGCGTCCGCATCGGCCTTCCCTGGAACGGCATCGAGCCCCAGCCCGGCAACTACGACTTCGCCGCCCCCGACCGCTGGGTGGCGCAGGCCGTCCGCTACGGGATGGAGGCGTTCCCGTTCATCGGTGCGACCCCGACCTGGGCCGGCGCCGCCGACTTCCGCACCCTGCCGACCAGCGAGTCCCAAAAGCAGGCCTGGGCGGCATTCCTGCGCCAGCTCGTCCTCCGCTACGGGCCCGACGGGACCTACTGGGCAGAGCACGGGCCGGGTTCGGCGGACCCGCTTCCCTACCGGCCGATCCGGATCTGGCAGATCTGGAACGAGCCGAACTTCTTCTTCTTCACCGAGCCGCGCTCGCCGACCCTGTACGCGGAGCTGGTGCGAGTCTCCGAGCAGGCGATCAACGCAGTCGACCCCGGCGCCCAGATCGTGCTCGCGGGCCTGTTCGCGAAGCCCCGCCAGACGCCGCCGCAGGCCTATCAGGCGACCGACTTCCTCGACCAGATGTACGCCGTGCCGGGGATCAAGGAGCACTTCGACGGCGTCGCCCTCCACCCCTACGCGGTCGATGCCGACGACCTCCTCGACACGGTCGGAGACCTGCGCGCGGTGATGGAACGCAACGACGACGCGGCCACCGGCCTCTACATCACCGAGATGGGCTGGGGATCGGCCACCGACAACGCCTTCGAGAAAGGCCCGGAGGGCCAGGTCCGCGAGCTGACGCAGGCCTTCGAGATCCTCCGCGACAACCAGCGCGCCTGGCGGGTCCGGCGTGCCTACTGGTTCGCCTGGGACGACCTCGCCAACAGCTGCAACTTCTGCGATTCGGTCGGTCTGTTCACCCAGGCGGGCCAGCCGAAGGCCTCCTGGACTCGCTTCGTCGAGATCGCCGGCTGCTTCGGGCGGTTCCTGACCGTCCTCGGCACCCCCGGCGCCGACACGTTGACCGGGACTCCCGGCACCGACGTGATCGAGAGCCTGGGCGGCGACGATCTCGTCAGCGGCGGCGCCGGCGAGGACCTGATCTGCGGCGGCGACGGGGTCGACTCGATCAACGGCGGCGCCGGCAGCGACCGCGCCCAGGGCGGGCTCGGCAACGACCGCATCTTCCTGCGCTCCGGCGCCGACTGGGCCTGGGGCGGCGTCGGCGCGGACCTGCTCGGCGGCGCCTTCGGTGCCGACAACCTGTTCGGCGACGAGGGCCGCGACCGGCTGCTCGGCGCGAAGGGCAACGATCGCCTCTTCGGTGGGGCCGGCAACGACGTCCTCTTCGGCGGGGCGGGCAACGACCGCCTGCGCGGCGGCAAGGGCCGCGACCGCGTCCGCGGCGGCGACGGGCGCAACGATGTCAAGCAGTAGCTAGAGCGCGAGCGTTTCGGCGGCGTTTCGGCGCAGGAACGGCGAGCGCGGGTTGTCGCGCAGCGCTTCCCTGATCGCCGCCCGCGCCGCCGCGATCCGGTTCGCTTTCGCCTCGACGCCGCGCAGCGCGAACCAGATCCGCCAGTCGTCGGGCGCCCGCTCGGCGGCCTCGAGCAGGCTCTGACGGGCCGCCGGAAGGTCCCCCTGCAGCTCGCGGACGAGCCCGAACTGCAACCTCGGCTCCGCGTCCCAGGGAGCGATCGCGATCGCTTCGTTGGCGGCCTCGGCGGCGTCGGGCAGCCTCCCGGCGGCGGCGGCGTCCCGGCTCTCCTCCAGCTTCAGCTCGGTCAGCAGCAGATCCCCCGAGCACCACAGCGCGACCCAGGCGACCAGCGCCGTCGCCACCGCCATGGCTCGCCTGCCGCCGTGGCCCGCCGGCCAGCCTTCGGCGGGCCCTGTCGCCTCCGCCTGCTCGCCGGCGGTCCTCCTCGCGGTCAGCAGGGCGGCGGCGATCACGACCGGCCCGAAGACCGCGGCCAGCTCCCATGTCCAGTCGATCGAGGCCGAGAGGCCGCCCGCGGCGACGATCGCCAGCAACGCCGCGATCTCGGCCCGTCCAGCTCCGGCCCGGCGCGACCATCCGGACCGCATCGCAATCGCGAAGAACGCCAGCACCACGGCCAGGCCGACCAGGCCGAGCTCGGCCGAGGTCTCGAAGATCAGCGAGTGCGCATCGGTGACCGGGAAGTAGATCGATCCGTGCTGGTTCCACCAGCTCTGGTACTGACCGGCGCCGATTCCGTGCAGCGGTTGCTCGCCGAAGGCGTCGATCGCGGCGTCCCAGAACTGATAGCGGCCGCTGCCGTTGTCGTTGGTGAAGTTGCTGCTCACCGACAGCGCCTCGGCCCGCCTCGGAGGCTCCTTGAAAGCGTCCAGGCGTTCGCCCGGGTTCTGGGCGACGACCAACGCCCCAAGCGCGACGACCGCCGCCGCCACCGCCGTTCGCTTGGCCCACGGTGCGAGCCTTGCCTCGGCGAGGACCGGGTCGAGGCGGTGCCGGAGCAGCCCGAGCCCGACCGCGACCGCGACCGCGACCGCCAGCAGCTCCCGGCCCTCGGCGTCGCCACGCGGCGTCTGCTCCGCTCCCAGCACGGCCGTCTGGCCGTTCGCGACCAGGATCAGCGCCAGCGCCCCGATGGCAGCGACGATCAGGCAGCTCAACAGCACAAAGCGGGTTCGCGACAGACCGAGCAGGACCGCGACCCCGAGCAGGCCGGCGGCGACCCCGCCGCGAGAGCCGCTGAGGAATATCGCCAGTGCCGGCAACGGCAGCGCCGCGGTCGCCAGCGAGCGGACCAGCCGCGTGCGGGCCTCGACCGTGTGCCAGGCGAGCAGGATGATCGCCAGCGACGCGCAGGCGGCGAGGCCGTTCCAGTAGCCGATCGGATAGTTGAGGCGCCCGCCGGGGAAGTCGCCGGTCCCGAACGAGGGGTCGAAGCGGCTCGCCAGCCCGGCCAGGGCGATCGCGGTCAGGCCGATCGCCAGGCCCGGCCAGCCATGGCCGGGCGCCCTCGCGGCCGGAGACCATGACCACCAGCGAGAAGAGGCCGAGGTAGAAGAGCGCCCGCACGATCTCCGTGAAGACGGCGCCGTTGTCGCCCGCCCATCCCCACGAGAGCGCCGTCCAGGCGGTCAGCAGCGCCAGGCAGCCGCCCCCCAGCGCCGCCTCGCGAGTCAGGCCTTGGCGGGGCAGCACCCGCAGCCCGAGGCAGACCAGGATCGTCGCCCAGATCGCGAACGCCGACCCGGCCAGGAACCCGGGAGCGAAGGCGCCTTCGTTGAGGCCCGCCCGAACACGGCCAGCGCAACCGCGGCGGCGATAACGTGTTGCGAAGAAGGATGCATCGATCAGCTCAGTGGTGCCTGGGTCTGACGCTGCTGGCGCTGGCGATCGCCGTGCCGACTGCGGCGGCGGCCCCCCCGGCGCAGGTACAGTACGGGCTCGGCGCTCCGGATTCGGGCGGCGATCTGGGACGCGGGGAGTCGCCGAACGGGGACTCAGGAGGAGGCAGCGAGCGTCCGGCAAGTGTCGTCATCGGCTCTCTCGACAACGAAGAGGTGATTTTTCTGCTTTCTCTGATCTTGATCCTGACCGCAATCGCAGCGGTGTTCGCAGTCCGCCGCCGCCGCGTCACCGGCCGGACCGCGGTCCTCGGGCTGGCGGCATTGACGCTGACCGCCGTGCTTGCGATCTCGCTGCCGGCCGGGGGCGCGGGCAAGCGGGCGCCGCGGGTGCCGGGCCTCTGGTACGGCATGAGCACCCAGACCCTGCTCTCGCAGGCAGATCACAACCGGATGAAGAACAACGGCGTCGACAGCGTCCGGGTCGGGATCCCCTGGAACGCGATCGAGCAGAGCCCCGGCAACTACAACTTCGACGTCACCGACCCCTACGTGGAGCGGGTCGCCCGGGCGCGGATGGAGATCTTCCCGTTCATGGGCGCGACCCCGGAGTTCTACGGCGAGGACTGCACCGGCGGCGACTGCTTCCGCAGCCTGCCGGCGCAGAACGGGCGACAGCTCAGGGCCTGGAAGGACATGCTGCGCGAGCTGATTCGCCGCTACGGGCGTAACGGCTCGTTCTGGCGCGAGAACCGGGGCGTCCCGAAGCGACCGATCACCTCGGTCCAGATCTGGAACGAGACCAACTTCATCTTCTTCACCGAGCAGCGCTCGCCCTCGCTGTACGGGAAGCTGGTCAAGGCCTCCAACTCGGCGCTTGCGAGCGTCGACCCGAAGGTAAAGGTGATCCTCTCCGGCCTCTTCGCGCATCCGAAGCCGTCGCAGGGACCGCAGGCCGTCACCTTCCTGAACCGGCTCTACAACGTCAGGGGGATCAAGGGCGCGTTTCGACGGCGTCTCGCTGCACCCCTATGCCAAGGACGCCTCCGACCTCAAGCCCGACATCAACTCGATCCGCCGCGTGATGCGCCGCCGAGGCGACGCCAGGACGCCGCTGTACCTGACCGAGCTGGGCTGGGGTTCGGCCCGCGGCACGGCCTTCGAGAAGGGCGTCGCCGGGCCAGGTTCGCGAGCTGACCCAGGCCTACACGCTGCTGCGCAAGATGCAGCGTCCGGCGAGGCTCCAGCGCACCTTCTGGTACGCCTGGGACGACCTCTCCGGTGGCTGCAACTTCTGCGACTCGACCGGGCTGGTGCGGGAGAACGGCAGCGCCAAGCCGTCCCTGGCCAGGTTCGAGGCGTTCGCGAAGAATCGGCGCTAGCCGGCCTCTGACTCTGCGCTGGGCGGGCGCCGACGGCGCCCGCCCAGCCGTGTCCTGATCGCCGCGACTCGGCGCCAGATCACGCCCTTCAGCAGCCAGCGCTCGAACCACATCGTCTCGTCGAGGCCGAAGCGGGGGCGCAGCAACCGCAATGCCAGCCAGGCGATCGGCTCCGGCGGCTCCGCCAGCCGGGCCGCCCGCCGCACCGCCCGCCGCTTCAGCTGGCCCGCGAATCGGCCAGTCGCGCGCAGCTCCAGCACCTTGGCGGACGCCGCGATCCGGCAGACGTCGTCGAAGTACGCCCGCTGCCCCTCCTCGAGCCGCAGCCCCACCCCCCGCCGCGAGAGTCGCGGCGGCCGTTGCGGCGCCTCCGCCGCCTCCAGGGCCGCCGGGTGGGAGACCGTCGCCGCGGCGCCGTGCTGGACATAGTCATAAAGCGGCCGGTCCACGTAGGTGATCCGCCCTGTGGCCAGCGCCACCCCGGCCAGCCAGTGGTCGTGGTAGGAGCCCCCTCGCGGAGGCGGGAACGGCAGCGCCAGGTCGAGGAGGCGGCGCGGGAACAGCGAGGCCGCCCCGGTGACCGTGTTGTCGAGCAGCAGTGAGGCGAGGTTGCGGAAGTTGTTGCGCTTGTAGGTCCAAAACGTCTCCGACAACACCCTCCCGCCCTCGTCGAGGATCCGCATATCGCTGAAGACCAGGTTCGCGTCGCCCAGCGCGCCGACCAGGGTCGACAGCTTCTGCGGCTGCCAGCGGTCGTCCTGGTCGCACAATGCGACCAGCTCCGCTCCCGGGGGGACCATCGACAGCGCCCGCTCGAAGTTTCGGTACAGCCCCAGCCGCGACGGCGAGCGCGATATCGCGAAGCGGTCGTCTCCGTCGACCGCGCCGCGGATCAGGTCGTGGGCCGCCGCCGAGGAGCAGTCGTCGCTGATCAGGCAGACCCAGTTGCTGTGCGTCTGCGCGCGCAGCGACTCGACCTGGCGTTCGAAGAGCTCGCGCGGCGGCTCGTGGGTGGCCATGCAGATCGCGACCATCGGCTCGCCGCCGTCCGCGGCGTCGGGATGCTCGCGCTCGGCCTCCAGCTCGGCCTGGCGGGGGACCAGCTCCAGCTCCCCGAGCTGCTGGCGGCGCTCAGCGCCGTCGGCGAGGGTTGCAACCAGCTCCAGCGCCGCCCGCCGCGGCGCCGAAAGCGGGGCGATAGGTAGGAAGGCGACGAAGCGCCCATCCAGCGTCGCCGCTTTGTGTGCGGTCCCGTCCACCGCGACTTCGAGCCGCCTTACCGTCGCGCCCTCCTCGAAGGACCCGGAGACGAGAAGCCAGGTCCCGGCTCCGACCGCGAGCGGGGCCGGCAGCTCTTCGTCCAGCCGGGCCGGCCCCATCGCTAGCCGCGGCCCAGCCAGCCGCGCACCCGCTGCTTGACCCCCTCCGGCATCACGGAGGAGATCCGGTAGGCACGCTGGGCGGCGGCGTGCCGGGCCCACATCGCCCGGGTCGCCAGCGTCGCCGGGCGCGCCGGTGGAAGCTCGCCGGCCTCGTCGACCAGCCGCTTCAGCGGCGCTCCCACCTTGGCCCAGCGGTGCTCGGCGGCGAACTCCCGCAGCGCCGGGGCGTAACGGTCCTTGCCGTTCTCGGCCAGCCGCTCGATCGCCGCCGCCAGCGCCGGCGGGTCCTCGGCGGGAGCGACCTCGCCGAGGCCTCGGTCGCGCACCCACTGCTCCCAGACGTCTCCCTCCACGCTGGCGATCGGCAGCCCGGCCCAGGCCGCGTCGAAGAGCCGGGTCCGGATCGCGAAGCGAGTCTCCATGGTCTTGAAGTGGGCGCAGACCGCCGCGTCGGCCTCGAGGTGGGGGACGCCGCGCTGCTCGTAGGGGATCCAGTCGATGAACTGCACAGCACCGGCGCTCCGACAGCCCCAGCTCCTGCGCCAGCCGCGTCGCCCGCTCGACCATCGTGAAGTGCTCGCCGCCGAACGGCCGCACGGTGCCGATGAACGCCGCCACCCAGCGGGGGTCGCGCTCGCGCAGCAGCGCCAGCGCCCGCAGCACCGTCAGCGGATCCAGCCAGTCCCAGAGGCCGCCGCTCCAGAGCAGGATTCGCGCGTCCTCGGCGAACAGCTTGCCGCGCAGCAACGGCGGCCCCTCCGCCGGCGGCTCCGAGGGGACCCCGAAGGAGACGATCTCGACCAGGTTGCGGCCCTCGGGGTCGGAGTCGTAGTGCTGGGAGGCGACCCGGCGCTCGGCGGCCAGGAAGCCGAGCCACATGTCGCGCTGGCGCTCGTTGGCGCAGACGAACGCCGAGGCAAGCTGGGCCGCGAACAGCAGTCGGTCGAGCCGCACCAGGTCGAGCGCCCGCCGCTCCAGGGCGCCCCGCGCGGCCCGGTAGGACTCCAGGCCCTCGAAGGGCTCGGGGTTGTAGAAGTCGACCAGCCAGCGCCGCTTTCCGTCGGCGATCGCCCGCGCCACCGCGGGCGGCAGCGGGTCGCTGAAGACGACCTCGACTCCGCGCAGCGCTTCGGCGAGGCTGGCGCCGCGGCTGCGGTCATAGCGATGGAGGGGGATGCGCGCGTCGACGGACTCTCCGAAGGGAGCCGCAAGCCGCACCGAGTGATCCTCGGCCAGCACCCGCGCCAGCTCGACGGCGCGCACCGCCGGGCCGGCCATCTCCGGCCCGACCCGGTCGCGGGTTACGACGAGGACTTCGCGCGCCATGCTCTCACCGGGCGTATCCTGCCGGTTCCTCTGGGTCAGCCGCGGACCGACCTCCAGGTGATCATCGTCAGCTACCGCTGCGCCGGGCTGCTGCGGAATTGCCTGCGCTCGCTGGCCGAGCACCCCGCCTCCGTCCCGACGACGGTCACGGTGGTCGACAGCGGCAGCGGCGACGAGACGCCCGACGTGGTGCAGCGCGAGTTCGGCTGGGCGAAGCTGATCCGCTGTCGCGAGAACATCGGCTTCGCGGCCGCCAACAACCTCGTCCTGTCGGAGACGGAGGCAGCGCGGGTGCTGTTGCTCAACCCCGACACCGAGGTCCGAGACGGAAGCCTCGACCGCTGCCTGGAGCGGCTGGACCGCGAGCCGCGGGTGGGGATCGTCGGGCCGAAGCTGGTCCTGTCCTCAGGTGAGCTGGACCATGCCGCCAAGCGCTCCTTCCCGACCCCGCTGTCGGCGCTGGCGCACTTCACCGGCCTTGGCCGCCGCCGCGATGCGCCGCCGGCCCTCGGCGCCTACCGGGCGCCGCACCTGGGCGAGGACGAGCCGGGGCGGTCGACGCGGTCAACGGCGCCTTCATGCTGGCGCGGCTCGAAGCCGTGCGCGAGGTCGGCCTGCTCGACGAGGGCTACTGGCTCTACATGGAGGACCTCGACTGGTGCTACCGGTTCTCCCAGCGCGGCTGGAGGGTCTTCTACGAGCCGGCCGCCGTCGTCACTCCACGTCAAGGGCGGCTCCAGCGGCGAGCGCCGCGGCTGGCGCCAGGAGGTCGCATTTCACCGCGGCATGGGGCGCTTCTACCGCAAGTTCTACGCGCCGACCCGCAGCTTGCCGCTGAACCTGTTCGTCTACGCCGGGATCGGCGCCAAGCTGGCGGCGAGCCTGGCGCTCACCGCCGTCACCCGGGTCGGCCCAGCACCGCGGCGTCCTGATGGCCGCCGTGGGCGCGGGGAATGATCTGCTCGAGCTCGAGGTCGCGGCCCCAGCGCTCCGCACCCAGGCCTCGGAGTGGACGACGTTGGCGTTGTAGGTGGCCCGCTCGAGGTCGACGAAGACGACCCGCGCGGCCGGCATCGGTGCCTCGAACACCGCCGCGGTGACCGGGGCGATGCCGAGCGGCTCGAGCCGGTGCGGGGAGGCGGTGACGCGGCGATGGAGGAGGTGGCCGGGATCGCGCAGGTCGGGCCAGATCCGTCCCGGGTGGAAGCTGATCAAAGCGAATCCGCCGGGGACGAGGACCCGGCGCAGCTCCAGCAGCCAGGCTTCCTCGAGCTCGGCGATGTGGGTGAAGACCGAGCCGGCGTAGATGGCGTCGACGGAGCGGTCCTCCAGCGGCAGGTGCGGGAGCAGCGTTCCCTGCGCGACGACCGCGCCGCCAGGTGGCGGCGCGCCCACTCAACGCCGCGGGGGTTGATCTCGACCCCGACCAGGTCCATCTGCGGGTGGCGATTGACGAAATGGCGCAGCACCCGGCCGCTGGCGCAGCCGAAGTCCAGCAGCCGCTGCCCGGTCGCCAGCGGCCGGCCGCGGCGCTCGGCGATCTGCTCGACCAGCAGTGCGTCGCCGAGCCCCGACAGCCAGTAGGCGAGGTGGCGGTCGCCGAAGTAGCCCTCGCGGTCGGCCGGCGCCGGGATCGGCGAGCGATCCTCGGCCAGCGCCGCCGCGATCGCGGCGTTCCCCTGCTCCGCGACCAGCTCTCCCTGTGTGGTGTCGAGCTGCCACGCCTCCAGCGCCAGGTCTTCCGCGCTTTGCGCCTCGGGCAGCTCGGCCGGCAGCGGTAGCGGCTCCTGCGGCGCCCCCTCGGCCTGCCGCCAGAGCCCGGGCGGCTCGGCGTCGCGCTTTCGCAGTCGCCGCAGCGGCCCCGGCCTCCTCACCCGGCCAAGGTAACACCGGCCCGCTCCAGCGCCTGCTAGACAACGCCCGGTGCCCCCCTTTGCCTCCAGGCGGAAGCCGCACCCGGCCCTGATCGCGGCCGGTGCCGGGGCGGCGCTGGCCGGCGGGACGGCGGCGCTTCTCTGGCACCTGCTGCTGCGGCGGCCGCTGCCGCGCGAGCGCGGAGAGCTGGCGCTGGACGGACTCGAGGGCCCGGTGCGGATCCGCCGCGACCGCTGGGGCGTCCCCCACATCGAGGCCGCCAACGCCGCCGACCTGCTCTTCGCGCAGGGCTTCGTGCACGGCCAGGATCGGCTCTGGCAGATGGACTTCTACCGCCGCGTCGCCTCCGGCAGGCTGGCCGAGTTCGCCGGTCCCGAGGGCCTGCCCGCCGACCGGCTGATGCGGACGCTGGGACTGCGCCGGACTGCGCTGCGCGAGGAGGCGGCCCTCGACGCCCGCCTTCCGGACCCTGCTGGAGAGCTACTGCGCCGGCGTCAACGCCGCCGCCGCCGACCGGCCGCCGCCGTTCGAGCACCGGCTGCTGCGGCTGCGCTTCGATTCCTGGCGCCCCGCCGACATCCTCATGCTGGGCAAGCTGCTGGCCTTCGGCCTCTCCACCAACTGGGAGCGCGAGCTGCTGCGCGCCGACATGGTCCGCGAGCTGGGGCCGGAGCTGACCGCCCGCCTCGACCCGCCCTACCCGGCCGCCAACCCGACCGTCCTCCAGCAGCCCTTCAGCGGCGACGGGGCCTCGATCGCCGCCCAGATCGACGCCGTTCGCCGTTCGATCGGCCTCTCCGTCGAGGCGAGCGGCTCCAACAACTGGGCGGTCGCGGGAGCGCGCAGCGCCACCGGCGGGCCGCTGCTGGCCGGGGACCCGCACCTGCCGCCGAGCATGCCGGGCATCTGGTACCAGGCCGCCCTGCATCGCGGCGAGCGCTTCGCCCGCGGGGCGACGATGCCCGGCCTGCCCGGCGTCTACATGGGCCAGAACAACGACCTCGCCTGGACCTTCACCAACGTGATGGCCGACGTCCAGGACCTGTTCGTGGAGACGATCGAGGGCGACAGCTACCTGTTCGAGGACCAGTGGCGCCCGCTGGAGGTCGTCGAGGAGGAGATCGAGGTCAAGGGCCGTGGCGAGCCGGAGACGCTGCGGGTCCGCTGCACCCATCACGGCCCGATCGTCAACGCCGCGCTCGGCGCCGACGCCGCCGAGCCGCTGGCGCTGCGCTGGATCGCCCTCGACGAGCCGACCACCTACCCGCAGATGCTGGAGCTGCTCGAGGTGCGCTCCGGAGCGCGAGCTGGTCGAGCTGCTGTCCGCCCACACGACGCCGGTCTCCAACCTGGTCTGGGCCGACCGCCACGGATCGATCGGCTACAAGCTGGTCGGGCGGCTGCCGCGCCGGGCCGGCGGCTGCCCCGACCTGCCCAAGCCCGGCGCCGGCGGCGAGTTCGAGTGGGAGGGGGTGGTGCCGTACGAGGAGCTGCCCGAGCTGACCGACCCCGAGAGCGGCTACCTCGTCACCGCCAACAACCGCATCGCCGGCGACGACTACCCCCACCACATCACCAGCGAGTGGCTGGACGGCTTCCGGGCGGCGCGGATCGAGGCCCTGCTGGAGGCCTCCCCCGAGCACGACCTGGAGAGCTTCGAGGCGATGCAGGTCGACGACCTGTCGGCGCCGGGGCTGGAGGCGGCGCGCCGCCTCGGCCGGCTGGCGCCCCGCGACCAGCGCGAGCAGAGGGCGATCGAGCTGCTGCGCAGCTGGGACGGACGCCTCGATCCCGACTCGGTGGCGGCCTCGATCTACCAGGCGTTCCTTCTGCGCCTGGCGCGCGAGGTGGCCCGGGCGGCGATCGGCGATCGCGACCTGGCCGAACGCTGGCTGGACCGCTCCGACAGCGGCTTCAGCGCCCACGTCACCTCGCCCTGGCGCTGGCACTCGCACCTGATGGCGCTCTGGGCGGAGGCGGACCCGGAGCTGATCGGCCGCGATTGGGACGGGCTGGCGCTCGATTCCCTGCGCGGCGGCCTCGACGACCTCGCCGACCGCTTCGGCGCCGACTCCTCGGGCTGGCGCTGGGGGCGTCTGCACGAGATCGAGTTCCCGCACCCGCTCGGCGCCGCCCACCCGCTGCTGGCGCGGCTGCTGAGCCGCCGGTTGCGCGCCGGCGGCGGCCAGGAGACGGTCTCCCAGATCGCCTATGACCCCAACGACCCCTACCGCGCCGTCTGGGCGCCGAGCTGGCGGATGGTCGCCGACCCCGTCGACCCCGATCGCTCGCGCTGGCAGATGTTCACCGGCCAGTCCGGGCACCCGCGCAGCCCCCACTACGACGACCTGCAGCCGGACTGGCTCCAGGGCCGCACCCAGCCGATGGCCGGCGAGGGCCCCTGGCGCGAGCTGCACCTCGTCCCGGCCTGACCTCGCTAGGATCGCCGACCGTGAAAGCAGCATTGCTGGTGACGATCGCTCTGGCCGCATCCGTGGTCGCCGGCTGCGGAGGCGACGACGACGAGCGACACGGTCGCCGGCGGCGACGAGACCGACTCGCAGCAAGACGGGGGTCAGGGCAACGACGGGCCGAAGCTGCGTCCCACGCCCAGGTTCAAGCTGATCGCGCCCGCCAACGGCGACCTTCGCTTCCAGCCCGACCTGGTGGAGGCGAAGGCGGGAATGATCTCCTTCACCTTCAACAACCTGGCCGACATCCCGCACAGCTTCTGCATCGAGGACGAGGCCGGCAACGAGATCCTTCCCTGCTCGACCGTGAAGCGGGGGGTCAAGGGCGACGACATCATCTCCACCGTGCTGATCAATCCGGGCACCTACGTCTACTTCTGCGACGTCGGCGGGCACCCCCTGCTAAGGCTTAGCCCTGGGTGGCGATGACGCTCAGGGCCGCGGCCAGGATCGCCGCGATCGTGCCGCCGCCCACCTGCAGCATCGTCCGCTGTAGGGCGTCGATCCGAGCCCCGAGCTCGGTCCGCAGTCGGATCGCAGATCCTGGTCGACCCGGTTGAATCCGTCGTCCATCCTGCGGGCGAGGTCGTCGAGCCGCTCGTCGGTCCAGGTTGCCCGTGCGCGTTCCATCGTTGAAGGAGGATAGACCTGAGAGAAGGTCGCAACGTGCGCACGAAAGTGTCAATTGAAAACGAGGCAGGCAAGAGATGTCCCGGCGTGACCAGATCAAGCTCAGCGAGGCCGAGCTGGCCGAGCTGCTCGAACCGAGCGGGTCGTCGTCGTCACCAGCCTCGGGCCGCGCGGCTGGCCGCACTCGATGCCGATGTGGTTCGTCCCCCGCGACGGCGAGGTCTGGGTCTGGACCTACGCCAAGTCGCAGAAGGTCCGCAACCTGGAGCGCGATCCGCGGGCGACGCTGCTGATCGAGACCGGGCACGAATACGGCGAGCTGCGGGGGGCGATGATCGAGGCCGAGGCGGAGCTGCACCGCGACTTCGAGACCGTGCTCGGCTTCGCCGAGGAGCTGACCGTCCGCTACGCGGAGGGGATCGAGCGGGTCGAGGGCGACGCCAAGGCGGCGCTGGAGGCGCAGGCGCCGAAGCGGGTCGCGATCCGCTTCCGGGCCCGGCGCACGGCGACCTGGGACCACCGCAAGCTCGGCGGCACCTACTAGGTCGAAGCGGGACCCGGCCCAAGCCGGTCCAGCACCGAGAGGACGGCGCTGGTGTTGGCGCGGATCGCATCGCCCATGTCGTCGAGGCGCTCGATGCTGCGCTTGATGCTGGCGTCGATGTCGGTAATCGCTTCGATGAAGAGCTGCTCACTGCGCTCGAAGCGGCGGATCATCCTCTCGTGACCCTCGCGATGCTCCTCGACAGCTGGCGGTGCCGCGCCTCGGCGCGCTCGCGCACCTGCTTGTGCTCCTCCATCAGCGCCAGGTGCCGCACCTCCGAGTGCTCCCGCAGGTGCTCGTGCTCCTCCATCAACGCTCGATGCCGCGTCTCCGCGCGCGCCTCTGACTCGTCCATCTGGCGGATCAGCCGCTCCAGGTCCTCCGGCTCCATGGGCATGGATTGTGACATGCCGCACCACACCGAAGGCGCGGGCATTGCGCCGATTCTGCGCCGAGCTCGCTACGACTTGCGATCCGCGGCGAGCTCGCGCTCGACCTGCTCCGCCACCCAGGCGTAGGTGCCGGCGAGGCCCTCGCGCAGCCCGATCGAGGGCTCCCAGCCGAGCGTGTCGCGGATCAGCGTGTTGTCGGAGTTGCGCCCCCGCACGCCCTGCGGGGCGTCGGGGCGGTAGCGCGCGGCGCAGCTCGACCCCGGCGATCTCCTCGACGATCGAGACCAGCTCGTCGATCGTCACCAGCTCCGAGGAGCCGAGGTTGAGCGGCTCGGCGTGCTCGCCGGCGGCGATCCGCAGCGTCCCCTCGACGCAGTCGTCGACGTGGGTGAAGCTGCGCGTCTGGCGGCCGTCGCCCCAGACCTCGATCTCCCCGCTGCCGCTCAGCGCCGCCTCGGCGACCTTGCGGCAGATCGCCGCCGGGGCCTTCTCGCGACCGCCGCGCCAGGTGCTGTGCGGGCCGTAGACGTTGTGGTAGCGGCCGACCCGGGTCTGGAGGCCGAAGTCCTCGCGGAAGTGGCGGCACATCCGCTCGCCGAACAGCTTCTCCCAGCCGTAGCCGTCCTCGGGCAGCGCCGGGTAGGCGTCGGCCTCGCGCAGCGGCGCCGCATCGGTGCTCGTCCTGGCGCCCCTGCGGATAGACGCAGGCCGAGGAGGAGTAGAAGAAGCGCTCCGACGCCGGCGTCGCGGGCGGCGACCAGCATCTGGGTCGAGATCAGCACCGAGAGCATGCAGGCCGACTTGTTGTGCTCGATGAAGCCGATCCCGCCCATGTCGGCGGCCAGGTTGTAGACCTCGTCGACCCCCGCGCAAGCGTCCTTGCAGGCGTCGGGGAGGGAGAGATCGGCGACGACGCACTCGGCGCCCTCGTGGCGCTGCTGCCATTCGTCGAGCGGCAGGCGGTCGACGCCCGCACGGCGTGACCGTCGTTTAGAAGCGCCGCGACGAGGTGGCCGCCGACGAAACCCCCGGCGCCGCTGACGAGGGCTTTCATGCGCCGATCTTAGGCGACCGCAACTTTCCCTTTCGGCGGCGGTTATGAGTCCACCGGGTCTGCTACTAATGCCACAGTTGTCGGTAGCCAGACGACCGGCGTTTTGTCCATTCCAGGGGTCGAGGGGCCCCGCAAGGAGGATTCTTTTCATGGGTTCATTTAGAGCTTTGGGGCGCCTCGGCAAGTCGCCGGTGCGCCTCGTGGTGACGCTGGCGGCGCTTGGCGCGTCGCTGATGGGCGTCTCCGTGGCTCAGGGTGCGATGGGTACCTCGACCACCCTGATCACGACGGCTCGTCCCGACCTGACCTCGGTCACCACGCCGGGCAGCCAGGGCGGTCCGACTGCCGACTTCTGTTTCTCGAAGGGCCTCGGGGTCGCCAGCGCGGGATCCGAGAGCGACTTCATCCTCAACGGCTATGACGGCCAGAAGGCGTTGTTGGCCGACTCGATCGCGCAGATCAACAACAACTGCATCGAGGCGACCTTCACCGACGACGACGAGGACGACCTGGTCGCCTACTCCTTCGGAACAGTGCTCGAGGGTGCGGTCGAAGCCGACGAGGGCGGCGGTGCAGAACCTCACCGACTCGACGCGCCCTGAACGGCTCCAACACCAACAACGGAACCCGTGGGTTCACGACCGGCCCGGACCTGCAGTTCGTGCAGATCCGCGCCTCGCAGAACCAGATCGCCTACGTGTTCGACCAGGAGGTCGTCGACCCGGTCAACAGCTCTGAATCAAGAGGGTGTCTTCGCCTGTGGCGCGTCGGCAACCCTGACGGCTGCGGATCGTTCAAGTACATCGACCAGGCCGGTCAGGACCACTACAGCCTCGGCGCTTCCGTGGCCTCGTTCCCCGGTGACGGTCGCCAGAGGGTCGTGGTGGCGCAGTTCGAGGACGGCTCGATCGCCAGCGGCCTGAGCTTGCGAGGACGACGTCACCGACGCGGTGATCGCCGTCGCCGAGCCGGGCGCGGTCGACTCGCGGACGGCGGAGAACCCGCCCAACGACCGCTTTGCGGTCACGGTCCCCGGCACGTCCGGGCAGACCAACGACCCCGACCTGGTCTCGACCGAGCTGGTCAGCGGCGGTGACAGCGACCTGATGCTGTTCACCTACGACGGCCAGATCGACCCGAGCGACTCGGAGTACTGCTACGCGATCCTCTCCAACACGGAGACCGCGAAGGCCGAGGACATCCTGGTCACCGGGCAGAACACGCTGCAGGTCGAGTTCGACGAGACGTTCAGCGACGTCACCGAGCTGGTGGTCGGCGGTGCCGACGCCGGCGGCTGTGTCGTCGATGCCAACGACGACGAGGACTCCACCCAGGGCGCCAAGCCCGCGGGCGGCAACGTCGGCGCGCAGGCGACCGGCTACAGCACCGGCGCGGACGCGCAGGCGCTGACGATCAACCGCACCAGCGATCAGGCGATCGTGCGGCTCGATCAGAAGATCGACCCGAGCGAGACGGATCTGAGCTGCATCCATCTCGTCGGTCCCAACGGCGCCAACATCACCTCGCCGACCCAGGCGACGGTGCCGACCCAGGGTCCCGGCCCGCAGCCGCTGACCCTCGACTTCGGGGCCAGTGAGATCCCCGAGGGCACGGTCGGAATCCGGTTCGACGGCGACTTCTCCGATTGCGGCGGAGCGCTGTGGACGTTCGAGTACGACGGGGCCGGCTCTGACGACGCCGGTCCGGCGTTCGAGGACGAGAAGAACGTCGACCAGGTGTTCGGCTGCCGGAGGGCCTGCCCTCTAGCCGTTGGCACCAGAAGTTCGAGTTCGCGAGCGGGCGGCCAGTGGCCGCCCGCTCGTCGTTGGCCTTGCATCGAGCGCAACTTTCGCTGTTCGGGATTGTTTCGGTTGCGCGGCTCTGATATAGGAGTCCGTGCGCCGGAGGGGGAAGGGCGTTGCTGCCGGCGTCTCGTTAATCGCAGGGGTCGAGAGGCCCCGGAGGAGGATTTCTGAAGATGTTTGGACTTTCGAAGCGAGCGCGGGTAGCGCGCCTCGTGGTCAGCGTGGCGGCGCTTGGCGCGTCGCTGATGGGCGTCTCTGTGGCCCAGGGTGCGATGGGCACCTCGACGACGCTGATCACGACGGCACGTCCCGACCTGACCTCGGTCACCACGCCGGGCAGCCAGGGCGGACCGACCGCAGATTTCTGCTTCTCGAAGGGCCTCGGGGTCGCCAGCGCGGGATCTGAGTCCGACTTCATCCTCAACGGCTATGACGGCCAAAAGCAGATGGAGGCCGACTCGATCGCGCAGATCAACAACAACTGCATCGAGGCGACTTACACCAACAGCGACGAGAACGATCTGGTCGCCTACTCCTTCGGCACAGTGCTCGAGGGTGCGGTTGAGGCCGACGAGGGTGGCGGTGAGAATCTCACCGACTCAACAGCCCTGAACGGCTCCAACACCAACAACGGAACCCGTGGGTTCACGACCGGCCCGGACCTGCAGTTCGTGC